>MDHJ01000001.1 GCA_002150995.1 Clavibacter michiganensis | reverse complement strand
GTTTCCCCATCTGCCGTCACCGGG
The DNA here is from genome assembly GCA_002150995.1 of Clavibacter michiganensis. Lineage (GTDB taxonomy): Bacteria > Actinomycetota > Actinomycetes > Actinomycetales > Microbacteriaceae > Clavibacter > Clavibacter michiganensis_K. Next base: position 3,268,249 of record MDHJ01000001.1, on the reverse strand, counting down.
CGGGGTCCCACGGCGGATGCCGGGGCCGCCACACGGTGCGCGGGCTGCTGTCGACGCTGGAAGGGCGTCGCGGTCGAGCGTGCGGCGTCCGTCCCCGGAGGCTCCGGGGGTGCGGACCGTCCCGGCAGCGCGACCGCGGACAGCATAGTTACTCACAGGGTTATCCACCCTGTGTGCGAACGGGCCGTCAGCACCGCGCGGGCGACACCCGACGCGTCGCGGCCACGCCACACGGTAGCCACTGTCGGGGATCAGGACAAATCGACCCTATCCACGACGGCATGTCAATACCGGCCGATCGGCTCCCCGTGTGGATAATCGCGATCCCGCCCGTGGGTTTGACCGGACGGCCCTCGCCCCGTAGATTTAGGCAGTTGACCCAGCCTGTCGAGGCTGCCCCATCTTCCCAGCCGCACTCGTCGGCCCCGTGGACCAACCTGAGTGGAGACTCACCGTGAGCAAGCGCACCTTCCAGCCGAACAACCGCAAGAAGGCCAAGAAGCACGGCTTCCGCCTCCGCATGCGCACCCGTGCCGGCCGTGCCATCCTCGCCGCCCGCCGTGGCAAGGGACGCACCGAGCTCTCCGCGTAGCACGTGCTCGCTCGGCGGAACCGCGTGACGAGCGGTGCGGACTACCGCACCATCGTCAGGCGGGGCCGCCGCTCGACGACGGCGACCGCGGTGGTCTCGGCACTGGCCGGACCCGCGGGATCGCCTGCACGGTTCGGGTTCATCGTCTCCAAGAAGGTCGGCAACGCCGTCACCCGCAACCTGGTGCGACGACGCCTCAAGGCGGTCTCCGCCGGGCTGCTGCCCTCCGTGCCCCCGGGGACGTCCATCGTGATCCGCGTACTGCCAGGCATGGAGCAGACGCCGTGGGTTACCCTGCAGGAGGAGATGGCGTCAGCCGTGACGCGGGCCGTGAGGACGATATGAAGAGGGTACTGACCTCCATCGTCCTGGCGCCCCGGAACGCGGTGATCGCGCTGATCACCCTCTACCGGCGTGCGGTCTCCCCTCTCTACGGGGACGTCTGCAGGTACTACCCCTCGTGCTCCGCCTACGGCCTCGAGGCCGTGCAGGAGCACGGCGTCCTCCGCGGAGGCTTCCTCGCCGCATGGCGTGTGTGCCGATGCCACCCCTGGGCGGAGGGCGGCATCGACGACGTCCCCGCTCGTCGGGTCCCGCAGTATCGACGCACGAGGCTCGGATTCGTCGTCGCACCCAGCCACGGAAAGGGCTAACGACCACCTCATGGACTTCCTCGGAACGATCCTGTGGCCGATCAAGTGGGTCATCGAACTCATCCTGGTCGGCTTCCACACGCTCTGGACCAGCCTCGGGTTGGATCCCGACAACGGTGCCACCTGGGTGCTGTCCATCGTGGGCCTCGTGCTCGTGGTGCGGGCGGCGCTCATCCCCATCTTCGTCCGCCAGATCAAGAACCAGCGCCGCATGATGGAGGTCGCGCCGCAGCTGAAGAAGATCCAGGACAAGTACAAGGGCAAGCGCGACCAGTTCTCCCGCGAGGCCATGTCCCGCGAGACCATGGCGCTCTACAAGGACACCGGCACCAACCCCCTCAGCAGCTGCCTTCCCCTGCTGCTGCAGATGCCGATCTTCTTCTCCCTCTACTCGGTGCTCCACCGGGCCGCGGTCGAGGAGCTCCCGGGCATCGGCTTGCTCAACGCCCAGCTCTCGCGTTCGTTCGGCGAGTCCGTGTTCCTCGGAGCGCCGCTGCAGTCCGCCATCTCGACGGCGAACGGCAACATCACCGTCATCGTGATCGCGACGACCATGGTCATCCTCATGAGCGCGTCGCAGTTCATCACGCAGCTGCAGATCATGGCCAAGAACATGTCCGAGGAGACCAAGGCCAGCCCGATGTTCAAGCAGCAGCGCATCCTGCTGTACATCCTCCCCCTGGTCTTCGCCGTCTCCGGCATCGCCTTCCCCCTCGGCGTCATGTTCTACTGGCTCGTCTCGAACTTCTGGACCATGGGCCAGCAGTTCCTCGTCATCCGCAACATGCCGACTCCCGGGAGCGAGGCCGCGCGTGCTCGTGAGGCGCGTCTGGCCAAGAAGGGCAAGCTCGTGGCTCCGGAGGGCTCCACGGAGTCGGCGACGATCGTCGTCGAGGAGCGCAAGCCGGCGCAGCGTCAGCAGCCGGTGGGCAAGAACCGTGCCAAGAAGCAGGCGGGATCCAAGAGCCGATGAGCGACACGACCGACACCTCGACCCCCGACATCGCGGTCCCCGACGCATCCCCCACACAGTCCCCGGACGGGCTGGTGGCAGCTCCTGAGGGCGCCGCTGCTGTGGACGAAGGGGACATCGCGGCGGACTACATCGAGGAACTCCTGGACATCTGCGACCTCGACGGCGACATCGACATCGATCAGCGCGGTGGCAGGGCGTACGTCTCCGTGGACGCGGCCGACTCCGAGGATCTCCGTCTGCTGTCCAACCCGGAGACCGTGACGGCGTTGCAGGAGTTGACGCGTCTCGCGGTGCAGAACAAGACGGGTGCGTTCAGCCGTCTGATCCTCGACGTGGGCGGCTCGCGCGATGCCCGCCAGGTGGAGCTCGCGCAGCTCGTCGACCGAGCTGTGGAGCGCATCTCGGCGGGCTCGGCTAGCGCGTCGCTGCCGCCCATGTCGTCGTACGAGCGCAAGCTGGTGCACGACATCGTTGCGGAGAAGGGCTACACGTCGGAGTCCGAGGGCGAAGGCCGCGACCGGCATACGGTGATCAGCAAGGCCTGATCCGCCGGCTGCATTCGAGGAGGCTCGTTCCTGACGGAACGGGCCTCCTTCGTTCATGCAGTGTCCTTGAATAATACGGACGTGTCACCAAAACTGTGGCGCCTCGCGGGGGGCGATGTCGACCGGTGCCGCGGAGGTGTCACGCGGTCTGCGTTCCACTCCCCCTGGGTGCTGCTGGTTCTCGCCCGGGTCGTCGCTCATTCTGGACGCTCGTCTTCGCGCGGTGATCCTCGGCGGCTGGCAGCGGACTAAGAGGGTCGTCGATCGGGGCTCAGTCAGTGGACACCGCACGCTGGTAGGCGTGAGAGACCCGACGAGGTGCAGGACGTCGTGGCGAGTGCCGATATTGATGTCGTGTTTCACGTGAAACTTGCGATACGTGCGCGCGGCGACCCGTTCGCGCGGCGACACGGTCGTGCGGCGACACCGTAGGGCCAACTAGCGTGGCGCTGGTAGTCCGGCTGTCGGCATGGTGGGTGTCAGGTTCGTTCTACGTCCTTGTCCGCGGGTAGATGACTGTTGCGGTCACTGACCTGCGGAAGTCTCCGCGGAGTCGAATCCGATCAAGTGGGTTCAGTGGCACTGGGTTGTTCTGGTGGGTGTCGCGTCACCGGTTGGCTACAATGGAGGTCGCCTGACGAGACCGCAGGGCATGTTTCACGTGAAACACGATGCAACAGCATGTCAGAGGACTCATTGCATCGAAAGCTGATCGCATTGATCCCAGAAGGACGACGACACAAGTTTCAGCCACACCGTGCTGTGAGATGCGGCGCCAGGCGCCCGACGTGCCCGCTTCCGAGCTGGGTGCCCCGCCATTCAGAGTGAGGTACCCCTGCAAGCAGCAACTCTGAGTTTCACGTGAAACATCTAGCGCCAGTCGCTGTGAGTCGGCATGCCCACGTGAGCATCGCGCATCAGTGCGGGGTGCGTATACCTCGACGGATCGCCGCTAAACTCGGACGATGCTGGTTGTGCCGGACGCGATCGAGATGACCGCAGGCCCGATGCGGCTCAACCTAGGGCATCTACGACGCACGACCACAGGATGGATCAAGAATGCCCGATGAGGTCCTGATCGAGGCGGAGCCCGCGGTCGCCGCTGAGTTGTTCGGAGCCCGCATCGACGTGGCCCGCGAGTTCACGCGTCAACTAGGGGAGCGGGGTGAGGAGCTCGGCCTGATTGGCCCGCTGGAGCCGCCTCGCCTGTGGACCCGCCATGTCCTCAACTCGGTTCTCCTTGCGCCGCTGTTGCGCCCGGGCCTGGTCGGCGACATCGGATCCGGTGCAGGACTTCCGGGTCTGGTCCTCGCCATCGTCCGTCCTGATGTGGAGTTCGTGCTCATCGAACCCATGGAGCGCCGCGTAGCGTGGCTCGAGGAGCAGGTGCAGCATCTGGACCTGTCCAATGTCGCCGTCCGACGTGCCAGGGCCGAGGACGTGGCGCGCGCCTACACACTCGATCAGGTGACAGCACGCGCGGTCAGCGCGTTCTCCAAGTTGATTCCTCTGACCGTGCCGCTGGTTCGAACTGACGGGGAACTGGTCCTGATGAAGGGCGCCAATGCCGAGCGTGAGGTGGAGGCGGCGAGCAAGGCGATCCGGAAGTTCCACTTGGAGGACGTGGAAGTGCTCACCCTTGGTGCGGGTCAGGTCTCCGAGATCACCAGGGTGATCAGGGCCCGCGTCGCGTGATTGGCGAGCATGCCAGCCAGGGAAAAGACCTGGCTAGCGCAATATTTGGCATGATGACGATATTACGACCGGCCATGTTCCACGTGAAACATCACGAATGCCAGAGTCGAGGAGTGGTCATGTCCATACGAATGGGGGATCCTCGTGGATGATGAACTCAGCCCGATCGCACGGGAGATCTCGGAGACCAGCCGACGCCGCAAGGCACTCGCCGGTCTGGTCCTCCCGCGACCTCCCATAACCCGGGTGCTGACGATCGCCAATCAGAAGGGGGGTGTGGGTAAGACCACGTCCACCGTCAACCTGGCTGCGGCGCTTGCCAAATCCGGGTCGCGGACCTTGGTGATCGACCTCGATCCACAGGGCAATGCGTCCACGGCTCTGGGCGCCGATCGGTCGACGGAACTCCCCAGCGTCTACGACGTCCTCGTGAACGACGTCCCGATCTCGGAAGCCATACAACGCAGTCCCGAGTTCGAGACGCTCTTCTGCGTTCCCGCGACCATCCATCTCGCCGGTGCGGAGATCGAACTGGTCACTCTGGACCAGCGCGAGCGTCGTCTCCGAGCGGCATTGGACGCATTCCTGGACTCTGATGCCGGTCGAGACATCGACTACGTCCTGATCGATTGCCCGCCCTCGCTCGGCCTCCTGACCATCAACGCCTTCAGCGCTGCGAAGGAGGTGCTCATCCCCATCCAATGCGAGTACTACGCGCTGGAGGGTCTCAGTCAACTGCTGTCCAACATCGAGCTCATCGCCCAGCACCTGAACCCGGAGCTGGAGATGAGCACGATCCTCCTCACCATGTACGACGGCCGGACGAACCTCGCTCAACAGGTGGCAGCGGAAGTCCGGGAGCACTTCCCGCAGCAGACTCTCACCACGCTCATCCCACGATCGGTGCGCATCAGCGAGGCACCGAGCTACGGCCAGAGCGTCATCAGCTACGACCCCAACTCTCCCGGCGCCCTGTCCTATCTGGAAGCGGCAGCCGAGATCGCACACCGAGGAGTTCAGAAGTAATGGCAACGAAGAGAACCGGCCTGGGACGCGGCATCGGAGCCCTCATCCCGACCTCCGATGAACGAAGCCGACCCGTCGACGTCTTCTTCCCAGACAGCGTCGGCGCGGGTGCGCCGAGCGGTGTCCAGGGTGGCGCATCCACGGCATCGTCCACGAAATCCGGTGATCCGGAGCTCGTCGAGGTGCCGGGCGCACGCCTGGCGAACCTCGATCCCGCGGACATCACGCCCAACGCGCAACAGCCACGGACGGACTTCCGACCCGACGAGCTCCAGGAGCTCGTCGTGTCGATCCGCGAGTACGGAGTGCTCCAGCCCATCGTGGTCCGGCCTCTCGGTTCGGATGCCACGGGCAAGGCGAGGTACGAGCTCGTCATGGGCGAGCGCCGGTTGCGCGCCACGAAGGAGCTCGGGCTTCCCACGATCCCCGCGGTCATCAAGGACACCGCCGACGAGTCGATGCTCCGAGATGCCCTCCTCGAGAACCTCCACCGGTCGGAGCTGAATCCCCTGGAGGAGGCCAGCGCCTACCAGCAGCTGCTCGCGGACTTCGCCATCACGCAGGATGAGCTGGCCCAGCGTCTGGGACGTTCACGGCCCCAGATCACCAACACGATCCGTCTGCTCCGCCTTCCGCAGGAGGTCCAGCACCGCGTCGCTGCCGGAGTGCTCTCCGCCGGCCACGCTCGGGCGATCCTGTCGTCGGGGGACGAGGAGGCCATGCGCCACCTTGCCGACAAGATCGTCAACGAGGACCTCTCCGTGAGGGCGGCGGAGGCCGCGGCCCAGCGCGGTCAGCGCACGACCACGCCACGGAAGAGCGCCGCGTCGTCTCGGACGGCGCATCTCGACGAGGCGGCCCAGCGCATCGGCGACCACTTCAATACCAGTGCGCGCGTCACGATGTCGGCGCAGAAGGGCCAGATCGTCATCGACTTCGCGACGCTCGGGACCTCATGCGCATCGTGCAGGAGATGGGCATTCCCGGCGGCGAACCAGCCTGAGGCGCGAGTCGCCACGTCAGGATGGCTGCCGAGACGTCTCCGTTCGGGCGACGCGACGAAGCGGGGCATGGCGATGCTGTCGTGGCCGACGACTGCCACGCACTCGGGCATCGAACGCCACGTGCCATGCGTGAGCGAGCAGGGAGGCGTGCGTGCTCCACGCGCCACTGGCACGCTGGAACTACATCTCGTCTCGACCGCGAGGCAGTCGTCGGCCACGCATGCACCCGTCGGCAGCCCATACACCGGTCAGTGTGACTGACCGGCGTGGGCGTGACACGCGGGATCAGTCGCACACGCGGGATCAGTCAGACGAGGGGGCGCCGAGGGCCGCCTCGGCCAAGCGGCGGTACAGCTCGCCGACCTCGACACCAGCGGCGGCGAGACCCTGGGGGAGCAGGGACGTCTCCGTGAGGCCGGGGATGACGTTCACCTCGAGGAACCACGGGGACCCGTCGGCATCGACGATGATGTCCACCCGGGAGATCTGCCCGATCCCGAGCGCGACATGGATCCGGACCGCGGCGTCCGCCACGGAAGCGGCCGCCTCGGGGGAGATGCGCGCCGGGGTGTAGAAGCGGGTCAGCCCGGCGTTGTAGCGCGCCTCATAGCCGTACACGCCGGACGTCGGCACGATCTCCGTGGCCGGCAGGGCCTCCGGCCCAGCACCCGTGTCCAGCACGCCGATGGCGATCTCGGTGCCCTCCACGAGCTGCTCGATGAGGGCGACGTCTCCGTACGTGTAGGCGTCCACCATCGCCCGGGGGAGGGCCTCGGCGTCGCGGACGATGGTGACTCCCTGGGCCGAGCCCCGCGGGCGGGCTTGACGGCGTACGGAGCCGGGACGGCCTCGGTGACGAGGCGCAGCACGGCGGCGGCGCCCAGCTCGCGGAAGGTGTCCTTCGGCAGGGTGATCGAGCGCGGCGTGCGAAGACCCGCCGCTTCCGCCAGCGCCTTCGCGGTCGGCTTGTCCCAGGCGAGACGAGCGGATCGCGCGGAGGATCCGACGTAGGGCACGCCCGCCAGCTCGAGCAGGCCGAGGAGGGCACCGTCCTCGCCGCTCGCGCCGTGCAGGACCGGCCAGACCACGGCGGGAGGCGTCTCCCGGAGGAAGTCGAGCAGGGTCGCGTCCGGGTCGCGCAGGGTGGCGTCGACCCCAACGCTGCGCAGCGCATCGGCGACCCGCCGGCCGCTGCGCAGCGATACGTCGCGCTCGTGGGAGATGCCGCCGGCCAGGACGACGACGGAGAGGGGGTCGTGTGCGGTCATGATGCTCGATCCAGTCGTGTGCGGTGTCCGAGGGCGTGCGGCGGTGGGGTCAGTCCAGGTCCGGGGCGGGGCTGCCACGGACGTGGTGGGGCGTGACGCGAGCGCCCCTGTGCCGGAGAACGTGCTGAGGAGGTCCAGCTCGTCGTCGATGACGGTCGACATGCGCCGCACCCCCTCGCGGATGCGCTCCGGGGTGGGGTAGCAGAACGACAGGCGGATGGCGTCGCGACCCCGGCCGTCCGCGTAGAACGCGGTACCCGGCGTGTAGGCCACGAGGGCGGTGACGGCACGGGGCAGCATCTGCTTCGAGTCGAGCTGCTCGGGCAGCTTCAGCCACACGTAGAAGCCGCCGTTCGGCACGGTCCAGCTGAGGCTCGGGAGGTGCTCCTGGAGCGCGGAGAGCGTCGCGTCGCGCCGCTCGCGTACACGCCGCGGAAGGTGTCGATCTGGCCCTTCCAGTCCGAGGCGTGCAGGTACTCGGAGATGATGAGCTGGCTGAAGGAGCTGGGGGAGAGGACCGCGGACTCCTGCGCGAGGATCAGCTTCTCCCGGATGGCGTGCGGTGCCAGTGCCCAGCCGACCCGGAAGCCGGGGGCGAGCGTCTTCGAGAACGACCCGAGGTAGATGACCCCCTCGTCGTCGAGGCTCCGCAGGGCGTCGGGAGCCGGGCGGTCGAACCACAGGAGGCCGTAGGGGTTGTCCTCGAGGACGAGGATGTCGTTCGACCGGCAGATCTCCAGGATCTCGGGACGACGCGCCGCCGACATGGTGACGCCGGCCGGGTTGTGGAAGTTGGGGACCGTGTAGAGGAACTTGATGGTGCGTCCCTCGCCGCGGATCCGCGCGATGGCCTCGCGCAGGGCCTCCGGGACGAGGCCGTCGTCGTCCATGACGACGTGCTCCACCACGGCCTGGTAGCTGCGGAACACGCCGATCGCCCCGACGTAGCTGGGCGCCTCGGCGAGGATCACGTCACCCGGGTCGATGAAGAGCTTCGTGACGAGGTCGAGCGCCTGCTGGGACCCCGTGGTGGTGACGATGTCGTCCACGCTGCCGCGGATGCCCTCGAGCGCCATGATCTCCAGGATGTCCTCGCGGAGCTCCGGGGTCCCCTGTCCGCCGCCGTACTGGAGGGCGACGGGGCCGCGCTCGCGCATCACCTTCTCCATCGCCGTGACGATGAGCTCCTGCGGGAGGGCGGAGACGAACGGCATGCCGCCGGCGAGGGAGACGACCTCCGGGCGCGAGGCCACGGCGAAGAGGGCGCGGACCTCGGAGGCGCTGAGGCCCGAGGTCCTCTCCGCGTAGTGGGGGAACCAGGGGTCGAGGTTGGTGCCCGCGGGATCGCGGGGGTGCCTGCAGGTGTCACGTCACGTCTCTCACTGTCCGATTGCCGTCCAGCCTAATGGGCGGCCCCGCGCGGTCCTCGGTGCGGCAGCGGGGCGGTGAGGCAGCGGGGCGGCGCCGGAAGGCGGGACCGAGGGGCGTACCCGACGCCGGGGATGGCGGAGGGCCCGGCACCTCTCGGTGCCGGGCCCTCCGGGTGGTGCTTCCTGCGGCAGCCTGCGAGCGGGTCCTACTTGAGGAACTCCGCGAACTCCTGCTCGAGCGCCGGCTTCGGCTTGGCGCCGATGACGGTCTTCACGACCTCGCCGCCACGGAAGACCTTCATCGCCGGGATGGAGGTGATCTTGTACTTCATGGCGACCTCGGGGTTGTCGTCCACGTCGATCTTGACGAGCTCGATGCCGGGGTTCTCGGCGGCGATCTGGTCGAGGACGGGGGAGACGGCCTTGCACGGGCCGCACCAGGGCGCCCAGAAGTCGACGATGACGGTCTTCTCAGCGTCGAGGACGTCGGCCTGGAAGCTGGCGTCGGTGACGTCGCGGGAGTGGGACATGGGTGCTCCTTCGTGTGGTTCGGGGGAGCCGGGCGGTTCCCGGATCCTTCGGTGCTGTCGGGCGTCGCGAGGCGCCGCGAGGACTACAGGCGGTCGGCGCCGACGAGCTCGCCGTCGGGGTCCACCGCGCTGCCGGCGGCGGGAGCGCCGTGACCGGCAGGGCCCTCCGGGCCGTCCGACGCCGCGTCGAGCAGGGCGTCGGGCAGCGACGCGAGGAAGTGCTCGGCGTCCAGCGCCGCGATGGTGCCCGATGCCGCGGCCGTGATGGCCTGGCGGTAGGTCGGGTCGATCACGTCGCCGGCGGCGAACACGCCCGGCAGGTTGGTGCGGGAGGAGCGGCCGTCGACGGCGATGGTGCCCTCGCTCGTCAGCTCCAGCTGCTGGTGGAAGAGGTGCGTGCGGGGGTCGTTCCCGATGGCGATGAAGAGTCCCTCGAGCGCCAGCGGTCGCTGCTCGCCCGTGACCGTGTCCTCGAGCACGACGCCGTCGACCTTCTCGCCACCCGTGATGTCGACCACCTGCGCGTTCCAGACGAACTCGATCTTCGGGTTCTCGAACGCCCGGTCCTGCATGATCTTCGACGCGCGCAGGCTGTCCTTGCGGTGGATGACGTAGACCTTCTCCGCGAAGCGCGTGAGGAAGGTGGCCTCCTCCATGGCGCTGTCGCCACCGCCGACGACCGCGATGGTCTTCTGGCGGAAGAAGAAGCCGTCGCAGGTGGCGCACCACGAGACGCCGTGGCCGCTCAGGCGGTCCTCCGAGGGGAGGCCCAGCTTGCGGTACGCGGACCCGGTCGCGGCGATGACCGTGAGGCCCTCGTGCACGTCGCCGTTGCCGAGCGTGACGCGCTTGACGTCGCCCTGCAGCTCGACGGACGTGACGTCGTCGAGGACGACCTCGGTGCCGAACCTCTCGGCCTGCGCCTGCATGGCCATCATGAGGTCGGGGCCCTGGATGCCCTCGGGGAAGCCCGGGTAGTTCTCGACCTCGGTGGTGTTCATGAGCTCGCCGCCGGCCTCGACCGAGCTCGCGATGAGGAGGGGGGTGAGGTTGGCGCGGGCGGCGTAGATGGCGGCCGTGTATCCCGCGGGACCCGAACCGATGATGATGATCTGACGCACGACGGCTTCTCCTCCACTGCTCGGCGGGGCACCGTCCCGGCGCCCGCTCACCTCTCCAACAGCCCCACGCTAGCGGCTATTCCTCCGCCTCCCCGGGCGGCGGCATGCGTGCGGACGGCGTCGGCCAGGACCTCGCGCGCCGGTCGTCGGAGGGGTCAGCGGCGGCGGATGCGGCGCATCACGGGACCGGCGAGCTGCTGCAGCTCGGAGGACCGCATCGCGGCGAGGGAGGCCAGGTAGACGGCCGTCATGACGGCGGCGAGCGGGATCCCGACCAGCAGGGCCGAGCCCTTCGAGTCCACGCCGACGCCCGTGAAGGCTCCCCCCGAGACCAGCTGCAGGAGTCCCAGGCCGACGAGGGTCGTCGGGACGGCCGCGACGGTGAACCGGACGGAGCTGCGGAGGATCCGGTGCCCGTCGATGCGCCCGATCCGGCGGCGGAGCAGGACCGCCGCGAGCACGGCCTGCCCGGTGACGGTGACGGTCTGCAGGACGGCCAGCCCCACGCCGATCAGCTCGACGGGCTGCTGCGCGATCACCAGCGCGCCGACGATGAACACCACGACCTGCGCGCACTGGATGAAGAAGGGCGTGCGCGTGTCCGAGAGCGCGTAGAAGGCGCGCTGCAGGACGAAGAGGGTGCTGAACGCGGGCAGGCCGAGGATGAACGCGATGAGCACCACCCCGTAGCCGCGCACCTCGCCGATGTCGCCCGAGACCATCACCCGGGCGACGGGACCCGCGAGGACGGCGATGAGGGCGGTCGAGAGGACCGTCATGAGCGCGACGGTGCGGATCGCGGAGGACAGGTCGACCCGCATGCTGTCGTGGTCGCCCTCGCCCGCGTGGGTGCTCATGCGCGTGAAGTACGCGGTGGCGATGGAGACGGCGAAGATCGAGTGCGGGAGCATGAAGAACAGCCACGCGTTCAGCAGGATGGTGCTCGACGGGCTGTCCGAGGTGGCGGCGATGTTGGCGACGTTGGACTGCGCGATGCCGGCGAGCTGCGTGACGACGAGCATGCCGAAGGTCCAGCCCGCGAGGCGGCCCGCGGTGCCGAGGCCGACGCCCCGCCAGGCGAAGTCGAACCGGAAGCGGAGTCCCACTCGGCGCCAGAAGACGAACAGGATGAGCGCCTGCGCGACCACGCCGAGGGTGGCGGATCCCGCGAGCACGACGATCTTGTCGAGGCTCCAGTCGTCGACGGGACGGCTGCCGGATCCGAACATGGCCTGGAAGAGGAGGAGCCCGGCGATCGCGACGACGTTGTTGAGGACCGGCGCCCAGGTGAACGGCCCGAACGAGCCCCGCGCGTTGAGGACCTCTCCGAGCACGGCGTACAGGCCGTAGAAGAGGATCTGGGGGAGGCACCAGTACGCGAACGCGACGACCAGCGCGAAGACGTCCGGCGGCAGCGTGGCGGCGTACAGGCGGGACACGACGGGCGCGCCCACGGTCGCGAGGACCGTGACGCCGCCGAGCACGACGATCGCGATGGTGACGAGCTTGTTGATGTAGCCGGCGCCGCCGTCCGCGTGCTTCGCGGCACGCACGACCTGCGGGACGAGCACGGCGTTGAGGACGCCGCCGGCGATGATCACGTAGATGTTGTTCGGGAGCTGGTTCGCGTTCGAGAACGCGTTGGAGCTGCCGAGGGTCGCGCCGATGGTCTGCAGCAGCACGATGGCCTTGACGAAGCCGAGGATGCGCGAGACGAACGTCCCCGACGCCAGGAGCGCCGATGCGCGGCCGATGCCGCCTCCGCGGGGAGCAGGGGCCGCGGTCATGCCCGGGCCGATGCGGGGGTGCGCGATGCGGGGGTGCGCGATGCGGTCCGGTCAGTCATCGATCTCCTCGGGCAGGCCGGCGAGCTGCCGGGCTCGGGCGCGGCGGCGCTTGCGGATGCTGCGGAACAGGCCGAAGCCGAAGAGGAGGGCCACGGCCGCGACGAAGAGCGTGGTGACGACGGCCTCGAACCCGGCGCGGATGAAGAGCTCGACGGGCGCGCTGTCCCCGATCTGGACCGTGCCGTCCTCCGTCGTGAGTCGCGCCGTGACCACCACGTCGCCGTTGGAGATGGAGGTGATCGGCGGTCGGGCGGAGGCGCTGCCGTGCGCGGGCACGGTGACGACCGCGGAGTCGTCGACGCGGATCCGGCCGCTGCCGGCGATGATCGACAGCCGCACGGTGACGGGCTGGTCGAGCTCGTTGCTGACGTTGATGAGCAGGCTCGTCGTGTCGCTGATCACGGTGTTCTGACGGGTCGTGATGGCCACGGACCCGAGCAGGCCGTCCGCCTGCGCCGTGTAACCGTCCTGGACGGTCACGAGTCCATCCGGGTCGTCGCGCCAACGGTTCGACAGCGTGGCGAGCAGGAGCATGCGCTGCTGGCCGGTGACGAGCTCCGGCCGCTCCACCGCCCTCGCGAAGGCGGCCACCTGCGCCTCGAGCGACATGGCGTCGGCGACGCGCTGGACGCGGCCGGCGTCCTCGGGCTGGTCCACGACCTGCAGCGGCACGGAGGCGCTCCCGAGCGCGGTGGTGGCCGTGGCGGTGTCGCTGAAGGGGAGGGCCTGGATCGCGTCGAGCAGCTGGCCCAGGCGCGCTCCGGAGGCCGCCCAGCCGCGCTCCAGCCCGGCGACGACGACGTGGCCGTCGGCCTCCCGCGCATCGGCCGCGAGGGTCGCCGAGAGCTGCGCGAGCGCGATCCCGAAGGACTCGTCCGTCGCCGCGGACAGCGCCTGGTCGACGAGCGCCGAGACCCGGGTGTCCGTGACGAGGATCCTCGTGTCGCCGACGGTCCCGGTGGCCCCGACGGGCGCGGTGCCGGCCGGCTGCACGTCGCCGCTCGCGAGGACCGCGGTGGTGATGCCGCTGGCGGCGAGGACGCCGAGGTCGTCCGAGGTCATGGTGCCGGCGGCCGGCCAGGCGACGCCCGAGATCGTGTGGTCCCAGGCCGTGAGGTCGGCGAGGCTGGGGACGGGGGAGAGGACGGGCGCCGTCGGGCTGGGGCTCGGCTCGGGCTCCTCGGTGGGCTCCTGCGTGGGATCCTCGGCCGGTTGGGTCGAGGCGGCGGCGGCGGACGAGGCGCCGCGCGAGCCGCCCGCGGAGGCGGAGGCCGATCCGTCCGTCTCAGCCGTCTCCGTGGGCGTGGGCGTCGGTGCGGGTGTCGACCCCGGCTCCGCGAAGCGGGTCGCCTCCACCGCGTAGGAGGCGTCCGTGGGCCCGAGGAGGGTCGCGGCGCCGGCCTGCGACTGCACGGCCACGTCGGCGTCCGCCCACGCCAGGGCGAAGGTCTCGTTGGGCATCTCGCGGAGGCGCTGCAGCCATTCCACGGCGGATGCGGGGGCGTCGACCCGAGGATCCGGATGGACGCGAGGATCCGCGGGTCGATGCCGACCGCCACGGGACGGCCGTACACCGCATCGAGCTGACGCACGAGCGTGCCGCCGGGGGAGGTGTAGGTGGCGAGGGCCTCGGCGTCGATGAAGTCGGAGGCGCTGGGCGGGACCGTCAGCGGCATGACCGCGGCGACGGGCACGGGTGCGGGGTCCTCTCCCGGGCTCCAGACGAGTGCGCCCCGGCCGGTCGCCACGTCGACCCCGCCCGCCTCGAGCTCCGCGGTGAGGCCGCGCGGACCGAAGCCGCCGCGGCTGCCCTGCAGGGCCACGGTGCCCGACGGGACGGTCAGGGGCACGTCGACGGTGCCGCCGGCCGGCACCTCCGGGCTGTCGGCCCGCCCGATGCGCGGCCCGGTCCGGGAGTTCGCGTTGGTCGCCGCGGTGTCGAGCCAGCCGTCGAGCTCCGTGCGCGTGTCCAGCGCGGTGCGGTTGAGGTCGAGGTCGATGCGCCCGGCCGGCACCGCGGAGTCCGTCGCGTTGACGACGGAGACCGTCACCGTGAGGTCCTCGCCGGGCGCGAGGATCCCCTCCGCGGACGGCGTGACGGTGAGCGTCACCCCCTCGGTGGCCGCCCGCGCCGGGGTCGCGGGAGCCGCGACCGTCCCGGCGGCGAGCGTCCCGGCGGCGACCGTGGCGCACACGAGGGTGGAGATCGTGCGTCGCGCGGTTCGCCGGATCAGCCGGAGGGCTCTGTCCGTGCGGGTGGGGCCGGCGTCGTGTCGAGGCGCGGCGTGCATCTGGCGATTCTAAAGCGCGGGTCCCGGACGGCCCGTGCGCGCTCGCCGTGGATGCCGGATGCGCGACCCGGCGCCGCCGTAGACTGTCCGACCATGCACAGCGTCGCACAGGCCCTCGAGCGTCTCCGCGAGCTGGCCGCATCGCCCCCGGTGGCCGTCCTGGCGCGCGCCTTCCATGAGGCGGGGCACGAGCTGGCGCTCGTCGGCGGCCCCGTGCGCGACGCGTTCCTCGGCCGCGACGCCACCGACCTCGACCTTACGACGGACGCCCGGCCGGACCGCATCCTCGAGATCGTGAAGCCCGTCGCCGACGCGCACTGGGACATCGGGCGCGCGTTCGGCACCATCGGCGCCCGCGTGCGCGGCGAGCAGGTCGAGATCACGACCTACCGCACCGACCAGTACGACGGCGTCTCCCGGAAGCCCGAGGTCGAGTTCGGGTCCTCCCTGGAGGAGGACCTCGTGCGCCGCGACTTCACCGTCAACGCGCTCGCCGTGCGCCTGCCGCAGGTCGTGCTGGTCGACCCCTCGGGGGGCATCGACGACCTCCTCTCCCAGGTGCTCCGCACCCCCGTCGCCCCGGAGGTCTCCTTCGGCGACGATCCGCTCCGCATGATGCGCGCCGTGCGGTTCGCCTCCCAGCTGGGCTTCCACCTCGACGACGCCGCGCTCGCCGCGATCCGCGGCATGTCGCCGCGCATCCTCGACATCTCCGTGGAGCGGGTGAGCGACGAGCTGTCCAAGCTGCTCCGCACCCCCGAGCCGCGTGCGGGGCTCGACCTGCTGGTGGAGGGGGCCTCGCCGAGCACGTGCTGCCGGAGCTGCCGGCCATGAAGCTCGAGGCCGACGAGCACCACCGGCACAAGGACGTATACCAGCACTCGCTCCAGGTCCTCGACCAGGCCATCGACCACGAGCGCTCCCGCCACCCGGGTGCCGCGCCGGATCTCGTCCTCCGCCTGGCCGCGCTCCTCCACGACATCGGCAAGCCCTCCACCCGCCGGCTGGAGCCCGGCGGGGTCGTCACCTTCCACCACCACGACGTGGTCGGCGCGAAGATGGCCAAGCGCCGCCTCCGTGCGCTGCGCTTCGACAACGACACGGTCGCGTCGGTGGCACGGCTCGTCGAGCTGCACCTGCGCTTCTTCGGGTACACCGAGGGCGGCTGGACCGACTCGGCCGTGCGTCGGTACGTCCGCGATGCGGGCCCCGAGCTCGAGCGGCTGCACATGCTCACCCGCGCGGACGTCACGACGCAGAACCGTCGGAAGGCCGACCGCCTCGGCTTCGCGTACGACGACCTCGAGGCGCGCATCGCCGAGCTCGCGGAGCAGGAGGAGATGGCCGCGGTGCGGCCCGACCTCGACGGCGAGGCGATCATGCGCATCCTCGACGTGCCGCCGGGCCCGGTCGTCGGTCGCGCCTACCGCTTCCTGCTGGAGCTGCGGCTCGACGAGGGGCCCCTCCCCGCGGAGGAGGCCACGCGGCGGCTCGTCGCCTGGTGGGCGGCCGAGCAGGGCTGATCCGCCCGGATCCGCATGCTCGTGCGCCGCGGTCTGGTGCGACCCCTCCCCATCCGGTAGGCTTCTGAGGTTGTCCGCCCGGCAACGGGACTCCCCTGCCCCGCGCGGACAGATGCACATACCCTCCTGTCGCAGATCGTCTGCGACCGTTCAAGTCCGAAGGAGGTGGGTTAGTGACGCATCAGTACGAACTCATGGTGATCCTGGATCCCGAGATCGATGAGCGCACCGTCGCTCCCAGTCTCGACAAGTTCCTCAACGTCATCCGCACCAGCGGTGGCACCGTCGACAACGTCGACGTCTGGGGCCGTCGTCGACTGGCGTACGAGATCAACAAGAAGAACGAGGGCATCTACGCCGTCGTCCAGCTCACCGCCACGAGCGAGGCCACGCAGGAGCTCGACCGCCAGCTGGGCCTGTCCGAGGCCGTCATGCGCACCAAGGTGCTGCGTGCCGAGGAGGCCATGGCCATGGTCGCCTCCGCTGCGAAGCTCGCCGACGAGAAGGCCGCCCGCAAGGCAGCCGCCACGTCCAAGGCCGCAGACGCCGCGCCCCAGGCGCCCGCCACGGATGCCGCTCCGGCGACGCCCGGCAAGCCGGCAGCCCAGGCTGCTTCCAGCGAGAAGACCGGGGAGTAGTCGATGGCCGGCGAAACCATCATCACGGTCGTGGGCAACCTCACCAGTGATCCGGAGCTGCGGTACACGCAGAACGGGCTGGCGGTAGCCAACTTCACCATCGCCTCCACGCCGAGGTCCTTCGACCGTGCGAGCAACGACTGGAAGGACGGCGACGCCCTCTTCCTCCGTGCGAGCGTGTGGCGCGAGTTCGCCGAGCACGTGGCGTCCTCGCTCACCAAGGGATCGCGCGTCGTCGCGACCGGCCGCCTCAAGCAGCGGTCGTACGAGACGAAGGAGGGCGAGAAGCGCACCTCCATCGAGCTCGAGGTCGACGAGATCGGCCCCTCGCTCCGCTACGCGACCGCACAGGTCACGCGCGCGGCCGGCGGCGGCGGCAACGGCGGCGGAGGCAACTCCGGCGGCGGTGGCCGTGGCCAGTTCGGCGGCGGACAGCCCCAGCAGCAGCAGGTGGCCGAGGAGCCGTGGGGCACCCCCGCGAGCTCCGGCGGCAACTCCGGCGGCGGCGACGGCGGCTGGTCCAACCCCGGCAACTTCAACGACGAGACGCCCTTCTAGGGCTCGTCGCACTACGTACGAAAGACAGGAACAATCATGGCTGGAAAGAGCAGCGGCGACCGCCGCAAGCCTCTCCGCGGAGCCAAGGGCGGCAAGAACGCCGCCCCGGCGAAGTCCATCCGCGTCGGCGTCATCGACTACAAGGATGTCGCCACCCTCCGCAAGTTCATCTCCGAGCGGGGAAAGATCCGCGCTCGTCGCATCACCGGTGTCTCGGTGCAGGAGCAGCGCCTCATCGCGCGCGCAGTCAAGAACGCGCGCGAGATGGCACTTCTCCCCTACGCCGGCTCCGGCCGTTAAGGGGTAATGGAATGTCGAAAGTAATCCTGACGACCGAGGTCTCCGGCCTCGGTTCCCCCGGAGACGTCGTCGAGGTCAAGAACGGGTTCTCCCGCAACTACCTCGTGCCCCAGGGCTTCGCGGTCATCTGGAGCCGCGGCGGCGAGAAGCAGATCGAGCAGATCAAGGCCGCGCGTGCCGCTCGCGAGCACGCGACCATCGAGGAGGCGCAGGACCTCAAGAGCCGCCTCGAGGCCAAGATCGTCAAGCTGACCGTCAAGGCCGGCCAGGGCGGGCGCCTCTTCGGCTCCGTCAAGACGTCCGACATCGCCAAGGCGGTCGAGGAGTCCGGCATCGGCCAGGTCGACAAGCGCAAGATCGAGATCCCCACGGCCATCAAGGCCACGGGCAACCACGAGGCCACGATCCGGCTCCGTGACGACATCGTCGCCACGATCAGCCTGCAGGTCGTCGCCGCGAAGTAACGCAGCACGAGCACGGTGGCGGTGGGCATGATGCCCACCGCCATCGGCGGTTAAGGAGCCGGTCAGAGCGCCTCGATCCCCAGCTCCATCCACAGGCGAGGCCCTAGCAGAAGAACTCTCAAGCGCTGGTCCAGACTAGTTTCCCCACATCGGATGTGGAACTCCACGGTGCTGGTCAGACAGCGATTCCGCGGTCATATCCGCGAGTAGTCCACAGGTCCATCCCCAGGTAGTCCACACGATCCCCGGCGTTTCGCCCACATTGTCCACAGCCCCGTCCACAGGTGCATTTGGTCGTGCGCGGGTCGATCCATATCGTGGGGCAGCACCCGTCGAACGGGTCGCCGGATGACCCGACAGGGGTCCGGTCGACGCCGTCCGAGCGGTGTCGGAGGTCCGAGCTAGAACGGTCGTGCGGGCGCATCCGCCCAGCCGACCGAGGGGAGCCGCACGTGTCCATCGCCCATCTGGGTCTCGCCGGCGAACGGGACGAGCGCGACAAGCGCGCCGGTCACGAGCGCACCCCGCCGCACGACCTCCTCGCCGAGCAGAGCGCCATCGGCGGCATGCTCCTCAGCAAGGACGCCGTTGCCGACGCGGTCGAGCAGGTGCGGGCGATCGACTTCTACATCCCGAAGCACGAGATCATCTTCGACGCCATCCTGTCGCTGTACTCGCACGGGGAGCCGACGGACGTCATCGCGGTCACCGACGAGCTCACCAAGCTCGGCGAGCTCAGCCGTGCCGGCGGCGCCGACTACCTCCACACGCTCACGAGCGTCGTGCCCACGGCGGCCAACGCCGGCTTCTACGCGTCCATCGTCGCCGAGAAGGCGGTGCTGCGCCGACTGGTCGAGGCGGGCACCCGCATCGTGCAGATGGGGTACGCGAGCGAGGGCGAGGTCGTCGACCTGGTCAACAACGCGCAGGCGGAGATCTACGGCGTCACGGGCGGCGTGGAGGCCGAGGACTACGTGCCCCTCACCGACGCGGTCACGGTCGCCATCGACGAGATCGAGGCGGCCAAGGGCAAGGACGGCCAGATGACCGGCGTGCCCACGGGCTTCGCCGACCTCGACGCGCTCACGAACGGCCTCCACCCGGGCCAGCTCATCATCGTCGCCGCCCGCCCCGCGCTCGGCAAGTCGACCCTGGCGCTCGACTTCGCCCGTGCGGCGAGCATCAAGTTCGACATGCCGTCCATCTTCTTCAGCCTCGAGATGGGGCGCAGCGAGATCGCGATGCGCCTGCTGTCCGCCGAGGCGTCCGTGCCGCTGCAGAGCATGCGCAAGGGCACCGTGGACGCGCGCGACTGGACCACCATCGCGCAGACCCGCGGCCGCATCAACGACGCGCCGCTCTACATCGACGACAGCCCGAACATGACCCTGGTCGAGATCCGCGCGAAGTGCCGTCGGCTCAAGCAGAAGGTGGGCCTCAAGCTCGTCGTCATCGACTACCTGCAGCTCATGACGAGCGGCAAGAAGGTGGAGTCGCGCCAGCAGGAGGTCTCCGAGTTCTCGCGTGCGCTCAAGCTCATGGCGAAGGAGCTGCAGGTGCCGGTCATCGCGCTGTCGCAGCTGAACCGCGGCCCGGAGCAGCGCGCCGACAAGATGCCGGCCATCTCCGACCTCCGCGAGTCCGGCTCGCTCGAGCAGGACGCCGACATGGTCATCCTGCTGCACCGCGAGAGCGCGTACGAGAAGGACAACCCGCGCGCGGGCGAGGCCGACTTCATCGTCGCCAAGCACCGCAATGGACCGACCGGCACCATCACGGTGGGCTTCCACGGGCACTTCTCGCGCTTCGCGGACATGCCCGCGGGCGGCTAGTCGAGGCAGCCGCCGCGGGCGGTCCTGAGACGTCGCGGCTGGGCCTGGGGAGTCGCGGGCGGTCCGGTGGCGCTGCGCGCGCTCCTGCCGCTGCGGGCGGGCCCGGGCGCCGGGGCCGGTGCACCGGCGTTCCGTGCACCGGCGTTCCGCGCATCGGCGTTCCGCGCATCGGCGTCCCGTGCTCAGGGTGCGGCCCGACGAGGTCCGGCCGCGCCGCCGTCAGGGGGCGAAGTACAGGTGGGCGTGCGCCGCGCATCCGGGGTTGAACGGCGCAGCGCACCGCGGGCACGCCTCGGCCGCGAGGTACTGCGGCACCGTCATCGTCGCGCGGCAGACGCCGCACAGGGCGGCGGGAAGGTCGTGCTCCGCCCGGGGGATCACCTCGAGGGGATGGTCGGCCACGGCCGCGTGGCACAGGTGGCACGGGTACCAGGCACCGCAGCATGGCGCGCGCAGGGCGACGACGTCGAGCCGGGAGCCGTAGTGCTCGCAGCGCGTCTCGGCGTCGATCGTGAGCCCGAGGACGGCGGGGACGGGGCCCGCCGGGTCGTGACCGGCTGAGGGGGTCACGGCCGCATCCCGGCGATCACGCGTCCGGGAGGGCCGTCGCCGCGTCGACGAGGGTCAGCTCGGGACTGTCGCGCTCGATCGCCTTGAGGCGCCAGGGGGTGGTGATGAGGGCGATGTGCGTGCCGTCGGAACGCATGAGCACCTCGACGCCGATGGTCTTCGCGAGGGCGGGCGCGGAGGCGGCGTCGGTGATCCGGGCCACCTGGTACTCGAGGGGCTCCATGCGCAGCGGCGCGCGGAACTCGTTCGTCATGCGCTCGACGACGACCTCGAACTGCATGGGGCCGACGGCGCCGAGGACGGGGGCCTGATCGCCGCGGAGGTCGGAGCGCATCACCTGGATGACGCCCTCGTGGTCGAGCTGCTCGATGCCCTTGCGGAACTGCTTGTGGGTGCTCGTGTCCTTCGAGCGGACGACGCGGAAGAGCTCGGGCGCGAACTGGGGGAGGCGCGGGAAGGTGACGGGCGCGCCGTCGAAGAGCGTGTCGCCCACGCGGATGTTGGACGCGTTCACGAGACCCACGACGTCGCCGGGGTAGGCGTCCTCCACCGTGGAGCGCTCACGGCCGAACAGCTGCTGGGCGTACTTGGTGACGAAGGGCCGGCCGGTCTGGGCGTGCGTCACCGTCATGCCGCGGTGGAAGACGCCCGAGCAGATGCGCATGAACGCGAGCCGGTCGCGGTGTGCGGTGTTCATGCCCGACTGGACCTTGAACACGAAGCCCGAGAAGTCGTCCTCGACGGGACGCGTGCGGTCCTGCTCGTCGGGGCGCGGCTGCGCGGCCGGGGCGATGGAGTCGAGGGCGTCGAGGATGTGGGTGACGCCGAAGTTGAGCACGGCCGCCGCGAAGAGGACGGGCGTGGTGCGTCGGGCGAGGAACGACTCCTCGTCGTGGTCCTGGCCCTCCTCGTGCAGGAGCTCGCTCTCCTCGACGGCGTTCGTCCACGCGGATCCGGCGGCGGCGAGGGCCTCCTCGGGCGACATGCGCGTCTCGGGGGCGATGCTCGCGCCGCCCGCGGTGCGCGTGAAGTGGACGCACTCCCCGGTGGAGCGGTCGACCACGCCGAAGAACGCGCCGGACTCGCCGACGGGCCACGTGAGCGGGGTGGGGAGGAGTCCCGTGCGCTCCTTGATCTCGTCCATGAGGTCGAGCGGCTCGCGTCCCGGCCGGTCCCACTTGTTGATGACGGTGATGATCGGGATGCGGCGCTGGCGGCACACCTCGAACAGCTTCATGGTCTGGGTCTCGAGCCCGCGGGAGGCGTCGACGAGCATGATCGCGGCGTCGACCGCGGAGAGCACGCGGTACGTGTCCTCGGAGAAGTCGGCGTGCCCGGGGGTGTCGACGACGTTCATGACGGTGTCGCGGTGGGTGAACTGGATCGCGGCGGAGCTCACCGAGATCCCGCGCTCCTTCTCCATGTCCATCCAGTCGGAGACGGTGGACTTCCGGCCCTGCTTGCCGTGGACGGCCCCGCGGAGCCGATGGCGTGCGCGTGCAGCAGCAGCGCCTCGGTGAGCGTGGACTTGCCCGCGTCGGGGTGGGAGATGACGGCGAACGTGCGACGTCGGGACGCCTCGCGCAGCACGGGACCGGCGGAGGCCGAGGCGGCGGCGCGGGAGGGGTGATGGTCGACACCCCTCCATGGTACGAGGCGGTTCCGGGAGGGATGTCCGAGGGCCGGGGCGACCCGGTGCGTCAGCGGGCGCGGAGGCGGTCGAGGAACTCGTCGGCCATGCCGAGGTGCTCCGCCAGGCGCCGTCGGCGCTCCTCCGCGTCGGTGATGAAGGCGGCGAGGTCGGCGCGGAGCGACGCGGTGTCGTCGTCGGGGCCGGCGGCGTCGAGCGCGTCGGTGACCTCGAGCAGGCGCATCATCTCCTCCAGGGAGAAGCCGAGCGGCTTCATCCGACGGATCAGGAGGAGGCGCTCCAGGTCCTCGTCCGTGTACAGGCGGAAGCCGCCGTCGGATCGGCCGGACGGACGGAGCAGGCCGGTCTCGTCGTAGTGGCGGAGCGTGCGGTGCGACAGGCCGGTGCGCTCGGCGAGCTCGCCGATCTGCATGGTCGCGGAGCCGGCAGGACGCGTCATGCGGGCCTCCAGACAGACCCTTCCCTCACGTGAGGGCAGGGTAGGGTGGGGTGGGTCGCGGCCGGACGGCCGCCTCCGACCATTCTCCCCGAATCCGGGAGACGCATCACCGCCCCGTCCGGGGGCGTCCGCCGTGTGCGGGCACCCGGCCGGCGCCGGGCATGCGCGCCCCGCCGTCACCGGCCCGGGCACGGATCCCACCCCCGTCCTCGTCGTCCTCCTCCTCCCGATCGGAGCACCGTGTCCGTCACGCCCCCGTCCGCCGTCGACCCGTCCGCCCCGGGTCGCGGCCCGCGCCCCGCCGCCGCGCCCGCGCCGTCGCCGTCCGTCCTCGAGGCCCTGCGGACGCCCCGCATCCTCACCCGGGAGGTCCTGGCCGGCCTGGTGGTGGCGCTGGCGCTCATCCCCGAGGCCATCTCGTTCTCGATCATCGCGGGCGTGGATCCGCGCGTGGGCCTGTTCTCGTCGTTCGTGATGGCCGTCACCATCGCCTTCCTCGGCGGCCGCCCGGCCATGATCTCCGCGGCGACCGGCGCCGTCGCCCTCGTCATCGCGCCCGTCGCGCGCGAGCACGGCATGGACTACTTCCTGGCCACGGTGATCCTCGCGGGCCTCCTGCAGGTGGTCCTCGCGGTGCTCGGCGTCGCGCGGCTCATGCGGTTCATCCCGCGCTCCGTCATGGTCGGCTTCGTCAACGCGCTCGCGATCCTGATCTTCACGGCGCAGATCCCGAACCTCGTCGACGTCCCGTGGCTCGTCTACCCGCTCGTCGCGGTGGGCATCGCGATCCTCGTCCTGCTGCCCCGCGTCACCCGCGCGGTCCCGGCGCCGCTCGTCGCCATCGCCCTCCTCACCGGTGCGACGGTGCTCGGCGCACTCGCCGTGCCCACCGTCGGCGACCAGGGCGAGCTGCCGCGCAGCCTCCCGGAGCTGTTCCTGCCGCAGGTCCCGCTCACCCTCGAGACCCTGGGCATCATCGGGCCGTACGCGCTCGCGATGGCGCTCGTCGGGATCCTCGAGTCGCTGATGACGGCGAAGCTCGTCGACGACATCACCGACACGCCCTCCCACAAGACGCGCGAGACGTGGGGCCAGGGCGCCGCGAACATGCTGTCGGGCCTCTTCGGGGGCATGGGCGGCTGCGCGATGATCGGCCAGACGATGATCAACGTGAAGGCCTCGGGGGCGCGCACGCGCATCTCCACGTTCCTCGCCGGGGTCTTCCTGCTGCTGCTCGTAGTGGTGCTCGGCGACCTCGTGGCCGTCATCCCGATGGCCGCGCTCGTCGCGGTGATGGTGATGGTGTCGGTGGGCACGTTCGACTGGCACAGCATCCGGCCGTCGACGCTCAAGCGCATGCCGGTCGGCGAGACGCTCGTGATGGTGCTGACGGTCGCCGTCGTCGTCGCGACGCACAACCTCGCGATCGGCGTGGTCGTCGGCGTGATCGCGGCCATGGTCGTCTTCGCCCGGCGCGTGGCGCGCTTCGCCACGGTGGAGCGCACGGTGGTCGAGGGCGCGGACGGCGAGCCGACGGCCGAGTACCGCGTCGTCGGGGAGCTCTTCTTCGCGTCGAGCAACGACCTCACCACCCGGTTCCGGTACGCGGAGGACCCCGCGCGCGTCCGCATCGACATGAGCGGGTCCCACGTCTGGGACGCCTCGACGGTCGCCGCGCTCGACGCGATCACCACGAAGTACGAGCGGCGCGGCACCACCGTCGACATCGCGGGGATGAACGACGCGAGCCTCCGCATGCACGGCCGGCTCGCGGGACGGCTGGGCGGCGAGGGCTGAGCCCGGTCGGGGCCGGGCCGCGGAGGGCCGGCCGGCCGCTCGTAGGATCGGGCGCATGAGGATCGCGTTCGTCTCGCTGCACACGTCGCCGATCCAGAAGCCCAGCACCGGCGACGCCGGAGGGCTCAACGTGTACCTGCTGGAGCTCGCGCGGAGCCTCGGGCGGCAGGGGCACGAGGTGCGGCTGATCACCCGGGCCACCGATCCGGCCGACCCGGCGGTCGTTCCCGTCGCCCCGGGCGTGGAGCTGATCTCCCTGCGCGCTGGCCCGGCGGGGCCGCTCGCCAAGGAGGAGCTGCCCGCGATCACGGATGCGTTCGCGGCCGCGCTCGCGGCGCTCCCGCCGGCCGACGTGGTGCACGCCCACTACTGGCTGTCGGCGGTCGCGTCGCTCCCGGTCGCGCGCGCCTGGGGCGTCCCGCACGTCCTGACCCTGCACTCGGTGTCGGCGGGCAAGAACCGCCGGCTCGTGGCCGGCGACACCCCCGAGCCCGCGTCCCGGCTCGCCGACGAGGGGCGGCTCGTGCGCGCCTCGGACCTCGTCGTCGCATCGGCCGAGTCCGAGAGGCGGCTGCTCGTCGAGGCGTACGGCGCCGACCCGGCCGCCGTGCACGTGGTCGCGCCGGGGGTGGAGGCAGCGTTCCTGCAGGAGCCGTCGGGCCGCGGCGGCGGGCGGGTGCGCATCGTGCTGCTCGGGCGGATCCAGCCGCTCAAGGGGCAGGACGTCGCGGTGCGGGCGCTCGCGCTGCTGGATCCCGCGACCCGGCCCCTGCTCGTGATCGCGGGCGGGGTCTCGCCCGGCCGGGACGCCTACGCGGACGGCCTCCAAGGGCTCGTCCGCTCCCTCGGGGTCCAGGACGACGTGGTGTTCACCGGCGCGCTCGACCGGGCGGCGACCGCGCGCGCCCTCGCGGCCGCGCACCTCGCGCTCATGCCCTCCGCGGCGGAGACCTACGGCCTGGTGGCGCTCGAGGCCGCCGCGTGCGGCACGCCCGTGGTCGCGTCGCGCACCGAGGG
The DNA here is from genome assembly GCA_002150995.1 of Clavibacter michiganensis. Classification (GTDB taxonomy): domain Bacteria; phylum Actinomycetota; class Actinomycetes; order Actinomycetales; family Microbacteriaceae; genus Clavibacter; species Clavibacter michiganensis_K. Next base: position 3,242,542 of record MDHJ01000001.1, on the reverse strand, counting down.
GCTCGTCGACTCGGTGCGGGAGGGGGTCAGCGGCGTCTTCGTTCCGACGCGCGAGCCCGCCGACTGGGCCCGCGCGATCCGCGGGCTGCTCGCCGATCCGGCCGCCCTCGCGCGCCTGTCCGCCTCGGCCCGGGAGCACGCGGCGCGGCACACGTGGGACGTGGCGGCGGCCGACGTCGCCGCGGAGTACCGGCTGCTGCGCGAGCGGAGGGGCCGGGAGACGCGAGGGGACGGTCTGCGGGGTCCCGGAGGGCGTCCTGCCGCGGAGGGGAGCGCCGCGGGGGAGCCGGCAGCCTGATCCGTGGACCGGAGCGGACCAGCCCACGGGTAGATCCGCGGGAGCCGGTCGTGCGCCGGAGTGGCCGGGCCGGGCCGAACCGGGCAGGACCGGGTCCGGCCGGGTCGGGTCGGGTCGGGTCGCCGACCCGAGCCGCGGGACGCCCGCCCGCTCGATCCAAGGGCGACGCCCGTCCGCTCAGTCGGGGGCGACGCCCGCCCGGTGCGCCAGCAGCGCCGCGCCGACGAGTCCGGCGTCGTTCCCGCGACTGGCCGCGATGATCTCGGTGTCGACGTCGAGGAACGCCGAGAACCGCCCGAACTCATGGGCCGCGGCTCCGCCCACGACGATCAGGTCGGGCGACATGATCGACTCGAGGTGCCGGTAGTAGCGCTGGAGCCGCGCCGCCCACTCCTCGAACGTGATGCCCTCGCGCCGGACCGCGGAGAAGGCCGCCTGCATCTCGTAGTCGCCGCCGTCGAGGTGGATGTGCCCGAGCTCGCTGTTCGGGATGAGGGTGCCGTCGTGCAGCAGGGCCGTGCCGATGCCGGTGCCCAGCGTGGTGAGGATCACGAGCCCGCCGCGACCCTGCAGCACGCCGTACTCGAGCTCGGCCACGCCGGCCGCGTCCGCGTCGTTGACCGTGAGCACGTCGATCCCGCTCCGCTCGCGGATGGCCGAGCGCGCGTCCATGCCGAGCCAGCGGTCGGAGATGTGGGCGGACGAGCGCACGATCCCGTCGCGCACGATCCCCGGGACGCCCACGCCGACGGGCAGGTCCTCGTCGGGGGTGAGCTCGAGGACGATCTCGGCGATCACGTCCGCGATGTCCTCCGGCTCGCCGCCGACCGGCTTCCCGACGGTCATCCGCTCCGTGAGCCGGATGCCCGTGGTGACGTCCACGATCCCGGCCTTGAGCGTGGTCCCGCCGATGTCGATGCCGAGGGCGAGCCGGTCGCGCCGGGCGAGGGCGGCCGCGGCTCCCTCGGGCGCGGCGACGACGGCGCGGTCGACGGGGATGAAGCCGCCGGGTGCACGGCCGCCGGCAGTGCGGCTGCTGCTCGCGGGGTCGCCGGCGGATCCGGGTCGCGGCGCGGTCTCGGGCTGGGGCACGGCGGGGCCTCTCGGTTGCGGCGGACGGGACGGTGCTGCGGGGCGGTGCGGGGCGGGCGGATCCGGTGCGAGGCCGGCGGTCACGGGTGGTGCAGGTGCGGGTGCGGCACGGGTGCCGGTGGCTGACGCGCCGGTCCGATCCGGCGAGCGGCCGCACTCCTGCCGGTCCCCGCGCGATGCGCCGACCCGGATCGCGGATCCCTCCGGCGACGGCGACTGCGCCGTGCCGTCAGAACGCCCGGTTCGCGTAGACGATCCCGCACGCCACGCCCACGGCGCAGACGATGACGAGCCCGGCGACCGCACCGGCCGCCGCGGCGGCCAGACGGGGGAGGGGACTCGTCACGTCCCGAGCCTAGGCCAGCCGCGCGCGGGCGTCATCGCGGGCGCCCGCCCGAGCATCCGCCCAGGAACCCACCGAGTAGGCTGGCCCGGATGGAGAGAGAGGCTGCCGTGTCCGAGGACGAGCTGACGTTCCGGGCGGCGTACTGGCCCGTGCTCCTCCTGCGCGCACTGCCGGCCCTCGCCCTCGCCGCGTTCATCACGTTCTCCAGCGACCACTCGCCGGCCCTCGGGCTGGCGGCGTTCGGCGTCTTCGCGATCCTCTCGGGCGCCATCACCGCGGGCCTCGGCGCGCGCACCCTCCGCGGGCCCGCCGCCCGCATCCGCACCGGCGCCATCGTGCAGGGCGCGCTCACCGTGGTCGCGGGGATCGCCGCGCTGCTCGCGCGGGACGGGGGCGTGCTGGTGCTCCTCTACGTCGTGAGCGTATGGGCCGCGATCACCGGCTTCCTCGAGCTCGTCGCCGGTCTGCGCTCCCGCGGCCGCGTGCCCGGTGCGAGCGACGCGATCACCACCGGCGCGCTCACGGTCGTGCTCGCCGTCGCCTTCCTCCTGGTGCCGCCGGACCTCGTCGTGCAGTACGGCGGCGTCGAGCAGCGCGAAGGCCAGCTCACGGCGCCCGTGGTGGCCGTGGGCCTCCTCGGCGCCTACGCGGCGATCGTCGGGGTCTTCCTGGTCATCGCCGCCCTGAGCATGAAATGGGGCACCTCCACGCCCACCGCGACCTCCGCGGCGGACGCCCCCCGGACCACCGAGAGCGCGAGCTGACCGTGACTTCCAACATCCGCAAGGACCGCATGCGCCCCGCCGAGCTCCTCGGCATCGCCGCTGCGCTCGCCGTGTTCGTGGGCGTCATCGTGGCGCTCAGCACACGACCCGCCGACGGTCAGGGCTGGACGGTCGTGGTCGTGTTCACGGGCGTAGCGTTCATCGGCGCCCTCGTGATGCTGGCCATGCTCGCCCTGTCCTTCAAGCCGAACCGCAGTGAGCTCCAGGACATGGACGAGCAGGACCACCCCGACCGGCCGACCCGGCACTAGCCGCGCGGGCCGGTCCGCCGGGTCCGCCCCGCGGATGGGACCGGTCTGTGGCCGCAGCAGGCGGCCGCGCCGCGGCGATCCGGCCGCGGCGAGGCGCAGGAGCGGCCGCGCCCGCGCCCGGACCACGATCGGTCAGAGGATGTGATCGACCAGCTGCGACGCCAGGCCCGCGTACCCGGCCGGGGTCAGTTCGAGCAGACGGGCCTTCGCCGCGTCGCCGATGTCGAGGCCGGAGACGAAGGCGCGCATGTCGTCCCGCCCGACGCGCTTGCCGCGCGTCAGCTCCTTGAGCACGGCGTAGGGATCGCTGATGGAGCTGCGCCCCGCCACGATCTCCGCGCGGATGACGGTCTGGATCGCCTCGCCCAGGATCTCCCAGTTGGCGTCGAGGTCGGCGGCGAGCAGCGCGCGATCGACGTCGATCTCCTGGAGACCCCGTCCGATGTTGTCCAGCGCGAGGAGCGAGTGCCCGAGCGCGACGCCGACGTTGCGCTGCGTCGTGGAGTCGGTGAGGTCGCGCTGCAGCCGTGAGGTGACGAGCGTCGCCGCCAGCGAGTCGAGGAGCGCGTCGGAGAGCTCGAGGTTCGCCTCGGCGTTCTCGAAGCGGATGGGGTTGATCTTGTGCGGCATGGTCGAGGACCCGGTGGCCCCCGCCTGCGGGATCTGTCGGAAGTAGCCCAGGGAGATGTAGGTCCACACGTCGGTGCACAGGTTGTGCAGGACGCGGTTCACGTGCGCGATGCGCGTGTAGAGCTCCGCCTGCCAGTCGTGCGACTCGATCTGCGTCGTGAGGGGATTCCACACGAGCCCCAGGCCGGTGACGAACGCGCGCGACTCGGCGGGCCAGTCGACGGCGCCGTCGGCGGCGAGGTGGGCCGCGAAGGTGCCCGTCGCGCCGCTGAACTTGCCCAGCACCTCCACGTCCTCCACGTCGGCGCGGAGGCGCTCGAGCCGGTGCACGAAGACCGCGAGCTCCTTGCCGAGGGTGGTCGGGGTGGCGGGCTGCCCGTGCGTTCGCGACAGCATGGCGTCGTCGCGGAACAGCAGCGCGCGCTCGCGGAGGGCGCCGATGACCGCGACGAGCTTCGGCAGCCAGACCTCCCGCACCGCGCGGTCGATGACGAGCGCGTAGGAGAGGTTGTTGATGTCCTCGCTCGTGCAGGCGAAGTGCGTGAGCTCGGCCACGTGCCCGAGCCCCAGCTCCTCGAGGCGGTCGCGCACGAAGTACTCCACGGCCTTCACGTCGTGCCGGGTGACCGCCTCGACGCGGGCGAGCGCGTCGATCTGCTCCTGTCCGAAGCCCGTGACGACGTCGCGGAGGGCGGCTTTCTGCGCGTCCGTGAAGGGCGTGGTGGAGAGGAGCGAGCGGTCGGTCAGGTGGATGAGCCACTCGATCTCGACGTGGATGCGCGCCCGGTTGAGGCCCGCCTCCGAGAGGTGCTCGCCGAGCTCGGTGACGACGGGGGCGTAACGGCCGTCGAGGGGGCTCAGCACCTGCGGGGGCAACGGGCTCATGCGGGGTGATCTCCTAGCTGGGGGGACGGATCCCGGGCTCCACCTGCGTGAGGAGGGCCCGGGCGGCACGCTCTATCATCCCAAGAACCCGGTCGAACATCGCCGCGTCCGTGTAGTACGGGTCGGGCACGTCCCGCAGGTGCGCCTGGGGAGGATCGAACGACAGCAGCAGGTGGATCTTCGCGCGGTCGGCCTCCGTCCGGGCCCACTGGCGCAGCGTCCGCTCCTGGCCGCGGTCGAACACGACGACCAGATCGAGGTCCGGCAGGGTGTCCGGATCGAACTGCTTCGCACGATGCGCGGCGCCCGAGAGGCCGCGCCGCTCCAGCGCCGCGAGCGTGCGCGCGTCCGCCTGCTCGCCCACGTGCCAGTCGCCCGTCCCCGCGCTCGTCACGGACACCCGGTCAGCGAGTCCCGCGCGCTGCACCATGTCGCGGAAGACGACCTCCGCCATGGGGGAGCGGCAGATGTTGCCGGTGCAGACGAAGGCGATCCGGAAGACGGGTGGTGCCGTCGGGGCCGGAGGGTCGGGGGCTCCCATGCGCTCATTCTGTCGGCTGCGATCCCTCCCCACACCCCCTGGACGCGATGCCGTCCCCCGCTCGACCCGCACCTGCCCGCCGGCGCCCGAGGGGTGCGCACCATGCGGGTGGACGGGGACGAGGAGGCGATGCGGTGCGGGAGCGGACTGACGGACGGGGTGCGATGGCCGGCGACGCGAGCGGTCCCTCGGGCCCACGGGATGCGGGCGCCACACCGGGGCAGATGGTCGCGCTGGCGCGGTCGCGGGCGCACGCCCTCGCAGCCCTGGCCGAAGAGGTGGCGGAGACGCGTCGCGCCATCGCGTGCTGCCGCGACGACCCGTCGTGGTCCGGCCGCGCGCACGACGCCTTCACGCGCTCCCTCGACGAGCTCGCCGGCCGGGTCGCGCTCGCGGCGAGCCTCCTGCACGAGGTCCCGGCGACGGGGTCGTCACCGGCCTGCAGCGGAGCGCACGCGTGACGGGCGGCGATGTCCCCGGGCTCACCGTCACCGTGGGCGGCGGAACCGCCGTCGTCACCGACGACCTGCTCCGGATCGCCGCGCGGCTCGACCACGCGGGGGAGCGCCTCGAGGACCACGCCCGGGCGCTCGCCGTGCCACCGCTCGTGGACGCCGTCACGGGCCAGCACGACTCGGGGCTCGACCTGCCGCGCGGCCTCCTCGCCAGCGCGGCGCACGACGCGCGCGCGCTCGCCGTCGACCTGCGGCGGGCGGCTGCCGAGTACGCGGACGGGGAGCGGGACGTCGACCGGTGCGTGCGCGCCGCATCGGGACCCGGGGCCGGGCACCAGGTCGCGGGTCCCGCCTCCGGTCCGGGCGACCTGATGCGCGACGTCGGCGGATCCTGGCTCCACGGGCTGCGGCTCCTGGGCGTCGGCATCCTGATCGCCGCGCATCCGCGCGGGCCCGCGCGGACGCTGCTCCCGGCGGCCCTCCGCGACGCCGTCTCGGACGCGGCCGCCGCCGCGACGCGCTTCCTGCCGGCGCGTCCGCCCGGCGACGACGGGGTCCGGGAGACGACCGCGGGGCTGCTGGCTGCGCTGGGCGTCGTCGGCGTCCTGCGCGACGCCCCGGCCGCCGTCCGCGCCCGGCCCGACGCCCTCCGGTCGGCGCCGGCGACCTTCGCCGACCTCGCCGACCGCATCCCGGATCCGGTCGCCGGTGCCGCGCAGATGCGGGTCGAGGAGTACCGCGCCCCCTCGGGCGGCCGCCGCTTCGTCGCCTACCTCGGCGGGATGCAGACCCTCGATCCCCGCACCCGCGGCGAGGACTTCGGGCCCGCGTCGGCGGCCGCGGCGCTCGCGACGGAGGGCGGATCCGCGGTGCGCGCCGCTGAGGAGGCGCTACGGGAGGCGGGCGCCACCGCCGCGGACGAGGTCTACGTCGTGGGGTACTCCATGGGCGGCATCGTCGCCCGCGCGGTCGGCGACGACCCGCGCTTCCACGTGGCGCACGAGCTCACCTTCGGCTCCCCCGTCGGGCAGCTGCCGCTGCGGGCCGGGATCGACGGGGTGTCGGTCGAGCACACGGACGACCCCGTCCCGCCGCTCGGGGGCTCGCGCACCTCCGACGGCCCGGCGGGGGACGACGTCGTGGTCCGGTCCCGTGCCCTCGAGCCCGCGACGGACGCCGGCGCACTGGACGCGCATCAGCTCCGGACCTATCGGGCGACGGCCGCGGAGATGGACGCCTCGCGCTCGCCGCGGCTCATGGAGGCGCGCGATGCGCTGCGCGCCTTCCTCGACGGTGCGACGCCGGTCGCGTCCCACCTGTACCGCGCCGAACGCGGGTCGATGGCGCATGCTCCCGGGTCGGACGCGGCCCGGTGAGCCGCGTGTCAGACCCGGGAGGTCACCGGCCGGATGACGAGGCCCACGAGCCAGCTGAAGAGCGCCATCAGCAGGGCGCCGAGCACTCCCCACCAGAACCCCTCGACGGTGAGGCCGAAGCCGAGCGCACCCGAGATCGCCCCGACGAGGAGGAAGAGCAGCCCGTTGACCACGAGCGCGATGAGGCCCAGCGTCAGGACGTAGAGGGGGAACGCCACGATGCGGATCGCCGTGCCGATCACCCCGTTCACGACGCCGAAGACGGCGCCGAGCAGCAGGTACGTGAGGACGGTCGCCGTCGTGTCACCCGGTTCGTAGGCGGTCACGACGGTGCCGGAGACGATGAGCGTGGTGAGCCAGAGCGCGACGGCGTTGACGACCACGCGGACGAGGAATCGGGACATGCCCCGATCCTCCCAGACCCGGGCCGGGCGGGCCATGGGCGTCGCCGCGCTGCGCCCCTAGAATCGCCCGGTGATCCCCGAACCCGCGCAGACGGCCCCGTCCACCTCCCGCGAGGCGTCGGCGACGCCGGCGGAGGCATCTCCCTCGGGCGGCGCGCCCCTCGACGCGACGGCCCCCCTCGACGCGGACGCCCCCCTCGACGCCGCCGCTCCCGTGCGCCTGCGACCCGCCATCGCGGCGATGGTCGCGTACCGGCAGGGCAAGCCCGCCGGCGAGGACGACTTCAAGCTGTCGAGCAACGAGAACCCCTTCGACCCGCTGCCGTCGGTGCTCGCGCGCATCGACCAGGTCCGGGACGTCAACCGGTACCCGGACGCGGGGGCGACCCTCCTGCGCACGGCGCTCGCCGAGCGCTTCGGCGTCACGGTCGACCACGTGCACGCGGGCGCCGGATCGGTCGCGATCCTGTCCCAGCTCATCACCGCCGCCGCGGGAGCCGGCGACGAGGTCGTGCACGCCTGGCGGTCCTTCGAGGCGTACCCGACGCTCATCACGGTCGCGGGGGCCACGGGCGTCCCCGTCCCCAACCTCCCGGACCACTCGCACGACATCGACGGCATGATCGCCGCGCTCAGGGACCGCACCCGCGTCGTCATCGTCTGCACGCCGAACAACCCGACGGGCACGCTCGTGACCGAGCAGGACCTCGAGCGCCTCCTCGCGGCGGTGCCGCGCGACGTTCTCGTGCTCCTCGACGAGGCGTACGGCGAGTTCGTGGGCCCGGAGCATGCCCTCGACGGCATGCGCCTGCTCGGCGGCCACCCGAACCTGGTGGTGCTGCGCACGTTCTCGAAGGCGTACGGGCTCGCGGGCCTCCGCATCGGCTACGCCGTCGGCCACCCGCGGATCCTCGACGCCGCGCGGTCCGCGGCCATCCCGCTGTCCGTCACGGGCCACGCGCAGCACGCCGCGCTCGCGTCGCTCGAGCACGAGGACGAGCTGCTGGAGCGCGTCCGCCTCCTCGCCCGGGACCGCGACGAGGCGTGGCGCGCGCTCACCGAGCAGGGCTGGGACGTCCCGCGGCCGCACGGCAACTTCGTGTGGCTGGCCACGGGCGCCGAGACGGCGCACGTCGAGACGCAGCTGGCCGCGGCGGGGCTCGTGGTGCGCGCCTTCGGGTCCGAGGGGATCCGCGTCACCATCGGCGAGCCGGCCTCTGTCCGGAAGCTACTGAACGCGTCGGCGGGAATTGTCCAGGGCCTGCCGGAGGGCCACCCGGCGCGCCGGTAGGTTGGGACGATGCCGGAAAGCGATGTGACGGTCCAGCTCCTGACCCCCTCGGGCGAGCTCGCGCCGAGCGACTCCGCCGAGGAGTTCCTCCCGTACTTCGAGCGACTCACGGAGGACGACCATCGCGGCTTCCTCCGCGACATGCGCCTCACGCGGGCGTTCGACCTCGAGGCCACGAACCTCCAGCGGCAGGGCCACCTGGGCCTGTGGGCGCCGAGCACGGGCCAGGAGGCGGCGCAGGTCGGCTCGGGTCGGGCCACGCGCCCGCAGGACCACGTCTTCCCCGCGTACCGCGAGCACGGAGTGGCGCTCATCCGGGGGATCGACCCGGTCGACATCGTGCGCCTCATGCGCGGCGTGACGCACGGCGGCTGGGACCCGGCGGTCGGCAACTTCCACCTCTACACGCTGGTCATCGGCTCGCAGGCGCTGCACGCCACCGGCTACGCCATGGGCGTCGCGTTCGACGGCGACGTCGCCACGGGGGACCCCGACCGCGACACCGCCGTCATCGCCTACTACGGCGACGGGGCCACCAGCCAGGGCGACGTCAGCGAGGCCTTCGTCTTCGCCGCGAGCTTCCAGACCCCGCAGGTCTTCTTCCTGCAGAACAACCACTGGGCGATCTCGGTCCCCGTCACCACGCAGTCGCGGACGCCCCTGTACCTCCGCTCCCGCGGATTCGGGGTGCCGAGCACCCAGGTCGACGGCAACGACGTCTTCGCCAGCTACGCGGTGACGGCCAAGCACCTCGACGACGCGCGCAACGGCGGCGGGCCCTCCTTCATCGAGGCGCTCACCTACCGCGTCGGCGCGCACACCTCGAGCGACGACCCCACGAAGTACCGCACCGACGAGGAGCTGCAGGGCTGGGTCGCGAAGGACCCCATCGCGCGCCTCGAGGCGTACCTGCGGAACCAGGGCGCGCCGCAGTCGCTCTTCGACGGCATCGACGAGGAGGCGCGGGACCTCGCCGCCGACGTCCGCCGGCGCACCATCGAGCTCACGAGCCCCGCGCTGCCGGGCATCTTCGACCACGTCTACTCGGATCCGCACCCCGTCACGACGGAGCAGCGCGAGTGGCTGGAGCGCTACGAGGCCTCCCTGGGAGGGAACCGATGACCGACACCATCGACCGCGCGTCCGCCGCCGCGGCAGGATCCGACGACGCCGCGACGACCCCCGACGGCGCGCCCGTCGGCGTCGAGAGCATGCCCATGGCGAAGGCCCTGAACGCGGGCCTCCGCCGCGCGCTGGAGGAGGACGAGAAGGTCCTCCTCATGGGCGAGGACATCGGACCGCTCGGCGGCGTCTTCCGCATCACCGAGCACCTGCAGCGCGACTTCGGCGCCCGTCGTGTCATCGACACCCCGCTCGCCGAGTCCGGCATCGTCGGCACGGCCATCGGCCTCGCCATGCGCGGCTACCGGCCGGTGTGCGAGATCCAGTTCGACGGCTTCATCTACCCGGCGTTCGACCAGATCACCAGCCAGCTCGCGAAGATCACCAACCGGCACGAGGGCGCCGTCCGCATGCCCGTCGTGATCCGCGTGCCCTACGGCGGCCACATCGGCGCCATCGAGCACCACCAGGAGAGCCCGGAGGCGTACTTCGCGCACACCCCCGGCCTCCGCGTGGTCAGCCCGAGCACCCCGCACGACGCCTACTGGATGATCCAGGAGGCCATCCGGTCCGACGACCCGGTGATGTTCTTCGAGCCGAAGTCGCGCTACCGGCCCAAGGGCGAGGTCGACTTCTCCGCGCCCGGCGTCGGCCTGCACGAGAGCCGCGTGGTCCGCTCCGGCACCGACGTGACCCTCGTCGGTCACGGCGCCATGGTGTCGATGCTGCTCCAGGCCGCGGAGCTCGCCGCGCAGGAGGGCACGAGCATCGAGGTCGTCGACCTGCGCTCGCTGTCGCCCGTCGACTACGGCCCGATCCTCGAGTCGGTCCAGCGCACGGGCCGCCTGGTCGTCGCGCAAGAGGCGCCGGGGCACGTGTCCGTCGGCTCCGAGATCGCCGCGACGGTCATGGAGCGCGCGTTCTACTCGCTCGAGGCGCCCGTGATCCGCGTCTCCGGGTTCGACGCCCCGTTCCCGCCCGCGAAGCTCGAGACGCTCTACCTCCCGGATGCCGACCGCATCCTCGAGGCCGTCGACCGCTCGCTCGCCTACTAGACGCCGACCGCGTCACGACTCCCGCCGCCCGCGCGGCACGAACAAGAGGACCGCACGATGGCTGATTCCGAGTTCACCCTGCCCGACGTGGGCGAGGGCCTCATCGACGCCGAGATCGTCTCGTGGCGCGTGCAGCCGGGCGACCGGGTCGCGCTCAACCAGGTGATCGTGGAGATCGAGACGGCCAAGTCGCTCGTCGAGCTCCCGAGCCCGTTCGAGGGCACGGTCTCGGGGCTGCTCGTCCAGGAGGGCCAGACGGTCGAGGTCGGCACCCCCATCATCGCGATCGCGCAGGGCTCCCCGGGGCTGTCCGGGCCGGCCGAGACGCCCGCGCAGATGGCGCTGCCCGGCGAGACGGTGGTGGAGGACGACACCGCCATCGAGAGCCGCGAGCCCGTGGAGCGGCCCGCCCCCGCCGCCGAGGAGGCCTCGGGCGCCGTCCTGGTCGGCTACGGCACCGCCGGCAAGGTCGCGAGCCGGCGGCGACGCCCGGAGCCCGGCGCCGCGGCCCCGGCCGCCCGCACGCCCGCGCGCACCAGTGCCTCGACGGGCGCCCCGGCGGCCCGTGCCCCGCGCCCCGCATCGGTCCCGGCCGCGTCGGCGTCGCCCATCATCGCGAAGCCCCCCATCCGCAAGCTCGCGAAGGACCTCGAGGTCGACCTCGCGGAGGTCGAGGCCACGGGACTCGTCGGCGAGATCACGCGCGAGGACGTCATCCGCACCGCGCAGCAGGCGAGCGTCTTCAAGAACATCGAGACGCCCGAGTGGCCGGACGCGCGCGAGGACCGCATCCCGGTCAAGGGCGTCCGCAAGGTCATCGCGGCAGCCATGGTGCAGAGCGCGTTCCAGGCGCCGCACGTCAGCCTCTTCGTGGACGTCGACGCCACCCGCACGATGGAGTTCGTCAAGCGGCTGAAGGCGTCCACCGACTTCGCGGGCGTGAAGGTGTCGCCCCTGCTGATCATGGCGAAGGCGATGATCTGGGCCGTGCGCCGCAACCCCACGGTGAACTCGTCGTGGACGGACCAGGAGATCATCGTCCGGCACTACGTGAACCTCGGCGTGGCCGCCGCCACCCGCGGGGCCTCGTGGTGCCGAACGTGAAGGAGGCGCAGGCCATGTCGCTCCTCGAGCTCGCGCGCGCGCTCGAGCAGCTGACGCTCACGGCCCGCGACGGCCGGACGAGCCCGGCCGACATGAGCCAGGGCACGATCACGCTGACCAACATCGGCGTCTTCGGCATGGACACGGGCACCCCGATCCTCAACCCGGGCGAGGTCGCCATCGTGGCGCTCGGCACGATCAAGCAAAAGCCGTGGGTCGTCGACGGCGAGGTCCGCCCGCGGTTCGTGACGACCATCGGCGCGAGCTTCGACCACCGCGTGGTCGACGGCGACGTGGCGAGCCGCTTCCTGGCGGACGTGGCGAGCATCATCGAGGAGCCGGCGCTGCTCCTCGAGTGAGGGAGCCGTCGCGCGTCCACACGGGACGCCCGGTGGTCATGACAACCGTTATCAATACCGTATCGTCGGAGCCATGAACCGTCGACCCCTCACCGCCCTCCTCGCCGTCTCGCTCCTCGCCGTCCCGCTCGCGGGCTGCGCGTCCGGATCCGCCTCCCCGTCGGACGGCGCCTCCGCTGCCGCCGACGGCACTCTGGAGGTCGTCGCCTCCACCGACGTCTACGGCGACATCGCGCAGCGGATCGGCGGCGACGACGTGACGGTGACGTCGATCATCGACAGCCCGGACAAGGACCCGCACGAGTACCAGGCCACCGCGCGCGACCAGCTGGCGCTCTCCACCGCCGACGTCGTGATCCGGAACGGCGGCGGCTACGACGACTTCATCGACACGATGGTGGCTGCGCTGCCGGACGCCGGGAGCCATGTCGTCCTCGACGCGTCCGACATCTCGGGCTACGACCAGGATCCCGCCGAGGGCGAGTTCAACGAGCACATGTGGTACGACGTGCCCACGATGAAGAAGCTGGCGGCCGAGATCGCGGATGCGCTCTCGAAGGCCGACTCCGCCGGCTCCGACGCCTTCGCGGCCAACGAGCGGGCCTTCGCCGAGAGGCTCGACGGCATCGCCGCCGCCGAGGCCGACGCGAAGGCGGCAGCCAGCGGCCAGGGCGTCGCCATCACCGAGCCCGTGCCCCTGTACCTCACCGACGCGATGGGCCTCGAGAACCGCACTCCCGACGAGTTCAGCGAGGCCATCGAGGAGGGCACCGACGTCCCCGCCGACGTGCTGCGGGAGACGCTCGCGCTCTTCTCGGAGAAGCGGGTCGCCGCGCTCGTCTACAACGCGCAGACCACGGGCGCCACGACCGACCAGGTCGTCGCCGCGGCGAAGGCCGCCGGGATCCCGGTGGTCCCCGTCACGGAGACGCTGCCCGCCGACCTGCCCGCGGGCAGCGGATACATTGAGTGGATGACCGAGAACGTCGACGCCGTGGCATCCGCGATCCGGGGATCGTGACCGGCGCACCCGTCCTGAGCCTCCGGGACGCGACGCTGTCGTTCGGCGCGCGCACCCTCTGGAGCGGACTCGACCTCGACGTGGCGCCCGGCGAGTTCGTCGCGGTGCTCGGCCCGAACGGATCCGGCAAGACCAGCTTCCTGAAGTCCGTCCTCGGCGCCCAGCGCCTCACGTCGGGGGAGATGCGCTTCCTCGACGAGCCGGTGCGGCGCGGCGCGCGGCGCATCGGGTACATCCCGCAGCAGAAGCTCATCACCGCGTCCACCCCCGTGCGCGCCCGCGACCTGGTGGGCTTCGGCGTCACCGGGCATCGGTGGGGGCTCCCCATCGGCCGCCGCGCCGAGCGGGCGCGGGTCGACGAGCTGCTCGACGCCGTAGGGGCCGCAGGCTACGCGGACGCCCCGGTTGCCGCGCTCTCGGGCGGCGAGCAGCAGCGGCTGCGCGTCGCCCAGGCCCTCGCGTCGGATCCGCGGCTCCTCCTCTGCGACGAGCCGCTCCTCAGCCTCGACCTGGGGCACCAGCGCGTGGTCAGCGAGCTGATCGACCGCCACCGTCGCGAGACGGACGCGGCGGTCGTGTTCGTGACGCACGACATCAACCCGGTGCTGGAGATGGTCGACCGGGTCCTCTACCTCGTGGGCGGCCGGTTCCGCATCGGCACCCCCGACGAGGTCCTCGACTCCGAGGTGCTGAGCTCGCTGTACGGGACGCCCGTCGACGTGGTGCGCGTGCGCGGCCGCATCGTGGTGGTCGGCGCCACGGACGACCCGCACGGGCACCACGCCCACGACGAGGGCGAGCACGACGAGCACGACGACCACGGGCCACACGGGGTGCACGACGGCTCCGTCGCGTCCGACGGGAGGGCCGCGTGATCCACCTGCTCCTCGACGCGGGCGACGTCTGGTCGCGCCTGTTCGACTTCTCCGACTACGGCGCGCTCGTCGCGCTCCTGCGGAACAGCATCATCGCGGGCGCCGTGCTCGGCGTCGTGGGCGGCCTCATCGGCGTGCTCGTCATGACCCGCGACCTCGCGTTCGCCGTCCACGGCGTGAGCGAGCTCTCGTTCGCCGGGGCGGCCGCGGCGCTGCTGCTCGGCGTGAACGTCGTCGGCGGATCCCTGGTCGGCTCGCTCATCGCGGCCGTCGCCATCGGCGTCCTCGGCACCCGCGCGAAGGACCGCAACTCGATCATCGCCGTCCTCATGCCGTTCGGCCTCGGCCTCGGGATCCTGTTCCTGGCGCTCTACGACGGCCGCGCGAGCAACAAGTTCGGCCTGCTCACCGGGCAGATCGTCTCGGTCGACAACCCGCAGCTCGGCTACCTCGTCTCGATCGGCGCCGTGGTCATCGTGGGCCTCGCCGTCGTGTGGCGCCCGCTCATGTTCGCGAGCGTCGACCCCGACGTGGCCGCGGCCCGCGGGATCCCCGTTCGGCTGCTGTCGATCGTGTTCATGGTGCTGCTCGGACTCGCCACGGCGGTCTCCATCCAGATCGTCGGCGCGCTGCTCGTGCTCTCGCTGCTGGTCACGCCGGCGGCCGCCGCGATGCGCGTGACGTCGACTCCGCGCCTGGTCGTGTCGCTGAGCGTCCTGTTCGCGCTGACGAGCATCGTCGGCGGGATCCTCCTGGCCCTCGGGAGCAGCATCCCCATCAGCCCCTACGTCACCACCATCTCGTTCTCGATCTACCTGGTGTGCCGGCTCGTCGACGCCGTCCGGACGCGCACCGGAGCGTCGGGCGGGGCGCGTACCCTGGCGGGGTGGGGAGGGACCCCCGCCGGGAGGGCACGGGCATGAAGCGGAACACGTGGCAGCGCGAGGCCGTGCGGCAGGCGCTGGACGCCTCCACCGAGTTCGTGAGCGCGCAGCGCCTCCACGCCCGGCTGCACGACGCCGGATCCCCCATCGGCCTGGCCACCGTGTACCGCGCGCTCGGCGACCTCGCCGCGGAGGGCGACGCCGACTCGCTGCAGTCGCCCGACGGCGAGGCGCTGTACCGCACGTGCGCCACCGGCGGGCACCACCACCACCTCATCTGCCGGGTCTGCGGGCGCACCGTGGAGATCGCGGCCGACGAGGTCGAGTCCTGGGCCCACGACGTGGCGGCGCGCAACGGCTTCACGGCGCCGAGCCACGTGGTCGACGTCTTCGGCCTCTGCGCCGAGTGCACGCGCCGTGCGGCGGAGGCGGCATCCGAGGCCGCCGCCGAGGCGTCGGGCAGCCCCGCATCCGCATGATCCCGGGCTTCCGGCTTGCATCCGGGCGTGTCGTCGCGTAGCCTCGATCCTTGGCCGAGCGGCTCATCCGCTCGCATGTGCGCCCGCTGCCCCTCTCGAGGGGCGGATCCCCTTCTCTCGAGATCCGGGGACGGGCGTGCCGACAAGAAATCTTGGGTAGGGCGGTCTCGCCCTACGGTACCTACGGAGGAAACCATGGCAGCAACCTGCCAGGTGACCGGCGCCGTCCCCGGCTTCGGACACAACATCTCGCACTCGCACCGGCGCACCAAGCGCCGCTTCGACCCGAACGTGCAGAAGAAGACGTACTACGTCCCCTCGCTGCGTCGCAACGTCAAGCTCACGCTCTCCGCCAAGGGCATCAAGGTCATCGACGCCCGCGGCATCGAGTCCGTCGTCAAGGACCTCCTCGGTCGTGGGGTGAAGATCTAATGGCCAAGCAGCAGGACGTCCGTCCGATCATCAAGCTCCGCTCGACGGCTGGCACCGGGTACACGTACGTGACCCGCAAGAACCGCCGCAACAACCCGACCGCCTCGTGCTGAAGAAGTACGACCCGGTCGTCCGCAAGCACGTCGACTTCCGCGAGGAGCGCTAACCATGGCCAAGAAGAGCAAGATCGCCCGCAACGAGCAGCGCAAGGTCATCGTCGAGCGGTACGCCGCGAAGCGCCTCGAGCTGAAGAAGGCCCTCGTGGACCCGAACGGCACCGACGAGAGCCGCGAGGCGGCCCGCGCCGGCATCCAGCGCCTCCCGCGCGACGCCTCGCCCGTCCGCGTGCGCCAGCGCGACGGCATCGACGGGCGCCCCCGCGGCAACCTGTCGAAGTTCGGCATCTCCCGCGTGCGCTTCCGGGACATGGCCCACCGCGGCGAGCTTCCGGGCATCACGAAGTCCAGCTGGTAGGTTCCAAGCGGCCGTACGGCCGAACGGACCGCTGATGGCCCCGTCGGGCTGCACGGTCCGCTGACGTAGACAGACACCATCCACCACACGGCCGCTCGACACGAACGGCACCAGGTCCGAGGAGGACACCCATGGCTGACAAGTCACTCAACCGCACCGAGCTCGTTGCCGCCGTCGCCGCGGAGTCCGGCCAGAGCCAGGCCGCCGTCAACGGCGTCCTGGACGCGCTCTTCTCCACCGTCGCGACCAACGTCGCCGACGGCGTGAAGGTCACGATCCCGGGCTGGGTCGCGTTCGAGCAGACGGCTCGCGCCGCGCGCACCGGCCGCAACCCGCAGACGGGCGAGCCGCTCGAGATCAAGGCGTCCAAGGGCGTCAAGGTCTCCGCGGGCAGCAAGCTGAAGGCCGCCGTCAAGTAGTCCTCCTCACCACACGCCCAGCGGGGGCGCCGACTCCGGTCGGCGCCCCCGCTGTCGCGTTCCCCACCGCTGAGGCCGGCGTCGACGGCCAGCCGGCCGTCAGCGGACGCGGGATACGCTGGATCCCTGATGCCCAGACTCCTCCGCGTCGCGGGGCCCGCCGCCCTCGTCATCGTCGCGTTCCTCTCCCTGCTGGCCGCGCTCGCCATCGGCGGGGGCGCCGCCCCGCAGCTGCTCGAGGACGCCGGGCCCGTGGTCCGCTACGGCCTCCCCGCCGCGAAGATGATGGTCAACATCTCGGCGGCCACGGCCATCGGCGCGCTGCTGCTGGCGGCGTTCGCCCTGTCGCGCACGCGTGACGAGTACGGCCGCGCGCTCGACATCGCGGCCGCGGGCGCCGCCGTATGGACGGTCGCGTCCGCCATCACCGCGTTCTTCACGTTCCTCAGCGTGTCGGGAACGCCGTTCTCCTTCAGCTCCGAGTTCGGCACCAGCCTCGGTCTCGTGCTCACGCAGATCTCCGTGGGCCAGGCGTGGCTCGCGACCACGCTGATCGCCGCGACCGTCACGGTGCTGTGCTTCGCGGTACGCAACCACACGGCCATCGCGTTCGTCCTGGTGCTGGCCGTCGGCGGGCTCGTCCCCATGGCCCAGCAGGGGCACGCGGGCGGCACGGAGGGCCACGACGCCGCGGTCAACGCGCTCGGGCTGCACCTCGTCTTCGCCGCCGTGTGGCTCGGCGGTCTCCTCACCCTGGTGCTGCTGCGCTCGAAGCTCGACGGCGACCGGCTGGTCCCCGTCCTCCGGCGCTACTCCGCGGTCGCGCTCGTGTGCTTCGTGGTGGTGGCGGCGTCCGGCTACGTGAGCGCCGAGATCCGCGTCGGCTCCCTCGACCGCCTGCTGACGCCCTACGGCCTGCTGGTGCTCGTGAAGGTGGCGGCCCTCCTCGCGCTCGGCCTCATCGGGGCCGCGTACCGGCGGGTGCTCATCGGGCGTCTCGAGACGCGCGGGTCCTCCGCCCGGGGCCGTTCTGGTGGCTCGTGACCGCCGAGCTCGCCTTCATGGGCGTCGCGTCGGGCGTCGCCGCGGCGCTCGCCCGCACGGCCCCGCCGGTGAGCCAGGTCGTCGCCACGCAGCTGCCGGACCCGACGCCCGCGCAGATCCTCACGGGCGAGCCGCTGCCGCCGGAGCTGACGCCCATGCGGTACCTCACCGAGTGGCGCTTCGACCTGCTCTGGGTGCTGCTGTGCGCCTTCGGGATCTTCTTCTACCTGGCCGGCGTGCACCGCCTCCGCAAGCGCGGCGACGCCTGGCCCGTGCACCGCTCGATCCTGTGGGTCGCGGGCATGGTGGGCCTGTTCTACATCACCAACGGCGGCGTGAACGTCTACCAGAAGTACCTCTTCAGCTCCCACATGCTGGCGCACATGGTGCTGGCCATGGTCATCCCGCTGCTGCTCGTTCCCGGCGCTCCGGTCACGCTCGCGATGCGCGCCATCCGGAAGCGCCAGGACGGCAGCCGCGGCGGGCGCGAGTGGATCCTGCTGGCGGTGCACTCGAGGTTCGCCGGCTTCGTCGGCCACCCGATCGTGGCAGCCGTGCTGTTCGCGGGCTCGCTCCTCGTCTTCTACTACTCGCCGCTGTTCAGCTGGGCGACGACCGACCACATCGGGCACCAGTGGATGATCGTGCACTTCCTCATCGTCGGGTACCTGTTCACGCAGAACCTCATCGGGGTGGACCCGATGCCCGTGCGCGTCGCCTACCCGATGCGCCTGCTGCTGCTGCTCGCGACGATGGCGTTCCACGCGTTCTTCGGCCTGTCGCTCATGACCGGCACCGGGCTGCTGCTCGCGGACTGGTTCGGCGCGATGGGCCGGCCGTGGGGCGACTCGGCGCTCGCGGACCAGCAGGCCGGCGGCGGCATCGCCTGGAGCATCGGGGAGATCCCGACGGTGATCCTGGCGGTCGTGACGGCCATCATGTGGAGCCGGAGCGACAAGCGCGACTCGATCCGCTACGACCGGAAGGCCGACCGCGACGGCGACGCGGAGCTCGAGGCGTACAACCGGAACCTCGAGGCGCTGCAGGCGGCCGAGCGGCGCTAGCGGGCGCCGTCCTCCGGTCGGCGTCGGTCAGGGATGCGCCATGCCGCGGCGGCGGCGGGCGGCCACGAGCACCGCGACTCCCGCCAGGAGCTCCCACGCCGTGACCGTGTAGACGGAGCCGCGCTCCCAGATCCCGTCGATCGTCGAGCCGCCGAGCGCGAGGAGCAGCGCGAGCGCGACGAGGCCGACGACGCCCAGCGCGACGCTCGCGACGCGGAAGGCCCGCGCGGCGCCGACGCGGCCGGAGCTGAGGCCCGCCGTGATCGAGGCCGCGTTGCCCGCGATGATGGCCATCCCCGCGCCGACCACATGCATCCAGCCGATGCCGCTCGCCGCGCTCGATGCGCTGCCGTGGACGAGGCCGACCACCGTGATCCCGACGGCGTGCACGGCCGCGAGGGCGAGGAACCCGCGTCGGGGGCCGGCACCGAGGGCGCGGATCGCGATCACGGCGGCCAGGAGGTAGAGGACGCCCTGCAGGATGAAGCCCGCGTTCATCACCGCGTGGAGCGGCGAGTCGATGGTGCGGCCCTGGAACTCGGCGACCTCGGGGACTCCGAGGTCGCTGATGTAGTTGGCGGAGTAGCTGTAACCGGGGAAGGCGGAAGCGGCGACGGCCTCCGTGCCGACGTAGACGGTGGCAGCGGCGACCCAGGCGATGCCGGCGGCCGCGGGGATCAACGGTCGTGCCACGTGACGTCCCCCTCCGCGAGCACCGGGTACAGGCAGGTGCCCTCCTCGGGGAGCATCGCGCTCTGGACGGTCAGCATGACGTGGGCGTCCGGCTCCTCCGGCGGTGCATGGGCATGACTCGATCATCGCCGAGGCCGAAGGGAGGCGCATCATCCCGCGGAATGCCATTGACACAGCAAAGCACTTTGCGTTACAAAGTAGCCAGGGCGGGTGCCCGGCGGACGAAGGTCGTCCGCGGAGAGGCGGAGATGGACACGACGATGCGCACGGACCAGGTCGACGACGACGGGCCCGCGCCCGACCCGCGCGCCATGCACGCGCTCATGGAGGACCAGCGGCGGGTCGCCGTCGACGCGCAGACGTCGTTCGTCTGGGTCATGGAGGTCTGCTGGGGCGTCGCGTGGATCCTCGGCTACACGGCGCTCTGGCTCATCGACGGGTCCGACGAGGTGAGCCTGCCGCTGCCGGTCGCCGTCGGGATCTTCGCGGGGCTCATCGGCGTCGGCGTGGTCGTGAGCATCGTGCTCGGGATCCGCGGCTCGACGGGCCTGGCGAGCACGGGCGAGGCGCGCTGGCAGGGGCGGGTCTACGGGATCAGCTGGTCGGTGGCGATGACGTCGGTCTACGTGCTCGGCATCGGGCTCGCGTTCAACGGCGCCACCGACGAGACGATGGCGATCTTCTACCCTCGGGCTTCTCGTTCGTCGCCGGGATGATGCTGCTGTCGACCGCGGCGCTGTTCCACTCGCGCACGTCGCTCCTCCTCGGCTCGATCCTCGTGGTCGCCGCCCTCGCGGCGCCCTTCGCGGGCTACCCCGGCAACTACCTGGTGATGGCGGTCGTGGGCGGTGGCGCGTACCTCGTCACGGGGATCGCCGTCGCCATGCGCGGGGCCCGCACCCGCCGCTCGCTGCGAGCCCGCCTTGGCTGACCTCGACCCCGTGATCCACGCGCAGGCCCGGCTGCGGATCGTCGCGTCGCTCGCCACGCTCGACGCGGGGAGGCGCTGTCGTTCCCGCGGCTGCAGGAGATCCTCGACATGACGGCCGGCAACCTGTCGACGCACCTGCGGAAGCTCGAGGACCCCGGCTACGTGGAGGTGCGGAAGACGCACGAGGGGCGGCAGCCCGTGACCTACCTGGCGCTCACGACGGTCGGACGGCGGGCGTTCGAGGACTACCGCCGGGCGCTCACGGAGATGCTCGACGCGTAGCGGACGGCCGTCACCGCCGGCCGTGACTGCCGGACGCGACGAGGCCCGCCGTGCGATGCGCGCGGCGGGCCTCGGTGGAGCAGGGCGGGATCAGGACGTGGCGGTCTCCAGCAGCGGCACGAGCTGGTCGAGCGCGTAGCCGGTGGAGAGCGTGGTGCCGATCGAGTACGCCGACGACAGGTCGCCGTCGATGACGACCGCGTGGCCCGCGGCGACGGCGGGGATCGCCTGCCACAGCGGGTCGTCGGTGATGACGGACTTGTCGATGAAGATCGGGAACGCGACGATCACGTCGGAGTCGAGCAGGTCGAGCTGCTCCGAGGAGATGTCGGCAGTGAAGCCGCTCGCGCTCTTCGGCAGGCCGGCGATGGTCGGGCTCTGCGCGAAGCCGAGCTCCTCGAGGAAGGAGACCCGCTCGCTGCCCTCGATGTACGCGCCCCAGCCCTCGCTGGTCTTCGTGGCCGCGGTGATCGTCCTGCCCTTCCACTCGGGGTGGGCGGACTCGACCTCGTCGAAGCGCGCGTCGACGGCGTCGAGGAGGGCGTCGCCCTGGTCCTCGCGTCCGAGCGCCTCGGCGACCATGTCGACCTGGTCGTCCATGTCGGTGAGGTAGCTGTCGGCGCCCTCGGGGATGCCGATGGTGGGGGCGATCTGCGACAGGCGGTCGTAGCGGGCCTGGTCGCCGGATCCCTTGGTGTCGAGGATGAGGTCGGGCTCGAGCGCCGCGATGGCCTCGTACGACGGCTCGAGGGTCTCGATGAGCTCGGGCGACTGCGTGTAGAGGTCCTGCGCCCACGGGCCGACGCCGTCCGCATCGGCGCCGAAGCCGAGCCAGTCGGACGCGCCGACCGGCTGGACGCCGAGGGCGAGCGCGGTCTCGGCGTCGCCCCAGCCGAGGGCGACGACGCGCTTCGGCTCGCTCGGGACGGTGACCTCGCCGAACTTCGTGTCGACGGTGGCGGGGAAGGCGCCGGTCGCGGAGCCGGACGCGGGGGGCGCGGACTCCGCCGGGTCGGAGGAGGCGCTGCAGCCGGTCAGGGCGAGCGTCGCGACGGCGATCGCGGCGACGGCGGAGCCGGTGGTGGGGAACCTCATGGTGCGGGGCCTCTCAGGTGCGGGGTGGGGATGCGGGGATGCGGGTGTGCGGGATGCGCGGCGCGGGTGACGGTCCGGTGTGGATCCCGTCAGGCAAGGGCAGCCTAACCTAACGGCGCGGTACGCTGTCCGGGCCATGTCGCTCCGGGTCCCTGCGCGCGCCTCCGTCACCGAAGCCCCCGAGGGCCGGGCACGGAGCGGCCTGCCGCGCGCGGCAGGCCTCCTCCTCGCCCTCGGCGTGCTCGTGCTCGCGTGCCTCGCGAGCGTCGCCGTCGGGTCGCGCGACATCCCGCTCGGCGCCGTGGTCGACGCGCTCGCCGGCCGCCCGCGCGACCCCGCCGAGCTCGTCGTGATCCTCGACCTCCGCGTCCCGCGCACCCTCGTCGGCCTCGCCGCGGGGCTCGCGCTCGGCGTCGCGGGCGCGCTCATCCAGGCGGTCACGCGCAACCCGCTGGCGGATCCCGGGATCCTCGGCGTCACCGCCGGCTCGGCCTTCGCGGTCGCCATCGCCACCGGCGTGCTGGGCGTGACCGCCGTGAGCGGTTACCTCTGGTTCGCCTTCGGCGGCGCGCTCGTGGCGGCCGTGGTCGTCTACGTGGTCGGATCTGCGGGCGGGGCGGCGGCGACCCGGTGCGCCTCACGCTCGCCGGCGTCGCCCTCGGCGCGGTGCTCGCGGGCATCACCTCCGGGATGCTGCTGGCCGACCCGCAGGGCTTCAGCGCGATGCGGGCGTGGGAGTCCGGCTCCCTCCAGGACCGGGGCTGGGACGCCCTGGTGCCGGTCGCGCCGTTCCTCGCCGCGGGCGTGCTGCTCGCCGCCCTCATCGCCCGGAGCCTCGACGCGGTCGCGCTCGGCGACGACCTCGCGCGCTCCCTCGGGGCGAACGTCGTCGTGGTGCGGACGGTCGCGGTGGTCGCGGTGACGCTCCTCGCGGGCGGCGCGACCGCGATGGCCGGGCCGATCGCGTTCGTCGGCCTGATGATCCCGCACATCGCCCGCTGGATCGTCGGGCCCGACCAGCGCTGGATCCTCGCGTACACGATCGTGCTGGCGCCCGTCCTGCTGCTGGCGGCCGACATCGTGGGCCGCATCGTGCTCCGCCCGGCCGAGCTGCCCGCGGGGATCGTGACCGCGGTGCTCGGGGCGCCCGTGCTGATCCTGCTCGTGCGCCGGCAGAGGGCGTCGGGGCTGTGAGCGCGCCCGCACCCGTCGGCCGCCGTCCCGCCGGCGGGACCGCCGCCGGCCGGACACCCGCCCCCCGCTCGCGCGCCGGCCGCCGCCCTGCCGCGAGGATCCCCGGCACCTTCCGCCTCCCCGTGGTCGGCACGCGCCTCCGGCGACGCGAGGCACTGGTGGGCGCCGCGCTCGCCGTCGCGATCCTCGCGGTCGCGCTGGTGGCCCTCGGCACCGGCGACTTCCCCTGACCGTGCCCGAGGTCGTCCGCGCCCTCGTGCTCCCCGACGGCTCCTTCGCCACGACGATCGTGACGGAGTGGCGCCTGCCGCGCGTGCTCGCGGCCGTGGCCTTCGGCGCGGCGCTCGGGGTCGCGGGCGCCGTCTTCCAGTCGCTCACGCGGAACCCCCTCGGATCGCCCGACGTCATCGGCTTCTCGACGGGCTCCTACACGGGCGCCCTCATCGTCACCACGCTCGCCGGCGCCGCGTTCGTCCCCACGGCGATCGGGGCGCTCGCGGGCGGCCTCGGCACCGCGCTGGTCGTGTACCTCCTCGCGTACCGCGGGGGCGTCCAGGGCTTCCGGCTGATCATCACGGGCATCGCCGTCACGGCCGTCCTGCACGGCCTGAACACGTTCCTGCTCCTGAAGGCGGGCACCGAGGTGGCGATGGCGGCGTCCATCTGGGGCGCCGGATCCCTCGCGCTCGTCGGCTGGGACCGCGCGCTGCCCGCGTTCGCCGCCCTGCTGGTGCTCGCGCCCGCGATCCTGCTGCTGTCCGCGCCGCTGCGGCAGCTCGAGCTCGGCGACGACGCGGCGCGCGCCCACGGGGTGCGGGCCGAGCCGACGCGCCTCGCCCTGCTGGTGCTCGGCGTCGCCCTCACGGCGGTCGTCACCGCGGCCGCGGGACCCATCGCGTTCGTGGCGCTCGCGGCCCCGCAGATCGCCCGCCGCCTGACCCGCAGCGCCGGCCTGCCCCTCGTGCCGGCCGCGCTCACGGGGGGACTGCTGCTGCTCGCCGCCGACTCCGTCGCCCAGCGCGCGCTGCCCGGGACGGTGCCCGTGGGCATCGTCACGGTCGTCGTCGGCGGGGTGTACCTGATCGCGCTGCTGATCCGCGAGGCGTCGCGCCGTGCCTGAGACCCTGCCGATCCCCGCCCCGCACGACCCGATGGGAGGTCCCGCCGTGGACACCGCCGAACCCGATGCCGACACCGACACCGCGTCCGCCCCGCGCCTCCGCGCCGACGGCGTCACCCTCTCCTACGACCGGCGCGTCATCTCCGCGGGCCTCGACGTGTCCGTGCCCGACCGCTCGTTCACCGTGATCGTCGGCCCGAACGCGTGCGGCAAGTCGACCCTGCTGCGGGCCCTGTCCCGGCTCCTCGCGCCGACCGCGGGCACCGTGCTCCTCGACGACCGCCCGCTCTCCTCGTACCGGGCCAAGGAGGCGGCGCGGATCGTCGGCCTCCTCCCGCAGAGCGCCATCGCACCGGACGGGATCACGGTGGCCGACCTCGTGGCGCGCGGCCGCTTCCCGCACCAGAACCTCATCCGCCAGTGGACGGCGACCGACGAGGACGCCGTGCAGCAGGCGATGGCCGCCACCGGCGTCGACGACCTCGCGGCCCGCCACGTCGACGAGCTCTCCGGCGGGCAGCGGCAGCGGGTCTGGGTCGCGATGGCGCTCGCGCAGCAGACCCCCGTGCTGCTGCTCGACGAGCCGACGACGTTCCTCGACATCGCCCACCAGATCGAGCTGCTCGACCTCCTCGCCGACCTGCACCGCGACGGCAGCACCATCGTCGCCGTGCTGCACGACCTCAACCACGCCGCCCGCTACGCCGACCACCTCATCGTGATGTGGGACGGCCGCGTCGTCGCCGCCGGGGCGCCCCGCGACATCGTGACCGCCGAGCTGGTCGAGGAGGTCTTCGGGCTGCCCTGCCTCGTGATCGACGACCCGGTCTCCCACACGCCGCTCATCGTCCCGCGCGGCGGCCGCTGGGCCTGACCCCCGACGAGTGCATCCCGGCTTTGGGGGGCTCCCGGACGGTGGATGAGAAGAGGTGGCGCCGAGGCCTCCTGTTCACTTTCTGCCCCCGGATCGCCCAGGAGCACTAGCTTCCTTCGTGATGCGGGCTCTGGTCAGAGCAGGACGTCTGCATCGTCATCCGTACAAGGAGTGCAGCAGTGCAGAAGATCTCTCTCATCGTGGCCACCTTGATCGTCGGAGCGTCGACACTGACCGGCTGCTCCTCCCTGCAGCCGACGGGAAGTGCTGTAGATGCCACGGCGGCCTCCGCGCCGTTACGAACAGACGTCCGTGCGATCGTCGACCTGGCTCCGGAGCAGGCGACGTTCACGGAAAATGCTTCGCTTTCAAAGGCGCAAGAGCTGTCCCGCCAAGCGGTCATCGACTCGGAGTACGGCGTGGGTGAGCGCCTGTCGAGCTCTGACGCAGAGTTCATTCGCATGTACGCCGATCCCATTTCCTCGACAACGCCGGCTCACACGGCGCAGGATGTCGCCGACGTTCATCATTCCAATGCCGCAACCTCGGCGAGAACGCCGATCGCGACTCTGGCCTCCACGAATTCCTTCCACCGGTTCAACTCCGGTGCTGGTGGTTCGGGCACGGTGGGCGGTTCCCAGACCATGGACTATTCGGACGATCCGTTCAATATCACGGGGCATTGGTCGGCGCGATGGAGGGCGTCTGGTTCAGTAGCTGTGACGAGCATCACGGCCACAGAGCACGTTCGTGTGTACGGACTCATCGGTGGGAGTGGAATCGGAGTGGCCTATGCTGCGGATCCGAGCGGCACGGTGAATGGTCGAATCAACAAATTCTCTCGTTCCGACACCTTCACAGCATACGGGGCGTATTCGACGATGAACTACGACGCGACTTTCTTCACCGCAACCGGTTCATTCAACATCACGGGCAAGTGATGGTCGAATCGATGTACCCCGTGCATCTCGTCGTCACCGCCCTGATCATCGCGGCGGTGGTGGTGGCCGTCATTGCTGCGGTGAAGCGGCTGAGACGTCGCGGCCGCTGATTCCCGCGGCCCATCGATCAGGGCCTCGATTGGCGGGTGTCGGAGAGGCAGGGCAAGCAGATGGCCGCGGGGGTCAGGCCGCCGCGGGCACCTGCTGCGCGATCGACACCATCCAGTCGATGCCGTAGCGGTCGGTGCACATGCCGAACTGGTCGCCCCACGGTGCCACCTCGAGCGGGAGGACGACCGTGCCGTCGGCCGTCAGGGCGTCCCACCAGCCGCGCAGCACCGGCTCGTCGTCGCCGGAGAGGGAGAGCGTGATCGCGGATCCGCTCGGCACGCCCATCGTCGCGGGGGTGTCCGACGCCATGAGCACGAAGCCCGTGCCCGAGGTCAGCTGGCCGTGCATGACCTTGTCGACCTCGGCCGGGTCCGTGCTCATGCCGCCGTCGCCGAACGTCGTCGTCTCCACGTCGCCGCCGAAGATCCCCTGGTAGAAGCCGAGGGCCTCGGCCGCCTGGTCGCGGAAGGACAGGTAGGGGTTCATGATCGCGGGCATGGCGACGCTCCTCGGGTGACGGATCCCCGCGGTCGCGCGGACCCTGATGGGACCCGATCCTGGCCCGACCGGACCCGCACCGCACCGTGACGCGGCGTGAGGGTGCCGACGGCCGGGCCTAGAGGCCCTGGATCCGGACGCCCGCGTCGTCGTCGACGCTCACCCGCCAGCTGACGCTGAACGGGACGTCCTCGTCGAGGTCCTTCACGCTCCCGTCGTAGAGGGAGCGGACGGGCACGTCGATGTGCGCGGTGCCGACGGTGGACGGCACGACCCAGTCGAGGTCGGCCGGGTCGTCGCTCGCGGGCTGCAGGGCGATCTCGGGCATCGAGGTCATGCTCCACACGGGCGGCGCGGTGATCCGGTCGCGGATGGACTTCCCGAACGGGCAGCCCGACGGGAACAGGACGGACTGCGTCGTGCACTCCGTGAGGTACGCCTCCACCTCGGTGCGCACGGACTCCACCAGCTCGTCCGTGGGCTCCGCGTCGACGCGCGCGGGCACGACGCTGCCGGGCTCGGTGACGGCGACGTCGACGTCCTCGGCCTCCAGGTACCGGGACGCGTGGTCGAGGGCGAGCGCGCCGGGGCGAGCACGAGGTACGTGGATCCCGCACCCGCGGCGGACTCCCCGCCGGCCTCCGCCTCGACGGACAGGCCGTTGGCCGTGAACGTCGACGCGTGCCGGAGCTCGAGGTCGATCGCGGCCACGGGGCTCGTCTGGAACTCCCACCGCGCGAACAGGCCGAGGGCGGCGGGCAGCTCCCGCACGCGGAACGACGTGGATCCGGGCCCGGACGGCAGCGTGTAGGCGTACGTGACCGTGCGCCCGCCGCCGTCCGCGGGCTCGTCCGCGACGAGCTCGACGTCGTCGAGG
Source organism: Clavibacter michiganensis (assembly GCA_002150995.1). Classification (GTDB taxonomy): domain Bacteria; phylum Actinomycetota; class Actinomycetes; order Actinomycetales; family Microbacteriaceae; genus Clavibacter; species Clavibacter michiganensis_K. The sequence goes on along the minus strand of MDHJ01000001.1, from coordinate 3,215,240 downwards.
CCGGGCAGCGCGCGGGCGTCGAGCAGCGCGCGGCTGCCCGTCTCCGGGAGGACGACGCCGGGCGTCGCGAGCGCGTCGCGGCTGTCGCCTCGGGCGAGCGCGTCGAGGTAGGAGCGCACGAAGCCGTGCGCGCTGAAGGTGCTCTGGTTGAGCGACGCCACCGTGCCGAGGAACGTCCCGACGAGGAGCGCCGCGAGCAGGGACCACACGACGACGGCCCGGCGCAGCTCCCCGCGCGCGTCGACGGCGGGGCTCGGCATGCGGATCATCCTACGGGCGGGGGATCGACGCCTCCCCGGGCGGACGCCGGGGTAGATTCGAGTGCGCATCCGCGCGCTGCCCGCAGCCGTGGATCCGCGCACCTCCCGTCCCCGACCCGCCAGGAGCCCCGCGTGAGCACGGTCCCCCTCTCCCCGGAGCAGGCCGCCGTCTTCCAGGCCATCGAGGGCACGCGCGACCACATCTTCGTCACGGGCCGCGCCGGCACCGGCAAGTCGACGCTCCTCACGCACCTGTCGTGGAACACCGAGAAGCAGATCGTCATCTGCGCGCCCACGGGCGTCGCGGCGCTCAACGTGGGCGGGCAGACCATCCACTCCCTGTTCAAGCTGCCCATCGGCGTCATCGCCGACGAGGAGATCGAGCAGACGGGCGAGCTGCGGAAGCTCCTGAACACCATCGACACGCTCGTCATCGACGAGGTCTCCATGGTCAACGCCGACCTCGTGGACGCCATCGACCGGAGCCTCCGCCAGGCCCGGCACAAGAAGGACGTGCCGTTCGGCGGCGTGCAGGTGGTGCTGTTCGGCGACCCGTACCAGCTGGCCCCGGTGCCGGGCGACGGCGACGAGCGCGCGTACTTCGCCGACCGCTACCGCTCCATGTGGTTCTTCGACGCGAAGGTGTGGGAGGAGGCGCAGCTGCGGATCTACGAGCTCACCGAGATCCACCGGCAGCACGAGGAGGCGTTCAAGGAGATGCTGAACGCCGTGCGCCACGGGCGGGTGACCGCCGAGATCGCGGGCGTGCTCAACGCGGCGGGTGCGCGCCCGGCGCCCACCGACGGCGCCATCACGCTGGCGACGCGCAACGACACCGTGAACCGCATCAACGCCGAGGCCCTGAAGCGCCTGCCGGGCCGCTCGCTCACCGCGACCGCGGACGTGACGGGCGACTTCGGCGGCCGCACCTACCCCGCCGACGAGAAGCTCGACCTGAAGATCGGCGCGCAGGTGATGTTCCTCCGCAACGACGCCGACCAGCGGTGGGTGAACGGATCCGTCGGCGTCGTCACGCGCATCGACACCAACGTCTACGTGGAGCTCGACGGGGTCGTGCACGAGGTCGAGCCGGTCACGTGGGAGAAGCACAAGTACTCGTACTCGCCCACCACGAAGCAGCTGCGACGCGACGTCGTGGCGGACTTCACGCAGTTCCCGCTGCGGCTCGCGTGGGCGGTAACCATCCACAAGTCGCAGGGCAAGACGTACGAGCGGGCCATCGTCGACCTGGGGTCGCGCGTGTTCAGCCCGGGGCAGACCTACGTGGCGCTCAGCCGGATCACCGACATCGACGGCCTGTTCCTCACCCGGCCGCTGCGGCCGGGCGACATCATCGTGGACGAGAACGTGCGGCGGTTCATGAGCGAGGCGACGCGGATCCGCGTGACGCCGCAGGTCGCGCCCGCGAGCTGACGCGGACGCGCTCGCGGTCCCCGGCGCCCGGCGAGCCCCCGTGGAGGCGTCTCGCGTCAGTGGCCGGAGTGCTCGTCCGGGATGCCGTCGAGGTCGACGGTGCTGTGCTGGCCGTGGGGCACGGCGAACTCGCCGGCGCGGGTGAGCGAGAGGGCCGGCGTGACGAGACCGGCGACGACGAACGCGCCGACGAGCACGCCCACGAGGTAGCGGCCGCCGGTGCGCTCCGGATCGGCGGGGGTGCCGCTCGTCGCAGCGTCAACGGCAGCGGCAGCGGCGGCGTCGGTAGGCGCGGCAGCGGACTCCGCGGGGACACGGGGGCCGGCGGCGCCCAGGGCGCCGGATCCGATGAGCGCCGCGTCGGCGGGGAACTCCGCCTCGACGGCGGTGCAGGCCGCCTGGGCGTCGGTCTCGGCGCGGGACCGGAGGTGTCGGCCGACGACGGCGGCGACCAGGAGGTCGAGCAGGGTCGCGGCGAGCATGGGGATCGCGGGGAGGTCGTCCGTGATGCCGGGCGCCTGCATGACGACCGCGGCGGTCACGAGGAGCGCCCAGCCGGCCACGGGCACGAGCGCGCCGACGACGGCCCAGCCGGCCGCGGGGAGGCGGTCCGAGCGGAGGACGGCGATGGCCCAGGCCAGCTCGGCGACGCCGATGACGAGGAGGGCCACCATGGCCGCGGGCGAGGATCCCGCCCCGACGGCCAGGTGGATGAGCGCGGCGCCCAGGGCGGCGAGGGCAAGCCAGTGGCGGATGAGCAGTGACACGTGCTGGTCCCTTCGTCGTCCCGGGCGCCGCGGTGGTGCGGTGCTGCGTGCTGTGGATCTGTCGTGCGGTGATGCGGTGATGCGTGACGCGCCGGGTGCGGCGGCGCGACGGCGGTCCTACGCTGCGCGGGTGGCGCGGTTGCGGACGCCCTTCTCGGCGCCGAGGCCCACGATCAGCAGCACGACGGCGCTGCCGAGGTGCAGGAAGTGGTCCGCCGTGTTGAGCGCGAGGATGTTGAAGTCGGTGTTCACGAGGAAGAAGCCGACGATGCCGAGCGCGAGGTACGCGAAGCCCACGGTGGAGTTCACGGCCTTGGCCGACGCGACGCTGGAGAGGCCGCCGATGAGGAGGGCCGCGCCGATCAGGAGGTGGGCCACGTTGTGGAACGGGTTCACCATGAAGATCCCGAGCAGCAGCCCGCCGTCGGAGGAGAAGAACCCTCCGCTCTGCGGCGGGAACAGGAAGCCGAGAAGGCCGACGAGGACGTAGACGGCGCCGAAGACGGTGCCGAGCAGGCGGTTCGGGGACGAGCTCATGATGGTGCCTCCATTGGTAGGGAAGAGCCGGGGCTTTCCCAGGCTCCTTACATTCGTACCGCTTACTCGCGGGGTTTGGTGCGGTCGCGCTACCGGATCGTCACGCGTTTCCCAGGTGCTCCGCGAGGAACGCCTCCGTACGGCGGTAGGCGAGGGCGGCGGCGTCGGGATCCAGCCGGTCGCGGAGGCTCGCGTTGGGGAACACGGGCAGCGTGCCCGGGTAGGTGTGCGAGGTGATGGGCGTGCCGTGCTCGCGCAGCCGGCCGATGAAGGCCTCGGGCCGCTGGTCGTCCGCCCACTCGTCGTGCTCGGCGAGGTGCAGCAGCACCGCGCAGGGGATCACGCCGTGCTCCTCCGGGCCGAGGCTCGCGCAGTAGGCGACCACGGCGTCCGCGCCGCCGTCCTGCGCCTCGAGGAGCGCGAGCCAGCCGCCGGGCGCGAAGCCCACGAGGCCGACGCGCTCGGATCCGCGCGCCCGCGCCGAGTCGATGCCGTCGCGGATGGTGCCGAGCGCGAACCCCACGTCCAGCTGCTCGGCGAGCCCCGCGGCGAGGCCGTCGTCGAGGGTCCCGCGGCCGTCGTACAGGTCGGGGACGAGCACGTGGAAGCCCGCGCGGGCGAGCGCCAGCGCGTACTGGTCGAGCCAGGGGAGGCGGCCGTGGTCGTCGTGGACGAGGACCACCACCGGACGGCCCGGCTCGCCGAACTCGAGGGTGACGCCGGGATGCGGCAGGTCGACGATCTCGGGCATGGGGAGAACCTACCGGCGGGCTGTCACCCGGCGCGCCCTGGAGGAGGATCGAGGCATGGGATACCGCTACCGGCTCACCGCCGTCACGACCGCCATCGTCCTCGCTGCCGGGCTCGCCGGCTGCTCGACCCCGCCGCGCACCCCCGAGGACGCCGCCAGCGCGAGCGCCGACGCGGCCGCCCCCACGGAGACGGAGTCCCAGGGCTGGAACCGCGCCGACCTCTCGTTCGCCGAGGAGATGGGCGACCACGCCGCCGGATCCGTCGAGCTGGCCGAGGCGGCGCTCGAGGTCGCCGACCTGCCGCCCGAGGCGGAGGAGCTGGCCGTGCAGATCCGCGACGAGCAGGGGCCGCAGGCGCGGACCCTCGCGCAGCTCGCGGAGGAGTGGGGCGACGAGGAGGGCGGATCGGGCGCGAACGGCACCGAGGACCGCGAGGAGGCCGGCGGCGCCTCCGCCGAGGGCGGGACGGAGGACGGCGCGGCCGGGGGCTCCGGATCCGCGGCCGAGACCGAGGAGATGAGCGACACCGCCTTCGACTCCGAGCTGGAGGCGCTGCGGGCCGCGAGCGGCGCGGACGCGGCACGGCTGTTCCTGCAGGGCATGATCGCCCGGCACCAGGCCGCGATCGAGCTGGCCGACGGGGAGTCGCAGCTGGGCACGTCCTCCGAGGCGCTGGAGCTGGCCGCGACGATGTCGTCGACGCAGGGCGAGCAGCTCACCAGGATGCAGGCGCTGCTCGGGTCGATCGGCGGCGTCGTCCTTCCGTGAGGCCGGGCCCGGCGCGGATCGCGTCGGGCCGGGCCCTCAGGCCGCCGGGCGGAGGAACGCGGCGGCCGCCGCGGCGAGGTGGCCGGGGTCGTCGGCGCCGCACAGCTCGCGGGCCGAGTGCATCGACAGCAGCGGGATCCCGACGTCGACCGTGCGGATCCCGAGGCGCGTCGCCGTGATGGGGCCGATGGTCGAGCCGCACGGCACCGCGTTGCTGGACACGAACTCCTGGTACGGGACCCCCGCGCGCTCGCAGGCCAGCGCCCACTCGCGGGCGCCGACGCCGTCGGTCGCGTAGCGCTGGTTCGCGTTGATCTTCAGCAGCGGGCCGCCGTTCGGTACGGGCCGGTTGGCCGGGTCGTGGCGGTCCGGATGGTTCGGGTGCACCGCGTGCCCGGCGTCGGCCGAGAGGCACCAGGAGGCGGCGAAGGCGCGGCGACGCTCCTCCGATGCCGCCCCGAGGCCGGCGGAGACGCGGCCGAGCACGTCCTCGAGGACGGGACCGGCGGCGCCCGACGCGGTCGCGGATCCGACCTCCTCGTGGTCGAAGGCGGCGAGCACGGCGATGGGCGCATCCGCGTCCTCCTCGGCCGCGGCCAGCTCGAGGAGGGCGGCGAGGCCCGCGTGCACGGAGCTGAGGTTGTCCATGCGCCCGGCGGCGAAGAGCGCGCCGTCGAGCCCGAGGGCGCCGGGCGCCTGCGTGTCGGCGACGCCCACGTCGTAGCCGAGCACGTCGTCCGCCGCCACGCCCGCGAGACCCGCCAGGTGGCCCAGCACGTCGTGGGCGGCGGGGGAGCCGACGCCGAGGACGGGTGACATGTGCCGCTGCGGGTCCAGGCGGAGACCCTCCGTGTTCACGCCGCGGTCGAGGTGGACGGCCAGCTGCGGGAAGCGCAGGAGCGGACCGGTGCGCACGAGGTGGCGTCGACCGTCGCGGGTGACGAGGCGGCCGGCGAGCTCGAGGTCGCGGTCGAGCCAGGAGTTGAGCAGGGGGCCGCCGTAGACCTCGACGCCCGCCTGCACCCAGCCGTCGGATCCGATGGTGGGCTTCGGCTTCAGCTTGAAGCCGGGGGAGTCGGTGTGGGCGCCCAGCACGCGGAAGGGGGTGGTGGCGTGGGCGCCGGCGGGCTGGATCCACGCGAGGAGCGCGCCGTCGCGCACGACGTAGCGCCGGCCCGGGCCGGTGGGCCACGCGTCGCGCTCGTCGAGGCCCGTGAACCCCGCCGCGTCGAGCCGGCGCGCGGCCTCGGCGACGGCGTGGAACGACGAGGGCGAGGCCTGGATGTAGCGGCCGAGGTCGGCGAGGTGCGCGCGGCGGTCCGCGGGCATCAGTACCCGCTCGATCCGAGCGCGCCGTTCTCGGGCGTCTGCACGGGTCCCGCGAGCACGACCGCGCTGCCGGAGACGCCGAGGCGCGTGGCGCCCGCCTCGATCATCTGCACGGTGGTCTCGTACGTGCGGATGCCGCCGGATGCCTTGACGCCCGCGCGGCCGGCGACCGTGCGGCTCATGAGCTCGACCGCGTGCACGGTGGCGCCGCCGGTCGGGTGGAACCCGGTGGACGTCTTGACGAAGTCGGCCCCCGCGGCGACGGCCGCCTGGCAGACGGCGACGATCTGGTCGTCGTCGAGCGCGGCGGACTCGATGATGACCTTCAGCACCGCGGGTGCGGGCACGGCCTCGCGGACGGCGCGGATGTCGGCCTCGACGTCGGCGAAGCGGCCCTCGCGGGCGGCGCCCACGTCGATGACCATGTCGACCTCGTCGGCGCCCTGGCGGACGGAGAGCGCGGCCTCGGCGGCCTTGACCTCGCTGTGGTGCTTGCCGCTGGGGAAGCCGCACACGACGGCGACCCGGAGGTCGGATCCCGCGGGCAGCTCGAGGGGCAGCATCGACGGCGAGACGCACACCGAGTACGTGCCGAGCTCGACGGCCTCGGCGACCAGCGCGGCGACCTCGTCGCGCGTGGCCTCGGGCTTCAGGAGCGTGTGGTCGATGATGCGGGCGATCGCGGCGGTGTCGGTCGCGGGCGTGGACGGGCTGGTGCTCATGCGGGATTCCTCACGTCGTGCGGGACCTCGATCCTACGGGCGGGGTCGCGCGGGACCCCGCCCGGAGGATCCGACGCGGATCAGGAGTAGTCGGCGCCCGGGATGCCCGCGGGACGGTAGACGTAGCCGTCGGCGTCCGCGTCGAGCTCCCAGACGATCTCCTCCTCGTTGAGCGAGGTGGCGCGCGTGAAGCTCTTCACGGGCTCGCCGTTGATGAGCTCGACCTCGGCCTCCTCGGTGCCGTCGGGGCCGACCAGCTGTGCGGTGTACGTCGAATCAGTCATGACCCGACCCTACGACCGTCGCGACGCGGTGACCGGGCCCGGGCGGGATCCCCAGCGGATGCCCGACCGCGGCCACCGCCCAGGCGCCCCGCCTCAGGCCTCCAGCTCCACGAGCACGCGCGGCAGCTCCACGAGCAGCTCGCTCGCGAGGTAGCCGAGCGGTCCGACCTGCACCGCGAGGCGGTCGCCGGCAGCCGCGTGCGCGTGCGTGGCCCACACGGCGGCCTGGGCGGGGTCGGCGCCGCGCGCGCAGAGGCCCGCCACCGCGCCGCCGAGCACGTCGCCGGATCCGGACGTGCCGAGGCCGCTCCCGCCCGCGCCGACGCTCCACGCGCGCCCGTCGGGAGCGGCGACCACGCCGCCCATCGTGACCACGGCGGCGTAGTCCCGGGCGATCTCCCGCGCATCCGCCACCGCGTCCTCGCCCGCCGCGCGCCCGAGCAGGCGCTCGGCCTCGGAGGAGTTCGGCGTCAGCACGAGCCGGCCGGCGAGGTGCGCCGCGGACTCGCGACAGGCGGGGAGGACGCCCAGCGCATAGGCGTCGAGCACCACGACGGCGTCCTCCGGCACGAGCGTGGCGAGGAGGCGGACCATCCGCTCGGCCTCGTCGGCGTCGTCGAGGCCGGGTCCCACGAGGACCGCGTCGGCGGAGGCGAGGTCGGCGTCCGCCGCGCGGATCCCCGCGCCGCGCACGTGCCCGGCCGCGGTCTCCTCGAGCGGCACGACGCCGCTCTCGGGGACGGCGACGGCCACCTCGGTCGCCACCGACGCCCCGACCGCGAGGGTCAGGCGGCCGGCGCCGACGCGCAGGGCGGCGAGGCCCGCGATCATGGCGGCGCCGGGCGACCGGAGCGCCCCGCCGACGACCACGACCTGGCCGCGGCCGTACTTCGACCCGCCGGGCTCCGGCAGCGCCCAGGCGCGCAGCCCGGCCGGCGTCACGACCTCCGCGGGTGCCTGCGCGCGGCCCTCATCGTCCTGGCTCATCGGGTTCCCCTCCGTGCTCGGTGACGGGGGCGCCCTGCCCGTCGAGGTGCTCCGTGGCCGAGAAGACCCGGAGGGTCCAGGGCCCATGCGGGACGGGCCGTTCGAGGATCGTGACGGACGCGTTCGCCACGGTGTGCTTCGCCTGGAAGGCCAGGAGCTCGGCCTCGGTGAGCCCCAGGCACACGTAGAGGAAGAGCATGACCACGGCGTCGTGCGTGGTGACGAGGGCGCGGCCGTCGGCGGCGACGACCTCGGGATCCTGCAGGAACGACCGCACGCGCAGCCCCACGTCGGCCCACGACTCCCCACCGGGCGGCCGGTAGGAGACCTTGCCCAGCCAGCGACGGCGCGTGTCCTCCTCCGGGTGGCGGGCGGCGACGCCCCGGGCGGTGAGGAGGTCGAGGATCCCCAGCTCGCGGTCGCGGAGCCGCTCGTCGGACCGGACCTCCGCGGCGATGCCCGCCTCGGCCAGCGCGATGCCCGCCGTGCTGCGCGCGCGCAGGTACGTGGAGGACCAGACGGCGGTCGGCACGTCCGCCCGGCTCGCGAACCAGCGCCCGAGGGCGCGCGCCTGCGCCTCGCCGGTGTCGGAGAGCGGCACGTCCGGATCGCGGTGGTCGACCTGGATGGCCTCGGCGCCGTCGCGGTCGGCGCGGCTCGCGGCGACGTTGGCGGTGCTCTCCCCGTGCCGCACGAGCCACAGCTCGGTGAGGCCGGTCACGCGGGGCCGGCCGAGCGCGCGGCGGAGACGGCGGAGCGGATCCCGTTCCGCCAGGGGGCGCCGTGCCCGGGCAGCACGAGGCGCGCGTCGGTCTCCTCCAGGGCGGCGAGCGAGCGGAGCGCCCGGCCGCTGTCCGCGGTGGCGGCGCCGGCGACGATGCGGCAGCCGGTGCGTCCGGTGTACGGGTCGAGGGTCACGAGGGCGTCGCCGGTGAGGAGCGCGTCGCGGTCGGGAGGTGGAGCGCGACGTGGCCGTCGGTGTGGCCGGGGGTGGGGATCGCGATCGGGCGTCCGGGGACCTCGAGCGGTCCGGCGGCGATGTCGGCGGTGCCATCCACGCCCTCGACGCGCAGGGCGCCCGCGGCCGCCATGGCCGCGACCACGGGGATCGCGCGGCCGTGGCGGAGCGGGTACGCGAACGGCGTGCGCTCGCGGCGGTAGGAGTACGGGTGGCGGGCGATGCCGGCGTCGTCCGGGTGCACGTGCACGGGCACGCCGAGCTCGCGGGCGGCGCGGGCAGCGGATCCGACGTGGTCGAAGTGCCCGTGCGTGAGCACGACGGCGCGCACGTCGTCGGGCGTCCGGCCGATCGCGGCGAGGGAGCGCAGCAGGTGCGGCCAGGTGTCGGGGAACGCCGTGTCGACGAGGGTGACGCCGTCGTCGTCCTCGACCAGGTACGCGTTCACGTAGGCGTGCGCGAGCAGGTGGATCCCCGGAGCGACGTCCCGGGTGAGCACGGGGGACGAGGGGCGGGGCGGGGTGCCGGTGCGGATCATGCGGTCCTCTCGGAGGTGGGTCCGCGGACGCGGCCGGGCGGCCGGCCCCGTGGGGGTCGGCCGCCGGTCGTGCGTCGCGGGTCGTGCGGCGGTCGGCCGCGGGTCACTCGGGCGTCACGGCGTCCTTCACGGCGCCGGCCGCCTTCTTCAGCAGGCCCGGGTCCTTCGGCGGGATGGTGCCGTGGAGGAGCGGGTTCCCGACGGGCGGCGCGGGCATCGGGACCGTGGTGGTCGGGCCGTCGTGGTACGTGAACGTGCCCTTGCCGTCCGGGGTGGGGCCGGACGCCCAGGAGCCCTCCGCCGCGGCGGGGCCGTTCGAGAAGTTGAGGTACTGGTACGACACCTCGCGGTCCTCGAGGTCGAGGGGGAAGTCGCTCGGCACGGGCAGGTCCTCGGTGCCCTCGGCGCGGAGCTCCGCGATGGCGGCGGTCCACTGGTTCTGGTGCATGGTGTCGCGCGCGAGGAGGAAGGACAGGAGGTCCTTCACGCCGTGGTCGTCGGTCATGTGGTAGAGCCGGGCCACCTGGATCCGGCCCTGCATCTCGGCGTTCGCGTTGGCCGTGAAGTCGGCCAGCAGGTTGCCGCTGCAGGTGACGTAGGAGCCCTGCCAGGGGTTCCCGTTGCTGTCGACCGGGCGCGCGCCGGCGCCCGCGACGATGGCGTGCTGGATGTCCATGCCGCCGATGACCGCGGCGAGCGTCGGGTCCTTCATCGCGTCCTCGGTCTCCTCGACCGGCGCGGTCTCGAGCAGCTTCGCGATCATGATCGCGAGCATCTCGACGTGGCCGAACTCCTCGGCGCCGATCCCGTAGAGCATGTCGCGGTACTTGCCGGGGAGCTTCGAGTTCCAGGACTGGAACCCGTACTGCATCGCCACGGAGATCTCGCCGTACTGGCCGCCGAGCACCTCCTGGAGGTGGCGGGCGTAGATGGGGTCGGGCTTGTCGGGGGACGCGCTGTGCTGCAGCTCCTGCTTGTGGAAGAACATGGAGGGGTCTCTCCTCGTCGTCGGCGTCGCGGTCCGGAGCGACCGCGCTCTCCCTCCACCGTTCGCCGCTCCCCGAGGCGGTGCCTACCCCCTTGACAGGTCCCGCGGCGGCGTCCCGGGCGTGTCCCCCGGCCGAGCGCGCCCCCGATGCGCGCCATCGGCGCCCCCGCTCCACTACCACATGCCGGTCGGTCCGACGCACGAGCCGGATCCCGACGGCATGGCTGGCATAGTGGGTGGGCACGGCCGAAGCTCAGCGCCGCTCTCTGGCCCCCTCTCCGTCGGCGCGGGGCCCGAGAGCTCACGAGGGGGACACGGGATCGATCATGGGCACGTTCAAGTACGACTCGACGCTGACGGCGGAGTTCGACGACCGCCTGCTCGCGCACCTGCAGCTCGTCATCGGCGCGAAGCTGCGCCGCGGGGAGGCGTTCTACTTCTCCTGGCGCGACGACGTGGAGGTCGGCGACGGGCGCACCACCATCTGGATGCACAACTCGCTGCCCCTGGTGTTCAAGTACCACGGCAGCCGGGTGCCGCCCATCAACCGCAAGTGGGTGGACGCCCTCATGACGACGGCCAACAGCCCGGGCGGCCTGCTCATACTGCGCGAGCCCCCGGAGGACGAGCCCCGGGACGACGCGCGCTAGGTCGGCTCGGCCGGCTGCTACTCCCGCTCCCGTGGTGCTGTCAACCCCTCCTGTCCCCATTCGGACGGACGCGTCACGGCTGGCATCGTGGGCTCCGGGTCCACGGACGTGGGCCACGGGGATGGGGTGCGCGATGCGGGACACGGACGCCGACGGCATGGGCGACATCGTCCAGTCGTCCGCGAGCGAGGCGCTCCCCGCACGCCCCCTCGGCCCCGTCCGCAGCCCCACCGAGCAGGCCCGGTTCGTCGCCGGCTACTTCGGCTGGTCCATCACGGGCGACGCGATCCGCGGCACGGGCGTCCACGGCGGCGCCGTGGCGCTCTTCATCGAGGACCTCGCGGCGGCGCTCGCCGAGCTCGGCTGGATCTCCCCGTGCGGCATCCGCTGGGACCGGCTGCCCTTCGGCGAGGACGAGGCCGCGCACGCGCTGCGCGCCGTGCAGCGCGCGCACGGCTGGGACGTCTGACCCCTTCGCCGAGCATCCGCCGGGAGCGTCGTCAAGCCCCTGTGCGTTTCTCCACCTGCGGAGCACACTCTGACCACGAGGCCGCAGCGGGCTCGGGCGCTTGAGGGTTGTCGAGAGTCCTCCTATGCAGTCCGGACCGCCGAACGAGGCCCTCCAGATCCGCCCCGGATCGGTCGTGTCGTGGACGACCGAGACCCGGGGCGGATCGTTCGTCCCCCGCACGCGCGTCCCGCGTGGCCGCGCCCCCGTCCGCGGCGCCCCCTCCCGCCGCGCCCGGCCGAGGCCGCTGCCTGGACGTCGCCTGCCGGTCGCTTGGCGTGCCGCCGCCGCGGGCGTTGTGTGGGACGAGCGCCTGTCCCACGAGGATCCGGCGCTCGAGAGAAGGAGCACCATGAAGGCACTCACCTGGCAGGGCATCCACGACGTCGAGGTCCAGGACGTCGCGGACCCCCGCATCGAGCACGACACCGACGCGGTCATCCGCATCACCTCCACCGCCATCTGCGGGTCCGACCTGCACCTCTACGAGGTCTTCGGCCCGTTCCTCGACAAGGGCGACGTGCTGGGCCACGAGAACATGGGCGTCGTCGAGGAGGTCGGCGCGGGCGTCACGCGCGTGAAGGTCGGCGACCGCGTCGTCGTCCCGTTCGTCATCGCCTGCCGCGACTGCTTCATGTGCGACCGGGGCCTGTTCACCCAGTGCGAGACGACGCAGGTGCGGGCCCAGGGCAGCGGCGCGTCCCTGTACGGGTTCAGCGAGCTGTACGGATCCGTCCCCGGCGGCCAGGCGGAGCGCCTGCGCATGCCGCTCGCGGACGCCAACGCGATCGTCGTCGGCACCGAGCTGCCGGACGAGCGCTACCTGTTCCTCAGCGACATCCTCCCCACCGCCTGGCAGGGCGTGCAGTACGCGGCCGTCCCCGAGGGCGGCTCGCTCGGCGTGATGGGCCTCGGCCCCGTCGGGCAGTTCGCGGCGCGCATCGGGAAGCACCTCGGCTACCGCGTGATCGCCGTGGATCCCGTCCCCGAGCGCCGCGCGATGGCCGAGCGCCACGGCGTCGAGACGCTCGACCTCACCGACGACGTGGTCGACCGCCTGCGGGAGCTCACCGACGGGCGCGGGCCGGACTCGGTCGTGGACGCGGTCGGCATGGAGGCGCACGGCAGCCCCGTCGCGTCGTTCGCGCAGAAGGCGGCCGGCATCCTCCCCGACGGCATCGCGAAGAAGGTCATGGACACGGCGAGCGTCGACCGCCTCGCGGCCCTGCACACGGCGTTCGACGCGGTCCGCCGCGGCGGCACCGTCTCCATCAGCGGGGTCTACGGCGGCGAGGCCGACCCGATGCCCATGAAGTCGCTGTTCGACAAGCAGGTGGCGATCCGCATGGGCCAGTGCAACGTGCAGCACTGGATCGACGACCTGCTGCCCCTCGTCGAGGACCCGGCCGACCCGCTCGGCGTCATGGACCTCGTCACCCACACGGCGCCGCTCGCGGACGCCGCGCGCATGTACGGGATCTTCCAGGAGAAGGAGGACGGCTGCATCAAGGTGGTGCTGAAGCCGTAGCCTCCCCGCTCCGCCGGCCGGCCGCGTCCCCTCGGGGCGCGGCCGTCGTCGTGCCCGGCGCGGCATCGCACCCGCGCCCGCGCCCCAGCACGGTGAGGGTCGCGGCTGCGCGTCAGCGCGCGCCGATCTCCACGAGGATCCGGTCCATGAGCTCGGCGAGGTCGACGGACGCGGCGTGCGGCATCTCCGCGCACTCGACCCGGCCCGCCCGGATCGCGTCGCGCGCCGCCCGGATCATGGGCACGTAGCCGCGGCCCTCGATCTCGTGCTCCTGACGCTCCGGCTCCCCGTCGGCGGGGACGATCGCGAGCCCGGTCGAGGCGAGGAACAGCGGGTCCACCTCGATCCGGCCGGCCGTGCCGCTCACGGTGGCGCCCGTGGGGAGCGCGGCGACGAGCGAGCAGGCGAGCGTCGCCTGGCGGCCGTCGGGCCAGCCGAGGAGGATCGCGACCTCGGTGTCGACGCCGCCGCCGATCACCGTGCCGACCGCCGCGACCGAGGAGGGCGCGCCGAACAGGCCGTGCGCGAAGGCGAGCGGGTAGACGCCCATGTCGAGCAGCGTGCCGCCGCCGACCGCGGGGTCCCAGAGGCGGCCCGCGCCGGTCTCGGTGACGAACCCGAAGGACGCGGAGACAGCGCGCGGGTCCCCGATGCGGCCGTCCGCGATCGCGGCGCGCACGGCGAGGAACCCGGGCGAGAACGCCATCCAGACGGCCTCGAGGAAGAGGAGGCCCTCGGCGCGGGCGAGGTCCACGAGGGCGCGGGTGTCGGCGGCCGTGGTGGTGGCGGGCTTCTCGCAGAGCACGTGCTTGCCGGCCCGGAGAGCGGCCTCGGCCTGCGCGCGGTGCAGCGTGTGCGGGGTGGCGACGTAGACGGCGTCGACCCCGTCGTCGGCGAGGAGCTCCTCGAGGGTGTCGTGGATGCGCGCGATCCCGTGGGCGGCGGCCAGCGCCTCGGAGCTCGCCCGGGTGCGGGAGTGCACGGCGACGACCTCGACGCCCGGCACGAGCAGCATGTCGGGGACGACCGAGGTCGCGATGCCGGCGGCGCCGACGACGCCCCAGCGGACGGGCCGGTCGGCATCGGGTGCGGCGGCGGAGGAGGGTGCGGGCGGCATCGTCGTCGACATGCATCGACCCTAGGCGCCTCCGGCCGCGGCGGGCCGGCCCCGGCCGATGCGGGCGGCCGCCGGATCGGGTCGGCGGCGCCGGAGGTCCGCTCGATCCCGGGGCGCGCCCGGCCGTACACTCGGATGAGCCGTGCGACGCCTGATCCGTCGAGCGCCGACCCGAGGGGGACCGTGGCCGTCAACGCCGAGAAGGGCCCTCCCACCCTGGAGATGGTCGGTGCGCTCGCCGGCGTCAGCCGGGCCACCGTCTCGCGGGTGGTCAACGGTTCCGACCGGGTCGCGCCCGCGGTGGTCACCGCCGTCAACGCCGCCATCGCGCAGCTCAACTACGTGCCCAACCGCGCCGCGCGCTCGCTCGCGGGGCGCCGCACCAACGCGTTGGCGCTCGTGATGCCGGAGCAGACCGCGCGCGTGTTCGCGGACCCGTTCTTCGCGGCGCTCATCCAGGGCGCGATGACGCACCTCGCCGCCACCGAGTACACGCTCACGCTCCTCATCTCCTCGCCCGCGCAGGCCGAGAAGACGCGGCGGTTCCTCCTCGGCGGCAACGTCGACGGGGTGCTCGTCGTGTCGCACCACTCGGGCGACGCGACCTTCAGCGGGCTCCGCGACCGGCTGCCGGTCGTGTTCGCCGGCCGGCCGCTCCGGCAGGACGACCGGGACGCGCCCACGGTCGACGTCGACAACGTGGGGGCCGCGCGGGCCGCGACCGAGCACCTCATCCAGCGCGGACGGACCCGCATCGCCGCGGTCGCCGGCCGGCAGGACATGCCCGCGGGCATCGACCGGCTGCGCGGGTTCCGCGAGGCGATGGCGGCGGCGGGCCTGGATCCCGCCCTCGTCGCGTTCGGCGACTTCTCGCCCGCCTCCGGTGCCGACGCCATGCGCACGCTGCTCGCGCGCGGCGAGCCCGTCGACGGCGTGTTCGCGGCGAGCGACCAGATGGCCGCCGGCGTCTACGCGGAGCTGCGCGAGCACGGCCTGCGCGTCCCCGAGGACGTGGCGGTGGTCGGCTTCGACGACGACTACTTCGCCGAGTCGGCCGTACCCGCGCTCACCACCGTGCGCCAGCCCAACCAGGAGTTCGGGCAGAAGATGGCCGAGGTGCTCGTGCGGCTGGTCGCCGGCGAGGAGGTGGATCCGCTCACGCTGATGCCGACCACGCTGGTGGTGCGGCAGAGCAGCTAGCTGCGGACCGCCGCTCGGCGCGGGCTGCCCGCTAGCGCCCGCTGAGCAGCGCCAGCATCTCGTCGTGGCGGTTGTCGCGCTCGGCGAAGCGGAGGCCGTGGACGTCCTGCACGAGGATCTCCTCGTCCTCGGGCGTGCCTGCAGGATCCCCATCACCTCGTCGAGGAAGTCCTCGAGCGGCAGCGCGTCGCCCGCGTCCGCCTGGCCGGGCATGAGCGCGGTCTGCACCTTGGGCGGCACCAGCTCGATCACCTCGACCGACGACCCGGCGAGCTGCGCGCGGAGGCTCTGCGTGTACGAGTGCACGGCCGCCTTCGTCGCGTTGTACGTGGGGGTGACGGGCAGCGGCACGAAGGCGAGGCCCGACGAGACGGTCATGAGGGTGGCCTCGTCGCCGGCGAGGAGGACCGGCAGGAACGCGTCGACCGTGCGGATGGTGCCGAGGAGGTTCGTCGCGATGATCGCCTCCGCCGTCGCCTGGTGCGCGGGATCGCGGAGGTCCTCGGCCTGCATGATGCCGGCCATGGTGATCACGGCGTCGAGGTCGGGGTGGGTCACGGCGAGCTCGTCGCGGGCGGCGAGGATCGAGGCGGGATCGGCGACGTCGAGCACCACCCCGGCCATGCCGTCGTGCTGCGCGGTGATCTCCTCGAGCAGGTCGGCGCGGCGCCCCGCGATGACGACGCGGTTGCCCGCCGCGTGGAACCGCTCGGCGAGGCCACGGCCGATGCCCGAGGTGCTTCCGGTGATGAGGACGGTGCGGCCGGTGATTCTCATGGGGCTCCTTCGCTGCGCGGGGGCGCGGCGTGCGGTTCGGGTGGTGGGTCGAGTGTGGACCCTCGCGGTGGCCGGTGGTGGGGCGCGCGGGGGAGCGGCGAGGATCCGGCGGGCGTTCATGAGCGGCAGGGACGACCGGTACCGTCGACGGATGAGCGCGAAGGACTCCGGGCAGGCAGCATCCCCGTCGACTCCGGGGGCGGGCGGCGGCGTCGGCGCGCGCATCGCGCTCGTGGTGCTGCTCGTCGCGCTGTTCGTCGGGATGGGGACCCTCTACGGGTACGGCCTGTACCGGGCGGCGACCGGCACCGGGCCCGACGCCGACGGGAGCGCGATCGCCGCGGCGGTCCTGCCGCAGGTCATCGCCGGGATGCTCGTGCTCGGGTTCACCCCGTCCCTCGGCCTGCTGGAGCTGCGCGGAGCGCGCGACGCCACCGGTCCCGACGGCACGCGACGGCGTCCGGTGCGCCTGTTCGTGTGGCTGGGGGTCACGGCGCTCGCCGTGGTCGTGCATGCCGTCGCCTCGCTCGTCGCCGGGGTCCCCGTCCTCGTGGCGACCGGGTTCGTGGCGGCCGCGCTCGGCACGACGGCGACCAGCTGGATGCTCGTGCTCCGCGCCCAGGCCGCCGCGGTGGCACGTCGGGGCACGCCGCGGGACGACGGGCCCGCCCTCTCCATCGACCTCGACTGGGCGGAGGGCACGCCCCGCCGCAAGTGGCACCTCGTCGGGCTGGTGTTCGCGATCGCCCTCGTCGTCACGGTCGCCGGCACGCTCGTGCTCGACCGGTTCGAGCCGCAGGAGCCGCGCGAGATCGTCGCCTTCGTGCTCCAGTTCTCGCTGCTCGCGCCGGCGCTCACCTGCATCTTCGTGTCCATCGGAGCGCAGCTGTCGGGGTCGACCATCACCCAGGGCCTGTCGAAGGAGGACCGCGCGGCCGTCGTGCGCCGGGCCGCCGGCAAGCGCGAGGAGCTGGATCCGGAGCTCGAGTGGCGGGCCGCCCGCCTCGCCGTCTACAGCCGCACCCTGCAGCCCTTCCAGCTCGGCCAATCGGTGATGCTGGTCGTCGCGGTCTTCGTCCCCACGCTCCTGCGCGGCGACGTGTCCGGGTGGCTCGTCCCCGTCTGGATCATCGCCATCGCCTGCATCGCGGTGGCCGTGCCGTGGGGGATCGTGCAGCACCGCCGCATGGGCCGGTACGCGGCGGAGGCGGGCCACCTCGCACGCTCCCACGCGCCCGCCCCCGCCTGAGGGCCTGTCGGCGGTCGCGACTAGCGTCGGATCATGCCCGAGGGTGACTCCGTCTTCCTCCTCGCGGCACGCCTCCGCGCGCAGGTGGGCGGCGCCCTCATCGCCGACGGGGAGCTGCGGTCCGGCGCGCGGGCGGGCGCCCGGCTCGGCGGTCGGCGCATCACCGCGTTCGACACCCACGGCAAGCACCTGCTCATGCGGCTCGACGACGCGACCACCCTCCACACGCATCTGCGCATGCAGGGCTCGTGGACGGTCACGGGCGTCGGCAAGCGGGTGCCCGCGCGCATCCAGCACCAGGTGCGCGTGCGCCTCCGCCTCGACGACGGCCGCACCCTGTGGGGCATCGACCTGCCCGTGGTCGAGCTGATCCCCTCCCGCGACGAGCGGACGGTCATCGGGCACCTGGGGCCGGATCCGCTGCGCGACGACTGGGAACCGGCGCTCGCCGTCTCGCGCCTCGCGGCCCGGCCCGCCGACACGATCCGCGCCGCCCTCCTCGACCAGCGCCCGATGGCGGGCCTCGGCAACCTGTGGGTCAACGAGGTCGGCTTCCTCCGCGGTGTGCACCCCGCCACGCGCGTCGCCGACGTCGACCTGCCGCCGCTCGTCGACCTCGCCGCCCGCTCGCTGCGGCACTCCGCGACCGTCCCGGGCGCCTACCAGATCACCACCGGCGACCCCCGCCGCGGCCGCACCCACTGGGTGGTCGGCCGCGCGGGCCGGCCGTGCCTCCGCTGCGGCACGACGGTCATCGGCCTCGACGATCCCGGCAGCACGAGCGAGCGGGCGCGGCGGGCGTGGTGGTGCCCGAGGTGCCAGCCGGAGCCGTGACCCGAGGTGCCGACAGGCGGCGTGACCCCGGGTCCGGCCAGCGCCGTGACCCGCGATGCGGGGGCGCGCCGCCCCTGTCCCGCGGCGGAGGCGGCGTGACACGATGCGGGGATGGATCACGAGGCCGACGCCGCCCGCGACGAGCTCCGCGAGCTCCGCGAGCTGCGCCGCCGGGTCTACGGCCCGCACCCCGACCTGGCGCACGACCCGGATGCGCACGCGCGCCTAGCCGCGCTCGGCTCCGCACCGGCGGTCGACCGCGGGGCGGTGTCCGAGATCGAGCCGACGCCACCCGCTCATCCGAGCCCCGATCCGGCCCGCGACGAGGCCCGCGAGGCGCCCGTCGACCCGGAGCGCGACCCGGAGGACGCCGCGCCCCCGGCCGGGTCCCGCGACCCCCGGAGGCGACGCCTCTCCCCGCGCGCGTTCCGCGCCGTCGCGGCCGCGTCGCTGGCCGTGACGGTCGTCATCACGGCGGGCGCGACCCTGTGGCTCACGCGAGAGAGGGTGGACACCGTCGCGCTCATCTCCTTCGCCGACGAGGCCGAGGAGTCGGACGGCACGTTCGACAGCGCGTCCGACGGCGCGATCCAGAGGGTCGAGTTCCTCGGCCTGACCGTCTCGCGGATGCCCCGGGATCCGACCTCGCTGGAGCTCAGCGACGACTGCATCTCCGTGCTGCCGATCGACGTGGATCCCGCCGCCGTCGTGGGCGTCTACGGCTGCGGCGCCGGCTCCGTGCCGGCCACCGTCCCCATGAACGTGACGCCCGACCTGCCCTCGCTGCTCCGCGAGGCCTTCCCGGCGGGCACCACGCTCCTCTTCGCGCTCGAGGGCGATGCCGTCCGGATCAGCAGGGTCGACGGCTGAACGCAGAGGCCCGCCCCGCGCAGCGCGGGACGGGCCTCAGATCGTCGGTGGAGCTTCGCTAGGCCAGCGACGCCACACCGTGTACGTCGGGGTCGGCCTCCACAGCCCTACGGTGGCCGCATGGCTTCTGAGGTGTGGATCGTCCAGCACGACGAGAGTCCCGACAACACAGTCCTCGGCGTCTTCGCGACGTCGGAGGAGGCCCACGCGTTCGCGGAGGAGGTGACGGACCGCTTCCCGAACGGTGCCATCACGGCGCGCTTCCCGATCGGATACCGCTACGACGCGGGCACGGGACACGTCGAGTTCACCCCGGCGGGATGAGCCGACGCACCGACCCACCGCCCGGAACGGACGAAGGCCCGCCCCGCGCAGCGCGGGACGGGCCTGGGGTCGTCGGTGGAGCGTCGCTACACCAGCGACGCCACCCCGAACACGGCCGCGGCGATGCCGAAGCCCATGACGCCGATGGTGGTCTCCATCACGGTCCAGGTCTTCAGGGTCGTCTTCACATCCATGTCGAAGAAGCGGCCGACGAGCCAGAAGCCGGAGTCGTTCACGTGGCTGGCGACCACGGATCCGCCGGCGACGGCCACCACGAGCGCCGCGACCTGGAAGGCGTTGTAGTCGCCCGCGAGGATCGCCGGGGAGATGAGGCCCGCGGCCGTGGTGAGCGCGACGGTGGCGGATCCCTGCGCGATGCGGAGGATCGCGGCGATGAGGAAGCCCGCGAGGATGATCGGGATGCCGAGGTCGCCGAGCACGTCGGCGAGGGCGCCGCCGATGCCGCTGGTGCGGAGGACCCCGCCGAACATGCCGCCCGCGCCGGTGATGAGGATGACGGAGCACACCGGGCCGAGCGCCGACTCGAGGGTCTTCTCGAGGGCGGTCTTGTCGATCCCGCGTCGACGGCCGAGCACGAACGCGGCGACGAGCAGGGAGATGAGGAGCGCGACGGGCGTCTCGCCGATGGTGCGGAGCACCTGGTACCAGGCCTGGTCGCTGGTGCCCTCGGGGAGGATCCCGCCGGTGGAGGCGGCGTTGAGGCCCGTGTTCATGAAGATGAGGAGCAGCGGCAGCAGCAGCACGGCGACGACGGTGCCGAACTTCGGCGGGTTCGACTCGGCGTTCGCGTCGGCCTCGCCGAGGAGGGAGGGGACCGGCAGCACGAACCTCTTGCCCGCCCACAGCCCGTAGAGGTACGCGGTGACGTACCAGGTGGGGATCGCGGCGATGAGGCCGACGATGATCACGATGCCGACGTTCGCGCCGAAGAACTCGCTGGCGGCGACCGGGCCGGGGTGCGGCGGCACGAAGATGTGCATCACCGAGAAGGCGCCTGCGGCGGGGAGGCCGTAGCGGAGCACGCCGCCGCCGAGGCGCCGGGCCACCGAGAACACGATGGGCAGCATCACGACGAGGCCGGCGTCGAAGAAGATCGGGAAGCCGAAGAGGAGCGACGCGACGCCGAGCGCGAAGGGCGCCCGCTTTTCGCCGAACGCGCGGATGAGGGTGTCGGCCAGCGCCTTCGCGCCGCCGCTGGTCTCCACCAGGCGGCCGAGCATCGCGCCGAGCCCCACGAGCAGCGCGACCGTGCCGAGCGTGGAGCCGAAGCTGCCGACGAGCACGGTCACGATCTGCGAGGTGGGGATGCCGGTCGCGAACGCCGTGAGGAGGCTCACGAGGATCAGGGCCACGAACGCGTGGACGCGCAGCGTGATGATGAGGATCAGCAGCACGGCGATGGCGCCGGCCGCGATGAGGAGGAGCGGACCCGCGGTGAGGGTCTGCGTCCAGTCTTCGATGGTCATGTTCTCTCCGTTGACGAACGTGCGGTGTGCGGTGGTGGTGCCGTGCGGCACGCGGGCTGGTGGTGCAGGGCAACGCCGCGGACCGGTCCGAGGACGGCGCCGCGGCGGCGCGAGGGGAGGGCCGGTCTAGCGGGCGTCGCCGTCGAGGCCGAGCTCGCGCGTGATGCGGGCGGTGACCTCGTCAGGCGTGCCGACGTTCTCGAGGGCGAGGCCGGGCTCGTCGTCCTGGAGGGGCTCGAGCGTGCTGATCTGCGTGGGCAGCAGCGAGGCGGGCATGAAGTGGCCGCTGCGGCTCTTCATGCGCTCGCGGATGAGGTCGGGGTCGCCGGAGAGGTGCACGAAGGAGACGTCGCCGTCGGCCTCGCGGAGGAGGTCCCGGTAGGAGCGCTTGAGGGCGGAGCAGGTGACGACGGTGCTGCGGCCCGCGGCGGCCTCGCCGGTCATCCAGTCGCGCATGGCGCCGAGCCACGGCCAGCGGTCGTCGTCGGTGAGGGGCGTGCCGGCGGTCATCTTGTCGATGTTGGCCGCGGGGTGGAACTCGTCCGCCTCGGCGAAGGTCCAGCCGAGCGCCTCGGTGAGGTGGGTGGCGATCGTGGTCTTGCCGGATCCGGAGATCCCCATCACCACGATGTGGCGCGGACGTGCGGCCATGCTGACTCCCTTGTCGGTCGATGCGCGTGGCGAACAGCCGCCGCGCCGAGAAAGGTAACACCTTTGCGGGGGTGGGCGGAAGGGCGCGCGGCGGGCGGCACCGGCCGACCTATGCTCGTCGAGACGGTCGGACGGACGACCGGCGCTCACCCGGAGAGGACCATGACGACGCGGTCAGCTCCCACCCCGGCATCGACGCCCGACCCGGCTCCCGCGTCCGGGCGGGCGGCGACATCAGCGGCTCCGGCGGCTCCGGCGGCGGCGGTCATCCCCACGCGGATCATCGACGCGATCGGCCGCGACATCGTCGACGGCGCGCTCGCCGAGGGCAGCCGCCTCACGATCGAGGACCTCCAGCAGCGCTTCGGCGTCTCCCGCACGGTGGTGCGCGACTGCGTGCGCGTGCTCGAGGCGATGGCCCTCATCGTGCCGAAGCGCCGCGTGGGCCTCGTGGTGCAGGGCCCGGACCGCTGGAACGTCTACGACCCCCGCATCATCCGCTGGCGCCTCACCGGCCCCGGCCGTGCGGACCAGTTCCGCACGCTCACGCAGCTCCGCCGCGCGGTGGAGCCAGTCGCGGCGGCGCTAGCCGCATCCCACGCGACCCCCGCCCAGCGGGCGCGCATCGCCGAGCTCGCGGTGGATCTCCGCCGCCTCGGCGAGGCGGGCGAGCTCGTCGAGTTCCTCGCTGTCGACATCGAGTTCCACCACCTGATCCTCGAGGCCAGCGGCAACGACATGTTCTGCGCGCTTCGCGAGGTGATCACGGAGGTACTGAGCGGGCGGACGCATCAAGGGCTGATGCCGCGGACGCCGCGGCCGCATGCGCTCGACACCCACGAGCAGGCGGCCTTCGCGATCCGCGACGGCGATGCGGCCACGGCGGAGGCGCGCATGGCGTCGCTGCTGGCGGAGGTCAGCAGCGCCATACGCTGAGGGGGGATGCTGGCGCTTGGGCGGCACCATGTCTCCGCCTGGATGTGACCACAGCTTTCCAGGCCGTTGGATCCAGAAGGGCGTGTCGACGGCAACACTTTACCTTAGTTTGAATATGGTGAATGATGATGTCAAGGTAATTAATACTCAAAGAGTAGAGGCAAGCCAGCGTACATCATGGGCAAGCCTCGCTACGATCGCCCTGACTGATTTTAATGATTCTTATTAGCGGCAGCTTGAAGACTGTGAACCAAGGCCACATTGATAGGGTCGCGCTTCGCCGAGTGCATCAAACTAGTTAAAGGACAACTGTGTCTGCATTAGAAGGATTGACGAGTCCTACGCTTAAGAAAGTTCTTGAGCCGCTAGAGGCCGACGGTGTTAACGATAAGCGCGAGCAACTGATTCTTTGGATCATTCGCAACCAGTATGGCGTTGGTGCCGAGGACAGCTTTGCTTCCATCCTCGACCAGCGGGACATCTTCCCTGGTGTAATCGTCGACGCTGTGCTCGTGACCACGCGCAGAGACATAGTGTCGCCCGTCTACGTGATATACGAAGAGAATCCAGAAAACCTGGAGGCGCGTGTTGCGGCACTAGTAAAAGCGCTTAGCGCGTCGTCCTCCGCTGAGTCCACATTGGCGAAGAGTAATCCGCAATTGCGCTCACTTTTCGAACCGGCAACGGACCGTCGCATCACCTCGGAAGTGACTCGGCTTATTCTCTGCATTAGCTCAGCGGAAATTCCCACGCGGCTTAGGAACCGCGTTACGCGCCGATCCTCTAGCGCCATTGATATCGACGTTATCGATAGCCGTTTTATAAATGCCCTTGCGGAAGCTGACTTGTCACCCACGACGGCGATGCCCACGGTCCACGTTGCCGTTGACCCGCGCTCTATACTCAACCTCGGAATGCGCGATACGATGGCTATCATTACCCCTGTGTCTGCGGATCAAATTGCAAACTGGGACGGTGTCGACGATCGTCGCCTATTTGATTTAAATGTCCGACACGCGCTAGGGCTTAACCGAGTAAGAAAGTCCCTCAATCAGGCCCTCAGAAATCGCGAATCCGCCGACGAGTTCATCGCCTACCATAACGGCATTACCGCCGTGTGTTCAGACTTCCGTGTAACGGACGGCGGTATCGAGGTCGATGGATTATCCATCGTCAACGGAGCACAAACAGTCGTTGCCATTCACGCAAATGCTGGGCACCTAGCACCCGGCCTTCGGGTGTTGTTCAAGCTCGTCAAAGCGGGCCCGGAGACGGACTTGGCGCAGAACATGGCGGTGCGGAGCAACACGCAGAATCCCGTTACGTCAAGAAATCTTCGCGCCTTGGATGAGGTACAAGCGCGTCTTCAGGCTGAGCTGGGCGCTCTTGGCTACGTTTATACTCGTCGCCCGAATGATAAAGAGGCAGTTGGTCCTGTCGTGCGAAACGACGACGTAGCGCAGTTGCTGTGTTCCATTTATGTCCGCAAGCCCGCGCTTGCGGTGAAGCGGCAGGTATTATTCGAATCTCCGCTTTATGAGGAAATATTCCCGTCAAATGTAGATCCCGCGCGCTTAATTTTTGCCACTCTCCTGCGCAAGGAAGTGGATTCACATAAGGAAGAGGTGCCGGTCGCGTACCAATCGGCTTGGGCCCTCACGGCACTTACTCTCGTAAATATGGCGGCAGAGGCTATGCGTGATGACTCAAGTGCCGCGCAACTCCTTTTGTCTCCAGGCGACGCAATTAGAGATTCACTTCAGGTGCAAGAAGTCATGTCCCCCTTCGTGAATGCTGCGGTAAGTGCGTTGCGGGATCGCGAGGCGGCATACTCTGCTAAAAAGCAGCCCGACGAATTCAAAATTGCTTTTAAACAAACTAGAACGCTCAGTGACCTTGCCATGCAAGCGTCGAAAGCCTATCGACGGCGCCGGCCCAGTGTGAACTCTTGAGCATGAGCGAGCGGAAAGCGGTGCTTGTAGGAGTCACAAACACTTCTTCTGCTGACTTCCCACCTCTCCCTGGCGCGAAACAGGACGTTCATGACTTAGGGATAGTATTGGAAATGCACAGGGATGGAAGTACTCCCAACTTCGACGTGCGGTCAATAGTGGTTGACGAGTCCGCGGAGGGTAGTGCTGTTGGCGACATTCTCCACGCGATAGATATAGAATTGTTTGCCGCGAAGCATTTTGTTTTTTACTTCAGTGGCCATGGGTATGTATCGGATTACGGCCTAGAGCTCATCATGCCTAAGGAGCAACACGTACTCGACTCTGGAATCTATTTTGATGTTCTCTTGCATCGATTTAATATGTCTGATCCTGATACCGAGATTACCATCATATTAGATTGCTGCTTTTCGGGCGCCGCCGGTGATGTAGCAATTTCTGGAGGTGACGTTCTCAGGCGCTTTACGCATCTACGAGACGGTATTACCATATTGGCTTCTTCTGGGCGAGAAGATGAGTCATGGGGCGAGCCAGAGGGGCTAAGTGACTTTACGGCACAAATTATCACGTGCTTAAACGAAGTTCGGCCGCGCACGGATGTTATAGATCTTTACAAGTGGTCGAAGGAGGGCCTTACTGGTCAAAGGCCCGTTCTTCGCACATTCGGCTCTCGGCATGCCGCCATTCGAGTCGAAAACAAGGCGGTCGCAGATGCTGAATACTTATAAGCGTAGGTCGTCTGCTTTTGTAAGTGCTGCAATGAATGATAATTCGTAGAGCGGGCTTGACAATCGTGAAGGAGTTTTAAAGCATGCAGGAGAAGTCATCTGAACCTGCTTACGCGTTGGCGGAGCTACTGCCGCCGGGCAGCGACCACGCCGTGGTTGCGTATCGCGCCTTAGTGTCAGTGGCACAGCATAAGATCAACAGATGAGTTTTTTTGCCCGTGATCCCCTGGACACCGCCGCCCGCAGAAAGTCACGGGGCGCGTTCTTCACGCCGCCGCAGATCGCAGCGTTCGTCGCGGACTGGGCCGTCCGGTCGAGCGATGACCTAGTCCTCGAACCATCCGCCGGCGATGCGGAGTTCCTCGTGCACGCCGTCTCCCGGCTCCAAGCCCTGGGGGTGCCAGCGCCTCACGTCCACGGTGTCGAACTTCATCAATGGAGCGCCAGCGTCGGTGCTAGCCGGGTGGTTGATACGGGCGGCAGCGTCGACATGGCCGTGGGCGACTTCTTCGACACTCCCGCCGATGCCCGGTACTCAGCTGTGGTCGGGAACCCTCCGTACATCCGGTTCCAGGACTTCTCCGGTGACGCGCGAGCCAAGGCGCGCGCGGCTGCCCTGCGGGGCGGAGTCGCGCTCTCAGGGTTGGCGTCGTCGTGGGCCGCCTTTACCGTCCATGGCGCGCTGAGTCTTAAGTCTGGGGGTCGTCTCGGCTACGTCCTGCCGGCGGAGTTGCTACACGCGAACTACGCCGCTCCTGTCCGCCGGTTCCTGTTTGAGAACTTCGCGCAGGTCGACCTGGTTTTGTTCGAGGAGCGGGTGTTCCCGGAAGCGGAAACTGAGGCGCTCTTACTGCTCGCCGACGGCTACGGCGGATCGACCGACCACGCCCGCATCCGCCAGGTCACCGACGCGTCCGCGCTGACACTTGACATGCCCGCAGCTGCAACCTGGACCCCCTCCGATCCTGCCGCGAAGTGGTCTGGCTCCACGGTCAGCCCTGAGGCGGCCGGTGTCTACGCGAAGTTGATTCTCGGTGGCACGTTCACTGCCCTAAAAAGCTGGGGTGAGACAACCCTCGGGATGGTGACAGGCAATAACAAGTACTTTGCGCTTAGCCCCGAACGGGTGGCCGAGCTGGGTCTACTTCCCAGCGACGTCCTCCGCCTGTCCCCTCCGGGATCGAGCCACCTCCGCGGGCTCGAGTTCTCATCCCGTGCCCACACCGAACTCGGCCAAGCAGGAAAGCGCACAATCCTCTTCCGCCCTGGTAAGGAACCATCAGACGCTGCCCGTGCGTACATTGCACGGGGTGAAGCCGACGCTGTCAATACCGCCTACAAGTGCCGTGTCCGGAAGGACTGGTGGCGTGTGCCGCTCGTCGCTAAGGCAGACATGCTGCTGACCTACATGAACGCGGACACGCCACGGCTGACGACCAACAGTGCCGGAGTGCTGCATCTCAACTCCGTCCATGGGGTCTTCCTGTCGGCCGAGCATCGTGCCGTGGGGCGCGAGCTTTTGCCCGTAGCTGCGTTGAATTCGGTCACGATGTTGGGCGCTGAGTTTACGGGGCGCGCCTACGGCGGGGGAATGCTGAAGATGGAGCCCGGGGAGGCCGACCTGTGGGCGCTTCCTTCACCTGCCGTCGTCGCGGCCGCGCGAGAGGAACTCCTCGGCATCCGGCCCCAAGTCGCAGGCAAGCTCCGCAACGGGAAGGCGCTGGAAGCGGCAAAACTCGTAGATGACGTGCTCCTCGTTCGGGCGCTTGGCATGCGACGCCCCGATATCGCCCAGATCCGGGATGCTCGGGCTACGCTTGCTGGTCGACGCGAATCAAGGAGCCGACGTGCCAACGGTTGATGAACGACTGACTGCTGCGATCCGTTCTTGCGGGTCGAAGCCCGGGAACGACTCCCCTCAGGCGACGAAGAAAAACTACAACGAGAAGCTGTCCGCGGCGATCGCGCTGGCGGTGTCTTCAGAGCTCCGCGCCCGGGGCATGGACGGTGCACGACCTACGGGCCCAGGCGAGGCCGGTGGCAGCGGTGCCGAGCGGCGCCTCGCGGGCGGTATTGGTGCCAAAAAGGTCGATGTGACATGGGCGACGGAAGAGTCGGGACTGATCCTCGCGGTCAGCGTCAAGACGATCCTGTTCAGGGACAGCAAGACCTTAAACTTCCAGAAGAACCTCACGAACCGGCGCGCGGACTTGCTTAACGAAGCGGTTACGCTACACCGACGATTCCCGTACGCGGTGCTCGCTGCCTTGCTCATCTTCGATGTCGGTGCCGAGGCAGACGGTACCGGCCGACGAAAGTCGACGTTCCTCAATGCCGGTCCCCGCCTGCGGCTGTTCACAGGCCGTCAGGACCCAGCCGGCCGTGACGAGCAGTACGAAAAGTTCTACGTTCTTCTCGCTGATCTAAACGACACGCTGCCTTCTATCAGAGCCTACGAAGCTAATGACTTGACAACTGAAGTGCCGTTGACTACAGCATTTGACACACTTGTCTCGTTGATCGGAGAACGAAACTTCGACCTGTACGAAGGCTCGGACGGGCACGTCTCGAAGGCTTAGGCTCCTGATGTCTGCAAAGAAGCACCACTATGTACCAAAGTTCTACCTGCGTAAGTACGCGACGGACGCGGGGCAAATTAGTACAGTCCGGCTGCCTGGGGGTAGGTGGTACACCTCGTCAATCACTGACACTGGATCGGAGAATCGCTTTTACACTATCCCGCAGAACACTGTGAATCCAGAATCTTTGGAAGAGGCGTTTGGTGAAATAGAGAACGCAGTCGCCCCCGTGCTGCGCGGCATCGAGTTGGGTGGTTGGCCCCTGTCCCTTGACGACCGCGTAGCTGTCGCTGCGTTCGTGACGGTGCAAGCGCTACGGGGACCTGACCAGCGGCGCTTGATGAACTCCTTGCAGGTTGAGGTTCTCGACCGAGAGTCACGTTACGTAGCCGAGCACGGCGCTACGCAGTGGTTCGCTGACCACGGCGTTCATGCGGATGAGAAACAGGCGGCAGAGGCATGGCAGCTGCTGATCAGAGCCGACGAGCCGTTCATTGAGATCGACGCCGCTTTCCACGCGGGGCAAATTGGGAAACAGGCCGAAACAGTCCTACCCCACCTCCTCGCGCGGCGCTGGCATCTAGTGAAATTTGACGTTCCCTCGCTCATCACCTCTGATGCTCCAGTAAGCCTTAACGACGTGCGCGATGGAAGACCGGGGCCCTGGGGGCTTTTAAACGCGCCGACCATCAGTTTTCCGCTAAGCCGCACGATGGCACTCTTGCTTGCCAAGCCGGTTCCAGCTCAGACGCGCCTTGAAATGGAAGCTGTCGTTGCCGGCGCTTTTGACAGTGTGGTCGTGGGAACTGGTGAAGATGCAAGGCGCCTAAACGAACGAACGGCGCACAACGCGGGTCTTGCGGTCTTTCTTCACCCAAACGACGAGGCGCTTCTCCGGCCAAGCTGCCGAGGCCCCGGGAGTGAGCGGCGGATTAGTTTTCGCTACTAGTGCCGTTGTGTGTCAGTTGATCGGCTCGGTGACAGGTGTCCGGCAGTACCCTGTCAGAGGAGCGCATGTCGGGCCACCTAACTGAAGTACATGTTTGCGCGGAGTCGATGGCCTCATGAGCGCCAATCCGAGTCACGAAAAAGCAAAGGTTGGCGGGGGCGACGCATATATGGAGCGAGTGACGGGAATCGAACCCGCGCTATCAGCTTGGGAAGCTGAAGTTCTACCATTGAACTACACTCGCGCGACCGGCCATTGGCCGGGTCGGACTCCACCCTACCAAGACTCCGGGCTCAGGGCCGCAAGCCCCCGGTAGGCTCCTGCCGTGCTCCTCTCCGACCGTGACATCACCGCCGAGCTCGACGCCGGACGAGTGGCCCTCGATCCCTACGACCCCGGGATGCTGCAGCCCGCCAGCATCGACGTACGGATCGACAGGTTCTTCCGGCTGTTCGACAACCACAAGTACCCCTACATCGACCCCGCCGAGGACCAGCCCGAGCTGACCCGCCTCATCGAGTCGAAGCCCGGGGAGCCGTTCATCCTGCACCCGGGCGAGTTCGTCCTCGGATCCACGTTCGAGCTGGTCACCCTGCCCGACGACGTCGCCGCGCGCCTCGAGGGCAAGAGCTCGCTCGGGCGCCTCGGCCTCCTCACGCACTCCACCGCTGGCTTCATCGACCCCGGGTTCTCCGGTCACGTCACCCTGGAGCTGTCGAACGTCGCGACCCTGCCCATCAAGCTCTGGCCCGGGATGAAGATCGGCCAGCTCTGCTTCTTCCGCCTGTCGTCGCCCGCGGAGAAGCCCTACGGCTCCGGCGAGTACGCCTCCCGCTACCAGGGCCAGCGTGGCCCGACGGCCTCCCGCTCATACCTCAACTTCGTGCACAGCGACGTGACGGTCACCGACGCGGGCCAGCCGGGCGAGTAGTCCCCGCGCCACGCGCGCGAAGGCCTCCTGGCAGGACGGGATCCGCCCGGCCAGGAGGCCTTGTCGCGTCCGGGAGCCTCAGGAGCTCCTTGGAACGGCGGTCAGTCGCCGCAGTGGGACTTCCAGAAGTCCGGGATCTTGACGTAGACGGAATGCTGCTCATGTGCGAGGCAGGTCACGGCGAGAGCGGTGAGGGCCACGGCCGCCGCGGCGGAGATGCCGACCACGGCTGCGCAGACGAACGACGGCATCGTGGAGCACCCGCCCAGGAGGATCGAGAACGTCACCCCGGCGCTCCCGCTGATGGCGGCCAAGTCGTAGGCGGGCACCCGTACCGTCTTCCAGTGGACGAACTTGTTCCACCAGTGCTTGTCGGCGGCGACGGGGTCGGTGAACGCTGATGTCGCCGCCGGCAGCTCCGCATCCCGGCCATCGACGGAGGCCGTGCCCGCGCGGAGGTCGGCGACCTCCCGAGCGGTCTGGTCCCGGAGCTCCGTGACGCTCGGGACCGAGCCGCTGCCTGCCCGGGCCGCGGCGGTCCGGGCGGCGAGCGTCACCGCGACGATCTGGTCGACGGTGATCTTCCCGGACTCGACGTCCTGCAGGTACGTGTGGGCGTCGAGCGAGGCTCGGATCGCGTCGACGGGCGGCGCCGTCTCCGCGGACGAGGGAGACGGGGCGGCGAGGAGGGACGCGGCGACCGCGAGGATCGCCACGCCGGCGATCCTCGGGATCACCGTGCCGATGCGGGTCCGCCGGCGGGCGGAGGTCGTGACGCGGTGGATGGGCGGCTGCAGGGGCATGGGGAGCCTTTCGGACATGTCGGACACCGCCGTGCGGCGCGATGCGCAGGGCGGTGGGGGATGGGGATGCGCGACACGGTAGGGGCGACAGGCCGGCCGCCGTGCTGTGGGTGCACACTCCGCGCGACCGCCCCGAGGTCGCCGGCGACCCGCCGGACCGCAGCGCCGGAGGGCGAGTGCCGGCGTCCCCCGCGTGCGACGGCTAGACCGTCGGGTCGCCCACCGCCGGCCCCGAGTAGTGGTGGTCGAACACCACGCTCGTGCGGGTCGACGCCACGGCCGGGTGCGCCGAGAGGTGGTCGAGCACGAAGTCGCGGAGGTGGTCGCTGTCGCGGACGGCTATGTGGACGATGAAGTCCTCCGATCCGCCCAGGAAGAAGAGCTGCACCACGTCGGACAGCTCGCGCATCTCGTCGGCGAAGCGGGCCATCTCGTGGCGGGCGCCCGCGCGGATCGCGATGCTGATGAGCGCCTGCAGGCCCACGCCCACCGCGTCCGCGTCGATGGTGGCGGTGAAGCCGGTGATCACGCCGCGCTCCACGAGGCCGCG
Organism: Clavibacter michiganensis; assembly: GCA_002150995.1. Classification (GTDB taxonomy): domain Bacteria; phylum Actinomycetota; class Actinomycetes; order Actinomycetales; family Microbacteriaceae; genus Clavibacter; species Clavibacter michiganensis_K. The sequence goes on along the minus strand of MDHJ01000001.1, from coordinate 3,184,293 downwards.
CACCCGGGTCACGCACGTCGACGGGGCGATGCCCGCCTGCTCGGCGAGGCGGCTGTTCGGGGTGCGGGCATCCGCTCGGAGGAGGGCGACGAGCCTGCGGTCGACCTCGTCCAGCGGCTCGGGGGCCCGCAGTTCCTTCGTCGGCATGGGTCGTCCGTCCTCTCGGGGTGAAGGATCACGCAGGAGGAGCGGCCTTCGTCGCAGATCCTACGGATTGCGCCCACCCGGGGCGCACGATGGCCATATTGGGACTCGCCCTCCCGCATCGCCGCCGCCGGTCGCACCTTCGCGGGGAGACGAGACGGAGCGCGCATGAAGGTCGGGATCCCCACCGAGGTCAAGAACAACGAGAACCGGGTCGCCGCCACGCCCGCCGGCGTGCACGAGCTGGTGCGCCGCGGCCACGAGGTGCTCGTGCAGGAGGGCGCCGGGCTCGGATCCAGCATCACCGACGCCGACTACACGGCCGCCGGCGCGACCCTCGTCGCCACCGCCGACGAGGTGTGGGGCCAGGCGGATCTGCTGCTGAAGGTCAAGGAGCCGATTGCCGAGGAGTACCCGCGCATGCGCGCCGGCCAGACCCTCTTCACCTACCTGCACCTCGCCGCGTCGCGCCCCTGCACCGACGCGCTCCTCGCCTCCGGCACCACGGCGATCGCCTACGAGACGGTGCAGCTGCCCAACCGCCAGCTGCCGCTCCTCCAGCCGATGAGCGAGGTCGCCGGCCGGCTCTCCACCCAGGTCGGCGCGTACCACCTGATGCGCGCGGCGGGCGGCCGCGGGATCCTCCTCGGCGGCGTGCCCGGCACCCCGAAGGCGCGCGTCGTCGTGATCGGCGGCGGCGTCGCGGGCGAGCACGCGGCCGCGAACGCGCTCGGCATGGGCGCCGACGTGACCGTCATCGACCTCTCCATCCCGCGCCTCCGCGAGCTCGAGGTGCGGTTCGGCGGGCAGGTGCAGACGCGCGTGTCCTCCGCGTACGAGATCGCGGCGCAGCTGGCCGACGCCGACCTCGTCATCGGGTCCGTGCTGATCCCCGGCGCCCAGGCCCCGAAGCTCGTCACCGACGCGATGGTCGCCACCATGAAGAAGGGATCCGTGCTCGTCGACATCGCCATCGACCAGGGCGGCTGCTTCGAGGGATCCCGCCCCACCACCCACGACGACCCCACCTTCGCCGTGCACGACAGCGTCTACTACTGCGTCGCCAACATGCCGGGCGCGGTGCCGGAGACCTCGACGCGCGCGCTCACCAACGCGACGCTGCCGTACGTCATCGCGCTGGCCGAGAAGGGCTGGAAGCGGGCCCTCGCGGAGGACCCGGCGCTCGCCCTCGGCCTCAACGTGCACGACGGCCACGTGACCGAGCCGCACGTCGCCGCGGCGCTCGACCTGCCGCTGACGCCGGTCGCGGAGGTGCTCGCGGGCTGAGGCGCCGCGGGCGAGATCGCGGTGTCGCGGGGTCGCGGTGTCGCGGTGGCGCGGGGCCACGGTGTCGCGGGATCGTGACCCCGGCGTGGCCGGATCCGGCCCGAACCCTGGCAGGGTCGAGGCATGACCTTCAGCTACGCGCCCGAACCCGACACCTCCGCTCCCCGCGAGCGGAAGTCGTTCAACGGCGTAGGACTCGCCGCCCTCATCGTGGGCGTGCTGTCGCTCATCGGCGCGGTCATCCCGATCCTCAACTACGTGTCGGGGTTCCTCGCGGCCGTCGGCATCGTGCTCGGGATCATCGGGCTGGTGCTCCGCGACCGGCCCAAGGGCATGGCGCTCGGCGGGCTCGTCGTGAGCATCGTCGCGCTGGTCCTCTCGATCGTCCTCGCCATCGTCTACACGGCCGGCATCGTCACGGCCATCACGGGCGCGGTGCAGGAGTCCGAGGCGCGGTCGTCCGCGGACGCCGCCGACGACGTGCGCGTCACCTACGAGGTGACCGGCACGGGCGGCACCGTCACGGCGGGCGTCCTCTGGAGCACGTCCGTCGGCGGATCCGCGGGCACCGAGCAGGCGTCCGACCAGCGGCTCCCGTTCACCCGCGAGGTCGTCGTGCCCGACACGACCGCCTTCGACACGGCGATGTTCTCGGTCAGCGCGGTCGCGAGCATCGACCCGGCGGTCTCCGCGGAGGGCGACATCACCTGCCGGATCCTCGTCGGCGACTACATCGTCACCGAGCAGCGGGCCGAGGGCGACGGCGCCACGGTCACCTGCAGCGCCCCGGCCGAGGACCTGAGGGACGCCGCCGAGTGATGGAGCCGGGTCCGGACGGGCCCGCTGCACGACCGCAGGAGCCCACATCGCACGGGCCGGCCGCCCCCGACGCGGGACCGACGCCGTACGGGCCGGCCGGCTCGCCACCGGAGCCCACGCCGTCCGGGCCGGCCGCCGCGCCGCCCGATCCGGAGACCCGCCCTCCTCGACGCCTGCCCGCGTGCGCGGACGGAACGAGGCCGCGGGGACCGCCGTCGTGCTCGCGGTCCTCGCGCTCATCGGCGCGCTCGTGCCGGTGCTCGACCTCGTCACCGGGCTCCTGGCCGTGGTGGGTGCGGCGTTCGGGATCCTCGCGCTCACCCGGAAGCGGCGACGCAACTCGCGCCGCCTCGCGATCACGGGACTGGCGCTCAACGTCGTCGCGCTGGCGACGTGGGTGATCGCGATCACGACCCTGGTCGGGCTGGTGCTCGACACGTACCCGCCGACGTCGTCGCCGGAGGGCGCGGCGAGCCCGGAGCCGACCGAACCCGCGACCCCCGAGATCGTGTACCCCGTCACCCTCACCGTCGAGCTGACCGGCACCGTGCCGCAGGTGCGCGCGATCTGGCTGGGCGGCCTCAACGGGGAGTACCGCGACGTCGCGGCGGAGGCGCTGCCCCTCACCCAGGAGCACGACGTCCACCTCACCGACGAGGCCTTCTCCGCCGGCGACTACTTCAGCGTCACCGCCGTCCTCGATGGGGCGGACGGCGCCGTCAGCTGCCGGGTGCGCGCGGGGGACCGGATCCTGGCCGAGGACACGGCGTCGGGACGCGACGAGGCGGCGTCGTGCAAGGTGACGGCGTTCGACATGCGCGACTACCGGCAGGGCGCGGAGTGATCCCGCTCGCGGAGTGAGCGCGCCGGCGGAGTGATCGCGCCGGCGAAGTGATCGCGCCCGCGGAGCGGCCGGCCCCGCGGATCAGCCCGCGGAGCGCGCCGCACCCGCGACGGCCGAGCTGCCCAGGTCGTCCTTCGGGAGGGGCTCGCCGGCGGTGACCGCGGCGATCCACGCGTCGGTCGTCGCGACGGCCGCGAAGTTGGAGTGCAGCAGCGTCATGAGCGTGCCGTGCACGGTCGCCGCGTCGGCGGATCCGGCGGCGTTGGCGAGGGCGATGGCGCCCGTCGCGTCGGAGAGCACCTCGGCCGCGACATCGAGCCCCTCCGCCTCCACCGACGACGCGAGGATGCAGTTGTTGGTCATGTAGCCGACCAGGGTGATCGTGTCGAGCCCCTCGGCCCGCAGCCACTCGGCGAGGTCGGTGCCGGCGAAGACCGAGCCCTTCGACTTCACGAGGCCCTTCCAGGCATCCGTCCGGCGCGACTCGATCTCCGGGTGCAGGCGGTAGGCGTCGCTCGTCGGGTCGAACACGGGCGCGCCCTCGCCGGCGGTGTGCTGGACCACGATGACGGGGATGCCCGCCTCCGTCGCCGCGTCGATGGCGCGGCCGATGGTGCGCACCGAGTCGTCGCGGTCGGGGTGGCGGACCTCGAGCGGCCCGGCGAAGTACTCCTGCTGGACGTCGACGAGGACGAGGGCACGGCGGGGTGCGGTCATGGGGATCTCCTGGGCTGGACGGACGCGCGTCGTTCCACGCGTCCCTCGATCATCGCGCGTGGGGGCGAGGTCCCCGAACCCTCCCTCGTCGTCCGACCGGCACGTGGTGGTGAGGTGTACCCGTGCACCGTTCCCGGTGCGAGGTGCGGGGCTGACGTGTGCTCGGCTCTCGCCGGGTGCGCTGCCCTCCGCGCCACAGGGGATCAGGTTTCCCGCTGATCCGCCGGGGTGTGCCCGCTCCGGACGACTACCGACTCGCCCCTACGCCTCCGTCCCGCCGACCAGCTCCACCTCCCAGTTGGCGCGCTGGATCCGTGCGTCGAGCTCCCGGAGCGCCCGCGCCGTCTCATCGGCCCGATCGCGCACCTCGCGGATCGGCAGCGCCGCGATCTGCCGCAGCTCGCTCCGCATCTGCCGGGGCGCGTACGAGCCTCCGCCCGCGCCACCGCGGCCGGAGGCGGCGTCGGCCGCGTCCACGAGGATCCCGTGCCGCGTCCGCAGCGCGTCCCGCTGGGCGAGCGCGGCGGTGAGCGGCGTGCCGTCGTGGAGTCTCGCGGCCGTGTTGGTGAGGTTGATCCGCGTCACGAGCCCCGCGAGCCGCTCCACCGTCGCGACCGCCTCCTCGAGCAGCGCCGCCGCGTCCTCCGCGGGATCCTCGCCCTCCTGGTACCGGGCGCTCGCCTGCACGCGGCTTCGCAGCGACTCGATGCGCCTCTGCAGGTCGGACCGTTCCATCAGCGCCTCGGCGAGTCTCATTCCACCACCGTGCCACAGGTCCCGGAGGCGGGAAGCGAGCGGCGCGCACCCACGGCGCCATGCAGAGCCTGTCCGCCCGGCACGCCGTGATCGCGGTCGACGGATTGGCGCTCCACCTCGAACACGACGACGTGCTCGCCTCCGCGGGCACGGCCTCGGGCCTCGACGCCTGCCTGCACGTGGTGCGGACGCGGCCCGGCGCGGAGGCCGCCGACCGCGTCGCGCGCGGCCTGGTCGTGGCGCCGCACCGTGCGGGGGGGGGCAGGCGCAGTGCGTCGAGCGACCGGTCGCGGCCGACGCCGCTTCGACGCACGCGGGTGATGTCGCCGGGCGCGGGCGGTGGTGCGGGGCCTCTGTCGCGGCATGCGGAAGGCCCCCGCTCGACGATCCCGGAGGATCGCAGGGCGAGGGCCGTCAGTGTCGCGAGGCTCCTACTTGCGCAGGACCTGGGAGTGGTTGCTCAGGATCGCCCACGTCTGGCCTGCCATGCCGAACTTCATCGGCCTGTCGTAGAAGGGGGCCACGACATCGCATGCCTTGACCGCGGTCACGTGGAAGGCCAGGACTTCCTTGCGCAGCTCGATCTTGTTCCAACCCGGTAGCACGGGCGTGCACTGCACGTACTTGTCGTCCGTGCTGATGATCCCGAAGCCCCGTGCGGACGAGCTTTCGGCGACGTAGACGTCGATGCCGTGCCAGTAGCCCGTGTGGAACGTGTCCTCACGCTCGGCATTCGCGGGCGCGGCGATGGCGAGGGACCCCAGGGTGAGGGCGGCGGCTCCCACGGCGATGGCGGCGCGGCGGCGCCGGCCTCGGGCTGCGGGGCGTGCGGGTCGGATCATGACGGCCTCTCGGTACATGGGTTTGGGGGGCGTGCACTGGGCGCTCGTGCGACGACACGTGAACCTACGGCCCCCGCCGGATCCCCGGTGCGGAGCTTCCACACTCGCGGGCCGCCACTCCGGTCGGCGTGGCGGGGGTCAGGGGGCGGGTGGCGTGCTCAGACCGCCGGCGACCGCCGCTCCATGAGCAGGGTGTCGCGCCAGATCCCGGCGCGCGGCCCGGCCTCCGCGGCCGCGATGCGCTCGCGCCGCCCCACCACCCGGAACCCGAAGCGCTCGTGCAGGGCGATGCTGGCGCCGTTCTCCGGGAAGACGACGCCCTGCAGGGTCCAGATGCCCGCGCGCTCGGTCGAGGCGATGAGCTCCTGGAGGAGCGCCTTCCCGACCCCGCGCCCGCGGGCTGCCGCATCGACGTAGATCGAGTGCTCGACGACCCCGGCGTAGACGGCGCGGGACGACACCGCGGAGACGGCGGCCCAGCCGAGCACGGCGTCGTCCGCATCGACCGCGACCAGTCGGTGGTCCGGCAGGCGGTGCGCGTCGAAGCGCTCCCACGTCGGCGGCGCCGACTCGAACGTGGCGTCGCCGGCTTCGATGCCGTGCAGGTGGATGCGCGAGACGCGCTCCCAGTCGTCCGGGCGCATGGCGCGGACGGCGGGCGCCGGCAGCGGTGCGGCGCTCACCGGGCGGCCGTGCGGGCGGCGGATCGCGGGGATGCGGAGGGCCGGGAGGGCGCGGCGGCGGCCGGCACCTCGCACGTGGGTCGGGATCCGCCGCGGCCGGGGACGAGCACGGGGACCGGCAGGTCGTCGTCGCCCGTCCGCTCCTCCACCTGACGCGGCACCGTGCTCGCCCAGGCGTTCATCGCATCCAGGACCGGGCGGAGGCTGAGGCCCACGTCGGTGAGCTCGTAGACCACGCGCGGCGGGATCTCGGCGTACGCCGTCCGCGTGACCAGGCCGTGCTCCTCGAAGCGCCGCAGCCGGTCGGACAGCGTGTGGGCGCTGATGCCGGGCAGCGCGCCGCGCAGCTCGGTGAATCGCAGGGGGCCGCCGAGCAGCTCGCGGACGATCAGCGTCGCCCACGGTCCGTCGATCAGGCCGAGGAACCGCGCCACGCCGCACTCGGGCCACACATCCGGGGAGAACGCCATGGGTCCGAGGATAGGCCTCTCGGTGCATTTGACGTAACCGGTGCATCATATGCATCAATGGGCGCATGACCTTCCTCATCCACGGCGCCACCGGCGCCCAGGGCGCTCCCGTGCTGGCCGCCCTCCTCCCCACCGTCTCCGATGTCCGCGCCGCCGTGCGGGACGCCGCCGCCTACCGGGGCGGCGGCGTCCCCATGTCCGTCAACCTGTCCTCCGTCGACTCGCTGGCCGCCGCCTACGCGGGCGTCGATGGCGTCTTCGTGCACCTGCCCATCGGATCCCCGGCGCAGCAGGCCGAGCACGCCGCGGCGATCGTCGCGGCCGTCCGCCGCGCCCGGCCCGCGCGCGTGGTCGTGTCGACCAGCGGCGGACGCATCGACGTCCCGGAGGCCGCGGGATCCCCGCTCGACGTCCTCGTGCGGGGCATCCGCGACGCCGGCGTCCCGCTCGCCGTGGTGGAGCCGCGGCTCTACCTCGAGAACCTGCTCCTGCCGGTCGTCGTCGGGCCCGTGCGGACGGAGGGAGTGCTGCGCTACCCGATCCGCGACGACTACGCGGTCTCCTGGAGCTCGCACCTGGACGTCGCCGACGTGGTGGCGCGGCTCCTGCGGGATCCGTCCGTCACCGGCACGGTCGGCGTCGGCGCGCTGCCCGCGCTCACCGGTCGGGACCTGGCCGCGGCCTTCGCCGAGCACCTCGGGCGCGACGTGCGCTTCGCGGCGCGGACGCCCGACGAGTTCGGCGCGGACATCATCCCGCTGTTCGGCGAGGAGGGCGCGCGGCCGGTCATCGAGGCGTACCGCTGGCGCGGGACGCAGGCGTCGGAGGCCATCGACGCGGCGACCAGCGCGCAGGCGCGGCTGGGACTCACGCCGCGGACCCCGGGGGAGTGGCTCCGCGACATCGGGGTCTGACGCCGGACCGCGGCCGTACCGATCGCTGGGACCGGGACCCCGACCCGGGCCGGGTCCGGGTCCGGGTCCCGACGGTCGGCCGCTACGCTTCCCCGCATGCCCCCGTCCGCGTCCCCCGAGCGCGCCGCCGGCCGTCCCGTCGCGATCGACGCCGCCGAGCTCGCGCGCGTCGCCATCGCCCTGTTCGCGGAGCGGGGCTACGACGCGGTCAGCATGGCCGACGTCGCGGAGGCCGCGGGGTCGGACGGCGCAGCCTCTTCCGCTACTTCCCGTCGAAGGCCGACCTCGTGTGGGGCGGCGCCGAGGCGGTCGTCGAGGTGCTCGACCGGCTGCTCGCCGCGGGCACGGGCGGCCGGCCCCTCGGCACCGCCTACGCCGACGCGTTCGTCCGCGCCCTCGAGGCCTCGGGCATCGACCTCGGCATGACCCGCGTGCGCCTCCGCATCATCGACGCGCACCCCGAGCTCCGCGGCCTCGCGTCGCCGCGGCTGGGCGCGGGCTCCCACGTGCTCGCGGGGTTCGTCGCGTCCGGGCGCCCCGAGCTGCGCGGGACGGTCGAGGCCGCGGTGCTCGCCGACGCCCTCGGCGCGTCCACCTACGCGGCGCTCCGGTGGTGGGCGACGAGCTCGGACGACCCGCGGCCCGACGCGGCCATCCGCCGCGCCGTGGACGCCCTCGCGCTGGCGGGCGGGTCCGACGGCACGCGCGCCGACCGCTAGTCCCGGGCCCCATCCGCCTGCACCCGGCGTCGGCGCGCCCGCGGCCGGTCGGATCGCGGTCCAGCCGCCGGCCGCCGGCGCGTGCAGCCGGCTAGATCGCGGACCAGCCGCCGTCGGACGCCAGGATCACGCCGTTGACGTTGCGGCTCTCATCGCTCGCGAGCCAGGTGATGGCGTTGGCCAGCTCCTCGGCCTCGACGGGGGTGGGGATCATCGTCTGCATCAGCGGGCCGAGCACCTGTCCCGCGAGGGCGGAGCGCATGGGCGCCTCGATCGCCGTCTTCGTGGGGCCGGGCGCGACCGCGTTCACGCGGATCCCCTGCTTCCCGTAGATGACGGCGGTGTTCTTCGTGATGCCCGCGACCGCGTGCTTCGACGCCGTGTAGGCGACGCCCGCAGCGGATCCCCGGAGCGCCGCCTCCGAGGCGACGTTGACGATCGCGCCGGAGCCGGCCGCCTGCATGAGGGGCAGCACCGCGCGCGTGAGCCGCAGCACGGCGGTCACGTTCACGGCGAACACGAGGTCCCAGGTGCGGTCGTCGACCTCGCCCGCGGGGAGGAAGCCGTCCATGATCCCGGCGACGTTGGCGAGCACGTCGACCCGGCCGTCGGCGGCGTCGACGATCGCCTGCACGCCGTCCTCGGCGGTGATGTCGCCGACGACCGGGACGATGTCGAGCTCGGGGTACTCGGCGACGAACGCGTCGAGCCGCTCGGCGACGACGTCGGCGGCGATGACGCGCGCTCCGTCCTGGGCGAGTCGCAGGGCGGTGGCGCGGCCGATGCCGCTCCCCGCTCCCGTGACGATGGCGGTGCGTCCGGCGAAGCGCGGCTCGTGGGTCATGGATCCTCCTCGATGGGTCCGGCGGGTGCCGGTGCCGCGATTATGGCACAGGGTGCCATAAATGACCCGGCACGAGGAGGATCCGCGCGCGCTACCCGGCGGTCGTCGCCTCGACCGGCGCGTCGGCCAGCTCGTCGGCACGGGCGCCCTCGTGCCGCCCCGGCCGGTGCGACGGCCACCAGAAGCGGTCGCCCAGGATGAACACGAGCGCCGGCACGAGGAGCGTCCGCACCACGAGCGTGTCGAGCAGCACGCCGATGCACACGATGACGCCGATCTGCGTGAGGGCCACCACGGGCAGCACCCCGAGCACCGCGAAGACCGCGGCCAGCAGGATGCCCGCGCTCGTGATCACGCCGCCCGTCGAGGCCAGCGCCCGCACCATGCCCTCGCGCGTGCCGTGGAGCCTCCGCTCCTCCCGCGCCCGGGTGACGAGGAAGATGTTGTAGTCGACCCCCAGCGCCACCAGGAACAGGAACGCGAACAGCACCACGTTCGCGTCGAAGGCCGGGAACCCGAGGACCTGCTGGAACAGCACGTTGGCCGCGCCGAGGCTCGCGAAGAAGGTCGCCAGCACGCTCGCGATGAGGAGGACCGGTGCCACCAGCGAGCGCAGCAGCAGGCCGAGGATCACGAACACGATGGCCAGGATGATCGGGATGATGAGCCCCTGGTCGCGCTCGGAGGACGCGGCCGTGTCGGCGGCCGTGGCGTCGCTGCCGCCGACGAGCGACGCCGACTCCTCGCCCGGGGCGTCGGCGTAGGCGGCGCGGAGGTCCCGCACGGCGGCGAACGCCGCAGCGCTCTCGGGCTCCGCGTCGAGCTGCACGTCGATGCGCGTGCGGCCCTCCGCCGACTCGCCCGCCCGGGCGCCCTCGACGCCGGGCACCGACTCGGCGGTGGCGACGGCGTCCGCCGCGACCGCGTCCGGGGCGAGCACCACGGTCTGGGCCGTCAGGCCCGCCGAGAACGACGCGTCGACGACCTCCTGGGCGGCGACCGACTCCGGATCGCCCAGCAGCTGGTCGGTCTGCGAGAGGCCGACGCGCGCGCCGACGAGGCCGAGCGCGAGGACGCCGACCCCGGCGAGGGCGACGACCGCCACGACCACGGGCCGCCGCTGCACGCCGAGCCCGAGGCGCCGCCAGACGCCCGGCTTCCCGCCGTGGTCGACGTCGGACCCGACGCGCGGGATGAACGGCCAGAACAGGCCCCGGCCGCAGACCACGAGGGCCGCGGGCAGCACGAGCAGCGCGGCGGCGATGGCGATGACGACGCCGATCGCGCACGCGAACCCGAGGGCGCGGTTGCCGGACAGCTCGGCGGCCAGCAGCGTGATGAGGCTGAGCGCGACGGTGCCGCCGCTCGCCGCGATGGCCGGGCCCGCGCTCGTGACGGCCGTGAGCATCGCCCGGTGGCGGTCCTCCTGGCGGGTCAGCTCCTCCCGGTAGCGGGCGACGAGCAGCAGCGCGTAGTTCGTGCCGGCGCCGAAGACGAGCACCGACAGGATCCCGCCGATGGAGGCGTCGATGGTGATGCCGAACGGCTCGGCGACGGCCGTGACGACCACGCGGGCCAGGCCGTCGGCCGCGCCGACCACGGCGAGCGGCACGATCCAGAGCACGGGGCTGCGGTAGGTGACGATGAGCAGCACGGCGACCACGAGCACCGTGACGAGCAGGAGCCGGAAGTCGGCGCCCGCGAAGGCGTTCGAGATGTCCGCCTGGAAGCCGATCGGGCCGGTGAGCTGGGCGGTGAGCCCGTCGGGGAGGCCCTCGCCCGCCGTCGTGCGGAGGGAGTCGGCGGTGGCGGCGATGTCGTCCGCGGCGTCGGAGGCGTCGAGCGGGACCGCGACGAGCGCCGCCCGCCCGTCGTCGCTGAGCTGCGGCACGACCGCCTGCGGCGCGAGGGAGTCCGCGGCCAGCGCCTGGGCGCGCTCGGCGATCGCGGCCGTGTCGGCGTCGGTGAGGGCGGCGCCGTCGCGGCTGAAGACGAGGATCCCGACGGTCGTGTCGGCGCTCGGGAAGCGCTCGAGGAGCTCGCTCACCTGCCGGGCCTGGCTGGACTCGGGAAGCCCCGACGGAGGGAACGCGTCGGCCTCGGCCTTCGGCAGGAAGGCGAACAGGGCGGCCACGGCGGCGGCGGCCACCACCAGCGCGATCCAGGCGGTGCGCCGGGCGCTGACGAAGCGGGCGATCGATCTCACGTGTTCCTCCAGGGGTGCGGTGATCGTCAGCCTACTGACTGTCAAGCTGCTTAGCGAACGCGGACGTACGATGGGGGCATGTCCCGCACCGAGAGCCGCCCCGGACCGGAGGCGTCCGACGCCCTGCCGGGGCCCGGCGCCGGGGTGCCGGCCGCCGCGGGCGACGCGGGCGAGATCGGCCGCGCGCTCCGCGACGTGCTGGGCCTCGCGGCCGGGTTCGAGCGCCGCCTCGGCACCGTGCTCGCGGTGAACCCCACCGACATGAAGGCGATGGAGCACCTCATCCAGGCGGGATCGCTGTCGCCCACCGACCTCGCGGGCCGCCTCGGGATCACGACCGCGGCGGCGACGCTCGTGGTCGACCGGCTGGTGGAGGTCGGCCACGTCGACCGCCGGCCGCACCCGCACGACCGCCGCCGGGTCGTCGTCGTCCCGCGGCCCGCGTCCGTCGGGCGCGCCATGGACGAGCTGATGCCCATGATCGGCGGCGTCGCCCGCGCCGCCGACGCGCTCTCGCCGCGCGAGCGCGCGACCGTGCTGCGCTTCCTCGGCCAGGTGCGCGAGGTCTACCGGGAGGCGTCCGACGGACCCGTGGCCTGACCCGGCGGACCCGTGGCCTGACCCGGCGGATCCACCGCGCGTGCACCCGGCGCTCGGTCCGCGCTCGGCCGGCGTCCACCGGGCTCGGGGATGATGGAGGCGCGTCGACCACCACGACGACCACCACCACCGACGTGCACACGAAGAGGAGAGCCATGAGCGGCAGCGGACGAGAGACCCCCACGGCGACGCGCGGACTGGTCCTGGGCGGCGGCGGCGTCGCCGGCATCGCCTGGGAGACGGGCCTCGTCTCCGGGCTCATCGCGGCGGGCGTCGACCTCGCGGGCGCCGACACGGTCGTCGGCACCTCGGCCGGATCCGTCGTCGCCATCAACCTGCGGGCCGGCGCCATCGACGCGGCCTACGACGAGCACTTCGTCGACGTGGCGGGCATGGCCGAGCCGATGGGCAGCCGCGACCTCGCGCGCACCGTCGAGGTCATCGGCGAGGGCGTCGCGAGCACGGCGGGCGAGATCCCCACGCGCCAGAGGATCGGCGAGCTGGCCCTCGAGGAGTACGACCCCGAGGTGGACGACGCCGCGAGCGTCGAGCGCATCGGCCAGCTGCTGCCCGTCCGCGACTGGCCCGAGCAGGACCTCCGCATCACCGCGGTCGACGCGGGCACCGGCCGCTTCACCGTCTTCGACAAGGAGTCCGGCGCCGACCTCGTGCGCGCGTCCGCCGCGAGCTGCGCCGTGCCGGGCGTCTTCCCGCCCGTCACCATCGACGGCCGCCCCTACATGGACGGCGGCATGCGCTCCGGCACGAACGCCGACGTCGTCGCCGACCACGAGCGGATCCTCGTCATCGCGTGCGGCCCCGAGGCCCCGACCTCCGGCATGGGCCCGACCCTCCCCGGCGTGGTGCAGCAGCTCCGCGGCCGCGCGGACGTGCTCGTGATCCAGGCCGACGCGGAGAGCACGCGCGCCTTCGGCGAGAACTCGCTCCTGCTCTCGACCCGGAAGGCGTCCGCCGAGGCGGGCCGTGCCCAGGCCGAGCGCGTCGCCGACGAGGTCCGCGCCTTCTGGGGCTGATCCCACCCGCGCCCGCACGACGAGGGGCCCGGCCGCGTGATGCGGCCGGGCCCCTCGTCGGTGAGGCCGGCTCAGGCGGCCGGCACCGCCGCCTCCCTGAGCCCGGCGTGCGCCGCGTGCTCGGGGTAGAGCAACGGCAGCTGGAGCGTGAGCCACGGGCTGAACGCCCACGGCGCGAGGGCGACGGCAGCGGTCAGCTGCTCGGGATCCACCCACCGGTACTCGCCCACCTCCTCGGGCCGCGGGTCGACCGGGGTGGCCGCCACCGCGCGGAACACGGGGCAGATCTCGTTCTCGACGACGCCCGCGGCGTCGGTCGCGCGGTAGCGGAAGTCGGGCAGCACCAGCTCGACCGAGGCGAGGGCGAGCCCGAGCTCCTGCTCGGCGCGCCGGTGCACGGCCTCGAGCATGTCCTCGTCGGGCGCGGGGTGGCCGCAGAACGAGTTGGTCCAGACGCCGGGCCAGGTGAGCTTGCCGATCGCGCGGCGCGTGACGAGGATCCGGCCCTCCGCGTCGAACACGTGGCACGAGAACGCGAGGTGCAGCGCGGTGTCGCGGGTGTGGACCGTCGCCTTGGGCGCCGTGCCGATCTTCTCGCCGTCGTCGTCCAGGAGGACGACGAGCTCGGTGTGCTGTGACATGCGCTCCCTGCTTTCCGTTACCCCCTCGATGTTAGGTTTCATCCGTGGACGCCACCAACCTCGCTGCCGTCTCCACATCGAGGCAGGCCCACGTGAACGGCGTCCTCGACGCGTTCTTCGCCCGGTCGCTCGTCCGCGCCGAGGTCATGGGCGACGAGTACGTGAAGCTGTGGCGCACGCTCGAGTCCAACACCGCCGGCGGCAAGCGCTTCCGCCCGCGCATGGTCATGGCCGCGTACGACGGCCTCGGCGGCCAGGACGTGCAGGCCGCGGCCCACGTCGGCGCCGCGTTCGAGATGCTGCACACCGCGCTCATCGTGCACGACGACGTCATCGACCGCGACTTCACCCGCCGCGGCGGCCCCAACGTCTCCGGCTCCTACCGCGACATCGCGACCACGCAGGGCCTGCCGCAGCCGCTCGCCGAGCACCGCGGCATGTCGGCCGCCGTCATCGCCGGCGACCTCGCGCTCGTCAACGCCTACCGCCTCATCGACGCGAGCGGCGTGCGCGACCTCACGCGCTCGCACCTGCTCGAGATCCTCGACGACGCCGTGTTCGCGTCGGCCGCGGGCGAGCTCATCGACGTCGAGTTCTCGCTCACCGCTGAGGTGCCGAGCGTCGAGGAGATCCTCCGCATGGAGCGCCTGAAGACCGCCGTGTACTCCTTCGAGGCGCCGCTCCAGGCCGGCGCCGTGCTCGCGGGCGCGCGCCCCGAGGTGGTGACCGCGCTCGGCGACTTCGGCCGTGACATCGGCATCGCCTACCAGGTGGTCGACGACGTCCTCGGCGTCTTCGGCGACGAGGAGGAGACCGGCAAGACGAACCTCGGCGACCTTCGCGAGGGCAAGCGCACCGTCCTCATCGCCCACGCCGTCCGCTCCTCGGAGTGGAAGGAGATCAGCTCGCTCGTCGGCAAGGACGACCTCTCCCGCGGGAGGCGGCGCTCGTCCGCTCCGTGCTGGAGAGCTCCGGCGCCCGCGCCTACGCCGAGGGCGTCGCGCGCGACCTCGCCGTCGCCGCCTGCGCGCGCCTCGAGGACCCGGTCGTGCCGGAGGCCCTCCGCCGGGAGCTCGCGCCCGTCGCGGAGTCCGTGCTCGGGCGCATCCGATGACGGCTCGCCGCCCGGGCCGTCGCGGCCCTGCCCCGAGGCGCCCACCGGCCTCGAGAAGTACGACCGCGTCGCGCAGGAGACGGCCTCCGTCGTCATCCGCCGCTACTCCACCTCCTTCGGGCTCGCGTCGCGCCTCCTCGGCGCGGACGTGCGGCAGCACATCGAGAACGTGTACGCGCTCGTGCGCGTGGCCGACGAGATCGTCGACGGCGCGGCGGCCGGCGCGGGCGTGGATCCCGCGCACGTCGAGGCCCTGCTCGACGCCCTCGAGCAGGAGACCGAGGACGCGATGCTGCGCGGCTACAGCGCCAACCTCGTCGTGCACGCCTTCGCGATCACCGCCCGCCGGTCCGGCTTCGGCGCCGAGCTGACGGCACCGTTCTTCGCGTCCATGCGCATGGACCTGCGCCGCATGGAGCACACGCCCGCCTCCTTCGTCGAGTACGTCTACGGATCCGCCGAGGTCGTCGGCCTCATGTGCCTGCGGGCGTTCCTCGTCGGCCACGCCACCACGCGTCCCGAGCGCATCCGGTTCGAGGAGGGCGCCAAGCGGCTCGGCGCCGCGTTCCAGAAGGTCAACTTCCTCCGGGACCTCGCCGCCGACCACGGCGCGCTCGGCCGCAGCTACTTCCCCGGCGTCGACGTCGCGACCTTCTCCGAGGCCGACAAGGAGCGGATCCTCGACGACATCGACCAGGACCTCCGCATGTCCGGCGCCGTCATCCCCGACCTGCCCGCCTCCAGCCGGCGCGCGGTCGCGCTCGCGCAGGGCCTCTTCGCGGAGCTCGCCGTGCGTCTCCGGGCGACCCCCGCGGCCGAGCTGGCGCGCACGCGCGTGCGGGTGCCGGATCCCGTGAAGGCCCGCATCGCGCTCGCCGCCGCCACGGGCGCGGAGCCCTCCGGCCTCGACGGCCGCCTCGTCCGCCGCGCCCGCGGGCCCCGCGGCCCCGCGGCCCCCGCGCCGCGCGCCCCGTCCCCGCCCCGTCCGACCCCGAGCAGCAGGAGAGCGCCATGACCGCACCCACCGCCATCGTGATCGGCGGCGGGATCGCCGGCCTCGCCTCCGCCGCGCTCCTCGCCCGCGACGGGTACCGCGTCACCCTCGTCGAGGGCCGCGACGACGTCGGCGGCCGCGCCGGGTCGTGGGAGCGGGACGGCTTCCGCTTCGACCTCGGCCCCAGCTGGTACCTCATGCCCGAGGTGTTCGACCACTTCTTCCAGCTCATGGGGTCGAGCGCCGCCGAGCAGCTCGACCTGGTGCGCCTCCCCGGGTACCGGGTGCTCTTCGAGGGCGACCCGGACCCCATCGACATCCGCGACTCCCGCGAGGCGAACCTCGACCTGTTCGAGTCGGTCGAGCCCGGGTCCCGCCCCGCCATGACCCGCTACCTCGACTCCGCGAAGGACGTCTACGAGGTCGCCAAGAAGCGCTTCCTCTACACGACGTTCGCCGACTACCGGCCGCTCCTCAAGCGCGACGTCGTGAGCCGCACGGGCACCCTCGCGAAGCTGCTGCTCACCCCGCTCGAGACGCACGTGGCCCGGTACGTGCAGGACCGCCGCCTCCGCCAGATCCTCGGCTACCCGGCCGTCTTCCTCGGCTCCTCGCCGAAGCTCGCGCCGAGCATGTACCACCTGATGAGCCACCTCGACCTCGAGGACGGCGTGCTGTACCCGCAGGGCGGCCTCATCACGGTCATCGAGGCCATCGAGCGGCTGGCCCGCGCCGAGGGCGTGGAGATCCGCACCTCGTCGCCCGTCTCGCGCATCGTCACCGAGCCGACGACGGCCGGGCGGGCGCGGGCGCGCGGCGTGCAGATCACCACCGACGCGGGCACCGAGACGCTCGAGGCCGACGTGGTCGTCTCCACCGCCGACCTGCACCACACCGAGACCCAGCTCGTCCCCGAGGCGTTCCGCACCTACCCGCAGTCGTACTGGGACAAGGGCACCGCCGG
Organism: Clavibacter michiganensis; assembly: GCA_002150995.1. Lineage (GTDB taxonomy): Bacteria > Actinomycetota > Actinomycetes > Actinomycetales > Microbacteriaceae > Clavibacter > Clavibacter michiganensis_K. The sequence goes on along the minus strand of MDHJ01000001.1, from coordinate 3,167,701 downwards.
GCCCGGCGCGGTGCTCGTGTACCTGGGCGTCCGCGGCGCGCTGCCCGAGCTGCACCACCACACGCTGCTGTTCACGGAGGACTGGGACGAGAACTTCTCCCGCATCTTCCCGCCCAAGGGCGGCACGACCTCGGTTCCGGATCCCGCGAGCATCTACGTCTGCAAGCCCAGCGCCACCGACGGCTCGGTCGCGCCGGAGGGCCACGAGAACGTCTTCATCCTCGTGCCCATCCCCGCCGACCCGTCCATCGGCCGCGGCGGCATCGACGGCGCCGGCGACGCGCGCGTCGAGGAGATCGCCGACCGCGCCATCCAGCAGATCTCCGACTGGGCCGGCATCCCCGACCTCGCCGAGCGCATCGTGCTCCGCCGCACCTCGGGCCCCGGCGACTTCGCCGCCGACCTGCACTCGTGGAAGGGCACCATCCTCGGGCCCGCGCACACGCTCACGCAGTCGGCCATGTTCCGCGCCGGCAACACCAGCAAGCGCGTCGACGGGCTGCACTACGCCGGCGGATCCACGATCCCCGGCATCGGCCTGCCCATGTGCCTCATCAGCGCGGAGATCCTCGTGAAGCGCCTCCGCGGCGACACGTCGACCGGGCCGGGCGCGGTGCCGCTCGTGCCCACGGTCGGCCGCCCGGTGGTGTGATGGGCCTCCTCTACCTCGCCGCGCTGCTCCTCACCATCGGCTGCATGATGCTCATCGACCGCCGCTGGCGCCTGTTCTTCTGGCGGGACCCGATGGCCGCGGCGCTCACGACGGCCATCGGCGTCGCGTTCTTCCTGCTGTGGGACATCGCCGGCATCTCGCAGGGCATCTTCTTCCGCGGGGAGACCTCGTTCATGACCGGGATCCTCGTCGGCCCGGAGCTGCCGCTCGAGGAGGTCTTCTTCCTCACGCTGCTCTGCTACCTCACGATGAACCTCGTCAACGGGTTCAGCCGCCTCGCGGACCACCACGTGGCCAGGGCCCGGGAGCGGGCGAACCGATGAGCTACCTCGTGCTCGACCTGCTGTTCCTGCTGCCCGTCGCGGTCGTCGGGTTCCTGTTCCGCCGCCTGCTCCTGCGCGAGGCCGCCGCCGTGCCGTACGGGTCGAGCCGCTTCGACTACCCCGAGTACTACTGGTACCGCCGGATGCCGGTCGTGATCCTGCTCGCGATGACGCTGGTCTTCGACAACATCATGATCGAGGTCGGCCTCGTCGGCTACGACCCCGACGCGCTCGTCGGCCTCATCCTCCTCAACGCCCCCATCGAGGACTTCGCCTACGCGATCGCCGCCCTCGTGCTGCTGCCGGCCGTCTGGTACCTCCTCCGCCGCCGTCGCCGCGTGTCCGGGATCGAAGCCCATGGGTGACGTGCGCGCGCGCCCGGGCGCCGCCGAGGTGCTCCGCACCATCGCGCTGTCGTCGCGCCCGCTCTCGTGGGTGAACACGGCGTTCCCGTTCGCGGCCGCGTACCTCACGGTCACGCGCGAGCTCGACCTCACGGCGGTCCTCGGCACGCTGTACTTCCTCATCCCGTACAACCTCGCGATGTACGGCATCAACGACGTCTTCGACTACGAGTCCGACATGCGGAACCCGCGGAAGGGCGGCGTCGAGGGCGCGGTCCTGGCGCGGGCCATGCACCGGCCCGTGCTCATCGCGGTGCTCGTCACCAACGTGCCGTTCCTCGTGTACCTGGTCGCCGTGGGCTCCGCCGCGAGCATCGCGGTGCTCGCGGTGAGCGTCTTCGCGGTCGTCGCGTACTCGCTCAAGGGCCTGCGCTTCAAGGAGCGTCCGATCCTCGACTCGCTCACCTCGAGCACGCACTTCACCTCGCCCGCCGTCTACGGCATCGTGCTGGCGGGCGGCGCGTTCACGCCCGCGCTGTGGGCGATCCTCGCGGCGTTCTTCCTGTGGGGCGTCGCGTCGCACGCGTTCGGCGCGGTGCAGGACATCGTGGCCGACCGCGAGGGCGGCATCTCGTCCATCGCGACCGTGCTCGGCGGGGCCGCCACCGTGCGGATCGCCGTGCTCGCCTACGCGGCGGCCGGTGTGGCGATGCTCTTCACGGGGCTGCCGGGGGTCATCGCGGCCGTCCTCGTGATCCCGTACATCCTCAGCACGGCGCCCTTCTGGTCGATCCGCGACGAGGACGCGGAGGCCGCCAACCGGGGCTGGCGCCGCTTCCTCGGCCTCAACTTCCTCTCCGGCTTCGTGGTGACGATGCTGCTCATCGCGTACTGGCTCACGAACCCCTGACCCGCGGGCCGTCAGTAGTGCGTCGGCATCATGCCCGCGATGAGCTCGCGGCGGCGACGCGCGTGCTCGCCCGCGAAGGAGAGCAGCTCCATGTCGTGCTCGCGCATCCACGCGACGGCCTCCTCCAGCGTGACGGCGGTGGACACCCAGACCCGGCGGCCGGAGTCGTCGACCGCGTCGGCGTACACCTCGAAGACGGGCTCGGCGCCGGCGGCGCGCACGGTGGGCACGACGTAGCCGAGCACGGGCTGGGACGCGACCTGCACGCGCCAGGCGCCCTGGTGGAAGCGGGCGTGCGGGTGGTGGATGAGGGGCTCGGGCTCGCGGGACATCGGTGCTCCTGGTGTCGGGACGGTGGCGAGCGCCCGGCCGCGCTCGGGGACGACGATAGGCTCGGCGTCCGACAACGGGGGTGCCCGGGCGCATGATGGATCCACGCCCCTCGATCCCCAGGAGCCCATGACCCCGCCGATCCGCATCCTCCACCAGGCCGTGCGCCCGTTCGTCGCCGCCAGCCTGCGCGGGGGCATCCCCACCCCGCTGACCGCCACCGTCCCGACGGACGCGCCCGTCGGCGTGGTCCCGGGCCCCGATCCCGACCGCATCCTGGCGCTCGGCGGCATCGGCGGATCCGGCGTCGGGCTGCGCACGCACGCCGACGGCGTCGCGGCCCGGACGGCGACGTCCCTCGCCGAGCTCACCGGGCGCGGCGTCGAGTGGCGCACGGTCCCGCTCGCCGACCAGCACCTGGCGGCTACGCAGGACGCCGTGCGGCAGGTCACCGAGCTGCACCGCTACGACGTCGTGGTCGTCATGCCCGGGGTCGCGGACGCGCTGGAGCTCGCGCGCACCACGCCGTGGGTCCACCGGCTGGAGGACCTCCTCGACCACCTCGTGGAGCAGACCGCCGACAACTCGCTCGTGCTCGTGTCGGACGTGCCCCAGGTGTCGCAGTACGTGGAGGCCGGCGCGTTCGTGCGCGGCCTCTTCCGCGACCACGCGATGCACCTCTCCGAGCGCAAGGCCGAGGTCTGCGGCCGGTTCCCGCAGGCGGTGTCGGTGAAGCTCCCGGACGCGGGGCCGGTGGACTTCGAGGGCGGCGAGTTCCGCTACTCCTCCATGTACCGCCGCTGGGGCGCGTACGTCGCCCGCGTGGTCGCGGACCTGCAGGCGGAGGGCGGCACGTCCTGAGCCCGCCCCGGCACGGGATCCCGGCCGGCCGTGCGCCTAGCGCCCGCGACGCCCGCCGCGCGGCGGGGGAGTGCGCCTGGCGCCCGCGCCGCCCTTCGCGCCGGGCTTCGCCCCGCCCGCGGCGCCCGGCTTCCCCGCGGCGCCCGGCTTCCCCGCGGCCTTGCGCGCGGTCTTCTGCGCCGCGGTGGGCTTCCGGCGGTCGCGCTCGTCGTCGTCGCGGGAGGACCGGGAGCTCGCGGCCGTGCGCCCGCGGACGATGCCCACGAGCTCCTCGATGTCCGGGGAGGCGTCGCCCTCCCGCCAGGCGACGGCGATCCGCGTCTCCGGCAGGTCGTGGACCGGGACCGCGACGACGTCCTTGCGCGCGTGCAGCCGGCCGAGCGCATGGGGCACCACCGCGAAGCCGACGCCCGCGGCGACCAGCTCGACGGCCGCGGCGGTGTCCGCGGGCAGCGGGACGGGATCCGCGCCCGCCGTGCGCCCCGGCCACCCGGGCACGGTCTCGGCGGGCTGCAGCAGCAGGTCCTCGGCGAGGTCCGTGAGCGCGACGGCGTCGGCCCGCGCGTGCGCGTGGTCCTTCGGCAGGAGCGCCACCTGCACCTCGCCGTAGAGCGGGACGATCGTGAGGCCGCGCCCGTCGACCGGGAGGCGGAGGAAGGCGACGTCGACGGATCCGTCCACGAGCGCCGGTGCCGCGTCCGGCTCCGCGAGCGGCACGACCCGCAGCGGCACGTCCGCGACGCGCTCGTCCCAGGCGCGGGTCCACTTCGCGACGGTGACGCCCGGCACGATGGCGACCACGAGCCCTCGCGGCGGCGCGGAGGCCTCCTCGGCCGCGCGCCGGTCGTCGGCGGCGATCGCGGCGCGGGCGGCGATCAGCCGCTCCTCGCCCGCGGGACTGAGGCGCGTGGGCCCGTCGTCGCGCACGAACAGCTCGACGCCCCACAGCGCCTCGAGCTCGAGGACCGACCGGCTCACCGCCATCCGCGACACGTTCAGGGCCTTCGCGGCGCGGGCGAAGTGCAGCTCGTCGGCCACGGCGGCGAAGCGGCGGAGGGCGGTCGGGTCGGCGTCCACGGGAGTCCCCTCGATGGCCCGCTCGGTGGGTGGCGCGCAAGCGGCGGCGGGTCGATCCAGGCTAGTGCAGGCCGCGCGGGCCCCGACGGTAGCCTGGGTCCATGACGAGCGACGGATCCAGCCAGACGATGAAGGCCGCGACCGCGGCGAAGAAGCTGGGCGTGCACCTCCCGGCCACCCCGGTCGAGTTCCAGGAGTCGACCCCGTCGCGCGCCGACCTCGCGGAGATGAACGAGAACCCGCCCGAGTGGCTGGCCGCGCTGCTGCGCGACGGCCCGCACCCGCGCCAGGTCATCGCCGGCAAGCTCGGCGTGTCCAGCGCCGGCCTCGCCCGCGGCGGCGTGACGGAGGCGCTCACCACCGCGCAGATCAAGTCGCTCCTCGAGGCGCCGCCGCAGTGGCTCGTGCAGGAGCGGGCGACGCAGGCCGAGGTCCGCGAGGAGCAGATCCGCGTGAAGAACCGCGACGCCGGCCGCGCCGCGATGGCCGCCGAGCGCGAGCGCCAGGAGGGCACCGGGGGCGCAAGCCGCTGAGCCGTCCCCTGCGTCGCTGACCGGATGGGCCAGGGCGCGCACCCGCTCGATCCGGGGCCCGCGTGAGACCCTTGCCTCCGTGACCCGTCCGAACGCCCCGGCCCGCCGCCGCCACGCCGCTGCCGCCGCCGCCGCTGCCGTCGTCGAGCCGGGGGCCGAGGCCGCCGCGTCGGCGCCCCTCGCGGGATCCCGCGTGCCCGGCACGCTCGGCTCCGTGGTCGTCGCCGCGCTGGTCACCGCCGTCTACGTGCTGTACTCCGCGCTCGAGTGGCGCCGCTTCACCGTGAAGTCGTGGGACCTCGGCATCTTCACCCAGCTCGCCCAGGACTACGCGCGCCTCCAGGCGCCGATCGTGTCCATCAAGGGCGACGGCTTCAACCTCATGGGCGACCACTTCCACCCGATCCTCGTGCTGCTCGGCCCCGTCCACGCCATCTGGCCGCACGCGTTCGCCCTGCTCGTGGTGCAGGCGGTCCTCATCGGCATCTCGGTCGTGGGCGTCGGCCGGCTGGCCGGACGCGTCGTCGGGCGGTGGGGCGCGATCACGGTCGCCGCCGCGTACGGGCTGAGCTGGGGGATCCAGGGGGCGGTCGCGTTCCAGTTCCACGAGATCGCCTTCGCCCTGCCGCTGCTGGCCTTCGCGCTCGACGCCGTCGTGGCCCGGCGCGCCCTCGCCGCCGCGCTGTGGGCGGCGCCGCTCGTGTTCGTGAAGGAGGACCTCGGCCTCACGGTCGCGGTCCTCGGGGCGATCCTCGCGCTCACGCTCGACCGGCGCGTCGGCATCGCGCTGGCCGGCTGGGGCGTCCTCTGGTTCGGGCTCGCGACGACCGTGATCCTGCCGGCCTTCAACCGCGAGGCGCGCTGGGACTACGCGGCCAAGCTCGACGCGGGCAGCGTGCTGGCGGATCCGCTCGGCACGGTCGCGGGCCTCTTCGTCGCGCCGAAGGCCGAAACCGTCGCCCTCCTGCTCATCGCCGGCGCGCTCATCGCGCTGCGCTCGCCCCTGCTGCTCCTCGTCGTGCCGACGCTCGCCTGGCGCTTCCTGTCGCCGACGGAGTCGTACTGGGCGCCGGGGTACCACTACGACGCCGTGCTCATGCCGATCGTCTTCGCCGCCGCGATCGACGGGGTCGCCCGCGCGCGGGCGGGGCGCCAGAGCTGGCTGCGGGCCGCATCGCGCGCGGCCGTGCCCGTGATGGCGGTGGCGGCGGTCGCGCTCCTGGTCCGCTCACCCGTGGCCGAGCTCGCGCGGCCCGGCATCTGGGAGCCGGCACCGCGGGCCGCCCAGGCGCAGGCCGCGCTCGACCAGGTGCCCGCCGGCGCCACCGTGCTGAGCGACATCGGGCTCATGTCGTACCTCGTCGACGACCACGAGGTCTTCTGGCTCGGCAACCCGGGCAACCCGGCCCCGCAGTACGTCGTGATCGACACGGTGGGCGGCGGCCTCGGCCAGGGAGCCCTGAACGCCGACCAGTACGGCGAGGCGACGCAGGCGGGCACGGTCTACGAGATCGTCTACGCCGACGCCGGCTACCAGGTGGCGCGCCGGGTCTCCTAGGCGCCGCCCGGATCCGAGCCCGCCGCCCGGTCTGGCCCGCCGCACGCACGCACGGAGGCCGGGCGCTCCCTCGAGCGGCCCGGCCTCCGTGCGTGCGTCCGTGCGTGCGCTCCCGCGAGGAGCGCCGTCGATCAGATGGGGATCGCCGCCGTGAGCACGCCCACCGCGAGCATCACCAGCGAGACGAGCACCGCGCGCCACAGCACCTTGCGGTGGTGGTCGCCGAGGTTCACGTCGGCGAGCGACACGAGCAGCAGGATCGCCGGCACGAGCGGGCTCTGCAGGTGCACCGGCTGGCCGGTGATGGAGGCGCGGGCCATCTCCACCGGGTCGATGCCGTAGTTGGCGGCGCTCTCCGCGAGCACGGGGAGCATGCCGTAGTAGAAGGCGTCGTTGCTCATGAAGAAGGTCATCGGGATGCTGAGCACGCCCGTGATGACCGCGAGCCCCGGGCCGAGCGCGTCGGGGATGATCGTGACGAGCCAGGCCGACATCGCCGTGACCATGCCGGTGCCGTTGAGCACGCCGATCAGGACGCCCGCCGCGAGCACCATCGAGACCACGCCGACCACGCTGGGCGCGTGCGCCGCGATGCGCAGGCCCTGGTCCTTCAGGTCGCGGAAGTTGACGATGAGGGCGATGGCCGCGCCGACCATGAAGACGTAGGCGAGGGGCAGCTGGTCCATGATCAGCAGCACGAGCACCGCGACCGTGAGGCCGAGGTTGAACCAGATGAGGTGTGGACGGAGCGTCTCGCGGTCCGGGTCGAGCATGGTGGTGCCGACGGTGGAGACCGCGGCCGTCTCGGCGCGGACGAGCGACGGGGCCAGCGTGATGAGGCCGCCGCGCGGGGTCGCGGGGGCGCCGCGACCGGCACGCCACCAGCCGGATCCGCCCGTGGAGCCGCCCGAGCCGCCGGCCGCGTCGAGCCCGCCCTCGGCCCGCGCCTCGCCGAGCGCCGCCAGGCGGCTGCGCTCGCGGAGGCCCATGGTCCACGCGAAGATCATGACGAGCGCGAGGCCCACCAGGAGCGACGGGATCATCGGCACGAAGATGTCCGTCGGGGAGACCTTCAGCGCCGCCGCCGCGCGGACGGTCGGGCCGCCCCACGGGACGATGTTGAGCGTGCCGTTCGCGAGGCCCGCCGTGCAGGTGAGCACCACGGGGCTCATGCCGAGCTTGCGGTAGATGGGCAGCATGGCGGCGGTGGTGACGATGAAGGTGGTCGACCCGTCGCCGTCGAGCGAGACCGCCGCCGCGAGGATGGCCGTGCCGAGCACGATCTTCGCGGGGTCGCCGCCCGCGACGCGGAGGATGAGGCGCACCAGCGGGTCGAACAGGCCGACGTCGATCATGATGCCGAAGTAGATGATGGCGAACATCAGCAGGGCGGCCGTGGGGGCCAGGTCGCCGAGGGCCTCGACGACCATGTCGCCGATGCCGAGGCCGGCCCCGCGAAGAGGCCGAAGATCGTCGGCACGAGGATGAGGGCGACCATGGGCGTCAGCCGCTTGGTCATGATGAGGGCCATGAAGGTGAGGACCATGGCGAAGCCCAGGAATACCAGCACGCGTGACTCCTTCGTCGGTGGGCGGGACGCCCGGCTGAACACCACACGCTAGGTCGGTGTCCGCGTCTCGTCGCGCTTGTGCCGCTTCATCGCGATAGTGCACGAAAACGTGGTTCTGCGCATTATGCTCACCAGGTGGATCGGGCGACGGGGCGACGACGGGCGGGGCTCGACTTCGCCCGCCGCACGCTCGTCCTGCAGCTGCTCGTCGTGCTGGTCGTGGTGGGCATCGCGACCGTCGCGTACGGCCTGCTCAGCTCCTCCGAGAACCGGCAGGAGGCGCAGGCGACGGCGCTCGCCATCGCCCGGACCGCCGCCGAGGACCCCGCGCTGCGGGCCGCCGTGACCGCCGAGACCGTGGATCCCGCGACGGCGACCGCAGCCGACCTCGCCGACGGGCCCGTGCAGCGGACGGCCGAGGCGGTGCGCGCCCGGACCGGCGCCCTCTTCGTGGTGGTGACCGACGACCGGGGGCTGCGGCTCGCCCACCCCGACCCGGCCGAGCTCGGGAAGCTCGTGAGCACGGATCCGACGGTCGCGCTCGCCGGGCGCGAGGAGGTGACGTGGGCCACGGGGACGCTCGGGGAGTCCGCGCGGGCGAAGGTGCCGGTGCGGGCGCTCGACGCGGCGGGTGCGGCGGGCGATGCGGGTGCCGCGGGCGATGCCGGCGGCCGCGTGGTCGGCGAGGTCAGCGTGGGCTTCGCCGCGGCGACCGTCCGCGACTCCATCGGCGTCGACGTCGCCGCCATCGCGGTGGTCGCGCTCCTGGCGCTCGGCGTGGGGGCGGTCGCCAGCGGGATCCTCTCGCGGCGCCTCGCGCGCCTCACCCTCGGCCTCCAGCCGTCCGAATTGGCGGGCCTCGTGCAGGACCAGGCGGCCGTGCTCTCCGGCGTCGGCGAGGGCGTCCTCGGCATCGGGCCCGACGGCCGCGTCACCGTCTGCAACCCCCGGGCCGCCGCGCTGCTCGGCCTCGTGGACCCGGTCGGCCGCACGTTCGACGACCTCGGCGTCGCGCCGGTGCTGCGGGAGGCGGTCGCGCGGGCCCGGGCCGGCACGGCGACGCCGGGTGCCGGGAGCCGGCCCGCGACGGCGAACGCAGCCGCAGCCGCAGCCGGCGCCGTGCCGGTGCCCGCCGCATCCTCGTCCCTCCGCGCCGTCGTCGGCGACCGCCTGCTCTTCGTCGACGTCGCCCGCGTGGACCGCGACGGCCGCGACCTCGGCACCGTCGTCGTGCTGCGCGACGAGACCGACATCGAGGCGATGAGCCGTCGCCTCACGGCCGTCACGGCGATGTCCACCGCGCTCCGCGTGCAGCGGCACGAGTTCGCGAACCGCCTCCACGTCGTCCGCGGGCTCGTCGCCACGGGCCGCGTCGACGAAGCCGACAGCTACCTCGCGGGAGTGCTCGAGCAAGGCCCCGTGGCGTTCCCCACGGTGGACGCGGGGCTCGTCGACGAGCCGTACCTGCAGGCGTTCCTCGGGGCGAAGGCCATGGAGGCGGAGGAGCGGGGCGTGAGCCTGCGCGTCGGGCCGGGGACGCTCGTCCGCGGGTTCCTCGTGCGGCCGGAGGAGGTCACCACGGTCCTCGGGAACCTCGTCGACAACGCCGTGCACGCGGCCGTGCGCGGGTCCCGGACGGACCGCTGGGTGGAGGTCGAGGCGCTCGACGACGGGGCCGACCTGCACCTCGCGGTCTCCGACTCCGGCGACGGGCTCGCGGGATCCGACGTGGGTCGCGTCTTCCAGCGACGGGCCGACGACGTGGGCGCGGCCGCCGAGGCGGTGGCGGCGGGCGGCGCGCCGGGAGGCGGCGGGGCGGACGGCCGCGGGGGTGCGGATCCCGCGCACGGCCTCGGCTTCGGCCTGCCGCTCGTGCGCGACATCGCCCGGCGCGACGGCGGCGACGTGTGGGTCGCCGACCCCGGCGGCCCGCCACCTGGAGCCGATGCCGGAGCCGTGCTCTGCGCCCGGCTCCAGGGTGTGGTCGAGCCGCCCGACGCGGATCCGCCGGGAGCCTCAGCCGCGGCCGACGTCGAGGCCGACACCGCCGACACCGACACCGCCACCGATGACCGTGCCGACCCGAGCGGAGCCCCCGCGTGACCGACGACCTCACCGTCCTCATCGTCGACGACGACTTCCGCATCGCCCGCCTGCACGAGGGGATCGTCGCCCAGGCTCCCGGGTTCCGCCCCGTCGGCACCGCGAGCAGCGTGCGCGCGGCGCTCGCCGTGCTCGACTCCGAGCGCCCCGACCTGGTGCTCCTCGACGCGTACCTGCCGGACGGAAGCGGCGTCGACCTGGTGCGGCGCATCGAGCCCGACGTGATCCTCGTGACCGCCGCCGACGACGCGGCCACCGTCCGCCGCGCCCTCCGCGGCGGGGCCGTCTCGTACCTCGTGAAGCCCTTCGCGCCGGAGCTGCTCGCCGCGCGCCTCGCGGCCTACGCGGCCTTCCGGGCCGGGCTCGCGACCGACCGGCCGCTCGACCAGGCGGGCATCGACCGCGCCATCCAGGCGCTGCGCCCCGGCCGGGCGTCCGCGCAGTCGCGCCCGGCGACCGAGCAGGCCGTGCTGGACGCCCTGTCCGCGTCCGACGAGGAGCTCAGCGCTCCCGAGATCGCGGAGCGCGTCGGCGTCTCCCGCGCTACCGCGCAGCGCTACCTCGGCGCGCTCGCCCGCGACCGCGTCGTGGACGTGCAGCTCAACTACGGATCCACCGGCCGCCCCGAGCACCGGTACCGCATCCTCCGACCCCGCTGACCGCCCGGCGCCGGTGCCGCGGCGTGCGGTTCAGCCCGCGTCGCGAAGCCGGGTGATGCGCGAGCGTATGCGGTCGTCCAGGTCCTCGAGCTCGTCGAGGACATCCGTGACGGCGTAGACGCGGTCGCGCTTGCGCTCGGTGACCTCCGTGATGATCCGCGACCCCTCGAGCTGCTCGATCGCCCGGTACGCCGCGCGATCCCCGAGTCCGGTGCGTCCAGACAGGTGCTCGGCCGTGAACACCGGCAAGCCGACCAGCGCATCGAGCACATGATCTGTCGCGCTGCCGGCGCGCGTGCCGACCTCACGTCGCCACGCTCCGGGGAACGTGAGGAAGGACCGAGCCGTCCCTCGGGCCTCGCGTGCGGCGACCTCGACGCACAGGGCGACGTCGGTGATGATCGCCGCGACGTCGCCGGACCTGTACGCGGTGAGCAATCCGAAGTAGTGGTCGGTGTCGGCTGCCAACCCCGACGCGACCGGGAGCACCGTGGTCGGCGTCATGCCCCGTCGACGGAGCACTGCGCCGATGAGGGCCCGGCCGATGCGGCCGTTCCCGTCGGTGAACGGGTGGATGCTCTCGAACTGCGCATGCACGATCGCGGCCTGGGCGATCGGATCGACGTCGTCCCGGTTCGCGAACGCCAGGAGGTCGTCGAGGCAGGTCGGCACGAGCTCCGGCGGCGGCGGCACGTAGACCGCGCCGCGGGGCGTGTACTGCGATCCACCGATCCAGTTCTGGACCTCCCGCAGCCGCCCGGCGTGCTCGCGCTCACCAGGCTCGTCGTGCATGAGGAGCGCGTGGGCCGCGAGGATCGCGTCGAGGCGGATGGAGGTCGCGCATGCGTCGATCAGGGCCGTGATCGCGCGGCCCGCGGAGACCATGGACATCGCCGACGGATTCTCCCGGACGCCTCCGAGCGCACGGGCGAAGGCCGTCGTGCTGGCCTCGACCTGCTCGATGCGCGACGACGCGACCGACTCGGTCCGGATGAGGAAGCCCGCGAGCGGTTGGAGCAGGTCGCCCGCGACCCGTTCGAGCTCCTCGGTCTCGTACCGTGCGCGCAGGAGGTCGCGCGAAGGCGTAGTGGGGACGGAGACATCGGCCAGACGGGGCGGGAGCGCGACCGTGACCTTGGAGAAGACGCGATCCTCTCGCGGACCGCGCCGCCCCGTGCTCTGCCAGGCCATCTCCCGGTGTCCGTGCTGGGGCCAGCCGCTCATCGTCGCCGTCCTGTCACTAGCGAGACCGTTGTCGACAGTTGAGGCACGTAAGTGACGATAGCAGCGACGGCGGTGACCGTACGTGCGGAATCGGGCCGTCGAGGAGGGCAGGAGGAGCGGATCAGCTCCCGACGGCCACCGGCAACGGGACCTCGTCGGCGGCGAGCTCCTCGCTCGTGGCGCCGAGGACCTCGCGGACGGACGCGCGGATGATGGCGAGGCCCTCCTCGATCTGCTCGTCGCTGATGGTGAGGGCGGGCAGCACCTTCATGACGGTGCCGCCGGCGCCGCTCGTCTCCATGAGCATGCCGCGCTCGAACGCCGCCCGGCAGACCGCGCCGGCGAGGTCGCCCGAGGGGAACTCGATGCCGCGCGCGAGGCCGCGGCCTCGCACCTTCAGCGTCATGCCGGGGGCCGCCTCCGCGGCGATCTCGGTGAAGACCTCGTGGATCCGCGCGCCCTTGCGGAGCGTGGACGCCTCGAGCTCGCCGTCGGCCCAGTACCGCCGCAGCGCCTCGGCACCCGTGAGGAACGCGGGCGCGATGCCGCGGAAGGTGCCGTTGTGCTCGCCCGGCTTCCACTGGTCGAGCTCCGGCTTCAGCAGCGTGAGGGCCATGGGCAGGCCGTAGCCGCCGATGGACTTGGAGAGCGTGACGATGTCGGGGACGATGCCGGACTCCTCGAAGCTGAAGAACCCGCCCGTGCGGCCGCAGCCCATCTGCACGTCGTCGACGATGAGCACGATGCCGTGGCGCGTGCAGAGGTCGCGGAGCGCGCGCAGCCACTCGGCGCTCGCGACGTTGATGCCGCCCTCGCCCTGCACGGTCTCGACGATGACGCCCGCCGGCTTGTCGAAGCCGGAGCCCGAGTCGTCGAGGAGCTTCGCGAAGTACGCGAGGCTGTCGGTCTCGCCGCCGAGGTAGCCGTCGAACGGGACGGCGACGGCGTGGTGCAGCGGGTGTCCGGCACCGCCGCGCTTGAGCGCGTTGCCGGTGACCGCGAGGGCGCCCTCGGTCATGCCGTGGAACGAGTTCGTGAAGTGCACGATCGTGGTGCGTCCGGTGACCTTGCGGGCGAGCTTCAACGCGGCCTCGACGGCATTCGCGCCGCCCGGGCCGGGGAACATGATGCGGTAGTCGAGACCGCGCGGCTGGAGGATGACGTCCTGGAAGGTCTGCAGGAAGTCGCGGCGGGCCTCCGTGAACATGTCGAGGGAGTGCGTGACGCCGTCGCGGAGGATGTACTCGACCAGCTTCTGCTTGAGCGCCGGCTCGTTGTGCCCGTAGTTGAGCGCGCCGGCGCCCGCGAAGAAGTCGAGGTAGCGGTCGCCTTCGGCCGTGAACATCTCGCTGCCCACGGCGCGGTCGAACACGACCGGCCAGCCGCGGCTGTAGCTCCGGACCTCGGACTCCATCTGCTCGAAGATCGTCATGCCGTGTCGCTCCTTGGTTCTCATCGGCGACCTGCGTGGATCGCCGCACGTCGGGCGGGGCTCGTGGCTCCGGGCGACGGGGAAGGCGCTGCGATGCGCAGCCCCTCCATCGTCGCACCTCCCTCCGTCATCGCGGGGATCCCCCACGAGGGATCCCCCACGTGAGGAGATGGATAGGGTCGCGGCATGGCCGATCTCGACGACCTCGATCCGCTCGGAGCCCCGGGGACCGCGATGCTGCGGGTGGGCGACCGGCAGGTGCGGCACCGCGTGACGGGCGCGGGGGATCCGCTCCTCCTCCTGCACGGCATCGGCCGCAGCCTCGAGGACTGGGACGAGCAGCATGCGCGCCTCTCCGACGCGCACCAGCTGCACAGCCTGGACCTGCCCGGCTTCGGCTGGTCGGATCCCGTCGACGGGCCCTCCACGCTCGTCGCCCTCGCGGACGCCCTGCCCGCCTACCTCGACGCCGCGGGCGTGCGCGGCCGGGTGACCGTGGTCGGCAACTCGCTCGGCGGCGCCGTGGCGATGACGCTCGCGACCCGCCACCCCGAGCGCGTCCGGGCGCTCGTCCTCGCCGACAGCGCGGGCTTCGGCCGGGAGGTCACGGTGGGGCTCCGGCTCCTGGCCTTCGATCCGCTCGCGACCCTCGTGCTCCGCCCCACGCCCGGCAACTCGCGGCGCTCCACGCGCAGCGTCTTCCACGACCCCGCCCTGACCACCGCCGAGCGCGTGCGCCACGCCCACGCGCTCTCGGCCCGTCCCACCCATGCGGCCACGATGCTCGAGGTGGCCCGCGACCTCGGGACGGTCCGCGGCGTCAGTTCCGGATGGCGCCGCCCGCTCGTGGAGGCGGTGCGCGCGTCCGGCCTGCCCGTGCTCGCGGTGTGGGGCGACCGCGACCGGATCCTCCCCGCCACGCACCTCCGCGGCGTCGCGCGCGAGCTCCCCGACGCGCGCCTGGAGCTGATCTCCCGGTGCGGCCACATGCCCCAGATCGAGCGCCCCGACGTCTTCGCCGGCCTCGTCCGCCGCTTCGTCGCGTCCCTGCCCCCGGAGCGCGCGGCGCACTGAGGATGCGTCGCGCACGGCGGGGAGCGCTGACGGCAGCCGGGGGAGCGGAGCGCTAGGCGCGGTCGGCGTCCGCGTCGGTGCCGTCGGAGTCGGTGGGGGCGGAGTCGTCGGCGGCGGCGGATCCCGACGCCTCGGCCGCGGCGGCCGCGTGACGACCGGAGGCGGAGAGCACCGACGGGTGGCGGGCCGCGAGGGCCTCGAGCCCGTCGTGCGCCGCGACGCGGACGGACGTGTCCGGGTCGGTGAGGGCACGGCGGATGACCTCCTCGTCGGCGGGGGAGCCGACGGCGCCGAGGGCGCGCAGGGCGGCGCCGCGGACGCGGGCGTTCTCGTCGGTGACGAGCACCGTGAGGGCGCGGACCAGCGGCAGCTGCCGGGCCGCGACGACCTTCGCGCACGCCTCGCGCACGCGCCAGGCGCGGTTCGTCAGGTTCTTCTCGACGACCTTCGCGGCCTCCGGCGTCCACGCGTAGAGGAGCGCGCGGGCGCCCCAGGCCTCGGGCCAGTACAGGGGAGGCGCGCCGTTGAGGATCCCGCGGGCGTGGCGCCCGCCGACCAGCAGCAGGAAGTCGTCGCCCTCGTACAGGCCGTCGAGCAGGCCCATCGCCCGCAGGGCGACCTCCCGCTCGCTCGTGCGCGCCACCGCGTCGCTCATGCGCGTCGCGAGGGAGTCCTCGCGACGGCGGGGGTCATCTCCGTCAGCCATGCGCCCACCGTATCGGCTGCGGCGGTACCGGCCCGCCGCGGCCCCGGGCGGATCAGCCGACCTGCGTGCCGAAGAGGAGCCCCAGCAGGTAGGTGGCCCCGGCGGCCCCGAACCCGATGAGCAGCTGGCGTGCCGCGCGCTTCAGCGGCGGTCCGCCGGACAGGAGGCCCGTGACCGCGCCCGTGATGGACAGCGCGATCGCCACGAGGACCGACGCGAGGACGAGCGCGGCGACGCCCTCCAGGCCGAGCAGGTAGGGGAGCACCGGGATCACGGCGCCCGAGGCGAAGAAGCAGAAGCTCGACAGGGCCGCGCCCCACGCCGTGCCGACGCTCTCGTGCTCGTCGTCGGGCCCGACGCCCCCGATGGTCACGGGGATGGGCCGCGTCTCGGCCGCGAGGTCGCGCAGCACCTCGTCGGCGTGCGCGAGCGCCTCCTCCTCGGTCATGCCGCGGGCGCGGTAGACGAGCGCGAGCTCGTTGGCGTCCACGTCGAGGTGGGGGAGCGCCTCGCGGGTGCCCGCGCCCGGGGCCGAGGCCTCGAGCAGCTCGCGCTGGGACCGCACGGACACGAACTCGCCCGCGCCCATCGAGAGCGCGCCGGCGAGGAGGCCGGCGAGGCCCGTGGCGAGGATCACCGAGTTGGGGACGCCCGTGGCCGTGATGCCGATCACGAGCGCGAGGTTGCTGACGAGCCCGTCGTTGGCGCCGAACACGGCCGCGCGGAAGGTGCCGGACAGGCGCATGCGCCCGCGGGTGGCGAGGCCGCGGACGACCTCCTCGTGCACGCGCTCGTCGGCGGCCATGGCGTCGGTGGCGTCCGCGTCGTCGGCGTACGGCGACCGGCTCTCGGCGCGCTGGGCGAGGGCCAGCACGAACACGGATCCGAAGCGGCGGGCGAGGACGCCGAGGATGCGGGTGCGGACGTCCCCGCGCACGGGCCGGCCGACGCGGTCGCCGAGCAGCTCGATCCAGTGGTCGGCGTGGCGGCCCTCCGCCTCGGCCAGGGCGAGCAGGATCTCGCGCTCCTCGCCCGTGCGCCGGCCTGCGAGGTCGCGGTAGACGGCCGCCTCGGCGCGCTCGTCGGCGAGGTACTGCCGCCAGCGGCGCACCTGCGCGGGCGTGGGATCGGGCGTGCGGGCAGGGGGGATGGCGGTCATGGGTCCTCCGGTCGGGCGACGACCGGGACGCGGGGTCTCCGGCCGACGCGACGGCGCGCGTGCGCCTGTCGTTCGTCTGGCCGAAGGTCTCGTCCGCCCGCCGTCCGCGTGCCGCGGGGCGGGTGATGCACCGGGCCCGGGGCCAGCATGTCGACGCATCGCCGTCCGGCCCGAGGGCCGGGGGGGACTACTCCCCTTCTCGAGCGACCCTACCGCACGGGTCCCGGCGGGCCGGAGGCGCCGGCGGGACGGGCCCCGGCGGGACGGGGCCGCCCGCGGCGGTCACGCCGGCGGCAGCAGCACGATGACGAGCGGCAGCGCGGGGAGCGCGCACGCGACGGCGCACAGCAGGCGCAGGGCGACCGGGTGCCCGCCGCGGGGCTGGTCCATGCGGTCGGCCCGGAGCGCGGAGAGGCCGCCCCCGGGATCCAGCTTCCGGAGCGCGGACGCCACCGTCGCCGGGCCGGCGACCCGGGCGGCGTGGTCGTCGGCGATGAACTCGATGGCGATGGTCGTGGAGAGGGCGAGGCGCTGGCTGGCGGGCAGCGCCGGCAGGATCGCACGGGAGACCTGGGCGAGGCGCACCGCCAGCGCGTGCCGCTGCTCCTGGTGCGCGGTCTCGTGCTCGATGACGGCGGCGAGCTCGTCGTCGTCGAGGCGGGCGCGCGCCTCGGTGGTGAGGAGGATCACGCCGGTGGCGGGGGAGAGCGCGGCGAGCGGCACGTCGGACTCGACGAGGCGCGCGTCGCGGCCGGCGACCCGGTAGGGCCGCGAGGCGAGCAGCAGCGTCGCGACCTCGCCCGCCCGCCGCCGCGCCTCCCGCACGACCCGGCCGCCCTCCTCCACGATGCGGAAGAGCAGCACCCCGAGCACCCCCGCCGCGACGTATGCGAGGGGGACGGCGGCGAGGGGCGCCGCCGCGGGCGGGACGGCCGCGAGCGTGGCCTCGGCGGGCACGTCCGCGACCGCCGCCGGGCGCGTCCCCGCCTGCAGCGACATGCCCTGGTGGATCAGGAGGCCGAGCCCCGCGCCGAGGCTGAGCACCGCCGTGGCGAGGAACCCGTGCCACGCGGCGAGCATCGCGACGGGACGCTGGGCCACGAGCGGCAGCCGTCCGAGGAGGAGCGGCGCGAGCAGCGTGACGGTGACGTAGCACTCCAGGAGGAGCACCGCGCGGACCGTGTCGCTCACTGGTCGCGCTCCGTTCGGGTGGTGCGGGGGTGCGGATGGTTCGGGTCCGGGTGCGGCGGACGGCGCGGCGCGGCGCCTCCGGCTAGATGGTCTCGGGGAGCGCCTTGGCGTTGTCGATGACCTGGCTGAGCACCGACTTCAGCCCCTGGAGCTGCTCCTCCGACATGGACAGGCGGTCGCGGATCTGCTGCGGGATGGTGACGGCCCGCTCGCGCAGCTCGCGACCCTGGTCGGTGAGGCCGATCTCGAGCACGCGCTCGTCGGTGGCGCGGCGCACGCGCCACACGTGGCCCATCGCCTCCAGGCGCTTGAGGAGGGGGGAGAGCGTGGCGCTGTCGAGCTGGAGCTCGTGGCTGAGGTCCTTCACTGAGCGGGGCCCGCGCGCCCAGAGGGCGAGGAGGACGAGGTACTGCGGGTGGGTGAGCCCGAGGGGATCGAGGATGGGGCGGTAGAGGGCGGTCACGCTGCGCGCGGCGACGACGAGCGAGTAGCTGACCTGCCTGTCGAGCGCGAGCGGGTCCTGCAGGTCCTGCGGTGATGACATGGTTCCTCCGCGGGTCATTCTGTCACTCCGTGTTGCTAACCCGGGTGGACGGGGGTCGACAGCCGGATCTGTGGATCGCTCCTGCCCGTCAGGGATTCGGAGCGGGCCGCTCAGGCGGCGGGTGCCCGCACCTCCGGGACCAGCCGGGCCGAGAGCTCGGCGGCCGTCTCGACGACCGCGATCGTGCCCGCCGCCTCGGCCGGGCTGCCGTAGCCCCAGCCGACCATGACGGTCGGGATGCCGTGCGCGGCGGCACCGAGCACGTCGTGCTCGCGGTCGCCCACCATCACCGCGTTCGCGACGTCGACGCCCGCCGCGCGGAGCCGGCGCAGCGCCTCCTCGATGACGTCGGCCTTGGCGGAGCGCACCTCGTCCTCGCTGGCGCCGCAGATCTCCGTGAAGAGGCCGGTGAGGCCGTAGTGGTCGAGCACGCGGCGCGCCTGCGACTCGGGCTTGCTGGTGGCGAGGGACAGGGGGATGCCGGCCGCGCGGATCGCGCGCAGCACCTCGGGGACGCCGTCGTAGACCGCGCTGTCGAACACGCCGCCGGCCGCGTAGCCCGCGCGGTAGTGGGCGAGCGCGCGCTGCTGGGCCGCGTCGTCCATGCCCGCGAGGTCGCGGAAGGAGTCGAGGATGGGCGGGCCCACGTACTCGAGCAGCTGGGCGGGGCCCGGGACCGGCAGGCCCATGAAGACGAGCGTCTTCGCGAGCTGCGCCGTGATGCCGGGGGCCGAGTCGGTGATGGTGCCGTCGAGGTCGAAGAGGATGCAGCTCCAGGGCGCGGAGCCGGCGACGGAGGAAGGCGTGGTCGTGTCGGGTGCGGTCACGGGGCCACCCTACGAGGGTCGTGCGGGTGCCCGCCGGGAGCGCGCCCGGAGCACGCCCCGGGCGCGGCCCGCGTCAGAAGAGGCGCGAGTGCCCGTCGTCGAGCCCGCGCATCGCGTCGTAGTCGAGGAGGAGGCAGCGGATCCCGCGGTCCTCGGCGAGCGTGCGGGCCTGCGGCTTGATCTCCTGCGCGGCGTACACGCCCGTGACCGGCGCGAGGTGCGGATCCCGGTTCATGAGCTCCAGGTAGCGCGTGAGCTGCTCCACGCCGTCGATGTCGCCGCGGCGCTTGAGCTCGACCGCGACCGACCGGCCGGCAGCGTCCCGCGCGAGGATGTCGACCGGCCCGATCGCGGTCATGTACTCGCGGCGCACCAGCTCGTGCCCGTCGCCCAGGAGGTGGATCTGCTCGGCGAGGAGCTTCTGCAGGTGCGCCTCCACGCCGTCCTTCACGAGGCCCGGGTCGACGCCGAGGTCGTGGGCGGAGTCGTGCAGCACCTCGTGGATGGAGACGACGAGCATGTCGGCCGTCTTCGGCTGCACCACGCGCCAGATCTCGCGGACCCCGCGAGCGCCTGGTCGTCGTCCGGCTCGACCTCGACGATCGTGCAGGGCGGGCTCATCCAGTTGAGGGGCTTGTAGGAGCCGCCGTCCGAGTGGACGAGGAGGCTCCCGTCGGCCTTGACCATGAGGAGGCGGGTGGCGAGGGGGAGATGCGCGCTGAGGCGGCCGGCGTAGTCGACGGAGCAGCGGGCGATGACGAGACGCACCCGGCGAGCCTAGCCGGGCGTCGGAGGGGTGCGCGTCGCGGCTCCTCGTCGTCGAGCGCTCCCGCGACGACCGGTGCCGAGGCGGCCGCGATGATGTCGTCGTCCGACACGCCGTGCTTCCTAGCGGACGATCACGCGGCGTGCGACCAGGCGTCGAGCGCTGCCCGGATCGCGTCGGAGCGGTTCAGCCCCTTCGCGCTCGGCGCGCGCCATCACGGCGGCGAGCTCCGCGTCCGTGAGGCGCACGGGGATGACCTTCGCGGCCGTTCCCCCGCGCGGGACGCGACCCACGCGCGACCGCAGCGCGTCGACGTCGTATCCCGCCTCCGCCTCGTCGACCCACTGGTCGACCTGCGGCTCCCCGACCTCCCGGCCGTCCATGATGCGCTCCATGCGCTCATCGTTTTACGGAAGGCGTCCTCGCTCCACGGGCGGCTCGCCGGATCGTGGGGCCGCACGGCGGCGGCCCTGCGACAGGAGCACGCCGAGGAGCACGAGGCCGGCGCCGGCGGGCTCGTTCCAGTGCAGGGTCTCGCCGAGCACGAGGATCCCGAGCGCGACGCCCACCACGGGCGTGATGTACGTGACGGTGGAGGTGGCGGTGGGCCCCCAGGCGAGCAGCACGTTCATGTTCCACAGGTACGCGAGGCCCGTGCCGACCACGCCGAGCACCAGCAGGCTGAGGACGACCGGCACGTCGAGCGACACGGGCCCGGTGGCGAGGAACGGGGTGGCGACGACCATGGCGGCGGCGCCCATGCCGATCTGCATGAAGGCCGTGACCACGCCCGGGATGCCGCGGTGCGTGAGGAAGCGGCGGAGGTAGCCGAACGTGATCCCGTAGCAGAGGGCGGCACCCAGGCACGCGAGCTGGCCCGCGAGCTCGAGCAGCGGCTGGCCGGACGCGGCCGCCTCCGCGGACGGGGTGAGCCGCCACGGGCCGATGATCACGACGACGCCCGCGATGCCGAGCGCGATGCCGGCGAGCTGCCGCCGGCCGAGCCGCTCGACGCGGAAGGCGAGGGTCGCCAGGAGCGCCGTCATGATCGGGGTGGTCGCGTTGTAGATGCTCGCGACGCCCGAGGTGACGTGCTGCTCGGCCCAGGCGAACAGCGAGAACGGGATGGCCGACCCGACGACGCCGACGACCGCGAAGTGCAGCCAGACGACGCGCTCGCGCGGCAGCGGCAGGCGTCGGGCGGCGACGATGAGGCCGAGCGCGATCGCGCCGAGCACGAGCCGGGTCCAGGACACCTGGCCGAACGAGACGCCCTCCAGCGCGACCTTCATGAACAGGAAGCTGGCTCCCCACACGGTGCCCATCGCCACGAACTGCACGGCGATCCGGCGACCGCCGGGAGCGGCGAGCGCGGCGGCGGGGGTGCGGGGCACGGCGGATGCGGAGGGCGTCGGAGCGCCGCGGGGTGTCACGTCGTCAGCGTATCGGCGGGGTGCGTCGCGGGCGACGGCGGGGGCGGCCGAGGCGCTCGAGGGGGATCGTGACGAGCAGCACGAGGAGCGCCCAGGTGCCGACGCCGGGGACCGCCGCCGCGAGGACCAGGGCCAGCGCCATGAGGCCCGTGGGGATCCAGCGGCTCCGACGGAGGGCCGCGTGGCTCGGCGGGACCTGGTCCGGATCGTGGTCGCGGCCGGTGCGGTCGGCGCCGCTGGTGTCGGCGGCGGCGTCGTCGTCGTCGAGCGCGGCGCCGGCGCGGATGCCGAGCTCGGCCAGCACCGCCAGGGAGGCGGACGCGACCAGCATGGTCGCGATGTAGATGACGACGCCGAGCCGGTCCTCCTGCGCGGCTCCGACGATGAGGACGGTGGGCAGCGGGAGGAAGACGATGGCGGCCAGCCACAGCCAGTTCGCGCGCATCATGCCCCGCGTGAGGGCGCGGATCCGACCGAGGACGGCGTGGTGGGCCTGCCAGAGCGCGGCGATCACGACGAAGCTGAGGGCCGCGGCGCCGAGGGGCGCCGCGTTCTCCCGGACGAAGTCGGCGACGCTGCCGCCGTCGACGTCGCGCGCCGTGTCGACGAGCGGCAGGACGACGAGCGTGATGGCGATGGCGACGACCGCGTCGCTGAAGGCGACGAGCCGCTCGAGGCCGCGTTCCGAGCTCATGGGGCGATCAGATCACACGCGGTCCCCTCGCCCGGGGCCGGAGCGCCGTGTCCGCGATCGGGGTCGCCCGTCGGCCCGCACGACGGGCGTGCCGCTCGGCGCGTGGGAGCATCGGGCGATGACGACGTCGCCCGCTCCCGTGCTCGTCACGGAGCGGTACGCGCTCGAGCCGCTGGTGGTCGCGCACGCGGGCGAGATGGCGGGGGTGCTCGGGGATCCGGCGCTGTACCGCTTCACGGGCGGCGTGCCGCCGACGCTCGACGCGCTGCGCACCCGGTTCGCGCGCCAGGCGGCGGGGCGCTCGCCGGACGGGTCGGAGCGGTGGCTCGTGTGGGTGATCCGGGAGCGCGCCTCGGGGCGGGCCGCCGGCTTCGTGCAGGCGACCGTGACCGGCGAGCGGGAGGCGCGCACGGCGGAGGTCGCGTGGCTGATCGGGACCGGGGCCCAGGGCGCCGGCGCCGCGGCGGAGTGCGCGGCCGCGATGCTCGGGTGGCTGCGGGAGGACGGCGTGGGGACGGTGCGGGCGCGCATCCACCCCGACCACGCGGCGTCGCAGGCCGTCGCCCGACGGCTCGGGCTGACGCCGACGGACGTGGTGGTGGACGGCGAGGTGCGCTGGGAGGCGCGGGCGGGCGGTACGGAGGCGCGGCCGGACGGCGAGGAGGCAGGGCCCGACGGCGGGGAGACGGGGCCCGGGGTCACGCCGTGAGGTCGTGCGTCATCCAGACCACGTCGCCGTGGTCGGGATCCGCCGTCTCCCGGCCGCTCTCGGTGAAGCCGGCCTTGGCGAGCACGCGGAGGGACGGGACGTTCCAGCGCCGCACGGTCGCCCAGAGCCGCGTGCGGCCGGACTCGCGCGCCGCGGCGACCACGGCACACGCCGCCTCCGTCGCGAGGCCGTCCCCGTGCACCGCCCGCAGCAGCTCGAAGGCGAGCTCCGGCTCCTCCACGGACGCGCTGCCGACGACGAGGCCGCAGTAGCCCACGACGCCGGGGGCCGCCCGCAGCTCCGCCGCCCGGAGCCCCAGCCCGGTGCGCAGCGACTCCTCGGCCTGCACGGCCAGGCGGGCGCGGACCTCGTCGCGCGTCGGGTGCCCGTCCTCGTCGACGCGGCGCTCCGGCGGGACGCGGGGGTCGCGCTCGGTCCAGAGGCGGTGGACGACGTCCGCGTCCCCCGGGCCGAGCGGCCGCAGCAGGAGGCGCGCGGCCTCGATGCGCGCGGGCAGCGGGGCGGCGGTCATGCCGTCACGCTACGGGCGCGCCCGCTCCCGTGGGGATCCGCGCCCCCGCCGGCCGCCGACGCTCAGTGGACCGCAA
The DNA here is from genome assembly GCA_002150995.1 of Clavibacter michiganensis. Lineage (GTDB taxonomy): Bacteria > Actinomycetota > Actinomycetes > Actinomycetales > Microbacteriaceae > Clavibacter > Clavibacter michiganensis_K. Next base: position 3,144,393 of record MDHJ01000001.1, on the reverse strand, counting down.
GCTCCACCGCGAGCACCAGGACGCCGAGCGCCGCGACGCCCGCGAGCACCAGGAGCTTCACGCCGAGCGCGACGCGGAGCCGGCGGACCGCGATGAGGGTCACGAGCACGAGCGTCGCCACCAGCACGATCGAGATGATCCGCAGTGCCGTCGCCAGGTCGAGCGCGCCGAGCGCGGAGAGCCCGAGGATCGCGAGCGGCGCGGGCAGGACACCGAGCGAGCTGCCGCACACGTAGAGGATGTGGGCCACGTCGCGGCGGTCCGGCACCTCGCCGTCGCGCACCATCTGCGCGATGTACTCGGCCACCGACACCGCGAGCAGCGTGCCCACCACCGTGAGCAGGAGGGTCAGCGCGGCCGTGCCGACGGTGGCGTGGTCGGCCTCGCGCTCGGTCGCGATGGTCACCGCGAGCGCCGTGAAGGTGACGTAGATCCGCTCCTTCAGCGCCTCCGAGCGCGCCTCGGGGTCGGGGGCGGGGCGGCCGGCGGCGCGGTCGCGACGGGAACGGCGGGCGGGCGGCGGCGTCGGGTCTTCCACCGGATCAGGCTACGGGCGCCACGGCGCACGGCGCACGGCGGCACGGCGGCGCAGCGACGTAGCGGGCCGGGGCCGGCCCCCGTGGGAGCATCGGGACCATGAGCGATGCGACCGCGCCCGCCTCCCCGCCCGACCTCGCCGCCGCGGCGCGGATGTGGGCGGCGTACGCGGAGGCGCACCCGCAGGCGGTCGCCGCGGGACCCGAGCACACGGTCGAGCGCTTCGGGGACACCGCGCGCCTCGCGGACGAGCTGCTCGGGATCGTGCTCGACGGCCGGAAGCGCGCCACGGCCGAGCTCGTCGCCGACTTCCTCGCCCGCGGCGAGCAGGTGCCGCGCATCGGATCGCACTGGATCGCGTGCGACGGCGCCGGGACGCCGCGCATCGTGATCCGCAGCACCGAGCTCCGCGTCGGCCCCTTCGCGAGCGCCGACGCCGCCTTCGCGCACGACGAGGGGGAGGACGACCTCTCGCTCGACAGCTGGCGCATCCAGCACCGGATCTACTGGCAGCGGGTGAGCGCGGCCCGCGGCGCCGTGTGGTCGGAGGACGAGGAGATCGTCTTCGAGCGGTTCGCGGTGGTGTGGCCGCCGGAGCACGCGGACGCCCGGTGACGGTCGCGGCATCAGGCCCGGCGCGCGGTGCACCAGCCGTCCGCGGCGCGGTGCGCACGTGGGCCTGGATCTGGTTCGCCGCGCAGGCGCTCGGCGGTGCCGCGTGGTGGTTCGCCGTGCCGACCGTGCCCGCGGTGCGCGCCGCGACGCTCGGGTCGCTGGATCCGCTGCCCGTCGCCCTCCTCGACGTCCCCCTGTTCGTGGTCGGGTCGGCGCTCGCCGCCGCCGGGATCCGATGGGCGGCCCTCGTCGCCGCCTCCTGGACGCTCGTGGTCGCCGTCGCGCTCGCCGCCTTCGCGACCGTCACCCGGGAGGCGGGCGTGGGCGTCGTCGTCATGGCGGTCGCCGCGCTCGGATCGCTCGTCGCGTGCGCCCTGCTGCTCCTCGGCCGGCTGCCGAGCCGGTGGGCGCTCATCGGCCCGTTCGCGGCGCGGCCCGCGGACGCGGGCGCCGCCACCTCCCGCCACGTGGTCGCGACGGCCGCGCAGATCGTCGTCTTCTGGGGCGCCTTCCTCGTGGTGGCGCCCCTCGGGATCCGCTGGCTGGAGCTGCGGTGGCGGGTCGCCGTGCCGCTGCCGGACGGGGCGGCGGCCGTGGCGGTGCCGGCAGCGGGGATCGTCGTGCTGGTGCTCGCGAGCGCCCTGGGGATCTGGTCCGCGGCGGCCATGTCGACCCGCGGCGGCGGCACCCCGCTCCCGGCCGCGACCGCGACGCGCCTCGTGATCGCCGGGCCCTACCGGTTCGTGCGGAACCCGATGGCGCTCGCGGGCGTGACGCAGGCCGCGGCCGTCGGGCTCGTGCTCGGCTCGTGGATGGTGGTCGCCTACGCCGTCATCGGCTCGTCGATCTGGAACCACGTCGTGCGGCCGGGCGAGGAGGCCGACCTGGAGGCCCGCTTCGGGGATCCGTTCCGCCGCTACCGCGACTCCGTGCGCTGCTGGGTGCCGACCTTCCCGGGCGTGCCGGCGACGCCGCGGACCTGAGGGCGTCGCGTCGCGTCCTCCTCCCTCCCGGGCCGCGCCCACCCGACCGGCGCAGGATGGGGGGATGACGGACACCGGGATCCCCACGACCACCTTCCCCGACGGCCGCAGCGCGGTCGCGCTCGCCCAGGGCACCTGGAACATGGGCGACGACGCCGGGGCCCGCGCGACCGAGCTCGACGCGCTGCGCGCCGGGATCGACCACGGCCTCACGGCCATCGACACGGCCGAGATGTACGGCAGCGGGCGCTCCGAGGAGCTCGTCGGCGAGGCCATCGCGGGCCGCCGCGACGACGTGTTCCTCATCAGCAAGGTGCTCCCGTCGAACGCGTCCCGGCGCGGCACCGGCGAGGCCGCGCGCCGCAGCCTCGCGCGCCTCGGCACCGACCGGCTCGACCTGTACCTGCTGCACTGGCGGGGATCGCACCCGCTCGCGGACACCGTCGCCGCGATGCAGGAGCTCGTGGAGGAGGGCCTCGTGCGCGCCTGGGGCGTCAGCAACCTGGACGCCGACGACCTCGACGAGCTGGCCGCCATCCCCGGCGGCGACGCCGCGCAGACGGACCAGGTGCTCTACAACCTCGCCCAGCGCGGGCCCGAGCACGACGTGATCCCGTGGGCCCGCGCGCGCCGAATGCCGGTCATGGCGTACTCGCCGCTCGACCAGGGGCGGCTCGCGACGGATCCGGCGCTCGCCGACCTCGCCGCGCCCCTCGGCGTGAGCGCGGGGCAGCTCGCGCTCGCGTGGGTCGTCCGCCAGGCGCCGCACGTGTTCGCCACCGCGAAGGCGGCGACGCGCGCGCACGTCGCCGAGAACCGCGCCGCGCTCGACCTCGTGATCCCGGAGGAGACGCTCGCCGCGCTCGACCGGGCGTTCCCGGGCCGCGAGGCGGCGCACCGCTCGCGATGTACTGACGCGCCTCAGGTGCGCGCGGCGCCCGTCACGATCCACCGGTCGCCGCGGGCGCGGAGGCCCAGCGTGAGCGCGCGGCGCCGATGTACACGAGTCCGAACGCGGCCCAGAGCGCGAGCAGGGCGGGCGTGCCGGCGACGCGGCCGGTCTCCGTGATCCAGGCCACGAGGATCAGCGCGGGCGCGTAGACCGCCAGGTTCACGACTCCGGCGAGGGCCAGGTAGCGCGCGTCGCCCGCGCCGATGAGCACGCCGTCGAGCACGAACACGTAGCCCGCGACGGGCAGGCCCACGGCCAGCACCAGGGTCACGGCCGTCAGCATGCGGTGGATCGCCGGATCGCCCGTGAAGACCGGGCCGAGCAGCGGCGACGCGGCCGCGAGGAGGACGCCGAGCATCGCTCCGAGTCCGACGCCCCACTGCACGAGCCGCCGGGCGACGGCCCGGACGCGCGGCACGTCGTCGGCCCCGAGCCCGTGGCCGACCAGCGCCTGCCCGGCGATCGCCAGCGCGTCGAGCACGAACGCGACCGTCGAGAACAGGGTGAGGGCGATCTGCAGGGTCGCGAGCCCCGTGACGCCGAGCCCAGCGCCGACCGCCACCGTCGCGAGCATCGCGGCGCGCAGGGACGCCGTGCGCACGAGCAGCCAGCCGCCGGACGCCGCCGAGCGCGCGACCCCGCGGAGGCCGGGGCGCAGGGTGGTGCCCGTGTCCCGGGCGGCGCGCACGGCGATCACGACGAAGACCGCGGCCATGCCCCACTGCGCGACCACGGTGCCCCACGCGGAGCCGGCGATGCCGAGGTCGAGCGCGTAGATCAGCACCGCGTTGAGCGCCGCGTTGGCCGCGAAGCCCGTCACCGCGACGACCAGCGGGGTGCGGGTGTCCTGCAGGCCGCGGAGGAGGCCCGTCGCCGCGATGACGAGGAGCATGGCGGGGATCCCGAGGAGCGAGATGCCGAGGTAGGTGCTCGCCGCGTCGACCACGGCCGCGGTCGCCGCGGCATCCGCGTCGGCGCCGCCGGTGCCGGCGAGGGCGCGCACGAGCGGATCCGCGACCAGGGAGCCGACGACCAGCACCACGGCCCCGAGCACCAGGGCGAGCCACAGGCCGTCGATGCCCGCGCGGATCGCGCCCGGCCGGTCGCCCGCGCCGAGCCGCCGCGCGACCGTGGGCGTGGTCGCGTAGGCGAGGAACACGAGGAGGCCGACGATCGTCTGCAGGATCACGCTCGCGATGCCGAGGCCCGCGAGCGGCGCGCTGCCGAGGTGCCCGACGAGCGCCGTGTCGGTGAGGAGGAACAGCGGCTCGGCCACGAGCGCGCCGAGCGCCGGCACCGCCAGCGCGAGGATCTCGCGGTCGAGCGGGCGCCGGCCGCGCTGGACGCGCCGACGGCGTGGGCCGGGGTCGTGCGGGCCGTCGGCGCGCGGGTCGGCTCCGGGCGCGCCTTCGGCGGACCCGGCGCCGCCCGTGGACGCGCCCGTCAGCGGACCGCGTGCGCCAGGCGCTGCACGACCCCGGCGGTCGCGGCCGTGAAGGCGCGGAGGACCTCGGGGCCGAGCGAGCCGAGCGAGATCGGCCCGCGCTCCGCGATGTGCGCGTCGTACGGCACCGTGAAGATCTGGGCCGGGCGGGCGTCGTCGAGGATGCGGTCGATGCGCGCGACGACCGCGGGGTCCTCCGGGCGCCCGTCGTGCAGGCGGATGATCACGGCGTTGTCGGCGAGCATCGCGGCGTGGCCGCCGAGCTCGCGCAGGAAGTCGAGCAGCGCGACGGCCTCGAGCACCGCGTCGCCCGCGTTGAGCACCGGCACGACGAGCACGTCGGTGACCTCGATCGCGCCGCGGAAGGCGGAGGAGGAGGGCTGGTTGCCGGAGTCCATCACGCGCACGGCGTAGTACTCGTCGATGAGGCGGGAGACGCCCACGACGTCCTCGCCCGTGAGCTCGCGGCGCGGCCCCACGGACGCGACGACGGAGGCGAAGCTCGTCTGCGGCGCCGTGTAGCCGGCGAGCTGCCCGGCGCTGTGGATCTCGTCGCGGTCGCGCACCAGCTCGCCGAGGCCGCGCTGCGGCTGGCCCTCCGCGCGGTAGCCGAGCGCGCCGGGGTCGTCGGTGACCTCGACCACGGCGACCGATCCGCCGCGGATGGAGCCGAGCACGCCGCCCAGGATGAGGCTCGTCGGGGTCTTGCCCACGCCGCCCTTGCGGTTGGCGACCAGCACGCTGACCGCGCGGGACCAGGTGGCCTGGCGGATGATCCGCTCGTCGCCCTCGCGCCGGGTGGCCTCCGCGTTCGCGGCGGCCTCCTCGGGGCCCGGGCCGATCTTCAGCAGGCCGCCCGTGACGGTGTTGAGGAACCCGCGGAAGCCGGTGCGCGCGACGACCGGGCCGCGCGGGGGCGCTGGCCGGTCTGCTCGGGGAAGAGGGTGAGGGCGCTCGTCGCGGCGTCGGGGCGCGGGGTGCGCATGGCGTAGCGCTGCGGATCCGCGTCGGGGAACGCCGTGAGGTCGGTGCCGGGGCGGCGGGACTGCGCGGGCTCCTCCTCGGGGGCGTCGTCGGGCGCGGCGGGGAGGGAGGCGACCGGGGTCGCGACCGGGACCGGCTGCGGTGCGGGCGCCGACGCGGGCGCCGACGCGGTACGGGCTGCGGCCGGCCGGGCGGAGGCGGGGACGGGGGCGTCGTCGACGGGGACGGCGACCGGGGCGTCGTCGGCCGACGCGACCTCGGGCTCGGGTGCGACCTCGGGCTCGGGTGCGGCCGCGGCCGCGTCGGCGGCGGACCGGTCCCGGTCGCCGGACCGCGCGGCGCGCGGCTCCTCGGCACTCGGGCGCAGCGGCATGCGGAAGGGGTGCGCGTTGACGACGTGCGGGCGGGGACGGTCCAGGCGGATCCGGCCTCCGGGGAGACCACGGCGTCGAACGAGCCGGGGGCGTGCTCGGCGGCGGAGCGGGGCGCGTCGTCGGCATCGGCCCGGGTCTCGGCCGGGGCCTCGTCGGGGACGCGGTCCTCGGGATCCACGTCGTCCTCGTCCGCGTCGTCGAACAGCTCGTCGAACGCGTGCGTGCCGACGACCTCGGCGTCGTCGTCGTCCTCCGCGGCGTCGGCGTCGAGGGGAGCGCCATCGTCGGCGGCGGCGTCGCCGGCGGCATCGGGATCGGCGTCGGCCGGCGCCGCGCCCGGGCGCACCCGGTCGGGGCCGAACAGGCCGCCCTCGGAGGTGCGCGGGACCGCGGGGAACGGATCCACCCAGCGGTGCGCGTCGCCTGACGCGTCGGGGGAGCCCTGCTCCATCTCCTGCTGGCGGCGGCGCAGCTCGCGCCGGCTGAGGAGGGGAGGCTCCGACGCCCCGCCGTCTCGGTGGCCGGTGTCGGTCGTGTCGTCGGTCATGTTGCTCGCCTTCGTCTTCCCCGCCTGCGCGGACGAGGCTACCAGTGGGCGGTAGCGCACCCGGATCCCGGCCGCCGCCCCCGGGCCCTCGACCGGGGCACAGTCCCCGTCTCGGTAGTCCGACCGGCCGGCGCGCGCGACCACTGGCATATCGGCTCGGGGCTACCGGCGTCGCCCGCACGGCATCCCCGGCGGCTCCGCGTCCCCCCTAGCTTCGCCGTGTCGGCCGCTGGGGCCGACGCACAGGGGGCGGGACCGTCCGGCATCGGATGCGGGACCCGCGCGATCAGGGGAGCACGACCATGGCACTGCACGCAGACCGCCCGCGCATGACGCGGCGCACCAAGACGATGGCGTTCCTGTCCGGGGGACTCGTCCTCGGGCTCGGCATCACCGCGACGCTCGCCGCGTGGACCGACTCCGAGTGGGTGTTCGGCGGGAACGCGGACGGCACCGGCCCGGGCCTCGGCACGTCGACCTTCGAGGTCGAGCAGAACGTCTCCTCGCCGTACCTCCCCGCCGAGTTCGCCCAGGACGAGACGAACCCCGGTCAGGACCTCACCTTCACCGCCGGTGCGCTCGCGCTGACGCCCGGCACGAGCGTCTACGCGCCCGTCGCGCTCCGCACGGTGGCAGGATCCGTCGCCGGCACCGTCGTCCTGCAGGACTCCGAGCCCGCGGTGGGCGTCGGCCTCGAGGCCGACGACGCCGACGACGCGCTCCTCGGCGCCCTCACGCTCCGCGTCGCGGTCTCCGCCACGGCGACCACGTGCGACGCCGCGGCGTTCGCGACCGGCGCGCTCGTGACGAGCGGCCCCCTGGCCACCGCCGCGGGCACCGGCGCGCAGACGCTCGACGCGTCCGGCGGCAACACGCAGTTCTACTGCTTCGAGATCACGCTCCCCGCGGCGCCCACCCTGCCGACCGGGGTGACCCTCGACGACCTCCAGGGCCGCACGGTGACGCCGGCGTGGGAGTTCCTCTCCACGTCGGTCTAGACCGCGGAGGGACCGCATCATGTCAGCGCAGGCCGCTGCGACGCGCGCGGGGGACCGGGACGCGCTCGCGGCCGCCCGCCGCGATGCCGTCGCGGCGTCCCGCGCGCGCGCCCGCGGCGGTGCCGGGACGCGTCCGCGGCGGACCGCCGGGCTCGTCGTGCGCGACGCCGTGCTCACCCTCACGGGGATCGCGGGGGCGCTCGTCATCGCGTGGACGCTCCTCTCGCGCATCCTCGGGCTCTCGCTCGTGGTGCTCATGACGGGGTCCATGGCGCCGACGCTGCCGACCGGATCCGCCGCCGTCACGCTCGACGGCGTGCCGGCCGCGGACCTGCGGCCGGGCGACGTCGTGAAGGTGCCGCGACCGGGCTACGACCTGCCGGTCACGCACCGCGTCGTCTCCGTCGGACCCGTCACGGGCGAGGTGGAGCGGCTGTCGGCGGGGGTGGACCCCGCGGATCCGGCCGCCCGGCAGCTCGTGCTGCAGGGCGACGCCAACGAGACGGTCGACCCGTCGCCGTACGTGGTGATGGAGGCCGACCGCGTGCTCGGCGGCGCGCCCTACCTCGGCTACGCGAACCGCCTGCTGCACACGCCGCTCGTGATCGCGGGGCTCGCGGGCGCGCTGGTGCTGCTGCTCGTGGGCACGTCGTGGCCGACGGGGGAGCGTCGCGGGAGCCCTCGCGGCGACCGGGCGACGGGCCGCCGCTCGGCGGGCGGACCGCCGCGCCGCCCCGCCCGCCATGCACGCTGAGGCGGGGTCGGCCGTCGCGCCGATCCCGCGCCGGTCGCCGCTGCGCTCCGCGCTCACCGCAGTGGCCGCGCTCGCGCTCGTGGGCGGGCTGAGCCTCATCGGCACCCGGGCCTCCGCGGTCCTCCTCGACGTGCCGGAGAACGGCACGCCCGGGTACCTCTCCCTCTCCTCCGATTGGAGCACCGCCATGCTGGACGTCTCGCCCGGCGCCCCGGGCCACTGGCTGATCTCCGCCCGGCTGAGCGACGCGGACGTCGCGCGCCTCGCCGTGGAGATCCGCTCGGGCGGCGAGCTGGCCGAGGTCGACGCGGGCGTGCTCCTGCGGCTCGACCGCTGCGACGACGCGTGGATCCCCGCGCCCGCTGCCGAGGGACCGCACGCGGCGCCGACCTGCGCCAGGGGATCCGCGCCCGTGCTCGCCGCGACCCCGCTGAGCGCGTTCCGGGGCGAGGGTCCGCGCACGGGACTCCCCGACATCACCGCCGCCGCGGGCGAGCACCTCCTCCTCACGGCGTCCGTCGACCCCGCGCTGTCGGGTGACTCCCGCGTGATGGGCCGCACCGGCTCGCTCGCGGTCGGCCTCACGGCGGCGGGATCGGATCCGGCGCCGGCCGCCGCACCGCCCGCGGTCGGCGGGGTGCTGCCGCGCACGGGCTCCGCCCTCGACCTGCTGGCCGTCGCGCTGGCCGGCGCGGGCGCCCTCGCGCTGGGCCTCCTGCTCCGGCGGCCGGGCGCGGGCCGCCGACCGGGCCTCGTCGACGGATCGCCGGACGGGGGCGGCGCGTGATCGGGGGCGCGGGGACCCGGGGGCGCCGCCGTGCGGGCCGTGAGGGACGCGCGGGCCGTGAGGACCTCGTCGGCCGGGGGCGCCGCCGACGCGCCGAGCCGCGGATCGTCGGCCTCGGCCGCGTCCTGGCCGGCTTCCGCCTGCCCCGCCTCGCCGGCCGCGCCCCGTCGCTCGTCGCCGCGGGCGTCGCCGTCGCGCTGGTCGCCGGCGCGGTGACCCCGGGCATCGTGCCGGTCGCCGCCGCGTGGACCGACCGCGAGTGGGCGAAGGGCGCCATCGGCACGGAGGACCTCGACTGCGGCACCTCCACGGGCTTCACGACCACGGCGTCCTCCCGGTTCCTCCGGGGCAGCCTGCTCGGCCTCGACCTCGGCACCGTCGCGGCCGTGCGCGGACTCTCCGCGGTGGACGACGCCGCACCCGGATCGCAGCCGACCCCGGCCGGCGTCCCGTCCCCCGCGACCGGCGTGTACCTGAACCCCCTCGTCGCGGGCGTGCTCGGCGACACCGCCGTCCTCGACCTCACCGGGCTGTCCACCGGCCTGCCCGTCGGCTCGGCGGGCGCACTCAACCAGTACGTCCGCGTGACCGGCACCGGCACCTCCGCGGCGGCCAGCGGGCTCGTCTCCGACTCGGGCGGCGTCGGGGTCACGTCGGGTGCGGCCGGGGCCGCCCTGCCGGGGCGCGCCACGATCAGCCTCGACCGGGTCCTCGCCCGCATCACCGACACCACCGGGGTGCCGGCGATCACCGGCACGCGCCTCGCGGTGGGCGCCGTCGCCTCCAGCTCGACCCTCGACTGGTGCGCCGCGCGCGAGAGCGCCGTGTGGGGCGGCGGATCCGCCACCGGCGCGACGCGTCAGTACGGCATCGCGGGCCTCGAGCTCCAGGCGGTGAACCCCGCGGTCGGCGCCATCACGACGACGACCACCACGGTCGCGGGGACCGGGCTCTCCGCCGCGGCGGCACTGCTGTCCGGGGCCGCCGGCACCAGCAGCCCGGGAGCGGTGGAGACGGCGATCCGGAGCACCCTCCTCAGCCTCCTCGGCACGCTCGGGCTCAAGACGCTGAGCGGCGACATCGCGATCACGGGGGTCGGCGCGGCCGCGTCGGCGGTCGCGCCGCTGCTCACCGCGCCCCTGCGGTCGAGCGACGGCACGGTGTCGGTCGATCTGGCCACGGGCCGCGTCGACCTCGACCTCGCCCGGCTGCTCGGGGACGGGGCCGACGGGCTGAACGGCCAGGATCCGAACTCCGAGATCCTGATCGAGGGCGTGCTCGACGGCGTGGCGGCACGGGTGGGAGCGCTCCTCGGCGAGCGGATCACGCAGATCGGCGCGGCGCTCGCGACCGCGCTCGACAGCGTCCGGGTGCGGGTCGACCTCGCCGCGGAGCTGACCCTGCTGGGTGCCTCGGTGCTGAAGCTGGACCTGGACTTCGACGGGACGGTGGCGCAGCTGGCCTCGAGCTCGGCGCGCTTCACGGTCACGCCGACGCTCCTCACGCTCGACCTCGGGGGCATCGTCCGGGGGCTGGTCGGGCCGCTCGTCGCGGGTCTCACCACCGGACTCGTGGCTCCCGTGCTCAACGCCGTGCGGACCGGCCTGACGGCTCCCATCGCGACGCTCGGCACGACCCTCGGCACGCTCGCCGGCGGTGCCGTCGCGGCGGTCGACGCGCTCGTGGACGGGCTGCCGGGCGTCCTGTCGCTGCAGGTCAACGTGCAGCCCGACAGGCCGGGAGCCCCGGCGGGCACGACCTTCCTGCCCGCCATCGGCCGCGACACGAGCGCCGCCTACTCCGTGACGGCCCTCCGCATCGGGCTCCTGCCGGCCCTCGCGCCGTCCGGCACGCCACCCGCCGTCATCGAGCTCGCCACCTCCACTGCGGGCCGCAACGCATACCGGGCCCCCTGATCGGCGTCGGTTAGGGTCTCCACGTGATCCCGGAGCCGACACCCGACCGCCCCGCCGACGCCCCGGTGGACGTGCGCACGGCCGCCGTCTCGTCGGTGGCGTCCGAGCTCGGGGCGCTGCTCATGTCGATCCGCTCCTTGCGCATCGAGGAGGCCGCGACGTTCCACCCCGGCCTGCAGCCCGGCGCCTTCGCGGTCGCGCGCTGGATCCGCACCGCCGGCCCGTCCTCCGCGGGCGCCGTCGCGGCGGGCCTGCTCATGGACAAGAGCTCGGTCAGCCGCCACCTCCGCGTGCTGCGCGAGGCCGGCTACGTGCAGGACGAGCCGGATCCCGAGGACCGCCGCTCCACCATCCTGTCGCTCACGCCGCTGGCGGAGGAGCGCCTCGCGGACGTGCGCTCCGGCACGCGCGAGCGCCTGCAGAACCGGCTCTCCGCCTGGGACACGACCGAGGTCGAGCAGCTCGCGGGCCTGCTGCACCGCTTCAACGTCTCGCCCCGGGACCGGCCCGCCGACGACTGATCGCCCGCCGCCTGCGCCGCCCCCCCGCCGGCTCAGCCCGCCTGGTGCACCGCGTAGCTCGCCACGAACCCGAGCACCGTCACGAGGCCGGTGAGCGCCTGCGCCTTGCGGAACGCCTCGGGGATCATGGTGTCGCAGATCATCGCGAGGATGGCCCCGGCCGCGAACGCCATGACCACCGACTGGCCGCTCTCCGGGAGCCCGCCGAGCAGTGCGTAGCCACCGAGGGAGGAGAGGGCACAGACCACGGCGATCGACGTCCAGAGCCCGAAGACGTAGCGCGGGCCGCGGCCGCTCTCCTTGAGGTCGGCGGTGCTCGACATCCCCTCCGGGAGGTTCGAGATGACGACGGCCACGAGCACGCCGACGCTCAGCGTCCCGCCGCCCGTGAGGCTGAGGCCCTGCACGGCCGTCTCGGGGACGCCGTCGAGCAGGGCGCCGAGCGCGATCCCCACGCCCGTGCCGCCCCCGCCGCCCTTCCGCCGGTGCGGCTTCCGGCGGAACCCGCCGTGCTCGAGCAGCTGGTCGAGCACCACGTACACGACGGCGCCGGCGACGAACCCGGCGATGGTGGGCACGAAGCCGCCGCTCGCGGCGGCCTCGTCCACGAGGTCGAACGCGAGGGCCGAGATCAGCACGCCGGCGCCGAACGCCATGACGAGCGCGACGACCTCGCGTGGCACCCTCGCGAACCACGCGACGAGCGATCCGACGACCAGCGACAGCCCGGAGAGCAGACCGGCGAGACCGGCGAGGAGGAGAGGCGACATGCCTCCGAGGATGCTCCCTCTCCGCGCTCGCGTCCGCCGGACGGCGCTCTGCCGGTGCGGCGGCTTGCTACCGGATGCCGGGATCGGTCCACTGGACCCATGCGATGGCGACGGGAGGGCGACGCGCGCGCGAGGTCGTCGGGCGCGAGGCAGCGCCTCCGGACGGGCGCCGTGCTGGCGTCCACCTCGGCCGTGATCGCGGGCCTCGGCCTGACCGTCCTCTGGCTCCTGTCGCTGGCCGGCACCCCGCCGGAGGCCGCCGCTCCGGGGGATCCGCTGCCCGTGCCCGCTGTGGCGGCCGCGGCGCTGGGCGCGGCGGCGCTGGCCGCGCTGGGGGCAGCGCCCTACCCGCTGTGGCGGGGGCGCGCCCCCTGGCCGGTGCTGTGGGCGGCCTCGATCGCCGGCGTCCTGGTCGTCGCCGCGGTGGCCTCGGCGGTGGCGCTCGCGGCGGCGGGCGACGCCGCGCTCGGGCTCGTGGTCGGCCTGCCGCTGGCCGCCCTGTCGGCCGTCGCCGCGGTGCCGGCGACCGAGGGGATCCTGCGCGCTCGGGACCGGGCGCGCACCTGAACCACCCGCCCGCGCGGAGGCCCGATCAGCGCCCGGACACCCCCGCGTCGCGGAGCGCCAGGTCGGCGAGCTGCCGCACGACCCGCGGGTCCCCGGCGCGCCAGGCGGCGACCGGGTCCGGGTGCGCCGCGAGCAGCGCCGCCGGCTTCCGGGTGGAGAGCGCCCGCAGCGCGAGCAGCTCCGTGCCGCCGGGCGTCGCGGCGAGCGTGCGGGCCGCCGACGCGCGCCGCACGAACGAGATCCGCCGGAGCAGCCAGTGCCGCACGATGAGCGCGATCGGAACGAGCGCGACGAGGATCCCGACCACCAGCGCGACCGTCCCCACCAGCGCCTGCTGGTCGCGGCCCGCCTGCACGAGGCCCGCGCCGATGCCGCTCGCGTCCTCGAACGGCCCGCGCGCGGCGTCGCCCACGAGCGGCAGCCGGCCGAGGGCGTCGGCCGCGTCGGTCATGGATCCGCTCAGCTGCGTCCCCGAGCTCTCCATGCTCCGGCCGAGGTCCCCGAGCGGGCGGATGAGCGCGGCCACGGCGACCCCACCAGCACGGAGACGACGACGCCGACGAGGGCGGCCGTGTCGGCCGCGATCTGGCGGGCGCGGACGAGGGGGAGCGCGGAGTAGAGCTGCATGGGACCAGCCTGGCCCCTGGGCGTCACCGGTCGCGGAGGCGCCGCGGCGCGCGGGCGTCCCACGCCTCGCGGAGCAGCTCGGCGAGCCGTGCGGCGGGGACGCGGTCCAGCCGGACGAGCACGCTCGGGTGGCCGTCGTAGTGCGGGGTCGTCGTGAACGCGGCGGGATCCTCCTGCAGCAGCGCCTCGCGCTCGCCCAGGTCGGCGCGCCACACCAGCAGCACGCCGGGCTCCTCCACCAGGCGGGCGATCATGCGCGGTCCGGCGTAGAAGGCGGGGGTCCCGTAGGCGGTGCGCTCCTCGACGCCCGGCAGCGACAACGCCAGCTCGCGGACGTCGGCCTCGGTGCTCATGCGCCCAGTCTGCGCCCGGTCCCGGGTCGGGTGGTGCTCCGGGCGCCGCGTGCGGACGCCGCGTCAGTCGGCGGGGCGGTCGAGCGCGTCGAGCTCCCGCAGCGCCGCGTGCGCCCGTTCGAGGCGCGCGTCCTCGGGCTCGTCCCACCAGCGCGGTCCGCGCTCGCCGAGGCCGTGCTTCGCGAGTCCGACGCGCTGCCGGGCGGCCGCGACCGCGTCGTCGTCGCCCCGTCGCTTCGCGGCGCCCACTCCCGAGCGCCCGCGTCCGAGGTGCGACGTCAGCGCGTCCACCACCTCGGCGGGCAGCGACGGATCCATGCGCGGCCACCGCCGCCCGCCCACGACGAGCCACCGCTCGTCCTCGGTCGGGCCGTCGGGATCCTGGGGCTCGGTCACCCCTCGACGCTAGCCCCGCGGACCGGACCGCCCCCGCGGCGCGGACCGGGCCGCCCCCGCGGCGCGGACCGGACCGCCCGGGAACGCCCGAGGGCCGGGGCGCACGCACGCCCCGGCCCTCGTGATCCGCCGCCGCCGGCGACCGGATCGGTGCAGCGGATCAGCCCCGCCACACCTGGATGACCGACGGACGCGGTCCGCGCCAGGCGCCCTTCGGCGGGGTGACGCCGGCGGGCACGTAGTCGGGGAAGAACGAGTGCTGCTCGGCGAACGAGCCGTCCTCGCCCGGGTGCTGCACCGCGACGAACACCATGCCCTCGGTGTCGTGCACGACCGGGCCGCAGGTCTCCGCCTCGGTGGGCACGGAGAGGAACTGCTGCACGTGGCCGCGCTCGGCGCCCTCCAGCGGGACCTTGAACAGGCCGTCGTTGAGGCCGATGGTGCTCGGCGCGCCGTCGGTGGAGATCCAGAGGTCGCCCGCGGAGTCGAACGCGACGTTGTCGGGGCAGCTGATGGGCGAGACCTTGTCCTTCGGGAAGCCCGCGAAGTAGGTGCCCTCGTTCTTCGCCGGGTCGCCCGCGACGAGGAGCAGGTTCCAGGTGAAGGTGGTCGAGCGGAGGTCGCCGCCGTCCTCGATGACCTCGACGATGTGGCCGTCGCGGTTGGTGGTCCGCGGGTTCATCTCCGTGGCGCCCTCCTTGCCGGCCTTGCCGCGGTCGGTGTTGTTGGTGCAGGCGACGTAGACCTTGCCCGTGACGGGGCTCGGCTGCACGTCCTCGCAGCGGTCCATCTTCGTCGCGCCGACGGCGTCCGCCACGAGGCGGGTGCGGATGAGCGCGTCCTCGATGGTGAAGCCGGGGACGGGGCAGACGCCGTCGACAGCGATCGCGATCCACTCGCCGATGCCGTCGAACTGCCCGTCGGAGGGCAGCTGGCCGGTGCCGGTGATCTCCGCGACGGGCGAGTCGCCCGTGAAGCGCGCCACGTAGAGCGAACCGCGCGTGAGCAGCTGCTTGTTGCGGCGGCGGTCCTGGCGCGTCGTGCCGGTGACCATCGTGTCGTGCGACACGAACTTGTAGAGGTAGTCGAAGCGCTCGTCGTCGCCCATGTAGGCGGCGACGTGGCCGCTCTTCCCGGCGATGACGTTCGCGCCCTCGTGCTTGAAGCGGCCGAGCGCGGTGTGCTTGACGGGCGCCTCGCCGGGCTCGAACGGGTCGACCTCCACGATGTAGCCGAAGCGGTTCGGCTCGTTCTCGTAGCCGGGGGTGCGGGCGTCGAAGCGGGGGTCGATCGACTCCCAGCCGCGGCTCGTGGCCTTGTCCCCGAGGCCGTAGCGCTTGTCGGCGGCCGAGGTGCCGGCGGTGCGGAAGTACCCGTTGAAGTTCTCCTCGCCCGAGAGCACGGTGCCCCACGGGGTGGTGCCGCCGGCGCAGTTGCCGAGCGTGCCGAGGATCGTGGTGCCCTTCGGGTCGGCCTTCGTGCGGAGCGCGGCGGATCCGGCGACGGGCCCGGTCACGGTGAAGGGCGTGTCCGCGGTGATGCGGCGGTTGCGGTGGTGGCCGACCGTGTAGGTCCACGGCTGCCCGACCGTCTTGCGGCGGAGCGCGACGACGGACATGCCGTGCGAGGCCTTGCCGATGCGGCGCTGCTCGTCGCGCTCGGCGTCGTCGGCCGCGGGCGGGAACATGATGTTCTCGTTCGTGTACTCGTGGTTGGCGACGAGGAGCGCCTCCTTGTTCCGCGAGTTGATCGGGATGATGTCGAGGTAGTCGTTGTTGTAGCCGAACTGGCGCGCGGCGAGGCGCGCGGTCTGGTTGTCGGCGTCGAAGTCGTCGGCGTAGCTGAAGATCGGGTCGCCCCAGCGGATGATGGGCGCCCAGCGGTATCCGGTGGGCACGGTGAACTGGTCGATCGACGCGTCGACGGGCGTGATCGCCGTGAAGGGCAGGTTCGACGCGGCCTGCGCGGCGGCGGCCTCGGCGCCCGGCGCTGCGGCGTTCTGCGCCACGAGGATCGCGAGGGCGCCGGCTCCGGCGCCGCCGAGCAGCGTGCGGCGCGAGAGGGCGCGGCCCGCGATGTCGCGGAAGTAGGAGTTGTCGCTGACGTTGGGGACGGGCTTCGTGCACGCGTCGTCGCACTTGAGGTGGCAGGTGACGGTGCTGCGCTTGCCGCGGGCGTGGGGATCGCGCGACAGGATCGGCAGCAGCCGGTGGTGGGTCTCACGGGTGAGGGTCATGTGGGGTCTCCATCGATCTCGGGCGTCTGCTCCGGGTGCCGGCGGACGCATCACGCTCGCAAGCTACGGCCGCCCCCGGGCAGCCCTCCGACGTGGCGGTGGACGCCGGGTGAACCCCGAGTGGACGGCCGGGGGCGGTCCGCTCGCGCGGCGTGCCGTTCCCCTACCCTCCGTCGGGGCGGGACGAGAGACGTCTCCGCTCCTGAGATGAGGATCCGCATGACCCCGTTCCGCACCCCGCGCGCCGCCCCCGCACCCGTCCCCGATCCGGCCCGCCGCGCGGGCCCCCGACGCCGTCACCTGCTCCTCGTCGGGCTGGCGCTCGCCGCGCTCGTCGGCGGCGGCGCCGGCGCGGCGCCCGCCGCCCCCGCCCACGCGGCCGGCCCGTCGGCGATCGGCTCCTCCATCGACGCGATGCCGGCGTTCCCGACCCCCACCTCCGTCATCCCGGCGACCGGCTCGCCCATCGTCATCCCCGCCGGGCAGACCCGCGACTTCCACTTCGCGCTCATCAACGGCCGGACGACGGGGCCGAACGAGTTCCAGCAGCCGGTCGTCGTCCTGGAGCCGGGCGCCACCATCAAGAACGCCGTCGTCGGCCTCGAGGCGGCCGACGGGCTGCACTGCCTGGCCTCGTGCACGATCGACGACGTCTACTTCCAGCACGTGGGCGAGGACGCGATCACGCTCGTGGAGGGGTCCCCGGCCTCGTCGGTCGTCACCATCCACGGCGGCGGCGCGAAGTACGCGTACGACAAGGTCGTGCAGGTCGACGGCGCCGGCGACGTCGACATCTCGCACTACGCGGTCTCCCACATCGGCACGCTCCTCCGGGCGTGCGGCACGTGCCCCTCGCAGCACCGGCACCGGTTCGACATCCGGGACGTCTACATCGAGGACGGGAGCTACAAGGTCGTCGGGGTGAACCAGGACCAGGGGGACCGGGCCTACCTGCAGGACCTCACGATCGCGGGCAAGCACCTCCAGATCTGCTGGCGCTCGAACACCGTGCCGGGCGGAGGGCCCGCGGTGAAGATCCCGGGCAAGGGCGAGCCGTTCCCCGGCGTGTGCGACTTCAGCTACGGCACCATCCGCTACCTCGACTGATCCCGGGGTCCGGCGTCCCGGCGCCCCGGCCCTGTCCGGGGCCGGGGCGCCGCTGGATGCCGTGCCGGGACCTGGGCGTACCGTCGATGGTGGCCGACGCTCCGGCGGGGCCCGCGCTGCGGAACCGCATCGCGCATCCATCCGAGGAGGACACCATGGCCAGGTTCGACACCAGGACCGCGCTCGTCACCGGCGGCGGCAGCGGCATCGGCGCCGCCATCTCCCGCGCGCTCGCCGCGGAGGGCGCGTCGGTCGTCGTCACCGACATCCAGCTGGAGGCGGCCGAGCGCGTCGTCGCCGAGATCGAGGCCGCGGGCGGCACCGCCACCGCGTTCCGCCAGGACACCTCGAAGGCCGAGGACTCCGAGTCCGCCGTCGCGCACGCGGTCGCGACCTACGGCGCGCTGCACCTCGCCGTGAACAACGCCGGCATCAGCGCCCCGGCCGCCGACATCGGCGAGTACGACATCGCCGCCTGGGACCGCACGCGCGCGGTCGACCTCGACGGCGTCTTCTACGGCCTCCGCTACCAGCTGCCCGCGATGGTGGAGGCGGGCGGCGGCGCGGTCGTCAACATGAGCTCGGTGCTCGGATCCGTGGGGTTCGCCCAGAACGCCGCCTACGTCGCCAGCAAGCACGCCCTCGTGGGCCTCACGAAGGTGGCGGCGCTCGAGTACACGGCGCGCGGCGTGCGCACCAACGCGGTCGGCCCGGGCTTCATCGACACCCCGCTGGTGCGGGCGTCGCTCACCCCGGACGCCCTCGCGTACCTGGAGAGCCAGCACGCGACCGGCCGCCTGGGCACCGACCAGGAGGTCGCGGCGCTGGTCCTCTTCCTCCTGAGCGACGACGCGTCGTTCATCTCGGGCAGCTACCACCTCGTGGACGGCGGCTACTCGGCGCGCTGACGCGTCCGGCCGGCGCCGGTCACGCGGCGCCGGCCCCGATCAGCGGATCCCGCTGCGCGCGAATCCCTGCACGAAGTAGCGCTGGAAGACGAGGAACAGCACCACCATCGGCGCCACGTTGATCAGCGCGAACGCCATCGTGCCGCCGTAGTCGGAGCCGAACTGGCCCTGCAGGTAGAGCAGGCCGATGGGGAGCGTGAACAGCTCGTTCTGCTTCAGCGCGATGAGCGGCCAGGAGAAGTCGTTCCAGGTCGACAGCAGGCTCATGAAGAACAGCACCGCGAGCAGCGGCTTCGACAGCGGGAGCACGATGCTGCGGAGGATCCGCAGGTGGCTCGCGCCGTCGATCCGCGCCGCCTCGATGAGCTCCGTCGGGATCCCGAGGATGAACTGCCGCGCGAGGAACAGGCCGAACGCGCTCGCCGCGGTGGGCAGGATCACGGCCCAGTACGTGCCGTAGAGGTCGAGCCCGGTGACCAGGGTGAACAGCGGCACCATGATCACCTGCACGGGGATCATCAGCGTCGCGAGCGCCACGAGGAAGAGCGCGTTCGAGCCGCGGAACCTCAGCCGCGCGAACGCGTATCCGCCGAGCACGTTGATGGTCACGGTGATGAGCGCGACCACGAGGGCGATGGCGGTGGAGTTCCCGAACCAGGTGGCGACGGGGAAGGAGTCGAGGACGCGCTCGAAGTTCGACAGCGTGAGCGTCGTCGGGAAGATGCGGAGCGCGCCGCCGAGGAGGTCGGCGCGGGTCGAGAACGCGACGACGACCATCCAGTACAGCGGGAACAGGATGATGAGCGCGACGACGCTCGCGGCGACGACCCGCAGCGCGACGAGGCGCCGCTCGCGGGTGCGGCGGGCGCCCGGCCGGGTGAGCCGGTCGGTGGGGGCGGTGCGGGCGGGGCGGACCTCGGAGCCCACGGGCGCGACGGGTGCGGTGGTCATGGGCGGCTCTCAGTCCACGAGGTCCCGGGAGCGGCTGGAGTACCAGCGCACCACGGTGAAGGCGAGCATGACGAGGAGCAGCACGACGCCGATGGCGGCCGCGTAGCCCTGGTCGCGGGTGACGAACCCCTGGTCGTAGGCGTACGTGACGATGACGGAGGTGGCGTTGCCGGGGCCGCCTCCGGTCATCACGAAGACGAGGTCGAAGACCTGGAACGAGTAGATGACGTTGAGGATCAGCAGGAAGAACGACGACGGCCCCACGAGCGGCACCGTGAGGTACCGGAAGCGCTGCCAGCCGTTCGCGCCGTCGAGGCGCCCGGCCTCGTAGACCCCAGCGTCGACCGACTGCAGCCCCGCCAGGTAGATGAGCATGTTGAACCCGACGCGCCACCACAGCGTGATGAGCACGATCGAGACGAACGCGGCCGTGCCGTCCGACTGCCACGGGACGCCCGGCAGCCCCACGGCGCGCACGAGCTTGTCGATGAGGCCGCTGTTCTCGTCGAAGAGGAGCACGCCGATGAGCGCGGTCGCGACGCCCGAGATGGCCATGGGGAGGATGAGGATCGAGCGGAACAGCCCGCGCGCCGGCAGCACCGAGTTCAGCAGCACCGCGGCGCCGAGGCCGAGGCCCATCGACAGCGGCGTGACGATCAGCGTGAAGAGCACCGTGTTGGCGGCGGACCGCCAGAAGACCGGGTCGGAGACCAGGCGCTGGTAGTTGTCGAGCCCGGTGAAGGTGCCGCCGCCGAACCCGTCGGTGCGCTGGAGGCTCACGAACACCGCCCACACGAGCGGCACGAGCACGAAGAGGCCGAGCATGAGCAGGTTCGGCGTGAGGAGCATCCACGCGACCGCCGCCTCGCCGCGCGAGCGGGTTCTGCGGCGGTGCGGCGGACGGTCCGCGCGCCCCGCACCCTCGGGCGTCGTGCCCGGGGTGCGGGTGGGGGTGCCCGTCCGCACCCCGGGTGCCGCGGTCATCAGCCCGCCTGGACGGCGGACGCGATGCCCGCGGCGAGCGCGGCGACCACGTCGTCCGTCGACGCGTCGCTCGTGAAGGCCTTCTCCAGCTCGTCCTGCAGCACCGTGATGATGCGCGACATCGACGGCGAGGCGACCTGCCCGGAGTCGGACGCCTGCACGGTGCTCGCCTGGCCGACGTAGACGGGAGCGAGCTCGGGGCGCACCGCGAACTCGATGCCGGAGTCGATGAGGTCCTGGCGGGTGGGCAGCAGCGACGCGCCCTCGCAGAACGCGCGCATGGCGTCCTCCTGCGTGACGAAGTCGAGGAAGGCGGCGGCCAGCGCGGGATCCGCCACGTCCTTCGTGACCACCAGCGCGTTGCCGCCGAAGTCGCTGGCCGCGCGCACATCCCGGGGGGCGAAGGTCGCGCCCCACTCGAAGTCGAGGGTGTCGGTGGCATCGGGGATGGAGAACGCGCCCGAGAACACCATCGCCGTGGTCTGCGCGTACCAGCTGTCCTGCGCGTAGGTGGAGGACTTGATCGTGTCGTTGTCGGGCACGTAGCCCTTCTCGAAGAACGAGCGGGTGAAGTCCACGGCCTTCCGCGCCGCATCGGAGTCGATGGCGGCGTCCGCGAGGTCCTCGGTGAGGAAGCGGCCGTCGGCCTCGAACAGCCAGGTGAGCCAGCGCGTCACGCCGTTGCCCTGCCAGTTGTACGCGAACGGGTACTGGTCGGCGGGGAGCGCGGCGCGCAGCTGGGCGGCGACGGCGTCGAACTCCTCCCAGGTCCAGGCGTCCTCGAGCGTCGTCGGGATGTCGGTGACGCCGGCGGCGTCCATGAGGGCCTTGTTGTAGAGGATCGCCGTGGTGTCGGTGTGGTGCGGCACGCCGAAGGGGGCGTCGCCGTTCTGCACGGCCGCCCACGCGCCCCGCGTGAAGCGGTCGCCGAAGTCGGCGGGCAGGTGGTCGGAGAGGTCGAGCAGCTGGTCGCGCCCGGCGTAGCTGCCGAACGTGTAGTACGGCACGCGGAAGACGTCCGGCGGGTTGCCGGCCTGCAGCTGCGCGTCGATGTTGGTGAACATCTGCTCGTACGGCACGGCGTTGAGCTCGACCGTGGATCCCGGGTTCGCCTCCTGGAAGCGGGCGATCTGGTCGCGGAAGCCGGCGAGCTCGGAGTCCGTCCCCCAGGTGGTGAAGGCGAGCGTGCCGGCCGCCGCGGAGGTGGCGGGCTTGCTGAAGCCCGCGCAGCTCGCGAGGATCGCGGTCAGCGAGACGGCTCCGGTGGCGGTGAGGAAGCGGCGGCGGTCGAGTTCCATGGGGGCCTTTCCGAGGGGTGCGCAGGGGTGCGCGGCGGACGCCATGCGGTGTCAGGCCATTCGATACCCCGGCCGGGGGGCATCGTGGAACCTCGGATGCGCCCGTCAGATCTGCTGTCCCGTCAGCGCACGAGCGCGACGGCCAGCGCGGCGAGCCCCGCGACCGCCGTGAGCGCTGCGACGAGCGCGGCCAGCGCGCCGCCCGGGAGCCCGGCTCCGGGCGGCGCGGCAGGGTCGGCGGCGCGCGTCGTGAGGATCCGGTGCACCCGCCGGTACCGCCGCTGCGCCGTGACGAGCACGCCCAGCGCGAGCGCCACGCCGACGAACGCGAGCGCGAGGCCGGGCGCGCCGAGCACCGCGGGGAGGGCGCGCAGCCCGAGCAGGGATCCGACGACGAGCGCGAGCGCGGTGCGCCGCCACGCGAGGGCCGTGCGCTCGGGCTGGAGCCCCGGGTCGTACGGGCGCTCGCCGCGCAGGGCATCGGGACCGCTCACGCCGTGAGGACCCCGAGGAGCACCAGCACCCCGGCGACCGCCACCGCGATCCCGAGCGGCAGCGACAGGACGGACGACGGCAGCGGGCGGTCGCGGCGGAGGGCCCGCTCGGTGCGCATCCAGCCGATCCACGCCTGCGCGGGCGCCGCGATGCCGGTGACGATGAGCACGACCGACGCCGCGAGCCGGAACCCGGGCTGCAGCCCGAGCCCCAGCGCCTCGAGCGCGACCCCGCCGGCGAGCAGGGCGAGCGAGGTGCGGATCCAGGCGAGGAACGTCCGCTCGTTGGCGAGCGTGAACCGCACGTCGGGCTCGGCGCCCTCCCGGTAGACGCGGCGCGGGAAGCGGCGGTCGGGCGCGGTCATGCCGCCATCCTCCGCGGATCAGCCGCCGATCCCCTCCAGCTCCGCGAGCGCGTCCTCGGGGAGGCGGATCCGCGCGCCCGCGACGTTCTCCCGCAGGTGCTCCACGGACGAGGTGCCCGCGATGATCAGCACGTTCGGGGACCGCTGCAGGAGCCACGCGAGCGCGACCGGCAGCGGCGCGGATCCGAGCGACGCGGCCACCCGCGACAGCGTCTCGGACTGCAGCGGCGAGAACCCGCCGAGCGGGAAGTAGGGCACGTACGCGATGCCGTCCGCGGCCAGCTCGTCGATGAGCGCGTCGTCGTCGCGGCGGGCCAGGTTGTAGTGGTTCTGCACCGACACGATCGGCGCGATCGCGCGGGCCTCGGCCACCTGCGCGGGCGTCACGTTGCTCACGCCCAGGTGGCGGATCAGGCCCTCCCGCTGCAGCTCCGCTAGCGCCGTGAACGGCTCCTCGATCGACCCGTCGGTGGGGCTGTCGAACGCGCCCACGCGGAGGTTCACGACGTCGAGCACGTCGAGCGTCAGGTGGGTGAGGTTGTCGTAGACCGCCTGCCGCAGCTCGGCCGCGGAGAGCGCCTGCGGCCAGCGGCCCTTCGCGTCGCGGAGCGACCCGACCTTGGTCACGATGTGCAGGTGCTCCGGGTACGGGAACAGCGCCTCCTCGATGACGGCGTTGGTGTGCCCGGGGCCGTAGAAGTCGGCCGTGTCGATGTGGGTGATCCCGAGCGCGACGGCCTCGCGCAGCACGGCGCGGGCGGCGTCCGGATCCGCGGGCGGGCCGAACACGCGCGGCCCCGCGAGCTGCATCGCGCCGTAGCCGAAGCGCGTGACGGTGAGGTCGTCGGCGAGGGGGAAGAGCCCTCCGGGCAGGTCGGTCGACATGGGATCCTCTCGGGTCGCGGGCGTCCGCCCACTCTCCCGCGGGCGGGCCCGCGGCCGGCCGCACTCGCAGGAGCCCGTGAGCGGATCCGCGCGCCCGCGGATCGGCCGGGCGGGCCGACCACCGGCCCGCCGCGCGCGCGGACTAGGAGGCGCTCGGCGCCGCCTGCGCCGCCGGATGCGCGCGCCGGGTCGCCAGCACGCGCGAGAAGACCAGCACGAGGAGCCCGGCGGCCGGGATGAAGACGAGCCCGAGTCGCAGCGACGACGCGTCCGCGATGGCGCCGACGATCGGCGGCGACACCAGGAACCCGACCCGCAGCAGCCAGCCGACGATGGTGAGCCCCGTACCGGGCTTGAAGCCGGGCAGCTCGTCGGCGGCCTGCATGGCGGCCGGGATGAGGGTCGCGACGCCGAAGCCCGCGACGCCGAACCCGACGATGGTGCCGACGACGCTGGGGAACGCGAGCGCGCCGCCCATCCCGGCGAGCACGAGCACGCCGCCGAGGCGGGCGATGGCGCGCTGGCCGAAGCGGTCGACCATGCGGTCCCCGAGCATCCGGCCGATGAACTGCATGCCCTGGAGGGAGATGAAGCCGAGGCCCGCGACGAAGGCGGAGGCCTCGAGGTCGCGCGAGAGGTAGATGGCCGACCAGGTGCTGCCCGCGTCCTCCACGATCGCGCCGCCGGAGGCGATGATGACGAGCGCGAGGAGCACGCCGTACCGGGCCACGAGGCCGAGCGCGCGCGGGGAGGCGGCGCGGACGACGCCGTCCTCGGGATCCGCGGCGGGCGCGTGGGCGTGCGCCGCGCCGCCCTCGCCGGGCTCCGGCTCGGGGCCCTTCAGGAGCCAGGCGAGCGACACCACGGCGAACGCGCTGAAGAGGACCGCGGTGATCGAGAGGTGCACGAGGATCGGCAGCCGCACCTGGGCGGCGGCCGCGCCCATGATCCCGCCGGTGACCGCGCCGATGGACCAGACCGCGTGGAACGAGTTGATGATCGAGCGCCCGTACAGCCGCTGCACCCGCAGCGCGTGCGAGTTCTGCGCGACGTCGGTGATGGAGTCCATGGCGCCGGCGAGGAACAGGGCGCCCGCGAGCACCAGCCAGCCGGGCGCGAGGCCGGCCAGCAGGATCCCGACGGAGGCCAGCACGGTGGCGGCCACGGCGACGCGCGCCGACCGGTACCGGCGGATGAGGACGCCCGCGGCGAGCCCCGCGATGAGCGCCCCGAGCGGCGACGCGGCGACGGCCGCCCCGAACTCGACGTCGGCGA
Organism: Clavibacter michiganensis; assembly: GCA_002150995.1. Lineage (GTDB taxonomy): Bacteria > Actinomycetota > Actinomycetes > Actinomycetales > Microbacteriaceae > Clavibacter > Clavibacter michiganensis_K. The sequence goes on along the minus strand of MDHJ01000001.1, from coordinate 3,119,765 downwards.
GCCCCAGCTCCGCCTTCAGCGCGGGGTAGCGCGGCAGCAGGTTCGCGAAGATCGCGCCGTTGGTGAAGAAGAGGATCCCGACGGCGACGCGCGCGCGGCGAACGTCACGGGTGGGAGCGGGCGTGCGCGACAGCGTCGGCGCGGACGGGGAGGGCATGGGGCGTGATCTCTCTCTGGCCTCGCCCGGCGGCGATGCAGGTCTCCAGCCTAGGGACGCGCGGTGGCCTCCGACGACCGCTCGCCGGCCTGCTCGGCCATGTCGGCCACGAGGTCCATGAGGGGGATGAGCCGCGCGGACGCCTCGTGGCCGAGCTCGGTGAGCCGGTAGTCGACGCGCGGCGGGATGGTCGCCTGGGCGTCGCGGATGACGAACCCGTCGTCTGCGAGCGTGCGGAGGGTCGAGGCGAGCATCTTCTCGCTGATGCCCTCGATCTCCCGGCGGAGCTCGCCCCAGCGCCGGGATCCCTGCCCGAGGGCGAGCAGGACGAGGACGCCCCACTTGCTGGTGACGTGGTCGAGGAGGGTCCGCGACGGGCAGTTCGCGGGATACCGGCCCTCGGTCACGCCGGGCCGGTCGCGGGTCACCCGGAAGCTCATGTCGTGCATGCGACCAACTTACCTGAAAGTGGGTACCTCTCTGTGGGAAGCTCTTCGCCGTCGGCCCGGTTGTCCCGGGCGTACCGAACCTCCCACGACTCGAAAGGCACCCCATGACCATCGTCGTCACCGCCGCCACCGGCCGCCTCGGATCGCGCATCGTCGCCTCCCTCCTCGCCCGCGGCGCCGCCGCCTCCGACGTGCTCGCCACCGCGCGCCGCCCCGAGGCCCTCGCGGACCTCGCCGCCCAGGGCGTGCGCACCGCGCGCCTGGAGTACACCGACGCCGACAGCGTGACCGCGGCCATCCAGCCCGGCGACACCCTCGTGCTCGTCTCCGGCAGCGAGGTGGGCCAGCGCGTCCCGCAGCACACCACCGTCATCGAGGCCGCGAAGGCCGCGGGCGTCGGCCGGATCCTGTACACGAGCGTCCTCCGCGCCAGCACCACCGAGCTGTTCATCGCGGGTGAGCACAAGGCCACCGAGGAGGTCCTCGCCGCCTCCGGCGTGCCCGTCACGCTCCTCCGCAACGGCTGGTACACCGAGAACTACGCGGCCACCGTCGACGCCGTGCGGCAGTCCGGCGGCCTCCTCACGAGCGCGGGCGACGGCATCGTCGCGAGCGCCACCATCGCCGACTTCGCCGAGGGGATCGCCGTCGCGGCCCTCGACGACTCGCTCGCCGGGCGGACGCTCGAGCTGGCGGGCGACGAGCGCTGGACGCAGGACGACCTCGCCGCCGCGATCTCCGGCATCGTCGGCCAGCCCGTCCCCGTGTCCCGGGTGTCCTCGGAGGAGCACGCGAGCATCCTCGGCGGCGCCGGCCTCGACGAGGGCACCATCGGCTTCCTGGTGGGCCTCGACGCCGCCACGGCCGCGGGTCAGCTCGACGACGGGACGGGCGACCTCGCCCGCCTCCTCGGCCGCCCCACCACCTCGCTCGCCGAGGGCCTGCGCCAGGCCGTCGCCGGCGCCTGAGCCGACCACGGATCCGGGCCCGAGCCGGATCCGGACCGGATCCGCAGTCGACGACGGCCCGCCTCCCTGCAGGAGACGGGCCGTCGTCATGCGGCGTCAGCCGAGCGCGTCGCGCATGCGCCGCACCTCGCCCGGCCCCACGCGGCAGCAGCCGCCGACGAGCGACGCGCCCGCCGCGATCCACGCGTCGACGGACGGCAGCGCCGGGTCGCCGACCCAGCCGCGCGCGACCGCGTCCCAGCGCTCCCCGGAGTTCGGATAGACCACCACGGGCCGGTCGGTCGCCGCGCGGGCAGCGGCGATCGCGCCGGGCACCTCGTCCGGGTGCGCGCAGTTGATCCCGACGGCCACGACCTCGTCGGCCTCCTCCGCCAGCGCGAACCCCTCGCCCATCGGCTGGCCGGACCGCAGCCGCCCGGCGGCGACCGTGAACGCGAGCCACACCGCGCGCCCGAGCCGCGCGCGAGGTCCACCAGCGCCCGGCCCTCGTCGAGGCTCGGGATCGTCTCGCAGGCGAGGAGGTCGGCGCCCGCGTCGGCGAGCACGGCGAACCGCGGGGCGTGCCAGCGGCGCAGCTCGTCGCGGGTGAGTCCCGAGGACCCGCGGTACTCGGACCCGTCGCCGAGCGTCGCCCCGTAGGGGCCCACGGACGCGGCGATCCAGCGGTCGCGCGGCGCGCGGGCCGGTCGTCCGGCGGCCGCGTCGCCCGCCGCGTCCTCCCGCGCGGCGCCGTCGCGCGCCTCGGCCGCGAGCCGCACGCTCGCGCGCAGCAGCCCCTCGGTGGCGGCGGCGTCCAGGCCGCGGCGCGCGAAGGCCTCGAAGCCCACCTGGTACGAGGCCGTGATCGCCACGTCCGCCCCGGCGCGGAAGTACTCCGCGTGCGCGGACCGGATCGCGTCGGGCTCGTCGGCGAGCACGCGCGCGCTCCAGAGCGGGTCCGTCAGGTCGTGCCCACGCGCCTCCAGCAGCGTGCCGAGGCCGCCGTCGAGCACCAGCGGGCGGTCGGGGAGGGGGAGCGGGCGGGCCATGCCGACATCCTGCCGGAGCGCGTCGGCGGATCCGGGGTCCGCGACGCCCCGCGACGCCGCGCATCCGCCCCGCGCCCGTCGGCCCGCCCCGCGCCCTGCGCCGGGTACCGTGGAGGCGACGGTGGGAGTCCCGATGAAGGATGACGACGACGTCGACCTGGTGATCGACGCGTGGGGCGCGGCCATGCCCGACGTCGACTTCGCGCCGCTCGACGTGGTGTCGCGGCTGCGGCGCCTGCTGCCGCAGATGCAGCGGATCCGCGAGGGCGCCTTCGCCGCCGAGGGCCTGACGACGAGCGAGTTCGAGTTCCTGTCCGTGCTCCGCCAGCAGGGCGACGCGGGCCTCACGCGCGCGGGCCTCGCCGAGCGCCTCGGGACCGACACCGGCAGCCTCGTGCACCGGGTGAACCGGCTGACCGCGCGCTCCTTCATCACCCGCGAGGAGGATCCGGCGGGCGGCCGCAGCCGGCTCGTCGTGCTCACCCCCTTCGGCATCGAGCGGGTCGACCGGGCGATGCGCCGGCTCGTCGCCGACGAGGACGAGGTGCTCGCCGACCTCAGCCGCGAGCAGGTCGCGACCCTCATCGACAGCCTCCGCGTGATCGCGCGCACGACCGAGCGGGTCCGCGCGCGCCGCTCCTGATCCTCCGGGCACCCCGCGCGGGCACCCCGAGCGGACGTCCGTGCGGGTCATGCGGAGGCGCGCCGGAGCACGATGGACGCATGGCCGACACCGATCGCATCCCTCCCGCCGTGCTCTTCGACATCGACGAGACCCTCATCCACACGGGCGGCTCCGGCACCCGCAGCTGGGCGATGGCGTTCCGCGACGTGCACGACGTCGAGGCGGACATCGGCGAGCACTCCTCCGCCGGGGAGACCGATCCCCAGGTGGGCACGGCGACGTTCCGCGCCGTCATGGGCCGCGATCCGGAGCCCGCCGAGCTCGCGCGCCTCTACGCCTCCTACCTGCGGCACCTCGCCGACGACATCCGCGTCTCCGAGGGCTACCGCGTCCTCGACGGCGCCGAGGCCCTGCTCGACCGGCTCGCCGACGCGGGCGTGGTGCTCGGCGTCGTCTCCGGCGCGATGGAGGGCGCCGCCCGCACCAAGATGGAGCCCGCCCGCCTCGGCCGCTTCTTCGTCTTCGGCGCCTACGGGTCCGACTCGCCCGACCGGGTCGACGTCGTCCGCCGGGCCATCGCGACCGCGGGCACCCTGCGCGGAGCGGCGCCCTCCCGCGACGAGGTGCTGGTGGTCGGCGACACCCCGAACGACATCACCTCGGCGCACGACGCGGGGGCCACCGCGGTCGGGGTGGCGAGCGGCCACTACTCGGCCGACGAGCTGCGCGACGCGGGCGCGGACCTCGTGCTCGACTCGCTGGAGGACCCGGCGCTCGAGCGCCTGCTCGGGATCTGATCCGCGGGCGCCGGGCCTCGGGGCGCGGGCCGCGAGAGCTGCGCCGCCGGCGCTACGCGGTCCCGCGCAGCCGCGCGACCGTGCTCATCACGTGGTAGACGACGATCGCCGCGACCGTGCCGAGCGCGATGCCGTTGAACGACACCGTGCCGAGCGTGAAGGTGAACGGCGCGATCGCCACGATGAGCGCGGTCGCCGCCGTGAGCTGGTTCACGGGCTTCGCGAAGTCGACCCGGTTGTCCATCCAGATCTTCACGCCGATGATCCCGATGAGCCCGTAGAGCGCGGTCGTCACTCCGCCGAGCACGCCGGCGGGGATCGTGTTGATGACCGCGCCGACCTTGGGCGACAGGCCGAGCAGCACCGCGAAGGCGCCCGCGACCCAGTAGGCGGCGGTCGAGTAGACGCGCGTGGCCGCCATCACGCCGATGTTCTCGCCGTACGTGGTGGTGCCGGATCCGCCGCCGAGGCCCGCGAGCACGGTCGCGATGCCGTCCGCGAGGAGCGCGCGCCCGGTGAGCCTGTTGACCGAGCCGTCGGTCATCTGCGCGACGCCGCGGATGTGCCCCACGTTCTCCGCGACGAGCACGAGCACGACGGGCAGGAACGCGGGCAGCAGCGCCCAGAACTGCGGCGTGATCTCCGGCGAGTGGAACTCGGGCAGGCCGATCCACGCGGCATCCGCGATGGCCGAGAAGTCGACCTCCGAGCGGATGACCGCCACCACGTAGCCGACGACGACGCCCAGCACGATGGAGAGGCGGCCGAGGATCCCGCGGAACAGCACGGTCGAGAGGATCACGACGGCGAGGGTGATGGTCGCCGTCACGGGCGCCACCACGAAGTTGTCCCGCGCCGCGGAGGCGAGGTTGAAGCCGATCAGCGCGACGATCGCGCCGGCGACCACGGGCGGCAGGAGCGCGTCGATCCAGCCCGTGCCGGTGAGCTGCACGATGCCGCCGACGACCGCCAGCAGGATCCCGACCGCGACGATGCCCGCGAGCGCCGCCCCGATGCCGCCGCCGCCCGACGCGGTCGCCGCGTTGGCCGCGAGGATCGGCGCGATGAACGCGAACGACGAGCCGAGGTAGCTGGGGAGCCGGTTCCGCGTGATGAGGAGGAACAGGAGCGTCCCGATCCCGGAGAAGAACAGCGTGGTCGTGGGCGGGAAGCCGGTGAGCACGGGCACGAGGAACGTCGCGCCGAACATCGCGACGACGTGCTGCATGCCGAGGCCGATGGTGCGCGGCCAGGTGAGGCGCTCGCCGGGGCCGACGACCGCGGAGGCGTCCACCGCCTTGCCGTCGCCGTGGAGGGTCCAGATCTGTCGGGCCATGCTCGCCTGCTTCCGCGCGGGTGTGTGGGGAGACGCCCCGATCCGCGAGCGTACCGACGCCGTGTTGCGGCGGCGTTTCCGCGCGCGGATCCGACCGTGTCCGCGCGGCGATCCGCGCGGCTCAGCTCCGCCGGACGACCACGGCGTTCGCGACGGCCCACACCGAGGCGAGCGCCAGCATCTGCCCCCAGATGAACCAGTGGATCTCGCCCTGCAGCGTGGTGACGACGAACGCGACGACCGAGATGACGAGCGCGGCGACGCCGACCACGGCGAACCCCTGCTGCGCCAGCAGCCCGTCCCGCTCGTCGCGGTACTCGAGGCCGTTGATGCGCGTCACGTCGCTCGCGCCGGGCCGGGACGCCTGCAGGGCGCCGCCGAACCCGATCGCGCCCATGAAGGCGAGCACGAAGGCGGATCCGGGATTCCCGGCGACGAGCGCGACCAGCGCGCCGACGCCGAACACGGATACGAGCAGCACGTTCACGCGGGAGATCCCGCGGCGTTCAGTCGACTTCGACATGGAAGACCTCCTCGACGGATCGGTGGAAGAAGCGGGCCGTGCGCACGGCGAGCGCGAGCGACGGGTCGTAGCGGCCCGTCTCGATGGCGTTCACGGTCTGGCGGGAGACGCCGAGCGCGGTGGCGAGGGCCTGCTGGGAGAGCCCGGCGGCCGTCCGGAGCTCCTTCACCTCGCTGCGCATGGATGACAAGCTAGCTTTACACCGAAGGTGTGTCAAGCACGCTTTACACATCGTCCGGGAGGGCCGCAGCCGAGGCGCCTAGGCTGGCCGCATGAGCGCCGAGACACCGCCGACCGGGATCCGCACCGACGAGCTGGACGAGGGGGTCAGGCCCCAGGACGACCTCTACCTCCACGTCAACGGCCGCTGGCTCGACCGCACCGACATCCCCGACGACAAGGCCCGCTGGGGCTCGTTCCACCAGCTCGCGGAGGCGGCCGAGGAGGCCGTGCGCGTGATCATCGAGGAGGCCGTCGACGCCGCGCCCGGCAGCGAGGAGCGCAAGTTCGGCGACCTCTTCACGAGCTTCATGGACGAGGAGCGGGTCGAGTCGCTCGGCGTCGAGCCCATCCGCGACCAGCTCGACCAGGCCGCCGCCGTCACCGACGTGCCGACCTTCCTCGCGACCCTCGGCCGCCTCGAGCAGACCAACGTGAGCGGCCTCCTCGGCCTCTTCGTCGACAACGACCCGGGCGACCCCGAGCGCTACGTCGTGCAGATCGAGCAGGGCGGCATCGGACTGCCCGACGAGAGCTACTACCGCGAGGAGGGCCACGCCGGCATCCGCACGGCCTACCGCGCCTTCGTCGAGCGCATGCTCGGCCTCGCGCAGCTCGACGACCCCGCGGGCCGCGCCGACCGGATCCTCGACCTCGAGACCCGCATCGCCGCCGCCCACTGGGACAACGTCCGCACGCGCGACAGCCAGGCCACGTACAACCTCACGACCTGGGCCGGGCTCCGCGACCTGGTCGCGAAGGCCGCGTGGGCGGACCTCGACGTCTGGCGCGACGCGCTGGAGGCGCCCGGGGGCGCGCTCGACGAGGTCGTCCTCCGCGAGCCGAGCTTCGCCGAGGGACTCGGCGCGCTCCTCACCGCCGACGAGGTCCCCGCGCTCCGCGACTGGCTCACCTGGCAGGTCGTCCGCTCGAACGCGGCGCTCCTCCCGAAGGCGTTCTCGGAGGCGAGCTTCGACTTCTACGGCCGCACCCTCACCGGCGCCCCGGAGCAGCGCGTGCGCTGGAAGCGCGGCGTCTCGCTCGTCGAGGGCGCCATGGGCGAGGCCATCGGCCGGATCTACGTCGACCGCCACTTCTCCCGCACCGCCAAGGCGGAGATGGACGTGTTGGTCGGCCACCTCGTGGAGGCCTACCGCGACTCCATCTCCGGCCTCGACTGGATGACCGCGGAGACCCGCGGCCGGGCGCTCGAGAAGCTCGACGCGTTCACCCCGAAGATCGGCTTCCCCGACCGGTGGCGCGACTACTCGGCCCTCGAGATCGACCCGACCGACCTCGTGGGCAACGTCCGCGCGACCGCCCGCTTCGAGACCCGCCGCGAGCTCGCGAAGATCGGCGCGCCGCTCGACCGCGACGAGTGGTTCATGACGCCGCAGACCATCAACGCGTACTACAACCCCGGCTTCAACGAGATCGTGTTCCCGGCGGCCATCCTGCAGTTCCCGTTCTTCGACGAGGAGCGCGACCCGGCCGCGAACTACGGCGCGATCGGCGCGGTCATCGGCCACGAGATCGGCCACGGCTTCGACGATCAGGGCTCGCGCTACGACGGCGACGGGCGGCTCACCGACTGGTGGACCCCCGCCGACCGCGCGGCGTTCGAGCAGCGCACGGCGTCGCTCATCCAGCAGTACGACGCCCTCGTCCCGGCGCAGCTCACGGCCGACGACGCCCCGCACGTGAACGGCGCGCTCACCATCGGCGAGAACATCGGCGACCTGGGCGGCCTGTCCATCGCGTGGAAGGCGTACCTGCTCTCGCTCGACGGGGCGGAGCCGCCCGTGATCGACGGGCTCACCGGCGCGGAGCGCTTCTTCCTCTCCTGGGCCCAGGCGTGGCAGCAGAAGGGCCGCGACGCGGAGGTCACGCGCCTGCTCGCCATCGACCCGCACGCGCCGAACGAGTTCCGCTGCAACCAGATCGTCCGCAACATCGACGCCTTCTACGCGACGTTCGACGTGCAGCCGGGCGACGGCCTCTGGCTCGACGAGGAGGCCCGCGTCACCATCTGGTGACGCGCGGGGCGCGGGCCGCACGATGAGCGCGACCGAGGAGCATCCGCCCCACCGCCCCGGCATGCCGGGGGCGGCCCGGCGCGTCACCGCGGTCAGGAGCCGACGGACGGCTTCCGCTCCGCCTTCCGTGCGCTCGGCGGCCTCGCCCTCGACGGGATGCGCGTCGCGGCGCGCGCCACCGACCTCGACTCGGGCGACGTGGTGCTCGCGGTCGACGACCACGTGGCCCTGCCGGCCGCGGGGCTCGGCCGCGTGCTGCTGCTCGCGGAGCTGTCGGCCCGCATGACCTCGGGCGACCTCTCGCCGCTGCACCTCGTCGACCGCGGCGACGACGACGAGGGCGGCACCGCGGGCCTCTGGCGGCACCTCGTGGTGCCGTCGCTGCCCGTCACCGACCTCGCGTCGCTCGTCGGTGCCACCGGCGACGCGGCCGCGACGAACGCGCTGCTCGGCCTCGTGGGCCTCGACGCCGTGCGGGCCCGCGCCGAGTCGCTCGGCCTCCGCCGGACGGCGCTCCTCGACGTGGCGCGCGGCACGCGGGGCCGGACGACGCGCCGCAGCTCTCCGTGGGATCCGCCCGCGAGCTCGCGTCGCTCTTCGCCTCGCTCGTGCACGGCGAGGTGGTCGACGAGGAGACGAGCACGCGCGTCGTCGGCTGGCTCGCGCTCAACACCGATCGGTCGATGGTCGCGGCCGCGTTCGGGATGGACGCGCCGTCGAGCCGCGGCGGCGCGCACGGCATGGCCCTGGTCGACTGCACGGGCGTCGATGCGGGCGTGCGGGCGGAGGCGGGCGTGCTCCGCGGCCCGCGCGGCGCCGTCGCGTACGCCGTCATGGTGCACTTCGACGACGCCGGTCTCCGCGCCCGGCTGGCCGTGCGGGACGCCCTGGGCGTGGTCGGGCTCGACCTCCTGGAGCACGTGCACCGGGACGCCGGATCCGCCCGGGCGTAGAGTCGGATGTCGCCCGCCACCCTCCGGGCGACGGAGGAGAGCCCCGCATGACCGGCATGAACCCCGCCACCGCCAGGCGCCTCGCCCGCGACGACGTGTCGCCGATGCACGCCGAGGTCGACGCCGCGATCGCCCGCGCGGAGATCCCGGGCACCCCCGAGTGGCAGGAGAAGGTCCGCGGCCGCATCGTCATGGTGCGCCACGGGCAGACCGAGTGGAGCGTCAACGGGCGCCACACCGGCACGACCGACATCCCCCTCACGGAGACCGGCGAGGAGCAGGCGCGCGCGGTCGGCGAGGTGCTCGCGGGAACGGAGTTCGGGCTGGTGCTCGCGAGCCCGCGGTCGCGCGCGCTCCGCACCGCCGAGCTCATCGGCTACCGGGACCAGGCCGAGGTCGACGACCGGCTGGTCGAGTTCGACTACGGCGCCTACGAGGGGCGCACCACGGCCGACATCCAGTCCGAGCGCGGCCACTGGGACCTCTGGACCGACGGAGTCCCCGCGGGCGACACCCCCGGCGAGACGTCCGGCCAGGTCCGCGCGCGCGTCCTCGACGTGCTCGCGCGCGTGCTGCCGGTGCTCGAGTCCGGCCAGGACGTGCTGCTCGTCGCGCACGCCCACGTGATCCGCGCGCTCGCCGTGGCCTGGGTCGGCCTCCCCGCCGAGGCCGGGGGGATCCTCACGCTCTCGACCTCCACGCTCAGCGAGCTCGGCTTCGAGCACGGCCGCCACGCGATCATGCGCTGGAACTGCCCGGCCACCGGCTGGGCCCCGTCGCCCGTGGGCGGCAGCCGCTAGCCGTCACCGCCGTCGGCCGGGCCGCCGCCGCGTAGGATCGCCCCTCGTGGCACAGAAGAAGAAGCGCACCCGGCAGGCCCCCTCGTCCGCAGCCCGCACCCGCACCCGCCAGGGATCGCCCGCGACGGCGCGCTCCGGCAACCCGGCGGCGGTCCGGAGGGCCACGGCGCGCGACTGGATCTCCGGCGCCCGCATCCGCACCCTCCCGCTCGCCGTCGCGCCCGTCGCGATCGGCGCGGGCGCCGCGCGGGCGATGGGTCCTGACGGCCCCGACCTCGGCCTCGCGATCCTCTGCCTGGCCGTCGCGGTGCTGCTGCAGATCGGCGTGAACTACGCCAACGACTACTCCGACGGGATCCGCGGCACCGATGCCGTCCGCGTCGGCCCCGCCCGCCTCACCGGATCCGGCGCCGCGAAGCCCCGCACCGTGCTCACCGTCGCGCTCGCGTTCTTCGGCCTCGCCGCGGTCGCCGGCCTCGCGATCGTCCTCATCACCGGCCACTGGTGGCTGCTCGCGGTCGGCGCCGTCGCCATCGTGGCGGCGTACTACTACACGGGCGGCAAGCGCCCCTACGGCTACGCGGGCCTCGGCGACGTGGTCGTCTTCGTGTTCTTCGGCCTGGTCGCGACCGCGGGCACGCAGTTCATCCTCATCGGCCGGATCACGGGCGAGGGCTGGCTGGGCGGCGTCGCGGCGGGCGGCTTCGCGTGCGCGGTGCTGATGGTGAACAACATCCGCGACATCGACCAGGACGGGAAGGTGGGCAAGCGCACCCTCGCGGTGCGCCTCGGCCCGCGCTGGTCGCGCATCGTCTACTGCCTCATGGTCGCGGTGGCGTACGGCGTGCTCGTCTTCTTCAGCCTCTTCTACCCGAAGGCGCTGCTCGTGCTGTTCACGCTGGTCCTGGCGCTGCCGGCGGCCATCATCGCGTGCACCGGACGCACCCCGAGGGAGCTGATCCTCTCGCTGCAGCTGACGAGCATGGCGGCGCTCACCTTCGGCCTGGGGCTCGGCGCCGCGTTCGCGTTCTGAGCGCGGAGGGCGTCAGGTCAGGCGCTCGGTGATCCGGACGTCGACCTCGTCGCCCAGGTCCTTGCCGAGCCGCTTCCGCAGCCTCGCGCTGAGGGACAGCATGTGCCCCCCGGATCCGGTCGGCAGGAGGCCGATCGTGAGCGGCTCGCCGTCGACGGCGGCCACCACCTTCACGGCCTTGCCCGTCCCGAGCAGCTCCGCGGAGCCCGGGACCTCGACGCACGGCCAGAGGTCGCCCTTCACGGTGACGCCGATGGGCGCGGTGAAGGCGATGTCGAGGGGTCCGATTCCCGATCCCATGGATGCCGTCCTGCCTCGCGCGCCCGGCGGGTCAGTTGCGCTCGGCCTCGCCGTCGGCGCGCGGGGTGGCGGCCGCGGTGTCCGGCGTGCCGGCGCCCGGGGCGCCCGCGTCCTGCGCGGCGACGTCGGGCGCGCCCGCGGCACGTGCGCGGCGCTCGGCGGCGTCGACGGCGGCGTCCTCGGAGTCGTCGTCCTCCACGGGCCTGCGGCGGCCGGCCGCGACGGCCGCGAGGTCGGCGGCCATGGCCTCGCGCTGCCGGCGCAGGAAGATGTAGGAGCCGCAGAACGACACGACCGCGCCGATGACGGCGGCCAGCGGCCAGAGGTCCGGGTTCACCGCGACGACCAGGCCGAACGGGATCGCGAACATGAGCACGCGGAGGACGGTGTAGACGAGCCAGTAGCGACGGGAACTCACCCGGCCAGCATAGGTCGGGCTCCTGGACGAGGAGCCCGGCGGCCCCACCCGGGCCGCCCGGCGTGCGCTCGTCGTGCGCTCCCCGCGCGCACACCGGACGCCCGGCTGTTTCCCCGGCGGCGGAGCTACCATGACGAGATGCCCCGCCTGCTGATCGGTCTCGCCGTCGTGATCGTGTTCTTCACGGTCTTCGTCATCGTGGACACCGCGTTGACGCCGCGGACCCGCATGCGCGGCCTGCCGAAGCCCGCGTGGATCGCGGTCGTCGTCCTGGTGCCCCTCATCGGCGGCATCCTCTGGCTCACCATCGGCAAGGACCGCACCGACCTGGCGCGCGCCTCCGGCCGCCGCCTGGGTCCCGACGACGACCCGGACTTCCTCTCCGGCCTCGGCCGCACCCGATCCGAGGAGGAGCGCATCCGCCGCCTCGAGCAGGAGCTCGCCGACCTCGACAGCGACGGCGCGGGTCCGGACGACCCCGCCGCGCCGCCGGCTCCGGGCACCACCCCGCGCCCCGGCCGCGACGACGACGACCGCGCACCGGGCCGCCGGGACGCCTGACCTCCGGTGACCACGACCGAATCCCGCCCCGCCCGCTCCTCCTCGTCCCCGCGCACCGGCAACCCGTCCACCGACCGCGCCGTCGCCATGCTGCTGGCGCTCGTCGCCGAGGGCGTCACCGACGTCGTGCTCTGCCCGGGATCCCGCTCGCAGGCCCTCGCGCTCGTCGCCGCCGAGCTGGAGCGCGTCGACGGCGTCCGCCTGCACGTGCGCATCGACGAGCGCGCGGCCGGCTTCCTCGCGCTCGGCCTCGGCGTCGAGTCCGGCCGTCCCGCCCCCGTCATCACGACGTCCGGCACGGCCGTCGCGAACCTCCACCCGGCCGTGCTCGAGGCGTGGCACTCCGGCGTGCCGATGCTCGTCCTCACGGGCGACCGCCCCGCGGAGCTGCGCGGCATCGCGAGCAACCAGACCACCCGCCAGCCCGGCATGTTCGGCGACCGGGTCGCCTGCGTCGACGTGCCGGCGCCGGAGGAGACCGACGAGGACCTCGCCCGGGACGCCGTGGTCGCGCGCGACGCGTACCGGCTCGCCCGGGACGGGCGCACGCCCGTGCACGTGAACGTGGCGTTCCGGGATCCCCTCTCCGTCGCCGTGCCCGACCTGGGTGCGGCCGTCGCCGAGGCCCGCGCCGCGGCGGACGCGGCCGGCCGGGCAGCGGAGGACCGTCCCGCGCCCGCCGCCGACGTCCTCGACCTCGCGCACGGCCCGCGCACCATCGTCATCGCCGGCCACGCCGCGGGCGAGGCCGCCGAGGAGCTCGCGCGCACCGCGGGCTGGCCGCTCGCCGCGGAGATCTCCAGCGGATCCCACTTCGGCCCCGACCTCGTCGTGTCCTTCCGCGAGCTGCTCGCCCGCCCGGCTTCGGCGACCGCGTCGAGCGCGTCGTCGTGTTCGGTCACCCCACCCTCACCCGCGAGGTCCCGCTGCTCGTCGGGCGGGACGACGTGGAGGCGATCGTCGTCGGATCCACGGGCGGCGAGGACTACGACCCCCGCCACCGCGTCACCGCCCGTCCGGCCGCCGTGCGCGTGGTCGGGGAGCCCGCGGACCCGGCGGAGGCCCGGCGCTGGCTCGGCACCTGGGTGCAGGCGAGCCGCGCGATCCTCGACGAGGCGACCGCCGCCGAGACCGCCCCGCTCGTCCCCGCCGGCACCACGCCCGCCGAGCGCCGCGAGTTCGCCCGCTCCGAGCTCGCGGCCGTCCGCGCCGACGTCACCCGCCGGCATCTGGTCCGCGCCGTCTGGCAGGCCACCTGGCCGCACGACCGGCTCGTCCTCGGCGCGTCGCGGCTCATCCGCGAGGCCGACCGGGTGCTCCCCGGCAAGCGCGTGCGCGTGCACGCGAACCGCGGGCTCGCCGGCATCGACGGCACCGTCTCCACGGGCCTCGGCATCGCCCTCGCCTCGCAGGCGGGATCCGGCACCTCCGCCGCGGGCGTCACCCGCGTGCTCCTCGGCGACCTCACGCTCCTGCACGATGTGGGCTCGCTGCTCCTCGGCACGGGCGAGCGCGCCCCGCGCATCCAGGTGATCGTCGGCAACGACGGCGGGGGCACCATCTTCGACGGCCTCGAGGTGTCCCGCACCGCGGCGCCCGCGGCGATCGACCGCGTCATGTTCACCCCGCAGCGCGTGGACCTCGCCGCCCTCGCCGCCGCGTACGGCTGGACCCACCTGCGCGCCTCCACCCACGGCGAGCTCGAGGCGGCCCTCACGACCGCGTCCGCGGCGCCCCTCCTCATCGAGGTGCCGCTGGTCCGGTAGGGGACCTAGCCCAGCGCCTCCACGACCGGGCGGAACTTCATCGCGGTCTCGGCGCGCTCGCGCTCCGGGTCGGATCCCGCGACGATGCCCGCGCCCGCGTGCGCGACGATGGCGCCCGACGGGTCCACCTGGGCGCCGCGGAGCGCGATGGCCCACTCGCCGTCGCCGTCCGCGGCGACCCAGCCGACCGGTCCGGCGTAGCGGCCGCGGTCGGCGGGCTCGAGCTCGGCGATCAGCGCGAGCGCCGCGGCTGTGGGGTGCCCGGCGACGGCGGCCGTCGGGTGCAGGGCGCCCACGAGGTCGAGCGATGAGGACCCGTCGCCGAGCGTGCCCGTGACGTCGCTCGCGAGGTGCCACAGGTTCGGGAGCTTCAGGGTGAAGGGCGCGTCGGTGGTGGCGAGGTCGCGGCTGTGCGGGCGGAGGGCGTCGAGGACGCTGTCGCGCGCGAAGGCGTGCTCCCCGTTGTCCTTCGGGGAGGCGGCGAGGCCGGCGGCCGCGGCGGCGTCCGCGCGCGCGTCCGCGCCGCGCGACACCGTGCCCGCGAGGACCCGCGCCCCGACCGTGCCGCCGTCGACGCGCACGAGCGTCTCGGGGCTCGCGCCGATGAGGCCGTCGACCGCGTAGGTCCAGCAGTCCGGGTAGCCGCGCGCGAAGCGGCTGAGGGCGAGGCGCAGGTCGCCGCCCAGGGGCAGGCGCCCCACGAGGTCGCGCGCGAGCACGACCTTCTCGAGGTCGCCGGCGCCGATCGCGGCGACGGCCCGCGCGACGGCCTCCTGGTAGCCGTCCGGGCCCATGGCGCCGGGGCGGAGGTGGAGCCGGTACTCGGCGCCCGATCGCTCGGGCACGGGGATCGCGCCCGGCGCCAGCGCGTCGAACGGCGACGCGGGGTCGGACGGCTCCGCCTCGGCGAGGCGGATGCGGGTCACCCACGACACCCCGTCGCGCCGGCCGACGACGATCCGCGGCACGACGAGCACGCTCGCCGCCTCGGAGTCGTCCGCGAACGCGAAGGCGCCGAAGGCGATGAGCCCGGTGCCCGGGATGCCGAGCGGATCGACGACGGTCGCGGACGCGGCCACCTCGCGCCATGCGGCGGCGGCGTCCCGCACGCGGTCGGGCCCGCGGAACTCCAGCCGGAGCGCCTCGCCGATGCCGCCCATCCCGGATCCGTGCCGCAGCCACAGCAGCGGGTGCCGGGCGTCGAGGAGGGGGACGAGGCGGGCGATGGAGTCGACGGGGGTGGTGTCGACGAGGAGCGCTCGGACGCGGGTTGCGGTCACGGATGCCAGCCTACCGCCGGGTTTCGGGGCCTCCCGCGGAGGGCGGAGCGCCCGGGCCGCGCCTCCGCGGGGCCGGTCGCCCCCGTCCTCTGATCGGCCCCTGGGCATCCGGCCGCCGCCCACCGTGCGCCCAGCGCTCCCGAATAGACTGACGGCGTGATGCGTGCAGACCTCAGCAAGAAGCCCGGCCAGGTGTCGGCGATGTTCGACGAGGTATCGAGCGCCTACGACCGCACGAACGCCCTGCTGTCGGTCGGCAACGACCAGCTGTGGCGCGTCGCGACCACCCGGGCGGTCGCCCCGGTCGCGGGCGAGCGGATCCTCGACCTCGCCGCGGGCACGGGCACCTCGAGCGCCGCGCTCGCCGCCTCCGGCGCCCACGTGGTCGCCGCGGACTTCTCCGAGGGGATGCTCGAGGTCGGCCGCCGCCGGCACGCGGGCAACCCGCGCATCGAGTTCGTGCACGCCGACGCCACCGACCTCCCCTTCGCGGACGACTCGTTCGACGCGGTCACGATCTCCTTCGGCCTGCGCAACGTGGTCGAGCCGCGCACGGGCCTCGACGAGCTCCTCCGCGTGCTGAAGCCCGGCGGTCGCATCGTCATCTGCGAGTTCAGCACGCCGCCCGTGCCGCTCGTGCGCCGCGGCTACGACCTCTACATGAAGGCGGTCGCGCCCTCCCTCGTGAAGCTCGTCAGCTCGAACGCCAGCGCGTACGAGTACCTGAACGAGTCGATCCAGGCCTGGCCCGACCAGGAGACGCTGAGCTCGTGGCTCCGCACGGCCGGCTTCGAGGCCGTCGAGCACCGGAACCTCACCGCGGGGATCGTGGCGCTGCACCGCGGCGTCAAGCCCGTCGGCCGTCATGCCGCTCCCCGGCCCGCCGCGTCCTGACCGCGCGTGAATCCCCAGAGACAAGGACGCCGATCATGAGTCCGAGCATCCCGCTCGCCCGCCGCGGCTCCGTCGCGTCCCACGCCAGCCTCACCGAGCGGCTGTTCTCGTCCTCCGACGACCGCCGCATGGCTCGCAGCATCGACGACGGGCTCGCGCTCGTGGAGGAGCAGCTCCTCCGCGAGGTGCGCTTCGCCGACGACGTGGCCGACGTCACCACGCGCTACCTGCTCGACGCGGGCGGCAAGCGGGTGCGCCCCATGCTGGCCCTGCTCATCGCCCAGCTCGGCGAGGGCAACACGCAGCAGGTCGTCGACGCGGCCGTCGCCATCGAGATCACGCACCTCGCATCGCTGTACCACGACGACGTCATGGACGAGGCGGACATGCGCCGCGGCGTCCCGAGCGCGCAGGCCGTGTGGGGCAACTCCATCGCCATCCTCGCGGGCGACCTCCTGTTCGCCCGCGCCAGCAAGATCGTCGCGGACCTCGGCCCGCGCGCCATCCGCCTGCAGGCCGCCACCTTCGAGCGCCTGGTGCTCGGCCAGCTGCACGAGACCATCGGCCCGCGCGAGGACCAGGACCCCATCGAGCACTACCTCGACGTCCTGGCCGACAAGACCGGCTCCCTCATCGCCTGCGCGGCGCAGATGGGCGTCATCTACTCCGGCGCGGATCCCGAGCTCGAGTCCGCCGTCCTCGCGTTCGGCGAGCGCACCGGCGTCGCCTTCCAGCTCGTCGACGACGTGCTCGACCTCGCCGACCAGCCCGAGGAGACCGGCAAGCTCGCCGGCACCGACCTCCGCGCCGGCGTCTCCACGCTGCCGCTGCTGTACCTGACCCGCCTCGCGGCCACCGACCCGGACGCGGCGGCGCTGCTCGCCCGCATCCAGCGCGACGTGGAGCACGAGGAGACGCCCGAGTCGGAGGCCGACCTCACGGCGGCCATCGCAGAGCTCCGCGACCACGAGGTCACCGCGCGCACCATCGCCGAGGCCCACCGCTGGGCCGCGGAGGCGGTCGAGGCGCTCGCCCCGCTCCCGGAGGGCCCGGTCCGGAAGGCGCTCACGCGCTTCGCCGACACCATCGTCGAGCGCACGCGCTAGCTGCCGCTCGGCCCCGCCGGTTCTCGCGGGGATCCGCACCACCACGCCCCCGACGGCCGGCACGGGGACGCCGACGAACAGAAGGACATCAGTGACCAAGCTCAGGCTGGCCATCGTGGGCGCAGGGCCCGCGGGGATCTACGCGGCAGACATCATCCTGAAGGCCGAGAAGCAGTTCGACGTCTCCATCGACCTGTTCGAGCGCCTCCCGCGCCCTACGGCCTGGTCCGCTACGGCGTCGCGCCCGACCACCCCCGCATCAAGGGCATCATCGGCGCCCTCCGGGACGTGCTCGACCGCGGCGACATCCGCATCTTCGGCAACGTCGACTACGGCCGCGACATCACCCTCGCCGACCTCCAGCGGCACTACAACGCGGTCATCTTCTCCACCGGCGCGATCCGCGACGCGGAGCTCGACATCCCCGGCATCGACCTGCCCGGGTCGTACGGCGCCGCCGACTTCGTCAACTGGTTCGACGGCCACCCCGACTTCCCGCGCGACTGGCCGCTCGAGGCCCGCGAGGTCGCCGTCATCGGCAACGGCAACGTGGCGCTCGACGTCGCCCGCATGCTCGCGAAGCACGCGGACGACCTGCTGCCCACCGAGATCCCCGACAACGTCTACACGGGCCTCAAGCACTCGCCCGTCACCGACGTGCACGTCTTCGGCCGCCGCGGCCCCGCGCAGGTGAAGTTCACGCCGTTGGAGCTGCGGGAGCTCGGCGAGGTGCCCGACGTCGACGTGATCGTGTACGACGAGGACTTCGGCGTGGATCCCGCCGCCGAGGAGGCCGCGAAGACCAACAAGCAGGTCATGGTCATCAGCCGCGTGCTGGAGAAGTGGCGCACCCGCGAGGCCGGGACCGGGTCCCGTCGCCTCCACCTGCACTTCTACTCGCGCCCCGCGGAGGTGCTCGCGTCCGACGACGCCGAGCCCCGCGTCGCCGGCCTGCGCATCGAGCGCACGCGCCCGGACGGTACGGGCGGCGTCGAGGGCACGGGCGAGTTCCGCGACGTGCCCGTCCAGGCGGTCTACCGCGCGGTGGGCTACTTCGGCTCGCCCGTCGACGGGATCCCGTTCGACGAGCGCCGCGGCGTCATCCCGAACCACGAGGGCCAGGTCCTCGACGCGGACAACACCCGCGTGCCGGGCGTCTACGCCACGGGCTGGATCAAGCGCGGGCCCATCGGCCTCATCGGGCACACGAAGTCGGACGCGATGGAGACCGTCTCGCACGTCCTCAACGACCAGGGCGACTGGTGGACCCCGGAGGCCCCGGAGGAGCAGGCGATCGTCGACCTGCTCGCCGCGCGCGGCATCGAGTTCACCGACCTCTCCGGCTGGCACGCGCTCGACGAGCACGAGATCGCGCTGGGCGCGCCCCACGGCCGCGCCCGCATCAAGGTCGTCGAGCGCGACGAGATGATCGAGGCGTCGCGCACGCGGCAGTCCGCCTGATCCGTCCCGCCTGATCCGCGCCGACGGGCGTCCGCGGTCCTCCCGCGGGCGCCCGTCCGTCGTCCGTCCCCAGGTGAGGGCGGTCCGCCGGTCGCCGGCCGGCCCGCCCCTAGGGTCGCCGGGTGATCCCCGCCGCTGCGTCCGCATTCGCCACCGCCGCGCCCGCGCTCGCCACCGCCGCGCCCGCGCTCTCCGCGGCCGTGCCCGCGCTTGCCACCGCGCTCGTCGGCGCCGGCGGTCTCGCGGGCGCCGCGGTCGGCGCCGTCGCGCCGGCCCTCGCCCGGTGGGCGCTCGGGGGAGGCCGGCGCCGCGGGCTCGTCCCGCCCCCGCGGATCCGCCCACCGCCGATCCGTCCGCCGGTCCCGGCCCCGGCCGCCGCTCCGCCGCCGTCGCCGCGCTCGCGACGGGCGCGCTCACGGCCGCCGTGGTGGCCGGGACCCCGACCGCGCGCCTCCCGCTCGCGCTCCTGCTCCTCGCGGTCGGCCCCGTGCTCGTGCTCGCGGACCTCGCGGCGCACCGCCTGCCCGACCGCGCCACGGGTCCCGCCGCCGTCGGCGCGGCGGCCCTCGCCCTGGCCGCGGGAGGACCCAGCCTCCTCGTGCAGGCCCTCATGGGCGGCCTCGGCGCCGTCCTCGTCCTCGCGCTCCTGCAGGCCGCGACCGCCGGCGGCCTCGGATCCGGGGACGTGAAGCTCGCGGGCGTCATCGGCCTGGTCCTCGGCCAGCTCGGCGCGGCGCAGGTGGCCCTGGGCCTCGCCGCGGGGACGCTCCTCGGCGGCCTCGCGGCGCTGGCGCTGCTCGTGGTCGACCGCCGGCGGGCTCCCGCGGCCATCCCGTTCGGGCCGTGGCTCCTGCTCGGCGCGCTGCTGGTGGCCGCGTCGCCCACTACGATCGCGTGAGCGTGCGGACGACCCCGGCCGATGGTTGCCTGTACGTCGGCATCGTCGTGCTCGGACAGGCGTACGGTGGAGGCAGTGTCCAAGACCCCGGCATCGACGTACTGACGAGCCAGAGGAAATGACATGGCGGATAGATCGCTCACACTGCTGCAGGACGAGACCGGAGTGCTGCTGGCCGCGGCATCCCGGGCCGTCGTCTCGCTCTACCGGCCGCTGCTGCAGCCGCTCAACCTGACGCACCCGCAGTACCTCGTGCTGCTGGCGCTCGACGAGGAGGAGCCGCAGGCCGTCGTCGACCTCGCCGAGAAGCTGCACCTCACGCCCGGCACCCTCTCGCCGCTGCTCAAGCGCCTCGAGGTCTTCGGCTACGTGACCCGGTTCCGCGACACGTCCGACGAACGCCGACTCTCCGTCGGCCTCACCGATGCCGGGCGCGACATGCTCCCCGTCATCTGGCGGGTCGGCGACCAGGTCCGCCGCGACATCGCGGGCGAGGAGGAGGGGGACTCGCAGCTCCGCGATCTCCTGCAGGGCGTCCTCGACCGGGCCATCGACCGCGAGGCGGACGTCGCGCGCGCCTCCGCCACCGCGGGATCCGACGACATCGTCTGATCCTGACGGGCGCGCTCCTCGGGCCTACTGCACGCCCGAGGTCAGCCGCGCCAGGTTGTCGAGCACGGTGCTGAAGCGCGTGCGGCGGCTCCACTCGTCGAGCGTCAGCTCGCGGCTGCGCGCCCGGTAGCCGTCCTCGACGCGCCGCATCTCGCGCACGAAGCCGGGGCCGCGCACCATGAGCGAGACCTCCATGTTGAGGCTGAACGAGCGCATGTCCATGTTGCTGGAGCCGATGACCGCCACGTCGTCGTCGATCGTGAAGTGCTTGCTGTGCAGGATGTACGGGGCCCGGTACATCCAGATCCGCACGCCGGCGTTCAGGAGCTCCTCGTAGTAGGAGCGCTGCGCGTGGTACACCACGGGCTGGTCGCCGATCTCGCTCACGAACAGCTCCACGGAGAGCCCGCGCTGCACGGCGGTGGTGATCGCGTACCGCATGGAGTCGTCCGGCACGAAGTACGGCGACGTGATGACGATGCGCTCCTGCGCGTAGTACAGCAGCGCGTTGAAGAGGCGCAGGTTGTTCTCGCCCGGGAACCCGGGGCCGGACGGCACGACCTGGCAGTCGAGCTCCTCGTCGTCCGTCGTCGCCGCGATCTCGATCGGCTCCGTCTCGCGAACGAGCAGCTGGTCGGTCTCGGCGTACCAGTCGGTGATGAAGATCGCGTTCAGCCCGCTGACGATGGGACCCTCGAGGCGCGTCATGAGGTCCTGCCACTTCAGCCCGCGCTTGCGGTTGACGACCTTGTTGTAGCTGCGATGGACCATGTTCTGCGAGCCCATGAAGCCCACATGGCCGTCGATCACGAGCACCTTGCGGTGGTTGCGCAGGTCGGGCCGCTGGTAGCGCCCGCGCAGCGGCTGCACGGGGAGCATGAGGTGCCAGTCGGCGCCGATCGCCGTGAGCTTCCGCGTGGTGCGCCGGTAGCCGGGTGCCCGCAGCGAGGCGATGTGGTCGAGCAGCACGCGCACGGTGACGCCGCGGGCGACGGCGCGCTCCAGGGCGTCGAAGAACGGGGCGCTCGTCACGTCCCAGGCGAGGATGTAGAACTCGACGTGCACGTAGCGCGTCGCCTTCTCGACCTCCGCGGTCATCGCCGCGATCGACTCGTCGTACTGGCTGTAGAGCCTCGCCCGGTTGCCGCCCACGAGCGGCATGGCGCCGAGGGTGCGGTTGAGCTCGACGACGGAGTCGAGCCAGGACGGCCAGGAGTGCTCGCGCGTGACCCGCTCGATCCCCTCGGTCGACTCGATGATGAAGCGGTTGATCTCCTGCTGCTTCTCGCGCCGGCGCTTGGGCAGCCGGGTGGACCCGATGAGCAGGAACAGCAGGATGCCGATGTAGGGCAGGAAGAAGATGGCCATGAGCCACGCCATGGCGGTGGACGGGCGGCGGTTGCGGGGGATGACCAGCAGGGCTGTGACGCGCACGATGAAGTCGACGACGAGCGCGAGCCCCGCGAGGATGAGGGTGGTCATCGAGGCATCCATCAGGCGGAGTCTAACCGGGGCGCCCTCGGGCCGACCGGGCGCGGGGCTCGACGGACACGCGCCCGGAGCCCGCGCGGGTCAGCGGAAGTTGACGAACTGCAGGTCGAGGTCGACGTCCGCGCCCTTCAGCAGCGCGATGGTCTGCTGGAGGTCGTCGCGGCTCTTGCTGGAGACGCGCAGCTCGTCGCCCTCGACGCGGCTCTTGATGCTCTTCGGGCCCTCGTCGCGGATGATCTTGCCGAGCTTCTTCGCGTTCGCCTGGTCGATGCCCTGCTTCAGGGTGACCTCGATGCGGTACTCCTTGCCGGAGGCGAAGGGGTCGCCCTCCTCGAGGCTCTTGAGGCCGATGCCGCGCTTGATCATCTTCGACTGGAGGACGTCGAGGATGGCCTTCACGCGCTCCTCGCTGGAGGCCTTCATGAGGATGGTGTCGCCGCTCCACTCGATGGAGGCGCCGACGTTCTTGAAGTCGTAGCGCTGCTCCACCTCCTTCTGGGTCTGGTGGACGGCGTTGTCCGCCTCCATGCGGTCGACCTTGCTGACGACGTCGAACGAGGAATCTGCCATGCCGACCATGTTAAGGGACGGCGGCGGGGAGCGGCCGGGCGGCGGGGCTCCGGCCGGGGCGCGGTCGGGGGCGCGGCCGGGGCGCGGTCCGCGCGATTTCGGTTCGCGGGCCGGCGCCCGCTATCATCGACGAGCGTCTCCGGTCCGTGATCACACAGGTCGGGTGCGCATGGCGAGTTACCCTAGCGGCCAAAGGGATCTGACTGTAAATCAGACGGCTCAGCCTTCGGGGGTTCGAATCCCTCACTCGCCACCCCATGATGACGGCCCCGCGACGCGGGGCCGTCCGTCTGCCACGACGCTCTCGTCGTCGGCCCGCCCGTGCCCGCATCGCCGCGGACGCGCCCGACACCTGGACCCGCACATGTTCCCCGCCGCCCCCGGCCCCTCGACGCGCGCCCTCGGCACCTCCGGCCTGGTCGTGTCCACCCTCGGCCTCGGCACCAGCGGCTTCGGCTGGACCGCCGACCGCGAGGAGGCGTGGGCCATCCTCGACGCCTACCGCGAGGAGGGCGGCACCTTCGTCGACACGGCCTCGTCCTACTCGCAGTGGGTCCCGGGGCACGCGGGCGGCGAGTCCGAGGCGATCATCGGAGGCTGGCTGGCCGCGCGCGGCTGCCGAGACGAGGTCGTCGTCGGCACGAAGGTCGGCAAGAGCCGCGACGCGCCCGGCACCTCGGCCGGCTCGATCCGCCGGGGCGTCGACGCGTCCCTCCGCCGGCTCCGCACCGACCGGGTCGACATCGTGCACGCGCACCTCGACGACACCCGCACGCCCCTCGAGGAGACCGTCGCCGCCCTGTCCGAGCTCGTGACGGGCGGCAAGGCGCGCGTCGTCGGCGTCTCCGGCTTCACCCCCGAGCGCATCGAGCGGGCGCTCGCGCTCGCCCACGGATCCGGCGCCGTGCCCGTGGGCGTCGTCCAGGAGGAGTACAGCCTGCTGGCCCGCGACCACGCCGAGGGGCGGATGCAGGCGGTCGTCCGCGCGGAGGGCCTCGGGCTCGTCGCGCACAGCGTGCTCGCCAAGGGGTTCCTCACGGGCAAGTACCTGCCGGGGGCGCCGGCGGTGCCGTCGGCGCGCGCCCTCGACGCCGAGCAGTACATGTCGCCGGGCGGGCACGCGACCGTCCGGGCCGCCGAGGACGTCGCCCGGCTCCGCGGCGTGACGGTCGCCGAGGTCGCCATCGCGTGGGTGCTCGGCCGGCGCGGCGTCGCGAGCGCGCTCGTGGGCGCGCGGACGGCCCGGCAGATCCGCCAGCTGATGCCCGCGGCGCAGCTCCGGCTCGACGACGACGAGGTGTCGCGGCTCGCGGCCGCCGCCGCGCGGGCGACGCGCGACCGGACCGCCTGACGCGCCGCCCGTATCCTGGGGCGACCGACGACCGACCGCATCACGAGGAGATCCGCCCGTGTCCCGTCCCTGGCCCGAGGGCTCCTACATCGCCGCCCTGCTCGTGATGACCACCGCGACCGGCGCCATCGACGGCGTGAGCTACCTCGCCCTCGACCGCGTCTTCACCGGCAACATGACCGGGAACGTGCTCTTCATCGGCTTCGGCCTGGTGGGGGTCGCGGACATCCCCGTGCTCAACAACCTCGTCGCGCTCCTCGCCTTCATGCTCGGCGCCGTGGTGGCGTCCCGCATCACCCGCCGGGCGCCCACCGACGTGCACCTGCCGCGCTCGTCGGTGTGGATCCTCGTGGCCGGCACCGTCCTCACCCTGGCGCTCGCCGTGGTGTGGCTCGCGGTCGGCACCCTCGACACGACCGTGATGATCGCCATCACCGGGTTCCTCGCGCTCCTGCTCGGCGCGCAGGCGGCCGCCGTGAAGAGCATCGGCCTGCGGGACCTCTCCACGGTCGTCGTGACCATGACGATGGTGAACCTCTCCTCCGACAGCCGGGTCGCGGGCGGCACGGGCGCCGCGTGGGCCCGCCGCATCGGCGCGATCGTCTGCATGGGGCTCGGCGCCCTCGTCGCGGCCCTCATCACGACCCGGGTCGGCGGCGCGTGGGCGCTGCTCGCGGCCGGCGGGCTCATGGTGCTCGGCGTCGCGCTGCTCGGGAACGCGCGCCGCGTCGAGCGGAAGCGCCTCCGCGAGGGGGCGGACGCGGCGCCGGTCGTCGACGAGCGGCTCGGCGCGGCCCCGGCCTGAGCCCGACCGGCATCCGTCGGCGCCCGCGGCCCCCGGCGCCCGCCACGCTGGCGCCGGGACCCCTCTGGCAGGGTGGGAGCATGACCTCCCCCGGTGACACCGCGCTCCTGACCATCGCCCGCGACATCGCCGTCCGCGCCGGGGAGCTCGCGCTCCGCCGCCGCCGCGAGGGCGTGGAGGTCGCCGCGTCGAAGTCGAGCCCGGAGGACATCGTCACGCACACGGACCGCGAGACCGAGGACCTCATCCGGCGGGCGCTGCAGGACGTGCGCCCCGACGACGGCTTCCTCGGCGAGGAGTCCGCGGGCACGACGGGCACCTCCGGGCTCACCTGGGTGGTCGACCCCATCGACGGCACCGTCAACTTCCTCTACGGCATTCCCGCCTGGGCCGTGAGCATCGCCGTGGTCGAGGGCGAGCCGGATCCGCTCACCTGGTCCGCGCGCGCCGGCTGCGTCGTGAACCCCACCCGCGGGAGGTCTACACGGCCACGGCGGGCGGGGGATCGGCGCTCGACGGCCGGCCGCTCGCCGTGAACACGGGCGTGCCGCTCTCCCTCGCGCTGGTCGGGACGGGCTTCTCCTACGACGCCGAGACGCGGATGCGGCAGGGCCGGGTGGTCACGGACCTCCTCGGCGAGGTGCGCGACATCCGCCGCATCGGCGCCGCGTCGCTCGACCTCTGCGACGTCGCGGCGGGCCGCACGGACGCGTGCTTCGAGCGCGGGCTGAAGCCCTGGGACCATGCGGCGGGCGCCCTCATCGCGGCCGAGGCGGGCGCACGCGTGACCGGTACGGGCGGCGGCCCGGCGTCCGCCGAGCTCCTGATCGCGGCGCATCCCGAGCTCGCGCGCGCCCTCGAGGAGCGGCTCGAGCGCCCGCGCGCATAGCCCCTCCGACCCTCCCGGCGCATCCCCCGGGTGGCGCGAATCCCTTCCGCCGGTTAGCCTTTACCGATCCGTTACATTGCGACCGGGCTTGAACCGGTCGCACGCGCACGCCCCGACCCCCTGTCGGCCGGCACCGCGCAGCACCTGTCCCTCGCACTAGGAGTCCTCCGATCCTGTCCGTCCTCCACGCCTCGCGTGCCCCCCAGCCCTCCGTCCGGCGGCCCTCGTGCTGACCCCCGAGGAGGCCACGGGGACCACGTACCCGACGCGACGCGAGCGCCGTGAGGCCGAGCGTCGAGCGGCCGAGGCGACGAACGGATCCGCGGCGTCGGCCGTCCGGGCCGAGGCGCCCGTCGAGGCACCCGCCGTCCCCACCACGCACCTCCCCGCCGACGCCGAGCCCGCCGCCCTGGCCGCTGCCGAGTCCGTGCCGCTCGAGACCCGCGCCCGCCGGATCCGCGCCGCGTCCGCCGCCGCCCCCGAGGCCCGCCGGTCCTCGTTCGTGCACGCGAAGCGCGCCAGCGTCCCGGCCGCCGCCCCGCACGTGCGCTCCCGCGGCCGTCGCGTGCCCGTCTCCTCGCGGCCCGCCCTCGCGGCACCCGCGCCCGAGGCCGCCGCCGGCCGTCGTCGCGCGAACGCCTCGCGCGGCCTCACGCTCCTCACCATGGCGTTCGTCGCCACCGTGACCATCGCCACCTCGCTGCCGTCCTCCGCGTTCCTCACGGGGAAGGACATCGCGCAGGCGGACATCGTCACGGACGCGCCGGCGACCTCCATCCCCAGCCAGAGCATCGCGCTCTCCGCCGCTCCCGAGGCCAGCGTCGTCGGCGGGACCGACGACGCGTTCACGGCCACGACGCCGCAGCAGATCATGCTGGCGCAGACGTCGAAGGGCGCCGGGGCCTTCACGAACGACATCAACGGCACCATCCAGTGGCCCTTCGCCTCCGGCGTGCCCATCAGCGGCGTCTTCGGCAACCGCATCGCGCCCTGCTCCAACGGCTGCTCGAGCAACCACCAGGGCGTGGACTTCGCCCCCGGCATGGGCGCTCCCATCCAGTCGATCGCCGACGGCGTCGTGCGCGAGTCCGTCAGCAGCGACTCGGGCCTCGGCGTCCACCTCGTCATCGACCACGTCATCGACGGGCAGCTCGTCACGAGCGTCTACGGCCACATGCTGCCGGGCTCCATGCGCGTCCAGGCGGGCGACCCCGTCACGGTCGGCCAGCAGATCGGCCAGGTCGGCAACACGGGCGCGTCCACCGGCCCGCACCTCCACCTCGAGATCCGCATGGCCGACGGCACGGCCGTCGACCCCTTCGCCTGGCTCCAGGAGCACGCGAACTAGCGGCAGCGGCGGCGCGCCTCGCGCCCGCACGACGGAGCCCCCTCGCCCGAAGGCGAGGGGGCTCCGTCGTGCGGTCGGCGCCGACCCGATCAGTCGGCGATGAGCCAGACCGTCGTGTCGGACGGCACGGCGTCCCCGTCGAGCGCCCGGCTGGCGAGCAGCACGCGGCCCTCGGGCAGCGGCACGGGCGCGGCCCCGAGGTTCGCGACGACCGTGACGCCCGCGCTCCGGAACGCGAGGACGTCGTCGCCCTCCGCCGTGATCCACTCCATGTCGCCGAGCGCGAGGCCGTGCTCGCGGCGGAGCAGCAGCGCCTCCGTGTAGAGCGACAGCGTCGAGGCGGGATCCGCCTGCTCGGCGTCGCGGGCGAACCGGTCCCAGTCGTCGGGCTGCGGCAGCCAGCTGGCGTCGCCGGTGCTGAAGCCGTACGACGGGGCGCCCGCCTCCCACGGGATCGGCACGCGGCACCCGTCGCGCCCGTAGCGCTCGCCCGCGGTGCGGTGGAACGTCGGATCCTGGCGCGCCTCGTCGGGCAGGCGGATGTCCTCGGGCAGCCCGAGCTCCTCGCCCTGGTAGATGTACGCGCTGCCCGGCAGCGCGAGCATGAGCGCGCTGGCGGCGCGGGCCCGGCGGAGGCCGAGCTCCTCGTCCACCGTCACGGTCGAGCGCGGGCCGATGCCGACGCCCTGCGGGTTCTCGCCCGAGAGCGCGAGGCGGCTGGCGTGCCGCACCACGTCGTGGTTCGACAGCACCCAGGTGCTGGGCGCGCCGACGGAGGAGAAGGTCGCCAGCGACGCGTCGATGGTGTGCCGGAGGGCGGTCGCGTCCCACGGCGTCTCGAGGTAGCTGAAGTTGAAGGCCTGGTGCATCTCGTCGGGGCGGACCCAGTCGGCGAGCTTCGCGAGCGGCTCCACCCACGCCTCGGCGACCATGGCGCGGTCGCCGTCGTAGGAGTCGAAGATCTCCCGCCACTCGCGGTAGATCTCGTGGACGCCCTCCTGCGCGAAGTACGGCGGCGGGGGAGCGGAGGCCGCGGGCTCGTCGTCCACGCCGCCGGCGCCGCCGCCCATGCTGCCCTGGCCCTCGGGCGGCGTGTAGTCGGGGAGGCCGGGGGCCTTGACCATGCCGTGCGCGACGTCGACCCGGAAGCCGTCGACCCCGCGGTCGAGCCAGAAGCGGAGGATCTCGCGGAAGCGCGCGCGCACCCACGGGTTCGTCCAGTCGAGGTCGGGCTGCGAGGAGTCGAACAGGTGGAGGTACCACTGGCCGGGGGTGCCGTCGGGCTGCGTGAGGCGCGACCACGCGGGTCCGCCGAAGATCGACTCCCAGTTGTTGGGCGGGAGCTCGCCGTCGGCGCCCTTCCCGTCGCGGAGCATGTAGCGGGCGCGCTCCTCGCTGCCGGCGGGGGTCGCGATGGCCTCCTGGAACCAGCGGTGCTCGGAGGAGGTGTGGTTGGGGACGATGTCGACGATCACGCGCAGGCCGAGCTCGTGCGCGCGCCGCTGCATGCGGTCGAAGTCGTCGAGGGTGCCGAAGAGCGGGTCCACGTCGCAGTAGTCGGCCACGTCGTAGCCGGCGTCGTTCTGCGGGGAGAGGAAGAACGGGGAGAGCCAGACGGCGTCGACACCGAGCTCGCGCAGCGCGGGGAGCCGCTCGGTGATGCCGGGGAGGTCGCCGATGCCGTCGCCGTCGGAGTCCGCGAACGAGCGGGGGTAGATCTGGTAGATCACGGCGGTGCGCCACCACTCGGATCCGGTGCCGTGCGCGTCGTCGCCGTCGGGGCGGGTCAGGATGTCGTCCCGGGCAGCCGGGGACAGGGCCGTGGGGGCAGGCGGAGTCATGCGACGAGCCTAGGCGACGGGCGGCGGGCCACCCCGCGGAGGGTCGCGAGCGCGGGCCCGGCGCGGCCGTCCGAGCGCGTGGCCGCGGAATAGCCGGGCGCCCGCGACGGCTTGACCCTGGAGGCGGCCACCGCCGTCATCACCGGACGAAGGAGATCAGTCATGACGAACCCCGCACGCGTGCCCCTCGGATCCAGCGGCCTGGAGGTGCTGCCCCTGTCCTTCGGCGGCAACGTCTTCGGGTGGACCGCCGACGAGGAGACCTCGTTCCGGCTCCTCGACGCCTACACGGCGGCCGGCGGCAACTTCATCGACACCGCGGACGTGTACTCCGCGTGGAAGCCCGGCAACTCCGGCGGCGAGTCGGAGGAGATCATCGGCCGCTGGCTCGCGTCGCGCGGCCGTCCCGACGACCTCGTCATCGCCACCAAGGTGGGTTCGCTCGAGGCCGCGAAGGGCACCTCGCGCGACAGCGTCCGCCGCGGCGTGGAGGCCAGCCTCCGCCGACTGGGCGTGGACGCGATCGACCTCTACTACGCGCACGTCGACGACCAGGACACGCCGCTCGAGGAGACCGTGACCGCGCTCGCCGAGCTCGTGACGGAGGGGAAGGTGCGCGCGATCGGCGCCTCCAACTTCACCGCGGAGCGCCTGCAGGCGGCCCTCGACGTCTCGGCCCGCGACGGCATCGCCCGCTTCGAGGTGCTGCAGAACCGCTACAACCTCGTCGCCCGCGACGACTACGAGGGCGAGCTGGCCGACCTGCTCATCCGCGAGGGCATCGCCTCGGCGCCGTACTCGGGCCTCGCGAGCGGCTTCCTCACCGGCAAGTACCGCGGCGCGGACGTCGACAGCCCGCGCGCCGGCGCCGCCTCGAAGTACTACGACGACCACGGCCGCGCCCTCCTCGAGGTGCTCGACCGCGTCGCCGCCGACCACGGTGTCAGCGTCACGACCGTCTCCCTCGCCTGGCTCCGGGCGCAGCCGTCGGTCACCGCGCCGATCGCGAGCGCGCGCGACCTCACGCAGCTCCCCGACCTCCTGGCCTCCGTCGAGCTCGAGCTGACGGCCGACGAGGTCCGGGACCTGTCCGCCGTCTGATGCCCTGCCGGCCGACCCGTCCGGGCCGGCCGTGCCCCGGTCCGGGGCCGTCGCGCGTCTCGCGGGCGGTCCCGGACCTGCTATCGTCGTAGGGTTCCAGCGCGTCTCCGACGCGCCCAGGCACGCCCCCATAGCTCATTGGTAGAGCACTTCCTTGGTAAGGAAGAGGTAGTGAGTTCAATCCTCACTGGGGGCTCGATCCTCCACGAGCGGCCGCGGCCGCCGGCGGGGGTCATGGCGGGGTAGCTCAGGTGGTTAGAGCACACGGCTCATAATCGTGGTGTCGCGGGTTCAAGTCCCGCTCCCGCTACGGAAGCACGGATCCTCCGCGGTCCGTCCTCCTCGATAGGCCCCGGACACCTCTCGCCAGGTTCCGGGGCCTTTCCTCATGCCCCAGCGGATCCCGCGCTTCCGGTACGGCACGCGCCGGGCGTAGCCTCCGGGCATGACCCACCACGAATCCCCCGACCACCCCGACCACGCCGCGGGCGCCGAGCACGACGACGTGCTCTACAAGACCCAGGGCAACCCCGTCCCCGACGCGCACGACGAGGAGCGCCGCGAGGCGTCCACCGGCGGCGACTACACCGCCAGCGAGTCCGAGGCGGAGAAGGAGGCGCGCGAAGGCGACGCCTGATCCGCATCCCGCGCACCGAGCGCACGAGGGCCGCTGCGACGCGTTCGCGGCGGCCCTCGTGTGTCTCCGGACGGATCCGGGAGCCGTCCCGGGCGCGGGTCGGCCGGGGGCCGCGGCACCTCCGGCGGGACTCCTCCTGGGCGACACGCCGGGCTCGCGCAAGCTCTCGATCCGGTCCGCGAGCGCGGATCCGCATGATCGCGCGGAAGGCGCCGCGACACGCCGAAACACTAGATGTAGTGGAATGACAGGTCTGTAGTTCGGGTTATATAGTGGAGACCTCGCCGCCCCACCAGGTGGCCGAGCAACCCGGGACCCGCATCGACGCGGTTCCGGGAGGCCACGGAGCTGCGAGCACCGAGACCTGAGGAACCGCGACCGGCGGCTCCCGACACGACGCACCAGGAGGCACACATGGACTACGACAACAACGACTCCGTCGGCGGCTACGCGATCCCCGTCGACCCCATGGAGCTCCTGCAGTGCGACTCCTGCCAGTAGGCAGCTGATCCCGCTCCGGCGGCATCGCGAACCGGGCCCCGGTCCCCACGAGAAGTGGGGGCCGGGGCTCTCGCGTACCCGCGGCGTTCCCGATCAGCGCCGCCGAGGGCGCTCCGGGGCCCGCCGCGTAGGATCGTCCGGTGCCAGTGAATCCAGACATCCAGGGTCGCGTGCTCCCCGCCGCCGCCCCGTACCTGGTGGGCCGCGAGAAGGTGCGCGAGTTCGCCCGCGCCGTCGGCGCCACCCACCCCGTCCACCTCGACCCCGAGGCCGCGCGCGCCGCGGGCCACGCCGACGTGGTCGCGCCGAGCACGTTCCCCGTCGTGGTGCAGGAGGCGACGCTCGCGCAGCTCCTCGCGGAGCCCGACGCCGGCATCGACTTCAGCCGCGTCGTGCACGGCGAGCAGGCGTTCACGTACACGCGCCCCGTGGTCGCGGGCGACGAGCTCACCGCCACGCTGACCGTCACCAAGGTGGCGTCGCTCGGCGGCAACTCCATGGTGACGGCCGAGTCCGCCATGGTCGACGAGTCGGGTGCCCATGTCGTCACCGCCGTCTCGACCCTCGTGGTGCGGGGGGACGACGCGTGAGCGCGGCATCCGCCGTGCCCGTGCTGGCCGACCTCGCGGTGGGCGACGTCGTCGCCGAGCGCTCCCTCCACCTCACGCGCGACTCCCTCGTCCGCTACGCGGGCGCATCGGGCGACTTCAACCCCATCCACTACCGCGACGACGTCGCCGCGTCGGTCGGGCTCCCGGGCGTGCTGGCGCACGGCATGCTCACCATGGGCCAGGCCGTGCAGCCCGTCGCCGACTGGGCGGGCGACCCGGCCCGCATCGTCGCGTACGGCGTGCGCTTCACGCGGCCCGTGGTCGTGGATCCCGCCGACGGGCAGCACATGACGATCGTCGCCAAGGTCGGCGCGATCGACCCCGAGGCGGGGACCGTCCGCATCGACATCGCCGCCTCGGTCGACGGCAAGACGGTTCTCGGCCGCGCGCAGGCGCACGTCCGGCTGGCGTAGGGCACCCGTGACGATCCAGACCCACCGCGACGCCCCGCTCGCCGACCTCACGACGCTCCGCGTCGGCGGCCCTGCGGAGGAGCTCGTGACCGTGAGCGAGCGCGACGAGCTCGTCGACACGCTGCTCGGCCTGTGGTCCGTCGGCGAGGACTGGGTGGTCCTCGGCGGCGGCTCCAACACCCTGGTCTCCGACGAGGGGATCGCGGGGACGGTCGTCCGCATCGCGACGCGCGGCGTCGAGGTCGGCGAGGAGCGCCCCGACGGGACCGTGCTCGTGCGCGTGCAGGCCGGCGAGCCGTGGGACGCGCTCGTGGAGCGCACCGTGGCCGACGGCCTCGCGGGCCTCGAGGCGCTCTCCGGGATCCCGGGGTCGACCGGCGCCTCCCCGGTGCAGAACATCGGCGCGTACGGCCAGGAGGTCGCCGACGTCCTCGAGGCCGTCGACTTCCTCGACTACGAGACGGGCGAGGTGGAGCGCCTGAGCGCCGCCGACCTCGGGCTCGGGTACCGCACGTCGTCGCTGAAGCGCGGCCGCGCGGGCGTCGTGCTCGCGGTGGACTTCGCGCTCGCGCGGGGCGAGGGCCCCGACGCGCTCGGCCTGCCGGTGGCGTACGCGCAGCTGGCGGGCGCCCTCGGCGTCGAGCTCGGGGACCGCGTGCCGGTCGCCCGGGTGCGCGAGACGGTGCTGGCGCTCCGCGCGTCCAAGGGCATGGTGCTCGACGACGCCGACCACGACACGTGGAGCGCGGGCTCCTTCTTCACGAACCCGATCGTCAGCGCCGCCTTCGCCCGCACGCTGCCGGCCGATGCCCCGCGCTGGCCGCAGGAGGACCCGCCCGAGGACCTCGTCGTCCCGCTCGGCGACCAGTGGGAGGTCGCGGAGGCGATCGAGCGCGAGGCCGTCGCGCGCCGCCGTCGCGAGCCCGCTGCCGTGAAGCTCAGCGCCGCGTGGCTCATCGAGCGCTCGGGCGTGCAACGCGGCTTCCGGCTGCCGGGATCGGGCGCCGCGGTCTCCTCGAAGCACACGCTCGCGCTCACCAACCGCGGCACCGCCACCGCCGAGGAGGTCGCCGCCCTCGCGCGCTACGTGCAGGGCCGGGTCATGAGCGAGCACGGCGTGATCCTGCAGCCGGAGCCCGTGCTGGTCGGCCTCTCCCTCTAGGGGAGGGCCGACCCGCCTGGGCCGCCCGGCGTCGGCCGGGCGGCCGGATCAGGCCAGCAGGTCGCGGATCCGCCGCACGCCCTCGAGCAGCGCCTCGTCGCCGAGCGCGTAGCTGAAGCGCAGGAACCCGCTCGGGCCGAACGCCTCGCCGGGCACCGCCGCGACCTCGGCCTTCTCCAGCAGGAGGTCGGCGACCTCGAGCGAGCTGGTGGGCGTGACGCCGTCGATCTCGCGTCCGAACAGACCCGTGACGTCCGGGTAGACGTAGAACGCGCCCTGCGGCGTCGGCGTGACGAAGCCCGGGATGGCGTCGAGCTCGGCGACGATCGTGCGGCGGCGGCGGTCGAACGCCTCCCGCATCCGGTCGACGGTGTCGCGCGGGCCGCGGAGCGCCGCGACGGCCGCGCGCTGCGAGACGTTGGAGACGTTGGAGGAGAGGTGCGACTGCAGGTTGCCCGCGGCCTTGATGGCGTCGGCGGGGCCGACCATCCACCCCACGCGCCAGCCGGTCATCGCGTAGGTCTTGGCGACGCCGTTGACGAGGATCGTGCGGTCGGCCAGCGCCGGCACGACGTCGACGATGCTCGCGGCCTCGGCCCCGTCGTAGACGAGGTCCTGGTAGATCTCGTCGCTGATCACCCAGAGGCCCTTGGCATCGGCCCACTCGCCGATCTCGCGCGTCTGCTCCCGGGAGTGGACGGCGCCCGTGGGGTTGGAGGGCGAGACGAACAGCAGCACCTTCGTGCGCGGGGTCCATGCGGCCTCGAGCTGCTCGACGGTGACGAGGTAGCCCTGGTCGGCGCCCGCGAACACGTCGACGGGGACGCCGCCCGCGAGCCGGATGGCCTCGGGGTAGGTGGTCCAGTACGGCGTGGGGACGAGCACCTCGTCGCCCTGGTCGAGCAGCGTCTGGAACGCCTGGTACACGGCCTGCTTGCCGCCGTTGGTGACGATGATCCGGTCGATCCCCACGTCGAGGCCGGAGGAGGCGCGCGTCTTGTCGGCGATCGCCTCCCGGAGGTCGGGGAGGCCGGCGGCGGCGGTGTAGCGGTGGTTGCGGGGATCCCGGGCGGCCTCGACCGCGGCCTCGACCACGTAGTCGGGCGTCGGGAAGTCGGGCTCGCCCGCCGCGAAGCTGATCACGGGACGCCCGGCAGCCTGCAGGGCCTTGGCCTTGCCGTCGACCTTGAGGGTCGCGGACTCGGCGATGGATCCGATGCGGGTGGAGACGCGGCTGAGGGGGACGGTGCTCTGCGGTTCGGACATACCTGCGAGCATAGGGATCCGGACGGCGCGCCACGCGGGCGCCGACGCCCGCCGGACGGGGGTCCGGACCGTGCGGGCGCGGATGCTGGTACACTCGTCCGGGTCGGTATCTCCGCCATGCTCTTCCGCGCCCTCTTCCGTCCGTGCTCGCACGGTGGTGGGGTGCAAGGGCAGGCGGGCGCCGACGCAGAGGGTGGTGGCTCAATTGGTAGAGCAGCGGTCTCCAAAACCGCAGGTTGCAGGTTCGAGTCCTGTCCGCCCTGCTAGATGATCCGCGTCCACGGACGCGGCCCATCGCGGCTCGCCCGAACTCCGGGAGGCGCCGAGCAATGCAGGAAGGGACCCACGCGTGGCGCGGAAGATCGTCGACGAGCCGAGCGAGGAGATCGTCGCGCAGGCTCGCGAGCAGCGGGACGCGCGACGCAACCCCTTCGCCCGGCTGGTGCTCTTCATCAAGCAGGTCGTGCAGGAGCTCAAGAAGGTGGTCACCCCCACCCGCAAGGAGCTGCTCACGTTCACGGGAGTGGTCCTGGCCTTCGTCATCGTGATGATGGTGATCGTCTCGCTCCTCGACCAGCTGTTCGGGTACCTCGCCATCGTGGTGTTCGGCAACGGCGCCTAGCACCGGGGCCTCCGCACGGGGGCGGCACGGACCGGACGGCGGTCGCACGGGGTCCACGGGCCCCCGCGCCGCGGCGCACGAGGGCCGGGAGCGCGGCGGGTCGCATCGATCCGCCTCCGCGCGTGCCGGAGCCGCACGGCACGAGACGTACATGCACGACGAAGAACGAGGGAAGTAGATCCATTGGCTGAGAGCAAGCGCGACGACGTCGACCTCGCCCCCGCGGCGGAGCAGTCCTCCGAGGTGGACGAGGCCCAGGAGGGTTCCGTCACCACCGCATCCGAGGGCAGCTCGGACGCGGCGGAGCACACCGCCCTGCACGTCGAGGGCGACGACGTCGAGACCGACCTGACGGCCGCGCTCGACGCGATGGAGTCCGTCGACGACCCCGAGGCCGACGCCATCGTCGAGGACGCGCTCGACATCGACTCCGCCGACGAGGCCGAGGCCGCCGTCGAGGCGACCGACGACGAGGCGGAGGAGGAGGCAGCCGAGGAGGCGCTCGAGCCCGCCGAGGTCACGCCCGCCACCGCCGAGGACGTCGCGGAGGCCGAGGCCGACCTGGTGCCCGACGAGGTCACGGCCGACGCGGCCGCGGCGGACGAGGACGCCCCCGAGGTCGACCCCTACGAGGACTTCCGCAAGGAGCTCCGCTCCAAGCCCGGCAAGTGGTACGTCATCCACTCCTACGCGGGCTTCGAGCGCCGCGTGAAGAGCAACATCGAGAACCGCATGGTGTCGCTCAACATGGAGGATGACATCTACCAGATCGAGGTCCCGATGGAGGACGTCGTCGAGATCAAGAACGGCCAGCGCAAGATGGTCAACCGCGTGCGCATCCCCGGCTACGTGCTGGTGCGCATGAGCCTCAACGAGGACAGCTGGTCGGTCGTCCGCCACACCCCCGGCGTCACGGGCTTCGTGGGCAACGCCCACAACCCCACGCCCCTGCGGTTCGAGGAGGCCTTCTCCATGCTGAAGAGCCTCGTCGAGATCAAGGAGGTGGCGCAGGTCAAGGGCCAGCCCACCAAGGGCGGCCAGGCGCAGCGCGTCGTCGCCGCCGAGGTCGACTTCGAGATCGGCGAGACCATCACGATCAAGGAGGGCTCGTTCGCGGGCCTCCCCGGCTCCATCAGCGAGATCAAGCCCGAGAGCGGCAAGCTCACGGTCCTCGTCTCCCTGTTCGAGCGCGAGACCCCGGTCGAGCTCAGCTTCGACCAGGTCACCAAGCTCTAGGCGGTCGGGCCGCGCGGCCCGCTCGATCTAGCAATCAAGGAGAAGGAAGAGAAATGGCACCGAAGAAGAAGGTCACGGGTCTGATCAAGCTGCAGATCAAGGCCGGCGCCGCCAACCCCGCACCGCCCATCGGGCCGGCGCTGGGACAGCACGGCGTCAACATCATGGAGTTCTGCAAGGCGTACAACGCCCAGACCGAGGCTCAGCGCGGGAACGTCATCCCCGTCGAGATCACCGTCTACGAGGACCGGACGTTCACGTTCATCCTCAAGACGCCCCCGGCCGCGGAGCTCATCAAGAAGGCCGCCGGAGTCGCCAAGGGCTCGGGCACGCCGCACACGGTCAAGGTCGCGAAGCTCACGATGGACCAGGTCCGCGAGATCGCCGAGCAGAAGCAGGCCGACCTCAACGCCAACGACATCGACGCCGCGGCGAAGATCATCGCCGGCACCGCCCGCTCCATGGGCATCACGGTCGAGGCCTAGCCTCCACCACCCGCGGAGCCCGACCGGGATCCGCTCCAGCATCACGCGGGAGAGCCAGCCAGGCTCACATCAACCGCACTCTCGAAACAGGAGAAGAACATGGCGAAGTCAAAGGCCTACCGGGCCGCAGCCGAGAAGATCGACGCGACGAAGGCGTACACCGCCTCCGAGGCCGTCGAGCTCGCGCGCGAGACCGGTTCCAGCAAGTTCGACAGCACCGTCGAGGTCGCGCTCAAGCTCGGCGTCGACCCCCGCAAGGCAGACCAGATGGTCCGCGGCACCGTCATCCTTCCTCACGGTACCGGCAAGACCGCCCGCGTCATCGTCTTCGCGACGGGCCCCGCGGCCGAGGCGGCAATCGCCGCCGGCGCCGACGAGGTCGGCGGCGACGAGCTCATCGAGAAGGTGGCGGGCGGCTACACGTCGTTCGACTCCGCCGTCTCGACGCCCGAGCTCATGGGCAAGGTCGGACGCCTCGGCAAGGTCCTCGGACCGCGTGGCCTCATGCCCAACCCCAAGACCGGCACGGTCACCCCGGACGTCGCGCGCGCGGTGTCCGACATCAAGGGCGGCAAGATCGAGTTCCGCGTCGACAAGCACGCCAACGTCCACTTCGTGGTCGGCAAGGCGAGCTTCTCGCCCGAGCAGCTCTCCGAGAACGTGGGCGCCGCGCTCGAGGAGATCGTCCGCCTCAAGCCGTCCTCCTCGAAGGGCCGCTACGTGCAGAAGGCCACGGTCTCCACGACCTTCGGCCCCGGCATCCCGGTGGACGTCAACTCCATCTAGCCCCACGGCGCGCGAGCGCCCGCACGACCGCAGCACAGGAAGGGCCCGCCTCGGCGGGCCCTTCCGTCGTCCCCGGGCCCTTCCGTCGTCTGCGAGCGGTGCCGGTGCCTAGGCTCGCAGGGTGACCACGCCCGACATCGAGACCGCCGCCGCGGTCGATCCCGCCGCCGCCCGTTCCGTCCCGTCGTTCCGCGTCGCGACGCCCGCCGACGCGGAGGAGGTCGCGGCCCTCGCCGCCCGCACCTTCGCCCTCGCGTGCCCGCCCACCACGACGGTCGAGGCGATCGCGGAGCACATCCGCACCGTGCTCTCGCCCGCGCGCTTCCGAGCGCACCTCGAGGACTCCGCGCACCGCGTGCTCCTCGCGGAGATGGACGGCCGCCCGGTGGGCTACACGATGCTCGTCGCCCGGCCGCCCGTCGACCCCGACGTGGCCGGCGCGCTGCGCCTCCGGCCCGAGGTGGAGCTCAGCAAGGTGTACGTGGAGGCGGGGATGCACGGGATCGGCGTCGCTCGGCCGCTCATGGCGGAGACGCTGCGGATCGCGCGCGAGCTGCCGGGGGAGCGGGGCAGGGACGCTGAGGCCGGCATCTGGCTCGGCGTCAACGAGCACAACGCGCGGGCCATCCGCTTCTACGAGCGCAGCGGCTTCCGCATCGTCGGCACGCGCTCGTTCCGCCTGTCGGATGCGGTCGAGACCGACCACGTGATGGAGCAGCCGCTCGCCGCGACCGGACGCGACTGACCCGCGGGGCGGATCAGCCGCGCGACACGTTCAGCACGACCTTGCCGCGCGCGTGGCCGCTCTCCATGTGGCGGTGCGCCTCGGCCGCGTCCTCCAGGTCGAACACCTCGTCGACGTACACCTTGATGTCGCCCGACTCGAGGAGCCGGGCGATGACCGCCAGCGTCTGGCCGTCCGGCGCGACCTCGTAGTGGGTGGCGCGGACGCCGACCGCGGCGGCGTCCTGCACGAGGGTCGGCCACCCCTGCACGGGCGCGCTCACGAGCAGGCCTCCCCGGCGGAGGACCTGGAGGGACCGCGTGCCCGTGTCGTCCGTGCAGTTGCCCACGAGGTCGATCACCACGTCGACGTCGGCGAGCACGTCCTCGAAGCGCACCTGCGTGCGGTCGATGACCTCGTCGGCCCCGAGCTCGGCGAGCCAGTCGACGTTCCGGGGCGACCCCGTGGCCACGACCCGCGCGCCGAAGTGGCGCGCGAACTGCACGGCGAAGTGGCCGACCCCTCCTGCGCCCGCGTGCACCAGCACGACCTGGCCCTCGTGGGCCCGGCCGATGTCGACCACCATGCCCCACGCGGTGAGCGCGCTGACCGGCGTGGCCGCCGCCTCGACGTGCGAGAGCCGGGCGGGCTTCCGGGCGAGGCTGACGCTCGGGACGGCGATGTAGGGCGCGTAGCTGCCCGGCATCCGCGGCACCATGGCGAGCCCGAACACCTCGTCGCCCGGATGCAGCGCGTGGTCCTCGTAGGGGGACTCGACGACGACGCCGCTGAAGTCGCGGCCGAGCACCGCGGGCAGGGCGCCGAGGCCCGGCCCGCCGGGCCCGCCTGCGCGCAGCCGCAGGTCGAGGGGGTTCACCCCGGCCGCGACGACCTTCACGAGCACCTCCGAGTCGAGGCGGTGCGGCACGGGCACGTCCGCCAGGTGCAGCACCTCGGGCCCGCCCGTCTCGGTGACGACGACCGCCCGCATGGTCTCCCCGCGCGGGGCGAGGGCTGCGGCCGCGGCGGCGCGGTCCCGCTCGAGATCGGCGGCGGCGGCGCCGGCTCTGGACTGGACGACCTGGCTCATCGTGCGACCCCTCCTCGGACCCGGCGGCGTGGTGGGTCCCACCTCGGCCCCCGCTCGTCCAGTGAAGTCGGCGCGTGAGTCGGGCGTGTTTCCAGGGTGTTCCCCGGGTGAGAAGAATCCGGAGGGGGCTCACGGCTGGCAGGCTCGCGGGGTGCTCATCTGGATCAACGGGACCTTCGGGGTCGGCAAGACGCAGGCCGCGGACTCGCTGCGACGGCGGCTCCCCGGCTCGGTGGTGGCGGACCCGGAGCAGGTGGGCTTCGGGATCCACCGGATGCAGCCTCCCGCGCTCCGCGGCGACTTCCAGGACACGCCGTGGTGGGAGCCGGCCGTGACCGGGATCCTCCTCGACGTGCTCGCGCGGCACCCGGGGGACGTGATCGTGCCGATGGCGCTCGTGGACGCGGGGCGGCACGCGCGGATGCTCGGCGCGCTCCGCGACGCGGGGCACGACGTGCGGCACGTGACGCTCCTCGCCTCCGACGAGACGGTGCTCCGGCGCCTCCGGACACGGCTCGAGGGACCGGACGGCTGGGCGGCCGCGCAGCTCCCGCGGACGGCGGCCCTGCGCGGGCTCCGCTTCGCGGACCACGTGCCCACCGACGGGCTGACCCACGCGCAGGTGGTGGAGGCGGTGGCGCGGGTGGCGGGCGTGCGCATCGGTCCGGACCGGACTGCGCCGCTCCGGCGCGCGGTCGAGCGGATGCGGGTGCGGATCGCGCGCATCCGCTGAGGGCGGATCAGACCAGGCCGCGGGCTCCGGCCGGTGCGTTGGCCATGCGGACGATGAGGGCGATGAGGTCGTTCGCCCGAGCGACGAGCGCCGCGATCTCCGCCTCGTCCCGGTCGATCCACTTCCACCTCGGGATCTCGTGCACCGGCACGAAGTCGACGTGCTGCTCCCAGACGATGAGCGAGCGCTCGGCGCCCAGCACGTACTGCTGCCACCAGATCTGGCGCAGGTAGTTGCGGGGGACGCTGCGCCACGGCTTGGCGGTGGTCTTGATCTCCGCGAGCTCGAGCCGGCCGTCGGACCGCAGGCCCACGCCGTCGGGCGTCGCGAGGTGGCGGCGCTGGCCCTCCGCGTGGAAGAGGTGCGCGCTCGGGACGATCCCGTGCTCGGCCTCGACCCAGCGCGCGATCTCCGGCTCGCGCTCCCGGCCGTGGTCCGTGTACCGGTTGCCGCCGAAGCCCGAGCCGTAGAGCTTCTCGAGCGCCACGGCCTGCAGCGACGCATCCGTCGCGAGCCGGGCGACGTCGGTGGCGGTGATGCCGAAGCTGCGCGCCCGCAGCCACGCGACCCGGTCGGACGAGTGGGCGACGATGCGCGTGAGGTGCGGCGGGGGAGGCGGCGGCGCGGGTGCCGCGGGGGCGAGGTCGTCCTCCCAGGGGAAGGCCAGCATCTCGTCCGTCACGGGCTCCAGGGTACGCGCCGGATCCGACGCGGGCGGCCTCGACGCGGGTGGATCGGCCGGTGTGACGCACGGGTTGTCAACAGACAAAGCGTTCTCGCCCAGGGCGCGGAGGATCGTGCTAGAAAGGCGTCGTCCCAGCCACCATCACCCCATCACCGCTCGGAGAGAGGAAACGGCATGACCATGCTCATGGAAGGACCGGCATCGACGGGAGCGTCGACGCTCGCGGAGGCGACCACGCGCGTCGAGGAGGTCGACGCCGCGCGCGCCGACGCCCTCCTCGCCGAGGCGTTCGGCTTCACCCTCACGCACCGCGGGCGGGAGGCCGAGGTCGTCATGGCCGACGTCACCCTCTGCTGCAGCACGTGCTGCTCGTGCAGCAGCAAGCAGCAGCCTCGCTGACGCGTCCGCCATGGACCCGTCGACGACCTACTCGGTGAGTCCCCGCTACGCCGCCGGGGAGGTGGAGGACACCCTCCACCTCCTCGGCGGTCGCGAGCTGGTCTCCCTGCAGCTGCCCTCGGGCGACGCCGTCTCCGCGGTGTCGCGCCTCCTCTCCCGGCCCTTCACCCGCGCGGACGTCGATCGCGCCTTCGCCGAGCACGCCCCGGTGGTGGCCGAGCTCGTCGACGAGCTGGTCCTCCGGGACGTCGTCGTGGGCGCCCCCACCCGGTCCGCGGCCGACGACGTCCCGTCGCTCCACCCGGTCGGCCGGCTCGACGACCCGGACCAGGCCGAGCTCGCGCACATCCTCGACGAGGCCCGGCGCAACGGCGGCGACCGCACGGGGCTCGGGCCCCTGCGGGATCCGCGCACCCCCGCCCGGGTCGCGCTCGTCGGCGACGACATCCCCGCGCTCCTCGCCTCCCTCGCCGAAGCGCTCCCCTCGGCGGAGCTGACCGACGAGCCCGACGCCGACCTGGTCATCGCGGCCGGCAGTCGGCCGCTCCTCCGCGAGGTCGGGGCGCGCATGCACGCCGCCGGGCGCGCGTGGCTCCCCATCCACCCGTTCGACGGCCGCTTCCAGCTCGTCGGCCCGGTGGTCGTGCCCGACGAGGGGCCGTGCCTCGAGTGCGTCGCCCTGCGGTGGGCCTCGACCACGCCCTTCGCCGCCGACCAGGCGGCGGCCGCCGACGCGGTCGCGCCCCTCCCGCGGGACCCGGGGCTCGACGCCATCGCCGCGGGGTTCGCCGCGCGCTACGCGGCCCGCTGGATCTTCGCGCGCGACTGGCTGGTCGCGAGCACGGTCCTCGTGGTCGAGCCGAAGGTGCTCTCGGCGGAGGCGCATCCGGTGTTCCGCGTCGCCCGCTGCGGCACGTGCGGCCCGCGGCCGTACGCGGGGGTGGTGTCGCCGTGGCGGGCGTGAGGACCGGTGCGCGCCGGAGGGCCGCCGAACATGACGTGGTCAGCCCCTTCACCGGGCTCGTCGCCTACTCGCACCCCATGGCCTTCACCCCGGACGCCATCCCCGACGCCCTGCACTCGGCTCGGACGGCCGACACGGGCTTCCTCACGGGCGTGGCCTCGGAGGGCTTCAGCATGGGTCCCGGCGGAAGCTCCGCGGACGCCCGGCGGTCGTGCGTGGGCGAGGCCGTGGAGCGGCTCTCGCTGGCGGGCGCGCGCGGGGCGTTCCGCGCGCCCCTCGGATCCGACGCCCGACAGGTGCCGCCCGACGCCTTCCGGCGGTTCCACCCGGCGCAGCGCGAGGACCCGGCGTTCGCGTTCGAGGATCCGGAGCGCGGCCGGCTCATGAGCTGGCTGCCGGCGCGCTCGCTGCACGGAGGGCGCCGGGTGCACGTGCCCGCGCAGATGGTGGTGTTCGAGGACCCGCACGCATCGGACGGTCACCGCGAGCCGCACCTGGAGGCGACCACGTCGTCGGGCGTCGCGGCCGGGCCCACGTTCGGGTTCGCCGCGGGCCGGGCCATCCTCGAGCTCATCGAGCGCGACGCGTTCCAGCGGGCGTGGCTGCGGGCCTCCGCGCCGCCCGCGTTCGACTGGCGCGCGAGCCCGCGCCTCGCCGACGCCACGCGACGCGAGCTCGCGCGACTGGAGGAGCTGTGCGGCCGGTTCGGCGCCGCCTTCTCGCTGCGGGTGCTCGACGCGGCGGCCGACGTGCCCGTGCTCCTCGCGGTCATGCGCAGCGACCGCCTCGGCGTCGCGGTGGGCTGCGCGGCCGACTTCCACCTCGACCGCGCCGCGCTCAACGCCGTGCGCGAGGCGGTGCACACGCACAACTGGTGCCTGCGGCTCCTGCCCCGGCCGCCGCTCGAGCCGGCCGACGTGGTCGAGTTCGAGGACCACGTGCGGCTGCACTGCCCGCCCTCCGCCCGGCCGCTCTCCGCCGCCCTCGACGCATCGGGCGAGCGCACGGCGTCTCCGGGCGGGCCGTCGAGCTGGGCCGAGGTCGTGGAGGGGCTGCACCGCGAGGGCATCGAGGTGCTGCTGGCGGGGATCACCGCGCCCGAGGTGCGCGCCGCCGGCTACCACGTGGTCCGCGCGCTGAGCCCGGACCTCGTGGCGCTCGACGTGCGGCATGACGCGCGGTTCCTCGGCCATCCGCGGCTGTACCGGCGGTGGCGCGACGGGCCCGCGCTCGACAGCCCGGAGCATCTCGTCGACGTCCCGCACCCGTTCCCGTGAGGGCGGCCCCCGCCCCCGTCACCGTCCCGCAGCCCCGTCCGCGCGCCGGCGGCGCGCGTCCCGCCGGCACCACCAGGAGGACCACATGAGCATCATCGGCATCGGCACGGCGCCCGCGAGCGCCCCGGCGGACGGGCGGGAGGGCGATGCGCCGAGGCGCCCCGTCGCCGCACCCGAACCCGGACCCGATCCCGCTGCGGTGGACGCGCACGAGCCTGCGCCTGCGCCCCGGCCTGCGCCCGCGTCCGCGTCCGCGTCCGCCGGCAGCGTCGGCCCGATCTTCAGCGTCGGCGGCGCCGTCGAGCGCCGGGCGGGCGATCTCGCCGAGGACTTCCACGAGGCGTCCAAGATCACGCGCATCACCCACCCCGGCTGGACCGACGTGCGCTACGCGCAGCAGCTGGCGCAGGAGGCGCAGGGCATCGACGCGGGTCCGGGCGGCGCCACGAGCGCGCCCCGCCTGCTCCCGGCGCTCGTCCTCCCGCCCGCGCTCCCGCTCCCGCACGCGCTCGGCGCGACGATGGCGGCGCGGCGCTCGGCGGATCCCGAGGAGCTCGCGGCCCCCGTCCCGCTCGCGGAGCTCGCGACGGTGCTGCGCCTCGCCTACGGGCCCCGCGCGGCCGGCGGATCCGGGAGGTTCGTGCCCTCGGCCGGTGGCCTCTACCCGCTCGACCTGCACGTCGTGGTGCGGGCGGCGGAGGGGCTCGTGGCCGGCATCCACCAGCTCGATCCGCTCGAGGAGACCCTCGTCGACGTGTCCGGGCTCGACCGCGAC
Organism: Clavibacter michiganensis; assembly: GCA_002150995.1. Classification (GTDB taxonomy): domain Bacteria; phylum Actinomycetota; class Actinomycetes; order Actinomycetales; family Microbacteriaceae; genus Clavibacter; species Clavibacter michiganensis_K. Next base: position 3,075,783 of record MDHJ01000001.1, on the reverse strand, counting down.
GGGAGGCTCGCCCGCTTCCGCAGGGCGGCGCCGACGGCCATGGCGCCCCTCGCCGAGCAGGCGGCCGTGACCATCGTGATCACCGGCAGCTTCGAGCGCTCCCGCACGAAGTACGGCCTGCGCGGCTACCGGCTCACCCTGCTGGAGGCCGGTCACGTCGCGCAGAACGCGCTGCTCGTGGCGACCGCGCTCGGGCTGCCCTCGATCGGATGGGTCGGCTTCGTCGACCACGAGCTCGACGCCGTGCTCGGGCTCGACGGGGTGACGCAGTCGTCGCTCTACGCGATCTCGATGGGCGGGCGCCCAGGGCCCGACGTGCCCGCGCACCCCGAGGACCCGCACGCGGCGACCGCCGGTGCGCGACACCCTGACCTGGAGGAGGCGGCACATGGCTGATGCGGTGGAGCTCGACGGGATCACCCGGGCCTTCGGGCGCACGCGCGCGCTCGACGACGCGTCGTTCGCGCTCGCCCCGGGCCTCGTGCACGCGCTGCTCGGGCCGAACGGATCCGGCAAGACGACGGCCATCGACGTGCTCACCGCCACGCGCCGCCCGGACGCCGGGCGGGCGCGAGTCCTCGGCCACGACGTGCGGCGCGGCGGGCCCACGGCGGCGCTGGTCGCGGTGATGCCGCAGGCCCTCGCGTTCCCCGAGTACCTGACGGTGCGGGAGGTGCTGGCGCTCGCCCTCGTGCCGCACGCGGCCGCCCTCACGCCGGCGGTGGCCGTCGACCGCTTCGGACTCGGGGCGCTCGCGGGCCGGCAGACCGGCGGCCTCAGCGGCGGCGAGCGCCGGAGGGTCGCCCTCGCCTGCGTCGTCGGGGCGGGCACCCCGGTCGTGGTGCTCGACGAGCCCTCGGCGGCGCTCGACATCCCCGGCCGGGCTGCCGTGCGCGACGCCATCGCCGCCGTCCGCGACTCCGGGCGCACGGTGCTGCTCGCCTCGCACGACATGGAGGAGGTGGCGGCGCTCGCCGACACCGTGGTGTGCCTCGACCACGGGCGCGTGGTGGGCCACTGGACCGCCGCCGACTTCCGGGGGCTCGCCGGCGTGCGCCGCGTCTCCTTCGACGCCACGCCGTCGGAGGCGCGCGACCTCCGCTCGGCGGGCGCGGTCGCCGCATCCGGGGACGAGCCGCGCGAGGGCGAGCGGATCCGGTGGGTCGTCGACACGGACCGGTCGGACGCGGTCGCCGGTCTGGTGCTCGCCGCGGTCCCGCAGCCCTCCCTCACGGTCGTCGAGCCGGGGCTCGGCGAGATCGTCGAGCGCGTGCTGGCAGGAGGCGCGGCCGGGTCGGGGACGTCCTCGCCGCCGTCGTCGGCATCGGATCATGCGGGACGCGCCCGATGACCGCGCGCGCCTCCTCCTCGGCCTCAGCGTCCGCATCCGCGACGGCGCAGCGCGTGCCCGCCCGCCCGACCGCGCGGCGGCGCCTCGCGATCTACCGCGCGCACGTGGTGAGCGAGCTCGCCCAGAACGCGCGGATGCCGGCCTTCGTCCTCCCGCTCCTCGCGTATCCCGTGCTCATCTACGCGGTCGTGGGGCTGCCGCAGGGCGGGGCCCGAGCGCGCGGCTCAGCGTGCTGCTCGGGTACGTCCTCTTCTCCGTCCTCGGCACGGTCACGTTCCAGTTCGGGGTCGGGGTCGCGTCGGCACGGGAGTCGCCCTGGGAGCGGTGGCTGTTCACGGCGCCGGTGCCCGCGTGGATCCGCCTGGCCGCGAAGCTCACGGTCGCGTGCGTCTTCGGGATCGTGTTCGTGATCCCGGTCGTGGCGCTCGGCATCACCGCCGGCGGCGTGCGCGTGGACGCGGCGACGCTCGCGGCCGTCGCGCTCGCCGTGCTGGCGGGCGCGGTCCCGATGGCGCTGCTCGGGCTCGCCATGGGGTACTGGTTCCCGGCCCGCGGGGCGCTCGGGCTCGCGAACCTCGTGTACCTGCCGCTGTCGTTCGCCGGCGGGCTGTTCACGGGCGGCGACACGAGCGGCACGCCCTGGGAGTCCCTCACGGTCCTGCTGCCGACGGGCGCATGGAGCGCGCTGACGAGCGCCGCGGCCCGGGGGGACACGGCGGCCGCGGGCGTCCCCCTGCTCCTGCTCGCGGCGTGGGCGCTGCTCCTCGGCGGCATCACGCTCGCCGGCTACCAGCGCACGCAGTCGGCGAACTTTCGCTGAGCCCGACCCGTGGCGACGCGCGGCCCGGTGTGTACCGTGGATCCCACGTGCCGTCACCGGATCCGCGTCACCGCCACCGTCACCGCCGACGAGAGGGAGCCATGCCCCAGATCACCACCCCCGTAGCGCTGTTCACCGGCCAGTGGGCCGACCTGCCGCTGGAGGAGGTCGCCCGTCTGGCGAGCGGCTGGGGCTTCGACGCCCTCGAGATCGCCTGCTCCGCCGAGCACCTCGACGTGTGGCGGGCCGCCGAGGACCCGGCCTACCTCCGCGGGCGCCGCGAGATCCTCGAGCGCCACGGACTGCAGGTGCACGCGCTGTCGCAGCACCTCACCGGCCAGGCCGTCTGCGACGACCCCATCGACTTCCGGCACCAGGGCATCCTCCGCTCGAAGGTGTGGGGCGACGGCGAGGCCGAGGGCGTCCGGCAGCGTGCCGCCGAGGAGCTGAAGCTCACCGCGAAGGCAGCCGCCGGCCTCGGGGTCACGCGCGTCACCGGCTTCACCGGGTCCCGCATCTGGCCGTACGTCGCGATGTTCCCGCCCGTGCCGGAGTCGGTGATCGACGCCGGCTACCAGGACTTCGCCGACCGCTGGAACCCGATCATCGACGTGTTCGACGACGAGAGCGTGCGGTACGCCCTCGAGGTGCATCCGAGCGAGATCGCGTACGACTACTGGACCACCCGGCGCACGCTCGAGGCCATCGGCCACCGGCCGGGCTTCGGCCTCAACTGGGACCCGAGCCACATGATGTGGCAGGGCATCGACCCCGTGGGCTTCCTCCTCGACTTCGCCGACCGCATCTACCACGTGCACGCGAAGGACACCCGCGTCACCACCGACGGCCGGGGCGGCCGGCTGGGATCGCACCTCAGCTGGGGGAACCCCCGGCGCGGGTGGGACTTCGTCTCGGTCGGCCACGGAGACGTGCCCTTCGAGCGCGCGTTCCGGGCGCTGCGCAGCATCGGCTACGACGGTCCCATCTCGGTCGAGTGGGAGGATGCGGGGATGGACCGACTGCACGGAGCCCCCGACGCCCTCGCGAAGGTCCGCTCCCTCCTCTGGCCGACGCCCGACAGCCTCTTCGACTCCGCGTTCGCCGCGAACCGCGACGACGCGGAGGGCACGGCGGGCACGGCGGCCGGGCGGCCCGACGGCACCGGATCGGCCGCGTGACGCTCCGCGACGGCCAGCTGGCCCGTCTCCTCGTCGTCGACGTGGAGACCGGCGCCGAGCGCATGGTCGCCGAGTCGGCCGTGCTGCACATCGAGGCGCCCAACTGGACGCCGGACGGGCGGTGGCTCGTCGTCAACGCGGAGGGCGGCCTCTGGCGGCTGCCGGCGCCCGCGGCCGAGGAGCCGGATCCGGACCTTCCCGAGCCCGCGGTCGACTTCCAGGCGGTCGACCTCGGCGGCGTCCCGCCCATCAACAACGACCACGTCATCTCGCCCGACGGCGAGCACGTCTACGTCTCCGGGCGCGACGGCCACCTCTACGACGTCCCGTGGAACGGCGGCGCGGGAGGCGCGGGTCGGCGCATCACGGCGGACCGTGATCCGGCCCTCGGCTTCAAGAACTACCTGCACGGCGTCTCGCCCGACGGCACCGTGCTCAGCGTCATCGGCGGCCAGGTCGACGCCCGCGGCGAGTGGACCACGAACATCCACCTGGTGCCCGTCGACGGAGGCCCCACCACGCAGCTCACCGACGACGGGTTCCCCGACGACGGCGCCGAGTTCTCGCCCGACGGCGAGTGGCTGTACTACAACTCCGAGCGCGGTTCCGACCTGCCGGGCCACGCCCAGCTGTTCACGATGCGCATCGACGGCACCGACGCGCACCGGTTCACCTCCGACGAGCGCGTCAACTGGTTCCCCCACCCGTCGCCGGACGGCGAGCACATCGTCTACGTGAGCTTCCCGCCGGGCACGCTCGGGCATCCCGCCGACCGCGACGTGATCCTCCGCCTCATCGACCGGCAGAGCCACCGCACGCGCGACATCGCGGCGTTCCCGGGTGGTCAGGGCACCCTCAACGTCACGAGCTGGGCACCGGACTCGCGCCGGTTCGCGTACGTGGCATACCCGTTCGAGGCCCCCAGCCTGACCTGACGGGTGCCGGGCGCGCCGGTGCGCAGGAGCCGTCGAGCGTAGGCGCAGGCATTTCCCCGGGTTGAGGGTCCACCCGCATGGGATCATGGGGCTTCCTCGCGCCACCCGCCGTCCCGATATCCCGTCGGCCTCATCCCGGAGACCCCCGTGAACATCACCACGACCACCTGGCTCATCACGATCGCGGTCACCATCGCGTTCTTCGTCTACGAGTTCTTCACCCACGTGCGCAAGCCGCACGAGCCCACCATCGGCGAGTCCGCCCGCTGGTCGGCGTTCTACATCGGCCTCGCGCTGATCTTCGGCGTCGGCATCGGCTTCACGAGCGGGTGGGGCTACGGCGGCGAGTACTTCGCCGGGTACCTCACCGAGAAGGCCCTGTCGATCGACAACCTCTTCGTGTTCCTGCTGATCATGACCGGGTTCGCCGTGCCCCGGAAGTACCAGCAGAAGGTGCTGATGATCGGCATCGTCATCGCGCTCATCATGCGCGCCGGCTTCATCGCGCTGGGTGCCGCGCTCATCGAGAACTTCTCCTGGGTCTTCTACATCTTCGGCGCGCTCCTGTTCGTGCTCGCGTACCAGCAGCTGAAGGGCGACCACGGCGGCAACGCGGCGGACAACATGTTCGTGCGCGTCGCCCGGCGCATCCTGCCGGTGCACGACGAGTTCGTCGGCGACCGCTTCACCACGAAGATCGACGGCAAGCGCTTCGTCACCCCGCTGCTGCTCTGCGTCATCGCGATCGGCTTCGTCGACCTGGTGTTCGCGCTCGACTCGATCCCCGCCATCTACGGCCTCACGAACGAGGCGTACATCGTGTTCACCGCGAACGCCTTCGCGCTCATGGGCCTCCGCCAGCTGTACTTCCTCATCGGCGGCCTGCTCGAGCGCCTGGTGTACCTGTCGCAGGGCCTCGCGGTCATCCTCGCGTTCATCGGCCTCAAGCTGGTGCTGCACGCGATGCACGTCAACGAGCTGCCCTTCATCAACGGCGGCGAGCCGATGCTGTGGGCGCCCGAGATCCCGATCTGGTTCTCGCTGCTCTTCATCGGCGCGACCATCACGGTCGCCACGGTCGCCAGCCTCGCGAAGACCCGCGGCGACAAGCAGAAGGGCGACCGCACGAAGGTCGAGGGCGAGCCCGTCACCCGCGCCACGGAGGACAAGCACTAGCCCTCGGCACCTCCGCACGACCACGGGCCCGGCGCATCACGCGCCGGGCCCGACGTCGTCCAGGCGGCACGCGGCGGATCAGCGCGACAGGAGCGACGCCGCCTGCACCTCGGTGACGCGGCCGTGCGCGATGTGCAGCCGGCGCTCCGCGCGCCGGGCCACCGCCGAGTCGTGCGTCACGAGCACCAGCGTGAGCCCGCGGTCGCGCCAGAGCCCCTCGAGCAGGCCCATGATCTCGTCGCGCGTCTCCTCGTCGAGGTTGCCCGTGGGCTCGTCGGCGAGGAGCACGGTCGGCTCCTTCACCAGTGCGCGGGCGATCGCGACGCGCTGCTGCTGGCCGCCCGAGAGCTGCGACGGCAGGTGGTCCGCGCGCTCGGCGAGCCCCACGAGCTCGAGCGAGGCGGCGGCGCGGGCGCGGCGCTCCGGTGCCGTGAGGCGCATCGGCTCCAGCGCGGTCTCGACGTTCTCGCGTGCGCTGAGGGTCGGGATCAGGTTGAAGCCCTGGAACACGAACCCGATCTGCGTGGCCCGGACCTCCGCCAGGCGGCGGTCGCCCGCGGTGGAGAGCTCGTCGATGCCGAGGGTCACGGTGCCGGAGGTGGGCCGGTCGAGCGCGCCGAGCATCTGCAGCAGCGTGGACTTGCCGCCCCCGGTCGGCCCCTGGATGGCGACGAGCTGACCGGCGGGGATCTCGAGCGTGACGCCGTCGAGCGCGGTGATGGTGGTCGAGCCCTGGCGGTAGGTCTTGCGGACGTCGTGGAGCGCGTACATGTTGGTGGTCCTTCCGGTTCGTGGAGCGGGGATGGGGGATCAGGCGAGGGAGCGGAGCGCCTCGGCCGGACGCAGCCGGGCCGCGCGCCACCCGCCGAAGGCCCCGGCGAGCAGGCCGCCGAGGACGGACAGGCCGACGGCGACGACGATCACGGACACGGTCACGGGCGCCTGCAGCACCACGTCGGTGGTGGCCGCGGCGATCTGAGGGCCGCCGGAGCCGCCTCCCGCGCCGCCGGGCATGCCGCCCGGACCCGCCGCGGCGGCCGGGGATCCGGCGGAGAGCGTCGGCGCGATGGCGTTCACCACGAGCACCGCCGCCAGCCCCACGATCACCCCCAGCGCGCCGCCGAGGAGCCCCTGCACGAGCGACTCGCCGGCGACCTGCCGCACGATGCGCCGATCGCTCCAGCCGACCGCCTTGAGCGTCCCGAACTCGCGGGTGCGGCGGGAGACGCCGGAGACGGTGAGGAGGATCGCGATGCCGAAGGCGGCGGCGAGCACGAGCAGGGAGAGCCACCGGCCGAGGCTCTCGACGAGCGAGGACGCGGTGGAGAGGGAGCCGGAGACGCTGGCCGCGAGGTCCTGCTGCGTGCTCACGGTCGCGTCGGGGAGCGCCGCCTCGATCGCGGCCTTCACGGCCGGGATGCCGGTGGAGGACGCCGCCGTCACCGACACTCCGCTGACCTGCCCGTCGAGGCCCGCGAGGGTCTGGGCGACGTCGAGCGGGACGTAGGCGTTCGATGCGGTCTCGGCGTCCGATCCGACGGGCGCCACGATGCCGACCACCTCGAAGTCGGTCCCCGCGATGGCGAGCGTGTCGCCGACGGCCAGGTCGGTGCCGGTCGCGTACGTCCGGTCGAGCACGACCACGTCGGCGCCCGCATCACCGGCGGTGAGCGTCCGGCCGTCGACGAGGGTCGTCGCCGTGAGCGGGCCGACGGCGTCGGCCGCGGGATCGAGCCCCGTGACGCTGAACGAGTCGACGGAGAACGCGCTGCCGCCGGCGCCGTCGGCCCCGCCGGTGGGCGGGGTCGCCCCCGTGTCCGGAGCGGCGTCGGGCGCCGTGCCCGTGCCGGATCCCGTCCCCTGTCCGGCCTGTCCGGGGATCCGCCCGCTGAAGGACGTGTTCGTCAGGGTGAGCGTGCCGGCGGCGGCCGAGACGCCGTCGATCCCGGCCACCGTGTCCACCGCGGACGCGTCGAAGGTCGCGGTGCCGCGGCCCGCGACGAGCCGCGCCGTGCTCACGTCGGTGGTGCCGTCCGAGGTGGTGCCGTCGTCCGCGCCGAACTGGAAGTCCTGGCCGGGTCCGTCGCCCTCCGTGGGCGGGGCGGCCGCCTGGGTGACGGTGATGTCGGTGCCGACGCCGTAGACGGAGGAGAGCACCTGCGACTGCGCGGCCCGCACTCCTCCGGAGACGGCGTCGACGACGATGGCGAGGGCGATGGCGAGCGCCATGCCGATGGCGATGACGACCGTCTGCTTGCGGCGCCGCGTGAGCTCGCGCCGGAGATACGTTCCGAACATGGATCCTCCTGGTGGGTGTCCTCGGACGCTAGGCACGGGCTCCCAGCGCATGCCCAGCTGCGGCTGGGAGGACACCCGTCTCCGCCATGAGGACGCCATGAGCGGGCACGGCGGTCCCGTGGCGCGGTCCGGGGCCGCTCCATGGGCGCCTCATGGCCGGCTCATAGGATCCTGTGGAGGATGGTCCTCGTGACCACGACACCGCCCTCCGGCTTCCAGCCCGCCGCCGCCCCGCAGCCCCGCCTCACCCGTGCCGACGGGTCGCCCATCCGGGTGCTCGTCGTCGACGACGAGGCGTCCCTCACCGACCTGCTGCAGATGGCGCTCCGCTACGAGGGGTGGCAGGTGCGCACGGCGGCCGACGGCCAGCAGGCCCTTGCGGCCGCCCGCGAGTCCAAGCCGGACGCCGTGGTGCTCGACATCATGCTCCCCGACCTCGACGGCCTCCAGGTGCTGTCGCGGCTGCGGGCCGAGGCGCAGGACATCCCCGTGCTCTTCCTCACCGCGAAGGACTCCCTCGACGACCGGCTCGCGGGCCTCACCGCGGGCGGCGACGACTACGTCACGAAGCCGTTCAGCCTCGAGGAGGTCGTCGCGCGGCTCCGCGGCCTCATCCGCCGCTCCACGCTCGTCGTGAGCGACAGCGTCGACCCGGTGATCCGGGTGGGCGACCTCACCCTCGACGAGGACAGCCACGAGGTCGCGCGCGGGGGCGACCCCGTCGAGCTCACGGCGACCGAGTTCGAGCTGCTGCGCTACCTGATGCGGAACCCGCGCCGTGTGCTCAGCAAGCTGCAGATCCTCGACCGGGTGTGGAGCTACGACTTCGGCGGGAAGTCGAGCGTGGTCGAGATCTACATCTCCTACCTGCGCCGCAAGATCGACGCCGGCCGGAACCCGATGATCCATACGGTGCGCGGCAGCGGCTACATGCTCAAGGCCGCGGAGTGACCGCGCCGCGGGGCACCGTGCTGCAGGGCAGCGGGCTGAAGGGCACCGCGCCGCTGCAGGCGCGGCTGGTCGGCGCGGCGAACGGCATGACCCTGCGCCGCCGGCTGGTCCTCAGCGTGGTGGGCCTCCTGGCGCTCGCGAGCATCATCATCGGCGCGGTGAGCATCCTCGCGCTGCAGGCCTCGCTGGAGCGGCAGGTCGACCAGCAGCTGAGTGCCACGGCGTCGCGCTCGCAGAGCTTCGTGGACCGGGATCCGGACGACTACGGCAGCTTCCCTGGCGCCCCTCCCGGCGGCCTCGGCGCCTTCGGCCAGCAGGTCGGGACGATCAGCGCGACCATCGTCGGCGGCGTCGTCTCGGGCGGCTACATCGCCGACCGCGGCGCGGCGGAGGGGGAGCCCGGCGGCGCCGGCGCCGTGGAGCTCACCGCCCGGCAGAGCGAGCAGCTGCAGAGCGTCGCGACCGACGGCGTGCCCCGCACGGTCGACCTCGGCGGTGCGCTCGGCCGCTACCGCCTGGTCGGCGAGACCTCCTCCACGGGGGCGACCATCGTGACCGGCCTGCCGCTCAAGCCCGCCGACGACGTGGTGGAGCAGCTCATCGTCGTGATCTCCGTGGTCGCCGCCATCACGCTGGCGCTCGCCGCGTTCGTCGGCGCGCTCATCGTGCGGCGCGCGCTCCGCCCCCTCGACCGGGTCGTCGCCACCGCGACGCACGTGGCCGCGCTGGAGCTCGACCGCGGCGACGTCGCCCTCGAGGCCCGCGTCCCCGCATCCGACACCGACGAGCGCACCGAGGTGGGCCGCGTCGGCGCCGCGCTCAACGGGCTCCTCGGGCGCGTCTCCGCGGCGCTGTCGTCGCGCCAGGCGAGCGAGGCGAAGGTGCGGCGGTTCGTCTCGGACGCGAGCCACGAGCTGCGCACGCCGCTCGCCTCCATCCGCGGCTACGCCGAGCTCACCCGTCGGGGACCGCACCAGCTGCCCGAGGACGTGACGCACTCGCTGTCGCGCATCGAGTCGGAGTCGGTGCGGATGACCACGATCGTCGAGGATCTCCTCCTGCTCGCCCGCCTCGACGAGGGGCGGGAGCTGGAGTCGGATCCGGTGGACGTCACCCGGATCCTCCTCGACACGGTCGGCGACGCGAGCGCGGCGGGCCCCGACCACGACTGGGGGCTCGACCTCCCGGAGGAGCCCGTCACGGTGCCCGGCGACGACGCCCGGCTCCGGCAGGTGGTCGTCAACCTGCTCGCGAACGCCCGCACCCACACGCCGTCCGGCACGCGCGTCGTCGCGTCGCTCGCGGTCGAGGGCCGCGGTCCGGATGCGCATGCCGTCATCCGCGTGACCGACGACGGCCCCGGCATCCCCCGGCCCTGCAGGAGAACCTGTTCGAGCGCTTCGTGCGCGGCGACGGATCCCGGGCCCGCGCCACGGGCGGCACGGGACTCGGCCTCGCCATCGCGCAGGCGATCGTGGCCGCGCACCACGGTGCGCTGTGGGTCGAGTCGGAGCCCGGCCGCACCGTCTTCGGCGTGCGGCTGCCGCTCGAGCGCCGGGCGGCGCCGGCGCGCGACGCGTCGGGCCCCGGCGTCGCCTCCTGGGCGCCGCCGACCGGTGCGCCCGTGACGGGTCGGCCGGGCCCGACCGCGGCGGGCTGACGTGGATCCCGTCCGCCGCCTCCTGTTCTGGCTGCGCGTGCCGTTCGTCGCGGACGCGGCGCTCGTGGTCGTCGGCATCGCGCTGCTGGTCGGCGGCGACGGCGTCGGCTGGTGGGTGCTCGTTTTCGCCGGGCTGCGCGCGGTGGTGGGCGTGGTGGCGATCGTCTGGATCGCGCCGCGGATGATCGCGCGGCTCGACCCCGGCGACGACAGCAGCAGCGACAGCGACAGCGGCCGCGGCCGCGACGCCGAGCCGCCCGCCCCGGACGCGGGAACCGCCCGTCGATAGGCTGGACCCCGGATCCGCGCCGCCGAGCCGCGGTCCGAGAGGGTCGTCATCGTGAGCGCAGAGCCAGTCGTCGTCGAGTCCGCGGAGCCCACGGGGGGCATCCGCGTGCGACGTGCGCGCACGGGCGACGTGCCCCGGATCCAGCAGCTCGTCGAGCCGCTCGTGATGGAGGGCATCCTCCTCGGCAAGGACCTCGTGGTGCTCTACGAGAACGTGCAGGAGTTCCGGGTCGCGGTCGATGCGTCCGGCGAGGTCGTCGGCTGCGGCGCGCTGCACGTCATGTGGGAGGACCTCGGCGAGATCCGCACCCTGGCCGCCGCGCCGCAGACGCGCGGCACCGGCGTCGGCCACGCGCTGCTCGAGCGCCTCGAGGACGATGCCCGCGAGCTCGGCCTCAGCCGCCTGTTCTGCCTGACCTTCGAGGTGGGGTTCTTCACCCGGCACGGCTACCACGAGGTCGCGGAGTCGATCATCGCGCAGGAGATCTACTACGAGATGCTCCGCTCGCACGACGAGGGCATCGCCGAGTTCCTCGACCTCTCCCGCGTGAAGCCGAACACCCTCGGCAACACGCGCATGCTCAAGGCGCTCTGACCCGTCCCCCGCAGGGCCCAGGAAGGCCCGGAGCCCGGAGGCACGCGAGCGGCGGGCGCGCCGACCCGGCCGCGCGGGCGCGCGACCGTACCCTGGCGTCATGTCCTCGACCTCGACCTCGCCCGGAGGCCGCCCGTCCGCGGCCGTGTACCGCCGCCGCCGTCTCGTCGCGCTGCTCGTCGTGGTGGCCGTCATCGCGGTCATCGTGATCATCGTCTCGAACCTCGGCCGCGGCTCGGCCGACACCGCGGCCCCCGGGGCGACCCCGAGCGCGGAGGCCGCCCCGGACGGCGACTCCGGCGACTCCGCCGGGGAATCGCCGGCCACGCCGACCCCGAGCGCGAGCGCCGGCACGGAGACGAACGCCGACGGCTCCTGCGCGGTCGGCCAGCTGACGGTCACGCCCGTCACCGACGCGGCGTCCTACCCGGCCGGCGTCCTGCCGAAGCTGTCGTTCACGGTGACGAACACCGGCATGGAGCCCTGCACGGCGAACCTCGGGACCACCACGCAGGTGTTCACCGTCTCCAGCGGATCCGACGTCTACTGGCGGTCGACCGACTGCCAGACGGGCGCCGAGGACGCCGAGGTGGAGCTCGCAGCGCGTACGCCGCAGACGTCCTCGCCGTTCGAGTGGTCGCGCCAGCGCTCGTCCACCACCACGTGCCAGGAGGCGGAGCGCCCGGCCGTGCCCGCGGGCGGCGCGACCTACACGCTCTCGGTCGAGGTCGCGGGCGTCGAGAGCGCCGAGCCGAAGTCCTTCCTCCTGTACTGACGCGCCGCCGCCGCCGCCGCGGTCGCGATGCGCACATGACGACGGTTCTCGATTGGATGCACGCATTGCAATCCATGCATGTGTCTGTCATCCTGGCGGTCCACCCACGGAAGGACGCACCATGACCGACACCACCGAGACGCACGCCGAGCACACCGTCGCCGAGCACCAGCACGGCGCCGACTGCGGCCACGAGACGGTCACGCACGACGACCACGTCGACTTCGTCCACGACGGACACAAGCACGCCGAGCACGGCGACCACTACGACGAGCACTGATCCGACGCGCCGCACGGCGCGACGACCGACGAGGACCCGGCCGCGAGGCGGGGTCCTCGTCGTCGTAGGATCGACCAGATGACCTACCCACCCGTCGGCTTCGAGCAGGCAGCAGACCTCTTCAAGGTGCTGTCGTCGTCGTCGCGGCTCGGCCTCCTGGGGCTCCTCTCGGCGCGGCAGATGACCGTGTCGGAGCTCGTCGAGGAGTCGGGGCTGTCGCAGCCGCTCGTCTCGCAGCACCTGCGCGTCCTGCGGGCGTCGGGTCTGGTGACCGTCGAGCGCACGGGGCGGATCGCCCGCTACGAGGTGACCGACACGCACGTGACGCACGTGGTCGACGACGCCGTGGCGCACGTGCGCGAGCACGCCGCCGGATCCGCCGCGCAGGTCTGACCGGATCCGCCGCGCAGGTCCGGCCGGCGGTGCGACGCCGGCCGCGGGGCTCAGCAGTGGACGCCCCTCGGAGCGGCGCGGGGCTCAGAACGCCTCGTCGAGCTCCTTCTCCCGCTCGCTCCTCGCGAGGGAGAACGCGCGCCCGAGGGCGGAGAAGAGCGGCCCCCACTCGGCGTCGACGATCTGCGTGAAGCCGAGCCGGCGGGCCTCCGCCGCGCGCTGCGGTGCGGAGGTGACGCCGCGGATCTCGCCCGCCAGGCTGATCTCGCCGAACGCGGCGAGGTCGTGCGGCATGGCCTTGCCGTTGACGGCGGAGACGAGCGCGACGGCGATGGCGAGGTCGGCCGCGGGCTCGGTGAGCCGCACGCCGCCGACGGTGGAGACGTACACGTCGCGGTCGGAGAGCCGCACGTTGGCGCGCTTCTCCAGCACGGCGAGCAGCATGGCGACGCGCGACGCGTCGACGCCGTTCACCACCCGACGCGGCTGCGGCGCCTTCGTGTCGACCACGAGGGCCTGCACCTCCACGGGGAGGGCGCGGCGGCCCTCCATCGCGACGGTGACGCAGGTGCCCGAGACCGAGTGGATGCCGCGCGAGAGGAACATGCCGCTCGGATCCGGCACCTCGACGATGCCGTCGCCCGCCATCTCGAAGCAGCCGACCTCGTCGGTGGGCCCGAAGCGGTTCTTGAGCGCGCGGATGAAGCGCAGCGACGTCTGGCGGTCGCCCTCGAACTGGCACACGACGTCGACCAGGTGCTCGAGGAGCCGCGGGCCCGCGATGGAGCCGTCCTTCGTGACGTGGCCGACGAGGAGCAGCGGCAGGTCGCGCTCCTTGCAGACGCGGATGAGCGTGACGGCGACCTCGCGCACCTGGCCGGGGTGGCCGGGCAGGCCGTCCGAGGTGCTGCTGGAGACGGTCTGCACCGAGTCGACGATGAGGAGGTCGGGGGACACCTGCTCGATGTGGCCGAGGATGGTGCCGAGGTCGGTCTCCGCGGCGATGAGGAGCGACTCCTGCAGCCCGCCCGTGCGCTCGGCGCGCATGCGCACCTGCGCGACCGACTCCTCGGCCGTGACGTAGAGGACCTTCGCGCCCTTCGCGGCGGCGCGCGCGGCGACCTCGAGCAGCAGCGTGGACTTGCCGACGCCGGGCTCGCCGCTCATGAGGATGGCCGCGCCCGGGACGATGCCGCCCCCGAGCACGCGGTCGAGCTCGCCCACGCCGCTCGGCATGTGGCTGGCGGACGCGGTGCCGACGTGCATGATGGACCGCGCCTGGCTCGACCCCGCGGGCGTGAGCGTGGTGACGCGGCCCGCCGCGGCGGGCGTCTGCGACACCTCGGCGACGGTGTTCCAGCTCTGGCACTCGGCGCACCGGCCGACCCACTTCGGCGTCGTCCACCCGCACTCCGAGCAGCGGTACGTGGAGTGGGTGCGGGCCATGCGGGGGACTCTACCGGCGGCCGCCGACACGACCGGACGGGGTCAGGGCCGGGCGCGGCGACCCGTCGTGCGCACGAGCATGAGCACGGAGACCGCGAACGCGACGGCGGGGATCCAGGCGGGGCTCACAGCTCCCGTGACCAGCAGCGCACCCGAGACCAGCCCGATCACGAGCCAGAGGGTGCCGGTGGGGCGGGCGTCGCGGGTGTCGTCGGCCATGGATCCACCCTACGGAGGCGCATCCGCGGGACGCCAGGGGTCAGCGCCCTGCCACCTCCAGCGCTCGCACGGTCGCGGGGAGGAACGGGAGGAACGCGCTCGCCCACACGCGGTAGCCGCGGTCGTTGGGGTGGAAGAGGTCGCCCGCGGCCTGGGTGATGGCGAGCACCGCCGTCTGGCGGCGCGTGATGCGGTGCAGCGGCGCGATGCGGAGGCGACGGTCGGTCGCGAGGCGGCGGACGATCTCGTTGGCGACCCGCACCTTGCGCTCGCTGGCCGGGAAGTGGAAGCACGGCAGGTCGGCGACGACGGTGGTGGGCGGGACGGCGTCGAGGATCCGGCCGAGGTCCCGCTCGAACGCGACGGGCTCGAACGCGGCGATGTCGTTGGCGCCGATCGCGAGGGTCACCACGTCGGGCTGCAGCTTCGCGAGGCGGGGGAGCTGGTGGTCGATGAGGTCGGCGACGCGGGCGCCCGAGACGCTGAGGTTCACGGTGCGGACCGTGCGGCCGCTGAGGGCCCGGATGCGGTCGGCGAGGATCCCGACGTAGCCGTTCACGGGCCGGCTCGCGCCGATGCCCTGCGCGGTCGAGTCGCCGAGCGCGACGTAGAGGAGGTCGCCGTCGACCTTCGCCTGCTCGCGCCACCAGGCGGAGTTCACGGGGAGCGTCTCGTTGAGGACCGCGGCGCGCTCGCGGCGGCCGGCCTCGAAGCGACGGGGGACGACGAGGGCGGCGGCGGTGATGCCGCCGAGGGCCGCGGCGGTGGAGGCGATGACGGCGGCGGGACGGACGGCGGGCTTTCGGGTGGATCTCGTGGGCACCCCGGGAGCCTACGCGCGTGAAGCCGGGAGCCGACCGGCGTGCGGCTGGGCGTCGGCTATGCGTCGCCCGGCGCCCGCCCCGCCCCCGCGGGCACGAAGCGGTACCCCATCCCGGGGTCCGTGAGCAGGTGCCGCGGGTGCGACGGATCCGGCTCGAGCTTCTTGCGCAGCTGGGCCACGTAGAGGCGGAGGTACCCGCTGTCGTTCACGTGGGTCGGTCCCCAGATCTCGGTGAGGAGGGTCTGCCGGGATACCAGCCGGTCGGGGGCCCGGACGAGCAGCTCGAGCACCTGCCACTCGGTGGGGGTGAGGCGCACCCGCTGGTCGCCGCGCGTGACGACGCGGGCGGCGAGGTCGACGGTCACGTCCGCGAACGCGACGACGGCGGAGCGGTCCTCGTCGGGGGCGGCGCGGCGGCCGAGGGCGCGGATGCGGGCGAGCAGCTCGTCGATGGAGAACGGCTTGGTGACGTAGTCGTCCGCGCCGGCGTCGAGCGCCTCGACCTTGTCGGCGGCGCCCGAGCGGCCGGAGACCACGAGGATCGGCGCGGTCGACCAGAGCCGCAGCGCCTGGATCACCTCGACGCCGTCGAGCCGCGGCATGCCGAGGTCGATCATGTAGAGGTCGGGCTTCTCGGCGACCGCGAGGCGGATGGCGGCGGCACCGTCGTCGGCCGTGAGGATCTCGTAGCCGAGGCTCGTGAGGGTGATGCGCAGCGCCCGGAGGATCTGCTGGTCGTCGTCGGCGATGAGGATCCTCACGCGGGCACTTCCGACCCGGGCGTCGCGGCGGCGGCGCCGGCCAGGGGCGCATCGGGCGCGGATCCCGCCCGGCACTCCGGCAGCGCGACCACCATCGTGAGCCCGCCGCCGGGGGTGTCCTCGGCGGTGAGGGTGCCGCCCATGCCCTCGGTGAATCCCTTCGAGAGCGCGAGGCCGAGCCCGAGGCCCGACGCGTTGTCGGTGTCGCCGAGCCGTTGGAAGGGCACGAACATGTCGTCGCGCCTCTCGGGGGCGACGCCGGGGCCGTGGTCGACGACGCGGATCTCGACCGCCGCCGCGAACGCGCTCGTGCCGAGCCGGACCGGCACCCCGTCGGGCGTGTGCCGGACGGCGTTGCTCAGCAGGTTCACGATGACGCGCTGCAGGAGGCCCGGGTCGGCGACGGCGCCCGGGAGGTCGGGCGCGAGGTCGAGCACCACGTCCGCGGGCCCGAGGTCGAGCTCGTCGAGGGCGGCGAGCACGACGTCGTCGAGGTCGACGTCCATCAGCCGCACGCCGAGCACGCCGGCCTGCACGCGGCTCACGTCGAGGAGGTCGGTCACGAGGTCGGCGAGAGTGCCGAGGCTCTCCTCCGCGGTGGCGAGCAGCTCCTCGCGGTCGCCGTCGGCCCAGTGCACGCCCGGGGAGCGGAGCGCGGTGACGGCGGCGGTCGCGGCGCTCAGCGGGCGGCGCAGGTCGTGGCTGACCGCGGAGAGGAGGGCGGTGCGCACGCGGTCCGTCTGCGCGAGCGGGCCCACCTCGCGGGCGGTGTCGGAGAGGTCGCGGTGCTCGAGCGCGGCGTCGAGCTGCGTGGCGATGACCCGCAGGAGCCGCCGACCGGACGCCTCGAGGTCGCCGCCGAAGAGGGTGAGCACGCCCCGGGATCCCACGGGCACGTCGGTCGACGCGGCCCCCGTCACGACGCCGTCCCACGCGATCGTCTCCCCGCGGTCCACGAGCCGCACCCCCTGCAGGCCGAACGCCTCCCGCGTGCGGCTGACGAGCGCGTGCACGGCGCCGTCGCCGCGGAGCACGGACCCGGACACGGTCGCCAGGAGCTCGGCCTCGGCGGCGGCGCGGCGGGCGAGGCGCGTGCGGCGGGCGGCCTGGTCGACGATCCAGCTGACCAGCAGCGCGATGACCACGTAGAGCACGAGCGCGAGCAGGTGCAGCGGCTCGTCGACGGTGATCGTGTACAGCGGGTCGATGAAGTAGAAGTCGAGCGTGACGCCCGAGAGGACCGCCGCGAACAGGGCCGGCCAGATGCCGCCGACGAGCGCCACGAGCACCACGAGCAGCTGGTACGAGAGCACGTCGCTCGTGATGGAGTCGTCCGAGCGGGTCGCGGAGAGCAGCCAGGTGAGCAGCGGGCCGCCGACGATCGCGAGGAGCGCCCCGAGTACCCGGCGCCGCATGCTGAGCGCGCCGCCGCGGATGCGGGGCAGCCGGAAGCGCCCGCCCGCGGCCGCGTGCGTGACGATGTGCACGTCGATGTCGCCCGACTCCCGGATCACCGTCGCGCCGATGCCGGGGCCGGTCGCGGCGGCGGCGAGGCGGCTGCGGCGGCTCACGCCGAGCACGAGCTGCGTGGCGTTCGAGGCCCGGGCGAACTCCACGAGCGCCCGCGGGATGTCGTCGCCGACGACCTGGTGGTAGCTGCCCCCGAGCGAGTCGACGAGGGCGCGCTGGCGGGCGAGGGCCTCGGGGTTGCCGGAGCGGAGCCCGTCCTGGCTCGAGACGTGGACCGCCATCAGCTCCCCGCCGGCCGAGCGGGCCGCGATGCGGGCGCCGCGGCGGAGCAGGGTCTCGCCCTCCGCCCCGCCGGTGAGGGCCACGACCACGCGCTCGCGGGCCTCCCAGCGGGCATCGATCCCCTTCTCGTCGCGGTACGCGGAGAGCGCGGTGTCGACCTCGTCGGCGAGCCAGAGCAGGGCGAGCTCGCGGAGGGCCGTGAGGTTGCCGAGCCGGAAGTAGTGGGAGAGGGCCGCGTCGATCCGCTCGGCCGGGTACACGCGCCCGCCGGCGAGCCGGTCGCGCAGGGCCTCGGGCGCGAGGTCGACGACCTCGACCTGGTGCGCCTCGCGGAGCACGCGGTCGGGGATGGTCTCGCGCTGCGGGACGCCCGTGATCTTCTCCACCACGTCGTTGAGCGAGGCGATGTGCTGGATGTTGACGGTGGAGATCACGTCGATGCCGGCGTCGCGGAGCAGGCCGACGTCCTGCCAGCGCTTCTCGCTGCGGCCGCCGGGCGCGTTCGTGTGGGCGAGCTCGTCCACCAGCGCGATGGCCGGCCGGCGGGCGATGACGGCGTCCACGTCGAGGTCGGTGATCTCCACGCCGCGGTGCGACACCTCGCGCCGGGGCAGGATCTCCAGCCCCTCGAGCATCGCGGCCGTGGCGACGCGGCCGTGGGTCTCCACGACCGCGACCACCACGTCGGCGCCCTCGTCGCGGAGCCGCCGGCCCTCCTCGAGCATCGCGTAGGTCTTGCCCACGCCGGGCGCCGCGCCCAGCAGCACCCGCAGTCGCCCGCGCTTCATGGATCCTCTTCCTCGCCCGCGTGGTGCGGGCCTCAGCCGCCGAGGCCGGCGAGCGCGATGTTGAGCTCGAGCACGTTCACGGTCGGCTCCCCGAGGTAGCCGAGGTCGCGTCCCTGGACGTGCTCCTCGACGAGGTCCGCGACCTCCTGCTCGGGGATGTCCCGGGCCCCGGCGACGCGGGCCACCTGCAGGCGAGCGTATTCCGGGCTGATGTGCGGGTCGAGCCCGGAGGCCGACGCGGTGAGCGCGTCGGCCGGGATCGTCGCCGGATCCACGCCGTCGGACGCGGCGATGGCCGCCTTCCGCTCCTCGATCGCGGCCACGAGGTCCGCGTTCTCGGGCCCGAGGTTGCTGCCGCTGGAGGCCGAGGCGTCGTAGCCGTCGCCCGCGGCGGAGGGCCGGGACTGGAACCACTCGGGGAGGGCGGTGCCGTCGGCGTCCTGGAAGGACTGGCCGATCAGAGAGGATCCGACGACCCGGCCGTCGACGGACACGAGCGAGCCGTCCGCCTGCGCGGGCAGGGCGAGCTGGCCGACGCCCGTGACGACGGCCGCGTAGCCGACGCCGAGGACGACGGTGAGGACGGCCATCGCGCGGACGGCGACGCCGGCGGTGCGGAGGGACTGGCGGGGGGAGGGCATGGTGCTCCTTCTGTTCTGGGGGCGCGGGGATCAGAAGCCGGGGATCAGGCTGACGACGAGGTCGACGAGCTTGATGCCGAGGAACGGCGCGACGACGCCGCCGACCCCGTAGACCAGCAGGTTCCGGCTGAGCACCTTCGAGGCGCTGAGCGGCCGGTACGCGACGCCCTTCAGCGCCAGCGGGATGAGCGCCACGATGACGAGCGCGTTGAAGACGATCGCGGAGAGGATCGCGGATGCCGGCGAGTGCAGCTGCATCACGTTGAGCACCGCGAGCTGCGGGAAGACGCCCGTGAACATCGCGGGGATGATCGCGAAGTACTTCGCGACGTCGTTGGCGATGGAGAACGTGGTGAGCGCGCCGCGGGTGATGAGCAGCTGCTTGCCGATCCGCACGATGTCGATGAGCTTCGTCGGGTCCGAGTCGAGGTCGACCATGTTGCCGGCCTCCTTCGCGGCCGACGTGCCCGTGTTCATCGCGACGCCGACGTCGGCCTGCGCGAGCGCGGGCGCGTCGTTGGTGCCGTCGCCGGTCATGGCGACCAGGCGGCCGCCCTCCTGCTCCTTCCGGATGAGCGCGAGCTTGTCCTCGGGCGTCGCCTCGGCGAGGTGGTCGTCCACCCGGCCTCGGCCGCGATGGCGCGGGCGGTGAGCGGGTTGTCGCCCGTGATCATCACCGTCCGGATCCCCATCGCGCGCAGCTCCGCGAAGCGCTCCTTCAGGCCGTCCTTGACGACGTCCTTGAGGTGCACGACGCCGAGCACGCGGCCGGATCCGTCGGCGTCCTTCATCGCGACGACGAGCGGGGTGCCGCCCCCGTTCGAGACGGCCTCGACGGTCTCCATCAGCTCGGCGTGCAGCAAGGACGGCAGCGGACGGCCGCCCTCCTCGAGCCACGCGATGACCGCGGACGACGCGCCCTTCCGGACCACCGAGCCGTCGGGGAGGTCCACGCCCGACATGCGGGTCTGGGCGGTGAAGGGCACGTCCACGCCGCGGGCAGGGTCGACGTGTCGAGGCCCTGCGCGACGGCGAGGTCGACGACGCTCGATCCCTCGGGCGTCGGGTCCGCGAGCGACGACATGGCCGCGGCCCGGGCGAGCTCGTCGTCGCCCACGCCGTCGACGCGGATCAGCGCGCTCGCCCGACGGTTGCCGTACGTGATGGTGCCGGTCTTGTCGAGCAGCAGGGTCGTCACGTCGCCGGCCGCCTCGACCGCGCGGCCCGACATGGCGAGCACGTTCCGCTGCACCAGCCGGTCCATGCCGGCGATGCCGATGGCGGAGAGGAGCGCGCCGATGGTGGTGGGGATCAGGCAGACGAGCAGCGCGATGAGCACCGGCACGCTGACGGTCGCCGCCGAGTACGACGCGATCGGGTTGAGCGTGAGCGCCACGACCACGAACACGATCGTGAGGCTCGCGAGGAGGATGTTGAGCGCGATCTCGTTCGGCGTGCGCTGGCGCGACGCGCCCTCGACGAGGCCGATCATGCGGTCGACGAAGGTCTCGCCGGGCTTCGAGGTGATGCGCACCACGATCCGGTCGCTCAGCACCCGCGTGCCACCCGTGACGGCGCTGCGGTCGCCGCCGGACTCGCGGACCACCGGCGCGGACTCGCCCGTGATGGCCGACTCGTCGATGGACGCGATGCCCCACACGACGTCGCCGTCGCCCGGGATCGACTCCCCGGCGACCACGACGACCATGTCGCCGAGGGTCAGGTCGGCGCTCGACACCTCGCGGAGCTCGGCGCGCTCGGCGCCCGGGTCCGCGGACGCGTCGTAGGACGCGACCACGTGCGCCATGGTGCTCGTGCGGGTCCTCCGCAGGCTGTCGGCCTGCGCCTTGCCGCGGCCCTCGGCCACCGACTCCGCGAGGTTCGCGAAGAGGACGGTGAGCCAGAGCCACAGGGCGATCCCGGCGGTGAAGGTCGCGGGCACCTCGCTGCCGCCGGAGCTGCCGGGTCCGCCGGTGAAGGGCTCGGCGATCGCGAGGACCGTGGTGAACGCGGCGCCGACCTCGACGATGAGCATCACGGGGTTCCGCCGCATCAGCCGCGGGTCGAGCTTCCGGAACGCGCCGGGGAGCGCCTCGGCGAGCTGGCGGGCGTCGACGGCGCGGGCGCGCGACGGCTTCGGATCGGCCGCGGGCGACGCGGCCTCGCGCGGCTCGGCCTCGGGGGTGATGGTGGTCATGACTGCAGCCCTTCCGCCAGGGGACCCAGCGCGAGAACGGGGAAGTAGGTGAGAGCGGTCACGATGACCGTCACCCCGATGAGGAGGCCGACGAACTGCGGCCGGTGCGTGGGCAGCGTCCCCGCAGTGGAGGGGATGCGGTCCTGCGCCGCGAGGGACCCGGCGAGAGCCAGCACGAGCACGATCGGCAGGAACCTGCCGAGCAGCATCGCGACGCCGAGGGTCGTGGTGAACCAGGGCGTGCTCGCGGTGAGGCCGGCGAACGCGGATCCGTTGTTGTTGGCCGCCGAGGTGAACGCGTAGACCACCTCGGAGAGGCCGTGGAGGCCGCCGTTGAGGATCGACGTGCCCTCGACGTCGGCGCGCACCGCCGGGATCGCGAAGCTCAGCGCGGTGCCGGTGAGCACGAGGACCGGCGTGACGAGGATGTAGAGGCTCGCGAGCTTGATCTCCCGCGGCCCGATCTTCTTGCCGAGGTACTCGGGCGTCCGGCCGACGAGGAGGCCCGCCACGAACACCGAGATGACGGCGAGCACGAGCATGCCGTACAGGCCGGATCCGACGCCGCCGGGGGCGACCTCGCCGAGCATCATGTTGAGCATCGGCATCATGCCGCCGAGCGCCGTGTACGAGTCGTGCATCGAGTTGACGGCGCCCGTCGAGGTGAGCGTCGAGGTCGATCCGAACAGCGTCGAGAGCACGATGCCGAAGCGCTGCTCCTTGCCCTCCATCGCGCCGCCCGCCGCCGTCGGCGCGGAGCCGGCGCCCTGCAGCTCGAAGAGCGTCAGGAGCGTGAAGGAGGCCAGGAAGATCGTCGCCATCACGGCCGCGATCGCGGTGCCCTGGCGGGTGTCGCCGACGAGCTTCCCGAAGGTGCGGGGGAGCGAGAACGGGATCAGCAGCATCAGCAGCACCTGGAATGCGCTCGTCCAGGCGGTCGGGTCCTCGAACGGGTGCGCGGAGTTCGCGTTGAAGAACCCGCCGCCGTTCGTGCCGAGCATCTTGATCGCCTCCTGCGAGGCCACCGGCCCGCCCGGGATCGTCTGCGTGCCGCCCGCGAGCGTCTGCACGTCCGGGAAGCCCGCGAGGTTCTGGATGACGCCGCCGGCGATGAGGACCACGGCGGTGACGAGCGAGAGGGGGAGGAGGAGGCGCAGGGATCCGCGCATCAGGTCGACCCACATGTTGCCGATGGTGCCGCTGCGCGTGCGGGCGAATCCGCGCACCAGCGCGATGGCCACCGCGATGCCGACCGCCGCCGACACGAAGTTCTGCACGGCGAGCCCGGCCAGCTGCACCGTGTAGCCCATGGTCGCCTCGGGCGAGTACGACTGCCAGTTCGTGTTGGTGACGAACGAGACGGCCGTGTTGAAGGACAGGCCCTCGGGCACCGCGGGGAGGCCGAGCGAGTAGGGGAGGAGGGCCTGGAGGCGCTGCATCCCGTAGACGACGAGGACGCCGGTGAGCGAGAACGCCAGCACGGCGCGGAGGTAGGCGGGCCAGGTCTGCTCGGAGCGGGGGTCGACGCCGACGATGCGGTAGAGGAGCCGCTCGACGCGGGTGTCGTGGCGCGACTCGTACATGCGCGCCATCAGGTCGCCGAGGGGGCGGTGGACGAGCACGAGGACGAGGACCACGGAGGCGACCTGGAGGACGCCGGCGAGCGCGTCCATCAGAACCGCTCGGGGCGGATCAGGGCGTACACGAGGTACACCACCGCGGCGATGCCGAGCAGGGCGGCGGCGAGGCCGGCCGCGTCGGCGAAGGAGGTGATCACAGCTTCTCCACCCCCCGGCCGACGAGGCCGACGAGGGCGAACAGGACGATGGCGCCTGCGATGTACACGAGGTCGAGCACGGGGATCCTCCGGTGAGGGGTGCCGCGCCCGGTCGGACGCGGGTGCCCGGCGGGGCACGAGGCACCACTAGACACCTGGCGCGCGGACGCCCTCGCGCATCCATACGGTTCCCATACGGCCGCGCGGGGAACCTCACGACACTCCTACGCGGGGGCGGGGCTCCGCTCCCGCTGCCTCGTCGTCGTCGTCGCCGATCGTCCACATCCTCATCCGGCGGTCAGCCCCGCGTGCTACCTTCAAGTCATCAGACATCGCCCCCCTCTGAGCTCCGGCTCAAGGGGGCGATTTTCGTTGTGATGTATACATGTCCGCGTGGAGTACACGAAAGAATTCCGGGAGCGTGACGAGCTACTTCAGCAGCTCGTCGGCCGAGGCCTCGACGTCCCGGATCGCGATGCAGCGCTGAAGTTCCTCACGCGTGTCGGGTACTTCCGATCGGGCGCCTACCGATACGTCTTTCGTCGCCTCTTGCCGCCGGGCGAAGCCGACACGCGGTTGCGGCAGTACCGATCGGACGACTACCTCGAGGGCGCGACCTTCACCCATGTGATGAAGTTGGAGGCTTTCGACTCCAAGCTCGCTCGGGTGTGCCTCGAGGGGCTGTTCGACTTCGAGATCCGTCTGCGCGCAGCCCTGGCGCACACCCTGGCGGCGCGACATGTGGCGGCGCACGTGCGAGAGGAGTTCCTGGACGAGCAGGCGTGTCGACAGCCGAGCGGTGATGAGACCAAGCTCGATGCGTGGCTCACGACGTGTCGAGAGGCGATCTCCTCGGCTGCGGAAGACGAGGACTTCATCCGGCACCATCTGCTGAAGTACCCGGACCAGCCCGTTCCCATCTGGGCCCTCACCGAGGTGATCAGCTTCGGCAAGCTCCCCTTCCTCTTCGACCTCATGCGCACAGAGGACAAGAGGACGGTCGCTCGGGAGTTCGGATTCGTCCATCCCCGGCCCTTCGGCGCCGTGCTCCGCATGATGGTCGACTTCCGCAATACGTGCGCCCACGGGTCCCGACTCTTCAATCGGGCTTTCAAGAGAGCTGTCTCCATCAAGTCGCATGAGACGCAGGGACACCACCTGGATCACCTGCTCCTTGCCGGCTACACCCGAGCACCGAAGGCCAACCAGCGGCTCTACATCTATGCCGCCGTCCTCGCTTTCATGCTGCGGTGCCACGTTGCCGGTTCCTCGTGGCACGCCTCGTTCAAGACGCAGATTCGAAAGTTCGACATCGACCTACGGGACCCCGAGGGCGGCCGGCTCTTGGAAGCTGACGTGAGCATGGGGTTTCCCGAGGCCTGGGAGAACCTCGATCTCTGGAAGGTGTGACCGCCGCTCATCCGCGGGTCGGCAGGTGATGTCGGAGCATTGGACGCATCACAACGGACGTGGGGTGAAACTCTCCGCTCGTGCTCGATCGCGTCAGGCGAGGTCGCCGAACACGCCCTGGCAGATCGCGCTGCGGCTGCGCTGGTCGGCGAGGACGGCGTCACGGAGGTGGGCCGGGATCCGCTCGCGCTGCCAAGTGCGCTCGGCGTCGCGCGCGGCGTCCCGCTCGGGCGGCGATGCGGCGGAGGTGGCCGCGCGGATCGCGTAGGCGGCGGCACCGAGGTCGTGCGCCGCGACGTGCGCGACCGCCACCGCCTGCCCGGTCGCGAGCGCAACGAACCGCGCCGGATCCGGGAGCCCCTTGCCCGCCGCGTTCGCGCGAAACGACTGCTGGTGCGCCTGCTTCATCGGCACCTCGCCGCGCACCCAGCCGCGTGCGACCTCGAGCGTCTCGCGGAGGATCGGATCGTCGGGGCGCTCGGCCCCGAACAGCGGCAGCACGTGCTCGGCGCATGCGACCGCCCACAGCGCGAGCGCCCGGTGGTCGTCGTCGGTCAGCGTGCCGCCGCGGCAACCGGTTATGAGGGCGGGGTCGCGGACCGCGGGGGAGGATGGGCATGCGTGTGCCTTTTCGCCTTCGCCGTCAGCCGGCGACGGGCAGGTTGACGGTGCCGGCGGTCTTCGGTCCCTGACACCGGTCGAAGGGATCGACAGGCCTCCAGGACAGCTCGGGCGTCACCTCGGCCAGGGTGGTCCCGTCCGCCGCCAGCGCGGTGAAGGTCGCCTGCGCTGGGGTCGTCATGCCGCGCTCCAGCCTCCAGAGGCCAGGGCCGGTGGCGGCGGCCATGTGCTCCGGCAGGTCGGACTCCGGGATGGCCGGCAGGCGGGACTGCTCCAGCGTCGCCGAGCACCCATCCTCGTCGCACATGCGCACGAGCGCGACCTGCGCGACGGCCTCCGCGGATCCGACGACCTGGACGTCGAGGACGTTCTGGTACCCCGCCTAGCCACACGCGTACGCCAGGTAGCACGCGCTCAGGGAGACGGCGGCGAGCAGGCTGGCGGCGAGCAGGCCGAGGGCGCGGGACGCGCGTGCGGTGCGGGTCATGCCCGACCCTCCCACGCGCCCCGATGCCGGCGCCAGGCCCGGGATCCGGTGGTCACGCCGCCCACTCCGCCACCACGTCCGACCCGACCTTCACGATCAGCACCGCCACCACCACGATGAAGGCGATGCGGATGAAGCGGCTGCCGCGGGCGACGGCCATGCGGGATCCCGCGTAGCCGCCCAGCATGTTGGCGACGCCCATGCCGAGCGCGAGCGCCCAGAGCACGTGGCCCTGCGGGATGAAGAACGCGAGCGCGCCGAGGTTCGTCGCGACGTTCACGATCTTCGCCTTGGCGCTCGCGAGCACGAAGTCGTAGCCGAGCGCGGTGATGAGCGCGATGATCAGGAAGGTGCCCGTGCCGGGGCCGATGAGCCCGTCGTAGAAGCCGATCACGATGCCGAGCAGTGCCGCGATCCCGTGGTGCCTCCGACCCGTGTGGCGGAGCGCGGCGACGTCACCGAGCCGCGGGCGGGCGATGGTCACGACGGCCACGATGATGAGCGCGACCACCACGAGCGGCTTGAACACCGACGCGGGCAGGAGCGCCGCGAGGCTCGCGCCGCCGTAGCTGCCCGCCAGCGCGACCGCGGCCATGGGCAGGGCCGTGCGGAGGTCCGGGTGCGTCCGCCGGTACCAGGTGACCGCGCTCGTCGTCGTGCCGAACAGGGACGCGAGCTTGTTGGTCGCGAGCGCCTCCACCGGCGTGATCCCCGGCACGAGCAGCAGCGCCGGCAGCTGCAGCAGCCCGCCGCCGCCGACGACCGCGTCGATCCAGCCGGCGGCGAGCGCGGCCAGCAGCATGAGGAGCGCGACCGCGAGGGTGATCTGGCCGAGGGATCCGCCGATGTCCATCCGAGTCCTCCGTCACCGGCCGCCGGTCGGCGTGCGCGCGACCAGCCTTCCACGCGCGCGGTGACGCCCGCGGCCTCGTGGTCCGCCGCGCCCCGGCGATAGGGTGGCGAGGCGCCCGCCACCTGTCGGGCCGCCAGCGCGACGTGCACCGCACGGGCCGAGGAGACGACATGCGCACGAGCCCCCGTCGTGAGGAGCACCGTGGCTGACCGCGGCCTCTACTCGGGCGCCGCGCTGGCCCTCGAGCGCGCGACCGCATCCGACAGCGACCTGTGCGGCCCGATCGTCGCGGCGATCGGCGTGAGCGGTGCTGCTGTCTCGACCCTCGGGGATCCGCTCGGCAACGAGACCCTCTGCGCGTCCGACGACCACGCGGCGCGTCTCGACGAGATCCAGCTCGACCTCGGCGAGGGCCCCTGCTGGGTGGCCGCGAGATCCCGGCGCCCGGTGCTCGAGCCCGACATGCGGAACCCGTCCGACACCTCCTGGCCGCTCGCCGGGCACGCGATGCTCGCGAACGGCCTCGGTGCCGTCTTCGCGTTCCCGCTCGTGGTCGCCGGCCTCAGCCTCGGCGCGGTCGACCTCTACTCCCGCACCGCCCGGGACATCTCCGACCAGGAGGTCACCGACGCGACCTCGCTCTCGCGCATCGTGGCCCGTCAGGTGCTGCGCCGTGCGCTCCTGTCCGCCGACCTGCCCCAGGAGGAGTCGGACGCCTGGGAGGGCCGGTTCTCGCGCCGCGAGGTGCACCAGGCCACGGGCATGGTGGTGGCGCAGATGGGCATCCCCCCGGACGACGCCCTCCTCGTCCTCCGCGGCCACGCCTTCGCCACCGGGCGGAGCGTCCGCGACGTCGCCGAGGACGTCGTGGGCCGCGTGCTCGACTTCAGCCCGGACCGCTGACGCGGACCACGACCGACCGACCGTCCGAACGACCCAGAGGAACCACGCCGATGCCGGAGACCCGGGAAGAGCTGCTCGTCCACACCTTCGTCCACCTCGCCGACTCGCTCGTGAGCGACTTCGACGTGCTCGACCTGCTCCAGACCCTCGTCGACCAGGCCACGCTCCTGTTCGACGCCAGCGCGTCCGGCATCATCATCGGCCCCGACGACCAGCACCTCGAGGTGGTCGCCTCCACGAGCGAGCGGAGCCGGCTCGTCGGCCTCATGCAGCTCGAGGTCGGTGAGGGGCCGTGCGTCGAGGCCGTGACCACCGGCCGCGTGGTGTCGGTCGAGGACGTGCGCGGGATGCGGGACCGCTGGCCCGCCTTCGCGGCGCTGGCCGCCGGTGCCGGGTACCTGTCGGTCCACGCGATCCCGCTGCGCCTCCGCGGGCAGGTCATCGGGTCCCTCAACCTGTTCCGCGAGCACGAGGGCGTGCTCAACGACGCCGACGCGACGGCCGCGCAGGCGCTCGCCGACGTGGCGACCATCAGCGTCCTGCAGGAGCGCACGATCCGCGACAGCACGATCGTCCGCGACCAGCTCCGGCACGCGCTCGACAGCCGGGTGCTCATCGAGCAGGCGAAGGGCGTCATCGCGCACACGCACGGCGTCGACATGGACGAGGCGTTCCGGCTGATCCGCGACCACGCACGGAGCATGAGCGCGCCGATGCCGGAGGTCGCCGCGGGGATCGTCGATGGCCGTGTGACGCTGGGCGCCGCCGGGCGCCGCTAGCCGCGGCACCAGCCGCGACGCGGTCAGTCGCGCGCGCCGACCAGGATCGCGTCCAGCGTCCCGAGCCCCTCCCACACGTGCGCGCGGATGCCCGCCGCCCGGGCGGCGTCCACGTTCGCGGGCTTGTCGTCGACGAAGAGGATCCGCTCGGCCGGGCTCCCGACGCGCGCCACCGCGAGCGGCCAGACGGCGGGGTCGGGCTTGGCCATGCCGATGCGCGCGCTCGTCATGACGTGCTCGAAGCGGGATCCCCAGCCGTCGGGATCCTCCAGCACGTCGGCGAGCTCGTGCGGGGCGTTGGACAGCACGGCGAGCCGGTAGCCCGCGGCGATGGCGCGGTCGAGGCCGGCGAGCGTCGCGTCGTCCGGCGAGCCCCAGCGGCGCTGCTCGATGGCGACGAGCTCGGCGAGCCGGTCCGCATCGGGGTCGGCGGCGTCCACGTCGGCGGCGACGGCCGCCCAGAACGCCCGGGCGCTCCCACCCCGGTCGTACTCCTGCCGGTGCGCGTCGAAGGCCGCGCGTACGCGCGCCTCGGCGTCCTCGCCCGTGACGCCCGCGGGATCCAGCGCCCGGGTGAGCGCGCCGATGTCGTCGGGCCGCGTGATCAGCACGCCGCCGATGTCGAACAGGAGCCAGGTGAGCGCGGGGTCGCGGGTGTCGGGCACGGTACTCCTCGGGGTCGGGGTCGGGGTCAGGTCCCTCCGAGCATGCCCGCTCCCGCGCCGCGGTGCCCGGCCCTCCCCGGCCCGTGCCGGCGGCGGTCGAGGTGCGCGGGATCCGCGCGGCCGACGCCGCGACGCCCCTCGCGGCCCCGTGCGACCCCGCCCCGGCCCTGTACTACACTCGATCACGGTGGCGTGTCCGAGCGGCCTAAGGAGCACGCCTCGAAAGCGTGTGTGGGGGAGACTCCACCGTGGGTTCAAATCCCACCGCCACCGCCAGCAGGATCCGGCACCGCGCCTCGCGCGCAGGCCCCGATCCGCGCGAAGGGCCCGGGAGACCGGGGCCCTTCGTCGTCGGTGCGCCGCCCGAAGCCCGCCCCGCTCGGATCCCCGCGTGCGCCCTCGCCTCCCGCACAGCCCCGCGGAGGATGCTCGTCCTCGCGCATCCGGGACACCGCCGGCCGTCGGCCGCCGCGTCCCGCCATGATGGGCGCCGGCTCTCCTCCTCCCGCGGGGATCCTCCTCCCGCGCACCGAGATCGGAGCACCGCCATGTCCCACCCCGTCGAGCCCCCGCCCGAGGCGCCCGCCCGGGGCGTCACCCCGGGAGTGCTGCTCGCGGCCGAGTGGTCGTGGCGCCTGCTCGTCATCGGCATCGCGATCGCCGCGGCCGTCTGGCTCCTCCTCGCCGTCAAGGAAGTGGTCATCCCGTTCCTCGTCGGCCTCCTCGTCTGCGCGCTGCTCGAGCCGCTCGTGGCCGGGCTCCGGCGGCGCAGGTGGCCCGCCTGGGTCGCCATCACATCGACGCTCCTCGGCACCGCGGTCGTCATCTCGGCGCTGGTCCTGCTGCTCGTCACCGAGGTCCGCACGGGCATCCCCACCCTGCAGCGGGAGGCGATGGACCGGTTCGACGCGGCCCGCGACCTGCTCGCGCAGCCGCCGTTCAACGTGGTGCCGTCCGACTACGACGCGCTCGTCGCCTCCGCGGGGAAGGCGCTCGAGAGCAGCCGCGAGGCCGTGCTCACGGGGGCGCTCGACGCCGGGCTCGGGGTCGGCCAGCTCGTCACGGGCGCGCTCCTCGCCTTCTTCACCATCGTCATCGTGCTGGTCGACGGTCGGGGCATCTGGCGCTTCGTGGTCGGCGTGTTCCCGCGGCGGGCGCGTCCCGCCATCGACGGCGCCGGCCGCGCCGGATGGGGCACGCTCTCCGCCTTCACGCGCGTGCAGATCTTCGTCGCGGCCGGCAACGCGGTCGGCATCGGCCTCGCCGCGTGGCTCCTCGGCCTGCCCCTCGCCGTCCCCATCGCCGTGGTCGTGTTCCTCGCCTCGTTCATCCCGGTGGTGGGTGCCATCGTGTCGGGCGCGTTCGCCGTCGTCATCGCGCTGGTGTTCGTGGGGCCGTTGCAGGCCGTCATCATGCTGGCCGCCGTCATCGGCGTGCACCTGCTCGAGTCGCACGTGCTGCAGCCCCTCGTCATGGGCGGGGCCGTCCACGTCCACCCGCTCGCGGTGGTGCTCGCGGTCGCGGCCGGCTCCTACGTCGGCGGCGTGGCCGGCGCCCTGTTCGCGGTGCCGTTCGTCGCGACGCTCAACGTGATGATCCGGTACATCGCCGGCGACCGCGGGAGGGCCCGGACCCCCGCCGTAGGATCGGTCTGACGCACCTGCGGAGTCGACGGAGCCGCCCGCGCACGTCTCTACCGGGAGGAACCCCACCATGACCGAGGAGAACTACTCGAACCCGGACCGCAACCTCGGGATGGAGCTCGTGCGGGCCACCGAGGCGGCGGCCATCCGCTCCGCCCCCTTCATCGGCAAGGGCGACAAGAACGCCGCCGACGGCGCCGCGGTCGACGCCATGCGCAAGTTCCTCGGCACCGTCGCGTTCGACGGCCTCGTCGTCATCGGCGAGGGCGAGAAGGACGAGGCGCCCATGCTCTTCAACGGCGAGCACGTCGGCAACGGCTTCGGTCCCGCCTGCGACATCGCGGTGGATCCCATCGACGGCACGAGCCTCACCGCCGCCGGCCGCATGAACGCCCTCTCCGTCATCGCGGTGAGCGACCGCGGCAGCATGTTCGACCCGTCCGCGGTCTTCTACATGGACAAGCTCGTCACCGGCCCCGAGGGCCGCGGCGTCGTCGACCTCGACCGCCCCATCGGCGAGAACATCCGCGCGCTCGCCGACGCGAAGGGCCTCGCGGTGGAGGACATGCAGGTCGCCGTCCTCGACCGGCCGCGGCACGCGGACCTCATCGCGCAGATCCGCGCGGCGGGCGCCTCGACCCGCCTCCTGCTCGACGGCGACGTGGCCGGCGGCATCAACGCGGCTCGCCCCGACTCGCGCATCGACATGTGCGTCGGCATCGGCGGCACCCCCGAGGGCATCATCACGGCCTGCGCCATCAAGGCCCTCGGCGGCGTGCTCCTGTCGCGCCTCGCGCCGAAGGACGACGCGGAGCGGCAGCGCGCGGTCGACGCCGGCCACGACCTCGACCGGATCCTCGACCAGGACGACCTCGTCACCGGCGACAACGCGTACTTCGTCGCCACGGGCGTCACGGACGGCGCGCTCGTCGCGGGCGTCACCCGCCACCGCGGCATGATCCGCACCTCGAGCATCGTGCTCCGCTCGCACTCGGGCACCATCCGCCGCGTGGAGGCCGACCACCTGGTCTCCAAGTGGTACAGCTCGGCGAGCTGAGCCGCGGATCCGCCGCCCGGATCGCCGGAGGAGAAGCGGCGTACGTTCGAGACCGGGGGCGATGACGCCCGCCGTGCTCTCGGAGGGAACCACATGACCAGGACACACCGGACGCTCGCGGTCATCGCGGCGGCGGCCACGGCCACGCTGCTGGCGGGATGCGGATCCGGCGGCTCGGGCGCCGCCGACGCCTCCTTCACCACGGAGGCCACGGGCACCCTGAAGGCCTGGGCGTTCGACGGCGCGGACGACGTGGGCGAGGCCCGCATGGCGCACGCGGCGGAGGCGCTCGACGGCGTCACCATCGACCTCGACGCCACCGCCTTCGACGCGCAGAAGTTCACCACCCGCGTCGCCAGCGGCCAGACCCCCGACGTCGTGCAGATGGACCGCCAGTTCGTGGCGACCTACGCGGCGCAGGACCTGATCCTCCCGCTCGACGAGTGCTACGCCGTGAACGACGTCGACCCGGAGGAGCGCTTCTACGAGTCCGTCACGAACGACATCCGGTACGACGACGCGATCTGGGCGGTGCCGCAGTTCTTCCAGCCGCCGGCGATCATCCTCAACGAGCGCGTGCTCTCCGCGGCCGGCGTCACGGCCGACCAGTTCGACACCTCGAAGCCCGACCAGCTGCTCGACGCGGTCGGGAAGGTGTACCAGGAGTCCGGCGGCGACCCCGCGGTGCTCGGCCTCGACGCCGTGCCCACCAGCCAGGCGGCCCTCTGGATGCTCGGCTTCGGCGGCCAGCTCGTCGACGACGACGGCCAGCCCACCCTCGACGACCCGTCCAACCTGCCCGGCCTCGAGTTCCTGAAGGAGCTGTCCGACGCGCAGGGCGGCTACGCGAAGGGGAAGAGCTTCACCGACGCCTTCGACACCTTCGGCGACGGCAACCAGTTCGTGAAGGACCAGGTCGGGGCGCAGGTCGACGCCCAGTGGTACCTCAACGTCGTGGCGCCGTACCGCGACGACATCGACATCTCCGCGGTGCCGTTCCGCGACCAGGACGGCGAGCCGTTCTCGGTCGCCGGCGGATCCGCGTTCGTGATCCCGGCGGGCGCCGCGAACAAGGACGCCGCGTGCGCCTGGATGCTCGACCTGACGAGCCAGGAGGCGTGGGAGGCCGCGGGCGACGTGCGCGCCGCGACCGTCACGGAGAACGGCGGCATCAACACGGGCCTGTTCACCGGGTCCCCGGCCGCCGACCAGGCGGTCCGCGAGGCCCACGTGGTGCCGAGCGGCGACGACGGCATCGACCAGGCCATCGGCACGTTCTACGACGTGGTGGCGGAGGGGCGCTCCATCGGCGGGTCCCCGGCCGGCCAGCAGATCCAGAGCGAGCTGCAGAACGCCGTCGCCTCCACCCTCCTCGGCGACAAGACGCCCGAGGAGGCGCTCGGCGACGCGCAGACCGCGGCCATGCGCGCCTACGAGCAGGCGGCCCGCTGATCCGGCGCTGACGTGCACATGGCGTGATCAGGGCGCCCGGCTACGCTGTGACCGGGCGCCCGACCGCGCTCCCGGACGACGGATCAGTACCCGGAACGCGACAAGACTGGCCGTAGGGAACAGCCATGTCGTGGATCGTCCTCATCGTGTCCGGGGTGCTGGAGGCCGTCTGGGCCACCGCCCTCGGGAAGTCCGCCGGCCTCACGAAGCTCGGGCCGACGATCGTGTTCGCCGTGACCGTCGTGCTGAGCATGGTGGGCCTCGCCTACGCCATGCGCGAGATCAGCACGGGCACCGCCTACGCCGTGTGGGTGGGCATCGGCGCGTCGCTCACCGTGACGTACGCCATCGTGACCGGCGCCGAGCCCGCCAGCGTCGTCAAGATCCTGCTGCTGCTCGGCCTCGTCGGCTGCGTGATCGGCCTGAAGCTCGTCGACACCGGCCACTGACCCGCGCCTCGCCTCGCCTCGCCTCGCCGCGCCTCGCCGTGCCGCGCCTCGGCCGAGAGCGGCACGGCCGGGCGTCAGCCCTTGCGGCCCTGCGTCGCGATGCCCTCCACGAAGTACCGCTGCCCGAACGCGAACAGCAGCAGCATCGGCAGGGTCACGAGCAGCGCCGCGACCATCACCAGCTGGTAGTCGCCCTGGCCGCCGTTCGTCGGGCTGAACGCGGTCATCGCGTACGAGAGGCCGAGCGGCACGGTGAAGCCCTCGACGCTGCCGGCGTTGAGGTAGATGAGCGACGCCTGCAGGTTGTTCCAGCTGGCCTGGAACTCGAAGATGAAGATGATGACGAACGACGGGATCGACAGCGGCAGCGCGATCCGCCGGAACATCCCGAAGTAGCTCGCGCCGTCGAGTCGGGCCGCCTCGAACAGCTCCTTCGGCAGGCCGAGGAAGAACTGGCGCTGCAGGAAGATGTAGAACGCCGAGCCGAAGAGGTTCATGCCGAACAGCGGGATCCACGTGCCGATGAGCCCGAGGTTCTTCCAGATGAGGAACTGCGGCACCATCGTCACCGCGCCGGGCAGCATCATCGTGGCGAGCACCAGGCCGAAGAGCAGCTTCCGCCCCGGGAAGCGGAAGTACGCGAACCCGAACGCGACGAGCGCGCTCGACAGCGACACCAAGGCGGCGGCGATGAGGGCGATCGCGAGGCTGTTCCCCATCCAGCCGAGCAGCGGCAGCTGCTCCCACACCTCGACGTAGTTCTGCGGCGTGAAGGTGCGCGGCCAGAGCGCGTTGTCGAACACCTCGCCGCGCGGCTTGAGGCTCGCGGCGAGCAGCCAGGCGAACGGGTACAGGAACAGCAGCGCGAAGCCCACGAGCACCACGGCGATGAGCGCACGGGAGATCCGGGAGCGCACGCGGCGTCCCCGGTCGGGGTCGCGGCGGGTCGGCCGCACGTCGCGGGACGGCATCGGGGTGAGGGCGCCGGCGAGGCGCGGATCCCCCGTGGCGGCCGCGGGCGGAGCGGGCTCGTCGGACGCGGGCTGGGTCGGCGTGCGGTCGGTGACGGCCATCAGCGATCCCCCTCGTAGTAGACGAACCGGTTGCTCAGCTTCACCTGCACGAGCGTGATGACGAGCACGATCACGAACAGCAGCCACGCCATCGCGGCCGCGAACCCGAAGTCGAACGAGCGGAACGCCTGCTGGAACAGGTACACGCCGTAGAAGAGCGACGAGTCGGGGGAGGCGTTCGTCTGGTCGCGCCAGAACAGCAGGTACGCCTGGTCGAAGACCTGCAGGGCGGCGATGGTGAGCACGACGACGTTGAAGAAGATCGCGCCGGAGATCATCGGCACGGTGATGGAGAAGAACTGCCGGACCGGGCCGGCGCCGTCGAGCGCGGAGACCTCGTAGAGCTCGCGCGGCACGTCCTTCAGGGCGGCGAGGAAGATCACCATGGTGCCGCTGACGCCCCAGAGCGTCATGAGCACGATGGACGGCTTCACCCAGTCGGGGTCGATGAGCCACTGCGGGCCGTCGATGCCGATGGCCTCGAGGCCCTGGTTCACGGCGCCCGTGTTGCCGTTGAGGAGCAGGAGGAAGACGCTCGCGGTCGCGACCGTGGGGGTCATCTTGGGCAGGTAGTAGAGCGTGCGGAACAGGCCCGCGCCGCGGCCGAGGCGGGCCAGGAGGATCGCGAGCAGGAGCGCGAGGCACACCTCGAACGGCACCGCGAGGATCGCGTAGAAGAGCGTGTTGCCGAGGGAGAGCGCCACGCGCGGGTCCGTGAAGAGCCGCTCGTAGTTCTCGGTGCCGACCGGCGTGGCCACGTCGGTGGCGAGGTTGTAGTCGCTGAACGAGACCACGAGGCTGTAGACCATCGCGCCGAGCGTGAAGACGAGGAAGCCGACGATCCACGGGCTGATGAAGAGGTAGCCGGCGATCGCCTCGCGGCGGGCCATGCGGGAGCGGCGGGGACGGGGAGGCCGGTCGGCGGTGCTGCTGCGCGGAGGGCGGCTCGTCGTCGTCATGGTGGTCCTCGTCGACTGGGGATCGGAGCGGCACCGCTCCTCCTGCCGACCCTACCTCCGCTCCTCCTCCCGGCCGAAGCCGGGCGGGACGATCCCCGCGCCGGCGTCAGAAGTCGCTGTCCTGGATGCCCAGGCGCTCCCGGGTCGCCGCGGCCTCCGCGGGCGGGAGCCACGCGAAGTCGTAGCGCCCTGCCCGCGTCGGGTCGCGGGCGACGTCGACGTCGAGGTACCCCGCGCGCATCTCCTGCACGGCGAGGTACGGCGCGTAGTCCTCCTGCGACCGCTCGCGGGTGCCGTCCTCCCAGACGACGATGTACCAGATCCACCAGTGCAGCTGCCGCCCGAGCAGCCCGTGGTACTGCCACCGCACGGTCGCGACGTGGCCCGCCCGCACGCCGTCGCGCGACAGGACGCCCACGCCGCCGTCGAAGGCATCGAGCGACGCGTCGGGGACGGGAGGCAGGCGCGGGCGCATGGGATCACCGTAGGCCGACGCCCGCGCCGTCCCGGCGCCGGCCCGGCCCGGCCCGGTCCGGTCCGGCCCGGGCATGATGGCGGGATGGTCCGCATCGCCGAGGAGGTCCCCGCGCGCGACGAGCTGCTCGACCTCTACGGCGCCGTCGGGTGGAGCGCGTACACCCGCGACCCGGAGCGGCTCGAGCGGGCGCTCGCCGGATCCGACCTGGTCGCCACCGCGCGCGACGACGACGGACGCCTCGTCGGGCTCGTGCGCACGGTGGGCGACGGGGTGTCGATCTGCTACCTCCAGGACCTCCTCGTGCACCCCGGATCCCAGCGCGGTGGCATCGGCCGCGCGCTCGTCGAGCACGTGCGCGACCGGGCGGCCGCGGGCGTCCTCCTCGTGCTCACCACCGACGCCGGCGGCACCGAGGACGGCCACCGCTCGCACCCCTTCTACCGCGCGCTCGGGTTCGCGGCGCACGGGGAGCAGGGGCTCGCGGCCTTCTCGCTGCGGGTCTGAGCGCACGGCGCCGGCGGTGCCGCCGCCGCCGCTCACGCGAGCTCGATCCGGTCGTCGAGGTCGAGCCGATCGAGCAGCGCGGAGTCGTGGCTGACGATCACGAGCGCGCCCCGGTAGGCCCGCAGCGCCTCGACTAGGCGGTCGGCGCCCGCCATGTCGAGGTCGTTGGTCGGCTCGTCGAGCACGAGGAGCTGCGGCGGCGGATCCGCCAGCAGCAGTCCCGCGAGGGCCACGCGGAACCGCTCCCCGCCGGACAGCGTCGCCGCGGTCCGGTCGACGGCGGCGCCCCGGATCTGGAAGCGCGCCAGGCGGTTCCGCAGCTCCCGCGGCGGCACGTCGGGCGCGTCCCGCCGCACGTTCTCGAGCAGGGAGAGGGCGTCGTCGAGGCCGTCGCGACCCTGCGGCAGGTAGCCGATGCGATCCGTGAGGGCGCGGGCGCCCGTGCCGGGCAGCGGATGCGGGCGCGCGTTGGGCGAGCCGACCAGCAGCGCCAGCAGGGACGACTTCCCGACGCCGTTCGCGCCGGTGACGGCGATGCGCTCCGGGCCCTGCACCACGCGCGTGCGGCCGCGGACCGTGATCTCGGCGAGGCGCCGCGAGGCGGGCAGCGCCGGATCCGGCAGGTCGAGCCGCAGGGGCGCGTCCTGCCGCAGATGCGCCTCGGCATCCGCGACCGCGTCCGCGGCCTGTCGCTCCGCGTCCGCGTGGGCGCGCCGCAGCCGTCCGGCGGTCGCCTCCGCGTGCTGCCGCCGCTGGTTCGCGACGATGCGCGGCATCGACTCGCCGGCCCGCGCCCCGGCCTTCGCGCGGCGGGCGATGGAGGTCTCCGCCTCGATCCGCTGCCGTCGCTCGGCCCGGTGCGCCTGCTCGGCCGCCCGGATCCGCCGCTCGGCGACGGCCCGCTCGCCGGCCACGCGCTCCTCGTGCGCCCGGTAGGTGCCGCCGGTGACGGTGATCCGGCCGTCGCGGAGCTCGGCGACCTCGTCCACGTGCTCCAGGAGCTCACGATCATGGCTCACGACCACGAGCGCGCCGCGCCAGCCGTCGACCAGGTCGAGCAGGATGCCGCGCGCCCGGCCGTCGAGGCTGTTGGTCGGCTCGTCGAGGATCGCGACGGGACGCCCGCGCAGGCGCACCCCGCTGATGGCGACGAGCACGGCCTGGCCGCCGGAGAGCGTCGCGACGGGCCGGTCGAGGGCGTCCTCGGCCAGGCCGACGTCCCGGAGCGCGGCGGCCGCGCGCGACTCCACGTCCCACTCGTCGCCGAGCGCCGCGAAGTGGGCGGGGTCGGGATCGCCGTCGAGGATCGCGCGGAGCGCCCGGATGCGGGCGCGCACCCCGAGCAGGTCGGCGACGGTGTCGTCGGGTCCCGTGCGGAGGCGCTGCGGCAGGTGGTCGACCGGGCCGCTCGTGGCGACGGATCCGGACGCGGGCACGAGGTCGCCGACGACGAGCCGCACGAGCGTGGACTTCCCGGCGCCGTTGCGGCCGACGAGCCCGGTCGTGCCGCGGCCGAACGCGGCGGTGGCGGAGTCGAGCACGACGTCGCCGTCGGGCCAGGAGAACGAGCAGCGGTCGAGCGTGATGGATGGTGCGGTGGGCACGGGCCCTCCCCGGTGGTCGATGCGGGTGCACGACGACCACCGGTCCGCGGAGGCGGACGGCGCGGCCCGCGACGGGGGCGGGCGCGAGGGGTCGTCAGTGCGTGAGCAGCTGCTGCGCGTGCGGCGCAGTTCCGGGGATGAGGCGCAACGTCCCGACTTCCATGCGGTGGGCCCCCGTGTCCGCGACCGGACCGACCGGCCGGTGTGTCGGCCGCACCGGAGGCGTCGGGTCGCGACGGGGTACCCGACGACCGTACGCGTCCGGGGCGGCGCGGGGCAAGGGGGCAGGGGGCGGCGGGGCGGCGGGCGCTCGCCGGGGTGACGGGACCCGCGAGCCGTCAGCGCGGCAGGGTCCGGGCGTGCTGCGGGTCCTCGAGGAGGCGGACGACGCCGTCGATGTCGAGGCTGCCGGGGAAGTTCAGGTGCGTGAAGCGGCCGTCGGGGTCGTAGGAGGCGGTGGGCGCCGTGACCCGGGATCCGCGCACCGCAGCGATGAGGGCAGCTGCCCGTTCGGGCGTGATCGTCGTGGTCGGCCCGATCGCCAGGACGACACGGAAGCGGCCCCCGCCGGCGAGGTCGAGGCGGAGCACGAGGGGATCCCGGCGCGGACGCTTGCGCGGGCGGTCGTACCGCGACTCCGGCGGCTCCTGCGGCTGCTCGACGCGCGCGCCGACCAGGTCGGCGAAGGGACGCTCCTGCCCGCGGAGACGGAGGACGCCGCGGTCCGCGTCGACGTCGAGCCCGGGCGTCACGCGGGTGATGACGAGGAGGACGAGCGCGCTGAGGGCGAGGACGCCGAGCACGGCGACGGACGCGACCGTGAGCCAGCCGCCGCCGATGCGCTCCTCGAGCCGCGCGCCCAGCCAGGCGGACGGACGCCAGCCGACGTAGGAGGCCACGAAGATCCAGATCGTGCCGATGACGAGCCGCTGCCGGTAGGTGGGCGGCGGGATCCGCACCCACCCGTCGTCGGCCACGCGTCAGCTCCCGTCCGCAGGGCGGGTGGGCGCGTCGTCCTCGGCTCCCGCGACCGTCATGGCCGCCGCGGCTGCGGAGGCCGCGCGCTGGTCGGCAGCACGGCGGGCGTCGCGGCGGGTCACGAGGAACGTGACGATGCCGCAGGGGAGCATGACGAGCGCGACCCCGAGCACCGGGACGCCCACCCGCCCGAAGAGCGCGGTCGGATCCTGCACGGCGATGACGGACGCGCCCAGGCCCATCGCGGTGGCGAGCCCGGCGAGGACGTACTGCCCCCGGACGGAGACGCGATCGCGGGCGGCCGTGCCCGTGGGGCGGACGTTCCGGGCGCCCGTGCCGAGCCCGCGCTGCCCGGCGGCCGCCGAGGCCTCCGCGGTGCCGCTGCCGTCGATGAGCGCCGCGGTGTCCTCGCGCGTCAGGTGGCCGGGGAACTCCACATGGGCGAACCGACCGTGCGGGTCGTCCTTCGAGCGGGGCGGGGCGATGCGGGATCCGGCGACGAGGGCGAGGAGGGCGTCGCGCTGCGGGTCGTCGATGCGCTCGCCCGTGCGCGTGGAGACGACGACGCTGCAGCTCTCCCCGCCGGTCGTCGTGAGACGCAGCACGAGCGTGTCGTCGCCGTCCCATCCGGCGAGCTCGATCCGGGCGCCGGTGACCTCGGCGAAGCCCCACTCCCGCCGGCCGATGCGGAGGAGGCTGCGTGCGGCGTCGACGGCGGGCGGCTGGGTGCGCTCGAGGACGACGAGGTAGGCGATGCCGACCACGACGACGGCGAGGAGGAGGGGGAGGCCGACACGGATGAGCGGGGACGGGCCGACCGCCTCGTCCACGATGCGCGCCAGGCCGCCGACGGGAGTCCAGGCGAAGAGCGACACGAGCGCGAGCGATGCCGCGGTGAGCAGCCACCGGTGCCGCGCGGTCGGGGACGGGATGCGCACCCAGGCGCCGCTGCTCATGCTCCGACCCTAGGGCGATGGACGGGTCGCGACGGACCGCCGGTCACCCCGCGGCGGGCTCGTCCCAGCCCTGCTGCGGGGTGTCGCAGGTGCCGCGGAACACGTACTGCGACGGCAGCTTGCGCTCGCGGCTCGACCAGTCGATCGCGGGGCGGCGGGCCTCCGGCGGCAGGTAGCCGAGCCGGTACACGGCCATGAGCTGCAGCTCCGGCGGCACGCGGAGCAGCTCCTCGACGCGCGACCACTGCTCCCGGATCTCCATCGGGAACGACACGAACTGGATCCCCATCCCGATCTCGCCCGTGGTCAGCCACACGTTCTCCATGGCCGCGCCCATCGAGAAGACGGAGTAGAACGACGCGAGCGACTCGGGGCGCTCCTCGGCGCGGTCGAGCATCACGCCGATGAGGAGGGGGCTGCCCGCGACGAGGCGCCGGTTCTCGCGTCCGAGCGTGCGCGGGACCTGGAGCGAGTTCATCAGCAGCTGGCCCCGGCGGGTGAACGCCTGCCGCGTGAAGGGGCGCAGCGGCGCGGGCAGCCGGTCGAAGAGCATGCCGTCGCGGCGGCGGTCCATCTCCTCCTGCGAGAAGCGGAAGTAGTGCTTGTAGCGCTCGAAGAAGGTGCCGTTCGACATCGTCTCCGTCATGCTCGCGCCGCTGATGTCGGCGATGCGCTCGATGGTGTCCCGCTCCTCGATGAGCACGAACCGCCATGGCTGGCTGTTGAGCTGCGAGGGCGCGCGGCCGGCGACCTCCATCAGGAGCCGCTGGTGCTCCTCGCTCACGGGGTCGGGCAGGAAGGCACCGTTGGTGGTCTTCCGGGCGCGCAGGACGTCGAGGAACTCCATGGGTCAACTCCAGGCGGTGAGGGTGCTCGCGGCGAACCAGGGAGCGGCGGTCAGGGCGAGGGCGGGATGGCGCCGGGTGCGGGTGCCCGCGCGGGGCAGCGCGGCGAGGGTGAGCAGGGCGGGCGCGAGCGCCGCGGCGCAGCGGCGCGCGGCGGGGCGCGCGGACGGGCCCGCCCAGAGCGGCGCGGCGAGCGCGACGGCGGTGAGCGCGCACGTGAGCACGTAGGCCCGGTGGTGGAGGCGGAGCTCGGGCGCGGCGGGAGGATCCGCGCGGCCGCGGCGGTCCCGATGCCGCAGCTCACGAGGTACGCGGCCCCCGCGGCGGCGAAGGCAGCGCGGATCGCGGGGCTCCCGTGGTCGGTCCGACGGCGGTCTCGAGTGGCGATCGCGGCTCCGTGCTCCCGGTGCGTCCGGCGTCCGGGCGGTCGCCCGCGGACCCCTCCGACGCTAGTCCGGG
This sequence comes from Clavibacter michiganensis, assembly GCA_002150995.1. Taxonomy (GTDB): domain Bacteria; phylum Actinomycetota; class Actinomycetes; order Actinomycetales; family Microbacteriaceae; genus Clavibacter; species Clavibacter michiganensis_K. The sequence goes on along the minus strand of MDHJ01000001.1, from coordinate 3,034,504 downwards.
GCGGCGGCACGCGGCCGGGCGGCGTGGGAGCCGCTCAGGAGCGGGCAAGATCCGCAGCGGCCGGCGCTCCCGCCGCTCCGGTTGGATGGACGCATGCCTACCCCCGCGCCCGCGCGCCTGCTCCTCACCCGCCACGCGCAGACGCCGTGGAACCGGGAGTACCGCTACAACTCGCGCACCGACGTCGACGTCGGCGACGACGCCGCGGACCAGCTGGCGCCCCTCGCGGCCCGGCTGCGCGGGGAGGGCGTGGAGCGGATCCTCACCAGCACGCTCGTCCGCGCCCGCAGCACGGCGCGCATCCTCCAGGAGCAGGGCGTGGGGCCGGGCGTCGTCCCCGAGGCGCGGGCCGAGCTGGTGGAGCTCGACTTCGGCGGCTTCGAGGGGATCACGCGCGACGAGCTCCGCGGGCCCGTGCACGGGGCGGCCTTCGCGGCCTGGCTCACGGGCGAGGACGGCGAGCCCGCGGCGCCCGGGGCGAGACGTGGGCGTCCGCGGCGGTGCGCGCGCGGGCCGTGCTCGACGACGTCGCCGCGGATCCGCGCACCACCCTCGTGGTCGCCCACGGCTACCTGCTGCGCGTCCTCTACCTCACGGCCCTCGGGCGCTCGCCGGCGCTCACGCGCTCGCTGGTGTGGGCGAACGGGCAGCTCATCGGGCTGGAGCGCGACCACGACGGCCGGTGGCGGGAGGCCGCGCCGGACGCCGCGCAGGACGCCGTGCCGGACGGCACTCCCGACGCCCGCGGCTAGTCGTCGGCGCCCGCGGGATCCGCGGCGCTCGCCGGGTAGCGCAGCTCGAACACGACGTCGTCGAGCGCGCCCGTCCAGACCATGTCGTCCCCGTGGCGCGCGAGCGGGCCGTCGGTGGGGTCGATGGCGTCCGCGAGGCCGAGCCCCGCGATCCACGCCTCGACGACCTCGCGCCGCACCTCGGGCGCGTACGCGTCGGCGTCGCCGGAGAAGTGCACGCCCTCCCACGGGCCGCCGAGCCGCCAGGCGAGCGGCGGGAGCCCGCGGAGGGCGCCCTCCGCGTTCCAGGCCAGGGCCACGGAGGTCTCGATCCCCTGGCGGGTGATGCGCCGCTCGGTCGGGACGTGCTCGGGTGCGGTCGACACGGTGTCTCCTCGTGCGGCCGGTCCGGCCGTGCTCGTGTGGGGGTCGGTCGCATCCTGACCCGGCGACGGTCCCGTCTCCAGCCGGATGCGTCGCGCGGACAGGCGACGGCCCCGATCCCATCGTATTTCCTCGTTCGTCGGATGAGATGATGAGCGCGACGGACGCTCGGGATCCGCGCGGGGGACCGCACGGGACCGGCACCGTCCGACGGCGGCATCGGGGGATGACGACACCGGCGGACCACCCGAGGGGACCCATGGCGCTCACGACCGCCACCGCACGACGCGAGGACGACGTCACCGTCGTCACGGCCACGGGGATGCTGAACATGGCCGCGGCCCCCGACCTGCGGCAGGCGATCCACGACGCGCTGGAGCCCGCCCCGCCGCGCATCGTCGTGGACCTCGCGGCCGTGGAGTTCATCGACTCCTCCGGCCTCGGCGCCCTCATCGCCGGCCTCCGCGCCGCGCGCGACGCCGGCGGCGACCTCCGCATCGCGGCACCCGGCGCGCAGGTGCGCATGGTGCTGCAGCTCTCCAACCTCGACCGCGTGCTCGTCTCCACGCCCACCGTCGAGGCGGCCTACCGTGACTGAGACCACCCGCTCCCTCACCCTGCAGTCCCCGCCGGACGACGTCGACGCGGTCCACGAGCTCGTCGCCGGCCTCTGGGACGAGCGGCCCGACGTGGGCGAGCTCGACCGCATGGCCTTCGAGACGGCGCTCGTGGAGCTCGCCTCCAACGTCATCGAGCACGCCGGCGGCGGCCAGGGCGTCACGTGCGTCGTGAGCGTCACCGTCGACGGCGGCACCATGAGCGCGCGGCTGCGCGACGGGTCCGAGCCCGGCGACTTCCGCCTCGCCCCGCGGGAGATGCCGGGGGTGGACGCGGAGTCCGGCCGCGGCCTCGCGATGGTGCAGCTGCTCTGCGACGAGCTGACCTACGAGAGGGTCGGCGAGGAGAACGTGTGGAGCGTGCGCAGGACCCGGAGCGAGCCCGAGGCGCCCTGATGAGCACGCACGCCCGTAATCCCGGGCGGATCCGCCTGCCGCGCCTGCCGCGCCCGCTCCGGCCCGAGGTGCCCGGCCGGCTCGCCGCCATCGCCCTGCCCGCCCTGCCGCCGTGGCTCGCGCGCGCCACCTGGGTCCCGGAGCCCGTGGCCCGCACCGGCACGGCGGGCCCGGCCGGGCCGACGCCGCTGCTCAAGCAGCTGCCCCTGCTGGTGCTCTTCGTCCTGGCCGTGGTCGCGAGCCTGGTGGTGCCGTCCCTCGCCGTCACCGCGCCGCGCTCGCTCCTGATCGCCTGCGGGATCCTCGGGTCGCCACGGCCGTCGCGGTCGCCGTGTCCGTGCGCCCGTCCCTCGGGCGCCTCACGGTCCTGGTGCCCCTGCTGGACTTCCTCGCGGTCGGCATGCTGCGCATCGCGACCGGCGAGAACACCTCCGTCTTCACCTCCCTCGTGATCCTCCCCGTGGTGTGGTTCAGCCTCGACCCGGGTCGCTGGAACGTGCTCGTGGCCTTCGTCGCCGTCTACGTGACCCTCGGTCTGCCGCTCCTCCTGGGCCTCGACGGGCAGAACGCCAACGAGCTGTGGCGCGGGCTGTTCAGCGCCCTGGCCTTCGGGGTCGCGGCGCTCGTCGTCAACGAGCTGTCCCGGCGCACGCGGTCGAGCCTCGAGGCGTCCCGCGCGCGCGAGCGCGTGAGCGAGGACGAGCTGACCCGGGCCTCGGTCGTGCAGCAGGCGCTCCTCCCGAAGACCGTCGTGCCGCTGCGCGGCTACCAGGTCGCGGGCGCGTGCCTGCCGTCGAAGGCGGTGGGCGGCGACTTCTTCGACTGGTACCCGGTGCCGGAGGGCCTCGCGTTCACCCTCGGCGACGTGATGGGGAAGGGCGTCGGCGCGGGGATCATCGCGGCCACCGCGCGCGCCGTCGTCCGCAGCGCGAAGAACGTGCCGGACCCGGTCGCCGCCATCGAGCGCACCGCGGACTGCTTCACCGCGGAGCTCAGCGAGGCCGCGTCGTTCGCGACGGTCTTCCACGCGCGGGTGCGGGCCGCGGACGACACCGTCCTCTACGCGGACGCGGGCCACGGGCTCTCCGCGCTCGTGCGCGCCGACGGCACGCACGAGCGCCTCGAGTCGACCGACCTGCCCGTCGGGGTGCCGGGTGCGGCCGGCTGGACCACGCACGAGATCGCGATGGCCCCGGGCGACCTCATCGTGACCTTCAGCGACGGGGTGCTCGACCTGTACGACGGCACGCTCCGCGCGGTCGACCGGGTCGCGGAGCTCGCGCGCGCGTCATCCTCGGCGGACGACCTCGTGCGCCGGATCACCCTGCTGGCCGCCGGGCAGTCGAACCCGGACGACGTGACCGTGGTGGTGCTCCGCCGCGAGGGCTGACGCGCGCGTCAGGCCCGGCCGTGCACCGACACCGCGCCCGCGACCGCCGGGTTCGGCGCCGCTCCCGCGGGCCCGCCGCCCGTCGCGACCCCGAGCACGGCGATCGCCGACGCGGCCGACCACGCCTGCGGCCGGCAGGCGGCGGGGTAGGGCACCGCCGTCGGCACGTCCGCGGCCGCGTCGCCCGAGTGCAGCTCCGGCACGCGGTAGCCGAAGTCCTCGGCGGCCGCGAGCAGCCCGCGGGCGAGCGTGGCCGCCTCGTCGGCGAAGCCCTCGCGGGCGAGGCCGGTGATCGCGATGGCGGTGTCGTGCGTCCAGACGGATCCGCCGTGGTACGACAGCGGCCAGTAGCCGGCCGCGTCGGTCGCGAGGGTGCGCAGGCCGAAGCCGGAGTCGAGGCGCGGCGAGACGAGCAGCTCCGCGACCCGCGCCGCGTGCTCGGGCGACAGGATCCCGGTGCCGAGCAGGTGCCCGATGTTGCTGGTGAGCGTGTCCACCGGCCGCTTGGCCGCGTCGAGCGCGATGGCCGGGTAGCCGCCCTCGCCGTCGTCGATCCAGAACGCCCGCGCGAACCGCTCCCGCATGGCGGCCGCGTACGCCCGCCACTCGTCGGCCGGCCGGCCGAAGCGCTCGAGCAGCGCGGCCGCCCCGACCGCCGCCTCGTGCGCGTACGCCTGCACCTCGCAGAGGGCGATGGGGCCCTCGGCGAGCGTGCCGTCCTGCCACTGGATGCTGTCGCCGGAGTCCTTCCAGCCCTGGTTCGCGAGGCCGTGCCCGCTCTCGTCGCGGTACTCGAGGAACCCGTCGCCGTCCTGGTCGGCGTGGTCGCGGAGCCAGCCGAGGGCCGCCTCGAGGTGGGGGAGGAGCGCCTCCACCTCGTCCTCGGGCATGCCGGCGCGCCACGCGTCGTGGAGGAGCGTGATCCAGAGCGGGGTCGCGTCGACCGTTCCGTAGTACAGCGGCGGCAGGGAGACGTCCTCCCCGGGGATGGTGAGCACGCCCGGCCGGAGCTCGTGCATGATCTTCCCGGGCTGCTCGGCCGTCGCCGCGTCCTCGTGCGCGCCCTGCAGGCCCGCCAGCACCCGCAGCGTGGAGGCGGCGATCCCCGTGCCGAGCGGCAGCATCATGCGCGCCGCCCACAGGGAGTCGCGCCCGAAGAGCGTGAAGAACCAGGGCGCGCCGGCGGCGAGGAACGGCTCGTCGGGGCGCGCGGTGGTCACCATGCGGAGCCCCGTGAGGTCGTCGAGCGCGGTCGCGAGCCAGCGCCCGAGGCGCGAGTCGCCGCTCTCGACGCGGACGCCGGCCCATTCCGGGTCCGACGTCGCCGGTCCGACGACGGCCGTCCTGCTCTCCGCCGCGACCGACCAGGACACCGCGACGCGGCCGCGCGCCGGGATCACGACGGGCCAGCGGAGGGCGACGGCGCGACCGTCCACCGCGACCTCGGCCCCCGGCGCGAGCAGGCGGGCGTCGGTGCCGTCGGCCTCCCACGCCACGCCGTCGTCCGTGCGCGCGAGGCGCGGCTCGACGTCGTCGACGAGACCCGCCTTGATCACGTGCATCACCGACGCGTCGACGCGCAGCCGGACCTCGACGGTCGTGGGCACGACCGTCGTGCGGGCCGACTCGAGCGTCACCGTCTCCCGCAGGGACGTGCCGTCGACCTCCCGGCGCCGCACGAGCCGCACGCGGGGGTCGGCGTCGGCGTCGTCGAGGTGACGGAGGAGCGCGACGTGCTCGCCGGTTGACGCGGAGCTGCGGGCGTGCGCGATCGGCTCGCCGTGCTGCCCGCCGACCGTCAGGGCGACGTGGGAGAGGATCCGCGTGTCGCCCAGGTAGAGGCCGTGGACGGGCGCGCCGCCCATGTCGCCGTCCGGTGCCGACCACGCCTGCACGGGTGCGCGCAGCAGCACGGTCTCGGCGTGCAGCAGCGGCTGCAGGGTCTCGTCGCGGCGGACGGCCGCGAGCGGGTCGGATGCGGCAGGGCGGTCGTTCACGGTCGACTCCTCGTCGGGTCGGGACGGCTGCCCCGCGGAGGGCGGGCAGGCGGTGCGGGAGGCCGGTCGGCGTCGGGATGGTTGACAGGACCGGCTCGCGATGTAACGTAGCACCCACGATTTGATCGTTCCAAAAAAAGATCCGCCGGCGTCCGCGTCGCGTTGGTCGGGGCGTCGGATCCGCTGCCCATCGTCGAGCGCACCCGCCCGGCCCGCAGCCGCGACCGAGGAGGAGCGCATGGCCGGTCTGCCCACCGTGTCCGACGTCGCCGAGCGCGCCGGCGTCTCGCGCCAGACCGTGTCCAACGTGATCAACTCGCCGGACATCGTGCGCCCCGCCACCGCGAGCGCGTCACCGCGGCGATCCGCGAGCTCGGCTACCGGCCGGACGCCTCCGCCCGGCGCCTCCGCACCCGCAAGTCCGCCACCATCGGCGTGCGGCTGGAGCCGGTGCTCGACGGGATCTCCGGCACGCTGCTCGACCGGTTCCTGCACGCGGTCACCGAGCTCGCCGCCACCCGGGGCCTCCGCGTGCTGCTCTACACGGCGTCCGGGCCCGAGGAGGAGATCGCCGAGCTCGCGCGCCTCCGCGACGGCGCCGACGTGGACGCGATCGTGCTCACCGCCACCTTCGCCGGCGACACCCGCAGCCGCTGGCTCACCGAGAACGGCCTCCCGTTCGTCGCGTTCGGCCGGCCGTGGGGCGTCGACGACGTCAACAGCCCGGAGCACCTGTGGGTCGACGTCGACGGCGCCGCGGGCGTCCGCCAGGCCGCCGACCACCTGCTCGACCAGGGCCTCACGCGCATCGCCTTCCTCGGCTGGCCGAGCGACGCGGGCACGGGCGACGACCGCCGCACCGGCTGGTGGGACGCCATGACCGCGCGCTCCGGCCTCAGCGCGGACGAGCTCGACCTCCTCGACGTCGAGACCCCGGACGACGTGCACCTCGCCCGCGCCGCCGCGCGCGACCTGCTCCTCGCCCAGCCGGGCCTCCAGGCGGTCGTCTGCGTCTCGGACTCCGCGGCCCTCGGCGCCTCCATGGCCGCCACGGCCCTCGACCGCTCGGACGTGGCCGTCATCGGGTTCGACAACACCCCGGTCGCCGCGGCCCTCGGCATCTCCAGCGTGGAGCAGGACATGGCCGCCGTCGCGGCGGGCGCGCTCGACCTGCTCCTCGGCAGCACCGGATCCGACGTCGTCCCCCGCGGCGGCCTCGCCGCGGGGGAGGCCCACCGCCTCATCACGCCCCGCCTCGTCGTGCGCTCGCCCCTGCACCTCGACCGCGCCCCCGCCCCCACCGCCTCATCCCCCACCCCGCCGCCCCCGCGGCGCGCATCCCCCATGGAAGGCCAGCAATGAACACCACACGGACGGCACGATGGAGTGCCGCGATCCTCGCCACCGGGCTCGTCGTCGGCATGTCGGCGTGCTCGAGCGGATCCGGATCCGGATCCGGCGACGCCGCCGGCCTGACGGTCCTCATCGCCTCGTCGAGCGACGCCGAGGGCGCCGCGGTGAAGGCCGCCAACGACGCCTGGGCACAGGAGAACGGCACCACGGTCGACACCGTCATCGCCAGCGACCTCACCCAGCAGCTCGGCCAGGGCTTCTCCGGCGGCAACCCGCCGGACCTCTTCTACATGAGCTGGGACCAGTTCCAGACCTACGCCAGCAACCGCTACCTCGAGCCGTACGCCGAGGACGCGGGCAACGCGGACGCCTTCTACCCGGCGCTCACGGACGCGTTCACGTACGACGGGCGCTTCTACTGCGAGCCCAAGGACTTCTCCACGCTCGGCCTCGTGATCAACACCGACCTGTGGGCGGCTGCCGGCCTCACCGACGCCGACATCCCCACCGACTGGGCGAGCCTCCGGACCGTCGCGGAGGAGCTGACGACCGACGGCGTCACGGGCCTCTCCTTCGGCCCGAGTACGCCCGCATGGGGCTGTTCATGAACCAGGCCGGCGGGCAGCTCGTGTCCGACGACGGGAAGACCGTCACGGCCGACACCCCGGAGAACGTGGCCGGGCTGCAGGAGGTCAAGGACCTCCTGGGTGCGGGTGTCCTGCAGTTCCCGTCCGCCCTCGACTCCGGCTGGGCCGGCGAGGCGTTCGGCGAGGGCCGGGCCGCCATGGTCATCGAAGGGCCCTGGATCGACGGCGCGCTCTCGGCCGACTACCCCGACGTGGCGTACCGCGTCGCGGAGCTCCCCGCGGGCCCCGGCGGCAGGTCGACCTTCTCCTTCAGCAACTGCTGGGGCATCCCGGCCGGCAGCGACACCACCGAGTCCGCGGAGTCGCTCGTGGCCGCCCTCACCACCGACGACCAGCAGATGGCCTTCGCCGACGCGTTCGGCGTGATCCCCTCCACCGAGTCGGGCGCCGAGGCGTACGCCGCGAAGCACCCGGAGAACCAGGCGTTCGTCGCGGGCGTGGACTACGCGGTGAACCCGGTCGCCTTCGCGGGCGCCGCCACGGTCATCACCGACTTCAACTCCGAGCTCGAGGGCATCGCGACGGGCGACCCGGAGGAGATCCTCCAGGCGTTCCAGACCAACCTGCAGGCGGCGCTCGACACCGCGAACGCCAAGCAGGGCTAGGGGCCGGCGATGAGCAGTCAGGTCGTGGCGGACCGTCCCGCCGCCCGCGGCGCCGCATCCGGCGGCCGTGCACCCCGGGGCCGCACGCGCGGTCCCGGGATCCGGGGACGGGAGACCCGCTACGCCTGGCTGTTCACCCTGCCGGCCATCGTCATCGTCGGCGTGTTCCTCGTGCTCCCCATCGGGCTCGCGCTCTGGGTGAGCATGAGCGACTGGAACGGGCTCGGCTCGCCGCTCGGCGACACCGCGCGCTTCGTCGGCGCCGACAACTACCAGGCGGTGCTCACCGACCCGGGCCTCGCGCAGAAGGACTTCGGCACGGCGATCCGGAACAACGTCTACTACGTGCTCCTCGTCGTGCCGCTGCAGACCGCGCTCGCCCTGTTCCTCGCGGTGCAGGTGAACCGGAGGGTCCTCCGCGGCCGCGGCTTCTTCCGCACCGCTTTCTACTTCCCGTCGGTGACCTCCTCCATCGCCATCACCGTGATCTTCCTGTTCCTGTTCTCCGCCTCGGGCGTCGTCAACGCGGTGCTCGGCTGGTTCGGCGCCTCGGGGCCGACCTGGATGGCCGACTCCACCGGCGTGCTCCACGCGCTCCTCGGGCTCGCGGGCGTCGACCAGGCGCCCGCCGCGCTCACGGGCGCCGCGCCGCTCGGCCTCACCTGGTGGGACTGGCTGTCGGGCCCGTCCGTGGCGATGTGCGTGCTGATCGCCATGGCGGTCTTCACCACCTCCGGCACCTTCATGCTCCTGTTCCTCGCGGCGCTGCAGAGCATCGGCGGCGAGATCGAGGAGGCCGCGATGATGGACGGCGCCGGCGTCTTCCGGAAGTTCTTCTCCGTGACGCTGCCGATGCTGAAGCCCACCCTCTTCACGGTCCTCACGCTGGGGCTCATCGGCACCTGGCAGGTGTTCGACCAGATCTACCTCACCGGCGGCGGCGCTCCCGGCAAGTCGCTGCTCACCCCGGCGTACCTCGCCTACTCGACGTCGTTCACCGACCTGCAGTGGGGGCAGGGCGCGGCGATCGCGTTCATCCTCTTCTTCATCATCGTGGCGCTCACCCTCATGCAGCGGGCGCTGCTCGCGGACCGCGGCGAGCGTCCGCGACGGACGCGGCGCGCCGCGAGGACGGGGGAGGCGCGATGAGCGCGATCCAGCAGACCGCCGTGGGCACCACCCCGGCCACCGTGGCGGAGGTCCCGCCGGAGGGCGTGCCGCCGCAGCGACGGCGCGTGCTGACGCCGCGGGCGCGCCTGTCGGTCGCGGGCGGCTACCTGCTGCTCGTCGGCCTCGCGCTCGTGTACGTCTACCCGTTCCTCATCTCCATCGCCTCGTCGATGAAGACCGACGCGGACGCGACGGGCGACCCGCTCTCGCTCATCCCGCCACCTGGTCGTTCGCCGCCTACGAGCGCCTCTTCACCGACGTGCCGCTGCCGCTCTGGGCGCTGAACTCCACCCTCGTCACGCTGTGCGTCACGTTCGGACGCGTGTTCTTCGACTCGCTCGCCGGGTACGCGCTGTCGCGCCTGCGGTTCCGCGGCCGGAACCTGCTGTTCGCCGGCTTCATCGGCGTGATGAGCGTGCCCGCGGTGGTGCTCCTGATCCCGCGCTTCCTCATCCTGAAGCAGCTGGGGCTCTACGACAGCTACGCGGGCATGATCATCCCGCTGCTCGCGGACGCCGCCGGGATCTTCATCATGAAGCAGTTCTTCGACTCGATCCCCGCCTCGATCGAGGAGGCGGCGCGGATCGACGGGGCCGGCATCTTCCGCACGTTCCGCTCCATCGTGCTGCCGATGGCCCGCCCGGCCGTCATCACCCTGCTGATCCTCTCCTTCCAGGGTTCGTGGAACGAGTTCTCGCACTTCGTCGTCTCGCGGCAGAGCCCGGACCTCAACACGCTGACGACGGGCGTCGCCTCGCTCGTGTCGGGCCAGCTCGGGGCCGGCAACCAGTACCCGCTGCAGCTCGCGGCGGCCGTGCTCATGTCGATCCCCGTGGCCGTGCTGTTCTTCGTGTTCCAGCGCCGGATCATGAACACGACGGAGGGCGCGGAGAAGGGCTGATCCGCGCCCGTCGAGGTCTGAGGGCCGCCCCGGCCCCCGGGTCGCGCGCAGGACGCGCACGTACACTCGGCACCGGGCGCGGCGATCCAGGGGGGATCGTGCGCGGGGCGGGTCACCGGTCCGCGCGGCGGCGCCCGACGACACGCAGGGGGTACGACATGGCCATGCAGGAACCCGTCGCGCGGGCAGGCGGATCCGATCCGGCCGGCCGCTCTACCGCCGAGGCGGCCACCGCCGAGCTGGCCCGGCTGCGGGCCGTGAGCGACCTGCGGCTCGTGGGATCCACCGCGGAGGAGCGCTTCGACCGCGTCACCCGCATCGCGCGCGAGCTGTTCCAGGTGCCCGTGGCCGAGATCAACCTGCTCGGCGAGCGGGAGCAGTTCACCAAGTCGCCGCAGCCCGCGGGCGTCTCGCTCGTGTCCGACCGGACGCAGTCGTTCTGCGACGTGACCATCCGGGCGTCCGAGATCATGGTGGTGCCCGACGCGACCGCCGACCCGCGGTTCTCGTACCGCACGACCGTCACCGGGCCCCGCCACATCCGCTTCTACGCCGGGCGTCCGCTGCGCTCCGGCGGGCAGACGGTCGGCACGCTGTGCCTCGTCGACACCGTCCCCCGCGAGCTCGCACCCGCCGAGGAGCGGCTCCTCGACGAGATGGGCGCATGGGTGGAGCGGGAGCTCCGCGACAGCCAGGACGACGAGCTGGCCGGCGAGGTCCAGCGGCGCCTGCTCCCCGTCGACCGGCCGCTCTGGCCGGACTACGACCTCGCGGGCGTCAGCCTGCCCGCCCGCGGCGTGGGCGGCGACTTCTACTCCTGGGGCGAGGACGCCGACGGGCTGCACGTCACCATCGCGGATGTCATGGGCAAGGGCGCGGGCGCCGCGATCCTCGCCTCCGCCGTGCGCTCGGCGTTCCAGGCGCACCGCGGGCCCAACGCGGAGGCGACCGTGCTCGCCGTCCAGGGGCAGCTGCAGGGGGACCTCGACGTCACCGAGACGTTCGCGACGTTCCTGCACTGCCGCATCGACGGATCCACCGGCGCGTTCTCGTACGCGGACGGCGGCCACGGGCTCACGGTGGTGCTGCGCGCGGACGGGACGCACGAGACCGTGCCCGCCCTCGGCCTGCCGCTCGGCGTCGTGCCCGACGCGGAGTGGGCGACGGGCAGCGGGAGCCTCGCGCCCGGCGACCGCCTGATCACCTTCACCGACGGCGCCCTCGACCTCTTCGACGGGTCGCTCGACTCGGTGGGGCCGCTCGTCGACCTGGTGCGCTCCGCGTCGGACGCGGCCGAGACCGTGGGCCGCATCGCGGACGCCGCGGCGGCGGCCACGGCCCGCGGCGCCATGGGCGACGACGTGTCGGCGGTGTGCGTGCGGTACGCGGGCGGCGCGGCGGGCTGATCCGCTAGTCGGCTGCGGCTGCGGCTGCGGCTGGGGCTGGGGCTGCGTCGGCGTCGCGCTCGACCGCCGGGTCGTCCACCTCGGCGCGCGCGTACTCGGAGCCCGAGCGCGTCCGCAGCAGGAGCCCGGCGTCCACGAGGTGGCGGCGGAGCAGCGCGTGGTCGTCGGTCACGCGCACGAGGCGCGCGGTGAGGGTCCGCTCGTCGACCACCTCGCCGGGATCCAGCACCCCCTCCACGACGTGGCGGAGCAGCGCGTCGAGGTCGGCGGGGCCGGCCGGCCATGCCGCGATGCGGCCGTCGCGGAGGAAGCGCTCGACGCCCTGGGCGGGCGGGGTCGCGGGCTGCTGGGCGAGGATCGCGCGGAAGACCGCGTCGGGTGCGGATGCCCGGCCGTCGGCGTCCAGCGCGACGAGCCCGGATCCCACGAGCGAGGCGCGCGCCTTCCTCCGGCGGGCCGGCGAGAGGTGCGCCAGGGCGTCGTCGAGGCCGGATCCGAGCACGACGCGCGCGTAGGCGGCCCGCAGCTCGGGGTCGGCGAGGACGCCGGCGAGGCGGCGGGGGTCGATCGGGTCCATGGATCCAGCCTCGCATCCGCGACGGGGGATGTCGTCCGCGCCGGATCGGAGCAGGGTGGAGGTGCGCCCCGACCGGGGCGCTTCCGCAGACGAGGAGGAGGACGACATGGCAGATCTCGCTGACAAGGCCAACGGGCTCATCGACAGCGACAAGGGCGAGCAGGCGACGGACGGGGCCATCGACAAGGGCCAGGACGCCGCCAGCACCGCGACCGGCGGCAAGGCCGACGGCGCCGCGGAGAAGGCCGGCGACGTCGCCGACCAGAAGCTCGGCCAGTAGTCCCGCACATCGAGACCGCACCGCCCGGACCTCCCCTGGAGGGCCGGGCGGTGCCGCGTCCGGGGGCCTGCGGCCCTGTCCGAGCGTGCGCCTTCCCCGCCGCCTCGCGCTCCTGACGAAGCGCCTCCCCCTCCTGGCCGCCTGCCGGCTCCATCCGTCCCCGGGAGCTGTCAACCCCGTCGGCGCCGCCCCGGCCCCCTCCTACCGTCGAGGGGATGGCGGAGACGCCTGGGAAGAGAGGCACCATGCAGCAGGCCGACGAGCGCCTCGAGGTCATCGCGCTCACCGAGACGGAATGGCGGGTGTGCGACGCGCGCCTGCACGAGGACGACGCGCGGAGGCTGCTCGGCTACCTCCAGGTGCAGGGCGAGCGGGTGGAGCTGATGCGCATGCAGCCGGTGCCGGGGCTCTGCGACTGGTTCGGCTGCCTGGCCGACGCGTTGGCTGCGATCGAGGATGAGCTGCCCCACGACGGGCGCTCCCGCGACTGACGGGGCGCTGCCGCCGGCTGGCGACGGGCCCCTCACGGACGACCCCGCTGCCGCATCGGCCCGCACGCACCGCGGCCCCCGTCCTCACGAGGAGGACGGGGGCCGCGGCACGAGCGGGATGTGGATCAGCTCGCGTCGGAGACGGCGGAGTTGATCGCCGTGGGGGCGTCGTACTCCTTGTCCTCGATGGACTTGAGGGCGTCGAGCGTGTCGGAGTCGGCGCCCGAGTCCTCCGCCTTCTTCACGATGTCGTCCTTCGACGCCGGGTAGTCGAGGCCGCTGAGGTGCTTCTGGAGCTCGATGGGGTTGATGGCCATGGGGTGTCCTCTCGTCGGTGATCAGGAGCGGTCGGCGCGGTCGTCCGCGTCGCCCACGTTCCGAGTCGACTCCTCGACGGGGCCGTCGCCTAGGGGCGCTTCCTGGGGATCCGGCGACTGGTCGGCGAAGAGCACGTCGAAGGCGTCGACCTCCCGCACGGGGATGGTGGTCGGCGCCTCGAGGTGCACCGCGCCGCTCGGCACGATGCCGGCGCCGCCGAAGCGCTCCATCACGCGCCACTGCGCGGCGACGTCCTCGCCGGAGTGCCGCTCGGGCAGGCGCTCCCAGAAGTCGAAGCCGCCGGTCTCGACCAGCGCCCGGCGGCGGTAGAGCACGCAGCCGCCCACCCACGCGATCCGGTAGGCGAGCCAGGTGTCGGTCTCGAGGCCGAGGTCGGCGGCGATGTGGGCGAGGTTCGCGGCGTTGTGCAGCGGCCAGCGGTCGAATGCCGGCTCGCCGCGGCGGATCCGCTCGGGCTCCACCGCGTCGCCCCACGGCGCGAAGGCGGCGGCCTCGTGCGCGCGACGGTCGTCGAGGTAGCTGAGGCCCTGCACCGCGGCGCCCACGAAGCCGATGTCGAGCGCCTCGAGCGCGTCGTGCATCCGGCGCAGCATGCCGGGCTCCAGCCACACGTCGTCGTCGAGGAAGAGCACGGAGTCGGCGGTCGCGCGCGCGAGCAGCGACGCCCGGTGCTCGGCGATCCCGCGGCGGGGCAGGTGCGAGACGATCTCCACCTCGCGGCCCTGCGCGCGCAGCACCCGTGCCATGCCCTGCACGCTCGGCTCCGCGTCGGCGTCGAAGCCGTCGGACTGGTCGCTCACGATCACGCGGAACGGCGGGTCGTCCTGCCCGGCGAGGCCCGAGAGCGTCACGGCGAGCTCGGCGGTGCGGCCCGCGCTCGGCACGAGCACGTCGATGCTGGGGACGTCGGGCGCGCGGTGGGCGCCCCACTCGCCCGACCAGCGCCGGCTGCGCCCGCCGCTCACCGGGGTGCCCCCGGCGCGGGCTCCGCTCCGGCGTCGGATGCGGGTGCGGCGTCCGCCGCGCCGCTCGAGGCGGCACGTCCGTCGCCCGCGTCCGGCGCGGAGGTCGCCGTCCCCGCCGGGCGCACGAACCCGGCGGTCGGCGCCGAGGCGCGGATCCGGTCCACCATCGAGCTCGTCGACTGCGACGGCACGTAGCCGAGGATCGACACCTCGCCCCCGTACGCGCGCACCACGTCGGTCTCGTCGAGCATCTCGGGCGTGTAGTCGCCGCCCTTCGCGTAGACGTCGGGCTGCACCGCCTCCAGCAGCGGGATGGGCGTGTCCGTGTCGAACACCGTGATCACGTCGACGCACGACAGCTCGGCGAGCACGCCGGCGCGGTCCTCGGCGGTGTTCACCGGCCGGTCGGATCCCTTCAGCCGCCGCACCGAGTCGTCGCTGTTGAGCGCCACCACGAGCACGTCGCCGAGGCGGGCCGCCTGCCGGAGGTACGTGGTGTGCCCGCGGTGCAGCACGTCGAAGCAGCCGTTGGTGAAGACGATGCGCCGGCCGGCGGCGCGCTCGGCGGCCACCAGGTCGACGAGCTCCGCCTCGGACACCGTGCGCGACCGCGTCTCGCCGAGGTGGTCGGCGAGGGCCGCCGCGGAGCAGACGGACGTGCCGGGCAGCCGCACGACCACGTCGGCCGCGGCCTGCGCGAAGTCGGCGCTCACGGCGAGCGTCAAGCCGACCGCCCGGGCGAGGGTGAGGGCGGCGACGAACGTGTCGCCCGCGCCCGACGCCTGCTTCTCGGGCACCGGATGCGCGCGCGTGCGGTACGGCTCGCCCGCGCCGAGCACCACGGTGCCGTCGCGGTCGAGGGTCACGACCGCGGTGGCGGAGGAGGCCGCCGCGAGGATCGCGTCGCCGAGCCCCGCGACCACGGCGGCCCGGTCCTCGTCGCGCGCGAGCGGCCGGTCGACGAGACGGCCGGCCTCGCCCGCGTTGGGGGTGATGAGGTCGGGGCCGATCGGCGCCCACACGGCGGGGTCGTGGGCGTCCACCACCGTGAGCGCGGGGCGGCGCTCGCGGGCCGCGAGCGACTCGAGCACCACGCCGTGCAGGGTGCCGGTGCCGTAGTCGGAGACGATCTCGGCGTCGGCCCCCGCGGAGGCCTCGAGGGCGGCGCGGGCGAGGGCGCGGGCGTCGTCGCGGTGCACGGATCCGCGGTGCACGTCGTCGACCCGCACGATGACCTGGTCGTCGCCCACGATGCGCGTCTTCGTGGTGGTCCGCAGGCGCGGCGAGTGCACGAGGCCGGTGACGTCGACGCCCGCGGCCGCGAGCAGGTCGCGCACGCGGTCGCCCGCGGCGTCCTGGCCGACGAGGCCGACCATCCGCACCGTGCCGCCGAGGCTCGCGAGGTTCACGGCCGTGTTCGCGGCACCGCCGAGCGACTGGATCCGCTCGGTCACGTCCACGACGGGCGCGGGCGCCTCGCGGGTCATGCGGTCGCTGTGGCCGCGCCACCACTCGTCGAGGATGACGTCGCCGATGACGGTGACGGTGGGCCGCCGCTCGGCGAGGAGGCCGATGATCCCGCGCAGCTCGCTGGTCATCGGGCGTCGCCCGCGTCGGTGCTGACGGAGCCGGTCGCGTCCTCGGCCGGGGTGGTGACGGCCGGCGAGTCGCCCGCGTCGAGCACCGGCAGCCCGATGTGCACGACCGTGGTGGTGCTCATCTCGTCGAGGAGCTCGGGGCCGTAGCCGAAGCCGGATCCGCTGCGGCCGCGGGGCTGCGCGGCTCCGCCGGGTGCGCCGCCGAAGACGCCGTTGACCTTGATCGTGCCGACCGGCAGCTCGGCCGCGGCGCGCTGCGCGTGCTCCATGGACGCGGTGAGGACGCTCGCGGCGAGCCCGTACCGGTCGTCGGACGCCCGGGCGAGCGCCTCGTCGAAGTCCTCGACGACGCGCACGGCCGCGACGGGGCCGAAGGTCTCGTGCGTCATGACGGTCATGTCGTCGGTGCAGTCGACGAGCACGGTGGCGGGGTAGCGGGATCCGGGGCCGTCGGGCACGTGCCCGCCGGCGAGCGCGCGGGCGCCCTCCGTGATCGCCTCCGCGACCTGCTCGTGCACGGCGTCGCGCATGCGCTCGTCGACCAGCGGGCCGAGGTCCCCCGAGGAGTTCCAGCGCTCGGCCTCGGCGACGAGCGCGGCGGTGAAGCGCGCGGCGATGGCGCGGTGCACGTAGATCCGCTCCACCGAGGTGCAGATCTGGCCGGCGTTGGCGAAGGAGCCGAGGGCGGCCTGCGCGGCGGCCCACGCGGGGTCGACGCCCGCGTCCACGAGGAGCGGGTCGTTGCCGCCGTTCTCGCGGATCACGTGGGTGGGGGTGCCCGCGGCCCGGCGCGCGATGGCCTCGCCGGCGGCGGTGGACCCGACGTGCGCGACGACGCGCGTGTCCGCATGCGCCACCAGCCGGTCGCCGACGTCGCCGCCGCCGACCACGGAGACGAGCACGCCCTCGGGCAGGGCGTCCGCGAGGACCTTCCCGAGCAGCTCGCCGAGGTGCGGGCAGCGCTCGCTGGGCTTGTGGACCACGGTGTTGCCCATCACGAGCGCCGCGCCGATGATGCCCGCCGCGACCGCCACCGGGTCGTTCCAGGGCGTGAGCGCGACCGTGACTCCGCGCGGCCGGGGCACGGAGTAGTCGACGGCGGGGAGCGCGCCGAGGAGGCTCCGGCCGCGGTGCACGGGCCCGAGCTCGGAGTACTGCAGCAGCGTGTCGACGCCCGCGCCGACCCCGCCGAGGGCGTCGCCGTGCGGCTTGCCGGTCTCGCGCACGTTGAGCTCCGCGAGCTCCTCCGAGTGCTCGGCCAGCGCGTGGGCGGCCCGGCGCACGGCCTGCCCGCGCTCGGCCGGCGGCATCGCGGCCCAGGCGGCCGAGGCGGCCACCGACCGGCGCACCGCGGCGTCCACCTCCTCGGGGCTCGACGCGTCGATGGACCCCACGAGCGAGCCGTCGCGCGGATCCGTGATCGTCAGCGTCCCGGGTCCGGCCTCGGTCTCCTCGGGATCGAACAAGGCGTCCAGGTCGAGTGCGGTGTCCGTGGTCATCGTTCTCCTCGTGCGGGTCGGCTGCCCGCACGGCGTGCGCACGGACGGGCGGCGCTCGCGCGCCCACCCGGCCCGTACCCACTTCCCCGCCCGCTCACACGGTGCGGGGTCGCCGGCCTACGGCTCCCGGTGCCCGAGCTCCGGCTGCGCGAGGAACGCCACGACCGGATCCGCCGCCGCGCCCGTCTCGAACACCACGAGGTCGTTGCGGCCGGCGCGGAGCTGCGCGCCCGGCACGTAGAGCGTGTGCTGGGGCCCGCGGGTCCAGTAGCGGCCGAGCGCGAATCCGTTCACGAACGCGACGCCCTTGCCCCACGAGCGCGTGTCGAGGAAGAGGTCCGCGGGCTCGTCCATCTCGAAGGTCGCGTGCGCGAGGACGGGGCCGTCGAGGAAGCGGACCGGCGCGTCCGGCTCGCCCGCGAGGGCGGCGGCCGAGGTCACCGAGGCGGCCATCGCGTCGAGGTCCAGCGGCCGGCTCTCCCACCCGGTGAGCGCGACGCCGTCGAGCGTCGCCGGCCCGATGAGGCCCTTGGCCTCGCCGATGCGCACGCCGTAGTTGACGCGTCCCTGGTCCTCCACCAGCACCTCGAGCACGCGGCCCGGCGGCACGGCGAGGGCGGTCTCGTGCTGGTCGCGCTGGATCACGCCGACGCGCACCCCGTCGACCGAGACGACGGCCCGGTCGCGCACCTCCGCGAACGACAGCACGCGCGTGCGGTCGGACGCGGGCAGCGCCACGCGGTGCAGCGCGAAGCCGCGGAAGACCCCGAGCGCGTCCATCGTCGGCACCTCGTCGGTCGCGCGCCACGCGATGGCCGGGGCCGCAGCGGTCGCGTCGTCCGCCGCCTCGCCCACCAGGTCGGCGAGCGGCACGGCGGCGTCGAACGCGGCCTCGAACGCGGGCGCGTCGCCGCGCGGCTCGGGCACCTCGTCGGGCACGGTCCGGTAGCGCGCGATCACGTCGCGGAACGCGAGGTACTTCTCCGTCGGCGATCCGGTCTCGTCCAGCGGGGCGTCGTAGTCGTACGAGGTGACGTGCGACTGGTACGTGCCCTTGTGGTTGGCGCCGTTGGTGAAGCCGAAGTTCGTGCCGCCGTGGAACATGTAGATGTTCACGGAGGCGCCCGCGGCGAGCAGCGCGTCGAGCTCCGCGGCGGCGTCGGCCGCGGAGGTCGTGTGGTGGTGCTCGCCCCAGTGGTCGAACCAGCCGTCCCAGAACTCGCTGCACATGAGCGGCCCGGTCGGCTGGTGGCGGCGGAGGGTGGCGAGGCGCTCGGTGGCGCGCGAGCCGAAGGACCCGGTGCGGTGCAGCTCGTCGAGGCTGCCGCGGGAGAGCATCCCGTCGGTCGGCTGGTCGACGGTGGTGAGCGGCACGATGATGCCGGAGTCGCGCGTGAGGTCGACGAGGTGGCGCAGGTACTCGGCGTCGTCGCCGTACGCGCCGTACTCGTTCTCGATCTGCACGAGGATCACGGGCCCGCCCATGTCGATCTGCCGCGGCGCGACGATCTCGTACACGCGGCGCAGGAACTCGTCGACGGCCGCGAGGTACAGCGGCTCGCTGCGGCGGACGCCCACGGCGGGGTCCTCGAACAGCCAGCCGGGCAGGCCGCCGCCGTCCCACTCGGCGCAGATGTAGGGGCCGGGGCGCACGATCGCGTGCATGCCCTCGGCGTGGACGAGGTCGAGGAAGCGGCCGAGGTCGAGGCCGGCGCTCGTGTCGAAGGCGCCGCGCTCGGGGAGTGGGCGTTCCAGGCGACGTACGTCTCGATGGTGTCGAGGCCCATCAGGCGGGCCTTGCGGATCCGGTCGGCCCACTGGTCGGGGTGCACGCGGAAGTAGTGGAGGGCACCCGCGATGACGCGGTGCGGGCGGCCGTCGAGCTCGAAGTCGTCGGCGCCGATGCGGAAGCGGGTGCTGGTGGCGGGGAGGCCGGGCATGGTCGTGTCCTTGCGTGGGGGCGGGGCATGGGAGAGGGGAGGCGCGACTCGCGTCGCACCTCCCCTCGTCGTTCAGGTCGTGCCGGCTACTTCACCTCGACGGTGAAGCCCTGCTGCTCGCCGTACTCGGCAGCGGCCTTGCCCCACGCCTCGAGGACGGGGTCGAGCGAGGTGCCGTTGGAGTACGCGGCCGAGGCCGAGTCGCTGAAGATGCTGTTCGTGTAGACCTGGAAGGGCAGGTACTGCCAGTCCGGGACGACGTTCTTCGAGGCCTCGCTGAGCACCTCGTTGATCTTCTGGCCGCCGAAGTACTCGGGGGCGTCGGCGAGGAACTCGGGACTGTCCAGGTCGGCCGTGGTCGACGGGAATCCGCCGGCGTCGAAGGAGATCTGGCGACCCTCCTCCTCGGCGGTGGTGAACTTCGCGAACTCCGCCGCGACGAGCTTGTTCTCGGACTGCTGCATGACGGCGATGGAGGATCCGCCGCTCTCCGCGGTCGCGGTGTCGCCCGCGGTGTACTGCGGCATGGGGGCGACGCGCCACTGGCCGGAGCCCTCGGCCGCCTGGGCGATGAGGTTGCCGGGCATCCAGGCGCCGGTGATCAGCGTGGCGATGGAGCCGTCGCCGAGGCCGCGGAACCACTCGTCGGTCCAGCCCGGGGTCTGGGCCAGCGAGCCGTTCTCGACGAGCTGGTTCCACATGGCGGTGTACTTCTTGGCGCCCTCGTCCTGCATGTCGATGGTGACCTTGTCCCCGTCGACCTTGTAGGGCTGGCCGCCAGCCTGCCAGATCATGCTCGTGGTGAAGCCGGCGTCGCCGGAGTCGCTGGTGATGTACTGGTTCGGGTCGGCGGCGTGCATGGTCTCCGCGGCGGCCACGTACTCGTCCCACGTGGTGGGGACGGAGATGCCGTACTTGTCGAACACGTCCTGGCGGTAGAACATCGCCATGGGGCCGGAGTCCTGCGGCAGCGCGTAGAGCGCGTCGCCCTCGGTGACGGCGTTCCAGGTGGAGGCCGTGAACTGGTCCTCGAGGTCGGTGTAGCCGTAGCCCGAGAGGTCCGCGAGGGACTCGCCGAGGGCGAACTGCGGGATCGCGAAGTACTCGACCTGCGCCACGTCGGGCGCGCCCTTGCCCGCCTTGATGGCGTTCTGGAGCTTCGTGTACTGGTCGGCGCCGGTGCCGACGTTCTGCACGTCGACGGTGATGTTCGGGTGCTTCTTCTCGAAGGCCTCGGCGATGGGCTCGACCGCGGGGGCCCAGGCCCAGACCGTGATGGTCGACTTGGTGTCGAGCGCCGCTGCGAGCTCGTCGGACGTGGCGCTGTCGGCGCTGGCGCCGCCGCTGGATCCGGAGGAGCAGGCGGCGAGGGAGCCCGCGAGGACGATGCCGAGGCCGAGCGCGACGACGCGCTTCGCCCTGCGGGGGAACGAGATGGACATGGTGGTGCCTTTCACTTCTTCGTGGTGGTGCGGGAGGGAGGTGCTGTGGTGCGGGAGGTGCTGTCGGAGGGCGCTACGCCTTGACGCCGCCGGCCGAGAGGCCGGACTGCCAGTAGCGCTGGAGGAAGAGGAACGCGATGACGATCGGGATGATCGCGAGGAACGAGCCGGTGATCACGAGGTTGTAGATCGGCTCGCCGCCCACCGTGGTCGACTGCGCGTTCCACTGGTTGAGACCCACCGTGAGGGGGTACCAGGTGGAGTCGCTCAGCATGATCAGGGGCAGGAAGTAGTTGTTCCAGGTCGCGACGATCGAGAACAGCAGCACCGTGATGAGGC
The DNA here is from genome assembly GCA_002150995.1 of Clavibacter michiganensis. Lineage (GTDB taxonomy): Bacteria > Actinomycetota > Actinomycetes > Actinomycetales > Microbacteriaceae > Clavibacter > Clavibacter michiganensis_K. The sequence continues at coordinate 3,013,437 of MDHJ01000001.1, read as the reverse complement.
CGGGGCTGAGGAGCCGCAGGCTGATCGTGAAGAAGGTGCGGATCTCGCTCGAGCCGTCCATGCGGGCGGCCTCGAGGATCTCGGTGGGCACCGAGTCGACCGCGTAGGTCCAGATGAGGTACAGCCCGAAGGGGCTGATGAGCGACGGCAGGATGATCGCCCAGGGGGTGTTCGTGAGGCCCATCTGGCTGAAGAGCAGGAAGGTCGGGACCGCGAGGGCGGTGCCCGGGATCGCGACGGCGCCGAGCACGACGGCGAACACGATCTTCTTGCCGGGGAAGTCGAACTTCGCCAGGCCGTAGCCGGCGAGGGTCGCGAGCAGCGTCGCGCCGCCCGCTCCGACGACCACGTAGATGAGCGTGTTGCCGAGCCAGCGGACGAACTCGCCGTTGCCGTAGGTCAGCACGCCCTGGATGTTGTCGAAGAGCGCGAAGTCGCCCGAGAACCAGAGGCCGAACGAGCTGAACAGCGCGTCCTGCGTCTTGGTCGAGTTGACCAGGAGCCAGAACAGGGGGAGCACGGAGTAGATGAGCAGCAGCGCCATGACGAGCGTGAGCACGATGCTGCGGCGCTCGCGGGCGCCCCGGCGCTCTTGCGGCGCTTCGGGGTGCGGTCCGCGGGGGTGTCGCGGGTGGGCGTGCCGGCGTCGGGCGCGGCGAGGGGGGTACCGGTGAGGGTCGACACGGTCAGCTGTCCTTCCGGGTGCCGACGAGCTGCACCACGTAGGCGACCACCATCGTCAGGACGCCCATGATGATCGCGATGGCGGCGGAGTAGTTGAACTGCTGTCCCGCGAAGGACAGGTTGTAGGCGTACATGTTCGGCGTGAAGTACGAGCTGATCGAGTTGGGCGCCAGCGTCTGCAGGATGTTCGGCTCGTTGAAGAGCTGGAAGCTGCCGATGATGGAGAAGATCACGCCGATGACGAGCGCGCCGCGGATGGCGGGCAGCTTGATGCCGGTGACGATGCGGAAGGGGCCCGCGCCGTCGAGCTCGGCGGCCTCGTAGAGGTCCGGCGAGATGACCCGGAGGGCCGCGTAGAACAGCAGCATGTTGTAGCCGACGAACTCCCACGTGACGATGTTGCCGATCGACGCGAGGATCCAGCCCTGCGAGAGCAGGTCGGGGAGGTCCCAGCCGGTGGCCTGCTCGAGGTTGCCGACGAGGCCGAAGCGGTTGCCGTAGATGAAGCCCCACATGAGGGCCGCGACGACCGCGGGGACCGCGTAGGGCAGGAAGATCGAGATGCGGAAGAACGCGGTGAGGTGCAGGCGGGCCGAGTCGAGCGCCAGCGCCGCGAAGAGGGCGATGAACAGCATGATCGGCACCTGCACCACGAGGAACAGCGCGACGCGGCCGAGCGCGTCCCAGAAGTTCGGGTCGCCGAGGGCCTGCGTGTAGTTCGCGATGCCGACGAAGGAGTTGCCGCCGATCATCCGCTCCTGGAACAGGCTGAGGTAGATCGAGTAGCCGACGGGCGCGATGAGGACGACCAGGAACACGATCAGGAACGGGGCCACGAAGCCCAGGCCGGTCCAGCGCCGCTTGTCCCGTCGCATCGGGGGACCGCTCGGGCGGGCCGCGTCGGGCGCCTTCGGCCGGGTGGCCGGAGTCGACATCGTCGTCATGTGCTTCCACTTCGTCGGGGGATGTCCACGCCGTCATCCCGTTCGGGACGATTGGGTGTTTGCGTAAACATCTGTGATGCTCGCAACCATGACATCTCCACCGTCGGTCGTCAAGTCGAGTGGCCGGCGCTCACCCGGCGGCCGCACCGTGTCCATGGCGGACGTCGCCGCGCACGCGGGGTGTCGTCGCAGACGGTCTCCCGCGTCTCGAACGGCGCCCAGAACGTGGAGGCCACGACGCGGCAGCGGGTGATGGACGCGATGGCGGAGCTCGGCTACCGGCCCAACAGCGCGGCGCGCGCCCTGAAGACCGGGCGCTTCCGCAGCATCGGCATCATCATGTTCACGCTCTCCACCCTCGGCAACATGAAGACGCTCGACGCGATCGTGACCGCGGCGTCCGGCGCCGGCTACACGATCACGCTCATGCCGGTGCCGCATCCCACCGAGGGCGAGGTGGCCGGCGCGTTCAGCCGGCTGCAGGAGGAGGCGGTCGACGGGGTCGTCATCATCATCGAGGCGCACATGCTCGACCGGGCCGACGTGATCATCCCCGTGGGGCTTCCCGTCGTGATCATCGACTCCGACGCGGGCGACCCGTTCGTGGTCGTCGACACCGACCAGGAGCAGGGCACGCGCCTCGTCACGCAGCACCTGCTCGACCTCGGGCACACCGCGATCGTGCACGTCGCGGGCCCGCACACCTCGTACTCGGCCGCCCGGCGCGCGGCGGAGTGGCGCGCCACCATGCTCGACGCGGGCCTGGACCCCGAGCCGCCCGCGCAGGGCGACTGGACCACGCGCTCCGGCTACCGCATCGGCCAGGAGCTGGGGAAGCGCACCGACATCACCGGCATCGTCGCCGCGAACGACCAGATGGCGCTGGGGATCATGCACGCGCTGCACGAGCTCGGCCGTGACGTGCCGGGCGACATCAGCGTGGTCGGCTTCGACGACACGGAGGAGTCGAGCTCGTTCTGGCCGCCGCTCACGACCGTGCACCAGGACTTCACCGAGATCGGCCGCCGCTCCATGCAGGTGCTGCTGGAGATGCTCGAGGGCGGCGAGCCGTCGCACGACCGCATCGTGCCGACCCGGCTCGTGGTGCGCGAGAGCGCGGCGCCGCCGCGGGGCTGAGCCGCAGCTCCACGGGACCGCGCCGCGCCCTGCGCGGCCGCCCGTTTCGATGCGGCGGTGCCGGGGAACGGGGAGGGGGACCCGCCCGCTGACACTGGAGGCCGCCCGTGCCCGTCGTCGCCCCGCTCGCCGAGACCTTCCCGACGTCCGCTCCATCGCCGTGCTCCGCGGCGGCGGGCTCGGCGACCTGATCTTCGCGCTGCCCGCGATCGCCGCGCTCCGGGCCGCGTACCCGGGCGCGCACGTGACATTGCTCGGCACGCCGCTGCACCGGGCGCTCCTCGAGGGCCGGCCGGGAGCGCCGGACGCGATCGAGGTGCTGCCCGTGGCGCACGGCGTGCGCGACGTGCCGGGCACGGATCCCGACCCCGAGGAGATCGAGGCGTTCACCGCCCGCATGCGCGAGCGCCGGTTCGACCTCGCGGTGCAGGTGCACGGCGGCGGCCGCAACTCCAACCCGTTCCTGCTGCGGCTCGGCGCCCGGCACACCGTCGGCACGGCGACCGACGACGCCGAGCGCCTCGAGCGCGTGATCCCGTACGTCTACTACCAGCACGAGGTGATGCGCGGGCTCGAGGTCGCGGGCCTCGCGGGCGCGCAGGTCGCCGACCTGGAGCCCGTGGTGGAGGTCACCGACGCCGAGCGGGGCGCCGCCGCGACGCACGTGACGGGCGCGCCGGGCGGGCTCGTCGTGATCCACCCGGGCGCGACCGACCCGCGCCGCCGCTGGCCGGTCGAGTCGTTCGCCGAGGTCGCCCGGCGCGCAGCGGCGGACGACGCGCAGGTGGTCGTGGTGGGCGACGCGTCGGACGCCGCCGACGCCGACCGCATCGTCGCGACCGCCCGCATCGGGCTCGACGCCGAGCGGGCCGGCCGCATCTCGTCGCTCGCCGACGCGCTCGCGCTCGGCGAGCTCGCCGGGCTGCTGTCGCACGCCGACGTGGTGCTCGGCAACGACAGCGGACCGCGCCACCTGGCGCAGGCGGTGGGCGCGCGGACCGTGGGCGTGTTCTGGTTCGGCAACGTCGTGAACGCGGCGCCCGTGGGGCGCGCGCGGCACCGGATCCACATGGCCTGGACCACGCGCTGCCCCGTCTGCGGCGTCGACGTCACCCAGGTCGGCTGGACCGCGGAGCGCTGCGCGCACGACCCGTCCTACGTGGCCGACGTGCGCGTCGACGACGTGCACGCGGACGTGGAGCAGCTGCGCCGCGCGTCGCTCGCGGAGCGCGTCCCGGCCTGACCTGCCCGCACGCCGACGGCGCGGCCCCCGGAGGGACCGCGCCGTCGTGGTGCGCGCGATGCGGCGGCGCACGGCCCGCGGGTCAGCCCGCGTCGAGCGCCGCCTGGCCGGCCGTGGCGGCCGCCTTCAGGGCGTCCTCCGGCGAGGTCTTGAGGAGCATCGCCTTCTCGAGCTCGGCGCCGAGGGCGGCGCTCACCTCGGCGTAGTTCGAGACCGACGGGCGCGAGCGGGCGTACTCGAGCTGGTCGACGAAGACCTGGATCAGCGGGTTCTCGTCGAGGTACGTGCTGTACGTGTCGGAGTCCGCGGTCTTCGTGTTGGTCGGCAGGTATCCGCTCGCGATGTCCCACTCGGCCTGCTGGTCGGGCTGCATGAACCACGACAGGAACGCGTAGGAGCCGGCCTCCTGCTCCTCGGTGCCCTTCGTGATGTACGACACGTTGGTGCCCGTGTTCATGGCCGGCTGCTCCAGCTGCGGGAAGGTGAAGACGCCCACGTTCTCGGCGCCGATACCCTCCTCGACGGTGCTGAGGTTGTAGGCGCCGCCGATGAACATGGCGAACTGGCCCGCGTTGAAGAACGGGGCGCCCTGGTTCTGGTTGCTGTCCGCGGCGCTGGACGGGTAGGCGACGCCGTCCTTCACCATGTCGGTCCACGTGGTGAGCGCCGCGACGCCCTCGGGGGAGTCGAACGCGACCTCCGTGTTGTCCTCGTTGAGGAACTCGCCGCCGGCGCTCCACAGCATCGACTGCCAGGTGAAGACGGGCCACTCGTTCGAGCCGATGGGGAGGTAGACGCCGTACTGGCCGTCCTTCGTGAGGGTCTTGGCGTCGGCCGCGAGCTCGTCCCAGGTGGTGGGGGTGTCGGTGATGCCGGCCTCGGCGAACATCTCCTTGTTGTAGATGATCGCGTAGTCGCCGCCGTCGGTCGGCAGGGCGTAGGTGGTGCCGTCGAACTGGCCGGAGGCGAGCATGCCCTCGGGGATGTCGTCGGCGCTGAGCTCGTAGTCGCCCGTGCCGAGCTTGTCGTCGAGCGGCACGATCTTCCCCGTCGCGATGGACTCGCCGAGCGACGACGGCTCCGAGTCGCTGATGACGAGGTTCGGCGCCTGGTCGCTCGTGAGGGCCTGCACCATGCGGGCAGTGAAGCCCTCGGACGCGATGAACTGCGACTGCACCGTGTACTCGTCCTGCGCGTCGTTGAAGCGCTCCACGAGCTCGGTGAGCTTGGTGGCCGCGTCGCCCGTGGCCTGGTTCCACATGGTGATGGTGGTGCGGCCCGCGCTGTCGCCCGCGTTGCCGGTGACGGATCCGCTGCTGCAGCCGGAGAGGGCGACGGCGGTCGCGAGGACCGTCCCGACGGCGAGGGACCGTCGGAGGACGGTGGCGCGCGGGGAGCGCGTCGAGGGGCGGCGGAGCTTCATGGATTCCTCCTGGTGCGGGGCGGTGGTGCGGTGGGTGCGATGGGTTCCGTGCGGTTCGTGCGCGTGCGCGTGCGGTCGAGCGGGGGAGAGGCGCGGGGTGGGCGTGGCTCAGCGGAGCCCGCCGGAGATCGCCTTGACGATCTGGTTCTGGAAGAGCAGGAAGACCACGAGGACGGGGATCACCGCGAGCGTGGACCCCGCCATCAGCAGGTTGAAGTTCGAGGCGCCCTCCTGGGATTGGAGGAGCGTGAGGCCGATCTGCACGGTGAAGAACTCGGTGCGGTTCACGGCGATGAACTGGAAGAAGAAGTTGTTCCAGTTGTAGACGAAGGAGAGGATCGCGAAGGAGCCGATCATGGGCGTCGCCATCGGCACCATGATCGTGCGGAAGCGCTGCCAGACGCCCGCGCCGTCCATGCGCGCCGCGTCCTCGATCTCGGTCGGGAAGTTGGAGAAGAACTGCCGGAAGAGGAACACCCCGAGGATCGACGGGACGTTCGGCACGATGAGGCCCTGGTAGCTGTTCAGCCACCCGAGCGACGAGAGCAGCGTGATCAGCGGGGTGAACACGATCTCGAACGGCACCATGAGCGCGGCGAGCAGCACCAGGAACAGCAGGTTGCGGCCGCGGAAGCGCAGGCGGGCGAACGCGTACCCGGCCATGAGGCTCGTGATGACCTGCCCGGCGGTGGAGAGCACCGCGACCACGACCGTGTTCACGTAGAACCGGCCGAACGGCGCGATCTCGAACAGGCGCGTGTAGTTCTCGGGGTGCCACTCGGTGGGCAGGAAGGTCGGCGGGACCGACAGCGCCTCCTGGGCCGACTTGAAGCTCACGAGCACCATCCAGATGAACGGGCCGAAGAAGATCAGGCTCGCGACGATGAGCACGGCGTGGCGGAGCGTCGACGGCAGCAGCCGGCGGAGCGGGCGGCGGCGGCGGGCGGGACGCGCGGGGCGGGAGGACCCCGCGGGCGGCACGGCGGCGGCGGCCTCGCGTTCGAGGGAGATGGTCACGACGGGCCCTTCACAGCATCTCGACGGTGTCGCGGCGCGACAGGAACTTGAGCTGGACGGCGGTGACGGTGATGCCGATCAGCAGGAGGACGACGGAGGCCGCGGTGGCCGCGCCGCCGTTGAAGAACTGGAAGCCCTGCTCGTAGATCCAGTAGATGGCGGTCTTGGTGGACCCGAGGGGCCCGCCGCCCGTGAGCACGTAGACCTGCGTGAAGACCTGCAGGGTGCTGATGAGCCCGGTGATCACGAGGAACCCGCTGGTGGGCGCGACGAGCGGGAGGGAGATGGAGAGGAAGCGTCGGACGACGCCCGCGCCGTCGAGCTTCGCGGCCTCGTGGTAGCTCGGCGGGATGGTGGAGAGGGCGGCCGAGAAGATGATCATCGTGTACCCCGTCTGCTGCCAGACGATGAAGACGATGACCGCGACGATGGCCCACGGCTCGGTCGTGAGGAACGAGATGGGGTTGACGCCGAAGGGCTCCAGCGCCGTGTTCACCAGCCCGCCGAGCGGCGTGAGCAGGTAGGAGAAGATGAGCGCGCTGCCGACCGTGGGCGCGATGTGCGGAGCGAAGATCATGGTGCGGTAGAACGAGCGGCCGCGGAACGGGCCGTCGAGCATGGCGGCGAACAGCAGGCCGACCGCCATGGATCCCGGCACCACCACGATCGCGATGATCGCCGTGTTGCGCAGCGCCGAGAGGAACCCGCTGGTGGGCGCGAACAGGCCGGCGAAGTTGTCGAGGCCGACGAAGCTCGTGGTGCCGGGGGCTCCCGGGTTCCAGTCGGTGAAGCTGTAGACCACGGTCTGCAGCAGCGGGTACAGGTAGAAGACCGACAGCAGGATCGTGGTGGGGGCGACGAGCGCGTAGCCGGCGCGGCCCTCCTTCTCGTGCATGGTGCGGCGCCGGTACGACTCCGGCAGCCGGGCCGAGGCGAGGGCGGTCATGCCGCGCCTCGGTGGGCACGGGCCGCGCCTCGGCGGGCACGGGCCGCGCCTCGGCGGGCACGGGCCGCGCCGCCCGGATGGGCGGTCGGGGGGTGTGCGGTCATCGCGGGCTCCTCGTGGTGGACGGCTCGGGGACAGGACGCGTGCGCCTCGGAGGAGGACGGCATCGTCCGGGAAGCCGTGGCTCTCGACCGTAGGCTTCGGGTGTTTCCCGCATGTTACTGGGCTGTTGCCAGAAGAAGTAGTTCTTTTTTCGGGCAACTTCGTTCGATGGTCGATATAGTCTCCGCATGGCCACCAACTCGCCGCACCTCCAGGACGTGGAGGTCGCCCCCGGATCCGTGGGCGACGTGCTCCGCCTCATCCGGGAGGAGCGGGCCGCCTCCCGGTCCGCGATCGCGCGCCGCACGGGGCTGTCGCCCTCCACCGTCGGCCTCCGGGTCGATGCCCTGCTGCGCCTCGGCCTCATCGCCGAGGAGGGGGACGAGGAGTCCCGCGGCGGGCGACGGGCCAAGCGGCTCGAGGTGGTGCGCCAGGCCGGATCCGTCGCCGCGGTCGACTTCGGCGCCCGGCACCTCACGGTCGCCGTCGCCGACCTCGCGGGGGCGTCGTCGGCAGCGTGCGCCGCCCGGGCCTGCCGGACCACGACCCCGAGTCCGTCGTCGCGACCATGTGGGCCGAGGTGCAGGGCCTCCTCGCCGAGCACGGGCTGGATCCCGCGCTCCTGTCCGGCATCGGCGTCGGCCTGCCCGCCCCCATCGAGCACCCGTCGGGCCGCGTCGTGCTGCCGTCCTTCATGCCGTCGTGGCACAACGTCAGCCTCCCCGCGCTCTTCGCCGCGCACACCGACGTGCCCGTCGTCGTCGAGAACGACGCCAACCTGGTGGCGCTCGCCGAGTCCGCCCCCGGCGCCCGCAGCGACGCCGACCACCTCCTCGCCGTGGTGCTCGGCACGCGCATCGGCAGCGGCATCCTCACGGGCGGCCGCCTGCACCGCGGGTCCAGCGGCGCGGCCGGCGAGATCAGCCACTCCGCCGTCGACGGCGAGGCCGCCATCTCCTGCATCTGCGGCATCCCGGACTGCCTGGAGTCGGTCGCGGGCGGCGGCGCGGTCGCGGCGCGCCTCACGGCCCTCGGGCACCCGGTCGCCAGCGCGTCCGACATCATCGACCTCGGCCGCACCGCCGACCCGGAGGTCGTCACGGTGCTGCGGGACGCGGGCACCCGCATCGGCGCCTCGCTCGCGACCATCGTCAACTTCCTCAACCCGCGCACGGTCGTCCTCAGCGGCACCATGTCGGCCTCGGCGCCGCTCGTCGCGGCGATCCGCGCGGAGCTGTTCTCGCGCTGCCTGCCCATCGCGGCGCACGACCTCGACGTGCGCGCGGCGGCGGACCCGGCCAACGCCGTCGTGCGCGGCGCCACCCGCATGATCCTCGAGGAGGTGCTCGCGCCCGCCCGCGTGGAGCAGCGGGTGCGCGCCCTCGCCGAGTCCGAGGCGGCGGCGGGCGCGACCGCATGAGCCGCGGACAGGCGGATCCCGCGTCGCCGTCGCCGTCGCTGCCGCCCGCGCGTCCCGGCGCGGTGGTCGCCGTGGACATCGGCGGCACCACGCTGAAGGGGGCCGTCCTCGACGCCGACGGCGGGGTCGTCGCCCGCCGCGTGACGCCCACCTTCGACGCGCGGATGGACGCGCTCGTCACGCTCCGGGAGCTGGTGGCCGACCTCGTCGCCCGCTCCGCGGCGCGCGGCATCCGGGTGACCGCGGTGGGCCTGGCGTCGCCCGGGCTCGTCGACGCGGAGACCGGGAGCATCGGCTACGCGGCGAACCTCGGCTGGTCCGAGCTGCCGCTGCGCCGGATCCTCGAGGACGAGCTGGGCCTCCCCGTGCACGTGGAGCACGACGGGCGGGCGGCCGCGATCGCCGAGCGCGCCGCGCATCCGGACGAGGCGGCCGCGTTCCGCGACTTCGTCTTCCTCCCCATCGGCACGGGGATCGCCGCCGCCGTGGTCACCTCCGGCGTCGTCGTGCGCGGCGCCACGGGCGGTGCGGGCGAGCTCGGGCACGCGCCGATCGTGCAGGACGGCGACGCGTGCGGCTGCGGCCAGCGCGGGTGCCTGGAGGCGTACGCGTCGGCGACCAGCATCCTCGCCCGCTACCGGCGCCGCGGCGGCACGGCGGCGTCCTCGACGCCCGGGATCGTCGCGCGGCTCGACGTGGACCGCGACGCCCGGGCCGTGTGGGCCGACGCGGTCGACGCGCTCGCCGTGGGGATCACGACCCTCGCCGTGGTGCTCGACCCCGCCCGCGTGGTCATCGGCGGCGGCCTGTCGGGTGCGGGCGACGCCCTGCTCGTGCCGCTGCGCGCCGCGGTCGACGCCCGTCTCGGCTGGCGGCCGGCACCGCCGATCACCGCCTCCGCGCTCGGCACGCACGGCGGCGTCGTCGGCGCCGCGCTCCTGGCGGGCGGGGACGCGATGTCCCCCGGCTTCGCCCTGCGGGCCGCGGCGTCGCTGCGCGCGTCGACCGACGCGGACGGCGGCGCGGCCGTGGAGCCCGCCGCGGTGCCGGTGGAGGCCGCCGCCGACCGGGCGGCATCCGCATCCGCTCCTGCAGCCGCTCCCGGTCCCGCGCACGACCACCGCCCCGACCCCGACCCCGACACCGGCTCGGCCGCCGCTCCGCCCGCGGACGGCGCCGCCACCGCATCCACCGCACCATCCGCCCGCACGTGAGGACCCGCACATGACCCCAGCACCCCTCCGCATCGGCCTCGTCGGGGCCGGCGGCATCAGCGCATCGCACCTGCCCCACCTCCTCGCCCTCGGGGCCGAGGTCTACGTGCACTCCGAGGTGGGGGCCGCCGAGGCCGTCGCGCGCCACGGAGGCGGGACCGTGGTGGACACCCTCGACGAGCTGCTCGACCTCGTCGACGTGGTCGACGTGGTCACGCCCACCTGGACCCACGCCGCCATCGTCCGCCGCGCGCTCGAGGCGGGCAAGGACGTCATCAGCGAGAAGCCGCTCGCGCGCACCGACGCCGACGCCCAGGAGCTCGTGGCGCTCGCCGCCCGGCTCGGACGCCGTCTGCACCCGGCGCACGTGGTGCGCTTCTTCCCCGAGTACGTGCGGCTGAAGGAGGCCGTGGACCAGGGGCTCCTCGGGGACCTCGCGGTGCTGCGCTTCTCGCGCGCCGGCGCGTTCCCGACCCGCACGCCCTGGTTCGCCGACCGCGCGCTCTCGGGCGGCATCATCATGGACCAGATGATCCACGACCTCGACATCGCCCGGTGGGTCGCCGGCGAGGTCGTCCGGGTCTCGGCCGTGTCGACCCGCGCGGGCGACGCCGAGCACCCGATCGAGGCCGCCCACGTCCTGCTCACGCACGCGTCCGGCGCCATCAGCCACGTCGCCGGGGTCTGGGGCCCGGCGCACCTGCGCTTCACGACCGAGTACACGGTCACCGGCACGGCCGGGCAGCTCGAGCACTCGTCCGCCGTGCAGAGGGGGTACGTGGCCGACCTCGCCGACCCGGGCACCGGCGGGGAGCTCGTGCCCGACACGGATCCCGCCGAGGACCCGTACTACGTGGAGCTGCGCGAGTTCACGCGCGCCTTCGCGGGCGGCGCGGAGCCGCGGGTCAGCGCCGCCGACGGCGCCGCCGCGGTGCGCATCGCGACGGCCGCGCTCGAGAGCCTCGACACCGGGCAGCCGGTGGACCTGGTCCCCGCGTCGGACGAGGAGACCGCCGCGACGTCGGCCGGGGGCGCGCGATGAGGGCGGCGCACGACGGCCCGCTCCGCGTCGCCGTCATGTCCTTCGCGCACACGCACGCCCGCTCCTACCTCGCGCTCCTCGCCGCGATGGACGACGTCGAGGTGCGCGCGAGCGACCCCGGCCCGCACCCGAGGGCGAGCTCCGCGGCCGCGCGATGGCCGACGCGCTCGGGGTCGCCTACGCCGACACGTACGCGGACCTGCTCGCCTGGCAGCCCGACGCCGTCATCGTCGCGAGCGAGAACGTCCGGCACCGGGAGCTCGTGGAGCTCGCCGCGGCGGCCGGCGCCGACATCCTCTGCGAGAAGCCGCTCGCCACCACGCTCGAGGACGGCCTCGCGATCGAGCGCGCCGTCGCCGACGCCGGGGTGCGCCTCATGGTCGCGTTCCCCGTGCGCTTCGCCAGCGCGTTCCAGGAGCTGCGGGCCGCGCACGCCCGGGGCGCGCTCGGGCAGCTCGTCGCCCTGCGCGGCGCCAACAACGGGAAGCTGCCGATGGAGCGGGCCTGGTTCGGGGATCCCGCCCTCTCCGGCGGCGGCGCGCTCGTCGACCACGTCGTGCACATCGCCGACCTCCTCGACGCGCTCACCGGCGCCACCGCCGTCCGCGTCACCGCCGTCAGCAACCGCCTCCTGCACGCCCACCGGGCGCAGGCCGAGACCGGGGGCCTCGTGACCATCACGTACGACAGCGGGCTCATCGCGGCCATCGACTGCTCGTTCACGCAGGCCGACACCGCGCCCACGTGGGGCGGCGTGAGGATCACCGCGACCGGCACCGCCGGGAGCGTCGGCATCGACTTCTTCGGGCCCCGGGTGCGCGGCCTCGACGCCGCGACCGGCCGGCCGATCGAGCTGCCGTACGGCCCCGACTTCGACGCCGCCCTCCTCGACGCGTTCCTGCACGGCGTGCGCACGGGGGAGCAGCCGCAGCCGGACCTCCAGGTCGGGCTGCGGACGCTGCGCATCGTCGTGGCCGCGCAGGAGTCCGCGCGCACGGGACGCACCATCGAGGTCGCCGCGCCCTGACGCGGCACGGGACGGGAGGGGACGCGCATGCAGGTGGTCATCCGGGAGTCGGCCGAGGAGGTCGGCCGGTACACGGCCGACGTGATCCGCGCGGGTGCGCGCGACGGGAGCCTCCGGGTGCTCGGGGTCGCGACGGGGTCCTCCCCCCTGCCCGTGTACCGCGCGCTCGCCGACGGAGCCGACGGACCCGACCGGGAGGCGCTCGCCGGGCTCACGGCCTTCGCGCTCGACGAGTACGTGGGGCTCGCGCCCGACCATCCGGAGGGCTACCGCGCCGTCGTCGACCGCGAGGTCACCCGGCGGCTCGGCCTCGATCCCGCGCGCGTCCACGTGCCCGACGGCCGCGCGGAGGGGATCCGCGACGCCGGCGACCGGTACGAGGCCCTCATCCGCGAGGCCGGCGGCATCGACCTCCAGGTCCTCGGGATCGGCGCCACCGGGCACATCGGCTTCAACGAGCCGACGTCGTCGTTCGCGTCCCGGACGCGCATCAAGACCCTCACGCCGGAGACGCGCGCCGACAACGCGCGCTTCTTCGACACGCCCGACGAGGTGCCCGTGCACTGCATCACGCAGGGGCTCGGCACCATCCTCGACGCGCGGCGCGTGGTGCTCGTGGCGCACGGCGCGGCCAAGGCGGCGGCCGTCGCGGCGGCGGTCGAGGGCCCGCTCACGAGCATGTGCCCGGGATCCGCGCTGCAGCTCCACCCGGACGCCGTCGTCGTGGTCGACGAGGCCGCCGCCGCGGGGCTCGCGCTCGCCGACTACCACCGGTTCGTCTTCGACCACCGCCCGGAGTGGCAGCGCTGAGGCTCAGCCGCCCGCCCGGTCCAGCACCGCGGTGGCGTGCGGGGTGGTCGCGATGGCCGCGTTCCGCAGCGACTCGGTGCCCGCGTCGAGGTACCCGTACGTCTCCTCGTGGGCCTGGAACTCGGCCGCCCGCTGGGCCGGGTCGCTGATCGTCGACCAGGCGCGCGAGTCCGGGTCGTCGTTCCAGGGCGAGTGCAGCACGGGCGCATGGCCGGTCACGGGCAGGAGGCCGTGCGCGGGATCCCCGTCGACGGCGATGACCGTGGCGCCGAAGCCGGGGGCGCGGGGATCCTGCCGCGACAGCCGCCCCCACGACGCCTCGTCGTCGTCGGCGGCCTCGCCCGCGTAGACGTGGCGCGCGTGCAGGTCGCGGGCGTCGGCGATGCCGTCCTCCACGCCCGCGGATCCGAGCATGACGAACGCGTGGATGTCGAGGTCGCGGGCCGCGAGCGCGTCGGCGGCCATGGTGGAGCCGTACGAGTGCGCGATGACGCTCACCGCCGAGAGGTCGCCGCCGCGCCGGGCCGCGTGCAGGCCGGCGATCTCGCTGGCGAGCAGCGGCGCGCCCCGCTCCGCGTAGGCGCCGAGGGTCGCGTCCACGCCCGGCGGCGGCGTGCGGTAGCCGATCCAGGCGACGACCGCGTGCGCCGCCGGGGCCCCGACCGCGGCCTGCGCGTCGAAGACGTTCTGGGCGGTCTCGGTCCAGAGCTGCATGTCGTCGGTGTAGGTCCCCATGCCCGGCACGGTGAAGGTGACCTGTCGTGCCGTGTCGAGGTCGCCCACGGCGATGGCGGCGAGCGGCGGGTCCCGGTGCGTCAGCGACACGAGCGTCCGCTCCGGCGCCGCGGTCCCGTCGGCGCGGGGCTCCGGGCGGAGCGCGTCGTGGATCGCCGTGAGGGCGGTGAGCCGGTTCCGGGCGTCCGCGTCGCCCGGGTGGGCGGCGACCGCGGCCCGCTCCTCGCGCAGCTCGGCGCGCAGCTGACGCCGGTTGGCGGCGTCGCGGGAGGCGTAGTCGACGCCGTCGAGGTCGCCGATGAGCCCGGGCGAGCTCCGGATCAGGGCCCGCTGGCGCCTCCGGTCCTTCGCCGCCCACCAGGACACCACGCGCGCGGGGGACGCGTCCATCACCTGCAGCTCGAGCGCCGGGTGGGCGGCGATCATGCGCGCGGCCGCGGACGGGCTGAGGGCGGCGTACCGGTCGAGCTGCGCGAACCCCGCGTCGACGCCGGAACCGGGCGGCGCCGGGAGGACGAGGAGGCCGACGAGCACGGCGGCGACGGCGAGCGCCGTCTCGCGCCGCCGGTGGGCTCGGGTCACCGCCGCCTCCTCCGCATGCGCGGCGCCCGTCGGGTCGGCGCCGTCGGTCAGATGCTAGGGCGCCGCGGTCGGGCGGTCGCCGTGTGCCGCCTGGGTGCGGGCCGGGTGGCGGCCGTGCGACTCCGGGGGAGGTGACGCGGTGCGGTGCGAGACGCCGCGGGGTCAGCGGCGCCGGAGCGCCAGCGCGTCGCGGAGGGCCTCGGCGGATGCGGTCGAGCTGCCGATGCGCCAGTCCGCCTCCTTGGCGTAGTCGAACCAGACGACGGCGTGCACGTCGGGCTGCGCCTGCAGGTACGCGACGAGGTCCCGGTTCCAGGCGGGCTTGGATCCGCCGACCTCGGACGACGCCGTCTCGGCGATCACGACGGGCTTCCCCGGCGCGATGCCCCGCAGCTGCGCGAGGCCCGGGGCGAACAGGTCGGCGGGCGCGGTCCACGCGTGGCCGGCGACGCCCGTGCCCCAGTTGTAGCCGTCGAGCCCGACGACGTCGACGTACGCGTCGCCCGGGTAGAGGCCCGCGAGGTCGGTGGATCCGGGGTAGGGCACGTTCGGGGTCCACACCCACCGCACGTTCGTGGCGCCCTGCGCGACGACGACGTCGTGGACGTGCCGCCAGGCCGCGGCGTACGAGCCCGGCGCGTTCCCGTTGACGCCCTCGGCCCACGGGTACCAGTCGCCGTTCATCTCGTGCGCGTAGCGGAGGAAGACCGGGCCGCCCCAGCGCGCCAGCTGCGTGCCCCAGTCGCGGAGGTACGCGTCGTGGTCGCCGCGGGCGATGGCCGCGTTCGCGACGGCGGGCTGGTCGACGCCGGATCCGGCCACCCACGGCTCCCACGTGAGGAGGGACTCGGCCCCGCGCGCGGCGACCGCGTCGAGCGCGGCGATCGGCGGGGCCTGCGTGCCGTCGGCGTAGGAGAGCACGATGCTGGGGCTCTCGTCGACCTGCGCGGCGACCCGGTCGAGCTCGGCGCCCGCCGTGGGGCCGCCCGGGGTCGCGACGCCGAAGCGGAGGCGGGCGTCGGAGGTCGGGGGCGTGCCGGTGGTGTCGGTCGTGCCGGGAGGCTCGGCCGCGCTCGCCGGAGCGGCGGCGCCGAGGAGACCGGCGGTGAGGGCGAGTCCCAGGAGGAGGGTCGTCGCGGAGCGGAGGGGATGGCGGCTGTGCTGCATGTGATCCAGTTCCTGCGGATGCCCGCTGGTCCGAGGCTATGCGCTGGGCCGGTCCCGGGACGGGGGAAGTCCGCTCAGGCCCGGACGGTCAGCAGATGGTCGGGTCGGTCGGCGACGCCGGGACGTGCGCCGGGCGCTCGTCGCCAGGGCGGGATGTGGAGGGCACCCGTCAGATGCATCGTGCGATCGCTACCGTGCCGGGATCCCCCGATCCGACCCCGGAGCCCGATGAGCTACGACGAGTACGAGCACGCCTTCGACGGGCCGGGTCACCCCGCCGGGCGCACGCGGCGCGCCGGGCGACGGGTGCCGCGCGAACGTGCCGCGCCGGGGTGGGGCGACAGGGCCGCGGCACTGGTCCTTGCTCATCCTCGAGACGACACGAGCCCGACCCCGCGCGATTCGTGGCCGGGCTCGTCTCGCGCGGAGGATGCGGTGGGCGCGTATCAGCCGCCGATAACGGCCAGCTGTCCCCGAGCTCGTGGGTGATGACGAGCTTGCCTGCTGCGATTCCGCGCCAGCGCGAACGCGGCTTCACGACGGCACCGACTCGTCGACTTCCAAATCAGTCAAGACGGAGCATGACAAGGGGCGCGAATTCCGCTCCCGAGCAAATGTGAACGCTCGCTACTCTCGGGCTCGCGAGGCTTTCCGGATTCTGCCTCGAGGGCAAGCGCCGACTGGGCGGGGTCTCATGTGGTTTGAGTGGAGAAAGGTGCATGTACGTGCGGGGAGATGTGGATAGCGATCGGGCAGGGTTCGCGTACAAGCCGGCGAGAGTGCGGCATCCGCGGCGAACGACGGGAGCGGCGTGCTTGGCGATGGCCGCCGTATTCACCCTAGTTGGTGGTCCCGCGCAGGCCGCCACATCAGGAGACCGGTGTGGATTCGTCACGATCATCGGGGTGCGGGGATCGGGAGAGAGCGCGGGTAGCGGGTCCGGGGTGACGCCGTACACCTACGCACAAGGTACCGGGGGTTTCGGGCCGAGACTTGCGGGTGTCATGCAACTGCTGAAGGATGACCCGAATCTCCCGGTCTACGAGGAGGCACTGCGGTATCCCGCAACCATCGTCCCCAATCTGGTCGACCCCAACTACTTCTTGAGCGAACGGCAAGGCGTCGGTGTTCTTCGGGCCGAGATAAATTCATTGGCAGCCAACTGCCCGTCGACCAATATCCAGCTGGCGGGCTATTCGCAAGGTGCTCACGTCATCGGCGATGTGCTCGCGGACAAGAATGCTCTGTCGCTGCATGCCCGCACTCTGCTTGACGGTGTGGTGCTGTTCGGAGATCCCACATATCGGGATGGTGAGCGATGGAACGCCGACGGAAACGGCAGCGGTCATGGGATCTTCGTTCGAGCCGAAGGGGCATTTGATGGTTATGCGAAGGCGTCGACCCTGAGCTCATTCCCCATCGCGATGGTGCGATCTTGGTGCGTCGAGAACGACAGATTCTGCCAGAGCGGAGACTCGGAGGCGGCTCATGAGTCGTACTCCGATTCTTATACCCAGCGATCGGCCTATGGGTTTCTCGAGAGCTTCTTGTACTCGGCTGACTAGGGTCTTCATCGACGTCGCGGTGGGACATCGCGCAACGGAGAGGATGGGGATGGGCAAGGACATGAGTGAGGCGTTCGCGACCGATGCTCATCGGCGTGCCAGCGACAGGAGGGTGACAGCGGGATTGCTGGTGACCCAGCTGCTGGTCGCCGGGGCGGGTTACTTCTGCGTGCTCATGAGCGGGATGGCCTTCGGCGGCTGTGCCGAGCGGGCTCGACCATGCGACTACGGTCTCGGCGACTTCGCGTTCGAATTGGCTCGATGGGGGCTGGGGTCAGCGTGGTGCTGACGGTCGTCGGGGTGATCGGGGTGATGGCGGCAGGAAGACGCACCCGTGCGATCCCCGCGCTCGGGACGGCACTCGTCCTCCTGATCTCGATCATCTCCCTGGTACTGACGGGGGTCGCCATCGCGTGACGCGCGATGTGCCGGCAAGGTGCCTCGGGGTTTACCGCTCGCCAGTTGTCCCGTTCATGAGACGAGCCCGGCTCCCGCGCGATGCGGGGCCGGGCTCGTGTCGTGCGCCGAGGGCGCGGGTCAACCGCGACTCACGGCCAGCTGTCCTCGAGCTCGTGGGTGATGACGAGCTCGCGGATCTCGCAGCCGCGGGGCTGGCCGAGGACGAACATGACCGAGTCGGCCACGGCGGCGGGGTCGTTGAGGTTCGCGTCGGAGCCGGGCTTGTACTTCGGGTCGCGGTCGTCGAAGAAGTGGGTCTTCATGCCGGAGGGGATCAGCGTGGTCACGCCGACCTCGCCCTTCGTCTCGGCGGCGAGGGCCCGGGTGAAGCCGAGCACGCCGAACTTGGACGCGCAGTAGGCGGTGGCGTCGGAGACGGCCTTGATGGCGAGCGACGACGCGACGGTGACGACGCGTCCGTGCGACTCGGTGAGGAACGGCAGCGCCGCGCGGACGACGGCGACGGTGCCCATGAGGTTCACGCCGATCACCTTCTCCCACTCGGTCGGCGCGACGTCGACGAGGCGGCCGCAGCGGTCGATGCCGGCCGCGGTGACGACCGCGTCGAGGCCGCCGTGCGCCTGGGCGATCTCGGTGACGAGCGCCTCGGTGGCGCGGGTGTCGGAGACGTCGATGCGGTGCGCCTCCATGCCGGTGACGCTCGAGGTGTCGAGGTCGAGGACGATGGGCTCGCCGCCGGCCGCGAGGACCGCCTGCGCGACCGCCGCGCCGAGGCCGGACGCACCGCCGGTGATGAGGACGCGGCCTGTGCGCGGGGTGCGGGGTGCGGCGGGTGCGGCGTCGGTCTGGGGGGAGTCGGTCATGGGTGTTCCTCTCGTGGTGCGGATCCCGCGCGGGTCGAGCGGCGCGGGCGGTGCGGTGCGGTGATGGGCGGGTGGTCGGTCAGCCGACGCGGGCGAGCGCGCCCGCGAGCTTCGTGGTGGAGCGGCCGGGGTGGTACGGCACGGTCACGGCCTGGCCGCCCCACTCGGCGATGACGGCCGACTCGGGCAGGTCCTCGGCGCGGTAGTCGCCGCCCTTGACCCACAGGTCGGGCTTGATGGTGCGGAGCGCCTCCTCGGGGGTGTCCTCGGAGAACAGCACCACCGCATCAACCACGCCGAGCGACATGAGGAGGTCCACGCGGTCCTCCTCCGTCATGATCGGCCGCTCGGGCCCTTGAGGCGGCGCACCGAGTCGTCGGAGTTGAGGAGCACGACCAGGCAGTCGCCGAGCGCGCGGGCCGCGGCGAGCGTGCGCGCGTGGCCGGCGTGGACGAGGTCGAAGCAGCCGCCGGTCGCGACGACGGTGCCGCCGGCGGCGCGCGTGTCCCGGATCACCTGCAGGGCGCCCGCCGCATGGCCGCCGATGGGGCGGGCCGCGGGCGGGGCCGTGAGGGTCGCGACCCGCCCGCGTCGACGTACTCGGCGGCCGCGGCGACGGCCTCGCGCACGGCGTCCTCGACGGCGGATCCCGCGGCCAGCGCCGCGAGGGCGGTGGCGGCGAGGCGGTCCCCGGCGCCGCACGGGTCCCCCGTCGCGACGAGCGGGGCGGGGACGACGACGGGCATGGCCGCGCCCGGGCGTCCGCGGTCGGCGCCGGGCGTCGTGGGCGCGGACACCAGCAGCGCGCCGCGCTCGCTCATGGTGACCGCGACCGTGCGGACGCCCCAGCGCTCGCGGAGCAGGCGGGCGGCGTCGGCCGCCGCGGACACGTCGCGCCCCGCGACGCCGGAGAAGGCGCGCGCCTCGGCGAGGTTCGGGGTGGCGAGCGCGGTATTCGGGACCGGCGGCTCGCCCGCGGGGTGAGGATCCCACACCAGCGGCACGACGGCCGCGCGCGCGTCGAGGGCGGCGCGGAGGCGCGGGTCGCGCGTGACGCCGCGGCCGTAGTCGGCGACCACGATGGCGTCGGCGGTGGAGATCGCGTCGAGCATCGCGTCGGTGGCGACGGGCGTCGGCGGCGGCGCGCAGCCCTCGTCGATGCGGGCGATCGCGTGCCCGTCGGCGCGGACGCGGGTCTTCACGGGCGTGGGCGCGCCGGACGGGCCGGCGACCACCTCGACGCGCGCGAGCCGCTCGCGGAGCGTCTGGGCGTGCCGGTCGTCGGAGAGCACGGTGACGAGGCGCACCTCGTGGCCGTCGCGGGCGAGCATGGTGGCGACGAGGCCCGCGCCGCCGGCACGCGGCAGCGACTCCTCGACCTCGATGACCGGGACGGGCGCGTCGGGGCTGAGGCGGTGGGCGGACCCCTGCATGTCGACGTCGAGGAGCACGTCGCCGACCACGACGATCCTCATGCCGGCACCTCCGCGGCGGCGGACGCGGGAGCCGGGCCGCTGAGCGCGCCGGCGGGCGACGCCGGCGCCGCGTCCGCGATCGCCGACGCGAGCGCCGCGGCCCGGTCGTTCGCCGTCAGGCGGCTCTCGAAGGAGCGGCAGATCGCGTGCACGGCGACGAGCTGCGCCTCCTGCACGTTCGCCGACGGCCCGTCGAGGGCGATGTGGTCGTCGCAGGCCTCCACGAGCGGGTTCGGGCCGGGACCCGTCATCGCCCACGTGGTGGCGCCCGCGGCGCGCGCGGCAGCGGCCGCCTTCAGGAGGTTCGCGCTCCGGCCGCTCGTGGAGAGCAGCACGACGATGTCGCCCGAGCGCGCGTGCGCGTGCACCTGGCGGGCGAAGACCTCCTCGAACCCGTAGTCGTTGCCGATCGCGGTGACCGCGGACGACTCGGAGTGCAGGGCGATCGCGGAGAAGGGGCGCCGGTCGCCGTCGAAGCGGCCCACCAGCTCGCTCGTGAGGTGCTGGGCCTCGGCCGCGGATCCGCCGTTGCCGGCCGCGAGGAGGCGGGCGCCGTGGCTGAGGCGGTCGGCCATCTCGCTGCCCCACGCGGTGAGGCGCGGGGCGTGCGCGCGGAGGGCGTCGAGCACGGGGCCGAGCGCGTCGAGGTGCGCGTCCACCACGGTCGGGTCGGCGGGGAGCCCGTCGACGGCGGCGTCCTGGACGGCCGAGCGGTACGCCTCCGCGGTGCGGGCGGCGACGGTCGCCCACGAGTAGCCGTGCTCCATGCGGTCGCGTCCGGCCCGGCCGAGGCGGCGGCGGCGCTCGGGTCCGCGTGCAGGGCCTCGAGGGCGTCGGCGATGGCGGCGGGGTCGCGCGGCGGCACGAGGATCCCCGTGACGCCGTCGACCACGCTGTCGGTGAGGCCGCCGACGGCGGACGCGACGACGGGCACGCCCGAGGCCATCGCCTCGAGCGGCACGATGCCGAACGGCTCGTACCAGGGGGCGCAGACGACCACGTCGGCGGTGCGCATCACGGCGGGCATGTCGGCCTGCGAGACGCGGCCGTGGAGGCGCACGCGGTCGGCGACCCCGGCGGCGCGGGCGGCATCGAGGAGGCGGCGGGCCTCGGCGTCCTCGCCGGCGCTCGCGGCGTCGCCGGAGCCGCCGACGATCACGAGCTCGAGGTCCCGGCGGCCGCGGCGGTCGAGGATCCCGAGGGCCTCGATCGCGAGGTCGACGCCCTTGCGGGGGACCAGCCGGCCGACGACCATGACGCGCATCGGGCGGCCCGGCTCGTCGCGCTCGGCGACCGCGCCGGCGTCGGCCGCGCGCGGGGTGAAGTGCTCGATGTCGACGCCGCACGGGATCACGGTGATGCGGGCCGCGTCGACGCCGGAGCGCACCAGCTCGGCGGCCTCGTCGGAGCACGTCGCGATGACCGCGTCGGCGCGGCGGCCGACCCCGGGCTCGAGGGCGGCGCGCTCGGCCGGGCTCGTGTCCTCGGCGCCGAGGTGCCGGCGCTTCACGGATCCGAGCGCGTGGAAGGTGTGCAGCACGGGCGGCGCGGGGGCGGCGCCGACCGGGGAGGCCGCGAGGCGCGCGGCGGCGTCGAGGGCGGCGACGCCGGACATCCAGAAGTGGCTGTGCACCACGTCCGGGCGCGCGGTGCGCCAGTCGGCGAGGAGGCCGTCGGCGAGCTCGCCCATGTGCGGGAGGAGGTCGTCCTTGGGCACGGCGCGCGGGGGTCCGGCGTCGAGGTGCACGACCTCCACGCCGGGCGCGAAGGCGACGCGGGCGGGCAGCGCCGGGTCGTCGCGGCGCGTGTAGACGGTGACGGTGTGGCCCTCGTCCGCGAGCGCCGCGGACAGCGCCGCGACGTGCACGTTCTGGCCGCCGGCGTCGACCCCGCCGATGGTGGCCAGGGGGCTGGCGTGCTCGGAGATCATCGCGATCCTCATCGTGTCGTCCTCTCGTCGAGCTGCGGGTGCGGGTGGTGCGGGTCGGGGGAGCCGGCGGCGGCGGCGGCGGCGGCGGATCCGACGGGCGTGCGGCGGGCCCGCCGCCCGGCCGCGGCGTCGACCGCGTCGTGCATCACGACGTCCATGTCGCGCAGGAACCGGCCGAGGGAGTAGCGGGCGAGCGCGGCCTCGCGGGCGATGCGGCCGCGGCGGGCGGCCTCGTCCGGATCCGCGACCAGCAGCCGCGCGGCGCGCACCAGGTCGGCCGGGTCCGCGGAGATGGCGCCCGCGTCCGGCGGCACCGCGCGCGACGCCTCCGTCGCGTCGAGCACCAGCACGGGCATCGCCATGTGCATCGCCTCGAGGAGCGACAGGCCGAGCGACGTCCACCGGTGCGGGTGGACGTAGGCGCGGAGCCGCGCGAGCTCGGGGTGCATGCGGGAGGTCGGCACGTCGCCGCGGGGCACGAGCCGGCCGTCGAGGCCGGGCCCGCGCTCGCCCGGGAAGGCCGCCGGCAGCAGGTCGGTGCCCATGCCGAACACCTCGACGGGCGCCGCGGCCGCGAACGCGGGCAGCAGGTCGGTGCCGGTGATGCGACCGCGGCGGACGGGCTCGTTGATCACGGCGCCGAGCGACGCGACCTCGCCCGTGTACAGCGGGCCGGGATCGGGCACGCCGTGCTCGACGACCGCGGTCGGCGCGATCCCCGTGTCCCACATGAGCGCGTTGAAGCGCGTGACGTGGACCACCGGGATGTCCGCACGGCCGGCGAGCGGGTGCACCGTCTCGGTCGGGGCGCCGCGCGGGGTGTTGTGCTCGAGGTACACGGCGGCCACGTCGGTGCCGAGGCGGCGGCCGAGGAGCCGCTCGGCCTCGTCGACCTCGGCGACGCGCTGGAGGAGCACCAGGTCGACGGCCGTCTCGTGCAGGAGGGCGGGATCCACCTCGCGGGCGCTCGCGGGCCAGTCGCGGCCGCCGCGGCCGAGGCCCCACGCGTCGCGCGCGGGCGTGGCGGGGAGCAGGACCTCGTGGCCGCCGAGGACGAACGAGTCGGTCCAGCCACCGTGGACGTGCCACATCAGGATCCTCATGCGGGCACCTCCGCGGTCGGGCGCGACGCGGTGCCGCCCGTGCCGCCGGTCGTGGCGAGCAGCCGCTCCACCGCGTCGGCGACCTCGGTGGGCGAGACGCCGGACAGGCACGGGTGGCCGGGGACGGGGCAGTCGCGCCCACGGCTGAGCCGGCACGGCGCGTCCTGGTCGCCGAGCAGGATCACGGGCACGCGGTACGGCGCCCAGCGGATCGGCGGCACGACCGGCGAGAACAGGCTGACGACGGGCAGGCCGACCGCGGCGGCCAGGTGCGCGGGGCCCGTGTTGCCGCTCACGAGCACGGCCGCGCGGCGCATGAGCGCGCCGAGGCCCGCGAGGTCGGTGCGGCCGCCGAGGTCGAGGGCGGCGGATCCGGCCACGTGCGCGGTGAGGTCCCGCTCGTCGGGGCCGCCCGTGACGACGACGGGGACGCCGCGGGCGGCGAGGAGCGCGACGGCGTCGCGGTGCTGGTCGGCCGGGTAGGCGCGCGCGCCGACCGCGGCGCCCGGGTGCACGAGCGCGAACGGGCCGTCGGGCAGGAGCGCGGCGACGTCCTCGGGCAGGGCGGCCTCCGTGACGGCGAGGCGGCCGTCGTCGTCGGCGGGCAGCGCGTGGCCGGCCGCGGCGGCGATCGCGCGGGCGCGCTCGGGCTCCGGCTGGTCCTCGTCGAGGTCCTCGCCGGGCTTGAGGCGCACGTCGAGCAGGGATCCGGCGTAGTCGACGCTGGCTCCCGTGATGCGCCGCATGCCCGCGAGCCGCAGCAGCAGCGCGAGCGGGAGGGGCGACTGGTGGAAGGAGGTGAGGATGACGGCCTCGTCGGGCTCGACCTCCGCGAGGATCGCGTGCAGCGCGTCCACGGAGGCGGCGTCGGCGGCGGGCGCGGGCGAGGAGATCCACGGGCAGTCCCAGACGTGGACGGCGTGCACGCCGGGCAGCAGCCGGCCCGCGGACGCGCCGCGCGGCCCGCAGAGCAGGTGCACCTCGACGCGGGGGTCGGCGGCGACCGCGCGCACGGCGGGCCCGGAGACGAGCACGTCGCCGACGCTGTCGAGCCGCACGACGAGCACGCGGCGGGGCGCGTCGTCGGGGAGGAGCAGGTGCACCGCGTCGAGGATCGTCGGGGCCACGACGTCCGCCTCGGCCACCTCCTCCTCGCGCGTGACGGGCGTGGGCACGAGCACGCCGCGCGCTCCCGCGGCCCGGGCGGCACCCGTGTCGGCGGCGATGTCGCCCACGACCGCGACGGCGGAGGGGTCGAGGCCCCAGGTCCGGCAGGCCTCGAGCACCATGCCGGGGGCGGGCTTCCGGCAGTCGCAGCCGTCGTCGGATCCGTGCGGGCACACGAGCACCAGGTCGAACGCGCCGAGCAGCTCCTGCACGCGCGCGTTGACCGCGTCGGCCTGCTCGCGGGTGATGAGCCGCGCGCGATGCCCGACTGGTTGGTGACCATCCCGATGCGGAGGCCCGCGGCGCGCACGGCGTCGACGGCCTCGCGGGCGCCGGGCATGAGCGTGACGAGGGCCGGGTCGCCGTTGTACGGGACGTCGACGACGAGCGTCCCGTCCCGGTCGAACAGGACGGCCTGGAGGTCGTTCCCGGGCGAGCGCATGACCGACACGTACCCGGCTGCTCCCCGTCCCAAACCCCGCGGCGGGCACTTCTCCTCCTCCTGTCCGGGAGGCGGGCGCGCCCCGCGTCAGCGCGCCGGCGCCTCCGGGATCCAGCGCGAGCGCGCCAGCAGCATGGGCATCAGCGGCGCGATGAGGAGCGCGCCGAGCCCGCCGACCGCCATGTCGCCGACCGTGTCCGAGTACCCGGTGAGGATCTCGGGGTCCAGCCACGCCTGCCCGGCCCACTCGCCGAGCTCCCACAGCGCGGAGAGCGCGAGGCCCACCGTGAGGCTGAGGATCCCGAGGGGCAGCGGCCGCCGGTCGACGACGACGCCCGCGCGGTCGGCCAGGAGGATGACGAGCGCGGCGAGGGCCGCCGTCGTCACGAGGTGCGCGGGGATGTCCCACCACGGCAGCATCTCGTAGAGGTCGAGCCGGTTGCTCGCCGCGGAGACGAGCGTCGTGATCCCGATGGCGAGGTCGAGCCCCGGCCGCGCCCCCAGGAACCGCGGTGCCACGAGCCCGAGGAGCGCGAGCGCGAACATCGCCGATGTGACCCCCGTCCACGCGAGCACGGAGAAGAGGAACGTGAGGAACGCGACCACCCGCACCCCGTCGGCGAGCACGGCCGTCACCCCGCGCGGCGGCTGCAGGAAGGTGCGCGCGGCGGCGTCGGCGAACGCGGCGACGTCCTCGGGGGCGTGCGGGTCCTCGGGCTGTGCGGGCGTCGTCGGATCCGTCAGCACCGCACCACCGCCTGCAGGGCCTCGTGGTCGCTGGGGGCGCGTCCGTCGACGCGCGTCGTGTTGATGCCGATGCGCTCCACGTCGATGTCGGGCGTCACGAGCATCCAGTCGATGCGGCGCGTCGTGCGCTTCGGCGCCTTGTAGTTCGACCACGTGCCCCATTCGGGCGTGAGCCGGTCGCGCGCGGCGGGCCAGGCGTCGACGAGCGCGCCGGACTCGATGAGCAGCCGGTGCGGCTCCGTGTCGATGCCCGCGTTGGTGTCGCCCGACACGATCGTGGGGACCTGCACCTCGGCGACGATCTCGAGCATCATCCGGGCGGACTCCGCGCGCGAGCGCCGGGAGAGGTGGTCGAAGTGGGTGTTCACGTGCCGCAGCGGCAGGCCCGTGGCCCGGTCGGTGAAGTCGGCGACCACGGCGATGCGGGGCACCATGTTGCCCCAGCTGCGGGATCCGGCGACCGCGGGCGTGTCCGAGAGGGCGACCTGCCGCCAGCTCGTGAGCTCGAGGCGGCGGGTGTCGTAGAAGGTGGGGCAGCCCTCGCCGTGGCCGTCGGCGTTCCGACCGTGCCCGATCCGCCGGTAGTGCCGCCCGAGCGCGTGCGACAGGGCGCGGCCCTGCGTGGGCATCGCCTCCTGCGTGCCGAGGAGGGCCGGCTGCTCGCGCTGCAGGAGCTCGGCGATCAGCGGCTCCCGGTTCGCCCACCGGTCGGGGCTCCCCGGCCGGTACCGGGAGAACAGGCGCCGGATGTTGTACGTCATCACGTGCAGCTCCGGTGCGTCGACCGGGCCGACGAGCACCCGGCCGTCCTGCAGGGTGCCGTCGGCGCTGAGGGTCATGGATCCATCGTCCCCCACCCGGGACCGCGCGCGGCGCGGCTGGCGGCGAGCCGTCACGGGCGGATGCCCCCGTTCGCGACCGCAGTCGACGCGCGTCCCAGGAGTCCGGCGTGGCCGGATGGTCCTACGGCGTGCCCGCGTTCGCGCGTCCCCGCGTCCGCGCGTCCCCGCGCGCGGGCCGCCACATCGCCACCGGGCGCGACCCGCCGAGCCCCGCCAGCGGCCCCAGCTCGGCGAAGCCGTTCCGGAGGTAGAGCGCGCGGTTCCGCGCGGTCGAGGACTCCAGGTAGGCCGCGGACCCGTCGCCGTCGACGCGGGCGAGGCCGTGGGCGAGGAGCGCGGATCCGACGCCGAGGCCCCGCGCCGCCGCGCCCACGCCCACCTCGGCGAGCCGCCAGTGCGGGAGTCCCGGTCGCGCGCGGTCCAGGGTGCGGAGCCGGGCGGCGGCGCGGACGGCGCCCATGACGCCGAGGGCGCGCAGGAACGTCGGCGCCTGCCGGAGTGTCCGGTGCGCGGCGATTCCTCCGGGCGCCTCCCAGACGGCCGCGCCGAGGACCCCGCCGCGGGCGTCGACCGCGACGTCGACGGTCCCGTCGGGGAGCGGGCCGCTGCGCAGGAGCGCGGCGAAGAGGAGGGCCAGGCGGTCGCGCCGCCGAGGGCCGGCGGGGACGAAGCCGGCCAGCACGGGATCCTCGGCGAAGGCCTCCGCGAGCACGCGGGTCACGTCGTCGAGGTCGGCGGCTCGCGCGGTGCGGATGGTCGGGGCGGCGTGGTCGGTGCGCATGACCCGACGCTAGGCGAGAGATTCGGCCGGGCGGCCCAATCTCCCGCTCTTGGTAGCTTCCTCCCATGAAGGCCGCCTCCGAGAGCACCCGCGCATACGGATCACGGACCGCCCGGCGGGCCGAGCTCCTCGACGCCGCGGTGCGCGTGATGGCCGTCACGGGCGTCGCCGGGGCGAGCACGCGGGCCATCACCGCGGAGGCCGGGCTCGCGCACGGCGCCTTCCACTACTGCTTCGGCGTGCGGGAGGAGCTGCTCGGCGCGCTGCTCCGGCAGGAGGTCGAGGCGGTCGTCGCGCAGCTGGAGGTCGCCGAGGATCCCACGGGCGCGCCGCTCGGCGAGGTCGTCGCCGCCACCCTCCGCGCCGAGCTCGACCGGGTCCGCCGAGAGCCCGACCGCCAGCGCGTGCTGCTCGACCTCGCCGCGACCGTGCAGCGGATCCCCGCCCTCGCCGACCTGCCCGCCTGGGAGCACGGCCGGTACGTGGAGGAGACGGGCCGCCGCTTCATCGCGGCCGGCCTCGACAGCGCGCGCGCCGGTCGGTGCGCGCCGCTCGCGGTGGCCGGCATGCGGGGATCGTCGCGGCCTGGCTCGCGCGCCACGACGACGGCGGCGCCGACCGCGCGGCGGAGCAGGCGGTCGCCGACCTGGCCCGCGCGCTCGTGCTGCTCGCGGAGGACGACGGGCGCTGATCCGCCCCGTCCGCCCGTCAGCCGAGCGCGCCGAGCGCCTGCACCGCGGCCCGCGCGGCGCCCGAGACGAGCGCGTCGTCGGCCTCGGCGTCCTGCGCGTCCCGCGACGAGTGGATCGCGATCACGAGCGGCGCCGCGTCCGGCCGCCACACCACGGCGACGTCGCCGCGGCTCGCGTAGGCGCCCGAGCCGGACTTGTCGCCGACGGTCCACTCCGTGGGCAGCTCGGCGCGCACGAGCGTGTCGCCCGTCTGGGTCGCCTGCAGCCAGCCGGTGAAGAGGGAGCGCTCGTCGGCGTCGAGGGGATCCGCGAGGGCGCCGGGGTCGCCCAGGGCGTAGGCCCGGAGGAGCGCGGCCGCGGCGCGCGGGTCGTGGTGTCGCGGTCGTCGCCGGGCGTAGCCTCGTTGAGGTCGGGCTCCCTGCGGGAGACGACGGTGGTCTCGTCGCCCAGCGCGGTGAGTGCCGCGTCGAGCTCCGCCGGACCGCCGAGGGCCTCGAGCAGCAGGTTCGCCGCGGTGTTGTCGCTCCGGGTCATGGCGGCCTCGGCCAGCTCGCGGAGGGTCATGGTGCCGCCGACGCGCGTCTCGGTGACGGGCGCGTAGGAGAGGACGTCGGCCGCCTCGATCGGCACGGCGCGATCCATCCCGGCGATGCCGACGCGGTCGAGGAGCGCGGCCGCGAGCGGCGCCTTGATCGTGGAGGCGTACGCGAACCGCTCGTCCGCCCGCCAGGAGACCTCGGCGCCCGTGGCCGTGTCGACCAGGTGCACGCCGAGGCGCGCGTCGAACCGCTCCTCGAGCGCGGTGAACGCGGCATCGGCTGCGGCCTGGTCCACGCCGAGGGTGGCGGGGGCGGCGCTCGCGGTGGGCGTCCCGGTCGCCGGGGGCGTGGGATCGGCGGCGGGCGTCGCGCATCCGGCGAGGAGGGCGGCGGCGAGGGCCGAGGCCAGGGGCAGGGCGAGGGCGAGGGGCGAGCGGCTCAGGGGGATCCTCCGGGACGTCGGGCGGGAGCGGGACGGCCGGCGGCCGTGCCTCCAGCCTCCCGCGGGAGCGCACGCCGGTCGTCCCCCGCTCGGGCGACCGCGGTCCACCGCGCGGATCATGCCCGCCGCGCACCGCGTACCGACCACCGCGCACCGCCTGCCGCCCCGCCGCACCCCCGATTCAGCGGATGCCGAATTCCGTTCCCTACACTCGCGGGGTCCGTCCCGGGCATCGCGCCCTCCGCGCAGCCGGCGCCCGACGGACCCTGACGCCCGACCCCCCGACAGAACGAGAGGCCGCATGAGCGCCATCCGAGCAGTGACCCCCGGCGAGATCCACCCGAGCGAGGGATACGACGGCTTCGTCGGCTGGGTCCTCTCGCTCATCGAGGTGCTGGGTGAGGTGGGGGTCGGCCTCGCCGTCCTCATCGAGACCTTCGTGCCGCCGATCCCCTCCGAGGCGATCCTCCCGGTCGCCGGCTTCCTCGCCTACGAGGGCCGCATGAGCGCCTGGGGCGCGTGGGCCGCCGCCACCGTCGGCGCGCTCGTCGGCGCCCTCATCTGGTACGCGATCGGCGCCGCGCTCGGCCGGGACCGCACCCGCCGCCTCGTCGGCCGGATCCCCCTGCTCGACCACGCCGACTTCGACAAGGCCGAGGCCTTCTTCCTCCGCTGGGGCGGCACCGCGGTGCTCGTCGGCCGCTGCGTGCCGCTCGTGCGCTCGTTCATCTCCATCCCGGCGGGCATCGAGCGCATGCCGCTCTGGCGCTTCTCGCTCTACACGGTCGCC
Source organism: Clavibacter michiganensis (assembly GCA_002150995.1). Classification (GTDB taxonomy): domain Bacteria; phylum Actinomycetota; class Actinomycetes; order Actinomycetales; family Microbacteriaceae; genus Clavibacter; species Clavibacter michiganensis_K. The sequence continues at coordinate 2,984,146 of MDHJ01000001.1, read as the reverse complement.
GGATCCGCCGCCTGGAACGGCATCTGGGTCGGCCTCGGCTTCGCGTTCGGCCCCGCCATCCGGCCGGTGCTGGAGGAGTGGAGCGGCCTGATCTCCTACGCTGCCGTCGGCGTCATCGCGCTGCTGGTGCTGTGGTTCGTGGTCACGCGGCTGATCCGGCGGGTGCGGGCGGCCTGAGCGCACCCGGCGGGCCGGCCGACCACCCGGGCCGGCCGGCCACCCGGGCCGGTCACGCCCCCGCCAGGTCCACCCGCCCGTCCGTGAGGCGGATCGACGCGTCCGCGAGTCCCTGCAGCGTGGCGTCGTGCGTGCTGATGAGCGCGGTCGTGCCCTCGGCCCGCACCACGTCGAGGAGGAGCCGCATGATCGAGGCGCCCGTCTCCTGATCCAGCTGGCCGGTCGGCTCGTCCGCGAGGAGCAGGCGCGGCCGGTTGGCCAGGGCCCGCGCCACGGCGACGCGCTGCTGCTGGCCGCCCGACATCTCCGACGGGCGCTGGCCCGCGTGCGCGGCGAGGCCGACGAGGTCCAGCAGCTCGGCGACGCGGGCTTCGCGCTCGTCGTGCGGCGCGCGTCGGAGGCGGAGCGGCAGCCCGACGTTCTCGGCGGCCGTGAGCGCGGGCAGCAGGCCGAAGGTCTGGAAGACGAAGGCCACGCGGTCGCGGCGGAGCGCCGTGCGGCCGGACTCGTCGAGCGCGGTGACGTCGACGCCGTCCACCTCGATGCGTCCCGCGGTCGGCCGGTCGAGCCCGCCGATGCAGGTGAGGAGCGTCGTCTTGCCCGACCCGGAGCGGCCGACGAGCGTGACCAGGCGGCCCCGGGGCACGTCGAGCGTCACGTCGCGGAGGGCGTGCACGACGGTGGGGCCGGATCCGTGGGAGCGCGAGACGCCCGCGACCCGGACCATGGGGGTGTCGTCGGTCATCGCGCGCCGTCCCCTCGTCCCGCGGGTGCCGGCCCGTCCGGCCAGACGCCGACGTGGTCGTCCTCCAGCTCCAGCCGCACGCGGCCGCGGAGGTCGAGCGACCGCCGGTAGGAGGCGGGCAGCTGGAGCCGGCCCGCGCGGTCCAGCACCGCGTACTCCTCGGCGACGACGCGGGAGGCGCCGGCCGCGTCCACCTCGCGGCGCCGGACGACCTCGCTGGCGGTGCGGCCGTCGCGGATCGCGACCGTGCGCTCCACCTGCTCCGCGACGGCGGCGTCGTGCGTGACGATCACCACCGTGGTGCCGAGCTCCCGGTTCGCGGCGTGCATCGCGGCCATCACGTCGGATCCGCTCGCCCGGTCGAGCTCGCCCGTCGGCTCGTCCGCGAGGAGCACCTGCGGGTGGTTCGCGAGCGCCACCGCGATGGCGACCCGCTGCTGCTCGCCGCCGGACAGCTGCGCGGGGCGTCGGTCGGCCCGGTCGGCGATGCCGAGCATCCCCAGCAGGTCGGCGGCGCGCCCGGCGCGCTCCCGGCGCCGCACGCCCGCGAACGCCATCGGCAGGCCGACGTTCTCGCCCGCGGAGAGGTAGGGGACGAGGTTCCTGGCGGTGCGCTGCCAGACGAAGCCGACGACCTCGCGGCGGTACGTCACCCGGTCCGCGGGCGTCATGCGGAGGAGGTCCCAGCGGCCCACGCGCGCACGGCCGGCGGTGGGCACGTCGAGGCCGGAGACGATCTGGAGGAGCGTCGACTTGCCGGCGCCGGAGGCGCCGACCACGGCGATCATCTCGCCCGCGTCGACGAGCAGGTCGAGGCCCTGGAGCGCCTGCACCTCGATGTCGCCGACCTGGTGGATCCGCACCAGGCTGTCGCAGACGATGAGCGCGCCCGCGCCGTACTCGGCGGCGCCGGGGCGGGGGACGCGGACGGCGGCGGCTCCGCCGCCGGTCTCGCGCGTCGTTCGTCGGGTCATGCTGCATCCCCTTCTCGGAGCACCGCGGCGAGGCGGTCGTGGCGGTGGGCGGCGGCCTCGGCGAGGATCGCGAGGGCCAGGAGCAGGAGGGCGGCGCCGGCGACCGCGAGGATCACGGCGGGCGCGATGGCGGGCGACGGGTCCGCTCGGCCGCCCGTGAGCAGGCGCAGGCCGAGGGCGGGACCGAGCGCGAGCACGGTGACGACCGCGGCGACGGCGCCGCCGAGCAGCGCGGCGAGCACGGCGGGCGCGAGCTCCGCGAGGGCCAGCCCGATGCCGCCGCGTCGGGGCAGGCCGAGCGTGCGGAGGAGCGCGAGCGTGCGCGCGCGGCGGCCGGCGCCGGCGACCGCGGTGGCGAGGACGGCGAGGGCCGCGAGGATCCCGGCGGCGGCCGTCGCGAGGGCGAGCATCCGGTCGACGCCGGCCGCGAGGGCGCCCGTGGAGCGCTCCTCCTGCCAGGCGTCGCGCGTGAGGACCGCGTCCGGGTCGACGTCGAGGGCGCCGACCGCGGCAGCGGCTCCCGGGCCGGTCACGAGCACCTGGTCGGCCACGATCGGCTCGTCCGCCCAGGACGCGAGGGCGGCCCGGTCGACGATCACGAAGGGGCCGCCGAGGTAGCCGCGCGGGCCGTCCGAGATCACGCCGGCCACGCGGACGCGCACGTTCCGGTCGCCGTACGTGAGCACGGGGTCGTCGGTCACGAGCCGGTCGGCGAGGCGGCGGTCGACGAGGACGGGGAGGCGGTCGCCCGACGCGGGCTCGTCCGCGAGGGCGCGGATCCGGTCGGGGTCGGCCGGGTCGACGGCGTCGGCGTCCGCGGGCGACGCCGCGAGCGCGTCCGCGTATCCCGCGTCGACGGCGAGCAGGGTGGCGAACTCCTGGACGGGTCCGTCGGTGAGGCGCGCGTCGTCGGTGACGCGGGCGGATCCCACGGCCGTCACGCCCGCCGCTTCCCGGAGGAGCGCGACGTCGGCGTCGGGGACCTCCGCGTCGATGCGCGCGTCCGCCCCGACCTCCTGCCACGACGCCGCGACCCGGCCGGTGGCGACCGTCTCGGCGAGGAGCCCGCCCGTGAGCGCGACGGCGACCGCGAGGGTGAGCGCGCCGAGGGGGAGCGGGGAGGCGGGCGACCCGGTGGCGCCGGCGACCGCGCCGAGCGCGCCCCGACCGCGCCGGGCCAGGGACGCGAGCGCGGCCAGGGCCGGCGGGATCACGCGGACGGCGACGAGCGTGGCGGCGGCCGCGAGGAGGAGGGGCGCGGCGGCGAGCAGCGGATCCACCCCGTCGGCGCGCGCGTCGAGGAGGCCGCGGCCGCGGACGGACACGACGGCGGCGACCGCCAGCAGGAGGACGGTCGACTCGGCGACGAGGCGCCGGATCGCGATGGCGCGGCGGGCGTCGACGCGGCTCGCGCGTCCGAGCTCGCGACGGCCCGCGTCGCCCGACCGGCGGGCGATGACCGCGGCCTCCGCGGGCGCGGCCAGCGCGGCGACCGCGAGCAGCAGGGCGACGGGAGCCGGGTCCGCGAGCGGCCACGGCGCGCCGAGCGCGACCGCGGTCCCGAGCCCCGCGGCGCCGCCGACCGCCGCGAGCAGCACCGACTCGACGCCCGCGGTCAGCGCGATGGCCGCCGTCCCGGCGCCGCGGGCGCGGTCGCGCACGATGTCCTCGCGGCGGCGCCCGACGAGCAGCCGCGCGAGCAGCACGAGGACGACCGCGGCGACGCCGAGCGCCCCGGCGAGCAGCACGGACATCTGGGCGACGGCCGCGCGGGCCGCGTCCGCGTGGGCGGCGACCACGCGGTCGAGGCCGGAGCTCACCCGGAGCGGTGCCTCGGATCCGCCGACCACCGCACCGTCGACGCCGACCGGCGCCGTGCCCGCGGACAGCCGCTGCACGTCGCGCACCATCGCCCGCGCGCCCTCGTCGGTGAAGGCCGCGGGATCGAGGCGGATGCGGATCACGCCGTCGCCGTCCGCGAGGTCGGCCGTGCGGGCGAGGTCGAGGCCGTCGGCCGTGGCGACGACCGTGATTCCCGCCGTGGCGCCGGGGGCGCTGTCGGCCGCGGGGACGGGGTCGAGGAGCCCGGGGAGGTCGGGGAAGGAGGCGCCGGGGGCCGCCTCGACGATGCCGACCACGCGGATCCCGAGCAGGGGGGCCCGGCCGTCGATCCGGTCGGCGCCGCTCTGCGGGACGGTGAGCGCCGATCCGACCACGAGCCCCGCCGCCTCCGCCGACGCGGACGAGACGGCCACCTCGACGGGGCCGGCGGGCGAGGTGCCGATGCGCGGGCCGGGCTCGGCGTCGCCGGTGATCGCGGTGCCGGGCAGGACGCCGCGCACCACGCGCAGGTCGTCGGCGAGCGAGGGCGTGAGCAGGGCGACGCGCACGGCCGGCGTCGCGGACGGGCCGCCGCCGACGCCCGCCGATCCACCCGATCCGTCGGGCTGGATGCCGACCGACAGGGGACCGGTCGCGAGGGTGCCGGGCGTGATGACGGCGCTCGTGATCCCGTCGGCGGCCCGGGCGAGCGCCGGCGGCAGCTGCGCGGGGAGCGCGTCGGCGAGCGCGACGACGTCCCCGGGCTCCACGGACCCGCCCTCCTGCGCCCGGCCGAGCGGGGCGCGCAGCACGACGTCCGCGGCAGGGCCGGCGGCGGTGACGCGCTCGCGGACGTCGTCGTCGAGGATCCGCGTGACCAGCGCCGGCGCGCCCGCGGCGAGCAGGGCCGATACCCCGACGAGCAGGGTCAAGCACGCGGCGAGGCCGCGGTCGCGGAGCAGGCGGCGCGGCGCGAGGGGGAGGACGCCGGCGGTGAGGATCCGCACGGGTGCGCCGGCGCCGCCCGCGCGACCCGCGCGGCCCGCCTGCCCGGAGCGCCCCCGCGACTCCGCCGCCCGCCGCCCGCTCACTCCCCGCCTCCGGCGCGCAGCAGCTCCGCGGGCCGCACCGCCTGCTGCGACCCCGCGACCGCGGCCACCACGAGCGCCAGCACGACCGCGAGCCCCGCGGGCAGCAGCCCGACCGCGAGCCACGGGACGTGCACCTCGACCCCGGGCACGGGCGCGGTCCCACCGGGCGACACCGCGACGAGCGGCCCCACGGCGAGCGCCGTCAGCAGCCCGGCCGCGATGCCGGCGACCGCGCCGAGCGCCGTGAGGACCAGCGCCTCCACCGCGACGAGCCCGACCGCGCCGGATGCGGACAGGCCGACCGCCCGGAGGTGCGCCAGGTCCGCTCGCCGGGCCCGCAGCGCCGCGACGGCGTGCAGCGCGAAGCCGGCGGCCGCGAGGATCCCCGCGGCCGCGATCGCGAGGAGCAGCGCGGTCGGCGTCGCGACCCGCAGCGGCGCCTCCTGGAGGTCGCGGGCGAGGCCGGCGCGCGTGACGACGTCGTCGGCGCTGGTCGTGCCGTCGGCGAGCCCGCCCGAGCCCGCCCACCACTCGTCCACCAGCGCGCCCGTCGTGCCGCGCTGGATCAGCACCCGCGCGAGCGTCGGCCCGTCGACCACGACGGTGGTCGCGGCGGAGGCGCCCGCGAGTCCCGACGCGCCCGCCGCGAGCGCCTCCGGGGTCGCGGACCCGGGCACGAGCGGCGCGTCGCCCACGACCGTCACGGGGATCCGCACGCCCGCGACGGCGAGGTCGAGCGCCATGCCGGGGTCCACGCCCAGGCCCTCCGCGAGGGCGGTCGGGATCACGGCGTCCACCAGGCCCACCGGCACCCAGGCGACGAGCAGCGTCACGGTCGTGCGGCCCGACGCGTCCGGCGGCACGAGCACCGGGAGCCGCACCTGCCAGCCCGCGGGCGCGGCCTCGACCGCCGGGGGCGGGCGGCTGGATCGGCGCTCACGCCGCCCCAGGCCGCGACGCCGTCGATCACGGCGGCGTCCTCGAGGGGTGCGGCGGCCGCGTCGGCGAGTGGATCCGCGGGGTCGCGCCCGCCGCCCGTCCGCGCCGCGATCCCGCCCACGAGCACCTCCGTCGCCCGCTCCGACGACGAGTCCGAGTCCCGTCCGCCGACCACCTCGGCCCGGAACCCGACCAGCCGGAGGCCGTCGAGGCCGGCCGTGTCCGTCGCGCCCGCACCGTTGCCCGCACCGTCGCCGGCCGTCCCGTCCGTCCCGTCCGCGCCGGCGAACGCGAACGCGCCCGCCACCTCCGTCTCCGTGCCGTCCGCGGGCGCGTCCCCGAGGTCCACGACCGCGAGCAGCCCGCGCGGGTCCTCGACCACCGCCGCGATCCGCACCCGCACGTCCGCGAGCGGCGCCGCAGCGTCGGCCACGCGCACGGTCGCGGCGAGCCCGCGCGACCCGTCCGGAAGGGCGATCCCGTCGTCGTCGCGCGTGCGCGTCGACCCCCGCAGCAGCAGCTCGACCCGCTCCCCTCCCGCCGCGCCGCCGCGTCCGTCCGCGATCATCGTCCGCGCGGCGGCGGACAGCCCGAGCACCTGCGCACCCGTGCCCACGCCGCCCTCGGCCGGGTCGCCCGCGGGCGCGCCGTCGATCCGCAGGGGCCGCCGCAGCGCGGGCTCGACGTCCCCCGTCCCGAGCACCGACGACTGCGTCAGCGCCGCTTCCGCATCCGCGACCACCCGCGCCGCCGGCCCCACGGCCACCGCCGCCTGGTCCTCCTGCGAGATCCGCCACGTGTGGAGGAACGCCACGCCGAACGTGCACACCGCGAGCGCGAGGCTCAGCAGGAGCACGGCCGCCGTCGCCCGTCGTCCCCGGCGGGCCAGCTCCCACGCGGCGAGCGGCAGCACGGATCCGCGGGCGCGCGCCGCCAGCGCACCCAGCCCGCGCGCGGCGAGCGGCACGAGCCGCACCGCGAGCGCCGCCACCGCCACGAGCACCACGACGGGTGCGGCGACGAGCACCGGATCCAGCCCCGCGGGCACGTCGCCGGAGGCCGCGGGCGACGCGGACGCCGACCGGTACGCCAGCAGCTGCGCGATCCCGAGCCCCGCGAGCACGAGCAGCGCCAGGTCGATCCCCGACCGCGCCAGCCGCGCGACCCCGGCGCGCCCGGACGCCGCGTCCTCCCGGTCGGCGCGGCCGAGCGCCGGCGCGAGGAGCACCGCGGCCAGCAGCGCGGCGACGGCGACGGCCGTCAGCACGGATCCGAGCGGCACCCCCGACGCGACCGGCATCCCGGCCGCGCGCATGGCCGGCAGGGCGGCGAGCCCGCGGTAGGCGAGCGCGGCGAGCGGCAGGCTGATCCCCGCCACCAGCAGCCCGAGCACCCCGGCCTCGACGCCCGCGAGCGCGATCACCTGACGCCGGGAGGCCCCGCGTGCCTGCAGGAGCCGCCGCTCGGCGTCGCGCGCGTCGGCGAGGAGCCGCCCCGCCTGCGCGATCGCCGCCAGCGCGAGGACCGCGAGCAGCAGCCCCGCGACGGCGACGGTGGCGCGCGTCACGGTCAGCGCGGCGGATGCGGCGGCCACGGCGTCCGCGACGCCCGACGAGTACGCGACGCTCTGCCCCACGTCGCCCGCGGTCCGCGTGATCCCCGCATCCGCGTCGCCGAGCCGCACCACGAGCGCATCCAGGCCCGCCACCGTCACGCGGTCGAACGTCGGCTGCGAGCGGAGGTCGAGCGTCGCGACGCGCACGTCGGCGGCGTCGAGCGCCCTGTCGGCCACGATCAGGGGGCCGACCGCGTGCACGTAGTCGGCGAAGGACACGTCCGGCTCGGGGAACGCCGGGTCGTCGCCGCGGCCCTGCAGCGGGTCGTCGAGCCAGGCCGTGCCGCCCGGGTCCACCGCCCGGTACAGCCCGACGACGCGCACGGTCGCCGTGGCGTCGCCGCGCGCCGGCACCTCCAGGGTGGATCCGATCCCCAGCCCGAGAGCCGACGCCGCCGCCTCCGGGAGCGCGGCCGGCAGGACGCCGTCGCCCGCGGGAGCCTCGGCCCACGACCCGGCGACCAGCTCGGCGCGCGCATCCCGGTCGTCGTACTCGCCGGCGTACGCGAGCACCCGGTCGGATCCCGCCGTCAGCCCGTCGACGTCCGCGACCGCGCTCACGGCGGATCCCGTCGGCGTCGCCCCGGCCGCCTCCCCGAGCAGGTCCCGGAGGGCCCGGTCGATCGCGGTGCGCGCCTCCGCGACCGTGCCGGTGGGGGTGTCGACGGTGACGCGCACGACCGTCCGGTCCGCCGGCACGGCATCGAGGGTGCGCCGCACGCCGCCCTCCTCCGTGGTCGTCACGAGGAGCCCGAGGACGGTCACGAGCGAGCACGCGAGCGTCGCGACGGCCACCACGGCGACCACGAGCCGCCACTGCGCGGACGCGCGGCGGAGGGCCGTGCCGAGGAGCCACGACCGCGGCCCGAGGCGGACCGCGCGTCGCCGGCTCCCGGGCGCGCGCCCGTCGTGCGGGTCGCGAGCCGAGGAGCGAGGACGCCGGGGCGCGGAGGCGTCGGGCCGGTGACGACCGTGCGCGCGTCCTCGCGTCTGCCCCTGCATGCCTCCGTCGGCCGTACGACGGTCGGCCCGGGTGGGCCGCTCGCGTCGCTGCGGGCTCAGCATATGGGGAAATAGGTCGCGCGAGTCCACCATCCGGGCGGGGTCGGGGTCGCGCTCCCCGGCGGGGTCGGGGAGGGTGGGGACATGGCCGAACCGATCCCCGACGCCCGCCCGATCCCCGACGCGCCGACCCAGCGTGGGCGGGACTTCGCGTACGTGGCGGGCGTGCGGCCGTCGCCCCCGTCCCTGCTCCCGGAGACGCCCACCGACGTCCTGGTCGAGGCCGTCGGGATCCTCGTCGACCAGAGCCGCCGGCCGCCCTACCGCTGCCGTGTCGTCGGCCAGACCGGCACGACCCTCGAACGGCACGAGCTCGTCGTGCGTCCGCTGGTGGGCTCCTACGTCTGCACCGACCTCGCCACGGGTCTCGTCGACTCCTCCGACGGCGTCTCCCGGGTGCGGATCGTCGGCGGCGAGCCGCAGGAGATGCTCGCGCACGAGTTCCCGTCGGTCCCGCGCGCCGCCCGGCTCGCCTTCCCCCTCCAGCTGCCGGTGTGGGGGCGGCCCGACCAGTACCGCATGACGGGCGCCATGCGCCGGGACCAGGAGATCGTGATCGAGCTCGCGCACGTGCGGGACGTGCACCTCCGCGGGACCCTCACCGTCGACACCGCCCAGCGCGTCGTCACGCGCCTCGACGCGATGGGCGACCTCCTCCATCGCGAGGAGGTCGAGTCCGACCGCCGGTCCGTCCGCTAGCGCGCACCCGGGCCGACCGACCGCCGCGGCGCCCGCCCCTCCGGGCTGCCGCCCCTCCTGACCGGCCGTCCGACCGCCGCGCCTCCCGTCTGCCAGGCTGGAACCCATGCAGACCCCCGGCGATCCGGCCGCCCTCCCCGACGACGCCCGCGCCGAGGCCCCGGACGGGTCGGCGCATCCGGCCGAGATCCTCGTCCTCCGCGCCATCAAGCTCGGCGACATCCTCGTGGCCGTGCCCGCGCTCCGGGCGATCCGCCGCGCGTACCCGGACTCCCGCATCCTGCTCGCCACGACCGGCTGGCTCGCCCCCGTCGTGCGCCTGCTCGGCGTGGTCGACGAGCACCTCCCGCAGCAGGGCTTCGACCACCCCATCGCGCGCGAGCCCGGCACGGTCGACCTCGCCATCAACCTGCACGGCGCGGGCATCGAGAGCCGCACCCTGCTCCACGAGCTGCGCGCGCACCGGACGCTCGGCCACGCGGCTCCCGAGCTCGACGGCATGCCCGCCGCCGACGGCCCCGCGTGGGAGGACCACGTCCTCGAGCGCTACCGCTGGGCGCGGCTCGTGTCGTGGCACGGCATGCCCGCGGATCCGGACGACGTCGGCATCCTGGTGCCGGCCGAGCCGCCCGTCGCGGAGCACGCGGTCGTGATCCACGTGGGCGCCGCCTACGGGTCGCGCCAGTGGCCGGTCGACCGCTTCGCCGAGGTCGCCCGCGTCCTCGACGCGGAGGGCCGCACGGTCGTCTTCACCGGCTCGGACAAGGAGCGCGAGCGCGCCCTGGAGGTCGCGGCCCTCGCCGGCATGCCCACGTCGACCGTGCTCGCGGGCGAGCTCGCCCTCGACGCGTTCGCCGGGATCATCGCCGCGGCCGACCTCGTCATCTCCGCCGACACGGGCGCCGCCCACCTCGCGAGCGCATACGGCATCCCCTCGGTCGTGATCTTCGGCCCCGCCCCGCCCGAGGAGTGGGGCCCGCCCGCGACCGGCCCCCACATCGTGCTCACGGACGCGTCGCAGCGGCTCGGCGACACGTTCTCGGCCATCCCGGATCCGGCGCTCCTCGCGATCACGCCGGCGCACGTCCTCGAGGCCGCCCGCTCCCTCGACGGGCACCGGGTGGTCCGGCCCCTGACGGGCGAGCCGCGCGACTGATCCGACACGCGACCGGCGACCGGCGACCGGCCCGGGCCGATGCCGACCCCCGGGCGGCCCGGAGGACCCGTCCGGCGAGATGCGGTGTAACGATCTGGACACGCCCCGGATCCCCATGGGCACGGCGATCGGCGTCGCGCGGGACGGCCGTCGGGGCCCTCCAGGGCGGGGGTGCGATTCGATTCCCCCCGCGGCCTCCGGCTAGCTTCGATGTGGCCCGCGACGAGCGGGCCCGTCATCATCCAGGACGCGCCGACCAGGCCCCGCACCACCGGGACGCGGTCGTCGTACGGTCCGACGGAGCCGGCGCGGGTCCCATGGCCCCGCCTGCGGAGGACGCCCCGATCCGAGCCCGACGCCCCGCGTCGACGCCCGTGCCGCGGCCCCCTCCGCCTCTCCGATCGACCCGTCCGTCGACCAGAGCCGACGTCCGATGATCCCCGCACCGACGTGCGGGGCGCGGCGGCGCGCTCGTGGAGAGCCCGTGACCACCACCACCCCCGCCATCCGCGCCCGTGACCTGCACAAGGTCTTCGGGCGCCGCCCCCACGACGTCGTCCGCCGCCTCGCCGACGGCGCCACCGTCGAGGAGACCGCCCACCTCGGCACCGCCGCGGTCATCGACGCGTCGTTCGACGTGCGCCCGGGCGAGATCTTCGTCGTCATGGGCCTGTCCGGCTCCGGGAAGTCGACGCTCATCCGCATGCTCAACGGCCTCTGGGAGCCGACCTCCGGCACCGTCGAGGTCGCCGGCGAGTCGATCACCGGGATCCCGGAGGCGCGGCTCAACGAGGTGCGCCGTGCCCACGTCTCGATGGTGTTCCAGCACTTCGCGCTCCTGCCGCACCGGTCCGTCGTGGACAACGTCGCGTACGGCCTCGAGGTGCAGGGGATGCCGCGCGCGGAGCGCCTGGCGAAGGCCCGCGAGGTGATCGCGCTGGTCGGGCTCGAGGGGTGGGGCGACAAGCTCCCGTCCGAGCTGTCGGGAGGCATGCAGCAGCGCGTGGGGATCGCCCGGGCGCTCGCCGCGGACACCGACATCCTGCTGATGGACGAGGCGTTCAGCGCGCTCGACCCGCTCATCCGCCGGGAGATGCAGGAGCAGCTGCTGGAGCTCCAGGCCCGGCTCGGCAAGACCATCGTCTTCATCACGCACGACCTCAACGAGGCCATGCTCCTCGGCGACCGCATCGCGGTCATGCGCGAGGGCCGCATCGTGCAGATCGGCACGCCCGAGGAGATCCTGACCGAGCCCGCCGACGACTACGTCGCCCAGTTCGTGCAGGACGTCGACCGTGCCCGCGTGCTCACGGCCGCGAGCGCCATGCAGCCGCCGCGCGCCGTGGTCGACGTCACGGTCGGGACGCGCGGTGCGCTGCGGCGGCTCCGCGACCTGCAGACGGCGGCGCTCCTGGTGGTCGGGCACGACGAGCGGCTCCTCGGCTGGGTCCGCGACGTCGACGTCCTCGAGCAGGTCCGCCGGGGCGACGACGACCTCGCCCGGCGGGTGAGCACGCGCTTCGAGCGCACCCTCCCCGACGCGGCGCTGGTGGACCTCTACGCCTCCGCCGTCGAGAGCGCCCTGCCCATCGCCGTGGTCGACGCGCACGATCGCCTGCTCGGCGTGATCCCGCGGGTGACCCTCCTCGCGGCCCTCGGCGACGTGGACACCTCCACCTCGCCCATCCCGCTGCCCGAGCCCGTCGGGCGCATCCCCGAGAGCGAGCTCGACGCGACCCTCGACCTCGCCCGCACGACCCCGGGGAGCGCAGCGGCCGCTCCGGAGCGCACCCCCGCGCCCGTGTCCGCGGAGGCGCCCGCACTCGCGCCCGCGCCGGCGCCCGCACCCGCGACCGCCGAGGAGGCAGCCCGATGACCGACTTCCCGCGCATCCCGTTCGGCTCCTGGGTCTCCAGCGGCGTCGACTTCCTCACCGGCACCCTGCGTCCGCTGTTCGACGCCCTGCGCGCGGTGTTCGCGTTCCTCTACGAGTGGGTCGCCTACGCGCTCGGCGCCCCGCCCTTCTGGGCCGTGATCCTGGTCATCGCCGGGCTGGCGTTCCTCGCGAAGGGCTGGCGCCTGGCCGTGGGCACGGTCGCCGGCCTGCTCGCCATCTGCGCCGTGGACCAGTGGGAGAACGCGATGGCGACGCTCGCGCTGGTGCTCGTGGCGAGCTCCCTCGCCATCCTCCTGAGCGTCCCCCTGGGGGTCGTCGCCGCGCGGTCCGACCTCGCGTCCCGGATCATCCGCCCGGTCCTCGACTTCATGCAGACGACGCCGTCGTTCGTGTACCTGATCCCCGCCCTGCTGCTGTTCCGCGTGGGCGTCGTGCCCGGCATAGTGGCGACCGTCGTGTTCGCCATGGCGCCCGGCGTGCGCCTCACCGAGCTCGGCATCCGCGGGGTCGACCAGGAGGTCGTGGAGGCCGGGCACGCGTTCGGCTCCTCGCGCTGGCGCATCCTCCGCACCATCCAGCTGCCGCTCGCGCGACCCAGCATCATGGCCGGCATCAACCAGGTCATCATGCTGTCGCTGTCCATGGTCGTCATCGCGGGCCTCGTCGGCGCGGGCGGGCTGGGCGGGCAGGTGGTCGCGAGCCTCAGCCGGATCGACGTCGCCCTGGGCGCGGAGGCGGGCGTGTCCGTCGTGATCCTCGCGATCATCCTCGACCGCACCACGGGCGCCCTCGGCGGTGCCCGCACCCCGCGCGCCCGGCGCATCCGGAGGTCGCCGCGATCCGCGGCGGCCGGATCCCGGACGGCCGACGGCGGGACGACCGAGGGCGCCCCCGCCCGCGAGCCGGTCGGCGCCTCCGCCTGACGCGCCGGCGCACCCGCACCCGCATCAGCACCCCGTACCTGCACCACGCACCGCACCACCACCGGAAGGAACGCATGAAGAAGCACAGCATCGCCTCGTCCATCGCCCTCGGAGGGGCACTCCTCCTCGGCCTCGCCGCCTGCTCGCCGCCCAGCACCTCGGGCGCGTCCGACGAGGCGCTGGAGAACGGCGACCAGAGCGTCCTCGAGCTCGCCGTCTTCGAGGGCTGGGACGAGGGCATCGCCGCGTCCTGGCTGTGGAAGAGCATCCTCGAGGACGAGGGCTACACCGTGAACCTGCGGTCCGCGACCCTCGCCCCCGTCTTCGTCGGCCTCACCAGCGGCGACTACGACGTGGTGCTCGACACCTGGCTGCCCACCACGCACGCGGCGGAGATCGAGGAGTACGGCGACGACCTGGTCGACCTGGGCGCCTGGAACGAGGACGCCAAGCTCGCCATCGCCGTGAACGAGGACGCCCCCATCGACTCCATCGAGGAGCTGCAGGCGAACGCCGACCTCTTCGGCGGGCGCATCGTCGGCATCGAGTCCGGCTCCGGCCTCGTCGGGGCGGTCCAGGACGCGACGATCCCGGAGTACGGGCTGACGGGACTGGAGCTGCAGACCTCCTCCACCCCGGCCATGCTCACCGAGCTCCAGACCGCGACGGAGAACGGCGAGGACATCGCCGTGACCCTGTGGAGCCCCCACTGGGCGTACGACGCCTTCCCCATCAAGGACCTGGAGGACCCGCGGGGCACCCTGGGCGACGCCGAGTCCATCCACTCCTTCGGCGGTCCCGACTTCACGGAGGACTTCCCGCAGCTCACGTCGTGGCTCGAGGGCTTCACGATGGACAGCGCCACGCTCGCGTCCCTCGAGAACGCCATGTTCAACAGCGGCGTCGACGGCGACGACTACACCGAGGTCGTCGAGGCGTGGATCGCCGAGAACCAGGAGTACGTGGACGGCCTCACCGCCTGATCGCATCTCCTGCACGCGTGCCCCGACGGAGCCCTCCGCCGGGGCACGCGTGCGTGCGGGCCCTCCCGGCTCCGGTCAGCGGACGGCGGGGGCCCGCCCCGGCCACGGCACCGTCGCCGCCGGCCACGCGGACGCGACGAGCGCATCCCGCACCCGCCGCTGCGACTGCACCGCGTCGAGGCTGTCGGTGCGGAAGGCGAGCGCGAGCGACACGTCCGCCCAGTACGCGTCCCAGCCGTCGTAGGTCGCGAAGACCCGCGCGCCGACCTGCCGGATGAGCGCCCATGCGTCGTCCGCGGGGAGGTACCCGGCGACGTAGGCGTAGCGGATGGCTCCGATCGTGCGCTCGCTGTCGCCCGCGAGCAGCAGCACGGGCGGCCGGCCGTCGTGCGGCCTCGTCAGGTCGATGATCTCGAACTCGCTCCGGCCGGTGAGCGCCGCCATGCGCGACACCATGCGCTCCGCGTCGTCGGACGCGGCCCTCTCCGCGAAGCGCGCCGACATCGGCCCGAGCGTCCGCGCATCCGCCACGAACAGCTCGATGTCGTCGCGCGACGCGATGCGGAACTGCGTGTCGAGGGCGGCGCGGTGCTGGGCGAGCGTCGTCATCGGCAGGCCCGCCCACTCGTGCCCGGTCGACCCGTCCGCGTGGCGGGCGCGCAGATCCGCGGGCATCTCGGCCCACGTCGGCTGGAACGCGAGCGACGAGTTCCAGCCGCCGAACGAGAAGTCGCTCACGGCGTCGAGCGCGAGCAGCTGCTGCTCCTCGAGGAGCAGCGGCCGGATCCGCGCCTCGGCCACGTACGCGAGCTGGTCGCGTCGCGGAGCCCGCGCGTCGATCTGCTGGAAGACGACCGCCGCGACGAGCAGGCCCACGCCCATCCCGAGGGCGAACAGGACGATGGGCATGGCCGGGCCGCCCTCCGGCTCGCCGGACGTCGCCACCACGATCCCCAGCGTCACGCCGGCCGCTCCGAAGGGCAGCGCCAGGGCGGTGACGAGGAGCGCGCGCCTCTCCTTGCCGCCGCCGGGCCTCAGCCGCTGCGCGTCGAGCATGCGGGCGTGGCGCAGCCGCGCGCGCACGGGGAACTCGGTCTCGCCCGGGTGGTTCTGCAGCGTCACGCTCGCAGCCTAGCCAGCGGGCCGATCCGCACCGCGGGCCCGCGCCAGGCCCGCGCCAGGCCCGCGGCGGCTCAGCTGTAGTCCGCGTGCACCGTCTTCGCCGCCCCGTCGAGCCGCATGGTGCCGCCGTGCGGCAGGATCCACTGCGGCCGCGTGTGCCCGAACGGCACGCCCACGCACACGACCGCGCGCGGGTTGTAGCGGGCGATCTGCTCGATGACGGTGTCGCGCTGCTCGGCGCGGAGCCGGGCCCGCTCCTCCGGGGACGGCACGGGGGCGCCGAGCGCGGCCGTCGGCGGCCGGGCCACGAGCACGCCCGCGACGACGTCGAGGAGCCCGCGCTCGCCGAGCCCGCGCACCCACCGCCTCACGCTGGCGGCCGATGGAACCTCCTCACTCGTCTCGAGCAGCAGGATCCCGCCCTCGAACCGCGCGACCTCGGGCATGCGCCCGGCCAGCGCGATCTGGTCGATCACCTCGATGCAGCCGCCCCACGTCGACCCCTCCACGGCGGCCGCGGGTCCCGCCCACATCCACGGCTCGGTCGCGTCGCGGGAACCGTCCTCGGTGAGCGCGCGAGGATCCGCCCAGTCGACCCCGAAGTCCTCCGACTCCCCGGGCTCGGTGATCTCCAGCTCCCCGCCGTCGATCAGCGCGGCCCGGAGCGACCGCAGGTGCACGTCGTCGATGCCGGCGCCGGCGCCGAGGTGCACCTGGGTGGATCCGCCGTAGAAGGAGGGGATGCCGAGCCCGGCGAGCAGGTTGTGCAGGTTCGTGTTGTCGCTGTACCCGAGGAACGGCTTGGGGTTCCGGGCGAGCTCCTCGATGTCGATGTGGGGGATCACCGTGACCTGGTCGTCCCCGCCGATGGTGGCGAGCACCGCGCGGATGGAGTCGTCGGCGAACGCGGCCGTGATGTCGGCGGCGCGGTCCTCCGCGCTCGCCCCGACCCGCCGCGTGGTCGGGTACTCGACCGGGATCAGACCGGTCGCCTCCTGCAGCCGGCGCATCGCCTGCTCGTGCACCTCCGGCGCCATCCCGGGTGCGGCGGACGCGGGCGACAGGACGGCGACCCGGTCACCCGCCTCCGCCTTGGGCACGGCCTTGCGGAATCGGGAGGAGGTGGAGGGGATCATGCGCTCATGCAAGCAGGTGCGGCTGGCGTCCCGCCTTACGGCCCGCCCAGCCAGTGGTCGATGCGGTGGTGGTCGGGGCTGAAGCCGTTCCCCACGCCCCAGATGACCGCCTGGGTGCGGCTCTGCACTTGGATCTTCCGGTAGATGGAGCGGATGTAGCTCTTCACCGTGTTGGGGGAGAGGTACGTGAGGGCGGCGACCTCCTGGTTGCTCTTGCCCTGCGTGATGAGCGCGAGGATCTCCGACTCGCGGTCCGTGATCCCCTCACGCTTGCCCGGCCAGTCGAGCGACGGCGCGCTCGCGGCCCGCAGCGGCGCCGTGGAGAACTCCTCCTCCCCGGCGTGGATCCGCTCCAGCGCCTCCACCAGCTCCCGCGCCGGCAGCGCCTTGGAGAGGTAGCCGTGCACGCCCTGCCGGCGCGCGTCGGCGATCAGCTCGGGCTGGAAGTTCCAGGTGTAGACGACGACGTGGGTCGCCCGCGGGTTCCGCACCAGCTCCGCGATCTCGTGGTGGTCCGACTCCGGCTGCGCGAACGAGTCGTAGAGGACGATGTCGATCTCGTCGGAGAGGGCCGCGTTCGCGTCGATCTCGGCGACGACCACCCGGTCGCGGTAGTCGTCGAACATGTGGGCGAGGCCCTTCAGCACCACGTCGTAGTCGTCGACGAGCGCGATCGTGACGGGGCGGGTGCGGGTGGCGGGCATGGGATCACCATCCCACCCCCAGGGGTGTGCCGCCACACCCTGCGGGGTGGGACGTTGGATCCATCGCCCGATACGGGCATCCACCGTGCGTCTCCTGGACGTGCTCGCACAGAAGAGAGAACCCCATGCTCGGACTCATCATCAGCCTCATCGTCATCGGCCTGATCGCCGGCTTCATCGCCCGCGCGGTCGTCCCCGGTCGCCAGAGCCTGTCGATCCTCATGACGATCGTGCTCGGCATCGTCGGCTCGTTCGTCGGCGGCTTCCTCGCGTTCCTTCTGTTCCAGCGCGACCCGATGGACGGCTTCTTCCAGCCCGCCGGCATCATCGGCTCCATCATCGGCGCGATCATCGTGCTGCTCGTCTACGTGAAGGTCGGCGGCCGCAAGTCCGTGCGCCGCTGAACACGGCCGGGCGACCCGTCGATGCGCTGGCGCGCACCTGACGACAGCCGGTAGCGGAGAAGATGAGGGGCGGGCGGCCGAGGAGGCCGCCCGCCCCTCCGTCGCGCGCGACCGGCATCTGGAGTCGGCCCCGAACGTGGGGGCGCGCACGGCGCGGTTCGCTGTGATGCTTCATCCGGCGCGAGACCGACTCGCAGGGATGCGAGGCGACGATGATCGTGACGAAGACGACATGGCGGGGCGTGGCTCTGGCCATCGCGATCGCATTGGGCATGAGCGCGACGGTGATCACGCCGACCCCCGCTCAGGCCGCCGCCACGATCGCGTTCACCTCGAGCTCGGCGCCGGTCATCTCCGGCTCCGCGACGGTCGGCTCGACCCTGACCGTCGCCACGGGCGCTTGGAATCCCGCGCCCACGTCGTTCGCCTTCAAGTGGTGGTCCGACGGTGTGGCGGTCGCGGGCGCGACCGCGTCCACGTACGCCGTGCGCACTGCCGATGTCGGCAGGCAGATCACGGTCACGATCACCGGCGCGAAGCCCGGATACACCGCGCTGTCGCGTTCGAGTGCGGCCACGGCGCGCGTCACCGGGCCCGCTTCCTCGACGATCCCGGCTCCCTCCGTGCGGTATGAGCGGGAGGACCCGTCGCTGGAGCCGGATGCCACAGTTCAAGTGCGGCTGTTCCCGGACTTCGGAGGCATCGACGTGCAGGATGCCAACTTCGAGTACGAGCTGGACGGCTCCGGGGTCTGGATCCCCTCGCCGTACATGACTGTGGACATCGACTGGCAGATCATCCCGATTCCCGCTGGTGAGCACGTCATGAGCTGGCGCGTCGCGGGAACGCTGAACGGGAAGGCGGTCGTCGGAGCAGCGTCTCCGCGCGAGGCGATCGTCTCGCGCGGATTCCCGACGCAGACCCAGCCGACGGCGAAGGTCTCCGGATCCTCCGTGACCTTCACCTGGGATGCCCGAGACGCGCTCAACGGCAATACCGGAGCGGCGGGCGTCTTCTACGGCCTCTACGGCGTCCCCGGGATCGTGGCCGACCGTGTCAACGCCCCCATCGCGGGTTCGTTGACATTCGATGTCGGGTACAGCACGACGGCCCGCTTCTACATCACCTTCGCCGAACTCGGCGACAACGCCGGGTGGGGTGAGGTCAGCGCGACGACCGGCCCGAAGCCGTCGGCGACGCAGTTGCTGAAGTCCACCCCGGCCCCGTCCATCGTCGGGACGGCGAAGGTCGGCAACCTGCTCACGGTCCGGACGAGCACGTGGGAGCCGAAGCCGGTCGCCCTCAGCTATCAGTGGAACCGCAACGGCAATGCCATCCCCGGAGCCACCGACGCGACGTACACGGTCGTCCCCGCCGATGCCGGGACGCAGATCACCATCTCCGTCACGGGCGCGAAGACGGGCTTCACCTCGGTCACGAAGACCTCAGCTGCCACGGCCCGCGTGCCGCAGCCGATCATCACAGGAGTGGCGCCGACGGTCTCCGGTGTGCTGAAGGTGGGTCAGAAGCTGACGGCGAAGGCCGGTGCCTGGACTCCGCTGCCCGTCACCGTGACCTATCAGTGGAAGCGCAACGGGATCGCGATCCCCGGCGCCACCGCGACCACCTACTCGCTCGTAGCTGCGGACAAGGGCACGACCATCACCGTCGCCACGACGGGTGCGAAGCCGGGCTATCCGTCGGTCGTGAAGACGAGCGCCGGCAAGAGGATCGCCTGACGCCCATCGGGCAGACGTAGCGGAGAAGAAGGAGGGGCGGGAGGCCGAGGAGGCCGCCCGTCCCTCCGTCGCGTCCGGGGATCACCCGCCGGTCATTCCGTGCCCGGTGCCGGTCGGGCCCAGCAGCGGCGCGCGCGGATCCCGGAGCGCCGAGCGGGCGGCCGCCGCGAAGCCCTGCATCGCCTCCCGCCAGTAGGCGCCGGGCGCGATGCCGCACGCGCGCAGCGCCGCGCGGTGGTCGACGACGATCACGGTCGCGGCGCCCGCGGCGACGACCGTCCAGGCCGCCCCGACGAGCGCGCGCAGGGGAGCGGGGGTGTCGCGGAAGCCGGTGCGGAGGCGGTCGACCTGGAAGCGCACGTGGTCGCGCTCGTCGGCGGCGATGCGCTGCCCGAGGGCGCGGAGCGCGGGATCGGGCGCATTATCGGCGAGCGCGTGGAAGTAGCCCGTCGCGACCGTCTCCGCGATGAGGAACAGGCTGATCTCCGTCCGCAGCCCGATCAGGTGCCGCAGCCGGGTGAACGCCGCGTCCGTCCAGTGCTCGGGGAGCGCGGGCGCGTCGAGGTGGTCGAGCGCCCGCAGGAACAGGGCCGCGTGCTTCCGCTCCTCCTGCACGAGCAGCGCCAGCGCGTGCGTGTAGACGGGGTCGCCCGCGTCCGTGGCCATGCGCAGCAGGTGCGCTCCGTCGCCGCTCTCGCCGAGCGCGAAGCGCTGGAACGAGCGGACGAAGGCGCGCCGGGTGCGGGCGTCCATCGGGGAGGGCGCGCCGGTCGGGATCAGCTCCTCGGGCGTCAGGTGCCCGTCGGCGTTCCGCTGGAAGTGGGCGATCCAGTCCGCCGCGGTCGCCATGCGCGGCGTGCGGGCGGTGCCCGGCTGGGGATGCGTCGTCGTGCGCGTGATCGGGGTCATGGCCCGACGCTAGGAGCGGGCGCCCTCCGGCCTCGCCCGTCGGCAGGGTGACGTGCGCGAGCCCGCGGGTGCATCCCCGCGCGCCAGGATCGCCCGCGCGATGCAGCGTCGTCCGACCCGCGGACCACGCCGCGCGTCATCCGAAGACGCGGCGCACCACCTCGTGCTCCTCCTCGAGGCCGTTCCACTCGTCGGATCCGTCGGGGCGCGCCGACTCGTTCACCATGGCGAGCGCGCCCGCGTACCCCGCGTCCTGGAGCACACGGAGGGACCGGGCGTAGTCGACGTCGTCGAGGCTGCCGTCGTCGTGGCGGTGCGCCTTCGCGTGGCACGTCACGGCGTGCCCGGCGATGCGGGCCAGCTGCTCGTGCTTGTCGGGCATGGTCCAGTTGCCGAGGTCGATGAGGAGGCGCACGTCGCCCGCGTCGGCCAGGAGCGCGAGCACGGCATCCGCGTCGGGCATCATCTCGCGCCAGTTCTCGACGACCACCTGGATCCCCGGGTGCCCGTCCGCGAGCCGCGACAGCCGCCGGGCGCTCGCCGCGAGCAGCTCCGGCGTGGGCGCGCTCCGGCCCGCGCCCACGCGCGCGTGGTGGGCGCCGAGGGTGAGGGCGTCGTCGAGGAGGCCGGAGATCCACCGCTCGTGCAGGTCGGCCTCGGTGGGGTGCACGAGGTCGCCGTCGTCGACGAGGAACGCGTCGAGCACGATCCCGGACGACTCGAGCGAGGCGCGCAGCTCCTCCAGGTAGGAGGCGTCGCGCGTGGGCAGCTGGAAGTGCGCGAGCTGCACCGCGCGGTAGCCGCGGCGCGCGAGCTCGGCGGGCAGGTCGAGGAGGTCGAGGGCCCCGGCGGCGCGGCCCCCGGGGGTGACGGTCCCGGATCCGTCCGGCCCGGCGACGCGCGGGTGCCCGAGCGTCCCGTCGAGCGACCAGGCGTGGACGGCCTTGTCGGTCGGGCGCGTGGTCCCGGTCGGTCCGGCCGGTCCGGTGGCGTGGTCGTCGACGGTCATGCGGGCCTCCCGTGTCGCCCGCATCGGCGCGGGGCATGCGTACGATCGTACGGGCGGGCATGCCGCCGCGTCACGGCCGGCCCCGTCCGGTCCGGTCCGACGCGGACGGATCGCCCGCATCCCCCACCCCGCGATCACCCGAACGAGGAGCGCCATGGACATCGTCGTCTGGAACGAGAACGTGCACGAGAGCCGAGGGGACGCGACGGTCCTGTCGCACTACCCGGACGGGATCCACCAGGTCGTCGCCGACGGCCTGCGCGAGCTCCTCGGCGACGACGCGAGCGTGGGCACCGCCACGCTGCAGGATCCCGAGCACGGCCTCAGCGAGGAGCGCCTCGCGGCCACCGACGTCCTCTACTGGTGGGGCCACGTCGCCCACGGCGAGGTGGACGACGCGGTCGTCGAGCGCGTGATCCGCCACGTGCACGCCGGCATGGGCCTCGTGGTCCTGCACTCCGGCCACTACTCGAAGGTGTTCACGCGGCTGATGGGTACCACGTGCTCGCTGAAGTGGCGGAACGACGGCGAGCGCGAGCTGGTCTGGACCATCGCGCCGCAGCACCCCATCGCCGAGGGCGTGCCGCACCCCATCGTCATCGACCGCCAGGAGATGTACGGGGAGCAGTTCGACATCCCGCGCCCCGACGAGGAGGTGTTCCTCTCCACCTTCGCCGGCGGCGAGGTGTTCCGCTCCGGCGTCGCGTACCACCGCGGCCGCGGCCGCGTCTTCTACTTCTCACCCGGAGACCAGGAGTACCCCGTGTACCACCACCCCGACATCCGCCGCGTGCTCGCGAACGCCGCCCGCTGGGTCGCCCCCACCGCCGGCCGCGCCGACCTCACGGCCGACCAGCACCCGCGCGACTGGTTCCTCGCCCGATGAGCGCCGCGAAGGCGACGCCCGCCGTACCCGCGACCCCGGCCGCCCCTGTCGCGCCCGCCTCAGCCGCAACGCCCGCGACCCCGGCGGCACCCGCGGTCGAGCCCGCCACGACAGCGGCCGCGCCTGCCTACGACGGCCCCCGCGTCCGCGTGATCCACGTCGGGCTCGGCGGCTGGGGCGGGGACTGGGCCCGCAACGCCGTCCCGCCCGTGGACGAGATCGAGGTCGCCGCCATCGTCGACCCCAGCGAGCCCACCCGCGAGCGGGTGCGGACGCTCCTCGGCCTGCCGGCCGGGATCGCCTTCGCCTCGCTGGCCGACGCGCTCGCCGCCGTCGAGGCGGACGCCGTCATCATCACCGCGCCGGCCGTCACGCACGCCCCGCTCGCGCTGGAGGCGCTCGCCGCGGGCAAGCACGTGATCGTGGAGAAGCCCTTCGCGAACTCGATCGCCGACGCGGCCGAGGTCGTGCGCCGCGGGGAGGAGCTGGGGCTCCTGGTGCAGGTGAGCCAGAACTACCGCTGGTACCCGGCGCCCCGGCGGGTGCGCGAGCTGCTCGCCGCCGACGCCGTGGGGGAGGTCGCCACGATCGAGATCGACTTCCGCCAGTGGGACAACGACCAGCCCGAGGGCTACCCGCACTACACGTTCCCGCAGCCGATCATCAACGACATGGCGATCCACCACTTCGACCTGATCCGCATGGTCACCGGACGCGAGGCCGTGCGCGTGTTCGCCCGCACGAGCCGGCCGTCGTTCAGCCACTACCGCGATCCCGCGGTCGCCTCCATGGTCATCGAGCTGGAGGGCGGGCTGATCGTGGACTACCGCGGCAGCTGGCTGCACCGCGGCCCGGCCACGCCGTGGGCGGGCGAGTGGCGCATCGCGGGCGCCGACGGCGAGCTCACCTTCACCAGCCGCGGCGGCGACGGCGCATCGGCCGACCGGGTCGGGATCCGCGACGCCGCCGGCTCCGAGCGCGAGCTCGACCTCGAGACGCTGCCGCTGATCGGCCGCGCCGCGGGCCTCCGTGCGTTCGCCCTGTCGATCCTCGGCGGCACGCCTCCGGAGACCAGCGGCCGCGACAACCTGGGCAGCCTCGCGCTCATGGAGGCCGCGGGGCGTTCGGCGGAGTCGGGGGCCTTCGAGGACGTGCGGAACCCGCTGGCGGGCTAGGCCCGCCTGCAGCGGAGAGCGACCCGCCCCGGTGGGGCGGGTCGCTCTCCGCTGGTCGCCGGAGCGGCTAGTCGCCGCAGTGGCTGTTCGCGAAGTCGGGGATCTTGATGTACAGGTACTCGTGTCGCTTTCCGGCGCATGTCCCGGCCATGGTGGCGAGGAGGCCGAGCATGGCGGCCCCGGCGGTGAACACAGCCGCGCACGCGATGCTGCCGAGGGCCACGCAGATGGCCGCCGCCACCGCGGGGGGACCGGTCGAGAGAGCCCCCAGCCCGTAGCCCAGGAGCGCGTTGATGCGCACCGTGCTCCAGTGGCGGAAGGGGTGCGTGATCCTCGACCAGAGCGACCTCTGGGACACGGCGACCGGGTCGACGGCGCCCGTCGACTGCTCCGCCGTCGACGCGGAAGCGCTCGCGTCCGCCTCCGACCCCGATCGGCGGATGTCCTGGATCTCCTCGCGCGTCTGCTGCACGAGCTCCTCGCGGCTCGGCGGGGGCGTGCTCCCGGCTCTCCGGGCCGCGAGGTCGGCGTCGACCACCTGATCGACGGAGACCGCACCGGAGAGGAGGTCCTGCTCGTAGGTGCCGGCGCGCACGGAGGCGGCGATGGAGATCGTCGCGGCCCTCGCGGGTGCGGGTGCCGCGGCGAGGGAGCCGACCACGGCCATGGTGAGGACCACGGCGACGGCGGGGGCGCGGCGGAGGAGACGCGCTGCCGTGACCCCTCGCGGGTGCCCGGGTGCTGGTCGTCGCAGGAGATGGTGGACGGGCAGGGGCATGGCATCCTTCTTTCGATCGCGGGGAGAGGGGGCGACCCCGCCGGGCGCGGACGCGGCCCGCGCCCCCAGCGCGGGGACGAGCAGACGGTAGCCGCGCTCCGGTGCCGGCGAGCCCGCACCCCACAGGGCCGCCGTCCCGGCAGGCCGGGCGCCGCGCCCGATGGCCGCCGGGGTGGACGGATCCGCGGATCTAGTCCCCGCAGTAGCTGCTGCTCGTGTTGGGGATCGGCACGTAGAGCGTCGGCTTGCGGAGGCGGATGCACTTGAGGGCAGTGGCGAAGATGTAGGCGGTGGAGATGGCGAACGCGGCCGAGAGCGCCGCGCAGATGACCTGCGCGAAGTGCGTGCACACCCCGAAGAGCACCACGTGCGCGAACGAGCCGGCACCGCCGATGGCGGCGCCCTGCAGCCCGGTCACGGGGATGATCGTCCAATTCGTGAAGTGCTTCTTGAACCACCTGCCGATCGCGCTCTGGGAGCCCTCGGGTCCGGTCGCGGCGTCGATCTCCGCCTCGGTGAAGCCCGCGGCCGTCGTCTCGTCGCGGAGGGCCCTCACCTCGGCGGTGATCTGCCGCGTCGCCTCGGCGCGGGTGGGGACGGCGGTCTCGGCGCGGCGGTGGGCCTCGAGGTCCGCGTCGACCAGCTGGTCGACGGTGATGCGTCCGGTGACGATGTCCGGGAAGAGGGTGTCCTGCCGCATCGCGTCGGCGACGGTGATGGCCGAGTGGCGTTCGGCGCCGTGCGCGGGGCGCCGGTGAGGGCGCCGACCATGGCCGCGGTCGTGAGGATCGCGGCGAGGGACGCACGGTGGAGGCGAGGCCCCCTGCGGGATCCGGGGGTCGCGCCGGTGAGGCGCAGGGGCAGGTGTGCGGGCATGGGGGAGTCCGTCCTATGGGGATGGGAGGTGCGGTGGGGGAGGGAGCGCCGGGATCCGGCATCGTGCGTCCGTGGAGGATCCGGCCGACGGGCCGTGGACGCCGCACCGTGGGTGCGTGCTGATGGAGGCAGACGGTATCGGCGCGCGGGCCGGGGCGTTCCGGGAACGCACAGGCGCGCGTCCGGGGACGCGGAGCCCGCCGCGCAGGAATAGCCGGGCGCCGTGCCGCATTGGGATCCGCGAGGCCCGACGTCGTGCCGACCCACCGCCACCGACCGGAGGAACGACCATGACCCTCACCGAGGACACCACCACGCCCGCGACCACCGAGCGCACCGCCGACACGGCCGTGCCGATCGTGCGCGAGCTCGACGCCCGCTGGAGCCCCCGCTCCTTCGACGCGTCCGCCACCGTCTCCGACGCGCAGCTGGACGCGCTCCTGGAGGCCGCCCGCTGGGCGCCGTCCGCCAGCAACCACCAGCCGCGCCGCTTCATCGTCGGCCGCCGCGGCACGCACGTGTTCGACACCATCGTCGGCACGCTCGTGGGCTTCAACGCCGCCTGGGCCGCGAGCGCGTCCGCGCTCGTCGTCGCGATCGCCGAGACCTCCACGGTCGAGGGGGACAAGCGCCCGTACGCCGCCTACGACCTCGGCCAGGCCGTCGCCCACCTCTCCGTGCAGGCGCAGGCCGAGGGGCTGCACACGCACCAGATGGCGGGCGTGGAGTTCGGGGAGCTCTCCGCCGCGTTCGACCTGCCGGAGAACCAGGAGCCGCTCACCGTCACGGCCGTCGGCGTCGTCGCGCCGGCCGACGCGCTCGAGGGCCCGCTCGCGGAGCGCGAGACCGCTCCCCGCACGCGCCTGCCGCTGTCCGAGCTGGTGCTCGCCCGCGCGTAGTCCCGCGCCTCGCCGCGCCGCGCCGGATCGCGCCGCGCCGCGACGGAGGCCGCCGACCCTCGGGTCGGCGGCCTCCGTCATTCAAGGCGTCGGCGGGGCGTCCGGTCAGCCGCCCAGCACCCGGCCGATGAGGTCCCGCACGAACGGGATCGCGTCCTGCGCCTGGTCGACGCTCGCGATGGTGGTCGCGACGAGCGGCCAGACGGATCCGACGAGCGTCGCCACGACGGCCGCGACCGCCGCCACCCACGCGACGACGCCGCTGCGGGTGAGGGCCGCGACCGCGAGCATGGCCAGGCCGACGGCGAACGAGATCACGATGCCCAGGGCGATGAGGCCCGCGGGCACGTCCAGCTGGCCGACGGTGGTGGCGTCCGCGGCGCCGACGAGGCCGAGCGCCGGGAGCAGCGCGCCGATCACGACGATCCCGCTCACCACGGCGCCCGTGAGCGCCGCGGCCCAGACGGCCCGCGGTCGGCGGCGCCGGGTCCCGTTCACGCGCGCGCTCATCGTCGGGCCCCGGTCCGGGGTCCTCGGGTCGTCTCTCTCATGGCTGCTCCTCCTGCGGGTCGTGCGGATGCGTGGTGCGGCGTCGACGCCCCGGTGCCGACCGGCCTCCGGAGCGCGAGCGCGTCACCCAGTGGACGAGAGCCGGGGGCCGGGCGTCCCGCCGGTCCAGCTGGTCCCCAGCGGGCGGGCCGGACGCTTCGCCCGCCGGACATGCCGGACGCCGGGGCCGGGCGTGCTCGAGGCGGCAGCCCGAGGGCGGCCCGACCCGATCGGGCCCCGCTAGCGCAGCCTGAGGCGGCCGGTCAAGCACCTGGGCGGAGGCCGACGGCGGGTGTGCGCTCGACGCACACCGACCGTTCCGAGGGGGACCATGCGCGCCAACGTCCGACTGATGTTCGTCCTGGCCGCGTTCTTCGTGGTCGCCGGCATCGCCTACGTGGTTTGGAACATCGCCTACGAGGCCCAGGGCCTGAACACCGACCCGAACAGCGGCCAGGGCGCCTCCGTCATCGAGTGGGTGGGCACCACCGCCCTCTTCCTCGCGGCCGCGTTCGCCGGGCTCATCGGCTTCTTCCTCCAGCGCGTCCACAGGGCGCAGTCGGGCGAGCTGCCGCAGGACATCGAGAGCGCCGACATCGACGACGGCGACCCCGAGCTCGGCTTCTTCTCCCCGCACAGCTGGTGGCCGATCACCCTCGCGGGCGGCGGCGCCCTGGTGTTCCTCGGCCTCGCCGTCGGCATCTGGGTGGCGCTGTTCGGCGGGATCCTGCTCGTCATCGCGCTCGTCGGCTGGACGTACGAGTACTACCGCGGGTGGCACGCGCGCTGAGCGGCCCGCGGGCCGTCGCGCCCGCGCGCGTAGGCTCCGGCAGGTGAGCGACATCCTCGAGTACGTCCGCACCTGGCTCGACCACCGCGTCTGGCAGACCCGCGTCCCCGGCGCGCAGGTCGCCGTCGCCCGGCACGGCGAGGTCGTGCTGTCCGAGGCGTACGGCCTCGCGGATCCGACGACCGGGGCGCCCCTCACCCCGGCGCACCTGTTCCGCGTGGCGTCGCACTCCAAGTCCTTCACGGCCACCGCGATCCTCCAGCTCGCCGAGCGGGGCGCCCTGCGGCTCGACGACCCGCTCGGCCGGCACGTGCCCGAGCTCCGCGCGGGGGGATCGGAGCTGGCCGACGTCACGCTCGCCGCGCTCCTCGAGCACGGTGCGGGCGTGCTCCGCGACGGCCGCGACGGCGACCACTGGCAGCACGCGGGCCCCTTCCCCGACCGTCGCCGCCTGCTAGAGATCGCGAACGCGCCCGGCATCGCCAAGGCCGCGCCCGACATGGCCTTCAATTACTCCAACGTCGGCTACGCGCTGCTCGGCCTCGTGGTCGAGGCCGCGTCGGGCATGTCCTACGGCGAGTTCGTCGCGGAGCGGATCGCCCGCCCGCTCGGCCTCCGGGACACGGCAGCCGAGCACCTGCCCGAGCGCGCGGACGAGTACGCGGCCGCGTCGACGTCGCTGCGCACATCGCGCGAGCGCACCGTGATCCCGCACGTGGACACCCGGGCGATGGCCGCGGCCACCGGCGTCACCAGCACCGCCGTCGAGCTCGTCGCCTTCTTCTCCGCGCTCGTGCTGCCCGACGACGAGCGGCTGCTGTCGGCCGCGTCGAAGCGGATCCAGCAGCGGCCCCGGTACGCCACGAGCGCGGATCCCGCCGCGACCCGCCGCTACGGCTACGGCCTGATCCTCGACCGCATCGGCTCCGGCGCCCCCGAGACCACCGTGCTCGGCCACTCCGGCGGGTACCCCGGCCACATCACGCGCACGGCGGTGGACCCGTCGAGCGGCTGGGCGGTCAGCGTCCTCACGAACGCCATCGACGGGCCGGCCGCCGCGCTCAGCACGGGCATCCTCGAGCTCCTGCTCGCCGACTCCGCCGCGGCCGACGCCGCGCGCGCCGCGGTCGACGCGCCCTTCACCGGGCGCTTCGCGAACATGTGGGGGATGCAGGACATCCAGGTCGTCGGCGACCGGCTGCTCCGCATCGACCCGGCGGCCGAGCACCCGCTCGACGCCGTGGACGTGCTCGAGCGCACGGGGGAGTCCTCGGCGCGCGTCGTCGAGGGCGACGGGTTCGGGTCCGTCGGCGAGGAGGTCACGGCCGACCGCGGGCCCGACGGCGGCGTCGAGCGGATCCGCGCGGGCGGCGGCATGACGCTGGAGCCGTGGACGCGGGCGTGGGGACCGAGGTCGCGCGGCTGAGGACCGGCGCGCGCCCCGGCGCGCGCACCGCCCGGACACCTCCGATCCACCTCCCGGCGGCGTCCGCGTCACGCGCGGTGCCTACGGTGCCGGAGGCCGCACGGCCGCCCGCACCGACGAGAGGCACCATCATCCGCACCCCGCTCCGGCGTCCCCGCACCCGCACCGCGACCCTGCTGTCGACCACGACCGTCCTCGGCCTGCTGCTGACCGGCACCGGCGCCACCGCCGCGACCGCCGCCGACGCCCCGGCCGCGTCGGCGTCGCCGGTCGTCCCCTCGCCCATCGCGCCCTTCGACCCGGCCGTCCTCGACGCGCCCTACCCGTCGAACACGGTCTACGACTTCGTGCCGATGCTCGACGCGTTCACCGGGCTGAAGGCGACCCGTCCGGACATCATGAAGATGAACGACAGGAAGACCATCACGATCAACCAGGCCGCCACCAAGGCGCAGTCGGCCCGGGCCATCGTCGACCAGTACGCCGACATGTCGATCACCATGTCGGACGGCCTCGGCCGGGACCTCGGCGCGATCTACCGCACGGCGCGCGAGGCCGGCCAGCTCCCCAAGACGGCGGCGCTCCTCGCCAAGAGCGGCGGTCTCGTCGGCAGGTACTCCTCGTCGAACCCGCCGAAGCAGCACTTCGACAACCCGCGGCCCTACGTCGCGTTCCCGCTGATGCTCAAGTACCGGGACAAGGTCGGCGGCAACGCCTGGAACGGCCAGGACGGCTCCTACCCCAGCGGGCACACCTCGCAGGCGTTCTGGCAGGGCACGTCGCTCGCGACGATGCTGCCGGAGCTCGCGCCGCAGATCCTCGCCCGCGCCTCCGACGCGAGCAACAACCGCATCATCATGGGCGCGCACTACCCGCTCGACGTGATGGCCGGCCGCATGATGGGGCAGAAGATCGTGGAGCGCCGCTGGTCGGACCCCGAGTTCCGCACCCTGTTCGAGCAGGCGTCCACCGAGCTCCGCACGGTGCTGGAGGCCAAGTGCGGCGCTGCCCTCGACGTCTGCATCGCGCGCGACAAGCCGTACCTGCCGACCGCGCAGGCGCTGGCGGTCTACGAGCAGCGCATGAGCTACGGCTTCCCGGTCGTCGGCAACCGCGGCGAGCCGATGACGGTGCCTGCCGGCGCGGAGTCGCTCCTCATCTCGAGCCACCCGGACCTCACCCCGGAGCAGCGCCGCCAGGTGCTCGCGCTCACCGCCATCGACTCGGGCGAGCCGCTGGACGCGGGCACCGAGGGCAGCTGGCAGCGCATCGACCTCGCGGCGGCCATGGCCGCGGTGGTCGTCATCACGGCCGACGGCACGGTGTCGCTGGTCGCGACCGGGAGGCGCTGACCGGATCCGCATGACGAGGAGGGGCGGGCGGCCACGGCAGCCTGCCCCTCCTGCGTGCCGCGCGCGCCGTGACGGGCCCCGGTCCTCGAGGAGTGCGGGCGACACTCCCCGGGTCGCCCGGGCGACTCCCCGAGGATCAGCCCGGGCGCACGGCGGACGCACGCCGGCGCCCGCGGAGGAGGCCGATCGCGCAGGCCGCCACCACGCCGCCGGCGAGCGCCAGGACGGAGGAGATGCGCAGGTTCTGCACGGCGCTGTTGGTGCCCACCCCCGCGACGCGGGCGGCGCCGAGGGTCTGCGGCACGGATCCGGCAGGGGACGCGTCGCCCACGGCCGGCGGCGCCGCGTCCACCTCGCCCGGGACCTCCGTACCGGCATCGGCAGCCGCGTCGTCCGGCAGCTCCGGGGTCGACGCGGGCGCCACCCGGTGCCGCGTCGCCTGCTCGTAGGCGTACGCCATCGCCAGCAGGTCGGCGTCCCGATGGCGGGGAGCGGCGAGCTCGAGGCCGACGGGTGCGCCCCGCGAGGTGAACCCGGCGGGCACGGAGATCGTGGGGATCCCGGTGTTCGCGCCCACGTCGCAGAAGGTCGTCCCCGCCCAGTCCGGGGTCGCGCTCGTCGCGCTCACGGGCATCGCGAGGGCGTCGACCCCGTGCTCGACGAAGAACGCGTCCATCGCGGCCCTCCCGCGTCCTGCTCGGCGATGCGCGCGTCGTACTCGGCGTTCGGCACGTCGGGCTGCCCGAGGAAGTGGGCGATGTCGCCGTCGGTGAGCGCGCTCGGGCGGTCGGCCATGGCGTCGGCGAACGAGAGGACGTCCGCGGGCTCCGTGCGGGCGGCGACGCGGGCCGGCCAGGTGGCCGGGGTCTCGGCGAGGAAGCGGTCGATGGACGGGCGCATGTCCATCCAGCCGCCGCTGCGCAGCGTCCCCTCCACGAACTCGCGTGTCAGCGGCACCTCCACGACCTCGGCGCCCTGCGCCTCGAGGTCGCGCACGGCCTGCTCGATGAGCGCGGTCGTCTCGGCGAGGCCCGGCTTCCCGGGATCCTCGTCGAACGACCAGCGCACCACGCCGATCCGCTTCCCCGAGAGCGCGTCGGGGCGGAGACCGGCCACGTAGGCGCCGGTGTCCTGCGCGTCGGCGGCGACCGTGAGCGGATCCGCGGGATCCCGCCCTGCGAGCACCTCGAGGAGGAGGGAGGCGTCGGCGACGGTGGTGGTGAGCGGGCCGACCACGTCCTGCCGCGGCGAGAGCGGCACGACGCCGGCGGTGCTCGTGAGGCCCATCGTCGGGCGGAGGCCCACGAGGCTCTGGTGGGCGGCGGGCCCGAGCACGGATCCGCACGAGTCGGTGCCGATCCCGGCCGGCGCGTAGGCCGCCGCCACCGCCGCGCCCGTGCCCCCGCTGGATCCGCTCGCGCTCCAGGAGAGGTCGTACGGGTTCGCGGTGCGCCCGCGCGCGGAGCTCAGCGTGTACGTGCCGTGCCAGGCGAACTCGGACATGTTCGTCTTCGCGAGGATGATCGCGCCGGCGGCCCGCAGCCGCGCGACGACGGTCGCGTCGTCCCGGGTCCGGTAGTCGCGGAGCGCCGCGCTGCCGGCCGTGGTGGGCATGTCGGACGTGGCGAGGTTGTCCTTCACGACGATCGGGACGCCGTGGAGCGGCCCCCGGATGGTGCCGGCCGCCCGCTCCGCGTCGCGCTCGGCCGCGGTCGCCAGCGCGGCCTCGTTCGTCGTGATGACCGCCTGGAGCCCGACGCGGTCGCCGCGGCGGTCGTCGTAGGCCTCGATGCGCGCGAGGTAGGCGCGGGTCAGCTCGACGGACGTGGTTGTGCCGGAGCCGAGGAGCGCCGCGGCGTCCACGACCCCCAGGCCGACGACGGCGGGGGCCGTCATGGCAGCGTCCGCCGCGGAGCGGTCCGCGATGGCGTGCGCGGTCGATGCGCCGAGTGCGTCGCCGCCGACGAGGAGGGCGAGCGCGACGGAGGACGCCGCGACCGCGTGCCCGACGCGGTCGCGCGCGCGATGGACGCGGACGTGCCCGGGTCGGCGTCGGCCAGCGGCCATGCGGGTTCCTCCAGGTGGGGGAGAGGTGTCTCCCCAGTCTGGGAACCGGGTGTTGCGAGGGCGTTTCGAGCGCGGGACGATCCCGCGTCCGGGTGCCGCGCGGCGGGCGGGAGGCCCATCCGCCGGGTCAGCGCTGCTTGGGGAAGACGATCCAGAGGATCAGGTACAGCAGCACCTGCGGGCCGGGCAGCACGATGGAGAGGACGAAGATCAACCGCACGAGGAACGCGCTGATGCCGAAGCGGTTCGCGAGGGCGGCGCAGACGCCGGCGATGATCTTGCCGTTGCGGGGACGCATGAGGGTGGCCATGCATCGAGCATGGCAGGAGCGCCTGCGACGATGCCGGACGCGCGCCCCCGTCGGACCGGGCGGTGCGCGGATCGGCTCGCCCGCCGCCCGCCGCCCGCTGCCCGGTGCCGGTGACCGGTGCCCCTCCCGCCGCTCCGGCCACCACCTGGGCGCTCCGTGGGAATGCGTGCGATTCCCCGCATGCCGGAATTAGCGTCGGAGGATGAGGATCCGAAGCCTGCCCCTCGTCCTGATCGCCTCGTCCACCGTGGTGCTGAGCTCGTGCACCGCGCCGGACGGAGGCGATGCCGTCCCGCTGCCGGCTCCGACCGCGGTCACGACGACGGAGCCCACGGGGTCCACGGAGGCGGTGGGCGCCGGAGCCGACGCCTCCTCCGCGGAGACCGCGCTCGTCGCCGACTACCTCGACGCGGTCGCGGCGGGCGACGCCGCCGCCGCATGGGAGATGCTCACCGCCGAGGCGCAGGAGTCCGCCGCGTCCTTCGCGTCGTACTCCGCCGCGTTCGGGCGGCAGGGCACCGTCTCGCCGGAGGAGGCGGAGCGGCTGCGCGCCGTCGATCCGTCCGTGGCCGAGGGGCCCGAGGGGGCGTTCACCCTGGTCTCCGCCGTCGACCGCGACATCGCCGACGCGTGGATCGTGCGGGAGACCGACCAGGGCCTCCGGCTCGACGACCACGTGGTGCCCGCGACCGGTGCGACGCCCTACGAGTGGCGGAACCCCGCCGCCGGGCCGGAGGAGTCGAGCGGCCCGACCCCGCCCGTCGACCTCTCCCAGCCGATCACCCTGTCGTTCGCCGTGCCCGAGGGCGACGGCGGGCTCGTCGGCTTCCCGGAGGCGGCGTGGGCCTGGGTCGACGGCAGCGAGGTGCCCGTCGAGGTGGTGTCGCGGTCGGCGAGCCGGGAGCTCGTGCTCGACACGTCCGGCTGGAGCGACGAGGACGACGGCCGCGACGCGGTCACCGTGGTCTGGCAGGTCGGCCCCGACTCGCTCGCCTGGCGCAGCACGACCGTCGCCGCCTGATCCGGGTCGCCGGTCGGGGCCGCCGGCCGAGCCGTGGGCTGGGGCTGCGGGCTGGCCGTGGGCGCTCCGCGGCGCCGTCCCCCGGCCGAATCCGACGGCTTCCCGAGAGTCCATGCCGAAGACTTTGGGCCCAAACCCATGGTGCGATACTCGAGGGGACGAGCCGGGGCTCGGCGTGTGCCCGCGGTGCCGCGGATCACGGGCGGCTCCGTGCCGCGACGCCGACGGAGCCCCCGGAGACCGGGAGGAGCCCATGGACCTGCACCGTTCGGCGCTGACCGCCGACGTCGTCGCCGCGCTGCACTCCGCGCGCGACCGCACCTCCTGCCTCGACCGGCTGCTCGCCGCCCTGCTCGCCGCCTCGTCGGCCACGGGGGCGGCCGTCGTCCTGCCGCGTGCCGCGGGTGTCGTCGTCGCGGGCGAGAGCGGTCCGGTGCTGGGCGCCCTGCTCGCGACGGCGGATCCGGCCGGAGGGGACGCCGACGAGGCCGACGTGATCCGCGTGCCCCTGGCCGAGGCCTCCGATGCGCGGCGCGACCGCGCCGGGGCGGTGGCGCTGCACCGCGCCTCGGGACCGCTCGACGCACGCGACCGGGACGCCGCGGTGGAGATCGCCCTGCACGCGCGCATCGCGCTCGCCGCATGGGACACCGCCGAGGAGCTCGAGCGCGGCCTCGCGTCCCGCACGCTCATCGGCCAGGCGCAGGGCATCCTCATGGAGCGCTTCTCCCTCGACGCCGACCGTGCGTTCCAGGTGCTCCGCCGCTACTCGCAGGACGGCAACGTGAAGCTCGTCGAGGTCGCGCGCCGGGTCGTGCAGACGGGCGCGCTGCCGGCCGTCTGACCGGCCGGGCGCCGTCCCGCCCGGCCACGGCACGGGGACGGCGACGACCCGCCCCGCGCGATCCGGCCGCGCGGCCCGTGCTAGGCGGACCGCCGGTCGACCCCGCTCGCGCGGATGGGCGACACCGCCGCGAGCGGCGCGACCTCCGGCAGGGCGGCCGGCTCGCCGCGGGTCAGCTCGGTGCGCAGCTGGCCGAGGATCCGCGTCAGCAGCCGCGAGACCTGCATCTGCGTCACGCCGAGCTCGGCCGCGATCTCGCTCTGGCTGCACTCGTCGACGAAGCGCAGGTGCAGGATCCGCCGGTCGCGGTCGCTGAGGATCCCGCGCGCCGCGTCCAGCAGCAGGGTACGCTCGGCGCGCACGTAGCCCGGGTCCTCCGCCCCGAGGGTGTCGGCGAGCGACGTGCCCTCCTCCTCCTGCACGGTGAAGTCGAGCGACACCGGCCGCAGGCTGGAGTGGGCGGCCAGCGCCTCGACGACGGCCTCCCGCGGATGGCCCGTGTGCACGGCGAGCTCCTGGTCGGTCGGGGTGCGGCCGAGGCGCTGGGTGAGCGCGGGCACCGCGGCCACCAGGGCGTGCCGCAGCTCCTGGACCTGGCGCGGCGGTCGCACGACCCAGCCGTTGTCGCGCAGGTGGCGCTTGATCTCGCCGGAGATGGTGGGGATCGCGAACGACACGAACGGCGCCCCGAACCCCGGGTCGTAGCGGCGCGCGGCCTTCACCAGCCCGAGGTAGCCGACCTGGCGGAGGTCGCTCCAGTCGTGCGCGCGCCCCGAGTGCTGGCGGGCGATCCGGTCGGCGAGCTCGAGGTGGTCGAGCACGATCCGCTCGTGCAGGCGCCGGCGCTCGGCGTCTCCCGCGGGGCCCTCCGCGGCGGCGGCGGCCCGCACGAAGCGGTCCTGCGTCACCCGGCGCTTCTCGTCCCGGGCGGCGGCGAGACCCGTCGGCGGCTCCGCCGTGCGGGCGAGCGCGACCGGCTGGCGGACGGCAGGAGCGGTGCCGCGGGGGTCCCGCTCGAGGGGCACGGGCGGGACGGCGGCGCGGGCGCGCGGGCGCAGCGTTTCGGTCACGGGGGACCCTCCGTTGGAGACGGATGCGGCACGCTGCTTGACCGCTCCTCCAGAGAAGCACTGCTTCTCCGAGGTGCCTAGGTCGGGGGAGCACTTCTCCTCCTGCTTCTCCTGCTCCTCCGTCGGTCCGGGCGTGTCGACCCCCGCCCGGGCACGGATCCGCACGGGGCAGCGCCCCCGGCCGGGGGCGCATCCAGACCGCCGGTAGGCTCGGTCCCCGTTCCCCGCCGCCATCCCGATCGAACGGACGCCCCATGAGCCTGTTCCGCACGAAGAGCATCGAGTCGTCGCTCGCCGACGCCGCGGGGGGCGAGCGCAGCCTCACCCGCTCCCTCGGCACCTGGGACCTCATGCTGATGGGCGTGGCCGTCGCGGTCGGCGCCGGCATCTTCTCCGTCGGCGCGAAGGCCGCCGGGAACTACGCCGGACCGTCGGTCACGCTCGCGTTCGTGCTCGCCGCCGTCACGTGCGGCCTGGCGATCATGTGCTACGCCGAGTTCGCCTCCGCCGTGCCCGTCGCGGGCAGCGCGTACACCTTCACCTACGCCACCATGGGCGAGCTGCTCGCCTGGATCATCGGCTGGGACCTCATCCTCGAGATGCTCACGGCGGCCGCCGTCATCGCGAAGTACTGGGGCATCTACCTGGAGTCCGCGCTGCAGCTCGCGGGGCTCGACATCCCCTCCACCATCACCGTGCTCGGCCTCGGCATCAGCTGGGGCGCCGTGCTCATCACGGCCGTCTTCACCGTGCTCCTCGTGCTCGGCACCAAGCTCTCCAGCCGCGTCTCGAGCGTCTTCACCGTGCTCAAGGTCGCGGTCGTCCTGTTCGTCATCGTGGTCGGCGCGTTCTACGTGAAGGCGGAGAACTACTCGCCGTTCATCCCGCCGCAGCGCCCCGCCGAGGGCGCCTCCGCGGACGTGTGGACCCAGTCCCTCTTCTCCTGGGCGAGCGGCCAGGAGCCCACGCAGTACGGCCTCTACGGCCTGCTCGCCGGCGCCTCGCTCGTCTTCTTCGCCTTCATCGGCTTCGACGTCGTCGCCACCAGCGCCGAGGAGGTGAAGGACCCGCAGCGCACCCTGCCGCGCGGCATCTTCGCCGGCCTCGCGGTCGTCACCGTGCTCTACGTGCTCGTGACCCTCGTGCTCACCGGCATGGTGCCGTACACGGTGCTCGCCGACGCCGAGGACCCGTCGCTCACCACCGCCTTCA
The DNA here is from genome assembly GCA_002150995.1 of Clavibacter michiganensis. Lineage (GTDB taxonomy): Bacteria > Actinomycetota > Actinomycetes > Actinomycetales > Microbacteriaceae > Clavibacter > Clavibacter michiganensis_K. The sequence goes on along the minus strand of MDHJ01000001.1, from coordinate 2,947,786 downwards.
CCGCGGTGGGCGCGGGATGGGCGGCGCAGGTCATCTCCATCGGCACGCTCCTCGGCCTCACCACCGTGCTCATGGTGCTGCTGCTCGGCCTCGCCCGCGTCGTCTTCGCGATGAGCCGCGACGGGCTGCTGCCCCGCGGCCTCAGCCGCACGAGCGCCAAGCGCCGCACCCCGGTGCGGGTGCAGATCATCGCGGGCGTCGTCGTCGCGGCCCTCGCCGGCTTCACCGACGTGGGCGTGCTGGAGGAGATGATCAACATCGGCACCCTGTCCGCGTTCGTGCTGGTGAGCATCGGCGTGATCGTGCTGCGCCGCAAGCGCCCCGACATCCGCGCGTCGTTCCGGGTGCCGTTCATGCCGTGGCTGCCGATCCTCTCGGCGGTGCTCTGCATCTGGCTGATGCTGAACCTCACGACCCTCACCTGGGTCCGGTTCCTCGTATGGCTCGCGCTCGGCTTCGCGGTCTACTTCCTCTACGGACGCCGCCATTCGGTGCTCGGCCAGGAGGAGGCGCGCATCCGGGCGGGCGGCGACCCGGCGCCCGAGCTGCCGTCGGCGTCCACCCCGCGGGACTGAGGCCGGATCGGCGCGGTCGGCGCCATCCGCGTCAGGTCTGGCAGCACGGGCACCAGTAGGTGACCCGGTCCTGCGCGCCCATGCCGGGCCGCACGGGGTCGCCGAGCTGCCCCTGCTGGATGCGCGTGCCGCACCGCAGGCACGGCTTGCCCTTGCGGCCGTAGACCCAGTCGGTGCGGCCGCGGCGCAGGTCGCCCGTGGTGGTGCGCTCGATGCGGTCGCGGTTGGCGCGCATGGTGCGGCGGGCGAGCGCGATCATCGCGGGCAGGTCGGGCACCTCGCGCACGGGCCGCGTGGGCAGCACGCCGCGCAGGAAGCAGAGCTCGGCGCGGTACACGTTGCCGATGCCGGCCGCGTTCCGCTGGTCGAGCAGGGCGAGGCCGATGGCACGGTCGGGCTGGGCGGAGATGCGCCGCACGATCTCCTCGGCCTGCGCGTCGTCCCACCCGGGCCCGAGGATGTCGGGACCCAGGTGCCCCACGACCGTGTGCTCCTGGTCGCGCGGGATCACCTCCAGCACCCCGAGCGCGAACCCCACCGTCACGCGCTCCGCCGTCTCGAGCACCACGCGCGCCTCGAACGCCGGCCGGCGCCACGCGGTGCCGTGCTGGTAGATGTGCCAGGAGCCCTCCATCTTGAGGTGGCTGTGGATCGTCAGGTCGCCGATGCGGTGCAGGATGTGCTTCCCCACGCTCACCACCTCGTCGACCTCCCGGCCGGCGAGGTCGAGGGTCGCGAACGCCGGCACGCGGAAGTCGGTGCGCGTCAGCACCTGCCCCCCGATCGCCTCCTGCAGATGGGCGGCGGTGCGGTAGACGGTGTCGCCCTCAGGCACGCGCTGCCCCCGTCACGAGCGCATCCGGAGCCCGCGTGGCGTGGCGGAGAACCCGTGCTCCTGCAGCGCGGTGCCGAGCGGGGTGCCGAGGATGAAGGCGCCGTTGACCTTCTCGATCGCGAGCTTCGCGACACCGCCGCGCCGCACGACGTGGCCGAGCGACTCCGCGGCGGCGCGCAGCACGGCCTCGTCGTCGTCGAACAGCAGCACGGTCTTGCCGCCGCGCTCGACGTACAGCACCAGCTCGCCGTCGACCAGCACCACGAGCGCCCCGGCCTTGCGTCCCGCGCGGTGGCCGGTGGGACGCTCGCCGCGCGAGTCGACGCTGCCGGCGGCCGCGATCGCGGCCGACGCGGAGCCCGTGGCGTCCGCCCCACCCGCGGCACCCGCACCCGCTTCCGTCCCCGGGTCCGCGTCGTCGCCGGCCGCGGGGGTCGAGCCGTCGAGCCGCGGCCACGGCAGTGCGGCGCCGTACGCGTTCGCCGGATCCGTCGCCGCCAGCGTCAGCGCGTTCAGCGGCCGCTCGCCGGCGTCCGGGTCGCGCGTGAAGCCGCGCAGCCGGTCGACCGTGCCGCCCGTGGAGAACTGCGCCGCACCGAGCGTCTCGATGAAGTACCCGCGCCGGGCCCGCCCGGTGTCCTCGAAGCCCGCGAGCACCTTGTAGGTGAGCGCGAAGCCGCCGGGCACGCGCTCGGTCATGACCGAGCCGCGCGTGACCACGCCGTACCGCTCGAGGAGCAGCTCGGCGGTGCCGGCCGCGCGCACGGTGGCGTCGGTCTCGGCGAGCGGCACGATCGACCAGCGCCCGGCCGCGGTCGACGGCCCGGTGCGCGTGGGCATCTCGGCGCGCGGCATGCGCCCGCCCCGGTACATGCGGCCGCGGGGCGCGCGCTGCGGGGTCTTGTACGCGGTGGATCCGCCCGCGAGCAGCGCGCGCAGAGGCGACAGCGTGTCGTTGGTGACGAGTCCCGCCCACACCAGGTCCCAGAGCGCGGTGACGAGCGCCTTGTCGTCCGTGGACCCCACGGCATCGCTCAGCTGCCGGAAGAAGTAGCCGCCGCCGGTGCCGAGCGTGGTGAGGATCTCGCGCTGCAGCTCGTCGGTGTCGTGCGCGTCGGGCTCGGGGAGCGTCAGCGCGACCTGGTCGGCGAGGTGCAGGCTCACCCAGCCGTCCGCGCCCGCGAGCGTGCCGGCGCCCGACCAGATGACCTCGCCCGTGGACGTGAGCTCGTCGAGGAAGGCGGGCGTGTAGTCGCGCACGCGGGCGGGCAGCACGAGCGTCTCCCACGCGGAGGCGGGCACCGGCGCACCGGCCAGCTGCTCGATGACCTGCAGCACCCCGTCGACCCCGCGGAGCCCGCGCTCGCGGTCGGCGCCGGCCACGTGCTGCCACGCGGGCAGGAAGCGCGCGAAGGCAGCCCGCTCGACGGGCTCGACCTCGCTGCGGAGCGCCGCGAGCGAGCGGCTGCGGAGGCGTCGGAGCACCTCCACGTCGCACCACTCGCTGCCGGACGCCCCCGGTCGGAACTCGCCCTCGACCACGCGGCGCTGGGCGCCGAGCCGGGCGAGCGTGTCGGCGATGACGGCCGACCCCAGGCCGATGGCCGTGGCGGCGTCGGCGATGGTGAAGGGCCCGTGCGTGCGGGCGTAGCGGCCCACGAGGTCGCCCAGGGGATCGGCCACCGGCTCGACGAACGCGAGCGGCGTGCCGATGGGCAGCGGCACCCCGAGGGCGTCGCGCAGGCGGCTCGCGTCCTCGATGGCGGCGACGCGCGGACGCCCGCCGAACGAGACGCGGAGCGCGCGCTTGCCGGCGACGAGCGCGTCGAGGTGGTCGCCGGCGGACGCGGACTCCTCGGGCTCCAGGCGCGCGGCGACCTCCTCGGCGTCGAGCGGCCCGAGGATGCGCAGGAGGTCGGCCACGCCCTCGACGCCCTTCGCGCGGCGGTCGGCCGCGAGGCGCTGCAGCTCCAGCTCGGTGCGCTCGATGACGCCCGGATCCAGCAGCTCGCGCAGCTCCGCCCGGCCGAGCAGCTCCGACAGGAGGCCCGCGTCGAGCGAGAGCGCGGCGGCCCGGCGCTCGGCGAGCGGGCTGTCGCCCTCGTACATGAACGCGCCCACGTAGCTGAACAGGAGGCTGCGCGCGAACGGCGAAGCGTCCTCCGTGGTGGTCTCGACGATGCGGATGCGCCGCGCCTCGATGTCCTTCGCGAGCGACGTGAGCGCGGGCAGGTCGTAGACGTCCTGCAGCACCTCGCGCACGGTCTCGAGCACGATCGGGAACGCGGGGAACTTCCGCGCCACGTCGAGCAGCTGCGACGCGCGCTGGCGCTGCTGCCAGAGCGGCGACCGGCGGCCGGGGTTGTAGCGGGGCAGCAGCAGGGCGCGAGCGGCGCACTCGCGGAACCTGGACGCGAAGAGGGCCGATCCGCCGACCTCGCGCGTGACGATGGCGTCGAGCTCGTCCGGCTCGAACACGAACAGGTCGGCTCCCGGCGGCTCGCCGTCGGTCTCGGGGATGCGCACCACGATGCCGTCGTCGTTGGCCATGGTCGCGCCGTCGATGCCGTACAGCTCGGTGACCCGCGCGCCCACCGCGAGCGCCCACGGCGCGTGCACCTGCATGCCGTAGGGGGAGTGCAGCACCACGCGCCAGTCGCCCAGCTCGTCGCGGAAGCGCTCGACCACGAGCGTGCGGTCGTTCGGGACGTGGCCGGTGGCCTTCCTCTGGTCGTCGAGGAACGCGAGCAGGTTGTTGACGGCGCGGTCGTCGAGGCCGACGCGGCCGGCCCGCGCCCGGGCGTCGTCCACCGCGGATCCCGAGAGCTCCCGCACGAACGCGCCGATGGCCCGGCCGAGCTCCAGCGGCCGGCCGAGGCCGTCGCCCTTCCAGAACGGCAGCTTTCCGGGCTCGCCGAACGCGGGCGTCACGAGCACGCGGTCGTGCGTGATCTCCTGGATCCGCCAGCTCGTGGCCCCCAGCGCGAACACGTCGCCGACGCGCGACTCGTAGACCATCTCCTCGTCGAGCTCGCCCACGCGCGACGCCTTCTCGCCCACCATGAACACGCCGAACAGGCCGCGGTCGGGGATGGTGCCTCCGGAGGTGACCGCGAGCCGCTGCGCGCCCGGCCGCCCCTCGATGGTGCCCTCATCGCGGTCCCAGACGATGCGGGGCCGCAGCTCGGCGAACTCGTCCGACGGGTAGCGTCCGCTGAGCAGATCGAGCGTGGCCTCGTAGGCCGAGCGCGGCAGCGTCGCGAACGGCGCGCTCCGTCGGACGGTGTCGAACCACTCCTCGACGCCCACCGATTCGAGCGCGACGGCCGCGACGGTCTGCTGCGCGAGCACGTCGAGCGGGTTGGCGGGCACGCGCAGCGACTCGATCTGCCCGCTCGCCATGCGCTCCGCGGCGACGGCCGAGTGGATGAGGTCGGCCCGGTGCTTGGGGAAGATGACGCCGCGCGAGACCTCTCCCACCTGGTGCCCGGCGCGGCCGACGCGCTGCAGCCCGCTCGCGACCGACGGCGGGGCCTCGACCTGCACGACGAGGTCGACGTCACCCATGTCGATGCCGAGCTCGAGGCTCGAGGTGGCGACCACGCAGCGCAGGCGCCCCGACTTCAGGTCGTCCTCGATGAGGGCGCGCTGCTCCTTCGAGACGGATCCGTGGTGCGCCTTCGCGAGCACCGGATCGGCGCCCTCGGTGCTCCCCGCCTGCGCCATGACCTCGGCGGGCGGGCGCGCGGCGATGCGGCGCGTGGCCGAGAAGGCCGTGGCGTCCACGGGCCGGGACGCTCCGGACGCGGCCCCGGCGCCCGCCAGCACGGGCACCGCGTCGGCCGTGGCGCCCTCCTCCGCCGACCCTGCGACGATCGCGCGCCCCTCCGCGTCGATGCGCCCGTCCTCGATGCGCGCCGTGTAGATCTCGTTGAGCCGGGCGGTGAGCCGCTCCGCCAGCCGCCTGCTGTTCGTGAAGACGATGGACGACGTGTGCTGCAGCACGAGGTCGACGATGCCCTCCTCCACGTGCGGCCAGATGGACCCCTGCTGCGGCTCGCCCTGCGCCGCCGACCCCTCGAGCGGCGCCGTGGTGCCGAGCTCGGTCATGTCGTCGACCGGCACGATGACGCGGAGGTCGAACTCCTTGGTGTTCCGGGGCGACACGATGGTGACGGGCGAGCGCCCGCCGAGGAAGCGCGCCACCTCCTCGGGCGGCCGCACGGTGGCGGACAGGCCGATGCGCTGGGCCGGGCGCTCGAGCAGCGCGTCGAGCCGTTCCAGCGACAGCGCGAGGTGGCTCCCGCGCTTGGTGGCGGCGACCGCGTGCACCTCGTCGACGATGACCGTCTCGACCCCCGCGAGCGTCTCGCGCGCGGCCGAGGTGAGCATGAGGAACAGGGACTCGGGCGTGGTGATGAGGATGTCCGGCGGCGTCTTCGCCAGCGCGCGCCGGTCGCCTGCCGGGGTGTCGCCCGAGCGCACGCCCACCGTGACCTCGGGCGGCTCGGCCCCCAGCCGCTTCGCGGTCTGCACGATGCCACGAGCGGCGAGCGGAGGTTGCGCTCCACGTCCACGGCGAGCGCCTTCAGGGGGGAGATGTACAGGACGCGCGTGCGCCGCATGGGGTCCTCCGGCGCGGGCCGCGAGGCGAGCCGGTCGATGGACCAGAGGAACGCCGCGAGCGTCTTGCCGGATCCGGTGGGCGCCACGACGAGCGCGTGCGATCCCTTCTGCACCGCGTCCCACGCGCCGGTCTGCGCGGCGGTCGGGCCCGGGAACGCGCCCTGGAACCACTCCCGGGTGGCCGGCGAGAAGCGCGCGAGGACGTCATCCATCCGCTCATCCTCCTCCGTGCCACCGACATCCGGCGCGGCCCCGCGCTCGGCGGACGGGGCCGGGACGCGGACGGGCACCGGGCCGCGCCGCCGCCACCCGCGATCCGGGCCGGCCGGCCGGATCAGCCCGCGTGCTCCCGGATCAGCCCGCGTGCTCCCGGATGAACGCGGACACGTCCCGGAGCTCCGGCGCGGACACCGAGTGGGGCAGGTCCTCGTAGATGCGCTCGGTGAGGTCGGTGTGGCCGCCGATCCACGCGCGCGTGCGGGCGACGGCGGCATCCGGGATCACCTGGTCGGCGGTGCCGCGGCCCCAGAACACGGGCGTGCGGTCGGCCGCCAGCGCGGCGTCGCCCGCGTGCTCGCCGCGCACCGAGAACCCGCTGAGCTGCACGGCGTAGGTGAAGCGCCCCGGCGCGAGCCGCAGGAGCTGGAGCGCGGTCGCGCCGCCCTGGCTGAAGCCGAGGAGGCCGACCGAGCGCGGTGCCGCGGGCAGCCCGTCGAGCCAGTCGAGCACCCCCTGCGCGGCGGCGTCGGCGGCGGCGGGATCCGGGTCGCCGGTCGATCCCGGCACGATCGGGAACCACGCGTGGCCGCCCTGCAGGGCGATCGGCGCCCGCAGCGACGCGACCACCGGCCCGAGCGGCAGGTACGGCGAGAGCCCGAAGAGGTCGCCCTCGTGCGAGCCGTACCCGTGCAGCAGCACGAGCAGCGGCCGGTCGGCGAGCTCGGCGGTGGAGGCCGACCAGAGGACGGCGTCGCGATCCAGCGGGAGTGCGGTCACGGTGTCCTCGGGGGCGGCGGCGGATGCGCGGACGCGGGGTCGTCCGGCGCGCCCATCCTCGCATCCGCCCCCGCGGATCCGGTCCGCGCGCCGGGTGGCCGCCGGGCTCCGGCGGTGGGTGACAATGGACCATGACCGTTCGCACCCCGGACCCGAACATCCCCGACCCGAACTCCGGCTGGCTGTCGGACGTGGAGCTGGCGCAGATCCGGCAGCGCCTGCCCCTCCTCTACGTCGAGGCCGTCCCCGTGCGGGTCGATGGCGTGGGTCGCGTGAAGGACATCGGCGTCCTGCTGCGCGCGACGGCGACCGGCCAGATGACGCGCATGCTCGTCTCGGGCCGCGTGATGTACGGCGAGACCCTGCGCGACGCGCTCTTCCGCCACCTCGAGAAGGATCTCGGGCCGATGGCGTTCCCGCAGCTGCCCGCGAGCCCGACGCCGTTCTCGGTGGCCGAGTACTTCCCGTTCCCCGGCGCGAGCCCGTTCACGGACGAGCGGCAGCACGCCGTCTCGCTGGCGTACGTGGTGCCGGTCACGGGCACGTGCGATCCCCGCCAGGACGCCCTAGAGATCACCTGGATGACCCCGGAGGAGGCGGCCTCCGACGCCGTGTCGGCCGACATGGAGGGCGGCCGCGGCGCGCTGCTCCGCGCGGCCCTCGCCTCCGTGGGCGTGCTGCCCTAGCCGGATCCCGTCGCTCAGACGGCGGCGGACCGCGCCGCGGACGGCGGCTCGAGGTAGTGGCGGCGCAGGTCCTCGAAGGCCGCGCTCGCCCCGCGCCCACGCCGTAGCAGCGCTGCACGTGCAGGCCGTCCATCGCGGACAGCACGACCGCGGCGGCGGATCCCGGGTCGAGCTCCCGGTCGATGAGACCGCGTGCCTGGTCGACCACGACGCCCGCCGTGATGCGCTCGAGCTCGCGCGACCGGCGCTCCCGGAACAGGTCGTGCAGCGGGTGGCCGGACGCGGACGCCTCCGAGGAGACGACGGCGATGACGCGGGTGAGGCAGGCGCTCTGCTCCCCGTCGGCGATGACGACGGCCGCGTGCTCGGCGACGCTGCGCGGCCGGTGCACCTCGACGGCGGCGGCGAGGCGCTCCTCGCGGCGCTCCAGCACGGCGAGCAGCAGCTCCTCCTTGCCCGCGAAGTGGTGCAGGAGGCCCGCCGGCGTGATCTGGGCCCGCGCGGCGATCTCCCGGAGGGAGCTGCTGCGGTACCCCTGCTCCGCGAACACCTCGATGGCGGTGCGGATGAGGAGCTCCCTGCGCTCCAGGCCCTTGCGGTATGGGCCTCGGGTGGCGAGGGCGGCGCGCGTCATCCGCACAAGCTATCCCGGTCCGGCCACGGGCCCCGGCGACCGTCCCCAGGCGGCGCCCGCGGTGCCGCGGACGGTGCCGCGGACGGGGGCGCAGGGGAGTCGGAGGGTCCCGTCCTCCGGCACGACGAAGGGCCCCCGTCTGCGACGGGGGCCCTCGGTCTCATGCCGACGCGCGCTGCGCGTCGTGCGGTCTAGCGTCCGCTGGAGACGCGGCGGTGCGTGCGCGCCCGGCCGCCGGCCGCGGCACCGCCGGAGGCCGCGGGGCGGTCCTGGCGGGGACGCGAGGGAGCGGCGGACGAGCCGCCGCCGAAGCCCTCGGACGAGGTGCTGAAGGTGCGGGGCGTGCCGCCGCGCTGTCCGCCCGAGGCGCCGTCGCGGCGACCCGACGCGGCGCCCTCGCGGCGACCGCCGACCGGCGCGCCGTCGCGGGCCGCGCGCTTGCGCTGCGCGTTGGCGCCCTGCGAGCGTCCGCCGCCGTTGGCGCGGCCGCCCTGCGACTGGCGCTGGGTGGCCTCGCGCACCGACTTCGTCTCGCGCGGGGCGGGCTTCACGTACGCCGCGACGGCGCCCGTCAGCTCGGCCACGGCGGGCGAGGTCTCGGTGACCTGCTGCGGGGTGACGTGGATGTCGGCCTTGCGCATGAGGAGCTGCACGTCCTTGCGCTGCGCCGGCAGCATGATCGTGACGACGTCGCCCGCGGAGCCCGCGCGCGCCGTGCGGCCCGAGCGGTGCAGGTACGCCTTGTGCTCCGCCGGCGGGTCGACGTGGATCACGAGCTCGATGTCGTCGACGTGCACGCCGCGCGCCGCGACGTCGGTGGCCACGAGGACCTTGACGTCGCCCGCGGCGAACGCGGCGAGGTTGCGGTCGCGGGCGACCTGCGAGAGGTTGCCGTGCAGGTCCACCGACGGGATGCCCGCGTCGGTGAGCTGCTTCGCGAGCTTCTTGGCGTGGTGCTTCGTGCGCATGAAGAGGATGCGGCGGCCGGTGCCGCCCGCGAGCTTCTGCACCAGGAGGCGCTTGGCCTCGACGTCGGACGCCTCGAAGACGTGGTGCGTCATGGCGGCGACGGGCGAGTTCGCCTCGTCGACGGAGTGCAGCACCTGGTCGTGCAGGTAGCGGCGCACGAGCTTGTCCACGCCGTTGTCGAGCGTGGCGGAGAACAGCATGCGCTGGCCGGTGTTCGGGTCTTGTCGAGGATCCGCGTGACGACGGGCAGGAAGCCCAGGTCGGCCATGTGGTCGGCCTCGTCGAGGACGGTGATCTCCACGGCGTCGAGGTTCACGAAGCCCTGCTTCATGAGGTCCTCGAGGCGGCCGGGGCAGGCCACGACCACGTCGACGCCGGCCTTGAGGGCCGCGACCTGGCGCTGCTGCGAGACGCCGCCGAAGATCGTGGTGGTGGTGAGGTCGTACGCCTCGGCCAGCGGCGCCATGGCGGCCGTGATCTGCGTGGCGAGCTCGCGGGTCGGCGCGAGGATGAGGCCGAGCGGGCGGCCCGGGCGGCGGCGGCCGCCGGCGAGGCCGCCGCCGAGGCGCGCGATCATCGGGATGGCGAACGCCAGCGTCTTGCCGGAGCCCGTCTTCCCGCGGCCGAGCACGTCGCGGCCGTTCAGGGTGTCGGGGAGGGTGTCGACCTGGATGGGGAACGGCGTGGTGATGCCGTTCGCCGTGAGGGCCGAGACGAGGGGAGCGGGCACGCCGAGCGCGCCGAAGGTGTCAGTGGACATGCGGGGGAGTTGCCTTCCAGGCAGGGGGCCGCCCCGGCGTGCGGGTCAGCGGGTGGGCGGACACGCACGGAAGCGGAGGATGGCGAAGGCGCCGATGGGCGCATCCGTTCGCCAAAAGAAAGATGTCACCCGCACCCGTCGGCCGGTGTCGGCGATCTGATCGGGGCGAGGAGGGAACGCGTTCTCTCGACGCAGGGAGCACGATGATGTGCTCGCAAGTCCTCACACCGTAGCAGGTCAGGCCGGGGAGAAGCCCATCTCGCCCACGGGGACCTCGAAGCCGAGCACGTTCCCGGCCGGCGCGAGGGGGCACGCCCACTCCGGGTCGTAGGCGCACGACGGGTTGTAGGCGAAGTTGAGGTCGACCACGATCGAGCCCGGCGCGCCCTGGCCGAGGTCGGATCCCTTCACCGTGTCCAGCAGGTAGCGGCCGCCTCCGTAGGTGCCGCCCTCGCGCCGGTGCGACGCGTCCTTGACGGGCAGGTGCAGGCCGCCGCCGTAGCTCGCGAGGCGCCACACGTCGAGGCTGCCGGGCTCGCGACCATCGGCGGCGGGGAGGTGCACGGACCCGAGCAGCTCGAACGGCACGACGCCGTCCGTGCCGGTCTCGACCTCGTGGCGCTCCTCGCCCCGGTCGTCGTGGACCTCCAGCTCGAACCGCCAGGCCGGGTCGTACTCCTTCACGTCCAGCCGGTCGAAGCCGTCGCGGTGCTCGGGCAGGAGCGGCGTCGCCGGGTGGCTGCGGAACATGTCGTCGCGCGTGCGGCGCCAGAGCGCGTGCGCGGCCGCGGGATCCGTCTGCGCGACCCAGCGCACCTCCGCGTACATCTCGTGGGTGCGGCGGCGCCAGTCGGCGACGTGGAGGGCGGTGACGGCGGAGGGCATGGGGCCACCGTACGCGGATGGACGGGCTTCCTCGGGCAGGGGCGGCGCGGGACGTCAGCCGGCGGACACGTCCGCGGCGGGGGAGGCGTCGCCGTCGGGCTCGGCCTCGGGCTCCCAGTCGTACGCCCACGTCGGCGCCAGCTGCCGCAGGCGGAACGCGCGCCACTGCCAGAAGGCCCAGAAGGTCGGCCACATGGCGGGGCCGAGGAGCCCGGCCTCGAACTCGAGCTGGTCGCGGAACAGCGTCCTGACGCGGCCGTCGGCGTCGGGGCCGGCGGGATCCGCGGAGACGGCCATGCTGTGCCTCATGCTCGTGGGGATCGCCATGAGGCCGGAGAGCCCGCGCCCGTCGTCCCGCACGATGCGGACGCCCTCGACGCGCGGCTTCATGTCGCGCAGCCGGATGCTCTGGCGTCCCGCGGTGACGGGGCCCGCCTGCATGGCGGCGACGTGCTCGCGGCCGTCCCAGCTGGTGGGGAACCCGCCGTCCTCGAGCGGGACGAAGTCGACGAGCGGGCCCGCGACCTCCCGCATGACGGTCGGCGAGTGGAGCGCGCGCCAGGCGGCGTCGGGATCGCAGTCGAGGATGGTCTTCAGCAGCACGCGCATGACCCCAGTGTGCTCCGCGCGGCTGGGCGTGCCCGACGGCCGGCCGCCGTGGGACAGGATGGGACGGACATGATCAGGTACTGGGTGGGCGTCGTCTCGCGCGACCGCGTGCTCGACGGCCTGGACCTCGGCATCGCGCAGGTCAACCGCGGGGCGCGCGAGCCCGTCGAGCGGCTCGGCGAGGCCGACGGCTTCGTCTACTACTCGCCGCGCGAGTCCTACCCGGACGGGCGGCTCCTGCGCTCCTTCACCGCCATCGGCCGCGTCGCCGACGCCGCCCCCTACCAGGGCCGCGTGGGCGAGTGGCGCCCGTGGCGGCGGCGCATGGACTGGGACCTCGGCGCGGTCGACGCCCCCATCCGCCCGCTCGTGCCCGTGCTCGACTTCACGCGCGACGCCCTCGAGTGGGGCCGGAAGCTCGCGCCCGGGCTCCTCGAGATCTCCCGCGACGACTTCGAGGTGATCCGGCAGGCCATGCGCCGCGGGGCGCCCGAGCCGTCCCGCCGCGTCATCCGCGGAGGTGCGGGCCCGTGGACGCCCGTAGCATCGGATCGTGACCTCCTCCGCTGACGCCGTGCGCCCCGACCCGTCGACGCAGGCCCGCTACCAGGTCCGGCTCGACGGCGGCGTGGCCGGCGCCCGCCGCATCGCCGGCGGCGCCGACGTCATCGTCTGGGTCGACGCCCTGCCCTCCGTCCCGCCGCCCACCGCCGCCCGCCGCGACGAGGTGCTCGCGACCATGCCGGCGCGGCCGGCCGTGGTGAGCGCGGGGCTCGCCGACGCGACCGCCGTCGCCGCGTGGATCCTCGCCCTCCAGGAGGCGCTCGGCCGCCGCGCGTACGTGGCCGTCGTCGCCGCGGGCGCGGTCGAGGCCGACGGGTCCTGGCGGGCGTGCGCCGAGGACCAGCTCGCGGCCGGCGCCGTGGTCGACGCGCTGGCGGCCCTCGGCCTCGACGCGTCGTCCCCGGAGGCCGCCGTGGCCTGCGCCGCGTACCAGCAGCTGCGCCCGGCCGTCGGGCACCTCATGACCGCGGGCGTCTCCGCCCGTCGGCTCGACGCCGCCGGGCACGGTGCGCTGGTGTCCGCGTCGCTCGCCGCCGGACCGGCCGACGTCGTCGTGCACCGCCTCCACCGCGACGCCTGAGCGGTCGCGGACCCCGGCACGCCTCGCGCGGCGTCGGCGGCATCCGCTCGCGGTCGTCGCGGAATGGGCGCCCAGGAGCGTGTGTTCCCCTGAGCAGCAGGCGCCGCACCGTCACGACGCCCGGAACCGGAACCGGAAGGTCATCACATGAAGGCACAGCTCAACGGCGTCACCGTCGCCGAGGCCCCGAAGGACGAGCTCATCGAGATCGAGGGCAACTGGTACTTCCCGCCGCAGAGCGTGGACATGTCGCTCCTCACGGAGAGCTCCACGCCCTACCACTGCCCGTGGAAGGGCGACACGCAGTACTACTCCGTGAAGGACGGCGACACCCTGCTGCAGGACCGCGCCTGGTCGTACCCGACGCCCATCCCGTCGTCGTTCGACCGCGTCGGCCGCGACTACAGCGGCTACGTCGCGTTCTGGAAGGAGGTCCGCGTCGGCGAGTGACGCGGATCGGCCGCGACGGCCCGGGAGCTCAGGCTCCCGGGCCGTCGGCGTCCCCGGAGGGCGCCGGGCGGAGGTCCGCGGGGCCGGTGGATCGCAGCGGCACCACGCGCGCCGGGATCCCCGTGCGCCGCTCCCGCAGCTGCCGTGCGCGGTGGGCGCGCACCTTCGCGCGGTTCCCGCAGCGCCGCATCGAGCACCACCGCCGGGTGCCCGAGCGCGTCGTGTCGAGGTAGAGGACGGTGCAGTCCTCCGCCGAGCAGCGGTGGATCCGCTCGGATCCCGCCCCGAAGACCACGACCGCGTCGCGCGCCGCGGTCGCCAGCGCCTGCGCCGGCCGGGCGAGCGCGCGGCCGGCCTGGCGGGATCCGCCGCCGAGCGCGGGCGGCAGGTCGGGCGTGGCCGCGTACAGGTTCAGGACGTCCACGTCCCGGGGCGCCGGCTCGCCGCCGTCGGCCAGGGCGGACGCGATGTCCCCGACGGCCTGCCGGAGCGTGCGGGCGTCCGCGAGGTCGCGCTCGGTCGGCTCGGACACGGGAGCGAGGTGCTCGCTCAGCCACGTGCCGAGGGCCGCGGCGTCCGGCAGCGTCTCGCGCGGCGCGGGATCCCCGAGGGACCCCGTGTAGGCGAGGTCGAGGCTCACGGCGCCCGTGTCGAGGAACCAGCGCAGGCCGTCCGGGTCGGTGATCCACTGGCCGGTAGGCCGCTCGGATCCGGGCGCCCGGCTCACGCGGCGCCCTCCCGGGCGGACGGCGCGGCGGCACCGGACGGCACCGCGCGCCGGGTCCAGGCGATCAGGTGCGCGGCGTCGAAGCGGCGCGAGCACACCCCGCAGGCGAGCGGGCGGGTGGGCTTCCGGTAGCGGAAGTGCGCGTGCCCGGCGGGGCACGCGCCCACCCAGGGCGCGAGCTCCTCGGCCACCTGGCCGGAGTGCAATCGCGACCCCTCGTAGCCGAGCTCCGCGGCCTGGGCCTTCCACCGCGGGCCGTGGCCGGCGCGGGACCCGGCGAGCGCGTGCGCGACCTCGTGCAGCAGCACCTGGTGGATCTGGTCGTCCTCGAACCGCCCGGCGAGATGACGGGAGACGGTGATCCGGCGGTCGCCGTAGTGGCAGGCGCCGGCGCGCGTCCGGGCGTGGTCGAACTCGAACGACCACGACGGGTCGAGGTGCAGCGCGATCAGGGCCTCGGCCCAGATCCGCACGCGGGCGAGGTCAGCCACGGACGGACGTCCGCGGCCGGGGAGGGAGCGGGCCCATCACGCGGGCTGGGCGGCGATGCGCTCCTTGGCGACGTCGATCGCGAGCGCCGAGCTCTCGAGCTGGTCGCTCGGCAGGCCCTCGCGGGTGCGCAGCGTGTAGGCGTCCTCGAAGTCGCTGAGCGCGTGGCGGTAGTCGCCGCGGTCGAAGTGCACCTTGCCGCGGTGCTGCAGCGCGAACGCCTCGAGCGCGAACCACTCGTGGGCGCGTGCCTCGTCGACGCAGCCGCCGAGGTCCTGGAGCGCGATGTCGAGCTTGCCCTGGTACTGCTGCACCTGCGCGCGGCGGATGCGGCACGCGAGCAGGGTCTCCCGGTCGCCGGTGAAGCGCGCCTGGCGCACGGCCGCGTTCGCCATGTCCCACGCCTCGTCGAGACGGCCGAGCATGCGCAGCAGCGCGACCTTCTCGGTGATGGCGGAGAGGCTGCGGAGGTTCTCGAGCTCGTCCAGCCGATCGCCGGTAGCCCGCAGGTCCACCTTCTCCCGGAGGGTGTCCCTGTCGTAGCCGATGATGATCGCGGTGCCTGTCACGAGGAAGAGATTATCCCGCCTGGATCGGCATGAGCTCGACCCGGAGCAGCTTGTCGTCGCCGTCCCGCGGCGTCCCGCGCCCGTCGGTGTTGTTCGTGAGCATGCGCAGCGTCCCGTCCGGGGCGGCCTGCACGTCCCGGATCCGCCCGAACTCGCGGGTGTAGAACTCCGTCACGCGGTCGTCCGGGATGGGGTCGGTGGGCACGGCGCCCGGGCGGATCACCCAGAGGCGCTCGCCGCCGAGGCCCGCCATGAAGATCGTGTCGCCGGAGACGGCGATGCCGCTCGGGCTGGCGTCGTCGGTGGCCCACTGCCGGACCGGATCGATGTACATGCCGTCCGCGGCGTCGTCGGTCGCGCCCTCCACGACGGGCCAGCCGTAGTTCCCGCCCGGCTCGATGAGGTTCAGCTCGTCCCAGGTGTCCTGCCCGAACTCGGCCGACCACAGGTTGCCCTCGGCGTCCCAGGCGATGCCCTGCGGGTTCCGGTGGCCCATCGAGTAGACGGGCGATCCGGGCGTCGGGTTGTCCTCGGGGCCCTGCCCGTCGGGCGTGAGGCGGAGGATCTTGCCTGCCAGCGAGATGGGGTCCTGCGCGGCGTCGCGGAGGTTCGCGTCGCCCGTGGTCGCGTAGAGCATCCCGTCCGGTCCGAACGCGATGCGCCCGCCGTTGTGGTTGCTGTCGCGCGGGATGCCCGTCACGATCTCCTCGGGCGTGCCGAGCCCCAGCGATCCCGGGGCGCCGGTGACGTCCATGCGCACGATGCGGTTGTCCGTGGAGCTCGTGAAGTAGGCGTACAGCTGCGTGCGCCCGTCCGCCTCGCGCACCGCGATGCCGAGCAGCCCGCCCTCGCCCTGCGGCCCGACCCCGGCCACGGTGCCCGCGACGCGGGTGGTGCCGTCGGCGAGCACCTCGACGATGCGCGAGGTGTCCCGCTCGCTGACGAGGAGGGCGCCGGTGGGCAGCTGGGCGACGGACCACGGGGACACGAGGCCCGTCGTGATCGCGGTCGGCGTCCCGGAGGGCGCCACGCCCGCCGGCGCCGCGTCGGTGCTGGTGGGGGAGGGCGCGGGCGGCTCGGTCGCGCGGACGTCGACGGGCGAGCCGTCGTCGTTGGTGCAGCCCGTGAGCGCGACCAGGGCGGCGATCCCGAGCACGGCGAGGCGCGCGGGGCGGGTGCGGGAGCGGCGGTTCATGGTGACTCCGGTGGATCGGCGGTCGTCGGCGACCGGGAGGCCGGTCAGGGCCTCGTCTGGAAGATGCTGCGGGCGGGGGAGGGCGAGGGCACGGCGGTGGCGTCGGTGACGACGGAGGCGCCCGCGATGAAGTCGGCGAGCTCGCGGCCCTCGACGACCTTCGCGGGGTGCGGGCCGCCCGCCAGCAGGCGGGGCACGAAGTCCAGAGGGAGGGGCGTGGCCGAGGCCGCGAGCACGACGTTGCCGAACCGCCGGCCCTTCAGCACCTGCGTCTCCGCGAGCGCGGCCACGTGCGGGAGCACGTCCTGGATCGTGGCGGCCTGCCCGCGGGCGAAGGCGAGCCCGTGGCCGTCGGCGACGTTGACGGTCATGATCCCGCCGGGCGCGAGGAAGGCCGCGGCCTCGGCGTGGAACTCGCGGCTCGTGATGTGGGCGGGCGTGCGGGCGCCGCTGAAGACGTCCACGACGACGAGGTCGACGGATCCGCGGAGCCCCTGGGGCAGGCGCCCCAGCACCTCGCGCGCGTCGCCGTAGCGCAGCCGGATGGAGGCCCTCCGCGACCACGGCAGGTGCTCCCGCACGAGGTCCACGAGGTCCTGCTCGAGCTCGATCACCTGCTGGCGGGATCCGGGACGCGTCGCCTCGACGTACCGGGGGATGGTGAGCGCGCCGGCGCCGAGGTGCAGGGCGGTGATCGCCTCGCCGGGCTCGCCCACCAGGTCGATGACGTGCCCCATGCGCTGGACGTACTCGAAGAACAGCTCGCCCGGGTCGTCCATGTTCACGTGCGACTGCGGGGTGCCGTCGACCACGAGCTGGTACGCGCCCGGCACGAAGCGGTCGGGCTCGATGACGGCCCGGTGCCCGCTGAGGGCGAGGACGGTCGACGGGTGCTCGGGCATCTCCTCAGCCTAGGCGAGCCCCGCGCGCACGGCCCGGTCGCGGGACGGCGCCCGGCGTCCCGTCACCAGCCGCGCTCGCGCCATGCGGCGAGGGACCCGCGCTCGGCGCCGAGCGTGGTCGAGTCGCCGTGGCCGGGATGCACGTGCGCGTCGTCGGGGAAGCGGGCGAAGAGGCGCTCCTCCACGTCGTCCATGAGCTGCCGGAAGCGCGCCGCGTCGCCGCCCGTGTTCCCGACCCCTCCCGGGAAGAGCGAGTCGCCCGTGAAGAGGTGCGTGCTCCCGTCGCCCGGCTGCAGCACGAGCGCCACGCCGCCGGGGGTGTGCCCGCGGAGCGCGACCACCTCGACGGACACGCCGCCGAACGCCACCTCGTCCCCGTGGGCGAGCCGCCGGTCGGGGTCGACGGGCAGGTCGCCCGCGTCGGCGGCGCCCACGGCCGAGGACGCGTCCGTCGCGTCGAGCACGGCCGCGAGCGCGCCGTGGTGGTCCAGGTGGCCGTGGGTGGTGACGACGACGGCCAGGCGGCCGGCGGGATCCGGCTCGGCCACGAGGGCGAGCAGCCGGTCGACGTCGGCCGCCGCGTCCACGAGCAGGCGCTCGCCGGAGTCGAGGTCGGTGAGGAGGTACGCGTCGTTGTCCATGGGGCCGACGGACGCCTTCCGGATCTCCACGTCGCCCGCCCGGTGCGCGTGGGAGGGGCCGCCGGGGGTCACGTGCCAGGGAGCGCTCATGCCCCGACGGTACCCGCGGCGGGACGGCCCGGATCCGCGCGACCGGACGTTATACACCGAGACACGCCGAGGATGCAAGATTCCGCTGGACATGGCGCGTCGCGACCCGTATGGTGATCCTTTGCGCTCCCACTCCCTTTGCCTTCATATTGCGGTCGGTCATTCGTGTGCGCTCGGGTCCGTCCCGAGCCCATCCCGCGAGGTGTGGCGAGCAACTCCATCAGGATCGGCACGGGTGACAACCCGGGTCGGTCTCGGCGTATCGACGACATCGGAGCCCGACGGGGCCCACGGAGGTAATTTCCTTGGCTGCTGCGCGCAACGCAACTCCCACTCCCCAGAACGGTCGCGACGCATCGCGGCTCTCGTTCGCGAAGATCACTGACACCCTCACCGTCCCCGACCTGCTCGCCCTGCAGACCGAGAGCTTCGACTGGCTCGTCGGCTCGGACGTGTGGAAGCGGCGCGTCGAGGAGGGCACCGCACAGGGCCGCACCGACCTGGCCCTCAACTCCGGCCTCGAGGAGATCTTCGAGGAGATCTCCCCCATCGAGGACCTGGGCGAGACCATGCAGCTCGGGTTCACCAACCCGTACCTCGAGGAGCAGAAGTACTCCATCGACGAGTGCAAGGAGCGCGGCAAGACCTACTCCGCCCCCCTGTACGTCGAGGCCGAGTTCATGAACCACCTCACGGGCGAGATCAAGACCCAGACGGTGTTCATGGGCGACTTCCCCCTCATGACGGAGAAGGGCACGTTCATCATCAACGGCACCGAGCGTGTCGTCGTGTCCCAGCTCGTCCGCTCCCCGGGCGTGTACTTCGAGCGCCAGCAGGAGAAGACGTCCGACAAGGACATCTACTCCGCCCGCGTCATCCCCTCCCGCGGCGCCTGGCTCGAGTTCGAGATCGACAAGCGCGACCAGGTCGGCGTCCGCATCGACCGCAAGCGCAAGCAGTCGGTCACCGTCTTCCTGAAGGCCCTCGGCCTCACCAGCGAGCAGATCCTCGAGGAGTTCAAGGGCGTCGCGTCCATCGAGCTCACGCTCGAGAAGGACTCCATCCTCACCAAGGAGGAGGCCCTCAAGGACATCTACCGCAAGCTCCGTCCGGGCGAGCAGGTCGCCGCCGAGGCCGCCCGCGCGCTGCTCGACAACTTCTACTTCAACCCGAAGCGCTACGACCTGGCGAAGGTGGGTCGCTACAAGATCAACCGCAAGCTCGGCATCGACAAGCAGCTCACCGACTCGGTGCTGACCGTCGAGGACATCCTCGCCACCATCAAGTACCTCGTCTCGCTGCACGCGAACGAGACGAAGATGGGCGGCACGCGCGACGGCAAGCCCGTCGAGCTCCGCCTCGACGTCGACGACATCGACCACTTCGGCAACCGTCGCATCCGCGCCGTCGGCGAGCTCATCCAGAACCAGGTGCGCACCGGCCTGTCCCGCATGGAGCGCGTCGTCCGCGAGCGCATGACCACGCAGGACATCGAGGCCATCACGCCCCAGACCCTGATCAACGTGCGCCCCGTCGTCGCCGCGATCAAGGAGTTCTTCGGCACGAGCCAGCTGTCGCAGTTCATGGACCAGAACAACCCGCTCGCGGGCCTCACCCACAAGCGCCGCCTCTCGGCGCTCGGCCCGGGTGGTCTGTCCCGTGAGCGCGCCGGCGTCGAGGTCCGCGACGTCCACCCGTCGCACTACGGCCGCATGTGCCCCATCGAGACCCCGGAAGGCCCGAACATCGGCCTGATCGGCTCGCTGGCGTCGTTCGCCCGCATCAACTCGTTCGGCTTCATCGAGACCCCGTACCGTCGCGTCGTCGACGGCGTGGTCACCGACCAGATCGACTACCTCACGGCCAGCGAGGAGGACGAGTTCCTCGTCGCCCAGGCCAACGCGCCCCTCACGAAGGACTTCCGCTTCGCGGAGGACCGCGTCCTCGTCCGCCCGAAGGGCGGTGAGGTGGAGCTCGTCGCGAAGGAGAACGTCCACTACATGGACGTCTCCCCGCGCCAGATGGTGTCGGTCGCGACCTCGCTCATCCCCTTCCTCGAGCACGACGACGCGAACCGGGCCCTCATGGGCGCGAACATGCAGCGTCAGGCCGTCCCGCTGCTGCGCAGCGAGAGCCCGCTCGTCGGCACCGGCATGGAGGGCTACGCGGCGGTCGACGCCGGCGACGTCCTCACGGCCGACGCCTCGGGCGTCGTGCAGGAGGTGTCGGCCGAGGTCGTCACCATCCAGCTCGACGAGGGCGGCACGCAGACCTACTACCTGCGCAAGTTCGACCGCTCGAACCAGGGCACGAGCTACAACCACCGCGTCCTGGTCTCGGCCGGCGACCGCATCGAGGCCGGCGAGGTCATCGCCGACGGCCCCGCCACGGAGAACGGCGAGCTCGCGCTCGGCAAGAACCTGCTCGTCGCGTTCATGCCGTGGGAGGGCCACAACTTCGAGGACGCCATCATCCTGAGCCAGAACCTGGTCAAGGACGACACCCTCTCCTCCATCCACATCGAGGAGTACGAGGTCGACGCGCGCGACACCAAGCTCGGCAAGGAGGAGATCACCCGCGACCTCCCCAACGTCAGCCCGGAGCTGCTCGCCGACCTCGACGAGCGCGGCATCATCCGCATCGGCGCCGAGGTCCGCCCCGGCGACATCCTCGTGGGCAAGGTCACGCCGAAGGGCGAGACCGAGCTCAGCGCCGAGGAGCGCCTGCTGCGCGCGATCTTCAACGAGAAGAGCCGCGAGGTCCGCGACACGTCCCTGAAGGTGCCCCACGGCGAGCAGGGCACGATCATCGGCGTCAAGGTCTTCGACTCGCAGGACGGCGACGACGAGCTCGGCTCGGGCGTCAACCAGCGCGTCGTGGTGTTCATCGCCCAGAAGCGCAAGATCACCGAGGGCGACAAGCTCGCCGGCCGTCACGGCAACAAGGGCGTCATCTCCAAGATCCTGCCGGTCGAGGACATGCCGTTCCTCGCCGACGGGACCCCGGTCGACGTCATCCTCAACCCGCTCGGCATCCCCGGCCGCATGAACTTCGGCCAGGTCCTGGAGACCCACCTCGGGTGGATCGCCAAGCAGGGCTGGGAGGTCGAGGGCAAGCCCAAGTGGGCCGAGCGCCTGCCGGACCACGCCCGCCAGGCCGCGCCCGGCACGAAGGTCGCCACCCCGGTGTTCGACGGAGCGCTCGAGGAGGAGATCGCCGGCCTGCTCGACTCGACGACGGTCACCCGCGACGGCGACCGCCTCATCGGGTCCAGCGGCAAGACGCGCCTGTTCGACGGCCGCTCCGGCGAGCCGTTCCCGAGCCCGTCTCGGTCGGCTACATGTACATCCTGAAGCTGCACCACCTGGTGGACGACAAGATCCACGCGCGCTCGACGGGTCCCTACTCGATGATCACGCAGCAGCCCCTGGGCGGTAAGGCCCAGTTCGGCGGCCAGCGGTTCGGCGAGATGGAGGTGTGGGCGCTCGAGGCGTACGGAGCGGCCTACGCGCTCCAGGAGCTCCTCACCATCAAGTCGGACGACATCCTCGGCCGCGTGAAGGTGTACGAGGCCATCGTCAAGGGCGAGAACATCCAGGAACCGGGTATCCCCGAGTCCTTCAAGGTCCTGATCAAGGAGATGCAGTCCCTCTGCCTGAACGTCGAGGTCCTCTCGGCGGACGGCCAGGCGGTCAGCCTGCGCGACACGGATGACGAGGTCTTCCGCGCGGCGGAGGAGCTCGGCATCAACATCTCCACCCGCTTCGAGTCGTCCAGCATCGACGACATCTAAGCCCGCTCAAGACTTTCGACTCGAAGCTTTCCAAGGAGAGAAGGAAAATTGCTCGACGTAACAACTTTCGATGAGCTGCGGATCGGCCTCGCGACGGCCGACGACATCCGCCGCTGGTCGCACGGTGAGGTCAAGAAGCCCGAGACCATCAACTACCGCACGCTGAAGCCCGAGAAGGACGGCCTCTTCGGAGAGCAGATCTTCGGGCCGAGCCGCGACTGGGAGTGCTCCTGCGGCAAGTACAAGCGGGTGCGCTTCAAGGGCATCGTCTGCGAGCGCTGCGGCGTCGAGGTCACCAAGTCCGCGGTCCGCCGCGAGCGCATGGGCCACATCGAGCTCGCCGCGCCCGTCACGCACATCTGGTACTTCAAGGGCGTGCCCTCGCGCCTCGGCTACCTGCTCGACATGGCGCCGAAGGACCTCGAGAAGGTCATCTACTTCGCCGCCTACATGGTGATCAGCGTGGACGAGGACGCCCGTCACGAGGACATGCCGGGCCTCGAGAACGAGCTCCGGCTCGAGATCAAGACCCTGCAGGACCAGCGCGACTCCCAGATCGCCGAGCGCCTCGGGCGCCTGGAGACCGACCTGGCCGCGCTGGAGGCCGAGGGCGCCAAGAGCGACCAGAAGCGCCGCGCGAAGGACGGCGCCGAGAAGGAGATGGGTCAGACGCGCAAGGCGTTCGACGAGGACATCTCCCGTCTCGAGCGCGTCTGGGAGGAGTTCCGCAGCCTCAAGGTCGGCGAGCTCAAGCCCGAGGACGCCGTCTTCCACGAGCTGCAGGACCGCTTCGGCATCTACTTCGAGGCCCACATGGGCGCCGAGGCGATCCAGAAGCGCCTGGAGGCCTTCGACCTCGAGGCCGAGGGGGAGCTGCTCCGCGAGCAGATCGCCACCGGCAAGGGCCAGAAGAAGATCCGCGCCATCAAGCGCCTGCGCGTCGTCAGCTCCTTCCTCGCGACCGGCAACTCGCCGGCCGCGATGGTGCTGCAGGTCGTCCCGGTCATCCCGCCGGAGCTGCGCCCCATGGTGCAGCTCGACGGCGGCCGCTTCGCGACCAGCGACCTGAACGACCTGTACCGCCGCGTCATCAACCGCAACAACCGCCTCCGTCGCCTGCTCGACCTCGGTGCCCCCGAGATCATCGTCAACAACGAGAAGCGCATGCTGCAGGAGGCCGTCGACGCGCTGTTCGACAACGGCCGTCGCGGTCGTCCCGTCACGGGCACCGGCAACCGCGCGCTCAAGTCCCTCAGCGACATGCTGAAGGGCAAGCAGGGCCGGTTCCGCCAGAACCTGCTCGGCAAGCGCGTGGACTACTCGGGCCGTTCGGTCATCATCGTCGGACCGCAGCTCAAGCTGCACCAGTGCGGCCTGCCCAAGCAGATGGCGCTCGAGCTGTTCAAGCCGTTCGTCATCAAGCGCCTGATCGACCTGAGCCACGCCCAGAACATCAAGGCCGCCAAGCGCATGGTCGAGCGCAGCCGCGGACAGGTCTGGGACGTGCTCGAGGAGATCATCCGCGAGCGCCCCGTGCTGCTCAACCGCGCGCCCACGCTCCACCGTCTGGGCATCCAGGCGTTCGAGCCCCAGCTCGTGGAGGGCAAGGCCATCCAGCTGCACCCGCTCGTCTGCGCCGCGTTCAACGCGGACTTCGACGGCGACCAGATGGCCGTCCACCTGCCCCTGTCGGTCGAGGCCCAGGCCGAGGCGCGCATCCTCATGCTCGCCTCGAACAACATCCTCAAGCCGTCCGACGGACGCCCGGTCACCCTGCCCACGCAGGACATGATCATCGGCCTGCACCACCTGACCACCCTCAAGGAGGGCGTCGCCGGTGAGGGTCGCGCGTTCAGCTCGGTGGCCGAGGCCATCCTGGCGAAGGACCAGCTCTCGCTGGACCTCAACGCCAAGGTGCGCATCCGCCTGCACGACCTCTACTTCGCCGAGGGCGAGACGCCCGAGGGCGTCGAGCTCGACGAGAAGGGCAAGACGGTCGGTCCCGTGCTGCTCGAGACCACCCTCGGTCGCGCGCTGTTCAACGAGACCCTGCCGGTCGACTACCCCTACATCGAGGCCGTCGCCGACAAGGGCAAGCTCTCCGAGATCGTCAACGACCTCGCGGAGCGCTACCCCAAGGTGGAGGTCGCCGCGGCGCTCGACCGGATCAAGGACGCGGGCTTCTACTGGGCCACGCGCTCCGGCGTCACGGTCGCCCTCTCCGACGTGCTGACCCCGCCCACCAAGGCGGCCATCCTGTCGGGCTACGAGAAGCAGGCCGCGAAGGTCCAGGGCCAGTTCGAGAAGGGCCTCACGACGAACGCCGAGCGTCGTCAGGAGCTCATCGAGATCTGGAACAAGGCTACCGCCGAGGTCGCGAAGGCGATGGAGGACAACCTCCCCGCCGACAACAACATCAACCGCATGGTGTCCTCAGGGGCACGAGGCAACTGGATGCAGGTCCGCCAGATCGCCGGCATGCGCGGCCTCGTGTCGAACCCGAAGGGCGAGATCATCCCTCGCCCGATCGTCCACTCGTACCGCGAGGGCCTGACGGTGGCGGAGTACTTCATCTCCACCCACGGCGCTCGCAAGGGACTGGCCGACACCGCGCTGCGCACCGCCGACTCCGGGTACCTCACCCGTCGTCTGGTGGACGTGTCGCAGGACGTCATCATCCGCGAGGACGACTGCGGCACGGGCCGCGGCCTCGACCTGCCCATCGCCACCCAGGCGGCGGACGGCACGTCGGTCCGCGACTCCAACGTGGAGAACTCCGTGTACGCCCGCTCGCTGGCCGCCGACGCGGTCAACGAGGCCGGCGAGGTCGTCGCCCCCGCGGGCAGCGACGTCGGCGACGTCATGATCGACCACCTGATCGCTGCCGGCGTGCACGAGATCAAGGTGCGCTCGGTCCTGACCTGCGAGTCCGCCGTCGGCGTGTGCGCGGCCTGCTACGGCCGCTCGCTCGCCACCGGCAAGCTCGTCGACATCGGCGAGGCCGTCGGCATCATCGCGGCCCAGTCCATCGGCGAGCCCGGCACGCAGCTCACGATGCGCACCTTCCACACCGGTGGTGTGGCATCGGCGGACGACATCACGCAGGGTCTGCCCCGCGTGCAGGAGCTCTTCGAGGCGCGCACCCCCAAGGGCGCGTCGCCCATCGCGGAGGCCGCCGGTCGCATCACGATCGAGGACACGGATCGCAGCCGCAAGGTGATCCTGACCCCGGACAACGGCGACGAGCCGCACATCTACCCGGTGCTCAAGCGGGCCACCCTCCTCGTGGAGGACGGCCAGCACGTCGAGCTCGGGCAGCAGCTGCACGTCGGCGCCATCGACCCCAAGGAGGTCCTCCGGGTCAAGGGCGTGCGCGAGGTGCAGAAGCACCTCGTGGGCGGTGTCCAGGGCGTCTACCGCTCGCAGGGCGTCCCGATCCACGACAAGCACATCGAGGTCATCGTGCGGCAGATGCTGCGCAAGGTCACGGTCGTCGAGCACGGCGACACGGACCTCCTCCCCGGTGAGCTGGTCGACCGGGCCCGCTACAACGAGGTCAACCGCGCCACGCTGACGGAGGGCAAGAAGACCGCCTCCGCCCGCCAGGAGGTCATGGGCATCACCAAGGCCTCGCTCGCGACCGAGTCGTGGCTGTCGGCCGCGTCCTTCCAGGAGACGACCCGCGTGCTCACGCAGGCCGCCATGGAGGGCAAGTCCGACCCGCTGATGGGCCTCAAGGAGAACGTCATCATCGGCAAGCTGATCCCGGCCGGCACGGGGCTCGCGAAGTACCGCGACGTCACCGTCACCGCGACGGAGGAGGCCAAGGCCGAGCGCTACCCGAACCGCATCTTCACGGATGAGTCGGTGTTCAACGAGTCCGACCTGAGCTTCGTCGACTTCGACAGCTTCAGCTCGGACGACTACACGCCCGGCACCTACAACTAGGCAGGCCGGCGCGTGAGCGCACGATGAGAAGGGCCCCGCTCCGGCGGGGCCCTTCCTCGTCCCCGGGCACGTGCGGCCGGCGGATGCCGCTCCGGAGCCTCCCGCCGCGTGCTCCCGATCCGGGGGCGGGGCGGCGATACAGTGGGGTCCCGACGGCGGTCCCCGCCGGGACCCGAGGAGGCGTCGACGTGCGGATGCTGGAGGACGTGGTCCTGGCCTGGCGGGCGCACGCGCTGCGCTACGCCACGGAGTCGCCGGCCTCTCCGGGCGGCGGCTCGGGTTCGTGCCCCGCTTGCGACGCCTCGTTCTTCACCGACCAGGAGGCGATCCCGCGGGATGCGCCGCACACGGCCATCCACCCCCTCATCGCCGCGCTCGAGACGGCACGCGAGGAGGCCGGGCTCGACGCGCGGGAGCGGCTCTACCGCGAGACCCGCGGGTCCGTGTACCGCGACCACCCGTTCGGCATGCCCGCCTTCGTGGACTACGGGGAGCGCGCCGAGGAGATCCAGCGCGTCGTGGACCAGGCCCTCGCGCGCGAGCTGGCGCCGTTGGCGCCCGTCATCCGGCAGGCGCTGGACCGCTTCGTCAACCTCCGGCTCCTCGAGCTCGAGGGCGAGATCGGGCCGATGGCCGACGGCCGCGACGGCACGGGTCCTGAGCCCCTCTTCTAGCCGCGTCGCGCGCTGTCGTG
The DNA here is from genome assembly GCA_002150995.1 of Clavibacter michiganensis. Lineage (GTDB taxonomy): Bacteria > Actinomycetota > Actinomycetes > Actinomycetales > Microbacteriaceae > Clavibacter > Clavibacter michiganensis_K. Next base: position 2,921,569 of record MDHJ01000001.1, on the reverse strand, counting down.
CGCGGCCGTCGCCGTCATCCGGCGACATGGGAATACCGGCTCCGCGCGGGCGTTGAGACCATGGCGGTCGGCGATCCCGGAGGGATCCCGCACATCAGCCGCCGCACCCCGCACCCGCACAGCACCGCACGAGGCGATCCCGCGCACGAGGATCCGCCGTGACCGCAAGGACCCCCATGAGCCGCCTGTCCCGCATCCGCCCCTCCCTCGCCCTCACGGGCCTCGTCGCCGTCGCGGCCCTCGGACTCGCCGGCTGCGCCTCGGGCGACGCGGGCACCACGGGATCGACCGACGGCGCGTCGGCCTCCCCGGCCGCCGCGACGAGCCTCTCCGACGTCCAGGCCGCGGGCGAGCTCGTGATCGGCACCGAGGGCACCTACTCGCCGTTCTCCTTCCACGAGGGCTCCGGCTCGGGGGCCCTCACCGGCTACGACGTCGACATCGCCACGGCGGTCGCGGGCGAGCTCGGCGTGGAGCCCGTCTTCGAGGAGACCCAGTTCGACGGGATCTTCGCGGGCCTCGAGGCGGGTCGTTGGGACGTCATCGCGAACCAGATCTCCATCACGGACGAGCGCGAGGCCGTGTACGACTTCTCCGAGCCGTACACCGTGTCGCCCGGCGTGATCATCGTCAAGGGCGAGGACTCGGGCATCTCCTCGTTCGACGACCTCGCCGGCAAGACCACCGCCCAGTCGCTCACCAGCAACTGGAACGAGCTCGCCACCGAGAGCGGCGCCCGCGTCGAGGCCGTCGAGGGCTTCGCGCAGGCCGTCACGCTCCTCCAGCAGGGCCGGGTGGACGCCACCATCAACGACCGCCTCACGCTCCTCGACTACCAGAAGCAGCAGGGCGACTCCGACCTGCGGGTCGCGGCCGAGACCGACGACCCGTCGCTCAACGCGTTCGTCTTCCGCAAGGGCAGCGACGACCTCGTGGCCGCGGTCGACCAGGCCCTCGCCGACCTCCGCGCCGACGGCACGCTGGCCGAGATCTCCGACCGGTACTTCGGCGCGGACGTCTCGCAGTAGTCCTCCGCGTACGCTGACGTAGAGCCGGACGAGGGGATCGCATGTCGAGGGAGTGGGACCTGTTCTGGTCGTCCATCGGGCCGCTCGCGCTCGAGACGATCCGCGGCACCATCCCCCTCGCGCTCGTCACCTTCGCGCTGGGCCTCGCCCTGGCGCTGGGCCTCGCGCTCATGCGGCTCTACGGCAACCGGCTGGTCTCCGGCATCGCGCGCGCCTACATCTCGGTGGTGCGCGGCACCCCGCTCCTGGTGCAGCTGTTCGTGATCTTCTACGGGCTGCCGTCCATCGGGGTCGTGCTGCCGCCGTGGCCGAGCGCGGTCATCGCCTTGTCCGTGAACGTGGGCGGCTACGCGGCGGAGATCATCCGGGCGTCGATCCTGTCCGTCCCGCGCGGGCAGTGGGAGGCGGGGCACACCATCGGCATGTCACGGGCGATGACGCTCCGGCGCATCATCGTCCCGCAGGCGGCCCGCGTCTCCGTGCCTCCGCTGTCGAACACGTTCATCAGCCTGGTGAAGGACACCTCCCTCGCCTCGGTGATCCTCGTGACGGAGCTCTTCAAGCAGGCGCAGCTCATCGCGTCGTCGACGTTCGAGTACATGCTCCTGTACCTGGAGGCGGCCCTGATCTACTGGCTCGTCTGCCTCGTGCTCTCCTTCGCGCAGACCCGCCTCGAGAGGAGGCTCGACCGGTATGTCGCCCACTGATCCCGCACCCGTCGCCCCGCGCACGCCCGGCGAGCCCGTCCTCACGGTCCGGGGGCTCCGGAAGTCGTTCGGCGACAACGAGGTCCTGCGCTCCATCGATCTCGAGGTCCGGCGCGGCGGCGTGACGGCCCTCATCGGCCCCAGCGGTTCCGGCAAGACCACCGTCCTGCGGTCGCTCAACGGCCTCGAGGTGCCGGAGGCCGGCGTCGTGGAGGTCGCCGCGGCGGACGCCGACTCGCGGGCGGGCACCACCGGGGCGCTCCGCGTGGACTTCGGCGCGAAGCCGCGCTCCCGGGAGCTGCTGGCCCTCCGCGACCGGAGCGCCATGGTCTTCCAGCAGTACAACCTCTTCCCGCACCGCACGGTGCTGGAGAACGTGATCGAGGGCCCCGTGCAGGTGCAGCGGCGGCCTGTCGCCGAGGCGACGCGCGAGGCCGAGGAGCTCCTCGCTCGCGTGGGCCTCGCCGACAAGCGCGACCAGCACCCGTTCCAGCTCTCGGGCGGGCAGCAGCAGCGCGTGGGCATCGTGCGCGCGCTGGCGCTGCGGCCCCAGATCCTGCTCTTCGACGAGCCGACCTCGGCCCTCGATCCGGAGCTCGTGGGCGAGGTGCTGAGCGTCATCAAGGAGCTCGCCGACGAGGCGTGGACCATGGTCATCGTCACGCACGAGCTGGCCTTCGCCCGCCAGGTGGCCGACGAGGTCGTCTTCATGGACGGCGGCGTCGTCGTCGAGCGCGGTCATCCCGCGCAGGTGCTGCAGCACCCGGCCGAGGAGCGCACCCGCCGGTTCCTGCAGCGCCTCCTCGAGCCCTTCTAGCCGCTCACCGGCACGGCGCCCGGGCGGCGGAGGCCCCCGGAGGTAGGTTCGTGCCATGACCGACGACAGGCCCGCCCCGCACCGACAGCCCGACGAGGCCGACCAGCCGCGGGATCCCCGCACCCCGGACGAGCGTGCCGCCGCCGCGTTCGACGACGGCCCCGCCGACCGGCCGGACGCCGACACGTCCGCCTTCGACCAGACGGCGTTCGCCGCTCCCGTCGACGAGGACCGCGCCGTCCGCGAGCGCGAGGCGCGCGAGGCCGACGCCCGCGAGCGCGCCGCCCGCGACTCCGGATCGCGCGACGCGGAGGCCCGCGAGGCGGAGGCGCGCGAGCGCGACGCCCGCGAGGCGGAGGCGCGCGAGCGCGACGCCCGTGAGGCGGAGGCGCGTGAGGCCGAGGCGCGCCGCCGCGACGTCGAGGACCGGGAGCGCCGCGAGCGCGAGGCGCGCGACGCCGACGCCCGCGAGCGCGACGAGCGCGACCGCCGGGCCCGCGACGAGGAGGGCGCCCGCCAGTCGTCGCAGCCCATCTACGTGCAGGCGCCCACGCCGCCCCAGAAGCGAGGCAACCGGGGCTTCGGCGTGCTCATCGCCGTCGTCGCCGCCATCCTCTTCGCCCTGCTCTACTCGCTCGGCACCGCGCTCCTCGCGTCGGTGCGGAACCCGGACGCCTTCGGCGACGTCTTCGGCCGGTACCTGCTGTCGCCGGTCTTCTACGTCCCGACCATCGCGTTCCTCGTCTTCTTCGTCCTGCTCGCGCTGCTGGTCAACCGCGGCAAGTGGTGGGCGTTCGTGCTCGGCGGCCTGCCCGTCGCGCTCCTCGTGTACGCGGCGTACATCGGCACCCGCCTGCTGCAGGGCGGCGTCATGGACCTCGCCCCGTCGGAGCAGGCACTGCTGCTCCAGCGCACGGTGACGTTCCCCGACGGGATCCTGGCCGCCTTCCTCGCCCGTGAGCTCGTGACGTGGCTGGGCGCCGGCATCAGCGCCCGGGGCCGCCGGGTCAAGGCGAAGAACGTCGAGGCGCGGGCCGAGTACGACCGCAAGCTGGCAGAGCAGCCGGACCACCGCTGACGCGTGTCAGGCTGGGGGAGTGATCCCCCTCCTGGCCGCGGTGATGCACGTCGCGCTCGTCGTCTGCATCTTCGGCTTCGTCGCCCTCCTCGGCGGTGACGACGTCATCCCGGAACGGGACGCGGGCGTGCTCCTCGGGCCGCTCATGGTCGTGAGCTCCACGCTGGTCTTCGCGGGCGGGCTCGTGCGCACGGCCCGGGAGGCAGACCGCGACCGCAGGATCCCCGTGCTGCCCGTGGTCGCGTGGGGCGCCGCGGCGTGGCTCGCCTACGGTCTGGTGGGAGCCGTCGTCTACCTGCTCGGCGGCGCGGACGTGTTCGCGAGCCTGGCCTTCGCGCTCCGGCACCTGGTGGACCCGTTCGGCATCGCCGTGCTCGGCGTCTCGGCGCTCCTCGGCCTCGGAGCCGTGGCGCTGGCCGCCCGAGGGCCCTCGTCCACCGTTTGACCGGCGAGTCGCGGAACTGTATCGTAACGGGGGTGTGCGCTTCGTCGTGCGCTCGTGTCGTGCCGTGAAGTCGGGGCGCGCGAGCCGGCCACGAGAGCACCGACCAGGGTTCGGCCATTCGGCCGGCCCCCACGGCATACCCGCCGGCGCCTCCCACTCCCGTGGTCGGCGGACGCGCGGGTCCAGTTGAACTCGATCCCGTCCGCGGGCGTCGAATGCTGACCATCAACCCGCTGTCACCGTGCAGCATCGAGGAGTCCCGTAGTGCCAACCATCCAGCAGCTGGTCCGCAAGGGCCGCACGCCCAAGGTCGTCAAGACCAAGGCGCCCGCCCTGAAGGCCAACCCCCAGCAGCGCGGCGTCTGCACCCGCGTGTACACGACCACCCCGAAGAAGCCGAACTCGGCTCTCCGCAAGGTCGCGCGCGTCAAGCTCAGCAACGGCCAGGAGGTCACGGCCTACATCCCCGGTGAGGGCCACAACCTCCAGGAGCACTCCATGGTGCTCGTCCGCGGCGGTCGCGTGAAGGACCTCCCCGGTGTGCGCTACAAGATCGTCCGCGGCGCGCTCGACACCCAGGCCGTGAAGAACCGCAAGCAGGCTCGCAGCCGGTACGGCGCGAAGATGGAGAAGAAGTAATGCCTCGCAAGGGTCCCGCCCCCAAGCGCCCTGTCGTCGCAGATCCCGTCTACGGTGCGCCGATCGTCAGCCAGCTCGTCAACAAGATCCTGCTCGACGGCAAGAAGGGCCTCGCCGAGAAGATCGTCTACGACGCCCTCGCCGGCGTCGCCGCGAAGAACGGCCAGGACGCCGTCGTCACGCTGAAGAAGGCGCTCGACAACGTCCGCCCGGCCCTCGAGGTCCGCTCGCGCCGCGTGGGTGGCTCCACCTACCAGGTGCCGATCGAGGTCAAGCCGCACCGCGCGAACACCCTCGCGCTCCGCTGGCTCACGACGTACGCCAAGTCGCGTCGCGAGAAGACCATGACCGAGCGTCTCACCAACGAGATCCTCGACGCATCCAACGGCCTCGGTGCCGCGGTCAAGCGCCGCGAGGACACCCACAAGATGGCCGAGTCGAACAAGGCGTTCGCGCACTACCGCTGGTAGTCGACCACCTCGTTCGACAGCTCCACCAACCCCTTTCGGAGGAACCTGTGGCACAGGACGTGCTCACCGACCTGAACAAGGTCCGCAACATCGGCATCATGGCTCACATCGATGCCGGCAAGACCACCACCACCGAGCGCATCCTGTTCTACACGGGCATCACTCACAAGATCGGCGAGGTCCACGACGGCGCCGCCACCATGGACTGGATGGCCCAGGAGCAGGAGCGCGGCATCACCATCACGTCCGCCGCGACGACGTGCTTCTGGAACAAGAACCAGATCAACATCATCGACACCCCCGGGCACGTCGACTTCACCGTCGAGGTGGAGCGCTCGCTCCGCGTCCTCGACGGCGCGGTCGCCGTGTTCGACGGCAAGGAGGGCGTCGAGCCCCAGTCCGAGACGGTGTGGCGCCAGGCCGACAAGTACGACGTGCCGCGCATCTGCTTCGTCAACAAGATGGACAAGCTCGGTGCCGACTTCTACTTCACGGTCGACACGATCGTGAACCGCCTCGGCGCGAAGCCGCTGGTCATCCAGCTGCCCATCGGCGCCGAGGGCGGCTTCGAGGGCGTCATCGACCTCGTCGAGATGCGCGCGCTCACCTGGCGCGGCGACTCCAAGGGAGACGTCGAGCTCGGTGCGAAGTACGAGATCGAGGAGATCCCCGCGGATCTGCAGGACAAGGCGGACGAGTACCGGGCCAAGCTGCTCGAGACCGTCGCCGAGACCGACGACGCGCTGCTCGAGAAGTACTTCGGCGGCGAGGAGCTGACGGTGGCGGAGATCAAGGCCGCCATCCGCAAGCTCACCGTCAACAGCGAGATCTACCCCGTGCTGTGCGGCTCCGCGTTCAAGAACCGCGGTGTCCAGCCCATGCTCGACGCGGTCATCGACTACCTCCCCAGCCCGCTCGACGTGCCTCCCATGGAGGGCCACGACGTGCGCGACGAGGAGAAGATCATCATCCGCAAGCCCGACGCGACGGAGCCGTTCTCGGCTCTGGCGTTCAAGGTCGCGGTGCACCCGTTCTTCGGTCGCCTCACGTACGTCCGGGTCTACTCCGGCACCATCGCGGGCGGCTCGCAGGTCATCAACTCGACCAAGGGCAAGAAGGAGCGCATCGGGAAGATCTTCCAGATGCACTCCAACAAGGAGAACCCGGTCGACTCGGTCACCGCCGGTCACATCTACGCGGTCATCGGCCTCAAGGACACGACCACGGGCGACACGCTCTGCGACCCGACGGACCAGATCGTCCTCGAGTCGATGACGTTCCCCGAGCCCGTCATCGAGGTCGCGATCGAGCCGAAGACGAAGGCCGACCAGGAGAAGCTGGGTGTCGCCATCCAGAAGCTCGCCGAGGAGGACCCGACCTTCCGCACGGAGCAGAACCAGGAGACCGGCCAGACGGTCATCAAGGGCATGGGCGAGCTCCACCTCGACATCCTGGTCGACCGCATGAAGCGCGAGTTCAACGTCGAGGCGAACGTCGGCAAGCCGCAGGTCGCGTACCGCGAGACCATCCGCGGCACCGTCGACAAGCACGACTTCACCCACAAGAAGCAGACGGGTGGATCGGGCCAGTTCGCCAAGATCCAGATCAAGATCGAGCCCATGGAGGTGACCGCGGAGAAGACCTACGAGTTCGACAACAAGGTCACCGGCGGTCGCGTCCCGCGGGAGTACATCCCCTCGGTCGACGCGGGCATCCAGGACGCGCTCCAGGTCGGCGTCCTCGCGGGCTACCCCATGGTGGGCGTGAAGGCGACGCTGCTCGACGGCGCCGCGCACGACGTCGACTCCTCGGAGATGGCGTTCAAAATCGCCGGCTCGATGGCCTTCAAGGAGGCCGCGCGCAAGGCGAAGCCCGTGCTGCTCGAGCCGCTCATGGCCGTCGAGGTGCGCACGCCCGAGGAGTACATGGGCGACGTCATCGGCGACCTGAACTCCCGCCGCGGCCAGATCCAGGCCATGGAGGACGCCAGCGGCGTCAAGGTCATCACGGCGAACGTCCCCCTGTCGGAGATGTTCGGCTACGTCGGCGACCTGAGGAGCAAGACCTCGGGCCGTGCGGTGTACTCGATGAGCTTCGGCAGCTACGCCGAGGTCCCGAAGGCTGTGGCCGACGAGATCGTCCAGAAGAACAAGGGCGAGTAGCCCTCCAGTTCGAGCGGCATCCGCCGTTTCAGTAACATAAGCACCATCTCCAATCCGCAGGGCGTCCGAGGAACAACCGGACGCCCTGCCACCGAGTCCTGAGGAGGACCCACAGTGGGTAAGGCCAAGTTCGAGCGGACCAAGCCGCACGTCAACATCGGAACGATCGGTCACGTCGACCACGGCAAGACGACGCTGACGGCAGCGATCTCCAAGGTCCTGGCGGACAAGTACCCGTCGGCGACCAACGTGCAGCGCGACTTCGCGTCCATCGACTCCGCTCCCGAGGAGCGCCAGCGCGGCATCACGATCAACATCTCGCACGTCGAGTACGAGACGCCCAAGCGTCACTACGCTCACGTCGACGCCCCGGGTCACGCTGACTACATCAAGAACATGATCACCGGCGCGGCCCAGATGGACGGCGCGATCCTCGTGGTCGCCGCCACCGACGGCCCCATGGCCCAGACGCGCGAGCACGTGCTGCTCGCGAAGCAGGTCGGCGTGCCGTACCTGCTCGTCGCGCTCAACAAGTCCGACATGGTCGACGACGAGGAGATCCTCGAGCTCGTCGAGCTCGAGGTCCGCGAGCTGCTCTCCAGCCAGGACTTCGACGGCGACAACGCCCCCGTCGTCCAGGTCTCCGGCCTCAAGGCGCTCGAGGGCGACGAGAAGTGGGTCGAGCAGATCGTCAAGCTCATGGAGGCGGTCGACGAGTCCATCCCCGAGCCCGTCCGCGACAAGGACAAGCCGTTCCTCATGCCCGTCGAGGACGTCTTCACGATCACCGGTCGTGGAACCGTCGTCACGGGTCGCGCCGAGCGCGGCACCCTCGCCATCAACTCGGACGTCGAGATCGTGGGCATCCGTCCCACCGTCAAGACCACCGTCACGGGCATCGAGATGTTCCACAAGCAGCTCGACGAGGCCTGGGCCGGCGAGAACTGCGGGCTCCTGCTCCGCGGCACGAAGCGCGAGGACGTCGAGCGCGGCCAGGTCATCGTCAAGCCGGGTTCGGTCACGCCGCACACGGACTTCGAGGGCACCGCGTACATCCTCTCCAAGGAGGAGGGCGGGCGTCACAACCCGTTCTACGCGAACTACCGTCCGCAGTTCTACTTCCGCACCACCGACGTCACCGGCGTCATCACGCTGCCCGAGGGCACCGAGATGGTCATGCCCGGCGACACCACCGACATGAACGTCGCGCTGATCCAGCCGATCGCCATGGAGGAGGGCCTCGGCTTCGCCATCCGTGAGGGTGGCCGCACCGTCGGCGCCGGCACGGTCACGAAGATCGTCAAGTAGCACCAGCTCCACCAGCTCCACCAGCACCACCTCCGACAGGGTCGGGCCGTCATGGCCCGGCCCTGTCGGCCGTTAAGGAAGTGGACCTGTCTCACGGCTGCCTGCGGATGGCGTCCCCGGATCGGTAGTGGACGAACGGTTGGCGCCGCGGCGCGTAGGTTCGAGGGATGGTCAGACTCCGGCGCAGCGACGCCAACGGCAAGGGCTACACGCGGAAGCGGTCCGGCAGGGGCTGGACGTACCTCGACTCCGACGGGAACAGGGTCGTCGATCGCCAGCTCCGCGCGCGCATGGAAGGGCTCGGCATCCCGCCCGCGTGGACCGACGTCTGGATCGCCCCGTACGAGAACGGTCACGTGCAGGCGACGGGCGTGGACAGCGCCGGGCGCCGGCAGTACATCTACCACCCGACCTGGCGGGAGCAGAAGGACCGCATCAAGTTCGACCGGGCCCTGCAGCTGGCGGAGTCGCTGCCGGCGGCCCGTCGCCAGGTCACCATGCACCTCCGTCAGGACGGGTTCACGCGCGAGCGGGCCCTCGCCGCCGGCTTCCGGATGCTCGACACGGGCAGCCTCCGCGTCGGCAGCGAGCGCTACACGGAGTCGAACGGCAGCCACGGGCTCTCGACGCTGCTGTGCTCGCACGTCACGATCCACGACGACACCGTCCACCTCGAGTTCCCCGCGAAGAGCGGCCAGGAGTGGTCGAGCGACATCCGGGACGCGGACCTCGTGGAGGCCATCCGCGGCCTGACGCGCCGCGGGCCGAACGCGCGGCTGCTCGCCTACCGGGACGGGAGCGACTGGCACCCCCTGGGGGCGGCCGACATCAACGACTACGTGCGCGAGCGCACGGGCGGCGACTTCACCGCGAAGGACTTCCGCACGCTGCACGGCACCGTCGCCGCGGCGATCAGCCTCGCGAAGCACGGCCCGGAGGAGACCAAGGGCAAGCGGCAGAAGGCGCTCGCCCAGGCGTACCGCGACGCCGCGGAGGTCCTGAGCAACACCCCGACGATCGCGAAGAACAGCTACGTGGATCCGCGCCTCGTGGACGAGTACCTCCACGGCCGCACCATCGACCCGCATCGCCCGGCCTCCGGCGAGACGGAGCTCCGCAACCTCCTCTTCCGATGATGAGGGAGCCCTCCGCGGGGCCGCCGCAGGCGCCGCGATGCCCGGAAACACGGGGGCGCGGCCGCGACACGCCCGGGTTGCACGCATGCCCGGACTATGACAAACTCGTCTAGTTCAACATTCCGGTGCACGCCGCCCTGCGCGCGAGACACCGGATCACTGCCAGGCAGTGCATAGCCGCCCGGAGCGCACGTCGCTCCCGGAGCAGGTTAGGCCGCGGGCAGCAGAGCACAGGCACACGACACCCACCGGATGAGCACCGCTCGTCCGCGCCCGCATGCGGGCGGGTGCACGAGCTGCCCGAGGCCGCGTCCCACGATGCGCGCCCGGGTGCACCACGGATCACGGCGCCACGAGGCGCCCGATCCGAGCGAGGGACACACGCGTCCAATACGGTCCGAGGCCGCATGACGCACGAAAGAGAGAGAGTCACACATGGCGGGACAGAAGATCCGCATCCGACTTAAGTCGTACGACCACTCGGTCATCGACTCCTCGGCCCGGAAGATCGTCGACACGGTGACCCGCGCGGGCGCCACGGTCGTCGGCCCGGTGCCGCTGCCCACCGAGAAGAACGTGATCTGCGTGATCCGCTCCCCTCACAAGTACAAGGACAGCCGCGAGCACTTCGAGATGCGCACGCACAAGCGTCTGATCGACATAGTCGACCCGACGCCGAAGGCGGTCGACTCGCTCATGCGACTCGACCTCCCGGCCGACGTCAACATCGAGATCAAGCTCTAAGGGAACCCATGTCTACCGCTAACAGGACTTTCACCGGTCTGCTCGGCACGAAGCTGGGCATGACGCAGGTGTGGGACGAGAACAACAAGCTCATCCCCGTGACCGTCGTGCAGATCACCCCGAACGTCGTCACCCAGGTGCGCACGCCCGAGGTGGACGGCTACGGCGCCATCCAGATCGCCTACGGCCAGATCGACCCCCGCAAGGCCGACAAGCCCAGCACCGGCCACTTCGACAAGGCCGGCGTCACGCCGCGCCGTCACCTCACCGAGGTCCGCACCGCCGACTTCGCCGAGTACTCGCTCGGCCAGGAGATCACGGTCGGCGCCTTCGAGGCCGGCACCAAGGTCGACGTCGTCGGCACCAGCAAGGGCAAGGGCTTCGCGGGCGTCATGAAGCGCCACAACTTCAAGGGCGTCTCCGCCTCGCACGGTTCGCACCGCAACCACCGCAAGCCCGGCTCCATCGGCGCCTCCTCGACCCCCAGCCGTGTCTTCAAGGGCATGCGCATGGCCGGTCGCATGGGCGGCGAGCGCGTCACCGTGCTGAACCTCGTCGTCCACAGCGTGGACGCCGAGAAGGGCCTCCTGCTCGTCAAGGGCGCAGTGCCCGGCGCGCGTGGCCGCATCGTCTTCGTCCGCAACGCAGTGAAGGGGAAGTAGTCATGGCTACCGACACCCAGCTCGACGTCCTCGACGCGACCGGTGCAGTCACCGGCTCCGTCGACCTGCCCGCGTCGATCTTCGACGTGCAGACCAACGTCCCGCTCATCCACCAGGTCGTCGTCGCCCAGCTCGCCGCGGCGCGCCAGGGAACGCACAAGACCAAGGGCCGCGGCGAGGTCTCCGGCGCCGGTCGCAAGCCGTTCAAGCAGAAGGGCACCGGTCGCGCTCGTCAGGGCTCGATCCGCGCCCCCCAGATGACCGGCGGTGGCATCGTCCACGGACCCACGCCCCGCAACTACTCGCAGCGCACCCCCAAGAAGATGATCGCCGCAGCCCTGCTCGGCGCCCTCTCCGACCGCGCGCGCGGCGCCCGCCTCCACGTCATCGAGAGCCTCTCCGCCGGAGACGTCCCCTCGACGAAGACCGTGGTCGCGCTGCTCGAGGGCATCGCCACGAGCAAGCACGTCCTCATCGTCCTGGAGCGCACCGACGAGGTCAGCCTCCGCAGCGTGCGCAACATCCCGACGGTCCACGTGCTGTCCTACGACCAGCTCAACGCGTACGACGTGCTCGTGAGCGACGACATCGTCTTCACGAAGGGCGCGTTCGACGCGTTCGTCGAGTCGAAGACGGCCAAGGAAGAGGTTGCCGCATGAGCGCCACCCAGAAGGACCCCCGCGACATCATCATCGCGCCGGTCGTCTCCGAGAAGAGCTACGGCCTGATCGACCAGGGCAAGTACACGTTCATCGTGGACCCCCGCTCGAACAAGACCGAGATCAAGCTCGCGATCGAGAAGATCTTCGGCGTGCAGGTCGCGTCGGTCAACACGCTCAACAAGCAGGGCAAGACCCGCCGGACCAAGTTCGGGATGGGCAAGCGCAAGGACACCAAGCGCGCCATCGTCTCCCTCAAGTCGGGCTCCATCGACATCTTCACGACTGTCGGCTGAGACCGGGACTAGGAAAACACCAATGGCTATTCGCAAGTACAAGCCCACGACCCCGGGTCGTCGCGGTTCGTCCGTCGCCGACTTCGTGGAGATCACGCGCTCGACGCCCGAGAAGTCGCTGCTCCGCCCGCTCTCCAAGACCGGTGGCCGCAACAACCAGGGTCGCATCACGACCCGTCACATCGGTGGTGGCCACAAGCGCCAGTACCGCGTGATCGACTTCAAGCGCAACGACAAGGACGGCGTCATCGCGACCGTCGCCCACATCGAGTACGACCCCAACCGCACGGCGCGCATCGCGCTCCTGCACTTCATCGACGGCACGAAGCGCTACATCCTCGCGCCGAACAAGCTGAAGCAGGGCGACAAGATCGAGTCGGGCGCCACGGCCGACATCAAGCCGGGCAACAACCTGCCGCTGCGCAACATCCCGACGGGTACCGTCATCCACGCCATCGAGCTCCGCCCCGGCGGCGGCGCGAAGATGGCCCGCTCCGCCGGCGCCTCCGTGCGCCTCGTGGCGAAGGACGGCCCCTACGCCCAGCTGCGCCTGCCCTCCGGCGAGATCCGCAACGTCGATGCGCGCTGCCGCGCGACCATCGGCGAGGTCGGCAACGCCGAGCAGTCGAACATCAACTGGGGCAAGGCCGGCCGCATGCGCTGGAAGGGCGTCCGCCCGACCGTCCGCGGTGTCGCGATGAACCCCGTCGACCACCCGCACGGTGGTGGTGAGGGCAAGACCTCCGGTGGACGCCACCCGGTCAGCCCGTGGGGCCAGAAGGAAGGCCGCACGCGCCACATCAACAAGCCCAGCGACAAGCTCATCGTTCGCCGCCGCAACGCCGGCAAGAAGCGCAAGTAGGAGTTGTAGAAGATGCCACGCAGTCTGAAGAAGGGCCCCTTCGTCGACGACCACCTGCTCCGCAAGGTGATCTCGGCGAACGAGGCCAGCAGCAAGAACGTGATCAAGACCTGGTCGCGCCGCTCGATGATCATCCCGGCGATGCTGGGTCACACCATCGCGGTGCACGACGGCCGCAAGCACGTCCCGGTGTTCGTCACCGAGTCGATGGTGGGCCACAAGCTCGGCGAGTTCGCTCTCACGCGCACCTTCCGCGGCCACGTGAAGGACGACAAGAAGGGTCGTCGCCGCTAGCGCGGCGACGAGAAGGAGGAGAGAAATGGTGGAGTCGATCGCACGCGTGCGTCACATCCGCGTCACCCCCCAGAAGGCCCGTCGCGTCGTGGACATGATCCGCGGGAAGCAGGCCGAGGAGGCCCTGGCCATCCTGAAGTTCGCGCCGCAGGGCGCGAGCGAGCCGATCTACAAGCTGGTGGCCTCGGCCATGGCGAACGCGCGGGTCAAGGCCGACGCGTCCAACAGCTTCCTCGCGGAGCAGGACCTCTACATCGCCAAGGCGTTCGTGGACGAGGGCACCACCCTCAAGCGGTTCCAGCCGCGCGCACAGGGTCGCGCATTCCGTATCAACAAGCGCACCAGCCACATCACGGTCGTCCTCGCGACGCCGGATGAGGCGGACGTGGCGACGACCACGAAGAAGGCGAGCAAGTAATGGGACAGAAGGTCAACCCGTACGGGTTCCGTCTCGGGATCACCACCGACCACGTGTCGCGTTGGTTCTCGGACAGCACGAAGAAGGGGCAGCGTTACAGCGACTACGTCGCCGAGGACGTGCGCATCCGCACCATGCTCAAGACGAGCCTCGACCGCGCCGGTGTGGCGCGCATCGAGATCGAGCGCACCCGTGACCGTGTCCGCGTGGACATCTACACGGCCCGCCCGGGCATCGTCATCGGCCGCCGCGGCGTCGAGGCCGAGCGCATCCGCGCCGATCTCGAGAAGCTCACGGGCAAGCAGATCCAGCTGAACATCCTCGAGGTGAAGAACCCCGAGGCCGAGGCCCAGCTGGTCGCCCAGGGCATCGCCGAGCAGCTCGCGGGTCGCGTGGCGTTCCGCCGTGCGATGCGCAAGGGCCTGCAGGGCGCCCAGCGCGCCGGCGCCAAGGGCGTCCGCATCCAGGTGTCGGGCCGCCTCGGCGGCGCCGAGATGAGCCGCTCGGAGTTCTACCGCGAGGGACGCGTGCCGCTGCACACCCTCCGCGCGAACATCGACTACGGCTTCTACGAGGCCCGCACCTCCTTCGGCCGCATCGGCGTGAAGGTCTGGGTCTACAAGGGCGACATCACCAACAAGGATCTCGCTCGCGAGCAGGCGAACCATAAGTCGTCGCGCCCCGAGCGTCGTAACGACCGTTCCGACGGTCGAACCGGAGATCGCCGCACCAACGCGCCGCGCACCGCGCCGGCCGCCGAGGCAGCGCCGGTCGCCGCAGCAGGAGTTGAGGCGTAACCATGTTGATCCCCCGTCGAGTCAAGCACCGCAAGCAGCACCACCCCGGCCGTTCCGGCCATGCGACCGGTGGCACCACCGTGTCGTTCGGTGAGTACGGCATCCAGGCCCTCACGCCCGCCTACGTCACCAACCGCCAGATCGAGTCCGCTCGAATCGCCATGACGCGTCACGTCAAGCGCGGCGGGAAGGTGTGGATCAACATCTACCCCGACCGCCCGCTCACCAAGAAGCCCGCCGAGACCCGCATGGGCTCCGGCAAGGGCTCGCCCGAGTGGTGGGTCGCGAACGTCAAGCCGGGTCGCGTCCTCTTCGAGCTCGCCGGCGTCGACGACGTCACGGCGCGCGAGGCGCTCACCCGGGCCATCCACAAGCTGCCCCTCAAGGCACGCATCATCAAGCGCGAGGAAGGCGACGCATAATGGCGATCGGTTCCAAGGAGCTCGCCCCCGTCGAGCTGGACACTTTCGAGGACGAGCGACTCGTCGAAGAGCTGAAGAAGGCCAAGGAGGAGCTGTTCAACCTGCGCTTCCAGTCGGCCACCGGTCAGCTCGACAGCCACGGCCGCCTCCGCGCGGTCAAGCGCGACATCGCTCGGATCTACACGGTCATCCGCGAGCGCGAGCTGGGCATCCGTGCCACGCCCGCCCCCGTCGAGGTCCCCGAGAAGCCCGAGAAGAAGAAGGCGACGAAGAAGGCCGCGAAGGCCGACGACGCCGCCGTCACCGAGAAGGCTGAGGAGGCTTGATCATGGCGAACGCCGAAGAGAAGAACACGGCTGACACCGCGACGGTCGACCGCGGCTACCGCAAGTCCCGTCGTGGCTACGTCACCAGCGACAAGATGGACAAGACCATCGTCGTCGAGGTCGAGGACCGCGTGAAGCACCCGCTGTACGGCAAGGTCATCCGCCGCACCTCCAAGGTCAAGGCGCACGACGAGGCGAACTCCGCCGGCATCGGCGACCTCGTCCTGATCAACGAGACCCGTCCCCTCAGCGCCTCCAAGCGCTGGCGCCTGGTCGAGATCCTCGAGAAGGCCAAGTAGCCCCGGCTGCTTGGATAAGGAGCAACAGTGATTCAGCAGGAATCCCGCCTCAAGATCGCGGACAACACGGGTGCCAAGGAGATCTTGACCATCCGCGTGCTCGGTGGCTCGGGTCGTCGCTACGCCGGCCTCGGCGATGTCATCGTCGCGACCGTCAAGGACGCGATCCCCGGCGGAAACGTCAAGAAGGGCGAGGTCGTCAAGGCCGTCATCGTCCGCACCAAGAAGGAGACGCGCCGTCCCGACGGCTCGTACATCAAGTTCGACGAGAACGCCGCCGTCATCCTGAACAGCAACGGGGAGCCCCGCGGCACCCGCATCTTCGGACCGGTGGGCCGCGAGCTCCGGGACAAGAAGTTCATGAAGATCATCTCGCTGGCACCGGAGGTCATTTAGTCATGGCGAACATCAAGAAGGGTGACCTCGTGCAGGTCATCACGGGTCGCACGCAGGCCAAGGGCGGCGACCGGGGCAAGCAGGGCAAGGTCCTGTCCGTCCTGGTCGAGCGCAACCGCGTCGTCGTCGAGGGCGTGAACTTCATCACGAAGCACGTCCGCGTCGGCCAGACGCAGCGCGGCTCCAAGACCGGCGGCATCGAGACCGTCGAGGCGCCCATCCACATCTCCAACGTCGCGCTCGTCGACCCCGAGTCCAAGAAGCCCACGCGAGTCGGCTTCCGGACCGAGACGGTCGAGAAGGACGGGGTCTCCAAGACCGTCCGCGTCCGCTACGCCAAGAAGTCAGGTAAGGACCTCTAGCAATGACCGACACCGCAACCGCTGGCACGGCCGAGGAGAAGCAGCTCCCGCGCCTGAAGCAGAAGTACCGCACCGAGATCGTCAGCCAGCTGACCGCTGATCTCGGTTTCACGAACGTGCACCAGGTGCCCGGGCTCACGAAGATCGTCGTGAACATGGGCGTCGGCGACGCGGCTCGTGACGGCAAGATCATCGACGGCGCGGTCGCCGACCTCACCAAGATCACGGGCCAGAAGCCGCAGGTCACGAAGGCCCGCAAGTCGATCGCCCAGTTCAAGCTGCGTGAGGGCCAGGCCATCGGCACCCACGTGACGCTGCGCGGCGACCGCATGTGGGAGTTCCTCGACCGCCTGCTGTCCCTCGCCCTGCCCCGCATCCGCGACTTCCGCGGGCTCAGCCCGAAGCAGTTCGACGGCAACGGCAACTACACGTTCGGTCTCAACGAGCAGTCCATGTTCCACGAGATCGACCAGGACCGCATCGACCGGGTCCGCGGCATGGACATCACGGTCGTCACGACCGCTCGGACGGACGACGAGGGACGCGCGCTGCTCAAGGCGCTCGGCTTCCCGTTCCAGACCCCCGAGAACACGCCGTAACCAGCACCAGCAGCTCCACCCGCACGACCAGCACCACCGCACGATCGGCGCCGGGCACCTCCGCCCGGCGCCGCCACCACCACAGGTCGTCATCCGTGTCCGGATGAACGAAACCAGGCGAGAGAGGTACCACCAGTCATGACAATGACCGACCCGGTCGCCGACATGCTGACCCGACTCCGGAACGCGAACTCCGCGCACCACGACACGGTCTCCATGCCGCACTCCAAGCTCAAGTCGCACATCGCCGACATCCTCAAGTCCGAGGGCTTCATCGCCGGCTGGGACGTCGCGGACGCCCGCGTCGGCCAGACGCTGACGCTCAGCCTCAAGTTCGGCCCCGATCGCGAGCGCTCCATCCGGGGCATCAAGCGCGTGTCCAAGCCCGGACTGCGCGTCTACGCGAAGTCCGCGGAGATCCCCCAGGTCCTCGGTGGCCTCGGGGTCGCCATCCTGTCCACCTCCTCGGGGCTCCTCACGGACCGCCAGGCTGCGAAGAAGGGCGTGGGTGGGGAAGTCCTCGCCTACGTGTGGTAACGACATGTCCCGCATCGGAAGACTCCCCATCGACGTCCCCGCAGGGGTCGACGTCGCCGTGGCCGGCCAGGTCGTCACGGTCAAGGGCCCCAAGGGCGAGCTGAGCCTCACCGTGGCCCAGCCCATCCGCGCCGAGGTCCAGGACGGACAGGTGCTCGTCACCCGTCCCGACGACGAGCGCGAGTCGCGCTCGCTCCACGGCCTCACGCGCAGCCTCATCGCCAACCAGATCGTCGGCGTCACCACCGGCTACACCAAGGGCCTCGAGATCGTCGGCACGGGTTACCGCGTCGCGCTCAAGGACAAGGGCGTCGAGTTCGCGCTCGGCTTCTCCCACCCGGTGTACGTCGAGGCGCCCGCGGGCATCAGCTTCACCGTCGAGGGCGTCAACAAGATGACCGTCGTCGGCATCGACAAGCAGCTCGTCGGCGAGACGGCCGCCAACATCCGCAAGATTCGCAAGCCCGAGCCCTACAAGGGCAAGGGCGTCCGCTACGCCGGCGAGAACGTTCGCCGCAAGGCCGGAAAGAGTGGTAAGTGATCATGGCTCTCGGAGTTAGAGGAAAAAGCAAGTCCGCCGCCCGCGGCCGCAGGCACGCACGCCTGCGCAAGAAGGTCGAGGGCACCGAGCTGCGTCCGCGCCTGGTCGTCACCCGTTCGGCCCGCCACGTCTTCGTGCAGGTCGTCGATGACAGCCGTGGTCACACCGTCGCGTCCGCATCGACCCTCGAGGCCGACATGCGCGCGTTCGACGGCGACAAGACCGCCAAGTCGCGCAAGGTCGGCGAGCTCGTCGCCGAGCGCGCCAAGGCGGCCGGCGTGGAGAGCGTCGTATTCGATCGTGGTGGCAACCGCTACGCAGGACGCGTCGCGGCCATCGCCGAAGGAGCTCGAGAGGGTGGTCTGAGCCTGTGAGCGCAGCCGAGAACAACAACAAGGAGCCCGAGGTCGTGGCCGTGGCGGAGACGCCCGTCGAGACCGCGGCGTCCACCGCACCCGCGCAGAACGAGGGCCGTGAGGGCCGTCGTGGCGGGCGTGACCGGAACCAGGGCGGCCGTGACAGCCGCGGTGGCCGTGATGCCGACAAGAGCCAGTTCCTGGAGCGCGTCGTCACCATCAACCGCGTGTCCAAGGTCGTCAAGGGCGGTCGTCGCTTCAGCTTCACCGCGCTCGTGATCGTCGGAGACGGCAACGGACTGGTGGGCGTCGGCTACGGCAAGGCCCGCGAGGTCCCGACCGCCATCTCCAAGGGCGTCGAGGAGGCGAAGAAGAACTTCTTCCGCGTCCCCCGCATCGGCCTGACCATCCCGCACGCCGTGCAGGGTGAGGCCTCCGCCGGAGTCGTCCTCCTGCGTCCCGCGTCCGCGGGTACCGGCGTCATCGCCGGTGGCCCCGTCCGCGCGGTCCTGGAGTGCGCCGGCATCCACGACGTCCTGAGCAAGTCGCTCGGCTCGTCGAACACGATCAACATCGTGCACGCCACGGTGGAGGCGCTCAAGCAGCTCGAGGAGCCGCGCGCCGTCGCCGCCCGTCGTGGGCTCGAGCTCGAGCAGGTCGTCCCGGCCCGCATCCTCCGCGCCCAGCGTGCCGAGGCCGACGCGAAGGCAGGTGTCTGATGGCTCAGCTCCGAGTGACGCAGATCAAGTCCAAGATCAGCGAGAAGCAGAACCAGCGCGACACCCTGCGGAGCCTCGGGCTCCGTCGCATCGGTGCCGTGGTGGTCCGAGAGGACAACGCCCAGAACCGCGGCTACGTCAACACCGTCGCGCACCTGGTGAAGGTGGAGGAGATCGACTGATGGCTGAGAAGAACGAGTCGGCCGAGGCGGCGCCCGTGAAGGCGCCCAAGGCCGCACCCAAGAAGACCGCGAAGGCCCCCGCCGCCGCGGCCGCATCCGCCGGGACGACCACGGTCGCCTCGACGGAGACGGTCAAGCGCGAGCAGGTCCTCAAGGTCCACCACCTCCGTCCCGCCGCCGGGGCCAAGAAGGCACGCCAGCGTGTCGGCCGCGGTGAGGGCTCGAAGGGCAAGACCGCGGGTCGTGGCACCAAGGGCACGAAGGCCCGCTACACGGTCCGCGTCGGCTTCGAGGGTGGGCAGATGCCGCTGCACATGCGCACCCCGAAGCTCCGCGGGTTCAAGAACCCGTTCCGCGTCGAGTACCAGGTCGTGAACCTGGAGAAGCTCGCCGTGCTCTACCCCGACGGCGGCGACGTCACCACGAGCGACCTGGTCGCCAAGGGTGCCGTGCGCAAGAACGAGAAGGTCAAGGTCCTCGGGGACGGCGACATCTCGGTTAAGCTGACGGTTGCTGTCGACAAGGTCTCCGGCTCCGCTGCGGAGAAGATCGTCGCAGCAGGCGGCTCCGTCAAGTAGCACTGCAGGACGCAACGGAGGGGCGGTCGGGAAACCGGCCGCCCCTCCGAGCACCTGGGGCCGCATCGGGTCGGCCCGACCCCCGCCTCGCGGCGGACCTCCCACAGAAAGCAGGACACCCTCCGTGTTGAGCGCCGTCGTCAGGATCTTCCGCACCCCCGATCTGCGTCGCAAGATCGGCTTCACGCTGGGCATCATCGCCCTCTTCCGCCTGGGATCCTTCATCCCGGCGCCGTTCGTCGACTTCGCCAACGTGCAGTCGTGCCTCGCGGCGAACCAGGGCACCTCGGGCCTCTACGAGCTCGTCAACCTCTTCAGCGGCGGAGCGCTGCTGAAGCTCTCCATCTTCGCGCTGGGCATCATGCCGTACATCACGGCGTCGATCATCGTCCAGCTGCTCCGCGTGGTCATCCCGCACTTCGACACCCTCTACAAGGAGGGCCAGTCCGGCCAGGCCAAGCTCACGCAGTACACGCGCTACCTCACGATCGCCCTCGCGGTCCTCCAGTCCACGACGCTCATCACGGTCGCGCGGAGCGGTGCCCTCTTCGGGCAGACCAACGTCAGCGCCTGCACCCAGCTCGTGACGAACGACGCCTGGTACGCGATCATGCTCATGGTCATCACCATGACCGCCGGCACCGGCCTCATCATGTGGATGGGCGAGCTCATCACCGAGCGCGGCATCGGCAACGGCATGTCGCTCCTCATCTTCACCTCGGTCGCCGCCGCCTTCCCGACCTCGCTCCTCGCCATCCAGCAGAGCCGCGGCTGGGAGGTCTTCCTCCTGGTGATCGCCGTCGGGCTGCTCGTCGTGGCCGCGGTCGTCTACGTCGAGCAGTCGCAGCGCCGCGTCCCGGTCCAGTACGCCAAGCGCATGGTCGGCCGCCGCACCTACGGCGGCAACAACACCTACATCCCCATCAAGGTCAACATGGCCGGCGTCGTGCCCGTCATCTTCGCCTCGTCGCTGCTGTACCTCCCCGCGCTGGTGGCGCAGTTCAACCAGCCCGCCGTCGGCGAGGCGCCGGCGCCGTGGGTGCAGTGGATCACCGACAACCTCACCACGGGCGACCACCCGCTCTACATGGCGATGTACTTCCTGCTCATCGTCGGCTTCACGTACTTCTACGTCGCCATCACCTTCAACCCGGAGGAGGTCGCGGACAACATGAAGAAGTACGGCGGCTTCATCCCCGGCATCCGCGCGGGCCGCCCCACCGCCGAGTACCTCGACTACGTGCTCACGCGCATCACGCTCCCGGGCTCGCTGTACCTCGGCCTCATCGCGCTCCTGCCGCTCATCGCCCTGTCGCTCGTCGGCGCCAACCAGAACTTCCCGTTCGGCGGCGCGAGCATCCTGATCGTCGTCGGCGTCGGCCTCGAGACGGTGAAGCAGATCGACTCGCAGCTGCAGCAGCGCCACTACGAGGGGCTGCTCAAGTGACCCGCCTCCTGATCGTCGGCCCTCCCGGTGCGGGCAAGGGCACGCAGGCGACGCGCATCTCGGACGAGTTCGGCATCCCGGACGTGTCCACCGGTGACATCTTCCGCCAGAACATCAAGGACCGCACCGAGCTCGGCCAGCAGGTCCAGGCGCTGGTGGACGCGGGCGACTACGTGCCCGACGAGCTCACCAACCGCCTCATCACGGCCAGGCTCCAGGAGGACGACGCACAGGCGGGCTTCCTGCTCGACGGCTACCCCCGCACGCTCGACCAGGTCGCGTACCTGGAGGAGCTGCTGCAGGGCTGGGGCCAGGAGCTCGACGCGGTCATCCAGCTCGTCGCCGACGAGGAGGAGGTCGTGGCCCGCCTCACCCGGCGCGCGGCCGAGCAGGGCCGCGCCGACGACGGCGAGGACGAGATCCGGCACCGCCAGGAGGTCTACGTCCGCGAGACGAGCCCCCTCATCGCGGTGTACCGGGATCGCGGCCTGCTCCTCGAGGTCGACGGCCTCGGCGAGGTCGACGAGGTCGCCCAGCGCGTCCGTGAGGCCCTCGCGGGCCGCGGCGTCCGTCCCGTCTCCGACGCCGGCCGCGCGTAGGCCGTGGGCGCGCTCCGCCGGACCCCCGGGATCTACAAGACGCCGGACGAGATCCGCCGCATGGTGGCACCCGGGCTCGCGACCGCCGCGTCCCTCGACGCCGTCCGCGGGCTCGTCGCCCCGGGCGTGACCACGGGCGAGCTGGATGCGGCGGCGGACGCCGCCATCCGCGCCCTCGGCGGGCACTCCAACTTCCAGCTGGTCCCGGGCTACCGGCACACCGTCTGCGTGTCCGTGAACGACGAGGTCGTCCACGGGATCCCCGGCGACCGCGTGCTGCAGCCGGGCGACATCGTGTCGGTCGACAGCGGCGCGGAGATCGACGGGTGGAACGGCGACTCGGCGATGACGGTCGTCGTGCCGGATCCCGCCCGCCCGGACGTGGTGGAGGCCCGGGAGCGCCTGTCCCGCGTCACGGAGGACTCCCTGTGGGCCGGCATCGCCCGGCTCGCGACCGCGTCCCACCTCAACGAGGTGGGGGAGGCGGTCGAGGAGAGCGTCGAGGCCGCCGGAGCGTTCGGCATCGTCATGGACTACACCGGGCACGGCATCGGCCGGAGCATGCACGAGGACCCGCCGGTGTTCAACTACCGCGTGCGCGGCAGGGGCCCCGCCGTGAAGCCCGGACTGGTCGTCGCGATCGAGCCGATGATCACCGACGGCGAGGCGGAGACGCGCGTGCTCGACGACGACTGGACCGTCGCCACCGTCGACGGCAGCATGGCGTCGCACTGGGAGCACTCGGTCGCGGTGCACGCGCGCGGCATCTGGGTGCTCACGCTCGCGGACGGCGGGGCGTCGCGTCTCGTGCCGCTCGGCGTCACCCCCGTCGCGCCCTGAGCGCGCAGGGCGGGCCGACGCCGGCCTAGGTGTCCATGACGTGCACGAGCTCCTCGATGAAGGAGCCGTGCGAACCCGACGCCCGCATGATCGACTGCACGTCGCGGTGGTCGGAGAAGACCTCCACGAACTGGTCGAACACGTGCTGGAAGCTCGTGCGGCCGCTCGCGCTGAACGCCACCAGCGCGACGACGTGCACCCGGTTGCCGCCCCACTGCATGGCCTCGTCGTTCACCACGATGGCGATCGCGGTGCGGTGCGCGGTCATGGCGAGCGAGTGCGGCACCGCGAGCGTGTCCGTGAACGCGGTCGACGACAGCCGCTCGCGCTCGATGGCGCCCTCGATGTACTCGGGCTCGATGATGCCCTGCTCGACCATGCGCTGACCGAGGAGCCGGATCATCGACTCCTCGTCCGGGGCGTGCAGGTCGCGGAAGAACAGAGACTCGTCGAGGAACCGCAGCAGGTCGTGCTTCATGGCGCTCCGACGCGCGTGCCGGCGCACGCGGGCGACGGCACGGCGGATCGCCTCGATGTCGTCCGGCGTCGGCAGGGGCTGGACCACCACGACGTTGTCGGCGGGCGGGCGCGACCCCGTCGCGTCGATCACGAGCTGCACGCCCAGGGCGTCGGCGTCCACGTCCGTGCGCGTGACCACGGCGTCGACGCTGATGTCGGCCCCGAGCGCCTGCTCGATGCGCTGCCGCATGATCTGGTGCAGGTCGTAGTAGTTGGGGCACACGAGCGCGCACGCGACCCGGTCGTCGCGCCGGGCGACGCGCTCCCGGTGCGAGCCCACGTGCAGGGCGATGTACGCGATCTCGTCGTCGTTGATGGCGATGCCGCGGCGGCGCTGCACCTCGCTCGCGATGAAGACGGCGATCTCGTACGTCATGGGGTACGACGTCTTGATCGACCGCGCCAGCGGGTTCCGTGAGAAGGAGCGGTCGGCGGCGCGGGCCACGAGGTTGCCGAGGTGCAGGGAGAAGCGGACGGTGAAGTCCTCGTCCTCGAGGTCGACCAGGTACTCCTGCTTGACGCGGCGCACGATCGCGCGCACCACGTCGAGGTCGCTCTCGACCACGTGCTCGCGCATCACGGTGGCGAGGGACTGCTCGTTGCCGGGCGTGACGACGCGGGTGCGGACGAGGAGCGCCAGGTAGGCGACGTCGCCCGCGGGGACCGGCACGTCGAAGTGCGCGGCGAGCAGGCGGGCGAGCACCGCGCGGATAGCGAGCGCGGTGCGGTCCTCGGACGGGCCCTCCGGATCCGCGTTGCCGGGGTCGGTGTCCTCCGCGGCATCGTGCGCGTCGCCCGCGGCATCGTGCGCGTCGCCCGCTTCGAGGGCGGCGGCATCGGCGCGCGACGCTGCCCGGGTGTCGTCCGCCCGCTCGTCGGCGGTCGCGTCCGCCTCGATGCCCTCCCGCCGCGGCGACCGCGTCAGGCGGTCGACCGCGATGGCGACGTGCAGCAGCACGTTGTCGACCCCGTACTCGTTGACGAAGAACCCGCCCTCGGTGAGCTCGCGGATGAGGTCGGTCTTGAACGCGCGCAGCGAGTCCGACGCGAACTCGCGCTGCACCGACTCCAGCGGCAGGAAGCCCTGCGCGCTCTCGTCGCGGAACATCCGCGACAGGAGGCGGCGGAAGTCGCGCTCGGAGCCCTCGAGGACGACGGTGGACCCGGTGCGGCGGAGCGCGAGGCCGGCGTCCTCGACGAGCGCGCGCACCTTGCGGAGGTCCGCCTCGACCGTGGACTCGCTCACGTGCAGCTCGCCGGCAAGCGCGAAGACGTCGAGCCCGTCGGGCGCGTCGCCGAGCCGGCGGACGAGCGCGTGCAGCCGGTCGCGCGGCGTGCCCTGCGGGTCGGCGCTCGGGCGGGCGCCGAGGTGGCGGGCGTAGCTCGCGGCATCGATGCGGTAGCCGTCGGGGGAGGAGGCGATCGCGACGGAGGAGCGCTCCCGGACGGCGGTGACGTAGTTGCGGACGCTGCGCGTCGTGACCCCGAGGCGGTCCGCGAGCTCGCCGGCCTCGACCCAGCGGTCGGCGGTGGACAGGTAGTCCAGCAGCCTCTCGTGGTTCTCGCTCAGCATGTCGTCTCCCTCGGGGCGGGACGCGATGCGGCCCGGCGGCCGGTGCGCGTCCGTCCCCCTGAGTCAACCATCCGCACCCGCCGCCCATGCCGTCCGCCGCGTGCCCGGAGGCGGTCTTCCTACCCTGCGGAAACGATCCTGCTGGTCGGGTACCGTGCCGCCGGAGCACCATGGGACGACCAGCGACGACGCGAGGAGGCACAGCATGACCGGGAGGATCCTCGTCGTCTGCGGCTCCGGCGCATCCAGCACCTTCCTCGCCCAGCGCCTGCGCACCCTCGCGGAGGCCGACGGGCTCGAGATCGAGGCGGTCGCCGGATCCCTCGCGCAGGTCCGGATCGATGCCGCGGGCATGGACGTCGTCCTCCTCGGCGCCCACCTCGCCGACCGCCTCGAGGCAGTGCGCGCCGCCGCGGCCGACGAGGGCGCGACCGCCGTCCTCCTCGATGCGGACGCCTCACGTCCGGAGGGGGCCCGCGCGGCCCTCGACCGGGCCCTCGCAGCGATGCGGACGGGGGCGCGCTCGCTGCGCCGGCCCTCCGGCCTCCACGGCCGACCCGCCGGAGGATCGCTCCCGGCCCCCTAACCCCCGGCGCCCGCGCCGACCCCGCACGACAGCACCACAGCACCACCGCACGACGACCGCCCACCAGGGCCCCGACGACGGGGCCGACCGAAGGAGCCACCATGGCAGAACGCACCGTCACCATCGCCTCGTCGCACGGGCTGCACGCCCGCCCCGCCTCGCTGTTCACGCAGGCGGCCGCGAAGGCCGGGATCCCCGTGCAGCTCGCCAAGGGCGACCGCAGCGTCAACGCCGCGAGCATCCTCGGCGTCATCTCCCTCGGCGTCGACACGGGCGACGAGGTCGTCGTCTCGGCCGAGGGCGAGAACGCGGAGCAGGTCGTCACCGACCTCGCCACGCTCCTCGAGTCCGACCTGGACGCGGCATGAGCTCCCGCACCCTGCAGGGGATCGGCATCGGCCGGGGGTCCGCCGTCGGACCGGTCATCCGGATGCCCGACCCGCTCCCCGAGCCCGCCGACACCGCGAGCGCCCTCACCCCCGACGAGGAGCGGATCCGCGTGAGCGCGTCGCTCGCCGCCGTCGCGGCCGACATCCGCATCCGCGGGGAGAAGGCCGGCGGTGCCGCGAAGGACGTGCTCGAGGCGCAGGCCTTCATGGCGGAGGACCCGACGCTCGTCGACGACGTCACCGCGCGCCTCGCGAACGGCCGCACCGCCGAGCGCGCCGTGCACGAGGCCTTCGCGGGCTTCCGCGACCTGCTCCTCAGCATGGGCGGCTACATGGGGGAGCGCGCCACCGACCTCGACGACGTCTCGCAGCGCGTCGTCGCGCACCTGCAGGGCGTCGCCGCACCGGGTGTGCCGGATCCCGACCACGCGTTCGTGCTGGTGGCCCGCGACCTCGCGCCCGCCGACACCGCGCTCCTCGACCTCGACAAGGTCCTCGCGCTCATCACGACCGACGGCGGACCGACCTCGCACACGGCGATCCTCGCCCGCGAGAAGGCCATCGTCGCGGTCGTCGGCGTGGCTGCCGCTGCCGACCTCGCCGACGGGGAGACCGTCGTGGTCGACGCGCTCACGGGCGCCGTCACCGTCGACCCCACGGCGGAGGAGGAGTCCGCGGCCCGCGACGCCATCGCGGCCCGCCGCGCGCAGGTCGCCGTGCCCACCGGCCCGGGCGCGCTCTCCGACGGCACCGCGGTCCCGCTGCTGGCGAACCTCGGCTCCGCCGACGGCGCGGCCGACGCGGTCGAGAAGGGCGCCGAGGGCGTCGGCCTCTTCCGCACCGAGTTCCTCTTCCTCGACGCCACGAGCGCGCCGACCGTCGAGGAGCAGGAGGCGCACTACACCCGGCTGCTCGAGGCGTTCCCGGGGCAGAAGGTCGTCGTGCGCGCCCTCGACGCCGGTGCCGACAAGCCCCTCAGCTTCCTCAACGACGCGGCCGAGGAGAACCCGGCGCTCGGCCTCCGCGGCCTCCGTGCGCTCCGCGCCAACGAGCAGATCCTCCGCGACCAGCTCACGGCGCTCGCCCGGGCCGACGCCGCGACCGACGCGGACCTCTGGGTCATGGCGCCCATGGTCTCCACGGTGGAGGAGGCGCGGTACTTCAGCTCCCTCGGCCGGGAGCTCGGCCTCCGCACCGTCGGCGTGATGGTGGAGGTCCCGTCCTCCGCGCTCCTCGCCGACCGGATCCTCGGCGTCGCCGACTTCGCGAGCATCGGCACCAACGACCTCACGCAGTACACGCTCGCGGCCGACCGGCTGCTGGGATCCGTGGCCGCGTTCCAGGACCCGTGGCACCCCGCCGTCCTCCGCCTCGTGCAGGAGGTCGGCGCCGCGGGGCGCGCGCTCGGCAAGCCGGTGGGCATCTGCGGCGAGGCGGCGGCCGATCCGCTGCTCGCCGTCGTGCTCGTCGGCCTCGGCGCCACCAGCCTCTCGATGTCGCCGGCGGCGCTCGCCGACGTGCGCGCCGAGCTCGCCCTCCACACGCGCGAGGAGGCGGAGGCGCTCGCCGCCGTCGCCCTCGCCGCCGACAGCGCCGTCGAGGCGCGCGCCGCGGTCACCGCGGCATCGGCGCCCGCCTCCGTCTGACCCGCACCACCGACCCCACCACCGCACCACGAGCGATCACCCCCATCCGCAGCACGGCGGGCCGCAGCAGGCCCGCCACCACCACGACAGGAGCACCACCCCCATGACGACGACGTCACCCACCCGCAGCACGGGACGCTCCGTGCGCACCGGCGTGCAGAAGTTCGGCACGTTCCTCAGCGGCATGATCATGCCCAACATCGCGGCGTTCATCGCCTGGGGCCTGCTCACGGCCCTGTTCATCCCGGACGGCTACCTGCCGAACGCGGACATTGCCCAGCTCATCGCTCCGGTCCTGTACTTCCTCCTCCCGCTCCTCATCGCGAACACCGGCGGCCGCATGGTCTACGACGCGCGCGGCGGCGTGGTGGCGACCATCGCCACGATGGGCGTCATCGTCGGCACGGTCGGCGAGCCGTACTTCGACGGCGGCAGCCCGATGTTCCTCGGCGCCATGATCACGGGCCCGCTCGCGGCGTACCTGCTGAAGGTCATCGAGCGCCTGTGGATCGACAGGATCCGACCCGGCTTCGAGATGCTCGTCAACAACTTCTCCGCGGGGATCCTGGGCGCGGTCTTCGCGATCGGCGCGTACTACCTGCTCACGCCGGTGATCCGCGGCATCACGTCGGTCCTCGGCGGCGGCGTCGGCTTCCTCGTCGACAACGGCCTCCTGCCCCTCACGAGCATCGTGATCGAGCCCGCCAAGGTCCTCTTCCTCAACAACGCCATCAACCAGGGCATCCTCACGCCGCTCGGCACCACCGAGGCGCTGGAGAACGGCAAGAGCGTCCTGTTCCTGCTCGAGGCGAACCCCGGCCCCGGCTTCGGCGTGCTCCTCGCCTTCGCGATCTTCGGCGCGGGCGCGGCGCGCTCCACCGCCCCCGGCGCGATCCTCATCCAGTTCGTCGGCGGCATCCACGAGATCTACTTCCCGTACGTGCTCTCCAAGCCCCTGCTGTTCCTCGCGGTCATCGCGGGTGGCGCCTCGGGCGTGGCGACCAACGTCGCGTTCGGCTCCGGCCTCCGCGGCCCGGCCTCGCCCGGCAGCATCCTCGCCGTGCTCGGCCAGACCGAGCGCAACAGCTTCCCCGGCGTGATCCTCTCCGTGCTGATCTCGGCCGCCGTCACCTTCGTCGTCGCCGCGGTCATCCTCCGCACCGGCAAGAAGGGCTCCGGCGACTTCGGCGCCGCGGTCGCCGCGACGCAGGCCAACAAGGGCAAGGAGTCGAGCATCCTCACGGGCCTCGGCGCCGAGACCGGCACCGCGGGCACGGTCGGCGGCCTCGCCGACGGCGCGGCCGCGACGGACGGCGGCACGGCCACGGCCACCCGCATCCAGGACATCGTGTTCGCCTGCGACGCCGGCATGGGCTCCTCCGCCATGGGCGCGTCGGTCCTCCGCAACAAGATGAAGAAGGCCGGCGTCACCGACGTCACGGTCGTCAACAAGGCCATCGCCGCCCTCGACGGCACGGCCGACCTCGTGATCACGCAGCGCGAGCTCACCGACCGCGCCCGCCAGAAGAGCCCGTCCTCGGAGCACGTCTCCGTCGACAACTTCATGAACTCGCCGCGCTACGACGAGATCGTGGAGCTGGTCCAGAAGCAGCGCTCGGACAGCTGATCCCGGTCCGCCCCACGGCGGACCCGCACCACCGCACGCGCGAGGCCTCCGGGGCCCGGTCGACACCGACCGGGCCCCGGTAGCCTCGCACCAGCCACGCACCAAGTCAGGAGCATCATGTCGAACGTCCTCGAACCCGCCCAGATCCGCGTCGGCGGCACCGCGTCCAGCGTGGAGGAGGCCATCGCCGAGGCGGCGGGCATCCTCGTCGCCGCGGGTGCCGTCACCCCCGAGTACGAGGGGTTCATGCTCGAGCGCGAGAAGAGCGTCTCGACGTACATGGGCAACCTCCTGGCCATCCCGCACGGCACCAACGAGGGCAAGGACACGATCCTCGACTCCGCGCTGTCGTTCGTGCGCTACGACGCCCCGATCGACTGGGCGGGCAACGAGGTCCGCTTCGTCGTCGGCATCGCCGGCAAGGACAACGGCCACCTCGAGATCCTCAGCAAGATCGCGATCATCTTCAGCGACGACGACGAGGTGCGGAAGCTCCTCGACGCCCCCACCGCGGAGGAGCTGTACGCGCTCCTGGCCGAGGTGAACGAGGCGTGAAGGCCGTCCACTTCGGCGCCGGCAACATCGGCCGGGGCTTCGTCGGGCTGATCCTGCACGAGGCCGGCTACGAGGTCGTGTTCGCCGACGTCAACGCCGAGCTCATCGGGCACCTGGCCT
Source organism: Clavibacter michiganensis (assembly GCA_002150995.1). GTDB lineage: Bacteria > Actinomycetota > Actinomycetes > Actinomycetales > Microbacteriaceae > Clavibacter > Clavibacter michiganensis_K. The sequence goes on along the minus strand of MDHJ01000001.1, from coordinate 2,891,829 downwards.
CCGCCGACTCGTACCGGGTCACCGAGGTCGGGCCGCACGCCCGCGACTGGACGGTCACCGGCTTCCGGGCGATCGACAGCGCGGTCGACGGCGAGGCCCTCATCGCGGAGATCGCGACGGCCGACGTCGTGACCACCGCGGTGGGCCCGGCGATCCTCCGCTTCGTCGCCCCCGCCATCGCCTCGGGCCTTCGGGCGCGCTCCGCCGACCTCGCCCCCGTCGCCGTCATGGCGTGCGAGAACGCGATCAACGCCACGGACACCCTCCGCGACGAGATCCGGACGGCGCTCGGCGAGGACGCCGCCGCGCTCGACCGTGCGGTGTTCGCCAACACGGCCGTCGACCGCATCGTCCCGAACCAGGATCCGGCCGCCGGCCTCGACGTCACCGTCGAGGACTTCTCCGAGTGGGTGGTGGAGCGCGGCCCGTTCGGCGACGCCGTGCCCGAGATCGCCGGCGCCACGTTCGTCGACGACCTCGCCCCCTACATCGAGCGGAAGCTCTTCACGGTCAACACCGGCCACGCCACGGTCGCGTACCACGGGTACGCCCGCGGCGCCGTGAGCCAGTCGGACGCCATGGCGATCCCCGAGGTGGCCGACGAGGTGCGGCAGGTGCTCGAGGAGACGAGCGCGCTGCTCGTGGCCAAGCACGGGCTCGACGAGGCCGAGCAGGCCGCCTACCGGGAGAAGAACCTCGCCCGCTTCGCGAACGCCGCGCTCGCGGACACGGTCGAGCGCGTCGGACGCCAGCCGCTGCGGAAGCTCTCCGCGAGGAGCGCTTCGTGGGACCCGCGTCGCAGCTCGCCGAGCGCGGGCTCCCGCACGACGCGCTCGTGCGCGCCATGGGGCAGGCCCTCCGCTTCGACCCCGCGGCCGACCCGCAGGCGCTCGAGCTGCAGGAGCTCCTGGCGACGGACAGCGCGGCCGACCTCGTCCGCCGCGTCACGGGGCTCGACGACGGGCACCCGCTGACCGCCGACCTCGTCGCGGTCGTCGACGCGGTCCAGGCCGACCGGCGCCGCGCGCCGCGCCACCGCGCGGAGTAGCGGCGCCGGACGGGCCGGGCGGGCGACCGTCCGGCCCGTCCGCGCGTACCGATAGCGCAGGATCCGCGGATCCGGCCGCGACACGCGGGGAGAATTGCGACACGCCCGGGGATGCCGTACTCTCGACCCTTGGTGCTCGGCCGCCGTCCCGGCGTGCCGACCGCACCTGCGCCTCACCATGATGCGCATCCGCACGAACAGCAGACACCACCTCTAGCGACAGTGAGTATATGGCCAAGAAAGACGGCGTCATCGAGATCGAAGGCGGAGTTGTCGAAGCTCTGCCGAACGCGATGTTCCGCGTTGAGCTGAGCAACGGGCACAAGGTCCTCGCCCACATCTCGGGCAAGATGCGTCAGCACTACATCCGCATCCTCCCCGAGGACCGCGTGATCGTGGAGCTGAGCCCGTACGACCTCACCCGCGGCCGGATCGTCTACCGCTACAAGTAGGCCTGCTGCACAAGGAACGGCCCCGCATCCGCGGCGGCACGAGGCCAGCGAGAACCGAAAGCAAGGAAGCATCATGAAGGTCAACCCCAGCGTCAAGAGGATCTGCGAGAAGTGCAAGGTCATCCGACGCAACGGACGCGTGATGGTCATCTGCGAGAACCCGCGCCACAAGCAGCGCCAGGGCTAGTCAGCACCACCGCACAGCACCACCCGCACCACCCACGTAGAACGACAGCAGCGCCGGAAGCCGGGACCCGCGAGGGTCCGGGGGACACCATCGGTCGGAGGCCGATGCACAGGCTCTGCTGCAGACCTCCACATCATCACCAGGAGAAGCCTCAATGGCACGTCTAGCAGGCGTCGACCTCCCGCGCGACAAGCGCGTCGAGATCGCACTCACGTACATCTACGGCGTCGGCCGCACCTCGAGCGTCAAGACCCTCGAGGACACCGGCATCGACAAGAACATCCGCGTCAAGGACCTGAGCGACGACCAGCTCATCGCCCTGCGCGACTACATCGACGGGAACTTCAAGGTAGAGGGCGACCTCCGCCGCGAGGTGGCCGCCGACATCCGCCGCAAGGTCGAGATCGGCAGCTACGAGGGCATCCGCCACCGCCGCGGCCTCCCTGTCCACGGGCAGCGCACGAAGACCAACGCTCGCACCCGCAAGGGCCCGAAGCGCACCGTAGCCGGCAAGAAGAAGGCGCGCTAGGCCTCCGGCCCGCGCCTCGCCACCCGTAGACACAGGAGAATTCCATGGCAGCACCCAAGTCGGCCGTTCGCAAGCCGCGCCGCAAGGACAAGAAGAACATCGCCGTGGGCCAGGCCCACATCAAGAGCACCTTCAACAACACCATCGTCTCGATCACGGACCCCACCGGCGCCGTCATCAGCTGGGCGTCCTCGGGCGTCGTCGGCTACAACGGCTCGCGCAAGTCCACGCCGTTCGCCGCGCAGCTCGCCGCCGAGTCGGCCGCCCGCCAGGCGCAGGAGCACGGCATGAAGAAGGTCGACGTGTTCGTCAAGGGACCCGGCTCCGGCCGCGAGACCGCGATCCGCTCGCTCCAGGCCGCCGGCCTCGAGGTGGGCTCGATCAACGACGTCACCCCGCAGGCGCACAACGGCTGCCGCCCGCCCAAGCGCCGCCGCGTCTAGCTCGCGCTGATCGGCCGCTGCCGTCCCGCTCCGTCAGGAGGGGACGGCGTCGGCCGATCCGCCGTGTGTCCGTTCGACCAATCCACCACCCGCCCGGACCGCCATCCGGGGGGCATCGCAGGTGTCATATAGCGGACGCCTCGCCGAAAGGAAACAACACAGTGCTCATTGCGCAGCGCCCCACCCTCACCGAGGAGCAGATCTCGGAGTTCCGCTCGCGGTTCGTCATCGAGCCGCTCGAGCCCGGCTTCGGCTACACGCTCGGCAACTCGCTCCGCCGCACCCTCCTCTCGTCCATCCCCGGCGCGGCCGTCACCAGCATCCGGATCGACGGCGTGCTGCACGAGTTCAGCACCGTCCCCGGCGTGAAGGAGGACGTGACCGAGATCATCCTCAACATCAAGGGCCTCGTCGTCTCGAGCGAGCACGACGAGCCGATCACCGCGTACCTGCGCAAGCAGGGTGCGGGCCAGGTCACGGCCGCCGACATCTCCGCTCCGGCGGGCGTCGAGATCCACAACCCCGAGCTCGTCATCGCCACGCTCAACGAGAAGGCGAAGTTCGAGCTCGAGCTGACGATCGAGCGCGGCCGCGGCTACGTCTCGGCGACCCAGAACCGCAGCGAGTTCAGCGAGGCCGGCCAGATCCCGGTCGACTCGATCTACTCGCCCGTGCTCAAGGTCACCTACCGCGTCGAGGCCACCCGTGCCGGCGAGCGCACCGACTTCGACCGCCTCGTGGTCGATGTCGAGACCAAGTCGGCCATCACGCCGCGCGACGCCATCGCGTCGGCCGGTCGCACGCTCACCGAGCTGTTCGGCCTGGCGCGCGAGCTCAACTCGGCCGCCGAGGGCATCGAGATCGGCCCCGCGCCGGTCGACGCCGTCCTCAGCTCCGAGCTGTCGATGCCCATCGAGGACCTCGACCTCTCGGTGCGGTCGTACAACTGCCTCAAGCGCGAGGGCATCAACAACGTCAGCGAGCTCGTCGCCCTCTCGGAGACGCAGCTCATGAACATCCGCAACTTCGGTCAGAAGTCGGTGGATGAGGTCAAGGACAAGCTGGTCGAGCTGGGTCTGTCGCTGAAGGACGCCGTCCCCGGCTTCGACGGCGCGCACTACTACAGCTACGACGAGGACGAGACCACCACCAACTGACCCGTCCGGCCTCGGCCCGACTTCTTTCGACCACTACGGAGACAAGACCATGCCCAAGCCCACCAAGGGTCCCCGCCTCGGAGGCGGACCGGCGCACGAGCGCCTGATGCTCGCGAACCTGGCCCAGAGCCTGTTCGAGCACAAGTCCATCAAGACGACCGAGACGAAGGCCAAGCGCCTGCGTCCCGTCGCCGAGCGCCTCGTGACGTTCGCGAAGCGCGGCGACCTGCACGCGCGTCGCCGCGTCATGGGGATCATCCCCTCGAAGAGCGTCGTCCACGAGCTCTTCACCGAGATCGCGCCGCTCGTCGCCGAGCGCGAGGGCGGCTACACCCGCATCACCAAGCTCGGCTTCCGCAAGGGCGACAACGCCCCCATGGTGCAGATCGAGCTCGTGCTCGAGCCCGTCACCCCGAAGGTCCGCTCCTCGCGCACCGCGACCACGACGGCTCCGGCCGCCGCGGCCCCGGTCGCCGAGGCGGAGACCGAGGAGCCCGCCGCCGAGGTCCCCGTCGAGGAGACCGACGCCGTCGAGCACACCGACGCGACGCCCGCGGAGACGACCGACGAGGCCGCCGCCGAGGTCGAGGCCGACGCCGCGGAGAAGTCCGACAAGTAGGACCGCCCGCTGCACCACCCGAGAGCCCCGCCGCCCTGCGCGACGGGGGCTCTCGTGCTCCCGGGGCCGGGAGGCGCCGTGCGGGGGGGGTGCCCCTGCCGCGCAGGTGCGCCGCCGCCCGGGAGGGGTCGAGGCGGGCCCCGGTAGCCTGGGGCCATGACCGACCGCACCGCGACCACGCCGGACGACCTCCCCTCCACCGCGCCGATCCCGCTCCCCGAGGGGCCGGAGGGGATCACCTGGCGGGCGACGACGCCCGACGACGTGGACGCGCTGGTCGAGCTCGACGGCCTCATCGCGGACGCCGACCACCCGGACCATCGCGCCTCCCGCGAGGAGGTGGCGATGTCGCTGGGCTTCTCCTACGTCGACCTCGCGCGGGACGCCGTCGTGGCCGTCGACGCGGACGGGCGCCTGGCCGCCGAGGGCTCCGCCATCGTCAAGCCGGACGACGAGAGCGTCGTCCGCGCGCACCTCCCCGGCGGTGTCCGCCCCGACCTCCGACGCCGCGGCATCGGCGCGCGCCTGCTCGACTGGCAGGTGGCGCGGGCCACCCAGGCCCTGCAGGTCGCGCAGCCGGCGGACCACGTAGAGGGTCCCGTCCCCACGCGCATGGGCGTCGAGTTCCCGGACGACCTGGCCGGGGCGACCGCGCTCGTGGCGTCCCGCGGGTTCACGCCCAGCCGCTACTTCATCGAGATGCACCGCGACCTCGCCACCGAGCTGCCCGAGGTGCCGGCGCCCGAGGGCCTCCGGCTCATCCCCGTCTCGCGGGAGTGGTGGGAGCGCACCCGGCTCGCCAAGAACGACGTCTTCCGCGACCACTGGGGCTCCGAGCCGGTGAGCGCCGAGCGCTGGGACGCCTTCCTGTCCCTGCCGACCGCGCGCGACGACCTCTCCGTCATCGCCGTCACGGGCGACGGCGCGGACGCGCAGGTGGCCGGCTTCGCGATGACCGAGGTCTCGCCCGACAACTGGGAGGCCGCGGGCTACTCGTCCGCCTACCTCGCGCTCGTCGGCGTCCGCCGCGAGTTCCGCGGCCGCCGCCTCGCCCAGGCGCTGCTGTCCGCGGCGCTCGCGACGTTCCGGGCGGAGGGGCTCGACCGGGCGGTCCTCGACGTCGACTCCGACAGCCCCACGGGCGCGCTCGACCTGTACGAGCACCTGGGGTTCACCGCGTCGAGCCGCACCGTGGTGCAGGAGCGCGAGGTCGGCATGACGCCTCCCCGGGGATCCGCCCCACGATGACCGACGATGCGGCCGCAGCGGGCCGCCCGGCGGTCACCCGCCTGCGCCTCGACGTCGCCTACGACGGCACCGGATTCGCCGGCTGGGCCAAGCAGCCGGGCCTCCGGACCGTGCAGGGCACGCTCGAGGACGCGCTCGCGCAGCTCCTCGTCCGCACGCCGCCCGCGCCGACGCTGGTCGTCGCCGGACGGACGGACGCGGGGGTGCACGCCACCGGGCAGGTCGTCCACGTCGACCTGACGGATGCGCAGATCGCGGCGCTCGACCGTCCGCCGCGCGGCCGCGCCGCCGCCGAGGCGAGGGAGCCGCTGCCGCACGTCCCGTCCGCCGACCGCGCGGCCTCCGCGCTGGCCCGTCGCCTGGGCGGCGTGCTCGGGACCCGGTCCGACGTGGTGGTGCTCTCCGGGGTGCGCGCGCCGGACGGCTTCGATGCGCGCTTCTCCGCGACGTGGCGGGCCTACCGGTACCGGATCTCCGACGCCACGGGCCCGCGCGACCCGCTGCAGCGGCACCGCACGGTCGAGGTGCCCGCGGCCCTCGACGAGGCGCTGCTGCAGCATGCCGCTGACGCGCTCCTCGGCCTCCACGACTTCGCCGCCTACTGCAAGCCGCGGGCGGGGGCGTCCACGATCCGCACGCTGCAGGAGATGACCTGGGCTCGGACGGCCGACGGCGCCCTCGAGGCCGTGGTGCGCGCGGACGCGTTCTGCCACAGCATGGTGCGGGCCCTGGTGGGCGCCTGCGTCGCGGCCGCGGGCGGCCGCGTCGGCATCCCGCGGCTGCGCGAGCTGCTGGACCTGCGGGAGCGGACGAGCGAGTTCACCGTCATGCCGGCGCGCGGGCTCGTGCTCGAGCGGGTGGGATACCCCGCCGACGCCGACCTCGCGGCGCGCAACGAGGTGACCCGCGCCCGGCGGTCGGACCACGAGGTGGATCCCGCCGCGGAGGGCGCGCAGGCGGCCGCGCGGGTGCTCGCCCGCGGCGCCGACACGCCCGGGATTGCCTGACGGCCCCGGATCGCGTACTCTGAACCGGTTGTCTGCACGCCTGCGTGCGGCGACGTACAAGGTTGAGCCCTCCACCGGATGCGTTCTCGTCAGAACGCCCACGGAGCGGGATCCACGACCATCTCACCTCGAAAAGAAGGCAGTCAGATCAATGACGCGCACCTATTCCCCCAAGGCCAGTGAGGTCCAGCACGACTGGGTCGTCATCGACGCCACGGACATCGTCCTCGGCCGTCTCGCCAGCCACGCCGCCGCGCTCCTGCGCGGCAAGCACAAGGCCACGTTCGCCCCCCACATGGACATGGGCGACTTCGTGATCATCGTCAACGCCGAGAAGGTGGCGCTCACGGGCCAGAAGCTCGAGAAGAAGCTGGCCTACCGCCACTCCGGCTACCCGGGCGGCCTCACGGCCACCACCTACGTCGAGATGCTCGAGAAGCACCCCACGCGCGCGGTCGAGAAGGCCATCCGCGGCATGCTGCCGAAGAACTCGCTGGGTGCGGCGCAGCTGAAGAAGCTCAAGGTCTACGCGGGCCCCGAGCACCCCCACGCTGCTCAGCAGCCCACCCCGTACACCCTCGGCCAGGTCGCTCAGTAGCTCCGGCTGCCGACAGCGACGACCAAAGACCTCAGAAGGAATCGAACCCAGTGGCTCAGATCTCAGACTCCCTCGACGTGGCTCCCGAGAGCTTCTCGACCGAGACCCCGAACGAGGAGGCCCCCAAGGCCCCCCGCGCGGTCCTCAACGTGTCCGGCGGTGCCGTCGGACGACGCAAGCAGGCCATCGCCCGCGTGCGCCTCGTCCCCGGCTCCGGCAGCATCACGGTCAACGGCCGTGAGTTCGCGGACTACTTCCCCAACAAGCTGCACCAGCAGCTCGTGAACGACCCGTTCAAGGTGCTCGACCTCCTCGGCAGCTACGACGTCGTCGCGCGCATCTCCGGCGGCGGCCCCTCCGGCCAGGCCGGCGCCCTGCGCCTCGGCATCGCCCGCGCCCTCAACGAGATCGACGAGGAGAACAACCGCGCCACGCTGAAGAAGAACGGCTTCCTCAGCCGCGACGCGCGCGTCAAGGAGCGCAAGAAGGCCGGACTCAAGAAGGCCCGCAAGGCGCCCCAGTTCTCGAAGCGCTAAGGCGCTCGGGCACACCGGCAGCCATGCCCCGGCTCTTCGGCACGGACGGCGTCCGCGGTCTCGCCAACGGCGAGGTCATCACCGCGGACCTCGCCCTGCGCCTGGCCCAGGCCGCCGCGCACGTGCTCGGCCAGGACGCACGGGACTCCGGGCGACGACCCACCGCGGTCGTCGCCCGGGACCCCCGCGTCTCCGGCGAGTTCATCGCGGCGGCCGTGGCCGCCGGCCTCGCGAGCTCCGGCGTCGACGTGTTCGACGCCGGGGTCATCCCGACGCCGGCCACGGCGTACCTCATCGCGGACATCGACGCCGACTTCGGCGTCATGATCTCCGCGTCGCACAACCCCGCTCCCGACAACGGGATCAAGATCTTCGCCGCCGGCGGACGGAAGCTCGCCGACGAGCTCGAGGACCGCATCGAGGCGCAGCTGAGCCAGCCCGTCCTGCTCCCCACGGGAGCCGACGTCGGCCGCATCCGCCGCTTCGCGGACGCCGAGGACCGCTACGTCCTCCACCTGCTCGGCACCCTGCAGCACCGGCTCGACGGCATCCACGTGGTCCTCGACTGCGCCCACGGCGCGGCGGCGGGCATCAGCCCGGAGGTCCTCACCGACGCCGGCGCGCGCGTCACCGTCATCGGCAACGACCCCGACGGCATGAACATCAACGACGGCGTCGGCTCCACCCACCTCGACCTCCTCGCCGAGGCCGTCCTCGCGCACGGCGCCGACGTGGGCATCGCGCACGACGGCGACGCCGACCGGTGCCTCGCGGTCGACCACACGGGCGCCCTCATCGACGGCGACCAGATCATGGCGGTCCTCGCGCTCTCCATGGCCCGCCGCGGCCTGCTGGCGGAACGCACGCTCGTCGCCACGGTCATGAGCAACCTCGGCCTCCGCATCGCGATGGCCGAGAACGACATCACCGTGCTGCAGACGCGCGTGGGCGACCGCTACGTGCTCGAGGCCATGAACGAGGGCGGCTACTCCCTCGGCGGCGAGCAGTCCGGTCACCTCATCATCGCGGAGCACGCCACCACCGGCGACGGGATCCTCACGGGCATCCAGATCCTCGGCGAGATGGCCGCCACCGGCCGGAGCCTGCGCGAGCTCGCATCGGTCATGACCGTCTACCCGCAGGTGATGATCAACGTCCGCGGCGTCGACCGCGAGCGCGTGGGCGACGACGCGGAGCTGAACGCCGCGGTCGCGCGCGCGGAGGCCGAGCTCGGCGACACGGGACGCATCCTCATGCGCGCCTCGGGAACCGAGCCGATGATCCGGGTCATGGTCGAGGCCGCCGACCAGGCGACCGCCGAGCGCCACGCCGGCGAGCTGGCCGCCCTCGTCACCGAGCGCCTCGCGATCTAGCCCGCCGCCGGGCTCGTCCCACGTCCGCCGCGGTGCTCGTCCCACGCCCCCCGCGGGGGCCGACCCGGCTCGCCGCCCGTTCCGTCAGAGCTTCCGCAGCAGGACGTTCGCGACCGAGTGGTCGGCGTCCTTCCGCAGCACCAGCGTCGCCCGCGAGCGCGTGGGACGGATGTTCTGCTCGAGGTTCGGCTCGTTGATGGTGGACCAGATGCGGCGCGCGCGGTCCGCCGCCTCGGCCGGGCTGAGCTCTGCGTAGCGGTGGAAGTACGAGCGCGGGTTGCTGAACGCGCCGCGCTGCAGGCTCAGGAACCGCTCCTCGTACCACTGGGCGATGTCGTGCGTGCGCGCGTCGACGTAGATCGAGAAGTCGAAGAGGTCGCTCACCGCGAGCTTCGCGCCGGACGCCGCGGGCTGCAGGACGTTGAGGCCCTCGATGATGAGCACGTCCGGCTGCCGGACCACGACCTCCGCTCCCGGGACGATGTCGTAGGCGAGGTGCGAGTAGAAGGGCGCGCGCACCTCGGGGACGCCGCTCTTCACCTGCGTGACGAAGCGCAGGAGCGCCCTCCGGTCGTACGACTCGGGGAAGCCCTTCCGCTCCATCAGGCCGCGGCGCTCGAGCTCGGCGTTCGGGTGGAGGAAGCCGTCGGTCGTCACCAGCTCGACGCGCGGGGTGTCCTCCCAGCGCGCCAGCATCTCGCGGAGGAGCCGGGCCACGGTCGACTTGCCGACGGCGACGGATCCCGCGACCCCGATGACGAACGGCGTGCTCTTCGCCCGCTCGCCGAGGAAGGCGCTCGTCTCGCGGTGCAGCTTCTTGGTGCCCGACACGTAGAGGTTCAGCAGCCGGCTGAGGGGGAGGTAGACGTCGCCCACCTCGCGCATGTCGAGCCGGTCGCCGATGCCCCGCAGCTGCACGAGCTCCGTCTCCCGGAGGGGCAGGTGCGTGGCGGGGGCGAGGGCCGCCCAGTCGGCGCGGGCGATCTCCACGAACGGGGAGACGCTGCCGTGGCTCGTCGGGTGTCCCGTCGCGGTGTCTGGCATGGCCCCTCATCCTACGGCCGGTCCGCGGCGGCGACCGGGCGGCGGGCAGGCGACCGCCGGTGGGACCACCGGGGCGCGCCCGGCGCACGGCCGCGCAGGGGATCCCCGACCCGCGACGGTAAACTCCTGCCCCATGTGCGGAATCGTGGGATACGTCGGTGGGGCCAGGAGCCTCGAGGTCCTCCTCGGAGGGCTGCGGAGGCTGGAGTACCGCGGATACGACTCCGCGGGCGTGGCCATCCTCGACGAGGACGGGACGCTCGGCGTCCGCAAGCGCGCCGGCAAGCTCGACCGCCTGCTGGAGGACCTGGAGGCGTCGCCGCTCCCAGACGGGTCCACCGGCATCGGCCACACCCGCTGGGCCACGCACGGCGGCCCGACCGACCGCAACGCGCACCCGCACCTGGGCGACGACGGCAGGCTCGCCCTCATCCACAACGGCATCATCGAGAACTTCGCGGAGCTCAAGGACGACCTCCTCGCGGACGGCTACACCTTCGAGAGCGACACCGACACCGAGGTCGCCGCCCGTCTCCTCGGCCGCGAGTACGGCATCACGCACGACCTCGAGCAGGCGTTCCGCAACACCGTGAGCCGCCTCGAGGGCGCGTTCACCCTCCTCGCCGTGCACCGCGACCAGCCCGGCCTGGTGGTCGGCGCCCGCCGCAACTCCCCGCTCGTGATCGGGCTCGGCGAGGGCGAGAACTTCCTCGGGTCCGACGTCGCCGCCTTCGTGGAGTTCACGCGCCGCGCGGTCGCCATCGGGCAGGACCAGATGGTCGCGATCCGCCCCGACTCGGTCACCGTCACCGACTTCCACGGCGCGCCCGTGGAGACGCACGAGTTCGAGATCGCGTGGGACGCCTCTGCCAGCGAGAAGGGCGGCTGGTCGAGCTTCATGGCGAAGGAGATCAGCGAGGGACCGGACGCCGTGGCGAACACGCTGCGCGGCCGCATCGTCGACGGCGTCGTCGTGCTGCCCGACCTCGACGCGATCGGCGAGGCCGACCTGGCGGACATCCAGCGCATCGTCATCGTGGCGTGCGGCACGGCGGCCTACTCCGGCATCCTCGGCAAGTACGCCGTCGAGAAGTGGGCGCGCGTGCCGGTCGAGGTGGAGCTCGCGCACGAGTTCCGCTACCGGGATCCGGTGCTCGACTCGCGGACGCTCGTCGTCTCGATCAGCCAGTCCGGCGAGACCATGGACACGCTGCTCGCCGTGCGATTCGCGCGCGAGGCCGGCGCGCGTGTGCTCTCCATCTGCAACACGCAGGGCGCCACCATCCCGCGGGAGTCGGAGGCCGTCGTCTACACGCACGCGGGCCCCGAGGTCGCGGTCGCGTCCACGAAGGCCTTCGTCGCGCAGGTCGCGGCGCTGTACCTCCTCGGGCTGCACCTCGCCCGCATCCGCGGCACGCTGTCGGCCGACGAGATCGTCGCGAACACGGAGGAGCTCCTCGCGATCCCGGAGAAGCTCGCCACGGTGGTCGAGCAGGGCGAGACCATCCGCCAGCTCGCGAAGTGGATGGCGGACACGCGCGCCGTGCTGTTCCTCGGCCGCAACGTGGGCTTCCCGGTGGCGCTCGAGGGCGCGCTGAAGCTCAAGGAGCTGGCGTACATCCACGCGGAGGGCTTCGCCGCGGGCGAGCTGAAGCACGGGCCCATCGCGCTCATCGAGCCGGGCCAGCCCGTCTTCGTCATCGTCCCGAGCCCGACGCACCAGCTGGCGCTGCACAAGAAGGTCATCTCCAACATCGAGGAGATCCGGGCGCGGGGCGCGCGCGTCATCGCGATCGCGGAGCAGGGCGACGCGTTCGTCCTGCCGCACGCGGACGAGGTCATCCCGATCCCGCTCGCCGCGCCGCTCTTCGAGCCCCTGCTCGCCGTGACCCCGCTGCAGATCTTCGCGATGGAGCTCGCGGCCGCGAAGGGCCTCGACGTCGACCAGCCGCGCAACCTCGCGAAGTCCGTCACCGTCGAGTGACCGGGCGCGCGTGATCAGGGGCATCGGCGTCGACGTGGTCGACGTGGCGCGCTTCGCCCGGAGCGCCGGGCGGACGCCGGGCCTCGTGCCGCGCCTGTTCGCGCCCGCCGAGCGCTCGCTCCCGGTGCGCTCGCTGGCCGCGCGGTTCGCCGCGAAGGAGGCGCTCATCAAGGCGCTGGGCGGTCCCGGCGGGATCAGCTGGCAGGACATGGAGGTCGTCCGCGACGCGCACGGCGACCCGTCGTTCCGCATCGGCGGGGCCGTCGCGGCGGTGGCCGGCGCGCGGGGCGTGACGCGGATCCACCTGAGCATGAGCCACGACGCCGGGCTCGCGACCGCGTTCGTGGTGACGGAGGGGGAGGGCGCATGACCGACGAGGCGACCCTCCAGGCCCCGGCTGCCCTCCGCCGCGAGGCGCGGATCGACACGGGCGCCATCGCCCGGAACGTCCGCACCCTCCGCGCCGCCACGGGCGCCCGGCTCGTGATGGCCGTGGTGAAGGCCGACGGCTACGGCCACGGCGCGGTCGCGTCCGCCCGCGCGGCGCTCGCGGGGGGCGCCGACCGGCTCGGCGTGGTCGACATCCGCGAGGCTCTGGCGCTGCGGGCCGCGGGCATCGACGCTCCCGTCCTCACCTGGATGCACGCACCCGGTGCGGACTTCGACACCGCCATCGAGCACGGCATCGACCTCGGGCTCAACAGCCTGCGCCAGGTTCGGGAGGCCGGGGAGGCCGCGCGCCGGGTGGGTCGCCCCGCCGACGTCCACCTCAAGGTCGACACGGGACTCGGCCGGAACGGCGTCACCGCGGCGGAGTGGCCGTCCGTGGTCGCCGAGGTGCGCGCGCTCGTCGCCGACGGCTCCGTCCGCCTCGGCGGGGTGTTCAGCCACCTCGCCAACGCGGGCGCTGACGAGGACTCCGCGCAGGTGCGCGCGTTCCATGCCGCGCTCGACGTGGTGCGGGCCGCGGGGCTCGAGCCCGGGATCCGGCACCTCGCGGCGACCGCCGGAGCGCTGCGCGTGCCCGACGCGCGGCTCGACATGGTGCGGCTCGGCATCGGGATCTACGGCATCTCCCCGCTCGAGGGCGTCACGTCGGCCGAGCTCGGCCTGGTGCCCGCGATGACCCTCGTCGGCAGCGTCGTCGCGGTCAAGCGCGTGCCGGCCGACACGGGAGTCTCCTACGGCTACACGTACCGCACCACCCGCGCGACGACCCTCGCCCTCGTCTCGCTCGGCTTCGCCGACGGCGTCCCGCGCCTCGCGAGCAACCGGGCGCCCGTCGCGATCCACGGCGCCCGCTTCCGGGTGAGCGGCCGGATCGCCATGGACCAGTTCGTGGTCGACGTGGGCGACGGCGTCGTCGACGGGCGCGCGGTGGCGGTGGGCGACGACGCCGTGCTGTTCGGGGATCCGGCGACGGGTGCTCCGTCGGTGGAGGAGTGGGCCGAGGCGACCGGCACCATCGGCTACGAGATCGTCACGCGCGTCGCCGGCCGCGTGACCCGGAGGCACCTCGCATGACCGGATCCGCGCACGCGGCGCCCGCACCCGGCGCCGACCGGCCGGCGCCCACCGCGGCCGCTCCGGCCCCCGTCGCCCCGGGTCGTCGCGCCGTCATCGACCTCGACGCGATCCGCCACAACGTCCGGACCCTCGCCGCGCTCGCCGCGCCCGCCCGCACGATGGTCGCCGTGAAGGCCGACGCCTACGGCCACGGCGCCCTCCAGGTCGCCCGCGCCGCCCTCGAGTCGGGTGCCGAGAGCCTCGCGGTGCTCGACGTGGCGTCCGCGGTCGAGCTCCGTCGCGCCGGCATCGGGGCCCGCCTCCTGGCCTGGCTGCACGGCGTCGACACCGACTTCCGCGTGGCCGTCGAGGAGGGCATCGACCTCGGCGTCTCCGCCCTGTGGGAGCTGGAGCGCATCGCGGCGGCCGGGCGCGCCACGGGGATCCGCGCTCGCGTGCACCTCAAGGCCGACACGGGGCTCAGCCGCAACGGCGCCACCCCGGAGCTCTGGCCGGACCTCGTGCGCGCCGCCGTCGCCGCCGACGCGGCGGGCGAGCTGACCCTGCACGCGCTCTGGTCCCACCTCGCCGACGCCTCCCCCGAGGACGACGACGCGGCCCTCGCGCGCTTCCACGAGGCTGTCCGCGTCGCCGAGGAGCTGGGTGCGCGCCCGGTGGAGAAGCACCTCGCGGCCAGCTCCGCCGGGATCCGCCTGCCCGCCGCGCGCTTCGACATGGTGCGCTTCGGCATCGCGGTCTACGGCATCTCGCCCTTCGACGACCGCTCCGGCCGCGACCTCGGGCTCATCCCGGCGATGACGCTCGAGGCCGACGTGGTCTCCGTCAAGCGCGTCGAGGCCGGGCAGGGCGTCTCCTACGGGCTCGACCACCGCACAACGGGCCCGTCCACCCTCGCGCTCGTGCCGCTCGGCTACGGCGACGGGATCCCGCGCATCGCCGGCCCGCACGCGTCCGTGCTGCTGGGCGGCCGCCGCTTCCCGATCGCCGGCCGCATCGCGATGGACCAGCTCGTGCTCGACGTGGGCGACCTGCCCGTCGAGGTCGGCGACACCGCCGTGGTCCTGGGCCCCGGCGACCGCGGCGAGCCCACCGCCGAGGAGTGGGCCGGCTGGGCCGAGACCATCGGCGACGAGATCGTGACGCGGGTCGGGCCCCGGGTCGACCGCGTGCACCTCCACGAGAGCGCCGATGCGGCGTCCGACCCGGCCGTCGACGCGGCTGCCGATGCGGCCGCCGTCGCCGCTCCGACGGTCCTCTCCGACGAGCGGGTCCCCGTCCCCACGACGGACGACATGGAGGAGCTCGGCCGCGCCTTCGCGCGCGAGCTCGGCGCGGGCGACCTCGTGGTCCTGTCCGGACCCCTGGGCGCCGGCAAGACCACATTCACCCGCGGCCTCGGCGACGGCCTCGGCGTCCGAGGGCCCGTCACGAGCCCCACGTTCGTGCTCGCCCGCACCCATCCCAGCCTCGTCGACGGGCCGCCGCTCGTGCACGTGGACGCCTACCGGCTGGCCGACGCCCGGGAGCTCGACGACCTCGACATCGACTTCGCGCGCTCCGTCGTCGTGGTCGAGTGGGGCGACGGGAAGCTCGACGGCGTCGCCGACGAGTGGTGGGACCTGCGGATCTCGCGGCCGACGGGAGCCGGGGACGCGGATCCCGATGCTGGCGACGACGACGCCGCGGATCCCGACGCCGCCCTCGAGGAGCCCCGCACCGTCCGCGTCCGACGGCTCCGCGCACGCGCCCGCGCCTAGACTCGACCAGTGCTCCTCGCGATCGACACCTCCGCCGGCACGGGCGTCGCCGTCATCGACCCCGACGGCCGGGTCCTCGCCGAGCGCCAGGAGGCCGACACGATGCGGCACGCCGAGGTCATCGGCACCCTGCTCGACGAGTGCCTCACCGCGTGCGGCGTCGACCGCTGCGACATCCGCGCGGTCGTCGCGGGCATGGGCCCCGGCCCGTTCACCGGCCTCCGCGTCGGCATCGCCGCGGCCCGCGTGCTCGCCACCGGCCTCGACGTCCGCGTCATCCCCGTCGTCAGCCACGACGCCGTCGCCCACGACCACTACGCGGCCGGCGGCACCGGATCCCTGGTGGTCGTCACCGACGCGCGTCGCCGCGAGCTCTACTGGTCCGTGTACGCCGAGCCCGCGGCCGGCGGCGTCGCCGAGCGCACCGCCGGTCCCGGCCTCAGCAGGCCGGACGACGTGCCCGGGGCCGACCACCGCATCGACGCCGCCGGGGTGCGCGCCGCGTCCCTCGCGCAGGTGGCGCGCCTCATGGACGCCCTCGACCTGCCGCAGGCCGCCGACGAGGCGCTGTACCTCCGCTCGCCCGACGTCACCGTCTCCGCGGGACCCAAGCGGGTGACCTCGTGAGCGTGGTGTTCCGGCCCGCCGCGCTGGCCGACCTCCCGGCGCTGATGCGCCTCGAGACGAGCACGTTCGTCAGCGACGCCTGGTCGGAGGACGCCATGCGGGGCGAGCTCGTCTCCCCGCACGGCTGGTACGTCGTCGCGGTCGACCCGTCCGACGGCGCGATCCTCGGCTACGCGGGCCTCTCCTGCCCGCGGGGCCTCCATGCCGCCGACGTGCAGACCATCGCGGTCGCCGGGTCGGCCCGCGGCCGCGGCATCGGCCGCGCCCTCCTCACCCGGCTCCTCGCGGAGGCGCACGGCCGGGGCGCGCGCGAGGTCCTGCTCGAGGTGCGTGCGGACAACCCGGTCGCCCAGGCGCTGTACGCGTCGCTCGGCTTCGAGCCGATCGCCGTGCGCCCGCACTACTACCAGCCCGACGACGTCGACGCGGTCGTGATGCGGGCCCCTCTCGGCCCGGAGCCGCATCCCGCGACCGAGCCGCGCCCCGGCACGGAGCCCACGGCCGCCGAGGCCGCCCCCGCCGCCGCCGACGCCGAGGTCGACGCGTCCGAGGAGGAGGGCGACGAGACGGCGGGCCCGCTCGTCCTCGGCATCGAGACCTCCTGCGACGAGACCGGCATCGGCATCGTCCGCGGCCAGATGCTCCTCGCGAACGTCATCTCGAGCTCGATGGAGGAGCACGCGCGCTACGGCGGCGTGGTCCCCGAGGTCGCCGCCCGCGCGCACCTCGAGGCGCTGACCCCGGCGATCGACGCGGCGCTCGAGGAGGCCGGCGTCACCCTCCGCGAGCTCGACGCGATCGCGGTCACCGCCGGCCCGGGCCTCTCCGGCGCCCTCATGGTGGGCGTCGGCGCGGCGAAGGCGCTCGCCGTAGCCCTCGAGATCCCGCTGCACGGCGTCAACCACCTGGTGGGCCACGTCGGCGCGGACCTCCTCAGCGTCGACGGCGGCCCCGGCCGCCCGCTCGAGGCGCCGAGCATCGCGCTCCTCGTCTCCGGCGGCCACACCTCCCTCCTCCTCGTGCGCGACCTCGTCGACGACGTCGAGCTGCTGGGCGAGACGATCGACGACGCGGCGGGCGAGGCCTTCGACAAGGTCGCGCGCGTGCTCGGCCTGCCGTACCCCGGCGGGCCGCACATCGACCGGGTCGCGGCCGACGGCGACCCCCGGGCGATCCGCTTCCCCCGCGGCCTGAGCCTCCCGAAGGACATGGAGCGCCATCGCTACGACTTCTCCTTCTCGGGCCTCAAGACCGCGGTCGCGCGCTGGGTCGAGAAGCGCCAGGACGCCGGCGAGCCCGTGCCCGTCGCGGACGTCGCCGCGAGCTTCCGCGAGGCCGTCGTCGACGTCCTCCTCACCAAGGCCGTCGCCGCGTGCGTCGACCACGGCGTCCCGCGCCTCCTCCTCGGCGGCGGCGTGGTCGCCAACGCGCGGGTCCGGGAGCTGGCGGCGGAGCGGTGCCGGGCGGCGGGCATCGAGCTGCGGATCCCGCCCCTGTCGCTCTGCACCGACAACGGCGCGATGATCGCGGCGCTCGGCGCCCGCCTCATCGAGGCGGGGCGCGCGCCGTCGGGCCTCGCGTTCGGCGCCGACTCGACCCTCCCGGTCACCGTCGTCCAGGTCGGCTGAGCCGGCCCCGATCCGTCGGGCCCCCGTCCGGGGCCATTTCAGCGAGCCTCTGAACGCGGGGGCGATGTCACGGTATGTTCCCAGGGACGAAAGGAACGACCATGACCGATCCGCAGAACCCGGACCGCTCCTCCGACGACTTCCCGCCCGCGCCCGGCCAGCCGTCCTACCCGGCTGCTCCCGCCGCCGGATCCGGCTCGCCCTACGCGGCGCCCTACCAGCCCGGCCCGGGCGGTGCGCCCAAGAAGGGCCTCGCCATCACCTCGATGGTGCTCGGCATCGTCTCCGTGGTGCTGTCGCTCCCGCTGTGGTTCCTCACGTTCTTCGTGGGCATCGCGGCGATCATCACGGGCGTCCTCGCGCGCAAGCGCAACCCCGGCACCAAGGGCTTCTGGCTCACCGGCCTCATCCTCGGCATCGTGGGCGTCCTCGTCAGCATCATCGTGGTGCTGGTCGTCGTGGTGTTCGTGAACACGGCGATCCAGACCGGCGAGATCAACGGCACGCCCATCCCGACGGCCCCGTAGCCCGTACGGCACGCAGGCACCATCCGCACCACCACGACGCGGTCGTCCCCTCGGGGCGGCCGCGTCGTCGCGTCCGGGAGGGGAGCCGGGATCAGCCCGCGACGGCCCCGTGGCGGTCCGCGAGGATCGCGACCCGCCGGCCGCCCACGCGCGTCGCGATGAGCGTCGCCGACGCGTCCCCCTTCAGCTGCAGCCGCGTGCGCAGCCGGGCCGGGTCGACGTCGACCCCGCGCTTCTTGATCTCCAGCGTCCCGATCCCGCGTGCCCGGAGCTCCCGCCGCAGCCGCTGCTCGTCGAGCGGCAGCACCTCCCGCACGCGGAACCCGCGCGCGAACGGGGTCGCCTGCTCCCGGTCGGCGGTGATCCACGCGATGCCCTCGCCGACCATGCGGCCGTCGAGCGAGCGCGCGAGGTCGCCGATCAGCCGGGCGCGGATGACGGCGCCGTCGGGCTCGTACAGGTGCTCGCCCAGCTCGCCGAGCTCCGCGTCGGGGCTGTCAGCCGCGGACACGAGCTCCGACGACGCCGCCCCGCTGATCACGAGCGCCGCGCGCCGCACGCCGTCGCGGCGCGTGGGCCCGAACCACAGCCCCATCTCCACCGCCTGCCCGTCGACCGAGACCCACTGCGCCTCCGCCTCCTCGGGGATGAGATCGCGGTCGAGGCCGGGCCCGAGCTTGATGCCCGCGGGGCGCCCCGACGCCAGCTCGAACGCCTGCGTCAGCGTCGGCGAGTAGGCCGCGGGGTCCGAGATGCGCCGGGTGGAGGAGTGCCCGTCCGTGCGCCGCGCGGGGTCGAGGTAGACGCCGTCGACGCGTCCGGCGTCGAAGTCCTCGGCCGTGCCCTGCTCGACCTCCGCCTCGGGGAAGGGCGCGAGGTTCCAGCCCGCGACCGCGGCGGTCACCTCGTCGCGCTCGACGGCCGTGACGCGTATGCCGATGGCCGCCATCGCCATCGCGTCCCCGCCGATCCCGCAGCCGAGGTCGGCGACGTGCGCCACGCCCGCCTGCTGGAAGCGCCCGGCGTGCTGCGCGGCGACGGGGAGGCGCGTCGCCTGCTCGAGCCCCGCCTCCGTGAAGAGCATGCGTCCGGCGAACTCGCCGAACTTGGCGCGGGCGCGGGCGCGCAGCCGGGACTGGGTGAGGACGGCGCTCACGAGCGCGGGGGAGTGGCCCTCGCCGCGCAGCGCGGTGACGATGCGCACCGCGTCGTCGCCCGGCCGCGGCTCGGGCAGGCTGTCGAGCAGGCGGAGCCCCTCGAGGGAGAGCACCTCGCGGAGGTCGGTCTGGTCCATCCGCCCACCGTATCGAAGCGGCTCCCCACCGATTGGCACTCGCGTTGCACGAGTGCAAGCCCAGCCCGTAGAATCTCACCTGGCACTCTCCCCCGGGGATTGCCAATCAAGTCTTGTCCCTTAGTCACGAAGGAAGAGGTCAACCGTGTCGGTCTCCATCAAGCCGCTCGAGGATCGCATCGTCATCCAGCAGGTCGAAGCCGAGCAGACCACCGCGTCTGGTCTGGTCATCCCCGACACCGCCAAGGAGAAGCCCCAGGAGGGCGAGGTCGTGGCCGTGGGCCCCGGCCGCATCGACGACAACGGCAACCGCGTCCCCCTCGACGTCGCCGTCGGCGACAAGGTCATCTACTCCAAGTACGGCGGAACCGAGGTCAAGTACGACGGCCAGGACCTCCTCGTCCTCTCCGCGCGCGACGTCCTCGCGGTCATCGAGCGCTGACGCTCGTCGTCTAGCGACACCGCACCACCCGGGAGCCCGGCCGACGCGTTCGGCCGGGCTCCCGTGCGTCCGGCGGCCGATCCGGCGGGCCGGCCCCGGTCGCGGGGCTAGCCTCGGGTGGTGACGCAGCCCTCCCCGGAGACCTCGACCCGCACCGGCCTCCTCGCCGCCGTGAGCGCGTACGGCCTGTGGGGGGTCCTGCCGGTCTTCTTCCTCCTCCTCGTGCCGGCGGGGGCCCTCGAGATCGTCGGCTGGCGCATCCTCTTCTCGCTGGTCGTCTGCGCCCTCGTCATCACGGTCGCGCGCCGCTGGTCGCACGTGGTCGCGATCGTGCGGCGCCCGCGGATCCTCCTGGGCCTCGGGCTCGCCGGGCACCTGATCCTCGTCAACTGGACCGTCTACGTCTACGGCACCCTCTCGGGCCACGTCGTCGAGACCGCGCTCGGCTACTTCATCAACCCCATCGTCACCGTGCTCCTCGGCGTCCTCCTCCTGCGGGAGCGACTCCGTCCCCTGCAGTGGACGGCCGTCGGGCTGAGCGCCGTCGCGGTCGCGGTCATCGCGGTCGGCTACGGGCAGCTCCCGTGGGTCTCCCTGGCGCTCGCCGGCTCGTTCGGCCTGTACGGACTCGTGAAGAAGCGCGTCAGCGGCGGGGCGGACGCGCTCTCCGGGCTCGCCCTGGAGACCGCCTGGCTCGTACCCGCCGCCACGACCATGCTCGTGATCACCGGCGCGGGGGCGGGCCTCACCATCGGCACCGTCTCGCTGGGGCATACGCTCCTCCTGGTGAGCACCGGCGTCGTGACCGCGGGGCCGCTGCTCCTGTTCGGGTTCGCCGCGGGCCGCCTGCCGCTCTCCGTCATCGGCCTCACGCAGTACCTCGCGCCCCTGCTGCAGTTCGCCTTCGGCGTGTTCGTGATGCACGAGGCGATGCCGCCGGAGCGCTGGGCGGGCTTCGCGATCGTGTGGGCGGCGCTCGTGCTGCTCACCATCGACATGCTGCGGACGGCGCGTCGCGCCTCGTCGCCCTCCGTGCCGATCCGGAGGGATCCGGCGGTGGTCGAGGGCATCTGATTCGGATCCCGTCGCGCATTCCGCGAAAGGTAACGATCGGGTCGCGTTACACGCCGGAAATGCCGATGCATTGTGTCCGTCTCACGCGCGCCATAGGGTCGCACCAGGCGAGGCGCGCATTCGCGTGCCTCATGCACCACATTCCCGAGCATCACCACACACATCCATAAGGAGCACCATGAGCGCATTCGGCAGGGCTTCGGCCTCCCGCTCACGATCCGCCCGCACCGCCCTCAGCGCCGTCACCATCGCGGTGGCCGGCGCCCTCGTCCTGGCCGGCTGCTCCGGCGGCAGCGGCGACAGCGGCAGCGGAGGCACCACGGGCGACGGCGGCCTGGAACTCAAGATCGGCACGATCCTGCCCCAGACCGGCTCGCTGGCCGTCCTCGGCCCGCCCGAGTTCGCGGGCGTCCACCTCGCCGAACAGGACATCAACGACGCCAAGGCCGGCATCACGGTCTCCGTCACCGACAAGGACTCGGGCGACACCACCACCGACATCGCGAGCCAGTCGGCCACGTCGCTCATCGCGGACGGCAACAGCGCCATCCTCGGCGCCGCGTCCTCCGGCGTCTCGAAGACCTTCATCGACCAGGTCACGCAGGCCGGCGTCGTCCAGCTGTCGCCCGCGAACACGTCGCCCGACTTCACGACCTACGAGGACGACGGCTACTACTGGCGCACCGCCCCCTCGGACGTGCTCCAGGGCCGCATCCTCGGCAACAAGATCCTCCAGGACGGCAAGACGAACGTCTCCATCCTCTACATGAACGACGCGTACGGCACCGGCCTCCGCGAGAACATCAAGAAGACGCTCGAGGAGGGTGGCGCCACCATCGCCGCCGAGTCGGTGTTCGAGCCGTCCGCCACGGACTTCAACAGCGCCATCACGTCGGTGCTCGCCCCGAACCCCGACGCGCTCGTGGTCATCTCGTTCGACGAGATCAAGACGATCGCCGACCAGCTCGCGTCCAAGGGCTTCGACTTCGCGAACTTCTACGGCACGGACGGCAACTACGGCGTCATCAAGGAGACCGACACCAACGTCGACATCGCGGGTGCGCAGTTCACGAACCCCGGCGTCGAGGCCAAGGAGGACTTCCAGGGTCGTCTGCAGGACATGGTCAAGGCCGACGGCGACCCCGAGCTGACCGTCTTCAGCTACGCCGCCGAGTCCTACGACGGCACGACGCTCCTCGCCCTCGCCGCCCTCCAGGGCGGCGCGACCGACGGCGCGACGCTGAAGGACAACCTGCAGTCCGTCTCCGAGGGCGGCACCAAGTGCGAGTCGTTCGCCGACTGCGCGAAGCTCATCGCCGACGGCACCGACATCGACTACGACGGCATCTCCGGCCCCATCACGTGGGATGAGAACGGCGACCCGACCGAGGCGTACGTCTCCGTCTACAAGTACGAGGAGGGCAACGTCCAGACCTTCTCCGAGCAGGTCTACGGCAAGCTCGACTAGCACCGCAGCACGCACGTCCCGAGGGGCCCGGTCCGCATGGACCGGGCCCTTCGGCGTCTCCCCTCCTCCGCCGCGTGGGCGACGGCATGCGGGAGCGGGCCGGGTGTTCCGCTGCGTGGGCGACGGCATGCGGGATAAGGCCGTGTTTCGCCGCGTGGGCGACGGCATGCGGGAGCAGGCCGGGTGATCCGCATCGCGCGTGGGGCCGCAGCCTCGGCCGACAGCGCCGGTGCGCACGAGGCCGCATCTCGGGGCGACAGCCCAGCGGTGCTGCGCACGCGGCCACGTCGTCCGGGGGAACTGGGTCGACGTCGCCTGTGCGCGGATCCGAGGCCCGATGGCGGACGGGCGGATGAGCGCCGCATGCCCAGCGCCGCGGCCGTCAGCGGCGCGGGGACGCGCTGCGACAGCCTGGAGCTCCGTCGGCCCCATCTGCCCTCGGACGGGCGCCTCGCGGGCCGCACACGACGACGCGGCACCCCCTGAGGGGATGCCGCGTCGGACGGTGCGAGGAGCGGGTCAGGGCTGCGGCGCCGCCTTGGCCTTCTCCTGGTCGGCGGCGAGCGTGCCGAGGTACAGCTCGATGACCTTCGGGTCGTTCATGAGCTCGCGCCCCCGGCCCTCGTAGGCGTCCTTGCCCTGGTCGAGCACGTAGCCGCGGTCGCAGATCTGCAGGGCCCGGCGGGCGTTCTGCTCGACGATCATGACCGAGACGCCCGCGCGGTTGATCTGCGCGACGTTGATGAACGTCTCGTCCTGACGGACGGGGGACAGGCCCGCGCTCGGCTCGTCGAGCAGCAGCACCGTCGGGTCCATCATGAGCGCGCGCGACATGGCGACCATCTGCCGCTCGCCGCCGGAGAGGGACCCGGCGCGCTGCTTGAGGCGCTTGCCGAGCTCCGGGAACAGGTCGGTGACGAACGCCAGCCGCTCCTTGTACATCCGGGGCTTCTGGTAGACGCCCATCTGCAGGTTCTCGTCGATGGTGAGGGTCGGGAACACGTTGTTGTTCTGCGGCACCATGCCGACGCCGCGGGACACGAGCTTGTCGGCCTTCAGCCCGGTGATGTCCTGGCCGTTCAGCTCGATGCTGCCGCCGCGCACGTTCACCTGCCCGAAGATCGCCTTCAGCAGCGTCGACTTGCCGGCGCCGTTCGGGCCGATGATCCCGACGAGCTCGCCCTTGTCGACGTGCACGTTGCACCCGTTGAGGATGTTCACCCCGGGCAGGTAGCCCGCGTGGAGGTCGGTGGTCTGGAGGACCCGCTCTGCCGTCACTTCTCTGCCGCTTCCTTCTCGATCTCTTCCTTGACGAGGTCGGACTCCATGTCCTTCGCCACCTCGCGCTGGCCCGTGAGCGTGCCGAGGTCGGTGTCGTGGTGCGCGCCGAGGTAGGCGTCGATGACGGCCGGGTCGCTCATCACCGTCGAGGGCGGGCCCTCGGCGACGATGCGGCCCTCGGCCATGACGACCACCCAGTCGGCGATCTCGTTGACCATGTGCATGTCGTGCTCGACGAACAGCACGGTCATGCCCTCGGTCTTGAGGTCGAGGATGTGGTGGAGCAGCGACTGCGTCAGCGCCGGGTTGACGCCGGCCATGGGCTCGTCGAGCATGACGAGCTGCGGACGGGTCATGAGCGCGCGGGCCATCTCGAGGAGCTTCCGCTGTCCGCCGGAGAGGCTGGCCGCGTAGTCCTCCTCCTTGGCGTCGAGCTTGAACTTCCGCAGGAGCCCGCGGGCGCGCTCCGTGATCTCGTCCTCCTTGCGGCTCCACAGGGGGCGGATCAGCGCGGAGAAGAAGTTCTCGCCGCCCTGGCCGGTGGCGCCGAGGCGCATGTTCTCCAGCACCGTCATGCCGCCGAGCGCCTTCGTGAGCTGGAACGTGCGCACCATGCCGAGGCGGGCGACGCGGAACGCGCTCATCCCGGCGAGGTTCCGGCCGGAGAACTCCCACTTGCCGGTGTTCGGCTTGTCGAAGCCGGTCAGCAGGTTGAAGAAGGTCGTCTTGCCGGCGCCGTTCGGGCCGATGAGGGCCGTGATGGAGCCGCGCGGGATCTCGAGGTGGTCGACGTCCACCGCCTTGAGGCCGCCGAACTGCCGGCTCACGCCGTGCGCGACGATGATGGGGTCCTTCTTGGCGCAGCCTGGACCGGCATCGCCGTCGAGGATGGCCGAGACCGGGGTCTTGTCAGGCAAAGTGCGTCTCCTTCTTCTTCCCGAAGATGCCCTGTGGTCGGAAGATCACGAGCAGCATGAGCGCGACGCCCACGATGATGAAGCGGATCGGGCCCTGCTGGGTGCTCGAGATGGGCAGCCAGTCGTTCGTGACCGCGAGGCTGAGCAGGCCGTCCGACAGCGACAGCGTGACCCAGAAGATGATCGAGCCGATGACGGGGCCGAAGATCGTGGCGGCACCGCCCAGCAGCATGATCGTGTACAGGAAGAACGTGAGCTGCGTGCCGTAGTTGTCGGGCTGCAGCGACCTCGGAGGATGAAGACCACGCCCGCGAGCCCGCCGAACACGCCGCCGAGGACGAGGGCCTGCATCTTGTAGGAGTACACGTTCTTGCCGAGCGCGCGGACCGCGTCCTCGTCCTCGCGCACGCCCTTGAGCACACGGCCCCAGGGGCTGCGCATGAGGAGGAAGACCAGGAGGCAGGCGATGCCGACGAGGCCCCAGCCCACGATGCGGATCCACCACTGGTCGGCGGAGTAGGTGAGGACGCCCGCCCCGAAGCGGCCCTCGGGCAGCGGGTTGAGGTCGTTGAACCCCGCGGCCGCGCCGTTGATGCCCTCGGAACCGCCGGTGACGCTCGAGAACTCGGGTGTCTTGACGCTGAGGCGGATGATCTCGGCCGCGGCGATGGTGACGATGCTGAGGTAGTCCGCCCGCAGCCGGAGCGTGGGGATCCCGAGGATCAGCGCGAAGACGGTGGACGCGACGATCGCCGCGAGCAGGGACGCCCAGACGGGCCAGTCGTACATGACCGCCGTGATGGCGAACGCGTACCCGCCGATGGCCATGAAGCCGGCCTGGCCGAAGTTGAGCAGGCCCGTGAAGCCGAAGTGGATCACGAGGCCGACGGTCGCGAGCGCGTACGCCGCGGTGGTCGGCGAGAAGATCTCGCCGATCGCCAGGAAGATGAAGTTGGTGTTCATGCGCGGCTAACCGATCCGATCTTTCCGGCCCAGGATGCCCTGGGGCCTGACGAGCAGGATGACGATCATGACCACGAGAGCGGCCACGTACTTCATGTTCTCGGGCAGGACCATGGTGCTGACGTTGATGAAGACGCCGATCACGATCGAGCCGATGAGGGCGCCGAACGCCGTCCCCAGGCCGCCGAGGACGACGGCGGAGAAGACGAGCAGCAGGATCGAGGCGCCCGTGTCCCAGCGCAGCGACTGGTAGTAGGCGATGAAGACGCCGGACAGCGCCGCGAGGGCCGCGCCGCCGACCCAGACCACGCGGATGACCCGCTCCACGTCGATGCCGGACGCGGCCGCCAGCGAGCGGTTGTCCGAGACGGCGCGGGTGGCCTTGCCGATCTTCGTGTAGAGCAGCACGTACGCGACGGCGAGCAGCAGCACGATGGAGACCACCGCTCCGGCGACGTCCGTGAACTTGAGGCTCACCGGCCCGACGACGAGGAACGGCGCGGGGCTGTTCGGCAGCGTCAGGCGGTCGGCGCCGAAGATGAACTGGAAGAGGTAGCGCAGCGCGAGCGACAGGCCGATGGTGACGATCATCAGCGGCACGAGGCCGAGGTTCCGCCGCCGGAGCGGCTTCCAGATCGCGGCGTCCTGCGTGTAGCCGAACGCCCCGCCGAGCACCACCGTGATGAGGATCGCGAGCACCGGGTTGAGGCCCAGCACGTTGCTGAAGAGGTAGGCCATCAGGGCCCCGAAGGTCACGAGCTCGCCGTGCGCGAAGTTGTTGAGCCCGGTCGTGCCGTAGATGAGGGAGAGGCCGATGGCGGCGAGGGCGAGGAGGAGGCCGAAGATGAGGCCCGTCACCACCTTGGGCCAGAAGATCTTCCAGAAGTTGTTGCCCGACACCGGCTCCGCGGTGCCCGAGACCGTACCGGTCTCGGTGTCCGGGGCGGCGGTCTCGCCGCCCGTGGACGTGCCCGCGTCGGTGCTCGGCGTGGGGCTCGGGCCCGCCGCCGCGCCGCCGTCGGGGGAGAGGAAGAAGAAGGCCGGCACGTTCTTGTTGCCTGCGGCGACGTCGATCTCGCGGGGGCTCGACCCCGCGCGGGGGATGCCCGCGCCCTCGGGGACCGTGGACTCGTCGACCTCGACGGTGAACGACCCGGGGGCGGACAGCCCGACCTCCGCCTTGCCCTCCGCGTCGGTCGTGCCGGTGGCGTCGACGCCGCCGCCCGACACCGTGACGGTGACGCCGGCGATGCCGGTCTTGTCGGCGTCCGCCCGGACCCACACGAGCAGGGACTGCTCGGCGGACGCCGGGTCGACGGCCTGGGGCGCCGCGCGGGGATCCGCGTGAGCACCCGCCGGGGCCGTGAGGACGAGTGCGGCGCAGGCGAACGCCACCGCGAGAATCAGGGCCCACATGCGCTGCGCGCGTGCTCCGGCCGAACCAGTGGCTATCACTAGACCTCCATAGGGGGAGCCGTGGGATGGGCACATCCGCACAGGCACCGCGACTACCGTCAGGACGACGTTGGTTGACAGTACGTGCTGATTATGTCCTGGATGTTTCGCGTCCACGGCGCGCGGCGGCGTGCTAGCGCGGGAATAGCGCGGGAGCACGACCGTTAACATCGACACACCGGTTGCCGACGCGGTCCCCCGGGTGCATCGTCCGCCTCTCACCCCCCTGGAGGGAACTTGGATCAGTCCGACCCGTTCGGCGTCATCGGCCTCACCTACGACGACGTCATGCTCCTCCCGGGGCACACCGACGTCATCCCCAGCGAGGCGGACACCACGTCCCGCCTCACCCGCAACATCAGCGTCGCGGCTCCCCTCCTCTCCTCGGCGATGGACACCGTCACCGAGGCGCGCATGGCCATCGCGATGGCCCGCCAGGGCGGGCTCGGCGTGATCCACCGCAACCTCTCCATCGAGGACCAGGCGGCCTTCGTCGACAAGGTCAAGCGCAGCGAGTCGGGCATGATCACGAACCCCGTCACGACGCGACCCGACGCCACCGTCGCCGAGGTGGACGCGCTCTGCGGCCAGTTCCGCGTCTCCGGCCTCCCCGTCGTCGAGTCCGACGGCACCCTCGTCGGCATCATCACCAACCGGGACATGCGCTTCGTCTCGCCCGTCCAGGCGGCGACGACGCTCGTCCGCGACGTCATGACGCGCACCCCGCTCATCACGGGCGAGGTCGGCATCGACCCCGACCACGCGATCGCGATCTTCGCGGAGCACAAGATCGAGAAGCTCCCCCTGGTCGACGACGCCGGCAAGCTCCGCGGCCTCATCACCGTCAAGGACTTCGACAAGTCCGAGCAGTACCCGGACGCCACCAAGGACTCCGAGGGGCGGCTCCGCGTCGGCGCGGCCATCGGGTTCTTCGGCGACGCCTGGCAGCGCGCGCTGGCCCTCGTGGAGGCGGGCGTCGACGTGCTCGTCGTGGACACCGCGAACGGCGACAGCAAGGGGGTGCTCGACATCATCCGCCGCCTGAAGTCCGACCCGGCGACGTCGCACGTCGACGTGATCGGCGGCAACGTCGCCACCCGGTCGGGCGCGCAGGCGCTCATCGACGCAGGAGCGGACGCCATCAAGGTCGGCGTCGGTCCGGGATCCATCTGCACCACCCGCGTCGTGGCGGGCGTCGGCGTGCCCCAGGTCACCGCCGTCTACGAGGCGTCGCTCGCCGCGCGCGCCGCCGGCATCCCGGTCATCGCCGACGGCGGCCTGCAGTACTCGGGGGACATCGCGAAGGCGCTCGTCGCCGGCGCCGACACCGTCATGCTCGGCAGCCTCCTCGCGGGCTGCGACGAGAGCCCGGGCGACCTCATGTTCGTCGGCGGCAAGCAGTTCAAGAGCTACCGGGGATGGGCTCGCTCGGCGCGCTCCAGACCCGCGGTTCGAAGACCTCCTACTCGAAGGACCGCTACTTCCAGTCGGACGTGCCGAGCGACGACAAGCTCATCCCCGAGGGCATCGAGGGCCAGGTGCCCTACCGCGGGTCGCTCGCGAACATGGTGTACCAACTCACGGGCGGCCTCCGGCAGTCCATGTTCTACGTCGGGGCGCGCACGGTGGGCGAGCTCAAGGACCGCGGGCGCTTCGTGCGCATCACGGCGGCCGGGCTCAAGGAGTCGCACCCCCACGACGTGCAGATGGTCGTCGAGGCGCCCAACTACCGCCGCTGAGGCGAGGGGCCGCGCGTCACGCGCGGTGAGGACGAGGGGCCGGCGCGGACAGCGTCGGCCCCTCGCGCGTCCCCGGCGGCGGTCGCGCGGTCGCGTCGGGAGGCCGGGCGCCGTCCCTCACAGACGTGCGCGGCGGCCGTCGTCCCGGGGTCGCGGCGGAGTGAGCCCGGCGTCAGGGATGCGCGGCACAGTGCGGTCATGCCCCCGTACCCCGACCCGGACGCCGTTCCCGACCTCCTCGGGGCGGGGGTGCTGGGGCCTCGCGACGTGGTCCTGATCCTGTCCGGCCCGGTCTCCGCCGGCCTGCCGTGCGCGCGTGCGGAGGGCGGCTCCGAGGCGCGCATCGGGGCGCACGACCACGCCCGCGCCGCGACGGTCGCGCCGGCCGAGGCGCGGGGGAGCTCGTGCGGCTGCGCGCCGGGGTCCACGTCGAGAGGAGCGGCTGGGAGGCCGTGTCGGGTCGGGAACGGCACCTCCTGCGCATCCGGGCGCTCGCCTGCACGTCGACGACGCCCGTCGTGATCGGCGGTGCGTCCGCCGCTGCCGTGCACGCGCTGCCCCGCATCGCGCCGTGGCCGCAGCTCGTGACGCTCCTGCACGTGCCGGGCCGAGCGGCCGCGCGCCGGTCGGGCACGCGCGTCGTGCGGGATCCGGCGGGCGGGCGGTCCCCCTCGTGGCGGCCGGAGGGGGAGTGCTGCTGCCCGCACTCGCCGCGACGGCGCTCGCCGCGTCGCACGAGGCGGCGATGGCGGCCGTGCGGCAGGCGGCGCCGCGCGCACCGGGCTGGTTCGCGCACGGCCTCGTCGCGCTCGACGACGCGCTCGGTGCGAGCCGCCCCTCGCCCGTCACCCGCGCGGGCCTCGAGGCGGAGCGGATGCTGCGCGGCCCCGGCCCATGGAGCCAGCGGTCCGCGCTCCTGGTCGAGGCCGCGGAGGGTGCCGCGCACGGCCCGGCGGAGTCCGTCGCGCGGGGCGTCGCGGCGGAGATCGGGATGGCCCGCCCGGAGCTCGGCGTGCACGTCGAGGGGCACGGGCGCGTCGCCCTGGCCTGGCCGGGCGACCGCGTCGGGCTGAGGATCGTCCCGCCGACCCCGCCGACCCCGCCATCCGTGCCGGCCGCGGTCGGCCGCGGGCCGTCGGGCGATCCTGCGGGCTGGCGCATGGTCGACGTCACCGAGCGGGACGTGCTGGGCCCCGGGCGGCTGCGCGCGCTCCTCGTGCACGCGGGCCTCGAGCCCGTGCGACGAGCCGGCCTCGCCTCCGGCCGCGCGCGGAGCGCCTCCGGCGTCGGCTGGCCGTCCAGCGGCCCGCCGCTAGGCTGTGCGGGTGAGTGATGTAGAGATCGGCCGCGCCAAGCGGGCCCGCCGGGTGTTCGCGTTCGACGACATCGCCATCGTCCCGTCGAGGCGCACACGCGACCCGCAGGACGTGTCGGTCGCCTGGTCGATCGACGCCTACCAGTTCGAGATCCCCTTCCTCGCGGCGCCCATGGACTCCGTGGTCTCCCCGGCCACGGCCATCGCGATGGGCCGCCTCGGCGGGGTCGGCGTGCTCGACCTCGAGGGCCTGTGGACCCGCTACGAGCACCCTGAGCGGCTCCTCGAGGAGATCCGCTCGCTGCCGCCCGAGTCCGCGACGCGGCGCATGCAGCAGATCTACTCCGAGCCCATCAAGCCCGAGCTCATCACGGCGCGCATCGCGGAGATCCGCGCGGCCGGCGTCGTGGTCGCCGCGGCCCTCTCGCCGCAGCGCACCGCCGACCACTACGAGACCGTCGTCGCCGCCGGGATCGACCTGTTCGTCATCCGCGGCACCACCGTGTCCGCCGAGCACGTCTCCAAGGCCGCGGCCCCGCTCAACCTCAAGGAGTTCATCTACGAGCTCGACGTGCCCGTCATCGTCGGCGGCGCGGCCACGTACACGGCGGCCCTGCACCTCATGCGCACCGGTGCGGCCGGCGTCCTCGTCGGCTTCGGCGGGGGAGCGGCGTCCACGACGCGCTCGACGCTCGGCATCCACGCCCCCATGGCCACCGCGCTCTCCGACGTCGCCGGCGCCCGTCGCGACTACATGGACGAGTCCGGCGGCCGCTACGTGCACGTCATCGCCGACGGCGGTCTCGGCAGCTCGGGCGACATCGTCAAGGCCATCGCGGTCGGCGCCGACGCGGTCATGCTCGGCTCGACCCTCGCCCGTGCGACGGACGCGCCCGGCCAGGGCTTCCACTGGGGCGCCGAGGCGCACCACGCGGAGCTGCCCCGCGGCCACCGCGTCCGCGTCGACCAGGTCGGCCCGCTGGAGCAGATCCTCTACGGCCCGTCCACCACCGCCGACGGCAGCGCCAACCTGGTCGGCGCCCTGCGTCGCGCCATGGCCACCACCGGCTACTCCGACCTCAAGGAGTTCCAGCGCGTCGAGGTCGTCGTCGCGCCGTACGGCAAGTAGTCCGCGCCGGCCGCCCGGCCGGTCCGCTCCGCGTCCGCGGTCCGGGAACATGCGGGGCGCGGCCCGCGTTGTGATCGTCAGGAAGAGGGAGGTGCGCGCATGGCGGAGGTCCGTCGCGTCAAGCTGCCGGGTGTCGGCGTGCTGCACACCTTCATCACCGACGACGGGGGCAAGGTCGGCGTCATCGCCCACCGCTCCGGCCACAGCGACCTGATCACCTTCTCCGAGGAGCAGGACGGACCCGACACGCAGAAGGTGTCCTTGCGCCTCAGCGAGGACGAGGCCCACACGCTCGCGGAGCTGCTGGGCGGCACCCGGATCACCGAGTCGATCGACAAGCTCGACCAGATCCCGGGTCTCAGCATCGACTGGTTCACCGTCGACTACGACGACCACATCGCCGGGCAGGCGCTCGGCAACCTCGCCTCCCGCGGCGTCGTCGGCCTCACGGTCGTGGCGGTGGTGCGCGGCGACTCGGCGAACCCGGCCCCCGCCGACGACTTCACCGTCTACCCGGGCGACACGCTCGTGGTCGCCGGCTCGCCCGAGAAGGTGGCCAAGGCGTTCGCGTTCTACCGGACGGGCGAGTTCCCGCACCGTCCCGCATCCGGCTCCGCGCCGGACGGAGGGTAGCGGGTGCACCACGGCCACGACCTCATCGTCCTCGGCCTGCTGTTCGTCCTCGCCTACGCGTTCGGCCAGCTCGGCAAGCGCATCGGCCTGCCCGCGATCCCCATCTACATGCTCGTCGGGCTCCTCGCGAGCCCGAGCGTCCACTGGTTCCCCCTCGACTTCGCCTCGGGGGACATCGAGCTGATCGCCGTCTTCGGTCTGATCCTGCTCCTGTTCAACCTCGGCCTGGAGTTCGACCAGGACGAGTTCTTCGGCAACGCCGGGAAGCTCATCGTCTCCGGCGGCTCCTACGTGCTCATCAACATGGGCGTCGGCTTCGCGTTCGGGTTCGCGCTCGGGTGGGGGACCCGGGAGGCGCTCATCATCGCCGGCATGACGGCGACCTCCTCGAGCGCCATCGTCACCAAGCTGCTCATCGAGCTCAACCGCCTCGCCAACGACGAGACGCCCATGATCCTCGGGGTGACCGTGGTCGAGGACATCTTCATCGCCGTCTACCTCGCCATCGTGTCGGTCGTGCTCAGCGGCCAGACCGAGCCCTGGGCGGTGGTGGGGCAGCTCGCGGTGTCGTTCGCGTTCCTCGTGGTGATGTTCACGGTCGCGCGGAAGGGCGGCGCGTTCCTGTCCCGCTTCCTGCGCACGCGCGACGTCGAGCTGTTCACGGTGCTGTTCTTCGGGCTCGCCATCCTGTTCGGGGGCATCGGCGAGGTCCTCGGGGTGACCGACGCGATCGGCGCCTTCCTCATCGGCCTCGTGCTCGGCGCGACCCGCATGCGCAACCGCATCGAGCAGATCGCGATCCCGCTGCGCGACGTCTTCGGCGCGTTCTTCTTCCTCAACTTCGGCCTGGCGCTCGATCCCGGCGAGTTCCCGACGGTGGTCGTGCCGGTCCTGGTCGCCGTGGTGATGACCTTCGTGCTCAACCTCATCGCCGGGCAGTTCGTCGCGTGGCTGAACGGCCACGGGGCCCAGGCCGGCATCAACACGGCCTTCATCCTGCAGAACCGGGGCGAGTTCGCGCTCATCCTCGCGACGCTGTCGCTCTCCGCGGGACTCGACGAGCGGATCCAGCCGTTCGCCGGCCTGTACGTGCTCGTCATGGCGATCATGGGCCCACTGCTCGCCGCCAACTCGGTGCGCATCGGCACGGCCGTGCTCCCCACCCGCTACCGGTCCGCGACCCGGCGCGCCGCCGAGAAGGCCGAGCGCGACGCGGAGCGCGCCGGAGCGCTCGCGCTGTTCGAGGCCGCCGAGCGCGGCGACGCTCCCGCCGCGGCATCCGCGTACGACGACGGGCTCGCGGTCGCCGGGGCCCGCCCCGGTGCGCCGGGACGCGGCACGACGCCGGGCACCGGGCCCGAGGCGGAGGGCACGCGCGGCGCCACGGCGTCCCCGGGCTCGCCTGCGGCCGAGGGGGAGGCGGACGCCCATCCCGCACCCGACCGCCGTCGCGCCGAGCAGGCCGGACAGCAGTCCGACCACGACACCTGGACACCACCCACCCGCGAACGGGAACCCGACTACTGATGACGCACGCACCCGACCACCGCACCCCCGCCTCCGGCCGAGCGGCCTCGGGGTCCGCTCACGCGGTCGGCCCCGAGGGCCCCGGCCCCACCATCGGCCAGGTCGCCCGCCGCCCCCGCTCGGTGGCGCTGCTGGCGCTCGCGCTGGTCATCGCGGCCGGCTTCGCCGCCCTCGGCCAGTGGCAGCTGGCGCGCGCGGTCGAGTCCGGCGTCGTGATCGAGCGCGACACGGAGACGGCGCTCCCGCTCGGCACCCTCGTCGAGCCGCAGGGCTACGTGACGGACCGGTCCGCGGGCCACATGGTCACGGTCTCCGGCACCCTCGTCCCCGGCGACTTCGTCGTCGTCGCCGACCGCCGGAACGACGATCGCACCGGTGCCTGGGTCGTCGGACACCTCGCCATCACCGACGCCGGCGTCCCCGCGGACCCCGACCAGGGAGCCCTGCCCGACAGCGTGCCCGTGGCGCTCGGCTGGGCCGAGACGGACACGGAGGCCGCGCGCGTGGCCGCCGCCCTGGACGCGGGCGACGGGGCGCCGACCGGGGTCGTCGAGGTCGTCGGCCGGTTCCTGCCGAGCGAGCAGCCGGAGCCGCCCGGCTCGGGCCAGGATCCCGAGCGCATGACGCGGCTCAGCACCGCGGCCCTCGTGAACCTCTGGCCGGGCGACGTCGGCGCCGTCTACAACGGCTTCATCGTGGCGTCGTCGCCCATCGCGTCTCTCGCGGACATCGACTCCCCGCCGCCGAGCGAGGCCGTGCAGCTCAACTGGCTCAACATCTTCTACGCGGCGGAGTGGGCGGTCTTCGCGATCTTCGCGATCGTCATCTGGTACCGGACCGTCCGCGACACCTGGACGCGGGAGCAGCCCGGCTACCGCGAGGACGAGGACGAGGACGAGGACGACGACGAGGACGACGACGAGGGCTCCCGCGAGGACGACCTCGCGGCACCCGCCGGGGCTTCCCGCCCCGGGAGCCGCGCAGACGCCGACCGGTAGGATCGCCGCATGGCCTACGGACTCAAGCGCTCCGACGTCCCGCAGATCCGGAGGGTCCTCGCCTTCTACCGCGTCATGGCGTTCATCACCGGCGCGTTCCTCCTGCTCCTCGTCGTCGAGATGGGCTTCAAGTACCTGCCCGGGCTCCAGTTCGTGGACGGGTCGCTGCAGTACCTCGCGGGCGCGGGCTACGAGCTCGAGCTGAACGGGCCGTCCGGCTTCCTGGCGCTCTCGCCCGCCGACACGCTCACGGGCACCAACCTGAGCCTCATCATCCAGATCGTCCACGGCAACATCTACGTGGTCTACCTCATCAGCGACTTCCTGCTGTGGCAGAGGATGCGCTGGTCGTTCACGCGCTTCATCCTGATCGCGGCGGGCGGCGTCGTGCCGTTCCTCTCCTTCGTCGTGGAGGCGCGCATCGCCCGCCAGGTGCGGGAGACCATCGCGAGGCTCGAGGCGCCTCGGCGCGCGGCCACGACCGGCGGCGCCGACGATCCCGATCCCCGACCCATCGACCCGACCACCACCACGGAGGCCACCACTTGAGCGTCGACAACCCCACGAACCAGCGCCCCGTCCTCGTCGTCGACTTCGGCGCGCAGTACGCGCAGCTGATCGCCCGCCGCGTCCGCGAGGCCAACGTGTACTCGGAGATCGTGCCGTCCACGATCACGGCGGAGGAGATCCGCGCGAAGGACCCCTCGGGCATCGTGCTCAGCGGCGGGCCGTCCAGCGTCTACGAGGAGGGGTCGCCCGGTCTCGACGAGGGCATCCTCGACCTCGGCGTCCCCGTGCTCGGCATCTGCTACGGCTTCCAGGTCATGGCCCGAGCGCTCGGCGGCGAGGTGGCGCACACCGGCCAGCGCGAGTACGGATCCACCGCGGTCACGCTCACGCCCGGCAGCACCCTCCTCGATGGCCAGCCCGACGACCAGACCGTGTGGATGAGCCACGGCGACTCCGTGTCGAAGGCCCCGGAGGGCTTCGAGGTCCTCGCCTCCAGCGCGTCGACCCCCGTCGCGGCCTTCGCGAGCGACGAGCGCCGCCTCTACGGCGTGCAGTGGCACCCCGAGGTCAGGCACAGCGCGCACGGCCAGGCCGTGCTCGAGAACTTCCTGCACCGCGCAGCGGGGATCCCCGGCGACTGGAACAGCGGCAACGTCATCGCCGAGCAGGTCGAACGCATCCGCGCCCAGGTCGGCGACGCCCGCGTCATCTGCGGCCTCTCCGGCGGCGTCGACTCGGCCGTCGCCGCGGCGATCGTGCACCGCGCGGTCGGCGACCAGCTCACCTGCGTCTTCGTCGACCACGGCCTCCTCCGCCAGGACGAGCGCCGTCAGGTCGAGGAGGACTACGTGGCCGCCACCGGCGTCCGCCTCGTCACGGTCGACGCGGCCGAGCAGTTCCTCGACGGCCTCGCGGGCGTCACGGATCCCGAGGCGAAGCGCAAGATCATCGGCCGCGAGTTCATCCGCTCGTTCGAGGGCGCCGCGGAGGCGCTGGTGCTCGAAGCGAAGGCCGACGGCGAGCCGATCCGCTTCCTCGTGCAGGGCACGCTCTACCCGGACGTGGTGGAGTCCGGCGGCGGCACGGGCACCGCGAACATCAAGAGCCACCACAACGTCGGCGGCCTCCCCGAGGACCTCAAGTTCGAGCTCGTCGAGCCGCTCCGCACTCTGTTCAAGGACGAGGTGCGCGCCATCGGCCGCGAGCTCGGCCTCCCCGAGGTCATCGTGGGACGCCAGCCGTTCCCCGGTCCCGGGCTCGGCATCCGCATCGTCGGCGAGGTCACGGCCGAGCGCCTCGAGCTGCTCCGCAAGGCCGACGCCATCGCGCGCGCCGAGCTCAGCGCCGCCGGTCTCGACCAGGAGATCTGGCAGTGCCCGGTCGTGCTCCTCGCGGACGTCCGATCCGTCGGCGTGCAGGGCGACGGCCGCACCTACGGCCACCCCATCGTGCTGCGCCCCGTCTCCAGCGAGGACGCGATGACCGCGGACTGGACCCGCCTGCCGTACGACGTGCTGGCGCGCATCTCCAACCGCATCACGAACGAGGTCGACGGCGTGAACCGCGTCGTGCTCGACGTCACGTCGAAGCCGCCGGGCACCATCGAGTGGGAGTGATCCTCCCGCTCCGGCCCTCGCGCCGGCGCTGAACGACGAAGGCCGCTCCCCGAGGGGAGCGGCCTTCGTCGTGCTGCCGGTCCGCGGTGCTGGGCCGCGGACCGGCCGTGGTGCTAGTTGTTGCCGCGCAGGATGGCGAACAGGCGGAGCAGCTCGACGTACAGCCACACGATGGTGACCACGAGGCCGAACGCCGCGGTCCAGCCGTAGCGTCGCGGGGCGCCCGAGCGGACGCCGCGCTGGATGAAGTCGAAGTCGAGGACCAGCGAGTACGAGGCCAGCAGGACGACGAAGATGCCGAGGATCACGCCGAGCGGGATGCCGGCGATGGTGGCGCTGCGGAGGCCGAACGGGCTGTCGAGCACGCCGAACGCCGTGAGGGCGAAGTTCACGAGCGAGAAGAGCAGGTAGCCGACCATGGCGACCATGAAGATCTTCGTGGCCTTCTTCGAGGCGCGGATCTTGCCGCTGCGGAAGAGCAGCAGCACCGTCGCGAAGACGGCCGCCGTGCCGAGGACCGCCTGCGTCGCGACACCCGGGTAGATGCTGTCGAAGACGCGGGAGATGCCACCCACGAAGAGCCCCTCGAACGCCGCGTAGGCGACGATGAGCGGGACCGACGGCTCCTTCTTGAAGGAGTTGACGAGGCCGAGGACGAGGCCGCCGATGGCGCCGAGCATGGCGAGGGGGAGCGCGAGCGGACCCGAGATCCACGCGACGGCGCCGAGCACCACGACGATGGCGAGCAGGCTGACCGTCTTCACGGTCGTGTCCTCGAAGGTCATCCGGTCGGTCTGGACCGAGGTCGCCGAGGGGCGGTTGTAGAGCTCGTCGAGGCTCTCCGGGGTCACCTCCCTCGTCGGCTGCGCACCCCGGCCGTTGAAGACCGGGTTGTTGGAGAACGTGGGGTTGGCCATGGTCCTTCTACTCTCAGTGGTGGATGAACGTGATTGCCGACGAATTTAGCCGACCAGCCTGGGAAACCACTCGCGCGGCCTCCCTATTTCCTCGGATGAGCACGCGCTCTCCGTCCACCTGGCGCCTGTAGCGTCCCCCGGGTGGATCACGCCCGTCGCCCCCGCCCCCTCGTCATCGCCCATCGCGGCGCCAGCGGCCACCGTCCGGAGCACTCGGCAGCGGCCGTCCGGCTCGGCTTCGCCCAGGGGGCGGATGCCGTCGAGCCGGACCTCGTGGCGTCGTCCGACGGGGTGCTCGTCATCCGACACGAGAACGAGCTGTCGGGCACGACCGACATCGCCGACCGTCCCGAGCTCGCGGACCGCCGCACCACGCGGCTCGTCGACGGCGTCGAGCGCACCGGCTGGTTCACCGAGGACATGACGTGGGCCGAGATCCGGACCCTCCGCTGCCGCGAGCGGATCCCCGCGGTGCGGCCGGGCAGCGCGAGACACGACGACGAGGAGACCGTGCTGTCCCTCCCGGACCTGCTGCGGATCATCGACCAGGAGTCCGCGCGCCACGGACGCCCGCTCGGCATGGTCGCGGAGATCAAGCACGCCACGCACTTCCGGGCGCTCGGCCTCCCGCTCGACGAGCTGCTCGCCCGCGACCTCGGTGCGCACGGCTGGGCGGAGGACGCGTCCCGGCTCACGGTCGAGTCCTTCGAGCGCGACGTGCTGCTGCGCGTCCGCGCGCGCGGCGTCGCGGCACGGCTCGTCTACCTCCTCGAGGGGCGCGGCCGGCCCGCCGACGAGGTCGCGCGGGTCGGCGACCGCGCGGTCACCTTCGACGACCAGCTGACCGACGCGGGGCTGGCCGCGCTCGCCGCGGAGGTCGACGGGATCAGCGTCGGCGTCGAGCGCATCGTGGCCGCTGCCGGGTTCGGTGCGGCGAGGGCGGCGTCCGCTGGGCCCGCATCGGCGGATCCCACGTCGGCCGCGGGTGCGTCGGCCGCGCCCGCGTCGGCCGCGCCGGCACCGGCGGGTGCGGCGGGTGCGGCGGTGCCCGCAGCGGCTGAGGGCGTAGAGCGCGCGGCCGCCGACGCCGACGCCGACGCCGACGGCTCCGACGGCGCGGGCGGCGGCCTCCCGATGGTCGCCCCCGTCTCCGACCTCGTCGAGCGCGCGCATCGCGCCGGGCTGACGGTCTTCACCTGGACGCTGCGGCCGGAGAACGCGTTCCTGCCCCGGCCGCTCCGGAGCGCCGGGCCGCGATCGGCGCACGGCGACCACCGCACCCAGTGGGGGCGGCTCCTGGACGCGGGCGTGGACGGCGTCTTCGCCGACCATCCAGACCTCGCGGTGCGCCTGGTGGCGGAGCGGGCGGCCGCGTCGGGGCGCTGACGCGGCGGGGCTGACGCGTCCACGGGCCCGGCCCGCCGTCGGGGGCAGCGCCTAGGATCGATGCCGACATGAGTGCCGACCCCGCCGCCCTTCGCCCCTCCAGCACGCCGATCATCCTGGATGGCCGTGGTGGCGCCGACGGCGGTGCCGGAGCCCCCGCGGATCCGCTCCTCGAGGGCCTCAACCCCGAGCAGCGCGAGGCGGTCGTGTACCGCGGTCCGGCGCTCCTCATCGTCGCCGGCGCGGGTTCCGGCAAGACGCGCGTGCTCACGCACCGCATCGCGAGCCTCATCGAGTCCCGTGAGGCATGGCCGAGCCAGATCCTGGCCATCACCTTCACGAACAAGGCCGCCGCGGAGATGCGGGAGCGCGTGGAGTCGCTCCTCGGCCAGGCCTCCGAGGGCATGTGGATCTCGACGTTCCACTCCGCGTGCGTGCGCATCCTCCGTCGCGAGGCCGAGGCCTTCGGCTTCACCCAGAACTTCACGATCTACGACTCGGCCGACTCGCGCGTGCTGATCAAGCGGATCATCAAGCAGCTCGACGCGGACACCCTCGGCTTCACGGTCTCGTCGGTATCGGGTCGCATCTCCAAGCTGAAGAACGAGCTGTCGGACGCGGACACCTTCGCGCGGACGGCGAACTTCCAGGACCCGGCCGAGGCCATGTTCGTGGAGATCTTCCGCCAGTACACGCGCTCCCTCGCCGCGGCGAACGCCTTCGACTTCGACGACCTCATCGGCCAGACCGTCTTCCTCTTCCGGGCGTTCCCGAAGGTCGCGGCGCTGTACCAGCGGCGCTTCCGTCACGTGCTGGTCGACGAGTACCAGGACACCAACCACGCGCAGTACTCGCTCATCCGGGAGCTGACGCGCGCCGTGTCGCCGGACGACGTCCCCGCCGACACCCGCATGTCGACGAACGGCATGGGCGGCATCGACGGCGCGTCGCTCACCGTGGTGGGCGACAGCGACCAGTCCATCTACGCGTTCCGCGGCGCCGACATCCGCAACATCACGGAGTTCGAGCGCGACTTCCCGCAGTCGAAGGTCGTGCTCCTCGAGCAGAACTACCGGTCCACGCAGAACATCCTCACCGCGGCCAACGCCGTCATCTCGAACAACTTCGATCGCAAGGACAAGAAGCTCTGGACCTCCATCGGCGACGGCGACAAGATCGTCGGCTTCACGGGGTACTCGGGTCACGACGAGGCGCAGTTCGTCGCCGACGAGATCCAGAGGCTGCACGAGGAGGGGACCGCGTACTCCGAGATCGCCGTCTTCTACCGCACGAACGCGCAGACCCGAGCGCTGGAGGAGATCCTCATCCGATCGGCGGTGCCCTACCGGATCATGGGCGGCACCAAGTTCTACGAGCGCGCCGAGATCAAGGACGCGATGGCGTACCTCATCGCGGTCGCCAACCCCGCCGACGTGTTGGCGCTCCGTCGCATCCTCAACACCCCCAAGCGCGGCATCGGCCCGGCCACGGAGACCGCGCTGGCGAACTTCGCCGAGGCGCACGGGGTGACCTTCCGCGAGTCCATGCGCCGGGCGTCGGAGCTCGGGCTGGGGCCCAAGGTGACCCAGGCCATCCTCACGCTGTCCCGGATGCTCGACGAGGTGGCACTGCTGCTCGATCCCGACCGGCCGGAGGGCCGCACGACCGTCGGCGACCTCGTGACGACCCTCCTCGACCGGAGCGGTCTCGTGCAGGCACTCCGCGCGAGCCGTGATGCGCAGGACGAGGCGCGCGCCGAGAACGTCGAGGAGCTCGTGGCCGTGACGAAGGAGTTCTCGCGGAACAACCCGAGGGCCAGCTCGTGGACTTCCTCACGGAGGTGTCGCTGGTCGCTGCCGCCGATGAGCTCGACGACTCGAGCGGCACCGTGTCGCTCATGACCCTCCACACCGCGAAGGGCCTCGAGTACGACTCGGTGTTCCTCACGGGGGTGGAGGAGGACCTGCTCCCGCACCGCATGTCGGCCAACGAGCCGGGCGGCCCCGCCGAGGAGCGCCGCCTGTTCTACGTGGGGATCACGCGTGCGCGTCGTCGGCTCTTCATCTCCCTGGCCATGACCCGGGCCCAGTTCGGGGAGGTCAACGTCGCCATGCCGAGCCGGTACCTGCAGGAGATCCCCGCGGAGCTCATCGACTGGAAGCAGTCCCCCGGCATGGCCACGTCCCGGGGCGGCACGCAGCCCCGCGCCTTGAACGCCCGTCGGGAGGGTGGAGGATACGGCGGCCGCTCCCGGTCCTCGAGCGGCTTCGAGGATCCGGCGCTGCCGCCGCCGCCGCGTCCCAAGACCCAGTGGGCGAACACCGTCACGGGGCAGGTGCGCGACAACGGCGACCTCGAGCTCGCGTTCGGCGACCGGATCCGCCACACCGACTTCGGGGACGGCCGTGTGACGGGCGTCACGGGCGAGGGACGGAAGCGCATCGCGGAGGTGCAGTTCGACGGCCCGGCCGGCCGGAAGCGGCTCCTCATCAAGATCGCGCCCATCGAGAAGCTCTGACCCAGGGGCGTGCCCGGCGTGCCCGACGGGCGCTGACGCCTGCCGCCCCCAGGACGCCGAGGGCGACAGCGGCGAGCGCCAGCGTCCCCGGGCCCGCATGCGCCGGTGCTCCCGGCCACGGCACGTCGACGCCGGGCGCGCCGCCCGTCATGGCCAGCTCGTGTCGCGGCGGGGCGTCCGACCCCGTCGGCGGCGGTACCGCACGGAACGTCTCACCGACATGGGCCACGTGATCCGCGAACGCCGCGATCGCCGCGCCATCGGAGTCTCCGGCGGGTCGGCCGACGCTGTCGAGCACGGCCACGTACCACCCCGGGGACGTGACGGTCATGCACGGCGTCGTCACGTCCCCCTCGCCCGTG
Source organism: Clavibacter michiganensis (assembly GCA_002150995.1). Taxonomy (GTDB): domain Bacteria; phylum Actinomycetota; class Actinomycetes; order Actinomycetales; family Microbacteriaceae; genus Clavibacter; species Clavibacter michiganensis_K. The sequence continues at coordinate 2,849,994 of MDHJ01000001.1, read as the reverse complement.
AGCTCGACCTCGGACGCGGACCCCTCCGCTGCAGGGCCGGCGGTCGTGTCGACGGCCTCGCCCTCCGCGGGCGCGGCCGAGAACGGGCCCACGAGCCGCACCCGCACCGGGACGGCGCCGACGCCGACGAACGAGGACGCGTGCAGCGTGTCGGTCTGGCATCCGCCGGTCGCGATCTCGGGCGCGCCGATGGTCGTCGTGATGGTCGGAGGCTGCGGGACCTGCGTGGTCTCCGTCGCCGCGCCGAACGTCGACCGCCAGGGCAGCACCCGGTCCCGTCCGCGGTCCGCCGGGGTGTCCGCCGGCGAGATGGACTCGACCCAGGTGTAGAAGCCGCCGCCGGGAAGGCGGCAGGCGGGCGAGGAGTAGTCGCCGGCGCCGTGGTCGACGCGGGTGAGGACCTCGCAGACCTGCGGTGCCCCCTCGGGGGCTGCGTCGCGTTCGGGTGCGACTTGCTCGGGGAACGGGCCGAGGAGCCGGCTGCGCACGGTGACGGGTATCGGGGAGAGCCCTCCATCGGAGCCGCGGGCGAGTCCCCAGCCGCCGGTCGTCGCAGGCCGGTCGCCGTCCGCGGGTGCGGCGGCGTCCGCGGACACGCTGAGCGAGTCCGTCAGCTCGTCGCCGGCGACCGCGACCGGCAGCGAGGTCCGTGTGACGACGCGGGGGGCGAAGGGGAGGGGGCTCGGTGCTCGGGCCTCTACACGGGCATCGGCCCGTGCGTCCGCGGCACGCGCCAGGATCATGCCCTGCGACGCGCCGCCGTCGCCGACGACGTCGAGTGCGTCGCCGTAGGGCAGCGATGCGAACGCCGCGCTCGCCGTGACGTGCACGGACGGTGCCGATCCGGTCGCGCGGACGGGCACCGCCGTGCCGTTCGGGAGGGCCGCGGTCGCCGTGCCGTCGTCGAAGACGGCGCCGTCGAGGGAGACGTCGGCCGTCTCGGACCCTGCGGGGACGTCGGTCGGCCCGCCGGCGATCAGGTCGGCGCGCAGGTCGACGCGGACGCTGCCTCGCCCGTCGTCGCCCAGCACGACCGACGCCGACGCCGACACCGAGCGCGACGCCCCGGATGCCGCCTCGGCGAGCATGTCCCGCGCACGCGACTCGACGGCTGCCGCACGGTCGCCAGCGCGGGCCGCGTACCAGGAGAGGTCGTGCCCGCCGAGGCCGGTGATGCTCCATGTGGCGAGCTGGCCGGCAGCGGCGGTGTCGGAATCCTCGGACCCGGCCCACCGGCGGGAGACGTAGGCGAGCCGCGCGCGATCCTCCGGGGACCGGCTCACGTCGTCGGTCGTGGCGTACTCGTGGCCGGGTGGCGCGGCGAGCCCGACGTCGATACAGAACCCGAGCCGCCCGTCGTCCAGGCGGTAGGACCCCAGCCATCGGCCGTCGTGGCCGGAGGCGTACCCGATGCCGTGCGAGACGGCGCTCAGCGCGTGCGCGGCGGGGACGGCGCCCGCTGCGAGTCCCAACCCGAGCGCGAGGCCGATCCCGACGAGGACCGATGCGCCCCGGGTGGCGCGTCGGGCGGATGGCGTTCGCTCGGGGTGGGAGCCCGACGAGGGGAGGAGGCGGGGAGGCGAGGTGTCCGGTGTCATGCCCGCACGATGCGGGGCACCGATCGGTCTGCCCATCCGGTGCGCCGCAGGCGGGGACGGCCCGCATCCGGCCGCGCCTGTGCAGGGGCGGCCGCGACGCGCGCTATCCGACGTCGCGTCGGCGGTACCTGCGCGAGATCAGCGATCGCGGGGACTCGCGGACCCGGCGCGGCAGCACCCGGTAGACGGCGAGGAGGCATCCGAGCCACCGACTGAACCGGCTCTCGAGCCGGGCATCCCACCGCAGGCCGAAGCCGGGTCGGAGGCGGGGCGGGAGCAGCCCGGCGGTGATGAGGGCGACGAGCGGCATCACGGCGCGGACGGCGGGCGATCCGACGCGCCCGCCGAGCAGGGTCCGCGCGACGCGACGCGCGTCCGCCGTCGGCTCCAGGGTCGCGATCCGCCCGTCCCAGTACGCGCGGAACGCGGCGCGGTCCGCCGGCCACCGCCCCTCCGGCACCTGGAGGGCGGTGCCGAGCACCGCGTACTCCCGGTAGACCCGGTCGGCGGCCTCGTCGGGGAGCGGGCCGAAGCACCGCTCGAACATCGTGATCGCGGAGTCGTAGAGCGTCGCGGCCACCCAGAGCTGCAGGTCGGGGTCGTACGCGCTGTACGCGGGCGCCGATCCGTCGGCCGCGGGGTGCGGCGACCGCACGGCCGCGTGGGCCCGGCCGACGACGCGCCGGGCGCGCGCGACCTCGGCGGGGGAGCCGAAGACGACGGCGTAGACGTAGCCGAGGGTCCCCTCGAGGCGGTCGAGCGGGCGCGCGGCGAAGTCGCTGTGCTCCGCGACGCCGCGCGCGACCGAGGGGTCGGCGATCTGCAGCAGGATCACCCGCCCTCCCGCCGCGAGGAGGATCCCCTCCCCGGCCAGGTCGCGGATGGATCCCTCCCGTCGTCGTGCGGGATGCGCGCTCGGCCTCATCCGACCAGTCTCCCTCCCCGGGCCCGCGATCCCGCCCCGCGCACGAGCCCCGCGCTCCCGGGCTCGCCGACCCCGGACCCGGTAGGCTCTCCACGGTCGTCGACGCGGCGGGCCGGTCCACCACGGTGGGCGGCGCGCGGGTCGACCAGCCGCAACACACCGGGTGCCGCCACCAGACGGTCGCGGCACCGCAGCCTCGAACGACGCACGTAACCGCCTGGCGCGGGTGCGGATGGGATGACACGCGTGGATCTTTTCGAATACCAGGCCAGGGACCTCTTCGAGTCCTACGGCGTCCCGGTCCTCCCGGGGATCGTCGCCGACACCGCCGAGGAGGTGCGCGCCGCGGCCGAGAAGCTGGGCGGCACCGTGGTCGTGAAGGCGCAGGTGAAGACCGGAGGCCGCGGGAAGGCCGGCGGCGTCAAGGTCGCCCAGAGCGCCGACGCGGCGTACGAGGCGGCGCAGTCCATCCTCGGGCTCGACATCAAGGGCCACACCGTCCACCGGGTCATGGTCGCGGCCGGCGCGCGCATCGAGCAGGAGTTCTACTTCTCCATCCTGCTCGACCGTGCCGAGCGCTCCTACCTGTGCCTCGCCAGCTACGAGGGCGGCATGGAGATCGAGGAGCTCGCGGTCACCCGGCCCGAGGCCCTCGCCCGCATCGAGATCGACCCGGTCGCCGGCATCGACGCCGCGAAGGCCGAGGAGATCGCGCGCGCCGCCTCGTTCCCCGAGGAGCTCATCGCCAAGGTCGCGCCCGTGTTCGAGCGCCTCTGGTGGGTGTACCGCGACGAGGACGCCACGCTGGTCGAGGTCAACCCGCTGGTCCTCACCGAGTCGGGCGACATCATCGCGCTCGACGGCAAGGTGACCCTCGACGAGAACGCGGGCTTCCGCCACCAGGGCCACGCCGCCCTCGAGGACGCGGCAGCCGCCGACCCGCTCGAGGCCAAGGCCAAGGAGTCCGACCTCAACTACGTCAAGCTCGACGGCCAGGTCGGCATCATCGGCAACGGCGCGGGCCTCGTCATGTCGACGCTCGACGTCGTCAGCTACGCCGGCGAGTCGCACGGCGGCGTACGCCCGGCGAACTTCCTCGACATCGGCGGCGGAGCGTCGGCCGAGGTCATGGCCGCGGGCCTCGACGTCATCCTCGGCGACGAGCAGGTCACCAGCGTGTTCGTCAACGTCTTCGGCGGCATCACCTCCTGCGACGCGGTCGCGAACGGCATCGTCGGCGCGCTCGACAAGCTGGGCGACGCCGCCACCAAGCCGCTCGTCGTCCGGCTCGACGGCAACAACGTCGAGGAGGGCCGTCGCATCCTCGAGGAGCGCGCGCACCCCCTCGTCACCGTCGTGGGCACCATGGACGAGGCGGCCGACAAGGCCGCCGAGCTGGCCGCCGCTTAACTCCCGAGAGAGAACAGGAACAGGTACATGTCGATTCTTCTCGACGAGAACAGCAGGATCATCGTCCAGGGCCTCACGGGCTCCGAGGGCACCAAGCACGCGGGCCGCATGCTCGCGTCCGGCAGCAAGGTCGTCGGCGGCGTCAACCCGCGGAAGGCCGGGAGCACGGTCACGATCGAGGGCGTCGAGCTCCCGATCTTCGGGTCCGTCGCCGAGGCCATGGCCGAGACGGGCGCGGACGTGTCGGTCATCTTCGTGCCGCCCGCGTTCGCCAAGAGCGCCGTGGTCGAGGCCATCGACGCCGCCATCCCGCTCGCGGTGGTCATCACCGAGGGCATCCCGGTCAAGGACTCGGCGGAGTTCTGGTCGCACGCGAAGAGCACCGGCGGGAAGACGCGCATCGTCGGCCCGAACTGCCCCGGCATCATCAGCCCCGGCAAGTCGAACGCCGGCATCATCCCCGCCACCATCACCGAGGCCGGCCCCATCGGCCTCGTGTCGAAGTCGGGGACGCTCACGTACCAGATGATGTTCGAGCTGCGTGACCTCGGCATCTCGACCGCCATCGGCATCGGCGGCGACCCGATCATCGGCACCACGCACATCGACGCCCTCGAGGCGTTCGAGGCCGATCCCGAGACGCGCGCCATCGTCATGATCGGCGAGATCGGCGGCGACGCCGAGGAGCGCGCGGCGGAGTACATCAAGGCCCACGTCACGAAGCCGGTCGTCGCGTACGTCGCGGGCTTCACCGCTCCCGAGGGGAAGACCATGGGTCACGCGGGCGCCATCGTCTCCGGCGGCAGCGGCACGGCGCAGGGGAAGAAGGAGGCCCTCGAGGCGTCCGGCGTCAAGGTCGGCAAGACCCCGACGGAGACCGCGAACCTCCTGCGCGAGGTGTTCGCCGCCCTGTAGCGGGACGCGCTCCGGCGCCGACGTCGACGGCCCGCATCCCCCGTGGATGCGGGCCGTCGACGCGCCCGCTCCCTCCCCGCGCGGATCGCGACGCCGATGCTCCGCCGCGCCCGCAGGGGAGCCGGCCGGCCGGGGCACGGCCGGTAGGGTCGTCGAGGCATGAACCGACACGCAACCGCCCTGTTCGCGGCACTCGAGGCGCTCCTGGTGGTGGGGGTCGGCGTCGCCCTGCCGCTCGTGCCGCTCACCGCGCTGTGGGCCGGCCAGTACGACCTCCAGGTCGACTGGGGCGTCTTCGCGCGGACGGCCGTCGACCTCTGGCTCCTCGGCCACGGGGTGCCGCTCACCGCGTCCCTCGATCCGTCGCTCGCCACCGCGCTCGGCCTCCCCGGCGTCGACGGTCCGTTCGCGCTCTCCCTCGCGCCCCTCGGCTTCGCCCTCCTGACGCTCCTCCTCGGGATGCGCGCCGGCCGCCGCATCGTGGAGACGGACCACCCGGGCGTGGGGACCGCCGTGGCGGTGCTGACGACCGCCGTGCTGTCGCTCTCCCTGACGCTCGCGGTGCAGCACGAGGGAATCGCGCCCGCCGTCGCCCGCGGCGCGATCCTCCCGACCCTCGTCCTCGCGCTGGGGCTCCTCGTGGGCGGCGTGACGCGGGCGGATCGTGCACGTGCTGCCCGGTGGTGGACGTCCCTGACCTCCGGGCGGGCTGCCGGCACGATCCGCGGCGCGCGCGACGCGCTCGACCGGCTCCCCGAGGGAGCGCTCTCCGCCTGCGCCACCGCCGTCCGGGGCGGGGCGGCCGCCGCGTTCGCGGTCGTCGCGGTCTCCGCCGTCGTCGTCGCGGTGCTGCTCGGCCTGCAGTACGCCACCGTCATCACGCTCTACGAGACGCTCCAGACGGGGATCGTCGGCGGCGTCGCCCTCACGCTCGCGCAGCTGGCCCTGCTGCCCAACCTGGTCCTGTGGGCGGCGTCATGGCTGGTGGGTCCGGGCTTCGCGCTCGGCACGGGCTCGTCGGTGTCCCCGTTGGGGACGTCGGTGGGCCCGCTGCCCTCGGTGCCGGTGCTGGGCATCGTCCCGCAGGGCACCCTCGACCTGGGCTACCTGGGCATCCTGGTGCCGGTCGTCGTCTCCTTCGTCGCGGCGGTCGCCCTGTCTCCCCGGGTGGCCCGCATCCCCGAGCCCGAGGGCCGGCGCTGGCCGTGGTTCCTGGCGGCGGGCCTCGGGATGGGCGTGGTCGGCGCCGTCGTGCTCGCGCTGCTCGCCGTCGTCTCCGGCGGCGCCGCCGGTCCGGGGCGGCTGGCCGACGTCGGTCCCGCCGCCGGGTGGATCCTCCTCGCGGCGTTCCTCGAGATCGGCGTGGCGTCGGTCGCCGGCATGTTCGTCTCCGGGCTGATGGCGCCGCTGGTCCGACGGAGCCCGGAAGGACGCGGATAGGCTGTGCGGGTGCTCAACGTGGTCGTCCTCATCTCCGGCAGCGGGACCAACCTCCACGCCCTCCTCCAGGCGGCCGAGCACGCGGACTACCCCGCCCGCGTCATCGCGGTCGGCGCGGACCGCGACGCGGACGGCCTGCTCTTCGCGGAGGAGCGGGGCATCCCCACCTTCACGGTCCCGTTCGCGAGCTTCCCCGACCGCGCGGCGTGGGGGGACGAGCTGGCCGCCGCCATCGCCGCATGGGAGCCGGACCTCGTGGTGCTCAGCGGCTTCATGCGCCTGCTCCCCCGCGGGCGGTCCAGGCGTTCGCCCCGCGCATCGTCAACACGCATCCCGCCTACCTGCCGGAGTTCCCCGGGGCGCACGCCGTCCGGGACGCCATCGCCGCCGGGGCCACGAGCTCCGGAGCCTCCATCATCGTCGTCGACACCGGCGTCGACACCGGTCCCGTGCTCGCGCAGGAGCGGGTGCCCGTGGAGCCCGGCGACACCGAGCACACCCTGCACGAGCGCATCAAGGTCGTGGAGCGCAGGCTCCTCGTCGACACGGTGCGCGCGATATCCCTCGGCACCATCGACCTCAAGGAGCTGTCCCCGGCATGAGCGGACCCCGTCACGACCCGTCCCTGTTCCGCGACCGCGACGGCATCGAGGTGGCACGCGCCCTCGTCTCCGTCAGCGACAAGACCGGTCTCGTCGAGCTGGCCGCGGCGCTCGCGGCAGCCGGCGTCGAGATCGTCTCCACCGGATCCACGGCGAGCACCATCGCGGCGGCGGGCTTCCCGGTGACGCAGGTGCAGGACGTCACCGGGTTCCCGGAGTCGCTCGACGGTCGGGTGAAGACGCTGCATCCCGCCGTGCACGCGGGGCTCCTGGCCGACCTGCGGCTCGAGTCGCACGAGGTCCAGCTCGCGGAGCTCGGCATCTCGCCGTTCCAGCTCGTGGTGGTGAACCTCTACCCGTTCGTGGAGACGGTGGCGTCGGGAGCGCCGGCGTCGGAGGTGATCGAGCAGGTCGACATCGGCGGGCCCGCGATGGTGCGCGCGTCGGCCAAGAACCACGCGAACGTGGCCATCGTCGTGTCGCCGTCCTCGTACGCCGAGGTGATCGCCGCGGTCGGATCGGGCGGGACCACCCTCGAGCAGCGGCGCCGGCTCGCCGCTGCGGCCTTCGCCCACACCGCCGACTACGACCGCGCGGTGGCGGACTACTTCCGGTCGACGGTCGTCGGCGGTGAAGCGGGGACGCCGACCGGTGCCGCCTGGCCCGATGCCTGGGAGGTGGCGGGCGACCTCGCGCAGGTGCTGCGGTACGGCGAGAACTCCCACCAGGACGCTGCGCTCTACCGGCGCGCGGACGGCGCGGGGATCGCCCAGGCCGTGCAGCTGCACGGCAAGGAGATGTCCTACAACAACTTCGTCGACGCGGATGCCGCGGTCCGGGCCGCCTACGACTTCGCCGAGCCGGCGGTCGCCATCATCAAGCACGCGAACCCCTGCGGGATCGCGGTGGCGGCGCCTCGGGCGGTGGACGCCATCGCCTCGGCGCATCGCAGCGCTCACGACTGCGATCCGGTCTCGGCCTTCGGCGGCGTCATCGCCGCCAACCGGACGGTCACCCTGGGGATGGCCGAGACGGTCAAGGAGATCTTCACCGAGGTGCTCGTCGCCCCCGGGTTCGACGACGACGCCCTCACGCTGCTGAAGACCAAGAGGAACCTGCGGCTGCTCACCCTGCCGGAGGGCTACCGCCGCGAGGAGCTCGAGGCCCGGCACATCTCGGGGGGTACCTCGTGCAGTCCGGGGACGCGTTCCCCATGGACGGGAGGCGTCTCTCCTCGACGTGGACCCTGGCGGCAGGGGACCCCGTGGACGACCAGACCCTCGCGGACCTCGAGTTCGCCTGGAAGGCGTGCCGCGCGGTGAAGTCGAACGCGATCCTGCTGGCGCACCACGGCGCTTCCGTCGGCGTGGGCATGGGCCAGGTGAACCGGGTCGACTCGTGCCAGCTGGCAGTGCAGCGAGCGGGGGACCGGGCGGCCGGTTCGGTGGCGGCGTCGGATGCGTTCTTCCCGTTCGCGGACGGACTGCAGGTGCTGCTCGATGCGGGGGTGCGCGCGGTGGTCCAGCCCGGGGGATCGGTCCGTGACGAGGAGGTCGTCGAGGCCGCCCGCGCGGCCGGCGTCGCCATGTACTTCACGGGTGAGCGCCACTTCTTCCACTGACCAGGGGGCGGCGGTCCCCTGGGCCGCCGCCGGCTCCTCTCTCCGGAGCCGTACGCGACACGCCCGGGATGCGGGTTGTTTTGCGGGGGTGGGGTGGTCCGCGTAATGTCTCCTCTTGTCGCCGGAACGGGCGGGAAGCGAAAAGCTTCCGGAGCTGTTCTGGCGGGTGATGATCCTGGTGAAACAGAAGTTGCCGCGGCTTACGGGTTGCGTGTTTACCATCAACTGAGCTAGGGTCTGAATCTGCTTCCGACGTGAGTGCTGGGCCTTCTGGGTCTGGATCACTCCCACGGGGAGCGGTGGAGTGTGAGCTCCGATGGCTGGCTGTGATGGTCGGTGTCGGGAGCGTCCGTTCCTTGAGAACTCAACAGCGTGCACAATGTCAAATGCCAAATACCCGTGGCATCGTCCTTCGGATGGTGTCTCGGATTCCTTTGGAAAACATTTAAACAAACAAGCAAGTCAGTAATGATTTGTTCTGTCGGTTTCAAACTTGCTGGTTCGTGTTCGATTCCCGTTCACGTCTGGCTTTAGATGTGCCGGCTGCTTTCGGGTGGTCGTGCGTTTAAGCATTTATGGAGAGTTTGATCCTGGCTCAGGACGAACGCTGGCGGCGTGCTTAACACATGCAAGTCGAACGGTGATGTCAGAGCTTGCTCTGGCGGATCAGTGGCGAACGGGTGAGTAACACGTGAGTAACCTGCCCCCGACTCTGGGATAACTGCTAGAAATGGTAGCTAATACCGGATATGACGACTGGCCGCATGGTCTGGTCGTGGAAAGAACTTCGGTTGGGGATGGACTCGCGGCCTATCAGGTTGTTGGTGAGGTAATGGCTCACCAAGCCTACGACGGGTAGCCGGCCTGAGAGGGTGACCGGCCACACTGGGACTGAGACACGGCCCAGACTCCTACGGGAGGCAGCAGTGGGGAATATTGCACAATGGGCGCAAGCCTGATGCAGCAACGCCGCGTGAGGGATGACGGCCTTCGGGTTGTAAACCTCTTTTAGTAGGGAAGAAGCGAAAGTGACGGTACCTGCAGAAAAAGCACCGGCTAACTACGTGCCAGCAGCCGCGGTAATACGTAGGGTGCAAGCGTTGTCCGGAATTATTGGGCGTAAAGAGCTCGTAGGCGGTTTGTCGCGTCTGCTGTGAAATCCCGAGGCTCAACCTCGGGTCTGCAGTGGGTACGGGCAGACTAGAGTGCGGTAGGGGAGATTGGAATTCCTGGTGTAGCGGTGGAATGCGCAGATATCAGGAGGAACACCGATGGCGAAGGCAGATCTCTGGGCCGTAACTGACGCTGAGGAGCGAAAGCATGGGGAGCGAACAGGATTAGATACCCTGGTAGTCCATGCCGTAAACGTTGGGAACTAGATGTGGGGACCATTCCACGGTCTCCGTGTCGCAGCTAACGCATTAAGTTCCCCGCCTGGGGAGTACGGCCGCAAGGCTAAAACTCAAAGGAATTGACGGGGGCCCGCACAAGCGGCGGAGCATGCGGATTAATTCGATGCAACGCGAAGAACCTTACCAAGGCTTGACATATACCGGAAACGTGCAGAGATGTGCGCCCCGCAAGGTCGGTATACAGGTGGTGCATGGTTGTCGTCAGCTCGTGTCGTGAGATGTTGGGTTAAGTCCCGCAACGAGCGCAACCCTCGTTCTATGTTGCCAGCACGTAATGGTGGGAACTCATAGGAGACTGCCGGGGTCAACTCGGAGGAAGGTGGGGATGACGTCAAATCATCATGCCCCTTATGTCTTGGGCTTCACGCATGCTACAATGGCCGGTACAAAGGGCTGCGATACCGTAAGGTGGAGCGAATCCCAAAAAGCCGGTCTCAGTTCGGATTGAGGTCTGCAACTCGACCTCATGAAGTCGGAGTCGCTAGTAATCGCAGATCAGCAACGCTGCGGTGAATACGTTCCCGGGCCTTGTACACACCGCCCGTCAAGTCATGAAAGTCGGTAACACCCGAAGCCAGTGGCCTAACCGCAAGGGAGGAGCTGTCGAAGGTGGGATCGGTGATTAGGACTAAGTCGTAACAAGGTAGCCGTACCGGAAGGTGCGGCTGGATCACCTCCTTTCTAAGGAGCATGTGCACCTCTCCTCTGTATACAGGGAGATCAAGGGTGCCAAGTCACGCGTCAGGCGTATGTCCTGGTGGTGGCGCTCATGGGTGGAACATTGACATTGATGCCGGCTGATTCGTCGTGCTGCTAGTACGCCTCCTTGTGGGGTGGGAACGTGGTGCGGGGTGTCGAGGGCATGTTGCACGCTGTTGGGTCCTGAGGGACCGGGCCGCACCTTTCGGGGTGTGTCTGGTTTCTTGTCGGACCCTTTCCGTCGTCCTGTTGTGGATGGTGGTGGGGTACCGCCCGTATATTGAGAACTACACAGTGGACGCGAGCATCTTAGATTCACCGGTTTACCGGTGGATCACAAAGATCTATTTATAGATCATTGGTCAATTCTGTCTCCTCTAGGGGAGGCGAAACGATTCAATCTCATGTGATTTCAAGATTCTAAGAGCAAACGGTGGATGCCTTGGCATCTGGAGCCGAAGAAGGACGTATAAATCTGCGATAAGCCTCGGGGAGCTGATAATAGAGCTGTGATCCGAGGATCTCCGAATGGGGAAACCCCGCCAGGCCCTTTGGGTGACCTGGTGACTCCCGCCTGAATATATAGGGCGGGTAGAGGGAACGTGGGGAAGTGAAACATCTCAGTACCCACAGGAAGAGAAAGCAAAAGCGATTCCGTTAGTAGTGGCGAGCGAAACCGGAAGAGGCCAAACCGATCATGTGTGATATCCGGTAGGAGTTGCATGGTCGGGGTTGCGGGACTTTCCGTACAGTTCTACCGAGCTGTGAGGGCAATGAGCGCGATATAGACGAATGGTCTTGAAAGGCCAGTCATAGAGGGTGCGAACCCCGTAGTCGAAATGTCGTCGCCTGTCCGGAGAGTATCCCAAGTAGCACGGGGCCCGAGAAATCCCGTGTGAATCTGTCAGGACCACCTGATAAGCCTAAATACTCCCAGATGACCGATAGCGGACAAGTACCGTGAGGGAAAGGTGAAAAGTACCCCGGGAGGGGAGTGAAATAGTACCTGAAACCGTTTGCTTACAAACCGTTGGAGCATCCTTGTTGGTGTGACAGCGTGCCTTTTGAAGAATGAGCCTGCGAGTTAGTGATATGTGGCGAGGTTAACCCGTGAGGGGCAGCCGTAGCGAAAGCGAGTCTTAATAGGGCGTATGAGTCGCATGTTCTAGACCCGAAGCGAAGTGATCTATCCATGGCCAGGTTGAAGCGACGGTAAGACGTCGTGGAGGACCGAACCCACTTCAGTTGAAAATGGAGGGGATGAGCTGTGGATAGGGGTGAAAGGCCAATCAAACTTCGTGATAGCTGGTTCTCTCCGAAATGCATTTAGGTGCAGCGTTGCGTGTTTCTTGCCGGAGGTAGAGCTACTGGATGGACGATGGGCCCCAAAAGGTTACTGACTTCAGCCAAACTCCGAATGCCGGTAAGTGAGAGCGCAGCAGTGAGACGGTGGGGGATAAGCTTCATCGTCGAGAGGGAAACAACCCAGACCACCATCTAAGGTCCCTAAGCGCGTGCTAAGTGGGAAAGGATGTGGAGTTGCATAGACAACCAGGAGGTTGGCTTAGAAGCAGCCACCCTTGAAAGAGTGCGTAATAGCTCACTGGTCAAGTGATTCCGCGCCGACAATGTAACGGGGCTCAAGCACGCCACCGAAGTTGTGGCATTTATATTATAGGCAGGCCTTCGTGGTCCAGCCGTATGGATGGGTAGGAGAGCGTCGTGTGGCCAGCGAAGCGGCGGTGTGAACCAGCCGTGGAGGCCACACGAGTGAGAATGCAGGCATGAGTAGCGAAAGACGGGTGAGAAACCCGTCCTCCGAAAGACCAAGGGTTCCAGGGCCAGGCTAATCCGCCCTGGGTAAGTCGGGACCTAAGGCGAGGCCGACAGGCGTAGTCGATGGACAACGGGTTGATATTCCCGTACCGATGAAGAACCGCCCAAGACAATCCAGTAATGCTAAGTGTCTGAATCCTTGATTCGATCCCTTCGGGGTGACGGTCTTGGCCTAGCACACGACCCTACGCTGGGGCGTTTAGCGTATTAACAGGTGTGACGCAGGAAGGTAGCTGAGCCGGGCGATGGTTGTCCCGGTCTAAGGATGTAGGGCAGAAGATAGGCAAATCCGTCTTCTATGTAGCCTGAGACCCGATGGGTAGTCCTCACGGACGAAATCAGTGATCCTATGCTGCCGAGAAAAGCATCGACGCGAGGTTCCAATCGCCCGTACCCCAAACCGACTCAGGTGGTCAGGTAGAGAATACTAAGGAGATCGAGAGAATCGTGGTTAAGGAACTCGGCAAAATGCCCCCGTAACTTCGGGAGAAGGGGGGCCTGAGGCGTGTAGGGATTTACTCCTGAAGCGTTTGAAGGCCGCAGAGACCAGTGGGAAGCGACTGTTTACTAAAAACACAGGTCCGTGCTAAGTCGCAAGACGATGTATACGGACTGACGCCTGCCCGGTGCTGGAAGGTTAAGAGGAACGGTTAGCACGCAAGTGCGAAGCTGAGAATTTAAGCCCCAGTAAACGGCGGTGGTAACTATAACCATCCTAAGGTAGCGAAATTCCTTGTCGGGTAAGTTCCGACCTGCACGAATGGCGTAACGACTTCCCAGCTGTCTCAACCGCGAACTCGGCGAAATTGCACTACGAGTAAAGATGCTCGTTACGCGCAGCAGGACGGAAAGACCCCGTGACCTTTACTACAGCTTGGTATTGGTGTTCGGTGTGGCTTGTGTAGGATAGGTGGGAGACTGTGAAGCTCGGACGCTAGTTCGGGTGGAGTCATTGTTGAAATACCACTCTGGTCACTCTGGATATCTAACTTCGAACCGTAATCCGGTTCAGGGACAGTGCCTGGTGGGTAGTTTAACTGGGGCGGTTGCCTCCTAAAAAGTAACGGAGGCGCCCAAAGGTTCCCTCAACCTGGTTGGTAATCAGGTGTCGAGTGTAAGTGCACAAGGGAGCTTGACTGTGAGACTGACAAGTCGAGCAGGGACGAAAGTCGGGACTAGTGATCCGGCAGTGGCTTGTGGAAGCGCTGTCGCTCAACGGATAAAAGGTACCTCGGGGATAACAGGCTGATCTTGCCCAAGAGTCCATATCGACGGCATGGTTTGGCACCTCGATGTCGGCTCGTCGCATCCTGGGGCTGGAGTAGGTCCCAAGGGTTGGGCTGTTCGCCCATTAAAGCGGTACGCGAGCTGGGTTTAGAACGTCGTGAGACAGTTCGGTCCCTATCCGCTGCGCGCGTAGGAAATTTGAGAAGATCTATCCCTAGTACGAGAGGACCGGGATGGACGAACCTCTGGTGTGTCAGTTGTTCCGCCAGGAGCACCGCTGATTAGCTACGTTCGGAACGGATAACCGCTGAAAGCATCTAAGCGGGAAGCCGGCTTCGAGATGAGATTTCCATCCCTTTCAGGGTGAAGGCTCCCGGCTAGACTACCGGGTTGATAGGCAGGATGTGGAAGCGAGGACTAAAGACTCGTGGAGCTGACCTGTACTAATAAGCCGATATCTTGAAAACACTTTGCTTGCGTCCACTATGTGGTTCCCGATATACGGTCGGGCACTAATTGAACAACCAGCTTGACTGGTCGATTCATCACAGTTTTCATGCCCCGTTCGGGTGTGTATGAGGTGTTTCGGCGGCCATAGCGAGAGGGAAACGCCCGGTCACATTCCGAACCCGGAAGCTAAGACTCTCAGCGCCGATGGTACTGCAGGGGGGACCCTGTGGGAGAGTAGGACACCGCCGGACTTGATTTGGTAGTAACGGGAAGGCCCGTCGCACATCGTGCGGCGGGCCTTTCTGCGTTAACAGGCACCACCGCGATCTCGCCCGTCGCGGTCGCGCGCAGGTCCCGCTTGCCAGGGCCCTCACATCGGGTCCATAAGAGCGGCCGATATCCTCGTCGCTCGTGACCGATCCCCACGAGAACGACCGCGACGAAGTCCAGACCCCGCCGACAGCCGGAGGCGATCCCCAGGGAACCCGCGGCAGGTCGTACGACGACGACCACCCCACCGCGAGTGCGTCAGGGCGGGGAGCCTCCAGGTCGTCTGCCGCCGCGGCGACGCCACTGGGCCGGGCACTGTCCGCAGCGCTCGTGGCAGCCGGCATCTCCGCGCTACTGGGGCTCCTCTTCAGCGTGCTCACCCTGTTCAGCGCCAACCAGCCCGGTGCCGCGATCCTCGTGACCCTCCTCGACTACTGGACGGTGCACACGCTCGTCGCGTTCGTGCTGCTCGCGGCCCTCGCCGGAACCGGGCTGTACCGCCGGCTGTGGACCACCATCGTCGGATCCGTGGCCGCTGCGGTCGTCGGTGCGCTCGTCGGCAGCCTCGTGGGGGCGCTCGGTCAGGGCGCCACGATCACGGGCGACATCGTGGGTCCGCTCCTGGAGACCCTCCTCGGACTCAACCTCATGTTCGTCATCGGCGTCTCCCTGGCATCGATCCTCCTGGGCCGTCGCCTGTGGGTCCGCCTCGTCGGCACCGCCCATGCGCCGTTACGGGAGCGGGTCGCGCTGGTGCGCATCCCGTCGTCCCGGCTCGCGGAGGGCGAGCTGACCCACCTCGAGCGCCGACCCGTGGATGCGGAGCTGGCGGATCGTCAGTGGGAGGGCTACGTCCTGGCGCTCGAGGAGAACGGCTGGTCCACGCGCGAGGTCGCACCCGCGGACGACCACCCCGACTCCGTATTCGTCGAGGACGCCGTGCTGGTGCTCGGCAGCACGGCCGTTCTGCTCACGTCCGGCGCCGACTCCCGTCGAGGGGAGCGCACGGGCGTCGAGCGCGCGGTCGAGGACCTGGATCTCTCGCTCGCCTCCATCGACCTGCCCGCCACCATCGACGGCGGGGACGTGCTCGAGGTGGGGCGCACGCTCTACGTGGGCTCCAGCAGCCGCACGAACGCCGCCGGGATCCGTCGCCTCCGGGAGATCGCCCGTCCCCTCGGCTACTCGGTGGTGGCGGTGCCCGTCCGTCGGACCCTGCACCTCAAGTCGCAGGTGACGGCTCTGCCGGACGGCACGGTCATCGGGTACGAGGCCCTCGTCGACGAGCCCCGGCTGTTCCCGTCGTTCCTGCCCGTCCCGGAGGCCGAGGGGACGGCCGTCGTCGCGCTCGACGACGACACCCTCTTGCTCTCCGCCGCAGCACCGCGGACGGCGGAGCTCCTGCGGGGCCTCGGCTACGAGGTGGTGGCGGTCGACATCAGCGAGTTCGAGAAGCTGGAGGGCTGCGTCACGTGCCTGTCGGTGCGCGTCGGCTGACGACCCGGATCACGAGCGCGAGGGCCCGGCCCGCATCCACGGATGCGGGCCGGGCCCTTGCACATCCGCGTCACCCGTCCATATCCTGGAAGGCTGCCTCGCGCGGCCATTCACGTGGTCCATCGGTGCGGCCACACGTGAATCGCATACGCAGCCAGGGAGGGTGTCATGACCACGACATCGATGACGCACGCACGCACGACCTCGAACCGGATCGGCGCCGTGATCGCGCACGCCACGATCCCGTCCGGCGTCCCGCGCCGCTAGCGCCACCCGCTCCCGCCGACCGGCCTGCCCGGCGCGCCGCGGGCCTGTCGGCTCTGACATCCGGAACCGGCTCCCGAGACGCAGCGCGCGGCATCCGCTGGCAATCCCGCACCGGCGTCGTCGTCGTGCTCCCGAAGGCGGGACGCCGACGGCTGACCGCCGGCCCCGCACGCCTACCGTCCTCCCGCGAGAGATCGCGGGACCTCGTCATCCGTCCGGCCTCCGCGCCAGGGCCCCCCTCGTGGGCGCCCTCCGCTCGTGGCCGCAGAGCACGTCCGGCCGCGCATCGGCCGACTACGAAAAGGAACCCTCGTGTCCACCTCACCGCCCGAATCGCCCGACGCGTCGTCGGTCGACCGCCACGGCCGCCGGCCCGGCACCATCGCGATCCTGATGCGGCTCCTGCCGTTCGCGCGTCCGGCCATGCCGAGCATCATCGCGGGAATGGTGGTCGCGCTCGTCGGCTCCCTCCTGTCGCTCGTCATCCCGCAGATCCTCCGCGGCCTGGTCGACGGGCCGCTCGGCGACGGCGACTCGGCCGCCGTGCTGCCGGCCGTGCTCCTCATCCTGGGCCTGGGCATCCTGGAGGCCGCGATGATCGCCCTCCGCCGCTGGTTCGTGCTGAAGCCCGGGACCCTGATGGAGGCCGACATGCGGAACGCCTTCTACCGGAAGCTGCAGCAGCTGCCGGTCGCGTTCCACGACAGGTGGCAGAGCGGCCAGCTCCTGTCCCGCATGGTGAGCGACCTCAACCTCATCCGGCGGTGGATGGCGTTCGGCCTGGTGCTGTTCGTCGTGAACATCCTCACGATCCTCGTGGGCATCGGCTTCCTCGTCTCCATCGACTGGCGCCTCGGGCTCGGCTTCCTGCTCTGCTCCATCCCGCTGTGGGTGTACGGCTACCTCTTCGAGCAGAAGTACTCCTCGGTGGCGCGCCTCAGCCAGGACCAGTCCGGCGACCTCGCCACGAGCGTCGAGCAGTCCGTGCACGGCATCCGCGTGCTGAAGGCCTTCGGGCGCGGCAAGCACATGCACGACGCCTTCGCGGAGCAGGCGGAGGAGCTGCGCGGCACGGAGATCAAGAAGGCCCAGGCCATCGCCGGGATCTGGCTGTGGCTCCTCCTCATCCCCGACCTCACCTTCGCGCTGGCGCTGCTCGGCGGAGTGCTCCTCGCCTCGGGCGGGGAGATCTCCGTGGGCGAGCTCGTCGCGTTCTTCGCGACCGCCGCCGTGCTGCGCTGGCCGATCGAGTCGGTGGGCTTCCTGCTGTCCATGACGTTCGACGCGCGCACCGCCATCGACCGGTACTTCGAGGTGATGGACGAGGAGGACACCATCACCGATCCGGCGACGCCCGTGCGCATCGCCGAGCCCCGCGGCCACCTCGTGTTCCGGGGCGCGCACTTCCGCTACCAGGACGCCGCCGCGGGACAGCCCGACCTCATCGACGGCGTCGACCTCGACCTGCGTCCGGGCGAGACCATGGCGCTCGTCGGCGTCACCGGGTGCGGCAAGTCCACGCTCACCGCGCTGACCACGAGGCTGTACGACGTGACCGGCGGCGGCATCGAGCTCGACGGCGTCGACATCCGCGACCTCGGCCTCGAGGAGCTGCGCAGCCGCATCGCGATGGCCTTCGAGGACGCGACGCTGTTCTCCTCGAGCGTCCGCGACAACGTGCTCCTCGGGCGCCCGGACCTCGCGGCCGGCGGGCCCGAGGCGGAGCGCGTGCTGCAGGAGGCGCTCGACATCGCGCAGGCCGGCTTCGTGCGGGACCTGCCGGAGGGCGTCGACACGACCGTGGGCGAGGAGGGGCTCAGCCTCTCCGGCGGGCAGCGGCAGCGCCTCGCCCTGGCGCGCGCGGTCGCCGCGGCGCCCGACGTGCTCGTGCTCGACGACCCGCTCTCGGCGCTCGACGTCGACACGGAGGCCCTCGTCGAGGCGGCGCTGCGCCGCGTGCTCGCCTCCACCACCGCGCTGATCGTGGCGCACCGCCCCTCGACCGTGATGCTCGCGGACCGGGTGGCCCTCATGCAGGACGGCCGCATCACCGCGGTCGGCCGGCACTCCGACCTGCTCGCCACGAGCGAGCACTACCGGTTCGTCATCTCGAGCCTCGACGTGGAAGGGAACACCGTGCGCGAGGAGGCCTCAGCATGAGCGTCACCGGAGTCACCGGCGAGGAGAGGGACGACTTCTCCCGCAGCGAGAGCAAGCAGATCCGTAGGCGGTCGACGCGGCTGCTCGTCAGCACCATCCAGCCGGTCAAGCAGTCGCTGATCCTCACGGCCGTCACCATCCTCGTCGCCACGGCGGCCAACGTCGCCGGCCCCGCCCTCATCGGCATCGGCCTCGACCGGGCGCTGCCGGCGCTCCTCGACACGGGCGACTTCACGCAGCTCGCGCTCGTGATCGGCGCGTACGTCCTGGTCGCGGTGACGGGCGCCGTCCTGGTGGCCAAGTACCAGGTCATGTCGGCGCGGATCGCCCAGGAGATCCTCCTCGACCTCCGCAAGCGCATGTTCCTGCACACGCAGAAGCTGAGCCTGGAGTTCCACGAGACGTACACGTCCGGCCGCATCATCTCCCGCCAGACGAGCGATCTCGACTCCATCCGCGAGCTCCTCAACGGCGGGATCAACCAGCTCGTGCAGGGTGCGCTCTACATGGCGTTCACCGCCGTCGCGCTGTTCTCCTTCGACTGGGTCTCGGGCCTCGTGCTGCTCGCGGCCCTCGTGCCGCTGTTCCTCCTCAGCCTCTGGTTCGCCGTGAAGTCGCAGGCGCTGTTCCGGCAGACGCGCGTGAAGTCCGCGCGCCTGATCGTGCACTTCGTCGAGACGATGACCGGGATCCGGGCTGTGAAGGCCTTCCGCAAGGAGAAGCGGAACGCCGACGAGTTCTCGGAGCACGTCGAGGGGTACCGCGACACCAACATGCGCGTGATCCAGGTGTTCGGCGTCTTCGACCCGGGGCTCATCCTCATCGGCAACGTCACCGTGGCGGTGGTGCTGCTCGTGGGCGGCCTCCGCGTGGCCGACGGCCAGCTCGGCATCGGCGCGCTGCTGGCGGTCGTGCTCTACACGCGGCAGTTCTTCGGCCCGGCGCAGGACATGGCCATGTTCTACAACAGCTACCAGTCGGCGTCGGCGGCGCTCGAGAAGATCTCGGGCGTGCTCGAGGAGGAGCCGAGCGTGCCGGACCCGGTGCGTCCGGTCGACCTGTGGGAGTCCACGGGCCACGTCTCGTTCGAGGGCGTCGAGTTCGGGTACGGGAAGGGCAAGACGATCCTGCCCCGCTTCGACCTCGACATGCCGGCGGGGCAGACCATCGCCCTGGTCGGATCCACGGGCGCGGGCAAGACGACGCTCGCGAAGCTCATCTCGCGCTTCTACGACCCGTCCGACGGCCGCGTGGCGCTCGACGGGATCGACCTGCGCGACCTGCACCCGAAGGACCTCCGCCGCGCCATCGTGATGGTGACGCAGGAGGCGTACCTCTTCTCGGGGTCGGTGGCCGACAACATCGCCATCGGCAAGCCCGACGCGACGCGTCGCGAGATCCAGGAGGCGGCGGAGGCCGTGGGCGCCCACACCTTCATCGAGTCGCTGCCGGACGGGTACGACACCGACGTGAACAAGCGCGGCGGCCGCGTCTCGGCGGGGCAGCGGCAGCTGATCTCGTTCGCGCGCGCGTTCCTCGCGGACCCGGCGGTGCTGATCCTCGACGAGGCGACGAGCTCGCTCGACATCCCGAGCGAGCGCCTGGTGCAGCAGGGCTTGACGACCCTGCTCGCCGACCGGACGGCCATCATCATCGCGCACCGGCTCTCCACGGTCGCGATCGCCGACCGGGTGCTCGTGATGGAGCAGGGCCGCATCGTCGAGGACGGGACGCCGGACGCGCTCATCGAGGGCACCGGCCGGTTCTCGCAGCTGCACGCGGCCTGGCGGGAGTCGCTGGTCTAGCGCCCGCGGCGGCGTGCCGCCGTCCCCCGGCGGCGGCACGCCGCCGGGGGACGGCCTCAGAGGTCGAGCGCGGGCGACCCCGTCGGCAGCCACGCGTGCACGACGTCGCCGTCGGGCGCGGCGTGCCAGCCGTCGCCGCACGACATGGTCGCCGCGGGCGACGGGTCCGGCCACCAGGTGTCCTGCACGCCGGGCGCGGGCGCGTCCGGGGTCGCGGCCTCGCATCCGAGCCGGTCGGCGGGCGTCGCCGACCGGAACTCGAGGATCGCGCCCTCGCCGCGCAACGACGTCTTGATGCGGATGTCGGTGGCGTCCGCCGGGATCCAGCCGGGGAGGCGCCCCTCGGCGTCCGCCGCCGCCGCGTAGACCCGGGCGTCCGCCGGCGTGGTCATGCCGCCGACGGTGCGCGCGGCCCCGCATCCGCCGAGCGCGAGCGACAGGGACGCGGCGAGGATGGGGGCGGCGAGGAGGCGGGCGGACCGGCGACAGGGCATGGTCCCAGTCCAGCGGACCGGATGGCTCCACCGCGTCGGCCGCGAGGCCCCGGTCGTGGTCCCCGGGCATGACCCGCGGTCGGCCGTCCGGGGGAGGGAGCCCCGGACCCGGCGCGGCCGGCCGGACGTTCACGGGAACCAGCGGGCCACCTCCAGGTCGACGCGGTAGCCCTCGTCCGTCGGGGCGTCGAGGAGGGGCGTGCCCTCTTCCTCGTAGCGGGGGCGGGCCTCGCCGGCGAGGCCCGTCGGGGGATGCCCGCCGGCGCGGAGGACCCGCCACCAGGGCAGCCCCGCGCCGTGGTAGCGCAGCACCATGCCGACCGCTCGCGCGCCGCGCCGCCCGAAGACGGCGGCGACGTCGCCGTAGGTCATGACCCGACCCGGCGGGATCTCCGCCACGACCTCGAGCACGCGGTCGGTGAACTCCCCGGGGGTGGCGAAGACGGCCACGTGCTAGAGGGCCAGGGCGCCGATGGACTCGCCGTACTGCGTCTCGCCGATGACCTCGAAGCCGACGTGCGTGAAGAACTCCTCGGGCCCGTCCTCGCCGGGCTCCCACACCACCGTGAGGCGGTCGAAGCCGCGCGAGCGCGCCTCGTCGGCCAGGGCGAGCACGGCGAAGCGGCCCACGCCGTGCCCCTGCGCGTCCGCGTCGACGTTGATCCGCCAGATGCAGCTGCGGAAGATCTCCTCGTGCGCCTCGGGGTCGAAGTTGCCCATGATGAAGCCGACGACCTCGCCGTCCTCCATGACCACGCGCGGCCAGGCGGTGGTCGGGTTGACGTAGGCCTCGGCGATGGAGTGCGACACGGGGGCGACGTACGCCTCCTGCCCCGGCTTGAGCGTCAGCGTGTTCGCCGCCACGATCGTGCGGGCGCTCAGCTCTTCGAGTGTCATGTCGCTCATGGCCACAGGGTATCGGGCGGGCGTCCCGCGGACCAGGCGTGGGAACGACGGGGTGCGCGCGGGTGCCGGCGGGTGGATCCGCGGCGCCGGGCGGCCCCCGCGCGGGTCCCGCGGGATGTCTCGATGTCGAGAGACAGGGGCCGCCGGGTAGGCTGGCCTGCGGATCCACCGGCGACGAGCCGGACCCGGGGCGCGCCGACGGAGACGCGCCCACGGAGGGCACCGACGAGCATGAGGAGGACTTCGTGGAGAAGATCAAGGTAGAGGGGACCGTCGTCGAGCTCGACGGCGACGAGATGACGCGCATCATCTGGCAGTCCATCAAGGACACGCTCATCCACCCGTACCTCGACATCGACCTCGAGTACTACGACCTGGGCATCGAGAAGCGCGACGAGACCGACGACCAGATCACGATCGACGCGGCCGAGGCCATCAAGAAGCACGGCGTCGGCGTCAAGTGCGCCACGATCACGCCCGACGAGGCGCGCGTCGAGGAGTTCGGCCTGAAGCGGATGTGGCGCTCGCCGAACGGCACGATCCGCAACATCCTGGGCGGCACGATCTTCCGCGAGCCCATCATCATCAGCAACATCCCGCGCCTCGTGCCCGGCTGGAACAAGCCGATCATCGTCGGCCGCCACGCCTTCGGCGACCAGTACCGCGCCACCGACTTCCGCTTCGAGGGCGAGGGCACGCTGACGATGACGTTCACGCCGAAGGACGGCTCGGAACCGCAGCAGTTCGAGGTGTTCCAGAGCCCCGGATCCGGCGTCGCGATGGGCATGTACAACCTCGACGACTCGATCCGCGACTTCGCGCGCGCCTCGCTCTCCTACGGCCTGGCCCGGAACTACCCGGTCTACCTGTCGACCAAGAACACGATCCTCAAGGCCTACGACGGCCGGTTCAAGGACCTGTTCCAGGAGGTCTTCGAGGCCGAGTACGCCGAGCAGTTCGCCGCGGCGGGCCTCACCTACGAGCACCGCCTCATCGACGACATGGTCGCCGCCTCGCTCAAGTGGGAGGGCGGCTACGTCTGGGCGTGCAAGAACTACGACGGCGACGTGCAGTCCGACACCGTCGCGCAGGGCTTCGGCTCGCTCGGCCTGATGACGAGCGTGCTCACCACGCCCGACGGGAAGGTCGTCGAGGCGGAGGCCGCGCACGGCACCGTCACGCGCCACTACCGCCAGCACCAGCAGGGCAAGCCCACGTCGACGAACCCCATCGCGTCGATCTACGCCTGGACGCGGGGCCTCGCGCACCGCGCGAAGCTCGACGGCAACGACGCGCTGAAGACCTTCGCCGACACCCTCGAGGACGTCGTCATCACGACGGTCGAGAGCGGGAAGATGACGAAGGACCTGGCGCTCCTCGTCGGGCCGGACCAGCCGTACCAGACGACCGAGGAGTTCCTCGCGTCGCTCGCGGACAACCTGCAGACGCGCCTGGCCTGACCCCGCGGGCGCCGCAGCCCGCACGGTGACCGAGAGGCCCCGCCCCCGCATCGGGGCGGGGCCTCTCGGCGCTCATGGGCGATGCGCGCGAGGCGCATGTGCAGACGGCCGACGGGCACCGGGCCGCCGTCCCTACAGTCCTCCTCTACGCGTCATCGACGCGATCCCGCGACGCAGGGCGTGCCCGCCCGCGCAGCTCGTGCACGCCGTGGGTCCGCAGCCGGCCGAGGCCGGCGACAGGAGGGAACAGCCATGTCCGCACACCGAGACCCGCGCCTGCCGGACCGGAGGCGCCGCCCGCGCGCGGCGCGCCCGCTCGCGGCCTGCGTCGTCGCCTTCGCGCTCGTGCTGGCGGGCGGCGCCGCGGCCGGCGCCGCGGTCGTCCCCCGCGCGGCCGTGCCGCAGCATGCGGCGGACGGGCACTACCTGGTCACGCTGAAGGGCCAGCCGGCAGCGACCTACGACGGCACCCTCGACGGTCTCGCCCGCACGACGGCCGACCCCGGGGCCCGCCTCGACGTGCGATCGGAGGCCGTCGAGCGGTACACCGACCACCTGGCCCACGCCCAGCGCTCGGTGGCGGACTCGATCGGGGCGACGCCCACGCACGAGTACTCCCTGACGACGAACGGGTTCTCCGCGTCGCTCACCGCAGCGCAGGTCCGGGCGCTGGGACACGATGCCGACGTGCTCAGCGTGGAGCCCGACCGGATGCTGCACGGGCGGTCGACGCCCGCCATGCGCTCCCTCGGTCTCGAGGGCGGCCACGGGCTCTGGGCGGCCGCCGGGGGCGTGGAGCGGGCGGGCGCGGGGACGGTGATCGGCGTCATCGACACGGGCATCGCCGCGGACAACCCGTCGTTCGCGGGGGCGCCGCTCGGCTCGAGCCCCGGCGACGAGCCCTACCGCGACGGGCAGGGCATCACGTTCCGGAAGGCCGACGGCGGCGACTTCCGCGGCGCCTGCGAGACGGGCGACGGCTTCACGGCCGCCGACTGCTCCACGAAGGTGATCGGCGCGCGGTCCTTCGTGGCCGGGTGGGACGCGTCGGGCAACCCGCTCGGGCCGCAGGAGAGGCGGTCGCCGCGCGACGTCAGCGGGCACGGATCGCACACGGCCAGCACCGCCGCGGGCGACGCCGACGTGCCCGCCGACATCCGGGGACGCGGCCTCGGCACCATCGCGGGCGTCGCCCCGGCCGCCAAGGTGGCGGCGTACAAGGCCTGCTGGAACGGACCGGACCTGACCGACGACATGGACGACGGTGCGCGCTCTCCGACGTCGTCGCGGCGATCGACCAGGCCACGGCCGACGGCGTCGACGTCATCAACCTCTCGATCGGCTTCGGCGGCCCGGCCCTGGACGACGAGCAGCGCGCCCTGCTGGGCGCCGCGAGCGCCGGGATCTCCGTGGCCGCGGCCGCGGGCAACATGGGCCCCGACGCGGGCACCGTCTCGAACGCGGAGCCGTGGATCACCACCGTCGCGGCCGGCAGCGTGCCGGACAGCTACCTGGCGACCGTGACGCTCGGCGACGGGCGGAAGTACGCCGGGGGATCCATCACGGTCTCGTCGCGCGTCTCCGGTCCGCTCGTCCGCGCGTCCGCCGTGGGCGTCGCCGGCGCGAGGTCGCCGGGGCGCTGCGGGAAGGGCACGCTGGATCCGGCGAAGGCGAAGGGCCGCATCGTCCAGTGCGACCGCGGGGTCTCCGCGCGCCTCGAGAAGGGCGACGAGGTGCGCCGTGTCGGCGGCATCGGGATGGTGCTGACCGACGTGGAGGCGGACACCGAGGATCTCGACGCCCACTCCGTGCCGACCGTGCACCTCGACGCCGATGCCCGGCCCGCGGTCGCGGCGTACGCCGCGACCGCGGGCGCCACGGCGACGCTCACCCCCGGCGACACCTCCGGCGTCGAGCGCCCCGCCCCCCAGGTCGCCGACTTCAGCTCCCGCGGTCCCGTCGCGGAGGACGGCGGCGACCTCATCAAGCCCGACATCACGGCACCGGGCGTCGACATCCTCGCGGCGTCCGCCGACGTGGACGGGAGGCCCGGGTACGCCCTGGAGTCGGGCACGTCGATGTCGTCGCCGCACATCGCCGGACTCGCGCTCGTCTACCTCGGCCTGCACCCGCGGGCCACGCCCGCGGAGGTCAAGTCCGCGATGATGACCACGGCGACGGACACGGTCGACGCGCAGGGGGCGACCGTCACCGATCCCTTCGTCCAGGGCGCGGGCGAGATCGCTCCCGGCCGGTACCTCCACCCGGGCCTCGTCTACGCGAGCGGTCCGCGCGACTGGGCCGGGTTCGCGGCCGAGACCGGGCTCGCGCTGCCGGATCCCGCGGCTCCGGTCCCGGTCGCGCAGCTCAACCTCCCGAGCCTCGCCGTGGGGTCGCTCACCGCCGACAGGACGATCACCCGCACGGTGACCTCGCAGACCGCGGGGACGTGGGCGGCGTCGGTCCAGGGGCTCGACGGCGTCGACGTGACCGTCACCCCGGCCCGGTTGACGTTCACGGGGCCGGGCCAGACGCGCGCGTTCCGGGTGCGCCTCTCGCCGAGGGCAGGAGGCGCCTCGGACGCCTGGAGCACGGGATCGCTCACGTGGTCGGGGCCCGGCGGCACCGTGCGGAGCCCCGTCGCGGTGCGGCCCCGGGAGGTCGACGCGCCGCCGTCGGCGACGGGCGCCGGGAGCACCGGCGAGGTCGCCGTGACGGTGACCCCGGGCGTCACGGGCCGCATCGACCTCGCCGCCTCCGGGCTCGTACCGGGGCGGGTGCTGCGCCCCTCGACCGGGCCGCGCACGGGACCGACCGGGTCCGTGGCGGAGGGTGACCGGTTCGATCACCCGATCACCGTCGCGGCGGGAGTGAGGGCGCTGGTGATCGACGCGGTCCCCCGCGACGGCGTCTCCGACCTCACCCTCGAGCTGGCGAGGGTCGCCGCGGACGGCTCCTCCGAGGTGGTGGAGACGAGGACCAGCTCGTCGCCGTCCGAGCGCATCGTGCTCACGGCACCGCCGGCCGGCAGGTACGTCGTCGGGGTGCAGGCCGAGGCGGTCGCGGGCTCCGCGAAGGAGGCCGACGTCGATGTGACCCGCTACGACGTCACCGCCGCGCGGGGGCAGGGGTCCTTCGCGGTCGCACCCGCGCAGCTCCCGGTGACCCAGGGCCGGAAGGCGACATGGACCGCGTCGTGGTCCGGGTTGGCGGCGGGGGCGCGCTACGTCGGGCTGGTGTCCTACTCGGGGACGGACGCGACGACGCTCGTCGACGTCGTGACACCTCCCATGTCGACGCCGACGCCGACGCCGACGCCGACGCCGACGCCGACGCCGCCGCCGACGTCCGCGCCGGCCCCCGCGACACCGGCGCCGACCCCGTCCGTCGTGAGCGCCCCCGTGGCGGCCGGGACCCCGCCGGACGCGCGGCGGGTGCGCGAGGGGCGGCACGGATCGGTCTGACGTGATCCTGAACACCTGCCGTACGCGAGGCCCCCGCGCGAGGCACCAGATCGGTCCCGATGCGCCCCGGATCGCCGAGATCACCAGGATCGACGAGGTTGTGCAACTGTTACACGGCGGTAACAAGCGGCCTATCTCAGGGCGAATACCCGGGGTATGTTGAGGATTCGTGCGCGTCTTCGGGGCGCGTGCGGGCCACTCATCCCCACTGAAGGACGTGTTCGTGATCCCACGCTTCTCCAGGCTCCGCACGGAGCCGAACCGCGCAGCATCCCTGCGCAGGGCGACGGCCTCCGCCGCCATCACCGCCCTCGTGGCAGCCGGCCTCGTGACCGTCGGAGCGGGAGGCGCCATGGCCGCCCCCGCCCCGACCGTCGCGAAGCAGGCCGTCGACCTGAAGGACGGCCGCTACATCGTGACCCTCGCCGACGAGGCCGCCGCGACCTACCAGGGCGGGGTCTCCGGGCTCGCCGCCACGCAGGCCCGATCGGGCACGCAGCTCGACGCCGACGCCGCATCCGTCGTCGAGTACACCGACTACCTCGAGGGACAGCAGGAGGAGGTCGCCGCCAGCGTCGGCGCCGACATCGACTACTCCTACTCCCTCACGGTCAACGGATTCTCGGCCGACCTCACCGCCGAGCAGGCGGCACGGCTCTCGTCCGACCGCAAGGTCGCGAGCGTCGAGCCCGACCGCATCTACCACCCCACCTCCACCCCGGCCGCCGACTTCCTGGGCCTCACGGGCCCGGACGGCGTGTGGGCGAAGACGGGCGGGCAGGACTCCGCGGGCGAGGGCGCCGTCATCGGCGTCATCGACACCGGCATCGCCCCGAGAACCCCTCCTTCGCGGGTGAGGCGCTCGGCACGACGGCCGGCGACGCGCCCTACCTCGACGGGTCCACGATCCGCTTCGACAAGGGCGACGGGACCCAGTTCACGGGCCTGTGCCAGACCGGCGAGCAGTTCACCGCCGCGGACTGCAGCACGAAGGTGATCGGCGCGCGCTACTACGTCGACGGCTTCGGCAAGGCGAACATCGGCACCGCGAAGACGGGCGAGTACGTCTCCCCGCGCGACGGCGACGGTCACGGCTCGCACACCGCGTCGACCGCGGCGGGCGAGTCGGGCGTCGAGGCGACCATCGCGGGCGCCGAGCTCGGCGAGATCTCCGGCGTGGCACCCGCGTCCAAGATCTCGGCCTACAAGGTCTGCTGGTCGGGTCCCGACCCCGCCGTGACCACCGACGACGGCTGCGCGGGCGCTGACCTCGTCGCCGCCATCGAGCAGGCGACCGCGGACGGCGTCGACGTCATCAACTACTCCATCGGCGGCGGATCGGCCGAGACCACGGTCTCCGCGACCGACGTCGCGTTCCTCGGCGCGGCGGCGGCCGGCATCTTCGTCTCCGCCTCGGCCGGCAACTCCGGCCCGGACTCCTCGACCCTCGACAACGCCTCGCCGTGGATCACCACGGTCGGCGCCAGCACGGTGGCGGGCAACTTCCAGGCCACGGCGCAGCTCGGCGACGGCCAGGCCTTCGCGGGTGCGTCGATCACCGTCACCGAGCCCGTCACGGGCGCCTTCGTCACCGCGGCGTCCGTCGCCGCGGCCGGCGCCACGACGCCCGCCCTCTGCGGTCCCGGCGTCCTCGACCCGGCGAAGACCGCGGGGAAGATCGTCCTGTGCGAGCGCGGGACGTTCGACCGCGTCGCCAAGTCGGCCGAGGTCGCCCGCGCGGGCGGGATCGGCATGGTGCTCGTGAACCCGACGCCGAACTCGACCGACTCCGACACCCACTCGGTGCCGACCGTCCACCTCGACGCGGACGTGTACGCGGCCGTCACGGCCTACGCGTCCACGCCCGGCGCGACCGTCACGCTGGTCCCGGACAACACGACCGGCATCGAGGAGCCGACCCCCCAGGTCGCCGGCTTCAGCTCGCGCGGCCCGGTCCTCGCGGACGGCAGCGACATCCTCAAGCCCGACGTCACGGCGCCCGGCGTCGCGATCATCGCGGCGACCAACAACGCCGAGGGCGGCGAGCCGACCTACGGCCTCCTCTCCGGCACGTCGATGGCGGCCCCGCACGTGGCCGGCCTCGCGCTGCTCTACCTGGGCGAGCGCCCGAACGCGCCCGTCTCGGAGATCAAGTCGGCCCTCATGACCACCGCGTACGACACGGTGGACGGGGACGGCCAGCCCGTCACCGATCCCTTCGTGCAGGGCGCGGGTCACGTCGACCCGACGGAGTACCTGGACGCCGGGCTGCTCTACCTGAACGGCCTCGACGACTGGCTCGCCTACATCGCGGGCGTGGGGATCGAGACCGGCTCCGACCCGATCGACCCGTCGGAGCTCAACCTGGCGAGCATCGCGATCGGCACCCTGACCGGCGCCGAGACCGTCACCCGCGAGGTCACCTCGACGAGCGCCGGCACCTACGCCGCCACCGTCCAGGGCCTCGAGGGCGTCGACGCGATCGTCACGCCGAGCACGCTCGAGTTCACCGCCGCCGGCCAGACGAAGTCGTTCGAGGTGGCCTTCACGCGCACCACGGCGCCCGTCGACGAGTACGCCACCGGGTCACTGACCTGGACGAGCGCCGACCACGTCGTGCGCAGCCCCGTCGCCGTCAACCCCGTCTCCATCGCGGCCCCGGCCGAGGTGCAGGGCACCGGCATCGACGGATCCGTCGACGTCACCGTCACCCCGGGCACCACGGGCGAGATCGCGCTGACCGCCGAGGGCCTCGCCCCCGGCGTCGTGATCCCGAACCCGAAGGACAAGCGCTCGCCCTTCACCGGCTCCGGCAAGGCGAAGTCCTCCTTCACCTACCCGGTCACCGTGCCGGAGGGCCTGCTGGCCACGCGGATCGACGTCGACTCGGCGGACGACGCCGCGGACCTCGACCTCACGGTCACGCGCCTCGAGGACGGGAAGGCCGTGGAGCAGTTCGTCTCGGCGACCGCGTCGGCCGACGAGTCGGTCACCATCGAGGACCCGATCGCGGGCTCGTACGTGGTGCAGGTCGACGTGTTCTCGATCCCCAAGGGGACGCGCACGCAGGACTTCACGGTCACCACGTTCGACCTGTCCACGACGACGGACGAGGGCGCCTTCCAGGTGTCCCCGAACCCGCTCGACGCGGTGCAGAGCGCCCCGACCACGTACACGGCGTCCTGGACGGGCCTCGAGCCCGAGACCGCGTACCTCGGTCGCGTGGCCTACTCGGGCACCGGCGCCACCACCTACGTCCGCGTGGAGTCGGGCCCGATCCCGGCACCGGTCGCCACGGCGCCTCCCGTCATCTCGGGCACGCCCGTCGTCGGGCAGACGCTCACCGCGTCGACCGGCGAGTGGGAGGCCGAGGGCCTCGCGTTCTCGTACCAGTGGTACGCGGACGGGAAGCCGCTCGCCGGCCAGACGCGCGCGACCTACCGGGTCTCGCCCTCGGTGGCGGGCAAGTCGATCACCGTCGTCGTGACGGCGAAGCCGGCCGCGGGGCTCTCGGGCACCGCGACCAGCGAGGCCGTCGTGGTCAAGCTGGCCAGCACGGTCACGGTGGGGCTCAAGCCGTCCGTGGTGACGAGCACGCAGAAGGCCGTCGTCACCGTGAAGGTCGACAGCGCCGCCAAGGCGGCGCCGACCGGCACGGTGGTCGTGGAGGTGGGCTCGGACTCGTACGAGGTCACGCTCGACGCGAACGGCGCCGGCCGCGTGGAGCTGCCGGCGTACGCGAAGGGCCGCTACACGGTCACCGCCACGTACGCGGGCGACGCCGCCAACGCGGCGAGGACGAGCTCGCCGAAGTACCTCTCCGTCAGCCGCTGACCGGCTGATCCGAGGACGTCCCCGAGGGGCGGGTGCCGACCGGCACCCGCCCCTCGCGGCGTCCAGGATCCATTGCGCGGGGAAATCACCGGCGCTACCATGCGCCATGGCCGTCATCGAAGCCGAGGGGCTCGTCAAGACCTACCACCCCCGCGGTGCGCCGCCGGTGCACGCGCTCGCCGGCCTCGACCTGCAGGTCCCGGAGGGGACGGTCCTCGGCCTGCTCGGACCGAACGGCGCGGGCAAGACCACCGCCGTCAAGGTCCTCACCACGCTCATCCGGCCGGATGCGGGCACCGCGCGCGTCGACGGGGTCGACGTGCTCACGCGCGGCGCGGACGTCCGGGCGATGATCGGCGTGTCCGGCCAGTACGCCGCCGTCGACGAGAACCTCACGGCGTTCGAGAACCTGGACATGGTCGGGCGGCTGTACCACATGGGCCGACGCGCGTCGCGGGCGCGGGCCGACGAGCTCATCGCCACCTTCGGGCTCACGGAGGCGCGCGACCGCGCGGTGAAGGGCTTCTCGGGCGGCATGCGGCGTCGCATCGACCTCGCCGGCGCCCTCGTCGCCCGGCCCCGCGTGCTGTTCCTCGACGAGCCGACCACCGGCCTCGACCCGCGCAGCCGGCTGGGGCTCTGGGACGTCATCACGCAGCTGGTGACGGAGGGCACCACGGTGCTGCTGACCACGCAGTACCTCGAGGAGGCGGACCGGCTCGCGGACGACATCGCCGTGATCGACGGCGGGACGGTCATCGCGCGGGGCACCGCCGACGAGCTGAAGAGCTCCATCGGCGGGCACCGGGTGGAGGTCGCGCTCGTCCGCGACGCGGACGCGCCCGCGGTGCGGGGGATCCTCGAGCGGGTCGGCACGACGTCGCCCGCGGTCTCCTCGGACGGCCGGACCCTCTCCGTGCAGGTCGACGACGGACCGCGGGCGCTCGCCGCGGTCGTCGGCGAGCTGACCGCCGCGGGCGTCGAGCTGCACGACGCCGGCATGCGCCGCCCGACCCTCGACGACGTCTTCCTGCGCCTCACCGGGCACGGGACGGACGACGGGGACCGGGACGAGGGGGAGCGGCCGGCGGAGCCGGCGTCGGAGGCCGGGACGGATCCCGCCCGCGCCGCGACCGCGGATCCGCCGCCGTCCGCGGAACCGCGGCCGTCCGACCACCCGCGCCGCGACGCCCGACGGGCCGCGTCATGACCGCCGTCGACGGCCGCCGCGCGGAGGCCGG
This sequence comes from Clavibacter michiganensis, assembly GCA_002150995.1. Taxonomy (GTDB): domain Bacteria; phylum Actinomycetota; class Actinomycetes; order Actinomycetales; family Microbacteriaceae; genus Clavibacter; species Clavibacter michiganensis_K. The sequence continues at coordinate 2,818,461 of MDHJ01000001.1, read as the reverse complement.
GGGATCCGGGGCGCCCGCCCGCCCGGAGCAGCGCGCCACCCTCGCGACGTGGCTCACCGACGGCTGGATCGCCACGCGCCGCAACCTCATCAAGATCAAGCGGCTGCCGGACATCCTCGTGTTCACGCTGATCCAGCCGATCATGTTCGTGCTGCTGTTCAGCTTCGTCTACGCCGGCGCGATCGACATCCCGGGCAGCGACTACAAGGAGTTCATCATGGCGGGCATCTTCGCCCAGACCGTGGTGTTCGGCTCCACCTACTCGGGCTCCGCCATGGCGAACGACCTGAAGGACGGGATCATCGACCGGTTCCGCACCCTGCCGATGAGCCCGTCGGCGGTGCTCGTCGGGCGCACCAACGGCGACCTCCTCATCAACGTCTTCTCGATGGTCGTGATGCTCGCGACGGGCTTCGTCGTCGGCTGGCGCGTGCGGTCGAGCCTGCTGGAGGCGCTCGCGGGGGTCGCCCTCCTGCTGCTGTTCGCCTACGCGCTCTCCTGGGTGATGGCGTTCCTCGGCATGAGCGTGCGGAGCCCCGAGGTGATCAACAACGCGTCGTTCCTCGTGCTGTTCCCGCTCACCTTCATCAGCAACGCGTTCGTGCCGAGCGACACGCTGCCCACGCCGCTGCGCGTGTTCGCCGAGTACAACCCGGTGTCCTCCGTGGTCCTGGCGGCGCGGCAGCTGTTCGGGAACGTGCCGCCGGGCACGCCGGTGCCCGATGCGGTGACGTTGCAGCACCCCGTCCAGACGACGCTGATCTGGGCCGTGGTGCTCCTCGTGGTCGCCGTGCCGCTGGCCGTGCGGAAGTACCGGACGATCAGCACCCGCTGAGCGGGGCTGAGCCAGACCGGGCCGGGCCGGGCGGCCGGGCAGCGGCGGTCGGCCGCGTCGGCGTCAGCGGAAGATGATGGTGCGCGCGCCGTCGAGCAGCACCCGATGCTCCGCGAACCAGCGCACGGCCTGCGTGAGGGTGCGGGACTCCTCGTCCTGCCCGATGGCCATGAGCTCCCGCGCGCTCCGCGAGTGGTCGACCCGCACCACGTTCTGCTCCACGATCGGGCCCTCGTCGAGGTCGCTCGTGACGAAGTGGGCGGTCGCGCCGATGAGCTTGACGCCCCGCGCGTGCGCCTGCTTGTAGGGGTTCGCGCCCTTGAAGCCGGGCAGGAACGAGTGGTGGATGTTGATGATCCGGCCGCTGAGCGCCGCGCAGAGCCCGGGGGAGAGGATCTGCATGTAGCGGGCCAGCACCACCAGCTCGATGTCGTGCTCCTCCACGGCGCGCATCACGCGCGCCTCGAACGCCGCCTTCGACCCCTCGTCCGTCACGGGGACGTGCTCGAACGGGACCCCGTAGAAGCCCGCGAGGTCGGCGAGCCGCCCGTGGTTGCTGAGGACGAGCGGGATCTCGACGGGCAGCTGACCCGCGCGCTGCCGGAACAGCAGGTCGTTCACGCAGTGCTCGGCGGTGGAGCCCAGCACGAGCGTGCGCAGCGGACGCCCCACCTCGTCGAGGTGCCACGTGGCGTCGTACCGCTCGACCACCGCGGAGAGGGCGTCGGCCAGCCGGTCGTCGTCGTCCGCCGCCTGCACCTGCAGCCGCATGAAGAACCGGCCCGTGTCGGCGGAGGAGAACTGCTGCGACTCGGTGATGTCGCCGCCCGCCGCGACGATGGCCCCGGCGATGGCGTGCACGATGCCCGGCCGGTCGTCGCAGGAGAAGCTGAGGACGCGGTGGGGCGCGCGGGCGCGGGTGGCCTGGTCGGTCATCCGTCTAGGCTATTGCCTGGCTGCGCGGATCCCGCCGGCCCCGGGAGCCCTCCCGCCGTGACGTCCCCTGGGTCCACATGACGAACACCTCCCCCATCTTCCTGCCCGATCCCGACCGGGCCGCCGGCCGCACCCGCCGCTCGCCGGCGCCGCACGACGCGTCGGATCCGGCGTTCCGCTTCCCCTGGGTCGGCATCCTCACGCTCGCGGCGTGCGTGTTCCTCAGCGTCACGAGCGAGATGCTGCCGACCGGCCTCCTCAGCGAGATGAGCGGCGACCTCGGGGTCGAGGAGTCGCGCGTCGGCCTCCTCGTCTCGGTCTTCGCGATCGCGGTGGTCGTGTCCAGCGTGCCGCTCGCGGCCCTCACCCGCCGGGTCCCGCGGCACGCGCTCCTCCTCGCGGTGCTCGCGGTCTTCGCGACGAGCAACCTCCTCACGGCGCTCGCGCCCACGTTCGAGCTCGTCACCGCGACCCGCGTGCTCGGCGGCCTCGCCCACGGCCTGTTCTGGGCCATCGTCGGCGCGTACTCGGCGCACCTCGTGCCGCCCGCGCTCATCGGCCGCGCGGTCGCGCTCACGGTCGGCGGTGGGAGCCTCGCGTTCGTGCTGGGCGTGCCCCTCGGGACGGCGGCCGGGCAGGCGTTCGGCTGGCGGGCGGCGTTCGCCGGCATCGGCGTGCTGACGCTGCTCGGGATGGTGCTCGTCTGGCGCTTCCTGCCCGCGGTCGGCCGGCCCGCACGCGACGCCGCGCCCGTCGTCGCCGAGGGGCGGCCGGGGATCCGGGAGCGCATGTCGGGGCAGGGCGTCGGCGGGGTGCTGTTCGTCTGCCTGACCGCGATGGTGATCATGATCGGCCAGTACGGCTTCTACACGTACGTCGACCCGTTCGTCACGCGCGTCATGGGCATCCCCGAGCAGCAGCTGAGCGCCATGCTCTTCGGCTACGGCATCGCGGGGGCGGTGGGGCTGCTCCTCGCGGGCACCCTGTTCCCGACCCGGCCGCAGCTGGGCGTGCTGCTGGGGCTCGCGGCGGCCGGGATCGGCGTCGGCTCCCTCGCGCTGGTGCCGGGCATGTGGGCGCTCGCGATCCCCGGCTTCCTCCTGTGGGGCCTGGCGTTCGGCGCGATCCCGACGCTGCTGCAGACCCGGATGCTGCACGCCGCGCATCCCGCGTTCCGCGACACGGCCAGCTCCTTCTACACGACGGCGTTCAACGTGGGCATCGGCGGCGGCGCGCTCGTGGGCGGGGCGCTGCTCGACGGGCTCGGCATCGCGTCGCTGCCGGGGGCGTACCTCCTGGTGCTCGCGGTCTCCGTCGTGCTCGTCGTCGGATCCGCGGGCCGGGCCGTCCGCGTCCGCGCGGCCGCCTCCCGCCCGACGCCCTAGCGCCGGCCGCCCCGCGCGCGTGCGGGAGGATGGGTGCCGTGACCACGACCCCCGCGCCCCTCGGCCTCCTCCTCGACGTCGACGGCCCCATCGCCAGCCCGATCACCCGCACGCTCGCCATCCCGAGCATCGCGGCCGACCTGGTGGAGCTCGCGGCCGCGGGCGTGCCGATCGTGTTCAACACCGGCCGGTCCGACGCCTTCATCCGCGCGCAGGTCGTCGGCCCGCTCGTCGACGCGGGGCTCCCCGCCGGCGCGCGCGTGCACGCCGTGTGCGAGAAGGGCGCGTCGTGGTTCTCGATCACGCCCGAGGGTGCCGGCGAGGTGCACGTCGACGGCTCGCTCGCGCTGCCGGAGGCGTTCATGCGCGACATGGAGCGCCTCGTCGCGGAGCGCTTCGCCGACTGGATGTTCTTCGACCGCACCAAGCTCGCGATGGTCTCCCTCGAGCAGCTCACGAGCGTCGCCTCCGCCGACTACCTCGCCGTCCAGCCCGACCTCGACGCGCGCGCGGTCGAGATGCTCACCGCGCACGGGCTCGGGTCCGTCCTCGAGGGCCGGGAGACGCCCGACGCCGACGGCCGGGTGCAGGTGCGCGTGGACCCGACCATCATCTCCACCGACGTGGAGTCGATCCGGCTCGGCAAGGACCTCGGCGCCGCCCGCGCCCTGGAGCTCCTCGCCGACAGCGGCCCGCTGCCGCTGCGGTGGCGCACGGTCGGCGACTCGCGCACCGACTACGCGATGGCCGACTGGCTGCACGCGAACGGGCACGAGGTCGCGCACGTCGACGTGCGGCCGGCGGACGGGATCCCGGCGACGCCGTACCCGGTGCTCACGGCCGGCGACCTGATCCACGACCACGCCGGCGCCGCGCTCCTCGCGCACTGGGTGCGCGTGGTCCGCGGCGAGGAGGCGGACGACTCCGCCTTCCTCGCGCCGGGTCGCGCGGCGAGCTGAGCGACGGGATCCGGATCCGCCCCTGTCCACCGCCCGCGACGGATGTTAGCCTCGGCTAACACTTCATCGGAGAGGCCGTCATGACCCGCACCGCCCCCACCCGCCGGCGCGCGGGTCGGCCCGTCACCGGCCCGCGCCTGGTGCTCCTGCTGGGCCCCGCCTTCGTCGCCGCCATCGCGTACGTCGACCCCGGCAACGTCGCCGCCAACCTCACCGCGGGCGCCCGCTACGGCTACCTGCTGGTGTGGGTGCTCGTGGCGGCGAACCTCATCGCGGTGCTCGTCCAGTACCAGTCCGCGAAGCTCGGGCTCGTCACCGGCCGCAGCCTCCCCGAGCTCCTCGGGCAGCGCCTGCCCACCACGCGGCGCCGCGCCTTCTGGGTGCAGGCCGAGCTCATCGCCGCGGCGACCGACCTCGCCGAGGTCATCGGCGGGGCGATCGCCCTGCACCTGCTGTTCGGTGTCCCGCTGCTGGCCGGCGGCGTGATCGTCGGCCTCGTGTCCATCGGCCTGCTCGCGGTGCAGTCGCGGCACGGGCAGCGGCCGTTCGAGCTCGTGATCGGCGCCCTGCTCCTCGTCATCACGGTCGGCTTCCTCACGGGGCTCGTCGTGAGCCCGCTCTCCGCGTCCGGCATCGCGGGCGGCCTCGTGCCCCGGTTCGACGGGCCGGACAGCGTGCTGCTCGCCGCGAGCATGCTCGGCGCGACCGTCATGCCGCACGCGGTCTACCTGCACTCCTCCCTCAGCCGCGACCGGCACGGCGTGCAGCGGGACCCGGGCGTGCTGCGGCGGCTCCTGACGGCGACGCGCTGGGACGTGATCGCGGCGCTCGCCGTGGCCGGCGCCGTCAACATCTCCATGCTCCTCATCGCGGCGGCGAGCCTCGGGGGCGTCCCCGGCACCGACTCCATCGAGGGCGCGCACGCGGCGATCACGGCGTCGCTCGGTCCCGTCGTGGGCGTCGTGTTCGCGGTCGGCCTGCTCGCGTCCGGGCTCGCGTCGACCTCGGTCGGGGCCTACGCCGGCGCCGCGATCATGGGCGGGCTGCTGCACGTGAAGGTGCCGCTCCTCGCCCGCCGCGTGGTGACGCTCATCCCCGCGCTCGCGATCCTCGCGGTGGGCGTCGACCCGACCACGGCGCTCGTCATCAGCCAGGTGGTGCTGAGCCTCGGGATCCCGTTCGCGCTCATCCCGCTCATCCGCCTCACGGGCGACCGCCGCGTGATGGGCGAGCACGTCGACCGGCCGCTGACGCGCATCGCGGCCTGGGTCGCGGTCGCGCTCGTGGTGGTGCTGAACGTGGCGCTGGTCGCGCTCACCTTCGGCGGGTGAGGGGCGGCGGCCGTTCGCCGACGGGGTCAGCCGACGTCGGACACCCACACCGCGGAAGGGGTCAGCCGACGTCGGACACCCACACCGCGGACGCCGCGGCGGGCGTGAGCGGCCGCCCCGCGGATCCGTCGACCGTGACGATCACGGCTCCCGGGTCGGCGTCGAGCGCGGCGGTGCGCACGAGCGTCGCGTCGAGCCCGATGCCGTGCTCGGCGAGCTCGCGCAGCAGCCGCGGGTCCTCGTCGGAGATGCGGCGCACGCGCAGGGGACGGTCGGCATGCGCCCCCGCGAGGCGCGTGGCGTCGGGCAGGTGCGGCTCGCCGTCGGCCGACGGGATGGGGTCGCCGTGCGGGTCGCGGGACGGATGCCCCAGGTGGGCGTCGATGCGCGCCACGAAGTCGTCGGAGACCGCGTGCTCGAGCACCTCGGCCTCGTCGTGCACCTCGTCCCAGCCGTAGCCGAGCACCTCCACGAGGAACGTCTCGAGCAGCCGGTGGCGCCGCACCATCTGGATCGCGTGCCGCCGCCCGTCGTCGGTGAGCTCGATGCTCCCGTAGGGGCGGTGCTCCACGAGGCCGCGCGCGGCGAGGCGGCGGAGCCCGTCGGAGGCGGTGGCCGGCCGGACGCCGAGCCGCTCCGCGAGGCGGGTGACGGTGACGGGCTCGTCGGACCACTCGGTCGCGGTCCAGATGAGCTTGAGGTAGTCCTGGGCGGCGCTGGTGAGCTCGTCGACGGACATGCCGCCATGGTACCGAGCGTCCCCGGACGCCCCTCGGGCGACCCGCGACGCCGGCGCGGTGCATGCTGGAGGGTGACTGCGGGCAGGGACGCCCGCGGCGGATCCGATGGAGGAACCACATGCAGTACCGCACTCTCGGCAACAGCGGCGCGATCGTGTCGACCTACGCGCTCGGCACGATGACCTTCGGCGCGGAGGCGGACGAGGAGACCTCGGGCCGCATCCTCGAGGCCTACGTCGCGGGCGGCGGCACGTTCATCGACACCGCGGACGTGTACAGCGCAGGCGTCTCGGAGGAGATCGTCGGCCGGTGGCTCGCGGCGCACCCCACCGAGGCGGACCAGCTGGTCATCGCGACCAAGGGCCGCTTCCCGATGGGGGAGGGGAACAACGACGTCGGCACCTCGCGCCGCCACCTCGTGCGCGCCCTCGACGACTCGCTCCGCCGCCTCGGCGTCGAGACCATCGACCTGTACCAGATGCACGCGTGGGACGCGGTGACCCCGCTCGAGGAGACCCTGCGCTTCCTCGACGATGCCGTGCGTGCCGGCAAGATCTCCTACTACGGCTTCTCGAACTACCTCGGCTGGCAGCTCACGAAGGCCGTGGGGCTCGCGAAGGCGCTCGGGTACACGCCGCCCGTCACCCTCCAGCCGCAGTACAGCCTGCTGGTGCGCGAGATCGAGTCGGAGATCGTGCCCGCCTCCCTGGACGCCGGCATCGGGCTCCTGCCCTGGTCGCCGCTCGCGGGCGGCTGGCTCACCGGGAAGTACCGCCGCGACGAGGCGCCGACGGGCGCGACGCGGCTCGGCGAGGACCCGGAGCGCGGCATGGAGGCGTTCACGCCCCGGAACGGCCAGGAGCGCACGTGGGCGATCCTCGACGAGGTGCGCCGCATCGCCGACGCCCACGGGTCGAGCTCCGCGCGCGTCTCGCTCGCATGGCTCGAGGCGCAGCCCGCGGTCACCAGCGTGATCCTCGGCGCCCGCACCGTGGAGCAGCTCGAGGACAACATGGCGAGCGCCGACCTCGACCTCACCGAGGAGGACATCGCGTCGCTCAGCGCGGTGAGCGCGCCCGTGGTGTCCGACTACCCGTACGGCCCGGCCGGCGTGCAGCAGCGCCACCGCGCGATCGACGTGCGCGGCTGAGCCGGCCACCGGCCGCCCCCTCGTCCGCTCCGGCGACGCGGGGCGCCCGGCGCCCGCCGTGCGCGGCGTGATCCGCACCCGCGGGACGTGCCGACGCACCACGACCTCGAGGGTCAGCTGGCCGCGGCGGGCGAGGATCACGGCCACGACGGCGGCGGCCAGCGCGGGCACGCCGCCCGAGACGACCATGCCGACGTGCACGCCGAAGGCCTCGACGATCCCGCCCATGAGCGGTCCGCCCACGGCCTGACCGCCGAGGAGCACGAGCACGTAGACGCTCATGACCCGCCCGCGGATGGCGATGTTGCTCGACAGCTGCACGAGCGAGTTCGCCGCGGTCTGGAACAGCAGCGCCGACATGCCGACCGTGACCAGCACGACGGCGAACGGCGCGATGCCGGGCATGAGGCCCGCCGTCGCCTGCAGGAGGCCGGTGATCCCGACGCCGATCACGATGGTGCGCAGCCGGACGCTCGCCCGCCGGGTCGAGAGCAGCGCGCCCGTGAGCGCGCCGACGGCGACCATGGAGTTGAAGAAGCCGTAGCCGCCCGCGCCCACGTCGTAGACGTCGCTCGCGAACGCCGCCAGCAGGACGGGCATCGTCAGCCCGAAGACGCTGAAGACCGCCACGAGGGCGACGGGCCACAGGATGGTCGGCTTCGACCGGGCGTAGCGGAGGCCCTCCGCGAGCTGGCCGCGACGCCTCGGCGCGGGCGGGATGCGGATGAGCTGCCGCGCGTCGAGGCTCCACAGGGTGAGCACCACGACGACGCAGGCGAGCGCGTTGATCGCGAACGACCAGCCGGCGCCGACGGCGAGCAGCAGGATGCCGCTCAGCGCCGGGCCCACCATGCCGCCGAGCTGGAACACGGAGGAGTTGACGCTGATCGCGTTGCGGAGGTGCTGCTGCCCGACGATCTCGGTGACGAACACCTGGCGCGCCGGGTTGTCGATCACCGTCACGAGGCCCGTCGCGAAGGCGATGGCGAAGATGTGCCACGCCTCGACCCGGCCGGTGAGCGTGAGGACGGCGAGGAGCGCGCTCAGCACGGCGTAGGTGCCCTGCGTGATCATCATGAGCATGCGCTTCGAGCAGCGGTCGACGATGACGCCGCCGAGGAGCCCGAAGAGGAGCATGGGCGCGAACTGCATGGCCACCGTGACGCCGACCGCGGTGACGCTGCCGGTGAGCTCGAGCACGAGCCAGTCCTGGGCGATGCGCTGCATCCACCCGGAGGTCATGGCGATGACGTTGGAGGCGGTGAACCGCCGGAAGTTCGGCACGCTCAGGGCGATGAGGGTGTGGCGCCACGGCGGGCGGCGGGTCTGGATCGGGAGCGGGGCGGTCGGGGGGAAGACGTTCGGCGGCGGGGTCACTTCATCCTGCGGTGTGCGTTGCGTATGGGCGGATCGGTTCCGTATGGGTCGGCCCTCGTGGGGCCGGGATCGACGCTACCGGCGGCCTTCCCATTCGGATCCCGTCTCGACATGATGAGTGTCATCACCAGATCGAATGGAGCCCGTGTGCTGGATCCGACCCTGCTCACCACGTTCCTCGCCGTGGCCGACACCCGCAGCTTCACGCAGGCGGCCGCGCGGCTCGGCGTCAGCCAGCCGACGGTGAGCCAGCAGGTGCGGCGGCTCGAGCGCTCCGTCGACCGCACCCTCATCGCCCGGGACACCCGGCGGATGAGCCTCACCGACGCGGGCGACGCCATGGCCGGGTTCGCGCGCACCATCCTCGCGGCGCACCAGGCGGCCGAGAGCTACTTCGGCGGATCGGAGGTGAGCGGGCGCCTGCGCTTCGGCACCGCGGACGACCTGGCGATCACCCAGCTGCCGCGCATCCTCCGGCACTTCCGGCAGCTGCACCCGCAGATCGAGCTGGAGCTCACGGTCACGCAGAGCGGGCCGCTGCACCGTCGGCTCCTCGCGGGGCAGCTCGACCTCATCCTCACGAAGACCACCGTCGACGAGCACCCGTCCGCGCGGCTCGTCGGCCGCGACCGGATGGTGTGGGTCGGCCTCGACCGCACCCTGGTGGAGCCGGGCGCCACGGTGCCGCTCATCGCGTACCGGGCGCCGAGCATCAGCCGGCAGATGGCGATGGACGCGCTCGAGCGGGCCGGCCGCACCTGGCGGATCACCTGCAGCACCCGCGACGTGAACGGCGTGCTCGCGGCCGTGCGCGCCGGCATGGGCGTGGCGGTGCTGCCGCAGGCGCTCATCCCGACCGACCTGGTGAAGGTCACCTCGCGGCTCGGCCTGCCGGAGCTCGACGAGGTCGACTACGTGCTGATGGACAACCCGGCGGGGCCGCGCGCGTCGATCGAGGCGCTGACCTCCGCGATCATGTCGCGCGGGGTGACGCGCGCCAGCTGACCGCGGTGGCGGAGCGCGGCGGCTACCAGCGGGCGACGGGCGGCAGGCCGTCGTCGGCGAGGCCGGCGTCGCGCGCCCGGCCGCGGCGGCCGCGGGTGCGTCCGCCCGGGGCGTGCGGGGGCTCGGGCAGGTCGGGATCGGCGCCCGGGGTGCCGGGCTGCTCCAGCTGCATGGCGAGCGCCCGGAGCCGCGCGTCCATCTCCGCGTGCGCGGCGGCCGCCTCGGCGATGCGCGCCCGGTCCTCGTCGACGTCCGCGGGCACGCGCGTGGCCTCCTCGAGCGGCAGCGCGTCGGCCTCCGCCTCGGCGAGCCGACGGGCCCGGCGGCGCGAGGCGAGGATGCCGAAGGCGCCCACCCCGATCTGGAACGCGCCGAGCCAGCCCGACGCGTCATTGACGGGCGCGAGCATGTGCCACGCGCCGAGCGCGATCCAGCCGATGTTGACCCACATGGGCCATGCGAACCCGGATGCGCCGCGCGCCCCCGAGCCCTCCCGCGGCTGATCCCCGCCGCGTCCCTCGTCGCTCATGCCGTTCCTCCGTGCCGTCCCGCCTGTGGATGCGAGTGTGTCACGCGAGGTCGTGAGCGGCCTGGAGCCAGACGAACGTGCGCGGGCTCAGCACGATGCCCTTCGTCAGGCGGAGCCGCTCGTCGCGCACCAGGTCGACGGCCTCGTCGGCGAAGCCGCCGAGCGTCTCCGCGGAGACCGTGGCGGCCTCGTCGCCCAGGTTGGCGAGCACGAGCACGGTGCCGTCCTCATGCGGGCGCTGGTACCCGAGCACGTGCGGGTCGTTCGCGTCGAAGCCGACGATCCGCGTGCCGCCGAGCGCGGGGGTCGCCCGCCGGACGGCGACCAGGCGCCGGATCCCGGCGTGGATGACGCCCGTGCTGGTGGTGCGGTCGTCGCGCTGGTCGTAGCGCTCGAATGGGTAGAGCGGGCGGTTCACCCACCGGCTGTCGTCGGCGTGCGCGGGGACGTCGTCGTAGCCGTAGTCGTTGAGCTGCCCGACCTCGTCGCCGAGCACGAGCAGCGGCAGGCCGCCGGTGCTGAGGGCGATGGAGTGGGCGAGGAGGATGCGCTCCACGGCCCCCGGGTCGTCCTGCTCCAGGCCCGCGAGGGACGCCGTGGTGCCGGCGACCGCGCCGCCCGGGTGCTCGATCCCGCGCGCGTGGCTGCCGGGGAATCGGCCGACGTGGTACTCGGCGAGGAAGCGGCGGTGCTCCTCGGGGTCGATGCCGAGGGCGCGCGCGTCCTGGTCGTCGAAGGACCAGCGGAGGGCGTCGTGGCTCCGGACCCGCGCGATCCACGCGGATCCGGCCGGCGCGTCGGCTCGGCGGTCGAGGGCGCGGGAGAGCAGGGACGCGGACCGGGTGGCGAGCGCCTCCCACACGAGCGCGGTCAGGGCCGGGTCGTCGGCGAGGCGCACGGCGTCCCCGTCGAGGAGTCCGGCGGTCGCACGCGGGTCGGCGTCCGCGGCGACGGCCAGCGCGAGGGCGGGCGCCGTGCGGCGGGCGAGGCGGGCGATGAGGGCCAGGAGCGCGGCGCGGTCGGCGTCGGGGCGGTCGCGGAGGACGTCGGCGGGATCGACCCGGACGACGTCGGCCCCCGCGGCGGCGAGGGCGACGGCCTCGCGCACGGCTCCGCGGATCCGCCCGGGGAGGTCGGCGTCCGGGTCGGCCGGGGAGAGGTCGACGGCCAGCGTGAGGCCGGCGTCGTGCAGGGCCTCGGCGAGGCCGGACAGGTCGGCGGCGGATCCGAGGCCGGCGCGCACGCGGATGCCCGGCGCCAGTCGCGCGTCGTCGTCATCGTCGAGGTCGTCGGCGCGCTCGGCGACGGGCGTCACCTGGAGGTGGGTGAGGCCGAGGTCGCGGAGGGCGGGGATGCGGGCGGCGAGGCCGGCCAGGTCGTCGGCGTACCGGTCGACGTAGCAGACGCCGCCGGTGCGGCGGTCGAGGTCGAGGCCGGGCGCGTGGTCGGGGAGCGCGGCCGCGTCGGTGGCGGCAGGGCGGGACTCAGGCGCTCCGCCGAGGTCGTCGGCCAGCGCGGCGGCGAGGCCGTCGGCGGCGTCGCCCACGAGCGGGCGGAGGTCGGCGGCGAGGGCGTCGCGGTCGACCGGGGGCACGGTGTCCGCGCCGTCGGGGACGCGGCCCTCGGCCGGGAGGACGTCCGGGTGCGCCGGGTCGTGGTCGTGTCCGCCTGCTGCGGGATCGGTCGTGAGCGCTGCGCTCCCCATGCTCGGTCCTTCCTCCGCATCCGGCGGGCACCGTCGCCCGACCCCCTGATCCTACGGGCGGGCGGTCCTCGTGACCGGCTGGATCGTTCGTGCCCATGGGATTCCTCGCTGGCCGGCCAGACGACCGTCGCGTCCGCGGTCGAGGGCTCCTGCCGCCGGCGCTCGCCGGGGAGCGTCCGGACGTGCGCGTCGCCCGTCCCCGCCTCGCGTCCGCGCCCCCGCCCGGGTAGGCTCGACGACGTCGCGACTGGCGTTCGGATGGGTCACCATCGGGGAGCGACTCACACGGTTGGTGGCCGTACGCCTGGGCCACGACGCATCCGCTCGTCCACCGTGCACAAGGAGTCCCATGCCCGTCGACCAGTCCTTCAACGCCCCCCTCTCCGAGGTCGACCCGGAGATCGCGGCCGTCCTCGAGCAGGAGCTCGGCCGCCAGCGCGGCACCCTCGAGATGATCGCCAGCGAGAACTTCGTGCCGCGCGCGGTGCTGCAGTCGCAGGGGTCCGTCCTCACCAACAAGTACGCGGAGGGCTACCCGGGCCGTCGCTACTACGGCGGCTGCGAGTTCGTCGACGTCGCCGAGCAGCTCGCCATCGACCGCGCCAAGAGCCTCTTCGGCGCCGAGTTCGCGAACGTCCAGCCGCACTCCGGGGCGACCGCCAACGCCGCCGTCCTCGCCGCCATCGCGCAGCCGGGCGACACGATCCTCGGCCTGGAGCTCGCGCACGGCGGCCACCTCACGCACGGCATGAAGCTCAACTTCTCGGGCAAGCTCTACGACGCCGCGGCCTACGGCGTCGATCCCGACACCTTCCTCATCGACATGGACGTCGTGCGCGAGAAGGCGCTCGAGCACCGCCCGCAGGTCATCATCGCCGGATGGTCGGCCTACCCCCGCCACCTCGACTTCGCCGCGTTCCGCGCCATCGCGGACGAGGTCGGCGCGAAGCTCTGGGTCGACATGGCGCACTTCGCCGGACTCGTCGCCGCGGGCGTGCACCCCTCTCCCGTCCCGTACGCGGACGTCGTCTCCTCCACCGTGCACAAGACGCTCGCCGGTCCCCGGTCCGGCGTGATCCTCAGCCGCGACACCGCGCTCGCCAAGAAGCTCAACTCGGCCGTGTTCCCGGGCCAGCAGGGCGGGCCGCTCATGCACGTCATCGCCGCCAAGGCCACCGCGTTCAAGATCGCCGCCACCGAGGAGTTCGCCGACCGGCAGCGCCGCACCATCCAGGGCGCGCAGATCCTCGCCGAGCGCCTCATCGCCGCCGACTCCACCGAGGCCGGCGTCTCCGTGCTCACGGGCGGCACCGATGTGCACCTCGTCCTCGCCGACCTGCGCGACTCTCCGATCGACGGCAAGCAGGCCGAGGACGCGCTGCACGAGGTCGGCATCACGGTCAACCGCAACTCGGTGCCGTTCGACCCGCGTCCGCCCATGGTCACCTCGGGCGTCCGCATCGGCACGTCCGCGCTCGCGACCCGCGGCTTCGGCGAGACCGAGTTCACCGAGGTGGCGGACATCATCGCCGAGACCCTGAAGCCCGGCAGCGACCTCGCCGCCCTCCGCGCGCGGGTGCTGACGCTCACCGACGGCTTCCCGCTCTACGAGGGCCTCGAGCAGTAGGGCGCCGGACGATGACCGCAGTGAAGCTCGACGGCGTCGCCACCGCGTCGGCCGTCAAGTCCGAGCTCGCCGTGCGCATCCGCGCGCTCCGCGAGCAGGGCCTCGTCCCCGGCCTCGGCACGCTCCTCGTGGGCGACGACCCGGGATCCCGCTCCTACGTCGCCGGCAAGCACCGCGACTGCGCCGAGGTGGGCATCGAGTCCATCCGCGTCGACCTGCCGGCCGACGCCACCGAGGCGGACGTGCGCCAGGCCATCGAGCGCCTCAACTCCGACCCGGCCGTCACGGGCTACATCGTGCAGCTGCCGCTCCCCGCGGGGATCGACGAGAACGCGATGCTCGAGCTCATCGACCCGTCGAAGGACGCCGACGGGCTCCACCCGACGAACCTCGGGCGCCTGGTGCTCGGGGTGCAGGGCGAGCTCACCTCGCCGCTGCCGTGCACGCCCGCGGGCATCGTGGAGATGCTCGAGCGCTACGACGTGCCGATCGCCGGCCAGCACGTGGTCGTCGTCGGCCGCGGCCTCACGGTCGGGCGCCCGCTCGGCCTGCTGCTGACGCGCAAGGGGCTCGACGCCACCGTCACGCTCACGCACTCGCGCACGCGCGACCTCGAGCAGGAGGTCCGCCGGGCGGACATCGTGGTCGCGGCCGTGGGGGTCGCGGGCCTCATCCAGCCGGACTGGGTGAAGCCGGGGGCCGCGGTCCTCGACGTCGGCATCACGCGCGTCGTGGATCCGGAGACCGGGAAGGCGCGCCTCACGGGCGACGTCGACCCCGCCGTCGAGGAGGTCGCCGGCCACCTGTCGCCGAACCCGCGGGGCGTCGGCCCGATGACCCGCGCGATGCTGCTCGTCAACGTGGTGCTGGCCGCCGAGCGCGACGCGCGCCTGGCCGAGGAGCTCCGCGGCTGACGGCGCTCGCCGCGACGGCGTTCGACTCGACCGTGCGGCGGTGATGCGGGAGGGGACGGCCGGTCAGGCCGTCCCCTCCTCGCGTGTGGCCTGCGCCGACTCGCTCAGGAGCACTGCCGGCGTCGGGATCGCCCCCGCGTGGAGCCGCGCGTTCTCGACGTAGTGCCGGGCGTTCGCGCGGAGCCCCGCGACCTCGTCGTCCGTGAGCTCGCGCCGCACCTTGCCGGGCACGCCCGCGACGAGCGAGCGCGGCGGGATGCTCTGCCCTTCCAACACGACGGTGCCGCCGGCGAGGAGCGACTCGCGGCCGACGACCGCGCCGTTCATCACGGTGGCGGACATGCCGACGATGCAGTCGTCCTCGATCGTGCAGCCGTGCAGCACCGCGTTGTGGCCGACGCTCACGCCGGTCCCGACCCTGAGCGGGAACCCCGCGTCGACGTGGCAGCTCACGTTGTCCTGCAGGTTGGAGCCCGCGCCGACCACGATGTCGGCGGCCTCCGCGCGCAGCACGGCGTTGAACCACACGCTGGATCCGGCGCCGAGCGCCACCCGCCCCACGATGCGGGCGCCCGCGGCCACCAGCGCGGCGGCCGCGACGTCGGGCGCGGGCGAGCCGGGGAGCGGGCGGACGGTGGCCTGGGGATCGACGGTCATGCGGCCAGGCTAGGCGCCGGGCGCATGCGCGTGCCGCGGTCCATGGGCGCGAAGCCCGCGGCGACGTACGCGTCCCAGGGCGCCCGGTAGTAGGGGAGCGGGGAGCTGTCGATGAGCACGTCCCGGCCGCCGAGCTCGCCGACGCGGCGGCAGACGTCGAGCGCGAGGACCTGCGCCAGGCCGAGCCGGCGATGCGCGGGCACGATGCCGAGCGGCTCGAGCTCCGCCCATCCGCTCGCCGGGTCGAGCCAGGCCGTGCACGTGCCGGCCAGCGAGCCGTCGGGGGCCTCGACCACGAGGTCGAGATCGGGGCGGTAGGGCGCCGAGGCCCGGACGGCCGCGTACGCCCGGGCGTCGAAGCGGCTCTCCGCGGCGGGGTCGATCCCGTCGCCGGACCCGTCGGTGAAGGGCAGGTCGACGGGTCGCCATGCGCGGCGGTGCGCGTCGACGCGCAGCCGCTCCTCCCCGTAGGCGACCGGGCGGATCGCGTAGCCCGCGGGCGGCCGGGCACCGGTGTCCCGGGCGGGGTGGCGGAGCCCGGCGAGCGGGACCTCCTCGTCGACGAACCCGCGGTCGGCGAGGATCCCGCGCAGGTGGTCCTGGCCGCGGTGGACGGCGACGCTGACGGGTCCGTCAACCGCCGCGTCGAGGACCCACGCGGTGAGCACGGCGGTGGTGGCGTCGTCATCGGGAGCGCACTCGACGCGCGCGTCGTCGGGGGCGCAGCCGGCCCAGCCGACCACCGTGCCCCTCGCGTCGCGCACCACGGCGATCCGCGCGGGCAGCTGCCCCGTGGCGGCCTCCCACGCGAATCCGCCCGGGTGCGTGGACGCCGGGAACCACGCCGGGAGCGCGCCGCCGATGTCGCGGACGGCGTCGTCCCGGTCGTCGACGATCTCGGTGAGGCCCGGGGCAGGTCGCATGCCGCCGAGCCTAGGGCGGCCCGACGCCGGGGCCTACAGCTCCGCCTTCGTCCCCTCGGAGGGCGTCACCGTGAAGACGGTCGGCCCCGTGTAGCCGTGCTCCGCGAACGCGCCGTCGATGGCGACCTGGAGGCGGGAGAGGGAGTCGACGTCGATCAGCGCGATGGCCGAGCCGCCGAAGCCGCCGCCCGTCATGCGCGCGCCGACCGCGCCCTCGTTCTGCGCCACCTCGACCGCGAGGTCGAGCTCCGGCACGCTGATCTCGAAGTCGTCCCGCATGGAGCGGTGGCTCGCGTCGAGCAGCTCGCCGATGGCGCGCGGGCCCTCCTCGCGGAGCGCACGCACGGTGTCGAGCACCCGCTGGTTCTCCGTGACGATGTGCCGCACGCGGCGGAACGTCTCGTCGTCGAGCACCTCGCGGGCCCGGGCCAGGTCGTCGACGGACAGGTCGCGCAGGGACTCGACGCCCATCAGGCGGGCCCCCGTCTCGCACGACTCGCGCCGGGCGCGGTACCCGCCGTCGGCGTGCGCATGGGCGACGTGGGTGTCGATCACGGCGATGGTGAGGCCGGCGGCCTCCAGCCCGAGGGGGATGACCTCGGAGACGAGCGTGCGGCAGTCGAGGAAGACGCCCGCGTCGGGCTCGCCGAGGAGGCTCGCGGACTGGTCCATGATGCCCGTGGGCGCTCCCACGATCTCGTTCTCGGCGAGCTGGCCGACGGCGGCGAGCGTCTGCCGGTCGAGGCCGAGGCGCCAGATGTCGTCGAGCGCGAGGGCGACGGCGCCCTCGAGCGCGGCCGAGGAGGACAGGCCCGCGCCGACCGGCACGTCGCTGTCGATGAACACGTCGAAGCCGGGCACGGCCGCGAGGTCGGCGCCGCGCTGCCCGAGGGCCCAGGCGACGCCCAGCGGGTAGGCCTGCCAGCCCTCGATGCGGTCCCCCGTGAGGTCGGCGAGGCGCGCCTCCACGACCTCCTCGGAGAACGAGCTGGCCAGGCGGACGCGGTCGTCGTCCCGCGGCGCGAGCGCGATGACGGTGCGGCGGTCGATGGCGAACGGGAACACGAAGCCCTCGTTGTAGTCGGTGTGCTCGCCGATGAGGTTCACGCGCCCGGGCGAGGACCACACGCCGTGCGGCTCGCGGTCGAAGCGGGCACGGAATCCCTCGCGCACGTCGTCTCGGATGTCGGTCATGCGTCCTCCACTGCCTTCCGGATCATCTCGGCCGCCTTCTCCGGCGGCACGTCGCCGATCCAGGCGCCCATGGCCGCCTCGGATCCGGCCAGGAACTTGAGCTTGTCGGCCGCGCGACGCGGCGAGGTGATCTGCAGCATCAGGCGGATCTCGTCTCGGTGCGCGTCCACCGGCGCCTGGTGCCAGGCGGAGATGTACGGCGTCGGGGTGTCGTAGAGCCGGTCGATGCCCTGCAGGAGCCGCAGGTACATCGTAGCGAGCTCGTCGCGCTCGGCCTCGGTGGTCTCCGCGAGGTCGGGCACGTGGCGGTGGGGGAGCATGTGCACCTCCAGGGGCCAGCGTGCGGCGAACGGCACGAACGCCGTGAAGTGCTCGCCGCGGAGGACGACCCGGTCGGACGCCTGCTCGCTCTCGAGGATCCGCTGGAAGAGGCCCGGGCCGAAGCGCTCGATGGACTCCACGAGCCGGCGCGTGCGCGGGGTCACGTAGGGGTACGAGTAGATCTGGCCGTGCGGGTGGTGCAGCGTGACGCCGATGGCCTCGCCGCGGTTCTCGAACGGGAACACCTGGCGGACGCCGGGCATGGCGGAGAGGGCGCGGGTGCGCTCCGCCCAGGCCTCGACGACCGTGCGGGCACGCGAGGGCGCGAGCCCGCTGAACGAGCCGGTGTGCTCGGGGCTGAAGCAGACGACCTCGCAGCGGCCGACCGAGGTGCGGGTGCGCTCCAGCCCGATGGAGGTGAGGTCGTCGTCGTCGACGGGCGCGTCCACGCCCTCCGCGTCGGCGAGCGAGGGCCGAAGGACGGCGACTTGTTCTCGAAGACCGCGACGTCGTACATGCTCGGGATCTCGGACGGGTTCGACGGGCTCGCGGGGCGAGGGGATCCAGCTCCGCCGGAGGCAGGTGCGCGCGGTTCTGCCGCGCGGCCGCGATGGAGACCCATTCGCCCGTGAGGACGTCCTGCCGCATCGTCGCGGTCGGGGGGCGGGGAGCGGCGGGGCGGGCGTCGGCGGCGCGCTCCGGCGGCAGCGCGGTGTCGGCGTCGTCGAAGTAGACGAGCTCGCGGCCGTCGGAGAGCAGCGTGCGGCGCTGCGTGATCCCGGACGGCGACGTCGTGACGGTCTGGTCGGCATGCATGATGCCCCGATCCTACGGGCTCCGGGCAGTCGGATCTGCGTCCGCGAAAGCGGCATTTGCGCTTTGACAAGCGCGAGCTGGTGGATCAGGCTCGCCGCATGGCCGACGACACCGCCTCCGTCCCCGCGGCGCTCCGCCGCTCCCGCCTGCTCGAGCGGCTCGCCGACCGCGGGTTCGCGACGGTCGCGGAGCTCGCTGCCGACGCGGGCGTCTCCGCCGTCACGATCCGCGCCGACCTCGACGCGCTCGCCGACTCCGCCGCCGTGCAGCGCGTGCACGGGGGCGCGGTGCTGCGGTCGGGCCTCGCCGCGCGCGAGCAGAGCCTGGAGGTGTCGCTCGAGTCCGCCGCCGACGCCAAGCGGGCCATCGGCCGGGCCGCCGCCGGCCTCGTCGAGAGCGGGCAGAGCGTGCTGCTCGACGTGGGCAGCACGACGCTCCAGGTGGCCCGCGCGCTCGTCGCCCGCGAGGACCTCGTCGACGTCACCTTCATCACGAACGGGCTCACCCTCGCGCTGGAGCTCGAGCGGGCGATGCCGCGCTTCACCGTGATCGTGACGGGCGGCACCCTCCGGTCGCTGCAGCACAGCCTGGTGGACCCGCTCGCCACCGTCGTGCTCGACCGGCTGCACCCGGAGATCGCGTTCATCGGCTGCAACGGGGTCGACGTCGATCGCGGCGTGACCAACGTGAACCTCCCCGAGGCGGAGGTGAAGCGGCGGATGGTCGCCGCGAGCGGCCGCACGGTCGTCGTGGCGGACGGGGCCAAGCTCGGCCGCACCCACCTCGGATCCGTCGCGCCGCTCGACCTCGTCGACACCCTGCTGACCGACGCCGGCGCCGATCCGGGCGAGGTACGTCGGCTTCGCGACGCGGGCCTGCGCGTCGTCGAGGCCGGCGCGGCGTCCGGGACCGGTCGGCCGTAACGTGGATCCCATGAGACCCGTCACCGGAGAGCAGCACCATCTCGTCCACGCCGGCCCGTCGGGGGAGCTCCGCGCCACCGTCGTGCAGCTCGCCGCGGCTCTCCGCGGCCTGACCCTCGACGGCGTCGACCTCGTCGAGCCGTACGGGGAGGACGTCGTCGCCCCCATGGGCGCCGGCATGGTGCTCGTGCCGTGGCCGAACCGGATCCGCGGGGCCCGCTACGACCTCGACGGGAGGACGCAGGCCCTCGACGTGTCCGAGCCGTCGCTCGGCAACGCGTCCCACGGCCTCCTCCGGAACACCGGGTACACCGCGTCCGACCGGCAGGACGACCGCGTCACCCTCTCCGCGACCGTGTTCCCGCAGCACGGGTACCCGTTCCTCCTCGACACGTCCGTGACCTACCGCCTCGGCGACGACGGCCTCGTGGTCACGCACCGCATCCGCAACGACTCGGCGGCGCCCGCGCCCGTCGCGGTCGGCGCGCACCCGTACCTGGCGCTCGGCGGCGTCCCGTCCTCGGAGCTGACGCTGACCGTGCGGGCCGACACGTGGTCGGAGGTCGACGACGCCCTCATCCCCGTCGCCGACCATTCCGTCGAGGGCGCCGGCGAGGACCTCCGCGGGGGCCGCGTCGTGGGCGACCTCGACCTCAACACGGGCTACGGCGACGTGCACCTCGTCGACGGCACGAGCCGCCACGGCCTCACCGCGCCCGACGGACGCGGGGTCGAGCTCTGGGCGGACGCGTCCTTCCGGTTCCTGCAGGTCTACACGCCGCGCGACTTCCCGACGCACGGGCGCCAGGCCGTCGCCGTCGAGCCGATGACCGCCCCGGCCGACGCGTTCAACTCCGGCGTCGGCCTCCGCCGCCTGGAGCCCGGCGAGGAGTGGACGCTCAGCTGGGGGATCCGCGCGACCGGCTCCTAGCGCATCCGGGCCTATCGCGTCGGGCGCGTGCGGCCGGCACCCCGAAGGGGGAGGCCCCGGGAGGCGGAGGGCACCCTACGGTGAGGGTAATTACCCAACCGAAGGAAATGATGCGTCGACTTCCCCTCGTGACGGCGGCCCTGCTCGCCGCCGCGCTGTTCCTCCCCGCCCAGGCGGCGACCGCCTCCGTGGATCCCGTTCCCGTTCCCGAGCCCGCCCCCACCTCCGAGCCCGCGCCCGCGCCCGCGCCCGCGCCCGCGCCCGCGCCGGCGCCCGTTCCGACCGTTCCGCCCACGCCCACGCCGACACCGCTGCCGCCGAAGGACCAGGGAAAGTGGCAGATCTTCACGACCTCGTTCGACGGCCGCATTTACGAGCTCGTCAATGACCAGAGCCCGCGCGCCCTGAGCTTTGAGGCGTGGCGCGACGTCTACGACTTCCGGGTCCCGCGTGCGGCCGACACGAACTTCGTCAAGTACGCCTGGTCCCCCACCGTCTATGCAGTCACGTTCTGGCCCGGCGGCGAGAATTCGTGGCAATGGACGCGCCTCGGCTACGACCAGTTCGCCCGAGCGGGATTCCCGAGCGTCAGGAACGCCGGCTACATCGTCAACAGCTACGTCTACAAGTGGGGCACTTCCGCGGACATCCTGGTCGAGGGTGAAGACGGCGTGAATCATCGGCTCACGGCTGCAGAGTGGCGCAATATGAACTACCGGCCCTTCGTCGACCGTGCAGACGAGGGCTTCATGAGGCTGTCCTGGACCGGTGATATCGTACGAATGACCTCTGTAAGCCGTGGTCAGGGCTACAAGCTCGGTTATGTGGAGTGGCAGGCCGAGGCGTTCCCCACTCCGCAGGTCGTGCAGCGCATCAACGGCGACCAGTTCTACCGGAACACCGGCGATGCCTCGATCATCTACGCGGGTCCCGGTATGAATCGGGCGGTCTCTTACGAGGAGTGGCGTGGCGCTGGATTCCCCCAGCCGACCATCAGGACGTCGCGGTTCGGGGGCAACTCCGGTGTGCTCGTTGTGAATCGCGACATCAGCCCGGGCACGTACCGCTCCGATGGAAATGGGAACGGCTGCTACTGGGAGCGCCTGTCCGGGTTCAGCGGCTCCTTTGACGACATCATCGCCAACTCCTTCACTCTGAGTCCAAGTGTCGTCACCGTCAGCGGCTCTGATGCGGCCTTCAACACGGAGCGTTGCGGTGACTGGGTGAAGATCGGCTGATCCACATCCGATCGGACGGCCATCTGCACGACGCCCATGGGCTGACGGTGCCCCGCTTCACCGGATGGTGAGGCGGGGCACCGTCATGGAATGGGTCAAAGCGGCGATCAGCCGTCCTCCTGCGCCCACTGCAGGGCCACGCGGCGCGTGTACTGCTCCAGCGCGACCCGGTTCTCCTCGGGCTCGCGCAGCCCGTCGATGTAGGCGAGCAGCCGGCCGACGACGCCCGACAGGTACTGCACGCCCCGGTCGTCGTGCTCCTCGAGGGCGGACTTCAGCAGGTCGTACCGCTCGGAGGTCCCCTCGGCGGTCAGCATCGCGATCACGAGTTCGTCGGCGTGCATGCTCATCGGTCCAGCATCGCACCGCGCATGGTCCGCGGTCCGTGTCCTCTGGGCGATCGAGGCGACGGCGGGGCCGTCCACCGGCGTCCGTCCGCACCGGTGCGGGAACCGTGTGCCGCCCGCCCCCGATCTGGGCATTGCGCGAAGGCTCGCTGGACGCCACCCTTGCCCTGACAGCGTGGCAGGGCCGGAGCCAGGGGAGCGGACCGGCGCGAACCTCGTGCACCCGACAGCGCGTCCACCCGGAAGGCCCCCATGTCCTACCCCCGTGCCCGTACCACCCCGCCCACCATCCCGACGGAGCCCGACGCCGCGCACGCCGCCGACGCCGGCGCGGTCGACGCCCCGGCGCCGCGGTCCTCGGCCTTCCTCCACCGCCGCGCCGTGATCCTCGCGGCCGTCGGCGCCACCGCGGGTGCCGCGGCCGCCGCCGCGCCGCTCGCCGCCACCCCGGCCTCGGCTGCCGTCGTCGGCGACCAGTCGCGCGTCTACTACCCCGAGCAGTTCGGCTTCGTGCCGTCCGCCGCGGACCACACGAAGGCCATGAACGCCTTCTTCGCCGCGCTGCAGAAGACCGGCGGCCGGGGGATCCTCCCGCCCGGCGAGATCCGCGTCACGTCCACCGGCATCGACTACTCCAGCGCCGTCTGGCCGAAGCAGCCCCTCTCGGGTGCTCCCTACGGCTACCCGGCCATCTCCATCGAGGGCTACGGGCGCCGGGTCACGACCATCCGACAGATCGCGGGGTCCACCGGCGACGTGTTCAAGGTGCAGGGCAAGATCGGCGCGGACTCCGGTCCGGCGGCGAACAACAAGGCCACGGTCACGCTGAGCGGCTTCAGCATCTCGGGCACGCGCACGGGGCGCCACGGGCTGTACCTGCGCTCGCTGCTGCACTGCCGCATCACCGACATCGAGCTGAACGCGACCGGCGGCGCAGGCGTCTACTTCGCGCGCACCAACTTCACCGCGGCGAACGACGAGTACTCGTACGCCAACGTCATCGAGGGGTTGCGGGTCATCACCGCGGGCACCTGGGGCATCGACTGCGACGGCGTGAACGCCATCGACATCGTGATGCGCGACACCGAGATCGTGAACTGCGTGGCGGGCGGCATCCGCATCGCCCCCACCAACGCGCGCTTCGAGAACACCCGCATCATCGGCTGCGGCGCGGGCAACAAGGCCGCGCGCGGCTTCCTCGCGATCCCCACGAGCAACACCTCGTCGATGGTCTCCGAGCTGGGCGTCAACGGGATCCGCCTCGAGGGCAACTCGGGCCCCGGCGGCTACCAGATGGAGATCGGCGCGGGCGTCGGGGCCACGGTCGTCGGCTACAACATCGTCACGGGCGGCGACCTCGGGGCCCACGGCATCGGCGTCGGGCTGGTCGACCAGGGCACCCGCCGGGCCGTCGACACGCTGATCGGCCGCGGCACGATGTTCATGACCCCCACGAAGTACCCGACGCAGAAGGTCGTGGTGGTGGGCGCGTACGCCAGCGACACCCGCGTCGAACGCCCCTCCCTGCCGAACAACCCCGACACGCCCTTCGAGAAGGTCGTCTCCGACGCGGGCGTCCGCACCATCGACGCCTTCGGCCGCCTGCTGACCCCGCCGGTGGTGCCGACGCCGACCCCGACGCCGACGCCCACTCCGACGCCGACGCCGACTCCGGCTCAGGCCGCGGAGGCCGTCCCGGTCGCCTGACCCGATCCGCCGGTGAAAGGGCTTCCTCGGTCGAGATGGCAGTGCCACGCGGAGGATGTGGTGGGCCCCGTCGGGCTCGAACCGACGACCCAGGGATTAAAAGTCCCTTGCTCTACCAACTGAGCTAGAGGCCCGTGGTCTCCGATGCTACGGGATGGGCGGGTGCGTCCTCAGAGCCGGTCGACGTCGCGGGACGAGCCGCGGCGCACCACAGCGCCCGCGACGATCGTGACCACCACCAGGAAGACGCCGACCCCCACGAGCCAGGCCAGCGCCTTCACGACGAAGCCGAGGATCACGAGGACGAGCCACAGGGCCACGAGGCCGTACACGAATCTCATGCCCCGAGCCTACGTCTGCGACCCGGGCGGGAGCCGGGGCGGGGTGGCCCGGGGCGGCGTACGCTTGCCGGGATGTCCGGCGAATACCACAAGCCCACCAAGTTCTCCGGGTCCAAGTTCGAGAGCATGCTCGGCGGCGAGGACCCCGCCACGATCAGCCGTGTGGCCCACGAGACCGCGTCGGCGCTGTTGGCGCGCGTCCGGGCGGATCCGGACCCCGCGGTGGTCGAGCGCCTCATCGCCTACACCGACGAGCACGGCATCGACGCGGTCGCGGAGCTGTGGTCGCGCGCGAGCCCCCGCAGCCTGCCGGGCGCGCTCTGGCGCCTCTACCTGATGCGCGCCCTCATCCGGCAGGATCCCGACGGCATCAGCCTGCTCTACCAGCGCGGCACCGAGGTCGCCACCACGATCGACCCCGTGGTCGCGGGCGCCACCGCGCCGACCGGGCCCGCGGAGATCGTGGAGCTCGCCGACAGCATCCTCCGCGGCCTCTTCACGGGCGACTTCGCCGTGGCCCTCGACCGCGCGGGCGCGTTCAGCCGCCTCGCCGCGCTCGGCGCCACGAGCGTCGCGGACGACCTCGACGCCACGGCCTCCCCGGAGCGCGCCGGCGAGCTCACCACGCGCGCCCTGCGCCTCTCGCAGATGGCCGCCGACCTCGTCCAGTGCGCGCGCCTCTGGAGGAGCGAGCGGCTCGACTGAGGCCGGCGCCGGACGGCGGCGTCCGGCCGTTCGCTGTGAGCGGGATCCCCGGGCTGACACTGCGCCCGCACTCCGTTACAGTGGACGAGGTCGGGCCGCAGTAACCCCGGGCTCCAATATTCGCCGCTCCGAGCGGCCTCGCGCCGAGAGGCGTTCTGCGGCCCGGCTCCTCACTCCCTTCCCCTCCTCCTAGAGGGACGGCCCCCACGCGAGAGGCCGAGAATCCGATGGTCGCCGCGATCCGCGCGGCCTGTGACCAAACCGTGACGCGGTCCGCCCCGAAGAGTCATCGTGAGGCGTTCACCCGCCTCGCATGCGTCACCCGCGAGGGTGCGACCCGCATCGGTCGGGTCCTGCCCGCGTGGCAGGCCACCCGGCCATCCCAGATGTCCCGCAGCGCGGGATCCGGCCGATGCGGTGTCCTGCACCGCCCGCGCACCCGACTTGGCACCACCCGAACCCCGACCGGAAGAAGCACATGTCCTCCCCGCAGCACCACCTCAGCTCGCCGGGCCCCGCCCTGCCTGCATGCGGAACGCACGCGGGTCTGGGATGCTGGGGCTCGTGCCTTCATCGATCGAGCGTCCCGACCTGTCAGGGCCGGCGGACCCCGAGTCGAAGGAGTCCCTCCTCGGCCGCGTCGCCCTCGGCGACCGACGTGCCTTCTCGGAGCTCTACGACCAGCTCGCCCCCCGCGTCCTCGGACTCGTCCGACGCCTGCTCGTCGACCACGCGCAGTCGGAGGAGGTCACGCAGGAGATCTTCCTCGAGATCTGGCAGTCCGCTTCCCGCTTCGACCCGTCCAAGGGCGCAGCGACCACGTGGGTCCTCACGATGGCCCACCGCCGCGCGGTCGACCGCGTGCGCGCCTCCCAGTCCAGCCGCGACCGTGATGTCCGCATCGGCATCCGCGACCACGAGAACGGCTACGACCAGGTCTCCGAGACCGTCGAGATCAGCATCGAGCACGAGAGGGTGAAGAAGGCGATGACGAAGCTCACAGAGATCCAGCGCCAGGCCGTCTCCCTCGCGTACTACGGCGGCTACAGCCACAGCGAGGTCGCGTCCATGCTCGACGTGCCCATCGGCACCGTGAAGACCCGGCTGCGCGACGGCATGATCCGCCTGCGCGACGAGATGGGGGTGGCGTCATGACCGACGACGACCTCCGCACCCTCACGGCGGCGTACGCGCTCGGCGCGGTGGACGCCGACGAGGCGGTCCGGTTCGAGGCGCTCCTGGAACGCGATCCTGCGCTGCGTGCCGAGGTGGACGAGCTGCGGGAGACCGCGGCCGATCTCGCCTGGACCGCCGAGCCGGTGGAGCCCTCCCCGCGTCTCAAGTCCGACCTGATGGCCATGCTCGATGCGACGCCGCAGCTCCCGCCCCTCGGGGCACCGGCCGCGGCGCCGCGTGAGGAGCGGGCTCCCGCGCCCGTCACCGGTCTCCGGCCGGTCGCGGTGCCGGCCTCGGCTCCGTCCGCACCGACGTCCTCCGTGCCCCGCGAGCGGCTCGGCTCCGCGTCGTCCCGAGCGTCCCAGCGCTGGTTCCGCAAGCCCGGTGCGCTCATCGGCGTCGCCGCGGCTGCCGTGGTCCTCGTGGTCGGCGGCGTGGTCGTGGGCACGGGCATCGGTGGTCCCGGTTCGTCGCAGTCGCCCGTCGCGTCCGCGTTCGACCGGGTGACCACGGCATCCGACGTCGTGGTCGACACGCGCGACGTCATGGGCGGCGGCACCGCCACCGTCTACTTCTCGGCTGCCGAGGGGCGGACCGCGATCGAGCTCGACGACGCCGCGCCGCTGCCCGAGGGCCGCGTCCACCAGCTGTGGTACGTCGGCGCGTCGGGCCCCGTCTCGGCGGGAGTGCTGCCCGAGGAGGGCGGCGCCGGTCAGGCGGTCCTCGAGGGCCGGTACACCCCGGGCGACACGGTGGCCATCACGGTCGAGCCCGAGGGCGGATCCGAGCTGCCCACGACCGAGCCCATCGTGGCGGTCACGAGCACCTGACGCGCATCCCGCGACACGACGACGGCCCCGCATCCTCCAGGAGGACGCGGGGCCGTCGTCATGCGGTCGTCGGATCAGCCGAAGCGGCCGGACACGTAGTCCTCGGTCGCCTGCACGCTGGGCTTGGAGAAGATCGTGTTGGTGTCGTCGTACTCGATGAGCTTGCCCGGCTTGCCGGTGCCCGCGATGTTGAAGAACGCCGTGCGGTCCGAGACGCGGCTGGCCTGCTGCATGTTGTGGGTCACGATGACGATCGTGTACTGCGCCTTGAGCTCCTCGATGAGGTCCTCGATGGCGAGGGTCGAGATGGGGTCGAGCGCCGAGCAGGGCTCGTCCATCAGCACCACGTCGGGCTGCACGGCGATGGCGCGCGCGATGCAGAGACGCTGCTGCTGGCCGCCGGAGAGGCCGGAGCCCGGGAGCGCCAGGCGGTCCTTCACCTCGTTCCACAGGTTCGCGCCCATGAGCGACTGCTCCACGAGGGCGTCGGCGTCCGACTTCGAGATCTTGCGGTTGTTGAGCTTCACGCCCGCCAGCACGTTGTCGCGGATCGACATGGTGGGGAACGGGTTCGGCCGCTGGAACACCATGCCGACCTGGCGGCGCACGAGCACGGGGTCGACGCCGGGACCGTAGAGGTCGTTGCCGTCGACGAGCACCTCGCCCTCCACGTACGCGCCCGGGATGACCTCGTGCATGCGGTTCAGCGTGCGGAGGAAGGTGGACTTGCCGCAGCCGGACGGGCCGATGAAGGCGGTGACGGTGCGGGGCTCGATGCGCAGGTTGACGTCCTCGACGGCCTTGAACTTCCCGTAGTAGACGTTCAGGTCGTTGACTTCGATGCTCTTGGACAAGGGGTTCCTCTGTTCGGGTTCGTGGCCGGGGGAGCGGGCGCTAGCGGCCGAGCTTGGGGGCGAAGATGCGGGCGATCAAGCGCGCGACGATGTTGAGCGCCATCACGATGAGGATGAGCACCAGGGCACCCGTCCATGCCCGCTCGACGTAGGCGGCCGCGTCGGCGCCCTGGTCGGCGTACTGCCGGAAGACGAAGACCGGCAGGGTCATCATCTGGTCCTTGAAGGGGTTGTAGTTCATTCCCTGCGTGAAGCCGGCGACGATGAGCAGCGGCGCGGTCTCGCCGATGACGCGGGCGATGGCGAGCATGACGCCCGTGACGATGCCGGCCAGCGACGTGGGCAGCACGATCTTGACGACCGTCAGCCACTTCGGCACGCCGAGCGCGTAGGACGCCTCGCGGAGCTCGTTGGGCACCAGCTTCAGCATCTCCTCGGCGCTGCGGACGACCACCGGGATCATCAGCACGGACAGCGCCAGCGCGCCGCCGAAGCCCATCCGGACGCCGGGCCCGAGGAAGAGCACGAGCAGGGCGTAGGCGAAGAGGCCGGCGACGATGGACGGGATGCCCGTCATGACGTCGACGAAGAACGTGATCGCGCGGGCGAGGCGTCCGCGGCCGTACTCGACCAGGTAGATGGCCGTCATGAGCCCCACGGGGATGGAGATGACCGCGGCGATGGCCGTGATGATCAGGGTGCCCATGATGGCGTGCAGGCCGCCGCCGCCCGCGCCCACGACGTTGCGGAGGCTCGAGTTGAAGAACATCGGGTCGAAGCGGCCCGAGCCGTTGGTGACGGCGGTGACGACGAGCGAGACCAGCGGGATGAGCGCGAGCACGAAGGCGACGGTCACGAGGATCGTGATGACCCGGTCCTTGGCCTTCCGCTCGCCCTCCACCGCCAGCGAGATGCAGAACAGCGCGACGCCGAACAGGAGCGTGCCGAACACGGCGGTCCCGACGAGGTTGAACTCCTCGGCGGCGCCCGAGATGACGAGCACCAGGAAGACGGCGGCGACCACGACCCAGGACACGAGGAAGATCGCCGGGGCGGTGAAGCGGTGCAGCTTGCCCGCGGTGAGCGAGTTGGGGAGCGCGCTCGCGACGGGGCGCGTACGGGAGGGGGCTGTCGTCGCCATTAGTTCGCTCCGGAGAAGGCCTTGCGGCGGCTGATGATGTAGCGGGCCAGCATGTTCACGGCCAGCGTGATGATGAAGAGCATGAGGCCGGAGGCGATCAGCTCGTTGATCTTGAGGCCGTACGCCTCGGGGAAGCTCAGCGCGATGTTCGCGGCGACGGTGTTGGAGTTCGTCGACTGGAACCACGCGAAGTTCACGACGGCGGCGGGGGAGAGCACGATGGCGACGGCCATCGTCTCGCCGAGCGCGCGGCCGAGGCCGAGCATGGAGGCCGAGATGATGCCGGGTCGGCCGAACGGGAGCACGGCGGTCTGGATCATCTCCCAGCGCGTCGCGCCGAGGGCGAGCGCGGCCTCCTCATGCAGCTTCGGGGTCTGCAGGAAGACCTCGCGGCAGAGCGCGGTGACGATGGGCAGGATCATGACGGCGAGCACGACGGCGACCGTGAAGATGGTCCGGCCGGTGCCGGAGACCGGCCCGGCGAAGAGCGGGAACCAGCCGAAGGCGTCCGTGAGGAACGCGTAGAACGGCTGCAGGAACCTGGCGAGGACCGTGATGCCCCAGAGGCCGAACACGACGGAGGGCACGGCGGCCAGCAGGTCGATGACGTAGCCGAGGCCCTGCGCGAGCCGTCGGGGCGCGTAGTGGGAGATGAAGAGCGCGATGCCCACGGCGACGGGCACGGCCATGATCATCGCGAGCGCGGCGGCGTAGACGGTGCCGAAGAGCAGCGGGCCGACGTAGCCCCAGAAGCCGGCGCCGCCGGAGACCTCGGCCGGCGGTGCGGTGAGGGCCGGGAGGCTCTGGACGATGAGGAACAGCGCGACGGCCGCCAGGATCACCAGGATGAGCGTGCCGGATCCCGAGGCGAGCCCCGAGAACACGCGGTCGGCGAGACGGGCCTTGGCCTTCACGCCCTGGCTGCTGCGGGGGGCGGCGTCGTCGCGCGGCCGATCGGACTCGGGAGCCTGGGGAGGCTGCGGGGCGGCGGTCGTCATGGGTCGGGTTCCCTACGGTCGAGATGGCGGGGCAGGGGGCGGCGGGCCGCCCGTGGGAGCGCCCCCTGACCCGGGTGAGCGGGTCAGGGGGCGGACGGCGGGTCCTACTTGATGGACTCGACGGCGGTCTTGACCTGCGCGGCGACGGTCTCGGACAGCGGTGCGGCGCCAGCCTTCTCCGCGGCGACCGACTGGCCGTCCGTGCCGGTCACGTAGCCGAGGTACGCCTTGACGAGCTCGCCGACGGCCGGGTCCTTGTACTCCTGGCAGGCGATGAGGTAGCTCACGAGGACGATCGGGTAGACGCCCGCCTCGGTGGTGCTGTAGTCGAGGTCGAAGACGACGTCGTTCTCCTCGCGGCCCTCGGCCTCGGGGGAGGCCTCGACGACGGCCGCGGCGGCCTCCGGCGAGAACCCGACGAACTCGTCGCCGACCTTGATCTTGGCGGTGCCGAGCGTGCCGGCACGCGACGCGTCCGCGTAGCCGATGATGTTGGTGCCGCCGGTGACGGCGTCGACGACGCCGGACGTGCCCTGGGCCGCCTCGCCGCCCTCGTAGGGCCAGACGCCCGCGGGCTCGGCGTCCCAGACGCTCTCGGCGGTGGTGTTGAGGTACTTCGCGAAGTTCTCGGTGGTGCCCGAGTCGTCCGAGCGGTGCACGGCCGTGATGGCCGCGTCGGGCATCGTGGCGTCGGGGTTGAGCGCGACGATGGCCGGGTCGTTCCACTTCGTGATGGTGCCCTTGAAGATGCCCGCGGCGGTGGCCGGGTCGAGGTTCAGCTCGTCGACGCCGTCGATCTGGAAGATCATCGCGATGGGGGAGATGTAGGCGGGGAGGTCGATCGGCTTGGTGCCGTCGGCGCACTGGCCGAAGGTGCCCTCGAGCTCCTCCGACTTCAGCGCGCGGTCCGAGCCGGCGAAGTTGGCGTTCTGGCCGCCGGCCATGAAGGCCTCGCGTCCGGCGCCCGAGCCGTCGGGGGAGTAGTTGATGCTGACGCCCGTGTTGTCGGTCTGGAAGCCGGCGATCCATGCCTCCTGCGCGGAGCCCTGCGACGAGGCGCCGATGCCGTTGATCGTTCCCTCGAGGGTGGACGCCGACGCGTCGCCTCCCTCGGCGGGCGCCTCGTTGGCGGCGCAGGAGGAGAGGGCGAGGGCGGTGACGGCGGCGAGCGCTGCTGCGCTGCCGAGACGCGAGATCTTCACGTGATGGAGCCTTCCGGGTATTTCGTGCTGTGAGGGGGCCGGTGCGTGCCCCTCGAAGAAGCTATGTCGGGCTCTTGACCGGATCGGCCGATATCGGTGAACGGGAGGTGAACAGAGCGCGCCGATCGACACGCTCCCCGGCACCCGGGTGCACGGTGGTGGGTCGGGGTCGCGCCGACGGCCCACGGGCCCCGCGAATCCGGGGGCCCCGCGAATCCGGGCTCGGGCCCTCAGGCCGACGCGCCGTACGTCTCCACGGCGAGGATGCCCGCCTCCGGGTCGGACGCCGACAGGTGCACGACCGAGAACTCGGCGGGCGACAGCATCCCCGCCCGGGGCATGCGGCTCGCGCGGGGCGTCTCGGTGGCGAGCGCGATCTCGTGCAGGATCTCCGGCAGCACCGGGCTGTGGCTGCAGAGCACGGCGCTCCGGGCCTTGCGCACGCGCTTCGCGACCGTCTCCCGCACGGAGCCGCCGTCCGTCTCGTAGGCGTCCTGGCTGATGCCGGCGTCCTCCTTCACGCGTCGGCCGAGGGCCTCCGCGAGCGGCGCCACCGTCTGCAGGCAGCGCTCCGCCGTGCTGCTCGTGATGACGCGAGGGCCGAAGGCGAGGAGCGTCGGCACGATGGCCTCGGCCTCGTCCCGGCCGCGTGCGCTGAGCGGGCGGCCGGAGTCGGCACCGTCCCACTCGTAGGGCTGCACCGCGTGGCCGTGGCGCAGGGCGATGAGCGCGAACGACCGATGCGACCCGGTCTCCACGAGCCCCGCGAACAGGTCCAGGATGTCGATCTCGCCGGGGTAGTCGAGGCGCTTGCGGGCGTTCGGGATGGAGACCCACTCGATGCTCTCGACCTCGTGGTCCGGCTCGAAGCGGCCCGCGTCCACCATGGCGTCCGTCGCCTCCGCGGCCCAGTAGCTCACGGACTTCCGGCGCCCGCCGGAGATGCCGTACTCGATGGCGCCGAGCGGGACGCCGAGCGCGACCCGGAGCCCCGTCTCCTCGTGCACCTCGCGGACGGCGGTCTGCGGGAGCGTCTCGCCGGGATCCACCTTGCCCTTGGGGAGCGAGGTGTCCCGGCGGCGGGTCCGGTGGATGATCAGCACCCGGATCCGGTCGTCGACGACCCGCCAGACGACGGCGCCGGCGGCGAACACGGAAGGGGCGGGAGGCACGTCCCCCACGCTAGCCGGGTCCGTGCCCCGCAGAGCGGCGCCCGACGGGTCGGCGCTGGGCGGAGCGGTGCTCAGCGGAGCGGTGCTCAGCGGAGCACGCGCCGCTTGCGTTTGGCCACGATGCCCATCACCGCGGTCTGCAGGTCCTCGAGCGTCGTGCCGTCGGCGCTCTTGTTGCGCCTCGTCCACTCGCCGTCGGCGTCCAGCACCCACGCCGAGGTCGTGTCGGCCATGGCGCGGTCGAAGAGATCCTCGATCTCCTGCAGGTGCGCGGGATCCACCAGGCGGACGAGCGCCTCCACGCGGCGGTCGAGGTTGCGGTGCATCATGTCGGCGCTGCCGATGTAGGTGGTCTGGTCGCCGCCGTTCACGAACGAGAAGACCCGGCTGTGCTCCAGGTAGCGGCCGAGGATGGACCGCACCTCGATGTTCTCGCTGAGCCCCGGCTGCCCCGGCGTGAGCGAGCAGATGCCGCGCACCCAGACCTGCACGGGCACGCCCGCGTTGCTGGCCCGGTACAGGGCGTCGATGATCTTCTCGTCGACGATGGAGTTCACCTTGATGCGGATGCCGCTCGGCTTGCCGTCCAGCGCGTTCTGCGTCTCCACGGCGATCCGCTTCAGCAGGCCCTTCCGGAGGTGCAGCGGCGCCACGAGGAGCCGCTTGAACTTCTTCTCGATGCCGTATCCGGAGAGCTCGTTGAACAGGCGGGTGAGGTCCTTGCCGACCACGTCGTCCGCGGTGAGGAGCCCGAGGTCCTCGTAGATGCGGCTCGTCTTGGGGTTGTAGTTGCCCGTGCCGATGTGGCTGTAGTGCCGGAGCACGCCGCCCTTCTCCTGGCGGATCACCAGCGCGAGCTTGCAGTGCGTCTTCAGCCCCGCGACGCCGTAGACGACGTGCACGCCGGCCTTCTCGAGCTTGCGCGCCCACGTGATGTTCGCCTGCTCGTCGAAGCGGGCCTTGATCTCCACCAGCGCGAGGACCTGCTTGCCCGCCTCCGCCGCGTCGATGAGCGCCTCGACGATGGGGCTGTCGCCGCTCGTGCGGTAGAGGGTCTGCTTGATGGCGAGCACGTGCGGATCCGCCGCGGCCTGCTCGAGGAAGGCCTGCACGCTCGTGGTGAACGACTCGTACGGGTGGTGCAGGAGGATGTCCTGCTGGGCGATGGAGCGGAAGATGTCGGCGCGCGAGTTGTCCTCGGCGGGCTTCAGCGCGACCGCCGTCGTAGGAACGTTGTTCGGGTAGTGCAGCGCCGGCCGGTCGAGCTTGGCGAGGTCGAACAGGCCGCCCAGGTCGAGCGGGGAGGGCAGCGTGAACACCTCCTGCTCGGTGATGTCGAGCTCGCGCATGAGGAGGTCGAGCGTGACCGCGTCCATGTCGTCCGAGATCTCGAGGCGGATGGGCGGGCCGAAGCGGCGGCGCAGGAGCTCCTTCTCGAGGGCCTGGATGAGGTTCTCGGTCTCGTCCTCCTCGATCTGCACGTCCTCGTTGCGGGTGACGCGGAAGACGTGGTGCTCGACGATCTCCATCCCGGGGAACAGCGTCTCGAGCTGGTTCGCGATGAGGTCCTCGAGCGCGATGAAGTCGACGGGGCCCGAGCGGGTGTCCGGCGTGAGCGGCATGAAGCGCGGCAGCATCTGCGGCACCTTGATGCGCGCGAACTCCTGGCGGTTCGTCTTGGGGTTCCGGATCCGCACGGACAGGTTGAGCGAGAGGCCGGAGATGTAGGGGAACGGGTGCGCGGGATCCACCGCGAGCGGCATGAGCACCGGGAAGACCTGCTCGGAGAACAGCTCGTGCAGGCGGTCCTGGTGGGCCTCGTCGAGCGAGTCCCAGCGGACGATGCGGATGCCCTCCGCCTCGAGCGCCGGCCGGACGCTGTCGTTGAACGCGGCCGCATGGCGGACCTGCAGGCGGTACGCGGTCTCGTTGATGGCGGAGAGCACCTCGGACGGTGTGCGGCCGATGTTCGTCGGCACGGCGAGCCCGGTGGCGATGCGGCGCTTGAGGCCGGCGACGCGCACCATGAAGAACTCGTCGAGGTTGCTCGCGAAGATGGCGAGGAAGTTGGCGCGCTCGAGGACCGGCAGCTCCGGGTCCTCGGCGAGCTCCAGCACGCGGCGGTTGAAGGCCAGCCAGCTCAGCTCCCGGTCGAGGAAGCGCCCCTCGGGGAGGGTCCCGTCGTCCTCGAGGATCTCGTCCTCGTCGAAGTCGTCCAGGGATTCGGCGACCGCCTTCGCATCGCCGATGTACGTCTCGCTGTCCATCCGCCCATCATGGCATCGCGGTGTGCGCTCCGCCCTCCGGCAGGTGAACGCACGGTGAACCGCCACGGGCCCGCCGTGGCGGGAGCGCGGGGATCAGGCGCGACGGTACTGGACGTCGACCGCGGCGTCGCGGAAGGCGGCCCGGCGGTAGAGCGCGAGGGCCGGCGCGTTGTCCGCCTCCACGTACAGGTCGACCTCCGCATGGCCGCGCGCGGCGAGCAGGTCGAGGCCGGCGGCGAGGAGCGCGGAACCGAGCCCGCGGGCGGCGCGGTCGGGATCCACGCCGAGCACGTAGACCTCCGCATGGCCGTCCTCCGCCTTGAGCCAGTGGAACCCGGCGAGGCGGCCGTCCGCGTCCCGCGCGAGAAGCAGGAGCGCCGGGTCGAACCAGGGCTCGGCGACGCGGTCGTCCAGGTCGCCGCGGGTCATGCGGCCCTGCTCGGGGTGGCTGGCGAAGGCGCGCGCGTTGAGGGCGACCCAGTCGTCGGCGTCGTCCGGGGTGAAGGAGGAGAGCGAGAGGCCCGCGGGCAGGGGGCGCTCGCCGAGGCCCGCGCGGGCCTCGCCCACTTCGGCGCGCAGCTGCAGGAGCTCGCGCGCCCGGTCGAGCCCGGCGTCCTCCGCGAGCGCGCGGGCGCCCGGGTGGTCGCCGTGCGCCCAGACGGAGAGGGGGGAGGGCCCTGCCTCGGCGAGCACCGCGTCGAGGAGCGCTCGGCCGAGGCCCCGGCGGCGGTGCGCGGGGTCGACGACGAGCTCCGCCTCGGCTGCGGCGTCCGCACGTGCGAGCACGGCGGCGGCGATCGTCGACCCGTCCGGCCCGAGGGCGACCAGGAGCGCGGGGCCCCCGTCCGCGCCGAGCGTCAGGCGCGTCTGCTCGTTGAAGGGGGCGGGGCCGTCGGCCTCGCGGGCGCGGTCGGCGAGCGCGAGGGCGCCGCGCACCGCGTCGGGGGAGGGGTCGACGCGGGCGACCGCCACGGCGTCAGGCTCCGGCGGGGGCGGGAACGCGCTCACTGTCCTCCTCGTACACGTTGAAGCGGTAGCCGACGTTGCGCACGGTGCCGATGAGCGACTCGAGGTCGCCGAGCTTGGCCCGCAGCCTCCGGACGTGCACGTCGACCGTGCGCGTGCCGCCGAAGTAGTCGTAGCCCCACACCTCGCTGAGCAGCTGCTCGCGCGTGAAGACGCGCGACGGGTGGCTCGCGAAGAAGCGGAGCAGCTCGAACTCCTTGAAGGTGAGGTCGAGCGGCTTGCCGTGGACCTTGGCGGAGTAGCTCGCCTCGTCGATCACGACGCCGGAGGCGTGGATCTTGCTGCCGGTGTGCTCCTGCGCGGCGCGGCCGATGACGAGCCGCACGCGCGCGTCGACCTCGGCGGGGCCCGCGGAGTCGAGGATCACGTCGTTCGCGCCCCAGTCGGCGCTGACCGCGGTCAACCCGCCCTCGGTGAGCACGAGGATGAGCGGCGTGCCGCCGCCCGTGGTGGTGAGGATCTTGCACAGGGACTTGGCGCTGGCGAGGTCGCGGCGCGCGTCCACCAGCACGAGGTCCGCCGCGGGGGCGTTCACGAGGCTCGCGGCGTCGGCCTGGATGTGCCGCGTCCGGTGGCTGAGGAGCCCGAGCGCCGGGAGCACGTCGGTGTCCGCGGACGAGGTCAGGATCAACAGCTGGGCCACAGGGATCCTCCATGGATGAATTGCCCCCATGATACGTGGGGCAGGATTGCAGGGTGACCTCCCCCCTGCGCAGCCTCGTGCCCGTCTGGCTGGCCGCCGCCGTCGGCGCGGTCGTGGTGGCGGTCGCGGTCGGTCCGGACGCGGCTCCCCGGTGGCTCCCTCTCGTGCTCGCCGTCTGCGTCGTCGCGACCTTCGTGATCCAGCTGGCGCTGCCCCGGAAGACGGGCTTCGTCGACCGGGCGGTCGGGAGCGTGGTCGGCGCCGTGCTCGTGCTGGCGGCGGCCACCCTCGTCGTGCTCGCGTTGCCCTAGCCGCCTCGCCCGCACCGGCCCGTGGCGGCCGGCCGTGGGGTAGATTGAGCCCATGTCGTCGCTGCTTGCTCTGGAACTCTTCTTCACCGGACTGCTGGTCCTGGCGAGCCTCTCCATCGGCTGGGTGTCGCTCGTCGTGGTGTACAACCTCTTCCGCGGCCAGCGCTGACCGCGCGCCGCATGATCGAGATCCCCACCGGCCTGCCCGCCGAGCTCGTCCCCCTCTCCTGGCTGCTCGGCGTCTGGGAGGGGACAGGCGTCGTCGAGTACGCCGTGGGCGACGAGGTCGTCCGCCGCGGGTTCGGCCAGCGCATCAGCTTCAGCCACGACGGCCTGCCGCACCTCAACTACTCCTCCTACGCGTGGGTCGAGGGCGACGACGGCCCCGTGCCCTTCGTCACGGAGACGGGGTACTGGCGACTCCGCCGCCGCCTCACCGACGGCGACCCGGGTCCCGCGATGCTCCCGCCCGTCGGCGAGCGCCCGTTCACGAACGCCGAGGAGGTCGAGACGCTCCGCAACGCGGACGGCGGCTTCGACGTCGAGGTGGCGCTCGTGCACCCCGGGGGCGTGAGCGAGCTCTACGTGGGCCAGGTGGGCAGCGCCCGGATCGACCTCGCCACCGACGCGGTCATGCGCACCGAGGGCGCCAAGGCCTACACGGGCGCCACGCGGCTCTACGGCCTCGTCGAGCGCGACCTGCTGTGGGCGTGGGACATCGCCGCGCTCGGCCAGCCGCTGCGCACGCACGCCTCGGGGCGGGTCGCGCGTGTCGACTGACCCGGGAACCGCGACCCGCTCGCCGTTCCTCGACCTGCCCGGCGCCGTCGCGGCCGAGGGGCCGGACGCCGGCGTCCCCGCGCACCTCGGGTCCCTCGTGGCCGAGCAGCGTGCCCTCGCCGCGGGCAACGCGGTGGTCGACCTCTCCCACCGCGCCGTCCTGTCGGTGACGGGCGAGGACCGCCTCACCTGGCTCGACTCGATCACGAGCCAGTCCCTCCGCGGCCTCGCACCCGGGGACTCGGCCGAGACCCTCTTCCTCGACCAGAACGGCCGCCTCGAGCACGCCGTGGGCGTCCTCGACGACGGCGTGGCGACGTGGCTGCTCCTCGGCGCGGGCGACGCGGAGGCGCTCCTCGCGTACCTGCAGCGCATGCGCTTCATGCTCCGGGTGGAGCCGGCCGACCGCACCGCCGAGCTCGCCGTCGTCGGCACCATGGGCGAGCCCGACCTCCCGGTCGCGGCGCCTGCCGGCGTGCCGCTCGTCTGGCGCGACCCGTGGACGCGCGTCGCGCCCGGCGGGCACCAGTACGCGGCGGCGTCGCCGCACCCGGCCGAGGGCTGGACCTGGAGCGAGCGGCTCGTGCCCCGCGCCGCGCTGCCGGCACTGGTCACGCGCGCCGCCGACGGCGACCTGCCCGTCGCGGGCACGCTCGCCGCCGAGGCCCTGCGGATCGCCGCGTGGCGCCCGCGCTTCGCCACCGAGGTCGACGACCGCACCATCCCGCACGAGCTCGACTGGCTGCGCAGCGCCGTCCATCTCTCGAAGGGCTGCTACCGCGGGCAGGAGACGGTGGCCAAGGTGCACAACCTGGGGCGGCCCCCACGGCGCCTCGTGCTGCTGCAGCTCGACGGGTCCGACGCGGTCCTGCCGGGTCCCGGATCCGACGTGCGGCTCCCCGCCGCCCCGGACGGGACGCCCGGTGAGATCGTCGGCGCCGTCACCTCGAGCGCGCTGCACCATGAGCTCGGACCCATCGCCCTCGCGGTCGTCCGACGTGCTGTGGATCCCGCCGTGCAGCTCGAGGTGGTCGCCGACGACGTCCGGGTGCAGGCCGCGCAGGACGTCATCGTGCCCACCGACGCCGGACGCTCGGCCGACGTCCCCCGCCTGCCCCGGCTCGGTGCGGTCCGCCGCTGAGCGCGCGCGGGAGCGGTCGGCCCGTGCCGCCCGCACCCTGAGGCACCGGGCGGACCCCCGCGCCGCCGTCGCGCGCCTCTGGGGGTCCTCGCCCGCCGCCCTCCAGATCGCCATCGCGGCCACGGGTGGCTGGGCCTTCGCGCACCACGTCCTCGGCCACGACACCCCGCTGCTCGCGACGACCGTCACCATCACCAGCCTGGGCTTCGTCCGCGACGCGCGTCCGGTCCGCGTCCTGGAGACGGCGATCGGCATGACCGTCGGCATCACGCTCAGCGAGGTCCTGCTGCTCGGCATCGGCCGCGGCGCCTGGCAGCTGTTCGTCATCATCCTGGCCACGCTGCTGGTGGCGCGCCTGCTGTCGTCGAACGCCGCGTTCGCGGTCGCGGCGGGGGTGCAGGCCGTGCTCGTGGCGCTGCTCCCCGCGCCGCCCGGCGGCGTCTTCGTGCGGAGCGTGGACGGACTCGTGGGCGGTGCGGTGGCGCTCCTGGCGACGGCGCTCATCCCCCGGGATCCGCGGCGGCAAGCCGTCCGTGAGGCGCGGCGGGTCTTCTCCGAGTGCTCGTACGCCCTCACCTCGCTGGTCTCCGCGCTGCGGCTCGGCGACGCGACGGCCGCCGACCGCGCCCTGGAGCGGCTGCGTCGGACGCAGCCGCTCGTCGACGCCTGGAGCGCGGCGGCCGACTCGGCGCTGTCCATCGCCCGCATCTCGCCGTTCCTGCGCCGCCACCTGCCGGAGCTGCGGGCCCAGCGGCGTGTGCTCGACGGCATGGACCTCGCGGTGCGGAACCTCCGCGTCATCTCCCGGCGCGTCGACTTCCTGGTGGTCGACCGCGTGCGGCGGCCGGTCCTCGCCGAGCTGCTCGCCACCGTGTCGAACGGGGTGAACCTCCTCGGGCAGAGCCTGACGGACCCGTCCGCCACGCCGCTGGCGCAGCAGAACCTCGTGCTGGTGGCGGTCCGGCTGGATCCCCGCGAGCTCATCCCGGGCGCCCCGGTCGGCGAGGTGATGCTCGTCATGCTGCTGCGGCCCCTGCTCGTGGACCTGCAGGTCGCCGCGGGCCTGGATCCCGACACGGCGCGCTCCGCGCTCCCGGAGGTCTAGGCAGCCGACCTGCCGGGCTCGGGGTCCGACGAGGGGCGGGTCGAGGGGCCGGCCGGCGGTGGGCTGGGGAGCGACGCCCCCTGCCGGGCCCGTCCCCTGACAGCATCCTCGCGTCCGTGGCGCCGTGCCCGGCGCCACCCCGCGCCGCGGGAGTCAGGAGCACCATGAGGACACGAGGCCCACTGCTCACCACGACGCTCGCCGTCCTGCTGGTCGTCGGGGCGGCGGTGCCGTCCGCCGGCGCCGTCGAGCGCCCCGCCGCCGTCCCGGCCGCCGCGAGCTCGGCCACCGGCACGTCGACCACCCACGACGTCACCGTCGTGATGCTCGCGCCGGAGGGCACGGCGCCGGACTACACCCGAGACGAGGCCCTGCACAGCCTCGCGGTCGTCGACGCCTTCTACGCGAACGAGACGGACGGGGCCGTCCGGCTGCGCGTGGTCGCCGCGACCGACTGGCTGACCATGCCGACGAGCGTCGACTGCACGGACTTCGATCCGCTGGTCGAGTACGGGCGGAAGCGGGCGGGGTTCGTGGGTGGCGCGGACCGGCACCTCCTGGTGATGACGCCCGAGGGATCCGACTGCGAGTACGCGCTGGGGCAGCAGGCGTCGACGCTCGACGCGGGAGGCGTGGCGACCGTGGCGACGACGGATCCCACCACCATCGCCCACGAGCTCGGGCACACCATGTCCCTCCAGCACACCTCGTCCGTCCGCTGCGCGTCGCGCTGGGACCTCGGCAGCGCGACCGGGCTCCCGTCGTCGTGCACGCGGGACGAGTACGGGAACGTGAGCGACATCATGGGCGGCGGGTCCACGTTCTACCCCTTCACCGCGGTGTCGCTCGCGCACCTGGGCGCGCTGCGCCACCCGGTCGTCCTGACCTGCGGCGCTCCTCGGCGCATCACGGTCAGCACCATGAGCGCCCCCTCGTCGGCCCAGCGCGTCGTCACCTGGAGGAACCCGGCGCACCCGGGCGTCGCCTACTACCTGCAGTTCCGCGACGTCGTCGACAACCTGCTCTACGCCCAGCTGTACCCCTCGCCCCGAGCCGCGCAGGATGACGCTCCGACCGGGATCGAGGTGACGCGCACGGATCCGCGCGAGCGCGAGGGCGGCAGCGTGCTCACCCGTCCCGGCGACTCCTCGAACGGGAGCAGGCGGATCCGGGCCGGCGAACGGGTGCCCCTGGACGACGGGATGTCCGTCCAGGCGGTGTCCTTCGACGGCGCCGCGCACACGGCAACCGTGGACGTCGCCGTCCCGTGCGCCCGGCCGGCGACCGGGGCTCCCGACGAGGCCCCCCGCGCCGCGCCCGGTCCCGCCCCGGCGCCCGCCGTGGTGCAGGACCGCATCCGGGCCTGACCCCGCGACCCCGCCGTGGTCGGAGGTGCCGCCGTCATGCGCTCCCCGGCTGCACCTCCGACCACGGCACGGTCAGCTCGCCCAGCCGCCACCTGGCAGGTCCGGCCTCGATGGGCACCCCCGCGTCGCGCATGCGGCGGACGGCGCCCAGCCACTGCTGCCGCGGGCCGTACACGCCGAGCGGCGCGCTAAGGATCCAGCTCCGGTCGAGGAGCGCCAGCAGCCCGTGGACGCGTTCGCCGGGCACGTTGCGGTGGATGAGCGCCTTCGGCAGCCGCTCGGCCACGATCGACGGCAGCTCGAGCCCCGCCAGCCGCAGCGAGATCGTGAGGCTCCGCGGTCCGTCCTCGCGCACGTCCACCCAGCTGGCGACGCGGCCGATCTCGTCGCACGTGCCCTCGACCACGGATCCGCCCGAGGCGAGCCGCGCCGCCATCCGCTCCCACGCCGCCGGCACCTCGGACTCGTCGTACTGCCGGAGGACGTTGAACGCGCGGATCACCGTGGCGCGCTCGCCGCCCGGCAGGGGCACCTCGAACCCGCCGCGCACGAACGACACGCGTGCCCGGGCGGCGGCGTCGGGCCACTCGGCGAGCTGCGCGCGGGCGCGGGCCACGCGCCCCGGCTCGATCTCGATGCCCACGACCCGCACGTCGGGCCGCGCGTCCCGCAGCCGCCGGTGCATCTCGAGCGCCGTGATGCCGCTCGCGCCGTACCCGAGGTCGACCACCAGCGGGTCGGCGGCGGTGCGCAGGGAATCGAGGGTCGCGATCCACCGGTCCACGCGTCGGAGGCGGTTCGTGTTGGTCGTCCCGCGCGTCACGGAGCCGACGGGGGAGGCGGCGCCCGGCATGGGTCCAGTCTCCCATCGCTCGGTAGGCTGGCGGCATGGCTGACTCCCGCACCCTCGTCCTGCTGCGTCATGGCAACAGCGACTGGAACCAGAAGAACCTGTTCACCGGATGGGTGGACGTCGAGCTGAGCGAGCAGGGCGTCGCGGAGGGGCAGCGCGCCGGCGAGCTCCTCGCCGAGTCCGGCATCCTCCCCGACGTGCTGCACACCTCCGTCCTCATCCGCGCCATCGACACCGCCAACATCGCGCTCAAGCGCGCCGGCCGCTCCTGGATCCCCGTCCAGCGCACCTGGCGCCTCAACGAGCGCCACTACGGGGCGCTCCAGGGCAAGGACAAGGCGCAGACCCTCGCCGAGTACGGCCCCGAGCAGTTCGCCACCTGGCGCCGCTCGTT
Organism: Clavibacter michiganensis; assembly: GCA_002150995.1. Classification (GTDB taxonomy): domain Bacteria; phylum Actinomycetota; class Actinomycetes; order Actinomycetales; family Microbacteriaceae; genus Clavibacter; species Clavibacter michiganensis_K. Next base: position 2,776,605 of record MDHJ01000001.1, on the reverse strand, counting down.
CGACGTTCCGCCGCCCCCCATCGCCGACGACGACGAGTTCTCGCAGTCGGGCGACCCCCGCTATGCCGACCTCGGCGAGGCGCTGCCCCGCACGGAGTGCCTGAAGGACGTCATCGAGCGGATGCTGCCCTACTGGGAGTCCGACATCCAGCCCGACCTCGCGTCCGGTCGCACCGTCCTGGTGACCGCGCACGGCAACTCGCTGCGTGCCCTCGTGAAGCACCTCGACGGCATCTCCGACGCCGACATCGCCGAGCTCAACATCCCGACCGGCATCCCGCTCGTCTACCGCCTCGACGAGGACTTCCGCCCGATCGTCCCCGGCGGCGAGTACCTCGACCCGGAGGCCGCCGCAGCCGGTGCCGCGGCCGTGGCCGCGCAGGGCAGCAAGAAGTAGGAGCGCGGGCGACAGCGCCCGCACGGACGACGAGAGCCCGACCGGATCATCCGGTCGGGCTCTCGTCGTGAGGGCCGTCACGCGGCCGTCGGGGTCAGGCGTCGGCCTGCACCCAGTCGCCCGTGGCGAGGTACTGCACGGTCTTCGCGATCGACACGGCGTGGTCGGCGAAGCGCTCGTGGTACCGGCTGGCGAGGGTCGAGTCGACCGTGTCGACGGCCGCGCCCTTCCACGTCTCGCCGAGCACCTTGTCGAAGACGCTGAGGTGCAGCTCGTCGATGCGGTCGTCGTCGTTGCGGATCTCCTCGGCGAGCTTCGGGTCCTCGGTGGTGAGGAGGTCCGTGAGCTTGCGGGCGATGGCCACGTCGAGCTGGCCGAGCTCCAGGAACGTGGGGCGGAGCGACTTCGGCACCACCTTGTCCGGGAAGCGGTAGCGGGACAGCTGGGCGATGTGCTCGGCGAGGTCGCCCATGCGCTCGAGCGACGCGCTGATCCGCAGCGCGCTCACCACGATGCGGAGGTCGCGGGCGACCGGCTGCTGGCGGGCGAGGATGTTGATCGCGAGCTCGTCGAGGCTCGTGGCGAGCTCGTCGATGCGACGGTCCTGCTCGATCACGGTCTCGGCGAGGCTGACGTTCGACTCGTTGAACGCCCGGGTGGCGTTCTCGATGGAGATGGCGACGAGCGCGGAGATCTCGATGAGACGCTCCTGGACCTCGTGGAGCTCCTGCTGGAACACTTCGCGCATGGGGGACGTCCTCTCAGTCCGCCCCGCTGCAGGAGGGACGGGGTGGTTCTCGGGCAGAGCGGACCCCGGGTGCCGGGTCCACGTCATCCGACTCTGGTCAAGCGAGGTTAACGCACGGTGCCGTCGAGCTGAATTCGCGCCCTCGCTCCGCGGATGACGGAACCCCAGCACCCGGACGGCCCCTTGCCGTCTCCTAGTCTGGGCCCATGGACACCGGTGCGTTGGTGCTCGTCTGCCTCGTCATCGGACTGGCGGTGGGCGCGGGATTCGTGTGGCTGCTGCACCACGCGGCGGACCGCGGCGACCGTGCCGTCGAGATCACCAACCCGGTCGTCCCGGACGGCGTCGACCAGGTCCTGGAGGCCCTCGAGTCCGCCGGCATCGTGCTGGACCCGTCGAACAACGTGATGAAGGCCTCGCCCGGCGCGATCTCCTCGGGCCTCGTCTTCCACCAGGCGCTGGTGCACCCCGAGCTCGTCGCCATGGTCGACCGGGTGCGCCGCTCCGGCGAGCCGATGGCCGAGGAGGTGTCGCTCGCCCGCGGCCCGTTCGGCGCGGCCGAGTTCCAGATGCACGTCCGGGTAGCCCGCCTCGGGGCGCGATACGTGCTGCTGCTCGCGCAGGACCGCACCGAGTCGTACCGGCTGGACCAGGTGCGCCGCGACTTCGTGGCGAACATCAGCCACGAGCTGAAGACCCCCATCGGCGCGGTCGGGCTCCTCGCCGAGGCGCTCGACTCGTGCGCCGACGACGCGGTGCAGGTGCGCCGGTTCGCGGCCCGGCTGACCACGGAGTCGTCCCGGCTCGCGCGCATCACGCAGGAGATCATCGAGCTGTCGCGCCTGGAGGCGGCGAACGCGCTGGAGAAGGCGGAGCCCGTCGACGTCGACCACGTGATCAGCGTGGCGCTCGACCAGGTGCGGCTCGGCGCGGAGCTCCGCGGGATCGAGCTCGCCCGCGGCAAGCGCTCGCGCTCCACCGTCTACGGCGATGAGGCGCTCCTCGTGGTCGCCGTGCACAACCTGCTGAGCAACGCGGTGAACTACTCGCCCGACGGCTCCCGCGTGGGCATCGGCGTCATGGTCGACGACGGCGCCGTGGAGGTCGTCGTCACCGACCAGGGCATCGGCATCCCCGAGGACGAGCAGGGCCGCATCTTCGAGCGCTTCTTCCGCGTCGACCAGGCCCGCGCCCGCGACACCGGCGGCACCGGGCTCGGCCTCAGCATCGTCAAGCACGTGGTGCAGAACCACGGCGGCGACGTCCGCGTCTGGTCCCGCCCGGGACGCGGCTCGACCTTCACCATCCGCCTCCCCGAGGCATCGCAGACGCCGGCTCTCGCCGGTACGGACATCGGAGAACCCACGTGACACGCATCATGCTCGTCGAGGACGAGGCATCGCTGAGCGAGCCGCTCGCCTTCCTGCTCCAGCGCGAGGGGTACGAGATCGACGTCGTCGAGGACGGCCCGTCCGCCGTGGCGGCCTTCGACCGGGACGGCGCGGACCTCATCCTGCTCGACCTCATGCTGCCCGGCCTGCCCGGCACCGAGGTGTGCCGGGAGATCCGCACGCGCTCGGCCGTGCCGATCATCATGCTCACCGCCAAGGACTCCGAGGTGGACATCGTGGTCGGCCTCGAGCTGGGGGCCGACGACTACGTGACCAAGCCGTACTCCACGCGCGAGCTCCTCGCGCGGATCCGGGCGGTGCTGCGACGCCGGGTCGAGGTCGACGACGAGCCGCTGAACGTGCTCGAGGTCGGCGCCGTCCGCATGGACGTCGAGCGCCACACCGTGGAGGTGGACGGCCGCGAGATCGCCATGCCGCTGAAGGAGTTCGAGCTGCTCGAGCTGCTGCTCCGCAACGCGGGGCGCGTGCTCACGCGCGGTCAGCTCATCGACCGCGTGTGGGGATCCGACTACTTCGGCGACACGAAGACGCTCGACGTGCACATCAAGCGCATCCGCTCGAAGATCGAGCGCGAGCCGTCCGATCCCGTCCTCCTCGTCACCGTCCGCGGGCTCGGCTACCGCTTCGAGGCGTAGGGGCCGGCTTCGCGCATGACGGAGGCCCCGTCCCCCGAGGGGGACGGGGCCTCCGTCATGCCGAGCGGCCGTGCGACGGGCGGCTAGTTCGACTCGTCCTCGAGGCCCTCGTCGCCCTCGTCGGTGCCGGGCGTCGTGGTGACGGTGGTGTCGGGCGTGGAGCCCGAGCCGCCGGGGACCAGGCTCGTGTAGGTCTCCTGGTCGCCGTTCAGGACCGGCACGTCCATCTCGACGCCCTCGGCGTCGCCGTACTGGATGTAGATCTTGGTGAGCGACCCCGGGGTCGGCTCGACGGAGTCGAACACGATGCGCTGCGAGTCCTCGGCGCCGTACGCCGTGAGGCCGGGCGCCGCCGTGACGGTGCGGGTCTCGCGCTCCGCGCTGCCCTCGGTGAGCTCGTGCTGGAACGCGACGCGCTGGCTGTCGCCCGAGTTGTTGACGAGCGTGACCACGAGGCTCGCGCCGGCCGGGGAGTCGCCCTCGGTCAGGAGGATGGCGTTGCGCACCTCGATGTCGCCCACCGTGGCGTCGAAGCCGTCGCTCGGGAAGTAGGAGATCTGCGTGGCCTGGGGCGTGATGAAGGTGCAGGACGACGTGCCGACCGCGATCAGGGCCGCGAGGACGATGGACGATGCGGTACGCGCTCTCACGGGACCCTCCGGTTGTCGCACGGAGCCGGCGCCGGGGCGTCCGGGGGCGTCCGCGCGTGTATCAGCTGACCCGCCCAGCCTACGGGATCAGGTGCAGGACGGCCGCCCGCGGGCAGCCGCGACCCGGCTGGTATCCTGATGGGCAGTCCAAGGAACGGGGAACCCATGCTCTTCGAGGTCGGCGAGACCGTCGTGTACCCCCATCACGGGGCCGCGACCATCATCGAGGTGAAGAAGCGCGTCATCCGCGGCGAGGAGAAGCTGTACCTCAAGCTCGACGTCAACCAGGGCGGCCTGCAGATCGAGGTGCCCGCGGAGAACGTCGACATGGTCGGCGTCCGTGACGTCATCGGCCGCGAGGGCGTGGAGCGGGTGTTCGAGGTGCTGCGCGCCGAGTTCACCGAGGAGCCCACCAACTGGTCCCGGCGCTACAAGGCGAACCTCGAGAAGCTCGCCTCCGGCGACGTGCTGAAGGTCGCCGAGGTCGTCCGCGACCTCTGGCGGCGCAACCAGGACCGCGGCCTGTCCGCGGGGGAGAAGAGCATGCTGCAGAAGGCGCGCGGCGTCCTCGTGGGCGAGCTGGCGCTCGCCGAGAAGACGGACGAGGAGCACGCCTCCACGATGCTCGACGAGGTCCTCGCCTCCTGACCTCCCGCGTCGCCCGCCCCGGGCCGCCGGTAGCCTGACCGCATGAGCCACGACCCCGTCGTCCCGTCCGTCCGCGCGACCGTCGACGGGAAGACGGAGGGTCCCCGCCTCGGCGTCGTCGTCGTCGCGGCGGGCAGCGGGACGCGCCTGGGCGCCGGCATCCCGAAGGCGCTCGTCGAGGTCGGCGGCGCGACGCTGCTGGCCCGGTCGCTCGCACGCGTCCTCGACCTCGCGGAGGAGGCGCACGTCGTCGTGGTCGCACCCGGCACGCATCTCGTGGAGGCCTCGGCCGTGGCGGACGCCGCCGCGGGGGCCGCCCGCGGATCCGTCGCGGTGGTCGCCGGAGGGGAGACCCGGCAGGGATCCGTCCGCGTGGGGCTGGCGGCGCTCGCCGGATCCGTCGACACCGTCCTCGTGCACGACGCCGCGCGCGCGCTCACGCCGACCGCCCTCTTCGCCGCCGTCGCGGCGGAGGTCCGTGCCCGGGGCGCCGGCGTCGTCCCGGGGCTCCCGGTCACCGACACGGTCAAGCGCGTGGATCTGGCGGGGGAGTGCCTCGGGACCGTGGACCGGAGCGACCTCGTGGGGGTCCAGACGCCGCAGGGGTTCCCGCGCGCCGAGCTCGATGCCGCCTATCGGGCCGCGATCGCGGAGCACACCGACGACGCGGCCCTCTTCCAGGCCGCGGGCGGCTCCGTCCACGTCGTCGCCGGCGACGCGCTCGCCTTCAAGGTGACCACGGCGTGGGACCTGCGGCGGGCGGAGGAGCTCGTCGCGCGCGCCGAGGGCCTCGGATCGGCGGCCTCGCGCCTGCGTTCGGGGATCGGCACCGACGTGCACGCGGTCGACGGCACCCAGCCGCTCTGGCTCGCGGGCCTGCACTGGCCAGGCGAGGCGGGCCTCGCGGGGCACAGCGACGGGGACGCGGTGAGCCACGCCGTGTGCGACGCCCTCCTCTCCGCTGCGGGCCTCGGCGACATCGGCGGGATCTTCGGCACCGACGACCCGGAGCTCGACGGCGCGCACGGCGACGTCTTCCTCCGCCGCACCGCCGAGCTCGTCCGCGGAGCCGGCTACGGGATCGTCAACGTCGCCGTGCAGGTCATGGCCGTCCGCCCGAAGCTCTCGCCGCGGCGGGCCGAAGCCGAGCGGGTCCTCTCGGCCGCCGTGGGCGCGCCTGTCTCGCTCGCCGGCACCACCACCGACGGCCTCGGCTTCACGGGGCGCGGCGACGGGGTCGCCGCGGTCGCGACGGCGCTCGTGGAGAGGCTCTGACGCGGGCGTCCCGGGGGAGCGGCACCCGGCTCCTCGCCCGTCATCCGGCGGGGGCCCGCACGCGCGCTGACTAGGATCTGTCTGTGACCCTGCGCCTCCATGACTCCCGGACGCAGTCCCTGCGGGACTTCGTGCCGCTCGTCGACGGCCGGGTCGGCATCTACGTCTGCGGTCCGACGGTGCAGTCGGCGCCTCACATCGGCCACCTCCGTTCCGCGCTCGCGTACGACCAGCTCCGACGCTGGCTCGCGCATCGCGGCCTCGACGTCACGCTCGTGCGCAACGTCACGGACATCGACGACAAGGTCATCGACAACGCCCGGCGCGGCCAGGAGGCCGGCGGCACGGAGGAGTGGTGGGCGCTCGCCTACCGCGTGGAGCTCGAGTTCTCCCGCGCCTACGCCGCCCTCGGGATCCTCCCGCCCAGCTACGAGCCCCGCGCCACCGCGAGCATCGGGGAGATGCAGGCGATCATCGCCCGCCTCGTGGAGCGCGGCCACGCCTACGCCGCCGATGACGGCTCCGGCGACGTCTACTTCGACACCGCCTCCTGGCCCGAGTACGGCGAGCTCACCCGCCAGCGCGCGGCCGACATGGAGGCCGCCGCGGACGCCGATCCCCGGGCAAAGCGCGACGTGCGGGACTTCGCCCTCTGGAAGGGCGCCAAGCCGGGCGAGCCGGCGAGCGCGTCGTGGCCCTCCCGTGGGGCGCCGGACGTCCCGGATGGCACATCGAGTGCTCCGCGATGTCGACGCGCTACCTCGGCGCCGAGTTCGACATCCACGGCGGCGGCCTCGACCTCCGCTTCCCGCACCACGAGAACGAGCTCGCGCAGTCGCGGGCGGCGGGCGATCCCTTCGCGCGCTACTGGCTGCACAACGGCCTCGTCGCCGTAGCCGGGCAGAAGATGAGCAAGTCCCTCGGGAACTCGCTCTTCGCCGCCGACCTCCTCGCCGCCGCCCGCCCCGTGGTGGTGCGCTACTTCCTGGGATCCGCGCACTACCGCTCCACCCTGGAGTTCCACGACGGCGCGCTCGCCGAGGCCGAGGCGGCGTTCGACCGCATCGAGACGTTCCTCGACCGGAGCGCGCGGCGGCTCGCCGGCACCCGGTTCCAGGCGCCTCCCGCAGCGGAGGGCGCCGCGCCCGCCGCCGTGCCCGCGGAGTTCTCGGAGGCGATGGACGACGACCTGAGCGTCCCGCAGGCGCTCGCCGTGCTGCACGACGCCGTCCGCGCGGGCAACGCCGCCCTCGACGCGGGCGACCTCCAGGAGGCGGCGTCGTTGCGCGCCGACGTCTCCGCGATGGTGGCGGTGCTCGGGATCGACCCGCTCTCCGACGAGTGGCGCACCGCCTCCGACCAGCCCGCGCGCCGTGCGCTGCAGGCGCTCGTCGAGCAGCGGATCGCCGAACGGCAGACCGCGCGGGAGGCCAGGGACTTCGCCCTCGCCGACCGCATCAGACAGGAGCTGGCCGAGGCCGGCATCACGATAGAGGACTCGCCAGGCGGGTCGCATTGGAGCATCGATGGCGAATAAGCCCAGCCGCTCAGGCGCGGTACGGAAGACCAAGAAGGGCCCGCTCAAGGGGTCGGGCGGACAGGGCCGGCAGGCGCTGGAGGGCAAGAAGCCCACGCCGAAGGCCGAGGACCGGCCGTACCACCCCGCCGGCAAGCGCAAGCTGGCCAAGGACCGGTACGAGGCCGCGTCCGCGGGCGCCAACCGCGGACGGGACGAGCGGGCCGAGCGCTCGGCCCCGCCGCGCGCCCGGGCGACCGACCGGCCCGCCGGTGCGGACGCCCGCGCGCCCGCCGTGCGAAGCAGCAGGACGAGTCCGAGGTCGTCACCGGCCGCAACTCGGTGGTCGAGGCGCTCCGCGCGAAGATCCCCGCCACGGCGCTCTACATCGCCTCGCGCATCGAGTACGACGACCGGGTGAAGGAGGTCCTGTCGCTCGCCACCGGGCGGGGGATCCCCGTCCTCGAGGTGATGCGGCCGGAGCTCGACCGCATCGCCGGCCACGACGCCGTCCACCAGGGCCTCGCGCTCAAGGTGCCGCCGTACGAGTACGCGGACGCGATCGAGCTGCTCGACAAGACCATCTCCCGCGGCCAGGTCCCGCTCATGGTGGCCCTCGACGGGATCACCGACCCGCGGAACCTGGGTGCCATCATCCGCTCGGTCGCCGCGTTCGGCGGGCACGGCGTGATCGTGCCGCAGCGCCGCTCGGTCGGCCTCACCGCCTCCGCGTGGAAGACCTCCGCGGGCGCCGCGGCGCGCACGCCCGTCGCCATGGCGTCGAACCTCACGCAGACGCTCAAGGCGCTCAAGCAGCGCGGCGTCTTCGTCGTCGGCCTCGACGGCGGTGGCGACATGTCGCTGCACGAGTTCACGCTCGCCGACCGCCCGATCGTGGTCGTCGTCGGATCCGAGGGCAAGGGCCTCTCGCGCCTCGTCACCGAGACGTGCGACACCATCGTCTCGATCCCGATCGGCGCCTCCACGGAGTCCCTGAACGCGGGCATCGCGGCGAGCGTCACGCTCTACGAGATCGGCAAGCTGCGCGCGGCGGCCCGCCGCAAGTAGGGCCCGCACGACGACGAGCCGGGACCTCAGGGTCCCGGCTCGTCGTCGTCCTGCAGCTCCCGCCCGTCGGTCAGACCTTCGTGCGCCAGTCCTCCGCGGCCTCGGCCTCGGTGATCGGCACGTCGGACTCGTCCTCGATGACGCCGATCGACTCGGTCGGCGGGTCGATCACGGTCGCCTCGTCGCGGCGGTGGCGGAGGATGTCCTGCACATAGGCGGTCACCGCCTCGGCGAGCGGGATGTCCCGGTTGAGCTTCTGCGACATGTACCAGCGGTGCTCGAGGAGCTGGTGGAAGACCTCGGCGGGCTCGAGCTTCCCGCGCAGGTCCCGGGGGATCGCCCGCACGACGGGCTCGAACACGCGAGCGAGCCACTCGTGGGCGACCATCTCCTCATCGAGGTCCTGCTTGTCGAAGGTCGCCGTGTAGGAGTCGAGGTCGTTGAGCAGGCGCCGCGCCTGGTTCTCCTGCGCGTCGACGCCCGTGAGGCGGAGCAGCCGGCGCTGGTGGTGCCCGGCGTCCACGACCTTCGGCTGGATGCGCACCTGCGACCCCTCGGCGGTCGTGCGGATCGCGAGCTCCTCGATGTCGAAGCCGAGGTCGTTGAGCCGGTCGACGCGCTCGTTGATGCGCCAGCGCTCGGAGGTGGGGAACTCCTCGCGTCCGGTGAGCTCCTTCCAGAGCGTGCGGTACTGGGCGACGATGCGCGTGCTGGTCTCGACCGGGTCGAGCCCCTCCTCGATGCGTCCGCCCGCCTCGAGGTCCATGAGCTCGCCGGCGATGTTCACTCGGGCGATCTCGAGGTCGTTCTCGCGCTGCCCGTTGGAGAGGCCGCCGTTGAAGAGCTTGCCCGTCTCCGCGTCCACGAGGTAGGCCGCGAAGGCGCCCGCGTCGCGGCGGAAGAGCGTGTTCGAGAGCGAGACGTCGCCCCAGAAGAACCCGATCATGTGCAGCCGCACCAGGAGCACGGCGAGGGCGTCGACGAGGCGCGTGGCGGTGTCGGGCCGCAGCTGCTGGGAGAAGAGCGCCCGGTAGGGGAGCGAGAACTTCAGGTGCCGGGTGACGAGCACCGACTTGAGGGCGTCGCCGTCCTCGTCCGTGCGGTTCATGATCACGGCGACGGGCTCGACGCACGGGATCTCGAGGCGCTGCAGCGTCCGCAGCATGTCGTACTCCCCGCGCGCCATCTCGTCCGTCGTCTCCTTGATGGCGATGACGTAGCCCGAGAGGTTGGCGAAGCGCACGAGGTGCCGGGAGATGCCCTTCGGCAGGGTCGCGATCGCGGAGGAGGGCCACTCGTCGAGCGGCAGCTGCCAGGGGAGGTCGAGGAGCGCCGGATCGACCGTCGCCGAGGTGATGTTCAGTGATCCGGACATGGTGCGACCCTACCCGACCGGGGAAACGCAGCTGCCGCGGCCCCCGGTGCTCCCGGGGAGCGTGGGGACCGCGGCAGCGGTCGTCAGGTGCGGTGGATCAGCTCGCGGCGACCGGCGCGTTGAGGCGGAGGCCGCTCTCGGCGTCGAAGGCGTGGAGGTGGCCCTGCTGCGGGGTGATGAACACGGTGTCGCCGGCGTTGGGGTGCAGGCGGCCGTCGACGCGGGCGACCAGGTCGGTGCGCTTGCCCTCGATGTCGGTGTGGCCGTAGAGGTACCCGTCCGCGCCGAGCTCCTCGACGAGGTCGACCGTGACCGAGAGGCCCTGGCCCTGCGACGTGGAGACGACGACGTCCTCGGGACGGACGCCGATGGTGACCGAGCCGCCGGTCGCGTTCGTGAGCACGTCGCGCTCGACGGGCACCACGGCGGAGCCGAACTGCACGCCGCCGTCGACGACGTTCGCGGTGAAGAGGTTCATCGCGGGCGAGCCGATGAAGCCGGCCACGAAGACGTTCTGCGGCTTCTCGTACAGGTCGCGGGGCGTCCCGACCTGCTGGAGGACGCCGTCCTTGAGGACCGCGATGCGGTCGCCCATGGTGAGCGCCTCGGTCTGGTCGTGGGTCACGTAGACCGTGGTGACGCCGAGGCGGCGCTGGAGCGACGCGATCTGCGTGCGGGTCTGGACGCGGAGCTTGGCGTCGAGGTTCGACAGCGGCTCGTCCATGAGGAACACCTGCGGCTGGCGCACGATGGCGCGGCCCATGGCGACGCGCTGGCGCTGGCCGCCGGAGAGGGCCTTGGGCTTGCGGCTGAGGTAGGGCTCGAGGTCGAGGAGCTTGGCCGCCTCGAGGACGCGGGTGGCGCGCTCGTCCTTGCCGACGCCCGCGATCTTGAGCGCGAAGCCCATGTTCTCGGCGACGGTCATGTGGGGGTACAGCGCGTAGTTCTGGAACACCATCGCGATGTCGCGGTCCTTCGGCGGCACGTCGGTGACGTTGCGGTCGCCGATGAAGATGTTGCCGTCGTTGACCTCCTCGAGGCCCGCGAGCATGCGGAGGGTGGTCGACTTGCCGCAGCCGGACGGGCCGACGAGGACGAGGAACTCGCCGTCGGCGACCTCGAGGTCGATGCCGTCGACCGCCGGGCGCGTGGAGCCCGGGTAGAGGCGCGTGGCCTTGTCGAAAGTTACAGATGCCATTTCGGTGTTCTCCTTCACGGGCAGGTACGTGCCCGACGATCCGTGGTGATGGATGTGATGCTCATGGCTCATCGCTGTGGGCGACGGCGGCCACCCGATGAGTATTGCACGGGGAAGAGGAGTCGGGAAGCGCGCGCTGATGCGGATCGGCGGCTATTCCCCACCTGGGGACGGCCTGGTCGGGACCTGTATCGTCGGCTGCGGCGCCGTACCCGCGCCCGCCGCGTTGGCGCTTTCCCAGAATGGCCGCCTAGAGTCCTGAGGTCGTCCGGGAGCCCGCCCGCGGCCGACTCCCCCCATCCCCGGAGCGAGGACCCATGACCAGCACGCCGCCCGCGCACGAACCGCACGGCGGTCACCGACGACGCCGCGAGGCGGCGCGCGAGAAGGCGCGCCTCAACCGCATGAAGCAGCGGCGTCGCGACGTGGCGGCCCGCGGGCTGGTCCGCGGCGGCATCGCCGTGGCGCTCGTCGCCGTGGTCGTGGTCGTCGGCCTCATCGTCGTGCAGGGCGCGCGGCCCGCGGGCCCGGGGCCGCAGAACATGGCCAGCGACGGGATCGTCATCGGGAAGGACCTCGCCGCGGCGTCGACGCAGGCGCTCGACCCCGAGCAGGATCCCGTGCCCACCGAGTCCGACGCCGCCGGCGCCGCCCACATCCGCGTCTACGTCGACTACCTCTGCACCGCGTGCAAGGAGTTCCAGGACACGAACGGCGCGCAGATGGAGGGCTGGCTGCAGTCCGGCGCCGCGACCGTCGAGATCCACCCGGTCGCCATCCTCACGAGCAAGTCGCAGGCCTACTCCATGCGCGCGGCGAACGCCGCGGCGTGCGTGGCCGACACCGCGCCGGACGACTTCTGGGCCTTCAACTCCGCGCTCTTCGCGGAGCAGCCGGCCGAGCAGAGCACGGGCCTCAGCGACGAGCGGATCGTGCAGCTCGCCGCCGACGCCGGCGCCGACTCGTCGGACGTCGCCGACTGCATCTCCGACCAGCGCTTCCAGTCGTGGGTCAACGCCGCGACGGACCGCGTCCTCGACGGCGAGATCCCGGACTCCAACGTCGACGAGGTCGTCGGCGCCCCGGTCATCGTCGTCGGCGACCGCCAGTACACGGGCCAGCCGGACGACGCGAAGGCGTTCGCCGCCTTCGTGCTCCAGGCCGCCGGGCAGGACGCCACGCCCACCCCGACCGCCACGCCGGATCCCAGCGCGACCCCCACCACGGCGCCGTAGCCGGGCTCGTATGATGGATCGACGGCCCGCGAGGGCGGTCGGCCGGCCTGGCGCAATTGGTAGCGCACCGCACTTGTAATGCGGCGGTTACGGGTTCGAGTCCCGTGGCCGGCTCCGTGGGTGTGCGCGGCCTGGGCACCGCGCACGCGACCTCAGTCGAGGAGCGTGATCATCCGCTCGCCGTCGACGGTGGAGCGCGGGCCCTTGGAGTCGGGCTCCACGTCGCCGACGTAGAGCCAGCCGAGGAGATCCTCCCCGTCGGCGAGTCCGTGCATGCGTCGGACGGCATCGCTGCGCGTCAGGGAGCCCGTCCTCCAGAACACGCCCCAGCCCTGCTCCTCGAGCAGCAGCGTGAGGGCGTGCGCGATCCCGGCGGCGACCGCCTCCTGCTCCCAGTCCGGCACCTTGCGGCTCGGTGTCCGGCAGGCGACGACCGCGATGAGGAGGCTCGCGCGGTGGGTCTTCTTGCGGTGCTTCCCCGATCCGGGGTCGCCTGCCGCCTCGTCCATGGCCGCGCCGAGGCGCTCACGTGCACCGCCGCGGATCTCGACGATGCGCCAGGGGCGCATCCCGCCGTGGTCCGCGAGGCGGGACGCCGCCTCGACCAGCGGCACCAGCGCCTCGTGGGTGGGGGATCCGGCGCCGACGGAGGACCGGGACCGTCGCCCGCGGAGGGCCGCGAGGACGGGGCCACCCGACGACGCGGTGCCGGGATCGGGCGCGGCGGCGTCGCCGCCCGCCCGATGCCGCGGCACCTCGCTCACTCCGCCGTGCGGAACGACATGGAGACCGAGTTCATGCAGAACCGGTCGCCGGTGGGGGTCTGCGGAGCGTCGTCGAAGACGTGCCCGAGGTGGGATCCGCAGCGTGCGCAGACGACCTCGACGCGCTTCATGCCGAGGCTCGTGTCGGTGTACAGCTTCACCGCGTCGCTCTCCTTGGGCGCGTAGAAGCTGGGCCAGCCGCAGTGCGAGTCGAACTTCGTGTCGCTCGTGAAGAGCTCGGCTCCGCAGGCCTTGCACCCGTAGACGCCGGTGCGCTCCTCGTCCAGCAGCTCGCCGGTCCAGGGCCGCTCGGTGGCCTGCTGGCGCAGCACCGCGTACTCCTCCGGGGAGAGCTCCTGACGCCACTCGTCGTCGGTCTTCTCGATCTCGTAGGCCATGTGCGGGTCCTTTCTCGCGGGTCGATCCTAAGGGCGGCGTCCCAGCTCGCCTCCGGGGTCAACCGTCCGCGGACCCCGTGGATTCCTTCATACGGGGAACGCACGGCCGGGCGGACCGCCGGCCGGGCCCGGCGGCGCGTACCCCGGGGCGGGCCTCGGACACCCCGTGGAGCTGCGCGGGACGCCCAGGAGCGCGCACCTAGTATGTGGGGGATGTCGGGGAAGGAGCACGCCGTGGACCAGCGTGAGGACCGCCCCGCGCCCGCCCCGGGGGCCGATCGTCCCGTCGTCCCGGAGCTCGACGAGCGGGGTCGCGCGGTGCTCGACTTCGAGCGGGACTGGACGCGTCACGCCGGCGCGAAGGAGGAGGCGATCCGCCAGGCCTTCGGCCTCTCGGCCACGCGCTACTACCAGCTGCTCGGCTCCCTGCTGGAGACCCGCCAGGCGCTCGCCTACGATCCCCTGCTCGTCGGGCGCCTCCTGCGCCTCCGCGAGTCCCGCGCCGCCGTGCGCGCGGCCCGCGCCCTGCCCACCGGTCTCCCGCCCCGTCCGTCCGCGCACTGACCCCGCGCCCCACCGAGGAGACACGAGACCCGCCATGCCCTCCCACGCTCCCGACCGCTTCGACGAGGTCCCCGGCGACCTGAGCCGCGTCGGCGCCCACCGCGCGCCGCGCCCCGCCGCCATCGACTGCGGGCCTTCGGCTGGGCCGCCCTGGCGACCGGGGTGCTGGTGGGTGCCGGCGTCGTGGGCCTCTTCGTCATCGACGACCGCGTGTCGTTCACCGACATCATCCCGAGCGGGGGCTCCTCCGAGGAGGCGACGCCGACCGAGGCGCCGACCGCGGCGGCCACCGCCGTCCCCGGCATGGTCGTGACCGTGCTCAACGGCACGCGGACGTCGGGCCTCTCCGCCCGAGCCGCGACGGCGCTCGAGGCGGCCGGCTGGGCCATCGGATCGCGCGTGAACGCGAGCACCAGCGACATCACGACGACGACGGTCTACTACTACGACGCCGCCGACGAGGGCGCCGCCCGCGGTCTCGTCGCGGAGCTCGGCGTGGGCGACGTCCAGCAGTCCGACCAGTTCCGGCCGCCGGAGGGCACCGCCGCCGCGCAGGCCGCCCGGCTCACCGCGGTGCTCGGGTCGGACTACGCGGCCCTCGGCTGACCCGGGCTCGAGCCTCGTCCGGCTCGGCTTGCCGCGCCTCGCCGGGCATCCGGCAGCAAGATCGTCCGCGGTCGCGCGCGGCACCCGTGGAGGGATCGGGCGGGCGCCGTCGCTCCGTGGCTATGGTGCTGCCTGGTCGCACGCCCGTCGCGTACCAGGTGCTGCGCGCCGTCCGTCCCGAGGGCGTGGCGCGGGGTCGATGCAGGGCCCCGCGGTCGACCCGGGGGTGGCGGCACCGCGCCCCCGACACCGCGCAGTCGCACATGGAGAAGCACATGGCCGAGGGCACCGTGAAGTGGTTCAACGGGGAGAAGGGGTTCGGGTTCATCACCGTGGACGCCGTCGAGGGCGGCCCGGCCGCGCAGGACGTGTTCGTCCACTACTCGGCGATCGAGATGTCGGGCTACAAGGTCCTGGAGGAGGGGCAGCGCGTCGCCTTCGAGATCGGCCAGGGGTCCAAGGGGCTTCAGGCCGAGAACGTCACGACCGCCTAGCGGCATCCCCGCAACGACGCCGCCGCCCGATCGGGCGGCGGCGTCGCGCCGTTCCCGGGGACCGCCTCCGCCTATGAGCGGCTCGCTTGCACTCCCGTAGGACGAGTGCCAGAATCGTCCCTGGCACTCCCTCACGGGGAGTGCCAGACGACTGCCTTTTTCCTGACGTCCGGGAGGGACGAGAGATACACATGGCTAAGATCATCGCTTTTGACGAAGAAGCCCGCCGCGGCCTCGAGCGCGGCCTGAACATCCTGGCCGACGCGGTCCGCGTGACCCTCGGCCCGCGTGGCCGCAACGTCGTCCTGGAGAAGAAGTGGGGCGCCCCCACCATCACGAACGACGGCGTCTCCATCGCCAAGGAGATCGAGCTCGACGACCCGTTCGAGAAGATCGGCGCGGAGCTCGTCAAGGAGGTCGCCAAGAAGACCGACGACGTCGCCGGCGACGGCACCACCACCGCGACCGTCCTCGCGCAGGCCCTGGTCCGCGAGGGCCTCCGCAACGTCGCCGCGGGCGCCGACCCCATCAGCCTCAAGCGCGGCATCGAGAAGGCCGTCGCGGCCGTCACGGAGGAGCTGAAGCTCGCCGCGAAGGAGATCGAGACCAAGGAGGAGATCGCCGCCACCGCGTCCATCTCCGCCGGCGACTCCACGATCGGCGCCATCATCGCCGAGGCGATCGACAAGGTCGGCAAGGAGGGCGTCGTCACCGTCGAGGAGTCGAACACCTTCGGCACCGAGCTCGAGCTCACCGAGGGCATGCGCTTCGACAAGGGCTACCTGTCGCAGTACTTCGTGACCGACCCCGAGCGCCAGGAGGCCGTGTTCGAGGACGCGTACATCCTGATCGTCAACTCGAAGATCTCGAACATCAAGGACCTGCTGCCGATCGTCGACAAGGTCATCCAGTCGGGCAAGCAGCTCCTCATCATCGCCGAGGACGTCGACGGCGAGGCCCTGGCCACGCTCGTCGTGAACAAGATCCGCGGCATCTTCAAGTCGGTCGCCGTCAAGGCCCCCGGCTTCGGCGACCGCCGCAAGGCGCAGCTGCAGGACATCGCCATCCTCTCCGGCGGCCAGGTCATCGCGGAGGAGGTCGGCCTCAAGCTCGAGAACGTCACCCTCGACCTGCTCGGCACGGCCCGCAAGGTCGTCATCACGAAGGACGAGACCACGATCGTCGACGGCGGCGGCGACGCCACCGAGATCGCGGCGCGCGTCCAGCAGATCCGCAACGAGATCTCGAACACCGACAGCGACTACGACCGCGAGAAGCTCCAGGAGCGCCTCGCGAAGCTCGCGGGCGGCGTGGCGGTCATCAAGGCCGGCGCGGCGACCGAGGTCGAGCTCAAGGAGCGCAAGCACCGCATCGAGGACGCCGTCCGCAACGCGAAGGCCGCCGTCGAGGAGGGCATCGTCGCCGGTGGTGGCGTGGCGCTCATCCAGGCCGGCAAGCTCGCGTTCGAGAAGCTCCAGCTCGAGGGCGACGAGGCGACGGGCGCGAACATCGTCCGCGTCGCGGTCGACGCTCCGCTCAAGCAGATCGCCCTCAACGCGGGTCTCGAGCCCGGCGTCGTGGCCGAGCGCGTCCGCAACCTGCCCTCGGGTCACGGCCTCAACGCCGCCACGGGCGAGTACGTCGACATGCTCGCCGCGGGCATCAACGACCCGGTGAAGGTCACCCGCTCGGCGCTGCTGAACGCCGCGTCCATCGCGGGCCTGTTCCTCACGACCGAGGCCGTCGTCGCCGACAAGCCCGAGAAGAACCCGGCTCCGGCCGGCGACCCCACGGGTGGCATGGACTTCTAGTCCGTCCGGGCGGGGTGCCAGCACCCCGCCCACCTGCACGACCGGAATCACCAGCTCGACCAGCATCATCAGCACGACGAAGCGGGCGGTCCCTCACAGGGGCCGCCCGCTTCGTCGTGCGTCGCCCGCGTCCCGTCACCGGCGCGGCCGGCGGGAGCGCGGGAGCCGTCAATGCGCGAACATGCGCGCGTTGCCCTCCTCCACCTCCGCGTACTGACGGGCGGCGGCGCTCAGCGCCTGGTTGATGCTCGCCAGGGCCTCCTCCACGCGCTGCTGCGTGCCCTTCCACTCGGCCACCACGCCTTGGAACGCGGTCGCGGCGCTGCCGGACCACGACCCCTGCAGATCGGCCAGCTGGCCGTGCAGCGTCGCCACCTCCGCCTGGATGCGGCCGATGCTGCCCTGCACGGCCGCTGTGGCCGACAGGACGGCCTCGCTGTCCACCTGGTACCTCGTCATGGGTCTCCTCCTCCTCGTCGACGGACGGGCGGAGGCTACGGCGGGGTCAGGACGAGGGCGTCGCCGGAGCCGGCTGCGTGGACGCCGCGGGCGCCTCGGGGCTGGGGAGGAGCGGCAGGATGACCCGGAACGTCGCACCGCCGCCCTCGGTCTCGACGACGTCCACCCGGCCGCGGTGCGCGGCGACGATGGCGGAGACGATGGCGAGACCCAGACCGCTGCCGCCGGTCTCGCGGGTGCGCGAGGTGTCGGCGCGCCAGAAGCGCTGGAAGATCTTCTCGCGGATCTGCGGGGGCACGCCGTCGCCGTGGTCGCGCACCTCGATGCGGGCCTCGCGGGCGGCCTCGTCGACGACCGTGGCGAGCTCGATCGGGCTGCCGGCGGGCGTGAAGCGCACCGCGTTGCCGATGAGGTTGGTCACGACCTGGCGGATCTTGTTCTCCTCCGCGGAGACCATCGCGAAGCCCTCGGTAGGTGCGGGGCCGTCGCCATCCCCGGCGCGGGTCGGGGCCAGGGCGTCCGTCGCCGTCTCGCCGGGACGGCGCAGGCGGCGCGCCCGCAGCCGGGAGAGCGTTGCCCCGGCGAAGGCGATGGGTCCCGTCACATCGCTGCTCGTCACGGGGCCGGTGCCGCGGAGCGACTCCTGCGTCATCTCCTGCGTGAGCTCCAGGCCGTCGGCGTCGAGGATCGGACCGATGGGGTTCACGAGGACGGGCGGCAGGGCCGTGACCGTGCGCGTCTGCGAGGAGGCCATGGCGTCGAGGGCCGCGTCGCGGGCGATGGGGTAGAGGTCGACGGGGGCCAGCTGCAGCGGCTTGGTCTCGTCGAGGCGGGCGAGCTCGAGGAGGTCCTCCACCAGGCCGCCCATGCGGATGGCCTCCTTCTCGATGCGCTCCATCGCCTGGGTGACGTCCTCGGGCGTCTGCAGGGCCCCCATCCGGTAGAGCTCGGCGTAGCCGCGGACGGAGACGAGCGGGGTGCGGAGCTCGTGGCTGGCGTCGCCGACGAAGCGCCGCATCTGGTCGATGGTCTTGGCGCGGTCGGCGAACGCGCGGTCGATGCGGCTGAGCATCATGTTGAGGGAGCGGTTCAGGCGGCCCACCTCGGTGTTCGGGGTCGCGCCGCCGAGGCGCTGGCTGAAGTCGCCGCCGGCGATGGCCGCCGCCGTGCGCTCCACCTCGCGGAGCGGGCCGAACGTGCTGGTCACCAGCATGCGCGTGACCGCGGCGCCGAGGACCACCACCGCGAGGCCGAAGCTCGCGAAGATCACGATGTAGGTGGCGACGAGGTCGTCGACCTCCTCGAGCGGGCGCGCGACGACCAGCGTCGAGTACTCCGTGGCGTCGGGGGAGGCGTTCTGGGAGACGCGGACGATGCCGTGCCACGACTTCTGCCCGGAGTTGTCCGAGAAGACGACGATCTCGTTGTTGACCTGCGAGGCCTGCGCGAGGTCCAGCCCGAAGACGCGGGGGTGCTCGGCGGAGTCGCCGTTCCAGTTGTCCGCGATGACGTCGCCCTGCGCGTCGAGGAGGACCACGAACAGCGTCGGGTCGGCCGTCTTCACGTCGTCCTGGGTGAAGGTGTCGGGGGAGGTGGGCTCGGTGCCGAGCACCTTGGGGAGCTGCGTGATGGAGACCCGGAGGGACGCGTCCATCTGGTTGACCATCTGCTGCCGGAGCAGGTACATGGTGCCGGCGCCGGAGACGAGGAGACCCAGCAGGAGGAGGAGGACCGTGACGCTCGTGATCTTCGTGCGGAGGGAGACGTTGTTCCACTTCTCCGAGACGTAGTCGTGCACTGGCCGCACCTCGTGTTCCCGTCATCGTGACCGTGTCGTCATGAGGATATGCGACGCCGGATGTGCGATCGGCCGGGTGCCCGTGGGGCATCCGGCCGATCCGCGGTGCGGGTCCGCTCACGCGGTCCCGGGGTCAGGACTTGGCGGCCTTCAGCATGTAGCCGAACCCGCGCTTGGTCTGGATCACCGGCTCCGAGGAGTGCTGGTCGAGCTTCCGGCGGAGGTAGGAGATGTAGGACTCCACGATGCCGGCGTCGCCGTTGAAGTCGTACTCCCACACGTGGTCGAGGATCTGGGCCTTGGAGAGCACGCGGTTCGGGTTGAGCATGAGGTAGCGCAGGAGCTTGAACTCGGTGGGGCTCAGCTCGATGGGCTCCTCGCCGACGAGGACCTCGTGCGTGTCCTGGTCCATGGTCAGCTCGCCGGCGCGGATGATCGCGTCCTCGTCGGCGTGCATGGTGCGGCGGAGGATCGCCTTGATGCGGGCGACGATCTCGTCGAGGCTGAACGGCTTGGTGACGTAGTCGTCGCCGCCCACCGTGAGGCCCGTGATCTTGTCCTCGGTGTCGTCCTTCGCCGTGAGGAAGAGGATGGGCGCCGTGTAGCCCGCCGCGCGGAGGCGCTTGGTGACGCCGAAGCCGTTCATGTCGGGGAGCATCACGTCGAGGATGATGAGGTCGGGCTCCTCCTCGAGCACAGCGGAGATGGCCTGGGCGCCGTTGCCGACGGCGCGGACCGCGAAGCCGGCGAACCGCAGGCTCGTGGTCAGCAGGTCGCGGATGTTGGGCTCGTCATCGACGATAAGGATCTTCGGGCCATCGCTCATGGGAAGAAGTATCTGCGCACTCGCTGGGAGCGGGCTGGACGATGCTGACATGGTGACCGTGCCGGCGTGCGCCGAGCCCGGCGGCTAGTTCGCCGCGATGCCCGCGATGCCGGCGGCGTCGAGGATCGTGTAGGCGTACCCCTGCTCCGCGAGGAACCGCTGCCGGTTCTGCGCGAAGTCCTGGTCGACCGTGTCGCGGGAGACGAGCGTGTAGAAGCTCGCGGACCGGCCCGAGGCCTCCGGACGCAGGAGCCGTCCGAGCCGCTGCGCCTCCTCCTGCCGCGAGCCGTACGACCCCGACACCTGGATCGCGACGGTCGCGTCGGGCAGGTCCACGGAGAAGTTGGCGACCTTGCTGACGACGAGGACCCGGTCCGTGCCGTCGCGGAACGACTGGTAGAGCCGCTCCCGCTCGGCGACGGGCGTCGCGCCCGTGAGCTTCGGGGCGCCGAGGGCCTCCGCCAGCTCGTCGATCTGCTCGAGGTACTGGCCGATCACGAGGATGCTCTCCCCCGGTGGCGCTCGACCAGCGCGCGCGTCACCTCGAGCTTCGCGGGAGCCGTCGCGGCCAGGCGGTAGCGCTCGTCGTCGGCCGCGGCCGCGTAGACGAGCCGCTGGTCGTCGGGGAGGTCGATGCGCACCTCGAAGCACTCGGCGGGGGAGATGAAGCCCTGGGCCTCGATCTCCTTCCAGGGCGCGTCGAACCGCTTCGGGCCGATGAGGCTGAAGACGTCGCCCTCGCGGCCGTCCTCCCGCACGAGCGTGGCCGTGAGCCCGAGGCGCCGCCGCGCCTGCAGGTCCGCGGTGAGCTTGAACACGGGGGCGGGCAGCAGGTGCACCTCGTCGTAGACCACGAGGCCCCAGTCGAGCGCGTCGAGCAGCGCGAGGTGGGCGTACTCGCCCTTCCGCTTCGCCGTGAGGATCTGATAGGTCGCGATGGTGACGGGCTTCACCTCCCGGGACTGCCCCGAGTACTCGCCGATCTCGTCCTCGGTGAGCGTGGTGCGCTTCAGCAGCTCCGAGCGCCACTGCCGGGCCGACACCGTGTTCGTGACGAGGATCAGCGTCGTGGTCTTCGCCCTCGCCATGGCCGCGGCGCCGACGAGCGTCTTGCCGGCGCCGCAGGGGAGCACGACGACGCCGGATCCGCCGTCGAGGAAGTGGTCGACCGCGTCCGTCTGGTAGTCGCGCAGCGTCCAGCCGTCCTCGACGAGCGACATGTCGTGGGGCGTGCCGGGCGTGTAGCCGGCCAGATCCTCCGCGGGCCAGCCGATCTTCACGAGCTCCTGCTTGAGCTGGCCCCGCGCCCACGCCTGCACGCGGTATGTGGACGCGTCGATGCGCTCGGTGAGCAGGGGGGCGATGCGGCGGGCGCTCGCGATCTCCGACAGCACCGCCGACTCGGTGCTGGAGATCTGGAGCTCCCCCTCCGCGTCACGGCCGATGACGAGTCGGCCGTAGCGGCCCACCGTGTCGGTGACGTCCACCGTGACCGACTGGGGCACGGGGAAGCGGGAGTAGCGCTCGAGGGTGGCGAGCATGTCCTCGGCAGTGTGGCCGGCCGCGCGCGCGTTCCAGAGGCCGAGGCGGGTGATCCGGTACGTGTGGATGTGCTCCGGCGCCCGCTCCAGCTCCGCGAACACGGCGAGGTCGTGACGCGCGTCCTCGGCGTCCGCATGGGCGACCTCCAGGAGGACGGTGCGGTCGCTCTGGACGATCAGGGGGCCGTCGGACACGCCCGCCAGCTTAGGCGCGCTCACGGGGCCGTCGGCCCGGGAGCGATCGAGACGATGCTCGAGAGGGGGAGGGTGCGCTCGACGTCCGCCACGCGGTCGCGGGCGCGGAGGCGCCCGCCGGCCACGCTGGCGGGCTCGAGCACGTGGTCCACCTCGCGGCCGTCCGGCATGCGGACCCGGACGCGGAGCACGGCCTTGGCTCGGATCGCCGCCTCGAGCTGGCGGGCCGTCCAGGCCGCGCCGTCCTCGGCCCGGCCGCGGCGCGGACGCGGGCGACCAGGACGTCGGCGGCGTCCGGCTCGGGGTCGGCCGCGGCGGCCATCGGCGCGGTGCGCGTCTCGGGCGCGATGCGGCGGCCGTCGACGTCCTCCCGGACGGGAGCGAGGCGGGCTCCCGCGAGCGCGCGCTCGACGGCCTCCGGCGGCGCCGTCGACGTGAGCACGTCGTCCCCGGCGCGCACGAGCCGCAGCGGCGCGAGGTCCCGGTCGACGAGGAGGGTGGCGAGGAGCGCGGCGTCCTCCGAGACGACGGCGGTGCGGGCATCCGCTGACGCGGCGTGCGACGGCGCGGCGGGCCGGACGCGGAGGCGCCCGAAGCGCCCGGCGGTCTCATCGAGGAGGTAGTCGAGCGGCTGCGGGATCCCGGTCAGCGAGACGCCCGTGAGGAACGCGCGTATGCCGTCCGCCGTGCCGCCCGCGGCGAGGGCGCGCGTGACGGACTCGGCGGAGATGCGGTAGCTCGCCGCGAGGCCCCGGCCCTCCGCGTCGGCGACGGCGAGGAGGCGCGACTCGACGGTGGGATCCAGCGGTCCGGGCGAGATCACGGTGAGGTCGTGCTGCAGGTACACCCGGTCGACCTCGGCGGGCAGGTGCGGAGCGAGGGCGGCGGCTGCCTCCTGCGCTCCTGAGGTGAGCAGCGCCCGGCCGGCAGAGCTCGGGACGTCTCCCGTCGTGATGCCGAGGAGGCCCGCGTCGCGGGTGAAGGCGGTGATGCGCTCGCCGATCCAGGCGGATCCTCCGGGGAACCGCCAGAGCACGCCGTCGACGAGGCCCGCTCCCCACGATGTGTCCGCGCGCTCGGACAGGATGCCGCGCGTCGCCGGCGTCAGGGCGTCGAGCCACGACGCGGCCAGCGCCTCCCAGCGCTCGGCCGTCGGCCGTCCGGACCACGACGCGGACTCCGCCGTCGCGTTCCACGTGTTGCCCGTGCGGGCCACCAGGCCGGCGCGGTCGGCGATGGAGAGGAGGACGGGCACGTCGTCGAGGTCGGCGCCGACGGCGGCGGCCAGCCGACGCGCGTCGGGCAGGGACATGCCGCCGCGGCTGAGCTCGCGGGCGGATCCCCGCTCGAGCTCGTCCACGAGGGCCGCGACGGCGACCACGGAGCCGAACGCGCTCTCGCCGGCGTGGCGGTCGACCTCGTCGGCGTCGACGCGGGGCACGGCCGCGAGGGGGGCGGGCGGGGCGAGGTGCGCGAGCTCGTCGACCCCCGGGAGGCCGGCCCCGGGCCAGGAGGCGAGCGCGGCGGCGACCTCCGGATGCACCGCGATGCCGTCGTCGTCGAGGTCGGCGAGGAGCGTCGCGGCGGCCCGGGCCGCCGCATCCGTGATCTCCTGCGCGTCGACGGGGTCCTCCCCGGAGCGCCGGGCGAGTGATGCGCGGACCGCGGGGAGGGGGACCGGGCGGGTGGCGGCGCCGTCGGCGCATGCCACCGCGAGGACGGCCAGGGCGGTTCGGTCGAGCTGCTCGAGCGCGGAGGCCACGGCGTCGGGCCCGAGCAGCGCGTCGGCGAGGTCGAAGACGTCCGCGACGCGCGTCGACTCGACGCCGCGGTCGCGCACGAGTGCGGCGAGCGCCGCGTCGTCGAGGGCGCGCAGCCGCGACGCGAGCACCAGGGCGTCGGTCATGGTCGTCCCGCTAGCGGGACGTGCCGTCCATGCGGCGACGACGGCGGACGCTGATGATGAGGATCGCGATGAAGAGGAGCGCGGCGAGCGGGATGCCCACCGCCGGGAGCAGGAGGATGACCTGCCACACGGGCGTGCTGTACTGCGACGCGTCGACGGCGATGAGGGGTGCCAGCAGGATCGCGACGATGCTGAGCACGGCGATGAGGAGGATGCCGGCCAGCATGTAGGCGAGGATGCGCTCGGCCCGTCCCTCGCTCGGTGCGGTGTCGGATGCCATCCGTCCAGACTACGCCGTGGGCTGCACCCGGGCGCGTCGCGCGCGCAGGGCGGCCGGACGCGCGGAGGCGGCTCCGGACGCCCGGGTCGTCGCGGCACCTGCCGAATAGACTGATGCGTCCACCCGCACATCGAGCCCCGCCCGGGGCGGAGGAAGAGGATCGCATGCCCACCGGCAAGGTCAAGTTCTACGACGAGGACAAGGGGTTCGGGTTCATCAGCTCGGACGACGGCCAGGAGGTATTCCTGCACGCGTCCGCCCTCCCCTCGGGCGTCGCCGGGGTCAAGGCCGGTACGCGGCTCGAGTTCGGCATCGCGGACGGGAAGCGCGGCGCTCAGGCCCTGTCCGCCCGGATCCTCGACGCCCCGCCCTCGCTCGCGCGCATGTCCCGCAAGCCCGCCGACGACATGGCCGTCATCGTCGAGGACCTCGTGAAGGTGCTCGACGGGATCGGCGCCAACCTCAAGCGCGGCCGGTACCCGGACGAGGCGCACGGCCGCAAGATCGCGGCGATGCTGCGCCGGGTCGCGGAGGAGCTCGATGCCTGACCGCGGGGACGACGACGCGACGATCGAGGGCGCGGCAGATGAGGGTGCGACGATCGATGGTGCGACGGTCGAGGCCGTGTCCGTGGAGGACACGACGGCCGGCGACGCTGCCGTCGACGGCGCGGCCGGCCCTGATGCGCTGACGGTCGAGCACGAGGACTCCACGTCGGCGACGCCCGCCCCGGCGGCGGAGTCCGCGGACGCCGAGCCGCCCGTGGCGGACCCGGAGCTGCTCGCCGCCGTCGACCTCGCCCGGGCGGCGCTCCGGGAGATCACGCCCGACGACACCGTCGGCGAGCCCGCCGGCTCGATCGTCGAGGGCGATCGCGTGCTCTCGCTCCTCTTCGCGAACACCATGCCCGGCTACCCCGGGTGGTACTGGACGGTGACCCTCGCGCGCGTCGAGGACGCCGCTCCCACCGTGCTCGAGGCCGAGCTCATGCCCGGCGAGGGCGCGCTGCTGTCGCCCGAGTGGCTGCCGTGGTCCGCACGGCTCGCGGGCGTCGAGGCCGAGCAGGAGGCCGAGCGCCTGGCGGCGGAGTCCGACGAGGACGAGGACGACGACGAGGACGACGAGGACGACGACGCTGCCGAGGACGCCGAGGACGCGGACGACGTGCTGGACGGCGTCGACTTCGAGGCCGTCCCCGCGGAGCACGACGACGATGACGATGACGATGACGACGACGACGACGACGACGACGACGACGACACGAGCTTCGACGGCGCCGATCGCTGATCCGCACCGCGCATGACGACGGCGGCGGCCCCGAAGGGGGCCGCCGCCGTCGTCGTCTCCCGGGTGGGGATCAGCCCGCGCCGTGCTCCACGACGAACTCGATGCAGCGCACGAGCGCGCGCACGTCGTCCGGCTCGATGGCCGTGAAGGTGGCGACACGCAGCTGGTTGCGTCCGAGCTTCCGGTAGGGCTCGGTGTCGACGATGCCGTTGGCGCGCAGCGTCTTCGCGACGCCCGCCGCGTCGATCGCGTCGTCCAGGTCGATGGTCACCACGACCTGCGAGCGGTGCGCCGGGTCCGACACGAACGGGCGGGCGTAGTCCACCCGCTCGGCCCACTCGTAGAGGACGGACGACGACTCCCGCGTGCGGGCGTCGGCCCAGCCCAGGCCGCCGGCCTTCTCGATCCAGTCGAGCTGGTCCTCCAGCATGAGGAGCGTCGCGAGCGCCGGGGTGTTGAGCGTCTGGTCCAGGCGCGAGTTGTCGACGGCGTTCTTGAGGCTCAGGAACTCCGGGATCCACCGGCCCGACGCCGCGATGCGGTCCACCCGCTCGAGGGCCGCCGGGGAGAAGAGGGCGAGCCAGACCCCTCCGTCGCTCGCGAGGTTCTTCTGCGGGGCGAAGTAGTAGACGTCGGCCTGGGCGGCGTCGAAGTCGATTCCGCCGGCCGCGCTCGTCGCGTCGACGACCGTCAGCGCGCCCGCATCGCCGTGCACCCGGGTCACCGGGGCCATGACGCCGGTGGAGGTCTCGTTGTGCGGCCATGCGTAGACGTCGACGCCCTCCACGGGGACCGCCTCGGCGCGGCTGCCGGGCTCGGCGCGGATCACGTCGGGGGACTCGAGGAACGGCGCGGACGCGGCGGTGGCGAACTTGCCGCCGAACTCGCCGAAGACGAGGTTCTGGCTGCGGCGCTCGATGAGGGAGAAGGCCGCGGCGTCCCAGAAGGCGGTGGACCCGCCGTTGCCGAGCACGACCTCGTAGCCGTCGGGCAGGCGGAAGAGGCGGGAGAGGCCGGCGCGCACCCGCCCCACCATGTCCTTGACGGGGGCCTGGCGGTGGGAGGTGCCGAGGATCTGCGCGCCCGCGAGCGCGAGGTGGTCGAGCTGCGCCTGCCGGACCTTGGACGGGCCGCAGCCGAATCGTCCGTCGAGGGGCAGCAGTTCGGTGGGGATCTTCGTGGTCGGCATGCGGCAATGCTAGGGGACCGCCCCGGCGCGGCCGGAGGACGTCGGAAGCGCGGGGCCGGTCATCGCGCACCCGGGGAAGTAGGCTGTTCCCTGGCGCAAGGGAGGCCCGATGACTGATCTCGTGGACACGACGGAGATGTACCTCCGCACCATCCTCGACCTCGAGGAGGAGGCCATCGTCCCCCTGCGGGCGCGCATCTCCGAGCGCCTGGGGCACTCGGGCCCCACGGTCTCGCAGACCGTCGCCCGCATGGAGCGCGACGGGCTCGTCGTCGTGAGCGGCGACCGGCACCTCGAGCTCACGCCCGAGGGACGCAGCAAGGCCGTGCACGTGATGCGCAAGCACCGTCTCGCGGAGCGCCTCCTGAGCGACGTGATCGGCCTCGAGTGGGAGTTCGTCCACGACGAGGCCTGCCGCTGGGAGCACGTGATGAGCGAGCAGGTGGAGCGGAAGATCCTCGACCTGCTCGGCCACCCCACCGAGTCCCCGTACGGCAACCCCATCCCCGGGCTCGACGAGCTGGGCGACTCACCCGCGGTGGCCTTCATGGCCGGTGTCGTGAGCATCGTGGAGGCGTCGCTCGGGACGACGGAGGACGCCCCGGCCCGCGGCGTGATCCGCCGCCTCGGCGAGCCGGTGCAGTTCGACCCGGAGCTCCTCTCCCAGCTGAAGCAGGCCGGCGTGCTGCCGGGTGCGACCGGGTCGTTCTCCCGCGAGGGCGCCTACGTGCTCGTCCGGGTGGACGGCGCGGGTCCCGGACTCGAGCTGCCGCTCGAGGTCGCCGGGCACATCTTCATGGAGCGCTGACCAGGTCCTCCGGGCCCGTCGCCGGTGGCCCGCGAGGGGGAGGATCGACCGGACCACCCCCGGACTGGGCACACGCCGCCGCCACGCCGGTGCCACCGGGGTTAAGTAGCGCATCCACCCCGAGGATGATGCCCGCCGTTACGGATTCGTTAGCAATATGGTCCCTCAGGATGACAAACGGGGGCCCGTCGCTTACTCTCGAACAGGCCCGACCGACCACCACAGAGGTTCCGGGCCCGGTGCAGGGCGTCTCGACACCCGTCCCCTGCATGTGTACCCCTCGACGACCTTGGAGGGACGGGGCGCCAGCATGCCCGGCGTCGAGACGCAGGAGGTTGACAACTTGGCCCATGGTGACATCAGCGGTTCCGTCGGGAACCCGTCCGACCCGACTCGACCGCCCGCACCCGGGATGGATCGTCTGCCCACTCGCCGCGAGCTCCGCGCCGCCGAGAACGCGAAGGCCGTCCGGCCCCGTCGCGACTCCGCGACCCGCACCCTCCAGACCCCGGCTCCCCGCCTGAGCCCGGCCCCCACCGGCCGGTCGCGCCGCACCAAGGCCGCCAACGCGGTCGTCATGACCTTCGTCACCGGCCTGGTCGGCGTCATGGCCATCCCCGCCTACGCCGCGGGATCCTCCCTCGAGACCCCCACCAGCGCCGAGGGCACCTCGCTGCAGGACTACACGGCGGCGAACGCCCAGGTCGTCACCGCCGACAGCGCCTCGTCGGCGCCGGTCGAGGAGGAGGGCTTCACCGCCACCTCCGTCGCCGAGCTCAACGAGCAGAAGGCGGCCGCCGCGCGCGCCGCCCTGGCCGAGCAGCGTCGCACGCAGCTCGCGTCCACGGCTACGAGCTACACGGGGGCATCCGCCACCCAGCTCGCGTCCAACCCGATCTACCAGGGCACGTCGGCCTCGGGAGTCTCCGCGGTGGCCCGCCAGTACCTCGG
This sequence comes from Clavibacter michiganensis, assembly GCA_002150995.1. Classification (GTDB taxonomy): domain Bacteria; phylum Actinomycetota; class Actinomycetes; order Actinomycetales; family Microbacteriaceae; genus Clavibacter; species Clavibacter michiganensis_K. The sequence goes on along the minus strand of MDHJ01000001.1, from coordinate 2,748,571 downwards.
CGTCCCCTACGTCTTCGGCGGCGAGACCCCCGCCGGCTTCGACTGCTCCGGCCTGGTGAAGTACGTGTTCGCGCAGTTCGGCCTGAACCTGCCGCACTCCGTGCGAGCCCAGCACAACGCCGGCCGCGTCGTGTCCCGCGCGGAGGCACTGCCCGGCGACATCGTCGTCTGGAACGACTTCAGCCACGACGGCATCTACACCGGCAACGGCATCTTCATCGACGCGCCGAAGCCCGGCGACCACGTCAAGGAGCGTCCGATCTGGAGCCAGAACGTGCACTTCGTCCGCCTCCTCGGCTGACGACCCGCACCAGCTCGACCCGCGACGGGCCGGCGGCACGCATCCACCGCGATGCGCCGCCGGCCTTCGTCGTTCCCCGGGACAATCGGGGGGCCCTGGGCTACCCTGTGCGATGAGACGTCCCTCGACCCGCCCGGGAGCCCCGATGACCACCGCACGCGACATCCGCACCATGGATGCGCGCGTGCGCCACGGACACCGGCACCATCCCCGGGTGGGCATCCACCTGGTCCACCCGAGCGGTCACCCGCTCTCCTAGGAGGCATCGCCGAGCATTCGGCGGTGCCTTCGCGTGTCCCCGGGGCGGGGCGCCTCATTCGGATTCCTGGAAGCCGTCCAGGCCGGTCTGAGAGGGATGTCGTGCGCACCTTGGTACTCAATGCGGGCTTCGAGCCGCTCGCCGTCGTGTCGTTCAAGCGGGCACTCGTGCTCGTGCTGAGCGGCAAGGCCACCATGCTCGCCCAGGACGAGGAGCACCCCATCCTCGGGAACGGCGGCGTCTGGGGCCGCCCGTCGGTCATCCTCCTCACGCGCTACGTGCGGATCCCGCACGCGCGCCGCGTGCCCGTCTCGCGCCGGGGGGTCCTCCGGAGGGACGGCGGCCGGTGCGCGTACTGCGCACGGAACGCCACCACCATCGACCACGTGATGCCCCGGTCCCGCGGCGGGGCGGACACCTGGGAGAACCTCGTGGCCTGCTGCCTGTCGTGCAACAACCGCAAGAGCGACCGCACGCCCGAGGAGATGGGCTGGGCGCTGCGCACGCCGCCGCGCGCTCCGCAGGGCAGCGGCTGGGTCGTGAGCGGCATGGAGCGCCCCGCTCCCGGCTGGGACGAGTTCCTGGCGCCGGCGGCCTGATCCGGCGGGGCTAAAGCCGGCCATGAGCGCGGGCACCGGACGCCGTCGCCCGGTGGTCCAGCCGGAAATCGCCCCGGCGCCGTCCGTAGGCTGAGGGGATGACCGCCGATGCCCGTGACACCGTGACCCCCGACGACCCGTTCCTCTGGCTGGAGGAGATCCACGGCGATCGGGCGCTCGCCTGGGTCCGCGCCGAGAACGAGCGGACGCTGGCCCGGTCCCCCGAGGAGTCCCGGGCCGGGCTCACGAGCGAGCTGCTCGAGGTGCTGGAGTCCGACGAGCGCATCCCGTACGTCACGCGGCACGGCGAGCACCTCTACAACCTCTGGCGCGACGCCGAGCACGTCCAGGGCCTCTGGCGGCGCACGACCCTCGACGAGTTCGAGGCCCCCGCGCCCGAGTGGGAGGTGCTCCTCGACCTCGACGCGCTCGGCGAGGCGGAGGGCATCCCCTGGCAGTTCGCGCGCGCGCAGCTGCTCACGCCCGCCCGCGACCGCGCGCTCGTGTCCCTCTCACCCGACGGCGGCGATGCCGTCGCGGTCCGCGAGCTCGACCTGGCATCCGGTCGGTTCGTCGAGGACGGGTTCTCCGTGCCGGTGGCCAAGACGATGGTGTCGTGGATCGACCGGGACACCGTCTTCGTCGGCACCGACTTCGGCCCCGGGAGCCTCACGGAGAGCTCCTACGCGCGCACCGCGCGGCGCTGGAGCCGCGGACAGGCGCTGGCCGATGCGCCGGAGGTGCACGCGGTCGCCGCCACGGACATGCTCGTGCACGTCACGCACGACCCGACGCCCGGCTTCGAGCGCGACGTGGTGCGCGAGGTGCCTGACTTCTTCACGTCCCGCACCCTCCTGCTGACGGACGCGGGCACGGTGCGCATCGACGTGGCGGAGGACGTCGACGTCGACCTGCATCGCGAGTGGCTCGTGCTGCGGCCTCGCACCGACACCGAGATCGGCGGCGTCGTGCACCCCGCCGGGTCGCTCCTGGCGGCGCGTCTCGACGACTTCCTCGCGGGGGCGCGCGAGGTGGCGGTGCTGTTCGCCCCGACGTCGTCGCGGAGCCTCGAGGACTGGGCGCGGACGGCGGGGCACCTCGTGCTCACGCTGCTCGAGGACGTGGCGAGCCGGATCCGCGTCCTCACGCCGCCGACGGCCGCGGGCTCGGGCGGATGGCGGGTGGAGGACGTGCGCGTCGGGACGCCGCTGGCATCCGTCTCGGTCGTCGCGACCGACCGGGAGACCGACGAGTACTGGCTGGCTGTCACCGGCTTCCTCACGCCGCCCACGCTCCTGCACGGCGTGGTGGGCGGAGGGGCTCCGCGACCCGTCAAGGAGCAGCCGGCGTCCTTCGACGCGCGGGACCTCGAGGTGGCCCAGCACTTCGCCGTCTCGGACGACGGCACCCGCGTGCCCTACTTCCAGGTGGGTCCGCGGGACCTGCCGCTCGACGGATCCGCCGCCACGCTCCTGTCGGGCTACGGCGGCTTCGAGAACAGCCGGCTGCCCTCCTACAGCGGCGTCATCGGGCGCGGCTGGCTGGCACGGGGCGGCGTGTACGTGCTCGCCAACATCCGCGGCGGCGGCGAGTACGGGCCGGCCTGGCACCGGGCGGCGCTCCGCCACAACCGTCACCGTGCCTACGAGGACTTCGCGGCCGTCGCCCGCGACCTCGTGGCGCGCGGCATCACGGTCCCCGCGCGCCTCGGCTGCGAGGGCCGGAGCAACGGCGGGCTGCTGGTCGGCAACATGCTCACGACCTACCCGGAGCTCTTCGGCGCCGTGGTCTGCGGGGTCCCGCTGCTCGACATGCGGCGCTACACGCGGCTGTCGGCGGGGGCGTCGTGGATCGCCGAGTACGGGGACCCGGACGTGCCGTCCGACTGGGAGTCCATCCGCACCTTCTCGCCGTACCACAACGTCCGTGCCGGGGTCGCGTACCCGCCCACCCTGGTCTACGCGGCGACGAGCGACGACCGCGTCGGGCCGGTGCAGGCGCGGAAGATGGTGGCGCTGCTGGAGGAGACGGGCGTCGAGGACGTGCGGTACTTCGAGAACACGGCCGGCGGGCACGGCGGATCGGCCGACAACCCGGCGACCGCGCGGCTGCAGTCGCTCATCCACGCGTTCCTCTGGGAGCGGCTCGCAGGGGACTGACCGGGTCCGGTCGGTCGTCAGCCGATGCGGCGGACGGCGACGGGGCCGGTGCGCTGACGCAGGCCGGACACGAGCTCGGTGAGCATGGCCGTCGGCTGCAGGCCCACCTCGCGGTCGAGGCGGGCGCGGTAGTCCGCGTACGCGCGCAGGGCATCGGACTGGTTGCCCGCGGCCACGTGGACGGCGATGAGGCAGCGCTGGGCCGTCTCCCGCAGGGGGTCCACGTCGATCGCCCGGCGGGCTGCCCGTGCCGCCTCGTGCAGGCGGGCGCGCAAGCGCAGCGCGTCGGACTGGGCCTCGAGCGCATTGACCCGCAGGTGGCGCCACTCCTCGGCTGCCGGCTCCAGCCAGCTGTCGAACCAGTCGGGCAGGAGCTCGGCGCTGAAGAGGTGCATGGCCGCGGGGGAGAGGTCGTCGTCGTCCGGCGCGTCGTGCTGAGGTTCGAGCAGGCGGCCCGCGATCGCCCGGGCCGTGCGGAGATCGACCGCGACCGCGTCGTGCAGCTCCAGTCCGCCGGAGGAGGAGTCCACTATCTCCCGCCCGCCGGAGCCGAGACGGGCGATGGCGGAACGCAGGCTCGACGCGGCGCGCCCATCGCGTGCCTCGGGCCAGAGCTGAGCGGCGAGGGTGCCGCGGTCGGCGGGACGCGTGCGGATGGCGAGGGCGGCGATCAGCCGCCGGGTGCCGTCGGAGAGGGCGGCGCCGGTCGGGTCGAGGACGGCGGACCCGGCATCGTCGGCGCCGAGTCCGGCGACGCGGAAGCCGCCGAGCACCTCGATGCCGATCATCGGATCGTCCCCGGCAGGGTGACCTGCGGGAGTCCGGGCGAGGCGCCCGCGGGAGCGGAGGCGGTGCAGCGGCTCGCCGAGCGGACCCTGCCGCCCCACGCCCCCTGATGCATCCCGCACCTCCGTGGGGGTCACATTATCCGTTCGCTCCCTAATCCCCACCAATGGAGTGCTTTTCGGGCTACCCGCGACGGAGCGCCCATCGACCGGCGATGGGCGCTGCGTCATGGTCTCCGCGGTGCGGCTAGCGCTGGGCGGAACGTCGGCGTGCGGTGAACCCGAGCCCGAGCGCTCCCAGGACGAGGGCCGCCAGGCCCCAGCCGATGGTGGGCGTCGGGTCGTAGCCGGTCACCGGCAGGGACCCACCGGGCGTCGTGCCGCCGGGCACGACCGGAGCGACCGGCGTGCGGGTGGCGGACGGGGTGGCCGACGGGGCGGGCGTGCCGGTCGTCGCGGTCGGCGTCGGGGCGGAGGCGGTCGGCGTCGGGGCGGAGGCCGTCGGAGTCGGGACCCCGGGGGTCGGGACGGGGACGGTCGCGGTGGGCGTCGGCGCGGTCGCCGTGGGGGTGGGTGCGGTGGCGGTCGGGGTCGGCGCCGTGGGCGTCGGCACCGGAGCGGTGGCCGTGGGCACCGGGATGGTCGGCGTGGGAGCCGGGACGGTCGCGGTGGGGGTCGGTGCCGTCGGCGTGGGGACCGGGACGGTCGCGGTCGGGATCGGCGCCGTGGGCGTCGGGACCGGCGCGGTGGCCGTCGGGGTCGGAGCGGGCGGCGTGGGCTCGACGGTGGGCTCGACGGTCGGGGCCACGGTGGGCTCGTCGGTCGGGGCGATCGTGGGCTCGTCGGTGGGTGCGACGGTGGGCTCGTCCGTCGGGGCGACGGTGGGCTCGTCCGTGGGGGCGATTGTGGGCTCGACGGTCGGGACGACCGTGGGCTCGTCGGTCGGTTCGACCGCGGGCGTCACGAAGTTCCGGATGACGGTGGTGCAGCGGACGATGCTGCCGGCGGCCGCGGAGCCGATGCACTGGTCCACCGGGACCCGGAGCGCCGACGACGTCGTGGAGGACGAGACGACCGTGCACTCCACGGTGCTCCCGCCGCCGTTGCCGGAGCCGTTGCACTGGGTGACGTCCGCATTCGTGGTCGAGGACTCCGGGTTGCAGGCGGATGTGCCCCCGCCCTCGCCGGAGCCGACGCACTGGTTGACCGTGGCGGCGGTGGTGGTGCTCTCGCCGACGATGTTGTTCGTGATGTCGACCGAGCAGATCACGTTGCTGCCGCCGGCGGCGACCCCGTTGCACTGCTCCACCGCGTTGATGATGATCCCGTCGCGCTGCGACACCGACGTGGTGCAGAGGGGCGCTCCCGCGGCTCCCTGGCAGACGGTGGTCGTGACGGTGGACGAACCGACCTGGGTCGCGACGTCGATGTCGTTGACGACGGTGACGTCGCACCGGACCTCGACGCCGGCGCCGGTGGGCGTCGAGTTGCACTGCGACGCGGTCTCGAGGGAGACGGCGGCGGACGCGGTCTGCACCTGCCCGGTCATGCCGACGACGGCGACGAGCGCGATGAGCGCGGCGCCCGCGGAGGCGAGGACGCGCGCGCGGATGCGGCGCCGGGGGCGGGGGGTGGTGATGGCGTTCCCGGGTGTTGCGAGGTGTCTCGGCACGGTGCTCCTTCTTCCCCGTCAGACTGCCCGCGGCTCCGCGACGGCATCGCGACGCGGGCGTGACGCGGGCGTGACACGCGGCGCGGCGCGGCCGTCGATCGCCGGGGCGACGGGGATGCGCGATTCATTACGGCGCCCCCGCGGAGACGACGAAGAGGGCCGGTCCTCGGCGGATCGGCCCTCTTCGTCGTGCGGCGCACGTGGTGCGCGTCGTGTCGCCTACTTGCTGGCGCGGTACTCCTCGAGCAGGTCGGCGGAGATGCGCCCGCGCTCGGAGACCTTGTGGCCGTGCTCGCGCAGCCACTCGCGCGCGGCGCCCAGGTCCTCCTTGGGAGCGCTGGAGGGGGAGCGGCGCGCGCCACCGGCCGCGCGGCCCGACGAGGCGCGACCGACGCGCCGGGCGCGGTCGACGTACGTGTCGAGCGACTCACGGAGCTTGGCGGCGTTGGCGTCGCTCAGATCGATCTCGTAGTTCACGCCGTCGAGCGCGAAGGGGACGGTCTCGCCCTTTCCCTCTTCGATGACGACGCCGTCGATGTCGTCGACGAGCGTGGTGACAACCTTGCGAGCCACGTCTCTCCCTCTCATTTGCAGTTGATGCACCGGATGATGCGACGTGCGTCACGATACCGCTTTCCCCGGTGAATTCCGTGCGACCACGCGAATGGGATGTGGAAATGCGTGGGGATACCGGGATCCATGCGCTGCGCATGCATTCCCATGTCGGCGACATCATGTCGTCGGCCGATTCGCGGTGCGGCGCGGGGAGACGGAATGCATTCCGCATCGGCGGCCCCGGAATCTCCCCATATGCGGAATAGTGCGCTCGACGCGGAATGCGCGTCTCGGGATGCGGGAGGGCCTGCGGAGCGATGCTCCGCAGGCCCTCCCACTGCGATCGACGGCAGGCACGGGGGCGGACTCTGCGCACGCGAGCGGCCACAGGGTCGGGTGGCATGGCCTCGAACGGGGCGCCTGGGCGGGGTCGAGAGCCTGCGTGCCCGAGGGGATGAGCGCTGCCCCGGCTGGTAGGAGGACCAGGACCCCCGCTTCGTCCGGCGGTGGGGCGGCGGTGCAGTGGACCGATCACGACCATCCGCGAAAGGACGGGGCCCCCGCCGCTGTGGAGGAGTGTGTCGGCGACGCCGCATCCGCCGTCGAGCCCCTCTCGAAGCGGGACGCCCGACAGCGCACGGCCGAAGCGGAGGCGTGCGTCGCCGAGCTCGAGGACGTGATCCGGCGCCACGGTATGCAGGCGTTCGCCGAGGTGGACATCTACCGGGCGCACGCGCGGGCGGAGGCCCCTCAGGAGCGCGCCACCAGATCGTCAAGGCCATCGCCTGCAGCGAGGTGAAGCCGCAGCGCGTCGTGCACCGGGACGCGAAGACCTATCTGGCGATCCTCCTGGACGACAACAACCGCAAGCCGATCGCCCGCCTGCACTTCAACGGCAAGAAGCAGAAGTACCTCGGCCTCTTCGATGCGCACAAGGTCGAGACGCGGCACCCCCTCGGGTCGCTCGACGAGATCTACGCGCACGCGGACGCCATCCGCGAGGCGATCCGGGTGCACGCGGGAGAGGCGATCGGCGCGTAGGTCCGCGTCGGCGGACCGGAGGTGCCCCTGGAGGGACTCGAACCCCCAACCCTTTCCTTAGGACGGAACTGCTCTTCCATTGAGCTACAGAGGCTGACCGGCCCATGGTAGCGGAGCGGGGCCCGGGTGTCGGGGCCCGCGGTCCCGGCACGACGGCCGCCGGGAGCGCGACGTCACGACCGACCTCGCCTCGCGGTGCCGGTGGTCGACGCGCCTCCCGGATCCGCTCCCGCGCCGCCCCGCCTGCCGGTTTCCCCACCCGGCGCGTCGTACTGTTGCCGGGTGTGGCGTGCCAATGAACGATCCGACGACGACGACGACCTGCTCTCCGGGTTCGCCGCCGAGCCTCTTGAGGACCTCCACGTGAATGCTTCCCACAACAGCACCAGCCCCCACGACCTCCGCGTCGGCGACGTGCACCTGGGGAGCGGCAACGTGGCCGAGCCCCGCTGGCGCGAATGGCGCGAGCAGCTCGCCGGCGTCGGCGGCCCCTCGCCGCTGCTCCACTTCGTGGACGCAGCCGGCTCCCGCATCGAGCTGAGCACCACCCACCCGGGGGGACTCGCGCAGTTCATCACGGGCAAGACGACGCTGCTGTCGTCCCTCATCCGCGACGAGCTCGCGCTCCGCAGCGCCCGCAAGGCGGCCAACCGCATCACCCAGAAGGGGATCGAGCTGGTCTCCGCGCGGGGCATCGAGTCGATCCACCTGGCCATCGGCCTCGCCGAGTGGCGCTTCGCCGACGAGCAGTTCCGCGCCCCGGTGCTCCTGCGCCCGCTCGCGATCCGCCGCCACGGCAGCGACTACGAGGTGCGCCTCAAGGGCCAGCCGTTCCTCAACCCGGCACTCGCGCGGGCGCTCGAGGAGCAGTTCCAGATCACGCTCGACGCCGACTCGTTCGTCGCCCTCGCCGTGCAGAACGGCGCATTCAAGCCGCAGCCCGTCATCGACCGCCTGCGCGGCCTGACCTCGCACCTGCCGGCCTTCGCCGTGCAGCCGCGCCTCGTCGTCTCGTCCTTCGCGGAGGTCGGCCGGGCGCTCGCCGAGGACGCCGCCGACCTCGAGCACCTCGTCATCGACGCCATCGCCGGCAACCCCACCGCCAAGTGGGGCGTGGGCGAGTCCTACGCGCCCGTCGACCCGATCCCGCAGGACCAGCGCCCGCCCGTCACCGACACGCTGCTGCTCGACGCGGATCCGGAGCAGGAGTACGTCATCGCGCAGATCAACGCGGGCAACTCGCTCGTGGTGACCACGCTGCCCGGCACCGGCGGCACGCAGACCATCGTCAACTCCATCGGCTGCCTCGTCGCGCAGAACAAGCGCGTGCTCGTCGTGAGCCCGCGCGCGTCCTCCCTGAAGGGGATCGGCCAGCGTCTCGCCGACGTCGGGCTCCCGGGGATCGCCGTCGCGCCGAGGTCGCTCAAGCGCGATGTCGTGCAGTCCATCGTGCGCAACGAGAAGGCGGCCCCCGCGCAGACCGCCGAGGTCGACGACGCGCTCGTCCGCCTCCGCCACGTGCTGCTCGACTATCGCTTCGCGCTCGGCCGACCCGACCGGGACCTCGGCGTCTCCGTGCTCGACGCCCTCGGCGAGCTCTCGCGCCTCGCCCTCCTCCCCGCGCCGCCGGCGACGACGGCCCGCCTCACCCGCGATGCCGTGAAGGCCATCGCGCACGACCGCGCGAGCGCCGCCGCCTCCCTCGTGAAGGCCGCGAGCCTCGGCGAGTTCCGCTACGGACCGGGCGACTCGCCCTGGTACGGCGCCACGTTCGCCACGAGCGCCGCGGCGACGCATGCGCACGACCTCGCCAAGCAGCTGTCCGCCGACGGCCTGCCGCGCCTCGTGGAGCGCGCGGACGATCTCATCGGCCAGACGCGCATGCGCGCGTACCGCTCGATCGACGAGCTCGGCGTGTACCTCCGCCTCCTGCTCGACGTCCGCGAGACGCTGGACAAGTTCCTGCCGGTCGTGTTCGACCGCTCGCTGAGCGAGATCATCGCGGCCACCGGATCCCGCCGCGACGCCCCCGAGATGACGAGCATCACCCGTCGTCGCCTCCGCAAGCTCGCCCGCGAGTACGTGCGACCCGGCGTCCACATCTCCGACATGCACGAGAGCCTGAAGGCGATCCAGAAGCAGCGGATCCTCTGGCAGCGCTACGTCGCGGTCGGGTCGACCCCCGAGGTCCCGCGCGGCATCTCCGACGTGCACGCGCGCTACCAGGAGGTCGCCGCCGACCTGAAGGTGCTCGACGAGCCGCTGAGCATGGTCACGCGTCCGACGCCGCTCGCCGAGCTGCCCGTCGACGAGCTGCGGGAGAAGGTCGCCCAGCTCGCCGAGGACAGCGAGGTGCTGCAGAACCTGCAGGAGCGCACGTCGCTCCTCGCGGACCTCCGCCGCCTCGATCTCGATCCGCTGCTGCACGACCTCTCCGACCGGCACGTGCCGCAGGAGTCCGTCGCCGCGGAGCTGGAGCTCGCCTGGTGGCAGTCCGTGCTCGAGCAGATGCTCGCGGGCGACAAGGCCCTCCTCAACGCCAACACGAGCGTGCTCGACCGGCTCGAGTCGGACTTCCGGCTCGTGGACGAGGCGCACGCCACCGCCAGCGCGGGCCTCCTCGCGTGGCAGCTCGCGGAGACGTGGAAGATCGGCGTCGTCGACTGGCCCGAGGAGGCGCACCACCTGCGCCAGCTGCTCGGCGGATCCGCCCCGGTCGACGCCGCGGCCCTCCACCACTCCGCGCCGCACCTCTCGCGTGCCATCGCGCCCGTCTGGCTCGCGTCGCCCTACGAGGTGCCGACCATCACGGACGAGATGCCGTTCGACGCCGTGTACCTCGTGGACGCGGGGGCGATGACGCTCGCGGAGGCGCTCGGGGGCATCCGTCGCGGCAAGCAGACGGTGGTGTTCGGCGATCCCGTCACGCAGACGCCGTCGCCCTTCACCATCGCGGTCGTCCCGCAGCCCGAGCGGTCGACGCCGCAGCTCGCGGACGACGACTCGACGCTGGAGGAGCGCCACGCCGACTCCGCGCTCGCGCGCCTCGGCGAGCTCCTGCCCACGCTCTCCCTCACGCGCAGCTACCGCGCGGGCGGCGAGGACCTGGCCGAGCTCGTCAACCGCCGGTTCTACGGCGGCCGCATCCAGTCCCTCCCCTGGGCGGGCACCTTCCTCGGGCACGGCAGCCTCTCGCTCGACTTCGTCGCGGACGGCCACGGCATGCCCGACGAGGACACCGGGGCCGTCGAGAGCGTCGACGCCGAGGTGATCCGCGTGGTGGAGCTGGTCCTCGACCACGCGAGCCACCGCCCGCGCGAGTCGCTCATGGTCATCACCGCCAGCGCCCGTCACGCCGTGCGCGTCCAGCAGGCCGTCCTCCACGCGGCCGCCAAGCGCAGCGACGTCACCGAGTTCTTCATCGGCGACCGCGCGGAGCCGTTCATGGTCGCGACGCTCGAGCAGTGCGTCGCACAGAGCCGAGACCGGGTCATCTTCTCGGTCGGCTACGGCCGCACCCCGCACGGCCGCGTGCTGTCGAACTTCGGCTCCCTCGCGGCGCCCGGCGGGGAGCGCCTGCTCGCCGTGGCGATGACCCGCGCCCGCCGCTCGATGGTGGTCGTGTCCTGCTTCCAGCCCGGCGACATCGACCAGGACCGGATGAAGCACGGCATCGTCGCGCTCGCCCAGATCCTGTCGGAGGCGGAGGCCCGCTTCACGGAGGACCCGATCCCGGACGACGGCGACGCCATGCTCGTCGACCTCGCGCGCCGGCTGGAGGGGCTCGGGCTCGCGCCGGCCCTCGGTCACCGCGACAAGCTCGGGCTCGTCGCGTCCTACGGCGGGCGGGCCATCGCGATCGAGACGGATCCCGTCGTCAACCAGACGAGCCTCCGCGAGTCGCTGCGCCTGCGTCCCGAGATGCTGAAGCGCCTGGGCTGGCACTACCTCCGCGTGCACTCCTTCGAGCTGTTCGCGGATCCGGACGCCGTCGCCCGCCGCATCGCCACCGCCCTCGGCGCGATCTCGGACGCGCACCCGATCACGGCGCCCGTCGAGGTCCAGCCGGACGCGCACCGGGCGGAGTGATGCGCGAGCGCGACGCGTCGGACGGCTCGGAGGAGCCGTCGGCCCCTGGGTCGGCGGACCCCGGGGCGACGCAGGCGGGCGCGGAGGAGCGCCGACCTGTCCGCCGATCGCGTCGTGCCTCGACCGCGCCGGTCCCCGGATCCGACCCCACGCCGCAGGCCGACGCCCAGGGGACCGCGGTGCGCGCCGCCGAGGACGCACCGCAGGGCTGGGGCGACGCGCCCGCCGCCTCGGACGCGAACGACGACCGCCTCCGGCTGGACCGCCCGCCCCACTGGGGCTGACGGTCGACGCCGGAGGCGGTCGGGTCGTGCGGATCGCGCGCTAGGCGGGCTTCCCGGGCTCGGCCACGTGCTGACCGGTGGACGACGGGATGGTGTGCGCGCCCTCGGGCGACGACTTGCCGGCGAGCAGGTCGCGGATCTCGATGAGCAGCTCGGCCTCGGTCGGCGGCACGTCCTTCGGCGTCGCCTCCTCGGCGGCCTTCTGCTTCGCGAAGGCGGCCTTCTTGAGGTGGTTCACGGGCAGCACGAGCGCGAAGTAGACGACGGCCGCGACGATGAGGAAGTTGATCAGCGCCGCGAGCACCGCGCCGAACAGCAGGGTCGCCGGCTCGCCGGACGCGGTCGGGATGTCGACCTTGAACGCGTCGTTGAGCGTCGACGCGTTGAACAGCGCCCCGATCAGCGGGTTGAAGACGGACGTGACGATCGCGGTGACGATGGCGGTGAACGCCGCGCCGATGACGACCGCGACCGCGAGGTCGATGACGTTCCCACGGAGGATGAACTCCTTGAAGCCCTTCACGGGTGCTCCTGTCAGGCGGGCCGTCCGATCAGGTGGACGGCGACGACGATCCCGACCCGGATGAGCTGGGACCCGAGGGGTTCCTCGGGGTCACCGTACCGGAGCCCTGGCCCGTGGACCCGGAGCCGGAGGAACCGGATCCCGATCCGGACGAGTCCGACGAGCCGCCGCCGGAGGAGGACGGCTCCTTCTTCGCCGCGGATCCGGCGTCGCCCGACCCCGAGGAAGATCCGGCGTCGCTCGACCCGGACGAGGACGAGGACGATGCGGACGACGACCGCGACCGCTTGGCCGCGTCCTCGGTGCGCGAGTCGTTGCGGTAGAAGCCGCTTCCGGTGAAGCTCACGCCGACGGCGGCGAAGAGCTTCCGGAGCTTGCCGCCGCACACGGGGCACTCGGTGAGGGAGTCGTCGGTGAACGCCTGGACGATGTCGAAGGCGTTGCCGCACACCGTGCAGCGGTAGGAGTACGTGGGCATGGGTCCCTAGAAGGAGTGGATGAGGGTGGGGGTCACGATGCCGTCGACCGGCATGTCGTGCTTCTCCCGAGGGAGCTCGTCGACGAACTCGGCGTCGAACACCACAGCGTAGACCGGGGGGCAGGCCTCCATCGAGCCGAGGGTCTTGTCGAAGTACCCGCGGCCCCAGCCCATCCGCATGCCGCCCTGGTCGACCGCGGCGGCGGGGACGACGATGAGGTCGACGTCGTTGATGGCGATCGGGCCGAGCAGCTCGCCCACCGGCTCGGGCAGCCCGAACAGCCCCTCGGTCTCGGTGCCGTCGCTCACGACCCAGTCGAGCAGGCCGTCGTTGCGGGACACCGGGAGGAGCACCTGACGCCCGTCGGCGTGCAGCCACTGGAGGAAGGGACGCGTCGTCGGCTCGTCGACGGTGGAGAGGTAGCAGGCCACCCGCCGGGCGTCGTGGTTCGCCACGAGCTCCGTCAACCTGCTGGTCAGGCCGTGGGCGGCCTCGTCGCGCTCGGTCGAGGTCATCTGCCGACGACGCTCCCGCAGCTGGGCGCGCAGGGCCCTCTTCTCGTTCCCGACATCGCTCGGCATGGTTCGAGTCTAGGTATGTTCGCCCGCTACGCTCGATCGCATGGTCACCCACATCACGAAGGCCGTCATCCCCGCAGCGGGACTCGGAACGCGATTCCTGCCCGCGACGAAGGCGATGCCGAAGGAGATGCTGCCGGTCGTCGACCGACCGGCCATCCAGTACGTGGTGGAGGAGGCCGTGGGAGCGGGACTCCACGACGTCCTCATGATCACGGGGCGCAACAAGACCGCCCTCGAGAACCACTTCGACCGCAACGCCGAGCTCGAGGCGACCCTCCAGCTCAAGGGCGACGACGCGAAGCTCCGCAAGGTCAACGAGTCCACGGACCTGGCGGACATGCACTACGTGCGCCAGGGCGACCCGAAGGGCCTCGGCCACGCGGTGCTGCGCGCCGAGATGCACGTGGGCCGCGAGCCGTTCGCCGTGCTCCTCGGCGACGACATCATCGACAAGCGCGACGTGCTCCTCTCCCGCATGATCGAGGTGCAGCTCGAGCGCGGCTGCTCCGTGGTCGCGCTCCTCGAGGTCGACCCCTCGCAGACGCACCTCTACGGCGTCGCCACGGTGGAGCAGACCGACGACGACGACGTCGTGCGCATCACCGGCATGGTCGAGAAGCCCGCCGCCGGCACCGCGCCCTCCAACCTCGCGATCATCGGCCGCTACGTCCTGCGCCCCGAGGTCTTCGACGTGCTCCACAAGACCGAGCCCGGCAAGGGCGGCGAGATCCAGCTGACCGACGCTCTCGAGAAGATGGCCGCCGCGCCCGAGTGGACCGGCGGCGTCTACGGGGTCGTCTTCCGCGGCCGCCGCTACGACACCGGCGACCGGCTCGACTACCTGAAGGCCATCGTCCAGCTGGGCGTCGACCACGAGGACCTCGGCGAGGGCCTCCGCGAGTGGCTGCCCGAGTTCGTCAAGACGCTCGAGCGCTGATCCGCGCGGCGGGCGCTCGGGCGCGGCACGACCACCAGCCGGGGAACGCGATCCCGGAAGTCGGCCGTCCCGGCGCCCGCGGCGAGGCCTAGGGTGGGGGACGTGCCGCAGACCGTACCCACCATGCGGGACGGGCGCATCTCCGTCCGGCCCATCCGGCTCCGCGACTCGCGGAGCCTGGAGCGCTCGCTGCTCGACAACCGGTCGTGGCTGCGCAAGTGGGAGGCGACCAGCCCCTACGCGCCCATGGCGTTCGACACGCGCGCCAGCATCCGGTCGCTGCAGGCCAACGCCCGCGCCGGGCTCGGCGTGCCGCTCGTCATCGACTACGACGACGAGTTCGCGGGCCAGCTGAACGTGTCGTCCATCGCCTACGGGTCGCTCTCCAGCGCGACCATCGGCTACTGGGTGGGCCAGGAGTTCGCGGGGAGGAACGTCACGCCCACGGCGGTCGCCCTGGCCACCGACTACTGCTTCACGACGCTCGGGCTCCACCGGATGGAGATCTGCATCCGCCCGGAGAACGCGCCGAGCCTCCGCGTCGTCCAGAAGCTCGGCTTCCGGTACGAGGGGCTCCGCCGCCGCTACATCCACATCAACGGCGACTGGCGCGACCACTTCTGCTTCGGCCTGGTCGTCGAGGAGCTCTCCACCAGCGTGCTCGCGCGCTGGAAGGAGGGCGGCGTCGACCCCGAGTGGTCCCGCGTGCCCGACGCCGACGTCGAGGCGGCCGCGTCGCCGCTCGCGGTGCAGCGCCGCATCTGACCGGACGGCATCGGGCCGCACCGCGTCCGGCCCCGTACCTGCGGATGCGCCGGTCCGGCGGTGGACACGCGGCGCGCTTCCCACGCCGCGCGCACCGGACCTCCTAGCCTCGTGATCATGCAATCCGGCGGCATCATCATCGCGCTCTCCGCGGTGCTCTGGCTCGCCTACCTCCTGCCCACGTGGCTGCACCGGCGCCAGTACATGGCGACCGAGCGCAACGCCGTGCGCCTCCAGCAGACCCTGCGGATCCTGGCCGAGACGGCCGAGGTCCCCGACGCGGTGCGTGCCGAGACCCGTGCCCGCAGCGTCGTCGAGCATCAGCGCGCCCTCCGCCGCGCCGCCGAAGAAGCCGAAGCCGCCGCGCGTGCGCGAGACGCCGCCGCCCAGCGCGCCCTACCGAAAGTGGCCCCCGTGACCGCATCGTCGCCCTCCGCCGCCACGCGCCTCCGCCGCAGCCGCCTCGCCGCGACCGTGGTGCTCGCCCTCGCCCTCGTCGGCGTGGTCGTCGGCCTCACGCAGGTCGCCGCGGCCGGCGCGTGGACGCTCCTCGTGATCTCCTCGCTCGCCACCTTCGGCTCGCTCGCCTTCCTGCAGCGCATGTCGCAGGTCGCCGCGGCGCGCCGGCTCCAGGCGCCCGAGGCGCGGCCCCTCCCGCGCACGGGCTTCACGGACTTCCACGAGGCGACCCCGCAGGCGACCGCGCCCGTCGTCGAACGCGAGGAGGGGGAGTCCTGGACCCCCGTCCCCGTGCCGAAGCCGCTCTACCTGTCGCGGTCGCAGGCGCCGGGCCCGCGCCCCGGCGCGGGTCGGGCGCCCGCCACCCCGCTCTCGCCCGCCGAGGAGATGCGCCGCGCCGCCGCCGCCTCCGAGGAGACGCTGCGGCGCGCGCACCTCGAGCCGGAGGTCGCGCGCCTCGCCGCCGAGGAGGAGGCCGTCGCGGCTGCTCCCGCCGCCCCGCGGCCCGCACGCCGTCGGCGCCCGACAGCCGCTTCTCCCGCATGGGCATCGTCGACGACGCGCAGCCGGGCATGGGCGACCTCGACGAGGTCCTGCGCCGCCGCCGCGCGGTCGGCTGACGCCACGGCTTCCGATCCCCACGGCCGCGTCGCGCGGTCCGAGGGCCCCGCGTGACGTGGTAGTCTCGTGGAGTTGTCAGGGCCTATGGCGCAGTTGGTAGCGCGCCTCGTTCGCATCGAGGAGGTCAGGAGTTCGAATCTCCTTAGGTCCACAAGAACCCCGCTCCGGCGGGGTTTTTGCTTTCCCGCACGCTGCGACCTCTCGAACCCCACTGCCCGTCGCGCGGGATCCTCGCGTCAGCCGGCGGGAGGGAAGCGCGTGACCTTGTACGGGGCGCCGGACCGGTCGTAGGTCGTCCACTCGCCGACCTGCCGGCCGTGGTCGAAGGATCCCGAGCGCAGCATCGTGCCGTCGAGCCGGTACCAGGCCCACATGCCGTGCTGCTGGTCGCCGAGCATCCCGCCGCGGGCCCGGAGCGAGCCGTCGCGGTGGAGGACGGTCCGCTCCAGCGGCCGTCCGGTGGCGTCGTCGGGGGTCGCGTCGGGGCTCATGGCCCCACGGTAGGGGCACCGCCCGTGGCGGGCGAGCCGTCGGTGCGCCCCGGTTAAGATCGACCGGTGCCCCGATCCGCGATCCCGACCGTGACCATCGCGACCCCGGAGGTCCGGGCGCTCCGCGCCGACCTCGCGGCGGCTCCCTTCACGCTCGCGTCCGCCCTGGGCGTGTGGGGCGACGCAGCCGGCCAGGCGCTGCACCGCGGGAACCGGATCCCGGCCCGTCGTGCCGTCGCGGCCGCGCGCACCGGCGGCCGCCTCCCGGCGCCGGCCGCCCTGGCGGCCCTGTTCGTGCTCGGCGACCCCGTCGACGCGGACGACCTGCGGGCCGCCCTCCCGACGCTCGGCATCGAGGGCGCCGCGCGCCTCGGGCTCGTCGAGGAGGACGGCGACCGGGTGCGACCGGCCGTCGACCTCCGCCCGTACGGCTTCATCGACGCCCACGGCGTGGGCGAGTGGTGGATCGCGTCCGACCTGGGCGAGCTGGCGACCGGCGGGGCGCTCGACGAGGACCATGTGCTCGGGTGGGCGGCGCCTCCGCGACGCTCAGCGGCCTGATGGTCTCGGCCCCCGTGGCCTCGGCCCTCGACCTCGGCACGGGCTGCGGGATCCAGGCGCTGCACGCCTCCCGGCACGCGGATCGGGTGGTCGCGACCGACATCTCCGCGCGGGCCCTGGCGTTCGCGGCGCTGAACGCGGCCCTCAACGGCGTCACCACCATCGAGCTCCGGCTCGGCAGCCTCTTCGAGCCCGTGGCGGGGGAGCGGTTCGACCACATCGTCTCGAACCCGCCGTTCGTCATCACCCCGCGGGCGGAGGGCGTGCCGGCCTACGAGTACCGCGACGCCGGCCTCGTGGGCGACGCGCTCGTGGAGGGCGTCGTCACGCAGCTCGCCGAGCACCTGACGCCGGGCGGGATCGCGCAGCTCCTCGGCAACTGGGAGCACCGCGCCGGCGAGCCCGGCCTCGAGCGGGTCGGCGGATGGCTCGACGCGGCCGCCCACCGCACGGGCACCGGGCTCGACGCGTGGATCGTCGAGCGGGAGGTGCAGGACGCGGCGCTCTACGCCGAGACGTGGATCCGCGACGGCGGCACCCGCGCGGGCACGCCGGAGTCCGAGGCGCTCCTCGACGCGTGGCTCGACGACTTCGCGGCGCGCGCGGTGGACGCGGTCGGCTTCGGCTACCTCACCCTCCGTCGGCCCGCGACGGGCGCGCCGACGCTCCGCCGGCTCGAACGGCTCCCCGGCGGCCTCGGCCACAACCCGACCGGGCTCGGCGACCACCTGCGGGCCTCCCTCGCCGCGCACGACGCCCTCGCCCGCCTCGACGACCGGGCGCTCGGCGGACTCGCGCTGGTCGTGGCCGGCGACGTCACCGAGGAACGGCACTACTGGCCGGGCGCCGAGGACCCGACGGTCATGACGCTCCGCCAGGGCGCCGGCTTCGGCCGCGAGGTGCCGCTCGACACCGGGCTCGCCGCGCTCGTGGGCGCGTGCGACGGGGAGCTGGCGGTCGGCGCGATCGTCGACGCCGTCGCGCAGCTCACCGCCGTGGACGCGGAGGCCCTCCGCGCGGAGCTGCTCCCGCGGATCCGCGCGCTCGTCGCCGACGGGTTCCTGCTGCTCCCGGGAGCCGTCGCGGCGGAGGACGATCCCGCCGACCGTCCAGGACGCGACGCCTAGGATCGCCGGGTGACCCGCCGAACCCGTCCCGCCGCCCGTCCCGAGATCGTCCGCGCCGTCGTCCTCGACGCCGCGCTCATCGTCGTCTTCGTCCTCGTCGGGCGGGCGAGCCACGGCGAGGACCTCGCGCCCTCGGCCGTGCTCGCCACCGCGTGGCCGTTCCTCGCGGCGGACTGGTCGGCTGGATCGTCGCCCGCGCCTGGCGGGGCCCGTCCCGCATCGTGCCCACCGGGCTCCTGGTGTGGGGCGTGACGCTCGTGGTCGGCGTGGTGCTGCGGGCGCTCAGCGGCGAGGGCGTGGTGGTGCCCTTCGTCATCACGACGGCGATCATCCTGGCCGTCCTGCTGCTCGGGTGGCGCGCGGTCTCCGCGCTCGTCGTGCGCCGCCGCGCCCGGGCCTGAGGCCAGGACGCCGCGCCCGCCTCAGGCGGCGGGCGGGGTCGGCGCGGCGGCCTCCATCACGGCGATGAGCGCCTTCGCGTAGGCCTCCTCGGCCTCGAGGTCGCGGTGCTCGACCTCCCGGCCGTCGAGGACGACGAGCACCACGTGGGCGCCGTCCTCCGCCCCGCCGATCTCGCGCCGCAGGGAGCGGAACGCCCCGCCGAGGAGCTGCCGGAGCTGGTCCTCGCGCGGCAGCCACAGGCTGTCCTCGAGCGCGACCGAGTCGAGCGCCCACTCCGTGGTGCCGTTGAAGCCGAGGACCGTGCCCGTGGCGTGCTCGTGCGCCTCGATGGTGAGCTCGCTGATGGTGAAGACGTCGGACTCGAAGCCCTGGCCGCGGATCCGGAACCGGTCGCCGGGCTCGGGGCTCCACTCGAGGCCGAGCTCCAGGAGGGTCGTGGCGTGCGCGGTGGAGATCATCCCCGCAGTATGCCCGGCGCTCCCGGGCATCGCCTCCGCGGCCCAGGGAGAGCGCGTGCATTAGATTCGGGGGCACCGCCTGCGGCAGACGCCCGCCGCCGGTCGTCCGGGGAGGACCATGCGCGCGACAGTGAAGGACGTCGCCGCGCGCGCCGGGGTGTCGCCCAAGACCGTCTCGAACGTGATCACGGGCCGCGTGCAGGTGAGTCCCGGCACGCGGGAGCGCGTCGAGCTGGCCGTCGCGGAGCTCGACTACGTGCCGAACCTCTCCGCGCGGGGCCTGCGCAACGGGCGCACCGGCGTCATCGCGGTCGCCCTGCCCGACCTCGGCACCGCGTACTCGGCCGAGCTCGCCCACCATCTGGTGGAGGTGGCGCACGAGGCCGGCTACAGCATCCAGATGGAGGAGACGGGCTCCCGGCCCGACCGCGAGCGCGACCTCATGTCCCGGGCACGCGAGCACCTCGTGGACGGGCTGATCCTCAATCCCGTCCTGCTCTCCCAGAGCGCGATCGGGCGGGCCGAGTCGCTGCCGCCCGTGGTCGTCATCGGCGAGGTCGAGCAGGAGGTCGCCGACCGGGTCGGGGTCGACAGCGTCGGCGCCGCGTACGACATGACCCGGCACCTCCTCGCGACGGGAGCGCGGCGCATCGCCGCGGTGGGCACGGCGACGCGCGAGGAGTCGGCCGCGGGGGACCTGCGGCGCATCGGCTACCGCCGCGCGATGGAGGAGGCAGGCGAGGCGCCCGTCGAGATCGACCGCACCGGCTGGAACAGCGCGTCCGGCGCGGAGGCCGTGGACTCCTGGCTGGCCGGCGGCAACCCGGCGCCCGACGCCCTGTTCTGCTTCACCGACGGCCTCGCCTTCGGCGCGCTGCGCGCCCTCGCCGACCACGGGCTGCGCGTGCCGGAGGACATCCAGGTGGCCGGCTTCGACGACGTCGACCAGTCGCGGTTCTCGATCCCCACCCTCACCACCGTGCACTTCGACATCCGCGCCTACGCCGAGGCGGCGGTCGGCCAGCTCGTCCGGCGCATCGAGGAGCGCGAGGGCCCTCCCGTGCAGGTCGTCATCCCGCACCGCATCGTCGTCCGCGACAGCACGCGCGCACTCCTCTGACCCGGATCCGCCGTCCGCTGCGGATCCTCCGGCAGATCGTCGAGCCGAAACGTTGCGTTCCGCATTACAACGATGTAATGATGTGGCCATCACGAAGGAGTGGTCAATGGATCCTGTTACGGGAAAGGCCGGGGGACGTCCCTCGGCATGGTCGAGGCGTCAGATCCTCATGGGCGGCGCTGCGGCCCTGGGCGGCGCGTTCCTCGTCGGCGGACTGTCCGGCTGCGCGCCCCAGGTGGCGGCGGCCGGCGGCATCGTCGACCTGAAGTACTGGCACCTGCTGTCCGGCGGCGACGGCATCCGCATGACGGAGATGGTCACCGAGGCGAACGAGTCGGGCGAGGGGTTCGACGTCACCGCCACCGTCCTCGCCTGGGGCCAGCCGTACTACACGAAGCTCGCCATGGCATCGGTGGGCGGTCGTGCTCCCGACGTCGCGGTCATGCACGCCGCGCGCGTGCCCGGCTTCGCGCCCGGGGGCCTGCTCGACCCGTGGGACACCGACAAGCTCGCGGAGCTCGGCGTCACGCAGGCCGACTTCGAGCCGCGCGTGTGGGACAAGGGCGTGGTCGACGGCGAGCTGTACTCCATCGCCCTCGACAGCCACCCGTTCATCCTCATGTACAACACGGACGTCGCCGGCCAGGCGGGCGTGCTGGGGGACGACGGCCAGCTGGCCGAGATCACCTCGCCCGAGCAGTTCGTCGACGTCATGCGGAAGATGCAGGAGGTCACCGGGGTGCACGGCCTCAGCTACGGCTACCTCGGCGACGGCGCCCAGATGTGGCGCTTCTTCTACACGTTCTACAAGCAGATGGGCGGCGAGATGGAGCTGCCCACGGGCGGCGAGGTCGTCTACGACCGCGACAAGGCAGTCGCCTCGCTCGAGTTCATCCAGAGCCTCCTCGACGGCACCATCGCCACCCCGAGCGGCGACGGCGGCACCGCCATCGCCGAGTTCGCGGGCGGCAAGAGCGGCGCCGTCGTCACCGGAGTGTGGGAGCTGCCCACGTTCCAGGCCGCGGAGCTCCCGTTCGACGCCATGCCCATCCCGAACCTGTTCGGCACGCCGGCCACCTACGCCGACTCGCACGCGTTCGTGCTCCCGCACCAGAGCTCGCCGGACCCGGTCAAGCGCGACAAGACGTACGCCTTCGTCGCGGACCTCCTGAAGAACTCGCTGCAGTGGGCGGGCGCCGGCCACATCCCGGCGTACAAGCCCGTGATCGACAGCCCCGAGTACGCCGAGCTCCTCCCGCAGGCGCACTACGCGAACGCGGCCGAGCAGATCAACTACGACCCGGTGGCCTACTTCACCGGCTCCGGATCCGACTTCCAGTCCTTCTTCGCCGAGAACGTGCAGAACGTGTTCCTCGGCCGCCAGGACGCGGGTGCCGGCCTCGACGCCTTCATCCGGCAGATCAACGCGCTCCTCGCCAAGCCCAACCCCCTGTAGCGCCCGACCCCGGGGCTCCGCGACCTCCGCCGGCGGCCCCGCACCCCTCTTCCTGCGATACGACGAAGGAGTCCACTCGTGACGACAGCAGCACCACCCACCCCGGTCGCACCCGCGACCGGGACCCGCCCCCCGCGGCACACCGCGGGGCAGCCCAAGGTCCGGGCCAAGGAGCAGACGCAGGGGATGCTCTTCATCGCCCCCTTCCTCATCACCTTCCTGCTGTTCCTGGTGTGGCCGGTCCTCTACGGCTTCTACCAGAGCCTCACCGGGCAGAGCCTCACGGGCGCGAACAGCGAGCTCATCGGCTTCGCCAACTACTTCGAGGCGTTCGGCGACAGCCAGATGTGGCGCTCGCTCGGCAACACCGTGGTGTTCACGATCGCGAGCACCATCCCGCTGCTGGTCGTCGGCCTCGTGCTCGCGCTCCTGGTGAACCTCGGCCTCCCCGGCCAGTGGCTCTGGCGGCTCGCGTTCTTCCTGCCGTTCCTCCTCGCCTCCACCGTCGTGTCGCTGTTCTGGCTCTGGATGTACAACCCGCAGCTCGGCGTCGTGAACGCCATCGCCGGAGGCCTCGGCCTCCCGCAGCCCGCGTGGCTGCAGGACTCGAACCTCGCCATGACGAGCGTCGTCATCACCACCGTGTGGTGGACGGTCGGCTTCAACTTCCTCATCTACCTCGCGGCGCTGCAGAACATCCCCGACCAGCAGTACGAGGCGGCCGCGCTCGACGGCGCCGGCAAGTGGCGGCAGCTGTTCTCCATCACGATCCCGCAGCTGGCCCCGACCACCGCGCTCCTCGCGATCCTGCAGGTGCTCGCCAGCCTGAAGGTCTTCGACCAGATCTACCAGATGACCGCGGGCGGCCCCGGCGGTGCGACCCGGCCCATCGTGCAGTACGTCTTCGAGACCGGGTTCACCGGCTTCCGCTTCGGCTACTCGGCCGCCATCTCCTACATCTTCTTCGCCCTGATCGTGGTCATCTCGGTCATCCAGTTCACCGCGACCCGGAGGAAGTCATGACCACCACCACCCGACCCGCCTTCTCCTCCGGCACGCTGGCGCGGAAGCCCGCCACCAGCGCCACCGCCCGCCAGGGGCGCACCGGAACACCCCGGTTCGCGCCGTCGCGCGTCGCGGCGCTGCTGATCCTCATCGTCCTCGCCGCCGCGTGGCTGCTGCCGTTCCTCTGGGCGGTGCTGACCTCGTTCAAGTCCGAGACCGACGCGGCCGCGTTCCCCGTGACGCTGTTCCCCGCGGGCGGGTTCACGCTCGACGCCTACGCCTCCGTGCTGAACGGCGGCACGATCCCGCTCTGGACCTGGAACAGCCTGCTCACCAGCACCGTGATCACGGTCGTCGCGGTCGTGTTCTCGGCGCTCGCCGGCTACGCGCTCAGCCGCATCGACTTCCGCGGCCGCAAGGTCCTGATGGGGGCGATCGTCGCGTCGATCATCATCCCGCCGCAGATCCTCATCGTCCCGCTCTTCTACCAGATGCTGTCCTTCGACCTGGTGGACACCCTCTGGGCCGTGATCCTGCCCCAGATCGTGCAGCCGGCCATGGTCTTCATCCTGAAGGCCTTCTTCGACCAGATCCCGATCGAGCTGGAGGACGCCGCGCGCGTCGACGGCGCCGGGCGCGTGCGGGTGTTCCTGCAGATCGTCATGCCGCTGTCGCGCCCCATCCTCTCGGCGGTCGCGATCTTCGTCTTCATCGGCGCGTGGAACAACTTCCTCTGGCCGTTCATCGCCACGAACGACGCCACGCTCATGACCCTGCCCGTGGGGCTGCAGACCGTGAAGAACGCCTACGGGATCCAGTACGCGCAGAACATGGCCTCGGCCGTGCTCGCCGCGCTGCCGCTGATCCTCGTGTTCCTCTTCTTCCAGCGCCAGATCATCAAGGGCATCTCGACCACCGGGTTCGGCGGGCAGTGATCCGCCGCCCCGTGCCCACCACCGGTCCACCCATCCCGTCCGGGACGCACGCTCCCGGGCCCGACGTCCAGGAGGACGCCACATGACCCGCGCCCGCATCACCATCGACCGCGACTTCACCATCGGCGACGTGCCCCGCCGGCTCTTCGGCTCGTTCGTCGAGCACATGGGACGCTGCGTCTACACCGGCATCTACGAGCCGGGCCACCCCACGGCCACGCCCGAGGGCTACCGGCAGGACGTGCTCGACCTCACCAAGGAGCTCGGCGCGACCGTCGTCCGGTACCCCGGCGGCAACTTCGTCTCCGGCTACGACTGGGAGGACGGCGTCGGCCCCGTCGAGGACCGGCCCCGCCGCCTCGACGGCGCCTGGCACACCGTCGAGACCAACGCGTTCGGCCTGCACGAGTTCATGGGCTGGTCGAAGGCCGCGGGCGTCGAGGTGATGGAGGCCATCAACCTCGGCACGCGGGGCGTCGACGCCGCCCGCTCGCTCGTCGAGTACGCCAACCACCCGGGCGGATCCAAGTACTCCGACATGCGGCGGCGGAACGGGGCCGAGGAGCCCTTCGACATCAAGCTCTGGTGCCTCGGCAACGAGCTCGACGGCCCGTGGCAGATCGGGCACAAGACGCCCGACGAGTACGGCCGCCTCGCGCAGGAGGCCGGCAAGGCCATGCGCCTGGTGGACCCGAGCATCGAGCTGGTCGCGTGCGGCAGCTCCAACTCGGGCATGCCGACCTTCGGGCAGTGGGAGCAGACCGTGCTCGGCCACACGTACGACGTCGTCGACTACATCTCGCTGCACGCCTACTACCAGGAGCACGAGGGCGACGTGCGGAGCTTCCTCGCCAGCAGCGTCGACATGGACTTCTTCATCGAGTCGGTCGTGGCCACGGCCGACGCCACGGGCGCTCGACTGAAGAACCGCAAGCGCATCGACCTCTCGTTCGACGAGTGGAACGTCTGGTACCAGCGCGGCCTCGACACCGAGGACCAGCCGCATCGCATCGAGAAGTCCGGCTGGCGCGAGCACCCCCGCGTCATCGAGGACGAGTACAACGTGACCGACGCGGTCGTCGTCGGCACGCTCCTCAACTCGCTGCTGCGCCACGGCGACCGCGTGAAGATCGCCAACCAGGCCCAGCTCGTCAACGTGATCGCGCCGATCCGCAGCGAGGAGGCGGGACCCGCCTGGCGCCAGTCGATCTTCTGGCCGTTCGCGCGGATGGCGCAGCTCGCGACGGGCCGCATCCTCCAGGTCGAGGTCGACAGCGACCGCTACGACAACGACCGCTTCGGCACCGCCGACCTGGTGGACGTGAGCGCGACCTGGGACGACGAGGCGGGGACCGTGGCCCTCTTCCTCGCGAACCGCGACCTGGAGGACGAAGCGTCGACGGAGGTCGCGCTCCGCGGGCTCGACGCCGGCCGGATCCTCCGCGCCGAGGTGCTGCGCGTCCCGAGGGCGGGGACCGCTTCACGAGCAACACCGAGGAGTCCGGCGAGCAGGTCGGCCTCGTGCCGCTCGAGGGCGTGCACGCCGAGGGCGGGCGCCTGACGCTGACGCTGCCGGCGCTCTCGTGGGCGGTCGTGGTCCTGGAGGTGACCCGGAGCTGATCCCGGACGCACGACGACGACGGCCCGCCCTGCATCGCGCAGGGCGGGCCGTCGTCATGGGGAGGCGCGTCAGCTGGCGGGGCCCTCGGTGAGGGTCACGGTGCCGCTCTGCGCGGCGCCGGCCGCGGTGGTCCAGCCGAGGGCCACCTGGTCGCCGGGCTCGTGCGCGGCGATGGCGGCGCTGAGCTCGGCGGCCGACGCGACGGCCTTCCCGTCGACCGAGGTCACCACATCGCCCTGGGCGAGGCCCGCCTGGGCGGCTCCCGACCCGTCGACCACGCCCTGGACGGGAGCGCCCGCGACCGTGCCCGCGCCGTTCGCGAGCAGCACGCCGAGGAACGCCGGGTAGCCGATCTGCACGGTGCCGGACTCGACGCCGCTCTCGATCTGCTTCGCGATGCTCAGGGCCCTGTCGATCGGGATGGCGAAGCCGGCGATCTGCGCGGAGCCGGAGGAGGCGGCCGTGTCGATGCCGACGACCTCGTTCTCCGCGTCCACCAGGGGGCCGCCGGAGTCGCCGGAGACGATGGGCGCGTCCGTCTGGATGAGGTCGGTCAGCGTCTCGCCGGCCGCCGTGCCCTCGGACTGCGTGGTGATGGTCTGGCCGAGCGCCGTGACCTGGCCGGCCGCCGCCGTGAGCGTGCCCGTGCCGCCCGCGTTGCCGACGCCCGTGACGGCCTCGCCGACCGTGACGCCGTCGGTGTCGATCACCGCCGGGGTGAGGCCCGACGCGCCCTCGAGCTGCAGCACGGCCACGTCGTTCGTGGCGTCGGTGCCCACGACCTTCGCGACGTAGGCCTTGCCGGTCGACTCGACCGTGACGCGGATGCTGGTGGCGCCGCTGACGACGTGGTTGTTGGTGAGGATCGTGCCGTCGGACGACAGGATGATGCCGGTGCCGGCACCCGCCGCGTTCTCGTACGTGAGCGCCGAGTCGATGGTGACGACGCCCGCCGTCTGCGCCGCGTCGGCGGCGGGGGAGGTGGCCGAGGCCCCGGTGCCGGACTGCTGGCCGGACCCGGTGCCCGATCCGGACCCGGTGCCCGACCCCTGCCCCGGCAGCGTCGTCGTGCCGCGGCCGAAGCCCTGGCCGGGCGTGAAGGCGCCGGGATCCTGGATGCGCGTGTCGCCCGCGGTGGCGGCCGAGCGGCCGAGGTCGGCCATGTAGCCGAACGCGGTGCCGCCGCCGAAGGAGAGCAGGAGCGCGAGCGCGGACGCTCCGGCGATCAGGCCGGTGCGGAGGCCCTTGCCCATGCGCTTCGGGGCCACGGGGTTCCCGGCCGCGTCGAACGGCAGGGGGCGGCCGAAGGCGTCGGTGGCGGGAGCGGGCCACGGCGATCCGGCGACGGGACGGCCGTCCGCGGGCATCGCGGTCGCGGTCGCGTACGCGGCCGTCGGCTGCGGCGCGGTGGCCGAGGAAGGGGCGGGGGCGCCGGCGCCGGCGGGGACCGCCGGGCCGTCGACCGCGGGGCCGGCCGGGGCGGGCCAGGCGGTGGCCTCGGGTGCGGGTGCGGGTGCGGGTGCGGCGGGGGCCGGTGCGTCGGCCGCGGCGGGCGCGGCCGCGGCGGGCGCGGGCGCGGTGGGCGCGTCTGCGGCGGCCTCGCGCGGTGCGTCAGCGGCGGCGGGCGAGCGGGTGGCGTCGACGGGGGCCTCGTCCGGACGTCCGGTCGGCTCCTGGGGTGTCTCGTTCATGACGGGTCCTTCGTGTCTCGGGTGGCCTGGTGGGGAGGCCATGGGGAGATCACACCGCTCGACCCTATGAGCACCCCATGACGCGCACGAGCGTTGCCCATGGATCCTGGGCCTCGCCCCGGCGTACCCTGAGCGGCATGACGCGGAGGTCGGACGACGAGGGCCCGGCGCCCGTGGATCCGCGGTTCGACCCGGCGTTCCAGCGCGGTACCGCCCCGCGCCGCGTCCGGCCGACGCGGGGCGGGATGCGGCCGAGCCCTCGGGCGCAGCCGACGCGGCACGCGGCGATGCGCCGGTGCGGGACGCCGCAGCGGCGGGGGAGCCCGTGCCCGTCCCGCCCGCCCGCCCTGTCGTGGCCGCCTGGCTGGCGCCCGCGCTCTGGGTCCTCGCGGTCGCCTTCCCGGCGGCGGGCCTCGGCCTCCGCGCGCTCGGGGCCTCGATCGCGAGCTCGATGCCGTACT
The DNA here is from genome assembly GCA_002150995.1 of Clavibacter michiganensis. Classification (GTDB taxonomy): domain Bacteria; phylum Actinomycetota; class Actinomycetes; order Actinomycetales; family Microbacteriaceae; genus Clavibacter; species Clavibacter michiganensis_K. Next base: position 2,721,134 of record MDHJ01000001.1, on the reverse strand, counting down.
CCAGCTTCGGGGATCCGCTCGGCCCGGCGTGGCTCCTCGATGCCGTGCCCCTGCTCGTCACCCTGGCGCCGGGGATCGTGGCGGGCGGCCCGATGGCCGTCATCGCGGCGCTCGCCGTCCACGCGGTCCGGCGCCGACCGGCCTGACGCGCACCGGGCGGACACCGGGACGCCCGGACCCCGGGCCGGCCGCCCCGCCCGCGTAGGCTCGACGCATGGAGCAGAGAAGCCTCGGCAGGACCCATCGGAACGTCTCGGTCATCGGACTCGGGACATGGCAGCTCGGCGGGGACTGGGGTGACGTCGCCGAGGACGACGCGCTCGCCGTGCTCGACGCCGCGGCCGACGCGGGCATCACCTTCTTCGACACCGCCGACGTCTACGGCGACGGGCGCAGCGAGACCATCATCGGCTCGTGGCTCCGCGCGCACCCGGACGCCGGCGTGACCGTCGCGACCAAGATGGGCCGCCGCGACGCGCAGGACCCCGCGAACTTCACGCTCGACCGCTTCCGCGAGTGGACCGACCGCTCGCGCCGGAACCTCGGTGTCGACACGCTCGACCTCGTGCAGCTGCACTGCCCGCCGACGCCCGTGTTCTCCAGCGACCGGGTCTACGACGCCCTCGACGAGCTCGTCGCCGACGGGGCCATCGCCTCCTACGGCGTGAGCGTGGAGACGACGGACGAGGCGCTCCTCGCCATCGCGCGCCCCGGCGTCGCGAGCGTGCAGATCATCCTCAACGCGTTCCGGCTGAAGCCGCTGGACCGCGTGCTGCCGGCCGCGCGGGAGGCCGGCGTCGGCGTCATCGCGCGCGTGCCCCTCGCGTCGGGCCTGCTCAGCGGGCGCTACACGGCGGACACGACCTTCGCCGAGACCGACCACCGGAACTACAACCGGTCGGGCGAGGCGTTCGACGTGGGCGAGACGTTCTCGGGCGTCGACTACGAGAAGGGCGTGGCCGCCGCCCGCGAGTTCGCGGCCGCCGCGCACGAGGCCGCCCCCGACCTCACGCCCGCGCAGGTGGCGCTCGCGTGGATCGTGCAGCGCGACGGCGTCTCCACCGTGATCCCCGGTGCCCGGAACGCGGAGCAGGCGCAGGCGAACGCGCGGGCCGGCGACGCTCCTGCGCTCGGCGAGGTGTTCGAGCGGCAGGTGGCCGACATCTACGACCGCTCCTTCCGCGAGGCCGTGCACCCGCGCTGGTAGCCGCCCCGGACGGACGACGGCCCCGGTCAGCGATGCTGACCGGGGCCGTCCCGCGTGCGGATCCGCTACTGGAGCGAGTCGCAGGCGCTCGACATCTGCGTCTTCAGCTCGTCGCTGATGGGCTGGCCGACGCCGGGCGCGATCTGGTCGGCGAGGGCGGTGATCTGCTGGCCGGCGGCGGCCGCGCCGCTCTCGGTGGAGGCGGAGATCTCCGTGCCGAGGTCGCGGAACGCCTGCACGTCGGACTCCTCGAGGGTGGACTTGTCCTTGAGGCCGCACGCGATGTCCCGGGTCTTCGCGGCGATCGCCTCGCGCGATCCGGTGGCGGCGTCGCCGGAGCCGGCATCGCCCTCGGTGGTCGCCTCGGGCGTGGGGCTCGCGGCCTCGGCGGAGGCGGACGCGGACGGGGTGGGGGTCGCGGAGTCGTCGGCGGCGGGGGCGCTGCACCCGGCGAGCGTGAGGCCGAGGACGAGCCCCAGCCCGGCGATGCCGGCGCGGAGGCGGCGCGTGGGAAGCGGGCGGATCGGAGAGGTCATGCCCTCACACTATCCAGCCGGACGGCGTCGGTTTCCGCGGGGGCGGGAACTCGGGGGCGCGCTCGCCGGGTGACGTCCTCGGCGGTGGGGCGGGGCAGCGGGGCGGCCGATGCGGGTCCGCGTGCGGACCCGGCGGTCACGTCATGACGGGGACGGGCTCCGTGTCCGGGATGGGGCCGGCGTCGCGGCCGCGGAGGTCCGGGCTGTGCCGGTGGAAGACGGCGGCGATGGCCGCGCCCACCGCGAGCAGCGCCGCCGCCACGACGAAGGCGCCCTGTGCGCCCTGCGCGTCGATGACGAAGCCGGCCGCGGCCGAGCCGAGCGCCGCGCCGATGAGCTGCCCGGTGCCGACCCAGCCGTACGCCTCGGCCGTGTCGCTGAAGCGCACCGACGAGGAGACGACGGCGAACAGCACCGCCAGCGCCGGCGCGATGCCGACGCCCGCCAGGAAGAGGAAGACGGAGAGCCAGGCGAACTGCATCCACACCGCGGCCAGCGCCGTGCCGACGAGGATGATGGTCATGCGGCGGGCCATGGCCCACGGGCTGATGGGGATGTGGCCGAGCGCGAGGCCGCCGATGAGCGAGCCGACCGCGAAGATCGCGAGGACGAAGCCGGCCTCCGGTCCGCCGTGGCCGTACACCGCGACGACGCCGGCCTCGATGGCGGCGCAGGCGGCGATGAGCAGGAAGCCGACCACGGTGCTGAGGAGCACGGGCGGGCGGCCGAGGACCACGCCGAAGCGGCGCTTGCTGCGCGGGATGCGGACGCGGCCGAGCTCGGGCGAGGAGATGAACCACGCGCCGCCGCCGACGAGGAACGCCGCCGCGACGAGGATGCCGGCGCTCGTGTCGACCTGGATGGCGAGGAACGTGGCGATGACGGGGCCGAGCACCCAGATGATCTCCTGCGCCGACGCGTCGAGGGAGAAGAGCGGGGTGAGCTGCTTGGAGTTGACCATCTTGGGGTAGATGGTGCGGACGGCCGGCTGCACGGGCGGGTTCGCGAGCCCCGCGAGGAGGCCGAGCCCCATGAAGGCGGGGACGGAGGTGCCCGCGTCGCCGAGCGCGACGGCGACGACGGCGACCGTGCAGACCGCGGAGGTGAGGATGAGGACGGGGCGCATGCCCCAGACGCCCATCCACCGGCTCGTGAGCGGGCCGGCGACGGCCTGGCCGATGCTCGTCGCGGCGAGCACGAGGCCGGCGGCGCCGTACGACTCGTGGATCCGCTCGACGTGCATGAGGAAGGCCAGCGAGAGCATGCCGCCGGGGAAGCGCGCGACCAGCTGGGCGGTGATGATCCGGCCCACGCCGCGGGTCTTGAGGAGGCTTCCGTACGTGCTCACGAGGGTCAGATCCTACCGGCCGTGCGGGGTCCGCCCGTAGTCCGGGAGCCGGTGAGCGGCGATGTCAGGAGGTCTCCGTAGCCTGTGGAACATGTGCATAAGTCCGCGGAGTTGTCCACACCTGTGGACGACACGCCCACTACATATGGGGTTGGGCATGGCCGGGCGCCCGCATATATAGTGATGGGGACGGTGACGGCCCCAGATGATCCCCACTCCACGGAGCGGGGGACGCGGGCCGGCCGAGCATTTCCCCTGGTGAGGACCAGTGCTGCTGCAGCACGGGGCGCGGCGGGTGCCACCTGCATCGCGTCCCCATCGACCGGAGGACCGTCCGCGCCCATCCGGGCGGACGACGAAGACGACAAGGAGCGAAGTGTCCATCACCGTAGTGAAGCGCGACGGCACGCGGGAGCCGTACGACGCGAACCGCATCAACCTGGCCATCGAGGACGCCACGCAGGGCCTCGACGAGAACATCGGCTGGGTCACGCAGATCGCGTCGGAGCTGGAGATCACCCTCTTCGACGGGATCACCACGCAGCAGCTGGATGAGGCCGTCATCCAGGTCGCGCTCCAGAACGTGAAGGACGACCCGGCGTTCGACACCGTCGCCGCCCGCCTGCTCCTCAAGACCATCTACAAGCGCGTCCTCGGCGACTACTCCTCGCCCGAGGAGCTCAAGCGCCTCCACGCGGAGCACTTCGCCCGCAACATCCAGCGCGGCGTCGACGAGATGCTCCTCGACTCGCGCCTCGTGCAGCTGTTCGACCTGGAGCGCCTCGCCCAGGCCCTCGAGCCCGCGCACGACGAGCTCCTGAAGTACATCGGCGTCGTGACGCTGAACAACCGCTACGGCATCAAGGGCCGCAACGGCGACGCCCTCGAGGTGCCACAGTACTTCTGGATGCGCATCGCGATGGGCCTCACGCTCAACGAGCAGGACCCGACCTCCACCGCCATCGCCTTCTACGAGAAGATGTCGAAGCTCGAGTACCTCGCGGCCGGCTCCACCCTCGTCAACGCGGGCACCATCTACCCGCAGCTCGCGAACTGCTTCGTCATGGAGATGCAGGACGACATCGAGCACATCGCGAAGACCACGCGCGACGTCATGTGGCTCACCAAGGGCACGGGCGGCATCGGCCTCTCCGTCTCCAAGCTGCGCGCGCAGGGCTCGCCCATCCGCTCGAACAACACCACCTCCACGGGCCCGATCCCGTTCATGCACACCATCGACTCGGTGCTCCGCGCCGTCAGCCGCGGCGGCAAGAAGTTCGGCGCCCTGTGCTTCTACATGGAGAACTGGCACCTCGACTTCCCCGAGTTCCTCGACCTCCGCCAGAACTCGGGCGACCCGTACCGCCGCACCCGCACCGCCAACACGGCCGTGTGGATCAGCGACGAGTTCATGAAGCGCGTGCAGAACGACGAGGACTGGTTCCTCTTCGACCCGCTGGAGGTCTCCGACCTCAACGAGCTCTACGGCAAGGCCTTCTCGGAGCGCTACGCGTTCTACGTCGGCGAGGCCGAGGCCGGGCGCATCCGCATGTTCAAGCGGATCAAGGCGCGCGAGCAGTTCAAGTCGATCCTCATCTCGCTCCAGACCACCAGCCACCCGTGGCTGACCTGGAAGGACACGATCAACAACCGCGCCCTGAACAACAACACGGGCACCATCCACCTCTCGAACCTCTGCACCGAGATCACGCTGCCGCAGGACGAGGACAACGTCTCCGTCTGCAACCTGGCGTCGATCAACCTGTCGCAGCACCTGAAGGACGGCAAGGTCGACTTCGCCAAGATCGAGCAGAGCGCGCGCCTCGCGGTCCGCCAGCTCGACAACCTCATCGACATCACGCGCTCCAGCGTGAAGGAGGCGGACTTCTCCAACCAGCAGAACCGCGCGGTGGGCCTCGGCGTCATGGGCTTCACCGACATCGTCGAGAAGCTCGGCTTCTCGTACGAGTCGGAGGAGTCGTACGACCTCATCGACGAGATCATGGAGCACGTCTCCTATGCGGCCATCGACGAGTCGGCCGACCTCGCGCAGGTCCGCGGCGCGTACCCGAACTTCGCGGGCTCGCGCTGGTCGGAGGGCCTCGTGCCGCTCGACTCCATCGCGCTCATGGAGGCCGACCGCGGCGTCCCCGTGAAGGTCAACCGCACCACGCGCCTCGACTGGGACGCGCTGCGCGCCAAGGTCAAGGGCGGCATGCGCAACGCGACGCTCATGGCGATCGCGCCCACCGCGTCCATCGGCCTCGTCGCCGGCACCACGCCCGGCCTCGACCCGCAGTTCTCGCAGATCTTCAGCCGCTCCACCTCCTCGGGCAAGTTCCTCGAGGTCAACCGGAACCTGGTGAAGGACCTGCAGGAGCTCGGCCTCTGGGAGACGGTGCGCGAGAGCATCCTCCGCAGCCAGGGCGACATCCAGGGCATCGCGGCCATCCCGGACTCGGTCAAGGCCACGTACCGCACGAGCTTCCAGCTCTCGCCGTACGCGTTCCTCGAGGTCGCGGCCCGCGCGCAGAAGTGGATCGACCAGGCCATCAGCCGCAACATGTACCTCGAGACGCGCGACCTCGGTGACATGATGGACATCTACTTCGCCGGCTGGGAGCGCGGGGTCAAGACCACGTACTACCTGCACATGAAGCCGCGCCACACGGCCGAGCAGTCCACCGTGAAGGTCGACAAGTCTCAGGACGCCGACGGCACCAAGCGCAAGGGCTTCGGCGGCTTCGGCGGCGGCGCCCCCGCGACCGCGCCCGCGTCGTCTCCCGCATCCACCGCGACCGCGGAGGCTCCGGCCCCGCAGGCCGCTCCCGCGCCCCGCAAGGGCTTCGGCTTCGGCGGAGTGGGAGGTGCACGCTGATGAACGACGACACGTTCGGCGACTACGTCGTCCCCATGGACCCCATGGACGAGCTCCAGTGCGACTCCTGCCAGTAGGCAGGAGCACCTAGCAGCATCGTCGCGGCGCACTCGGCCGCTCCCACCCGCATCACCACGCACGTCACCCGGAGAGAAGAAGCACATGTCGAAGATCCTCGGCACGGGAATCCAGGAGGGCCTCCTCCTCAAGCCCGTCAACTACCAGTGGGCCATGGACCTGTACGACCAGGCCGTCGCGAACACGTGGTTCCCCAACGAGATCCAGCTCGGTGAGGACATCGCGGACTTCAAGAAGATGACGGACGAGGAGCGCCACGCGATCACGTTCCTCATGAGCTACTTCAACCCGAACGAGCTCCTCGTGAACAAGGCGCTCGCGTTCGGCGTGTACCCGTACATCAACGCGCCGGAGTGCCACCTCTACCTGGCGAAGCAGATGTGGGAGGAGGCGAACCACTGCATGTCGTTCGAGTACGTCCTCGAGACGTTCCCGATCGACCGCGAGGCCGCCTACAACTCCCACGTCGACATCCCGTCGATGGCGCGCAAGGAGGAGTTCGAGGTCAAGTTCATCAAGCGCATGACCGAGCAGACCCTCGACATCACCACCACCGAGGGCAAGAAGGACTTCGTCCGGAACCTCGTCGCGTACAACGTCATCCTCGAGGGCATCTGGTTCTACTCGGGCTTCATGGTGTCGCTGTCGTTCCGCCAGCGGAACCTGCTGCGCAACTTCGGCTCGCTCATGGACTGGATCGTCCGCGACGAGTCGCTGCACCTCAAGTTCGGGATCAACCTCATCCTCACGGTGCTGGAGGAGAACCCCGACCTGCAGACGGAGGAGTTCGCCGCCGAGATCAAGCAGATGATCCTCGACGCCGTCGAGATGGAGGAGCAGTACAACCGCGACCTCCTGCCCAACGGCATCCTCGGCCTCAACGCGAACTACATCAACCAGTACGTCAAGTACCTGGCCGACCGCCGCCTCGAGGAGCTCGGCTTCGAGGCCGAGTACAAGGTCTCCAACCCGGCGAAGTGGATGGCGACGGCGAACGACACGCTGCAGCTCGTCAACTTCTTCGAGTCGACCAACACGTCGTACGAGTCCAACGCGTCGGCCACCGTCGGCGCCAAGTAGGACCGACCGCCGCTGCGTCGCCGCAGCACCGCACGACCTGCCGCCGCCCGCGCCGCGCATCCACCCGGATGCCGGCGCGGGCGGCGTCGTGCCGCCCGCGCCGGCCGGAACGCGCCGGACCGGAGCGCACCCCGCGCGACCGCATCACGCATCACCGCACCACCGCACGACGCACCACCGCACCACCGCACCATCGAGAGGGCCCATGGACCAGCCGCACGACACCGCCAGCCGACACGTCGCCCGTGACGGACGCGCCTACGTCACCCGGGTCGTGGGGTGGGACGACGCGCGCGGCGCCCGCATCCGGCGCGCCATGGAGGACGAGATGGACGTCCGCTACGAGGGCCGGCACGCGGACGACCCGGACTGGCCCGCGAAGGCCGCGGTGGCGTTCGCGCTCGATCCCGCGGACGTGGAGGCCGTCGTGCTGCTCGTGCCCGAGGGCGACGACCGGGAGGCGGCGGCCCACGGCGCCATCCGGCGGCTCGGCGGCGAGCTGGAGCTGAAGAAGGTCGTCGTGGATCCGGCGCACCGCGGCACGGGCCTCGCGCGTGTGCTCATGGCGGAGCTCGAGCGGGTCGCCCGCGAGCGCGGCGCGCGGCGGCTGATCCTGCAGACGGGCGACCGGCAGCCCGACGCCGTGCGGCTCTACGAGACGGCGGGCTGGCTGCCCATCGACGTGTACCCGCCGTACCTGCCGGTCACGAACTCGATCTGCTTCGAGAAGCCGCTGGCCTAGCGCGGTCGCGCCGCTGGGATCCGCCCCGACGACGTGGGCCGGCGTGCGGGGCTGGCGCCGGGACGGCGGCGCGCGCATGCTGGGGCAGGGCTCCCGGACAGCCCGGCCGGGAGGGCCGCATGACCGCCGAGTACACCTGGGACGTCTTCTCCACCGTGGACGGCTACGGGTCCTACGCCGCCGGCGCGGACTGGGGCGCGTACTGGGGGGAGGCAGGGTCCCGAGCTGCTGGCCCGACGGATCGACGTCCACGCTGGCGCGCAGCGCCTCGTGTTCGGGGCCACCACCTTCCGCGAGAACGCGCGGCTCCTCGCTGCCGCGCGGGACGCCGGCGAGCTCGACGAGTGGAACGTCCTGTCGATGCGCATGCCCGCGACGGTCATCTCCTCCACCCTCCGCGACACGCTCGAGTGGGCCGACGCCACCATCGTCGCGGGCGACGGGGTCGGGATCGTCCGGCGCCTCAAGGAGGAGTCCGAGCTGCCCCTCCGTTCGCCGGGCAGCCTCTCGCTCAACCACTCGCTCCTGGCGGCCGGCCTCGTCGACCGTCTGCACCTCACGGTATTCCCCGTGGTCTCGGGGCGCACGGGCACCAGCCCGATCCTCCGCGGCGTCGAGGACCTCCAGCTCGAGCTCATGGAGAGCCGCGTGCTGGACGGCGGCACGCTCGACCTCGTCTACCGGCCTCGCCTCCGCTGACTGCCGCGGGCCGCGGGCGCGGGCTGCGGGCGGCGAGCGGCGGTTCGGCCGTGGCACGGGGAGCGCGGCCTGCGAGCATGGGCGGATGGACATCCTCATCACGCCCGCCGAGCTGGACCACGCCGTCCGCACCCGTGACGACATCCGCGTGCTCGACGTGCGCTGGTCGCTCGGGGGACCTCCCGGCGCGCCGCTGCACGAGGCGGGGCACATCCCGGGCGCGGTCTACGTCGACCTCGACGCCGAGCTGTCCCGGCACGGCGTTCCCGAGGAGGGGCGGCACCCGCTGCCGGACACCGCGGACCTGCAGGAGGCGGCCCGGCGCTGGGGCATCCGCACGGGGGACGTCGTCGTCGCGTACGACGGCGGTGGCGGCCTCGCGGCCGCGCGGGCGTGGTGGGTGCTGCGCGACGCGGGCGTCGCGGACGTGCGGATGCTCGACGGGGCGCTCCCCGCCTGGACCGCTGCCGGCCTGCCGCTCGAGACCGGGCCGGTGGTGCCCGCGCCCGGCGACGTGACGCTGTCGAGCGGGCTGCTCGCCGTGGTCGACGAGGCCGGCGCCGCCCGCGTCGCGGCGCAGGGCGTCCTCCTCGACGCCCGCGCGGGGGAGCGGTACCGGGGCGAGGTCGAGCCGTGGGACCCGCGTCCCGGGCACATCCCGGGCGCCCGCAGCGCGCCGTCCTCCGACGCGCTGACGGCGACCGGCGCGTTCCGGTCGGCGGAGGAGCTGCGGGCGCGGTACGGGCGGCTCGGTGCGGTGGACGCGGGGGAGGTCGCGGTGTACTGCGGGTCCGGCGTCAGCGCGGCCCTCGAGGTCGCGGCGCTCCGCATCGCGGGGATCGACGCGGCGCTCTACCCCGGATCCTGGTCGGCCTGGTCGAGCCGCCCCGAGCTGCCGGCGGCGACCGGCCCGGAGCCGGACGGCGGCCGCTGATCAGGCGGAGCGCCGCACCGCGATCACGGTGCAGTCGTCCGGCTGGCCCGTCGGCGTGAGCTTGACGAGGGCATCCACGAAGCGCTGGGCATCGCCGTGCCGGACCATGAGGCCCGTGAGGTAGGTGTACGCGGACTCCTCGTCGTCGAAGAAGTCGAGCAGACCGTCGCTGAAGATCACGAGCGCGTCGCCCGGGTCCAGGCGCACCGTCTCCTCCTGCCAGGCGTCCTCCGCCTCGAGCCCGAGGGGCAGGTGCCGCCCGCGGAGGCGCTGCATGCCGCCGTCCGCGCGGATCACGAGCGAGAGCCCGTGCCCGGCGTCGACGTAGGTGAGGACCCCGGTCGCGAGCGCGAGCCGCGCGTGGAACATCGTCGAGAAGGAGCCGGCCGTCGAGAGGTCGTCCACGAGGGCCGCGGCGGCGCGCACCATGGTGCTGCGGACGCCGTGCGTGCGGGAGGCCAGGCGGACTGTCGCGCGGACGCCCGCCGCGAGGATCGCCGCGCCCACGCCCTTGCCCATGACGTCGGCCAGCGTGAGGCGCAGGTCGCCGCCCTCGAGGAACCAGTCGTGCACGTCGCCGCCCACGACCTGGGCGGGGATGCTCGTGCCCGCGACCTCGTAGCCCTCGAGGTGCGGCGCCGCCACCGGTGAGAGGGCGCGCGCGACCTCGACGGCGCGCTGGCTGTCGGTCTCCCGGGCGAGCTCCTCGGAGAAGAAGTCGCCGATGAGGGCGAGCCGGGCGCGGTCGGTCGCGCTGAAGGCCCGCGGCGCGGTGTCGGCGATGAAGAACACGCCGATGACGTTGCCGTCGGGCGCGCGCAGGTGCTGCGCGGCGTAGAAGCGGACCCCGAGCGGGCCGGTGACGCTGGGGGAGCCGGCGAGCCGGGCATCGCGGAGGGCGTCCTCGACGACGAGCATGCCGCCCTCGGCCGCGAGCGCCGCGTCGGTGAAGGTGCCGTGCCGCGCCCAGCGGGCGGAGGGCAGGCCGACGCTGGACTTCATCCAGATGGACTGCGCGCCGATGACGCCGACCGCGGCCATCGGCACGCGGTAGAACTCGGCGATCATGACCGTGATGCGGTCGAACCGCGTCTCGGGAGCGGTGCCGAAGACGTGCAGGGCCTCGAGCGACTCGAGCCGCTGCTGCTCCCGGAGGTCGGTGTCCACGCGGTCCCCCTGAGCCGTCACCCGCGGATCCCCCGATCCGCGCGTCGCGCACCCGGCCCGGCGGCCCGTCGTGCGCGATGCCCTGATCCTACGCGCCTGCGGAAATGCGGGGCGCCGGGTCAGCTCGCGAGCACCTTGCGGATCCGCTGCAGCGACACGGGCTCCGCCGTGGGCAGGTGCTGCGCGAAGAGGCTGAGGCGCAGCTCCTCCAACATCCACCGGGCGTGCACGAGCGACTCGGGCGCGTGCGGCGCGGACGGGATGACGCCGCCGGCCTCCCGGTACAGGTCGGTGGCCTTCTGCACCTCGGTCATCCAGGCGCGGTCGCGGGCGGGCTGGTCGGGGAGGCGCTGCACGCGGTGCGTGAGGCCCGACAGGTACGCGGGCAGGCGCTGCAGCCGCGCGAGCCCGGTGGCCGAGACGAACCCCGGGTGCACGAGGCCCGCGAGCTGCTCGCGCGCGTCGGTGAGGGCGCCGATGAGCTGCATGCTCGTGGCCTGCTTGATGGCGCGCTCGGCGTCGCGGGACCCCGTGAGGATCCGGTTCACGAGCGCCACCGTGTCGAACATCGAGTCCATGACGACGCCCGAGACGCGGTCGCGCGCCGTCTCGAACAGCTCCTTCGAGTAGATCGCGCCGCCGGGCGCGACGCGCTCGAGCACCTGGTCGATGCAGGCGAGCAGGCAGTCGTCGAAGAGCGCCTGCACGTTCGCGTACGGGCTCGTCGCGAGCATCAGCTTCTCCTGGCTCGTGAGGTGCTGCTTCACGTAGGCTGAGGGGTTCGCGATGGCGAGGACGAGGAGCCGTCGGACGCCGCCCGGCATCGCGCGGGCCTGGTCCTCCGCGGTGGCCATGAGGCGGATCGCGACGGTGGAGCCCTCGTCGACGAGCGCGGGGTAGGCGCGGATCACGTGCCGGCTGTCTCCCGTGCCGCCCTGCGCGGTGTCGACGAAGCGGGGCAGCTCGTCGAGGTCCCAGGTCGTGAGGCCGGTGCGCTCCATCCCGCGTGCGGGGCCCTTCGCGCCCGCCACCCGCTCGACGGGTCGCGCGGTCGCACGGGCCACGCTGTCCCGGGCGCGGCTGGAGAGGCGCGCCTGCAGCTCGGTGAGGTCGCGGCCCGCGGCGACCTCGCGGCCGCGCTCGTCGACCACGCGGAAGGCCATGCGGAGGTGCGCGGGGATCCGGTCGAGGTCGAAGTCGTCGTCGGCGACGCGCACGTGCGCCTTCCGCATGATGAGCGAGGCGATGGTGGTCGTGAAGGCGACCGGGTGCTGCGGGTCGGGCTCCGGCAGCCCCTCGAGGAGCCGGTCGGCCCAGTCGGCGGCGGGCACCACGTTCTTCCGCAGCGCCTTCGGGAGCGCCTTGATCATGGCGGTCACGAGGTCGCGCCGCATGCCGGGCACCTGCCAGTCGAACCCGGCGGGGCTGAGGCGCGCGAGGAGGGCCAGCGGGACCTGCACGGTCACGCCGTCGTCGGGCGCGCCCGGCTCGAAGCGGTAGGTGAGGGACAGGCGCTGGTCGCCCTGCTGCCAGGTGGGCGGGAACGCGGCCTCGTCGACGTCCACCGCGTCCTCGGCGAGGAGCTCCTCGGCGGTCATGGTGAGGAGGTCGGGCGTCTCCTGGCGGGCCTTCTTCCACCAGCCCTCGAAGGCGCGCGTGGAGGCGACGTCGCGCGGGATCCGCTTGTCGTAGAACTCGAACACGGCCTCGTCGTCGTTGAGGATGTCGCGGCGGCGCGTGCGCTCCTCCACCTCGGCGAGCTCCTCGCGGAGGCGGCGGTTGGCGCGGTCGAACGCCTGCTGCGACTCCCAGTCGCCCTCGACGAGCGCGTGCCGGATGAAGAGCTCCCGCGCGTACGCCGGGTCGATGCGGGAGAACTGCACCCGGCGCTTCAGCACGATGGGCACGCCGTAGAGCGTCACGCGCTCCCAGGCGACGGTCGCGCCCTGCTTCTTCTCCCAGTGCGGCTCGCTGTGGGTGCGCTTCACCAGCGAGCCCGCGATGGGCTCGGCCCACGCCGGGTCGATGGCGGCGTTGGTGCGCGCGAACAGGCGGCTGGTCTCCACGAGCTCGGCGCTCATGATGGCGTCGGGCTGCTTCTTGGCGAGCGCGGATCCGGGGAACACGACGAACCGCGACTGCCGGGCGCCCACGTAGTCCTTCTTCTGCGCGTCCTTCAGCCCGATGTGGGAGAGGAGGCCCGCGAGGAGGGACCGGTGGATCCCGTCCGGGTCGGCCTTCGGCTCGTTCATGGCGAGGTCGAGCGGACGGGCCAGCTGCCGGAGCTGCCGGAACACGTCCTTCCACTCGCGGACCCGCACGTAGTTGAGGAACTCGGCCTTGCACATGCGTCGGAACGCGCTCGAGGAGAGCTCGTCCTCCTTGGCCTCCAGGTGGTTCCAGAGGTTGAGGAGGGTGATGAAGTCGCTGGTCGGGTCGATGAACCGCGCGTGCTGCTGGTCGGCCTGCGGGCGCTTCTCCAGCGGCCGCTCGCGCACGTCCTGGATGGTGAGGCCGGCCACGATGATCATGACCTCGCGGCTGACGCCGTGCTTGCGGGACTCGACGACCATGCGCGCGAACCGCGGGTCGATGGGCAGGCGCGACAGGTCGCGGCCCACCTTCGTGAGCGCGGGGGTGCCGTCGGGGGAGCGGACGACCGCGCCCAGCTCCGTGAGGAGGTCGACGCCGTCCTTGATGCCGCGCGAGTCCGGCGGCTGGAGGAACGGGAACGCGGCGATGTCGCCGAGGCCGAGCGACACCATCTGCAGGATCACGGCCGCGAGGTTCGTCCGGAGGATCTCGGGCTCGGTGAACTCGGGACGGCGGAGGAAGTCCTCCTCCGAGTAGAGGCGGATCGCGATGCCGTCGCTCGTGCGGCCGGAGCGGCCCGAGCGCTGGTTCGCCGACGCCTGCGACACGGCCTCGATGGGAAGGCGCTGCACCTTCGACCGCACGCTGTAGCGGGAGATGCGCGCGGTGCCGGCGTCGATCACGTACTTGATGCCGGGCACGGTGAGGCTCGTCTCGGCGACGTTGGTCGCGAGCACGATGCGGCGGCGCACGCCCGCCTGCGTCGAGGGCTGGAACACGCGGTGCTGGTCGGCGGAGGAGAGCCGCCCGTAGAGCGGCAGCACCTCGGTGTGCGGCAGGTTCCTGCTGCGGATCGCGTCCTCGGCGTCGCGGATCTCGTTCTCCCCGCTGAGGAACACGAGCACGTCGCCGGAGGACTCGCCGGCGAGCTCGTCGAGGGCCGCGTTGATGCCCTCCAGGTAGTCCCGGTCGTCGGCCGGGCGCTCCATCGGCGCGTCGGCGAGGTCGTCGTCCTCGCCCGCGACCGCCGCCTCCGCGACCAGCGGGCGGTAGCGGATCTCCACCGGGTACGTCCGCCCCGAGACCTCGACGATCGGCGCGTCGCCGAAGTGCCGCGAGAAGCTCTGCGGGTCGATGGTGGCCGACGTGATGATGAGCTTCAGGTCGGGCCGGCGGGGGAGCAGCTGCTTGAGGTAGCCGAGCAGGAAGTCGATGTTGAGGCTGCGCTCGTGCGCCTCGTCGATGATGATCGTGTCGTACTTCCGGAGGAGCCGGTCGCGCTGCAGCTCGTTGAGGAGGATGCCGTCCGTCATGAGCTTGATGCGGGTGTCGGCGGAGACCTTGTCGGTGAAGCGCACCTGGTAGCCCACGAGCTGGCCGACCTCGCCGCCGAGCTCCTCCGCGATGCGCTCCGAGATGGTGCGCGCGGCCAGGCGCCGGGGCTGCGTGTGGCCGATGCTCTCCCGGCCGAGCTCGAGGCAGATCTTCGGCAGCTGGGTGGTCTTGCCGGAGCCCGTGGCGCCCGCGACGATGACCACCTGGTTGTCGCGGATCGCCTCGGCGATCTTGTCCCGCATCCGGCTGACGGGGAGCTCCGGCGGGTACGCGATGCTGAATTCCATGCTGGTCCCATCCTATCCGCGGGCCGTCGGGACCCCGGCGGGACGGCCGCGGTGGCTATCGTCGGGGGAAGGCGCCGATCCGCTCGGCGCGCGGGGGGCTGTGCCGCCCGAGTCGACGACGACCGACGGGATCCGCCATGACCTCCGACACGCCCCTCCTCCCCGAGCACGACCGCGGTGACGCGGACACCGGCTTCGCCTCCGTGTCCGTCGCCGCGATCCTCGCCGAGTCCGCCGAACGGCACGCCGACCGGGTCGCCGTCGTCGTCGGCGACGTGTCGACCACCTACCGCGAGCTGTGGGACGAGACGCGCGCCTACGCCGGGGCGCTCGCCGAGCGCGGCGTGGGGGAGGGCACGCGCGTGGCCATGCTCATCCCGAACGTGGCCGACTTCCCGCGGGTCTACTACGCCGTGCTCGCGCTCGGCGGCGTGGTCGTGCCCGTGCATGCGCTGCTCAAGGCGGAGGAGATCGCCTACGTGCTGCGCGACTCCGGATCCGCCCTCCTCGTGTGCGCCGGACCCCTGCTCGAGCAGGGAGGGAAGGGCGCCGGGCTCGCCGGGGTGCCCGTCATCAGCGTGCTCGTGCCGGCGTCGACCGAGGGCGGGCCCGACCGGCTCGAGGAGCTCGCGCAGGCCGCGACGCCCATCCGCACCTACGTGCCGCGCCGTCCGTCCGACACCGCGACGATCCTCTACACCTCGGGCACCACGGGCCAGCCCAAGGGCGCCGAGGGCTGCCACCTGGCGCTCGTCATGCAGGTCGACGTGCTGCTGCTCGACACGTTCGACCTCCGCACGGGGGACCGGATCCTCGGCTGCCTGCCGCTGTTCCACACCTTTGGGCAGACCTGCACCATGAACGCGTCGTTCCGCACGGGCGCGACCATCGTGATGGTGCCGCGCTTCGACGGCGACACCGCGCTCGCGCTCATGGTCGAGCACGACACGCAGGTGTTCATGGGCGTCCCGACGATGTACTTCGCGCTCCTCGCCGCCGCCGGTCGCAACCCCGCCCGGCCGTCCCTCCGGTACGCGATCTCGGGAGGCGCCGCCATCCCCGTCGCCGTCATCGACGCGTTCCGCGAGCAGTTCCAGGCCGAGATCCACGAGGGCTACGGCCTCACGGAGACCTCGCCCGTCGCGTCGTTCAACCACGTGGGCGTGGCCGCGCGGCCGGGCACGGTCGGGAAGCCGATCTGGGGCGTGCAGGTCGAGATCGCCGACCCCGAGCACGAGGACCGCGTCGAGCTCCTGGAGCGCGGCACCCTGGGCGAGATCGTCGTCCGCGGCCACAACCTCATGAACGGCTACCTGAACCGCCCGGAGGACACGGCGCGCGCGGTCGTCGACGGGTGGTTCCGCACGGGCGACCTCGGGACCATCGACGACGACGGGTACATCCGCGTGGTCGACCGGACGAAGGACATGATCCTGCGCAACGGCTACAACGTGTACCCGCGCGAGGTCGAGGAGGTCCTCGCCCGCCATCCCGCCGTCGCGCAGTGCGCCGTGTTCGGGGTGCCCCACGAGGAGCACGGGCAGGAGATCGTCGCCGCGATCGTCGCGCAGGCGGACGCGGCCGTGGACGCCGAGGAGGTCGTCGCCTACATGCGGGAGCGCATCGCGTCGTACAAGTACCCGCGGCGGGTCGAGGTGGTCGAGGCGCTGCCGCTCGGGCCGAGCGGGAAGATCCTCAAGCGGGCGCTCGTCGACCGGTTCGGCGCGTGAGCGACGGGCACGGCACGGAGGGCGGCGGCCCGGGCGCGGCAGGAGCCGGCGACGCGGGCCCCGCCGTCCTCCGCACGCCCGTCCCGTCGGTGCCGATGGGCGACGGCGTGCCCATCCCGCAGTTCGGCGTCGGCACCTACAAGGTCCCGGCGGACGACGCCGAGCGGGTCGTGTCGGAGGCGCTCGAGGTCGGGTACCGGCACATCGACACGGCCGCGATGTACGGCAACGAGGAGGGCGTCGGGCGGGCGATCCGCGCCTCCGGGATCCCGCGCGACGAGCTGTTCGTGACCACCAAGGTCTGGAACGACGACCACGGGCGGGAGCGCGCGCGCGACGCCATCCGCCGGAGCCTCGACCGGCTGGACCTCGCCGCTGTGGACCTCCACCTCATCCACTGGCCGGCCGCCGAGCGCGGCCTCTACGTGGAGACCTGGGAGGCGCTCGCCGCCGCGCGCGACGCGGGGCTGACCCGCTCCATCGGCGTCTCCAACTTCCTCGTGCCGCACCTCGAGGCGCTCGCCGCGGCCGGCCTCCCGCTGCCGGCCGTCGACCAGATCGAGCTGCACCCGCGGCACCAGCAGCGCGCGACGACGCGGTACCTCGCGGAGCACGGCATCGCCGTCGAGGCCTGGAGCCCGCTGGCCCGCGGAGCCGTCGCCGACGCGCCCGTCGTGCGCGCCGCCGCCCGCGCCCACGGGCGGACGGACGCGCAGGTCGTGCTCCGCTGGCACGTGCAGCAGGGCACGATCGTGTTCCCCAAGACCACGCGCCGCGAGCGGCTCGTGGAGAACGCCGACGTGTTCGACTTCGCGCTGACCGACGACGAGATGGACGGGATCACCGCCCTCGAGGCGGCCGGACGCGTCGGCAGCCACCCGGACGCGGTGTCGTAGGGGGCGGACGCCCGCGGCCGGTCAGGGGATGCGGCGGTCGTTCCGCAGCTCGCGGGCGATGGCGCCGAGGCCCGTCCGGAGCGCCTGCAACTCCGCGAGCGTCAGGCGCGCGAGCACGTCCTCGCCGAGCTCGGGGCGGGCGGCCATGAGCTCGCGGACGACCGCGCGGCCGAGGTCGGTGGCGTGGATCCGGCGCACCCGCTGGTCGACGGGATCCGGCGCGCGGGTCACCAGGCCCGACGCGGCCAGGCGGTCGACGAGCTTCGAGGTCGAGGCCATGGACACCCCGAACGACTGGGCGAGGGCGGCGCCCGTCGCGCCCTCCTCGGTCGTCACGATCACGGTGAGGGACTTCAGCTGCTGGATCGTCAGGTCCGTGGTGAGCAGCGGCGCGAGCACCCGCGGGATGGAGCGCACGGTGATCGCGATGGTCAGGGCCTCGATGCCGGCGAGGGCGTCGGCGCGGGGATCCATGGCCCCACCGTAGGTCCCAGTCGATCCCCAGCGCAGATGCTTAGCCCCGGGCTAACCTTCTGTCGCAGCAACAGAACCGATCCGCAGTCGTGTCGGCGCCCGCGGTCCGCCGCCGTCGCCCCACCCGGGTCGCCGTCCGCGCCGGCCCACCCGACGAGAGCGAGACGCCATGACCGACACCATCCCCTCCGCCATCTCCGCCACCGACGCGCGGCGCCTCGAGGCCGCGCGCGCCCGGTACCGCACCGAGCGCGATCGCCGCATCCGCCCCGACGGCGCGACGCAGTACCGGGGCGCCCGGGGCGAGTACGGCTACTACGCGAAGGACCCGTACACGCCGCGCGAGGAGCGGGAGCCCGTGACCGACCGGGTCGAGGCGCTCGTGATCGGCGCCGGCTTCGGCGGCCTGCTCACCGCCTCGCGCCTCCGCGAGGCGGGCGTGGAGTCGCTGCGCCTCATGGACGAGGCGGGCGACGTGGGCGGCACCTGGTACTGGAACCGGTACCCGGGCGTCCGCTGCGACATCGAGGCCTCCGTCTACCTGCCCCTGCTCGAGGAGGTCGGCGGGATGCCCAGCGAGCGGTACGCCCGCGGCGAGGAGATCCGGCAGCACGCCGTCGCGATCGCCCGGCGCTTCGACCTGTACCGCGACGCGCTCCTGCAGACCCGGGCCACCGGCCTCGCGTGGGACGAGGGCGCCGAGGAGTGGATCGTCGACACCGACCGCGGCGACCGCTTCCGGGCCCGGTTCGTGGTCACCTCCTCGGGCACCCTCACCCAGCCGAAGCTGCCCGGGATCCCCGGGATGGAGGACTTCCGCGGCCACACGTTCCACACCAGCCGCTGGGACTACGGCTACACGGGCGGCACCCCCGACGGCGGGCTCACCGGCCTCGCCGACAAGCGCGTGGCGGTCGTCGGCACCGGCGCGACGGGCCTGCAGGTCATCCCGCACGTCGGCGAGGACGCCCGGGAGCTCATCGTCTTCCAGCGCACGCCCTCCACGGTCGACGTGCGGGACAACCGGCCGACCGATCCCGCGTGGGTCGCGTCGCTCCGCCCCGGGTGGCAGCGCGAGCGGATGGACGACTTCCTCGCCGTGCTCGCCGGCGAGCCGACGGCGGAGGGCCTCGTGCAGGACGGCTGGACGAGGACCGTCGCCCTGCAGCGCCAGATCCTCTCCGGCGCCGTCGACACGAGCGTGCCGCCCGAGGATCGGGAGCTGCGCGACGAGCTCGACGACCTCGACACCATGGACCGCATCCGGGCCCGGGTCGACGAGGTCGTGGAGGACGCGGCGACCGCCGAGGCGCTGAAGCCCTGGTACCGCTACATGTGCAAGCGCCCGGGCTTCAGCGACACGTACCTGCCCACCTTCAACCGGCCGAACGTGCGGCTCGTGGACACGGCGGACACGGGCGGCATCACGCGCATGACCGAGACCGCGGTCGTGGTCGGCGACACCGCCTACGAGGTCGACTGCGTCGTCTTCGCGACGGGCTTCGAGGTGGGGATCTCGGGCGTCCTGTCCGGCACGCTGCCCGTCGTCGGGCGGGATGGCCGCACGCTCCTCGAGGCCTGGGCGCAGGGGCCGCGCACGCTGCACGGCCTCTCGTCGCACGGCTTCCCGAACCTGTTCCACCTGAGCGGCATCCAGAACGCCAACTCGGTCAACTTCGTGCACGTCCTGCTGGAGCAGGCGGAGCACATCGCCGCGATGATCGCCCGAGGCCGCGAGGTCGGCGCGCGCCGCATCGAGCCCACCGCGGAGGCGGAGGACGCGTGGGTGCGCACCATCCGGGAGACGGCAGCCGACCCCCGCGCGTTCCAGGAGGCGTGCACGCCCGGGTACTACAACGGCGAGGGCACGCGCTCCATCGGGGGCGCCTCCTACAGCCCGGGACCCGTCGCGTTCCACCGGCTGCTCCGCGCCTGGCGTGAGGAGGGCATGGCCGACGTGCTCGTCGCGGCGGAGGAGGGCGCGGGCGCCGCGGCGTCGCGCTAGGCGCGGGGGAACGCGACACCTCCGCCCGGTACGGTGTGCCCCATGTCCCAGCACCGCATCCGCACGCGCCTCAAGTCCGTGGTCTCCCGAGGCGTCGCGCCCCTCGGGAGCCTCGCGGGCGGCGGCACCTCGCGGGCGCGGGCCGAGCGGGATCCCGAGCACCGCGAGCCCGACGACGGCCCGCGCCGCCCGAGCCTCGTCGACAACGGCGTCTACGTCGACGGGTGCCGCGTGGCGAGCCCCGCGACGCTCGCCGACACCTTCCGCGAGCTCGACGAGCGCCCCGAGGCGATGGCGTGGATCGGCCTCTACCGGCCGACCGTCGAGGAGCTGCAGGCGCTCGCCGAGGAGTTCGACCTGCACGAGCTGGCCGTCGAGGACGCGGTGCAGGCGCATCAGCGCCCGAAGACCGAGCGCTACAGCTCCACCCTCTTCACCGTGCTGCGCGCCGCCCGCTACGTGGACGACCGCGAGGAGGTGGAGTTCGGCGAGCTGCACGTGTTCCTCGGCCGGAACTTCGTCATCACGGTCCGGCACGCCGAGTCGCCCGACCTCTCCGCCGTGCGCACGCGCATGCAGGAGCGGCCGGAGCTCCTGGCGCAGGGGCCCGAGTCGGTGCTCTACGCGATCCTCGACGCCGTCGTCGACGGGTACGCGCCCGTGGTCACGGGCCTCGCCAACGACATCGACGAGATCGAGGACCAGGTCTTCGACGGGGACCCGGCCGTGTCCCGCCGCATCTACGAGCTGTCGCGCGAGGTCATCGACTTCCAGCGGGCCGTGCGCCCCCTCACGGGCATGCTGCAGCAGCTGCAGGCGGGATCCGGCAAGTACCGCGTGAGCGAGGACCTGCAGCAGGCGCTCCGGGACGTGGCCGACCACGTCATCGTCGTCAACGAGCGCGTCGAGGAGTTCCGGGTGCTGCTGCGCGACATCCTCACCGTGAACAGCACGCTCGTGGGGCAGCGCCAGAACGAGGAGATGCGGGAGCTGTCCGAGTCGAGCAACCGGCAGAGCGTCGAGACCCGCAAGATCTCCGGCTGGGCGGCCATCCTCTTCGCGCCCACGCTCGTCTCGAGCGTGTACGGCATGAACTTCGACCTGATGCCGGAGCTGCACTGGGACTGGGGCTACCCGGTCTCGCTCCTGCTCATGCTGGGCGTGAGCGGCGTCCTGTTCACCATCTTCCGCAAGCGCGACTGGATCTGACCGGCCGTCGCCCGGAGGCCCGCGCGTAGCGTGGACGCATGACCAACCGCCTCGCCGACGCCGTCAGCCCGTACCTCCTGAGCCACGCCGACAACCCGGTCGACTGGCGTCCCTGGGGCCCGGAGGCGTTCGCGGAGGCCGCCCGGCGCGACGTGCCCGTGCTCGTCTCCGTCGGCTACTCCACCTGCCACTGGTGCCACGTCATGGCGCGCGAGACGTTCTCCGACCCGGTGCTCGCGGAGCGGCTGAACGCGGGCTTCGTCGCGGTCAAGGTGGATCGCGAGGAGCACCCGGAGGTCGACGCCGCGCTCATCACGGCGGCGGGGGCCTTCACCGACCAGCTGGGCTGGCCGCTCAACGTGTTCACGACGCCCGAGGGGCGCACCTTCCACGCGGGCACGTACTCGCCGCCCGAGCCGCGGGCCGGCCACCCGTCGTTCCGGCAGGTGCTGGACGCGGTCGCCGACGCGTGGACGACGCGGCGGGACCAGGTGGAGCAGGGTGCGGGGCAGCTGAGCGCGGCGATCCGCGAGGCCTCGGCGCGCGGATCCGCCGCCTCGCCCCTCCCGGACGCCGCCGCCCTCGACCGCGTGGCCGCCGAGCTCGCCGGCTTCGAGGACACGGAGCACGGCGGGTTCGGATCCGCGCCCAAGTTCCCGGTCGCCCCCGTGGTGCTGCTCCTCGACACGCTCGCGACCTCCGGCGCGCTCGCGCCGGACCGCGCCGAGGCGACGGCCGCGCTCGTCCGCCGCACCCTCGACGCGATGGCCCGCTCCGACCTGCGCGACCCGGTGGAGGGCGGCTTCTTCCGCTACTCGACGCGCCGTGACTGGTCGGAGCCGCACTACGAGCGGATGCTCTACGACAACGCGCTCCTCCTCGACGCGTACGCACGCGCCGGCGACGAGGAGGTCGCGGCGGGGATCGTCGCGTTCCTGATCGGGACGCTCCGGCGGGCGTCGGGCGGCTTCGCGTCGGCGCAGGACTCGGAGAGCACGGTCGCCGGCCGCCGCGTCGAGGGCGGCTACTACGCGCTCGACGCCGCGGGCCGCGCCGCCGAGGAGCCGCCCGCGGTCGACGGCAAGGTGCTCACCGGCTGGAACGGGCTCGCGATCGGTGCGCTCGCCCGGTCGGGCCGCGCGTTCGGCCGCCCCGCGTGGATCGAGGCCGCCCGGGCCGCCGCCGACATGCTGCTCGACCAGCACGTGCGGGAGGACGGGTCGCTCGTCCGGGCGTCCATCGACGGGCGGGTGTCGCCCGCGGTCGCGACCCTCGAGGACCACGGCATGCTCGCGGACGGGCTGCTCGCGCTGGCCCTCGCGACGGGGGACGCGGGCTACGCCGTGCGGGCGCGGGATCTCGTGGACGCGCTGATCGCGGCGGCGGCGGCGGCGGGCGCGGACGCGGGATCGGACGCGGGCGGCGGCGGGAGCGCCGGGTTCCGGGTGCCGACGGGCGCGGATCCGGTGCTCGCCGGATTCGGCCTCGACCTCGCGTCGGATCCGTCCGAGGGCGCGTACCCCTCCGGGCTCACCGCGGCCGCCTCGGCCGCGCGCGTGCTGGGGCAGCTGACCGCGGATCCCCGCTACGACGACGCGGCGCGCGCCGCGCTCGCGACCGTCGCGGCGGCCGGTGCGACGCGGCCGATCGCGTTCGGCGGCGCGCTCGAGCAGGCGGTCGCCGTCGACCGGGCCGCCCGCCAGCTCGTCGTGGTGCTGCCCGACGCGGCCGGTGCGGATGGTCCCGCCGATGCGGAAGGTGCCGCCGGCCCGCTCGCCGCGATCGCGCGCGGCCGCATCCGCCCGCCGGACGTGGCGCTGGTCGTGACGGACTCCGGCGCGCGCGCGTGGGCGGAGGCCGGCTTCGACCTGCTCGCCGAACGGACGGCCGCCGCCGGCCCCACCGCGTACCTCTGCGCCGCGTTCGTCTGCCGCCTCCCCGTCACCGACGCGGATGCGCTCCGCGCCCAGCTCGCGGGGCGCTCCCCGGCTGACGCCGCGATGCCGGGACGTGCACCGAACGGCGGGCTGCGCATCGCGGCCTAGGGTCGGAGGGTGGCCGAGCACCCGGAGTACGCGATCTTCCTCAACGGCTCGTACGGCGTGGGCAAGACGACCGTGCTCGACCACGTCGGGAACCTCCTCGCCGCCCGCGGGCGCCCCTTGAGCCTCATGGACGTCGACTGGTTCCACCGGTCGTGGCCGGTCGCCGCCGACGACCCGGACAACACCCTCGTCGAGGCGCGGGCCATCGCCGCCGTCTGGGCGGCCTACCGCTCCGTCGGCCCGCGGCAGCTGGTCCTCAGCGGCGTCATCGCGAGCGCATCCGACGCGGCCCGCTACGCGCGCGCCGTCGGGATGCCGGTCCGGTCGGTCCGCCTCGTGGCCCGGCCACGGGCCCTCGAGGCGCGGCTGCGTCGACGCTACGACCCCGACCGGGCGGAGGACCTGGCATGGCACCTGGAGCGGCACGCGGAGCTCGCGGACCGGCAGGCGCGGGCGGATCTCGACGAGGCGGTCATCGACGCGGACGACAGCACCCCGGCGGAGGTCGCCCGGCGCGTGCTGCGGCACTTCGGCCTGGACGACGCCTCCCCGGCACCTCGCCGGGCAGCCGACGTGGTCGGCTCGTACGCGGACCGGGCCGCGGAGTACACGGAGCTGCTCGGATCCATGGCGGCCGTGCACCCGTCCGACGCCGAGCTGGTGACGACATGGGCGGCGGGCGTCCCGGGTCCCGTGCTCGACGCGGGCTGCGGTCCCGGGCACTGGACCGACCACCTCGCGCGTCAGGGGATCGACGTCCGCGGGATCGACCAGGTGGCCGCCTTCGTCGACCACGCGCGCGCCGCCTACCCCGCGGTGCCCTTCGCTACCAGCAGCATCGACGCCCTGCCCGACGCGGCGGACGCGTACGGGGGAGTCCTGGCCTGGTACTCCCTCATCCACCACGAGCCGTCGACCATCCGACGCGCCCTCGACGAGTTCGCCCGCGTGCTCCGCCCGGACGGACGGCTCCTCGTGGGCTTCTTCCGCGGCGCACGTCTGGAGGCGTTCGACCACGCGGTGGTCACCGCCTACCGGTGGCCGACCGATCTGCTCGCGCACGAGCTGGTCGCGGCGGGCTTCGAGGTCGTCGAGACGCACACCCGCACCGGCTCCGCCGCGGGATCCCGTCCGCACGCGGCGATCTCGGCTCGACTCGTCCGCGGCCGCTAGGGCGGGGGCTCCGCGGCCCCGTCCGGCACGCCCTCCGCTCGCGGTGGCTCCGCCCGACCTCGAGGCCGCTCGGCTCAGTGCTGCGGGATCGCCCGGTCCGGCTCGTCCTCCGGTCGGCCCGCGTACCACTCGTGGAACTCGGAGCAGCGCCCGTCGGCGTCGAAGCGGAGGAACCAGATGTTGTCGTACGCCGTGACGACCTCGTCGCCCTCGTCCGCGAGGAAGACGGTGCGCCCGTGCGTGACGGCCGTGTCGCCGTCGAGGACCACCGGGTGGTACCGGGCGTCGAACCGCTCCCCGACGAACGCGTCGCGCTCGGCCATCCACTCCGCGACGATCGCGTCGCGGCCCGTCGCGCGGATCCCGAACGGGTAGTGCCACACGGCGCCCTCGGACCACAGCGCGGCGATCTCGTCCGGCTCGTACGACTGCCACGCGGCCACGTACGCGTCGAGCCACCGCTGCACCTCCGGCCGGCCGATGCCGCGCACGGACCTCATCGTCGGGTGGTGCCAGGCGGGCTGGTCGAGGAGGGAGGTCATCGTGCGAGCCTAGGCGCGGGCGCACCCGGACCCTGGCCCCGACCCGGCGCCGTCACCACCAGAACGGCGGCTGCGTCACGTAGGGGCTCTCGAGGCGCGTGACCTCGTCGTCGGTCAGCTCCAGGTCGAGCGCGGCGACGGCGTCGGTGAGGTGGTGGGGCTTGGTGGCCCCGATCACCGGGGCGGCGACCGCGGGGTTCCGCAGCACCCAGGCGAGGGCGACGCGGGCCATGGGCACGTCGCGCTCGGCGGCGATCCGCTCGACCGCGTCGATCACGGGCCCGTCGGCGTCCGCGTCGAAGGCCGCGGCGACCTCGTCGGTCTCGGATCGCGCGGTGGTCGCGCCGCGCGGTCGGGTCAGCCGGCCCTTGCCGTTGGGGGAGTACGGGGTGAGGCCGACCCCGGTGTCGACGCAGAGGGGGATCATCTCGCGCTCCTCCTCGCGCTTGATCAGGTTGTACTGGTCCTGCATGGCGGCGAAGCCCGTCCAGCCGTGGACGGCCGCGGCGCGCTGGAGCTTCGCGAACTGCCACGCGTGCATGGACGAGGCGCCGAGGTAGCGGACCTTGCCCGCGCGGACCACGTCGTCGAGCGCCTGCATCGTCTCCTCGACCGGGGTGTCCGGGTCGAAGCGGTGCAGGTAGTGCACGTCGATGTGGTCGGTGCCGAGCCGGCGGAGGGACGCGTCGACCTGCTCGAGGATCGCGGCCCGGGACAGGCCGGATCCGCCGGGCCCGTCGTGCATCCTCCCCGAGACCTTGGTGGCGAGGACGATGTCCTCGCGCCGGGTGAAGCGGCGGATGGCGCGGCCGACGTACTCCTCGCTCGTGCCCTGCTGGTAGACGTTCGCGGTGTCCCAGAACGTGATGCCGAGCTCGACCGCCTGGCGGAAGAAGGGCGCCGACGCCTCCTCGTCCATGGTCCAGGTGTGCATGCCGCGTGCGGGGTCGCCGTACGTCATGCAGCCGAGGGCGAGGCGGCTCACCTTGAGGCCGGTGCTGCCGAGACGGGTGTGCTCCATTGTGGTGATCCTCCTCGATCGGCCACCAGGCTACGGCGTGCCGGGCGTGCCGGGCGTGCCGGGCGTGCCGTGCGCGCCGTCGGCTGCGCTCGCCGGCGAGGCCCGTCCGCCCGTCGACGTCCACGTCGCCGCTCGCCCTCGCGGCCGGACACCGGTGGTGCGCACCCACTACTGGCATGGCGGCGCGGAAGACAAGTAGCGGCCCCGGTTCACGGCTGATGGCAGGCGCGTTACCTTCGATCTGTGCGCCGCTCCTTCGGGTGGAGCGCGACACATGTCGGCTCGAGCTGCGGGTAACAGCTCGCCGGCGGCCCGGCCCCGTCACCGGGGCCGGGCGCACTTCCGCCCGGGCTCCAGGCTCCCGCCTGCCGGGCTCCCGTGCTCCCGCCTCTCGCCCGGCCCATGCCGAGCGGCGCGCACGGCGTCCGGCGCGTCCCGCTCAGGCGCGCAGTCGGCCGTCCACGCGCCGGGGGCCCGACCAGCCGTCCCGGAGCGGGGCCGGCAGGATCTCCTCCGGCGCGTCCTGGTACGCGATCGGCCGCTGGAACCGCCGCATCGCCGTCACGCCCACCGACGTGTGCTGGGACGTCGTCGCGGGCCACGGCCCGCCGTGGTGCTGGGCCCAGGCGACGGCGACGCCCGTGGGCCAGCCCGCGAAGAGCAGGCGACCCGCGCGTGCGGCGAGGAGGTCGACGAGCGCGTCGACCTCGTCCTCCGGCTCGGCGTGCAGGGTCGCCGTGAGGGACCCCGGGAGGGCGGCGACGGCGAGGTCCCGCTCCTCGGCGCTGCGGTACCGCACCAGCAGGGTCGCGGGGCCGAACAGCTCCGCGGTGAGATCGTCGGCCGACGCGGCGAAGTCGGGGGCGTCGACCGCGAGCAGCGCGGCGGCGCCGGCGACCGTCGGCGCGATCAGCTCCTCGACCCCCGGGATCCCGGCGAGCCGTCGGGCGCCCGTCACGAAGCCCTCCGCGATGGATCCGGTCAGCATGGCCGCCGTGCCGCCCGGCACCTGCCCGGGCAGCTCCCGCTCGAGCGCCGAGCCCGCGGGGACGAGCACGAGCCCCGGCTTGGTGCAGAACTGGCCCGCCCCGAGCGTGTACGACGCGGCGAGGCCCGCGGCCAGCTCGGCCCCGCGGGCGGCATCGGCCCGAGGTGTGACGACGACAGGGTTGAGGCTGCCGAGCTCGCCGAAGAACGGGATCGGCTCGTCGCGCGCGGCGGCGCGGTCGGCGAGCGCGCGTCCCC
This sequence comes from Clavibacter michiganensis, assembly GCA_002150995.1. Lineage (GTDB taxonomy): Bacteria > Actinomycetota > Actinomycetes > Actinomycetales > Microbacteriaceae > Clavibacter > Clavibacter michiganensis_K. The sequence continues at coordinate 2,694,190 of MDHJ01000001.1, read as the reverse complement.
CGCCGAGCGAGCCCGTGAAGGCGGCCGCGCGGACGGGGGCCGCGTCGACGAGCGCGAGCCCGGCGTCGAAGCCCTCGACGAGCGCGAACGCGCCGTCGGGAGCCCCGGCCCGCCGGAGCGCGCCGGCGACGATCGCGGCGGTCGCCCGGGAGGTCTCCGCGTGCCCGGGGTGCGCCTTCACGACGACGGGGCACCCGACGGCGAGCGCCGATGCCGTGTCGCCGCCGGCGACGGAGAACGCGAACGGGAAGTTCGAGGCCGCGTACACGGCGACGGGGCCGAGCGGGATCAGCATGCGCCGGAGGTCCGGACGCGGGGGAGCGCTCGACGGGTCGGCGTGGTCGACGACCACCTCCAGGTGGCTGCCCTCCTCGATCGCGTCGGCGAACAGCCGCAGCTGGCCGGTGGTGCGGGCGACCTCGCCCCTGAGGCGCGGCACGGCGAGCCCGGTCTCGCGGGCGGCGAGCGGCACGAGCGCGTCGCGCGCGGCGTCGAGGTCGTCGGCGATCGCGCGGAGCCACCCGGCGCGCTCCGCCTCGGTGGCCCGGGCGGCGGCGGGCGCGGCCGCGGCGGCGCGCGCCACGGTGTCCCGGACGGCCTCCGCCGTGGTGTCCGCGCCGCTCACGAGACCACCTCGTCGCCGTGCGCGAGGATCCGCTCGAGCTCCGCGAGCTGGTGCGGGCTCGGATCCACCAGCGGCGCCCGGACGGACCCCACCGGCATCCCCCGGAGCCGCAGGCCCGCCTTGATGAGCGACACGGCGAAGCCGGGCGTCTGGTCGCGCAGGCGCACGAGCGGCGTGTAGAACCCGTCGAGGAGCCGGCGCTGCGCCTCCCGGTCGTCGGCCTCGTACGCGGCGAAGAACGCCCGCGCGATCCGCGGCGCCATCGCGAAGACGGCGGACGAGTACAGCGGCACGCCGATGGCGCGGTAGGCCGCCTGGCTCGCCTCGGCGGTCAGCAGCCCGTTGAAGAACTGCACGTCGTCCCGTCCGGCCCGGCGCGCGGCCAGCACGAAGCGCTGCATGAGGGCGATGTCGCCGGCCCCGTCCTTGATGCCGGCGAGGGTGGGCAGGGCGAGGAGCCGCTCCACCGTCGACTCGCTGAACTGCGCGGTGCCCCGGTGGTACGCGATGAGCGGCAGCGGCGTGGCGGCCGCGATCGCCTCCACGTACGCGGCGATGCCGGCCTGGGGGCCCTGCACGAGGTAGGGCGGCATCACGAGGATCCCGTCCGCCCCCAGCTCGGCGGCGATCCGGGCGCACCGGCGGGCGTGCCCGAGCGGCCCGCCGACGCCCGCGACGACGACGTGGCGCCCCGCGGCGGCGGCGACCCCGACGCGCACGGCCTGCGCGTACTCCTCGATGTCGAGCGCGTGGAACTCGCCCGTGCCGCACGCGACGAAGGCGGCGCCGGCGCCCTGGCCGAGCCCGTCGGCCACGTGCGCGGCGAGCAGGTCCTCGTCGACGCGGTCGTGGGCGTCGAACGGGGTCACGGGGAAGAAGAGCACGCCCTCGAGCGGGGCGAGCCCGCCGGACGCAGCGGTGGCGGGGGTGGCGGTGGTGTCGGTGATCGTCATCAGAACCTCGGGAGCGTGGGGTCGTAGGCGGGATGGATGCTGCGCATGTAGCCGGTGTCGTCGCGCACGGTGCGGCCGGACTCGCGGTACACGCGGTGCTGGCGGGCGAGCGCCTCGCGGTCGAGCTCGACGCCGAGGCCGGGGCCGGTCGGCACGGCGACGGCGCCGTCCACGATCTCGAGGACGCCGGGGACGATGACGTCGTCGCCGCGGTTCCACGGGTAGTGGGTGTCGCAGGCGTAGCCGAGCTCGGGGCTCGCGGCGGCGACGTGCGTCATGGCGGCGAGGGAGATGCCGAGGTGCGAGTTCGAGTGCATGGACAGGCCCACGCCCCAGGTGGCGCAGATCGCCGCCAGCTCGCGGGTGTGCGCGAGCCCGCCCCAGTAGTGGTGGTCGGAGAGCACGATCTGCACGGCGTCCTTCGCGAAGCCCTCCGCGATCTGCTCGAAGGTCACGACGCACATGTTCGTGGCGAGCGGCTGGGACACCTCGGCGGCCACGGCGGCCATCCCGTCGATGCCGAGCACCGGGTCCTCGAGGTACTCGAGCACCCCGTCGAGCTCGCGGGCCACGCGGAGCGCCGTCTCGTGCGTCCACGCGCCGTTCGGGTCGATGCGCAGCGGGTGGTCGGGGAACGCCTCCGCGAGGGCGCGGATCGCCGCGATCTCCTCGTCGGGCGGGAGCACGCCCGCCTTCAGCTTGATGGAGCCGAACCCGTACCGGCCGATGAGGAGGCGGGCCTGCGCGACGATGCCCGCGGGATCGAGCGCCGCGCCGAAGTCGTCGGGCTCCTGACCGGGGTGCGCCGCCCACTTGTAGAAGAGGTACGCGCTGTACGGGACGGCGTCGCGGACCCGGCCGCCCAGCAGCTCGCTGACCGGCAGGCCCGTGATGCGGCCCTGGGCGTCGTGCGCGGCCACGTCGATCATGGAGTGCACGACACGGCGGGCACGGCGGTCGAGCGGACCGTCGTCGCCCCGAGGGCCGCGCCGACCGCCGCCTCGATGCCGTGGAGGTCGAACACGCTGAGCCCGACGACGGCGTCCCGGACGGACGCGACGGCCTCGGCCGCGGCGGCACCGCCCTGGCCCTCGCCGAGGCCGATGACGCCGCCGTCGACGACGAGCTCGACGATGGTGCGCATCGCCAGGGGCTCGTGCACGCCGTCCGCGTTGAGCAGGGGAGGGTCGCGGAACGCGATGGGCGTGACGACGAGGTCGCGGATGATCATCGAGCCCCTCCCATGCGCATATGCGGATGCCTTCCATCAGCGTGAACGTGCCTGCTAACGTAGGCGGCATCGGGCACGTCGTCAACGCGGACGGGCCGGGAAGGGGACGCCGGCATGGCCGACGCGCGGAGCATCGTCATCACCGGGGCCGCCGGCCTCGTCGCCCGCGGGGTGCGGCCGCTCCTGCGCGCCGCCGGCCACCGGCTGACCCTCATCGACCTGGTCGACCCGGAGGCGGTCGCGGGCGAGACGGCGATCACGGTGTCCGTCACCGACACGGACGCCGTCCGTGCGGCGATCGTCGGGGCGGACCTCGTCGTGCACCTCGGCGGCCTCAGCCGGGAGCGGTCGTGGGCCGCGCTGGCGGAGGCGAACGTCGAGGGCACCCGCAGCGTGCTCGAGGCCGCCCGCGACACGGGCGTGCGGCGGGTGCTGCTCGCGAGCAGCACGCACGCCGTCGGCTTCCACCCCGTGCCGGCGCAGCCCGTGGACCGGCTCGAACCGCGGCCCGACGGCCTGTACGGCGCGAGCAAGGCCGCCATGGAGGCGCTCGGCTCCGTGTACGCCGACCGCCACGGGCTCGCCGTCGTGAGCGTCCGCATCGGCACGGCCCTCGCACGGCCCACCACCTCGCGCATGCTCTCCACCTGGCTCTCCTTCCCCGACCTCGCGCGGCTCGTCGAGGCGGTCGCCGTGCTCGACGAGCCCGGCGCGCGCATCGTGTGGGGCGTCTCCCGCAACACCCGCGCCTGGTTCGCGCACGATGCCGGCCACGCCATCGGCTACCACCCGGAGGACGACGCCGAGCAGCACGCGGCGGACGTGATGCCGCGCGACGTGGACGGCGTGGATCCCGACGCGAACGGCCTCATCGGCGGCGAGTTCGCGTCGGCGGCTCATCCGCTGGGGGAGCCGTGGTGACCCGCGCCGCCGGGGAGCGGGTTCCTGCATCGTCGCCTGCCGCGATGGCGGCGGAGGGCGGCGCCCGGCCCGTCAAGTCGGCGGAGCGCACCCTCGCCCTCCTCGAGCGGCTCGCGGCGTCGGACGAGCCCGTCTCCGTCGTCGAGCTGCACCGGGCGTCCGGATACCCGCGCTCCAGCCTCCACCAGCTGCTGCACACCATGGCCGCCAGCGGCTGGATCGAGATGCTGCAGGACGGCACGCACGTCGCCATCGGATCCCGCGCCCTCGTCGTCGGCACCGCGTACCTCGACCGCGACCGGGCGCTCCCGCATGCCGTGCGGGCGCTCGAGCGCATCGGCGACGACACCGGCTACACCGCCCACTACGCCCGCCGCGAGGGTGGCCAGGTGCTCTACCTGGCCACGCGCGAGACCACCGAGTCCCGCCGCGCCACCTCGCGCGTCGGCCGCCAGCTGCCCGCGCACGCCACCTCGCTCGGCAAGGCGCTGCTCGCGGAGCTCAGCCCCGCCGAGCGGCGCGACGCGCTCGGCGACGGCCCCCTGGCCGCCCTCACCGCGCGCACCGTCACGGACCGCGCCGCCCTCGACGCCCAGCTCGACGGCTTCCACGAGCGCGGCTACGCGCACGAGCGCGAGGAGAACCTCGCGGGCGTGAGCTGCGTGAGCGTGAGCGTCGGCTACCGGATCCCCGCCACCGACGCGATCAGCTGCTCCATGCCCGTCGCCCGGGCCGACGACGCGGAGGTCGCGCGGGTCGCCGCCGTCATCGGCACGCACGCGCAGCGGCTCGCCCAGGAGCTGCGCTCGGCGGGCGTCCGATGAGCCGCGCGTTCTGCGTCTACCCCTGGGACCTCATCGACGATCCCGATGCGACCGCGCGCGTGCGGGACGCCGGCGCCGACGGGGTCGCGATCGCCGCCGCGTACCACTCCGTCCGCGCCGCGACGCCCCTGCACCCGCGGCACCGCGTGGTGGACGCCCGCGACGCCGCCCTCTACGTGCCCGTGCGCCCGGAGGCGTGGGGGGAGATCCGGCCGGGCGACCACGCGCCCTGGGTCGGGCCGCGCGCGTTCGAGCGCGCCGCCGCCGTCGCGCGGGACGCGGGGCTCCGCGTCGAGGCCTGGATCGTGCTCACCCACGCGTGCGCGATCGGGGAGCGGCACCCGGAGCGCTCGGTCGTCGACGCGTGGGGGCACGTGCACGTCCACGCGCTCTGCCCGTCGCACCCCGAGGTCCGGGAGTACGCCGCGACCCTCGTCGCGGAGGTCGCCGCCGCGGCACCGCTCGACGGCGTGATGCTGGAGGCCTGCGGGCCCCTCGGCCTCGCGCACCTCAGCGCCCACGAGAAGACGTCGGGCGCCGACTGGTCGGCCGACGTGGAGGCGCTCCTCTCGATCTGCTTCTGCACCGCCTGCGTCGCGGCGCTCGCCGCGGACGGGGTCGATCCGGACGCCCTCCGCGCCGAGGTGCGGGCCCGCGTCGACGCGGACGGCTCCACCGACGGCCTCGAGGCGGTGCTCGCCGTGCGCGCGCGGGCGCGCCGCCTGCTCCTCGAGGCGTGCGTCGGCGCCGCGCGGGCGGCGGGCGTGGCGCGCGTCGTCGTGCACGCGGATCCCGATCCCTGGGCCACGGGTCCCTTCGCGGCGCTCCTCGACGACGTCGACCTCGTCGACGGCGTCATCCTCGCGGACGCCGTCGTGCACGACCCGGACGCCGTCCGCGCCCTGCGCTCCCGGCTCCCCGGCACCCGGCTGGGCGGCTGGATGTGGGCGATGCCGCCGGCCACGGCCGAGGGGATCCGGTCGGGCTGGCCCCGCGCGATCGCCGGCATCGACGACGCGTACGCGTACCACCTGGGCCTCGTCGGACCGGAGCGGCTGGCAGCGGTGGGCGACGCCCTGCGCGCGGGCGCGGGTGCGGGTGCGGAAGGCCCCGAGGCCGCGCCGCCCGCGTCCTAGCCGCGCGGCTGCAGCCGCGCGCCCGACCTCTCAGCGCGCGACGGGCCGCCGCGGCGCCTCGGCCTCGCCGCGGATGACGGCCTTGGCGGCGCGTCCCGCGCGGAAGGTGCTCCAGGCGATGCCGCCGACGAGCAGCAGCGCGCCCCAGCTCGCGACGCTGTTCATGCCGGCGCCCGCCGCGATGCCGCCGATGACCCCGCCGATGGCGACGGGGAGGCACGTCCCGCGCAGCGCCGGGAGCGCCGCCCGGTGGCCGGCGCGCCACGCGGCGTCGCTCGTCATGAGCGGCCGGGTGCGGATGCCGATCCAGCCGTTGCGCTTGAGCACGCCCCACGCGGCCAGCTGGGTGGTGCCGAGGATCAGCAGCGCCGCGACGGCGAGCAGCAGCGCGGGGACACCCATGCGCTCAGCCTGACACGGGAGGGCCCGTCGCGCGCGCTCAGCACTCGATGACGTTGACCGCGAGGCCGCCCGTGGACGTCTCCTTGTACTTGGTGGACATGTCGAGGCCCGTCTGCCGCATCGTCTCGATGACGGTGTCGAGGGAGACGAGGTGCGTGCCGTCGCCGTGCAGCGCCATGCGGGCGGCGTTGACGGCGGTCGAGGCGGCGATCGCGTTCCGCTCGATGCACGGGATCTGCACGAGACCTCCGACGGGGTCGCACGTGAGGCCGAGGTGGTGCTCCATGGCGATCTCGGCCGCGTTCTCGACCTGGCGCGGGGTCCCGCCGAGCACGGCGCAGAGCGCACCCGCCGCCATCGCGCACGCCGTGCCGACCTCGCCCTGGCAGCCGGCCTCGGCGCCCGAGATGGACGCGTTGGCCTTCACGAGCGAGCCGATGGCGGTCGCCGTGAGCAGGAAGTCGCGGATCCCGTCGCGGTCCGCGCCGGGCACGAACCGCAGGTAGTAGGAGCCGACGGCGGGGATGATGCCCGCGGCGCCGTTGGTGGGCGCGGTCACCACGCGCCCACCGGACGCGTTCTCCTCGTTGACCGCGAGGGCGAACGCGTGCAGCCACTCGTGCGAGGTGTCGCGCGCGCTCTCGGCGTCGATGGCGGCGAGCTGCGACGCGACGCGGGCTGCCCGGCGTCGCACGTTCAGGCCGCCGGGCAGCGTGCCCTGGCCGTCGAGGCCCGAGGAGACGCACGCGGCCATGGCGTCCCAGATCGCGTCGAGGCCGGCGACCGCGCGGCGCGACCCGTGGATCGACTCCTCCGTGTCGCGCGCGACGTCGGCGATGGAGCGCCCCGTCGACTCGGCGAGGGCGATGAGCTCATCGGCGTTGGAGAAGGAGTGGGGGAGCCCGGTGGGCAGCACGGCCGAGGGCGCCTGGTCCTCGCGCAGCACGAACCCGCCGCCGACCGAGTACCACGTGCTCTCGAGCACGGTGCCGCCGTCGGCGTCGAGCGCGGCGAGGTGCATCGCGTTCGGGTGCCGGGGGAGGCGCGTGAACGGCTCGAACGTGAGGTTGCGTCCCACCATGCGCACCGGGTGGACGCCCGCGAGCGGCACGTCCACGCCCTCGCCGAGACCGGACCAGCGGCCGCGCACCTCGTCGGGGTCGCACGTCTCCGGCGCGAGCCCGGCGAGGCCCGCGACGACCGCGTCGGGCGTGCCGTGGCCGAGCCCGGTGGCGCCGAGCGAGCCGAACAGCCGCACCGTGACCCGCGTGATCCCCGTCAGCCGCGGCGACGCCGCGCACTCCTCGGCGAACAGCAGGGCCGCGCGCATCGGGCCGACGGTGTGCGAGCTGGACGGCCCGATCCCGATGGAGAAGAGGTCGAGTGCCGAGACGTACGCTGTCATCCCGTCAGACTATGCCGCCGCCTCCGCGCGGTCGGCCGGGCGGCCCCCGACGGGTCCGACGGCGCCGCGCCGGGCGGCCCCGGAGGAGGCGAGCGCCAGCCAGGTCCACCCGACCGCGAGGCCCAGCATGGTGATCACGCCCCGCGGGAAGAAGATGTGGCTGTCGACGAACGAGACGGCCGCGATGACGGCGACCACCGCGCCGGGCAGGGCCCGGAGGCCGGCGTGCCGGATCACGAGGGCGCTCGCGAGCACGGTGACGGCGACGTAGGACCACACGCCCGTGACGACGATGCCGTCGGCGAGCGCGTACATGGTGGTCACCCCCTGGCCGCCCTCGATCTTGAGGGCGCCGGCGGCGATGCCCGCGAGGATGTCGAGCGCCTGGTAGCAGACGGCGTAGGCGAAGCCGAGGACGACGGCCAGGATGCCGAGGCGGCGGTCGTGGCGGCGGGTCAGGAGGATCGGCGCGATGGCGAGCAGCGGGAAGAGCGGGAGCAGCGCGATGTGCAGGTCGCGCCACTGCACGGCGGTCGCGGCGGTCAGCTGGGTCGGGTGGCTGAGGCCCGCGGCGGCGAGGGCGAGCGGGGCAGGGCCACGGCCACGAGGACGGCGGCCGTGCGCGAGCGGGTGGGGGCGGCGACGTCGGGCATGCGGTCATCGTAGGCACGCGGGCGGCGACGCATCGGGCGGGATCAGGGGCCCGACAGGAACCCGGGTGCGTCACCCCGGCATGGAGAGAGCCCCCGCCGCCGGACCATGCGGTCGGGCGACGGGGGCTCCGTGGTGCAGGAAGACTAGGCCTTCTTGCGGCCGACGATCGCGCCGTAGACCAGCAGGACGATGATCGCGCCGACGATGGCGAGCGCGAGCGAGCCCAGGTCGAAGCTGTCGACGCCCTTGCCGAAGAGGGCGCTGCCGATGAAGCCGCCGAGGAATGCGCCGACGACGCCCAGGATCAGCGTGACGATGATTCCGCCACCCTGCTTGCCCGGGAGGATCAGCTTGGCGAGCGCTCCGGCGATCAGACCCAGAACCAGAAAACCGATGATGCCCATGTGTTGCTCCTCAAAGATGTCGTGCTGTGTGACACCCGAATGCGGGTGGACGTGCCCCAGTCAAGCACCCGGAGGACTATTTGTGCAAAAACGTTTAGTGGCTACGTCATTGCGCGGCGATGTCCTCCGAGCTGTCCGGGCGCCGGATCCGGGGCGCTCAGGAGCCCGGGTACCGTCGGCGCATGCGCATCTCCCCTGTCCGCCGTCCCCGCGAGATCCCCGGCGAGGGGCAGGAGTCGGTCTGGGACTACCCCCGCCCGCCGCGCGTCGACCCGAGCGGCGAGCACGTCGTGATCGAGCTCGGCGGCCGGGTCGTCGCCGACACCCGGGCCGCCGTCCGCGTGCTCGAGACGAGCCACCCGCCCGTCTACTACATCCCCTCCGGCGACTTCGCCGCGGGGGTGCTCTCCTCCGCCGCGGGTCGCTCGTGGTGCGAGTACAAGGGCGAGGCCTCCTACCTCACCCTCGCGGCCGGCGGGGTCACGGCGGAGCGGTCGGCGTGGTGGTACCCGTCGCCGACCCGCGGGTTCGAGCGGCTCGTCGACATGATCGCGGTGTACCCCTCCGCGATGGACCGCTGCACCGTCGACGGCGTGACCGTCGAGGCGCAGGAGGGCGACTTCTACGGCGGCTGGATCACGCCGCGCGTGGTGGGCCCGTTCAAGGGCGCACCCGGCACGCTCGGCTGGTGACCCCCGGGTCCGGGCCGCGCGCGACCGCGCCGCCCGGACCCGCCGCTAGACCGCGGCCTTCCGCGAGCTGATGACGCCGGTGTCGAAGCCGAGCAGGTGCAGCCCGCCGTGGAAGCGCGCGTGCTCGACCTTGATGCAGCGGTCCATGACGACGGTGAGGCCGCGCGCCTCGGCGTCCTCGGCCGCCTCCTGGTTCCAGATGCCGAGCTGCACCCAGATGACGGGCGCGCCCACGGCGACCACGTCGTGCACCACGGACGGGATGTCGCTCGCCTTGCGGAAGACGTCGACGATGTCGGGCACCTCGGGGAGCGACGCCAGGTCCGGGTACGCCCTCTGCCCGAGGATCTCGGTGGCGTTCGGGTTCACGAAGTAGACCCGGTAGCCGCTCGACTGCTGCAGGTACGTGCCGACGAAGTAGCTGGACCTGGCCGGGTTCGGGGAGGCGCCGACGATCGCGACGCTCTTCGCGCGGCGGAGGATCGCCAGCCGCTCCTTGGCGCTCGGGCCCGTCCAGGTGCGCTCCGACCGGAGCAGCGCCGCGAGCGGGCTGGAGCGGGGGATCGCGCAGGTGAGCCCGTTCTGGAGCTGGGTGGTCTGGGTGCCGTCGGCGCCCGGGTCCTGCACCGGCTCGACGACCTCGGCGGGGGCGTCCGTGGGGACTCGCGCCTCCGCGGCCTGCGCCTCCGCGGCGTCGCCGGCCGCGCGGTCGGCGGTCTCCTCGGCGGGGTCGAGCGGCGCCAGGTCGGCGGCGTCCGCGGCCGGGTGGGGCGTGGATCCGGTGCGCTCGGGCGGCACCCCGCCGGTGTCGAAGCTCACTTCGCTCCCTCCGTGGCCGCGGCGAGCGCCTGGTCCAGGTCGTGGATGATGTCGTCGACGTCCTCGATGCCGACGCTGATGCGGACGATGCCGGGCAGCACGCCCGCGTCCACGAGCTGCGCCTCGCTGAGCTGCGCGTGGGTCGTGGAGGCCGGGTGGATGACGAGCGTCTTCGCGTCGCCGATGTTGGCGAGGTGGCTCGCGAGCTCGACCGACTCGATGAAGCGCTGGCCGACGGCGCGGCCGCCGGCGACCTCGAAGGTGAAGACGGAGCCGGGCCCGGTCGGCAGGTACTTGCGCGCGCGCTCGTGGTGCGGGTGCGCGGGGAGGCCGGCCCAGTTGACGGCGGTGATGCGCGGATCCGCGTCGAGCCACTCGGCGACGCGGCGCGCGTTGTCGACGTGCGCCTGCATCCGGTACGGGAGGGTCTCGACGCCCTGCGCGAGGAGGAACGCGGAGTGCGGCGCGAGCGCCGGCCCGATGTCCCGCAGCTGCTCGGCGCGGAGGCGGGTGAGGAAGGCGTACTCGCCGAAGTTGCCGGTCCAGTTGAGGCCGCCGTAGCTCGGCACGGGCTGGTCGAGCAGCGGGAAGCGCGCGCTCTCCCAGTCGAAGAGGCCGGACTCGACGACCACGCCGCCGAGCGTCGTGCCGTGCCCGCCGAGGAACTTCGTGGCCGAGTGGATGACGATGTCGGCGCCCCACTCGATGGGCCGGTTGAGGTACGGCGTGGCGATGGTGGAGTCGATGACGAGCGGGACGCCGGCCGCGTGCGCGACCGCGGCGAGGCCCTCGATGTCGGCGATCTCGCCGGACGGGTTCGCGACCGTCTCCGCGAAGACGAGCTTGGTGCGGTCGGTGATGGCGGCGGCGTAGTCGGCCGGGTCGCTCGACTGCACGAACGTGGTCTCCACGCCGAAGCGGCGGAGGGTCACGTCGAGCTGCGTGATGGATCCGCCGTAGAGGTTCGCGGAGGCGACGATGTGGTCGCCCGCGCCCGCGAGCGACGCGAAGGTGATGTACTGCGCGCTCAGCCCGCTCGCCGTGGCGACCGCGCCGAGGCCGCCCTCGAGGCTCGCGACGCGCTCCTCGAACGACGCGACCGTGGGGTTCGACAGGCGCGAGTAGACGTTGCCGTACTTCTGCAGCGCGAAGCGCGCGGCGGCGTCGGCGGTGTCGTCGAAGACGAACGCGCTCGACTGGTAGATGGGGAGGGCGCGCGCGCCCGTGGTGGCGTCGGGGATGTTGCCCGCGTGGATCGCCCTCGTCCTGAACCCGTACTCGCGATCGACCATGGGGTCACGCTAGCCCGGGCTCCCGACGGTTCCCCGGCCGCGGCGTAATGCGGCGACATCCGGCCCGGCCCCGGATCAGGACAGGCGCACGGCCGCGAGCGCGAGGCCCGCGACGAGCGCCCAGGACAGGAGGCCCGCGGCCAGCGCGGAGCCGCCCTGGCCGACGAGCTCGCGGAGGCGCACCGCGGATCCGAGGGCTACGAGCGCGACGGCGAGGAGCGCCGTCTGCGCGACCTGCGCCGCCTCCAGCACGCCGTCCGGCAGGGGCACGAAGGTGCGCACCAGCACGGCGGCGAGGAAGCCGAGGACGAACAGCGGCACGATCGGGGGCGGGCGGCGCCCTCGACCCGGCCCTCGCGGCGGCGCATGACCACGCCGGCGACGGCGACCACGGGCGCGAGCAGGAGCACGCGGGTGAGCTTCACGGCGATGGCGATGGTGAGGGCCGCGGATCCGGCGATCTGCGCCGTCGCCACGACCTGGCCCACGTCGTGCACGCCCGCGCCCACCCAGTGCCCGAAGGCCACGTCGTCGAGGCCGAGCGGGCCGGCGAGGGGCGGCAGGACGGCGATCGCCAGGGTGCCGCACAGGGTGACGAGCGCGACGGGCGCGCCCTGGTCGGCCGGCTTCGCGCGCGTGACGCCCGCCATCGCGCCGATCGCGCTCGCGCCGCAGATGGAGAAGCCGGTGGCGAGGAGGAGCGGCTGCTGCCCCGGCATGCGCAGCGCGCGGGCGATGGCCCAGGTGCCGGCGAACGACAGCACCACCACGGCGACCACGAGCAGCACCGCGCGCCAGCCGAGGCCGACGATGTCGGAGAGGCCGAGCTGCAGGCCGAGGAGCACCACGCCGATCCGCATGAGCCGCTTCGACGCCAGCGTGAGCCCCGGCTTCAGCGGACCCGTGAGGGCGGGGCGCGCGGCCGGCACCTGCGCCGCGACGATGCCGAGCGCCACCGCCACCGTGAGCAGCGGGACCGCCGGGACGAGGGCGTGCACCCCCCACGCCGCGAGCGCGGCGGCAGCCGCCGCGGCGAGGCCGGGGAGCGCGGGGTGGAGGCGCGAGGCGGTTGCGGGCATCAGATCCAGCCCGAGGGGATCCAGGCGTGCAGGCGCCAGAACCAGGTGGGGATGAGCTGCCCGGTCCAGAGCGGGTAGAAGAAGGCGCTCACGAGGATGCACGCGGCGAGCACCGAGCCCACGATCACGAGGCCGCGCGTGCGCCGCCGCCGGGGATCCGTGCGGTCGCCGAGGACCATGCCGAGCACCATCGCGAGGCACAGGATGAGGTACGGCTCGAAGGCGATCGAGTAGAACTGGAAGACCGTGCGGTTCACGTACAGCAGCCACGGCAGGTAGCCCACGACCATGCCCATGAGCACGAGGCCCACGCGCCACTCGCGCCGGGCGGCGAGGCGGTAGAGCAGGTACAGCATCGCGGCCACGGAGAGCCACCAGATGAGCGGGTTCGCGATCGACGTGATCGACGCCGAGCACGCGTCGATCGTGCAGCCCGCCTCGCCGGGGCCGTAGGCCTCGTAGTAGAACTGCGTCGGCCGGTAGAGCAGCAGCCAGAGGCGCGGATCCGCTCGGTACGGGTGCGTCACGTCGAGCCCCACGTTGAACTCGTACTGCTGCGACAGGTAGTGCCAGAGGCTCTGCACGGGCAGCGGCACCCAGCCGAGGCCGCCCTCCCAGGCGTTCCGCCCCTCCGCCGCCCAGCCGCGGAAGTACCCGTTCGAGGTCGCGAACCACCCCGCGTACGACGCGAGGAAGGCGGCGACCGCGGGCGGCACGAGGAGGAGCGCCGAGACCGGGCCCTGCATCACCGCGCCGGCCGTGAACCACGCGGCGAGGCCGTGGCGGCGGCGCAGCAGCATGTCGGTGAGCACCGCGTAGAGGCCGAAGCCCGCGAGGAAGAAGATCCCCGACCACTTCACCGACGCGGTCGCGCCGAACGCGATGCCGGCGGCGACGAGCCACGGACGCCAGAGGACCACGGGCCCCCACTCGAGCGGGCGGGCGCTCTCGGGCCGGGCGTCGCGCCGGAGGGCGAGGAGGCGCTCGAAGCGCCGCTCGTGCCAGGTGCGGTCGAGGAGGACGGCCCCGAACCCGAGCAGGCCGAAGAACATGACGTGCGTGTCGAGGAGCGCGATGCGGCTCATCACGATGGCGTGGCCGTCGATGGCGAGGAGGAGCCCGGCCATCGCGGCGACGACCGCGGAGCCGGTCAGGCGGCGGGCGATGAGCATGAGGAGGGCGACGGCGAGAGTGCCGACGACGGCCGTGGCGATGCGCCAGCCCACCGGGTCGCCCGCGCCGAAGACCGCGAGCCCGAGGGCGATGACCCACTTGCCGAGCGGCGGATGCGCCACGAACGCGGGCGCGATCAGGTACTCGTCCGTCCGGCCGGCGATGAAGTCCGGGTTCGGCTCGTTCGGCCACGAGCCCTCGTAGCCGAGGTGGAGGAGCGTCCACGCGTCCTTGACGTAGAACGTCTCGTCGAACACGAGCGTCGCCGGGTGGCCGAGGCTCTGGATGCGGAGCACGGCCGCGAGCAGGGTGATGAGGATCGGCGCACCCCAGTGCAACGCGCGGCGGCGGCCGGGCGTCGAGAGGAGGCGCGCCCAGGCGTCGTCGAGGCGGGATCCGCGGGCGGTGAGCGCGCGCTCGTCGGCGCGGCGGGACACGCGCGTGGGCACGTCGACCGCGAGGGCGGGGCCGTCCGCGGGCATGCGCTCGTCGACTCCGTTCCCGGCAGGGCGGTGGGGCATGTCGGGCACGGCTCATCATCGCACGCGGGTGCACGGCGTCCGGGGCGGCGGACGCTCCGCGGCGGGCCGTGACGCGGCAGCGGGAGCACGGGCCGGCTGCGGCCCCGCTCCCCGTCGACACGGCGGATGCCCGGCGCTACGGTCGGCATGTCGACCGACCGCGCACGAAGGGGGATCCCGTGCTCATCGCCCTCTGGGCCGTCTCCGCCATGCTGGCCGTCGCCATGCTCGGCGCCGGGATACTGAAGCTGGTCCGCTCGCGTCAGGCCCTCGTCGACGGCGGCATGACGTGGGCCGAGGGCTTCCCCGCGGGCGTCGTGAAGGCGATCGCCGCCCTCGAGGTCGTCGGGGCCGTGGGCCTGGTCCTGCCGCTGGCCACCGGCGTCGCGCCGGTGCTCAGCCCCGTCGCGGCGGTCGGCCTCGCGGTGCTGATGGCCGGCGCCGTCGTCGTGCACGCCCGCGGCCGCGAGCCCGTCGTGCCACCGCTCGCGCTCCTCGTACTCGCGCTCGCGGCGGCCGTGCTGGGCTTCGTCGCCCTGGGCTGACGCCCGGCCGCGGCTACTCGGCGTCGTCCTCGTCGGCGTCCGGCTCGTCGTCGAGCAGCAGGAAGAGGCCCGCGTAGGGCTCCAGCTGCACCGGGAAGCTGGACAGGTCGTCGACCTGGCCGATGACCTCGTCGGTGGTGGCGTCGCGCACCGCGCGGCGGCTCGGCAGGTGCTCCGAGCGCACCGTCGCGAGGATGGGCTCGCCCGTGAAGTTCAGCACCGTGAGCTGCAGGCGCGCGTCGCCCGACGGGTCGCCGTTGTCGAGGCGGTGGACCATCACGAGCATGCCGGGGTGGCCGACGTCCGGCACGTCGAGCTGGGTGCCGACGGCCACGTCGAAGCGCTCGCGCACCTCGAGGACGCTGCGGAGCCCGGACGCGAACGACGCCGGGTCCTCGATCTGCGCGGGGAGGGATCCGTACAGCGAGCGGCCGCGCGGCATGCCGGCGCCGGACGCGGTCGCCTCGGGCGCCGCGTCGAGCAGGTCGTGGCCGCCCCGGTGCACCCAGCGCGTGTCGCCGCCCTCGATGAGGTCGGCCACCTGCGACGCCTGCAGCGGAAGCACGCCGAGCAGGTCCCATGCCGAGAGGGCGAAGACGCCCGGCTGCCAGGCGTTGAACTTCGCCAGCAGGAGGTGCGCGGCGCGGATCCCGTCCACGTCGTCGTCCCCGATCGCGTCGAGGGTCGTGAAGCCCTGCGCGGCCGCGATGACCGAGGTCGTGGTGCAGGCGATGCCGTTGGTCGTGAACACGTGGTTGTAGTCGGCGCTGTCGCCCGTCAGCTCCTCGAGGAGGTCGCCGCGGATCGTCTCGGCGAGATCGGCGCCCGTCATCTCGGCGCCCCGGAAGGGGAAGACGTCGGCGCAGTGCTCGGTGGCCCAGTGCACGAGCTCGTACGTGAGCTCGTCGTGGTTCTGCAGCGCGTGCACGAGGGTCACGGGCTCGACGCCCACCTCGAGCGAGGTGCGGAGCGTGAGCCGCAGGAACTCCGTGTCGCCGGTCGCGAGGGCGTGCTGGTACGCGGGCCGGTTGATGAAGTCGTAGGAGAGGTCGGCGCCGACGCGGCCGGTGTCGCGGATGTCCTCCATCGTCAGGTTCAGCTCCTGGAAGGAGAATCCGCCGACCTTGCGCACCATGCTCGCGATGAGGTGGTTCGCCGCCTCGGAGAGCGGGTGGCCCTCGGACCATGCCGGCCCCTCGACGCTCTTCTCCACGCCCAGGAAGCCGTTCGCGTCGAGCCGCAGGGCGCTCGCGCCGAGGTCGCCGAGGGAGTGCAGGGCGTCGCCGATGACCATCCGCATGCCGGCGAACGTGGGGTCCAGCCAGTTGATGGAGGGCTGGCCCTGCTTGAAGTAGTGCAGGTACACCCAGCGGCGAGTGCGTCCGTCGACGCCCAGCACGGGCGCGGTGGCGCTCCAGTTGGTCTCCTTGACGCCGGGGGCGTAGAAGATGACGCGCTGCAGGCGGCCGATGATGTAGCCCTGGTCGGCGAGCGCCTGCTCGGCGGCCACGTCGAGGTTCACGGCGTCGCGGCCGGGGAGCACGTCCGGCAGCAGGTGCCAGTCCTCCTCGGGGATCTCGACCATGTGGTAGATCCCGGGGAAGTCCTTGTAGCCCATCTCGGCGAGGCGGAAGTCGGCGCCCTTGCCCGTGTGGCCGGGCACGATGTCGTCGATGACGCTGCCGCCGTGCTGGTCGGCGACCTCGGTGAGGCGGCGGAACTCGTCCTCCGTGCCGAAGGCCGCGTCGATCTGGGTGCTGATGCGGTCGAAGTGGCCGTCGACGCTCGCGGTCTGCGACCACTCGGTGATGCCGCCGGCGAGCTTCACGGGGCCGGTGTGCACGGCCTCGATCCCGATGCGCTGGAAGATCTCCCACAGCTGCGGGTCGCCGAGGGCGGCCAGGTACGACTCGCCGCCCTTGGTGATGAGCGAGATCGGGTAGGCGGTGAACCAGACCGACGCGGTGTCGATGGCGCGGCGCGCGTCCGGGCGGGCGTAGGGGTTCGACCACATGCTGGGCGAGCCGGAGAGGCCGCGGCTCAGCACGTCGGCGTCGCCGAGCATCGACTGGCGGCGGAGCCACTCGACGTAGGAGGGGTTCGACGCGTCGGCGGCACGCGGGTCGGACGACGAGCGGCGGATCCCGCTGGCCCGCATCTGCGGCCGGGAGCGCAGGCGCGCGGGGCGCGCCGGGAAGCGGTTGTCGTCGTAGGTGATCTCCGTGGGCTCCGGCTCGGGGACGGCGTGCGTCTCGATGGCGTCCGTCGGGATGGCGTCGTCCACGTGGTGCTCCTCGCAGGTGGTGGTGGTGCGTCGCGCCCGGTCCGGGCGCCGTCGGCCCCGCGGGGCCGCTGCTCCGAGCGTACGCAGGATGGGGAGCGCCGTGCGCCCGCCGCGGTGCGCCGGTCGCGGCCGGGCGGTCGGGGCGCCCGGATGCCGGCGCCCGGAGCGGCGTCGCGGTCGGGTGGACGCGGGGGCGCGGGGGCGCGGGGAGGCCGCCGCGCCGACGCGCATGCCAGCATGGGGCGGTGCCCGTCGTCGAGTCCCGCCGCATCGTCCCCGTCGCGCCCGAGGTCGCGTTCGCGATCTCCCAGACGCAGGGCGCCGTCCGGAAGCGGTGGGATCCGTTCATCGCCCACCAGCACCTCATGGGCGGCGCGATCGAGCCGGCGAAGGGCGTCCGCACGTTCACGGTCTCGCGCCTGGGGCTCAGCATGGTGAGCGAGTACGTCTCGCACCAGCCGCCCACGAACGTCGGCATGCGCATGACCCAGGGTTCGTGGTTCTTCGCCCGCATGGGCGGAGGCTGGCGCTTCGCGGCCGCCGAGGGCGAGCCGGGCCGCACGCTCGCGACCTGGCGCTACGACTTCGCCTGCCGGCCCGCCTGGCTCGCGCCGGTCGCCGAGCGCATCGGCGCGTGGATCCTGCAGCGCGACATGGACCGGCGCATCGACGGGTTCGCGCGCGGGTGCGCCGACCCGGTGGTGCTCGCGGCGGTCGGCGCGGGAGTCGGCGCGGGCTCGGGCGCGGGCGCGGGCACGGGCTCCGGCGTCACGGGCTCCGGCGTCACGAGCTGACGCGTGTTCCTGCGGAGGGAGCGGCGGTGGCCGGACACCTGGGGGCTCATCGCCATCGGCGTCGTGCTGAGCGTCGTCTCGGTCATCGGCCTCACGGGGGCGTTCGGCGAGATCGACAGCGCGGGGAAGCTGGACACGATCGTGCTGTTCGGCGTGCCGCTCGGGCTCTTCGCGATCGGTGCGGGGGTGGTGAACGCGGTCCGCGGCGGGAGAGACCAGGGCGGTACCGACCGGGGCGGCACCGACGCGGATGAGGACGCGGCGGATACGGACGGGGGCGGGCCGGCCCGCGGGTGATCGCCCGCGTGCCGGCCCGCCCCGGGTGCACGCCGATGCTCAGTCCCCGCAGTGCGAGTTCCAGAAGTCGGGGACCGGCACGTACACGAAGCGCCGGCCCTCATGCACGCAGTAGGTGGACGTGGTCGCGATGAACACGCTCCACCCCGCGCCCATCGCGGACACGGCCGCGCACACGACCGCGCCGTGGCCCGCGCACGTCGCGCCGATCGACAGGAGGACGACGGCGGATGCCGCCGTGCCCGCCACGAACGCCCTCGACGGGACGGCGAAGGTCTTCCAGTGGAAGACCTTGTTCCACCAGTGCGCATCCGCGGTGACCGGATCGGATGCCCCGTGCCGGCCCGGCGCGTCCTCGACCCCCGGCGCCTCGTCGGCGGCCATGCCCGCGCGGAGGTCCTCGACCTCCTCCGTCGCCTGACGCGTCAGAGCCGCGCGGGACGAGGGCGATGCCGTCCCCGTCGCGAGGACCACGTCGACGATCTGGTCCACCGTGATGCGGCCCGACACGACGTCCTGGGGGAGGGTCCGGTGCTCCACGGAGGCGGAGATCGCCGACCGGGCGTCGCCCAGGGGGTCGGCGGAGGCCGGAGTCGGCGCGGCCAGGGAGGAGGCGGCCACGGCGACGGCGAGGACGACGGCCGCCCTCGGGACCAGGCCGCGGAGGCGGTGCCGGCGGGTCGCCGGCGCGCGGCGTGCGGTCGAGGCGCGGCGGTCGGCCGCCGGAGCGGCGCCCGTCGGAGCGGCGGCTCCGGGCGGGACCGGGGGCAGCGGGGCGGGGAGCGGGCGGACGGTGGTCATGGTGGCCTTCCGGAGGGGATGGGCCGACGGGGTCGTCGGCGTGCCGACGAGGATGCTCGCGGATGGGAGGAGACGGTAGGGCGCAGGGGCGCACCGCCGCGCGGCCGCCGCACAGCCCGCCATCGCGTCCGCGCCCGGACCGGATGGGATGATCGACCGGTGATCATCCTCGGCGCGACCCCCATCGGCAACCTGGGCGACGCGTCGCGGCGGCTCGTGGAGGCCCTCGGCTCCGCCACCGTCGTCGCCGCGGAGGACACCCGGACGACCATCCGCCTGCTCGGCGCCCTCGGCGTCGAGAACCGGCCGCGCCTCATCGCGCTGCACGACCACAACGAGCAGGAGCGCTCCGCCGACCTCGTCGAGCTCGCGCGCGAGACCGACGTGCTCGTCCTCTCGGACGCCGGCATGCCGGCCATCTCCGACCCCGGCTTCCACCTCGTGGAGGCGGCCGCCGCCGCGGGCGTCCGCGTGACCGCGCTGCCCGGGCCGAGCGCCGTGATCACCGCGCTCGCCGTCTCGGGCCTCCCCACCGACCGCTTCACGTTCGAGGGCTTCCTGCCGCGGAAGGGCGGCGACCGCCGCCGCGTGCTCCGCGAGCTGGTGCGCGAGCGCCGCACGATGGTGTTCTTCGAGTCGCCGAACCGGCTGCAGGCGTCGCTCGAGGACGTCGTCGCCGAGTGGGGCCCGGACCGCCGCCTGGTCGTCTGCCGCGAGCTCACGAAGCTCTACGAGGAGGTGCGGCGCGGCACCGCGGCCGAGCTCGCCGCCTGGGCGGCCGAGGGCGTGCGCGGGGAGATCGTGGTCGTCGCGGAGGGGGCCGCGGCCCTCGAGATCGACCTCGCCACGGGCGTCGCGCAGGTGCTGGAGCTCGTGGCCGACGGGGCCCGCCTGAAGGACGCCGCGGGCACCATCGCGGAGGCGACCGGCCTCGGCAAGCGCGACCTCTACCAGGCGGCGCTGCAGGCCAGGTGATGCCGGCGGTCGCGGCAGGCCCGGGCGTCGTCGTCTAGCCGGTCGGATCCTGCGCGCGGCGCTCGCGGAACGCGACCATGTTCATCCGGTTGCCGCAGCGCACGCTGCAGAACCGCTTCGAGCCGTTGCGCGACAGGTCGACGAGCACGCCGTCGCAGTCGTCGGCGGCGCACACCCGGAGCCGGTCGGTCGCGTCGGAGCGCACCACGTCGACGAGCGCCATCGCGGCCTCCACGAGCACGCGGTCGGCGAGCGGCGCGTCGTCGGGCGTCGCGTGCAGGTGCCAGTCGAGGGCGTCGTGCCGGACGAGCCGGGGGGAGGCGCGGTGGCGGGCGAGCAGCTCGTTGACGGGATCCACCATGGCGTCGCGGTCGAGGGTCCAGATCTCGCGCAGCCGGGCGCGGGCCTCGTGCACCTCTCGGAGCTCGCGCTCATCGCGGTCGAAGCGGCCGGAGAACCCGTTGCGGGTCATGAGGTCGGCGAGCTGCTCCGGGGTGGCCAGCAGGTCGAGGCCGGTCCGGGTGGCGCGCGGGGCCGTGTTGAGGATGACGGCGTCGAACGTGAGCACGTCCTCCGTGTCAGGGGCGAAAAGCAATTTGACTCCTTATCCGAGCCCAGTCTAACGTCAGGACCGTAGGCCGCTTGGCCCCTGACGGAACGAGCACACCATGGAACGCCGCCACCTCACCACCGGCCTGGTCCTCGCGATCGTGGCCGCCGCGTCCTTCGGGCTGTCCGGCGCCTTCGTGAAGCCCCTGCTCGCCGCCGGCTGGAGCCCGGTCGCCGCCGTCACGCTGCGGGCGGTCATCGGCGGGCTGATCCTCGCCCCCGTCGCGCTCGTCCAGCTCCGCGGCGACCTCCGCCCCGTCCTCCGGGCCTGGCGGCGCGTGCTCGGCATGGCGGTCGTGGGCGTGGCCGGCGCGCAGGTCCTGTACTTCGCGGCGATCGAGCGGATCCCCGTGGGAACGGCCATCCTCATCGAGTTCATGGCGCCGCTGCTGCTCGTCGCGGTGGCGTGGGTCGTGACCCGGCGGCGGCCCGCGCTGCCGGTGCTCCTCGGATCCGTCGCGGCCGCCGGCGGGCTCGCGCTCGTGGTCGCGCCCTCCGGGGGCGGGGCGCTGGATCCCGTCGGCCTCCTCTTCGCGGTCGGCGCCATGGTGGGCTGCGCCGGCTACTTCGCCATCGCCGCGCGGGGAGCGGACGGCCTGCCGCCCGTGGCGCTCGCCGCCGCGGGCCTCCTGGTCGCCGCGGTGCTGCTGGGGATCGTCGGCGTGACGGGCCTCGTGCCCTTCACCGGATCCACCGCCGACGTCGAGGTGCTGGGGGACGTCACGCCGTGGTGGGTGCCGATGCTCGTGGTCGGCGTCGTCGCCACCGCCCTCGCGTACGGCGCGGGCATCACGTCGGGCTCGATGCTGGGATCCCGCCTCGCGTCGTTCACGGGCCTGCTCGAGGTGGCGGCGGCCGGTGCCTGGGCGTGGCTGCTGCTCGGCGAGGCGCTCACGGCGCTCCAGCTGGTCGGCGGGCTGCTCATCGTGGCGGGCATCGTCGCGGTGCGCTTCGACGCGCGGGCGGACGCGCTGCCCGGCGGCGCGGAGGCCGGGACCGCGGCGGCAGCGGCGGCCGTCGCCTCGTCCGGATCCTCGCCGGGATCCGGGCCCGCGCTACGGGGCCGGTGACTCCGCCGCGTCCACCGGCTCGAGGTGCCGCAGCACGCGCTTGAGGTGCATCGCGGTGAGCACGCCGGGGCCCATCGCGCGGCCGAGCTCCTGCGACCGGCGGTCCACCGCCTCCACGAGCAGGCGCACCCGCCGGGCGGCCTCGCCCATCGCGCGGTGCCGCTCGGGGGAGTCCGGGTCGTCGAGGTCGAGCACGTCGGCCACCGCGTGGCAGGCGTCGCGGACGGGAGCGGCGACGTCGCGGTCCAGGGCGGACGCCCCGCGCTGCTGCCAGATGGTGTCGGCGAGCGCCGCGGAGACGTCGCGCACGTGCCAGACGATCTGGTCCATCGCCTCGAGCCGGGCGTGGTCGATGCGCACGTCCCGTTTGTTCACGAGCGCCCGCGGGTTGCCCTTCCGGCTCTCGTCGGCCTCCCGGAGGTCGGCGCGCACGGCCCGCGCGGTGTCGGCGAGGCCCTCGCTCGCGCGGATCCAGTCGGCGTGCGCGGGCGGCGCCTCGGACTCCACCGCGTCGCCCACCTCCCGGAGGCGCTGCGCGACCTCGTGCTGGAAGGCGCTGATGCGGGCGCTCGCCGCCCCGCTCGACAGCCGGGGGACGACGAGCACGTTGACGAGGAGCCCGGTCACGACGCCCACGGCCATCTGCGCGACGTAGCCGAGCGAGTACTGGTCGGCGTCCTGCCCGCCGATGATGAGCACGAACAGCGCCGCCATCGGCACGTACTCGCGGCCGGCGCCGAACCAGCCGGAGCCCGAGAGGATCACGCCGATGCCGACGATCACCGGGATCGACCACCACGACGGGCCCGTGGTCATGATGACCGCGGTCGCGAGCAGGATCCCCGCCCCGAGGCCCAGGAGCGTCTGCAGGCCCGTCCGCGCGGACCCCATGAGCGTCGGGTACATGCTCACCAGCGCGCCGAGCGGCGCGTAGTAGGGGTACTCGCTCGCGACGCCGGGCACGTAGGGCGCCACGGCCCAGGCGATGCCGACCGCGAGCGCGGTCTTCGCGGCGAGGACGAGGCGGCCGGGGGAGGTGGCCGCGCGCCACGCGGCGACGACGGCGTCCCGGACGCGATGGGTGACCATGCCCCGAGGCTATCGACGCGGGGAGGGCGCGACCGGGCCGGCGGTCGTGCCGCGACCGGGCGCCACGAGCCACGCGTCCACCGGGTCCTCGCGCTCCACCCGGAAGCCGGCCCGCTCGTACAGCCGCCGGGCCGGGCTGCCCTGCAGCACGTCGAGGCGGAACGGCCGGCCGTCGTCGTGCCGGTCCATGAGGTCGGCGAGCACCTCGCCGCCGATGCCGCGGCCCTGCGCCGCGGGTCCAGGTAGAGGTGCTCGACCCACCACGCGTCCGGCTCCTCGCGGCAGGCGACGAGGCCCGCGTCGCGGCCGTCGACGCGGATGACGGAGGTGCGCTCGGCGGCCCACCCGTCGAGGAGGCGGCGGCGGACCCGCACCGGATCGAAGTGCCCGAGCCGCTCGAGGTCGGGGCGGAGCACGACGGCGCGGAGCTCGGCCATCCAGCCGGCGTCGTCGGGGAGCGCGGGGCGGAGGATCCAGCGGGGGAGGGGCCCTGCCGCCCGCCGCAGGTCCCGCTCCATGCAGACGCTCGTCGGATCGGCGGCGTACGGGCCGAAGCGGGGCACGTGCCGGTAGCCGGCGCGCTCGTAGAGGGCGATCGCGGCGGTCTGCGGCAGGCCCGTCTCCAGCCGCATGAGCGAGGCGCCCGCCTCCCGGGCGGTGGCCTCCGCCGCCGCGAGCAGCGCGCGGCCGACGCCGAGGCCGCGCGCCGCGTCCGTCACGAACACCCGCTTCAGCTCCGCGGATCCGTCGCCGCCGTCCACGACCGCCGCCGTGCCGAGCGCGCGGCCGTCGTCGCGCGCCACGAGGAAGGCCACCCCCGGCCGCTCCAGCGCGGCGACGTCGAGCGAGTGGTAGCTCTCCGCGGGGTACAGCGCGAGCGCGAACTCGTCGGCCTGCCGCAGCAGCGGCAGCACGTCGTCGCGGCGGGGGGACTCCGGGGAGACGATGAGCACACGCCAGCGTAGGACGGGCCGGGCGGTGGATACGCTGGACCGGTGCCGCGCGGACGAGGCCCCGAGCCCTCCGCGTCCGGCGCCCGACCGTGAGGAACAGCATGCAGATCCACCGCGTCCGCGTCCACCGCAGCGACGAGGCCCTGCCTCCCGGGGAGCAGCTGGCGGGGCGCATCGCCGCCGTCGCCGCGGATCCCGTCGAGGTCGACGCCGACGTCACCGAGATGATCGTCAACCGCATCATCGACAACGCGGCCGTGGCGACCGCGTCGCTCACGCGGGCGCCCGTCGTCGCGGCGCGTGCGCAGGCCCTCGCGCACGGGCCGTCCACGGGCGGTGCCGGCGCGACGGTCGTGGGAGCGGATCCCGCCACCCGCGTGAGCGCCGAGTGGGCGGCCTGGGCGAACGGCGTGGCCGTGCGCGAGCTCGACTACCACGACACCTTCCTCGCCGCGGAGTACTCGCACCCGGGCGACAACATCCCGCCGATCCTCGCCGCCGCGCAGCACGCCGCCGCGGCCGGGCGCCCGGACGGCCGCCCGATCACCGGCGCGGACGTCGTGCGCGGCATCGCGACCGGCTACGAGATCCAGGTGGACCTCGTGAAGGCCATCAGCCTGCACGCGCACAAGATCGACCACGTCGCGCACCTCGGCCCGTCGGCCGCCGCCGGCATCGGCACGCTCCTCGGCCTCGACGCCGAGACGGTGTTCCAGGCCGTCGGCCAGGCCCTGCACACGACCACCGCGACCCGGCAGTCGCGCAAGGGCGCCATCAGCACGTGGAAGGCGCACGCGCCGGCCTTCGCCGGGAAGATGGCGGTCGAGGCGATCGACCGGGCCATGCGCGGGCAGACGAGCCCCACGCCCATCTACGAGGGCGAGGACGGCGTGATCGCGTGGCTGCTCGACGGCCCCGGCGCCGGCTACGACGTGCCGCTGCCTGGGCCCGGCGAGGCCAAGCGGGCGATCCTCGACACGTACACGAAGGAGCACTCGGCCGAGTACCAGGCGCAGGCGTGGATCGACCTCGCCCGGCGACTGCACCACGCGCACCCGGTGCTCGCCGACGCGGACGCCGTCGACCGCGTCCTCATCCACTCGTCGCACCACACGCACGTGGTCATCGGATCCGGCGCCAACGACCCGCAGAAGTACGACCCGCGGGCCAGCCGCGAGACCCTCGACCACTCGATCCCGTACATCTTCACGGTCGCCCTGCAGGACGGCGCCTGGCACCACGTCGACTCGTACGCGCCCGAGCGCGCCGGCCGTCCCGACACGGTCGACCTGTGGCGCCGCGTCACGACCACCGAGGACCCGGAGTGGACGCGCCGCTACCACTCCATGGACCCGGCGGAGAAGGCGTTCGGCGGCCGCGTCGAGATCCGCCTGACGGACGGCTCGACCATCGTCGACGAGATCGCCGTCGCCGACGCGCACCCGCTCGGCGCCCGGCCGTTCGCGCGCGCCGACTACGTCGCCAAGCTCCGCACCCTCGCCGACGGCGTGCTCGAGGAGGCCGAGGTCGACCGCTTCCTCGCGCTCGTCGGGCGCCTGCCGGAGCTCACGGCCGTCGAGCTCGCCGGCCTCACCGTCACCGCCCGACCCGGCCTCCTCGAGCGCGCCGGCTCCCCGAAGGGACTCCTCTAGTGCTGCACTCCGCCCTCACCGCCGCCGCCAAGCGCCGCGCGTTCCGCGAGCGCCTCGCGAGCGGCGAGCTGATCCGCATGCCGGGCGCGTTCAACCCGCTGTCGGCCCGGCTCATCCAGGACAAGGGCATGGACGGGGTCTACATCTCGGGCGCCGTGCTCTCCGCCGACCTCGGGCTGCCGGACATCGGGCTCACGACCCTCACGGAGGTCGCCGGCCGTTCGCAGCAGATCGCGCGCGTCACCGACCTGCCGTGCCTCGTCGACGCCGACACGGGCTTCGGCGAGCCGATGAACGTGGCCCGTACGGTGCAGATGCTGGAGGACGCGGGCGTCGCGGGCCTCCACATCGAGGACCAGGTGAACCCGAAGCGCTGCGGCCACCTCGACGGCAAGCAGGTGGTCGACGAGTCGACCGCGCTGAAGCGGATCCGTGCGGCGGTCCACGCCCGCCGCGACCCGGACCTGCTGATCATGGCCCGCACCGACGTGCGCGGCGTCGACGGCATGGACGCCGCCGTCGACCGGGCCCGCGCGCTGGTCGACGCGGGCGCCGACGCGATCTTCCCCGAGGCGATGGCCGACCTCGCCGAGTTCGCGGCGATGCGCGCCGCGGTGGACGTGCCGATCCTCGCCAACATGACCGAGTTCGGGAAGAGCGAGCTGTTCACCACCTCCCAGCTGCGCGACGTGGGCGTGGACATCGTGATCTACCCGGTCTCGCTGCTGCGCCTCGCGATGGGCGCCGCCGAGCGCGGCCTCGACGCGATCCTCGAGGAGGGCACGCTCGCCGGCAAGGTGCCCGAGATGCAGACCCGCGCCCGTCTCTACGAGCTGCTCGACTACGCCGGCTACAGCGCCTTCGACGAGGACGTCTTCACCTTCACGCTCGAGGGGAACCGCGGCGGGGCGTGATGCCCGGCGGGGTCGGCGGCTCACCCGATCGGGAGGGTGGCCGTCGACCCCGGCCTGTGGTCGACTCGGGGCAGCGGAAGGAGCGGGCATGCGGCGACGCGAGGACGACCTCCGACACGACCCCGTCTTCACGCGGACGATGACCCGCCTCTCCGTGGCGGCCCTCGCGGTCGGCGCCGCGGCGTTGGCCACGGTCGTCCTCGTGGCGTCCCACCCGCCCGAGCCGACCATCGTGGGGGAGCGCTTCGACGCCGTCGGCGCGGGGCTGGTGAGGTTCGAGGGCCCGGCGCACACGGATCCCGAGGTGCGGTGGCTCGACGTCGGGGAGCGATTCCTCGTCACGACGTACGGTTCGTCCACCTGCCCGGAGGCACCGACGGCGGTGCTGCCCGCCGACGGCGGCCTGCGCGTCCGGATGGATCGCATGGGCGGGCAGGCCTGCAGCGAGGACCTCGGCCCCACCTCCTACGCGGTCGACGTGCCCGAGGACGCGGCGCACGAGGCGCGACTCGCCGTGGTCCTCGACCGCGAGGACCAGCCGCCACTCGATCTCGTGCTCGCGCCCGAGTGAGGAGGTCGTCCCCTTCCGCTCGGAGGGGAACCGCGGCGGGCGTGATGCCAGCCCGCCGAGCGGCGCCGCCCCTCAGAGGCGGACGACGCGGTACGTCTCGTCGACCGCGAACCCGGCGCGGGCGTAGAGCGGGATCGCGCGAGTGCTGGAGTGCACGCGCACGTAGCGGCAGCCGGCGTCGCGCGCCACGTCGAGCAGCGCCTCGAGGAGGCGTGCGCCCGTGCCCGAGCCGCGGAGCGCGGGCAGCACGTACACCGACTGGACGTCGCCGGCGACGCGGCTGAGGTCGTCGGGCGTCGGCGGCCGGTCCGTGAGGGCGATCCAGGCCATGCCCGCGATCTCGCCGCGGGCCTCCGCGACGAGGCACCGGTGCGTGGCGGCGTGCGCCTCGGCGAAGGCGACGGTCGCGGCGGCGTACCCGGCGGCGTCCGTTGCGGGGTCCGTGCCCGACTCGTCGACGCTCCACCGCCAGCGCAGCTCGGCGACGCGTGGCAGGTCCTCGGGGCGCGCGGGCGGATGGTGACGGCGGCGTGCGCGGTCGGCCCGGCGGCGTCGCCGGCGGCGTCATCGGCGGCGTCGTCCGGTCGGTCGCGGGGCGGATCGGCGGGAGCGCTCATGGACCGAACCTACGTGCCGCGGTCAGCCGCCGCAGAGCCCGTCGCGCACGGTCCCCGCGAGCGCCCGGCGGCGGCGGGCGTGCACGCCGTCCGGCTCGTCGGCGGTCGCCACCGTCGTGATCGAGATCTGCGCCCAGCTCGCGGCCGTGGCGATGAGCACGCTCCAGACGTCGTCGGGGTCGAGGTCCGCCCGGATGCGGCCCGCGGCCTGGGCGGCGACGATGTCGCGCCGGTGACCCGCGTCGTGCTCCTCGAGGCCGGGGTAGAGGTAGCCGGCCGGCTCGCGCTCGAGGCGCTTCCACATCACGAGGCGGGCGAGCGCGGGGTCGGCCAGGTAGTCGTCGTACAGCAGCGCCGAGTAGCCGGGCAGGTCGTCGGCCGTGAAGGGCACGCGGTCGCCGTTCGCGATCACGTGCTCGGCGAAGACGGCGTCGAACAGGCGGTCCTTCGCCCCGAAGTGCGCGTACAGCATGGGCTTGCTCATGCCGGAGGCGGCGGCGATGCGGTCGACGCGCGCCCCGGCGATCCCCCGCGCGGCGAACTCCTCGGTGGCGGCGTCGAGGATGCGCTGGCGGGTGCGGTCGGCCGTCGTCATGCCCTCGACCCTACCGATCTACCAACTAGTAGGTAGGGTGGACGCATGCGCACCACAGCCCTCCTCTCCCCGGCCTCCGGCCAGCCCCTCCGCCCGACGCCGATCGACCGCCGCGCCCTCCGCCCGGACGACGTCGACGTCCGCGTCACCCACGTCGGCGTCTGCCACTCCGACCTGCACGCCCTCGACCAGCCGGGTCGCGACCACGCGCTGGTCCCCGGCCGCGAGTTCGTCGGCGAGGTGGTCGCGGTCGGATCCGCCGTAACGGCCCTCGCGCCCGGCGACCCCGTCGCGGTGGGCAACATCGTCGACTCCTGCGGCGTCTGCCGCATGTGCCGGGCGGGGCAGGAGAACATGTGCGTCGAGTTCCCGACCCTCACCTACGGCGGCCGGGACCGCGTCGACGGGTCCGCCACGCTCGGCGGGTACTCGGGCCGCTGCGTCGTCCGGGAGTCCTTCGTCTACCGCCGGCCCGCGGCCCTGGACCCCGCCGCCGTCGCCCCGCTCATGTGCGCGGGCGTCACGGTGTGGGAGCCGATGCGCGCCGCGGGCGTCGGACCGGGCACGCGCCTGGGCGTCGTCGGCCTCGGCGGGCTCGGGCACCTCGCCGTGCGGCTCGGCCGGGCGCTCGGCGCGGAGGTCACCGTGTTCACGACGACCGGGGCCAAGGCGGCCGACGCGGAGCGGCTGGGCGCGACCCGCACCGTGGTCTCGACGGACGGCGCCGCGATGGCCGGGGTCGACCGGAGCCTCGACTTCGTGGTCGACACGGTCTCCGTCGCCCACGACCTCGCGCCCTACCTCCGGGTGCTCGACCTCGACGGGACCCTCTGCGTGCTCGGCCACCTCGGCGGGCTCTCCGTGCAGGCGATGGACCTCCTCACGGGCCGCCGGAAGCTGACGTCCTCCGGCAGCGCCGGGCGGCCCGCGACACAGGACCTGCTCGACTTCTGCGGCGAGCACGGCATCACCGCGGACGTGGAGGTGCTGCCCGCCGACGCCGTGGAGACCGCGTTCGCGCGCCTCCGCCGCAACGACGTGCGCTACCGCTTCGTGCTCGACATGGCGGGGATCGACGCCGCGACCTGAGCGGATCCGCACGCCGGCCGGACGTCAGCCGATCGCGGCGATCACCTCCGCGACGGCTCGCTCCACCTCGGCACCCGTCGCGTCGCGGTCGCCCGACTCGGAGTCGTGGACGAACGCGGTCGCGCCGCGCCGGGCGCCGCAGTAGTCGAGGATCCCGTGGCCCACCTGCGTCTCGAACGCCGACAGGTAGCCGTGCCGCGCGAACGACGCGCGGCTCGTGCCGGACACGGGGATGAGGTGCACGATGAGCCGCTGGAGCCGCTCCTCGATGCGGCCCTCGTCGTCGATCCCGAAGGCCCAGCCGGCGATGAAGGTGCGGTCGATCCAGCCCTTCAGCAGCGCGGGCATCGACCACCACCACACGGGGAAGACGAGCACGACGTGATCCACGGCGTCGAGCCGCGCCTGCTCCGCGAGGACGTCCGCGGGCGCGGGGGATCCGCCGGCGTAGGCGCTCCGGTCGGCCATTGCGAACACCGGGTCGAAGCCCTCCTGCGCGAGGTGGGCGACGCCCGTCCGCTCAGGTCCGTGCGCGGCGACGAGCCGGCGGGCGACGTGGTGGGTGAGGGAGTCGGGATCGGGATGGGCCGTGACGATGAGCGCGGTCATGCGTCCATCCGACCACGTGCCGTCGGTGCCGCCCGCCGCCTCAGTCGAGCTCGCCCGCCCGGTCGTCCTCCTGCAGCAGCCGCCGGGCGGCGATCCCGATGATCGCGCTGTACGTCGGGTACGCGAACCGCACGTGCGCGAGGGTGGCCACGTCGACGCCGGCCGCCATCGCGGTCGTCACCGACTGGATCACCTCGACGGCGTTCTCGCCCACGGCGTGCGCGCCGAGGATCAGCTCGCGGCGCCGGTCGGCGATGAGGAGCAGGAAGCCGGCCTCGCGGTCGTCGATGACGGCGCGGTCGACCTCCGAGAACGGCACCCGGGCGACGACGCACGCGCCGTCGCGATCGCGCGCCTCCGCCTGCGTGAGGCCGACTCCCGCGTAGTCGGGGTCGGTGAACCCGCCCGCCGGGAGCAGCTGCAGCGGGATCCGCCGGTTGACGCCCAGCACCGCGTTCTCGGCCGCCGCCTCGCCCTCGGACTGCGCGGCCTGCACGAGCATGTCCTTCCCGTTCGCGTCGCCCACCGCGAGGATGTGCGGCACGCGCGTGCGCAGGTACCGGTCCACCGGGATCGCGGACCGGGTGACCTCGACGCCGGCGGCGTCGAGCCCCAGGTCCTCGACGTCGGCCGGCCATCCGGTGGCCATGATCACGGCGTCGAAGCTGGAGGACTGCGGCCGGTCGCCCGCGCGCCAGAGCAGCGTGAGGGATCCGTCGGCCGAGCGCGTGATGCCCGTCACCGTGTCGATGCCCACGTGCACGCGCACGCCCTGCGCGCGGAACGCGTCGGACACGGCCTCGGAGATCGCCGCGTCGGAGGCGGTGAGCAGGCGCGGCGCGACGTCGAGCAGCGTGACCTCGGACCCGAACGAGCGGAACACGGTGACGAGCTGCGCGCCCGTGTTGCCGGCCCCGATGACGGCGAGGCGGCGGGGGATCTCCGGCAGCGCGAGCACGTCCTCGGGCACGGTCGCGAGCTCCGCGCCCGGCACGGGCAGGCGGCGCGAGTGGCCGCCGACGCACACGATCACGGATGCCGCGGTGACGCGCCGCCCGCTGTCGAGCACGAGCGTGCGGTCGTCGACGAAGCGCGCCCGGCCCTCGTGCACCAGCGTCACGCCCGCCTCCTGGAACCGCTCGGCCTCGCGCTTGAGCGAGCGCACCCGGTCGACCTGCTCGTGCACGCGCGCGACGATCGAGGGCCAGTGCGGCACAGGCGTGCCCACGCCGATCCCGCTCTCACCCGCGGAGCGCACCTCGCGCACGAGCCGCGCGGTCTTCGCGAGCACGCGCGTGGGCACGCACCCCGTGTTGACGCAGGTGCCGCCGACGCGGCCGGCCTCCAGCACCACGACGGACGCGCCGAGCTCGGCGGCGCGGAGGGCCGCGGCGGTGCCGGCGGGCCCCGCCCCGATCACCGCGACGTCGTAGTGCGACGGGGCGTCGGCGTGGTCGGCGGGATCGGCGTGGTCGGTGCTCTCGGGCATGGCGTCCTCACGGGTCGGCGCGGCTGCGCGGTCGGCGCCTCGGGAAGGGCCTGACGGAAGGCTACCGAGCCGGCAGCGGCGCGACCGGCACCGCAGGCGGCCGTCACCCCTCGCCCGGGGAGGCCCGCCCCGATACAGTGACGAGCGCACCCGAGGGCGACCCGATCCGCCCCGTCAGCGGTGCGGCATGCCGCGAAGGAGCACCATGGCCGACATCCGCAAGGGACTCGCCGGGGTCGTCGTCGACACCACCGCGATCAGCAAGGTCGAGCCGGCCACCAACTCCCTCCTCTACCGCGGGTACCCCGTGCAGGAGCTCGCAGCATCCTGCTCCTTCGAGCAGGTCGCGTACCTCCTCTGGCACGGCGAGCTGCCCACCGACGAGGAGCTCGCGCACTTCGAGGCGCAGGAGCGCGCCGAACGCCAGCCCGACGACGCCGTGCTCCGCATCGTCGACGCGCTGCCCGTCGACGCGCACCCCATGGACGTGCTCCGCACCGCGGTCAGCGCGATCGGCGCGGCCGACCCGGCGCCCGACGACCACTCCGCCGACGCCGACCTCGAGCGCTCCGTGCGGCTCCTCGCGCAGATCCCGGTGCTCATCGCCCACGACCAGCGCCGCCGCCAGGGCCTCGAGCCGGTCGAGCCCCGCGACGACCTCGGCATCGCCGAGAACCTGCTGCTCATGGTGCACGGGGAGCGGCCGACGGAGGCCGACGCGCGCGCGCTCGAGGTCTCGCTGATCCTCTACGCCGAGCACTCGTTCAACGCCTCCACGTTCACGGCGCGCGTCATCACGTCGACCCTGGCCGACCTGCACTCCGCGGTCACGGGCGCGATCGGCGCGCTGAAGGGCCCCCTGCACGGCGGCGCCAACGAGGCCGTGCTCGAGACGCTGGAGGAGATCGGCGACGCGTCCCGCGTGGAGGCCTGGCTCGACGAGGCGCTCGCCGCGAAGCGCAAGGTCATGGGCTTCGGCCACCGCGTGTACCGCGCGGGCGATTCCCGCGTGCCCACCATGAAGGACGCGCTCGACGAGCTCGTCGCGGTGCGCGTGGAGGCGGGCGGTGCCGCGGGGGAGTCGGCGACCCGCACGATGGAGCTGTACGACGCGCTCGAGCGCGGCATGGCCGAGCGCACCGGGATCCTGCCGAACCTCGACTACCCCTCGGGCCCCGCGTACGCGCTCCTCGGCTTCGAGACGCGCGCCTTCACGCCCCTGTTCGTGGCCGCGCGCGTGGTCGGCTGGACGGCCCACGTCGTGGAGCAGCGCGCCGCGAACTCGCTGATCCGCCCGCTCTCCGAGTACGACGGCCCGGCCGAGCGCCACCTCGCCTGAACGGGAGGCAGGTGCTCCTCGGCGACCGAGGGGCCGTCGCCGTGCATCGTCGTCCTCTTCCACGTGAGCCGGACGGCGAGACGCGCCCGCCACGTCCGAGGGTGTCGCGTGCTGGTGCTGGTGCTGGTGCTGGCGCTGGTGCTGGTGGCCGTGCGCGTGGTCGGTGTCCGCGCAGCACGCGTCCCGCTCAGCCCTCGACCTCGACCCTCCTCTTCGGCCGTCGTCCCTTCGCGACGGAGCGGGCCCTACCGGACGTCCCTGCATCCAGACGTAGCCGTGGAGGCGTGGAGTCCTCCTGATCGGCCCCGTCCCGCCGTCCCCTCCGGTCCCCGGCGGCGTCGACCATGACCCACGTGTCGCCCGTGGACGAATCGCCATGCGTACGCCGGCCGGTGGCTACTCTTCCGACTCGGCACCGACAACGAGAAGGAAGATCGATGAAAGAAATCAGATTCGCGCTGCTCGGACTCGCGCTCACCGGCGCGCTGATCAGTGGCGCGGCAGTCACTGTGCTTCCCGCTGAATCTGCTCGAGCCCAGGACACGGCGTCGGACTTGGCGTATGCCAAGTGCCACTACGGTCACAGCTTCGAGTCTTGCCAGTTCCTCGCCGAACAGGGGAACATCTCTCGCGAGGGATTGCGGTGCTTGGCTGCGTCGGGAATCGCCGTCGCGGGCCTGTTCATCGGCGAAGGAGTCGGCGAGGGGCTCGCAACCGCGATCGCACGCAAGTACCTCGCCGCTGGGGCATTCGGGTGCCTCAGCACGTTCCTCTGAGATGGGAGTGGAACCGACCGTGGATCGAGATCGTGTCTCCCCGTGGGCCGCAGCGACGACCGCGTTCGTATTGGGCGTCATCTGCTTCTCCCTCATCCGATCGGCATGGGCGATCGTCGCGTACGGTCTGCTCGTATTCGGTGTCGCCCTGTTCTACCGGATCACCGTGAGGCGCTCGGGGAAGTGACGGCCGAGGGGGTGCGGCGGGCTCCCCGTCGCACCCTCTCCGTGCGCCGGCCACCCGTCCTCCGGATCCACGCGGCAGCCAGGGGGACCGGACGAGTGCCGTCGACGCGGTCCTCGCCGGTGCCGCGGGTACTCCTCACCGTCGGCCGCGACCCCGCCACGCGGCCGGGGCCGCTCCCGCCGATCGTTAGGATGGAGCCCATGTCCCGCGGCGAGCCCTTCTACATCACCACGCCGATCTTCTACGTGAACGACGTCCCGCACATCGGGCACGCGTACACGGAGGTCGCCGCCGACGTGCTCGCCCGCTGGCACCGCCAGCGTGGTGACGACACCTGGTTCCTCACCGGCACCGACGAGCACGGGCAGAAGATCCTCCGCACGGCCACCGCGCACGACACGACCCCGCAGGCGTGGGCCGACCGTCTCGTCACCGAGAGCTGGCAGCCGCTGCTCGAGGCCGTGGACATCTCCAACGACGACTTCATCCGCACCACGGACGCCCGCCACGAGGAGAGCGTCACGATCTTCCTGCAGCGCCTCCACGACGCCGGGTTCATCTACACGGGCGAGTACAAGGGCTACTACTGCGTCGGCTGCGAGGAGTACAAGCAGCCCTCCGACCTCCTCGAGGGCACCGGTCCGTTCGAGGGGCAGCTCGTCTGCGCCATCCACTCCAAGCCGGTGGAGCTGCTGGAGGAGAAGAACTACTTCTTCCGCATGAGCGACTTCGGCGAGCGGCTCCTCGCGTTCTACGAGGAGCGCCCCGACTTCATCCAGCCCGAGAGCGCCCGCAACGAGATCCTGTCGTTCGTGCGCCGCGGCCTCGAGGACCTCTCCATCTCGCGCTCCAGCTTCGACTGGGGCATCCCCATCCCGTGGGACGAGAGCCACGTCGTGTACGTGTGGTTCGAGGCGCTCATGAACTACGTCACCGCCATCGGCTACGGCGTCGACGACGAGCGCTTCCAGCGCCGCTGGCCCGCCACGCACCTCGTCGGCAAGGACATCCTCCGCTTCCACGCGGTCATCTGGCCGGCCATGCTCATGGCCCTCGGGGAGGAGCCGCCGCGGCGCGTCTTCGGCCACGGCTGGCTGCTCGTCGGCGGCGAGAAGATGTCGAAGTCGAAGCTCACGGGCATCGTGCCGCAGACCATCACCGACACCTTCGGCATCGACGCGTTCCGCTACTACTTCATGCGCGCCTTCGCGTTCGGCCAGGACGGCTCGTTCAGCTGGGAGGACCTCAGCGCCCGCTACCAGGCCGAGCTCGCCAACGGCTTCGGCAACCTCTCCTCCCGCGTGATCGCCATGGTCGGCCGCTACTTCGACGGCCGCGTGCCCGAGGCCCATGCGACCACCGAGGCGGACGAGCGCGTGCTGTCCGTCGCGCGCGCCGCGGCCTCCACGGCCGACGACGCCATCGAGCGGCTCGCCATCCACGAGGCGCTCGCCGCCGTGTGGACCCTGGTCGACGAGCTCAACGGCTACATCACGAGCCAGGAGCCGTGGGCGCTCGCCAAGAAGGACGAGGACCGCGCGCGCCTCGAGACCGTCCTGCACACCGCGGTCCGCGGGCTCGGCACGCTCGCCGTGCTCCTCGCGCCCGTGCTGCCCGGCGCCACCGCGAAGCTCTGGACGGCGCTCGGCGGCGACGGCACCGTCGGCCAGCAGCGCATCGACCTGGCGGACGAGTGGACCGGATCCGGCATCGTCACGCCGCTCGAGGCCCCGCTGTTCCCGCGCATCGAGCAGGAGCCGACCACCCCCACGGCGTGACCGGGGCAGCCGCGCCCCATGGGGTGCGGCACCGCCCCTCGGTAGAGTGGGCGGGATGTCCGATTCGAACTACGTGCGCCAGCGCGACACCACCGCGGTCCACGGCCAGACGCGCGATCTCACGTATCCGCCGCTGCCCGAGGCGCTCACGGTCCCGGTCTACGACAACCACACGCACCTCGAGATCGCGGACGGCGAGTCGCCCATCGACTTCACCGAGCACCTCGACCGGGCGAGCTCGGTCGGCGTCCGCGGGGTGATCCAGGTCGGCGGCGACCTGGAGACCTCCCGCTGGTCCGCGGAGACCGCGGCCCACGAGCCGCGCATGCTCGCGGCCGTCGCCATCCACCCCAACGAGGCGCCCGCGTACGACGAGGCGGGCACGCTCGACGACGCGCTGGCCGAGATCCACGAGCTGGCCGGGCGGCCGCGCGTGCGCGCCGTGGGCGAGACCGGGCTCGACTTCTTCCGCACGGGCGAGGAGGGCCGCGCCGCCCAGATGCGCTCGTTCGAGGCGCACATCGAGATCGCGAAGCAGCGGGGCATCGCCCTGCAGATCCACGACCGCGACGCGCACGACGAGGTCGTCGAGACGCTGCTGCGCGTCGGCGCCCCCGAGCGCACCGTGTTCCACTGCTTCTCCGGCGACGAGGACCTCGCCCGCATCTGCGCCGAGAACGGCTGGTACATGTCGTTCTCCGGCACGGTCACCTTCAAGAACGCGCACGACCTGCGCGAGGCGCTGGCGTTCGCGCCCCGCTCGCTGCTGCTCGTGGAGACGGACGCGCCGTTCCTCACGCCCGTGCCGTTCCGCGGCCGCCCGAACGCGCCGTACCTCATCCCGCACACGCTGCGGGCGATGGCCGCGCACCTCGGCACCGACGTGTCGATGCTCGCCGCGCAGATCTCCTCCAACACCGAGCTCGTCTACGGCCGCTGGGACGACGAGCCCGTCACGTCGCCCGCGAAGGACCCCGCCGAGATCGACCCGACGGGCCGCGCGTGAGCGACGACGCGGGCCCCGGTGCGGCGCTGCCCGCCACGCCCGCGGACGCCGGCGCCACGCTCCTCGGGCCGGCCGAGATCCGCGACCTCGCCGAGCTCCTCGGCGTCGCGCCCACCAAGAAGCTCGGGCAGAACTTCGTCATCGACGCGAACACCGTGCGCCGCATCGTGCGGGTCGCGGGCGTCGAGGCCGGCACGCACGTGGTGGAGGTGGGGCCGGGCCTCGGATCCCTCACGCTCGGCCTCCTCGAGACCGGCGCGAGCGTCGTCGCGGTCGAGATCGACGGCCGCCTGGCGGAGCAGCTGCCCCTCACCGTGAGCCTGTACCAGCCGGAGGCGCGCCTCACGGTCGTGCACGAGGACGCGCTCCGCGTCGCGGAGCTGCCCGGCGATCCCACCGCGCTCGTCGCGAACCTCCCGTACAACGTCTCCGTCCCGGTGCTCCTGCACCTGCTCGAGCACTTCCCGTCGATCCGCACGGGCGTGGTGATGGTGCAGGCCGAGGTCGGGCACCGCATCGCCGCGGCCCCCGGCTCGAAGGTCTACGGGTCCCCGAGCGTCAAGGCCGCCTGGTACGGCGCCTGGCGCACGGCCGGCAACGTCAGCCGCCAGGTGTTCTGGCCCGTCCCCAACGTCGACTCCGTGCTCGTCGCCTTCGAGCGGCACGCGGAGGCCTTCGCCTCGGAGGAGATGCGGAAGCGCACCTTCCGGATCGTCGACGCGGCCTTCCAGCAGCGCCGCAAGATGCTCCGCCAGGCCCTCGCGGAGCTGCTCGGCGGCAGCGAGGCGGCGTCCGCGCTGCTCGTCGCCGGAGGGGTGGCCCCCACTTCGCGGGGCGAGGAGCTGAGCGTCCACGACTACCTCCGCGTGGCCCGCGCCTGGGCCGATCGCGACGGTGACGGACGGGCTCCCAGCCTCCGCTAGGTTGGAGCACATGACCTCCGCGGCCACCACCTCCGACGTGGTGCACGCGCGGGCCCCGGGCAAGATCAACGTGTCGCTGACGGTGGGCGCCCTCCAGGAGGACGGGTACCACGACGTCGCCACCGCCTACCAGGCCGTGAGCCTGTACGAGGACGTGTACGCCACCCGGTCCGACGGCTTCTCCGTCGAGTTCGGCGGGTCCATCGACACGTCGCACCTCACCGTCGGGGCCGACAACCTCGCCATCCGCGCCGCCCGCCTCCTCGCCCGCAGCACGGGCTACCGCGGCGGCGTGCACCTGCGCGTCGAGAAGCACGTGCCCATCGCGGGCGGCATGGGCGGCGGATCCGCGGACGCCGCGGCCACCCTCCTCGCCTGCGACGCCCTCTGGGGCACCGAGCGCACCCGCGACCAGCTGCTCGCCCTCGGCGCGGAGCTCGGCGCGGACGTGCCGTTCGCGCTCGCGGGCGGCACCGCCATCGGCACGGGCCGCGGCGACCGGCTGAGCCCGGCGCTCGCCAAGGGCACCTTCCAGTGGGTGCTCGCCATCGCGGAGTTCGGCGTCGCCACGCCCGACGTGTACGGCGAGCTCGACAAGCACCGCGAGCGGCACGCGCAGGACATCTTCCCCGCGCAGCAGATCCCGCAGGTCGACTCCGGCGTGCTGCAGGCGCTCCGGGCGGGGGATCCGCACATGCTCGCCGAGGTCCTCCACAACGACCTCCAGGCTCCCGCCCTGCACCTCGCGCCGGGTCTCGGCGAGGTGCTGCAGCTCGGCGAGGAGAACGGCGCGCTCGCGGGGATCGTCTCCGGATCCGGTCCCACGGTCGCCTTCCTCGCGGCCGACCTCGACAGCGCGCTCGAGCTGCAGATCGCGCTGAGCGCCGCCCGCCTCACGGTCATCCGGGCCACCGGGCCCGTGCACGGCGCCCGCATCATCACCGGCTGACCCGGCGCGCTCCACCCCGTGCGCACCCCGCTGCCCCGCGCCGTCCGGCTGCCTCGCGCCGTCCGGCTGCCCCGCGCCGTCCGGCCGTCCCGCCCCGAGTGGGCGCTCATCGGCATCACCGCGATCTGGGGTGCCACGTTCCTCGCCGTGCACGTCGCGATGGAGCACAGCGGGCCGCTGTTCTTCGTGGGGCTCCGCTTCCTCGTGGCGGGGCTGATCAGCGCGGTCGTCTTCCGCCGGGCGCTCCGCGGGATGCGGCGGATCGACCTGGGCGCCGGCGCGGCCATCGGGGTCATGATCCTCCTCGGCTACGGCCTGCAGACCTACGGGCTGCAGAGCATCCCGAGCAGCACCTCCGCCTTCATCACCGCGCTGTACGTGCCGCTGGTGCCGCTCCTGCAGTGGGCCGCCTTCCGGAAGCGGCCGAGCGCGCCCGCCCTGGTGGGCGTGGCGCTCGCCTTCGTCGGGCTGCTGCTGGTCGCCGGACCGCAGGAGGGCGTCGCGCTGGGCCCGGGGGAGCTGGCGACGCTCGTGAGCACGCTGCCGATCGCGGCCGAGATCATCCTCATCGGCCTGTTCGCGGGCCGCGTCGACGTCGGGCGGGTGACCGTCGTGCAGCTGCTCGTCGCGGGTGCCCTGTCGCTCGCGTGCATGCCGCTGGCGGGGGAGGCGGTGCCGGCGTTCTCGGGGTGTGGCTCGTGGCGGCGGTCGCGCTCGGGGCGAGCAGCTGCCTCATCCAGCTCACGATGAACTGGGCCCAGCGCTCCGTGTCGCCCACGCGGGCGACGATCATCTACTCGGCCGAGCCCGTGTGGGCGGGCGTCATCGGCCGGGTCGCGGGAGAGCGGCTGCCCGCGCTCGCGATCCTCGGCGCGGCGCTCATCGTCGCGGGCACGGTCGTCAGCGAGCTGCGTCCGCGCGCGGTCCGGGCGCCCGACGCCCCGGCCCCGACGGACGGCTGAGGGGCACGTCGCCGCGGTCAGCGCGACCGGCGGGCGTGGGCGCGGGCCTTCATCCGGTTGCCGCAGGTCGCCATGGAGCACCACCTCGCGGTGCCGGGGCGGCTGTGGTCCACGAGGAACAGCGCGCACTCGTCGTTGGCGCACGGGCGCAGGCGGCCGGGCAGCCGCGCCGTGACGCTCGACCAGGCGAGGACGGCGTCGACCGGCAGGCGGTCGTCGGCCGGCACGCGCAGCTCCCAGGCGACGCCGTCGGCGGTGACGCGCGGCGTGCGCACGGCGCCGTCGACCACGGCCGTGAGATCCGCGACGGCGGCGGGCGCCGTGTCGGCCCCGCGGACGACGGCCTGGATCGCGTCGCGCGCGCGGCGGAGGCGGGCGAGCTCGGCCGCGGTGCCGGTGCCGCCCCAGTCGCGGGCGAGCCGGCGGCCGGATGCGCCGTCGAGGCGGTCCTCGGGCCGGCCGTCGACCACCGGCGCGCTGTTCAGCAGCGCCAGCAGCAGCTCCTCGTCGCGGTCCACTGCACCTCGATCCCGCGCCCCGGTGGCGCCTCGGATCCATGCTACCGTCCGACTAACCACCAAAACAAGCCGAAGGGGTTATCCATGACCACGGTCCACCACCGCACCGCCTCCGTCGACGGACTCGACGTCTTCTGGCGCGAGGCCGGGCCCGCCGACGCTCCCGTGCTCCTCCTGCTGCACGGCTACCCGTCGAGCTCGCACATGTTCCGCCACCTGATCCCCGCGCTCGCGGACCGCTTCCGGGTCATCGCGCCGGACCTCGTCGGCTTCGGGCGCTCGTCCGCCCCGTCCGTCGAGGACTTCGACTACACGTTCGCCGCGCTCGCCGACGTCACCCGCCGCTTCCTCGCGACCATCGGGGTGTCCCGCTACGCGATCTAC
Organism: Clavibacter michiganensis; assembly: GCA_002150995.1. GTDB lineage: Bacteria > Actinomycetota > Actinomycetes > Actinomycetales > Microbacteriaceae > Clavibacter > Clavibacter michiganensis_K. The sequence continues at coordinate 2,654,284 of MDHJ01000001.1, read as the reverse complement.
GTGCAGGACTACGGCGCCCCCGTCGGCTGGCGCCTGGCGCTGGCCGACCCGCAGGCGGTCACGGGCGTCGTCACGCAGAACGGCAACGCCTACGAGGAGGGCTTCGTGCCCTCGTTCTGGGACCCGATCTGGGCCGACGCCGCCGAGCGCATCGACGCCACGCGCGACGCCCTCCGGCACGCCCTCGGGCGCGACGCCGTCGAATGGCAGTACACGCACGGCGTGCCGGATCCGTCCGCGGTCGACCCCGACGCGTGGGAGCACGACCTCGCGCTCCTCGCCCGCCCCGGGCAGGACGACGTGCAGCTGGCGCTCTTCCGCGACTACGCGACCAACCGGGCGCTGTACCCGGCGGTGCACGCCTGGCTCCGCGAGTCGCGGGTGCCGGTGCTCGCGGTCTGGGGCCGGAACGACGAGATATTCGCCGCGGCGGGCGCGGAGGCGTTCCGACGCGACGCGCCGCACGCGCGCATCGACCTCGTCGACGGCGGGCACTTCCTGCTCGAGTCCCGCCTCGACGAGGTCGTCACGGCGATCCGGGAGTGGCACGCCGGAGCGTGAGCCCGCGGTCGGGTCAGCCCTCGGCGGGGACCCGCTCGTAGCGCTCGACGTTCGCGTTCTTCACGTGCCAGTCGTCGGTGCGCACGAAGCCGCGCGGGGTCAGCGCCTCCGCGACCTCGGGCCGGATGTCCTGCCGGTCGCTCGTGACGAGCCACACGACGTCGGCGCCCTCGACCTCGTCGACGCGGTCGGCGAGCGGGTACGACTCCTCCCAGAGGCCGTCCGTGTCGCCGGGCGGCGTGCGCAGGAGGATGTCGTCCATCCCGCGGAAGGCGTCGGGGTAGGAGTAGGCGACGATGCGCGAGGTCGCCTTCGGGTGACGCCGCACGGGTCCGAAGACCACGGCCTCCTCGGTGCCGGGCGCCTCCGCGGCGCGCTCCTCCGTGACGATGCGGGAGATGCCCGCCCAGTCGGCGTCGGCCTTCCGCGTGGTGCCGCGGTCGTGGGCGACCTGCACGAGCGACAGCGCCACGAGCCCCGCGGTGACGATGGCGACGGCGGGCCGCCAGCGCAGCGCCAGGATGCCCACCGCGACGAGCATGGCCATCGCCGGCGCCGTGTAGGAGAGGTACCGCGGCGAGTACAGCGGCGACGTGAGCGTCGAGGCGTACACGAGCAGGATCGTGGGCACCGCGAACCACACGACCGCGAGCTGCAGCAGCGTCGGCGACCAGCCGGCGTGCAGGTAGGCGGACTCGAAGGCCGCGATCTCGCCCACGGGCTCCGCGGTCGACCGGCGCCGGGCTCGCACCAGGCGGACGCCCCGCCGCACCAGCATCGCGAGCCCGACGAGCGCCAGCACCCAGGCGACCGCCGCGAAGGCCGCGTTCTCCGGGAACAGCTGCGTGAGCACCACCTGGCTGGGCGTCCGCGGGCCGATCGGCTTGATCCACCCGACCTGGCCCGACTGCGCGGTGACCACGCCGACGAGCGGCAGCGAGAGGAGCCCGGCGACGATGGAGGAGACGCCCCAGCCGAGGAGCGACACGATCATGGGGCGGACGGTGCGTCGGCCCACGCGGGCCGAGGCGACGGCCCAGAGGATGACGGCGCCGTGGGCGCCCACCAACAGCGCCAGGTAGATGAAGGTCGACGCGCCGAACCACGCGATGAGCCCGTAGAGCGCCCACCACCGGGCCTGCAGCTGCCACGGCGACCCGGCGCGGCGGGCCGCCAGCACGAGCACCACCGTGAGGGCCACGGCGATGAGGGTGCCGAGCGCGAACGAGCGGCCCTCGGTGCCCATCCACGCCGAGCGCGGGATGACGACGAAGACGATGCCCGCGACGACGCCCGTGGCGCGCGTGGAGACGGTGCGGGTCAGGAGCACCACGCCCGCCGCGGCGAGGCCGATGAAGGCCGCGCTCGGGAGGCGGAGCGAGGTCGGCGAGTACCCGACCAGGTCGAACCACACCTTCATGACCGCGTAGTAGAGGCCGTGGACGGCGTCGACCGTGCCGAGCATGCGGAGGAGGTCGTCCCAGTCGCGCGTGGCCGAGATGACCGTGGCGGCCTCGTCGTACCAGACGGACGGCTGCCCGGCGAGGGGGAGCGCGAGGAGGAACCCGAACAGGCCGATGAGCCAGGCGTCGCCCCAGCGGCGGTGGTGGAAGCGGCCGAGGGGGCCGGAGGGACGGCCGCCGCGGGTCCCGTCGGCGGGCCGTCGTACGCTGGATCCGGTCGACGCGGGTCCGCGTCCGCCGTCCGTACGGAGGTCTGTCATGGGGTCGTCTCTGCCGCTCGTCGATCTGGACGGCACGCACCCCGGGGGGCGGGGCCGTGATGGTCATGGCTCCGGGCAGGATGCGCACGAGCGGCGCGAACGCCACTCCCGGCACCTCGCCCTTCCCGGCATCGGGATGGGGGTCAGTCCCGCATCGACCGCGCGCGCGTGCTCGTGATCGGCGCGGGCGGCCTGGGTTCCCCGGTGCTGCAGTACCTGGCCGCCGCGGGGATCGGGACCCTCGGGATAGTAGACGACGATGCTGTGGACCTCTCGAACCTGCAGCGCCAGACCATCCACGGCACTCCCGACATCGGTCGGCCGAAGACCACGTCAGCGGCGGATTCGGTGCACCGGACCGACCCCGGGATCGAGGTCGTGGAGCACGCGGAGCGGCTGACGGTCGACAACGCGATCCGGATCCTCAGCGGCTACGACGTGGTCGTCGACGCCACCGACAACTTCGCCACGCGGTACCTCATCAGCGACGCCGCGGCCCTCGTGGGGATCCCGTGCGTGTGGGGATCGGTGTACCGCTTCGACGCCCAGGTCACCGTCTTCTGGGATGCCGCGCCCGACGGCCGCGGCATCGACTACCGCGACGTCTTCCCCGAGCCGCCCGCCGACGGCGCCGTGCTCTCCTGCGAGGAGGCGGGCGTGTTCGGCGCGGTCTGCGGCACGGTCGGCTCCCTCATGGCGACCGAGGTCATCAAGCTCGTCACGGGCGCGGGCCAGCCGCTCCTCGGCCGGGTCGTGGTGCTCGACGCGCTCGCCGGCACCAGCCGCACCATCGGCGTGAAGCGCGCGAAGGGGCGCCAGCGGGTCACCGCGCTCGCCGACTACGACCTGTTCTGCGGCGTGGGCGCCGCGACCGACGGCACCGAGCTCGACGCGGAGGAGGTGGAGCGCATCCTCGCCTCCGACGAGCCCGTCGTGCTCCTCGACGTGCGGGAGCCCGACGAGCGGCTCGTCGACTCCATCCCGGGTCACGTGGCGGTGCCGGTGCGCATCGTGACGGTGGACCCGGGCGCCGTGCCCGGCGGCGTCGCCGACCGGGTCGTCGTCTACTGCGCCTCCGGCGTCCGCTCGCGGGCGGCCGCGGCGGCGCTCCGCGAGGCGGGCCGCGACGCGGTGAGCCTGCGTGGCGGCATCGCCGCGTGGCGGAGCGTGGCGGGGCGGGCATGACGGCCGTCCCCGAGGCCGGTCCCGTCCTCGGGCTCGACGACGACGCGTTCCTGGAGCACGTCGCCGACGCGCTGCACGGGGTCCCCGGCGTGCGGGGCGTGGCGCTCGGCGGATCCCGCGCCCAGAGCGTGCAGCGGCCCGACAGCGACTGGGACGTGGCGGTCTACTACCGCGCCGCGTTCGACCCCGACGGCCTCCGCGCGCTCGGCTGGCCCGGGGTCCTCAGCCCGCGCGGCGGCTGGGGCCGGATCTTCGACGGCGGCGGCGCGCTGCACGTGGACGGCCGCACGGTCGACGTCCACTACCGCGACCTCGACGCCATCGAGGCGGTGCACGAGGAGGCGGTGGCCGGGCGCTTCGCCGTCGAGCGGCTGCTCTTCCACCCGGCGGGCCTGCCGAGCACGATCCTGCTGGCCGAGGTGGGCGTGAACCGCGCCCTCCGCGGGGAGGTGCCGTCGTGGGGGTACCCGCCGGCGCTCCGCGAGGCCGCACCCGGGGTGTGGTGGGGGGACGCGGCCATGACGCTGCACTACGCACGGGAGGGCCACGCGCGCCACGGCCGCGTCGCCCAGTGCGCCGGGCTGCTCGCGGAGGCGGCGAGCATGGCGGCGCACGCGGTCCTCGCCCACCGCGGCGAGTGGATCACCAACGAGAAGCAGCTGCTGACCCGGGCGGGCCTCCGCGGCGTCGACGCCGTCGTCGCCCGCATCGGGAGCGAGCAGGCGGACCTCCTGCGGGCCGTCGACGACGTGGAGGCGCTGCTGCGCGACGCGGTGCGGCGCGAGGGGATCCCGGTCGCGGGCTGAGCGGAACCGCGGCGGCGCGCCTCCCGCGCCGTCACCCCACGGCGGAGCGCAACGACTCGGTGTCGCGGAGCTTCGACGCCCAGCGGGCCGGCCAGCCCTCGGCGACCCAGGTCGCGTGCGGCTCGTGGCCGCGGGCGCCGAGGTGCAGCACCTCGTCGATGGCGCGCTGCTGGCGGGCGAGGACCGCGTCGACGACCGCGATGGGGCCGTCCCAGCCGTAGCCGTCGAGGAGCGCGTCGATGCGGGAGCGCCGGTCGACGTCGGCGGTCAGACCCCGCGCGAGCAGCCCGGCGGGGTCGGTGCTGAACGGGGTCAGCCACTCGAGCGCGTAGGCGACGTCGCTGAGGGGCGGAGCGGGGCGCGCGGCGTCCCAGTCGAAGAGGCCGACCGCGACGCCGTCGCGCCAGGACATGTTGCCGGGCTGGGGATCGCCGTGGCAGATCACGTCACCGCCTTCGGGCGGCACGGACCAGACGGCGTGCGGCGGCGGATCCCACCCGCGGGTGGCGTCGTGGATCCGGCGCAGGAGCCGCCCCGCGGACGCGACGGAGCGGGTGGTGGACTGGTGCGCCCAGGCGTCCTCGCCGCCGTCGCCGGGGACGAGGCGCACGCGCTCGACGCCGCCGTCGATGCCGAGGGGCTCCGGGACGGGCAGCCCCTCCGCGTGCAGGTGCCGCAGGAGCGCGTGGACCGTCGGCGTCCACGGCTTCGCGGGGCGGAGGACCACGTCGCCGACGATGCGGACGGAGCGTGCGGCGGGCATGACCCCACCGTACGCATCGCCGCCGCACCACCTCCCGTGCCGAGGCGCACGCCGCGTGGCAGGCTCGGGGGATGCCGCAGGAGCCCGTCGTCGTCCCCGCAAACGATGCGCGCGCCGACGCGCTGCGGGCCGAGGGGTGGGTGGTCGCCGCCCGGTCGTTCGGCGCGGTCCTCCACGCCGACGACGCGGATCCGGTGCGGCTGCGGTCGGCGGTGGAGCGGGTCGCGGGCATCGTGTCCGTGCGGGAGCTCGGGCCGGACGACCAGGCGGCCATGCTCGCCCTCGACGCGGCCACGCTCGACGACTACCCGGGCGGACCCGCCACGCAGCACGTGCCGTTGACGGCCGGCACCGCGCGGGTGCCCTCGGCCGCGCGGCGGGCGTTCGGGGCGGTCGACGCGGACGGGAGCCTGGTGGCGCTCACCGTCGTCGACCTCGATGCGGACGGTCGACGCGCGGAGGTCGACTTCACGGTCGTGCACCCGGCGCACCGGTCGCGTGGGCTCGCCACCGCGGTGAAGGCCGCCTCCGTGCGGGCGCTCGTCGGCGACGGGGTCGCGACGATCCGCACGGGAGGGTCGAGCGGGAACGCGGGCATCCTCGCCGCCTCGGCGGCGATCGGGTTCCGGGTCGACGAGGAGTGGCTGACCCTGGACGCACCGGACCCCCGGGACCAGGGGTCCCGGGGGTCCGGACGGACGGGTGGCGAGGCCGACCCGGCGGGTCAGGCAGGCCAGGCCCTCCGCGAGGTCTAGGACGCGGCGGGCGCCGGCGTCTCGAACAGGATGCGCGACGCCTCGGCGGCCCGCGTGCTGTCGACCAGCACGTCGTAGCGGCCGGCGGTCAGCGTCTGGATGGACGCGAAGTCGCGCTTGCCGCGGGTGGCGTAGTGGCCGACGAAGCCGAACAGCGCACCCCAGAGCGCGCCGATGCCGACCGCGACGAGGAGGACGCCGAGCCAGGCCACGCCCGGCGTGAAGATGCCGAAGAGCAGTCCGATCATGACGCCGAACCAGGCCCCGCCCGCGGCCCCGCGCACCGCGGCGCTGCCGTTGGTGACGCGGCCCGTGACGGTCTCGACCGTGCGGACGTCGTGGCCGACGATCTGCGTCGACGCGACGGGGAACTCCCGGTCGGAGAGCGTGTCGACGGCCGCCTGCGCGTCGGCGTACTCGGTGTAGCTCGCGATCACCTCGCGGGGCGTGGCCGGGAGGGCGTTCGCTCGGGGATCGGTGCTCGGGGTCGACATGGGGTGTTCCTCTCGGGTCGTGCGGTGGACGATATGGTTTGAGGATACCAACGGACAGGTCGCACGGAGGGGACGGGGATCATACGGTGAGCGAGCTCCCAGGCAAGGGCGTCGAGGAGGCGCCGGACGACGCTGCGCGGACAGGCGCGGCGCTGGAGCGGGCCGTCCTCGCGATCACGCGGTGGGCCTCGCGCCCGGACGTGCGCCGCCGCATGCTCGCCGACGAGGGCGGGGCCTTCTCCGCGACCGACACCTGGCTGCTCGGCCACCTCATGGAGTGCGGGGCGACGCGCATGCGCGTGCTCGCGGACTGGCAGGGCGTCGACAAGTCGACGATGACCGCGCACGTCCAGCGGCTCGAGGCGCGGGGGCTCGTGGTCCGGGAGGCCGATCCCGGCGACCGCCGTGCGGTCCTCGTGCGTGCCACTCCCGATGCGCGACGGGCGCTCGACCGCAACTCGGCGACGGCGCGCGCGCTCCTCGGCGAGCTCGTGGGGAAGTGGTCCGCGCGCGAGCGGACGGAGCTGACCCGGCTCCTCGGGCGGTTGGTCGCGGAGATCGAGGCGGAGGGCGGGGGTCGGGCGGGTGACGCCCCGGACTGCGCCGCCCGGTGAGCGGCGCGGTCCGGCGGCGGACGCCGTCGAGGTGGAGCGATCAGGCCCGCGCGAGCGCCCGGTTCGTCCACACGTTCGCGATCTCGACGCCCGATCGCTCGAAGAGCTGCGTCAGCGGGCACCGACGCGCGACCTCGGCGACGAACGCCTCGAAGGCGGCGTCGTCGAGCTCGGTCTCGAGGTCGACCGTGAGGGTCAGCCGCTGGAACGTGCCGTCGCCCTCGGCGCCGAAGACGAGCACGGAGTTGTCGAGCTCGGCCTGCACGCGGCCCTCGAACGCGCCGAGGGTGATGCCCTGGCCGAGCGCGACGATCGTCGCCGTGACCTGGTTGCACGAGACGTAGGCGGAGAGCACGAGGTCGAGCGGGCTCGGCGCGCTATCCGTCCCGCCGAACGCCGGGTGGCCCTCGGCGCGGACGGTGTGCGCGCTCGCCGCGATGGACACCTCCTGGAGGACGCCGGATCCCGTCCCGCGGAGGTCGAACTCGAGGACGGATCCCTTGGGGTGCTGCGGCATGGTGTGCTCCTTCATCGTGCGGGCGGGGGCGGGGGCGGGGGCGGCCGGGTGGCCGCGGTTGCTCGACGATAGGCAGCCCGGCGGCGATCCGGGGCCGCGTGACGGAACGTGACGCCGCGCGGGAGGGCCTGGCCGGCATGGGGCGAGCGTACGGTCGTGAACGTTCACGTCGGATGCACTCAGCCCCGCTTGACCCGCCTGGAGCGGATCCCGTAGCGTCGTCGTGAACGTTCACGCCGACGATGCCGCGAAGGGCTCCACCATGACCGACCCCACCACGACCACCCCGACCGCACCCGGCTGGGCGGTCCTCGGCCCGGGCGGCATCGCCCGCCGCTTCCTCTCCCAGCTGCCCGCGAGCGAGCGCGGCGCGCGGCTCGTCGCCGCCGGCAGCTCCAGCGCCGAGCGTGCCCGCGCCTTCGCCGCGGAGGCCGCCGACCACGGCTTCGCCGACGTCACGGGCGCGGGCTACGACGAGGTCCTCGCCGACCCCGCGGTCCAGGCCGTCTACATCTCCACCGTGCACACGGGCCACGCGGACCTCGTCGTCCGCGCGCTCGAGGCCGGCAAGGCCGTCCTCTGCGAGAAGCCCCTCGCCGTGAACCACGGCACCGCGATGGCGCTCGTCGACGCGGCCCGCGACGCCGGCCTCCCGCTCGTCGAGGCCTTCATGTACCGCTTCCACCCGCAGACGGCGGCGCTCCTCGAGCTCCTCCGCGACGGCGTCATCGGCGACGTCGCCCACGTCGACGCGTCCTTCTCCTTCCGCACCGGATCCCGCACCGGGCGCCTCTACGACCCGGCCACCGCGGGCGGCGGGATCCTCGACGTCGGCGGCTACACCGTCACGGGCGTCGCCGCCGTCGTGCAGGCCGCGACCGGCGTCGCCGTCGCCGAGCCGCTGACCCTGGAGGTCGACGGCACCGTCGGCCCGACCGGCGTCGACGAGTGGTCGGTCGCCCGCGCGACCTACCGCGGCGGCATCACCGCGACGCTCCGCACGGGCGTCGCCCTGCACGAGCCGGAGGTGCTCACCGTCCACGGCTCGCGCGGCCGCATCCACCTGAGCGACCCGTGGACGCTCCGCGACGAGCCGACCATCGAGATCACCGTCGTCGGCGAGGAGCCGCGCACGCTGGCCTTCCCGGGCGCGAAGCCGTACGCGATCGAGGCCGACGCCACCACCGACGCGCTCGCGGCCGGCCTCGGGGAGGCCGCGCAGATGACGCTCGAGGAGACCCTCGCCACGGCCCGCACCCTCGACCGCTGGCGCGCCGCGCTCGAGCTGCGCTACCCGTTCGAGGCCGAGGACGCCGACATCCCCACCGTCTCCGGGCGCCCGCTGCGCGTCCGCGACGACAGCCCCATGCTCTACGGCGAGATCCCGGGCGTGGGCAAGCGCATGTCGCGGCTCGTCATGGGCGTCGACAACCAGCCCGACCTCGCGCACGCGTCCGCGATCTTCGACCACTTCGTCGAGCAGGGCGGCAACGCGTTCGACACGGGCTACATCTACGGCCACGGCCTGCTCGAGGGGCGCCTCGGCCGGTGGATCGCCAACCGCGGCATCCGCGAGGACGTGGTCGTCATCACCAAGGGCGCGCACACCCCGCACTGCGACCCCGAGTCGATCACCCGGCAGCTCCTGGAGAGCCTCGAGCGCCAGGGCACCGACTACGCGGACATCTACCTCATGCACCGCGACAACCCGGACGTGCCGGTGGGGGAGTTCGTCGACGTGATGGACGAGCACCAGCGCGCGGGCCGCATCCGCTCCTACGGCGTCTCCAACTGGACCCCGGAGCGCTTCGACGAGGCGCAGGCCTACGCGAAGGCGAACGGCCGCGCCGGGTTCCAGGCGCTGAGCGACCACTTCGGCCTCGCCGAGGCGTACGACGTGCCGTGGGCCGGCTGCGTGCACGTCACCGATCCGGCCTCGAAGGCATGGCTCGAGGAGCGCCAGGTGCCGCTGCTCCCGTGGTCGTCGCAGGCGCGCGGCTTCTTCACGGGCCGCGCCCGCCCGGACGACCTGAGCGACCCGGAGCTCGTGCGCTGCTACTACGGCGACGAGAACTTCGAGCGCCTGCGCCGCGCCGAGCAGCTGGGCGCCGAGCACGGCGTGCAGGCGACCGCGATCGCGCTGGCCTACGTGCTCGCGCAGCCGTTCCCCACCTTCCCGCTGTTCGGCCCGCGCACCATCTCGGAGGTCCGCTCCTCGATGCGCGGCCTGTCGGTCGAGCTCACCCCGGAGCAGGTGGCGTGGCTGGACCTGCGCGGCTGACCGGAGGCGACGACGGGGGTCGGGGCCCGGCCGGTCGCGAGGCGGCCGGCCGGGCCACGATCCACGACGTCGCGGCCGCGGCGGGGGTCTCCCGCCAGACCGTGACCCGCGCGATGAACGGCATGCCGGGCATCAGCGAGGAGACCAAGCGGCGCGTGCTGGCGGCGGCCGACGCGCTCGCGTACCGGCCGTCGCGCTTCGGCCGCGGGCTCGTGACGGGCGGGGACCACCAGCTGGGCCTCGTCGTCGACGACCTGCGGAACCCGTGGTCGCCCGAGCTCGCGGCCGCGGTCGTGCGCATCGCCGCGGCGCGCGGCTGGAACGTGTCGCTCGCCGACGTCGGGCTCGCGGCCGACTCCGACCGCATGGTGGAGGCGCTCGGCGCGCAGACGGACGCCGTGATCGGCATGCTCGGGTCGCGCGCCGCCGAGTGGATCGGGCGGCTCGGCTCCGTGCCCGTGGTGGAGCTCGACCCGCGCGGCGACCCCCTGCGGGCCGCCGTGCAGCTGGATCCGACCGACGCCGTCGACGCGCTCGCCGACCACCTGCACGCGGCCGGGGTGCGCCACCCGGTCGTGCTCGACGCGGCAGTCGCGGCCGGACCCAGCGCGCGGGCGTCGCTGCTCGTGCGCGCGTTCTCGGCGCGGTCGATGGACGTGTCCGTGGTGCAGGCCTCCGCCCCCACCGCGGAGGCGGCCGCGGCGGCGACCGAGCGCATCGTCGCGCGCCCCGGACCGCCGACGCCATCGTCGCCTTCAACGACGTGTGCGCCCTCGGGGTGCTCTCCGCCTGCCGTCGCGCGGGCGTGGACGTGCCGGGCGACGTGCGCGTGGTCGGCATCGACGGCCTCTCCCTCGGGCGCCTGCTGGCGCCGACCCTCACTACGCTCGCGGTCGACCTCGACGAGCTCGCCCGCCACGCGCTCGACCTCGCGGTGGCCATGATCGCGGGGGAGCTGCCGCGCTCCGGCCCCGAGGTGGTGCGCCGCGTGCGGCACCAGCTGGTGGTGCGCGAGTCCGCCTAGGGCGTGGCACGGCGCCGGCCACGGCTGCGGGCCGCGCACGGCGGACGCCGACCCGGCGCGGGACCCCGGCTAGGGGAGCACCAGGCCGGTGAGCGCGGCGACCCGGAGGTCGGGCGCGGCGAGCACCGACGGCCAGGCGGCGGATCCCCGCGCCACGTGGACCGTCGCGAGCCCGGCGGCGCGGGCGCCGTGGAGGTCCCACGGGTGCGCCGCGACGAGGGCCGCGTCGGCCGGGCGGCACCGGGTGGACGCGAGCGCGTGGTCGTAGGCCAGGCGGTGCGGCTTCCAGACATCGACGTCCTCGACGCTGAGGAACGCGTCGACGGCGTCCGCGACCCCGGCGCGCTCCAGCAGCGCGCGGGCGTATCCAGCGGATCCGTTCGACAGCGTCACGACCCGGTGCCCGGCCGCCGCGAGGATCCGGATGCCGTCGGCGACGTCCGCGTGCACGGGCAGCTCGGCGAACGCGGCCATCACCCGGCCGACGCCGTCCTCGACCGGGACGGCGAGCCCGGGCTCGGCCGCGAGCAGCACGGCCAGCGCCTCCCGCGCCACCTCGGCGAACGGTCGCGCGCCGGTAGTCAGGCTGAGCGCGAAGCCGTCGCGCAGCGTCGCCGCGAGCCATGCGGCCGGGGAGACGCCCGGGGCGCCGAGCGACGTGAGGACGTCCTGCAGGGGAGCGGTGTCGGACAGGGTCTCGTTGACGTCGAGGATCACGGTGCGGGGCATGGTCCGACGCTACGCGCGGTGACCCCGGCCTGGTCTCGACGGCATTGTTTGCATAGAATGCAAACATGTTGATCACGGTGGACCCCGCGGCGAAGGCCTCCCTCGCCGACCAGGTGGCCGGGCAGATCCGGCACGCCATCGCCCGCGGCGAGCTCGCGAGCGGCGAGCGGCTGCCGTCGGCGCGCGACCTCGCGGCCGCCGTGGACGTCAACATGCACACGGTCCTCCGGGCGTACGCCCGCCTCCAGGACGACGGGCTCATCGAGCTGCGGCGCGGCCGCGGTGCGACCGTCCTCCGCTCGGGCAACGCCTCGTTCGACCGCCTCCGCACCCTCGTCGAGGAGCTCCGGGACCAGGCGGAGACCCTCGGGGTGCCGCTCGACGACCTCATGACCATGATCAAGGGAGCACGATGACCACCGCATCCCCCCTCACGACCGCGACGCGGGTGGCGGTCGTCGCCCCCGCCGCGGTGCTCGTCCTCGCGCTCGGGGCCACGGCTGCCGTGCTCGCGCCGGTGCTGCCCGCGCGGATCCCCATCCACTTCCAGGCCGACGGGCGGGCCGACGGCTGGGGATCGCCGTGGCTGCTCCTCGGGATCGCGCTCGGCCTCGGGGTGCTCGGCGTGGCGCTCGCGGTCGCCGCGCTGCGGGCTCGGGACCGTCGGACGGCGGGCACGTGGCTGCTCGTCGCGAACCTGCTGGCGGGCAGCCTCGCGACCGCCTGGGTCGTGCTCGCGCTGTCCGCGACCGTCGGCGACGGCACCTTCCCCATGTGGTGGAGCCTCGTGCTCCTCGCCGTGGGCGGGGTCGCGGGGGCGGTCCCCCTGGTCGCCCTCGTGCGCGTCGCGGGTCCTGTCCCCGCGCACGACGGGGAGCCGCTCGACGTGCCCGCGACGGCGCGGGTCTCCTGGCGCGGATCCGTCGGCAGTAGCTGGTTCGCGGGCATCGGCGCGGTGATCCTCGTCGCGGGCGTCGCGGCGGGCGTCGCCGCCTCCGCGGTCGACGCGGGCACCGCCGCGCTCGCCGGCATCCCGCTCGCGGCGGCCGGCCTCGGCATGCTGGCGACGGCGCGCGTGGAGGTCACGGCCGACCGCCGCGGCCTCCGCGTGACGTCCACGTGGACCCGGCTGCCCATCATGCGCGTGCCCCTCGACCGCATGGAGTCCGCGGGCTGGGAGGACGTCTCGCCCGGCCAGTGGGGCGGCTGGGGCCTCCGGTTCTCCGGTCGCGGGCTCGCGTACGTCACGCGCTCCGGGCCCGGGCTCGTCGTCCGCCTGCGCGGCGGGCGGGCGCGCCTCGTGACCGTGGCGGACGCGGATCGCGGGGCGTCGGTCCTCGAGGCGCTGCTCCGCGCACGACGCGCGGCCTGACCCCGCGCCGCCCGGGGCTGTGGTCTCGGTACCGTGGCGCGGTGACCGACACGCTCGGCGATCTGCTGTCCGCGGATCCGCAACGCATCTGGCAGGCCTCCTGGGACGTCATCGCCACGCGCGACGTCGCGCTGCTCGAGAGCCTCCGGGGCGCGCTCCCGGCTCCTCTCTGCGTGATGATCGGCATCAGCTGAGCTCCCGCAGCGATTCGCCGGCAGCTCGCTACGCGCGCCTCGCGAGCCATGGCTTGCGAGACGTCTCAGGGGGGTGAATGGGAGGGGCCGATCTGTAGCTGAAGGTGTGGAGGTCGGTGAGGGCGACCAGGGTCTCCAGCTGCGTCGGCTGGATGACGCCGTGGAGGGGGAAGTCCCGGTGCAGCAGCTCCCCGGTCGCGGCCTGGTGATCCCGCTCGACGAGAACGTCCTGCACGGCCATGAGCTCCGTGAGCGTCGCGTCATTGTCGACCGTGGCGGTGACGGTCGTGTGCGATGACGACGCGGAGAACGTCTGCGCCTGCAGGGTGTCGGTCTCGATGTCGGTCACGGTGGGGAGTGCGCGGAGGGCGTCAGTCATGCGGGCCCCTTGCGCCGATCAGTCGCCCGGCCAGCACGCGGTCATCGTGGCGAGCACGAGGACTGAGGCCAGGAGCGCGATCGCGGGATGGTGCAGGCCCCGGTCCTAGGGACTCGTGCCCGCCGCGAGTCCTCCGGTCCGTATGGGGTCAGGGCATCACCTGCCATGCGGGGTCGTCGGTGATGTCGAGGACGCGGAACCGACCGATGTTGCCGAGCGTGGAGGTGAGGCTCGCCACGAGCTGGCGGCCCCGTCGTCGGTAGCGACGCTCGAGGGTGATCTCGTGCCCGCCGCGGAGGGTGAGGCGGGCTTGCCAGGTGAACGCGAGGGCATCGATGTGGCTGATGAGGCCGAGCCGGCGGGCGGTACGGGCTACATGGCGCGCGGCACGGCGACGCATCCTGGTCCGCTCGCGGCCGGGCGCCCCGACCAGCCAGACGAGGGCGATGCCGAACGGCACGGTGAGGGTGTACCCGGCGGGGGAGTCGTCCAAGAGGACGCTGTAGAGGCCGAGCCCGGCGATCGCGGAGAAGACCACAGCGGCGACGGCCACCATGCCGGTCGTCACCGGCGTCCAGGCGGGGCGGTCGGCCGCGTGCAGCAGCTCGAAGATGCGCGTCGGGAGGAAGCCGCTGGAACGCTCATCCTGGATGGTGACGATCACGCGGTCACGCTACAACCCCGGGCATCACATGCGGGACCAGGGCCCGTGGGCACCGTTTCGAGCCGGACGGCCGTTCGCGGTGCTCGGGCAGTAGCGTCAGCGTCGTCCGCATCACCTATGAGCAGCCCGAGATTTCCCGCCACACGGCCGACGCATCCGTCGACGGCGTCCGAGTCGATGGGGTGCTCGTCGACCTGGAGCGGGGCTTGCGAGCATCAACATCGGTGAGTCGATCACCATTGCCGGTACCGTCTTGTCCGCGGCTGTAGGGGAAACCCCGGTCATCATGCAGGGGCGCGACGCACTCGCGCCAGCCGTGCGTTGAGGGCATCTGGAGTTTCGCCGCTCACTAGCGAGCACGGCTGGCCAGGTCAGGTAGTCCGTAGTCGTTTAGGCCAGGCGTCTTGAAAGCTTTGGGTTGCGAGACGTCTCGTGCCCGGGGAAGTAGGTGAGCGATCGCATCCGGCACCGGAGGGGTCGGTCATCGAGGAGTGCCTGGCTGAGGGTGTTGCTGCTGACTCGTCCACCAGTACCCTCCGGACATGTCGAAGGTCAGCGGTCGCGAGAGCCTGGATGCCGCGCGACACAGGCTGGGGTTGGAGGGCCATTCGGTACTTTCAGGCACGGGATTCATCACGTCGCCGCTACGGGTATCCGAGCTGGCTACGGCGTCCATGTCATTGCTCGCGGGTGCACTGGGTCGCGTGAGCCGTGTCGCCGGACTCGCGGATGGCGAACCGGCCGCCGTGGACCGCACCCTGACGGACGCGTGGTTCGGGCTTCAACTGATTCCGGTGGGCTGGAGTGCGCCTTCCCCGTGGGATCCGCTGTCCGGTGCGTTCGTCACCCGTGACGGGTCGTGGATCCGCACGCACGCGAACGCGCCCCGTCACCGAGCGGCTCTGCTTGCGACGCTCGGTGCGTCGATCGAAGCCAACGCGACGGAGGTGGCCCACGTGATCCGGTCACGCGACGCTCGTGAGCTCGAGGACGCCGTGGTCGTGTCCGGGGGAGTGGCTGCCGCCCTGTGGACCTCCGTGGAGTGGCGGACGTCGGACGCCGGACGTGCCGTCGGCGGCGAGGACCTCATCAGCTCCGACCCGGGAAGCAGGTGGGACGGCGTCACGCACTGGGCGCCGAATGAGGAGGGTCCGTTGTCCGGGCTGAGGGTGCTGGATCTGACGCGCGTCATCGCAGGTCCCGCAGCTACTCAGGCATTGGCCGCCCTCGGTGCTGATGTCCTCCGCGTGGACCCGCCTGGTTGGGACGAACCGGCTGTCCTCCCTCTCGTGATGGGTGGCAAACGCTCAGTTCGCCTCGACGCTCGGACACCGGATGGTCACCAGGCGCTTCTCCGGCTCGTCGCCGATGCGGACGTGCTCGTGCACGGCTACCGCGCGGGCGTGATCGATCGCCTGGGTCTCTCCCCAGACGAACTCCGCCGTCTACGACCTGCGCTGATCGACGTGGGCATCCGTGCGTGGGGCTGGAGCGGCCCGTGGGCGGGGCGCCGGGGCTTCGACTCCATCGTCCAGTTCGCGACCGGCATCGCCAACACGGGCATGGTCGCGACCGGAGCCGGCCAGCCGGCATCCGTCCCCGTCCAGGCCCTCGACTGGGCGACGGGCTACCTCGCGGCGGCCGCGGCTCTCGCCGGCATCGCCGACCGCAGCACCATGCGACTCGGGTCGTCCTGGAGGCTGTCCCTGGCGAGGACGGCCTCGCTCCTGCAGGCGCTTCCCGCGACGGGCGAGACGAGGATCAGCGCCGCTCCTCCTGAGGATCTCCCCGGGTCGCCACTGGAGATGCCCTCCGGACAGGCAGTCATCGCAGCCTCACCCATCCGCGTCGGCCGAGCCGGACTCGCTTTCACGCACATCACGACCGACCTCGGCGAGCACGCGCCCATGTGGTGGTAGATGCCCGCGTCCTAGGTCGGCTGCCTGGGTAGCACGTTCTTCCCTCCCGCAACCGATGGGTTGCGAGACGTCTCGCCGGTCAACCTCGCCGCGCTGCTAATTCCTGACGGACGAGTGTCGCGCAACTATGTACTTCAAGTAGGTGTTTCACTGGCGGTGTTCATTGTCGGTTGTGAGGCAGGTTGGTCGTCGTGGGGAAGCTCATCGGGTACGCGCGGGTGTCGACGCGTCAGCAGGACACGGATCGGCAGAGCACGGACCTCCTGGCTGCCGGCGTTCGGCGGGATGACCTCTACGTCGATCATGGTGTCTCGGGAGCTCGCGCATCCCGGCCGGCGTTCGATGAGGCGCTGCGCGCGTTGCATGACGGCGACACTCTCGTCATCACGACGCTGGACCGGTTGGGGCGGTCGACGCAGAACATGCTCGCCCTCGCGGAGGACCTGCGGGGGAGGGGCGCGTCGCTTCGGGTGCTGAACCTCGGCGGTGGAGACGTGGACACCGCGACCCCGATGGGGTCGATGGTCTTCACTGTCATGGCGGCGCTTGCGCAGATGGAGCTCGAGATCAAGCGGGAGCGGATCACCGACTCCGTGTCGAAGCGGCGCGCGGCGGGGAAGGACCTGGGCGGCCGGCGTCAAGCCTTCACCGATAGCCAGGTGCGGAACGCAGTTCGGCTGATCGATGCCGGCGAGCCGGCCGCCCAGGTCGCCCGCGACATGGGCATGTCGAGGGCGACGTTATACCGCCGACTTCGAGACATCCAGAGAGCCGAAGCTGCGGCCGCGATCGCGGGCTGAAAGGCCACCGAGGGTGTCTCGCTTAGCCCCCCTTCACCGGACTCATCACCGGACGGGTCTGTTGAGACAGGATCGTTCGATTGCACGGTGCACTGCCCGACAAGGGGACGATTGTCGGTCGCTCATGGCGGCGCTTGGGCACGTCGTGCTGGGGATCGGGCGGTGTCCACTCGGTTGACCCTCATCTGCGTTGATAGCCAGTTAGAGGCTCGCGTCACGCCGAAATCAGGCCGGCCGCGTCCAGTTCGGTACGGAGCGCGTCTTTCCAGTTTGAGCCCGGGTACTCGACGTAGCTGAGTCCAGCCAAGTCGGAGGGTCGCTCCACGTCAGCGTCGACGACGACGATGTTTTCGCGACCGATCTTTCCGATGAAATAGCCCAGTTCGAGGACCACGTTCTGGCGCGCACGCGCATTCGGCTCGGTACCCGCCTGGTGACTACCGATGGTTTGGCCCACGTCATCCGGCGTGAGCAAGACGATGACGAAGGATGCGGCAACTCCATACGTCTCGAACTTCTCGATGATCGTCTGCCCGCGGCCAGCTTCCTCCGCGAGCGAAATGGGCATGATGCCCGTGTGCTTGTAAACGAAGATCCGGATCGAGTTCAACGCTGCCTCGTCGTGGCCGTGAACGATGAAGATCGATGCCGGCTGCTCAGCTGCGGGCGCGGTCACGCGGCTCCCTGTCGGCGCTGACGCTTGTGGAGACGAGGCCTTCGCTGGCGGCGCTGACGCTTGCCCGGACGAGGGGTTCCTTGACGGCGCAGACGCAGGTGCGGCCGACGGTAGCACCTGTTCCCTGTCACGCCACTGCGCATAACGCTCTCGCCCTAGCTCTAGGCCGTCGTCGTCGTCGTCGTCTTCGCTTGCGAAGGAGGGTAGCCAGACTGCAGGGATCTCCGATGCATCGCGCGATTGCAGGTAGTCGTTGAGGAGCTTCCTGGTCCGGGTCGGCGCATGTTCCTGCACCCACGTCACCAAGTTCGGCATGGAATCGGCGAAAAGCTCCATCCGGCCCGCTTCGCCCGAGTTGTCTTCTACTGCTTCGGAGCCGAAAATCTGACCAACGACCTCAATTGCCGCGTCCGGGTAGTCGTCGTCCCCGAAGCCCAGGGAACGGTACAACCGGGGGTGACGGTCGATGATGTCACTCGTCCCAGTCTCGCGGCCGAGCGCGCGCCAGTCCGAGTCGTCCCAGTTTTCGGCTGCGTAGGCAGCCACAGCGATCTGCAAGGGGTCTACGCGAGCCATGCTCAAAGCATAGGAGCTACACAAACGATCGTTTCAGCACATCTCCCTCGGTGGTCACACGTCGGGCCAGCGCCTGTGAGCGGTCGTTCGGTGTCTCGTTCTCGCACCGCACCGCACCGCACCGCACCGCACCGCACCGCACCGCACCGTGAGTGTGTCCGGTAGCGGATCCCTCAGCGGACCCCGCGCTGCTGACTGCCTCGCGTCTACTGAGCGGCGGTGCTCAGCGACTCGATGGCGTCAGCGAGTTCATTGACGGGGCGTTGTCCGTCGAGTTCCAGGTGAGCTCCGCGGCGCAGCAGGGGTTCCACCTCCGCAGTGTCGCGCCGGATTGCGTCGCGTTGATCCGGCGAGTTCCCGTATGGGTTGTTCGTCCGATGGGTGACGCGTTCGAGCAGCACGTCAAGTGGTGCGCTTAAGAGGATCACGTAGTCGAAGCGGTCGTAGAACTCGGCCTGATTTTCGACGGTGCCGGCGACCACCACGTCACGGCGAGATGCCAGCAGGTCGGTCATTCGCGCCACGTTCCACGGCCCGCCGTCGTGGTCGGCCCATCCGCCGTAGTCAGTGTCAACCGTGAGGTGGCCACGGCGTGCGAGTTCAAGGAGCAGGGTCGTCTTGCCCGCCCCGGACATGCCGGTGATCAAGGTCCGCGCCATGACGTCACGCTATCTACCCCTGGAGCCTGAAACGGCCGACGCGGTCTCGGATCGAGCGTCCGGTAGGGGATCCTCTATCGAGACGGGTTGTAGAGGACGTTCGCGGCCGATCGAGGAGCCAAACGTGCGGCGAAGTCGATCTCGTTCGGGACCCAGACCTCGTGCCACAGCGACTCGTGATCGCGGCCGAGATCCTCGTCGCGCGCGATGCCGCGTCGGGTGGCCGTCGGGAGATCCACGTCGCACCAGACTGCGAGGTCGATCGCGGGAAGCGCTTCGGGGTGGAAGAGCCCGATCAGGTCGACCACGAGGACGGTCGCCTGGGGGAGGGGCTCGGCCAGGCCCAGGGATCGAGTTGACCAGTCGTATCGCTGGAACTTACTCGGCCGTTCCGCTCGAAATGGCGCCAGCACGGTGGCGACCAGGCGTCGACGATCCACCCCATCCCAGCCCGTCGACCGGACGTGGGAACGGGCGGGATCGAGGAAGTCGTCGCCGCGCATCCGGGCGGCTCCGGGGAGCTCTGCGACGAGCTCGCGTGCCAGCGTCGTCTTACCGGACCCGCCGTAGCCGGAGATGCCGACGACGATCGGATGCCCCGCCTCCTCGGCACGCGATGAGATGTGCTCGACGAGTTGGGGCTGGTCCATCCGGTCAGGGTACGCAGGAAGTCCGGCTGGCCATCGGCTGGTGAGACGAGTTCAGGCCTCCGTCAACTTATCGTTCGTGTAGAAGCGAACCTCTCCTGAGTCGAGTAAGACCGGCGTCACGTTGACGGGGACGCCAGGCACCGCCGCAAGCGAGTTGACGATCCGCACGCGGAACTGCCCTGAGGCGCCGGCTGGCCATATGAGTTCGGTCCCGGGACCATCAGGAGTGTCGACCATCTTCGGAGTGTTCATGTGCCGAAGGTATGCCGACTCTCAGCTCGCGTCTACGGGTCAGCGTGTGGCCGCACCGCCGGCGCCTACGCCGCGTGGTCCCGTCGCCTGGCTCGGCAAAAGTCGGTGCTCCTGCCCTAGCCGTGATGGAGGCTCACGCGCACCCGACCTGGCTCTGGCTCCCTTACTTGCGAGACGATCCCCGCCACTCGCAGTCGCTCTAGAATCTGCCGAAGCGCGGGCGAGTCGTCTAGGGTCCGGATGCGTCGTCCCGGATCCGCGATGATCGCTAGATCGCCGCCGAGGAGCCGTAGGCACTGTCGGAGCGCGTCCAGGGAGAGCGACTCCCCAGCGAGAGCGAGGAGTTCTAGAGCCAGTTGCTCAGGGATCCCGCGTGAACTACCCGCCGCACCTGCGCGGAAGTCAGGACCACCCGTCTCTGCACGGCTGCCCATGCGATGCCCTCGTGGGCATCCAACGGGAGAGGCCCGAACTCGTCCAACCTGTCGATGACCGCGGCCAGCACCGCATTGGGCATCTCGTCACTGCGCATCAACGACCCGATATGCGCTGGTTCCAGGGTTTCCGGTCCGACGAAGTCGCCGAAGTGCGCTGACCGGATGATCGCCGATTTCTGGGTGAACCAGTCCACCATGAGGCGGGGGGAGAACGCGTCCTCGTCGTCGCGGATCAGCCGGGCTTCGATGAGGAGGCCGATGAGCTCACCGGAGCGCGGGGCGACGGACGCGACGGAGGGCAAAGCAACCTCCGTTGAATTTGCGAGGTTGACTCGTTGGAGGTCGGGGAGCAATTCAGTGTCAGCGTTAATGATTTGGAGGCTGACCCAGCTGCGCTCTTCCTCCGCGGCTGACTCGGCGCCAGCGAGCTCATTGACGTCCTGCAGTAGCGCCGCTAGCGGGGCGTCGAGAGAAGCATACTCACGGAGGTAGTCCCGGACGTTCGCGAAGGATGCGTGTGTACGCCGGTCCGTAACAATGGCCGGCCAGGTGCTCGACGGCACTTCGCTGAGGGCCGCGACTCGGCATCCTGCCGCGGCATCCCGGACGAGCCGGGTGAGCTCGTCCGCAGGCCACCCACCCGCGTCACGCAGAATCTGGACGAATGCGGATGCTTGCTGAATCGTCGGACCGGGATCGTCGATTGCGTCGAGTGCCAGAAAGTATTTCTCATGCTCGTCGATCGCGTAGGCATATATTTCGTCGTCAACGTCACGTAATGCGTCGAGCGCGAAAATGGTGGACCCGCTTACCGCCACGAGGTTTTCGGCGGTCAACTCGTAGGCCCGGGTGCTCCCGATCGCGCGTCTCGCTCCTTGCGAGAGCGCGGTCGCGTCCGGTAGGACAGCGCCGCTGTCCACCACGAACCGTATGGCATGCGCGGCGTCCTCAACGGTATTCGGGCCAGTCAGCGCGCTGATATGAGCTACGTGCTTCATCAGAAATGCGCGGACCGCATTGTTTAGGGAGAACGGGCGCTTTCCCCTGTGACCCAAAGCCACGCTGAAGAAACGTGCACGTTCCTCAGGCGACAACGGCGCATCGGCCGCGAGGTAGTCGAAGACGGACGGCCATTGCCGGGTGAGCGCAGCGACAAAGGCGTTCCTGCGCTGCCCCGTGCTCAGGTAGCGACTGATGAAGGAAATCCCCTCCTTGCCATCACCGGGGAGGGTCCGGATGAGGGTCTCGGCTGCATCGGGATCGGAGGAGAGTAGATGGTCGAGGACGCACACGTTGCGCATACTGCGTTCGTTCAGCACCCCTTCGCCCTGGTCGGCGATGATCGCCTCGACGTCCTTCGGGTCTAGGGGGTAATCGGGGTCGGCGGTGCCAGTGTCCACGTTGCGCATGATGTAGGTCATGGCATCCGGTCGAATCAGCTGTCCGTAGAAGGAGGAGACGTGTAGAGGGAAGTAGGAGGTGATGTAGCCCTGCACGACTAGCTCCACAGCTAGGCGGGACGGGAGCAAGTGCTCCGCCCACTGCCGGAACGTAGATGCGGGAGCGCCGTCGCGCTTCAACGTAAAATCGTCTCGCTCGAGGAGTGCCTGCCAGGTGTGGCGCCGCAAGAAGATGAGGCTTGCATCATTGAGCCGCATCTCCTCGCGATCTCCATCCACGGATCGGGAGCTCTGAGCCGCGCTGTCGAGCGGTGCCCGAGTAATGTCTCGAGGGCTTCAGCACTCAGCGTCATTTCCTGCGAGTAGCTGTATCGGCCCGGATGCATGGAGAAGGTCAGCGAGGAATTAGACTGGCTGAAGCTTCGCCAGAAGTCCGGATTTTGCATGCCGGCTGCGTCAATAGTTGTACCGTCGACGGAAACAGTCTTCGCGGCGAACATCGACCCGGGTGCGTCGACGAGGACGTTAATCACATCTTGCAGACGATGGCCGAGGTCCGCGGCCTGATCTGTCGCGGCGGCATTCTGTTCAATCCGCACTCGAAGCCGGTCGTTCTCTCGCCGCAGGTGGTCGTCGTTCGCGCCCACGAGCTGGCGCCACGTGTCGAAGAGTCTGTCCAGACTACTGTCGCCGCGCCGGATCGCCTCGAAGTCGGTGGCTTGGGTGTTTTTGAACAGGACCATTGA
The DNA here is from genome assembly GCA_002150995.1 of Clavibacter michiganensis. Taxonomy (GTDB): domain Bacteria; phylum Actinomycetota; class Actinomycetes; order Actinomycetales; family Microbacteriaceae; genus Clavibacter; species Clavibacter michiganensis_K. Next base: position 2,632,108 of record MDHJ01000001.1, on the reverse strand, counting down.
GAAGAGGCGCTCTGCGTCGAGCTGGGGCACCGGCTGTTCCACGTCCAGCAGCTGCCGCTTGAATACGTCGTATTCGTTCACGATGTTGTGGATGAGCCTCATGTCGGGCACATGTCGGGCTGCGAGATCGACGAGCGGCCGGGGGATGGTGTGCCCGCGCGCGGTGAGCGCTGCATACAGGAGGTCGCGAGCGTTCCTATGGGTGATAAAGGGCACCATAGGGATGATGAGTTCCAAGAACTTGGTGCGGTTTCCACGCTCGGTCTCGTCAGAGACGCTCTCCATCGACCCAGACGGCGTCACGCCGTGGCCCTCGAAAATACTGTCCCGCACCGCGTAGACGAAGCGAATATTCCGGCCTTGCAGCTGCTGAGCCGAGTTGAGCAGGCCATTCAAGGAGCGCAGGGACTCGTAGATGCCGGGGTCGTCGAAACGGTCGAGGTCCTCGATGATTACGACGTCACGACCGGAGTCGACCTCGAAGAAGTAGATGATTTCGTCGAGGTACTCGTCGAAGTAGCTCGTCGACCGCGGAGGTAGCGAGATCGTCGCGGGCCCTGCTGCGACCTTTTCGATCCCCACATGCCCAGCCAGGACCGAGCGGATGAGTCGGACGAGGAGCGTCGCAAGGAGGAGAGCAACGACGCCAACCGCAGTCAGGCGCACGGGCGACGGGGGCGACCAGAGGTCGATCTCCAACGACGCTGCTATAGGCACCAGGGCACCTGAGGCAAGGAGGGCGAGTAGGGCGACGACGCCTCCGCCCACGGCCAGGACCCACTCCTGCAGAGGGCGTGGACGGACAATGCGCCGAAAGCGCGACTGCGGCGTTCGTGCGGGACTCTGCTGGTAGAGCAGCTGCTTGACAATCTCTTTTTGGATACGGTTCGAGGTCGTTTGTGCGGCGGGATTCGATTCCGAGCCGGCGGTCGAGTGGTCCGGCCCAGCTCCGAGCGTGAGCAGCGAGATCTTGATGACCTGATTGTCCCGGCGCTTTGCGAACTCACTCAGAACGCTACTCTTACCCACGCCGTAAGCTCCCGCGAGGGCAATATTCCGCGCTTCCGGTTGAGTTGTAATGGCCCGTTCGAGTGCGTGGAGGTAGATGCCATGATGTTCTTCGGAGAACTCGGGTGCGAGTGTCTCAAGTTCGAGTGGCTTCGGGGTCATATTGAGGGATTCGCTCACCCCTCGACCGCCAATTGCGCTATTCGGCACAATCATTCGTAGTCCTATCGGGTTCGCAGGGCGTCAAGCAGGGCGGGGTAAAACGCGGCGAAGTCGCGCGCGTTCGTGTCGCTCGATGGCACCCCGGGTACAAGCAGGGCAGTGTTCTTCGGCCCATCAAAGCGGAGTGAGACACGGTGCCCCTCCCACGCCGTGAGCCCGAGGAAACGGGTGTCACGGTGTTCGTCGACGGCGATCGCGACGAGGGAGCTTAGCGGGGTGACCACAACACGGTGATCGGACCCAGGGCCCACGTCCACCGTTGCTACGAGTGAGCTGGTGAACGCGATTGCCCGCCCCTCTAGCGGCGCGTTCGGTGCGTCGCGGATGGAGAACGAGTGCGTGCAGTACAGGACTTGATTGCCGCCCAGAGCGTGGTCGATGCTCCGGACAAGCTTCTCGAACGCCGTCTGACGCGGGTCCATGCCGTCGGTCTCAAAGGCTTCCTCCTCTCCGGCGTGGAAGAGCTGCGTGAGTAGCTGGAGGTAGCTGGGTCGGTCCTCGCTCGTCATGCTTCGAACGTTAGACGGAGGAGAAGGGCCCTCGCGCCCTCCAGATCTGGTGCCGCCGTACGCAGGATGCGGTCGGTCCTCGCTGGCCGGTCACCTGTGTCAAGTGGGGCCGGCGATCATGGTGTGAGCGTCGCAGACCGCGCACTTTCCTACGCCGTCCATATGTCTGGTAAGACAGGACTCAAGCTTCCGCGGGTCGCGGCCGTGAAGCCTCGTTTCCAGTCACTCTGTCAGTTGAGGCGCGTCCCACGTTCAGGGGGCTGTGCAGTCGGCGCGGCGTACCACGGTGCCCAAGCCCGAGCGCAACATGACATAACGTAAATTATCTGCGGACGTCTCGGGCTATCGCGGCCTTGAGGACGACCGTAGCTAGCGTGGCCGTCAGCTGAGGGTGGTGTACGTTACTTTTCTGACCGATTCCTATCGGAGTGGTCGATTCGTCGCGTGAGCGGCGTCGATCCGGGGCTGGAAACCTCCGGCGTTCCATCGAAGCCCGGAGGTCTCCCTTGCTCGTACCCCCGCGAACCGCTCCCCGCGCACCCGCATCTTCCACGCCCTGGTGGGGGCTCAACTCCCTCGCGCCGACCCGATCCGGTGATCGGCGGCCCCGCACGCGGACCCTCGTCCTCGACGCTTCCAGCTCTGCCGAGATCCCTGCTCTCGGCAGCCGCGCACATGATGACACCGAGCTGAGCATCCGCACGCGACGACGCTGCGCGCCTGCCACGTGTGCAGGTCCTCTCGAGAAGAGCGCCAGGTGAGCCACATGAACGACGTCGACTTCGATGACTTCCCCTTCGTAGTCATGGTGAACGCAGACGTTTCCTCGGGCAACGCAGGGGTCGATCGGGTGGATCCCCGGGCATCCGCGGAGGCCCTCGCACGGTCGCTGCCCGGGTACGGCGGAGCGATCCGGCTGACGCAGGGCCGCGTGCTCGGTCCGTCCTCCACGCCGGACGCCGAAGTGCTCCTGGGGCTGGTCTTCTGGGCCGGCAGCAGCGCCGCCGAGCGCTTCACCGCGGAACTGGGCCGCCGTCCCGTCGACGGGCTCGTGCTCGACGGCGGGATCTACCGATTCAGCGCCACGGTGCCGGCGAGCCCGGACGACGCGACCCCTGCGGACCTGACGAGCGCCCGGTTCGACCTGGCGCACGAGATCATCAGGATGACTCCCGTCATGGGTAAGCAGGGCTGGATCCTGGAGTACAACGAGAGCGAGACGCGGGACCACATCTCTACCCTCGACGGCTTCGTCTCGACGAGCTTCTTCCGCGACCTCCGCAGCGATCGGATCGTGGAGTACGTGCAGTGGCGCTCCGCCGACCATTTGACATCGGCCTTCGGTGACGCGCGCTTCGCCGAGCACATGAGTGTGAACAGCCACTACTCCGAGGGGCAGGCCTTCCTCTTCTCTGAGCGCTCGACCGCCGCGGCACCCGTCGACGGCCCCGCCCATCCTGCCGTCGCTCCGCACGAAGGGGCCTGACCCGTGAGCCGACTCGAGACCGTCCACGAGGTCGTCGGGCCCTGGTCGCTCGTCACCACCCAGCGGTTCTGGGAGGGCTTCACCCCCAACAGGCTCGCATCCCCGCCGCAGGACGGAAGAATGCGCATCGCCATCCTCTGCGACACCGACTGGCAGCGAGTGGAGGCCGTCATCGACCAGGACGGGCCGTACGCCTGCATCGCGGTCGAGGGTCCGGGCGACCTGGACGCTGCGACCGATCAGGTCCGGCGGCTGCTGTCCATAGACATCGACGGTCGCGGCTGGCCCGACGTCGCCGCACGCGACGGCGTCATCGCGGATGCGCAGGCTCGACTCAGCGGGTTCCGACCGTGCGGCTTCTTCTCGCCCTACGAGGCGGCCGTGTGGACGGTCCTGTCGCGACGCCTGCAGATACGGCAGGCCGCGGCGCTCAAGACGCGGCTCACGCAGCAGCTCGGCGACGACGGAGCCTTCCCGTCCCCCGGCCGCCCTGCTCACGGCACCGCTCGATCTCCCGGATCGGAAGGCGGAGTACCTGCGGGCGATCGCCGAGGCCGCTCTCGACGGCCAGCTCGCCGGTTCGCACCTGCGCTCGATGCAGCCGGCGGATGCATTCGCCCAGGTGCAGACCATCCTCGGGATGGGACCGTTCTCGGCCGAGCTCGTCGTGATCCGCGGCGCGAACTTCCCCGACGTCCTACCGCGCAACGAGGGCAAGCTCAGCGACGAGATCGCGAAGCGCTACGGCCTCGAACGCACGATCGACGAGATCACGGAAGCGTGGAAGCCGTTCCGCTCGTGGGCGGCCGTGCACTTGCGCGCACTGCGCGCGATGGAGGAGTAAGGCGGCGGCTCACATCACCCTGTGGCTCGTGCAGCCCTTCCTGGCAGTGCCCGCGCACAGGGCACGTTCGCGTACCCGGGTAGCACTGGGTGCTCACCCTTTCCCCACATAGCCGGCCCAGCCTCTCCTTCTCTAAGGGCGGGCAGCGCGGGAGGAGCGGCTGGGTTCAGCTCCGTGAATCAGCTGTTTTCGGCGGCGCGCTGCTCTGCTGCGATCACGTCGACCGCGTCGGTGGTCACCGTCGTGGTCCCGGCGGCCGTGTCGAATTCGAGGGTCGCCGTGCCGTACTCGTCGTCGGCACCCCACGCGAGCCAGACGGCGCCCCAGACGCCGTCGGCGAGGTCCGCCTCGGTCACGACACCGGAGGCGCTGATCACGCGGACGGCGGTGACGTCGGCACCGGCCTGACCGCTCAGCTGGGCGTAGTCCTCGCCGGAGAGGAGATCCCCGAAGCCGGCCACGTAGCCGAAGGAGATGACGCTGTCGGCAGCCAGCCCCGCGCGTAGGCCCGTGCTCCCAGTGGAGATCATCACACCGTCCTTCTCGAACGACTCCTCGAGGGCGCCGCCCACGATCGTCCACGTGCCCTGGTACCCGGCGGCGTCCTGGGTGATGATCGGAGCAACGCCAGTCGTGAGCTGCTCGTCAGCGGGGAAGCGGCGGCGGACGTCAGGGGAATCAGCCCTGCCGCGAGGGCGAGGACAGAGCCGATGACGGCGGTACGGACGTTCTTCATGATGTGCTCCTCGTTCCGGCGCGGCGCCCGGCGGGCGACACTGCGTCAGGACCGCTCGTCCTGGACATGACCTCAGCCTCCTGGAGCGTCGAGGCGGCGACATCGCCCGCAGGTGGTGGCCACGTGCATTCGCAGGACCATCCGCCATCGGCCTCTGTGATGAGCTCCGGGCGCGTGGCACCCCGAGTCCTTCGGTGCGGTGGTGAGAGCGGCGCATACGGTGTCATCGGTGCTGCCCGGCTTCCTTCCACCGGTATCGGCGTTGTGGGCGTCCGGCGTGGCCGTATCGCAGCTGGACCCCGGCGAGATCTCGGCTGACGAAGTACTCGAGGTAGGAGCGCGCGGCGACTCGTGAGAGGCCGAGGGCGTGAGCGCACTCGTCGGACGACAGGTCGGGATCGGCCGTGTCGAGGAGGGAGGCAACGAGGCGGGCCGTCTCCCGGCTCAGGCCCTTGGGGAGGGGAGCGGACGCTGGTGGCGGGCCGCCGGTGGAGAAGAGGCTGTCGATCTCGTGCTGGCGGAGCGTGTTCTCCTGGGTGAGCATCTCGCGTCGTGCTGCGTACCCGGCCAGTCGAGCGCGCAGAGCATCGATCGTCGCGGGCTCGCGGGCGGCACTGAGGACGATGAGGTCGACCTCCGGCTGCCGCGCGCGCACCTGCAGCAGGACCGCCGTGCCGGGGAGGTCGGGCAGGTAGATGTCGAGGAGCACGAGCTGCGGTAGCTGTCATCCTACTCGCCGCTTCGATCTTCACGGCGCCGCTCCGTACCTTTGTGAAATGGGCGGTAGGGATGCCACCCTCTCCCTATGGCTATGTCTGATAAACCCCCTCGCCCTCTACCGCGTCGCTGGCCCTCTATCACCTCAAGGTCTGACGCTCGGCGAACTTTGCGCGTGAATAGTACTAGGAAAGGGTCAACATACTCCAGTGTGGGTAACTTCGGAAAGGCCGTGCTTGGGACTATAGTCGCCATTGCAGGAGCGATTGCGAGTATATCAACAGCGCTCTATATTGTCGCGCCGCAATACGCGCCTCGCGAAAAGTTGGGGGCCGAACTTGACCGCATTTCCATTGCTCAGGCAGTGCAGTACGAAGTTTTTAATCGCGGGTCGGGACTCGGGGAAGAATCTTCGCCAAATAAAGATCCCACAGAAGATGGACTCGAAGTACTAATCCACGCTAAGGTTTCCGGATTCGAGAATCGGTCCTATTCCGTCCGGGTCGATCTTTATGACGCCAGTACGAATGCTCGGATAAGTCCTGCAATCACGTCAGGGACACTTGCTAGCGCCTGCGACTCCAGTTCACCAAGCGCGAAAGAAGACAGTGTTGCATTTCGGTGTTGGCTTGTAGCACCACCCACGGGTACGCAGTATTTTGTTCGAGCCGAATTGCACGATCTCGGCGAGACTATATTTCTCGACTTTGCAGGACCAAATGCACCCACAAAACTTCTGGATTTTATAGACAGCCAGTCATTCGAGTCATTGGGCGTTAATGTTTACGGTGACTAGCGAAGAGACAGCCGCTGCGCCGCGTTGAAAGGGGTCGCATATGCGCTCCGCCTTCGTCGTGCTCTGCCGCGGTGCTCCGAGTCGTCATAGATCCCCGTCGGCTGCCGATTGGGCTCGAACAGCGCCATCGGCGGCCGTTTGTACGGCAGTGGTTCCCCTCGCTGGATGTCGTCCTCCGAGCCCGCGAACGGGCCGTCGACGCACAGCAGCACCTCATATGCGGATCGGCGTGGTTGATCCACCAGGCGCTCGTACCGAGTGCTGGGTCCTGCCGCGCACTTCCCAGTCGCGCCAGAGGACCGTGAGGCGCTGGAGCGCCTCGTCGTTGTCCCACCACGAGGCGCTCCACCGGCCTGTGCCGCTGCCCTTGCCGGACACTCGGCGGCGGCAAGGACCGCCAGTAGCGCCGGAACCACTCGTCGACGGACGCGAACACGAGCTCTGGGATCGCCTCCGCCTCTTCATCCGCGTCCTCCTCGTCGACGTTGACGTGGGCCTCGTCGAGGTCGGGGCATCGTGCAGGTCGTGTGCTGTCATGGCCGGTTCCTCAGCGGTCGGTGTCTGGGCGGGGCTCGGTCTCGGTGCCGGTGAGTAGCGCGCTCAGCGCGCACCTCTGTACGGGCACCGGGCGGTCGAGAACAGCTGTCGACGTCACGGCCGGCGCCTGCGATGAGCGGAGGTCGACGGGCATGCCCTTCTGCGATGCGGGGTCGTGCGCGGCGATCGACGCCTAGACGGCGGCGACCTGCTCCTTCGGGCCCTGGAACCACGGCGCCGTCCGGAGCGGCGCCGCCCGGGTGTTGGAGGACAGCATGATCGCGCGGCCGCGGGAAAGGTCCGCGAGTTCGGCGACCTCGAGGATTGGCTCGCGCTTGAGTGACGTCGATGTCGACCGGACGCCCTTGTTCATTCTCGCCGAAGTCGTTTCGCGGTCTTGTGCCGATGAACTGCGAGATGTGCTGGAGGAAGTCGTTCTCCCGCACGCCGTCGAGGTACGCGAACACATTTGACGCCGCGAAGAGCTTGAGCATGCCCTTCCTGCCGAACAGTGCGACGCCCTGCGACCACGACTGGAAAATCGACATCATCGGGACCCTACGCGAGCCGAAGTACGAGTACAGGTCCGGCAGTTCCCGCCACCGGCACGCGTTCGCGGCCTCGTCGAGGATCGCCACCAGCGGCGTCCGCATGCAGCTGCCAGCGCTCACATCCGCGAGGTCCGTGGACGCCTCCAGAGTCGGCGCGGTTGGCGGGGGCACCGGCGACATGGCGTGATGAGCCCGCTGCCGTTGATGTGACAGAAGGCAAGCCATCAGCGCTCGACAAGAGGGGACGTGGGCCGGCCGAGGGGCACCCATGCCCGCCACGTGGCGCGGGTCCGGCGACCCGCCCGGAGCGTCAGATCGCGGCACGCTCCGCGAGCATGAGGACGAGCATCAAGCCGAGCGCCACGGCGCCCATCACGATCATGATCCACGCGAGCACCAGGTTGCGGGTCCGTGTGGGCCGCACGGTCACCGCGGCGATGAGCATCGCGGCGTAGAGCAGCACGAGGGCCGTGATGCCCGTCACCGAGATCAGCGTCTGCAGCCGGAGCGCCGCGACGAGCAGGCCGACGGCCACGGCGGCGAGGAGCCCGGCGGGGACGAGCCAGGTGCGGCGGCGGCCCTGGCGGATGGCGGGCTGGTCGCGGACGCGCGTGGGGTCGGGGGTGCGGGCCCGGTCGCGGGTGAGGGCGGGATCGGCGTCGGATTCCATGGCCCACCCTCCCGCTCGAGACGCCCGTCGCCCACGGGGTTGACCTCTCCGGCATGCGGGACGGTCGATGCGGTGCGGCGGCGCATCCGAACCGCGTCCTGACGCTCCCTTGGCCGACCGCTGGCCGGGTGCTGGCAGGCCGCCCGCGAGGCTGGAGGGACTTCAGCGCGGGACGGAGACGCCGCCCGCCGAGACTCGAGGAGCACCCCATGCCCACCACCCGACGTCCCCTCAGCCGCCGCGCCGCGACGGGCGCCGTCGCGGCCTCCGTCGCCGCGATCGCGATCGCGGGGATCGCCGTCTCCGGCGCGGCCGCGTCCGGCGGCCGGGACGCCGCCCCCGACGAGGGGACCCTCCGCGCCGATGCCCGGGAGCTCTTCGACGAGTGGAACGGCACCCTGGCGACGGGCGACCCCGCGGCCGTCGACGCGATGTACGCGCCCGACGCCGTCCTGCTCCCCACCGTCTCGCCGGGCGTGCACGACACGAGCGCCGAGCGCCTGCGCTACTTCGAGGGCTTCCTCGCGAACGTCCCGAGCGGCGCCATCACCGAGGACCACGTGCGCAGCCTCGGCCCGGACTCGATTTCGCATTCCGGCCTCTACACGTTCACGATGGGGGAGACGGGCGACGTCGTCGCGGCCCGCTTCACCTTCGACTGGACCCGGGTCGACGGCGAGTGGCGCATCGTCGAGCACCACTCCTCGAAGGAGCCGGTCGCGCAGTAGGCAGCACCCGGCTCGTCCCGGGCACCATCGGAGGCGGAACCGTGATCGTGATGCTCGTGGAGGACGACCCCTCCATCGCCGGTTCCCTCACCGACGGCCTCGAGCGCTACGGCTACGAGGTGCGGTGGGTGACCACCGGCCAGGAGGCCCTGGCCGCCGCCGAGCCGGACGTCGTCCTCCTCGACCTCGGACTGCCCGACATGGACGGCCTCGACGTGTGCCGCGAGCTGCGGACCCGGTCGAGCCTGCCGATCATCATCATCACGGCCCGCGACGACGAGGTCGACACCGTCGCGGGCCTCGAGGTCGGGGCCGACGACTACGTCGCGAAGCCCTTCGGCGTGCGGGAGATCGTCGCCCGCATCCGCGCGGTCACGCGGCGCCTCGGCTCGGTGGACGCGCCGGCCGTGGACGACGCCGACCCGCAGGCGGCGGTGCGCCTTCTCGTCGTCGGCCGGATCCAGGTCGACGTCGCCGGGCGCCGCGTGCACAGCGACGGCCGGGAGGTGCGCCTGTCGCCGAAGGAGTTCGACCTGCTCGCGGCGCTCGTCGCCGAGCCCGGCACCGTGCTCACGCGGGAGGCCCTGATCGAGCGGGTGTGGGACACCCACTGGTTCGGGTCGACCCGCACCCTCGACGTGCACGTCGCGGCGCTCCGGCAGAAGCTGGCCGGCGCGATCGTCATCACGACCCTCCGCGGCGTGGGGTTCCGCCTCGAGGCCGCCTGATGCGCCGGCGGCTGGTCCTCTCCTACCTGGTCATCGTCACCCTCGCGGTCGTCGCGTTCTCGGTCCCCGTGGGGATCAGCCTCGTGGCGTCGCTGCGGGACGAGCAGCGCGACGTGGGCCTCCGTGAGGCGCGCACCGTCGCGGTGCTGCTCGCGACCGCGGCGGAGGCCGACGCCGCGACCGCGCGCGGGGCGCGGCTGGCGCTCGAGGACCTGCGCGGCGCCCTCGAGGAGCAGACCGGCGGGCGCGTGGAGCTCCTCGACGCCGACGCGCGGCCGGCGCTCGGCCGTCCCGTGGCGGGCAGCGGCGACGCCGACTTCGCCGCGGCGCTCGACGGCGACGACCGCGTGCGCCGCCTCGACGTGTCCGTGCTCGGCGAGCCCGGCCTCCAGGTGACCGTGCCCGCGGTGTCGCCCGCGGGCCGCATCGACGGCGCGGTGCGCCTGACGTTCCCCGACGCGCCCCTGCAGCAGCGCATCGCCGGGATCGTCGGCGTGGTCGTCGCCATCGGCACGGTCGTCCTGCTCGTCTCCGGCCTCGTCGGATCGCTGCTCGCCCGCTCGCTGACCCGCCCGCTCCGGCTCCTCGACGGGATGGCGGCGCGCATGTCGGAGGGCGACTACGGCGCCCGCGTGGATCCCGCCGCCGCCGGCCCCGCGGAGACCCGCCGCCTCGCGGAGACCCTCAACGACGGCGCCCGCCGCACCGGCATGCTCATCGACGCGCAGCGCGCCTTCACCGCGGACGCCTCGCACCAGCTGCGGACGCCGCTCACCGCGCTCCGGCTCAGCCTCGACAACCTGCACGCCCGCCTCCCCGACCCCGCGGACCGCGCCGCCGTCGACCGGGTGCTGCAGGAGGCGGGCCGCATGACCCGGCTCGTCAACGACCTCCTCGTGCTCGCCCGCGCGCAGGGCACCAGCCGGCGCCCGGCACCGCTCGACGTCCGGGCCGTCGTCGCGGGGCGGGTCGCGGCGTGGGCGGCGGCCGCCGAGGAGTCCGACGTCGCGCTCGTCGCGATGCCGTCGGAAGCGGACGGGCCGGACGCGCGCCGCCGTCCGCTCGCCTCCGCCGTGGCCGTGGCCGCGGCCTCGCCGTCTGCGGCGTCCGCGTCCGCGGTGGTGACGGCGACGCCCGGCCACCTCGAGCAGGCGCTCGACAACGTGCTCGAGAACGCCCTTCATGCGGCGTCCCCGGGCGGATCGGTGCGGGTCGCGGTGCGCGTGACCGCCGCGTCCGTGGTCGTCACCGTCGAGGACGACGGCCCCGGCCTCACCGCGGAGCAGCGCGAGCGCGCCTTCGACCGCTTCTGGAGCCGGACCCCGGGCGGATCCGGCCTCGGGCTCGCCATCGTCCGCCAGCTCGTCGAGCACGACGGCGGCGAGGTAGCTCTGGAGGACGCCGCCGGGGGCGACGGACGGGACGGCCCGGACGACCCCGACCGCCGGGCGGACGCGCACGGCCTCCGGGTGCGGCTCGCGCTCCGGCGCGCCGCCCCGGCCTGAGCGGTGCGGTCGCCTGCGCGGCCGCACCCTGGGCTCGCGCCGAGGACGGGGACCGGATCAGCGACCTCGAGCAGCCCGACGACCCGGACCGCGCGCAGGTGCTGAGCGCGTCGGTCGAGCACCGGCGAGCGTGGCTGGAGGGCTACCGCGGCACGCTCGGCTTCCTCACCATGCTGCTCGGGCGTCCCCAGGACGGGTGAGGCTCGGACCCGCGCCTGCTGCCGGGTCCGGCGGACGACGGTCCGGTCGGTACCGTGGGGGCATGGGCGATGACGCGGACCGGGCTCCCGAGGGCGAGTCGACGGCGCCCTTCACGGCCGGGCGGACCATCTCCGCCTGGGGCGCGGTGATCGGCGGACTCATCGCGACGTTCCGCGGCGCGACCGGGGACCACGGCCCGATGTTCCTCATCGGCGGCCCCGTCCTCGTGGTCCTCGGCGTGGTGGCGTTCGTCGCATTCCGCTGGATGGCCCGGCGCGGCCTGTAGCGCGGCCGGCAGCGCGGGCGGCAGCGCGGCCGGTGGTCAGCCGGTCGCGGCAGGGACCTCCGGAGGACGCGCGACCGCCGCGCGCGCGTACCGCTCGGCGAGCTCCCGGCAGGCGTCGCGGAGCTCCGGCGGGCCGACGACCTCGAGGTCCGCGCCGAACCGGCCGAGCTGCGCGGCGAGGGCGTGCCACGACCAGGAGCCCGAGCGGTAGCGGCAGCGGCCGGATCCGAGGTCCTCGACCGTGCCGTCGCCCGCGAACGGCCGCACCTCCGCGGCCGGCAGGTCGAGCACCACCGTCCCCACGCAGGGCCAGCCGCCGTCCGCCGCCGTCGATCCGCGAAAGCGCGCCTCGAGGAAGGCCGCGGCGTCCCCGCCCGGCACCGTGCGGCGGGTGAAGCGCCGACCGCCGTGCAGGCGGAGGGCCATCCGGTCGACGCGGTGGACGCGCCAGTCTTCGTGCTCCGCGGAGAAGCCGACGACGTACCAGCGGCCCGCGCGGAGCACCAGGTGGTGCGGCTCGAGGCGGCGCGGCGGTCGCGGCTCGGCATCCGCCTCCGGGGCCCCGGGCTCGGCCGGCCGGTCGAACCGGATCTCCTCCCGCCGCTGGATCGCGTCGCCGATGCGCAGCAGCGCCTCCGGGTCGACGCGCACCGCGTCGCCCGCGCGCGGTCCGTCGCGGCCTCGACCTCGAGGCGGCCGACGCGCGTGGCGAGGTGGTCGGGCATGAGGCGCGTCACCGTGCGGAGGGCGCGGAGCGCGGCCTCCTCGAGCGCGGTGCCGGTGGTCTCGGCCGTGCGCAGCGCGATCGCGACGGCCAGCGCCTGCTCGTCGTCGAGCAGCAGCGGCGGCAGCTCGGATCCGGCGCCCAGGCGGTACCCGCCCTGCGGGCCGCGCGTGGTGTCGATGGCGTACCCCAGCTCGCGCAGCCGCTCGACGTCGCGGCGGATCGTGCGCGGCGTGGTCTCCAGGCGCGCGGCGAGCACGGGCCCCGGCCACTCGCGCGGCGACTGGAGCAGCGAGAGCAGCGCGAGCAGGCGTCGCGAGGTGAGGGCGGAGGATCCGGTGGGCACGGACCCATCCTGTCGCGCATAGCGGACGCAAGCTGACCTGTACGCGCGATGGACTCGCCCTGCGTCGACATCCCGACGACACGAGCGGCGCTCACCCGAGCGCCCGACACGAGGAGCACCGCATGAGCATCACCACCACCCTGCACGTCAACCTCCGCGGCCAGGCGGCGGAGGCCCTGGCCTTCTACCACTCCGTCTTCGGCGGCGACATGGTCGCCGTGCCCTACGGCGACACCGACTCCGGCCAGGGCCCCGGCCAGGCGGAGCAGATCGTCTGGGGCGAGGTCCGCTCGCCCGACGGCTTCCACGTGATGGCGTACGACATCCAGCAGTCCCTCCCGTACGCCGCGGGCGAGAACGCGTTCTACCTGTCGCTCCGCAGCGAGGACGTGGAGCTCATCCAGCGCGTCGGTGGGGCGCTCGCCGCCTCCGAGGGCGCGACCGTCCACGTGCCGTTCGGCCCGTCGATGTTCTCGCCGCTCTACGGCAAGCTCACGGACCGCTTCGGCGTGACGTGGATCATCGACGTGATCGTGCCCTGGCAGACGGGCGCCTAGGCGGGGTCACCCGTCGAGTCGCCGGGCCGCCCGTACGTCCTCTCGGGCGGCCCGGCGGCGGCGTCAGCGGCGGCGCCGGATCTCCGCGACGAGCAGCGCGACCAGGTAGCAGCCGCCGATCACGACCGTGACGACACCCACGGGGACCGTCACGGGGAGCGCGTGCTGCGCGACGAGGTCCGCGCCGAGGAGCAGGGCCGCGCCGACGAGCCCCGCGACCGGGGCGGGCACGTGCGGGGTCCGCGTCAGGCGGCGGGCGATCTGCGGGGCGGCCAGCGCGATGAAGGCGACAGGGCCGGCGACCGTGGTCGCGACGCACACCAGCGCCACGCCGATCCCGAGCGCCACCAGCCGCGCGCCGGCGACGCGCACCCCCGTCGCGGCGGCGAGGTCGTCGCCGAGCTCCAGCTGCCGGAGGGCGGGGGAGAGCACCGGCACCGCGACGAGCAGCGCCGCGATGAGCGCCGCGGCCGTGCCGACGCCCGTCCGGTCGACGCCCGCGAGCGTGCCGGCGCCCCACGCCGACGCGGTCATCGCCACGTCGAGCTCCACCCGCAGGAGCAGCCAGGTGCCGAGCGACGCGGCCATCGAGGAGACGGCGATCCCCACCACGATGAACCGGAACCCGCCCGCGCCCGTGCCCGACGACAGCAGGACGATGACGAGCGCCGCGGCGAGCCCGCCCGCGAGCGCGCCGATCGTGCGGGACTCCCACGACGAGCCGACGAGGACGACCGCGCCCAGCATCCCGACGAAGGCGCCCTGGGAGAGGCCGAGGATGTCGGGGCTCGCCAGCGGGTTGCGCGTGACGCCCTGGAACAGCGCGCCCGCGACCCCGAGGGCGGCGCCCACGACGACCGCCGCGGCGATGCGCGGCATGCGCCAGTCGAGCACGACCGTCCGCGGCAGGCCCGTGGTCGACCCGGTGAGGGAGCCGATCACGTCCGGGAGCGCCACGGGGAAGTCGCCCGTCATCGCGGCGATCGCCCCGAGGGCCGCGATCGCGACGAGCAGGGTTCCGGCGACCGCGGCGACGCGGAGGCGCGCCGGTGCCGTCCCCCGGCGGGCGCGCGTCGCGGATCCGGCCGGGGGAGCGGGGCGGGCGGCGAGCACGCTCACAGGCCCGACACCCGGCGTCCGCGGCGCACGAGCCAGATCAGCACGGGCGCCCCCACGAACGCGGTGACGATGCCGACGGGCATCTCGCCGGGCGGCGCGACGACGCGGCCGACGACGTCGGCGAGCAGCACGAGCACCGGCGCCGCGGCCATCGACCCGACGATCACGCGGCGGTGGCCCACCCGAGGCTCCAGCGCACCACGTGCGGGATCATCAGCCCGACGAACGAGACCGGCCCCGCGAGCGCGGTGGCGGTGCCCGCCAGCAGTGTGACGGCCGCGATGGTGACGAGGCGCGTGCGCGGCAGCGAGACGCCCTGGCTCCGCGCGGTGTCGTCGCCGAGGGCCACGGCGTCGAGCGCGGGCGCGATCGCGACGGCGAGGAGCACGCCCGCGCCGAGGAGCGGCAGCACGGGCGGGAGCAGCGTCAGATCGCGGCCGAGGAGGGTCCCCGCCGACCAGCCGAGCATCCGCTCGAACGCCTCCGGATGCGTCAGCGTCACGCCCGTGGTGATGCCGGAGAGCACCGCGCCCACGGCGATGCCGGCGAGGGTGAGGCGCACGGGATCCGCCCGCCCGCGGCCGGCCGTGCCCAGCGCGACCACGACGACCGTGAGCACGAGGGCGCCCGCGTAGGCGAACGGCGCCTGCCCGGCCGGGTCCGTCACGCCGACGAGCACCACGGCGCCCGCGACGGCGGCGGCCGCGCCCGCGTTCACGCCGAGGATGCCCGGATCCGCCAGCGGGTTCCGCGTGAGCGCCTGCATGAGCGCCCCGGCGCCGCCGAGCCCCACCCCGACCGCGAGCGCGAGGAGGGTGCGCGGGATCCGCTGGTCGAGCAGCACGAACCGGGACTCGTCGGTGCCGCCGCCGGCGAGGGTGGCGAGCACGAGGCCCGGGGTCAGCCCGTTTGCGCCCACCGCGAGGGAGAGGACGAGCGATCCGGCGAGGGCCACGGCGACGGCGATGGCCCACGTCGCCGTGCGCGCGCGGCGGCGCGCCCGGACCGTCGCGGGCCGGGGGATCGGGGCGCTCGCGCGCGCAGCGGGTGCGCGGCCCGTGCGGAGGCGGCTCACCGGGCGTCGCGCAGGACGTCCTCGATGTCGTCGAGCACCTTCGCCCCGCCCAGCGGCCCCACGCCCGTGATCCAGTACGACTGGTCGACGAGGTGCAGCTCCGGGAACGACGCGGCGTTGTCCGTGACGGCGGCGGGGACCGTGGTCGGGTCGTCGACGTCCGTGGTGGTGACGAAGACCTGGTCGGCGCGCGCCTCGAGCACCTTCTCGGGCGACAGGTCGACGGAGATGGATCCCTCCCAGTCGCGCTCGGGCGTGGTGAACCCGGCGCACTCGAGCGTGCTACCCGCGAAGGAGTCGGGGCCGTAGAGGGTGAGGAGGCCGTCGCGCGGGCGGATCATCTGGGCGGTCGCGCCGGCGGCGTCGTTCTCGGCCGCGACCTCGTCGCAGCGCGTCTGGTACTCGGCGAGGAGCGCTGCGGCGTCGTCGGCCCGGCCGAGCGCGTCGCCGACGCGGGCCACGTTGTCCTGCCACGGATCCGCCTGCGAGGCGAGGAAGACCGTAGGGGCGATGGCGGCGAGCTGGTCGTGGATCGCGGCATGCCGGGACTCGGTGCCGATGATGAGGTCCGGCGCGAGTGCGGCGATGCGCTCGACGCCGGGCTCCGGGACCGTCCCGACGACCTCCGCGGCGGCGGCGTCGGCGCCGAGGTAGGCGGGCACGCCCGCGGTCTCGTTCAGCACGGCCGCGCCCACGGGGACGACGCCGAGCGCGACGCTCGTGTCGAGCGCGACGGGCTCCAGCACGACCACGCGCTGCGGCGCCGCGGGCACCTCGACCTCGCCGCGGGCGTCCGTGACGGTGCGGGTGCCGGTCGCGGTGGCGGGGGATCCGGCGGCCGCGTCGCTCGCCGTGCTGGCGGGCGCGCAGGCGGCGAGGCCCAGGACGACGAGGGCTGCGAGCGCGGCGGCGGTCCGGCGGCGGCAGTCGCGCCCTCCTGCGCGGGAGCGGCGGAGGCGGGGACGCGGGCGGGCAGGACGGCACGGGGAGGGATCACGAGGGCCTTCGTTCGACGGGATGCGTCTCGACGGCAGCGCCGGCGCCGAGCTGAGATAGGTGAGGCTAACCTAACCGACTTCTCCCGCCGGGTCACGCCGACGGCCCTCCGCGCGCCAGTACCCCTGCGCCTGCACGCGCGCCGGATCCACGCCCTGTGCCACGACCGCGGCGCGCAGCCCCGCCACGGCCGCGCTCTCCGTCGCGATCCACGCCGCGAAGCGCGGCCCGTCGGCCACGGCCGCCGCGGCGTGCTCCGCGGCCCAGGCCGCCAGGGCCTCGCCGAGCGCGGCGGCGGGGCGCCCGGGGATCCGCCGCACCGCGCGCACCTCCACTCCGTCGGGCCGCGCCTCCACAGGCGGCCAGGCGTCCGGCGCATCCGCTTCCACGAGCGCGACGCCGCACGCGGCCGGGTCGAGCGTCCGGAGGATCCCGGCGATCGCGGGCACGGCGGCCTCGTCGCCCACGAGCAGCACGCGGCCGGGCGGCAGGTCGGGCCGCCACTGGATCCCGTGGCGCCGGTCGCCCGCCCGCACGTCGGGCCCCGAGACGAGCAGCCGCGCGCCCGGGCGGGCGGCGAGGGCCCAGGCGCTCGCGGGCCCGGCCGGCTCGTGGACGAGGAGGTCGACGTCGACCTCCGCCGCCTCCGGCCGCACCGCGCGCGGCGTGTACGTGCGCAGCGGGTGCCGCTCGGCGGCCGGCATGCCGGCCACGCGGTGCCGCCAGTCCTCGACCGCGAGGCCGTCGACGTCGCCGGCGAGCGGCCCGGCCCATCCGCCGCCGGCGCCGTCGGGCCGGGGGAGCACCAGCTTGATCCGCTGGTCGAGGCCCCACGGCGCGAACAAGTCGAGCGTCGGCCCCGTGAGCGTCACGCGCACGAACGCCGGGGACACGCGCGCCGCCCGCACCACGGCCGTCTCGAACAGCCGGTACGGCGGGTGCGGCACGGCGGAGGGCATCCCGGGAGCGTACCGGGGCGGATCAGCCGCCCGAGAACGGCGGCAGCACGTCCACCGCGTCGCCCGCGGTGAGGGGCGCGTCGCGGTCGGAGGTCGCGACGCCGGCGACGAGGTAGGTGCAGCGGGCGAGGACGGCGGCGGCGTTCGCGGGTCGTCGGAGGCGGCGGCGCGCGTGCCGAGCGCGTCCATCAGGTCGCCGAGGACGGCGCCGTCGGGCAGCTCGAGCGCGTCGGTGGTGCGGCCGAGGGCGGCCGCTGCGGCGGCGAAGAGCTCCACGGGGACGATCACGTCAGCCCCCGATCGCGCTCATGGAGCGGGCGGGCTGGATGAAGTCGGCGTCGTCCATGCCGTGGCCCTTCGGCTTCGCCCACATCGCGCCGCGCCAGAGGTCGGCGACCTCCGCGTCGCTCGCGCCCGCGCGCATCGGCGCGAGCAGGTCGGTCTCCGTGTGCGAGAAGAGGCAGCTGCGGACCCCGCCCGTCGCCGTGAGCCGGGTGCGGCGGCAGTCGGCGCAGAACGGCTCGGTGACGCTCGCGATCACGCCGACGCGGCCGAGCATCGCCGTCGCCGCGCCGCCCTCGCGGGAGTGGACCCGCCAGAGCTCGGCCGGGGCGCCGTCGCGCGGGGCCTCGTCGGGCACGAGGACGAAGCGCTCCTCGAGGCGTCCCCGGATCTCGGCCGCCGTGATCATCTCGGCGCGGTCCCACGCGTGGTCGGCGTCGAGCGGCATCTGCTCGATGAAGCGCAGCTGGTGGCCGCCGGCGAGCGCCCAGGCGAGGAGGTCGGCCGCCTGGTCGTCGTTCACGCCGCGCACGAGCACCGCGTTGATCTTCACCGGCGTGAGCCCCGCCGCCGCCGCGGCGTCGATGCCCTCGAGCACGCGGTCGAGGAACGGCCGGCGCGTGATGAGCCGGAACGTCTCGGCGTGCACGGAGTCGAGGGAGACGTTGATGCGGTCGAGGCCCGCGTCCTTCAGCGCCTGCGCGCGGGAGGACAGCCCGATCGCGTTGGTGGTGAGCGAGATCTCGGGCCGGTCGGGGAGCGCGGCGCACGCGGCGATGATCTCGAGGAGGTCGCGGCGCAGCAGCGGCTCGCCGCCCGTGAACCGCACCTGGCGGACGCCGAGGTCGCGCACGCCGATGCGCACGAGCCGCTCGATCTCGGCCAGCTGGAGCGCCTGCCGGTCGGGCGTGAAGGGGAGGCCCTCGGCCGGCATGCAGTACGTGCACCGCAGGTTGCAGCGGTCGGTGAGCGAGATCCGGAGGTCCGTCGCGCGGCGCCCGTGCTGGTCGAGGAGCGCGGGGTCGTCGGGCCGGGCGGGTCCCGGAGCGGCGACGGGACGCGGCATGGCCGGCATCCCCAGCGAGGTGCTCATGCGCCCAGGCTACGCGGGCCCCGCTGCGGGTCCGACGCGGCGCCGTCCGGTACGCGGGCGTCGCGCCGCGTCTGCGGTGCCTAGGATCGATCCATGACGCAGGACAGGAGCCAGGGACGACGACGTGCCGCGGATGCCGAGGAGCCGGTCGCGGCCTCCCGCGCTCGGGAGCCGGTCCGGTACCGCGTGAGCGAGGCCGCGGCGCTCCTCGGCGTGAGCGACGACACCCTCCGCCGCTGGGCCGACGCCGGCCGACTCGACCTGGTGCGGGGCGAGGGGCGGCTGATCCAGGTGGACGGCGTGCAGCTCGCGCACCTGGCCACCGAGCTCGCCGCGGACGGGCCGCTCGCGGCGCCGGGCGCGGGCCGCCCCCTGGCCTCCGCGCGGAACCGGCTGCCCGGCATCGTCACGCGGGTGGTGCGCGACGGCGTGATGGCGCAGGTGGAGATCCAGGCCGGGCCCTTCCGCGTGGTGTCGCTCATCAGCCGCGAGGCCGCCGACGAGCTGGGGCTCGAGGTCGGCGCGCCCGCCGCGGCGACCGTGAAGGCCACGAACGTGGGCGTCGAGCGGCTCGCGCCCGACGACCTGACGGGCGGCCGGGCGTGAGGCCGACGGTCCGGATCCGGCGTCGCCGCGTCCTCGCGCTCGTCGCCGCCCTCGCCGTCGCGGGCACGACCGCGGGCTGCGCTGCCGGCGGGCCGGTCCCCGCGCCCGCCTCCGGATCCGCGTCGGCCGCCCCGACGCGCTCTCCGGCGCGCTCGTGGTGCAGGCCGCGGCGTCGCTCACGGGCAGCATGGACGACGTCGTGCGTGCGTTCGAGGAGACGCACCCCGGCGTCACCGTGACCGTCTCGTACGGCGGCAGCTCGACGCTCGCCCAGCAGATCGTGCAGGGCGCGCCGCGGACGTCTTCGCCTCCGCGTCCGACGCCACCATGCAGACGGTGGTGGACGCGGGCGAGACGGCCGCGGACCCGCGCGTCTTCGCCCGGAACTCCCTCGAGATCGCGGTGCCGCCCGGCGACCCCGGGCGCGTCACGGGCCTCGCCGACTTCGCCGATCCCGACCGCACGTTCGCGCTCTGCGCGCCCGAGGTGCCCTGCGGTGCCGCGGCCGCGACGGCGTTCCGGCAGGCGGGCGTCACGCCGCGTCCCGACTCGCTCGAGCAGGACGTGCGCGCCGCCCTCACGCGCGTGGAGCTCGGCGAGGTGGACGCGGCGGTCGTGTACGCGACCGACGTGCGGGCCGCGGGCGACCGGGTGCAGGGCGTGCCGCTGCCCGACGGGCAGGACGTGACGACCGACTGCGTCGTGGCGCCGCTCGCCGGATCCGCGGCGCCCGAGGCCGCCGCCGCGTTCGCCGGCTTCGTGGCCGGCGACGCGGCCCGCGCCGTGTTCGAGGCCGCGGGGTTCCGTGCCCCGTGACGCCCGGGCCGACCGCGTGCCGGCCCTCCTCTGGATCCCCGCGGGAGCCGCCCTCGCGTTCCTCGTGCTCCCGCTCGCGGCCCTCGTGGTGCGCGCGCCGTGGGCGACCCTCGGGGAGCGGCTCGCGGATCCCGGGGTCGCCCGCGCCCTCGGCCTCTCGCTCGGCAGCGCGCTCGCCGCGACCGCGCTCAGCCTCCTGCTCGGTGTGCCGCTCGCGTTCGTGCTGTCGCGCTCGGCGGGCCGCCCGCCCGTGGTGCAGCGGGTGCTGCGCGCGCTCGTGACCGTGCCGCTCGTGCTGCCGCCCGTGATCGGCGGGGTGGCGCTCCTGCTCCTGCTGGGTCGCCGCGGCCTCGTGGGCGGATCGCTCGAGGCCCTCACCGGGATCACCATCCCGTTCACGACGCCCGCCGTGGTGATCGCGGAGACGTTCGTGGCCATGCCGTTCCTCGTGCTCGCCGTGGAGGGGGCGCTGCGCGGCGCCGACCGCCGCTACGAGGACGCCGCCGCGACCCTCGGCGCGAGCCGCTGGACCGTGCTCCGCCGCATCACCCTGCCGCTCGTCGCACCCGGCATCGGGGCCGGGGCCGTGCTCTGCTTCGCGCGGGCGCTTGGCGAGTTCGGGGCCACGCTCACCTTCGCGGGCAGCTTCCCGGGCGTCACGCAGACCATCCCGCTGTCGGCGTACCTGGCGCTGCAGACGGATCCGGACGCCGCCGTCGTCCTCAGCCTCGTGCTGCTGACGGTGTCGGTCGTCGTGCTCGTGAGCCTCCGCGACCGATGGACGTCGGGGGTGCACGCGTGACCGGGGGAGCGGCCGCGGACGTGCCGGGTCCCGACGCGCCGAGTCCCGCCGCGGCGGGACTGGCCGCTGCGGGTCTCGACGCGCGCGTGGTCGTCGCGCGCCCCGCCTTCCGCCTCGACGTCGAGCTGCGCGTCCCCGCCGGATCCACGGCCGCGGTCGTCGGGCCGAACGGCGCCGGCAAGTCGACGCTCCTCCGGGCGCTCGCCGGGCTCGTGCCCCTCGACGCCGGACGGGTCGCCCTCGACGGCCGCGTGCTGGAGCGCGCGGGGACGGGGACGGCGGGGAGCGGACCGTCCGGATCCCCGTCGAGCGCCGTGGGATCGGCGTGGTGTTCGCCGACCACCTGCTCTTCCCGCACCTCCCGGCGCTCGCGAACGTCGCGTTCGGCCCGCGCGCGCACGGCGTCGCCCGGGCCGAGGCGGAGGACCGGGCGCGCGCCCTCCTCGACCGCCTCGGGATCGGGCACCTCGCCGACCGCCGGCCCGCGGCCCTCTCCGGCGGCCAGTCCCAGCGGGTCGCGCTCGCCCGCGCCCTCGTGCTCGAGCCGCCGCTGCTCCTCCTCGACGAGCCGATGGCGGCGCTCGACGCGGGCACGCGGCTCGACGTGCGCGACCTCCTCGCCGACGAGCTGCGGCGCTTCGGCGGCGCCGCCGTGCTCGTGACGCACGATCCCGTCGACGCGCTCGCCCTCGCCGACCGGATCCACGTGCTCGAGGGCGGCCGCCTCGTGCAGGAGGGCGTCCCCGCCGAGGTCGCCGCGCGCCCCGCGACCGCCTACGTGGCGCGGCTCGTGGGCATGGTCCGCCTCGAGGGGCGGGACGGCGAGGGTCGTCCCGCCGTGCTCGTCGCGGCGCCCGCCGACGTGCGGCTGGCGCGCGAGGACGCGGGCGCCGGAGCCCCCGCCGACGCCGATCCGCGCCGCCTCACGGCCTCCGGCACGGTACGCCGGATCGAGGGCGCGGCCGGGCGGATCCGGGTCACGCTCCGGCTCGACGCGCACGGTCCCGAGGGCGCAGCCACCCCGGGCGACGGCCTCGTCCTCGATCCCGGCGTGGAGGTCACCGCGGAGCTCGACGCGGCGGCGTTCGCGGAGCTCCGGCCGGTCGCGGGCGAGCGGCTGGTCGTCCGCATCCCGCGCGGGGACTGAGTCAGCCGGCGCCCGGCCCGGCGCCCGGCCGCTCGACGGCCACCCGGTCGCCGCCCGGTCGTCGCCGGAGCGGCGCGGGCACGAGACGGCGACGGCCGTCCGGCCCGAGGCGCACGAGCGACGCGACCACGACGACCACGAGCGCGGTCGCGAGCGTGATCTGCCACGCCCACAGGTCCGGCGCGAACAGCCGGAGCGCGAGCGCGCCCACCACCGCGAACCACTCGCCGCGGCCCGTCATGGCGATGAACGGGATCAGCAGCAGCGCGTACCAGGAGTACCGCGGGCTCACCGCGAGCAGGGTGACGCCGATCATCACGACCTGCCCCAGCCACGGGTCCGCCGGGTCCGTCCGCCACCAGACGAGGGCCGCCGTCACGGCCAGGATCAATGCGACGGCGACGAGGCCGAACCGCCCCGGCACGACGAGCTCGACCAGCGGGAAGCGCCCGCCGGCCTCGTAGCCCTCCTCCTGCAGGTAGCCCGGCAGGTACCCGAGCACCGCGATCCCCGTGCTCAGCACGTACGGCACGTACAGGAGCGCGAAGGTCACGACCGCCGCGGTGATGACCTTCCACGGCTGCCGGCGCAGCAGCGCGGGCGCCGCGATCACCGGGATGAGCTTCGTGGCGATGGCGGCGCCGAGCGCGATGCCGCCGCGCCACCGCATCCCGCCGGCGACGAGCAGCGACGCGGCCAGGGCGAGCAGGGCTCCGAGCGCGTCCACGTGCGAGTTCGTGACCACCTCGCTCGCCACGAGAGGGCACCACGCCCAGAGCGCCGCCCACCACACCGGCAGGCCGCGCCGCCGCAGGGCGCGGAGGAGGAGCAGGGTCACGGCCGTCATCATCAGGAGCCCGGCCGCCTGGAACGCCCCGTACTCGACGCTCACGGGCACGACCGCGCGCACGCCCGCGAAGAACAGCTCCGCCATGGGCGGGTAGATGGTGGGGACCTGCGGGCGGTTGAGGGCGGTGCACATCGGCTCGCCGGTGCCGGCCTCGCGGAGGCCCTGGATCCGCGTGCCCTCGCAGGTGGCGGAACCGTCGGCGCGCGCCACCGTGTCCGGGAAGAGCCACGCGGGCCGGAGGTCGCGGAGCTCCGGGTCGGCGGGCGTGTACCGGTAGGGCGACTCGCCCGTGCCCTGGACGATGCCGTCCCAGGCGTAGCGCGCGGAGTCGGTGCTGGTGTTCGGGGGCCCGGCCATCGCGGCGCCGCCGACGGCCACGGATCCGAGGATGATGAGCGCAGCGGCGGATCGGGCCGGCAGTCTCCGCACCAGGAGGACGGCGGCTCCGAACACCACCCAGAGCACGACGACGAGCCAGAAGAACGGCGCGGCACCCTCGCGGCGGAAGAACGCCTCGTCGTCGGCCTCCCCGAACAGATCGAACGCGACCACCGACCATCCGGTGAGCGCGGCCATGACGAGCAGGACGAAGGCGGTGAGGGCGGTGCGCACACCCCATTGTGTCGGCCGCGGCCCGAGCGTCCGCCGGTCCGCCCCGGGACGACGTCCCCGCGACACCCGGAGGTCCCCGTGCGGACGCTGATGCACGAGGCGCGGCGGCGGCTCGCGTCGCCCGCGCGGACGACGCGGATGGCCGTCGTCATCGGCCGGCTGCTCGGCCTCGCGTTCCTCGTCTGCTTCGCGACGGGCCTCTACAGCCACTACCTGCAGGAGCCGCTCCCGTGGATGCGCTTCCCCACGGCGCCGGTGTCGCTCTACCGCGTGACGCAGGGCATCCACATCACCGCGGGCATCGCCTGCGTGCCGCTGCTGCTCGCCAAGCTCTGGATCGTCTTCCCCGAGCTGCTGACGTACCCGCCGGTCACCGGGGTGGTGTCGTTCCTCGAGCGCGCCTCCATCGCCGTCTTCGTCGGCGCCTCGCTGCTCGAGGTGACGATCGGCCTCCTCAACACGTTCCAGTGGGTGCCGTTCCCGTTCTACTTCCGGCAGACGCACTGGGCGCTGGCGTTCGTGGTCGTGGGGTCGCTCGCGATCCACATCGGGGTGAAGCTCCCCGCCATCGCCCGGCACTGGCGGCGCGGGCAGGCGGACGAGTCGCCCATCGTCGCGCCGGAGGACGCTCCCGCGGTCGGCCGTGACGGCGACGGCGGAGGTGCTGCCCGCCCGGCGCGCGGCGTCACGGGCCGCGTGCTCGCCTGGATCGACGACACCCCCGTCACGCCGGCCCCGGTCGCGCGACGCGGCTTCCTCGTGGCGGTCGGCGCGTCCGTGGCCGCGGTCGTCGGGCTCACCGCGGGCCAGTCCTTCCGCGTCCTCGCCCCGTTCAACGCCTTCGGTCCGCGCGTCATGGGCACCGGGCCCCAGGGCCTTCCCGTCAACCGCACGGCCGAGGCCGCCGGCGTCACGGAGTCCGCGATGGATCCCGCCTGGACGCTCACCGTCTCCGCCGGGTCCATGTCGCGCGCGTTCACCATGGACGACCTCCGCGGCATGGGGCTCGTGACCGCCACGCTGCCCATCGCCTGCGTCGAGGGCTGGAGCCAGTCGGCCGTCTGGCGGGGCGTCCGCCTCCGGGACCTCATGGACGCCGTCGGGGCAGACCCGGGCGCGCGCCTGCGGGTCACGAGCCTCGAGCAGCGCGGCGGGTTCCGGCGCACCGAGATGGGGCCGGAGTACGTCCGCGACCCGCTCACCCTCGTGGCGCTGGAGCTCGACGGCGCGCCCCTCGACATCCAGCACGGCTACCCGGCGCGCATGATCGCACCCGGTCGCCCCGGCGTGCTGCAGACGAAGTGGCTCTCCACCCTGGAGGTGATGTGATGACCGGCAGCCCCCGGACGCCCGCGGACCGCGGCGCGCCCGCTGACCGCGATGGGACCACTGCCCGGAGCCCGCGCGGCATGCTCGCGGCCCGCGCGGTGCTCGTCGCGATCGGCGTGGTCGGCCTCGCGGCCGGCGTGCTCACGCTCCTCGACACGCAGCGCACCGACCAGGTCGTCGGCGTCGCCGTGTTCCTGCTGCTCGCGATCCTCGTGCACGACGCGATCCTGTCGCCCGTCGTCTTCGCCGCCGGCCTCCTGCTGCGGAAGGCCGGCCGTCGGCTGCCCGCGGGCGCGCTCGTCATCGTGCAGGCCGGCGTGGTCGTCATGGCCGTGATGACCCTCGTGGTCGTGCCGGAGATCCGCGCGCGGGCGATCGGCAACGACAACCCGACGATCCTCATCGCCGACTACGCGCCCCGCCTCGCGCTCATGTGGGTCGCCACCGGGGTGGCGACGGCCGTGGTCGCGGCGCTCTACGCGCGCACGAGGCGGCAGAAGGACCGGCCCTCGACCTCCCAGCACTGAGCGAGGCCGAGGCCCGCGTCCGCGGCCATGCGGGCGACCGCGTCGCGGCCGACCTGGGCCCACGGGAACGGGTCGCTCGCGTTCCCCTGGCCGTCCTCGACCGTGCACTCGAAGGTGCGGTCGCGGGCGGGATCCGGGTGGGTCTCCACCACGAGCGCGCCCGAGTCGTCGAGCAGCTCGCCGCAGCGGGCGAGGAGCGCGGCCGCGTCGCCGCCGATGCCGATGTTGCCGTCGAGGAGCAGGAGCGTGCCCCAGCCGCCCTCGCGCGGCAGGCGCTCGAAGACGGAGCGGTGCAGGACCGGGAGGCCCTGGCCCGCCGCCATCTCGACCACGGTGGGGGAGACGTCGATGCCGAGCGCGCCGAGCCCCGCGTCCATGGCCGCGCGGACCATGCGGCCCGGGCCGCAGCCGATGTCGAGGACGGGGCCAGCAGCGTCGCCGAGGAGGCTCATGTCGACGTCGTCGGCGTCCGCGCTCCAGCGGCTGATGTCGATGACCTCGGCGCTGTCGTCGTCGGCCGCGAGGGAGAGGAACAGGACCTCCCCGGAGTCCCGCAGGGCGCGGGCGTACGGCTCGCCGCCTCCGGATCCGAAGGTCCGGGCGCGCGCGTCGGCGCGGTCCTCGGGATGGTCGACGGCCAGGCTCATGCGGGGTCCCCCAGGGGTGATGCGGGTGCGGTGGTGCCGGCGCGGGTCGCCGCGTCGGTCATGAGGATTCGGAGCGTGGCGGCGAAGCGATGGGCGGGCGCGGCCGCGGCGGCCTCCCGCGCGTCGTCGACCGTGTCCACGTCCGTGAGCTCGGGGAGCATCGCGACGTCGAGCCCGGCGTCGATCAGGCGCGACAGCTGCACGGCGCCGGTGTCGTCGCGGGACATGGGGACGCCGCGCACCAGCGCGCCGTCCGGGTCCCGGAGCCCGAGCGCCCAGAAGCCGCCGTCGTTCGCCGGGCCGAACCACGCGTCGGGGCCCTGCGCGCCGTCGGCCCAGGAGTCGAGCACGGGGCGCAGCAGCGCCGCGGTCAGCTGGGGCGTGTCCATCCCGACGAGGAGGACCGGGCCGTCGAGCACGTCGAACATGGCGGCGAGGCGCTCGTCGAGGTCGCCCGCGACCTGCGGGATCACGTCGTAGCCGGCCGCCTCCTCGGGCGGCGTCCTGCCGTCGAAGAGGAGCACGCGCCGCGCGGGGGCGGCGTCGTCCACGGCGGCGAGCGTGTCGGCGAGGGCCGAGGAGGCGAGCTCGGCCGCCTCCTCGAGCGTGAACGGCGGGTGCAGGCGCGTCTTCACGCGGCCCGGGATGCACTCCTTGGCGATGACGACGACGGCGGTCATGCGGATCCTCCCGGTGCGCGGCCTGCTCCCGCGGCCGCGGCGCGCGCCTCGGCCAGCACGCGCGACATGTCGCGGACGGCCGTGACGGTCCCGCGCACGGTGCCGGTGACCTTGGACCGCCCCACGCGCGGTGCGTACGGCATGTCCACCTCCAGGATGCTCCACCCGGCGGCGGACGCCCGCAGGAGCATCTCCAGCGGATAGCCGCTGCGCCGGTCGAGGATGCCGAGGCCGAGCAGCTCGGTGCGCCGGCCGCAGCGCATCGGGCCGAGGTCGTGGAGCGGGACCCCCGTGATCCGTCGGAGCCGGCGCGCCAGCTCCAGGTTCGCGATGCGCGCGTGCAGCGGCCACGCGCCGCGCGCCGAGGGCACGCGGCGACCGAGCACGAGGTCGCGCTCGCCGTGTCGCACGGGATCGACGACGCGGGGGAGGAGGGCCGGGTCCATCGACGCGTCGGCGTCGCAGAACGCGACGAGCGGAGCGGTCGCCGCCTCGAGGCCCGCATGCGCGGCGGCGCCGAACCCGCGGCGGGACTCGGCCACCACGAGCGCGCCGTGCTCCCGCGCGACCTCGGCGGAGCGGTCGGTCGAGCCGTTGTCGACGACGATGGCGCGGTACCCCTCCGGCAGGCGCGACAGCACCCAGGGCAGGGCCTCCTCCTCGTCCAGGCAGGGGAGGACCACGTCCACGAGCGCTTGCGTCATGCCGTGAGCCTAGGAGTCCCCGGCTGGGGGAGGGCGCCGTCGGCCGTGAGGCGGCACCGGAGCGAGTCCGCGGCTGGGGGAGGGCGCCGTCGGCCGTGAGGCGGCACCGCCGCGAGGGGTGACGGCTCGCTCGCAAGCCGGACACGGCCCGGCTGCGCCCAGGGACCGGCGCATAGTCTGGCCGGGTGAGCCCCGCATCCGATACCGCGCGCGCCGATGGCGGCCGCCCCGACCCCTCTCGGCCCGATCCGTCGCGGCCGGACCCCCTGCGCGGCCGCCGCATCCTCGTCGTCGAGGACGACCCCACCGTCAACGAGGTGGTGTGCCGCTACCTCAAGGCCTCCGGCTTCCACGTGGAGACGGTCGCCGACGGGCTCGAGGCCGTGCGCGTCGCCACCGAGCGGATGCCCGACCTCGTCGTGCTCGACCGCATGCTCCCGGGCCTCGACGGGCTCGAGGTGTGCCGTCGGATCCGCGCGGAGCACCCCGAGTCGCCCGTCCCCGTCGTGATGCTCACCGCGCTCGGCCAGGGCGAGGACCGCGTCAACGGCCTCGACGCCGGAGCCGACGACTACCTGGCGAAGCCCTTCTCCCCGCGCGAGCTGGTGCTCCGCGTGCGCGCCGTCCTCCGCCGCACCGTCCTAGAGGACGTCCCGGAGCCCGCGTTCGTCGCCGGCCCGTTCGTGCTCGACCTCGGTGCGCGGGAGATCCACCAGGCCGGTGCCATGCTCTCGCTCACCTCGCGCGAGTTCGACCTGCTCGCCTTCCTCCTGCGGAACCCGCGGCGCGTGTTCGGTCGCGACGACCTGCTCCGCCAGGTGTGGGGCTGGGAGATCGGCGACCTCAGCACCG
The DNA here is from genome assembly GCA_002150995.1 of Clavibacter michiganensis. Taxonomy (GTDB): domain Bacteria; phylum Actinomycetota; class Actinomycetes; order Actinomycetales; family Microbacteriaceae; genus Clavibacter; species Clavibacter michiganensis_K. The sequence continues at coordinate 2,603,861 of MDHJ01000001.1, read as the reverse complement.
TCACCGTGCACGTGCGGCGGCTGCGGGAGAAGATCGAGGCGGATCCCGCCCATCCCGTCCTCCTCGGCACCGTGTGGGGCGTGGGCTACCGCTTCGACCCCGACGCCGCGACGCCCGCCGCGCCTGCCGCGGCTGCGCCTGCCGCGCCCGTCGCCGATCCCGCCGGGGGCGACGCGTGAACGCGGACTCCTTCCTCATCGTCGTGCTGACGGCGCTCGTCTGCGCCGCCGTCGTCGGCCTCGGCGCGAGCGTCCTCCTGCGGCTCCTCCGCCGCCGTTCGCTCGTGCTGCAGATCTGCGTCGTCGCGCTCGCCGCCGTGCTCTCGGTCGTGGGCGGCATGGTCGCCGTCACCGCGGGCATGCTCGTGGACGACGCCGGCCTCGCCGCGTTCCTCTCCGTCGCCGCCGTCTCCGCGCTCGTCTCGCTGGTCATGGCCGCCATGCTCGGCATGACCCTCGTGCGCGGCAGCCGGGAGCTCGGCCGCTACGCCGCGTCCATGGGCGAGGAGGCCGCCGTCGAGCCGAACCGCCCCACCAGCACGGAGTTCGCGCAGCTCGCCCGCGAGCTCAGCGCCGCGAACCGCCGCCTCGCGGACGCCCGCGACCGGATGGAGGCCCAGGAGCGCAGCCGCCGCGAGCTCATCGCCTGGATGTCGCACGACCTCCGCACGCCGCTCGCCGGCATCCGCGCCATGGCCGAGTCCCTGGAGGACGGCATGGTCGACGACGAGCACCGCTACTTCCGGCAGATCCGCGTGCAGGCGAACCGCCTCAACGGCATGGTCGACGACCTCTTCGAGCTGTCCCGCATCAACTCGGGCAGCCTCGACCTCGCCGTCGAGCGCGTCTCCCTCTACGACGTCGTGAGCGACACGGTCGCCGAGCTCGGACCGGTCGCGCAGGCGCGCCAGGTCGACCTCCGCGGCGTCACCGCGCACGACGACCTCGTGGTGCAGGGCGACCCGCGGGAGCTCTCGCGCGTCGTCGGCAACCTCGTGATGAACGCCATCCAGCAGTCGCTCCCCGGCGGCCGCATCGTCATCTCGGCGCACCGCGACTCCGGCAACCTCGCGGTCCTGTCGGTCGAGGACACCGCGGGCGGCATCCCCGAGGCCGACCTGCCGCGCGTGTTCGACGCGGGCTGGCGCTCCACCGGATCCCGCACTCCCCGCGCGTATGCCGGCAGCGCCGCGCAGAGGGCGGCCCTCGGGCCCGACTTCCCGGCGCCCGCCGCCGAGACCCCGGAGCCCGATCCCGCCGCGCAGGCCGAGTCCACCCACGACGGCGGCTACGCGTCGGGCGGTGGCGGCGCAGGCCTCGGCCTCGCCATCGTCCGAGGCATCGTGCGCGCGCACGACGGCGACGTGACCGTGCAGAACGTCGACGGCGGCTGCCGCTTCGACGTGATCCTCCCGTACAGCAAGCCGGTCCCGGCGTGACCCGTGCGGCCCTGGCCGCCTGGTCGGCGTTCCTGGGGGTCGTCGCGGCGCTGTCCGTCCTCGCCGTCGCGGAGATCGCGGCGGCGTTCGTCGCGCCCGCGGCGAGCCCGGTGCTGGCGGTCGGCGCGCTCGTCATCGACCTGGTGCCCGCGGGCGTCAAGGACGCCGTCATCGCGCTGTTCGGCACGGGCGACAAGGTCGCGCTCATCGTCGTGCTCGGCGTCGTGGTGCTCGCCGCGGCCGCGCTCGCCGGGATCCTGCAGGTGCGCCGTCCACCCCTCGGCATCGTCGTGCTGGCGCTCTTCGCCGGCGTCGCGGTGCTGGCGGCCACCTCGCGCGCCGGTGCCACGGGCGCCGCGGCGATCCCCACCGTCCTCGGCATGCTCGCGGGCGTCTTCATCCTGCACCGCGGCGCGGACCGGCTCCGCGACTGGCGCGACGCCGCCGACCGCTCCACGTCCGTGGCCGTGCAGGCGGCGGAGCCCGTGCGCGCGATCGCCCGCCCGGCCGCCCGCGCCCCCTCACCGGCGGCGCGCGCGTCGAGCGCCGCACGTTCCTCGTGATGACCGTGGTGGCGGGCGTCGCCTCCGTCGTCGCCGGATCCGTCGCCCGCGGCCTCAACGCCGCGGCCGCGCGCGTGGACGACTTCCGCCGCACCCTCGTGCTCCCGCGCGCGGCGACGCCCGCCGCCGCGATCCCCGCCTCCGCCGAGCTCGGGATCGACGGCCTCGCGCCGTTCGTCACCCCCGCCTCGGACTTCTACCGCATCGACACGGCCCTGCAGGTGCCGTCCGTCGACGCGGCGTCGTGGCGCCTCCGCATCACCGGCATGGTCGAGGAGGAGGTGGAGATCACCTTCGCCGAGCTCCTGGCGCTGCCCCTCGAGGAGCACGTGACGACGCTCACGTGCGTGTCCAACGAGGTCGGCGGCGACCTGATCGGCAACGCCCTGTGGCTCGGCTACCCCATCCGGCTGCTGCTCGAGCGCGCCCGGCCCCGTGCCGGCGCCGACATGGTGCTGTCCACCAGCCAGGACGGCTGGACGGCGAGCACGCCGCTGGAGGCGCTCACCGACCCCGACCGGGCGTCGATCCTCGCGGTGGGCATGAACGGCGAGCCGCTGCCGCAGCAGCACGGCTTCCCCGTGCGGATGGTGGTGCCCGGGCTCTACGGCTACGTGTCCGCCACGAAGTGGGTCACCGAGCTCAAGGTGACCACTTTCGCCGAGGACGTCGCGTACTGGTCCACCCGCGGCTGGACCGAGCGCGGCCCGATCAAGACCGGCTCGCGCATCGACACCCCGCGCGCGGGCGTCCGCGTCGACGCGGGCCGGGTCGCCGTCGCCGGGATGGCGTGGGCGCAGCACACCGGCATCGCGCGCGTCGAGGTGCGCGTCGACGAGGGCGACTGGGCCGAGGCGGCCCTGGGCGACGGCGTCGGCACCGACACCTGGCGGCAGTGGTCGTACGCGTGGGACGCGACGAGCGGATCCCACCGGCTCGAGGTGCGCGCGACCGACACCACGGGCGCGACCCAGACCTCGGACGAGGCGCCGCCCGCGCCCGACGGCGCGACCGGCTGGCACGGCATCTCCGTCACCGTCGCCTGATCACGGTCCGGCCGCCCTCCCGGGACGCGCGGAGGCCGAGCGCGTAGCGTCGAGGGATGGCGCCACCGCGCCGCACCGACCAGCAGAGGAGAGCACCGTGAGCGACATCGAGAACCCGCGCGACCCCGCCGACCGCGACCTGGACGACACCGGCGTCGACGTGGAGGAGCTCGTCGGCACCGACGACCGCGATGCCGAGGAGGCCGTCGACGCGGAGCGCGTCGTGCCGCTCGACGACGACGACGCGGCCGCCGACGACGCCGACGACGACGCCGAGGACGGCGGGCTGGGCATCGACATCACGCAGTCGGACGGCCCCGACCTCGAGGCCGGCGACGACCTGGACACGGGCGCCGCGATCCGCTGACCCGCCCGGCGGTCCCGTCCACCCGGCGGTGCCGCTCATCGGGCGGATCCGCCGGCCCCGCACGCACGACGACGGCCCCCGCAGGAGCGGGGCCGTCGTCGTGTCCGGGCGCCGGTACGGGCCGGCGACCGGGATCAGTCGGCGAGGATCGCGTACAGCGCGCGCCGCGTCTCGTCGAGCTTCGCCGCCGCGGCCTGGCGCTGGGCGTCGGTCGCGTCGTGCATGAGGGGCTTCACGACGCCCATGAGCTTCATGAGGCTCGTCTGGAACGCGTCCTCGCCCTCGGACCGGTCGGTGGTGGCGGCCCAGGCGGCGTCGATCGACGCGCGGTTCTCCTCGACGTGGGCGCGGCCCGCGTCGGTGAGGGAGTAGACGCTCTTGGCGCCGGACTCGTCGGCGACGATGAGGTCCTCGTCGACGAGCTGCTGGAGCGTCGGGTACACGGAGCCGGGGCTCGGGCGCCAGGCGCCCTCGCTCTTCGCGGCGATGCCGGTGATGAGCCCGTAGCCGTTGGACGGCGCCTCGGCGAGCAGGGAGAGGATCGCGAGGCGGACGTCGCCGCGGCGGGCGCGGCCCGTCCGCCGCGTCCGCGGCCCGGGCCGAAGCCGGGGCCGCCGAAGCCGCCCATGCCGGGGAAGCCGGGGAACCCGGGGAAGCCCGGGAAGCCGCCGCCCTCGCCGGGCTGGAAGCCGCGGGCGAGCGGGCGCCCGGGCATGATGCGCGGGCGTCCGCCGCGGTGGTGCTGCAGGCGGGGCTCGTGGCGGTCGGCGGGGACGCCGTCCCGGGTGCGGGACGGCAGGTGGTCGTGATCGTGGTCGTGGGTGCGCATGGGCGCTCCTTCCGGGGAGATGATGTCGGGGATCGCGGCGTGCTGTCGCGATGTAGCGACGATATATCGGCGACTATCGGATGTCAAGGGCCCCCTTTCCGCGCATCGTGGCGCATCCCCGGATCCACGGGCTTCCGGGCTTCGAACCTGGCCTTCCCCTGGGAAAGGAGCACCGGCCCCAACCCGTTCTCCTCCGGCGCCGAAGTCCCTGTGTCGCCCGGGGTACCGGGCACGGATCCCGTTCACACAGCGAAGGAAATGTCATGCGCAACCTCACCAAGTCGGTCTTCGGCCTCGCCACCGCGGGCTTCCTCGTCGTCGGCCTCGCGGCCTGCTCGACCCCCGCCGAGACCCCCTCGTCCTCCAGCTCCGCCGCGCCGTCCGCGTCCGCGTCCGCGACGACCGAGGCCGACCCCACGCCGCTCGCGTCGATCCCGACCCTGACCGGCGTCGACACCCAGGTCACCCTCGACTCCGGCTTCACCGGCGCCCTCACGACCCTGGGCCTGACCCCCGGCGTCATCGGCACCGCCACCCTCGACGGCGCCACCGGCGTCCTCGCGTTCCCCATCACCGGCGGCAACGTGGACTACTACGACCCCGAGATGGACTACCGCCCCTACGTCCAGGGCGAGATCGACCACGACGGCTCCGGCATCAGCCTCACCGCCGGCGACACCGTCGTGAAGCTCACCGACTTCGTCATCGACCCCGGCACCAGCCGCCTCACCGGCTCGGTCCAGGTCGGCGACGGCGAGGTCATGAACGACGTCTACATCTTCAACCTCGACGGCACGACCCTGAACCCGCTCCAGATGGAGGGCGACAACGCCGTCCTCGAGGGCACCACCGTCAAGGTCAGCCCCGACGCCGCCGCCCTGCTGAACAGCACCTTCGGCACCGACGCCGTCACCGACGAGCTCGTCGTCGGCATCGCGAAGATCACCGTCAACACCAAGTAGCACCCCACCCGGCACACACCGGGACAGCACCACCTGCGATCACAGCGGAACGCATCGACGGCCTCGTCTCCCTCCGGGAGCCGGGGCCGTCGGCGCGTCCGGGCCCGTCCGGCGCCGCGTCGACCTGTCGGACGCCCTGCGGATCGGTAGCCTGGGCACCAGACGCACTGCCGACGCCCGGGGGGCCGTCGGCATCGCCGCCGGCGGAGCGCGGACGACCACGGTCGACGCGCCCGCCGCATCCCCGACGGACCTCCCCGAGATCCCGAGGGACAGGAGGCGACCGCATCGTGCTCGACTCGCTCACGCTCCGCGTCGCCTTCGGCGTCGCGACCCTCACGCTGTTCCTGCTCTTCGCGCTCGTCACGTTCCGCAGCACCCGCTCGGCCTTCAGCTTCTGGTGGTGCAGCGCCCTGGCGCTGTTCATGGCCGGATCGCTCCTCTACCTCCGCGACGGCACCGCCGACCAGGTCTGGGCGAACCCGCTGGGCAACGGCCTCAACGTCGCCGGTGCCGCTGCCGTGTGGATGGGGAGCCGGTCCCTGCGCACGCGCCCGACGCCGTGGTGGCTCGTGGTCGCGCCCGCAGTCGTCATGGTCGTCGTGTCGTCCGCCGACTCGCCCGCGACGAACGACTGGTCCGGCGGCCCGCTGTACCTGGGGCTGATGAGCACGCTGATCGGCCTGTCGACGCGCGAGCTCGCCCTCCTCGAGGCGGGCCTCTCCCGCACGCGCTGGCCGCTCCTGCTCTCCTCCGGGGCGCTGGCCGCGTACTACGCCGTGCGATGCGCCGTCCTCGTCGCGACCGGGCCGCGCAGCCCCGCCTTCACGACGTGGTTCGGCACCCCGTCGACGACGCTCATCACGCTGGTGCTCCTCGTCGTGGTGTCGTTCAGCATGGCGTCGCTCAGCGGCGAGCAGGTGGCGAGGATGCTCGCCGCCTCCGCCGACCGGACACGGCAAGAGCTGATCGAGGGCGGCGGCGTCCAGCGGCGGCTCCTGCCCCAGTCCGTGCCCGACGTGCCGGGCTACGAGGTGGCCGGCGAGTGCGTGCCGAGCGGGGAGGTCAGCGGCGACTTCTTCGACTGGCACCGCACCCCGGACGGCATCGTCGTCACCCTCGCCGACGTGATGGGGAAGGGCGTCGGCGCCGCGGTCATCGCGGCGACCGTGCGCGCGTCGCTCCGCACCGCCCTCCCGACCCTCGACCCCGGCCGCACGCTCGCCGTCGTCGACCGGGCCGTCGAGCCGGACCTCGACGCGAACGGCGCCTTCGTCACCCTGCTGCACCTGCGGCTGGACGCGGCGAGCGGCGACGTCGCGATCGTCGACGCCGGGCACGGGCTCGGGCTCGTCTGCCGGGCGGACGGCTCGCGCGAGCAGATCCCGTCGCGGAACCTGCCCCTCGGCGCGCTGGGCGAGCAGGAGTGGGTGACGAGCACCGTCCACCTCGGGCCCGGCGACCTGCTGCTCGTCTGCAGCGACGGCGTGCTCGACCTCTTCGACGGCACGGTGGCGGCGCTCGACCGCGCGGCGGACGCCGCGATGGCGGCGGGGCCCAGCGCCGCCGGCGCGGTCGCGGGCATCACCGGCCTCGCGCCGGCGGGCGCCCTGCCCGACGACGTGACGGTCGTCGCCGTGCGCCGCACCGCCTCCCCGGCGTGAGGACGCCGCGCCGACCTGCTTGACTCGAGGTCGGCAGGGACGGATCGGGGCGGGCATGCAGGACGGGACGACGACGGACGCGACGGCGCGGGACGCGACGACCAAGGCCCCCCGGGACGCCGCGGCGCTCCTCGGGCGCCGACGGGCGGTGTACGCGTTCATGCTGGTGTTCGGCATCGGGATGTCGTCGTGGGTGGTCCGCACGCCCGCCGTGCGGGACCTCCTGGCCGCGTCCACGGCCGAGATGGGCCTCGTGCTGCTCGGCCTCTCCGTCGGGTCCATGACCGGGGTGCTGACGTCGGCCGCCTTCGTGCGCCGGCACGGCGTGCGCCTCACCGTCGCGCTCGGCGGGGCGTCCTTCACGGCGGGCATCGCGCTCGTCGGGATCTCCGCGAGCCTCTCGTCCACGCCGGGCGTGTTCGTCGGGCTCGCGCTGACCGGGCTCGGGATCGGCTTCTCGGAGATCGCGCTGAACCTCGAGGGCGCGGCCATCGAGACGGCGCTCGGACGCTCGGTGCTCCCCGCGATGCACGGGTGCTTCAGCCTGGGCACGGTGCTGGGCTCGGTGGTGGGGATCGGCCTCACCGCGGTCGACTTCCCCGTGATCGGGCAGCTCCTCGCCGTCGCGGCGCTCGGCGGCGTCCTGCTCGTCACGGTCGTCCGGTCGGTGTCGCCCGGCACGGGACGGGTGGACCGGGACACGTCGGCGGACGCCTCGGGATCCCCGCGGAGGTCGCTGCTGCAGGCCATGCGCGAGCGGCGCGTGCTGATGCTGGGCGCCATCGTGCTGGCCCTCGCCCTGGCGGAGGGCTCCGCGATGGACTGGCTGCCGCTCCTGATGGTCGACGGCCACGGCGCGTCGCCGACCGTCGGCACGGTCGTCTTCACGGCGTTCGCGGCCGCCATGACCGTCGGCCGGTTCGTCGGCGCGCCGCTCCTCGCCCGGTACGGCAACGCGGCCGTGCTCCGCGTGAGCGCGCTCGTCTCCGCGGCCGGCATCGCCGTGGTCGTGTTCGTCGACAGCCCCGTCGCGGCCGGATGCGCGGTCGTGCTGTGGGGGCTGGGCGCCGCCCTCGGCTTCCCCGTGACGCTCTCCGCGGCCGCCGACGGCGACGACCCCACGTCGTCCGTCGCCGCGGTCGCGACGGTCGGCTACGTCGCCTTCCTCGTGGGACCTCCCGTGCTCGGGTTCCTGGGCGAGCAGTTCGGGCTCCGCGGCGCGATGGTCCTGGTGCTCGTCCTCGTCGCCGCGGCGTCGCTCCTCGCGCAGGCCGCGGGACCCCGGACAGGTCGGGACGGGGGGACCCCGCTCAGCCGATCGTGACCTCGAAGCCGGCGACGCTGCGGGTCACCGTGCCCGTGGACAGCTCGACGAGCAGCGTGGTGACGCTCGTGTCGCGGGGGTTCCGCGGGTACTCGTCGCTCGCCCCGCGGGCCGGGTCCGGCACCGTCTCGAGCAGCGCGAAGCGGCCGTTGGGCGTGACCGTGAGCCCCGTGATCCGGGTCGCCGGGTCGGCGGGCACGTAGACGTCGCTCGCCGAGCCGTCGCGGACGACCACCAGGCGCTGCGTGGCCGCGCCGGTGGCGGGATCCAGCGCCGTGCGCACGCGCAGCACCGCGCCGTCGTCGCCGGGCACGAACGAGATGGCGCCGTCATACTGCAGGTCCTGGCCGCCCGTCTCGGTCGGGAGCGTCGTCTGCCGGGCGGTGCGGAGGTCGATCTCGGTCGTCGTGCCCGGATCCGTGACCGCCAGGCGCGTGCCGTCCGCGGAGAACGGCCCGAGCGTGCCGTGCCGCCCGAGCGGCACGATCGGCGCGGAGCCGTCGACGGTGATGAGGTAGAGGTCGCCGTCCTGCCCGTGCGCGACCAGCTGGGGGCGCCCGGGGACGAACCCCCAGGCCTGCGCGGAGACCGCCTGCCCGTCGAGCCCGAGCACGGGTGCGGGGGCGGCGCCGGCCGCGACGTCGTCGACCATGAGGGTGTCGTCGAAGCGGACGCCGTCGGCGCTCGTGAAGCGGAAGCCGACGGTGGTGCCCGTGTCCTCGGCGTGGAGGTCCTGCAGCGTCCCGCGGTCGGGCAGCGGCAGCGGCACCTGGCCGGAGCCGTCGAGCGCGGCGATGACGAGGCCGTTCGTGCCGTCGTCCTCGAGCGTCGCGACGACGAGGGACTGCCCGACGACCGCGTACTCCTGGATCCTCGTCGCCTCGAACACGACGTCGCTCGCGCCGGATCCGGTGCCCGCCACGCTCTGCCGCACGATGCGGTCGGCCTGCTGCTCGCCGCCGCGGACGAGCACGAACATGCCGGGGTCGCCCGTGCGGAACGAGGTGCGGAGGTCGGCCGCCGGGCCGCCGCCGATGCCCTGCACGCCGTCGACGGCGACCGTGTAGTCGGCGTCGTACGCGAGCGGGCGCGCGAAGTCGATGACGATCCGGTCGGCCTGCGTGTCGACCGTGAACTCGGCGCCGGGCTCCATCCGCACGCGCGACGCGTCGACGGGCTGGAGCGGGCGGTTCGCCGCGAGCACGAGCCGCTGCCGGGACTGCTGCACGACGGCGAGCGGATCGACGTCGGTGCGCACCAGCCGCGGCCCTTGGCTGCCGGCGGCCGCGAGCAGTCCGCCGCAGACGAGGACGAGCACGACGACCACGGCGGTGAACGCCCGGCGGAAGGCGCGCGGGGAGGCGGCGGCGTCGGTCACGGGAGGCTCAGTAGACGTAGGGGTCGGCGGGCTGCTCGACCTGCTCGACGGTCGCGGGCATGACGGCGAGCGGCTGCCGGCTGCGCGCGCTCGGGTTCGAGGCGAACGGGCCGGTGACCTCCACCCACTCGTCGGTCTCGAGCGTCGACGCCCAGCCGGGCTGGTAGACGGGCACGCCGACGGGCTGCGCGTCGACCGCGCAGCAGGTGACGACGAAGCGGGTCACGTAGAAGACGTCGTCCGGGTCGTCGGGGTCGGCGCTCACGAAGCCCGTGATGTCCACGGACTTCGACGTGAAGAAGGTCGGATCGGTGGTCTGCGCGAGCAGCTGCGACCAGTCCTTCACGCCCAGGGTCGAGAAGTCGCTCGTGCCGAGGAGCTCCTCGTCGGGCGCCGCGTCCGAGGCGACCGTGCTCGAGTTGAGGGCGCGCTGCGTGACCGTGCTCGTCGTGAGCGTGCGGGGCGGGAGGACGAGGACGGCGACGACCGTGACCGTGACGACGCCGGCGACGGCGAGGCGGGAGGCGCGGGACCGGAGGGACGCGCGGCGGCGGCGCGCGGACGCGACCGCGGACTCGGATCCGGACCCGGACCCGGCCGAGGACGGGGCGGCCGCGTCGCCGAGGGCGGCGGGTCCGTGGTCGTGGTCGTGGTCGTGGTCGTGCTCCGCCGCGGCCTCGGCGGGCCGCAGGGCGAACCCGGCGACGGTCGCGACGAGCCCGATGACCGCCATGATCGCCGTGAAGACGAAGTAGCGCGGGTGGATGTAGAGGCCGAGCTGCCCGGTGACCGTGAGCCACAGCGTCGAGACGATGCAGGCCGCGAGGAGCACGAGGCCGACCGTGGAGGAGGCCCGGCCCCCGGCGGCCCGACGCCGGCGCGCGCGGCGGGTCCCGCGGGATCCCGAGGCGGTGGTCGGGACGTCGGCGATCCGGCCGTCGGCGGTCGGGTCGGCGTGCATCCGGTCGTCAGGCGATCGCATTGACACCCCATCCCAGCGCGAGGCTGATCAGCGCGACGACCGAGGTGATCATCACGAGCGTGCGGGTCGAGTAGGTGGTGCGCATGAGCGCGAGCATCTTGACGTCGATGACCGGTCCGAACACCAGGAAGGCGACGATGCCGCCGGGGAGGAACACGGACCCGAACGACAGCACGAAGAACGCGTCGACGTTGGAGCAGACGGAGACGACGAAGGCGAGCACCATCAGCGCGACGACGGAGAGGATCGGGCTGCCGCCCAGCGTCACGAGCACCTCGCGCGGAACGGCGACCTGGATGAGGCCCGCCAGCAGCGAGCCGATGACGAGCGCCGGCATGATCGTCGTCGCCTCGCGCCCGAACAGGCCGATCGACCTCCGGACGCGCGCGCCGCCCTGCGCGTGCGGGTCCGGCAGGGCGCACTCGGCGCGGAACTCGTCGGTGAGGAGGCGGTCGGGCTGCGGGTGCAGGCTGAACAGCCAGCCGACGACGTTCGCGATGAGGAAGCCGCCCACGAGGCGGGCCACGAGGATCCAGCCGTCGAAGCCGAACGCCGCGTGGGTCGTGATGATCGTGATCGGGTTGAGGATCGGCGCCGCGAGCAGGAACGTGATCGACTCCGGCACCGTGAACCCGCGCACCACGAGGCCACGGGCGAGCGGCACGTTGCCGCACTCGCAGACGGGCAGCGCCATGCCGAGGAACGAGATGCACGCGCGGCGGAGGAAGGGGTTCCGCGGCAGGCGCCGCTCGATCACGCCGGGCGGCACCCACACCTGCACGACGATCGACAGCACGATGCCGAGGATCACGAACGGCAGCGACTCGACGATGACGCTCACGGACAGCGTGACGAGGTCCTGGATCCGGTCGGGCAGCACGCCGTCGCCGAGCGCAGGGGAGGCGGCGCGGAGGGCGAGGAGGAGGACGACGAGGCCGAGGCCCGTCGCGAGGCCCGCGCGGAGGCCCGTGGGGGCGGCGCGGCGGGCGGGGCGCCCGGCGTCGGGGCCGTGGGCGGCGTGATCGTGCGGATCGTCGCGGTCGAGCGTCGCGGTGCCGGTGCCGGTGCCGGTGCCGGTGCCGGTGCGGGTGCGGGTGCCGGTGCCGGTGCGGGTGTCCGTGTCCGTGTCCGTGCCCGAGTCGGCGGCGGGGGCGGACCGGGCGGGGCGCCGGTCGCGGGCCCGCTCGCGCCGGGGCCGCACGGGCCGGTCGAAGGGCGAGGCGCCGTCGTCGTCGGGCGCGGTGCCGCCGAGGCGGTCCGTCATCGCGGACCGGTGGCGCGGGGCCGGGGTCGGAGGGGCGCGCGCATCCCGACCACCCTAACCGGGCTGAGAAGCGTCCTCAGCAGGCGCGACGGGCGATCAGCGCAGACCCGGGGGAGCGGACGGGCAGCGCGACTCGAGCACGCCGTCGTCCGTCGGCACCGTCGGCTGCCACCAGCCTCCGGCGCGCGCGTGCGCGACGAACGCGGCGCGGTCGGGCACCTCGCCCTGGTACGGGGAGCCCTCGGACGCGTAGCAGGGGAGGAGGAAGCCGACGTGGTAGGCGTGGACCCACTGCAGGGCCGCCGTCGTCAGCGGTCCCCGGGGAGCGGTCGGGAAGCGCACCGCGCACGCGTACTCGACGGCGGCGTCCGCCGAGTGGACGCCGAGCCGGGTGTCCTCGCCCGTGCCGATGACCTGGACCCGGACCCCCGACTCGGTCAGGCACGCGGCCTGCTGGCGGACCCAGGCCTCGCCCTCGAGCACGCGCTCCACCGGCAGGTCGGGCCGCACCGCGTCGGGCCGCTGGGTGCGCACCTGCTCCCAGAGCGCGTCCGCCTCGGTGCGGAGGGCCGCCGCCGTCGCCGACGCCGTGAGCTCCTCGCGCAACGGCGCGGGCGGCTCGGCGGTGAACTCCGGGACGGGCAGGCCGACCCGCGGATCCGGCGTGCTCGGCGGAGCGGGGGCGGAGGTCGGCTCCGGGGCGCGCCGGCCGTCTCCGTCCACGAGGAGTCCGGACGCGGAGGCGGCGCCGAGGCCGGCCACGAGGAGCGCGCCCGCGAGCACTGCGGCGAGGCGGCCGGGTCGGAGCAGGCGGCGGTGCCACGGGGTGCGGCCCGTCGCGTGGTGCTCCGCGCGGTCGGGATCCGCGGTCGGGGCCGGCGCGCCGTCGGATCCGGATGGGCCGTCGTCGTCATCGTCCTCGTCGTGGCCCTCGGCCCACGCGGCGTCGCGCGCGAGGAGCGCGCGGCCCTCCTCCACGAGCCGGGCCTCCTCCGTCATGAGCGCGACCAGCGGGGCGGGCAGCGCCTCCGCGGCGATGGACAGGGTCACCCGCACGGCGACGGGCAGCCGCACGACCGGGGCGTCGGCCGCGTCGCGTCCGTACGCCGCGCGGCGGAGCGCGTCGAGGGCACGCGCGGCCGCGGGGTCGTCCCGCAGGCGCCGGCGGAGGGCGTCGGCGGCGGGAGCGGCGGATCCGGTCACCGGGTCACCGGTACGCCGCCGGGGTCGCGGGGCACGTGGCGGCCAGGGCGGGGTCCATGGCCGCGGGGAACGGCGTCCACGGGTCGCCCGCGCGGGTCGCCGCGATGAACTCGTCGCGCGCGGGCACCTCGCCCTCGTACGGCTTCCCCTCGGCGGCGTAGCACGGCAGCAGGTACGCGACGTAGTAGTCGTGGAGGTACGCGAGCCCCGCGTCGTCCCGGGGCCCGTCCGCGGCCTCCGCCATCGGGAAACGCACCGCGCAGGCGTACAGGGCGGCCGCGTCCCCGTCGGGGTACGTGAAGCTGTCCGAGCCGATGACGGACGCGTCGATGCCCGCCTCCCGGAGGCATCCGACCTGCACCTCCGCGAAGAGGCCCGGCGCGATCGTGCGCTCGAAGCCGACGTCGGGGCGCACGGCGTCCGGCTCCTGGGCGACGAGCATCGCCCACAGCGCGTCGGCTGCGCGGGTCCGCTCGGCGGCGAGCTCCTCGTCGGTGGCGGGCACGGGCACGGGCGGGTCCTCGGAGAAGTCGGGGACCGCGGCGCCGCGGCGGCCGTCGGGCGTGCCCATCGCCTGGCCGCGGGGCGTCGTCGCGGCGTCCGGGGCCGGATCCCCGGCGGTGGCGGCAGTGGGGCCGGGGGCACCCGCGGCGACCCCGTCGAGAAGACCCGTCGCCGAGGCGGTGCCGAGGGCGGCGAGGACGACGGCCCCGGCGATCAGGGCGGCCAGCGGCCCGCGGGCCACGCGGCGGCGCCGGGGAGCGGTCACCGGATCGTCCGCCGGCTGATCCCCGGCCGTCGGATCCCCGGACGTCGGATCCCCGGCCGTCGGATCCCCGGCCGTCGGATCCCCGCCCGCCGCCTCCCCGTGCACCCGCTCGGCCGCCAGCAGGGCCGCGCCCTCGTCCACCAGGCGCGCCTCCTCGGCCAGCAGCGCCACGAGGGGCGCCGGCAGCTCCCGCTGCGGGGAGCCGGTGCGCGCGCGGAGCGCGGCCGGGACCTCGACGAGCGGCGCGTCCGATCCGGCGCGCCCGTACGCCGCGCGCCGCAGCTCCTCGAGCGCGCGCCCGGCCGCCGGGTCGTCCCGCAGGCGGCGGCGGAGGGCCGCGGCGGTGGAGGCGGGCTCGTCGTGCATGCGGCCTCCTCGTCGCGGTCCGTCGTCCGCCCAGGCTACGTCGCGGCGTGCCCGAGCGGGAGGGCGACGGCGCCCCCGTCCCGGGGCCCTCCGGGAGCGCGGACGTGGTGGCGGCCGAGGGGGAGCATCAGCGGTCGACCCGAGGTGGGGTCGACGATCACGCGGCTCTCCAGTCCGAACACGGCCCGCACGCACTCCTCGGTGAGCACCTCGGCGGGCGGTCCGGCCGCGTGCAGCCGCCCGTCCGCGAGCGCGATGAGCTGGTCGGCGTACCGGGCGGCGAGGTTCAGGTCGTGCAGCACCATCACGACCGTCGTGCCGCGCGCGCGGTTGAGGTCGGTGAGCAGGTCGAGGACCTCGACCTGGTGGCTGACGTCGAGGAACGTGGTCGGCTCGTCGAGCAGCAGCAGGTCGGTGCGCTGGGCGAGGGCCATGGCGATCCAGACGCGCTGCCGCTGCCCGCCCGACAGCTCGTCGACCGCGCGGTCGGCGAGCGCCGCCGTGTCGGTCGCCTCCAGCGCCTCCGCGACGGCCAGGTCGTCCTCCCGGCTCCACCGGGACAGGAGGCCCTGGTGCGGGTGGCGGCCGCGCCCGACGAGGTCGGACACCGTGATCCCCTCGGGAGCCACGGGCGACTGCGGGAGGAGGCCGAGCGTGCGGGCGAGCTCCTTCGCGGGGATGCGGTGCACGTCGCGCCCGTCGAGGACCACGCGCCCCTCCCGCGGGGCGAGGAGCCGCGACATCGACCGCAGGAGGGTCGACTTCCCGCAGGCGTTGGCGCCCACGATGGCGGTGACGCGGCCGGGCGGCACGACGAGGTCGAGGGACCGGATCACGGTGCGGTCGCCGTAGCCGAGGGCGAGCCCCTCGACAGACAGCGAGTGGGTGGTGGTCACAGGGCGGCTCCTCGGCGGTTGCTGCGGACGATGAGGTACACGAGGTAGGGCGCTCCGAGGATGCCCGTGACGACCCCGACGGGCAGGCGGATCCCGAGGGCGTGCTGCCCGAGCACGTCGCCCACGACGACGAGGAGCGCCCCGACGAGGGCCGAGGGCACGAGCAGGGACCCGCCCGGCCCGACGATGCGCGCGGCGATGGGGCCGGACAGGAACGCGACGAACGCGATGGGGCCGGTCGCCGCGGTCGCGAAGGCGATGAGCCCCACGGCGGCGACGATCACGACGAGCCGCGTGCGGTCGACGCCGACGCCGAGCGCGGCGGCCGTGTCGTCGCCGAGGCGCGTCGCGTCGAGGGCCCGGGACCGGCTGAGCAGCACGGGCCCCAGCACCGCGAGCGCGAGGAGCACCGGGAGCGCGTCGCCCCAGCCGACGCCGTTGAGGCTGCCGGTGAGCCAGCGCATGGCCGCCTGCAGGTCGCCGTCGGCGGCGGTGGAGAGCACGTACGTGGTGGCGCTGTCGAGCATCGCCGCCACGCCGATCCCGATGAGGATGAGCCGTGTGCCGGCGACGCCGCCGCGGTACGCGAGCGCGTAGACGAGGAGCGCGACCGCGAGGCCCGCGACGATCGCGAGCACCGAGGTCGCCGTCCGGCCGAGCGACAGCGTCACGATGGCGAAGGCCGCCGCGGCGCTCGCGCCGGAGCTGATCCCGATGATGTCGGGGCTCGCGAGCGGGTTCCGCAGCATGGTCTGGAACGCGACGCCGGAGAGGCCGAAGCACAGGCCGACGAGCACGGCGAGGGCGGTCCGGGGGAGCCGCAGCCGGCCGACGGTGAAGGTCGCGCCCGGCACGTCCTGGCCGAGGGCGACGCGGACCACGTCGTCGAGCGGGTGGAAGGTGTTCCCCACCATCAGGGAGAGGAGCGCGACGGCGGCGATGAGCACGGCGAGCACCGCCACCACGACCCGGCGGCGGAGCGACCTGCGGCGGCGGCCGAGCGCGACGGCGTCGGCGGTGCGGATCACGCGGGAGCGGTCCTCGACGGCGGCGGTCACAGCGCCCGCACCCTCTGCCGGCGGACGATGTGGATGAAGAACGGCGCGCCGATCAGCGCCGTGACGATGCCGACGTCGAGCTCCGCGGGCCGCGCGACGATGCGGCCGAGCACGTCGGCGGCGGTGAGGAGGGCGGCGCCGAGCAGCGCGGAGAAGGGGATCAGCCAGCGGTGGTCGACGCCGACCAGCAGGCGGCTGGCGTGCGGCACGACGAGGCCGACGAACCCGATCGGGCCCGCGATCGCCGTCGCCGCGCCGCAGAGCACCACGGCGCCCGCGGCGGCGAGGCCCCGCGCCAGCGCGACGCGCTCCCCGAGACCCGCTGCCAGCTCGTCGCCGAGCGCGAGCGAGTTGAGGCTCCGCGCGGAGAGGAGGCAGGCGAGGACGCCGACGACGAGGAAGGGCACGACCTGCTGCATGCTCGCGAACGTCGCGCCGCCCACCCCGCCGATCTGCCAGGACCGCACGCCGCCCGCGATGTCGTTGCGCGGCAGCACGACGGCGGTCACGAACGACGCGAGCGCCGCCGAGGTGGCGGCGCCCGCGAGCGCGAGCTTCAGCGGCGTCGCGCCGTCCCGCCCGAGCGACCCGACCGTGTAGACGAAGACCGCGGTGACGGCCGCGCCGCCGATCGCGACCCAGATGAAGCCCGTCGGGGTGCTCAGGCCGAAGAACGCGATGCCGGTGACGACCGCGAGGGCCGCCCCCGTGTTCACGCCGAGGATCCCGGGGTCGGCCAGCGGGTTCCGCGTCACGCCCTGCATGACCGCGCCGGAGAGCCCCAGGGCGGCGCCCACCGCCACCGCCAGCACGGTGCGCGGGATGCGGGTGGCGACCGAGGCCGGCCCGAAGCCCTCCACGGAGCCGGAGAGCGCGGCGACGATGTCGGACCAGCCGATGTCGCGGGATCCGATCACCACCGACGCGAGCATCAGCGCGGCCAGCACGAGGGCCGTCCCGATCAGCGCGAGCGCGCGCCGGCGCCCCGGGCGTCGTCGGAGGACGACGCCCGGGCGCGGACGGCCGGGTCGGCCGCGGTGGTGCCGGAGGTCACGCCGCCCGGGCGGCGGCGTCGGCGATGAGGGTGAGGTAGTCGTCGAGGACGTACGAGATCGACAGCGGGGTCGGGTTCGCGGCGGTCCCCAGCGGAGTGGTGCCCGGCAGCAGCACGATCGCGTCGTTCGCGACCGCGGGGATCTGCGACAGCAGCGGGTCGCCCTCGAGCGTGGCGACGAGCTCCTCGTCGCCGTAGGTGACGATCACGTCGACGTCGCGGAAGGCGTCCGCCTGCTCCGCGCTCGTGGTGAGGGAGTACTTCTCGGTCGAGGCCGACGCGTCCGCGATGCTCGCCGGCGTCTCGAGGCCGATGTCCTCGAAGAACATCGCGCGGGTGTCGTGGGTCGTGTAGAAGCTGACCTCGCTGAGGTCGGCGGCGTCCACGTGGGTGAGGAACATCGCGGAGGTGCCGGTGAGGGCCTCGAAGCCGGAGACGGTCTCGTCGATCTCGGCCTCCAGGTCGGCGACGAGGCGCTCGCCCTCCGCGGCCATGCCCATCGCCTGGCTGTTCACCTCGATCATCTCGCGCCACGGGGTGCCCCAGGCGGTCTCCGGGTACGCGACGACGGGCGCGATCTCGCTGAGCGTGTCGTAGTCCTCCTGCGTGAGGCCGGAGTAGGCGGCGAGGATCACGTCGGGCTGCGTGTCCGCGACGGCCTCGAAGTCGATGCCGTCGGTCTCGTCGAACAGCACGGGCGTCTCGGCGCCGAGCTCGGTCAGCTTCTCCTCGACCCAGGGGAGCACGCCGTCGCCGTCGTCGTCGCCGAAGTTCGCGGCGGCCATGCCGACGGGCACCACGCCGAGGGCCAGCGGCACCTCGTGGTTGGCCCAGTTCACCGTGGCGACGCGCTCGGGCTGCGCCTCGATGGTCGTGGTGCCGAGCGCGTGCTCGATGGTGATCGGCGTGAAGCCGGAGTCGGCGGACGGCTCGGCGCCGGCGTCGGACGCGGGCGGGGTGGAGCAGCCGGCGAGGCCGAGGGCGAGGAGCGCGGCGGCGGAGGTCGCGGCCAGGCGTGCGGTGCGGGACATGCGTGCCTTTCGGTGGGGGTGCCCGGCGCCGTGGGCGCGACGGATCGACCCGACGGGCGGGTCCGAGCGTCACGGGAGGGGCGGCGCCGCATCGCCGTGCTGTCGGCGAGGCGGCCGTGCCGCCCTCGCACGGCAGGCGGATCGTCCGGGACGATCCGTAAGGGTTGCCTAACCTTACCAGCGTGAAGGTTTTCGAAGTCAAGCCGGGCGCGGGCGGCGGGGCGTCGCACAGGCCAGACTCGCGACCATGACGACCGCTCACGAGGCCCGCCCGCGGCCGCCCCCGCCCTCACCGACGCCCAGCTCACCGCCCGCGACCACGTGCCGGGCCTCGTGCACCACATCGTGCTGTTCCGCCTCCGCGACGACGCGGCGCCCGAGGACCGCGACGAGGTGGAGCGCCGGTTCCGGGCGCTCGCCGACTCGCCGCATCCCGACGGCTCGGGGCCGTACATCCGCTCCCTGCACGCGGGCCGCCAGTCGAGCCCGGAGGGCGTCGGCCGCGGCTTCGAGCTGGGGTTCGTGCTCACCTTCGCGTCGGAGGGCGACCGCAACCTGTACCTCGGGGAGCCGCTGATCCGGGATCCTGCCCGCATCGACGCGCAGCACGCGGCCTTCAAACACTTCGTCGGGCCGCTGCTGGCGTCGGATCCGCACGGGGTGCTCGTCTTCGACTTCACGGAGCCGGAGCCGGAGCCGGAGCCGGTGCCGGAGCCGGAGGGGGAGCCGGTGCCGGAGGCCTCGGCCGACGCGCCCGCGGGGGCGTCCCCGGCCTGATCCCGCGCCCCAGAAGCGGGCCGGGCCGCCGTCGCGGTCGCACGCCGGCGGCCTCGCGGCCAGCATGGGTGAGGACGCCGCCCACGATCCGCCGACGAGACGAGACCCGTGCCCGCATCCGCCCGCCCCTCCGGGTCCGCCCGCACCGCATCGGCCGACCGCCACGACCCGGCCGCCGTCGCGACGGATCCGCGCCTCGACGCGCAGACGCGCCGCCCGCAGCCGTGGATCCGCGCCGTCGCGGTCGCGTTCCTCGCCTGGGTCGTGCTCGGCGCGGGGCTCGGCCTCGCCATCGGGATCGCGGGCGCGGCCGAGCAGGCGACCGGGGCCGGCCTGCTCCCGAAGGTCGCGCTGCAGGCCGTGCTCATGTCGGCGCTCGTCGTGCCCGCCGTCGTCCTCCTGCGGCGGCGGCTCGACCGCCGGAGCCTCGCGGGCCTCGGCCTCTCGCGGCGGGTCGGGCGCCCGATCGCGCTCGGCGTCGGGGTGGGAGCGGTGACGGGCGCAGTCGTCTGGGTCCCGGCCGGCCTCCTCGGCTGGATCCGCGTCGACGGCATCGACCTCGCCGCGTTCGCCGGCTTCCTCCTCCTCAACGGGCTCGTCCTCGCGCTCTACGAGGCGATCCCCGAGGAGCTCGCCCTCCGCGGGTACGTGTGGACGAACCTCCGCGACGGCACCGGGCTCGCCGTCGCCACGCTCCTCACCACCGCCCTCTTCCCCGCGATCGGCGTCGTGATCGAGTCCGGCCGCTGGCTCGTGCTCACGATCGCGGGGTCCGACGCCGGCGCCTTCACGCCGGTGCCCGCCGGGAACGACGCGATCGCGTACGTGCTCCAGCTCGCGCTGTTCGGCCTCGCGCTCGTCGCCGCGCGGCGGATCCCGATGGAGGGCGCGCTCCTCGTCGCGATGGCGTTCCACTGGACGCAGCTCACGGTGACCCGCATCCTGCTGGGCGGTCAGAGCTGGGCGTCGTCGGGCTGGGACGTCGCGTTCGTGGAGCCCGACGCGATCGCGCTGGTGCTCGTGCACATCGTGCTCGCCGGGATCGTCTTCGTCGGCGTGAGGTGGCGGTCGGAGCGGCGGGCGCCCGAGCTGCGGGCGGTGCGCGGAGGCCGCGTCCAGGAAACCGACCTACGGTAGGGATGTCCATGCGATCGCATGGATGGTGGCTCCACCACGAGGCGCGAGCCGTCGCCCCACGTCGTCAGGAGACCCCATGACCACCACCCGCTTCACCGACAAGGTCGTCCTCATCACCGGCGGAGGCTCGGGCCTCGGCCGTGCCGCCGCCGTCCGCCTCGCCGCCGAGGGCGCCCGGCTCGCCCTCGTCGACATCTCCGAGAAGGGCCTTCAGGCCACCGTCGAGGCGGTCCGCTCGTCATCGCCCGACGCCGAGGTCCTCACCGTCATCGCCGACGTGTCGGACGAGTCCGACGTCGACGCCTACGTGCAGGGGACCGTCGAGCGCTTCGGCCGCATCGACGGCTTCTTCAACAACGCGGGGATCGAGGGCCGCCAGAACCTCACCGAGGACTTCACCGCCGCCGAGTTCGACAAGGTCGTCGCCATCAACCTGCGCGGCGTGTTCCTGGGGCTGGAGAAGGTGCTCGCCGTCATGCGCGCGCAGGGCTCCGGCATGGTCGTCAACACCGCCAGCGTCGGCGGGATCCGCGGCGTCGGCAACCAGTCCGGCTACGCGGCCGCGAAGCACGGCGTCGTCGGGCTCACCCGCAACTCGGCCGTCGAGTACGGCGAGTTCGGCATCCGCGTCAACGCGATCGCGCCCGGCGCCATCTGGACCCCCATGGTCGAGGCGTCGATGAAGCAGCTGAGCGCCGAGGACCCGCGGGGCGCGGCCGAGCAGTTCATCCAGGGCAACCCGACGAAGCGCTACGGCGAGGCCGAGGAGATCGCGTCCGTGGTCGCGTTCCTGCTCTCCGACGACGCGGACTACGTGAACGCCGCCGTCCTGCCGATCGACGGCGGGCAGTCCGCGAAGTACTGATCCGCGGCATCGCGCCGTCGCGGGAGCCGGTGCCGGGCGTCGTCGTCCGGCCCTGGCCGCGTCCGCGGGTGGGGGATCGTGCCCGTGCGCTCAGCCGAAGGGCGGCGTCGGCACCTGGCACGTCACCGGCTGGCCGGGAGCCGCGGTGGCGGTCGCGATCTCCCGCTTCCCGTCGATGAGGATCCGGCAGGTCAGCGCCTCGCCGTCCACGGGCGTGGCCTGCACGAACGCCCAGTCCTCCGCGGTGACGTAGGCCTCCGCCGACCACAGCCCCTCTCCGGCGTCGCGGCCCGCCGCCAGCGACGCGCGGCCGACGTCCTGGACGACGGACGGCCGGCCCCGCCGCGACGCCTCCGCGTACGCCACGTCCGTGAGCCCGCCGTCCGCGGCCTCCGTGGTGCTGACCTCGTAGGTGATGGCGTAGATGTCGGCGATGTCGTCGGCGATGTCCGAGCAGCCCGCGAGGGCGAGGGACAGGGCCGCGGCCGTGAGGACGGTCCCGGAGCGGACGACGGCACGACGGGAGGACGCGGGGTTCATGCACCCAGTGTCGCCCGCGGGCCCCGGGCGCCTCGTCCCCCGGAGGTGCCGGGATGCCGGCCGACGCGGCACCGCGGGACCACCGGCCGCCTCGGATCCGGACGAGGTCCCGGACGTGGTCCCGGTCCCGCGGGGCGTCAGACCACCGCGCTGCGGAGCGGCGCCGTGGCGAACTCGCGCATGCCCTCCTCGAACGTCATCCGGGGCTCCCAGCCGAGCTCCGTGCGCAGCCGCTCCGACGACGCCGTGATGTGCCGCACGTCGCCGAGCCGGTACTCGCCCGTGGTGACGGGCGCCGATCCGCCGGCCTCGCGCGCGAGCGCCTCGGCCATCTCGCCGATGGTGTGCACCGTGCCGCTGCCGACGTTGAAGGCGCGGAAGGAGCCGGCCTCGCGATCCCCGGTCCAGGCGAGCGCCGCGAGGTTCGCGCCGGCGACGTCGCGGACGTGCACGAAGTCGCGACGCTGACGGCCGTCCTCGAAGACGCGCGGCGCCTCGCCGCGGGCGAGGGCCGAGCGGAACAGGGAGGCGACGCCCGCGTAGGGCGTGTTCTGCGGCATGCCCGGCCCGTAGACGTTGTGGTAGCGGAGCGCGGCGGCCCGGCCGCCCGTGGCGCGCGTCCACGAGCTCGCGAGGTTCTCCTGCGCGAGCTTCGTGGTGGCGTAGACGTTCCGCGGGTCGAGCGGCACGTCCTCGCCGATGAGCTGCGGGACGAGCGGCTCGCCCGTCGCGGGATCGAGGGGGTCGAACATGCCGGCGTCGAGGTCGGCGACGCGGCGCGCGGGCGGGCGGACCGGTCCGTCGGCGCCCGCGTAGGCGCCCTCGCCGTAGACGACCATCGAGCTCGCGAGCACGAGCCGGTCGATGCCCGCGCGGGTCATCGCGGCCAGGAGCACGGCGGTGCCGCCGTCGTTGGTGGACACGTAGTCGGGCGCGTCGAGGAAGTCGACGCCGAGCCCGACCTTGGCGGCCTGGTGGCACACGACGTCGACGCCGTCGAGGGCGCGCGCGACCGCGTCCGGGTCGGTGACGTCGCCGCGCAACAGCTCGACGCGCGGATCCGTCTCCGGCTCGCCGCCGTGCACGTCGGCGCGGAGCGAGTCGAGGACGCGCACCCGGCGACCCTCCTCGAGGGCCGCGGTGACGATCGTGCCGCCGATGAAGCCCGCGCCGCCCGTGACGAGGAGGATCCCGTCGCTCACGAGCGCGCCTCCGTCGCCGGCGCCGCCGCGTCGCCCGTCGCGCCCGTGACGGGACGCGCGAGCACCGAGGCGACCGCGTCCGCGTCGATGAGGGGGCGGCCGCGGTAGCCGGCCGGGATCGCGCGGACGACCGCCTCGATCGCCCGCACGATGCGCGGCTGCGCCTCCCGGAGGCGCGCGAACACCAGCTCGGCGGTGACCGCGTCGCCCTGCTCACCGGGCAGCGGCGCGAGGCCCGCGTCGGCGTCGGTGACGAACGACAGGTTGACGGTGCCGACGTTGAGCTCGGAGGCCAGGACGACCTCCGGGTACTGCGTCATGTTCACGATGTGGGCACCCGCCTGGCGGAACCACAGCGACTCGGCGCGCGTGGAGAACCGCGGCCCCTGGATGACGACGACGGTGCCCGAGGTGCGCAGCGGCCCCGCGGGATCGGCGCGGTCGCCGCCCTCGAGCTCGACCAGCGCCGCGGCCGCGGGGCCGTGCAGGGCCGGGTCGAACGGGTCGGCGGCGGACAGGTGCTGCACGACGCCGGCGTCGAAGAAGGTGTCCGGGCGGCCCCAGGTGCGGTCCAGGAGCTGGTCGGTGAGCACGAGCGATCCCGGCGGGTAGTCCGGCGAGACGCCGCCCACGGCGGACGACGAGACGATGGCCGTCACGCCGAGCGACGCCAGCGCCCAGACGTTCGCCCGGTAGTCGATGAGGTGCGGCGCGACCGAGTGGTCGGCGCCGTGCCGCGTGAGGAACGCCACCCGGCGGCCGGCGAGCTCGCCGACGGTCACCTCGCTGGACGTCGGTCCGAACGGCGTCGCGACGCGGTGCGATGCGCTGGTGGCGGGGTCGAGCAGGGCGTACAGGCCGGATCCGCCGATGACGCCGATCTCGGCGCGGGGACGGGTGGTGGACGCGTCGGCGGGTGCCGGGGCGGGGGTGTCGGTCACGGGTGCTCCTTCGAGGGCGGTTCCGGGGTTCGGGCGGGCGGGCGGCGGCGTGCCCGGTCGGGCCCGCTCCGTCCGCCGAGGTGCGCAGGGGCGTCAGTTGAGCGGACGCGTCCCCTCGGGCAGCGCGCCGCCCGCGTAGAGGTCCTTCGCCGCGTCCTGGAGCGCCGTCAGCGCGACGCGCTGCGTCCACGGGCCGTAGGAGATGCGCGCGACGCCGAGCTCCTCGAGGCGCGCGGGGGAGAGGGAGCCGGGGATGCCGATGACGGTGAGGCGCTGCGGTCCGACGGCGTCGACCAGGGTGCGCACCTCGTCCTCCGTGAGCGGGCCGGGCACGAAGACGCTCGTGGCGCCCGCGGCGAGGTAGGCGCGCGAGCGCTCGACGGCGTCGGCGAGGACGTCGGACCGGTCGCGGTCGCCGGCCCGCACGTATGCGTCGGTGCGGGCGTTGAGGGCGAAGGGCACGCCCTCCGCCTCAGCCGCGGCGACGGCCGCCTCGACGGCGCGCACGGAGTCGGCGAGCGGCCGCATGCCGTCCTCCAGGTTCGCGCCGACGACGCCGACGCCGATGGCGCGGCGCACGGTCTCGCCGGCGTCGCCGTAGCCCGACTCGAGGTCGGCGGAGACGGGCTGCTCCACGGCGGCGACGATGCGGCCGATCATGTCGAGGTGCAGGTCGAGCGGGATCCGCTCGCCGTCCTCGTAGCCGAAGGTCGCGGCGATGGAGTGGCTCGCGGTGGCGAGGGCCCGGGTCTCGGGCAGCGCGGCGACCGCGGCGGCCGAGATCGCGTCCCACACGTTCACCACCCGGAGGAGCTCGGGTGCGGTGTGGAGGTCGACGAGGGTCTGCCCGCGGGCGGCGATGGTCATGGTCCGACCCTAGGGCGGCCGCCTGACGGTCGGGGGCGCGGGATCGGCGGATGGCCACCGCGTCTCGGGGATGATGGGGGCATGAGCACCGACCGCCCCGCCGGCCCCGCGCGACGTCGCGTGGAGGAGCACCGCGCGGCCGTGCGCGCCCTCCTCGCCCCGCTCGCGGACCTGCCCGGCGAGGAGCTGCCCGTCGACGCGGGCGCGCTCACGGCCGATCCGCACCGCTACGCCGACCGCGTGCTCGCCCACGACGTCACCAACCCCCTCGACCTCCCGCCGTTCCGGAACTCCCAGATGGACGGCTACGCCGTGCGCGTGGCGGACATCCGGGCCGCTTCGCCCGCGCGGCCGGTCGCCCTCCGCATCGCCGCGCGGATCCCCGCCGGCCGCGCCGCCCCGCCGCTCGCCCCCGGCACGGCCGCGCCCTGCATGACGGGCGCCCCCGTGCCGCCCGGCGCCGACGCGGTCGTGCCCGTCGAGGCCGCGACGCCGGACCGCTTCGTCGACGAGGCCGCGGTCGACGCGACGGTCTCCTTCACCGCTCCCGTCGACGCGGGCGCGTACGTCCGCGAGCGCGGCAGCGACCTCGCCGCGGGCCGCCCGCTGGTCGCCCGGGGGACGCGCCTCCTCCCCGCGCACTGGGCGTCCTCGCATCGGCGGGCGTCGCCCGCGTCGTGGTCCGCCGCCGACCCGTCGTCCTCCTCCTCTCCACCGGCCTCGAGCTGCGCGGCCCCGGCGAGGAGCTCGCGCCCGGCCAGGTGCACGACGCCAACTCCGTCGCGCTGGCGGCGGCGCTGCACGCCGCCGGCGCGGAGGTCCGCGCGCTGCGGGTCGCGTCCGACGAGCCCGACCGCGTGCGCGACGCGCTCCGCGCGGCCGCCGACGGCGTCGACCTGCTCGTCACCACAGGCGGCGTGAGCGCGGGCGCCTACGAGGTGGTGCGCGACGTCCTCGAGGGCGGCGGCGTGGAGTTCCGATCCGTCGCCGTGCAGCCGGGCGGGCCGCAGGGCCTCGGGACGGCGGACCTCGGCGGCGCCCGCGTCCCGGTGGTGGCCTTCCCCGGCAACCCCGTGAGCGCGCTCGTCTCCTTCGAGCTCTTCCTCCGCCCCGTGCTGCGCGCCCTCGCTGGGCACCCGCGCCCCGACCGCGCGGCGCAGGAGCTGCCGCTCGCCGAGGCCCTCGACTCGCCCGCCGGCAAGCACCAGGTGCGGCGCGGCCGGATCGACGCCGACGGCCGGGTGGTCCCGGTCGGCGGCCCCGGATCCCATCTCCTGCACGCGTACGCGACCGCCACCTACCTCGTCCACATCCCCGCAGGTCTCGACCGGCTCGAGGCCGGCGACGCCGTGACCGTCTGGAGCATCGATGACTGACCCCGGAGCCGGCGCGGACGTCGCGCCCGACCTCACCCACCTGCGGCCGGACGGATCCGCGCACATGGTCGACGTGACCGGCAAGGCGACCACGAAGCGCCGCGCCGTCGCGCAGGCGGTGCTCGTCACGCGGCCCGAGGTCGTCCGGGCCGTGATCTCCGGCGACCTGCCCAAGGGCGAGGCCGTCGGGACGGCGCGCATCGCCGGGATCATGGCGGCGAAGCAGACCTCGTCCCTCATCCCGCTCTGCCACCCGCTGCCGATCGGGCGCATCGAGATCGACATCGCGGGTGCGGACGACCGGCTCACGGTCGTCGCGTCGGTGAGCACCACGGGCGTCACGGGCGTCGAGATGGAGGCCCTGACCGCGGCCTCGGTCGCCGCGCTCACCCTCTACGACATGGTGAAGGCCGTCGACGCCCGGGCCGTGATCACCGAGGTCCTGGTGCGCGAGAAGCAGGGCGGCAAGTCCGGCGACTGGGTGCGCGCATGAGCGGCTCGGATCCGCGCGGCCGGGCCGTCGTCATCGTCGCCTCCACCCGTGCCGCCGCGGGCGAGTACGAGGACCGCACGGGGCCCGTCATCGCGGCGTGGCTGGCCGAGCGCGGCTTCGCGGTCGGCGGCCCGCTCGTCCGCGCCGACGGGCCCGGCGTGGGCGCGGCGCTCGCCGAGGCCGTCGCGGAGGGCGCGCGCGTGGTCCTCACCACGGGCGGCACGGGCGTCACGCCCACCGACCGCACGCCCGAGGCGACCGCCCCGCTGCTGGACCTCGAGATCCCGGGCATCGTGGAGGAGGTCCGCCGCGTCGGCGTGGCCCACACGCCCACCGCCGTGCTCACGCGCGGGCACGCGGGCGTCGCCGGCGGCTCGTTCGTCATGAACCTGCCGGGCTCGCCCGGCGGCGTGCGTGACGGGCTGGCCGTCCTCGACGGCGTCCTCGACCACGTCCTCGAGCAGATCCGCGGCTCCGTCCACCCCGCGACGGATCCGGCTGCCGACCGGGAGGAGCGCGCGTGACCGCCGACCGGGTGCTGTTCGCGCGCATCGCCGGCGGGGCGATCCGCGTCGAGGACTGCGCCGACGCCGTGCGCGCCGACGACGCGGGCGCCGTGGTGACCTTCGAGGGCGTCGTGCGCGACCACGACGACGGCCGGGGCGTGCTCTGGCTCGACTACTCCGCGCATCCCGCCGCGCGCCAGGCGATCCGGCAGGTCGCCCTCGACGTCTCCGCCCGCTACCCGGACGTGCGCATCGCGGTGGAGCACCGGATCGGCCGGCTCGGCATCGGCGACGTCGCGCTCACCTGCGCCGTGTCCTCCGCGCACCGCGCCGACGCCTTCGCCGCCTGCGGCGTGCTCGTCGACGAGGTCAAGCAGCGCGTCCCCATCTGGAAGCAGCAGGCGTTCGACGACGGCTCGAGCGAGTGGGTCGCCTCGCTCGGGTGACCCATGCCGCCGCGGCTCAGCCGCCGGGCGCGGCCTCCGCGGCCCGCGCGGCTGCGGTGCGCCGGTCCTCGCGTCGCGCGCTCACGCAGCCGGCCGCCACGGCGACGACCAGCAGCGACTGCACGACCGCCAGCAGGACCTCCGCCGTCTGCTCGGGGATCGGGTGCGCCGAGGGCGCGGATCCGGAGGCCGCGCCGAGGAGG
Source organism: Clavibacter michiganensis (assembly GCA_002150995.1). GTDB lineage: Bacteria > Actinomycetota > Actinomycetes > Actinomycetales > Microbacteriaceae > Clavibacter > Clavibacter michiganensis_K. The sequence goes on along the minus strand of MDHJ01000001.1, from coordinate 2,576,314 downwards.
ACCGTCGCGTCGACGGCCGCGTGGACGACCATGACGGGCCACAGGCGGCCCGTGACCCGGCGCATCCAGCAGCAGGCCGCGCCCACGACGGCGAGGTAGGCGACCTGCAGCGCGAGCTCGGGTGCGGGCATGCCGCCGACGAGGCTGCCGGGGACGTGACCGAGGGCGAACGCGCCGCTGGTGATGCCCAGCGCCGCGAGCTCGCCGTGGCGCGCCCGGACGGCCACGAGCAGCACGCCCCGGATCAGCAGCTCCTCGCCGACCCCCACGAGGCCCGTGCTCACCACGACGACCAGGACCGTCGTCGCGGGGATCGCGCCCCACGCCACGGTCGCCGCCCGAGGACCGGGAGAAGGACGAGGAGCACCGGGAAGGCGAGGAGCCACGGCCGGCGCGGTGACATCGCGAGCGTCGAGCGCTCCCGCCACACGGCGGCCTGGTCGCCGACCCACCACACGTGCAGGAGGAGACCGCCCACCGCGAGAGTCACCGGGATGACGTGGCCGAGCACCACGCGGCTCGTCGCGTCGCGCTCGCCCGCGAGGCCCTCGAGGAGGCCGCCCAGGCCGACGGTGACCACGAGGTACGCGACGACGAGGGCCCAGGCGGTCCGGAGCGGGCGGCGCGCAGGATCGACGGGGACGGTCATCGCGCTCTCCTCGGGTCGGGGCGGAGGTGACGACGCTAACCGGCGGCCCGGCACCGCCCTCCCGCGCGTCCCCAGCCCGCGGCGGCGCGACCCCGCCGTCCCGATCGGCGGAGGCGCCTGGGGACGATCGGACGCAGGGGACCGGCGTCCGCGCTAGCGTCCGCACGGGATCCGGGAGGTCGGTCGTGCGGTTCGTCATCCGGGAGGCGCGGGTCGCGTCGGCCCGCCGCGGGCGGCACGGGCGGCCCGTCCTCCCCGTGAGGCCGCAGACGGTCCTGATGTCGGCGGGCTGGGTGGTGATGGTCGGGTCCCCGCTCGCCGCGGGGGCGCCGCGGCTGCTCCTCGTCGTGTTCGGGGTCGGCCTCGTCCTCGCGCTGGCCGGGGTCGTGGTCGCGGGCGTGCGGACGCTCCGTCGCGGGCTGCGGCTCCACCGGGCACGGCGGGCGGCCGCGCGCACCGGTCACCCGCCCCGGCCTCGCCCGATGGACGTGAGCGGGGCCGCGGAGCTGTCGCTCGTCCTGTCGCTCGCCACGATGGTGGTCGCCTCCGCCGTCGTGGGCGACACGACGCCCGGGACCGCCGTCGCGCTCGCCGCGGGATCGCTCGCGCTGGGCGGCGCGGCGGGCACGGCCGTCCGCGTGCGTGGGCTCCGGCGCCTCCGTCGGTGGGAGGCGGGCGCGACGAGCGGCGCCGTGCGGCCCGCGTCGGAGGACACGGGCGGCGCCTCACCGCTGCCCGCGCTCCGCTACCCGCGCTCCGCCGACCGCGCCCCACCGGTCCGGGCGGATCCGCCTCACCCGTCGAGCGCGCCGCCGACGTGCTCGCGGACGAGCGTCTCGAGCGCGGTGCGCTGGGCGTCCTCCAGGTGCGCCGGGAGCGTGTGCGCGTCGCCGGCGTGCAGATGGGCGCCCTCCACGTGGATCGCGGTCGGATCGAGGCCGGCGATCGGCGTCGCCACCGGCTCCTCCATGAGGTCCTTCGAGCGGATCGCGGTGCCGGTGACGACGACCCCGTACGGCCCGCCGAGGGTCTGGTCGGTCACCGTGAAGAGGACCTGCTCCTCCGCAGGGAGGGCCAGCGCCTTCGTCAGCCGGGCCATGTGCTTGCGGTGCCGCGGATCGTCCGGCAGCCGCACCACGTCGCCGAGCTCGAGCTCCGCGATGCGGCCGATGAGGCCACGGGCGCGGGGCACGGCCGCGGGCAGCGACCGCGAGGTCCGCGCGTCGTGCTCGAGGGTGAGGGCGACGGCCCGCTCCAGCGCCCCGAGGAGGACGGGCCGCGCGTCCGGAGGGAGCAGGTGGTCGACGTGCTGCCAGGCGAATCCCCCGGCGGCCGCCGCGACGGTCGCCGCCGCCGACGCGGCGGGGCCCTCCGGGCCGCGGACCAGCGGGATCCGCCGCACGGGCGCACGGAGGATCACCCCGGACGGCGCATCCCGCACGTGCACGGCGCGATCGGTCACGAGGAAGCCCACCGCCTCCCGGGAGCGCGTGAGGCGGTTCATCGCGTGGTAGCCGAGGAACGCCACGGGGCGCTCCGCGGAGCCGGCGAGCAGCTGCGTCGCGGCCCGCTCGAACACCTCGACGGCGTCCTCGAACGGGTGCGGCACGGCCGCGGGCACGAAGACGAGCCGCGCGATGCGGGGATCGCCGATGGTCGCCTGCCCGACCTCCCCGACGAGGCGTCCCCACTCGGCGTCGGGGCCGACCTCGTCGTCGCCCGCGTCGTCGTCCGGATCCGTCATGGTGCCCCCGTCGTCGATCGTCGCGACGAGCATGTCAGGCACCGTGCGCCAGCGGAAGGGCGGCGCCCCCGGACGCCCGGGCCGGTGCGCGTCAGGCGGCCGACGCGGCGTCCCCGGCGGCGATCCGCTCGGCCCGGCGGGCGCGGCCGCCCGCCAGCTGCAGCACGAGCGCGACCAGGGCGCTCGCCGCGACGAACGCGCCGTAGACGGTGAGCACGACGGGCAGGCCGTCGGCCTCCACGAAGACCCCGGCGACGATGCTCGGGATCCCGAACGCCAGGTAGCTGGCGACGTAGACGGAGGAGAGGAGGCTGGCGCGCTGGTCGACGGGCGCCTCCGCGAGCACCAGCCGGAGGCCCGCCTGGAAGCCCGCGCCGAAGCCGACGCCGCCGACGACCGCGGCCGCGGCGAAGAGGGGGAGCGACGCCGTCCAGATGGCCGCGACGAGGCCGACCGGGCCGAGCACCAGCGCGACGACGCCCACGATGAGGCTGCGGCGGGCGTCGCGCGTGCGGATCACGATGCCGGTGATCGCGCCCGTGCCGGTGAACAGGGCGATCGCGGCGCCCGTGAGCGCGGCGCTGTGCAGGCCGAAGGTCGTGCCGAGCACGGAGCCGATGAACGCGAGGAACATGCCGCCGAGCGCCCAGCTGGCGATCATGCCGCCGACGACGGCGGTGAAGACCGAGCGCGCGGCGCGCGGCACGGCCACCGACGGGACGAGCGAGCGGAGCGCGCCCGCGCGCCGCGGCTGCCGCTCGGGCACCACGGCCACGGCGACGCCCGCGGCGAGCATGAGCCCGGCGAGCACGAGGAACACCGTCTCCTCCGGGGCCGGCCCGTACGCCACGAGGAAGCCGCTGCCCAGGGCGCCGACGGTCAGCGCGGCGGGCGGCACCACGCCGTTGAGGAAGGCGGCGAGGCCGGACCGGCGGACGGGCTGGTGGTCGATCATCCCGGCGCCGAGGGCCCCGGTCGCCAGGCCGATCGCGAGGCCCTGCAGGATGCGTGCGACCACGAGCGCGAGCCCGTCCTCGGCGAAGGCGAACACGAGCATCGCGGCGATGGAGACGGCCAGCGCCCCGAGGATCACGGGCCGGCGGCCGATGTGGTCGGACAGCCGCCCGGCGGTCAGCAGGGTCGCGAGGAGGCCGGCGACGTAGACGGCGAACACGACCGTGAGCACCACGGGAGGCAGCGCCCACTCCTCCTGGTACACGGGTAGAGCGGCGAGGGCGCGGCGCCGCTGGCGACCAGCACGAGCAGCGTGAGCGCGTAGACCACGAGGCCCACGGGGGAGTCGCGGCGGGGCGACGCGAGCGCGGCGGATCCGGCGGCGGTGGGCGTGGATGCGGTGTCGGTGCTGCCGGTGGTCATGTGCGCTCCTCGCGGTGGGCGGATCCCCGCGGCCGGACGGGGCGGGCCGCTCCCCGTCGAGCGCGCGACCCCGATCGGGTCACGAGGAGGGGCAACGACGGACCGCTCGCGGGAATTCCCCGGGTGGAGACCACCTAGGCTCGTCCGGTGGCCCATCTGCTGGGAGCCGAAGCGCTCCACCTCGAGTTCCCGACGCGCGTGATCTTCGACGACGTGACCATCGGGGTGAACGAGGGCGACCGCATCGGCATCGTCGGACGCAACGGCGACGGCAAGTCGACCCTCCTCTCCCTCCTCGCCGGGCGGCTCGAGCCCGACCGCGGCCGCGTCACGCGCCGCCGGGGCGTCACCATCGGCGTGCTCGACCAGAGCGACACCCTGCCCGACGGCCAGACCGTCGGCGAGGCCATCGTCGGCGGCATCGACGAGCACGAGTGGGCGGGCAACCCGCTCGTCCGCGACGTGATCGACGGGCTCGCCTCGGACGTTCCGTGGGACGCGGACGTCGCCCAGCTCTCCGGCGGCCAGCGCCGCCGGGTCGCGCTGGCGAAGCTCCTCATCGGCGACCACGACATCCTGTTCCTCGACGAGCCCACCAACCACCTCGACGTGGAGGGCATCGCCTGGCTCGCCGGCCACCTCCGTCGCCGCTGGGCGCCGAGCTCCGGCGGCCTCATCGTCGTGACCCACGACCGGTGGTTCCTCGACGAGGTCGCGAACGCCACCTGGGAGGTGCACGACCGGCTCATCGAGCCGTTCGAGGGCGGGTACGCGGCGTACATCCTGCAGCGCGTCGAGCGCGACCGCAGCGCCGCGGTCTCCGAGGCGAAGCGGCAGAACCTGATGAAGAAGGAGCTCGCGTGGCTGCGCCGCGGTGCGCCCGCGCGCACGGCGAAGCCCAAGTTCCGCATCGAGGCGGCCAACGCCCTCATCGCCGACGAGCCGCCCGCGCGCGACACCGTCTCGCTCGCCTCCATGGCCATGCAGCGGCTCGGCAAGGACGTGGTCGACCTGCTCGACGTGTCCGTCAGCTACGGCGACAAGCAGATCCTGAAGGACGTCGAGTGGCGCATCGCGCCCGGCGAGCGCACCGGCATCCTCGGCGTGAACGGCGCCGGGAAGTCGACGCTGCTGTCGCTCGTCGCCGGGTCGCTGCAGCCCACGAGCGGCCGGGTCAAGCGCGGCAAGACCATCAAGGTGGCCGTGCTCACGCAGCAGCTCGACGAGCTGAAGGACGTGCTGGAGGACCGCGTGTCCACCGTCATCGGCCGTCAGCGCACCACGTACGTCGCGGGCGGCAAGGAGATGACCCCGGGTCAGCTCCTGGAGCGCCTCGGCTTCACGAGCGCGCAGCTGTCCACCCCGGTGAAGGACCTGTCGGGCGGCCAGAAGCGGCGCCTGCAGCTCCTCCTCATCGTGCTCGACGAGCCGAACGTGCTCATCCTCGACGAGCCCACCAACGACCTCGACACGGACATGCTCGCCGCGATGGAGGACCTGCTCGACTCCTTCCCCGGCACGCTCCTCGTCGTCAGCCACGACCGGTACCTCATCGAGCGCGTCACCGACCAGCAGTACGCCGTCATGAACGGGAACCTCCGCCACCTCCCCGGCGGCGTGGAGCAGTACCTGAAGCTCCGGTCGCAGCCCGGCAACGCGGAGAAGGCGACCGTCGCGCGACCCGACGAGGTCGGCGGCCAGGCCACCGCGACGCTCGGCGGATCCGGCGGCTCGCAGCTCCAGGGCGCCGAGCTCCGTAACGCGCAGAAGGAGCTCGCGAGCATCACGCGGAAGCTCGAGAAGGCCGACACCCGCCGCCGCCAGGCGCTCGACGCGATGGCGGAGCACGACCCGAACGACTACGACGGCCTGGGGAAGCTGAACGAGGGCGTCCGCGCCATCGAGGCCGACGTGGAGGCGCTCGAGAGCCGCTGGATGGAGCTCAGCGAGCTGCTCGAGGGCTGATCCGCCCGTCCTCGGCAGGCGTCGGGGCTCCCTGGGACCTGCGGGGCCATCGTCCCGTCGGGTGCCCGTGGGCCGTGAGCCCGCCCGCGGCCGTCACGGCGCCGCGGCGCACCGTCCGCCCCTCAGTACGCGAGGAGGCGGCCGGGCGTCGTCAGCGTGATGAGGCCGTCCGTCGACCAGGTCGCGGTGACGTCGCCCGTGATCGTGCCGACGGAGCCGTCGCGGTTGCGCGACGGGAACACGGTCGTCCACGCGATGCGGAGGCCCGTGCTGGAGACCTGGTCGGGCGTGCCGCAGGTGAGCACCGCGGATCCGCCGTCCGGGAAGACCAGCAGGCAGAGGTCGCCCGTCACGGTACGGGCCGCGTAGAGCCCGACGCTCGTCTGCACGCCGCGCACGGAGGCGGGATCCACGTCCGCGCGCACCTGGCGCGGCGGCAGGTCGGTGTCGGTCTGCTCGGAGTCGAGGATCGCGCCGATCGGGCGGCTGCGGGTGTCCGACAGCGACTCCGGGCCGAGCAGCGCGGGCGAGGCCGACGCGTTCGGCGAGGTGCCGGTCGTGCCCGTCGAGGCGGCGCCGGATCCGCCCGTCCGCGGGAGATCGGAGGCGGCACTGTCCGAGCGGTCCGCGGCGGCGCCCGCACCCTCCTCCGGGGCGGCGGTGCCGAGGCCGGTGCCCACGGCGACGCCGGCGAGGAGGCCGACCGCGAGGGCGGCGCAGGCTCCGAGCAGCGCGACGGGGAGGCGGGGGCGCCGGGGCGCCGGGTCCGCGTCCGCGCCCGGGTCGTGGTCGTCTTCCGCCTGGTGCTCGGCGTCCCGGATCCCGCCCTCGCGATCGTCGTCCGGGCCGTCGCCCCGGGCGGTGCGCTCGCGGCGGTCGAGCTCGGCGGCGGCGCGGATCCAGCGCTCGTCCGACCCGTCGGCGCCCTGCGCGTAGACGCGGCGGCGGAGCTCCGCGTCCGGCAGCGCGCCGAGCTCCTCGACCGCGTCCTCGCCGTCCTGGTGCATGGAGCACCTCCTCCTCCGCCGACCCTGCCACATCCCGCGGGGGCACGGGAGCGGGGGACGGCCCGCGGACCCCGCCGCGGCATCCGGAGGCAGCCCACCATGGCCCCGGCCGCGTCCCGGCCGCGTCCCGGGGGCGTCCCGGCGGCGTTCCCTCGATGTCCTCGCGGTGTCCCCGTGTTACGCCCCGGTTCGACACGCGACCGCCCCCGCGCCTACCGTCGAGGTGCTGCAGGGCCGCGGCGACCGGTCGGCGCCGGCGTCCCGCACCGCATCCGCGGCACGGAGCCGCCCGCGCGCCGCTCGGCATCGCCGCGGAGACCCGCATCATGGTGCCGCCGCGCGTGCCGACGCACCGCCCGCGCTCCCGACCCGGACGGCCGTCCGCGCCCGCCGCGTCCGCCCGACCAGCCCCCGCAACACGCACCCCGCAGCAGGCACCCGCACCCCGCACCACCCGGACAGCACCGGTTCCCGCACGACCGAGAGGATCCCCATGACCACCCCCGCACCCCTGATCGACGCCCCGAAGCGGCGGAACCGCCTCGGCCTCATCATCGGCGCGATCGTCGTCGTCCTCGCCGTCGTCGCGGCCGTCCTCTTCGCGACCGGCGCGTTCGACGGCCGCGGCAAGGCCGTCCGGATCGGCGTGGTCGGCGCGAGCGACCCGCAGTGGCAGCCGTTCGTCGACGCGGCGAAGGAGGAGGGCATCGACGTGGAGGTCGTCAACTTCTCCGAGTACACGCAGCTGAACCCGGCGCTCTCCGAGGGCGAGATCGACCTCAACCAGTTCCAGCACCTCGTCTACCTCGCGCAGTACAACGAGGGCGCGGGCGACGACCTCACGCCCATCGGCGCCACGGCCATCTACCCCCTCGCGCTGTACTCCTCGAAGCACGCGTCGGTCGACGAGATCCCCGAGGGCGGCACGGTCGTCGTCCCCAACGACGAGTCGAACCTCGCCCGCAGCCTCCTGGTGCTCCAGAGCGCCGGCCTCGTCACCCTCGAGGGCGGCGGATCCAGCATCTCCACGCTCGACGACATCGACCAGGACGCCTCCAAGGTCACGGTCACCACGGTCGACGCGGCGCTCACCGCCACGTCGCTGCCCGACGCGGACGCCGTCATCATCAACAACGACTTCGTCCCCGACGCCGGCCTCACCTCCGACGACGCCATCGCGCAGGACGACCCGAGCGACCCCGCCTCGCTCGCCTACGTCAACGTCTTCGCCGCCCGCGCGGACGACGCGTCGAACGAGACGTACCTGCAGCTCGCCCGCATCTTCGAGGACACGCCCGCCGTCATCGACGCCCTCGTCGAGAACTCGGGCGGCACCGCTGTCCCGCTGAAGACCCCGGCGGACGAGCTGCGGAGCATCCTCGCCACCACCGAGGAGGACGTCGCGGCGAGCAAGGCGGCGGAGTGACGGACGCCCGTCCCGCGGGCTCCGGCCCCGACGCCGATCCCCGTCCCGCCCGGGACGGGGATCCCGTCGTGCCGCACGTCTCCCTGCGGGGCGTCGGCAAGCGGTACCCGCCGCGCGCGAAGGGCGAGCCGGCCCTGGACGCGCTCGCGGACGTCGACCTCGACATACTCCGCGGCGAGGTGTTCGGCATCATCGGCTACTCGGGTGCCGGCAAGAGCACGCTCGTGCGGCTCGTGAACGCGCTCGAGCTCCCGACGTCGGGCACCGTCTCCGTCGACGGGCGCGAGATCCAGGACCTCCCCGAGCGGGAGCTCCGGAGGCTCCGGCTCGGCATCGGCATGGTCTTCCAGCAGTTCAACCTCTTCACCTCGAAGACCGTGTGGGGCAACGTCGCGTACCCGCTGTCCGTGGCGGGCATGCCGAAGGACCAGCAGCAGCGCCGCATCAGCGAGCTCCTGCACTTCGTGGGGCTCGCCGACAAGGCGCACGCCCGGCCCGACGAGCTGTCCGGCGGCCAGAAGCAGCGCGTCGGCATCGCCCGGGCGCTCGCGACCAGCCCGGCGATCCTGCTGGCCGACGAGGCCACGAGCGCGCTCGACCCGGAGACCACGAGCGAGGTCCTGGCGCTCCTGCGCCGGGTCAACGAGGAGCTCGGCGTCACCATCGTCGTCATCACGCACGAGATGGAGGTCATCAAGTCCATCGCCGACCGCGTGGCCGTGATGGACTCCGGCCGCGTCATCGAGCAGGGCGAGGTGTTCGACGTGTTCTCGCGCCCGTCGAGCGACGCCGCGCGCCGCTTCGTGTCCACCGTCGTCGCGGGCGTGCCCGAGGCCGACGAGGTCGCCCGGCTCCGCGCCCGGCACCCCGGCCGCCTCGTCACGCTGTCCTTCGCGGACGGCGGGGCGACGCAGACGGAGGTGTTCCGGGCGCTCGCGGGCGCGGGGATCGCCTTCGAGGTCGTCCACGGCGGCATCACCGACATCCAGGGCCGCACCTTCGGCAACCTGACCCTCGCGCTCACCGGCGACCCGGAGCGCATCGACGAGGTGCTCGCGGCCGACCGCGCCGGCGTCACCGTGACGGAGGTGGTCTGAGATGGACGCGCTGACCCCGCTCCTGCCCCTCCTCGGCCGCGCCACGGTCGAGACGCTCACGATGGTGCTGCTCACGCTCCTGTTCGGCGGGCTCGGCGGCCTCGTCATGGGCCTCGGCCTGTACCTGACGCGCGCCGGCAGCCTGTTCGCGAACCGGCCCGTGTTCGCGGTGCTGAACGTGGTGGTCAACACCTTCCGGCCGATCCCGTTCATCATCTTCCTCGTCGCCGCGCAGCCCCTCGCCCGGCTCGCGACGGGCAGCGGCATCGGGCAGCCGGCGATCATCTTCACCCTGTCGCTCGCTGCCTCCTTCGCGATCAGCCGCATCGTCGAGCAGAACCTGCTCACGGTGCAGCCCGGCGTGATCGAGGCGGCCCGCTCGGTGGGCGCGAGCCCGGTGCGGATCGTCTTCACCCTGCTGATCCCGGAGGCCCTCGGCCCGCTGGTCCTCGGCTACACGTTCGTCTTCGTCGGGATCGTCGACATGACGGCCGTCGCGGGCGCGGTCGGCGGCGGCGGGCTCGGCGACTTCGCGATCGTGTACGGCTACCGGCAGTTCGAGCCGGTCGTCACCTGGTCGGCGGTGCTCATCATCATCGTGCTCGTGCAGGTGGTGCAGTTCATCGGCAACCGGCTGGCGCGCGCGGCGCTGCGCCGCTGATCCGCGCCGCACGTCCGCGCCGCGGCCGTCCCGTCCCCTAGCGGAGCGAGGCGGCCGCGGCGCGCACGTGCCGGGTGAGGTCGGCGAGCACGGGGGAGTCCACGCTCCAGCGCTGCCAGTGCAGCGCCACGTCCACGTGGGACGCCTCGTCGAGCCGCACGAGCACGCCTCGGCGCACGAGGTCCTCGGCCTGGAGGTCGGGCAGCATGCCCCAGCCCATGCCGAGCGTGACCGCCGTGACGAACTCGGCCGACGAGGGCACGTAGTGCCGCGGCTGGCCGACGGGCGCGCGCCGGCCGCGGAGCCAGCGGTCCTGCATGGCGTCCTTGCGGTCGTACATGACGAGGGGCGCGGTCGCCAGCGCGCCGGGCGTCGGCCCGTCGGGCAGGTGGGCGTCGCGGTACGCGGGCGTCGCCACCGCCCGGTACCGCATCCGGCCGAGGCGCTCCGAGGTGCAGCCCTGCACGGGGTCGCGCACGCTCGTGACGGCGGCCATGGCGGTGCCGTCGCGCAGCAGGTCGAGCGAGTGGTGCTCGTCCTCCCGGAGGACCTCCACGGCCTGCCCGGTCTCGGCCGCGAGGGCGGCGAACGCGGGCAGCAGCCAGGACGCGAGCGAGTCCCCGTTCACGACCACGGGCACCGCCGCGGTGCCGGCGCGCGGGGTCTCCCCGTCGCCGAGTCCGAGGAGCCCGTCGAGGTCGCGCTCCAGCAGCAGCACCTGCCGCGCGTGCCGGAGGACGGCGTCGCCCGCCTCGGTGGTGGTCGCGGGCCGTGTGCGGCGCAGGAGCACGCGGCCCGCGCTCCGCTCCAGGGCCGTGATGCGCTGGCTCACCGCGGACGGCGTCAGCCGCAGCGCACGGGCGGCCGCGTCGAGCGTGCCCGTGTCGATGACGGCGGCCAGGGTGCGCAGGTGCTCGGTGCGGATGTCCATCATCAGCGACTCTAATGGTGCTCCAGCAACGTGAGCTGGTCTGATGGGCAGGCGATGCCTACCGTGGGGGCATGCACCCGCTCGCGCACGCCCTCTCCGGCTTCGGCCTCGGCTTCTCCCTCATCGCCGCCATCGGCGCGCAGAACGCCTTCGTCCTGCGTCAGGGCACGCGTCGGGAGCACGTCCTCGCGGTCGTCCTCATCTGCGCGGTCTCCGACGTGATCCTCATCGGGCTGGGCGTGGCGGGGGTCGGCGCCGTCATCGAGGCCGCGCCGGTGGCTATCGTCGTGATCCGCGTCCTCGGCGCCTGCTTCCTCGCCGGCTACGCCGCCCTGTCCCTGCGCCGCGCCGTCGCGCCCGCGGGCCTCGCCGTCGCCGCGTCCGCGCCGCGGGCCCTCGGAGCCGTGGTCGCCGCGTGCCTCGCGCTCACGTGGCTGAACCCGCACGTCTACCTCGACACGGTCCTCCTCGTCGGATCGGTCGCCGCGGGCCACGGCGACGGCCGCTGGGCGTTCGGCGTCGGCGCCATGATCGCCAGCTGCGTCTGGTTCACGCTCCTCGCCACCGCGGCGCGCGTGTTCGCGCCCCTGCTCGCCCGCCCGTCGGCCTGGCGGGTGCTCGACACCGTGATCGCCGTCGTGATGCTGGTGCTCGCCGTGCAGATCCTGCTGCCGCTCGTGCCGGAGCAGCTCGCGGAGGGGGCGCGGGTCCTCGTCGCCACGGCGATCTGCCTGGCGCTCGCGGGGGCGGTCGCCGCCGGGGCCGGGCTCCGGCGTCGTCGCGCGGGCGCGGATGCTCCCGCGGACGCGGACGCGGACGAGGACGCGGACGCGGGTGCTTCCGCGGACGCGGTCGACCCCCTGTCGGCGGACTCGGCGGCCCCTGTCGCGCCCGCCCCCGCCTCCCCGGTCGGCAGCTCCGCCCCCACGGCCTGAGGGCGGCGCCGCGCCCGGGACGCCGCGCGGCCCCGGCTCGGAACACCCGGGGCCCTCCCGCTGTTGGACCCGGCATGACCGTCCCGCTCTCCATCCTCGACCTCGCCCCCATCGCCCCCGGGGAGACCGCCCGCGACAGCTTCGCCGCCTCCGTGGCGCTCGCCCAGCAGGCCGAGCGCAGCGGCTACCGCCGGGTCTGGTACGCGGAGCACCACAACATGGCGTCCATCGCGTCCAGCGCCACGAGCGTCCTGATCGCGCACGTCGCCAGCCAGACGTCGACGATCCGCCTCGGCTCCGGCGGCGTGATGCTCCCGAACCACTCGCCGCTCACCATCGCCGAGCAGTTCGGCACGCTCGAGACGCTGCACCCGGGCCGCATCGACCTCGGCCTCGGCCGCGCACCCGGCAGCGACCAGGCCACCTTCCGGGCGCTCCGACGCGACCCCGCGTCGTCCGACCGCTTCCCCGAGGACGTCGTGGAGCTGCAGGGCTTCCTCGCCGGCGAGAGCCAGGTCCCCGGCGTCGCCGCGACCCCGGGCGCGGGCACCCGCGTGCCCCTCTACATCCTCGGATCCTCGCTCTTCGGCGCCCAGCTCGCGGCCGCCCTCGGCCTGCCGTACGCGTTCGCCTCGCACTTCGCGCCCGACGCCCTGCTCGAGGCCGTGCGGATCTACCGCCGCGACTTCCGCCCGTCGGAGCAGCTCCAGGAGCCGTACGCCATCGCCGGCATCAACGCCATCACCGCCGACGACCGCGCCGACGCCGAGCGCCAGTTCCAGCAGGTCCGCCGCGCGCGGCTCGTGATGCTGCTCCGCCAGAGCGGGCAGATCCCCGCCACCCAGACCTTCACCGACGAGGAGCTCGACCGGCTCCTCGAGGCGCCCGTCGGGGCGCACGTCGCCAGCATGATGACCTACACGGGCATCGGCACGGGTGCCGAGGTCTCCGACTACGCGAACCGGTTCGCGGAGCGGGCGGGCGTCGACGAGGTCATCGTCGGGCACGCCTCGCAGCGGACGCCCGAGCGCCTCCGCTCGGTCGAGCTGCTCGCCGACGCGCACGCCCTCGTCGCCGCGTAGCCCGAGCCGTGCCCGCCGACCCCGCACCCGGCGACGCCGTGCCCGTCCACGCCGCGCCGGTCAACTCCGCGACGGTCCACGCCGCGCCCGTCGCTGACGCGCCCGTCGGTCCGCGCGCGTCCCTGGCCGCCCTCCGGGAGGACACGCTCGCGCTCGTCCGCGGGCTCGACCGCGACGTGGCGGCCATCGTCGAGGCACGGCGGGACGCCAACTCCGACGACGAGCACGACCCCGAGGGCGCGACCCTCGCCTTCGAGCGCTCGCAGTCCGACGCGATGATCCACGAGGCGCGCGCCCGCCTGGACGACATCGACGCGGCCGTCGCACGACTCGACGCCGGCACCTACGGCCGCTGCGAGGCGTGCGGCGAGCGGATCCCGGCCGGCCGGCTCGAGATCCGTCCGGCCGCCCGCCGCTGCGTCGCGCACGCCTGAGCGCCGCCGCGGACGCTGCGGTCGCTCGGATCAGGTCAGGTCGTCGTCCAGGTCGAGGATCAGCTGGCGGAGGAGCCCCGCCAGCGTGTCGCGGTCGGCGGCGGGCATCGTCTCCAGCAGATCGGCCTCCTCGGCGACCAGCCGCGTGATGGCCGTGTCGACGCGCGTGCGCCCGGCGTCCGACATGACCACGAGGATCCCGCGCCCGTCGTGCGGGTCCGTCCGGCGCTCCACGAGCCCGCGGGCGACGAGCCGGTCGATGCGGTTCGTCATGGTGCCCGAGGAGACGAGCGTCTGCTGCAGGAGGGCCTTGGGGCTCAGCTGGTAGGGATCGCCCGCGCGCCGGAGCGCCGAGAGCACGTCGAACTCCCACGACTCGAGCTCCGACTCCTGGAAGGCGGACCGGCGGGCGCGCTCGAGCAGGCGCGACAGGCGTCCGACGCGCGACAGCACCTCGAGCGGCGAGAAGTCGAGGTCGGGCCGCTCGCCCCGCCACGCGTCGACGATGCGGTCGACCTCGTCGCGGCTGGGCATGCCCCCATCATGCCGGTCCGCGGACATCCGCCCGGCCGAGCGGCGCACCGCGGTCTGGCAGACTCGACCTGCGCACGGCCGGGCCGTGGAGCGGTCCGCCTTGGTGTAACGGCAGCACTTCAGCCTTTGGAGCTGTGAGGTCCAGGTTCGAATCCTGGGGGCGGAGCGACGCCCGCCGGCCGCGCCGGACGACGGAACGCGAGACGCAGGGAGATCGTCATGACCGACTCAGACAGCACGCCGAGGACCCGCGAGATCCCCATCGTCACGGGCGAGCTCGACGTCGACGGCGAGCCGCGCAGCCCCTCGATCGCGGTCGTGATCCTCGCGGCCGGCCAGGGCACGCGCATGCGCTCGCGCCTGCCCAAGGTTCTGCACGCGCTCGCCGGGCTGCCGCTCGTCGGCCATGTGCTCGCGACCGCGGAGGAGCTGGGCGCCCGCCACGTCGTCACCGTCGTCCGCCACGAGCGCGACCAGGTCGTCGAGGTCGTCCGCGCGCTCTCGCCCGACGCCCTCGTGGTCGACCAGGACGAGATCCCGGGCACCGGCCGCGCGGTGGAGGTGGGCATCACGGCCCTGCCCGACGGGTTCACCGGCCAGGTCGTCGTGCTGTCCGGCGACGTCCCGCTGCTCGACGCGGCGACCCTCCGCTCGCTCGTGTCCGCGCACCGCCAGGCCCGCAACGACCTGACCCTCCTCACCGCCCGCCTCGCCGACCCCACCGGCAACGGGCGGATCATCCGCGGCGAGGACGGCGCGTTCCAGGCCATCGTCGAGCAGAAGGACGCCACGGGCGACCAGCTCCGCATCGACGAGGTCAACGCGGGCGTCTACGTCTTCGACGCGGAGGCGCTGCGGCAGACCCTGGGCGCCATCGGCACCGAGAACGCGCAGCGGGAGAAGTACCTCACCGACGCGGCCGACGTCATCCGCCGCGCGGGCGGCGCCATCGAGGCCCTGCCCGTGCGCGACAGCTGGCTCGTCGCCGGCATCAACGACCGGGTGCAGCTCACGGCGGCCGCGACGGAGCTGAACGCGCGCATCATCCGGCGCTGGCAGCTCGCGGGCGCCACCATCCAGGACCCCCGCACCACCTGGATCGACGTGAAGGCCACGCTCGCCGCCGACGTGACCGTCCTCCCCGGCACGCAGATCCTCGGCGCGAGCACGGTGGCGGCCGGCGCCACGGTCGGCCCCGACACCACCCTCCGCGACACGGAGGTCGGCGAGGACGCCGAGGTGCGGCGCACGGACGCGGAGCTCTCCGTCATCGGCGCCCGTGCGAAGGTCGGCCCGTTCTCGTTCCTCCGCCCGGGCACGCGCCTCGGCGACGACGGCAAGATCGGCGCCTACGTCGAGACGAAGAACGCGGAGATCGGCGCGTCCAGCAAGGTCCCGCACCTCAGCTACGTGGGCGACGCGACCATCGGCGAGCACACCAACATCGGCGCCGGCGCGATCTTCGCGAACTACGACGGCGTCTCGAAGCACCGCACGGAGGTGGGCGACCACGTGCACGTGGGCTCGCGGAACGTCTTCGTCGCACCCGTTAGGATCGGTACCGGCTCCTACACGGGTGCCGGTGCCGTCATCCGCAAGGACGTCCCGCCCGGCGCACTCGGCATCTCGGTGGCGCCGCAACGCAACATGGTCGGCTGGACCGAGGCCAAGCGACCGGGCACCCCCGAGGCCCGGGCCGCCGTCGAGGCCGCCGACGGCGCGAGGGACGACTCGTCCGACGCCCAGCACACCGAGCAGCACTGACGAGACGGAGTCCCGTGTCCGCAATCAAGACCGCCGGAGAGAAGCGGCTCGTGCTCGTCACGGGGCGAGCGCACCCCCAGCTCGCCGAGCAGATCGCGGAGGAGCTCGAGACCACCCTCGTGCACACCGACGCGCGGACCTTCGCCAACGGCGAGCTCTACATCCGGTACGACGAGAGCGTCCGCGGCAGCGACGCGTTCGTCATCCAGGCGCACACGGCGCCCATCAACGAGTGGCTCATGGAGCAGCTCATCATGGTCGACGCCCTGAAGCGCGCCTCCGCGAAGCGCATCACGGTCGTCGCGCCGTTCTACCCCTACGCGCGCCAGGACAAGAAGGGCCGCGGCCGCGAGCCGATCTCCGCCCGCCTCGTCGCCGACCTCTTCAAGGCCGCGGGCGCCGACCGCATCATGTCCGTCGACCTGCACGCCGCCCAGATCCAGGGCTTCTTCGACGGCCCCGTCGACCACCTCTTCGCCATGCCCGTGCTCCTCGAGCACATGCGCAGCGTGCTCGACTCGAAGACCCTCACGGTCGTCTCGCCCGACATGGGCCGCGTGCGCGTCGCCGACATCTGGAGCGACAAGCTCGGCGCCCCCCTCGCCATCATCCACAAGCGCCGCGACCCGAAGGTGCACAACCAGGTCACCGTGCACGAGATCGTCGGCGACGTCTCGGGTCGCGTCTGCCTGCTGGTCGACGACCTCATCGACACCGGGCGCACCATCGTCTCCGCCGCCGAGGCGCTGAAGAAGAACGGCGCCACGGGCGTCGTCGTCGCCGCGACGCACGCCGTGTTCTCGGACCCGGCCACGCAGATCCTCGACAGCCCGCACATCGACTCGGTCGTCGTCACCGACACGCTGCCGATCCCGGAGGAGAAGCGCTGGGACAAGCTCACGGTGCTGCCCATCGCGCCGCTGCTGGCCCGCGCCATCCACGAGGTCTTCGACGACGGATCCGTCACGAGCATGTTCGACGGCGCCGCCTAGGCCGCAGGACACCGGCCTCCTCCCTGCGCTGGAGGCGGCTCCCGGGGTCAGTCCCGGGAGTTCCGCTCGACGACCTCGCGCGCGACGCGCCCCGAGGGGATGAGGCCCAGCGAGACGATGTGCTCGTCGCCGCCGAACGCGTACCGCGTGTAGCACTCGTAGCCCACGACGCCGGGGCCGAAGAGCTGGAAGCGCACCTCGTAGGAGGGGGAGTCGGGGCGCTCGAACCGCACGAAGTCGGCGCACGCCATGTCGGCCGTGTTCGCGCCGACGCGCACCATGGTGACGACGCCGGGGAGCAGCAGGCTCACGATCCCGACCACCACGACGACCCGCATCACGAGGAGCGTGCGCTTGCTGCGCAGGCTCCGGGGCGGTGCGGCTCGTAGCCCGCGAGCTCGGGGTGCTCGTCGTCGTCCATCCGCCCCAGTGTGACAGACGCCCCGCCGCCCATGAGGGGCGGCGGGGCGTCGTCGGGGCGCGGACGGCTAGTGCGTGTCCTCCGCCTCGATCTCGGAGCGGTCGCCGGACCACAGCGTGTGGAAGGTGCCCTCCTTGTCGACGCGGTGGTACGTGTGCGCGCCGAAGAAGTCGCGCTGGCCCTGCACCAGGGCGGCGGGCAGCCGCTCGGAGGCGAGCGAGTCGTAGTAGCTGAGCGCCGACGCGAACCCGGGCACGGGGATGCCGGAGAGCGCGGCGACCGACACGACGCGGCGCCAGGCCTGCTCGCCGTCGGCGACGGCCTTCGCGAAGTACGGGTCCTCGAGCAGCGTCGCGAGGCCCGAGTCCTTCTCGTACGCCTCGACGATGCGGTTGAGGAACTGGGCGCGGATGATGCAGCCGCCGCGCCAGATCTCCGCGACCTTGCCCTTGTCGATGTCCCAGCCGTACTCCTCCGCGCCCGCGATGATCGCGTCGAAGCCCTGCGCGTACGCGACGACCTTGCTCGCGTAGAGCGCGGCGCGCACGTCGTCCTCGAAGGTGTCCCCGCCGGGCTGGATCTCCGGACGGCTCGTGATGGTGGCCTGCACGGCCTTCCGCTGCTCGGGCTTCGAGGAGACGGCGCGCGCGAACACGGCCTCCGCGATCCCGCCCACGGGCACGCCGAGGCCGACCGCGTTCTGCACGGTCCAGACGCCGGTGCCCTTGGAGCCGGCCTGGTCGACGATCACGTCGACGAGCGGCTTCCCGGTCGACGCGTCCTTCTGGCGGAGGACCTCCGCGGTGATCTCGATGAGGTACGACTCGAGGTCGCCCCCGTTCCACTCCTCGAAGACGTCCGCGATCGCGTCGGGCTCGTGGCCGCCGACGCGGCGCAGCAGGTCGAACGACTCGGCGATGAGCTGCATGTCGGCGTACTCGATGCCGTTGTGGATCATCTTCACGAAGTGGCCGGCGCCGTCGGTGCCGACGTGGGTCACGCAGGGCTCGCCCTCCGCGACCGCGGCGATGGACTCGAGGATGGGGCCGAGCGTCTCGTACGCCTCGGCGGTCCCTCCGGGCATGATGCTCGGGCCCTTGAGCGCGCCCTCCTCGCCGCCGGAGATGCCGGCGCCGACGAAGTGGAGGCCCTTCGCGCGGACCTCCTTCTCGCGGCGGATCGTGTCGGTGAACAGCGCGTTGCCGCCGTCCACGATGATGTCGCCCTCCTCGAACGCCGCGGTCAGCTGCTCGATGACGGCGTCCGTGCCGCGTCCGGCCTTGACCATGATGATCGCCGTGCGGGGACGCTGCAGCGACGCGGCGAACTCCTCGACGGTGGTGGCGGCGACGAAGCCGGCCTCGGGGTGCTCCTCGATGAGGTGCGTGGTCTTCTCGGTGGTGCGGTTGTACACCGCGACCGTGTTGCCCTCGCGGCTGGCGAGGTTGCGGGCGAGGTTCGACCCCATCACCGCGAGCCCCACCACCCCGATGTTCGCCGTGGCCTTCTGGTCATCTGACATCTGATGCCTCCTTGTCGACAGTCGTGCTCAGGGTACGCCCGGGTCCCCGGGCGTCAGCGAGGTCACGGGGAGCGTCTCGTAGGATGGGCGGGCGCACCGCGAGGGTCGCGCCGCACGAGTTCCTCACCGAACCGCAGGGAGTGATCCGCATCGACGCCGTCCGCCCGTTCCCGCCCGTGATCGTGATGGGGGTCTCCGGATCCGGGAAGTCGACGGTGGGCGACCTCCTCGCCCAGGACGCCGGCGTCCCCTTCATCGACGGAGACGTCCTCCACAGCGAGTCGGCCCGCCGGAAGATGGCCGAGGGCCACGCGCTCGACGACGACGACCGGCGTCCCTGGCTCGAGGACATCGGGCGCGTGCTCGCCGACCGGCCCGAGGGCGGACCGGTCGTGGCCTGCAGCGCCCTGAAGCGCTCCTACCGCGACATCCTCCGCGCCGCCGCCCCCGACGTCGCCTTCGTGCACCTCGCGGGAGACCACGACCTCCTGGCCGAGCGCCTCGGGCACCGGGAGGGCCACTTCATGCCGGGCAGCCTCCTCGCCTCGCAGCTGCGCACGCTGGAGCCGCTCGGCGACGACGAGCGCGGCGTCACGCTCGACATCGCCGACGACCCCGTGGCCCTCGCCGACGCTGCGGTCCGCGATCTCCTGCCCGGCGGTCGGACCGCGTCGCCCGGTCGCGTCGACGACGCCCCGGCATCGCCGACGGAGCCCGCCGTGGCGGTCCCCGAGGCGGACGTCCCGGCGCTCGTCCGCGCCGCGCGCGCCGACGACGCGCTGCCGGACCCGTCGGGCGCCGCCGCGGTCGTCGCCGAGATCGAGCCGTCCGACGAGGGCGCGCCCGCCGCGGCGGTCCACCAGCCCATCCGGGTCGCGATCGTCGGCTGCGGCGTCATCGGCACGCACCACGCGCGCGTCCTCGCCGAGCACCCCGGGTTCCGCGTCGCCGCCCTCGTCGACACGAGCACCACCACCGCGGAGGAGCTCGCGGAGGTGGTCGTCGACGAGCTGCGCGCCGACCGCCCCGCGTCTTCGCCCGGCTCGCCGACCTCGTCCGCGCGGACGCCGCCGAGCTCGTCGTCATCTGCACCCCGAGCGGCCTGCACATCGGCCTCGCCGAGGAGGCGCTCGCCGCGGGCCTGCACGTCGTCATCGAGAAGCCCCTCGACGTCGACCTGGCGCGCGGCCGCCGCATCGCGGAGCTCGCGCGCGCGGCCGCCGGACGCGGGATCCTCTCGACCGTCATCAGCCAGCACCGCTTCAATCCCTCGAGCGTCGTCGTCGACCGTGCCGTGCGCTCGGGTCGGCTCGGCCGGCTCACCTCCGCGGTCGCCAGCGCGCCGTGGTGGCGCAGCCAGGGCTTCTACGACTCCGGGCACTGGCGCGGCACGTGGGACCTCGACGGCGGCGGCGCCCTCATGAACCAGGGCGTGCACACGCTCGACCTCCTCGTCTCCTACCTCGGCCGCCCGGTCGAGGTGTACGCGCAGACGGCGCTGCTCGCCCACGAGGGCATCGAGGTGGAGGACGTCGCGGTCGCCGTGATCCGCTTCGCCTCGGGCGCGCTCGCGACCCTCCAGGCGAGCACGGCCGGCTACCCGGGCCTCGACACGCGCGTGCAGGTGCAGGGGACGCGCGGATCCGCGGTCATCGAGGCGGGCTCGCTCACCTACTTCCACGCGGCGCCCGAGTCCGGGGTGCCGGCCCAGGCGGACGTGCGGAACGACGCCGAGCTCGAGCTGCACGACGCGGACCTGCCCCGGTCCCCGCGGCTCGACAACACCTACCTCGAGGGCCACTACCGGCAGTACGACGACATCGCCGACGCCCTCCGGACGGGACGCCCGGCCGGGGTGACCGTCGACGACGCCTTCCTGTCGCTGGCGACCGTGGTGAGCGTGTACGTCTCGGCCACGCTCGGCGCGCCGGTCGCGTTCGAGGACGTCGTCGACGGCGTGCACGACGGCCTGCGCCTCCGCGTCGGGCAGTCGACGCCGCCCGCTCCCGGGGCGGCGGGGCCGACGGCGCAGGAGGGGTCCGCCGCGGACGCGTCGACCGGGGGCCCGTCCGTCCGGTAGCATCGGGGGTTGAACTTCGGCGAGGGATCGCAGGGGCCGTGCGCGAGCGCGGCGGCGGTCCGTTATCGACGCGGTGGACGGGGCTCGCACCTCATTCCTCACGCGCAAGCGTTCGAGCAGACGACACACCACGACGCGAGCCCTCACGGGCTCCACTAGGAGCGACACCATGGTTGACAACAACCTCACCGCGGAGCTGCGCACGCAGTTCGGCAAGGGCGCGGCCCGCAAGATCCGCGCGATCGGCAAGATCCCCGCGGTCATCTACGGCCACGGCACCGACCCGCAGCACGTCACGCTGCCGGGCCACGAGCTCATGCTCATCATCCGCAAGGCGAACCAGATCATCACGCTCGACATCGCCGGCAAGCCGCAGCTCGCGCTGGTGAAGGACGTCCAGAAGGACCCCGTCCGCCAGATCATCGAGCACGTCGACCTCATCGTCGTCCGCCAGGGCGAGCGCGTCGAGGTCGAGGTCCCGATCCACGTCGAGGGCGAGTCCTACCCCGGCACGATCCACACGATCGAGAACACGTCGATCCTCGTCGAGGTCGAGGCCACGCACATCCCGGAGAGCTTCGTCGTCTCCATCGAGGGCTTCGAGGACGGCACGCAGGTCTCGGCCGGCCAGGTCGACCTCCCCGCCGGCGCCACGCTGGTCACCGACCCCGAGACGCTCGTGCTCGCGGTCTCCGTGCCCCAGCTCGACCTCACGACCGACGCGGTCGACGAGGACGTCGTGGCCGAGGGCGACGCCGAGGTCGACGTCACCGACGACGGCGCCACCGGCGACCAGTCGGGCGACTCCGACAAGTAGCACCACCGCGGCCCGCGGGCCGCGCCGCCGCATCGCGCGGCACCGCACCACCAGCACAACGGAGCCCGTCGGCCGCCGTCCGGGACACCGGCCGCGGCCGGCGGGCTCCGCGCATCCGCCCCGGATGCGGCCGACGACGAGGAGATCGCACGTGGACGACCGGACGCTGCTCGTGGTCGGGCTCGGCAACCCGGGCCCGCAGTACGCGGGCACGCGGCACAACGTCGGCCAGATGGCCCTCGACGTGCTGGCCGACCGGATGCGCGCCGCCTTCCGCTCGCACCGCGCCAACGCGCAGGTCGCGGAGGGCCGTCCCGTCCCGGGCGGGCCGAAGCTCATCCTCGCGAAGCCCGGCTCGTTCATGAACCTCTCCGGCGGGCCCGTCGCGAACCTGCTCAAGTACTTCTCGCTCGACGCGTCGCAGCTCGTGGTCGCGCACGACGAGCTCGACATCCCGTTCGACGCCATGAAGCTCAAGCAGGGCGGCGGGCACGGTGGCCACAACGGCATCCGCGACATCATCTCCTCGGCCGGCACGGGCGACTTCACGCGCGTGCGCATCGGCATAGGCCGACCTCCCGGCCGCCAGGACGCGGCCGACTTCGTGCTGAAGCCCTTCTCCTCCACCGAGCGGCAGGTGCTGCCGAACGTGCTCGAGGACGCCGCGGACGCCATCGAGATGATCGCCGCCGACGGCCTCATCGCCGCGCAGCTGCGCTTCCACACCGCCGCCTCCTGACCGGCGCGCGGCTCCCGGCCGTCCGCCCTCGGCGGACGACGGCGAGCACGTCGGTGGCGGCGCGTACGATCATCTGGTGATCCTCCAGGGCTTGATCCCGGCGCTCTCGCGCGCCTCCACGTTCGACGACGCCCTCGCATCGGCCTCCCGCGACGCCGACTTCTCCCTCACCGAGGGGCTCCAGGGGCCGCTGCTCGCGGGGCTCCTCCGCCAGCGCATCCAGCGCGGCATCCCGGGGTGCCTGCTCGTCGTCACCGCCACCGGCCGCGAGTCCGAGGGCATGCGCCGCAGCCTCGCCGCCGTGCTGCCCGACGCCGAGATCCTCGAGTTCCCGGCGTGGGAGACGCTGCCGCACGAGCGGCTGAGCCCGAGCGCCGAGATCGTCGGCAAGCGGATCCACGCGCTCCGTCGCATGGAGCAGTGGCACCGCGCGCTCGGCCAGGGCGCCCGCGAGGTGCCGGCCGACCAGGTGCGGCCGCTCGTCGTCGTCGCCTCGGTGCGCGCCGCGCTGCAGCCCGTCGCCGACAACCTCACCGAGCTCGCGCCCGTGCAGCTCGTCACGGGCAGCCGGGGCCACGACCTGTCGGAGCTCGCGGTGCGGCTCGTCGACCTCGCGTACTCGCGCGTCGACATGGTCACGCGCCGTGGCGAGTTCGCGGTGCGCGGCGGCATCCTCGACGTCTTCCCGCCCGTCGCCGACCACCCCGTGCGCGTGGAGTTCTTCGGCGACGAGGTCGACCAGATGCGGCCCTTCGCGGTCGCCGACCAGCGCTCCCTCGAGGAGACGGTCGAGTCGGTGGAGCTGCCGCCGAGCCGCGAGCTGCTGCTGAGCGCCCCCGTGCGCCAGCGCGCCCGGGAGATGCAGCACGAGTTCCCGAACCTGCAGCAGATGCTCGCGAAGATCGCGGAGGGCATCCCGGTCGAGGGCATGGAGTCCCTGGCGCCCGCGCTCGTCGACCGGCTGGTGCCGGTCACCCACTACCTCCCGGTCGACGCGGCCATCGCCGTCGTCTCGCCCGAGCGCGTCTCCACGCGCGCGCAGAGCCTCGCCGACACCAACCGCGAGTTCCTCGACGCCGCGTGGAACGCCGCCACCGCCGGTGCCCAGGCCCCCATCGACCTCGCCTCCGGCGACTTCCTCTCCCTCGGGCGGCTGCGCGACGCCCGCGGCCCGCGCCGCTGGTGGACCCTGTCGGGCTTCCAGGCCACCGACGTGCTCCCGGAGGACCTGGGCATCGACGAGGTCATGACCGTCCGCATCCAGGCGGATCCGGTCCCGAGCTTCGCGGGCAACGCCGACGGCGCCGTCGAGCACGTGCGCGAGCGCCTCGCGGCGGGCTGGAGCGTGGGCGTCGTCGCGCAGGGCTCGGGGCTCGTCGAGCGCGCCGACACCGTGCTCCGCGAGGCCGGCGTGCCCGCGCGCGTGGTGGAGGAGTTCCCCGCCGCCCCGGAGGCGGGCATCGCCTACCTCCTCCGCGCCGCGATCGACGCGGGCTTCGAGATGCCCGAGATCCAGCTGGCGCTCCTCACGGAGAGCGAGTTCTACGGGCGTGCCGCCGGGTACGACAGCCGGCAGGTCAAG
The DNA here is from genome assembly GCA_002150995.1 of Clavibacter michiganensis. Taxonomy (GTDB): domain Bacteria; phylum Actinomycetota; class Actinomycetes; order Actinomycetales; family Microbacteriaceae; genus Clavibacter; species Clavibacter michiganensis_K. Next base: position 2,552,555 of record MDHJ01000001.1, on the reverse strand, counting down.
AAGCTCGCCACGCGCCGCAAGAACGTGGTGGACCCGCTGCAGCTGAAGCCGGGCGACCACGTCGTGCACACCACGCACGGCATCGGGCGCTTCGTCGAGCTCACGCAGCGCGAGGTCTCCTCGGGCGGCCGGAACGCGGTGAAGACCCGGCGCGAGTACCTCGTCATCGAGTACGCGCCCTCGAAGCGCGGCTACCCGGGCGACAAGCTCTTCGTCCCCACCGACCAGCTCGACCTCCTCAGCCGGTACGTCGGCGGCGAGGAGCCCGCCCTCAGCAAGATGGGCGGCAGCGACTGGGCCGCGGCCAAGGGCAAGGCGCGCCGGGCCGTCCGCGACATCGCGGTCGAGCTCGTGAAGCTGTACTCGGCGCGCATGGCGTCGCGCGGGCACTCGTTCCCGCCGGACACCCCCTGGCAGCGCGAGCTCGAGGAGGCGTTCCCGTTCATGGAGACGCCCGACCAGCTCACCGTCATCGACGAGGTCAAGCGCGACATGGAGAGCCCCATCCCCATGGACCGCCTGGTCTCGGGCGACGTCGGCTTCGGCAAGACCGAGATCGCCGTGCGCGCCGCGTTCAAGGCGGTGCAGGACGGCAAGCAGGTCGTCATGCTCGTGCCCACCACCCTGCTCGTGAAGCAGCACTTCGAGACGTTCTCCGAGCGCTTCGCCGGGTTCCCGGTCCACCTGCGCCAGCTGAGCCGGTTCCAGACCGACAAGGAGTCCCGCGAGACCATCAAGGGCCTCGAGGACGGCTCGGTCGACGTCGTCATCGGCACGCACCGCCTGCTCACGGGCAGCATCGCGTTCAAGGACGTCGGCCTCGTCATCATCGACGAGGAGCAGCGGTTCGGCGTCGAGCACAAGGACGCGCTGAAGAAGCTGAAGGCCAACGTCGACATCCTCGCCATGTCGGCCACGCCCATCCCGCGCACGCTCGAGATGGCGGTCACGGGCATCCGCGAGATGTCGACGCTCGCGACCCCGCCGGAGGACCGGCACCCGATCCTCACCTTCGTCGGCCCGAACAGCGAGAAGCAGATCGCGGCGGCGATCCGCCGGGAGCTCCTCCGCGAGGGCCAGGTGTTCTTCGTGCACAACCGCGTCTCGAGCATCAACCGCGTCGCCTCGGAGCTCGCGGAGCTCGTGCCCGAGGCGCGCGTCGCCGTGGCGCACGGCAAGATGAGCGAGGCCATGCTGGAGCAGGTCATCGTGGACTTCTGGGAGCGGAAGTTCGACGTGCTCGTCTCGACCACCATCATCGAGACCGGCCTCGACATCGCCAACGCGAACACGCTCATCATCGACCGGGCCGACAAGTACGGCCTGAGCCAGCTGCACCAGCTGCGCGGTCGCGTCGGCCGCGGTCGGGAGCGCGCGTACGCGTACTTCCTCTACGACGCCGACAAGCCGCTGTCCGAGACGGCGCACGACCGGCTCTCCACCATCGCGGCCAACAACGAGCTGGGCTCCGGCATGCAGGTGGCGCTGAAGGACCTCGAGATCCGCGGTGCGGGCAACCTGCTGGGCGGCGAGCAGTCGGGCCACATCCAGGGCGTCGGCTTCGACCTCTACCTCCGGATGATCGGCGAGGCCGTCTCGACCTTCCGGGGCGACGTGGCCGAGGGCCAGACCGAGCTGCGGCTCGAGCTGCCGGTCGACGCGCACATCCCGGAGGAGTACGTCGACAGCGAGCGGCTGCGCCTGGAGGCGTACCAGAAGCTCTCGACGGCCGCGTCGCCCGCGGCATCGGACGATCAGATCGACCGGGTCATCGAGGAGCTGTCGGACCGGTACGGCGAGCCGCCCGTGGAGGTCGACAACCTCGTGCGGGTGTCGCGCCTGCGCCGCGTCGCGCAGCGTGCGGGGCTCAGCGAGGTCGTGGCCATGGGCCCGAACCTCCGCATCGCGCCGGCCGACCTCGCCGACAGCAAGCAGGTGCGCCTGCAGCGCATGTACCCGGGGAGCCGCCTGTTCGCGCAGACCAACGCCGTGACCGTGCCGCTGCCCAAGCGCGACGGCGAGCCGCTGCCGGACTCCGAGCTCGTGGACTGGGTGCGCCAGCTCCTCGACGCGGTGTTCACGGTGGAGCCCGCGCCCGCGGCGAAGGAGTCGGCGCCGAAGGCCTGACCCGGCGGCGGGCGCCGGAGCCTAGGCGCGGGCCGGTCCGCCGTCGACGTGCGCCGGGAAGTCGTCGCGCGTCGCGTCGTCCGCGTCCGCGTCGCCCCCGGCCCGCCGGGCGCGACCGCTGCGGATCGACAGGATGACGGCGGCCGCCACGATCGAGACGCCCGAGCCGAGGAGCACCGCGAGGGTGCCCTCGTCGCGCACCTCGTCGAGGCCGGCGAACGCGAGCTCGCTCATGAGCAGCGACACCGTGAAGCCGATGCCGCCGAGCAGCGACACCGTCACGAGGTCCGGCAGGGCGAGCCCGCCCGCTGATCCGCGTCGACGGGCGACGGCCGCGCCGAGCAGCCCGCCCGCGGTGATGCCCACGAGCTTCCCGAGGGGCAGCGCGAGCGCGATGCCCCAGAAGGCGGGCGCGAGCTCCGAGAGCCCGACCGCGGGGATCGCGACGAGCGCCGCGGAGAACGCGAACAGCGGCAGCACGATGCCGTTGGAGGCGGGCTCGAGCGCGTGCGCGGCGCGGAGGCCCGAGAGGCGGGGGAGCGCGAAGCCGAGCGCGACGCCCGCGATGGTGGCGTGGATCCCGGAGGAGAGCGTCGCCCACCACGTGACGAGCGCGATGAGGACGAGCAGCGCCACCACGGCCGTCCGGGCCGCGCCCGTGCGGCCGACGCCGAGCCGGCCGACGACGGCGAAGAGCGCGACGCCCGCCACCGCGACGAGGAGCGGCACGACCGCGAGGTCCTCCGTGAAGAAGACCGCGATGATCCCGATGGCGATGAGGTCGTCGAGCACCGCGAGCGCGAGCAGGAACACCCGGACGGCCGCGGGCAGGCCCCGGCCGAACACGGCGAGCACGCCGAGCGCGAAGGCGATGTCGGTCGCCGTCGGCACGGGCCAGCCCCGCTCGAAGCCGCTGCCGGCGGTGATCGCGAGGTAGACGCCCGCGGGCACGACGACCCCGCCGACGGCGGCGATGGCCGGCACGAGCGCGGCGGAGACGCTGTTCAGCCCGCCCGCGAGGAACTCGTGCTTGAGCTCCACGGCGACGATGAAGAAGAAGACGACGAGCAGGCCGTCGCTCACCCAGTGGCGCAGCGACAGGTCGACGCCGATGGCGGGGAGGGCGAGGTGCCCGTCGGCCCACGCGATGAGGCCGGGCCCGGCGGGCGTGTTCGCCACGACCAGGCCGATCACGGCGGCGAGCAGGAGGAGGCCGGCGGCGATGCGCTCGGAGCGGATGAGGGCGGTCATGTGCGCCTTCCGGGGTCGGGGGAGGGGGAGACGGTCGCCCGCCGCCGACCAGACTTCCCGGCACACCGACGTCCAGCCTACCGGGCGCCCGGTGCGAGGATGACGGGATGAGCGAGCCCGCGTCCCCCTCCGCGCCCTCCGGATCCGCCGCCGCGGCCGTCGGCGACCTCGCCGCCGCGATGGCCGTCCTCCGGGCGCCCGACGGCTGCGTCTGGAACCGGGGCATGACGCATCGCTCGCTCGTGCCGTACCTGCTCGAGGAGAGCCACGAGCTGGTCGAGGCCATCGAGGGCGACGACGTCGGCGGCATGCGCGAGGAGCTGGCCGACGTCCTGCTGCAGGTCGTGTTCCACGCCGACATCGCCCGCACGGAAGGCGAGGGATTCGACCTCGACGACGTCGCGCGGACGGCCACGGAGAAGATGGTGCGCCGCCATCCCCACGTCTTCGGCGACGAGCGCGCGGACACCGTGGAGGAGGTGATCCGCGTGTGGGGCGCGGCGAAGGACCGCGAGAAGTCGGCCCGCACGAGCGTCCTCGACGGGATCCCGGCGTCCCTCCCGTCCCTCGCCCTCGCCGACAAGCTGCTCGGCCGCGCCGAGCGGATCGGGCTGCTGGAGGCGGGCGCGCCCGCGGCCATCCCGGTGGACGACGAGGACGACCTCGGCCGCCTGCTGCTCGCGGTCGTGGTCTCGGCCCGGAGCCGGGGGCTCGACGCGGAGCGCGCGCTGCGGACGACGCTGCGGTCGCTGAGCGCGGAGATCCGCGCCGCCGAGCCGGCGCGCGCGACCGGAGGAGCCGCCGAGCAGGGTGCCGAGGCGGGGCCGGAGGGCGACGACGGGCCCGCGGGGACCGCCGGCGCGGGCCGGAGCGCCTGAGGCGAGGTCCGGCCCGCGGGGGCGTCGCCCGGGATTTACCCGATCCCGGGCCGCCACGTCCGACGCCTCCACCCGAAGGAGACGGCGGACAGACTGGGCGCTCACACCGTACGGGTCTTCGCCGCATGTCCATCACGGTTGTTATGGTCGGGGCGTGGCAGCTCCGGATCCGCGTCGCCGCCAGGAGCTCCTGGCGCACATCCTCGACCACCTGCGCACGCACCCGCTGGCGTCCGTGACCTTCCGCGGGCTGGCGGACGCGCTCGGCGAGAGCACGTTCGTGCTCGTCTACCACTTCGGCTCCAAGGAGCGGCTGCTCGAGGCGGCGATGGACGCGATCGACCAGCGCCAGGCCGAGATGGTGGCGGGCGATCCGCGGGAGATCCCCTCCTGGGAGCTGCGCGAGTGGACGACCCGGGCCTGGAGCTGGCGCCTCACGGACGTCAACCGCGACTTCCAGCGCCTCGAGTTCGAGGCGGCGCTCCTCCGCACCCGCGACGGCGTCGTGCGGCCGCACGCCATCGCGAGCGTCACCGCGTGGCGCCGCTTCGGGCTCGACTGGATGCTGGCGCACGGCGTGCCGGAGGACGTGGCCGTGGACACGGCCGACCTCCTGCAGGCGGGCTCCTACGGCCTGCAGTTCGACTTCGTCATCTCGGGCGACCGCGACCGCGCCATGCGCGGGTTCGAGGCGCTCATCGACGCCTTCACGCCGCGCATCGAGCCGTGGATCGACGCGGCCGCGGCCGCCGCGGCGGCGGAGGCCGACCGGGCGCCCGGTGGCCCGCCCGCCGCCTGACAGAATCGGGGGATGCCCCAGCAGATCACGCCGCCCCGCGGCATGCGCGACTTCCTGCCCGCCGAGAAGGCCCGACGCGAGCAGGCGCTCGCCGTCATCCGCCGCACGTACCGGGCCCACGGCTTCGACGAGATCGAGACGCCCGTGGTCGAGGAGTCCGGGCGGCTGCACGCGGGCCTCGGCGGCGACAACGAGAAGCTCGCCTACTCGGTGCTGAAGCGGGGGCTCTCGGGCGACGACCTGCGTGCGGCGGCGGACTCCGGCGACGTGCTCGCGCTCTCCGACCTGGGGCTCCGGTTCGACCTCACGGTGCCGCTCGCCCGGTTCTACGCGTCGCACCGCGCCGAGCTGCCGGGCGTCTTCCGCGCCATCCAGGCCGCCCCGGTCTGGCGCGCGGAGCGACCGCAGAAGGGCCGCTACCGCCAGTTCATGCAGTGCGACATCGACATCATCGGCGAGCCCGGCCAGCTGGCCGAGGTCGAGCTGATCTCCGCCACCGCGGCGACCCTCGACGCGCTCGGCCTCACCGGCTGCACGATCCGCGTGAACGACCGCCGCATCCTCGCCGGGATCCTCGCCTTCTGCGGCTTCGCGCCCGACCGGCACGCGCAGGCCCTCATCAGCATCGACAAGCTCGACAAGATCGGCGCCGCGGGCGTCGTCGCCGAGCTCGCCGAGGGCGGGGCGGACGCGGCGGACGTGCTCGGGGGGATCCTCGAGCGCATCGAGCCCGCGCTCGCCGACGGTGGCGTGCCCCTCACCGTCGACGCGATCACGGGGGTCCTCCCCGCGGGCGTCGACCCCGACGCCGTCGCCGACCTCGAGACGCTCGCCGACGCGCTCGTCGGCCTCCCCGAGGGCGTCACCCTCCGGTTCGACCCGACCCTGGTGCGCGGCATGGGCTACTACACGGGCACCATCTTCGAGATCGCGCACCCCGCCTCCGGCAGCTCCGTGGGCGGCGGAGGACGCTACGACGGGATGATCGGCCGCTTCCTCGGCCAGGACGTGCCGGCCGCGGGCTTCTCCATCGGGTTCGAGCGGATCGTCGACCTGGCCGTCCTGCCCGCCGCGGAGGACGCCGACGCGATCGCCCTCGTCCACGACCGCCGCACGCCCGTGGCCGTGCTCGCGCGCCTCAAGGCGGAGCTGGTCGCGACGGGACGCCGCGTGCGGCTCGAGCCGCGCCCGAAGAACGTGGCGCCGCTCCTGGAGTCGCTGCGCCGGCAGGGGTTCCGCACCTTCGCGGCCGTCGACGCCGGCACCGCCGACGCCGCGTCCCTGCAGGAGCGCCCGCTCGACGGCGGCCCGCGCGGCTGATCCGCCACCTGCGCGACACCTGCGCGCATCCCGCCGCCGACGGCCCGCGAGGGGCCCGCGGCTAGGATGGACGCGACTTCACACCCCCCACCGCAACGCAAGGAGACCATTCCGTGGCAGCCATCGAAGCAGTCAACGCACGCGAGATCCTCGACTCCCGGGGCAACCCGACCGTCGAGGTCGAGGTGCTCCTCGAGGACGGCACGTTCACGCGTGCCGCCGTCCCGTCCGGCGCCTCCACCGGTGCGTTCGAGGCGTACGAGCTGCGCGACGGCGACGCGGGCCGCTACCTGGGCAAGGGCGTCCAGAAGGCCGTCGCCGCCGTCGTCGACGAGATCGGCCCGGCCATCCAGGACCTCGACGCCGCGGACCAGCGCATCATCGACGCCACGATGATCGAGCTGGACGGCACCGAGAACAAGTCCCGCCTGGGCGCGAACGCGCTCCTCGGCGTCTCCCTCGCCGTCGCGAAGGCCGCGGCCGACTCGGCCGAGCTGCCGCTGTACCGCTACCTCGGCGGCCCGAACGCGCACACGCTGCCCGTCCCCATGCTCAACGTCATCAACGGCGGCTCGCACGCGGACACCAACGTCGACATCCAGGAGTTCATGATCCTGCCCGTCGGCGCGTCCACCTTCTCGGAGGGCCTGCGCTGGGGCGTCGAGACGTACCACGCGCTCAAGGCGCTCCTGAAGGCCAAGGGGCTCTCCACCGGCCTCGGCGACGAGGGCGGCTTCGCCCCGAACCTCGACAGCAACCGCGCCGCGCTCGACCTCCTCATGGAGGCCATCGAGTCCGCCGGCTTCGCCCCCGGCAAGCAGATCGCCCTCGGGCTCGACGTCGCGTCCAGCGAGTTCTACTCCGACGGCGCGTACACGTTCGAGGGCCAGAAGGTGGATGCGGCGCACATGACGTCGTACTTCGCCGACCTCGTCGCGTCCTACCCCCTCATCACCATCGAGGACCCGCTGGACGAGGACGACTGGACCGGCTACGACCACTTCACCGCGGAGCTCGGCTCGAAGGTGCAGATCGTCGGCGACGACCTGTTCGTCACCAACCCGAAGCGCCTCGCGGACGGCATCACGCGCGGCGTCGCGAACTCGATCCTCGTGAAGGTCAACCAGATCGGCACGCTCACCGAGACGCTCGACGCGGTCAGCCTCGCCCAGCGCAGCGGCTACACCACCGTGCTCTCGCACCGCTCCGGCGAGACCGAGGACACGACCATCGCCGACCTCGCGGTCGCGGTGGACGCGGGCCAGATCAAGACCGGCGCTCCCGCGCGCAGCGAGCGCGTCGCGAAGTACAACCAGCTCCTCCGCATCGAGCAGGACCTCGGCGCCGCCGCGGTCTACGCCGGCCGCAGCGCCTTCCCGCGCTTCCAGGCCTGACCCGACCGGCCCGCCCCGCCCCGCGGCGGCGGGCCGCCGGCGCACCACCGGACGACGCGGCGGGGCGGCGGGCCACGCGGCCCGGCGTCCCGCCGCCCCCGTCCCGCCGCACGACGTCACCCGCAGGACGGCACCACCGCACCACCGCACGACCGGTACCGCCGCACGACCCGCACCCCGCCGCACGACCCGACACCCGAAGGAGGACCGATGGCCCGCTTCCCCGGCCTCGACACCCTCCGCACCCGCCGTGCCGCGCGGCCGCGCACCGAGCGCGTGCCCGTGGCGCTGCCGGACGCCGACGCTCCCGCCGGCAACTGGCTCCGCAGCATGCGGTTCTCCGGATTCTCGGCGATGGTCCTCGTGCTCCTCGTCCTGACGGTCGTGGTGCTCGCCCCGGGCCTGCGCATCTACCTGGAGCAGCGCGAGCAGCTCAGCAGCCTGCAGAGCGCGGTGGACGCCCAGAAGGGCACCATCGCCGAGCTCCAGGACCAGCGCGCCCGGTACGACGACCCCGCGTTCCTCAAGGCGCAGGTGCGCGACCGGCTCTTCTACGTGATGCCCGGCGAGACGAGCTACCTGGTCCGCGGCCTGCCCGACGAGTCGGACGAGCGGCCCGCCACCGCCGACGGCGCGCCCATCAGCGACGACCTGCAGGAGACCCGGCAGGACTGGGTCCAGGCCCTCCTCGGCTCTGCGCTCACCAGCGCCCTCAGCGACACCCCGCCCGACCAGCTCCAGGGATCCGTCCAGGGAGGCGACCAGTGACCCGACCCCCCTTCGACCCGCCCACCGAGCGCGACGTGCGCGTCGTCTCCGCCCAGCTCGGCCGGCCGGCCCGCGACGTGGTCGGCATCGCCGCGCGCTGCGTGTGCGGCAATCCGACGGTCGTGAGCACCGCCCCGCGCCTGTCCGACGGCACGCCGTTCCCCACGCTCTACTACCTGTGCCATCCGGCGGCCACCGCGGCCATCTCGCACCTCGAGGCCGAGCACGTCATGGCCGAGCTGCAGGACGACCTCGCCGAGGACGAGGCGATGCGCGACGCCTACGCCGCCGCCCACGCGTCCTACCTCGCCGACCGCGACTCGATCCTCGTGGTCCCCGAGCTCGCGGGCGTCTCCGCGGGCGGGATGCCCGTGCGGGTGAAGTGCCTGCACGCGCTGGCAGGCCACGCGCTGGCCGCGGGCCCCGGCGTGAACCCCATCGGCGACATCGCGCTGGCACGGGCGTCGTGGTCGCCCGACGTGTGCGAGTGCGCCGACCACGACGCGGCATGACCCCGGCACCCGGCACGCGGGCGCCGTCGGCACCGCGGCGCCGGCTGGCGCGCGCGGTCGTCGTCGGGATCCTCGCCGTCGCCGCCGCGCTGCCCACCGTCACGCCGGCGGCCGCGGACCCCGTCCGCGACCGGCAGTACTGGCTGCGCGACTACGGCGTCGAGCAGGCGTGGCAGACCACGCGCGGCGAGGGCGTCACGGTGGCGGTCATCGACACCGGCGTGGACTCCTCGGTCGCCGACCTCCGTGGCGCGGTCGTCGGCGGCACGGACGTGTCGGGCGTCGGATCCGCGGACGGCACCCGCCCCGTCGGCGCCTCGAGCGAGCACGGCACCATGGTCGCGTCGCTCCTCGCGGGCCGCGGCACGGGCACGGGCTCGGGCGTCATCGGCGTCGCCCCGGCCGCCGGGCTCCTCAGCGTCTCGGTCGCCCTGGGCGGCCCGACCCCCGGCGCCCGCGACGAGGACGCGCAGATCGCCGACGCCGTCCGCTGGGCGGTCGACAACGGGGCGAGCGTCATCAACATGTCCCTCACCCGGAACTCCCTCGACTGGCCGGAGAGCTGGGACCGCGCGTTCCTCTACGCCTACGAGCACGACGTCGTGGTCGTCGCGGCCGCCGGCAACCGGGGGAGCGGCACCACCGAGGTGGGCGCGCCCGCCACGATCCCGGGCGTGCTCGCGGTCGCGGGCGTCGACCGGTCGGGGGCCGCGAGCTTCGACGCGTCCTCGCAGGGCATCACCATCGCGGTGGCCGCGCCGAGCGAGCAGCTCGTGGGGGTCGAGCCCGGCGGCGGGTACGTCCAGTGGGACGGCACGAGCGGCGCCGCGCCGCTGGTCTCCGGCGTCGTCGCGCTCGTGCGGGCCGCGCATCCGGAGCTCGACGCCGACGACGTGGTCGAGCGCGTCCTCGCCACCGCGCGGCAGGAGGGCCGGCCGGAGATCTACGGCCGCGGCCTCGTCGACGCGGCTGCCGCCGTGAGCGCGTCGGTGGCGCCGGCCAGCGGCAAGCCGCTCGGCGACCTGGAGGAGTGGGTTCGCCTCTACCGCCGCGCGCCCGTCGCGACACCGGATCCCACGGCGTCCGCCCGCCCCGACGCCGCGCCCGCGGTCCCCGCCGACGGCCCGACGGCCGACCCCGCGGCGGACGCGGTGCCGACCGTCGGCGCGGTCCGGCAGGTCGGGATCCCCGCCCTCGTGCTGTCCCTCTTCGCCGCGCTCGCCGCCGCCATGGGCGTCGTCGCGTACCGGCATTTCAGACGGCTGCTCCGTTAGGGGTAGCCTGATTTCGACCACAACCTGCAGGGAGTCATCCATCGTGCCCAAAATCCTGATCGTCGGCGGCGGCTACGCCGGTTTCTACACGGCATGGAAGCTCGAGTCGCACCTCCGATCCGGCGAGGCCGAGGTCACCATGGTCGACCCGCTCCCGTACATGACGTACCAGCCGTTCCTGCCCGAGGTCGTGTCCGGCTCCATCGAGCCGCGTCACGCCGTCGTGTCCCAGCGACGCCACCTCCGCACCACGAACGTCGTCACGGCCAAGGTCACCGGCATCGACCACGCGTCGAAGACCGCGACCATCACGCCGCCCGTGGGCGAGCCCTACGAGTTCTCGTACGACATCATCGTCGTCACCGCGGGCAGCGTCTCGCGCACGTTCCCGATCCCGGGCGTGGCCGACGAGGCCATCGGCCTGAAGACCATCGAGGAGGCCGTCGCCATCCGCGACCGCATCTTCGCGAACTTCGACCGCGCGGCGACGCTCCCCGCCGGCCCCGAGCGCGACCGCCTCCTCACCTTCGTGGTGGTCGGCGGCGGCTTCGCCGGCATCGAGGTGTTCGCCGAGATGCGCAGCATCGCGACGGACCTCGTGAAGAAGTACCCCGAGATCGACTTCGAGGACACCCACTTCCACCTCATCGAGGCGATGGGCCGCATCATGCCCGAGGTCTCGCTCGAGACCAGCCACTGGGTGCTGAAGAACCTGGCCGAGCGCGGCGCGCTCGTGCACCTCGACACGCAGCTGAAGTCCGCCGTCGGCGGCGTCGTCGAGCTGTCGACCGGCGAGTCCTTCGAGTCCGACGTCATCGTCTGGACCGCGGGCGTCATGGCCAGCCCCATGCTGAAGAACACCGACCTCCCGATCGAGGAGCGCGGACGCCTGCGCGTCCGCGCCGACGGTCGCGTCGAGGGCGACGACGGCATCGTCCCGGACGCCTGGGGCGCCGGCGACGTGGCGGCCACCCCCGACCTCACCGGCGGCGGCGTCGGCGGGTTCTGCGTCCCCAACGCGCAGCACGCCGTCCGCCAGGGCAAGCTCATGGCGAAGAACCTCACCGCGAGCATCCGCGGCGAGGGGATCACCGACTACTTCCACAAGAACCTCGGCGCCGTCGCGGGCCTCGGCCTGTACCAGGGCGCGTTCCAGTCCGGGAAGGTCGGCATCACCGGCTTCCCCGCCTGGGTCATGCACCGCGGCTACCACGGCCTCGCGATCCCGAGCTTCGAGCGCAAGGCGCGCGTCGTCACGGGCTGGCTGAACAACCTCGTGTGGGGCCGCGACATCGTCTCCATCGAGGCCCGCGAGACCCGCGCACCGCGTTCGAGACGTTCGCGTCGCGCCCGCGCCCCGCGGGGGACGCGGCTCCGGCCCCGAAGAAGGAGGACGCGGCGCCCGCCAAGAAGGCCGCCGAGGAGAAGGCCGACGCGCCCAGCGAGGGCGAGAAGTCCCCGGCCCTCGCCGGCAGCTACAGCACGTCGCCCACCGCGGAGACGAAGGGCGAGGACCGTACGGCCTGATCCACTCGATCATCCGCCGGCACGATCGGTGCCACGGCCCGCAGGCAGCAGCCTGCGGGCCGTCGCCGTGTGCGGGCACCCCGCTGCCGCGCCGCGTGGCGCGGCCGGCGCGCGGCGTGGACGCCGCCCCGACGGGTCGACCGTAGGCTGGCGGCAGCGCTCCGGCGCCCAGCCCCCGTGGCCCAATCGGCAGAGGCAGGCGACTTAAAATCGCTACAGGTCAGGGTTCGACTCCCTGCGGGGGCACCGCATCCGTCGTCATCGCATGCCGCGCGCCGCGGGGACCACTGGGACCGGTACCGGGGAGGAGCCGGTAGCGCTACTTGGTACGCGCCCCATCGATCCGGGCACGTATGCTGAGTGCGCCCGAGATCTCGGGTGCCGTGGACGGGGGTCCATGACGGCGAGGGGGCGGGGATGAGTCTGATCGAGGACGCGCGGGCGACGGCCACGCAGCGGGCCGTCGAGGCACTGGGCCTGCTCGACGGGGTGCCCGAGGAGCGCTTCGACCGCGTCACGCGGCTCGCGCGCACCGCCTTCGACGTGCCCCTGTCGACCATCGGGCTCGCCGACCGCGACCGCATGTGGTTCGCCTCCTGCGCGGGCGCCGAGATGAGCGAGGCGCCCATCAGCGCCGTGTTCTGCGACACCACCATCCGGGAGGACCGGGTGCTCGTCGTCGAGGACGCCCGGGAGCACCCCCTCTTCCGCCACCTGCCCTCCGTCGCGGGCGAGCCGCACGTGCGGTTCTACGCGGGCCAGCCGCTGCACGACGCCGAGGGCGTGGTCATCGGCACCTTCTGCCTCTACGACCTCCGTCCGCGGTCGCTCGACGACGGCCAGCTCGCCCTCCTCGCGGAGCTCGCCGAATGGGCGCAGCGCGAGCTCATCGCGAGCGTCGAGATGGAGCGCGCGCAGGCGGTGCAGGCCGCGCTGCTGCCGGCCGCCGAGGTCCAGCTGCCCGGCTACGAGATCGCCGCGGTCTGCGTGCCGGCGCAGGTGGTGGGCGGCGACTTCTACGACTACGCCCGGACCCCCTCGGGCCTGCGCTTCTCCATCGCCGACGTGATGGGCAAGGGCACGGGTGCCGCGATCCTCACGGCGACCGTGCGGGCGGTGCTCCGCGGGATCGCCAGCACCGCGGACCGCTTCGGCGCGGGTGCGCTCGAGGACACCGGGCTGCTCGTCACGGACGCCGCCCGCACCCTCGAGGCCGACCTGGAGCGCACGGGAGCGTTCGTCACGCTGCAGCACGGCCACCTCGACGAGGGGTCCGGCCTCCTCCGCTACGCCGACGCCGGGCACGGCCTGACCATCGTCGTCCATGCCGACGGTGCCGTCACGCACCTCTGCACGACCGACCTGCCCGTCGGCATCGACCCCGACCACCGGTGGCAGGAGCGCCACGTCGTGCTCGCCCCGGGGGACACCTTCGTCACCTTCAGCGACGGCCTCTTCGACATGTTCGGCGGCAGCGACCCGGCGTTCGACCTCATCGGCGGCCTCGTGCGCGAGGCCGGCGGCGTGCACGCGCTCGTCGAGCGGGTGCGGACGCTGGCCTCGGCCGGCACGCCGCTCGACGACGTCACCGTCCTCGCCGTGAGCCGCGCATGACGCGCACGGGTGCCCGCACGACCGGGACCGGCACCGGTGCCGGCTCGGGCCGCATGACGCTGCGCTTCGCGGTCATCCGGCTGCTCGCGGTGGTCACGGCGATCCTCGGCCTCAACTACATCGTGTGGCGGCTCCTGTTCTCGGTGAACCCCGAGGCGCTCTGGATCGCCATCCCGCTGGTGCTCGCGGAGACGTACAGCCTCATCGACTCGCTGCTGTTCGGGCTCACGATGTGGCGCGCGCGCCAGCGGCCGCGCCCGCCGGCGCCGCAGCCGGGCCTCACGGTCGACGTGTTCATCGCGACGTACAACGAGCCGCTGGACCTGGTGATGGAGACCGCGCGCGCCGCCCAGCGCATCACCTACCCGCACAAGACGTGGGTGCTCGACGACGGGAACCGCACCGAGCTCCGCGACCTCGCCGAGGCGGAGGGCATCGGCTGGATCACCCGGTCGGCGGACTGGAGCGGCCGCGCGCGGCACGCGAAGGCCGGCAACCTCAACAACGCCCTGCTGACGACCGAGGGCGAGTTCATGCTCATCCTCGACGCCGACCAGGTGCCGGAGCCCGAGATCCTCGACCGCACGCTCGGGTACTTCGACGACCGCCGCATGGCGATCGTGCAGACGCCGCAGGTCTTCGTGAACGTGCCGGACTCGGATCCGCTCGGCAGCCAGGCGCCCCTGTTCTACGGCCCCATCCAGCAGGGCAAGGACGGCTGGAACGCGGCGTTCTTCTGCGGCTCCAACGCGATCCTCCGCCGCGAGGCGCTCATGCTCCTCGGCGTCTCGCGCTACGTGACCGACATCGAGATCAGCGTGTTCCGGGCCCTCCGGACCGCGGGCGACGTGCTGGACAAGGCGCGCGCGGAGCTCGAGCCGGACCAGGTCGACCTCCGGAAGGCGCTCGACGACGTCGCCTACGACGTGCGCCGCGCCCGCGCGGAGCTCCGCCGCGGCCAGCGCCTCGCCGACGTGACCTACCGCTTCCAGAAGCGCGTCGACTCCATCGCCGCCCGCATGGTGCAGGACGACATGGCGGCGCTGAAGGCCGACCTCGCCGAGATCGCCGCCCTCGCCGGCCGACACTCCGCCGACCGGGACGCGGTGTCGCTCGTCGACGACTCGGCCCTGTCGCGCCTCTCCCAGCGCGACTGGTCGCCGCTCGGGGCCCTCGACGCCGTGCGCGCCCTCGTACGCGACATCGACGTGCACCGCGACGACGACGCCCAGTCGATCATGCCGCTGGCCACCATCTCCGTCACCGAGGACATGGCGACCTGCATGCGCCTGCACGGCCTCGGCTGGAAGTCGGCGTACCACGACGAGACGCTCGCCTACGGGCTGGCCCCGGAGGACCTGCCCACGATGCTCACCCAGCGCCTCCGCTGGGCGCAGGGCACCATCCAGGTGTTCTTCCGCGAGAACCCGCTCCTGCAGAAGGCGCTGTCCATCCCGCAGCGCCTCATGTACTTCGCCACCATGTGGAGCTACTTCTCCGGCTTCACGGCCGTCGTGTACGTCGCGGCGCCCATCATCTACCTCGTCTTCGGCGTGCTGCCGGTGCAGGCGCTCTCGACCGACTTCTTCGTGCGGCTCATCCCGTTCCTCGTGGTCAACCAGCTGCTGTTCGCGGTGGTGGGGCGCGGCAAGCGCACCTGGCGCGGCCAGCAGTACTCCCTGGCGCTGTTCCCGGTCTGGATCTCCTCGGTCACCACCGCGGTCGCCAACGTGTTCTTCCGGAAGCCCCTCGACTTCGCGGTCACGCCGAAGGTCCGCGCCGAGAGCGGGAAGCCGCGGTGGGACCTCGTGAAGCCGCAGCTCTACGTGATCGGCGCGCTCATCGTCGCCTCCGCGATCGGCCTGCTGCGGCTCGCCGTCGGGCAGGCCACGCCGCTCGGCACGTTCACCAACCTCGCCTGGGTCGTGTTCGACCTGGCGATCTTCAGCATCATCATCCGTGCGGCCCGCTACCGGGGCTTCACGCCGGCCAAGGAGGACGCATGATCGACATCGCAGTGAACGAGCAGGGGACGGACGTCAGCGTCGTCACCCCGAGCGGACGCCTCAACATGGTGTCCGCCCGCCAGCTCACCACCGTGGTCACCGAGGTCATCGACGGGGGCCGCCCCTACGTGGTCGTGGACCTCGGCAGCACCGACTTCATGGACTCCTCCGGCCTCGGCGCCCTCGTCTCGGGCCTCAAGCGCGCCCGTCAGGCGGGCGGCGATCTGCGCCTGGCCCGCCCCAACGCGCAGGTGCGGGCGGTGCTCGAGCTCACGAACCTCAACCGCGTCCTGACGGTGCACGACGCCCCCGAGGGGGTGTTCGGTGACCGCTGACGCGGTCGACGAGGGACGCCACGGCGCCGTCGCGCCCGTGCGCGCCTCCGTGACCCTCCCGGCGGTCGAGGACAGCCTGGAGGCGGTGCACGCCCTCATCGGCAGCGTGTGGGACCGCGCGTCGGACGTCGACGACACCGAGCGCATGCTGTTCGAGACCGCCGTGATGGAGATCGCCGGCAACGTGGTCGAGCACGGCGTCGCCGTGGGGGGACGCATCGGGGCCGTCGTCACGTTCACGCTCACCGTCATCTGCGGGCACGACCGCATCGTCGCGCTGTTCGAGGACGACGGGAAGCCCGCCGAGGTGGACCTCACGCAGGTCTCCATGCCCGACGACCTCAGCGAGAGCGGGCGCGGCCTCGCGCTCGCCCAGGCGGTCCTCGACGACCTCACCTTCGAGCGCGCCGACGGCAGCAACCGCTGGCGACTCGTCCGGCTCCGCGGCTGATGCGCGGCGGGGGACGCGGGCGCCGGGGGGCGGGCGCACGATGGCCAGGATGCGCGGCTGGGCCGCGGCTGCCGTCGCGCTCGCCATCGCCGTCGTCCCGGCGACGGCCGCGCTCGCCGCCCCGGCCGCACCCGCGGCCACCGCGCCCGCTGCCCCCGCCGACGAGGTCGACCTCGCGCGCGCGCCCGACGCCCCCTGGTTCGGCGGCATCCTCGACTGGACCGCGGACGACGCGCAGAGCTACGCCGACCGCCTCGGGGCGACCCCCGCGGTGCTCGGCCAGTCGGTGCGCTACCCGCTCGGCTCCGACGACGTCACCTACCTCGACCAGTTCGCCCAGCAGGCCGGCCAGCAGGGTGCGCTGCTCTTCCTCACGCTGGAGCCCACGAAGCCGCTCGCCGAGCTGACCGCGGAGGACGCGGACGCCCTCGCCTCCCGGCTGGAGGCGCTCCGCGAGCGCTACGACTCCCGCGCGCTCGTGCGGTTCGCCCCCGAGATGAACGGGTCGTGGACCCCGTGGGGCCAGCAGCCGTCCGCGTACGTGGCGGCCTTCCGCCAGATCGCCGACGCCGTCCACGCGTCCGACGCGGGCGCCGTCACCGTCTGGTCGCCCGCGTACGCGGCCGGCTACCCGTTCGGGTCGGCCGACGGGCTCACCGACGCGTCCGGCACGCGCCCGGTCGCGGAGCTCGACACCGACGGCAACGGCCGCGTCGACATCGACGACGACGCCTACCGGCCCTACTACCCGGGCGACGACGCCGTCGACTGGGTGGGCCTGTCGGCCTCGCACTTCGGATCCGAGCAGGACTTCGTCACCGGGCAGCCCGTGGAGGAGTACCTGGGCGGCGAGGTGGTGCCGCAGCAGGAGTTCGGCGAGAACGTCGTCCCCGAGGAGGGCAAGTTCTCCCGGGAGCTCCAGGGCGCCTACGGCTACGCCGACCAGGGCGGCGCCGGCCGCGACTTCGCGGCCGAGTGGATCGAGGGCACCGGCAAGCCCGCCGTCATCGAGACCGGCGCGCTGTACGACCCCGCCCGCGGCGACGGCGCGAGCGAGTCGGAGATCAAGTCCGCGTGGTGGGAGCAGGTCCTCTCCGCCGACATCCGCGCGGAGCACCCCGGCATCGGCATGGTCGTGTGGCGGGAGCTCGAACGGGAGGAGGCGGAGGCCGACGGCGCCGTCGTCGACTGGCGCGCCACGGGCGACCCGGCCCTCGCCTCCGCCCTGCGCGCCCACCTCGACCCCGCGACGGCGACCCTCGGCCCCGTCACGCAGGTGTTCGACCAGGAGCGGGCGAACACCGCGACCGCCCAGTACCGCGACCCCGGATCCCCGGAGGACGAGCAGATGGGCTGGATCGTGCTGTGCGCGGTCGTGCTCCTCGTGCTGTTCGCCGGATCGGGCCTCATCGGGCGCCTGCGGCCCGGCTGGCGCTACCCGGACGAGAACAGTCCCCGCGACCGCCGCCTCGACCTCTTCCGCGGCTGGACCATCGTCGCCGTGGTCATCACCCACATCGAGGTCGCGAGCCCGTACTCGTACGTGACCATCAACGCGATCGGCGCCATCACGGGCGCCGAGATGTTCGTGCTGCTCTCCGGCCTCGTGCTCGGCATGGTCTACCCCATGGCCGTGAAGAGGTTCGGCGAGCTGAAGGCGCTCGTGTCCATCCTGCGGCGCGCCTTCAAGCAGTACGTGGTCGCGATCGCGGTGGTCGTCATCGTCTTCGCGCTCACGTTCGTGCCGTTCCTCGACACCGACGTGATCACGACCTTCACCGACCGCGGCACGGGTGCCGACGGCAAGGTCACGACGGGCCAGGTCTACGACCTCTACCCGAACGGCGCGCGCCTCCTCGACTACCCGCCGCCCTGGTACGCCATCCGCGACCTGCTGCTGCTGCGCATGGGGCCGTGGGTCTTCAACATCATGGGCCTGTTCGTGGTCCTCACGCTGCTCGTGCCCGCCGTCGTCTGGCTCCTCCGCCGCCGGATGTGGTGGGTCGTCCTCATCGTCAGCTGGGCCGGGTACCTGCTCAACGCGCAGTACGACATCCGGATCCTGCCGTCGATGTTCGAGGACGTCTTCCCCCTGCTCACGTGGCAGGTCGCCTTCCTCAACGGCATGGTCATCGGCTACTACCGCCGGCAGCTCACGCGGGCCCTCACGGGCCGCCTCGGCCGGGTGCTGGTGACGATCGGGCTGGTCGCCTACGTGGGGTCCCTCGCCGTGCTGTGGGCCGGCCACACCTACGGCGTGCAGCTGCCGGGGGTACCCGACGGCCTCTACTCGTCGCTGTACGAGTCGATGTACCAGCGCACGTTCCTGCAGCCGGGGCGCCTCATCGACCTCGCGCTCATGCTCGTGGTCGCCTACACGTTCCTCACGCGGGTCTGGAAGCCGGTCGACCGCGCCTTCGGGTGGTTCTACACGCCGCTCGGGTCCGCGAGCCTGTACGTGTTCATCGTCCACGTGTTCTTCGTGCTCATCGTGGGCAGCCTCCCGTTCCTCGACCGGTCGAATCCCTGGCAGGGGGCTGTCGTCCACACGCTGGTGCTCGCGGCGATCTGGTTCATGGTCACGCGCAAGGTGCTGTTCAAGGTCATCCCGACCTGATCCGCGGCCCGTCGGCGGATCCGATGCGATCCGGGGCAATCCGGCACGGGCCCCGTTCCGAACGCTTCACGACATCCGGCGAAACAGTGCATCGCGCCTCTATGCCGGATGCCTGTCATCCGCATAGCGTTCGAACCAGCACGCGTTCGGTATCTGGGATACGGTCGCGACGATCAAGGGAGCTCCAACCATGTTCGACAAGAAGTTCATCACCCAGGCCATCGACCGGAGCGCGCAGTCGCCGCTGGACCGTCGTCGCTTCTTCAGCGCCGCGGGTGTCGCCGGGCTCGGCGTCGGTGCCGCGGCCCTCATCCCCGCCACGGGCGCCCAGGCGGCCGACGCCCAGGCCGAGGCGGACGCGGGCCAGGCGACCGACCTCGCCGTCCTCAACTTCGCGCTCAACCTCGAGTACCTCGAGGCCGAGTTCTACCTCCGCGCCTCCACCGGCGCGGGCCTCGTCCCGAACGACATCTCCGGTGTCGGCACGGCCGGCGGCGTCACCGGCGGCCGCCAGGTCCAGTTCAAGGACCGCGCGATCCGCGAGTACGCCCGCGAGATCGCCCAGGACGAGAAGGCCCACGTCAAGTTCCTGCGCTCCGCGCTGGGCTCGGCGAAGGTCGCCCGTCCGGCCATCGACCTCGACGCGGCGTTCTCCGCCGCGGCGACGGCCGCCGGCCTCATCAAGCCGGGCGAGAAGTTCGACGCGTTCGCGAGCGACGAGAACTTCCTGCTCGCGTCCTTCGTGTTCGAGGACGTCGGAGTGACCGCCTACAAGGGCGCCGCCCCGCTCATCACGAACAAGACGTACCTCGAGGCCGCCGCCGGCATCCTCGCGGTCGAGGCGTACCACGCGGGCATCATCCGCACGTCGCTGTTCGCGAAGGGCCTCGCAGCTCCGACCAACGCGATCTCGAACGCCCGCGACTCCCTCGACGGGTCCTCGGACCTCGACCAGGGCATCACGATCTCGGGCGGCGCGAACCTCGTGCCGACGGATGCGAACGGCATCGCGTACAGCCGCAGCACCGGCCAGGTCCTCAACATCGTGTACCTGAACAACAAGGCCGTGACCAAGGGCGGGTTCTACCCCAACGGCGTCAACGGCGGCATCAACACCAGCGCGGCCAACTAGCCCGCAGGCACGATCGCCACAGGGGCGCCGTCCACCTCTCCAGGTGGGAGGCGCCCCTGTCGTCGTCCGGGCGGCGCGCGCCCGACCCGCTAGCGGCGGTTCCGCGGGCTGTCGGCCGCGAGCACCGAGTTCCGGCGCGAGTACGCGAGGTAGATCACGAGGCCGATGACGAGCCACACGAGGAAGCGCACCCAGGTCTCCCACGGCAGCGACGACACCAGCCACAGCGAGAAGCCGATCCCGACGATCGGCACCACGGGCATGAGCGGCAGGCGGAACGCGCGGGGATCTCCGGGCGCTTGTAGCGCAGGACGATGACCGCGGCGCAGACCACGACGAACGCCAGCAGGATGCCGATGTTGGTGAGCTCGGCCACGACCGTGATGGGCAGGAAGCCCGCGAACAGCGCCGAGCCGATGCCGATGATCCAGGTCACGCGGGTCGGCACGTTGCGCTTCCGGTCCGTCACCGCGAACCACGCGGGCAGCAGGCCGTCGCGGCTCATCGAGAACCACACGCGGGAGGCGCCGAGCATGAACGTGAGCATCACGGTGACGACGCTCACGATCGCCCCGACCGCGACGACGTTCGCCACGGCGGGGAGGCCCACCGACTCGAAGGCCGTGGCGAAGCCGCTCTCCGGGTTGATGTCGCTGTAGCGCTGCATGCCGGTGAGGACGATGGTCGCGAGCACGTAGAGCACCATCGCGATGGCGAGCGACAGGAGGATGGCCTTCGGCATGTGCTTCGTGGCGTCCTTCGACTCCTCGGCCGCGGTGCTCATCGCGTCGTAGCCGAACACCGCGAAGAACACCGTCGCGGCGCCGGTGAACACGCCGGCCGCGCCGAACGGGAAGTACGGCTGGTAGTTGGCGCCGGTGATCTGCGTGAAGCCGATCACGACGATGACGAGCACGAGCGCCACCTTGAGGCCCACCAGGTAGAGCTCGAAGCGGCCCACGCTCTTCATGCCGCGCGTGAGCACGAAGGCGGTGCCCAGGCAGAGGATCACGGCGAAGAGGTCGACCACGTGGCCGTCGCCCGTGCCCGCGGCGCCCAGCATCCAGGCGGGCAGGTCGATGCCGAGCTGGTCGAGCAGGAAGCCCGCGTACCCCGACACCCCGATGGCGACCACGCCCACGATCGCCGTGTACTCGAGCAGCAGGTCCCAGCCGATGAACCAGCCGACGATCTCGCCGAGGGCCGCGTAGCCGTAGGTGTACGCGGATCCGGCCTTCGGGATCATGCCCGCGAACTCCGCGTAGGAGAGGGCCGCGGCCGCGCTGGCGATGCCCGCGATGAGGAACGAGATGAGGACGGCGGGGCCCGCGGTCTGGTTGGCGACCGTGCCGGCGAGGGTGAAGATGCCCGTGCCGATGATGCCGCCCACGCCGATCGCGGTGAGCTGCCAGAGCCCGAGGGAGCGGGTCAGTCCGCCCTCCGAGCCCTCGGTCCCCGGCTCGTCCTCGATGGCGTCCACGGGCTTCCGCCGTGTCAATGCCGACCAGAGGCTCGCGCTCGATGTGCTCATGGAGGACTCCTGCCGTCGGGGCCGCGCGGGCCGCGTCGAGGCCGCCGGCGCCGGCGACGCCCCCAGTGTGGACCCGGCTGCGGATCCGCACCAGGTGCGGACCGGCCGACGGCCAGTGCGCGGGCAGGACGCTACGGACGCTGCAGGGAGGGCTCGACGACGCGGATCCAGAGCCACACCGCGACGCTCAGCGCCGCGAAGGCCGCGGCGACGACGAGCGCCGTGATCCACACCCCCGCCTGCACCCCGGACGCCGTCGTCGCGACCGCGGCGAACGCGAGCGTGAGCACGGCGACGCTCGTCACGGCCCACAGCGGCAGCGAGCGCAGGAGGAGCGACCGGCCGAGCACGAGCGACATGGGAGCGAGCGCCAGCGCCGCCGAGCTGAGGGCGGCGAGGGTCACGGTGCTGAGCAGCTCGTTCGCGGTCTGCGCCCAGATGCCGCCGCGCGCGGGGACGAACCCGTAGGCGACCCATGCCGCGAGACCCAGCGTCGCCAGGGCCCCGGACTGCACGAGTGCGAGGCGGGCCCGGGAGCGGTCGTCGCGGTCGTCGGCGACGAGCCCGAGGACCTGCCCGATGACGATGGGCGGAGCGAGGCCGAAGCCGCGCGACACGAGCACCGCGGTGGCCGAGAGGACGAGGAGGGCGGGCACGGCCCGGACCCGCGCCGGACCCGCGCCGAGGCGCCCGGCGACCGAGGCGACCGCCACCACGCCGACGCCGTTCACGACGGCGAGGCCGAGGAGCGCCGCGAGGAAGAGGCGCACGGCATTGGGGTCGGATCCGACGGGCAGCGACAGCGACGCGAGCGCGGCCGCGAGGGCCAGCGCGACGGCCGCGCCTCCCCAGCGGCCGACGCGGCCGGGATCCCGTGCGGGGCGGGCGCCCAGGAGCGTCGGCTCGGGCTCCCGGCGGGCGGGGACGGGGACCGGCGCCGAGTCGAGCCGTCCGGGGACGATGCGCATCTGCCCCGTGGTCGCCGTGGTGTCCGTGAAGGCGGCGGCCGTGGCGCGGGTGGTGAGCGCGCCGGCGTCCCCGCGCGGGACGATCCGCAGCGGCGTCACGTCGGAGGCCGAGCGGTGCCGCCCGCCGAAGCGCGTCACCAGCGCGCCGCGCAGGAGGAGGGCCGGCAGGGTCACCAGGAGCACGGCGCCGAGCGCGAGGAGGAGGGGGAGGAGGCCGCGGCCGTCGGTGAAGGCGGCGTCGAGCGGCTGCAGCGACGTGCCGAAGCGCG
Organism: Clavibacter michiganensis; assembly: GCA_002150995.1. Classification (GTDB taxonomy): domain Bacteria; phylum Actinomycetota; class Actinomycetes; order Actinomycetales; family Microbacteriaceae; genus Clavibacter; species Clavibacter michiganensis_K. The sequence goes on along the minus strand of MDHJ01000001.1, from coordinate 2,529,782 downwards.
TGGGCGCGTTCCAGGTGCCGGGTGCCGCGGCCGCGGGAGCCGACCCCGCGCCGGGTGCTCCCTCCGGCGAGGGGCCGACCTCCGGCGTCCCGTCGCCGCCCGGGCCGGTCGCCGGTGCCGGTGCCGCCTCGGTGCCCTCGGGCGTGCTCGTGGCCTCGGGGGACGGGGTCGCGGGCGGCGTCGTCGCGCCGGGCGTCGGCGAGGCGGAGGGCGCCGCCACGGTGACGCGCACCTCGGCGGCCAGCGTGCTGATGTTGCCGAGCGGGTCCGTGACCGTGGCGGTGATGCCGAGCGGTCCGGGCGGCAGCGTGCCCGTCGCGCACGACCAGCGTCCGCCGGCGACCTGCGCCTGGCACGCCGCGTCGCCGTAGCCGGCGAGGTACGCGCGGACGGTGGCGCCGTCCTCGTCGGAGGTGCCGGAGATGGTGATCCCCGCGGTGTCGATGCTGGAGCCCGCCGCGGGCGCGGTGATGACGGCCGCGCCCGGTGCCGTCGTGTCGAAGCTGCCGGTGCCGCGTCCGACCGCGGGCGCGCCGACGCTCCACGACGTGGACTGGGTGGCGGTGACGGCGACGCCGGTCCCCGAGGGGGGCGGGGGAGCGAGGAGGCAGGCCCACGTGCTCGACGCCCCGACGGTGGCCCGGCACGCGGCGCCGCCCGAGCGCGCGTCGACTGTCGCGCCCGGGAAGCCGGTCCCGCTGACGAGGCCCGTGGTCACCACGGAGAAGCTGTTCACGCCGGGCGCCCGGAGGACGGATGCCGTGGTCGTCGCCTCCTGGCCCTCCGAGGAGACGCGGACGGCGCTCTGGCCGTCGGGCACCCCGGTGGCGGAGGCCCGCCAGGTGGTCGGGGTGGGGAGCGTGACGGCGGCGGGGACGCTCGCGATGGTGACCTGCACGTCCGCTCCCGACGGGCGGGTGCCGGAGACCTGGACGGCGCCGTCGGTCGAGAAGGGCGGCGGCTGGACCGTGGGGCCGACCGCAGGCGCCGGCAGGGGGGCGCCCGGCGGCCGGGGCGACGGCGACGGGGTCTGGGTGGCGGCGGACGCCGCGGTGGCGCCGCCGGCGCCGAGGGCGACGAGGAGGGCGAGGACCGAGACGGCACGGACGAGGCGCCCGCGGGATCGACGGACACCGCCCGTACCACCCCCTGTGGACGGACGTCCCACTTCCCTCGTCCTGAACCGCACCGTGCATCCATTCACGCGGGATCCGCCGGGCGTGTCAACCGCCCGCACCGACCGTGACGCAAGTGGTACGGGAACCTGTGCGCCGCGTGCCCGCCGCCGGTGGAGGGGGTGTGCGCCGCCGGTGCGCGCCCTGGTCCCGCACCCGTGCCCGATACTGGCGGGATGACCCCCCGCCCCGCCGTCCCCGATCGCCCGACGCCCCTCGAGCTCGCCGGGCTCCTCGCCGGCGGGCCGCGCATCGGGGTGAGCACGAGCGCCGCCAAGGTCGAGGGCCGGGCGCACGAGGGCGGACGCACCGAGTCCGTCTGGGACGCCTTCGCCCGGTGTCCCGGAGCCGTCGCCGACGGCAGCGATCCCGAGCGCGGCGCCGGCCACGTCGCCCGCGTCGCCGAGGACGTCGCCCTCGCGGCCGAGCTCGGCGTCGAACTCCTCTCCTTCTCGATCTCGTGGTCCCGGATCCAGCCGGAGGCGCGCGGCGGGCTCCGCCGGGAGGGCATCGCGTTCTACGACGCGCTGGTGGACGCGCTGCTGGCCGCGGGCATCCGTCCCCGGGCCGCCCTGCACGACCACGACCTGCCTGTGGAGCTGCAGGACCGCGGCGGCTGGCTGCACCGCGACACCGCCCTCCGCTTCGGCGACATGGCGTACCTCGCCGCGGAGGCGCTCGCCGACCGCGTGCCCGACTGGGTGACGCTCCGGACGCCGGCCCTCACCACGATGGGCGGCCACGTCTCGGGCGCCCACGCCCCGGGATCCCGCCTCGGGCTCGACGCGCTCCCCACCGTGCACCACCAGCTGCTCGCGCACGGCCGGGCCGTCGAGGCCGTCCGCGGCTCGCGGTCCTCGGCCCGCGTCGGCATCGTCAACGTCCACCGGGTCGTCGAGGCCGCATCCGCCGACGACGACGACCGCGCGGCCGCCGTCACGGCCCGCGCCCTGCACCAGGACCTGTTCGCCGACGCGGTGCTGCTCGGCCGCTACCCGGACCTCGCGGGCCCGCACGCCGAGGCCTTCGAGCGGCTCGGACGGGTCGACCCGGCCGACCTCCGCTCCATCGGCCAGCCCCTCGACCACTACGGCGTGGCGCTGGCCGACCCGATCCGCGTCGCGGCCGTCCCCCGGCTCGTCGCCGGCTCCACCGCCATCCCCTTCGCCGAGCTGCCCTGGACGGACCACCCGGCGACCCTCGACGGCCACGCGGTCGCACCGGACCTGGTGCCGGTCGTGCTCGCCGACCTCCGAGCGCGCTACGGCGACGCGCTCCCGCCCGTGGTCCTCTCGGGCCTCGACGCCGCGCACCCCGAGCAGGTCGACGACCGCGACGGCTCGCGCCGCGACCCCCGCCGCGCCGACGCGATCGCCGACCACCTCGTGCAGGCGCTCGCCGCCGTCGCGCCGGGCGGGCCGGCCGAGGGCGTGCGGCTGGAGGCGGTGATCGCGGGCAGCCTGCTCGACGGGTTCGAGTGGGAGGCGGGACGCCGGGCGCCCCGCGGGCTCGTGCACGTGGACCCCCGCACGGCCGACCGCACGCCGCGGTCGTCGTACCGCTTCCTCCGCGACACCCTGCGCGAGCGCGGCTGAGGCCGGCGACCGGCGCCGGGATGCCCTCGCGACGCCCCCAATAGGGGTGCGTGGGGCCCCTGTCCCCGGGTCCTCCCCAGGGCCGCGCGTAGGATCCTCACCATGGAATTGTGGATCGCGCTCGGAGTCGTCGTGCTCCTGGCAGTGCTCGTCGGCATCTACCTCTGGGCCACCTACAACGCCCTCGTCACCCTGAACGTCCGCGTGGACGAGGCGTGGAGCGACATCACGGTGCAGCTGAAGAGGCGGGCGGACCTGCTGCCGACCATCATCGAGTCGGTCAAGGGGTACGCGAACCACGAGCAGCGCGTCTTCGAGTCCGTGGCCTCCGCGCGCACCGAGACGATCAGCGCCGCGAACCCAGCCGAGGCCAGCGCCGCCGAGGAGCACCTGCAGGGCGCCATGAAGTCGCTGTTCGCGGTCGCCGAGGCGTACCCCCAGCTCCAGACGAGCCAGACGTTCCTGCAGCTGCAGGGCGAGCTGGTCGACACCGAGGACCGCATCCAGGCCTCGCGCCGGTTCTACAACGGCGGCGTCCGCGAGCTGAACACCAAGATCACCCATTTCCCGAACACGCTCTTCGTGCGCGGGCTCGGCTTCGGCGAGCGGGACTTCTACGAGGTCTCGAGCCTCGCGTCCATCGCCGAGCCGCCGCGCGTGCAGTTCTAGCCGGACCGCCCGACCGGCACGACTCCCGCGCCGTCGCCGCTCATCGGGGCGCGTCCGCGGCGGGCTCCGGTTCCGCAGCCGCGGCTCCGGGCAGATGCGTCCGCAGCGCCGGAGCGAGCGTGCCCCGCTCCACCACGCCGACCGACCCGAGCCCCTGCCACGCCGCCGCGCGCTCGAGCAGCGGCGCGAGGCGCCCGGCCACGACGGTCGGGTCGTGCCCGGCCTCGACCCACGACGCCTGCACCCGCAGCACGCCCGCCCGCCGGTCGCTCTTGAGGTCGACCCGGGCGACGATCTCGTCGTCCACCAGCACGGGCAGCACGTAGTACCCGTGCACGCGCCGCGCCGCCGGCGTGTAGATCTCGATCCGGTAGTGCAGGTCGAAGAGGCGCAGCGCCCGTTCCCGGAACCAGACGACGGGGTCGAAGGGCGACAGGAGCGCCTCCCCGCGGATCCGCCGCGGCAGGCGCGCGTCCCGGTGCAGCCACACGGGGAGGGGCCGCCCGCGTCCCTCCCATCCGGGCACGGTCACCGGCAGCACCTCGCCCGCGTCCGCGAGGTCGCGGAGCGCCCGGTCGGTCGCGGCGCGGGACAGGCGGTGGTAGTCGCCGAGGTCGGCGGCGGTGCCGATGCCGTGCGCGACGGCGGACCGGCGGACGAGCTCGCGCACCGCGTCCTCCTCGGGCACCTCGCGGGCGAGGACGGACGCGGGCAGCACGTCCTCCGCGAGCCCGTAGACGCGCTCGAACCCGCGGCGGCCGGCGCTCGCGATCTCGCCCCACGCGAACATCGCCTCCAGCGCCCGCTTCACGTCCGACCAGCCCCACCACGGACCCGTGCGGACGTTCGCCTCGTGCTCGACGGCGCTCGCGGGCACCGGGCCGGTGCGCGCGAGCTCCGCGCGGAGCTCCCGGATGAGGGGCGCGTGCTCGAGCGCCCAGGAGCCCGGGCGCGTGCGGCGGGCGCGCTCGGCGTCCATCCGCCAGCGGAACAGGGGCAGGTCGTCCACGGGCAGCACGGCCGCCTGGTGCGCCCAGTACTCGGTGTACGCGCCGCCGCCGCCGAACAGCATCCGGTCGAGCGCGGCGCGGTCGTAGGGGCCGACGCGGGCGAGGACGGGGAGGTGGTGGCTGCGCTCGAAGACGTTGACGGAGTCGATCTGCAGCAGGCCGAGCCGGCGGATCTCCGCGGCGAGGCGGCGCGTGCCCGCGGCGGCGTGCGGCCGGCCCAGCCCCTGCGCCGCCAGCGCGACGCGTCGGGCGAGGGCGGGGGACACGGTGTCGACCATGCTCCGACGCTACCCGCGGCCGCCGACGGGGAACCGGAGGGCGTGGCCGCGCACCCCGCCCGGCACCGGCTCACGGGAGGCCCGTCCTAGACTCCCAGCATGATCTTCGGCCAGCGATCCCGCGCCCGCGCCGCGGCGGACGCCCGCGCGGTCGAGCGCCGCGCCGATCCCGACATCGACAGCGTCCAGCCGGTCGCGCGCACGGTCGCGGAGACCGTGCCGCCGGGCATGGTCATCGCGGGGGCGTGGGCGTGGCGCCTGCTCCTCATCCTCGGCGTGCTGGGGGTCGTGGGCTGGCTCGTGATCCAGCTCGAGTACGTCGTGATCCCGCTGCTGCTCGCCATCGTCCTCGCGGCCCTCCTCGTGCCCATCTCGTCGTGGATGCAGCGCCACCACGTGCCCAAGTGGCTCGCGGTCGCGATCTCCGAGATCGGCGTCATCGTCGCGGTGGCCGCGCTCGTCTACCTCGTGACGACGCAGATCATCGGGCAGTACGACTCCATCCGGGCGCAGACGCTCACGCGCTACGCGGACGTGCGCGGCTTCCTCACCGACGGCCCGCTGCAGCTCTCGGAGGCGCAGCTGAACGACGCGTACACCCAGGCGGTCGACGCGGTCCAGCGCGACGCGGGCGTGCTCCTCAGCGGTGCGCTGTCCGTCACCTCGTCGCTCGGGCACGTCCTCACGGGCGTCCTGCTGGTGCTCTTCTCGACCCTCTTCATCCTCATCGACGGCGCGGGAATGTGGCGCTGGGTCGTGCGGCTCTTCCCGCGGCTCGCGCGCCCCGCCGTCGACGGCGCGGGCCGCGCGGGCTGGACGACGCTGCAGAACTTCGTGAAGGTGCAGGTGCTCGTCGCCCTCATCGACGCGGTCGGCATCGCGGGCGGGGCCGCCATCATCGGGGTGCCGCTGGCCATCCCCATCGGCGTGCTGGTGTTCCTCGGTCGTTCATCCCCATCGTCGGCGCCGTCGTCACGGGCACGCTCGCCGTGTTCGTCGCGCTGGTCTACAACGGGCTCACGCAGGCGCTCATCATGATCGCGATCGTGCTCATCGTGCAGCAGGTGGAGGGGCACATCCTCCAGCCGCTCATCATGGGCTCGGTCGTGAAGGTGCACCCGCTCGCCGTGGTCCTGTCGGTCGCGGCCGGCGGGATGGTCGGCGGCATCGCGGGCACGTTCTTCGCCGTGCCGCTCGTCGCCACCGTCAACTCCATGGTCAAGCACGTGGCGAGCGGAGCCTGGCGCGGGCAGCCCGAGCCCCCGCCTCCCGCCGTCCCCGCCGACGCCTCGCACGCCACCCGCCGTCCCCGCCCCAGGAAGCGCACCCCATGACCGACGCCGCCACCGCCCCGCCGCGCACGCCGACCCGCCGCTCCTGCGCGCCGTCGGCGACGAGCTCGACCCGAGCCAGCTGGGGGAGGACGCCGCCGCCCTCGCCGGGGAGCTGCCGCGCGGATCCGCGCCCACGCTCGCCCGCATCGAGGAGGCCCGCCAGGTGGTCGGCCGCGTGGCCGACGTGACGCCGATGGAGTCCTCGCGCTTCCTCGCGGAGATCCTCGGCAGCCCCGTGCACCTCAAGTGCGAGAACCTGCAGCGCACCGGCTCGTACAAGATCCGCGGCGCGTACAACCGCATCTCGCGGCTCACGGACGAGGAGAAGGCGCGCGGCGTCGTCGCCGCGTCGGCGGGCAACCACGCGCAGGGCGTCGCGTTCGCGGCGCGCGAGCTCGGCATCCGCGCCACGATCTTCATGCCCACGGGCGTCGCGCTGCCGAAGCTCCAGGCCACGCGCCAGTACGGCGCGGAGGTCATCCTCCGCGGCCACACGGTCGCGGAGCCGCTGCTCGCGGCCGCGGAGTTCGCGGCCCAGACCGGCGCGGTGCTCATCCCGCCCTTCGACCACGAGGACGTCATCACGGGCCAGGCCACGCTCGGCCTCGAGATCCTCGACCAGACGCCCGACGTCGAGACGGTCGTCGTCCCCATCGGCGGCGGCGGGCTCATCTCGGGCGTCGCGACCGCGCTGAAGCTCCGGGCCGCCCAGGAGGGCCGCTCGATCCGCGTCGTCGGCGTGCAGGCGCGGAACGCCGCCGCGTACCCGCCCTCGCTCGCCGCGGGCCGCGCGACCGAGATCGAGATCACGCCCACCATCGCCGACGGCATCGCGGTCGCGAAGCCGGGCCTGCTGAACTTCGACATCATCCGCGAGAGCGTGGACGAGGTGGTCACGGTCGAGGACGACGACACGGCGCGCGCCCTGCTCCTCCTCCTGGAGCGCGCGAAGCTCGTGGTGGAGCCGGCCGGCGCCGTGGGCGTCGCGGCGATCCTCGCGGGACTCGTGCGGGACGCCGGCCGCACGGTCGTCATCCTCTCCGGCGGCAACATCGACCCGCTCATGATGGAGCGCGTCATCAGCCGGGGCCTCGCCGCGTCCGACCGCTACGTGAAGCTCCGGATCATGCTGCCCGACCGCCCCGGCCAGCTCGCCCGCACCTCGCAGATCATCTCCGAGGCGAACGCCAACGTGGTCGAGGTGCTGCACACGCGGCACGGCCAGGGCCTGCAGATCAGCGAGGTCGAGCTCGAGGTGAGCGTCGAGACCCGGGGTCCCGAGCACACGGCCGAGGTCGTCCAGCGCCTGCGCGAGGCCGGGTACGACCCGCGCCTCCAGCGCGACTGACGTCCTGACGCACCCGGCACGCGGAGGGGCCGCGGACCATCCGGTCCGCGGCCCCTCTCGTCGTGCACGTCGCGACTACGGGGTGTAGTTCTCCACGGCCTGGATCTCGACGGGGATCTCGCGGCCGTTCGGCGCGGTGTACGCGCCCTTCCGACCGACCTCCCAGCCGATGATGGCGGCGCCGAGCGGCGACTGCTCGCTGTACACGTCGAGGTCGCTGTCTCCCGCGATCTCGCGGTTGCCGAGCAGGAACTTCGTCTCGTCGCCCGCGATGAGCGCGGTGACGACGGTCCCGGGCTCCACGATGCCGTGGCTCTCGGGGGCGTCCCCGACCTCGGCCGTGCGGAGGAGCTGCGTGAGCTGGCGGATGCGGGCCTCGATCTTGCCCTGCTCCTCCTTGGCGGCGTGGTAGCCGCCGTTCTCCTTGAGGTCGCCCTCCTCGCGGGCGATCTCGATCTTCTTCGCGATCTCCTCGCGGCCCTGCACGCTGAGGGTGTCGAGCTCCCTGCTGAGGCGGTCGAACGCCTCCTGGGTCAGCCAGGTGACTGCCTGCTCCTGCGCCACGGTGGACTCCTTGCACTCGCACGGACGCCCCGACGGATCCGTCAGGGCGAATCCCCCACTCTAGGCGGGCCAGCAGCTGTGGATCAAGCCGGTGACGGCGGGACCGGTGGTGCGGAGGCGCACCGTCTCCATCCGCTCGAACCCGTCCTGCGCCGGCAGCTCGACGACCTTCCAGCCGACGATGGAGCGCTGCTCGTCCTGCGCCTGCACGGCGCACCACGCCGCGTCGCCCGCCGGCATGACCACCGAGAAGGTCACGTCGATGGTGCGGTCGTCCACGATGTCGAAGGCGCGGTCGGTGGCGTCGATGGAACCGGACGCCTGGTCGAGACCCGCCCACAGCACCCACGCGCCGAAAACCACGGCGACGAGGCCGCCGGCTGTGCCGTAGAGCCAGCGCTGGCGGATCCGCGCGGGTCGCGTGCGACCGTAGCGCTCGTCGAGCGCGGCGGTGGTGGGGAGCGCGGGGACGCGGTGCTCGACGGTCTCGTCGTCGTCCGCGGGAGCACCGGCGGGGACGGGGGAGCGGGACCCTGTCGTCACGGCAACTCCTCCACACGCACCTTGTACTCTGGGGATCCAGACTACCGTCCCCACCCTTGGAGCCCCGTGACCCTGCGCCTCATGGCCGTGCATGCCCACCCGACGACGAGTCGAGCAAGGGCGCGGCGACGTACACCCACTACACGCAGCAGGGTGCCGAGGTCATGGTCGTCAGCTGCACCGGCGGCGAGGCCGGCGACATCCTCAACGAGGGGCTCGCCGATCGCGCGATGGCGGAGCGCGACCTGCCGGGCCTCCGCCGCATCGAGATGGCGCGCGCGCAGGCCGTGATGGGCGTGCAGCACCGCTGGCTCGGCTACGTCGACTCCGGCATGGCGCGCGAGGACGGCTCGCTGCCGCCCGCGGCCTTCGCGAGCATCCCGGTGGAGGTGTCTGCCGAGCCGCTCATCCGCCTGGTGCGCCGGTTCCGCCCGCACGTGCTGGTGGCGTACGACGAGAACGGCGGCTACCCGCACCCCGACCACATCCAGGCGCACGTGGTGGCCATGGAGGCGTGGCGCGAGTCCGGCGTCGCCGGCTCCTACCCCGACGCGGGCGAGCCGTGGGAGGTCTCCAAGCTCTACTTCGACCGGATCTTCAACGGCGCCAAGCTGCGGGCCGTGCGCGAGCACCTGGTTGCCACCGACGCGGCCCCGGAGATGCTCGAGGCCGTCGACGAGATGCTCGGCTGGATGGGCGACCGCCCCGACCTCGCGACCACGCACGTGGACGTCGGCCAGCACTTCGAGGCCCGCGACCGCGCGCTGCTCTCGCACGCGAGCCAGGTCGCCCCCGACAGCACGTTCTTCCGCTGGCCGCGCGACCTGCAGCAGCGGGCGTGGCCGTTCGAGGACTTCCAGCTCGTGGAGTCGCGCGTCGACGCGCCGGACGAGGAGCACGACCTCTTCGCCGGCATCGTCGACGAGGAGAGCGCGGTGCGCGCGTGATGCGCCAGGACCTCGTCCTCCGTCTCGCCGCCGCCGTCACCACGCCGAGCCCCACGCCCACGGCGGAGTTCGACCCGGACACGGTCTCCCCGGGCCCGATCGGCTTCATCGCGATCTTCTTCGTCGCCGTCGTGGTGCTGCTGCTCATGGTGGACATGACGCGCCGGATCCGCCGCACCCGCTACCGCGAGGAGATCCGCGGGCGCCTGGAGGCCGAGAAGCTCGAGGCCGACCTCGCCCGCGACGCGGCGCCGGAGCGGGGACCGCGCACGTCCACCGACGCGGACCCCGGAGCGGACGCTCCCGCCGCGCCGGACGACCCGGCCGCCCCGCCCCGCGCCTGAGGGGCGCCCGCCGGTCGAGGGGTGCCTGTCGCAGTGCGGGCGCCCGTCACACGAGGGCGGATCCGTCGCCACCAGCAGGATCCCCGTCCAGTGGCAGAGGAACGCCACCAGCGTGAAGGCGTGGAAGATCTCGTGGAAGCCGAAGCGGCCCGGCCACGGGTTCGGCCGCTTCAGCGCGTAGACGACGGCGCCGACCGTGTAGGCGAGGCCGCCCGCGAGGATGAGCGTCATCATCGCGGCGTCGGCGCGGAAGAAGTCGACGATGAAGACGAGCGACGCGTACCCGAGCACCAGGTAGAGGAGCACGTAGAGCCACCGCGGGGCGCCGATCCACAGCACGCGGAACAGCACGCCGAGGACCGCGCCCGACCACACCAGCCAGAGCAGCAGCACCGACTTCCCGTGCGGCAGGGCCAGCACGGTGATGGGCGTGTAGGAGCCGGCGATGAGCAGGAAGATGTTCGCGTGGTCCATGCGCTTCAGGAGGACCTTCGCGCGCGGCGACCAGTCGAACCGGTGGTAGACGGCCGAGACGCCGAACAGCAGCAGCGACGACGCCACGAACACGGCGCAGGCGACGCGGGCGGCGGTGCCGTCGGCCACCGCGATGAGGACGACGCCGAGCACGAGCGCCACCGGGGTCATGCCCGCGTGCAGCCAGCCGCGCCAGGTGGGCCGGGGCTCGGGCCCCGCGTCCTGCGCGTCCTCGACGAGCGGGAGGTGCGGGACGGGGCCGTCCTCCTCGGGGCGCGACGCTTCGGGCCGCTCGTCCGGGGTGCCGAGCGGTCCGGGGGAGGCGGCGGCGGGCGTCATCCTGCGAGTGTAGGACAGCCCCGGTGACGTCACCCGGCCGGGCGATCCGCGCCTCCCGGCGCGTGGGATAGCGTGGGACACGTGCGAGAGAAGCCGATCCGACCGTGGCGCGGTCTGCTCTACCGGGCGTACCAGAAGCGCATCCGCCGGGGCCTCGACCGCACCGCGCTCCCGCACCACATCGCGATGATCCTGGACGGCAACCGCCGGTGGGCCCGCCAGCTCGGCCTCGAGTCCGCGGCGCACGGCCACCGCGCCGGAGCGGCCAAGTTCCTGGAGTTCCTGGAGTGGTGCGACGACCTCGACATCAAGGTCGCGACGCTCTACCTGCTCTCCACCGACAACCTCACGGGCCGCGGCAGCGCCGAGCTGACGGCGCTCATCGACATCATCGGCCAGCTCGCGGAGGACCTCTCGCGGCACCGCGACTGGCGCGTCAAGCACGTCGGCTCGGACGAGGGCCTGCCGCCCGGGCTCCTCGCCCGGCTCGACGCGTCGGAGGAGCGCTCGAAGGGGAACGCGGGGCTGCACATCAACCTCGCGGTCGGGTACGGCGGGCGCACCGAGATCGCGGACGCCATGCGCAGCATCGTCCAGTCGCACCACCTCGCCGGCGGCACCCTCGAGGACCTCGCGGCCCTCCTCACGCCCGATCTCATCGGCGAGCACCTCTACACGGGCGGGCAGCCGGACCCGGACCTGGTGATCCGCACCTCGGGCGAGCAGCGCATCAGCGACTTCATGCTCTGGCAGTCGGCCCACAGCGAGCTCTACTTCATGGAGGCGCTCGGGCCTGACCTCCGCGAGGTCGACTTCCTCCGCGCCCTCCGCGACTACTCCTCCCGCCAGCGCCGCTTCGGCTCCTGACCCGCGCGGTCCCGGTGCTCCGGCTGCCGGCCGGCCCCGCTCCGCCGGTCGCCGCCGCGGCGCCGGGCAAGAGTTAATGTCCCTGACACATCGGGACGCGCGTGGCTCTGGCCACCGGGCGGGGTCCCGACGTAGGTTCCACTCATCGGGCATGGCGCCCGATCGAGAGGGCCGCAGCATCGCTTCTCGTCACCGTGGCCCGATCGCCGTCAGGATCCGAGCGCGAACGCTCGGGGATGGAGTGGCCCGTGGCCCCGATGGACAGCCAGAGCAGCACCGCACGGCACGTGGGCCGGGGGGAGGGGACGCCGCAGGCCGAGCGCACGTACGTGCTCGACACCTCCGTCCTCCTGTCCGACCCGCGGGCGCTCTTCCGCTTCGCCGAGCACGCGGTGGTGATCCCGGTCATCGTCATCACGGAGCTCGAGTCGAAGCGGAACGACCCCGAGATCGGCTACTTCGCCCGCCAGGCCCTCCGCCACCTCGACCAGCTCCGGGAGGAGCACGAGCGGCTCGACTTCCCCATCGAGGTGGGCGAGGCCGGCGGCACCCTGCGGGTGGAGCTCAACCACTCCAGCATGGCGGCGCTCCCCAACGGGCTGCAGCTCGGCGACAACGACTCGCGCATCCTCGCGGTCGCCCTCAACCTGTCGACCGAGGGCCTCGCCGTCACGGTCGTCTCGAAGGACATGCCGCTCCGCGTGAAGGCCGCCTCCATCGGCCTACAGGCCGAGGAGTACCGGGCCGAGCTCGCGGTCGACAGCGGCTGGACCGGCATGGCCGACGTCACGCTGTCCAGCGAGCAGATGGCCGACCTGTACGAGCGGGACACGCTGCAGACGCGGGCGGTGCAGGACCTTCCCGTGAACACGGGCGTCGTCCTGCACTCCGACCGCGGATCCGCCCTCGGCCGGGTCGTCCGCCGCGGGACCGTCAAGTCCGTGCGCGGCGACCGGGAGGTGTTCGGGCTCAAGGGGCGCTCGGCCGAGCAGCGGCTCGCGATCGACCTGCTCCTGGACCGCGAGGTGGGGATCGTCTCCCTCGGCGGCAGCGCGGGAACCGGCAAGTCGGCGCTCGCCCTCTGCGCCGCGCTCGAGGCGGTGCTGGAGAAGCAGCAGCACCGCAAGATCATGGTGTTCCGGCCGCTGTACGCGGTGGGGGGCCAGGAGCTCGGCTACCTGCCGGGCGACGCGGCGGAGAAGATGAACCCGTGGGCGCAGGCCGTGTTCGACACCCTCGGCTCGGTCGTCTCGCAGAACGTCATGGACGAGGTGGTGGAGCGGGGGATCCTCGAGGTGCTGCCGCTCACCCACATCCGCGGGCGCTCGCTGCACGACGCCTTCGTGATCGTCGACGAGGCCCAGTCGCTCGAGCGGAACGTGCTGCTCACGGTGCTCAGCCGCATCGGGCAGAACTCGCGCGTGGTGCTCACGCACGACGTGGCGCAGCGCGACAACCTGCGGGTCGGCCGGCACGACGGCGTCGCCAGCGTCATCGAGACGCTGAAGGGCCACGAGCTGTTCGGCCACATCACGCTGACGCGCTCGGAGCGGAGCGCGATCGCGGCGCTCGTCACGGGGCTGCTGGACGGCGACCCCGTGTGATCCGCGGGGCCGCCGCATGACGACGGGCGCCGGTCCCGAGGGGATCGGCGCCCGTCGGCGTCGGTGGTGAGTCGCGCGGTGCGGGTGCCTAGAGGCCGGGCGCCGTCATCCGCAGCACGTCGAGGCCCTGGTCGAGCTGCTCCTCGGTGATCTCGCCGCGCTCGACGTAGCCGAGGTCGACGACGGCCTCGCGCACCGTCATCTTCTGCGCGACCGAGTGCTTCGCGATCTTCGCCGCGGCCTCGTAGCCGATGATGCGGTTCAGCGGCGTCACGATGGACGGCGACGACTCCGCGAGCGCGCGTGCGTGCTCCTCGTTGACGCGCAGGCCGTCGACGGTCTTGTCGGCGAGCAGGCGCGTGGAGGACGAGAGGATCCGGATCGACTCGAGCAGCGACGAGCCCATGACGGGGATCGCGACGTTGAGCTCGAACAGGCCCGAGGCGCCCGCCCAGGCGACGGTCGCGTCGTTGCCGATGACGCGCGCGCAGACCATGAGGACGGCCTCCGGGATGACCGGGTTCACCTTCCCGGGCATGATCGAGGACCCGGGCTGGAGGTCGGGGATGTGCAGCTCGCCGAGGCCCGTGTTCGGGCCCGAGCCCATCCAGCGGATGTCGTTGCAGATCTTGGTGAGGCTCACCGCGAGCGTGCGGAGCGCGCCGGAGGCGTCGACCAGGCCGTCGCGCGCGCCCTGTGCCTCGAAGTGGTCGAGCGCCTCGGTGACGGGCAGGCCGGTGTCGTCAGCGAGGACCTGGATGACCTTCTGCGGGAACCCGAGGGGCGTGTTGATGCCCGTGCCCGTGGCGGTGCCGCCGAGGGGGACCTCCGCGACGCGGGGGAGCGCGGTGCGCACCCGCTCGATGCCGAGGCGCACCTGGCGGGCGTAGCCGGCGAACTCCTGGCCGAACGTGACCGGGGTCGCGTCCATCAGGTGCGTGCGGCCCGCCTTGACGAGCCCCTTCCAGGCCTCGGCCTTCGTCTCGAGCGCCTCCGCGAGGTGCTCGAGGGCGGGGATGAGCTCGGCGAGGAGCGCGCCCGTGACAGCGACGTGCACCGAGGTGGGGAACACGTCGTTCGACGACTGCGACGCGTTGACGTGGTCGTTCGGGTGCACGGGCTTCCCGAGCGACGCCGTGGCGAGGGCCGCGAGGACCTCGTTCATGTTCATGTTCGAGCTCGTGCCGGAGCCCGTCTGGTACACGTCGATGGGGAAGTGCTCGTGGTGGGATCCGCCCGCCACCTGGTCCGCCGCGGCGACGATCGCGTCGGCGACGTCGGCGTCGATGATGCCCATCTCGCCGTTGACGATGGCGGCGGCGCGCTTGATGCGGGCGAGCGCCTGGATCTGCGCGGGCTCGAGGCCGCGGCCGGAGATGGGGAAGTTCTCGACGGCGCGCTGCGTCTGGGCGGCGTAGAGCGCGTCCTTCGGGACCCGCACCTCGCCCATCGTGTCGTGCTCGATGCGGAACTCGTCCGTCGTGCCGCTGTCTGATCCGGGGGAAGTGTCGACCACGCTGTTTCTCTCTCCTTCGGGGCGGGTGATGCACCGGGCCTCGTGGGCCCGGGGTACGGGGCGGCGCGCACGGCGCCGCCGGGCGTGCGGGGTGGGGCCTCCGCGGACGTCGCCCCTAGCGGGGGATGTCGCCCACGATGACGTCGGGCACCGCGGTGCCCTCGAGGAGCTTGTAGTTGGCGCCGACGATGGCCAGGCTACCGGCCGCCACCCGGTCGGAGATCATCTCGGAGGCCTCCAGCATGCGGGTCACGGTGTCGCGCAGGTGCTGGCGTCCGACCTCGCCCGCGTCGACCTCGGACGGGACGACGGGGTCGCCCGCGACACGGCGGACGGCGGGCTCGATGGGCGCGATGAGGCGCGCGATGTGCGGCGGCAGCGCCTCGGCGTCGGGCGCCGCGCTCTCGATGGCCGCGCGCACGGCCCCGCACTCGTCGTGGCCGAGCACGACGATGAGCGGCACGCCCAGCACGGCGACCGCGTACTCGAGGCTGCCGAGCACCGAGTCGGAGATGATCTGGCCGGCGTTCCGCACCACGAAGAGGTCGCCGAGGCCCTTGTCGAAGATGATCTCGGCGGCCAGACGGGAGTCGCTGCAGCCGAAGAGCGCGGCGACCGGGCGCTGCACGTGCGCGAGGGCCGCGCGGCGCTCGACGTCCTGACGCGGGTGCTGGGGCGAGCCCTGGACGAAGCGGGCGTTGCCCTCGACCATCTCGGCCCACACCTCGGCGGGTGCCTGCGTGACCTCGTCCTGATCGGTCATCCCTCGATCCCCTCTCCGGGTGCGGTGGTGCTCGTGGTGCCGTCCGCCGGCGTCGGGGCGGGGGTCGCGGAGGAGCCCGCCGTCGTGCCCCGCGCGGCGGCGACCGCGTCGATGGCGGTGCGCAGCTCGTTGGCGTCGGCCGTGCCGTAGACCGCGTAGGTGCTGTCGCCGTCGACGGCGCTCGCCGCGAGGACCACGTTGCCCGGGTCCTCGGCCTGGCCGTTGTCGTACAGGGTCCACTCGAGGCCGCCGATCTCCTCCTGGCTCACCTCCGGCGCCGACTGCAGCGTCTCGTCGAGCCAGGTGGGGTTCGCGTCGATGCCCTGGGAGATGCCGATGTAGCGGTTGCTCGGCGTGATGAGGCCGATGTACCAGACGGCGACGCCGTCGCGGCCGGCCGGTCGGATCTCGGCGTCGTTGCTCTTCCAGGCCGTGGGCAGGTCGGGCACGACGAGGGTCTGCGGGAAGCCGCCCTGCGCCTCGGCGGCCGTGGCGCCGTAGTCGACGTCGGGCAGGATCGTGGTGTTCGAGCGGGGCACCAGCGCGACGATGACCGCGACGGTGGCGACCGTGACGATGAGCGAGTACAGCAGGTTGCGGAAGGTCTGCTTGGCGCGGTGGCGGCGCGAGTCGGCGGCCTTGCGGGCGGCGGTCTCCTCGGGCGTCTCCGGTCGGCCCAGCTCGGCGACGACGTTGGGCGTGCGGTCCTTCGCCACGGTCAGCCGGCGTCGGACGCGGTGGTGCGGGCGGCGTCGAGCCGTGCCTTGGCGCCGAGCAGCCACTCCTCGCAACGGGCCGCGAGGGCCTCGCCGCGCTCCCACAGCGCGATCGACTCCTCGAGCGTGGACGCGCCCTGCTCGAGATCGGCGACGACGCGCACCAGCGCGTCGCGGGCCTCCTCGTAGCTGAGCGCGGAGACGTCGGGCAGGCGGGCGCCGGTGTCGGTGCCGGTGTCGGCGGGGCTGGTGGGCATGGGGGAGATCCTAGCTTTCGGAGCCGGGCGCGGGCCGGGCCCCGCGGGTGGGGGACGAGGGCAGGAGGGCGGCCGACGACGGGATGTCGTCGGTGGGGCCGGTGGAGGTGGCGCCGAGCGCGCCTGCGGCGAGGCGGAGGACGAGGCCCGTGCCTGCCGGGGCGTCCGCGGGGATGCGGAGCGCGGATCCGTCGGCGGCCTGGACGATGGCGTACCCGCGGTCGAGGACGTGCTGCGGGGACAGGGCGCGCAGCTGCCGCGAGAGCTCGCTCGTCTGCTGCACGCCGCGCTCCACGACGCGGCCGGCGAGCTCCGCGGAGCGCGCGATGTACCGGCCGAGCTCCTCGGCGCGCGAGTCGACGATCCATGAGGCGCCCGTGAGCACGGGACGGGAGCGCAGCTGCTCGATGCGGTCGATCTCGCCCCGCACCTGCGAGGTGAGGCGCATGCCGATGCGGGCGCGCGCCTGCTGCACGCGGGCGAGCTCCTCCGAGACGTCCGGCACCACGCGCTTCGCGGCGTCGGTGGGGTGGACGCGCGGAGGTCGGCCACGTCGTCGAGCAGGGGCCGGTCGGCCTCGTGGCCGATGGCGCTCACGAGCGGGGTGCGGCAGGCGGCGGCGGTGCGCACGAGGGTCTCGTCGCTGAAGACGAGCAGGTTCTGGAAGTCGCCGCCGCCCCGGGCGATGACGATGACGTCCACCTCGGGATCCTCGTCGAGCACGCCGATGGCCCGGGTGACCTCGCCCGCGGCCCGGTCGCCCTGCACGGCGGTGTGCACGACGCGGAAGCGCACGCTCGGCCAGCGCAGCTGCGCGTTCCGGAGGACGTCCTTCTCGGCGTCGGAGTCCTTGCCGGTGATGAGGCCGATGCAGCCGGGGAGGAACGGGAGGCGTCGCTTGCGGTCGGCGTCGAACAGGCCCTCCGCGCGCAGCGTCTGGCGCAGGCGCTCGAGGCGCTCGAGCAGGTCGCCGAGGCCGACGTGCCGCATCTCCAGCACCTGCATGGTGAGCGTGCCGCCCTTGACCCAGTAGTTGGGCTTGACGAGCGCGACGACGCGGGCGCCCTGGCCGAGGTCGGCGGGGATCTTCGCGCGCACCGACGACCAGACGGTGAAGCTGATGGTGGCATCGACGTCGAGGTCCTTGAGCTTGCCGTAGACGTTGCCGCCGGAGCCGCCCCACTGGGTGATCTCGCCCTCGACCCAGGCCGTGCCGAGCCGGTCGATCCAGCCCTTGATCTTGCCGGACAGCACCGAGACGGGCCACGGCGCGTCGACGGTCGGGGCCCCCGCGGCGGGCATGGACACGGTGCGCGTCTCGCTCATGGCTCCCCACTCGGCGCCCAGCGCGGGCGCATACAATCGGATGCGTGACTACAGCGACCACTGACCAGCGACTCGTGGGAGCACCCGTCGTCAGCCTGTCGATGCCCCGGATGCCCGGCGTCCGCAACAGGCTCAAGGATAACCCGGTGGGCGGACCCAAGAAGGTCCTGCTCGCCGCTCCCCGGGGCTACTGCGCAGGCGTCGACCGCGCCGTCGTCGCCGTCGAGAAGGCCCTCGAGCGCTACGGCGCCCCCGTCTACGTGCGGAAGCAGATCGTCCACAACGTGCACGTCGTCTCCACGCTCGAGCGGATGGGCGCGATCTTCGTGGAGGAGGTCGACGAGGTGCCCACCGGCGCCCACGTCGTCTTCAGCGCCCACGGCGTCTCGCCGGCCGTCGTGCAGGGCGCCGCCGACCGCGGCCTCCAGGCCATCGACGCGACGTGCCCGCTGGTCACCAAGGTGCACCGCGAGGCGGTGCGCTTCGCGAAGGCCGACAAGCAGATCCTCCTCATCGGCCACGAGGGCCACGAGGAGGTCGAGGGCACCGCGGGCGAGGCGCCCGAGCAGACCATCGTCGTCAACTCCCCGGAGCACGCCGACACCATCGAGGTGCGGGACCCGGACAACCTCGTCTGGCTCTCGCAGACCACGCTCTCGGTCGACGAGACCATGGAGACCGTCCGTCGCCTCCGCGTGCGCTTCCCGAACCTGCAGGACCCGCCGAGCGACGACATCTGCTACGCTACGCAGAACCGCCAGGTGGCCATCAAGAAGGTCGCGGTCGACGCCGACCTCGTCATCGTCATCGGCTCCGCGAACAGCTCCAACTCGGTCCGCCTCGTCGAGGTGGCCCTCGAGTACGGCGCCAAGGCGTCCTACCGCGTGGACTACGCCTCCGAGGTCAAGCAGGAGTGGCTCGACGGCGTGCAGACGGTCGGCGTCACGAGCGGCGCCTCCGTCCCCGAGGTCCTCGTGCAGGAGCTGCTCGACGACCTCGCCGACGCCGGCTACGGCGACGTGACCGCGGTCGTGACCGCCGAGGAGGACCTCGTGTTCTCCCTTCCCAAGGAGCTGCGCAAGGACCAGTCCGGCAACACGGACTCGCGCGCCATCGGCGGGCGCACCCGCGCGTGAGCGACGACGACGGGCAGCGCCGCTCCGGCCGGCCCGCCCCGCGCTTCGGCGAGTACGCGTCCCCGTCGTCCTCCGCGGGCGGCTCCTCCGAGCTGTCCGAGGCCGATGCGCGCATCGTCGCCGAGGCGGCCGCCTACCGCGAGGCCGCGGCCGCCCGGGACGCCCCGGGTGGCGAGGGGGTCGCGAAGGGCCGGAAGGCCGGCAAGCAGGCGGCGCCCCAGACCCTCGCCGAGCAGATGGCGGCGGAGCGCAAGGCCGCGCGCGAGCGTCAGCAGGCCGAGCGCCGCGAGGCCGAGAAGGCCGCGGCGGACGCCCGTCGCGCATCGGAGAAGACGGCGGCGACGGAGCGCCGGGATGCGCGACGCGCCCCCGCTCCCGCGCGCACGGATCCCGCTCCGGATCAGCCCGCCGGCTCGGCGCCGGGTGCGACGCCCGGACGCCCCGGCTACCTCGCCGGCCAGGAGCCGCGTCGTGCGCCGCGGCGGTTCGACGCCGCCATCACCATCGGCCTGCTCGCCGCCGGGCTCGTGAACGTGGCCGGCAGCATCGGCGCCAACTCGGATCCCTCGCAGGCCATCGACCAGTCCTACGCCCTCTTCGGCGGCGGCACCTACACGGTCACGCCGCAGACCGCGGTCATCGGCATCGCGGTCAACGTCGTGAACGTGGTCGTGTTCGTGCTGACCGCGTGGATCGCCCTCGAGCTCGTGAAGCGCCGGCGCATGGCATTCTGGGTGCCCATCGCGGGCGCGGTCCTCGCCACGGTGATCACGAGCGTGCTCGTGCTGACGCTCATCATCCAGGACCCGGCGTTCCAGCAGATCATGTCGAACGGCGGGCCCTGACGGCTGCACGCACGCGCACGACGGCGGGGCCGGTCCACCAGGACCGGCCCCGCCGTCGTCCCCCCGCCCGCAGCGGGAGCGCGACCGCCGTCGCTAGCTCTGCGACTTCCCGTGCGAGCCGAGCTGGCGCGTGGCCTCGACGACGCGAGCGGCCATGGCCGACTCCGCCGTCTTGCCCCAGGCGCGCGGGTCGTACGTCTTCTTGTCGCCGACCTCGCCGTCGACCTTGAGGAAGCCGTCGTAGCTGCGGAGCACCGAGTCGGCGATGGAGCGGCTGAACGCGTACTGCGTGTCGGTGTCGATGTTCATCTTCACGACGCCGTTGCGCACGGCCTCGGCGATCTCGTCGTCGGAGGAGCCGGATCCGCCGTGGAAGACGAGGTCGAACGGCTTCTCGGAGGTGCCGTACTTCGACTGGATGCCGTCCTGGATCTCCTTGAGGAGCGACGGGCGCAGCTGCACGCCGCCGGGCTTGTACACGCCGTGCACGTTGCCGAAGGTGAGCGCGGCCATGTAGCGGCCCTGCTCGCCGAGGCCGAGCGCCTCGACGGTGGAGATGGCGTCCTCGAGGGTCGTGTAGAGGTGCGCGCCGGTGTCGTGGCTGACGCCGTCCTCCTCACCGCCGACGACGCCGATCTCGACCTCGAGGATGGCGTTGATGGCCTTCATGCGGGGCAGCAGGTCGGCCGCGATGTCGAGGTTCTCGTTCAGCGGGATGGCCGAGCCGTCCCACATGTGCGACTGGAAGATGGGGTTGCGGCCCGCGCGGACCTCCTCCTCGCTGGCCTCGATCATGGGGATGACGAAGCCGTCGAGGGCGTCCTTCGGGCAGTGGTCGGTGTGCAGGGCGACCGTGATGGGGTAGTTCTTGGCGACCTCGGTGGCGAAGCGCGCGAAGGCGAGGGCGCCGGCCGCGCGGTTCTTCACGGTGTGGCCGGAGAAGTAGTCGGCGCCGCCGGTGGTGACCTGGATGATGCCGTCGGAGCCGGCGTCCGTGAGCCCCTGGAGGACCGCGTTGATGGTCTGCGAGGACGAGACGTTGACCGCGGGGTAGGCGAATCCGCCGGACTTGGCGCGATCCAGCATCTCGGCGTACTGCTCGGGGGTTGCTACGGGCATGGTGCATCTCCTTCGGCGGATCCACGGCGACGCCGTGCGGCTGACGCGGGCCGTCGGCGGCCGGTGGGAGGTGCTCCCGCGGCCGGGCCCCGCGTGCTCGCCACTCTACCGAGCGGTCGCGTCGGCGTCCCCGGACGCCCGGGGAGCGGATGCGGCCGACGTGAACTCGTCCGCCGCCAGCTCGCGAGTGGTGGCCTCGAGCGGCGCGAGGGTGCCGATGACCTTCGACTCGTCGAGCCGGCTGAGGCGGCGGGCGGTGGGCAGCACCTGGCGCTCCAGGGATCCGACGACGCGGTTGTAGTCGCCGACGGCGCCCGTGAGGGAGCGGCCGAGCTTCGCGATGTGCTCGCCGCTGGTGGCGAGGCGGGCGTGCAGCTCGCGGCTGAGGTCGAAGAGCTGCTTCGCGTCCTCCGTGAGGACCTCCTGCTGCCAGCTGAACGCGACGGTCTTGAGCACCGACCACAGCGTGACGGGGGAGGAGAGGGCGACCCGGCGGCTGAACGCGAACTCCATGATGCTCGGATCCGCCTCCAACGCGGACGACACCAGGGACTCGCTCGGGATGAACGCGATGACCATCTCGGGGCTCGCGTCGAGCCCCTCCCAGTAGGCCCGGCTGCCGAGCGCCGTGATGTGGTCGCGCACGGCCTGCACGTGCTGCTTCATGAGGTGGTCGCGGCGCGCGCCCTCGGGGCCGGTGGCGGAGGCGGGGATGGCGCTCGCCTCGAGGTACGCGGTGAAGGGCGCCTTGGCATCGACCGCGATGTTCTTGCCGCCCGGCAGGTGCACCACCATGTCGGGCCGCCCGATGCCCTGGGCGGTGGAGACGCTGGTCTGCACGTCGAAGTCGACGCGGTGGATGAGGCCCGCGGCCTCCACGACGCTCCGCAGCTGCGTCTCGCCCCACACCCCGCGCGTGCTGTTGGAGCGGAGCGCGGAGGCGAGCGTCTCGGCGGTGGCGCGCAGCCGCTCCTCCGCCTCCGTGGCGCTCCGCAGCTGCTCGCTCAGCTCGCCGTGCTGCTGGCGGCGCTGCTCCTCGAGCTCGTGCACCTTCGCCTGCACCTGCTTGAGGCTCTCGGCGACCGGGCTGAGCGCCGTGAGCACCCGGCCGTCCTCCTCGGTGCGGGCGACCTCGGCGCGCTGGACCTCGCGGAGGCGTGCCTGCAGCTCCCCGATGCGGTCCTCCTGCTGCCCGATCTGCTCGCGGAGGTGGGACTCCTGGGCCTCCAGTCGCTCGCGGTGCAGCGCGTCCTGCGCCTGGGCGCGCTCCGCGTACTGCGCGGTAGCCTGCCCGACCTGCTCCTCGGCGAGGCGCTCCGTGCGGTCGAGCTGCTCCCGGAGGGCCGTGACGGTGGCCTCCGCGGCGGCGAGGCGGGCGGCCTCGCCCGCGCGGCCCGGCGCATCCACCCCCGAGCGGGCGCGGGACACGGCGATGCCCACCACCGCGCCCACGGCCAGGCCGATGACGAGGCCGACGAGCAGGGCGATGACGGGATCCATGCGTGCAGTGTGCCAGCGGCCCCCGACACGGCCCGGACGTGCGGCGCGCGTCCGGAGGACGATCCGGCGGGGTGCGCGGGAGCGGATCAGGCCCAGTCGATGGGCGGGGTCGCGGCGGCCGACGCCCGCGTGACGGGCTGCGTGCGCGGCGCGCCGATGCGGCCCATCCCGACGCCGATCGCCTCGGCGAGGCCCGTCAGCGAGGCGGCGCCGTGCCGTCCGGCCGCGTGCACGACGATGGCCGCGCAGGCCCGCGCGTCGGCCAGCGCCTCGTGGTGCGCGAAGTCCTCGAAGCCCGCCGCCCGCGCCGCGACCGGCAGCCGGTACGACTCGAGCGAGTAGGTGCGGCGGGCGACCTGGAGGCTGCACAGGTAGGAGTACGGCGGCGGGATGAGCGCGGTCGCCCGGCACGCGCCCTGGATGACGCCCATGTCGAAGCGCGCGTTGTGGGCGACGAGGTGGTCGTCGCCCGCGAACGCCATGAGGCGCGGCAGCTGATCGGCCCAGCTGAGGGCGTCCGCCACGTCGTCCTCGACGATGCCGTGGATCCGCGTGTTCCAGACGGAGAAGGAGTCGTGCCCGGCCGGCGGGCGTATGAGCCACGACGCGGTGTCGACGACGACGCCGTCCCGGACCTTGACGAGACCCACCGAGCAGGCGCTCGCCGACGAGTTGTTGGCGGTCTCGAAGTCGATCGCGGTGAAGTCCAACGGCATGGCATCGATGCTCGCACGCACGACCGACGCCGGATCCCGGGAGAGCCCGGCCGTCCATGGGCAGGGGAGGAGGCAGCCCGCCCCGTACGATGGTCTCCCGTGGCTCTCACTATCGCGATCGTCGGTCTCCCCAACGTCGGCAAGTCGACGCTCTTCAACGCCCTGACCAAGAACCAGGTGCTCGCCGCGAACTACCCGTTCGCGACCATCGAGCCGAACGTGGGCGTGGTGAACCTCCCGGACCCGCGCCTCGAGGTGCTCGCCGGCCTCTTCGGCTCCGAGCGGATCCTGCCGGCCCCCGTCTCCTTCGTCGACATCGCGGGCATCGTCCGCGGCGCGAGCGAGGGCGAGGGCCTCGGCAACCAGTTCCTCGCGAACATCCGCGAGGCCGACGCGATCGCGCAGGTCGTCCGCGGCTTCGAGGACGAGGACGTCGTGCACGTCGACGGCCGCGTCGACGCCGCGAGCGACATGGAGACCATCAACACCGAGCTGATCCTCGCCGACCTGCAGACCCTCGAGCGAGCCGAGCCGCGCTACGAGAAGGAGCTGAAGACCAAGCGGATCGAGCCCGTCGTGCTCGAGACGGCGAAGGCCGCGCGCGAGTGGCTCGACTCGGGCAAGCCGCTGTCGGCCTCGAAGATCGACCTGGAGCCCGTCCGCGAGCTCGGGCTGCTGACCGCGAAGCCCTTCATCTACGTGTTCAACGTCGACGAGCAGGTGCTCGGCGACAAGGGCAGGCTGGCGGAGCTGGCCGCCCTCGTGGCGCCCGCGCAGGCCGTGTTCCTCGACGCGAAGATCGAGTCGGAGCTCATCGAGCTCGACCCGAGGATGCCGCCGAGATGCTCGCCTCGACCGGCCAGGAGGAGTCCGGCCTCGACCAGCTCGCCCGCATCGGCTTCGAGACCCTGGGCCTCCAGACCTACCTGACGGCAGGCCCGAAGGAGACGCGCGCCTGGACCATCGGCAAGGGCTGGAAGGCCCCGCAGGCCGCCGGCGTGATCCACACCGACTTCGAGAAGGGCTTCATCAAGGCCGAGGTCATCTCCTACGACGACCTGGTCGAGACCGGCTCCATCGCCGAGGCGCGCTCCAAGGGCAAGGCCCGGATCGAGGGCAAGGAGTACGTCATGCAGGACGGCGACGTCGTGGAGTTCCGCTTCAACAACTGACGCCGTGTCCGCGGGGTGGCGCCTGTGCCTCCACGACTCGGGCGGAGGAGGGGTCAGCCCTGGCTGTCCTCGACGTCGAAGTGCCGCGCGAGGCGGTCGAGCGTGAACTCCTGCCGAAACTTGCACGCGCTGTTCTGATTAGCGAAGAAGCCCTTCTCCCAGTAAGCGTCCTCCTGCCTCACGGTCCGCGACCACTCGATGGGAACGACCCACTCATCGTCGTCGTCACCAGCCGTCTCTCTCTGGACGTAAGTTCCAATGAGGTTCTGGCGGCCGAGGGGGACGAGATCGCCGGCGTAATCGACTCTCGCTTCGGAGAAGCGCACTGCGGGTCCGGTGACCCTGCCTACGCCCACGAATCCGGTACCCGGGATGTTCACCCAGACCCTTGCACCCAGCGGAAGCGCGCGAATGGTCCGCGTGTAGAACTTGCCACCGCCGGCGGATACGAATCCGAACGTCTTAGCGTCCTCCCACGACCGCTCGCCGCCGAACGAGACATACCAGTCCAGCCCGTTCCAGGACGCGCGCTTCGAGACCGACTTCGAGTTGCCCGTCGGAGCGCGCTCATCCGAGGCCACCAACCAGGACCGCCCGAGATAGCGTCTGCCGTCGTCTTCGAAGTAGGTGAAGAAGACCGCGTTGATGGGCACTCCGAAGCTACGCAGGTAGGTGACTATGCGCTCTGAGCTGCCGTCGAGTTCCGAGGCGACGATCGTGAGTTGGAGCTCGCCGTTGATCTCATCGGGCGGGATCTCACCGAACGCCTCCTCGAACGCTGCCTCGAAGGGCTGGTCGAGCTCGTTCTTTGCGATGTCGATGACGTCGTCCCGAGAGAGGGTCGATACCCACGAGCCGTAGTCGAGCACCTGAGCGACGACCTCGCGCGGCGTGCGGTCCCGCTTCAACTCCAACACGTGCAGGTTGCCGTCGGCGTCGATGGCCAGCAGGTCCAGGCGTTTTCCGAAGGGCGTGACGACTTCGCTGCCGATCACCAGCAGGGCGGTGCCCAGGAGAGACGGATCCCGACGGAGGAATTGGTGAAGTTCGTTCTCCGTGGGAAGCGTCGCCGTCATCAGCGGCTTCGGATCATGGCCGTCGATACGCCACATTCGCATTTCCACTGGCATCGTCTGGACTCCTTCTGATCGCTCGTCATCACGTTAGCGGGGTGTCCGCAGGTGGGAGGAGGTGCGGCAGCGTGCGCACGCGTCCGGACAGGGGCTGAATACGTCGACAGCGGCTCAGAACAGCGGCCAGGGCACCGCGGACTGCTGCCCGGCAGGCTCCGGGAAGTGGGCGTCTTCGCGGAGCCGGGCGCATCGGGCGTCGAGCGCGGCGAGCTCCTCCGGGGTGATGAGGTCGGCGAGCTCGCTGCCGAGGTCACCGTCCAGCCCGGCCCGGACGCGGTCGACGCCGGCCAGCTCCTCGGTGGTGAACGCCTCGCCCATCCACCCCCACAGCACCGTGCGGAGCTTGTGGTCCTGGTGGAAGGTGAGGCCGTGGTCGACGCCGTGGCGGTGGCCGTCCGGCATCGCGAGCACGTGGTAGCCCTTGCGGTCGGCGTTGTTGACGATCACGTCGAAGACGGCCATGCGGCGGAGTGCGGGGGAGTCCTCGTGGATCAGGGTCACCGAGTTCCCGTCCTGGTCCTCGCCCCCGAGCACGGTGCGGTAGCCGGTCTCCGGCACCTCGTCCGTGGGGATCAGGTCGACGGCGTCCTGGTCGGGGTCCTCGTCCTGCCAGAGCTGCACCATGCCCTCGCCGAGCGGGCCGTCCCGCAGCCACGTGCGGGGCACGACGTTCCAGCCCAAGGCCTCCGAGACGAGGTAGGCGGCGACCTCGCGGTGCGCGAGCGTTCCGTCGGGGAAGTCCCACAGCGGGTTCTCGCCCTGGATGGGCTTATAGACCACGGCGGTGTCGCCGATGGTGCCGAGGAAGGTCGCGTTGGACGCGGTGCGGATGCGGCCCGTGAGCGTCAGCTCGGCGGTGACCAGGTCCGTCGCCGGCATCAGTCCTCGCGAGCGATGCAGAGGTGACCCTCGGGGTCCATCGGCTGGCCGCAGAACGGGCACGTCGGGCGGCCGGCGTCCACGATCTCGCGGGTGCGGAGGGCGAACGCCCTGGCCGCGCCCACGGGCAGGCGCACGACGAGCATCTCGCCGTCATCCGCGGACGGCATGCCGGGGAGGTCGTCGTCCTCGTCGCCGTCGGTGAGCGGGTACGCCTCGATGACGACCTGCGCGGTCGTCGGGTCCCAGCCGAGGCTCATCGCCCCGGCGCGGAAGCGCTCCTCGACGGGCTCGAGCGCGTCCTCGTCGACGAGCTCGCGCGGCGTGTTCGTCGGGACGCTGAAGGGGTTCCCCTCGACGGCCACGAGCTGGTCGAGGATCTCGTCGATCTTCTCCGCGAGGAGCGCGGACTGCTGCTTCTCGAGGGCGATGCTCACCAGCTGCTGGCTGGCGCGGACCTGCAGGTAGAACGTGCGGGCACCCGGGAGGCCGATGGTGCCGACCACGAGCCGGTCGGGCCAGTCGAACTCCAAGGCGCTTGTGGGCATGTCACCACTCTAGGCGCGTGCGGATCACGGTGCGCTGTGCCCGGCGCCGCCGCCGACCGGCGCATCGCCGGAGCCCGTGGGGCCTGCGAGCCAGGAGAGGTCGCCCGCGTCGCTGTTGGTCGCGTGGACGGTCGGCCGGCTCGCGCCGTAGCGCACGATCGAGATGGACGCCGGTCCCACGTCGATGCGCTGGAACAGGTCGAGGTGCGTGCCGAGGGCGTCGGCGAGGATCGACTTGATGACGTCGCCGTGGCTGACCGCGACCCACACGGCACCCGGCCCGTGCTCGGCCTCGATGGCCGCGTCGTGGCGGCGGATCGCGGCGACCGCGCGCGCCTGCATCCCGGCCATAGACTCGCCGCCGGGGAAGACGACCGACGACGGGTGAGACTGCACGCGCGACCAGAGGTCCTCCTTCGCGAGGTCGCCGAGCGCGCGGCCCTGCCAGTCGCCGTAGTCGCACTCCGTGATGTCGGGCTCGATCGGCTGGGCCGGCTTCCCCGTCTGGTGCTCGAGGATCCGCTGCGCCGTCTCCCAGCATCGCTGGAGCGGGCTGGACACGACGGCGGCGAGCGGCACGGCGGCGAGCCGCTCGGCGGTGCGGTCCGCCTGCTCGCGGCCGATGTCGTCGAGGTCGACGCCGGGGGTGCGCCCCGCCAGGATCCCGGTCGCGTTCGCTGTGGTGCGTCCGTGCCGCACGAGGATCACTGTCGCCATGCGGCGAGCCTAGGCGCCGGTGGGGCAAGGGAGGCGCGAGTCCCGGGTCCGCCATCCCGCCGGCGTGCCGTCCGGCGGGAGGCGGCCGACGTATGGAGGGCCAATGCGCATGGGGCCAAGCGGATCGTACAGTCCTGCCGTCCCACCGCGACCCTCGCGGTGCAGCTCGCCTTGCCGCCCGCACGGCGCCGAACACGACCCCGTCGACGCTCGTGCTCGATCCCGAGGGCCGGGTCAGCGCGCGGATCCTCGGAGCGGTGGACCCGGGGACGCTCACGACGCTGATCGGGACCACCACCAGCTGACGTGGTTGACCGGCGCTTCTCGTCAAGGGGAGACGTGGGTGGCCCGACAAAGGGGGCCTAGGCGTGCGCGCCGAGGTCTCGTAGCGTTTCGTCGCAGTGTCGGCGCGCCTTCTGCGTGGCACCTCTTCGCTGTCGTCTCCCGCCCAGAGATGACGGCACCATCTCCTCGTCGAGACCCGAGCTCCCCGATAGGACTGGCCCTTGCCCTACATCATCGCGTTGGTCCTGATCATTTTCCTGATCAGCCTGATCTTCACGTACTGGCAGATATCGTTGACCGTCGTCGGCCTGATCCTCGCCATCATCATGGTCCCGAAGATCGTGCGCAACGTCCGCAAGAACCGTTACTTCAAGGGCGAGGTCTTCCTCGCGCAGAAGCGCGAACTCGCGGCCTTCATCGATGAGCACAACGACCTGGCCGAGTACATCGCGGAGATCCGAGAGCGCGATTCGTTCCAGCTCGCCGTGGCGGAGACGGGCACTCATGCTCATCTGGCCACCTTCCAGAACACGAGCAATCACAAGCATCGACGGAATCGCAACGAGGCGTCCTTCGAGGACCCGAACGTGCACAACTGCTCCCTGCAGGTGGTCCGTTCGGCCAGCGGCGACCCGCTGAAGTACCTGATGAAGTACTTCAACATCGCGGCGACAGAGGCACGGCTCACGCAGGTGGAGACGTTGGGCGAGGACATCGCACGTCTCGAGGACGCGGTCGGGAACCTCCGTCAGCGCGAGACGGCCATCGTCGAGTCGATCCGTCCGCCGGCATTCATCCTGAAGCACTACGAGCAGGAGTTCCGCGATCAGGTCGGCTACGAGGTCAAGCGGATCGCGATTCCATACCCGGTCTACGTCTTCGAGTACGTGAGCGCGGGTGGCAACAGCTCGCAGAGAACGTCGATCAAGCTGAATAACGAGACGATCGACGAACTCGTCGACGTGCTGGCCGGCAAGATGCGATTCGACAAGAGTGCGGCAGGGCAGCGTGCCCTGATGACAGCCCGCCTACGTCAGTTCATCAAGGCTCGAGACGGGCACGCCTGCCGCTTTTGCTCGGTCTCCGTCGTGGATGAGCCCCATCTGCTCCTCGAGGTCGACCACGTCGTGCCTGTTTCCAAGGGTGGTTTGTCGACGCACGAGAACCTTCAGACCCTCTGCTGGAAGTGCAATCGCAGCAAGTCGAACAAGATCCTCGCCGCTTGATTTGGACGAATCGGCAGTCGGCGGTGCGACGTATCCGTCCGTGTGCCGGCCTGACGCGCTACGCCTGGCCGCGCACCGTCGGCCGGCAGATCAGCACCGGGCACGGCGCCGAGTGCTGGACGCGGCTTGCGGTGCTGCCCAGCAGGATGGTCGCGGTGAGTCCGCGACTGCCCGCGGCCATCGAGATGAGGCCGGCGGAGAGCTCCTCGGCGGCGCGGATGATCTCGGTCGCGGGGGAGCCGCTTCGCACGTCGCGGTGGATGGTGGGGCCCCAGCCCTCGAACACGTGAGCGACCACCTCGACGGCGGACTCGGCGTCGCGGCGGTAGCTCAGCTCCGTCTGGCCGTGCGCATGGCGCGGGCCGAGCTCGTTCGCGAACGGGGCCGCCGCGTAGGGGCTCACGACCGCGAGTACGGTGACCTCGGTGATCTCGCGGGAGTCCGCGATCACCTGGAACTGGCGGGCCGCCTCCAGGGAGGCGCGGGATCCGTCGGTGGCGACGATGACGTGCATGCTCAGACCTCCCGGTCCGTCGGGAGGACGCGGCGACGCCCGCCGCGGCCTCGAGGTCCGGCTTCTTCCCGCCGAGCGTCCGCTGCGCGAGGTAGAGCACGAGGCCCAGCGCGAGGAGCCCGCCCACCCACCAGAGCGCGTCGGGATCGTCGACGAGCGTGTAGATCAGCACGGCGACGTTGCCGAGGATGCCCACGATGAGCAGCGGCGTGTTCGCCCGGTAGGTGTCCGGCGTCTCGTCCTTCCCGCGCAGCTTCAGGCACGCGACGATCACCAGCGCGTAGATGAAGAGGAGGAACACGACCGTGATGGTGGCGAGCCGGTCGACGATGTCGAGCCGCTCGTCCTCCGGGAGGCCGGCCTGGCTGGAGCGGATCGCCGCGCCGATGATCAGCAGCGACGCCACGACCGCGCCGCCGAACAGCAGCGCGACATAGGGGCTCCGGCGGGCCGGGTGCACCTTGGCGAAGACCGCCGGCACCACGTTCTCGCGGGCCATGCCGAACAGGATCCGCGACTGCGCGACCACGGTCACGAGCGCCGTGTTGCTGATGGCGACCATCGCGATGAGGCCGAAGACCACGAGCATGATCGCAGCCGGGATGAAGAACAGGTCGGCGCGCACCACCTCGAGGAGGGTGTTGCCGGCGAGGGCGTCGATCGGCACGGCGAGGGCCGCGGCCATCGAGACGAGCACGTAGACGACGCCGGCGGTCATCATGCCGCCGATGAGCGCGCGGGGAACGCGCGGGACGGGTCGATGGTCTCCTCGGCGACGTTGGCCGCGTTCTCGAAGCCCGTCATGGCGAAGAAGGCGAGCGAGACGCCCGCGAGCACGGCGAGCACCGCGGATCCGGCGCCGCCCTCGACCTGGAACTGGAGGAGCACGGCCGGGTCGCCGACGCCCTCGACCAGCGCGATCACGCCGATGGCGACGACCACGACGAGGCCGCTGATCTCGATGAACGTCATGACGACGTTCGCGATGACCGACTCGCTGATGCCGATGAGGTTGATGACCGTGATGAGCGCCACGAACGCGACGGCGATGCCGGTCGACGCCCAGATGGCGGACTCGGGCAGGCCGATCAGGTCGCTGAGGTACCGCACGAATCCCGCGGCGAGCGAGCCGACCGCGGCCATGTTGGCGCTCAGCATGCAGATGGTGATGAAGAACGTGAGCACGGGGCTGCGGAACGCCTTGTTGATGTACAGCGAGGCGCCGGCGGCCTGCGGGTACTTCGTCACGAGCTCCGCGTAGGCGAGGCCCGTGATGGTCGCGATCGAGACGCCCACGAGGAACGCCATCCAGAACGCGCCGCCCACGGCGGCGGCCACGAGGCCCACGAGCACGTAGATGCCGGATCCCAGCACGTCGCCGACCACGTAGAAGTACAGCTGCTTGGCCGTGATGGAGCGCTTCAGCTCGGATCGCGGTGGTGCGGGTGCCTCGATGGGGTTCGCCATTTCCCCACCCTAGGGGCGGGGTGCCGTGCGGTGAAGAGCCGGTTGCGGCCCTCGATCATGCGGTATGCGTCGTCGCGGGAGGCGATCGCCGCGGATCCGGTGGTGGAGAGCGCGCCGTGACGCGACCGACGGCTCGCGACCGACGGCTCGCGGCCGTCAGCTCGCGTCCGGGCCGGTCGCTCCCTGCGTGGTGGTCGCGGCGAGCTTCTCCATGAGCTCGGCCGTGCGCCGCAGCTCCTCCTCGTCGGCGACGGGGCCGACGGCCGAGGCGGCCTCGCGCAACCATCCCGCGCGCGCCACGAGCACCGCGGCCAGGAGCTGGCGTCCGGCGGGGGCCACGACGAGGTGCGGCCCGATCCCGTCCGTCTCCTCGGCGAGGACGCCGCGGTGCAGGAGGGCGGCGAGGCTCGGGACGAGTGCGGCGCGCGACGTCCGGGTCCAGACCGCCAGGGACCCGCGGTCCACCCGCATGTCGGTGGCGACAACGCGGAGGAGCTGGATCTGGAGCCCGGTGAGCCCGTCCCAGGCATCGATCGTGGCGGCGTCCATGACGTCGAAGACATCGCTCATGCCGACGATGAGCCGTCCGAGCACGTGCGGGTCCGTCATGACGCTCCTCCTCGGGAGCCGGTGGCGACGACCCCAGGTCGTCGGCTCTCGACGGACCGTATCGCCCGACGGCGCCCGAGGCCAAGGGCGACGGCGAACCGTCACGACATCCGTCCGTCTGCGATGCTGGCAACGGATGCGCGCCGTGGGAGCGCGACCGTGACGAGGAGGTCGCATGAGCGCCGCAGCAGTCGCCGGATACGCGGGGCCACGCCCGTGACGCCCCGGCTCCGGGCGCTCCTCCTGACGGGCATCATCACCGGGCTGACCATGGCCGTCGTCGCGGCCGCCCGGCCCTGGACCCGCCCGGACGAGCCCGACGATTGGGTCGTGCTGCGCTTCGCCGCAGGCGACGCCGGATCCGCCTACGAGGCCTTCGAGTCCCTCGCGGCGACCGAGGCGGCGGGCGACGACGCGCTGCAGCTGCTGGAGGCCGGACGCATCGACGGCAACGAGTTCGGCTCCGACTCCTACGACGTCTACTTCGTGGGACCCGACCGCCGGATCATGTGGGAGGTCCTCGCGCCGATCTTCGCCGGGGCGCCCGTGCCGTGGACCTCGGTGGAGCTCCGCCGCGGGCTCGCGGACGACGCGCCCGTGGTGGTGCGGGCGCGGCGCTGACCGCAGGACCCGCCGCCGCGCCCCGCCGGTCAGCGGGGCGGCGGGGCGCGGGGCGGCGGAATCGCGCGGCCGCGGTGTCGGCGCCCGCGTCTAGCGTCGGGGCATGACGTCGATCGGATCCCCCGGGTGTCGGGCCGCGGCCTGCGTCGCGCCCGCCGAGCCCGGGGCGCCCGTGCCCCTGTGCGCGGCGCACCTCGTGGCCGCGGCGGCCTGGGCGGAGCGGGAGCACGGCGTCGAGGACGTGCTGCCGTCGCCGTGCCCGGCCTGCGGGTCGCGCCTGGGCGTCCGCTACCCGTCGGGCTGGCTGTGCGCCGTCTGCGAGTGGCGGCACGGCGATCACCCGGACGCGGAGCTCGCGCCGCCGCGGGTGGACGTCGTCTACTACATCCGCTTCGGCGACCGGCTGAAGATCGGCACGAGCGCGAACCCCCGCCAGCGGCTCGGCACGCTCCGGCACGACGAGCTGCTGGCGTTCGAGCGCGGCGGGCGCGCGGTGGAGCGGGCGCGGCACGCGCGGTTCGCGCGGCAGCGGTTCGACCGAACGGAGTGGTTCGCGCTCGACGACGAGCTGCGCGAGCACGTGCGGGCGCTCGCCGCGGGGCAGCCGGACCCGTGGGAGCTGCTCGCCCGGTGGCGGAGCGAGGCGCAGGCGCTGCGGGTGAGCTGACGCCCGCCGCTCGCTCGACCGCCGCCCTCCCGACCGAGCCCGCCCCTCGCTCGCCTCAGCCGGAGGCCGCGGTCGCGTCGGCGTCGGCGTCGGCGTCGGCGACCGGAGGTTCGCGCAGGTAGGCGTCGACCAGGAAGGGGCCGCGGATCTCGCGCAGCCGATCGAGCAGCAGGTCGACCGTGCCGCGCGTGAGGCCGGAGACGCAGAGGTCGTAGGGCCCGAGCGGGGGCAGCTTCCCGGTGCGGATACGGACGACCTCCCAGCCGGCGGCCCGGAGCGCCCGGTCCTTCCGGCGATCCGCCTCCTCGCGGCGGCCGACGTGCTCCAGCCCGTGGCGGCCGGTCGAGTCGTACTCGACCGCGACGCGGAGCTCCGCCAGCAGGATGTCGGGCCACGCCTCGAGGTGCTCGAAGAACGGGCGGGCGAGGCGCACGGCGTTGAGTCCCGGGGTGTGCTCGAGGCGCGCGGCGAGCTCCTGCCGCAGGCGCTCCTCGACGGCGGATGCGGGCGGCGGCGCGCAGGCGCTCGCGAACGGCTCGCCGACGGGGACGTCGGGGGTCCTGCCGCAGACGCCGGGGGAGCGGCGGGTGCGGGCGACGGGCGGATCCGCGACCGGAGCCGGGTCCCGCACCGCCCGCGGCGCCGGGCTCGGCGTGCCGTCCTTCCCGCGCCGGTCGCGCGCGGTGCCGCGGGACGCGGGCATGCCGTCGCGCGCGCCCCGCCGCGGGCGCGGCGAGCCGGAGGGCGACGACGGGGACCCGGGCGCGAGCCCGCGCGCTGCCGGGGTCGGGGCACCCGCCACCGGACCCGCCACCAGCGGGGACGCGCCCGGCCAGCGCACCTGGTCCGCCATCGGCAGCACGGGCGTGCGCGGAGCCGCCGCCTCGGCGCACTCCGGGCACCACGACGACCGGCGGCGCTCCCGGCCCGGGCGCATGCGCTGCTCCTCGGGGGTCGCGACGAAGACGTGACCGGTGTCGCACTGCCAGGTGAGGAAGACGTCGGCGGCGGGCGGCACCTGCGTGAGCGTGATGCCGCGGTTGAACTCCGGGTGGTACTGCCGGATGAGCACCGGGAACGACGCCCATGCCTCCCGGTAGGCCCCCACGGGGTACGGCACGTCGAGGCCGCGCGACCAGCGGCGTCGCGCCCACCACGCATCGACCGGCTCGGGCATGCGGTCACGCTACGAGGAGCCACCGACCTCGGCCTAGCCTGGGGCCGTGCCCGACCTCGCGACCGACCGCCTGCTGCTCCGGCGCTACGCCGCCGCCGACGCGCCCTTCCTCCTCGACCTGCACTCCCGGGCCGACGTGCAGCGGTGGATCGGCTCGGGCCGCGTCGAGGCGGATCCGGCCCAGGCCGCCGCGCGCGCGGACCGCTACGCCGCGCTCGACCACCCCGTGCGCGGGATCTGGGCGATCGTCGACCGCGCCGACGGCGCCCTCCTCGGGTCGCTGCTGCTGAAGGGGCTCCCCGCATCCGCGGATCCCGTGCCGGACGGCGACCCCGCTCCGCGCGACGCGCCCGCGGAGGGCGAGACGGAGATCGGCTGGCACCTGCACCCGGACGCCTGGGGACGCGGCGTCGCGACGGAGGCGGCGCGACGCGTCCTGGTGCACGCGGCCTCCGGCGGGCTGACGCGCGTGCTGGCCGTCACGAACCCGGCCAACGCGCCGTCGCAGGCCGTGTGCCGGCGCATCGGGATGCGCGCCCTCGGCCGCACCCGCGGCTACTACGACGCCGAGTGCGAGCTGTTCCGCGTCGACCTCGGCTGAGGGGGATCGGGCATTCGTCCCGCGTCCCTTTTCCGGCATCCGAGGAATCCGCGACTAGCGTGGGAGGCGATGCGAGGGGGCTCCGCGACGATGCGGCGCGTCTCGATCCGCATCGCGCACCAGGAGGACGATCGATGATGATCACGCAACCATCCGCACCAGGACGCGGGACACCCGCGGACGGAGCACCGCAGCGACGCCCGAGGAGGAGCGGGATGCGCGCGGTTGCCGTGACCGCCGGCCTCGCCACCGCCCTGTCCCTCGCGGGGCTCCCCGCGCACGCCGCGACGCCGCCCGGCGCGGCCGCGCGGACCGCCGCAGCCGCTCCCGCGGCCGCTCCCGCGGCAGTCACCCCGCCGGCTCCCGCCGCCGTCGAGGACGCGACGTTCACCCCGGGCGAGGCCCGCCTCGACACCGCGGGGAACGTGATCCAGGCGCACGGCGGCCAGATCGTCCCCTCGGTCGACGAGACCGGCGCCACCGTCTACTACTGGTACGGCGAGGACCGCTCCAACGGCTACGCGTCGAGCCCCGGCGTGCACGTGTACTCGTCGCGCGACCTGGAGGCGTGGACCGACGAGGGCCTCGCGCTCCGGGCCATGTCGTCGCCCGACCAGTTCGACGCCGACCCCTTCTTCGCCGGCCTCTACGGCGACCTCGACGCCGATGCGCGCGCCGCCGTCTACGAGGACCTCGGCACGACGCCCGCGGCCGGGTCCTCGCGCCCGGCGGCGATCCTGGAGCGCCCGAAGGTCATCCACAACGAGGCGACCGGCCAGTGGGTCATGTGGATCCACACCGACGGCCCCACCGCCACGAGCGACGCCCAGTACGCGAAGGCCACCGCGGGCGTCGCGGTGTCCGACTCGCCGACCGGCCCGTTCCGCTACCTGCAGGACTACCGGCTCCACGAGGCGCCCCCGGGCGAGCCCGACTACCAGCCGAGCAGCAAGGGCATGGCCCGGGACATGAACCTGTTCGTCGACGACGACGGGACGGCCTACATCATCTACTCGAGCGAGGAGAACTACTCGCTCTACATCTCGAAGCTCGACAGCGACTACACGGCGCTGGCGACCGGTCCCGCCGACGCGGTCAAGGGCGTCGACTTCACGCGCCCCTACATCGGCGCGCACCGCGAGGCGCCCGTGCTCTTCAAGTCGCACGGCACCTACTACCTCATCACCTCGGGCGCGACCGGCTGGAACCCCAACCCGGCCTCGTACGCGACGGCGACCGACATCCTCGGCACCTGGACCGACCGCGGCAACCCCGCGCAGGGCGAGGGCGCCGCCACGACCTTCGGGTCGCAGAGCACCTCGGTGATCCCGATCGACCCGGAGGACGGCCGCTTCGTCTACATGGGCGACCGGTGGACGCCGGACGACCTGGCGAACGCGCCGTACATCTGGCTGCCCCTCTCCTTCGGCGAGGGCGGATCCATGACGCTCACCGACCCGGGCACGTGGAGCGTCCGCGACATCCCGGCCTACGCGCCGTGGGAGGTCACGACGGAGATCCCCGCCACCGTGCGCACCGGCGACGCCTCGTCGCTGCCCGACGAGGTCGAGGTGCGGAGCGACGGCACGACCACGACGACCGGCATCACCTGGGACGCCCGGGCGCTCGCCGGGGCCGGTCCCGTGCAGCTGCGCGGCACGCTCGACGACGGGCGCACGCTCGTCCGCCGCGTGGTCGTCGTGCCGCAGGACCTCGAGTACGCGGTGGACGCGGGCGGCTGGGCGACGGCCGACTGGAAGGCCGTCGTGCAGGCGGCCGCGGGCGACGCGCCGCTCCTCGGATCGGTGCCGGAGCAGCCGCTCGGCCAGGACCCCGCCACCG
Source organism: Clavibacter michiganensis (assembly GCA_002150995.1). Taxonomy (GTDB): domain Bacteria; phylum Actinomycetota; class Actinomycetes; order Actinomycetales; family Microbacteriaceae; genus Clavibacter; species Clavibacter michiganensis_K. Next base: position 2,493,339 of record MDHJ01000001.1, on the reverse strand, counting down.
GCACCACCTGGGGCTGGACCGGATCGAGCGACGTGAAGGGCGATGCCGGCGGCGACCTGTACTCGACGCTCCGCTGGGCGAAGTCGGGCGCGACGCTCACGTACTCCTTCGGCGGGCTGACGCCCGGCGAGCACCGCGTCGACCTCGGGTTCTCGGACCCGTGGACCACCGCGAGCCGCACCGCGCGCATCACGCTGAACGGGCAGGTCGTCGAGCGGGCGCGGCCCTTCGGCGCCGACTCCTCGAGCGCGTACACCGCGGTCGTCGGGGCGGACGGCGTGCTGGAGGTGGAGATCGCGAAGGCGGCGGGACCGGACATCCAGGTCAGCTTCCTCCTGGTCTCCGGAGGCCCCTCGGCGCTCGCCGAGCAGAGCATCGCGTTCACCGCGCCCACCCGCGCGACCGCGGGCGGCGACCCCATCGCGCTGAAGGCCACCGCGACCTCGGGCCTGCCCGTGTCGTTCGCGGCCTCCGGGGCGTGCGAGGTCGACGGCGCCCGGCTGACGCCCACGTCCGCGGGCGTCTGCACCATCACCGCGACGCAGGCGGGGGATGACGAGTTCGCACCGGCCGAGGCCGTCACGCGCACCTTCCGGGTGCAGGCGGCGGTCCTCGACGACTTCGCCCGACGCGGCTCCGCGGTCGGCGGATCGTGGACCGGGTCCACCGCCGCGACCGCCTACCGGCTCGCGGCCGGCACGCTCCGCCCGTACCAGGGCGGCGCGCTCCTCCACGGCGAGGCGCTCGGCGCCACGCAGGAGGCGGCGGTGCGGCTCACGAAGGTGTCCCGCACGGCGCAGTCGGTCGGCCTCGTCCTCAAGTCGCAGTCGGCCCGAACGGTCGACCGCGGCGCGATCACGGTCGCGTACGACGCGCGGACGAAGGCGATCACCACCACGACGATCGCGACCGACGGCACCCGCACGGCCTACCCGGCGATCCCGGTGGAGCTGCTCGCGGGCGACGTCCTCACGGCGCGCTACACGGCCGACGACACGGTGGAGGTCCTCCTCGACGACGACCTCGTCGCCACGACGGAGCTCTCCGACGCGGACGCCGCGCGCTTCCACGACGCGACCGGCCGCATCGGCCTGTGGACGCAGGGCGCGCTCCTCACCGTGCTCGACGACTTCCGCGGCGGCACGACGGTCGGCTGACGACCGGCCCGGAGCGGGGGCGCGTCACGACGCGACCCCGCTCCCGGCGTCAGTCGCCGCTCTCGCGGGCCCTCCGGGTCTCCCGGTCGTTCGCCTTCCGGATCCCGTCCACCAGCTCGTCCTTCGTCATGCGGCTCCGGCCGCTCACGTCGAGGCGGCGCGCGACGTCCATCAGGTGCGCCTTCGACGCGTTCGCGTCGACCCCGCCCTGCGTCCCCGCGCCGCGACGCTCGGCGCCGTCGTCGGAGGGGCCCTTCTCGTCCTTCGGCTCCCAGTGGTCGCCGACCTTCTCGAAGCCGTGCTTCAGCGCGGCGTAGGCGGTGCGCTCGGCGCGCTCGCCGGATCCGTACTGCTCCTCCGCGGAGGCGTGCGCGGCCGACCAGGTGGCCTGCGCGTGCTCGGGGGAGCGGCGGATGGTGCTCGGCATGTCGTCGTCGTCGGGGGCCACGGATCCTCCTCGTGCTCGAGGCGGGCGCCTCGTGCGCCGCCGTCCCTCCACCCTGCCCCCTCGACCGCCCGGAGGCGCAGCGCGTCGCCCGGACGCGCACGAAGGGGCGCCTCCCCGGTAGTGGCGGGGGAGGCGCCCCGACATGGTGGGCGGCGGTCCTAGCGGAGGGTGACCTTCGCGGTGACGGCCTTGCCGGTCTGCGCACCGGTGAGGGTGAGCGTGAGCGGGCCGCTCGTGGCGGGGGAGGTGAAGGGGATCGTCACCTTGCCGTCGATGACGTCGAAGGTGCCGACGAGGTCGCCGGCGGAGGTGGTGAGCGTCACCTGGCGGTCGCCGGCGAAGCGGGTGCCGGTGATCGTGATCCTCTCGCCCTTGTCGGGACGGAAGTCGCTGGAGACGACCGAGGCGCCCTTGCTGAGCGCGGCCGTGTCGCGGTCGAGCCTCAGCGTGTTCGCCATCGTGAAGAAGGTGTCGGTCTGGTCGGTGAGGCCGACGACGTTCGCCGCCCCCGGGCCGTAGGCCGCGACGCGGACCTGGCTGCCGGTGTGCTGCTGCGACCCGCCGAGGGCCGCGGTGCCGTAGGACAGCTTCATGACGCCGCCCTCGAGGGTGCGGACGGCGGCGCTGAGCGACGTGGGCGGCGTGCTGTCGACGATCTGGCTGGAGTGCGCGTGGTCGGCCGTCACGATGACGAGCGTGTTGCCGTCCTTCTTCGCGAACGCCATCGCGGACTGGACGGCCTCGTCGAGGTCGAGCGTCTCGCCGATCTGGCCGCAGGGGTTCGCGGCGTGGTCCTGCTTGTCGATGCTGGCGCCCTCGACCTGGAGGAAGAAGCCCTTGCCGTCCTTGTTCGTGTCCAGCAGCGAGATCGCCTTGTCGGTCAGCTTCGCCAGCGACAGGTCGCTGCTGAGGCGGGCCGGGTTCGGCACGCAGTCCACGGGGGCGAGGTCGGCGCCGCCGACGGTCGCGGGGGTGGGCGAGAAGCGGGTGGGGAAGTTGCCCGGGGTGAACAGGCCGAGGACGGGCTGCGTCTGGTCGGCGGCCTTCACGCCGTTCAGACCGGCGGCGTCCCGGACGACCTGGTAGCCGCGCTGGGCGGCCTGGTCGAACAGGGTCCGGCCCTGGTACCGGCCGGCCTTCGCGGTCTGGGTGAAGCTGGCGGATCCGCCGCCGAGGGTGACGTCGGGGCGGGTGTCCAGCAGCTGCTCGCTGATGGAGCCGAGGCCCCCGGCAGCGAGGGCGTCGTCGCCGCACGAGGCGGAGTCGGGGCCGTAGCAGGAGCGGCTGTCGACGTGGGCGACCTGGACGGCGGGGGTGGCGTCCTGGATCTCGGCGGTGCTGACGTCGCCGGTGCGCAGGCCGTTGGCCTTCGCGATCTCCGTGAGGGTCGCCTGCGGCTTCCCGTCGATGTCGACGCTGATCGCGCCGTCGTAGGTCTTGGTGCCGGTGGCCCAGCCGCTGCCGGTCGCGGCGGAGTCCGGGACGTAGTCCGGCTTCCCCTTGCGGTCGTCGTCCTTCTCGAGCGAGTACGTCGTGTACTGGCCGGTCAGGGGCGGGGCGTCGAGGCCCGGGAGGCGACCGGCGGCGCCGTACTGGTAGTCGCGGGCGATCGTGATCTCGGAGTCGCCCATGCCGTCGCCGATGAGGAGGATGACGTTCTTCGCGCCGGAGTTCTTGATCTCGGCGCGGATCTGGGAGGTCTGGTCGGCGCCGCCGAGGCGGGCGGCGCCGCCGTTCTGCGAGAGGGCCATGCCGGCGGCGAACGCGCCGGCCGGCAGCAGGATCGTCGCGGCGACGGCGGCGGCGGCGATCGGGAGGACGCGGCGACGCGCCTTCGGGGAGGTGGTGGACTTCATGGGGATGCTGTTCTCCTAGGTGGTGCCCCCGGACGGGGCGCATCCCAGCGTCCTCCGTACGTTGTCGGCGCCAGGTGTACCGTCGGCGTCCAGCGCGCGAACATCGTTGCCACGTGTCAACTTCTGCGCATGCGACGCGTCGCCCGGGACGGCGTGCCGTGCCCCCGCCGCCCAGGGGATGATGGACCCATGGCGTCTCCGCTCCACCCCCGCACCCCGTCCCTCCTCCGACGCGCCGCGCTCGCCGCGGGCGCCGCCGCGCTCGTGCTGGGCGCTGCGCTGATCCCCGCGGGTCCGGCCTCCGCGCACGACCGCCTGGTGGGGTCCACGCCCGCCGCGGACGCCACCGTCACCGCCGAGCCCGGCACCATCGCCCTCGACTTCAGCGAGGACCTGCTCTCGCTCGACGCGCAGAACTCGGGCTTCGCCATCCAGGTCGTCAACGCGTCCGGCGGCACCTTCCACGAGGACGGCTGCGTCACGGTCGACGGCACCACGGCCACGAGCCGCATCGCGCTCGGCACGGCCGGCACCTACCAGGTCACGTGGCGCGCGGTCTCGAGCGACAGCCACCCCATCGACGGCACGTACTCCTTCACCTACGCGCCGGAGGGCGACACGACGGGCACGCCCGCGGTGCTCGCCGCGCCGGGATGCGGCGACGCGTGGGCGGGCAGCGCGGCCACCGCGACGCCGGAGCCCGAGCCCGAGGGCACCATGACGACGCAGGGCGCCGAGGACCAGGTAGCGCCCGCCCCGACGTCCGACGCGCAGTCCGGCGTGTCGGTGCCGCTCGCCGACGCGGCGGAGACCACGCCCGTGTGGGTGTTCGTCCTCATCGGCCTCGTGATCCTCGCGGCCGCCGTGCTCGTCGTGCTCGGCGTGGTGCGCCGGTCGTCGCGCCGGTTCCCGGGCGAGGACGGGCGGAGCGTCGGCGGTCCGACCGACGGCGCCGACGACCCACGCTAGCCCCGACGACCCGCGCTGGCCCCGGCGACCCGGGCCAGCACCAGCGACCCGCGCCAGCCCCGACGACCCGCGCTAGCCCCGGGATCCGGGGCCCGGTCGTCCCCGCCGAGGGCGCGGCGCAGGGCCTGGAGGTCGTCCCCGTCGAGGGTCCCCGCGAAGCGGAGCAGCGCGGCCTCGCGGTCGCGCGTGGCCGCGAGCGCGCCCGACATGAGCGACGCCGCGTGGTCCGTGCGCGATCGCGCGGGCGCGAAGGTGAGGGCGCGCGCCTCGTCCGAGCGGGTGACGAGCCCCTTCTGGCCCAGCCGGTCGAGGACCGTGAGCACGGTCGTGAGCGCGGGCCGGGGATCCGGGATGCGCGCGACGACGTCCTTGCCGGTGAGCGGCTCGTCGGCGTCCCACAGGGCGTCCATGATGGCGGCCTCGAGCTCCCCGCGGGGGCGCTGGCGTCCGATCGGCACGGTCGGCTCCCCTCGGGTAGGGCGGTGGATGGAGGTCACGATCCTACGCCGGACCGCGGCTCCCGCTCCGCGGCCCTCAGCCGGCACCCCGCCGGATCGGGCACGATGGACGCATGACCGATTCACAGGACCGAGAGCCCACCCCCCTCGAGCAGGCCATCGCGCGCGGCCAGGCCGGCGAGTCCGACATGACCGCCGTCCTCACGGAGTTCATCAACACGACCGTGGTGGTGCCCACCGCGACGCCCCTGACCCCGGAGACGGACCAGCTCCAGCCGGTCCTCTTCGACCGCGACGGCGTGCCCATGCTCGCCGCGTTCACGCACGAGGACCGCATCGACGAGAAGGTCACGAGCGTGGCCGACCACGTCGCCACCATCCCCGCCGCCGAGCTCGTCCAGGCGATCCCGGAGGGCACCGGCCTCGTCATCAACGTGGGCACCACCGACGGCTTCGAGATGATGCCGGAGGGCGTCGCGCAGCTCGCCGACGACGTCCGCCGCGTCATCGACCAGGACGAGGACGGAACGCAGCCGGGCGCTCCCACCCCGTCCGCGCCGTCGCCCGACGCCGTCTGACCGAGGCACGCCGACCACCCGGCGCCGCCGCACCCGAGCAGGGGGCGGCGGCGTCGTCGCGTCCGGGGGTGCACGCGGCGTCCCCCGGATCGTCACACGACGGAAACGTCCCGCTCGATATGCTGGTCCACGTAGCACGGCCGCGCACGCATCGCGGGAGAGCTCCTCCGGGAGCACCGAAGGAGCAAGCCTCCCCGCCAATCTCTCAGGTCCCTGTACCGCGATGCACTGGCCACTCTGAAAAGCAGTCGTCCTGTACGGCTCGCCCACGGTGAAAGCACCGTCCTCGGACGGCGCGAAGCTCTCAGGCACATGACAGAGGGGGAGTCCCGCACCCGGCGCGCGCGCGCCGGAGGAACCCGGAGGACTCCATGCCCGACGCACCCGCCGACGCCCCGGACGAGGCGCAGCCCCGCCGCTCCCCGCTGCACGCCGTGCACGAGGCGGCGGGCGCCTCCTTCACCGACTTCGCGGGCTGGCTCATGCCGGTCCGCTACACGAGCGACCTCGCCGAGCACCGCGCCGTGCGGGAGGCCGCCGGCATCTTCGACATCTCGCACATGGCCGAGATCTCCGTGGAGGGGGAGGGCGCCGCCGCGTTCCTCGACTCCGTCCTCGCGGGCCGGCTGTCCGCCATCGCCGAGTGGCAGGCGAAGTACACGCTGCTGCTGGATCCCTCCGGCGGCATCGTCGACGACCTCATCGTCTACCGCACCGGCGAGGAGTCCTTCCTCGTCGTCGCCAACGCCGGCAACCACGATCCCGTGCTCGCCGTCCTCGCCGAGGCCGCCGCCGATCGCGACGACGTCGAGGTCGACGACGCGAGCGACGACGTCGCGCTGATCGCCGTCCAGGGCCCGGTGTCGCGCGCGATCCTCGAGGCCACCGAGGGCCTCGACACCGAGGCGCCGCTCGAGGCGCTCCGCTACTACCGCGCGACCCCGGCGCGCTTCGCCGGGCAGGACGTGCTCGTCGCCCGCACCGGCTACACGGGCGAGGACGGCTACGAGCTGTACGTCGCCACGGAGGACGCCGTCGCGCTGTTGGAGGCGCTCATCGCCGCCGGCACGCCGCTCGGTCTCCTGCCGACGGGCCTCGCCTGCCGCGACACCCTGCGCCTCGAGGCGGGCATGCCGCTCTACGGCCACGAGCTCGGCCTCCACACGCTCCCCGTCCAGGCCGGCCTCGGCAAGGTGGTCGCGCTCGCCAAGGAGGGCGACTTCCGCGGGCGCGCCGCCGTGGAGCGGGGCCCGGATCCCGTCGCGCGCGTGCTCGTGGGCCTCGTCACCGAGGGCCGGCGCGCACCCCGCGCCGACTACGCCGTCTACGCCGAGGAGGCGGCGGGCGACTCCGCCGCCGCCCTCGAGGCCGTGATGGACGCGACCGAGGGCGCCGTCCCGCCCGTCGGCATCGTCACCAGCGGCGCCCTGTCGCCCACGCTCGGCCATCCCGTGGCCATGGCGTACGTGGATCCCCCGCTCGCCGCCCCCGGCACGCGCCTCGCCGTCGACGTCCGCGGCACGCGCGTGCCCGCCACCGTCGTGACCCTCCCGTTCTACTCGCGAAAGGCCCTCGCATGACCGACCAGACCAGCCTCCAGTACACCGCCGAGCACGAGTGGGTGCAGGTCGACGGCGACGTCGCGACCGTCGGCATCACCGCCTACGCCGCCGACAAGCTCGGCGACGTCGTCTTCGTCGAGCTGCCCGGGGTGGGCGACGAGCTCTCCGGCGGCGAGGTCGTCGGCGAGATCGAGTCGACCAAGTCGGTCGGCGAGCTCTTCGCGCCCATCGACGGAACGGTCACCGAGGTCAACGACGAGGTCGTCGCCTCGCCCGACCTCGTGAACAGCGACCCGTTCGGGGCCGGCTGGCTGGTGAAGGTGCGCTTCGAGGCGCTCCCCGCTCTCCTCAGCCACGACGAGTACCGCGCGCTGGTGGGCGAGTGACCGCCGTCGACGCCGGCACGCGCCCGGCCGCCACCCCCGTCCCCTCCTCCGTGCCCGACGCGGCCGATGAGTCGTCCGCGTTCGCGCCCGGCGCGTTCGGCGCCCGGCACATCGGCATCGACTCGGAGGCGCGCGCCACCATGCTCGGCGTCCTCGGCCACGACTCGATCGCCTCGCTCCTCGCGAAGGCCGTGCCGGAGACCATCCAGGTCGGCCGGTTCCGCACCGACGGCGACTCCGTGCTGCCCGAGGCAGCGACCGAGCGGGACGCCCTCGCGGAGCTCCGCCGCATCGCCGGCCGCAACCGCGTGCGCACGTCGATGATCGGCCTCGGCTACCACGACACCATCACGCCCGCCGTCATCACCCGCAACGTGCTCGAGAACCCGAGCTGGTACACGGCCTACACGCCGTACCAGCCGGAGATCTCGCAGGGCCGCCTCGAGGCGCTCATCAACTTCCAGACGATGGTGGCCGAGCTGTCCGGGCTCGCGACCGCGAACGCGTCCATGCTCGACGAGTCGACCGCGGTCGTCGAGGGCATGCTGCTCGCGCGCCGGGCCTCGAAGGCGAAGACGCCCGTGTTCCTCATCGACGCCGACGCGCTGCCGCAGACGCGCGCGCTCCTCGACAGCCGCGCCGCCGCCCTCGGCATCGACCTGGTCGCCCACGACCTCGCCACGGTGGATCCGGCGGAGCTCCCGGACGCGTTCGGCGCGTTCGTCCAGTACCCCGGCGCCTCCGGCCGCGTCTGGGACCCGAGCGCGGTCATCGCCCGAGTCCACGAGGCGGGCGGCCTGGCGGTCGTCGCGGCCGACCTGCTCGCCCTCACGGTCATCACGTCGCCCGGCGAGCTCGGCGCGGACATCGCGGTCGGCACCTCGCAGCGCTTCGGCGTGCCCATGGGCTTCGGCGGTCCGCACGCGGGGTACCTCGCCGTACGCGCCGGCCTCGAGCGGCAGATGCCCGGACGGCTCGTCGGCGTCAGCCAGGACGCGGCCGGGCACCCCGCCTACCGCCTCTCGCTGCAGACCCGCGAGCAGCACATCCGCCGCGAGAAGGCCACGAGCAACATCTGCACCGCGCAGGTGCTCCTCGCGGTCATGGCGTCGATGTACGCCGTGTACCACGGGCCGAAGGGCCTCCGGGTGATCGCGCGCCAGGCCAACCGGGGCGCCCGCCGCCTCGTCCGGTCGCTGGCGTCCGTCGGCGTCGAGCCGCTGCACGCGGCGTTCTTCGACACCGTGCGGGTCTCCGTGCCCGGCCGCGCCGACGAGATCCTCGCCGCCGCCGCCCGGGCCGGGGTCAACCTGCTCCGCGTGGACGCCGACACGCTCGGCTTCAGCGTCGACGAGGCCACGCGCACCGAGGACCTCCGGGTCGTCGCCCGCGCGTTCGGCGCGGAGCTCGCCGACGACGAGGGGGCGGCCGGCGACCTGTCGTCGATCCCCGAGGCGTCCGTGCGCACAAGCGAGTACCTGACGCACGCGGTCTTCTCCACGCACCGGTCCGAGACCGGCATGATGCGCTACCTCAAGCGCCTGTCCGACAAGGACTACGCGCTCGACCGCGGCATGATCCCGCTCGGCTCCTGCACCATGAAGCTCAACGCGGCCACCGAGATGGAGGCGGTGACCTGGCCCGAGTTCCAGGCCATCCACCCCTTCGCGCCCGTCGACGACGTGGAGGGCTACCTGGAGCTCGTGCTGCAGCTCGAGACCTGGCTCGCCGACGTCACGGGCTACGACACCGTGAGCCTGCAGCCGAACGCGGGCAGCCAGGGCGAGCTCGCGGGCCTCCTCGCGATCCGCGGCTACCACCTCGCGAACGGCGACACCCAGCGCACCGTGTGCCTCATCCCGCAGAGCGCGCACGGCACCAACGCCGCGAGCGCCGTGCTCGCGGGCATGCGCGTCGTGGTCGTCGCGTGCGACGAGCTCGGCAACGTCGACCTCGGCGACCTCCGTGCGAAGATCGCCGAGAACCGCGACACGCTCGCGGGCCTCATGATCACCTACCCCTCCACCCACGGCGTCTACGAGCACGAGGTCGGCGCGATCTGCGACGCCGTACACGAGGCCGGCGGCCAGGTGTACGTCGACGGGGCGAACCTCAACGCCCTCCTCGGCTTCGCCCGCTTCGGCGACTTCGGCGGCGACGTCTCGCACCTCAACCTGCACAAGACGTTCTGCATCCCGCACGGCGGCGGTGGCCCCGGCGTCGGCCCGGTCGCGGCGAAGGCGCACCTCGCGCCCTTCCTGCCCGGCCACCCGCAGGCGCAGCGCAACGTGCACGCGCTCGTGCAGGGCGGCGTCGTCTCGACCATCGAGCACGGCGGCGCCCCGGTGTCGGCGGCGCCCTACGGGTCGCCGAGCATCCTCCCCATCAGCTGGGCCTACGTCCGGATGATGGGCGCGGAGGGCCTCATGCAGGCGACCGGCGCCGCGGTGCTCTCGGCGAACTACATCGCCGCACGCCTCCGCGACCACTACCCGGTCCTCTACGCCGGCGAGGACGGCCTCGTCGCGCACGAGTGCATCCTCGACCTCCGCCCGCTCACCGCCGCCACCGGCGTGACGGTGGACGACGTGGCCAAGCGCCTCGTCGACTACGGCTTCCACGCGCCCACGATGAGCTTCCCGGTTCCCGGGACCCTCATGGTCGAGCCGACCGAGAGCGAGGACCTCGCCGAGGTGGAGCGCTTCGTCGCGGCGATGATCGGCATCAAGCAGGAGGCCGACTCGGTCGCCGCGGGCGAGTGGCCCGCCGACGACAACCCGCTCCGGAACGCGCCGCACACGGCGGAGTCGGTCATCGCGGGGGAGTGGACGCACGCGTACACGCGCGAGCGCGCCGTCTACCCGGTGGCGACGCTCGTGCGCGACAAGTACTGGCCGCCGGTGCGCCGCATCGACCAGGCGTACGGCGACCGCAACCTGTTCTGCGCGTGCCCGCCGCCGGAGGCGTTCGCCTGATCCGCGGCTGACGCACGACGCACGACACATCCACGCCGAGGGCGGCGGGACCATCCGGTCCCGCCGCCCTCGGCGCACGTCCGGCAGCCGCCGGGTCCTAGTGCTCCGTCGCCTTCTCGGCGCCGTGCCCGGTGAGCGACCGCACGTCCATCTCGGCCGCGACGAGCGGGTCCTCCTTGCGCGTCGACGTCACCGTCCCGATCCAGCCGAGCAGGAACCCGACGGGGATCGACACGATGCCGGGGTTGCTCAGCGGGAACCACGAGAAGTCGGCTCCCGGGATCATCGACGTCTCGGCGCCCGACACCACGGGGGAGAACGCGATGAGCACGAGCGCCGTCCCGAGCCCGCCGTACATGCTGAGCACCGCGCCCCGGGTGGAGAACCGCCGCCAGTAGAGGGAGTACAGGATCGTCGGCAGGTTGGCGCTCGCGGCGACCGCGAACGCGAGCGCCACGAGGAACGCGACGTTCTGCCCGTTGGCGCCGATGCCCGCGATGATCGACACGATGCCGATCACGACCACCGTGATCCGCGCGACCCGCACCTCGCCGTTCGCCGACACCTGCCCCTTCTTGATGACGCTGCCGTACACGTCGTGCGCGAAGGACGCCGCCGCCGTGATGGTGAGCCCGGCGACCACCGCCAGGATGGTCGCGAACGCCACCGCGGCGATGATCCCGAGGAGGATCGGCCCGCCGAGCTCGAGCGCGAGGAGCGGCGCGGCGGAGTTCACGCCGCCGGGGGCCGCGAGGATCCGCTCGCTGCCGAGCAGCGCGCCGGCGCCGTAGCCGAGCACCAGGGTGAAGAGGTAGAAGACGCCGATGAGCCAGATCGCCCAGACGACGCTGCGGCGGGCCTCCTTCGCGGTCGGCACCGTGTAGAAGCGCATGAGCACGTGGGGGAGGCCCGCCGTGCCGAGCACCAGCGCGAGCGCGAGCGACAGGAAGTCGAGCTTCGTGATCCCCGTGGCCCCGTACTGGTTGCCGGGCTCGAGCACGGGCTTGTCGGCCGCGGCCGCCGCGGCGCCCAGGAGCTCCGAGACATTGAACCCGTGGATCGCGAGCACCCACACGGTCATCACGGCGGCGCCCGCGATCAGCAGGCACGCCTTGATGATCTGCACCCAGGTGGTGCCCTTCATCCCGCCGACGAGCACGTAGACGATCATCAGCGCCCCGACGACCGCGATCACGAGCGACTGCCCGAGCCGGTCGTCGATGCCGAGCAGCAGCGAGACGAGCCCGCCGGCGCCCGCCATCTGGGCGAGCAGGTAGAAGAAGCAGACCGCGAGCGTCGTCGTGGCCGCGGCCAGCCGCACCGGACGCTGCTTCAGCCGGAAGCTCAGCACGTCGGCCATCGTGAACTTGCCCGTGTTGCGCATGAGCTCGGCGACGAGCAGCAGGGCCACCAGCCACGCCACCAGGAACCCGATGGAGTAGAGGAACCCGTCGTACCCGTTGATGGCGATGGCGCCGACGATGCCGAGGAACGACGCCGCCGAGAGGTAGTCGCCCGCGATCGCGGTGCCGTTCTGCGGTCCGGTGAAGGAGCGGCCGGCGGCGTAGTAGTCGGCGGCCGTCGAGTTGTTCCGGCTCGCGCGGAAGACGATCACCAGGGTGATGACCACGAACGCCCCGAAGATCGAGATGTTGAGGACCGGATCGCCCGTGTCGGTCGTCGGCGTGGTGGCCATGACCGAGACGCCCGGCGCGCTCACCGTCGGCCGCCCTTCCGGCGCTTCGGCGGGGTGCTCCCGCGGGGGCGCGTCGCGGCGACGCGCTCGCGCTCCTCCAGGTCGGCGCGGATCTCCGCGGCGATCGGGTCGAAGCGCGTGTTCGCCCGGCTCACGTACCAGGTGGTGATGGCGAACGTGGTGACGAACTGCCCGAGCCCCAGCAGGATCCCGAGGTTCACGTTCCCGATGACGGGCGTGGACATGAACTCGTGCGCGTAGTCCGACAGCAGGACGAACGCGAAGTACCAGACGAGGAACGCGACGGCCAGCGGGAACACGAAGCCGCGGTGCGCGCGCTTCAGCTCCCGGAACCGGGCCGAGTCCTCGACCTCCCGGTAGTCGACGGCCGGCCGGGGGTCCCCGACCGGATGAGCGGCGTCGCCCATGTGATCTCCTCGAGATGAGGCCGCACCTCGTCGTGCGGCATTCCCAGGTTAGGCACAGGCGAGGGGTGTTGACCAGGGCCCGCCCCCGGATCGTCCGGCGGGCCGGCTCAGGAGAACAGCCCGGGCAGCAGCTGCAGCGCCACCGGGTACCCCACGAAGCTCACGACGTCGAGGATCAGGTGGGCCACCACGAGGGGCGCCGTCCGGCCGAACCGCACGTAGCACCAGCCGAACACGACCCCCATCGCCACGTTGCCGACGAAGGGCCCGTAGCCCTGGTACAGGTGGTAGCTGCCCCGCAGCACCGCCGCAGCGAGGATCACGGTCCACGTCCCGAGCCGCCCGTTCCCCCAGCCGAGCTCGCGGAGCCGTGTGAAGAGGTAGCCGACGACGATCACCTCCTCCTGCAGGGCCGCGCGGAGCGCGACCAGCACGAGCACCGGCACGGTCCACCAGTAGGAGTCGAGGGCGGTCGGCACCACGTCGACGGTGATCCCGAGGGCCCGGCCCGCGAAGTACAGCCCGAGCCCGGGCACGCCGATGAGCGCGGCGAGCCCGAACCCGGCGGCGACGTCGCGTCCGGGCCGGGTGAGGTCGAGGCCGATGCGGCGGAACGTGCTCCGGCCGGGCTGCCACAGGAGGTAGAGCACGAGGGCCACCGGCACGAGCGCTGTCGCGACATCGAGCAGCTGGTAGAGGAGGTCGAACACATGCCGGTCGTTCAGGCTCCGGTTGATGGTCGCGCTCTGCGACCCCAGCGACTCGGTGCGGGTCGACAGGTCGACGATGCGGAGGACCGAGTACACCGCGCTCGCCCCGAGGGAGAGCCCGAGCACGATCGCGATCTCCCACCGGAGCCGCGTCCGCGCCGCGCGCTCCAGCGGCGGACGGGGGGCGCGGGGGCGGTCGGGAGCGTCGGGCACGGGCCGATCCTAGGCGCGCGCGCCTGCCCGGCCGCCCGGCGGCTGGGCGTGGCCGGTGAGGCCCCGGACGACGCGATCCGTCGCCGGAGGCGGTGGGAACGCGCGATCCCGACGGTCGAGACGCACGGATCCGGACCCCGACGCGCGGATCCGCGCGTCCGAGTTACCGGTATGTAACGTTTGGGTCCAGTTTTTGCAAAGACTCCCAGCCGTACCTAGGGTCGTTCTTATCTGCGCGGTCGACCGCACGCACGGTGGGTCCGCGCCATTCCCATGCACAGGAGGAACATTGAAAATCAGACGCCTTGTGGTGGCTGGTGCTGCAATTGTCTCCGGTGCCCTCGTCCTCAGCGGCTGCTCTGCGCCCGCTCAGGAGTCCGAGGTCATCGACGGCTCTTCGATCACCGTGGCCTGGAACGACCCGTTCCTCGAGTACAACAACCTGTCGGCGACCGGCAACGCGACCGCCAACACGAACATCGTCTACCTGACGAACCGCTCGTTCAACTACTACGACGACGGCCCGACCCTGGTGAAGGACGAGGACTTCGGCACCTACGAGAAGGTCTCCGACGACCCGCTCGTGGTGAAGTTCACCATCAAGGACGGCGTCAAGTGGAGCGACGGCACCCCCGTCGACGCGGCGGACATGCTGCTCAACTGGGCGGCGAACACCACGAACGTCAACACGGTCGGCGGCGACGACGTCCAGACCGACGAGGAGACCGGCGCGGTCACCACCGGCGACGACCAGGTCTTCTTCAACTCCGGCGCCGTGGCGGACACGCGCCTCGGCCTCGTCACGCAGACCCCCGAGATCGGCGACGACGGCCGCAGCCTGACCTACACGTACGACAAGCCGTACGTCGACTGGGAGGTCGCGACCGGCAACGGCGTCGGCGTCTCCGCCCACGGCACGACCCAGCTCGCCTTCCCGGACGACGACCTGTCGGCCGAGGACGCCAAGGACAAGCTGATCACGGCGATCCAGGACAAGGACGCCAGCGTCCTCGCCCCGGTCTCCAAGATCTGGAACGACGGCTACCGCTACTCGGACATGCCCGCCGAGGCGCAGAAGACGCTGGCCACCGGCCAGTACGTCATCTCGGACCTCAAGGCCGACCAGTACGTGACGCTCACCGCGAACCCCGAGTACACCGGCAGCAAGAAGCCGAAGTACCAGGAGATCACGGTCCGCTTCATCGCCGACCCGCAGGCGCAGATCCAGGCCCTCGAGAACGGCGAGGTCTCGATCGCGTCCGGCCAGCCCACGGCTGACCTCCTCAAGCAGGTCCAGGGCCTCAGCGGCGTCGAGTACAAGGGCCAGGCAGAGGGCACGTACGAGCACGTCGACCTCCAGACCACCAACGGCGGCGCGTTCGACGCGGCGAAGTTCGGCGGCGACGAGGAGAAGGCGAAGCTCGTCCGCCAGGCGTTCTTCAAGACCCTGCCGCGCGAGGAGATCCTCGAGAAGCTCATCAAGCCCCTCCAGGAGGACGCGGAGCTCCGCAACTCGAACGTCTTCGTGCCCGGCACGGAGAACTACGAGGCCTCCGTGAAGGAGAACGGCTACGCCGACCAGACGGTCGACATCGAGGGCGCCAAGGCGCTCCTCGCCGAGGCCGGCGTCACGGGCACGATCGACGCCCGCGTCCTCTACGGCCAGGGCAACACCCGTCGCCAGCAGGAGTTCGAGCTCATGCGCCAGTCGGCCAGCCAGGCCGGCTTCAACCTCATCGACGTGAACAGCGCGACGTGGGGCGCCGACCTCTCCAGCAAGACCGACTCGTACGACATCGCCCTCTTCGGATGGCAGTCCACGAGCCTCGCGGTCGGCGAGTCCGGCCCGAACTACCAGACCGGCGGCATCAACAACTACTACGGCTGGTCCAACCCGGAGATCGACGACCTGTTCACGCAGCTCGACACCGAGACCGACCCGGACAAGCAGCGCGACATCCTGATCCAGGCGGAGACGCTCATCCAGGAGCAGAGCTGGACGACGCCGATCTTCCAGTTCCCGGGCCTCACGGCCTGGAGCGACACGGTGACGGGCGTCAAGCCGGCCTTCCTCTCCCCGACGTTCTTCTGGAACTTCTACGAGTGGGCACCGGCGAACACCTCCGCCGAGTAGCACGGCAGCAGTGAACGCTCACCCCCGAACGGGGTGAGCGTGAGGGTGCCGAGGCCACCTGGCCTCGGCACCCTCTCCATGTCCGTTGCCGATTCGTGATCCGCGGATCCGGCCGCGTATGCTCTCGTCGGGTCGGGTCACGAGCCCTGGCCGAACACAGAAAGGGACGTCGTCGCCCTGTGCTTACCTTCGTCTTGAGACGCCTCATCGCGTCGTTCTTCGTCCTCCTGGGCGCCAGCTTCATCATCTACAACCTGGCCGCCAACTCGGGTGATCCGCTCGCCGACCTGCGCGAGTCGCCTTCGCCCAACCGCGACGCGCTCATCGCGGCCCGCACGGAGGCGCTGAACCTCGACGTGCCGCCGCCGCTGCGCTACTTCACCTGGCTCGCCGGCGTCTTCAAGGTGTTCATCGGCCAGATCGACCTGGGGCGCGCCATCGACGGCCGCGAGGTCAACGGCATGATCGCCACGGCGGCCGGCCAGACCATCCAGCTGGTGACCATAGCCACCGTCATCGCCGTCATCATCGGCGTCGCCATCGGCATGACGACGGCCCTCCGCCAGTACAGCGGCTACGACTACACGGTCACGTTCTCGTCGTTCCTCTTCTTCTCCCTCCCCGTCTTCTTCGTGGCCGTGCTGCTGAAGCAGTACGTCGCCATCGGCTTCAACGACTTCCTGACGGACCCCTCGATACCGCCGCTGGTCATCGTGGTGCTGTCCCTCCTCTCCGGCTTCGTCTGGATGAGCATCATCGGCGGCGACCCGAAGCCCCGCCTCGTCGTGTTCGGCTCCGCCACCGTCATCACCGCGATCGTGCTCACGTACCTCACGATCACCGAGTGGTTCGCGCGCCCGGGGCTCGGCATCCTCCTCATCGCCGCGCTCGGCGCGCTCATCGCGGTGCTCATCACGTCGCTCTCCACGGGCCTGCGCAACCGGCGCGCGTTCTACTCCGCGCTCGGCATGGCCGCCCTCGGCGCCGCGCTCTGGTTCCCGCTCCAGTACGTGCTCACGGTCTCCGCCCCCTGGTGGATCACGCTCGTCCTCATCGCGGCCTTCGCCGTGGTCGGCATCGTCGTCGGCTACGTAGTGGGTCAGAACGACAAGCCGATCGTGGCGCGCGGCGCCGCCATCACCGGCGGGCTCGTGGCGCTGCTGATCATCGTCGACCGCGTCATGCAGGTGTGGCCGGACTACGTGCAGAACACGCGCGGGCGCCCCATCGCCACCGTCGGCGCCGTCACCCCGGGCCTCAACGGCTCGGTCTGGCAGGGCATGCTCGACAGCTACACGCACCTCCTCCTGCCCACCATCGCGCTGCTGCTCATCTCGGTGGCCAGCTACTCGCGCTACTCGCGGGCGAGCCTGCTCGAGGTCATGAACCAGGACTACGTGCGCACCGCGCGCGCGAAGGGCCTCACCGAGCGCACCGTCATCATGCGGCACGCGTTCCGCAACGCCATGATCCCCGTCGCCACCGTCATCGCCTTCGACGTCGGCGCGCTCATCGGCGGCGCGGTCATCACGGAGACGATCTTCGCGTGGAAGGGCATGGGGTCGATCTTCCAGGACGCCCTGCGCACCACCGACCTCAACCCCCTGATGGGATTCATCCTGATCACCAGCATCCTGACCGTGATCTTCAACATGCTGGCCGACATCCTGTACTCGGTCCTCGATCCTCGAATCCGGGTGAGCTGACACATGACGAACGCACTGATGGGGAACCCCAACGACCCCCACAACGACCCGAACCTGCCCGAGGGCGGTGCCAACTCCGAGCTGACCATCGAGCAGCGCGAGATCGAGGGCCTCAGCCAGGGCACCGTCGTCCGCCGTCGGTTCCTGCGTCACAAGGGCGCGATGACCGCGCTCGTCGTGCTCGTCCTGGTCGCGATCCTCGTGTACTCCTCCGTCGGCATCCAGTTCCTCGGCCTGCGCATCCCTGGGTGGTGGATGTGGGGCTACGAGAACGCCTCGCCCATCGTCAACGGCGGCGACCCGACATGGGTGCTGCCGTTCCAGTTCGGCTCCCACCCCTTCGGCCAGGACGAGATCGGGCGCGACATCTTCGCCCGCGTCATGCGCGGCACGCAGCAGTCCATCGTCGTGATGGTCGTATACGGCATCATCGCCGCGTTCCTCGGCATCGTGATCGGCGCCCTCGCCGGGTTCTTCCGTGGCCGCATCGACTCGATCCTGATGCGCTTCACCGACCTGATCATCGTGATCCCGGTCATCGTCATCGCCGCCGTCCTCGGCCGCACCTTCGGCAGCCTCGGAGCGGCCGTGCTCGGCGTGACGCTCGGTCTGGTCGGCTGGCCGAGCCTCGCGCGCCTCGTGCGCGGAGAGTTCCTCAGCCTCCGCGAGCGCGAGTTCGTCGATGCCGCCCGCGTCGCTGGAGCCTCCAACAGCCGCATCGTCTTCCGGCACATCCTGCCGAACGCCATCGGCGTCGTCATCGTGTCGACGACGTTGCTCATGAGCGCGGCCATCCTGCTCGAGGCTGCGCTGTCCTTCCTCGGCTTCGGCATCCGGCCGCCGGACGTCTCGCTCGGCCAGATCATCAACGAGTACCAGGGCGCCTTCTCGACCCGGCCGTGGCTGTTCTGGTTCCCGGGCCTGTTCATCATCATCATCGCGCTGTCGATCAACTTCATCGGCGACGGCCTGCGCGACGCGTTCGACCCGCGCCAGCGGCGCATGCCGGGCGGACAGGGCCCCTACCGCCAGATGTTCGCCATGCTCACGGGCCGCGGCGGACGCGACAGCGGCCCGAAGGCAGGCTCGGGCGCCGAGGGCGTCCGCGTCCCGCCGCCCGTCGGGTCCGCGCGACCGGACTCGCAGGCCGACGGCCCGGCGTCCGACCGCACGGACGGCCGATGACGATCACGGCGACGCGCCGGCCCGTCGGCCCCGCCCGCGGCTCCGGTCCGGTCTCAGACCAGGCTGCTCGCCACGGTCGCGACGACCAGCACCGCCAGCACCGCGATCTCGACCCAGTGCGTACGGACGCGGCGGGCCTCCTCCTCGACCGGGCCGCCCAGGTGGCCCGCCTCGGCGAGGTCGGCCAGGCGCAGCCGGATCACCGTGGCCGCGTCGCCCGAGTCGGTGCGCGGCAGGTCCCCGCGACGGGCGTCCTGCATCATGGCGCTGAGGTACGGCTGGTTCCGCTCCTCCTTCGTCGTGATGTAGGCGTTCGAGTGCCGGCCGGGCGCCGGAGCGGCCCAGGCCGTGACGCGCTCGTGCGCGGTCGTGATGTTCAGGGCCCACTTCGTGTCCACCCGGCGGATCGCCGGCCACGAGATGTCGTGCGTGCGGAAGACGTTGCGGATCTCGACGCCCTCCGTGGCGATGCGCACCCGCGGGTTCCAGAAGACGAGCCACGACGCGTAGGCCAGCATCAGCGGAGCCCACACCGCCGTCGGCAGGAGGTCGGCACGACCACCGACCACGGTGCTCACGAGCACCAGGACCGCGATCGCCGAGACGATCACGGTCAGCAGGCGTCCGAACGACGGGCGGATGACGACGGGCTGATCCATGGCCTCATCGTCCCACGGCCCGCATCGACGCCCCCCGACACCCCTACTTCCACCAGCCAGGAGGCCGCAGCATGAGCGCTCACGCGAACGGGGCGGATCCCGCCGCCCCCATCCTCGAGGTCTCCGGCCTCGGAGTCGACTTCTGGGTCGGCGACGAGTGGATCCCCGCGGCCATCGACCTCGACTACACGGTCAACCCGGGCGAGGTGCTCGCGATCGTCGGCGAGTCCGGCTCGGGCAAGAGCGTCAGCTCGATGTCGCTGCTCGGCCTCCTGCCGAAGAACGGCCGGGTCCGGGGGAGCGCCAAGCTCAAGGGCGTCGAGATGGTCGGCGCCGACCAGGCGACCCTGCGGAAGGCGCGCGGCAACGACATCGCCGTCATCTTCCAGGAGCCGATGACCGCGCTGAACCCCGTCTACACGGTGGGCTTCCAGATCGTGGAGGCGCTGCGCGTCCACCAGTCGATCATCCCGTCGGCCGCGAAGGTGCGCGCGCTCGAGCTGCTGAAGCTCGTGGAGATGCCCGACCCGGAGAAGGCGTTCGACTCCTACCCGCACCAGCTCTCCGGCGGCCAGCGCCAGCGCGCCATGATCGCCCAGTCGCTGTCGTGCGACCCCGACATGCTGATCGCCGACGAGCCGACCACGGCGCTCGACGTGACGATCCAGGCGGAGATCCTCGACCTGCTGCGGAAGCTGCACCAGCGCCTCAACAGCGCGATCGTCATCATCACGCACGACATGGGCGTGGTCGCCGACCTCGCGACCAACGTCATCGTGATGAAGAGCGGCCGCATCGTCGAGCGCGGCTCGGTGCGCGAGATCTTCCAGGCGCCGAAGGACCCGTACACGAAGCAGCTGCTCGCGTCGGTGCCGCACCTCGGCACCGGCGAGGCGTCGCAGGTGGAGGTCGCGGCCCGCACCACCGAGCCCGCCATCTCTCTGAAGGACGTCGACATCGACTACCCGAAGCTCGGCCGCGTGCCGGCGTTCCGGGCCGTGTCCGGCGCCTCCTTCGACATCCACCCCGGTGAGGTCGTGGGCGTCGTCGGCGAGTCGGGATCCGGCAAGACGACCATCGCCCGCGCCGCGGTCGGGCTCCTGCCCGTCGCCGGCGGGGAGATGACGGTCGCGGGGCGCCGCATGACCGGCATCTCGCAGAAGGACCTGCGGGCCGTGCGCCGCGAGATCGGCATCGTCTTCCAGGACCCGGGCTCCTCGCTGAACCCCCGCTGGCCCATCGGCCAGAGCATCGGCGAGCCGCTCGAGCTCTCAGGCCAGTTCTCGAAGAAGCAGCAGAGCGACCGCGTCGAGGAGCTCCTCGACCAGGTCGAGCTGCCGCGCAGCTTCCGCAACCGCTACCCGAACGAGCTCTCGGGCGGCCAGCGCCAGCGCGTCGGCATCGCCCGGGCGCTCGCGCTCCGGCCCAAGGTGCTCGTGGCCGACGAGCCCACCTCGGCGCTCGACGTGTCGGTGCAGGCGCGCGTGCTGGCGCTCTTGCAGGAGATCCAGAAGGAGCTCCAGTTCGCGTGCCTCTTCGTCAGCCACGACCTCGCGGTGGTCGACCTCCTCGCCGACCGCATCGTGGTGATGAACCACGGCAAGATCGTGGAGCAGGGGCCGACCGAGTCGATCCTCCGGAACCCGCAGCACCCGTACACGCAGAAGCTCATCGCCGCCGTGCCGCTGCCGGATCCCGACCAGCAGCAGGAGCGCCGCCAGCTCCGCGAGGCGCTGCGCGACCAGCAGCCGCCCGCGGCCTGATCCGCGGCGCGCCCACGCCCGCACCACCCGGCCCGCCGTCCGGCGCACCCCCTCCCGGGGGCGCGCGGGCGGCGGGCCTCGTCATGCCGCTCGCGTAGGATCGTCCGCGATGGACAGCGACACGCGAGGCCCCGAGGCCGCTCCAGCCCGGCGCCCGCGAGGGATCCGCCGGGCCGTCCGCGGTGCCTCCGCCGCCGTCGCGCTGGCCCTCGTAGCCGGCCTCGCCGCCTGCGCGCCGACGACCGGGATGGTCGCCGACACCGAGATCCGCGCCGCGCTGCCCACGTCCTTCACCTCCTACAACGCGGCCTCCCGCACCGGCGGCACCGACGGCAACCGGGAGATCGTACACGCGACGAACGCCCGCTTCTCGGAGGTCGCCCCGGACGGCACGGTCGCCGCCGACCCCGGCTACGGGTCCGCGCGGGTCGTCTCGCGCGACCCCTTCACCGTCGAGTACACCGTCGCCGAGGGCGTCCGCTGGTCCGACGGCGAGCCCGTCGACGCGGCCGACCTCCTGCTCGCCTGGGCCGCGGGGTCCGGCGCGCTCGACACCCCGGGCTTCGACGCGTCCGGGTACGTCGACGAGTCCACCGGCGGGTACACCGGCCCGCTCCCGGAGGAGGCGGTCTGGTTCGACTCCGCGGCCGACGAGACGCTCACGCACGTGACGCGCACGCCGGAGATCGGCGACGGCGGCCGGTCGATCACCATGGTCTTCGACGAGTACGCGCCCGACTGGCGCCTCGCGTTCGAGGTCGGGCTGCCGGCGCACGCCGTCGTCCAGCTCGCGCTCGACATGTCGAGCCCCGGCCGCGCCAAGCAGACGCTGGTGGACGCCGTGCAGGACGGCGCCCCCGAGCTCCTCTCGCCCATCTCCGACGCGTGGAACCGCGGCTTCGGCGTGGCCGAGATCGCGGCGCACCCCGACCGGGCCGTGGGGTCCGGGCCGTACGCCATCGACTCGATCGACCCGGGCACCTCCATCACGCTCCGGGCCAACCCCTACTACTCCGGCTTCCACCGGCCGTCGGTCGAGCGCATCGTCGTGTCCACCATCGAGGACCCCGACGCCGCGGTCCAGGCCCTGGCCGCCGGCGATGTCGACGTGATCGCGCCGGCGGCCGACGGCCGGGTCGCCGACGCGCTCGACGACCTCGACGGCGTGCAGGTCGTCCGCGGCGCGTCCGCGTCATGGGAGCGCCTCGACCTGCAGACCGCCGGCGCCCGCAACCCCGCGATGTCGGACGTCGCCGTCCGCACCGCCTTCCTGGCCACGATCCCGCGCGACGAGATCCTCCGCGACGCCGCGGAGCCCCTCGACCCCGACGCCGCCACGCGCGACTCGTTCGTCCTCTCCCCGGGGACGGACGGCTACGCCGACCAGGTGCGTGCCAACGGGTCGAGCCGCTTCGACGACGTCGACCTCGACGAGGCCCGCCGGCTGCTCGCCTCGGCCGGCCAGGCGGCCCCCGAGGTCTGCGTGCTGTACGACCCCGCCGATCCTCGCCGCATCGCCGCGTTCGAGGCGATCCGCGACTCGGCCGGCGAGGCCGGCTTCGTCGTCACCGACTGCTCCACCCCGCAGTGGGAGAGCGTGCTCGACCAGGCGGGCGCGTACGACGCCGCGCTGCTGGCGTCCGAGGACGCGTACCCGTCGGTCGCGTCCATCCGCGCGGCGCACGAGGGACGCGCGGACGCCCGGGACGGCCAGGCGACCGCCGACCCCGATGTCGCGTCGCTCTTCGCCTCCCTCAGCCGCACCGAGGACGACGACGCGCGCACCGAGCTCCTGCTGCGCCTCGACCGCCGCATCTACGGCGACCGCGCCGGTCTGCCGCTCTACCAGCACCCCGCCCTCGCGGCCGCGCAGGAGCGGGTCGGCGGGGTCCAGGTGTCGTCGCACCAGGCCGGGATCCTCGACGACGCCTGGCGCTGGACGCTCGCCCCCGCCGCTCCCTGAGCCCGGTTTGCATCGGCACGGTAGACTGGACGACGCTGGGAATAGCAGACGGCGGCTCTTCGCCCTACTCCCTTGATGACAAGGCCAGCATCCTCTTCCCACTGAAGGACAGCACTATGGCGCTAGTCGCGCGCAACGACCTCCGCAATGTGGCCATCGTGGCCCACGTGGACCACGGCAAGACGACCCTGGTCGACGCCATGCTCAAGCAGACGAACTCGTTCGACGCCCACTTCGAGGGCGAGGACCGCATGATGGACTCGAACGACCTCGAGCGCGAGAAGGGCATCACGATCCTCGCGAAGAACACCGCGGTGCTCTACAACGGGAAGCACGCCGACGGCACGCCCATCGTCATCAACGTGATCGACACCCCGGGCCACGCCGACTTCGGCGGCGAGGTCGAGCGCGGCCTGTCCATGGTCGACGGCGTCGTGCTCCTCGTCGACGCGTCCGAGGGCCCGCTGCCCCAGACGCGCTTCGTGCTCCGCAAGGCCCTCGAGGCCAAGCTCCCCGTGATCCTCCTGGTCAACAAGACCGACCGCCCCGACGCGCGCATCGACGAGGTCGTGGCCGAGAGCCAGGACCTGCTGCTCGGCCTCGCCTCCGACATGTCGGACGAGCACCCCGACCTCGACCTCGACGCCATCCTCGACGTGCCCGTCGTCTACGCGTCCGGCCGCAACGGCGCCGCGAGCGCCAACAAGCCGGAGAACGGCGAGCTGCCCGACAACGAGGACCTCGAGCCCCTGTTCAAGGCGATCCTCGACCACGTCCCCGCGCCGACCTACGACGACGCGCACCCGCTCCAGGCCCACGTCACCAACCTCGACGCGTCGCCCTTCCTCGGCCGCCTCGCCCTCCTCCGCGTCTTCAACGGCACGATCAAGAAGGGCCAGCAGGTCGCCTGGGTCAA
The DNA here is from genome assembly GCA_002150995.1 of Clavibacter michiganensis. Taxonomy (GTDB): domain Bacteria; phylum Actinomycetota; class Actinomycetes; order Actinomycetales; family Microbacteriaceae; genus Clavibacter; species Clavibacter michiganensis_K. The sequence continues at coordinate 2,469,577 of MDHJ01000001.1, read as the reverse complement.
GCACGACGGCACCGTCAAGAACGTGAAGATCACCGAGCTCCTCATCACGAAGGCGCTCGACCGCTTCCCGACCGAGTCCGCGGGCCCCGGCGACATCGTCGCCGTCGCCGGCATCGAGGACATCACCATCGGCGAGACGCTCGCCGACCCCGAGGACGTCCGCCCGCTGCCCACCATCACGGTGGACGACCCGGCCATCTCGATGACCATCGGCACGAACACCAGCCCGCTCATCGGCAAGGTCAAGGGCCACAAGCTCACCGCCCGCATGGTCAAGGACCGCCTCGACCGCGAGCTCATCGGCAACGTGTCCATCAAGCTCGTCGACATCGGCCGCCCGGACGCCTGGGAGATCCAGGGCCGTGGCGAGCTGGCGCTCGCGATCCTCGTGGAGCAGATGCGGCGCGAGGGCTTCGAGCTCACCGTCGGCAAGCCGCAGGTGGTCGTCAAGCAGGTGGACGGCAAGGTGCACGAGCCCTACGAGCACCTCACCATCGACTCGCCCGAGGAGTACCTCGGCGCGATCACGCAGCTCCTCGCCGCCCGCAAGGGCCGCATGGAGGGCATGAGCAACCACGGCACCGGCTGGGTCCGCATGGAGTTCGTCGTCCCGTCGCGCGGCCTCATCGGCTTCCGCACGGAGTTCCTCACCATCACGCGCGGCGCGGGCATCGCCAACGCCGTGTCGCACGGCTACGAGCAGTGGGCGGGCGAGATCACGACCCGCGTCAACGGCTCCATCGTCGCCGACCGCGCCGGTGTCGCCACCCCGTTCGCCATGGTCGCCCTGCAGGAGCGCATGTCGTTCTTCGTGGAGCCCACGCAGGAGGTCTACGAGGGCATGGTCGTCGGCGAGAACTCGCGTGCGGACGACATGGACGTGAACATCACCAAGGAGAAGCAGCTGACCAACATGCGTCAGTCCACCTCCGACTCCTTCGAGCGCATGACGCCCTCGCGGAAGCTCACGCTCGAGGAGTGCCTCGAGTTCGCCCGCGAGGACGAGTGCGTGGAGGTCACGCCCGAGTTCGTCCGGATCCGCAAGGTGGAGCTCGACGCCAACGCGCGCCAGCGGAAGACCTCGCGGCTGAAGAAGCAGAACGCGTAGCGCAGGACCACACCGACGGGCCCGTCCGCCACGTCCCTCCGCAGGAGGGGCCGGCGGGCGGGCCCGTCGCCGTCTCCGCCTCCGCCGGGGTCCCGGCACGGGCCGGAGGGCCGGGGAGCACCGGCGGGCGTAGCCTCCGGGCATGATCTCCGTCGGCTCCGTCGTCATCCGCGTGCACGACCTCCCCGCGCAGACCCGGTTCTGGTCGCGTGCGCTCGACTACGAGGTCCGCGAGCCGGCGGACGACGACTTCGTGCTGCTCCGCTCCCGGGACGGCCGTGCCCCGAACGTGTCGCTGGACGCTCACCCGTCGGATCGCGCGCTGCCCCCGCGCATCCACCTCGACCTGTACGCCGACGATCAGGAGGCGGAGGTCCGCCGGCTCGTCGCGCTCGGAGCGCGCGTCGTCGACTGGTCGGGGCGACCGGCCCACGCGGACTACGTGATCCTGGAGGATCCCGAGGGGACGCGGTTCTGCGTCGTGGACGCGGGTGACCGGGCCGGGGAGCCGTGCGCGACGGATCAGGAGGCGAAGAGCGTCTCGCCCACGTAGCCGTCGCGCGTGGCGCCCGGCGGCACCGCCCAGATCCCGCTGCCGACGTGGCGCAGGTACTCGTTCATCGCGTCGCGCGCCAGGCTCTGCTGCACGGGGATGAACTGGGTCCGCGGGTCGCGCTGGAACGCGAGGAAGAACAGGCCCGCGTTCAGCCGCCCCAGGTCGTCGTTGCCGTCGACGAAGTTGTAGCCGCGGCGGAGGAGCACCGCGCCGCCGTTCGCGTCCGGGTGCGCCAGCCGCACGTGGGACGCCGCGTCGATGAGCGGCGCGTCCGCCCGGCCCGTGGCGTGGAAGTCGGGCGGGGTGAACTCGGTGCCGCCGCTCAGCGGGGCGCCGGAGCCCTTCGTGCGGCCGACCACGCGCTCCTGCTCGCGGAGCGACGCCCGGTCCCAGGTCTCGATGGTCATGCGGATGCGGCGGGCGACGAGGTAGGAGCCGCCCTGCATCCACGCCTCGGCGGGCGTGGATCCGGCGTCGGCCCACACGTGGTCCTCGACCTGGCGGGTGTCCTCGGACTTGACGTTCGCGGTGCCGTCCTTGAACCCGAACAGGTTCCGCGGGGTGACCTGGGCGCGGCTCGTGGAGGACGTGCGCCCGAAGCCGAGCTGCGACCAGCGGATGGACGCCCGGCCGAACGCGATGCGCGACAGGTTGCGGACGGCGTGGACCGCGACCTGCGGGTCGTCGCTGCAGGCCTGGATGCAGAGGTCGCCGCCCGTCGCCTGGGGCACGAGAGCCTCACCGGGGAAGCGCGGCAGGTCGACCAGTGCCGCGGGACGACGGTCGGCGATGCCGAAGCGGTCCACGCCCTCGGCCGTCGTGAACAGCGACGGGCCGAGGCCGAAGGTGATCGTGAGGCCCGACGGCGGCAGGTCGAGCGCCTCGCCGGTGTCGTCCGGCGGGGCGTCGTAGGGGCCGTCGACCGCGCCGAGCGCGCCCGCGGAGCCGCCCGCCGTCATGCGCGCGGCCGCGGCGCTCCAGTCCTCGAGGAGCGACACGAGGCCCGCGCGGTCGATGTCGGCGACGTCGAAGGACGCGAAGTGCAGGCGGTCCTGGGCGGGCGTGGTGATGCCGGCCTGGTGCGCGCCGTGGAACGGGTACGTCGCGCCGCCCGCCGCCTGCCGGGCCCCCGCGAAGGCGCGGTCGGCCATGACGCCGCCCGCCGCCCCGACGAGGCCCCCGCCGAGCGCGCCCGCGCCGAGGAGGCCGAGGATCCCGCGGCGGGAGATGCCCGCCGGCCGGGCGGCCGGTGCGGCATCGGCATCCGCAGGGGCTTCGGGAGCGGGGGCGTTCGCGGCGTCGTGGTGCGTCATCAGCCGACGAGCGCCCCGGTCAGCTTCGACAGCGGCTCGGACAGCGCGTTGACGCCGTCGGCGAGCCCCTTGACCTGCTCGGTGGTGAGCTGGTCGTACGTCGTGAAGCCCTGCTCGAGCGAGCCGTAGGCGGCGAGGTCCTGCTCGAGGGAGGCGAACCGGGCGTCGAGCGTGGCGACGAGCTCCGGGTCCTTGGGCTCCACGATGTCGCGGACGCCCTCGTACGCGACGCGCGCGCCCTCGAGGTTGGCCTGGAAGTCCCAGAGGTCCGTGTGCGACCAGATCTCCTCCTCGCCGGTGATCTTGCCCGTGGCGACCTCGTCCATGAGGCCCACGGCCCCGTTGGAGACGGTGGAGATGTCGATGGAGAAGTCGTCGGCGTGCACGGCGTCGTAGAGGCGCTGCGTGTCGGCCGTGAGCTCCTGGGCGAAGCGGGCCCGGTCGGCGGTGCTGAGCGGGACGTAGACGTCGCCGCCGTTCGCGTCGGGGGCGGGCTGCCACAGGTCCTTCTCGATGCGGTGCCACCCCGTCCACTCGGTGCCCGGCTCCACGTCGGCCTCGCGGAAGTCGATCTCGGGGTCGAGGTCGCCGAACGACTCGGCGACCGGCTCGACCCGCTCGTAGTAGGCGCGGCTGGTGGGGTACAGGGCGCGCGCCCGGTCGTCGTCGCCCGCGAGGTACGCGTCGGCGAACTCCTGGGTGGCGGGGAGGAGCTTGCCGACCTGGTCCTTCACGTAGGCGAGGTAGGCGGCTGCGGCCTCCTCGCCCTGCTGGGCGGCGTCGCCCGCGAGCGCCACCTGCTCGCCGGTCACGGTGAAGGGCGTGCGGCCGACGCCGTCGCCGACCATGCCGGGCTTGCAGACCGTGAAGTAGTCCCCGGGCTGGGCCGTGAGCACGAGGTCGCGCTCGATGCCGGGGCTCACGTTCTCGACCTCGCCGACGATGCGGAGGCCGTCCTCCGCGAGGAGGTAGAACTCGGTGACCTGGTCGGTGGAGTTCGTCACGTGGAACGACACGGTGCCGCTCGGCGCGGTCGCGGCGGACACGGTGCACGCGTCGGCCGAGCTGTCGACCGTGAGCCGCGTCACGCCGGCGTCCGCGGCGGCGCCGTCGCCGGCGGCTCCGGCCGGGGCGTTGGCGACGCAGCCGCTGAGAGCGAGTGCGGCGCCGGCGAGCAGGGCGGCGGCGGGGAGGGTCGAGCGCTTCATGGGTCCTCGGGGGGAGCGGGCCGGCGGGGCCGGGCGGTGGATGGATCGGGGCGGGGAGCAGGGGGGGATGCCGTGTGGTGCGTGGTGCGTGGTGCGTGGTGCGGGGAGCAGGGGACGGGATGCGGTGCGGAGGAGGCGGCGGCGCGCGCCGCGGGTCAGCGGGCGACGGGGGCGTCGACGACGCGCTGCGTGGCGGCGGCGGCCGTCGTGGTCGCGGACGATGCGGCCGCCGGTCGGGCGCCGCGCCCGCGCCGCGACAGCGCGAGGTACGCGGTGAGCGTCGGCACGACGTACAGCACCCACGCGACCGCCTCGAGCCACGTGGTGGCGGGGGAGAAGTTGACGGTGCCCTTGAGGAGGGTGCCGTACCAGGATCCGGGCGGCACGGCGCCGGAGACGTCGAACGCGAGCGCGCCGAGCCCCGGCAGGATGCCCGCCTCCTGCAGGTCGTGCACGCCGTACGCGAGCACCCCGCCCGCCACGGCGATGAGGAGCGCGCCGGTCCAGGTGAAGAAGCGCGCGAGGTCGATGCGGAGGACCCCGCGGTAGACGAGCCAGCCGAGCGCCACCGCCGTGAGGAGGCCGAGCCCCGCGCCCACCAGCGGCATCGTGGTCTCGCCGGTGGCCTGGACGGCCGACCAGAGGAACAGGGCGGTCTCGATGCCCTCGCGGCCGACCGCGAGGAACGCGACGGCGACGAGGCCCCACGCGGCGCCCGCGATCGCGCGGTCGACGGCGCCCTGCAGCTCCGAGCGCATGTCCTTCGCGGTGCGCAGCATCCAGAAGACCATCCACGTGACGAGGCCCGTCGCGACGATGGACAGGGAACCGCCGATCGCCTCCTGCGCCTCGAAGGTGAGGCCGTAGGCGCCGTAGGTGAGCACCGCGCCCACCGACAGCGCGAGGAGGACCGCGAGCCCGACGCCGAGCCAGAGGCGGCCGAGCACGTCGCGACGGCCGATCTTGACGACGTAGGCGATGAGGATGGTGACGACCAGCGCGGCCTCGAGGCCCTCGCGCAGGCCGATCAGGTAGTTCGCGAACACGCGTGCGCCTCTCCGGCGGCGGACGCGGGTCGCGTCCGATTGCTCGTGGTGGGGAAATATAGGTGAGGCTTGCCTTACCTCGTGCACAGTAGCGCGCGGGCCGGAGTGCGTCCAGTCGGCGTCCCCCCGCCGCCCGTCCAGGGAGCCGGCGCAGGAGCGCGGATAGGATCGCCCGATGAGCACCGGCACGTCCCGACGCCCCGATCGGGCCGCCCGCACCGCCCGCGCCGAGCGCGAGCACGTCCTCCTCGTGCACGCGCACCCCGACGACGAGAGCATCGTCACGGGCGGCACCATCGCGCGGCTCGTGCGCGACGGCGTGCCCGTCACCGTGCTCACCTGCACGCGGGGGGAGCGCGGCGAGGTCATCCCCGCGGAGCTGCGGCACCTCGAGGGCGACCTCCGGGCGCTCGCCGACCACCGCGAGACGGAGCTCGCCGAGGCCATGGCCGCCCTCGGCGTCGACGACCACCGCTTCCTCGGCGACGCGGACGCGCGCTGGCAGGGCCTCGCCCCGCGCCGCTACGTCGACTCCGGGATGCAGTGGGGCGCGGACGGCGTGCCCGTCGCCCTGCAGCCCCTCGACCCCGACTCGCTGTGCGCGGGGGACGAGGCGGACGAGGCGCGCGACGTGCTCGCGGTCATCGCCGACGTCGACGCGACGAGCGTCATCACGTACGACGACCACGGCGGCTACGGCCACCCCGACCACGTGCGGACGCACGGGATCGCGACCTGGGCCGCGGAGGAGGCCGGGATCCCCGCCTACCTCGTCACCACCACGGTGACGTCGGCCCGCGAGGCGCACGAGGCCGTCGCCGCGCGCGGCCGGTTCCCCGCGCCGGACCCGGATCCCGCCGGCGCCCTGGTGCTGCCGGACGACGCGGTCGACGTCGTCGTCGACGCCTCGGAGGTGCTCGACCGCAAGATCCGCGCGGTCGCCGCGCACCGCACCCAGACCGTCGTCGACGGCGACCAGTTCGCGCTGTCGCACGGGGTCGGGGCGCCGGTGTCGGCGGTCGAGATGTTCCGGATCCACCGCCCCGCCGGCCGCGCGCAGGACGACGGCGCCCCCCGGCCCCGCGCGGCGCCCAGCGCGTCGGCACGGCGATCGCCGCGCTCGCGCTCGGCGTGCTGGTGGGCGCGGTCGGCACGGCCGCGCACCGCGCGACGCTGCCCGTGGGCGGCATCGCGCTGCCCGTCGGGCTGGTGCTCGCCCTGGTGACGCTCGCGTGCCTGCTGGTCGCGTTCCGCCTGGTCCTCGTCGACCGGCTGCACGCGCTCTGCCTCGGGCTCGGCACCGTGGCCGCGGTCGCCGTGCTCGGCACGCGCGGCCCGAGCGGATCCGTGCTCTTCCCCGACGACGGGCTGAGCCAGGTGTGGTCGCTCGCGCCCGCGCTCCTCGTCGCGGCCGTCGTGGTGTGGCCGCGGTTCTCGACGCGACCGCCCGCTGCCGGCACGGGCTCGGATGCCGCTCCGGGCGCGGGCCCCGGCGACGCCGCCCCGGCCGGGGCGGGCCCCCGCGCCGCGTAGACTCGTGCGGGCCGCACCGCTCCCGGAAGGACCGCCCGAATGACCTACGTCATCGCCCTGCCCTGTGTCGACGTCAAGGACCGCGCCTGCATCGACGAGTGCCCGGTGGACTGCATCTACGAGGGCGAGCGGTCGCTCTACATCCACCCGGACGAGTGCGTGGACTGCGGCGCCTGCGAGCCGGTGTGCCCGGTCGAGGCGATCTACTACGAGGACGACCTGCCGGAGAAGTGGTCGGACTACTACACGGCGAACGTGGAGTTCTTCGCCGAGATGGGCTCCCCGGGCGGCGCCACCAAGATCGGCGTGACGCACTCCGACCACCCCGTCATCGCCGCCCTCCCGCCCCAGGCCGGCTGACGCGCGTGGCCCTCGGCGAGCTGCCCGACTACCCCTGGGACCTGATGGCGCCCTACGCCGAGAGGGCAGGGCGCCACCCCGACGGCATCGTGGACCTCAGCATCGGCTCGCCCGTCGACCCGACGCCGACGCTCATCCGCGACGCGCTCGCCTGGGCGACCGACGCGCACGCGTACCCGACCACGGTCGGCACGCCTGAGCTGCGCGACGCGATGGTCGCCTGGAGCGCGCGGCGCCGCGGTGCGACGCTCGGCACCGACCAGGTCCTGCCGACGATCGGGTCGAAGGAGATGGTGGCCTGGCTGCCGTTCATGCTCGGCCTCGGCGAGGGCGACGCGGTCGTGCACCCGCGGGTCGCGTACCCCACCTACGCCATCGGCGCCGCCCTCGCGGGCGCGGAGAGCGTCCCGGCCGACGACCCGGCCGAATGGCCCGAGAGCACCCGCCTGGTCTGGCTGAACTCGCCCGGCAACCCCGACGGCCGCGTGCTCGGCGTCGCGGATCTGCGGGCCGCGGTCGCCCGCGCGCGGGAGCTCGGCGCCGTGATCGCGAGCGACGAGTGCTACGCCGAGCTCGGCTGGGAGGGGGAGTGGGCCGAGGGCCCGACGCCCTCGATCCTCGACGCGCGCGTCGTCGGCGACGACCACACGGGCGTCCTCGCGCTCTACTCGCTGAGCAAGCAGTCGAACCTGGCGGGCTACCGCGCCGCGCTCGTGGCGGGCGATCGCGAGCTCATCGCCCGCCTGATCCGCGTCCGCAAGCACGCGGGGCTCCTCCCGCCCGCGCCGCTGCAGCACGCGATGACGGTCGCGCTCGGCGACGACGCGCACGTGCGCGCGCAGCGCGAGCTCTACCGCGCGCGCCGCGCGGTGCTCCTGCCCGCGCTCGTGGACGCCGGGTGGCGCATCGACCGCAGCGAGGCGGGCCTGTACCTCTGGGCGACGCGCGGCCGGGACGCCTGGGAGGGCATCGCGGAGCTCGCCGACCTCGGGATCCTCGCGGGCCCCGGCCCGTTCTACGGCGACGCGTCGCCCGAGCACGTGCGGCTGTCCCTCACGGCCACGGACGAGCGCATCGAGGCGGCGGCGGCACGGCTCCGCTCCGCCCCTCCCGCGTAGCAGGACCTCCAACGGAACGCACCGGATGCTGGCGGAGGCGACAGTGTCCCGGTCGGCCCTTTAGGCTGTAGTCGGTTCGGACCCGGCGTCGCGACGGCGCCATGAGCGCCCACGGCGCGGATCGGTCCGACCGATCCGACACATGACTCGAGGAGGCGCCGTGACCGATGGCGGGCAGCAGGCGGACCAGAAGCCCCAGGCGGCGGAGGAGCCGACCGCGACGCTGACGCATCCGGGCGGCCGGGTGGAGTTCCCCATCCTCCCCGCGGTCGACGGGGCCTCGAGCATCGACATCTCGACGCTCACGCGGAAGACCGGGCTCACCACCCTCGACAACGGCTTCGTCAACACCGCGTCGACCCGCTCGGCGATCACGTACATCGACGGCGAGCAGGGGATCCTCCGCTACCGCGGCTACCCGATCGAGCAGCTCGCGCGCCACTCGAGCTACCTCGAGGTGGCCTGGCTCCTCATCCACGGCGAGCTGCCGACCCCCGACGAGCTCGCGAAGTTCGAGGACGACATCCGCCGCCACACGCTCCTGCACGAGGACTTCAAGGGCCTGTTCCGCGCCCTGCCCACCAACGCGCACCCCATGTCGGTGCTGTCGAGCGCCGTGTCGGCGCTCTCCACCTACTACGAGGACTCGCTGAGCGTCCACGACCCCGAGCAGGTCGAGATCTCGACCCTGCGCCTGCTCGCGAAGCTGCCGGTCATCGCGGCGTACGCGCACAAGAAGAGCATCGGCCAGGCGTTCCTCTACCCGGACAACTCGCTGTCGTTCGTCGACAACTTCCTCCGCTTGAACTTCGGCAACAACGCGGAGGCGTACGAGGTGGACCCCGTGGTCAGCCGCGCGCTCGAGCGGCTGCTGATCCTGCACGAGGACCACGAGCAGAACGCGTCGACGTCGACCGTGCGGCTCGTCGGATCGACCGAGGCGAACATGTTCTCCTCCGTCTCCGCGGGCATCGGCGCGCTCTTCGGCCCGCTGCACGGCGGCGCGAACGAGGCCGTGCTCGCGATGCTCGGCCGCATCCGCGACTCCGGCGAGGGCGTCGACCGCTACGTGGAGCGCGTGAAGAACAAGGAGGACGGCGTCCGCCTCATGGGCTTCGGGCACCGCGTCTACAAGAACTTCGACCCGCGCGCCCGCCTCGTGAAGGAGAGCGCCGACGAGGTGCTGGAGGCCCTCGGCATCCAGGACCCGCTGCTCGACATCGCCAAGGAGCTCGAGGCGGTCGCCCTCGCGGACGACTACTTCATCGAGCGGAAGCTGTACCCCAACGTCGACTTCTACACGGGCGTCATCTACAAGGCGATGGGCTTCCCCACCCGCATGTTCACGGCGCTGTTCACCATCGGCCGGCTCCCCGGCTGGATCGCGCACTGGCGCGAGATGAACGAGGACCAGGCCACCAAGATCGGCCGCCCGCAGCAGCTCTACATCGGGCAGCCGGCGCGCGACCTGCCCCGCGCGACTAGCCCCGCCCGCACGACGGGCGCTCCCGAAGAGGGGGCGTCCGGAGGGCGCCGATCCGTGTACCCGCGCGGATCGGCGACCTAGACTCATCGGACACCTGCGTTCCACCCGCCGCCCGCAACAGCCCCTGCCGTCGGTCCCGACCCGAAGAGGGGGCCATGGCCAGACGCCTGCCGTCGTCCCCGCCGGTGCTGCCGGGATTCACGTACGTGACGGTCCTCGGCAGCGGCGGCTTCGCCGACGTCTTCCTCTACGAGCAGGACATGCCGCGCCGCCAGGTCGCCGTGAAGGTCATGCTCGCCGAGATCGTGACCGACCGCCTCCGCGCCATGTTCCGCGCCGAGGCCGACCTCATGGCGCAGCTGAGCGCGCACCCGTCCGTGCTCACCGTGCACCAGGCGAGCGTCGCCGCCGACGGCCGCCCGTACCTCGTCATGGAGCTGTGCTCGTCGAGCCTCAGCGACCGGTACCGGCGCGAGCCCCTGGGCGTCGCCGAGGTGCTGCGCGTCGGGATCCGCATCGCGAGCGCCGTGGAGACCGCCCACCGCGCGGGCGTGCTCCACCGCGACATCAAGCCCGCCAACATCCTCACCACGGCCTTCGGCCACCCGGTGCTCAGCGACTTCGGCATCGCCTCGACCCTCGAGGACGCCGCCGCGACCGACGCTGTCGGCCTCTCCATCCCGTGGTCGGCGCCCGAGGTGCTGGCCGACGAGAGCCCGGGCACCGTGCGGAGCGAGGTGTGGTCGCTCGCCGCGACGGTGTACTCGCTGCTCGCCGGGCGGAGCCCGTTCGAGGTGCCCGGCGGGCAGAACGCCCCTGCGGACCTCGTGGCCCGGATCCAGCGGGCGCGTCCGCTGCCGACCGGCCGCGCCGACGTGCCGGAGCGGCTCGAGCTGGTGCTCCGCCGCGCCATGTCCCGGCAGCCGGCGGCGCGCCCCGAGTCGGCGCTCGCGTTCGTGCGCGAGCTGCAGGCCGTGGAGGCGGAGCTGCGGCTCGCGCAGACGCCGCTCGAGGTCGCGAGCGAGGAGTGGGCGTCCGCCGTCGCCGCGGGCGTCGACGAGGACGACGACCCCACGCGCGTGCGCGGCATCGTGCAGGTGGATCCCGGCACGACGGGCCCCCGCGGCACAGCCGGCGTGCGCCGCGCGCGGCGGAGGGCGGCCCCGTCGTCGGCCCGCGCGACCGGCCCCGGGGCGCGGCCCGGCGCCGCCGCCCGATCCGGCGCCGTGGCGACGGCCTCCGCGTCCGACCCCGTGCGGGCGGCCTCCGTGTCCACCAGCCTCGGCCGCTCCGGATCCGGACCCGTGGGCGCCTCCGTCCCCGGGCGGCACGCCGTCGCGGGCCGGCCCGGCTTCGTCGTACGGCACCGGATCGCGCTCATCGCGGCCGCCTCCGGCGCGCTCGTCGCGAGCGTGCTCGTCGGGGTGCTGCTCGGCGGGACCGGCGGGGGGACGGCGCCCGGCGACATCCCCGTCGTGGGCGAGATCCAGGCGTCCGGCACGGCCGACGGCGTCCTGTTCTCCTGGCGCGACCCCGGCCTCGGCGCCGACGACGCGTACCAGGTGGTCCGCGACGGCGGGCTGCCGAGCACGCAGCGCGACACCACCTTCCGGGTGGCCGCCGGCGCCGCCGGCGCGGGAGACCGCGCGTGCATCCGCGTGACGGTCACGCGCGACGGCATCGCCGGGGAGGCGTCGACCGAGAAGTGCGCGGAGCTGCCGCGATGATCCGCGAGTGGATCCGCCGCCACCGCCAGGCCGCGACGACCGTCACGGGCGGCGCCGTCGTGCTCGCCCTCCTCACCGGGTTCGCGCTCGTCAGCGACGGCTACGACGCGCAGCGCGTGGACCTCGACGACGGCTCCGTGTGGGTCGTGAACTCCGCGCAGCAGGCCATCGGCCGCGCGAACACCTCCGTGCTCGAGCTCGACAGCGTCGTCGACTCCCGCAGCGAGGACATCGACGTGCTCCAGTCGGGATCCACGGTGCTGCTCGCCGACCGCGGGAGCTCCCGCCTCGACGTGGTGGACGACGCGACGAGCGAGGTCGTCGACACCGCGCCGCTGCCCGCGGGCGCCGAGGTCATGCTCGCGGGATCCCGCGCCGCGATCCTCGTGCCCGCCACCGGCCAGCTGTGGCTCGTGCCCGTCGCCGGGCTGTCGGCCTTCGACGCGGCCGGCGCCCCCACGCTCATGCTCGGCGCCGACGCGGTCGCCTCGATGGGCGACGACGGGACGCTGCTCGTCTACTCGGCGGCGACGGGGACGCTGTCGCGCATCCCGGCCGCCACGGACGACACCGTGCAGGAGACCGTGGACGTGGGCCGCGTGGGCGCGCCCGCGGCGGCCGAGGAGGCCGCGGGCGACCCGGCCGCCGATCCCGCCACCGCGCTCGCGGGCGAGACGGTCGCCGCGGGCGACGCCGGTCGCCCCGCGGGGCAGCGGCTCGCGCTCACGGCCGTCGACGGCCACTGGGCCCTCTACGACGCCGATGCCCGGACGCTGCTCGTCGACGGGCGCACGGTCGACCTGGCGGGCTCCATCGCGGCGGATGCCCGCGTCGCCCTGCAGCGCGCGTCCGTCGACGGATCCGGCGTGCTCGTCGCGCACACGGGCGGGCTCGTGGAGGTGCCCGTCGCGGGCGGCGACCCCGTCGTCGTGCCCGGCGGTGGCCGCGGCGATCCCGCGCGGCCCGTGCGCGTCGACGGCTGCGAGCACGCGGGCTGGACGGACGGCTCCGGATGGGAGCGCTGCCCGGGCGCCGACGGCACCACCGCGGCGCTCGCCTCCATGCCCGCGCAGGCATCCCTCCGCTTCCTCGTGGACGGCGCGCGCGTCGTGCTCAACGACGTGCGCGGCGGGGCGGCGTGGGCGGTCCAGCAGGGCGCGGGCCTCATCGACAACTGGTCGGACCTCATCGACCGCGACCGCTCCGACACCGTCGTGGAGCAGAACACCGCGGACACCCCGCCCGAGACGGACCGCGTGCAGCAGCCGCCCGTCGCCGTCGACGACGAGCTGGGCGCGCGCCCCGGCCGCACGACCGCGCTGCCCGTGCTCCTCAACGACCACGACCCGAACGGCGACGTGCTCGTGATCGACTCCGTGACGCCCGTCGACGCGGAGGTCGGCGTGGTCGACATCGTGGACGACGGCCAGGGCCTCCAGCTCGCGCTCGCCCCCTCCGCGTCCGGCACCGTGCGGTTCTCGTACGCGATCAGCGACGGGCGCGGCGGCACCGCCAGCGCCGACGTGCGCGTCGCCGTGCGCACCGCCGAGGAGAACGCCCCGCCCGTGCAGGCGCAGCCCGCCACCGGCACGGTCGCCGAGGGCGCGCGCCTGCAGACGGACGTGCTGGGCGGCTGGTACGACCCCGACGGCGACCCCATGTACCTGACGCGCGCGAGCGTCGCCGCGCCCGATGCCGTGAGCTGGAAGCCCGAGGGCCGCGTCGTCTACACGGACGCGGGATCCGGCGGCGACACCCGCACGGTCGCGCTGCAGGTCTCCGACGGGCGCGAGGAGGGCTCCGGCGAGCTCGTCGTCACGGTGCGCCGCGCCGACGACGTGCCGCTCGTCGCCGAGGGCTTCGTCGTGCAGGCGCAGCTCGGGCGCGAGATCACCGTCGAGCCGCTCACGCACGCACGCGGCGGGAACGGGGCGATCCGGCTGGCCGCCGTGCCCGCGCGCGCCGGCGTGGTGATCACGCCCGACCTCGAGGCCGGGACCTTCCGCCTCCAGGGCGGCCAGGCCGGCACGCACCTGCTGGAGTACACGGTCACCGACGGGCAGACCACCGCGACCGGCGTCGTGCGCGTCGAGGTGCGCGGGGCGCCCGCGTCCGACGGCCGTCCCGTGACCGTGCCGCACACCGTCTTCGTGCGGGCGCTGCAGGCGACGGACGTGGACGTGCTCGCGACCGACTTCGACCCCGCCGGCGGCGTGCTCGTCATCACCGACGCGGCCTCGCCCGGCGACGCCGTGGGCGTGCGCGCGGAGGTCGTCGGGCAGCGGCTCGTGCGGATCAGCCTCACGCGTCCGCTCGACGGGCCGGTGGACGTCGAGTACCGGGTGAGCAACGGCGTCGCGGAGGCGACCGGCGTCATCACCGTCATCGAGGTGCCCGAGCCCGCCGTGCGGCAGCCGCCCGTCGCGACCGACGACCGCGTGGCCGTGCGCGTCGGCGACGCGGTCGACATCCCCGTGCTCGCCAACGACGAGCAGCCCGACGGCGACCGGCTCCGCCTCGACCCCGTGCTCGTCGACCCGCTCCCCGAGGGCGCCGGCCTCCTCTTCGCGAGCGAGGACCGCCTGCGCTACCTCGCGCCCGACCGCACGGGCGACTACACGGCCGTCTACCGCGCGGTCGCGCCGGACGGCCAGTGGGCGACCGCGACCCTCACCGTCTCCGTGCGCGAGGCCGACGCCGCGACCAACGCCGCGCCCGTGCCGCGCCCGCTCACCGCGCGCGTGCTCGCGGGGGAGACCGTGCGGATCCCCGTGCCGCTCACCGGCATCGACCCCGACGGCGACTCCGTGCGGCTGCTCGGACAGGACACCGGGCCCGAGAAGGGCCAGGTCACGGAGGTGGGGCCGGACTGGATCGACTACCAGGCGGGCGACTACTCCACCGGCACCGACGCGTTCGCGTACGCCGTGGTCGACGGGCTGGGGGCGCGCGCCACCGGCACCGTCCGCGTGGGCATCAGCCCGCGCGTCGAGGGCGCGCGGAACCCGGTCGCCACCGCCGACACCGTGACCGTCCGCCCGGGCCGCGTCCTCCGCGTGCAGGTGCTCGCGAACGACACGGATCCCGACGGCGGCGCGCTCTCCCTGGTGTCGGTGCAGCCGCAGGAGGCGGGGCTCGTCGCGGGGCTCGACGGCGACACGGTCCGCGTCGTCGCCCCCGACGCAGCCGGCCGCTACGGCTTCGTCTACGGGGTGCGGAACGCGCGCGGTGGCACCGACGAGGCGTTCCTCACCGTGATCGTGGATCCCGCCGCGCCGCCCACGCGCCCCGTCGCCCGCGACACCGTGCTGCAGCTCTCCGACGTGCTCGACCGGTCGAGCGTCGACGTCGACGTCATGCGCAGCGTGTTCTCCGCGGAGGGCGACGTGTCGGCGCTCGTGCTGGGCGTCGGCGCGGGATACGAGGACGTGGCGGGCGTGACCGCCGACGGGCGCATCCGGGTGGAGGTCGGCGACGAGCGCCGCATCGTGCCGTTCACGGTGGCGCAGCCGGACGACCCGTCGATCTCCGCAACCGCGTTCATCTGGGTGCCCGGCTTCGAGGACACGCTGCCGCAGCTGCGCGTCGGCCAGCCCCGGCCCACCGTCGCCAGCGGCGAGCGGCTCGTGGTCGACCTCGCGGACCAGGTGGTCGCGGCCGGGGGCCGCGCGGTGCGCATCGCCGACCCGAACTCCCTCTCGGCCACCCACGCGGACGGGCCGGTCGAGCTCGTGGACGAGGACACCATCGCGTACCGGAGCGAGCCCGGGTACTTCGGACCGGCGGCGATCTCCTTCACGGTGACCGACGGATCCGGCGCCGGCGCCGACGGCGGGCGCACCGCCGCGCTCGTGCTGCCGATCACCGTGACGCCCACCGAGAACCAGCCGCCCGTGTTCACGGGCGCCGTCATCGACCTGGAGCCCGGCCAGTCGAAGGACGTCGACCTCGGCCGCCTCACCACCTACCCCTACCAGGACGACCGCGGCCAGCTGTCCTTCGCGCTCGAGGGCGCGGTCGCCGACGGGTTCCGCGCGTCGGTCGACGGCGGCACGCTGCGCATCTCGGCCGAGGAGGGCGTCGCCACGGGCGCGGCCGCGTCGTTCCCGGTGAGCGTCCGCGACGCGACGCAGACCGGCCGGGCGGGCCGCGTGGACCTCCGGGTCGTGCCGTCGACGCGCCCGCTCCCGCAGCCCGCGACGGACACCGGGTCGGTCACGCGCGGATCCACCACCGTCATCGACGTGCTCGCCAACGACCAGGCCGGGAACCCCTTCCCGGGCACCCCGCTGACGGTCGCGTCCATCCGCGGCGCCGACGGCGCGAGCCTCCCGGAGGGCGTCACCGTCACGCCCTCCGCCGACCGCGCGACGCTCACCGTCTCCGCGTCCGCGGACGCCGCGCCGGGCGACGTCCGCGTGCAGTACGAGGTGCGCGACGCCACCGGCGACCCGGGCCGGGCCGCGTTCGGGACGGTCGTCATCAGCGTGCAGGACCGGCCGGGGCCCGTGTCGGCGCTCCGCGCCTCGGGCTTCGCCGACCGCTCCCTCACGGTGGCGTTCGAGCCGGGCGCCTTCAACGGCTCGCCCATCACGGGGTACCAGGTCCGCGTCCTCCGCGGCGGGACCGCGACCGCGACGATCACCTGCGCCTCGACCACGTGCACGGTCCCGACGCCGGGCAACGGCCCGTCGGACGCCGTGGAGGTGGAGGTCCAGGCCGTGAACGGCGTCGGGGCGTCGGATCCCGTGTCCCTCGCCGGGCTCTGGTCGGACGTCCTCCCGGCGGCGCCCGCCGGGCTGACGACCGAGCCGCTCGTCGACGGGCTGCGCGTCTCCTGGCAGCCCGCCGCGGTGCCGTCCTCGTCGAGCCCCGTCACGCAGCACGTGGTGAGCGTGGGCGGCGTCACGCGCCAGGTCGCCGCCGATGCCACGAGCGTCGAGGTCCGCGATCCGTCCCTCGTCCCCGAGGTGCCGGTCGCGGTGTCCGTCGCGGCCCGCAACAGCGCGCAGGTGCAGGACGCGTCCGCGTGGCTCGCCGCCACCGCCACGGGCACGCCCCGCGCGGCGCCGACCGCCACCGGCACGCCGACCGCCACCCCCGACGCCGACGACGAGACGCGCGTCACGGTGTCGTGGCCCGCGTTCCAGGGCCCGGGCGTCGACGGGATCCGCTACCTCGTGGCCGCGTACGCACCGGGCTCCGCGCCCGGCTGCTCCGTCGCCACGAGGGCGCGTCGCCGTGGTCGCCCGAGCACGGCCCCGCGGTCGACGTCGGCACCGCCACCAGCCACGTGTTCACGGGCCTCGCCCCCGACCAGCCGGTCGCGTTCGCGGTGCTGGCGGCCAACAGCCAGGGCTGCACGGTCGTCGAGGCCGGCCAGCTCACCCCGCGCACCGCGCCCTCCACGCCCGTCGTGAGCGTCTCCCCGCCGGACCGCGACCGGGGCAGCGACGGCGTCTTCCGCGCCGTCCTCGCCGACGCGCGCTACCGCCCCGGGAACGCCCAGGCCTCCGCGCAGCTCCTGTACCGCGTCGACGGGCAGGGCGACGGCGTGCCGATCGGCGTCGGGCAGGCCCTCACCCTGCCGCGCACGGGCGTCGGCGCGAGCATCCAGGTGCGCGTCGTCGAGGACAGCGGCGACGGCCGGCCGCGCTCGAGCGGCTGGTCGGATCCGGTCGACGCCGGCACCGCCGTGGACGCCCGCGCGGGCGACGTGCAGTTCGCGACCGACGCGGCGGGCGGCACCACCGTCTCGTGGACGTCCACCCGACCGCCGCGGGCCCCGGCGCACGGGTCGGCGCCGGCGGCGGCTACGCGCGCAGCGAGGTGCGCTGCGGCGGCCAGGGGGCGTGGACCGACGCGTCGTCCGGGGCCGCGGGCTCCTGCGCGATCCCCGCGACCGGCGAGCGGATCCTCGAGGTGCGCGTGACCGCGAACTCGGGCACCCTGTACACGTACGCCCACCGCGGATGACGGCCGGACCCGCGGCCCGCACGCCGGAGACGGCGGCCGCACCCGAGAGGCACGCCCCCATGACGATGACCGCCGACGACGCCCGCGCGTTCCAGGACGACTTCGCGCGCCTCGTGCGCAGCGTCGAGCAGGTGCTGCTCGGCAAGTCGCACGTGGTGCGGCTCGCGTTCACGGCCATGGTCACGGGCGGGCACCTCCTCCTCGAGGACGTGCCGGGCACGGGCAAGACCTCGCTCGCGCGCGCCATGGCGCAGACCGTCGACGGCACCCACAGCCGGGTGCAGTTCACGCCCGACGTGCTGCCCGGCGACATCACGGGCGTCAGCGTCTACGACCAGCGCACCGGCGAGTTCGAGTTCCACCGCGGTCCCGTGTTCGCCAGCATCGTGCTGGCCGACGAGATCAACCGCGCGAGCCCGAAGACGCAGTCGGCGCTCCTCGAGGTGATGGAGGAGGGGCGCGTCACGGTCGACGGCACGCCGTACGACGTGGGCGACCCGTTCATGGTCATCGCCACGCAGAACCCCGTCGAGCAGGCGGGCACGTACGCGCTGCCGGAGGCGCAGCTCGACCGCTTCCTGCTGCGCACCTCCATCGGGTACCCCGACCACGAGTCGATGCTGCGGATCCTGCAGGGCTCGGCCGTGAGCGCCCACGACGTGACCCTCGAGCCCGTCGCCTCGGCCGCGGACGTGCGGCGGATGCAGGACCGCGCGCAGACCGTGCACGTGGATCCCGCGGTCGCCGACTACGTCGTCCGCCTCGTCGACGCGACCCGCACCGCGCCGGAGGTGCGGCTCGGCGCGAGCGTGCGCGGCGCCCTCGCGCTGCTGCGCGCGTCGCGCACCTGGGCCGCCGCCGACGGCCGGCACTACGTGGTCCCGGACGATGTGAAGGCGCTCGCCGAGCCCGTGCTCGCGCATCGGCTGCTGCTGGATCCCGAGGCCGAGTTCGACGGGGTGACGCCCACCAGCGTGCTGTCGCAGATCCTCATCGAGACCTCGCCGCCGCGCGACCGGCACCCGGGGGCGCCGTCCGCGGGCGGCGCCGGCGCCGGCGCCGCGGGCGCGCGGCCGGTCGGATGAGCGCGGCCGGGTCGCCCGGCGTCCCCGTGCCCGCCGGCGGCCCCGTCCCCGCCGGTGTCCCCGTGCCGGCCGACGGCCCGCTCGTCGGCGCCGCGCCGGAGGCCGGCCGGCCGGCCGAGGAGGCGCCGCGCCGGTCCGTCGTGTCGCGCCTGGTCGCCGTCGTCACGCCGCTCGGGCGGGTCGTCGCTGTCGTCGCGGTCGCCGCGGGCGCGGCCGGATACGCGCTGGGCTGGCGCGAGCTCGTCGCGGTCGCCTGGACCGCCGCGGCGCTCTGGGTCGTCGCGCTCCTGCACCTCGTCGGCTCCGCGGGCGTGGAGGTGTCGCTGCGCCTGCCCCGCGACCGCGTGGTCGCGGGCGAGCGCGCGCCCGCGACCGTCGCCGTGCGGAACCCGCTGCGCCGCCGGGCCGTGGGGCTGACCGTCGAGGTGCCGGTCGGATCCGGACTCGCGGAGATCCACGTGCCCTCGCTCGCCCACGGGCACTCCCACGAGGACGTCTTCGTGGTCCCCACCTCGCGGCGCGGCGTCATCGCGCTCGGCCCCGCCCGCATCGTCCGCGGCGACCCGATCGGGCTGGTGCGCCGCGAGTCCACGGAGGCGGCGGCGACCCGGCTGCTCGTGCACCCCCGCACCATCGCGATGCCGAGTACGAGCACGGGCTTCGTCCGCGACCTCGAGGGCCGCGCCACGCGCGACCTCACGGACAGCGACGTGTCGTTCCAGTCCCTCCGCGAGTACGTGCCGGGCGACGCCGTGCGCCACATCCACTGGCGCTCCACCGCGAAGACCGGCGTGCACATGGTGCGGCGGTTCGAGGAGACGCGGCGGAGCCACATCATGGTGGCGCTCTCGCTGAACGCCGGCGACTACGGCGACGGCGGAGCGGCGGAGGGGACGGGATCCGCGGGGGACGCCGCGCTGCCGGCGGGCGGCACCACCGTGGCGGCGGGCCGCGAGGCCGGGCAGGTCGCCGGATCCACCGCCACCGCCACCGCCGCCACCGCCACCGCCGACGCCGAGTTCGAGCTCGCGGTGAGCGTCGTCGGGTCCCTGGGCGCGCGCGCCATCGTCGAGGCCCGCACCGTCTCGGTCGTCGCCAGCGCCGACCGCGCCGCCGGCCGGGTGCGCGCCCGCCGCCTGCCGACGCTGCCCGCGCTGCCGGGCCTCGCCCGCACGGCGGCCCGCTCGGCCGGTCCTGGATCCCGCACCACGCGCCTGCGCCGCCTCGCGACCGTCACGCGCGAGCGGCTCCTCGACGACCTGGCCGAGATCGGCGCGTCCGACCGCGCGGCCCCGCTCGGGGAGCTGGCGCGCGCCGCGGCCGACGAGGTGGCGGGGGTCTCCGTCGTGTTCCTCGTCTGCGGCACCGGCGCCGCGCCCGCCGCGATCCGCTCGGCCGCCGTCGGCTTCCCTCCGGGCGTGCAGGTCGTCGCGGTCGTGTGCGACCCCGAGGTCGAGCCGGGCCTCCGGCGGCTCGGCGCGCTGTCCGTCCTCACCATCGGCTACCTCGACGACCTGCGCGTCGCCCTGCAGAAGGGCGCGACGTGAGCGCGTCCGGCGCGTCCGGTCGCGCCGACGGGCGGCCGGCGTCCGGTCGCCGCGCCGCCGAGCCCCGCCGCGGGACCGCGCGCGTCCGCGGCGGCGGCGCCGGCGCAGGCCGCGCCCGCGCCCGCGGCCGCGTGCCGGCCGGCTCCCGCGACCCGGGCCGCACCCTCGTCCCCGTCCTCGCGATCGGCCTGCTCACCGCCCTCGCCGCGGCCGCCTTCTGGCCCGTGTACCGCGACGCGTCGTTCGTCCGGATGGCGGCCGTCACGCTGGCCGTCGGCGCGCTCATCGCCGTCGCCTGCGCCCGGCTCCGCTGGGGCAGCGCCGTGGTCGCGGGCGCGGTCCTCGTCGCGTTCCTCGCGCTCGGGGTGCCGCTCGCGGTGCCGACGGGCGCGGCCGACGGCTGGCGGCCCACGCTCGCGGGCCTCGGCGAGCTCGTCGAGGGCGCGTCCCTCGGGATCGTGCGCCTGCTGACCATCGCGCTCCCCGTCGGCGACTACCAGGCCCTCCTCGTGCCGGCGTTCGCGCTCGTCCTGCTGGGATCGGTGGTCGGCGTCACCGTCGCGCTGCGCTCCCGTCGGCCCGAGCTCGCCGTGATCCCGTCCCTCGTGATCCTCGTCGCCGCGGCCGCCCTGGGCCCGGACCGCAGCCAGGGTCCCGACGCGCCCGACGCCTCGTGGCTCCTCGTGCCCGTGTCCCTGGCCTGGCTCGCGACGGCGCTTCTGTGGATCGCGCGCTGCCGCTGGCGTCGCCGGCATCGCGCCGTCCGCCGTCTCGGCCGGCAGTCGGGCATCCCCGTGGAGTCCGCGGCCGACCGGCGCCGCTCCGGCGCGCGCACCGGGGTCGCGGCGGCCGCCGTCATCGCCGTCGCGCTCGTGGCGGGCGTGGCGGCGACCGCCGCCGCCCCGCCCGACGTCGCCCGCACCGCCCTCCGCTCCACCGTCGAGCAGCCGTTCGACCCTCGCGAGCAGGTCAGCCCGCTGTCGTCCTTCCGCACGTACTGGAAGGCCCCGGCCGTCGACGACACCCTGTTCCGCGTCTCCGGCCTGCCCGCCGGCGGTCGCGTGCGCCTGGCGGCGCTCGACACCTACGACGGCGTCGTCTACGGCGTGGGCGGCGCGCGCGGCAGCGTCGACGCGTCCCGCACCGGACAGGCCTCGGGGACGTTCGCGCGCGTGCCGTACCGGCTCGACCAGGCCGGCGTCGCCGGCGACGACGTCACGCTCGACGTCGTCATCGGCGCCTATCGCGGCGTCTGGCTGCCGGGTGCCGGGCGGCTCGAGCGCATCGGGTTCGCGGGGGACGACGGCGGACGCCTCGCCGACTCGTTCTACTACGACGACGCGACGGCGACCGGCGCGGTGATCGGCGGTCTCACGGCGGGCGACGCCTACGAGATCGAGGCGGTCGTCGCCTCCACGCCCCCGCTCGCGTCGCTGGCCGACGAGCGTCCGGGCGATGCGGTCGCGCCGCGGCCCACGGGCGTGCCGGACGAGATCCAGGCGCAGGTCCAGGCGTCGACCGCGGCGCCCGACGGCGCCACGTCGGGCGGCGCCGATGCGGCCGGCGCCACGCCAGCCTCGCCGGGCGCGCAGCTCGTCGCCGCGATCTCGGCCCTGCGCGCCGACGGGTACGTCAGCCACGGGGTGGGCGACGCGCCCTTCAGCAGGTCCGGCCACTCCGCCGAGCGCATCGCCGACCTCCTCACCACCCGCCCCATGCTGGGCGACGCCGAGCAGTACGCGGTCGCGGCGGCCCTGATGGCCGACGAGCTCGGCTTCCCCGTGCGCGTCGTGATGGGGTTCGCCCGGGCGAGGAGGCCGTGCGCGCCGCGGACGGCGGGCCGGTGGCCGTCACGGGCTCCGACGTGACGGCGTGGATCGAGGTCGACACGGCCTCCTCCGGCTGGGTCGCGGTGGATCCGAACCCGCCCGTCCGCGACGTCCCCGACGCCCTGCCCGACGAGCCGACCGAGGTGGCCCGCCCCCAGACCGTGCTGCCGCCGCCCGTGGAGGAGCAGGTCGAGCCCGAGGACCGCACGCCCCGGACGCGGGCCGCGACGACCGGCCCGAGGTCGACCCGGCGCTCCAGGCGGTCCTCGCCGCCGTCCGGGTCGCCGGGTGGTCGCTGCTCGCCCTCGGCCTCGCCGCATCCCCGTTCCTCGCGGTCGTCGGCGCGAAGGTCCGGCGTCGGCACCGTCGGCGCCGAGCCGCGGCCGCACGCGACCGGGTCGGCGGCGCGTGGGACGAGTTCCGCGACGGGGCCCTGGACCGCGGGCTCGTCCCGCCCGTCGCGGCCACCCGCCGCGAGGTGGCGCGGCTCGCGCGCGTGGGCGGCGCGCGGGGGCTCGCGGACGTCGCCGACCGCTCGGCGTTCGCACCCGGGAGGTGCCGGATCCGCTGGCCGACGCCGCGTGGCGCCGCGTCGAGGAGCTGGTCGCCCGCATGGACGCCGGCCGGACCCGGAGGCAGCGGCTCCGCGCCATGGTGTCGCTCGCGTCGCTGCGCCGCGCGCGGGAGGCACGCGGGGCGCGCGAGATGCGCGGGACGCGCGGTGCACGGGATGCACGGCGGCCGGGCGGCCGCTGACGCCTCCCCAGGGCGCGTCCGCGTCCTCCGTCCCCGTCCCGTGCGGATCCCCGCGGTCGGCAGGCCCGGCGTGATGTCCTCGCCCGATGGACATCGCCCCGCCCCCGTCTCCCGCGCCCGCCCCGCCCCCGCCGTTCCCCGTGCTCGGCGTCGCGGCGCCGCTCGTGGTCAGCGTCGCCGTCTGGGCCGTCACGCGCTCCCCGTACGCGCTGCTGTTCGCGGCGCTCGGGCCCGTGGTCGCGGTGGCGGGCGTCGCGGACCAGCGCATCGGCGGCCGCCGGGCGGCGCGTCGCGCACGGCGCGAGGCGCGGGCCGCGGCCGAGCGGCTGCACGAGGAGGTCCGCACCCGCATCGCGGCCGCGCGCGTGCTCCTGCGCTCCCGCGCGCCCTCCGCGCGCGGCATCCTCGACGGTTCCGCCAACCCCGCGCTCCTCTGGCGCGCGCATCCCGGCGGCGACGGCGCCGCGCCGGTCCTCGTCCTCGGCACGGGGGAGGTGCCGAGCGGCATGGTCTGGCGCGGCGACCCCCAGGCGCGGGTCCCGGGGGAGGCGCCCGCCGCCCGGTCGCGCGTCCGGCTCCGGCCGCGCCTGCTCCCGCTCCGCCGGATGTCGCTCGGCCGGTCCTCACCCCGCCGGATCCCGGCGGCGGAGCATCCCGCGCTCCGGTGGGCGGATGCCGTCGGCTGGGTCCCCGACGCCCCCGTCCTCGTCCCCGCGGCCGGGGGCCTCGGGCTCCGCGGCGCGCCCGCCGTGGTCGCGCCCGTGCTCCGCGGCATCGTCGTGCAGCTCGTGCACGCGCTCCCGCCCGACGACCTCCGCATCGTGTCGCGTCCGGCCGGCCCCGCGTGGGACTGGCTCGCGCGACTCCCGCACGCCGCGGACCTGCGCGAGCCGGAGCCCGACGCCGTCGGCGCATCCGAGCCGGGAGCCTCCTGCATCCGCGTGCGGATCGCCGCGCGGGAGGTCGTGCTGGCCGCCGCCCACCGGGTCGAGGCGCTCCCCGCCGCGTGCCGCACGGTGCTGGACGTCGGGACCCCCGGGGCCGCGCGCGTCCTCGCCGCGGGCACCGCCGCGGAGGGCGCCGAGGCGCGCGTCGCGGACCCGGCGACCGCCGCGCGCGCCTTCGACGACGATGACGGGGCCGAGGCCGGGACGCCGCGGCTCACCCGCACGGGCCGCGTGCGCCTCGAGCTCGTCTCGCTCCACGAGGCGGAGCGCCTGGCCGCCGAGCTCGCCGAGCTCGCCCGCCGGCGCGGCCTCGCGGCGGCCCGGGCACCCCTCCCCGCGCGGGTGCCCTTCGCCGACCTGGCGTCGGAGGCGGGCTCGGGCACGGCCGCGGCCCGCGGCCTGGCGGCCGTCATCGGCGTCGGGCACGCGGGACCCGTCGCCGTCGACCTGGTCGCGGACGGCCCGCACGCGGTCGTCGCGGGAACGACCGGCAGCGGCAAGAGCGAGCTGCTCGTCACCTGGATCGCGGCGCTGGCCGCCGCGCACCCGCCCGAGGAGGTCACCGTGCTCCTCGTCGACTTCAAGGGCGGCGCCGCGTTCGACCCCCTGCTGGTCCTGCCGCACGCCGTGGGCCTCGTCACCGACCTCGACGGGCAGGGCGCCCACCGGGCCCTCGACAGCCTGCGGGCGGAGGTGCGCCACCGCGAGCGCACCCTCCGGGCGTGCGGGGCCCGTGACGTCGACGATCCCGCCGCGGCCGGCGCGCTGCCGCGCCTGCTCATCGTGGTCGACGAGCTCGCCGCCCTCCTGGCCGACCAGGACGGCCTGCACGAGGTCGTCGCCGACGTCGCGGCCCGGGGCCGGTCGCTGGGCATGCACCTGATCCTCTGCACGCAGCGGCCCGCGGGCGTCGTGCGCGACTCCGTGCTCGCCAACTGCGACCTCCGGCTGTCCCTGCGCGTCAACAACGAGGCCGACAGCCGGGCCCTGCTCGGGACGGCCGAGGCGGCGCGCCTCGCGGACGCGCCCGTCGGTCGATGCCTGGTCGCCGCCCACGGCGCGGCGGCCCGTCCGGTCCAGGTGGCGGTCACGACGGCCGACGACCTGGCCCGCATCGCCGCCTCCCGGGCCGCGCGGGCCCCCCTGCGGCGCCCGTGGTCGGATCCGCTGCCCCCGCGCGTCCCGCTCGCCGCGCTCGCGCAGGCACCGCATCGCTCGACGACGTCCGCCTCTCGGGCGCCTTCCACCGCGCCGACGACGTCCCACGGGGGCGGTCCCGCCATCCCGTTCGCCCTCGTCGACCTGCCGGCCGAGCAGCGACGGGCGACGGCCGTCTGGCGGCCCGCCGTCGACGGCCACCTCGTGGTGGTGGGCGGCACGGGGTCCGGCCGCAGCACCTGCCTCCGCACGCTGGGAGCGTCGGCCCGGGCGGGGGGCGTCGAGGTGCGCGAGGTCCCGGGCGACGTCGAGGGGTGCTGGGATGCCGTCGCGGCGGTCGTGGCGCGGATCCGCCGCTCCGACGGCCCGCGCGGCCGGCTGATCGTGCTCGTCGACGACCTCGACGTCGCCGTGTCCCGCCTGGCACCGGATCACCAGACCGCCCTGCTCGAGATGATGGCCGTCGTCGTCCGCGAGGGCCCGCACGCCGGGGTGGCGCTCGCCGTCACGGGCCGCCGTGCGGGGGGCCCGCTGCAGGTGGTGGCCGCCGCCGCGGGACCGCCGGTCCTCCTCGCCCTGCCGTCCCGCCAGGAGCACCTGCTGGCGGACGGCGAGCCGCGCCTGTTCGATCCCCGCGCGACGCCGGGCGCGGGGGAGTGGCGGGGAGAGCGCATCCAGGTGGCGCTCCCGCCCGACGGCTCCGCGGCCACGGCGGGCGCGGCCGGCCCTGAGGGCACGGCGGGCGCGCCCGCGGAGCCCCGGATCACGCGCCCCGCGTCGCGCTCTTCGCCGGCGACGTTCACGCGCTCGTCACCCCGTCGCCCGCGCTCGCGGTCGCGCGCCTCCGCGGGCTCGGCATCGACGCGGTCGAGGCCGAGGGACTCCCCTCCGGCTGGTCGCCCCCGCATCCGTTCCCCGCCGAGGCGGCCGGACCGGGGGCGACGGGTAGCGCCCACGCTCCCGCTCGCGAGGGGGTCCGGCTGCGCGTCGTCGTCGCGGACCCCGACGCCTGGCTCCTCCGCGGCCCGCTCCTCGCGGCGCTCCGCCGCGCCGGCAGCGTCGTGCTGGAGGGTTGCGTCCCGCGGGATGCACGCACGCTCCTGCGCATCCGCGACGTGCCGCCGCCGCTGGCGCCGGTCCCCGGGAGGGCGTGGATCGTCGCGCCCGACGGCCGCACCGGCCGCTGCTCGTGGCCACCCGCCACCGTCGCGGGTCTCGAGCCCGCCCTGCAGGGGTCCGACCCGCAGGGGTCCGGCGGGCAGGGGTCCGGCGGGCAGGAGCCCGGCGGGCGTCCGGCGGCAGCGCACCGCCCCGGCGCGCACGCCGCGCTCGGGCGGACGCCGGCGGTCAGCCGATGAGCGAGGGCGACACCCGGATCTCGCCGACGGGCGCACCGCCGCCGAGCACCACGAGGTCGAGCTCGGGGCGCACGCGCTCCACGTCCTCGGGCGTGATCGCTCCCGCCTGGGCGAGCAGCTCCAGCGCCACGATCGTCGACGCCCGGAGGCTCCCGTCGAGCGTCTTCGACGCCACCGTGGTGCCGTCCGGCGCCGTCATGATCATGATCCCCTCGGCGCCGCCCTTGGCGAACAGCCCGAGGCGCTCGATCACGACGGTGTTGGCGCGGCCGGGTCCGTCGATGGCCCAGCCGTGCGCGCGCACCGCCGCGGTGAGCGCCGCCGCATGGCGGTACAGCGCGAAGGGCGATCCGGGTGCGGAGGTCGCGATGCGGTGGATCCCCCGCGCGAGCGCCGTGAGCGACATCGCGTGCACGGGAGCGCCGCAGCCGTCGACGCCGGTGGTCGCGATGCGCTCCCCCGTGAACCGCTCGACGACGTCGCGGATGCGCACCTGGAGGGGGTGGTCCGGGTGCAGGTAGTCGTCCGTCGACCAGCCGTTGGTCACGCAGGCGAGCAGCATCGCGGCGTGCTTGCCGGAGCAGTTCATGTAGACGGGGGAGGCGGGGACCCCGGTGCGCACGAGCTCGTCGCGCGCGGCCCGGTCGAGCGGCCAGTCGGCGGGGCAGCGGAGGGCGGACTCGTCGAGCCCCGCCTTCGCGAGGATCCCTCGCACGACCTCCACGTGCCGCGCGGTCGCGGCGTGGCTGGCCGTGGCGAGCACGTGCTCCTCCTCGGTCAGCTCCGCGCCGCTCGCGAGCACCGCGAGCGCCTGGAAGGGCTTCATGCTCGAGCGGGGGAAGACGGGCGTCGTCGCGTCGCCCGCCTCGCGCAGCACCTCTCCCGCGGGCGACAGGACGACCGCCGCTCCGATGTGGCGCGACTCCACGAATCCGCTCCGGTCGAGCACCGCGAGCTCGACGGCGCCCTGGACGGGGATGGTCTCGACGGCGGCCGCCATCACAGCGCCCGGAACGCGTCGGCGATGACGCCGAGGGCGTCGTCGAGGAGCGCCTCGGAGATGGCGAGGCTCGGCAGGAACCGGAGGACGTTCCCGTACGTGCCCGCCGTGAGGATGATCACGCCGTGCGCGTGGCAGTACGCCGCGATGGCGGCCACGGCCTCGGCGTTGGGCTCCTTGGTGGTGGATCCGGTGCCCGGCTGCACGAGCTCGATCGCGACCATCGCGCCGATGCCGCGCACGTCGCCCACGATGTCGTGCTCCGCCTGCAGCGCGCCCAGCGCGCGGTGCAGGTGCTCGCCGATCCGCGTGGCCTCGGCGAGGAGGCCGTGCGTCTCGATGGCCTCGAACACGGCGACGGCCGCCGCGGCCGCCACGGGGTTGCCGCCGAACGTGCCGCCGAGCCCGCCGGCGTGGGCGGAGTCCATGATCTCGGCACGGCCGGTCACGCCGGCGAGCGGCAGTCCGCCCGCGATGCCCTTGGCGGTGAGCACGAGGTCCGGCACCAGGCCGAGGTGCTCGCTCGCGAAGAAGCGCCCGGTGCGCGCCAGGCCGCTCTGGATCTCGTCCGCGATGAACACGACGCCGTTCGCCGTGCACCACTCCTGCAGCGCCGGAAGGAAGCCGTCGGCGGGGACCATGAAGCCGCCCTCGCCCTGGATGGGTTCGGCCACGACGCACGCGAGGTCGGACGCGCCGATGCGCTTCTCGAGGTACGCGATCGTGCGGGCCGCGGCCTCGGCCCCGGAGAGCCCGTCGTGATACGGGTAGGAGCTCGGCGCGTGGTACACGTCGCCGGCGAAGGGGCCGAAGCCGGTGCCGTACGGCGAGGCCTTGTAGTTCATCGCCATGGTGAGGTTGGTGCGCCCGTGGTAGCCGTGGTCGAGCACCGCCACCGCACGCCGGCCCGTGTGCTTGCGCGCGATCTTCACGCCGTTCTCCACCGCCTCCGCGCCCGAGTTCACGAGCACCGTGCGCTTCTCGTGCGTGCCGGGCGTGTGCTCCGCGAGGAGCTCCGCCACGCGCACGTACTCCTCGTAGGGCGTCACCGTGAACAGCGTGTGGATCACGTCGCCGAGCTGCGCGGTCGCCGCGTCCACGACCTCCTGGCGCGTGTGGCCGACGGTGGTCACGCCGATCCCGGCGCCCAGGTCGATGAAGCGGTTGCCGTCCACGTCCTCCACGATCGCGCCGTGCGCGCGGGCCACGTAGACGGGCAGGAGGGACGCGACGCCGGGCGGCACCACGCGCTTCCGGCGCTCGTGCAGCGCGCGCGAGAGCGGGCCGGGGATCTCCGTCACGACGCGTCGCTCCTGCGGCACCTGCGGGCGCGCGTCGCGGTCGGTCGCGGCGGGGGAGTCGGAGTCGGTGCCGGCAGGGATGCCGACCAGGGCGGAGTCCAGGGTGTCAGTCATGATCCGGCGAGCCTACCCGCGCGGGCAGCGGTATCCGGGAGGGCCGCGGTCCGGGCGGCTACCGTGGTCCCATGCAGATCGAGCACCGCTACGCCCTGTCCCTCGAGTGGACGGGCGACCGCGGATCCGGCACGTCCGACCACCGCGCGTACGGCCGCGACCACGTCGTCCGGGCCGCCGGGAAGCACGATCTGCTCGGCTCCGCCGACCGCCCCTTCCGCGGCGACGTCGACCGGTGGAACCCCGAGGAGACGCTCCTGTCCGCGCTCGCCCAGTGCCACCTCCTCAGCTACCTCCACGCGGCGGCCTCGGCCGGCGTCGTCGTCGTCGGCTACGCGGACGAGCCGACCGGCACCATGCGGCAGACGGACGGCGGGGGCGGCCGCTTCGTCGAGGTCACCCTGCGTCCCGTCGTCACGGTGCGCGACGCC
Source organism: Clavibacter michiganensis (assembly GCA_002150995.1). GTDB lineage: Bacteria > Actinomycetota > Actinomycetes > Actinomycetales > Microbacteriaceae > Clavibacter > Clavibacter michiganensis_K. Next base: position 2,440,620 of record MDHJ01000001.1, on the reverse strand, counting down.
GACCAGGCGGAGCTCGCCGCCTCGCTGCACCAGGCCGCCTCCGAGCGGTGCTTCATCGCGAGCTCCGTCAACTTCCCGGTGCACCACGAGCCGCGCACGGTGGTGGCCGGGGCCGCCGAGGCCGAGGCCTGATCCGCGGCGGCGCCCCGCCCGCACGTCGCCGATGCGGATCCCGGTGGTCCCCACGCGGTCCCTGTCAGCCGTCCCCCTGCCGCGTCGGGCAGACTGTCCGGGTCCCTCCTCCATACCTGGTGCGTCCGGCGCGCCGATGAAAGCGACTCCCGTGAAGCGACGCATCCTCCTCACCCTGGCCGCGGCCGCCGTCCTGGCGCTGTCCGCCTGCACCGGCGGCGGCACCACCACCGCGGACCCGTCCGCGAGCCCGACGGCCGGCGCGCGCACCGCGGGCGCCTCCTGCATCGACACGCCCTCGGGCGACGCGTCGGAGTCGGTCGAGGTCTCCGGGGACTTCGGCTCGGCCCCCGAGGTCACGGTCGACGGGCCGCTCACGGTCGAGACGACCGAGCGCACCGTGGTCACCGAGGGCGACGGCGCCGAGATCGAGGCCGGCGCCACGGCGGACATCGCGCTCGCCGCGTACAACGGGAAGACGGGCGAGGCCATCTCGCAGCTCGCCTACAACGCGGAGACCCCCCTCCCCGCCACCATGAACGACGGCGCTCTGGTGCCCGGCGTGGTCCGCGCGGTGGAGTGCACCACGGTCGGCTCGCGCATCGTCGCGGTCGTCCCCGCGGCCGACGGCTTCGCGGGCGAGCAGGCCACGCAGCTGGGCCTCGGCGCCGACGACCCCATCGTCATCGTGGTCGACGTGCTCAGCCAGGCGGCGACGCGCGCCGACGGCGTGGACCAGCCCGCGCCCGAGGGCTTCCCCGAGGTGACCCTCGCGGACGACGGCGCCCCCACCATCACCATCCCGGACGCCGACCCGCCGACGGAGACGCGGATCGCGAACCTCAAGTTGGGCGACGGCGAGGAGGTCACCGACGGCGCGAGCGTCACGGTGCAGTACACCGGCATCAACTGGAACACGAAGAAGGTCTTCGACTCCAGCTGGGACCGCGGCCAGTCCGCCACCTTCGTGACCTCGCAGGTCATCCCCGGCTTCACGAAGGCGCTCGTCGGCCAGAAGGTCGGCTCTCAGGTCATCGCGATCATCCCGCCGGCCGACGGCTACGGCGACGCGGGCTCCGGCGAGGACATCGGCGGCACCGACACCATCGTGTTCGTCGTCGACATCCTCGGCACCCAGCCCGCCGCCGCGGGCCAGTAGGTCCGGCCGTGCGCCGCGTCATCGTCCTCGGGTCCACGGGCTCCATCGGCGTGCAGGCCCTCGAGGTCGTCGCGCGGCACCCGGAGCTGTTCGAGGTGGTGGGGCTCGGCGCGGGCAGCAAGCGGGAGGCCCTCGCCGAGCAGGCGCGCGTCGCCGGGGTCGAGCACACGGCCCTCGGGGCCGACGAGGCCGAGCAGCTGATCCGCACGGTCGACGCGGACGTGGTGCTGAACGGCATCACGGGATCCGTCGGGCTCGGCCCCACGCTCGCCGCGCTGGAGGAGGGCCGCACCCTCGCGCTCGCCAACAAGGAGTCGCTCATCGTCGGCGGCGAGCTGGTGCGCTCCCTCGCGGCGCCCGGCCAGCTCGTCCCCGTCGACTCGGAGCACTCCGCGATCGCGCAGGCGCTGCGCGGCGGCACGGCCGAGGAGGTCCGCCGGCTCGTGGTCACGGCGTCGGGCGGGCCCTTCCGCGGGCGCACGCGGGCCGAGCTCGAGCACGTGACGCCGCGCGAGGCGCTCGCGCACCCCACCTGGGACATGGGTCTCGTCATCACGACGAACTCGTCGACCCTCGTCAACAAGGGCCTCGAGGTCATCGAGGCGCACCTCCTGTTCGACGTGCCCTACGACCGCATCGACGTGGTCGTGCACCCGCAGTCGCTCGTGCACTCGATGGTCGAGTTCATCGACGGGTCGACGCTCGCGCAGGCGTCGCCGCCGGACATGCGCCTCCCCATCGCCCTCGGCCTCAACTGGCCGCACCGCATGCACGACGTCGGCGTCCCCATCGACTGGACCCGTGCCGCCACGTGGACCTTCGAGCCGCTCGACGACGAGGCGTTCCCCGCCGTGCTGCTCGCGAAGCGCGTCGGGGAGGCGGGATCGACGTATCCGGCCGTCTACAACGCCGCGAACGAGCAGGCCGTGCAGGCGTTCCACGCGGGACGCGCCGGCTTCCTCGACATCGTCGACACCATCCGCCGTGTCGTCGACGCGCACGAGCCGGCGTCCGGCCCGCTCACGCGCGAGTCGCTGGCGGAGGCGGAGCGCTGGGCGCGCGCCGAGGCCGACCGGGTGCTGGCCGTCTGATCCCCGCGGGGCGCCGCGGGTCGGCGACCGCCTCGCCGCCCTGACCCGGCTCCCGGCGAGGCCGCGCCGTCGTCGTGCAGGCCCGTGCCGACACGCACGCGCCGCCACGGCTCCGACACGCGATCGCGGGGCCCGGCGTGGTTCGTCGTCCGACCGAGCGGCCGGTGTCGGGCGTCGTCCGACCCATGGACCCGGCTCAGCCGTCGTCCGACCCGCCGTTCCCGTTCCCGTTCCCGCCGTTCCCGTTGCCGTTGCCGTTCCCGACCCGCCGTTCCCGTTGCCGTTGCCGTCCTCCTCCGACGTCGGCGTGGGCGACGGCGTCGGCGTGGGCGACGGCGTGGCCGTCCGGGTGGGAGAGGGCGTCGGCGTGGCGGACGGCGTGGGCGTGACGGACGGCGTCGCGCTCTCCGACGGCGCGGGCGTCGGCGTCGGCGTCTCCTCCGCGGCGTCGCGCGCCGCCTCCAGCTCGGCGCGGACGGCGTCGATGCGCGCGATCACCTCGTCGTGCCGGGCCTGGTCGATGGTCCCCTCGGCGAGGTCCTCCTCGGCCGCCGCCCGCAGCTCCTCGAGCTGGGCGAGCGCCTTCTCGTAGTCGCGGTCGGCGGAGGACTGCGTCACCGCGAGCGTCCGCTGCTGGAGGTCGTCGAGGGCGCGCTCCGCGGGCGTCGCGGATCCGGCGCAACCGGCCAGCAGGAGCAGGGCCGCAGTCGTCGTCGCGAGGCCGACGGCGAGGCGCGCACCGAGCGGCCGGCGTCCCTCGGCACGGGCAGCGCCGCGCGCGGGGCGGGATGGGGTGCGGATCACGGGGCGTCCTCCACGCTCTTCTGCAGCTCCTCGAGGCTGGCGCCGAGGGGTCCGGGCACGGACGGGTACGAGACCTCCCCGGCCTGCCACGACGTGTACGTGACGACTCCGACGACGGCCGCCGCGGCGACGAGGACGGAGACGACGGCGATGCTGAGCGTCCGGGCGCCGCGCCGCGCCGCAGGATCGCGGTCGGCCGCCGGTCGCGCGGCGGCGGGGGCGGTGCGGGGGGCGCGCGCGGTCGCGGCGTCAGCGCGCGCGACCGGAGGGGTCGGCGCCGCGGCGAACCTCTCGGTCCGGGCGTCCGGATCCGCTGCGGCAAGGTAGGCGGCGGCGGGGTAGGCGGCGGTCGCGCCGAGCCCGGTCGCGCCGAGCCCCGCGCCGGCCGCGGGCATGACCCGGGTCGAGGCGGCGGTCGGCTCGTCCACGGCCGACGCGGGCGCCCGCCCGGTGCGGAGCTCCGCGGCGACCTCGCGCGCGGTCGGACGCGCCGCGGGATCGCGCCGGGTCATGCGGGACAGCAGGTCGACCCACGCCGGACCGAGCCGCGCGGGGATCTCCGGGTCGCGCACCACGCGCGCCATGGTCGACTCCGCGGCCGTGCCCGGGAACGTCCGACGGCCGGTCAGGCACTCGAGGAGCACGAGGCCGAGCGCGTACACGTCGGTGGGCGCGCCGACCTCCTCGCCGAGCGCCTGCTCGGGGCTGAGGTAGCTGACGGTGCCGACGATGGAGCCGGTCGAGGTGAGCCGCGTGCCGTCCACGAGGCGGGCGATCCCGAAGTCGGTGAGCTTCGCGGCGGCGGGCTCGTCGTCGTCCTCCGGCGTCGCGAGCAGCACGTTCGCGGGCTTCACGTCGCGGTGCACGACGCCCCGGCGGTGGATGTAGCCCAGGGCGTCGGCGAGGATCCCGCCGATGCGGGCGACCTCGGGCCCGGGCAGCGGGCCCTCCTTCATGCGATCGGCGAGCGTGGTGCCGTCGACGATCTCCATCACGATGAACGCGAGCGCCCGGTCGGCCACCACGTCGTCGCCGACGTCGAAGAGGGTCACGAGGCCCGGGTGGCTGAGGCCTGCGAGCATGCGCACCTCGCCCTCCTGGCGCTCGACCTCGCCGGGGTCGGCGGAGTCGGTCGCGAAGACCTTGACGGCGACCTCGCGGCCGAGCGTCTCGTCGGCGGCGCGGTACACGGTGGCCATGCCGCCGCGTCCGAGCAGGCCGCTGATGCGGTAGCGGCCGGCCAGCAGCGTGCCGGCGAGTCCGTCGGTCCGTTCTCCGGGCATGGGACCACCTCTCGTCACGGGCCTCCAGCCTAGACCGCGGCTCCTGGCGGGACCCCGGGCGGCGTCGCCGGCCGGCCGCGGACGACGCCTGCGGATCCGCACCACGGCGGCGTCCGCCCAGGGTGCGGGAGGTAGCCTCTCCCACCATGGACGGCGTCTTCCTCTACATCCTCGGGGTGCTCATCATCGTGGTCGGCGTGGCCGTGTCCATCGGGCTGCACGAGGTCGGGCACCTGGTGCCCGCGAAGGCCTTCGGCGTGCGCGTCACGCAGTACATGATCGGCTTCGGGCCGACGATCTTCAGCCGCCGGAAGGGCGAGACCGAGTACGGCGTGAAGGCCATCCCGCTCGGCGGCTACATCTCCATGATCGGCATGTTCCCGCCGCAGAGCTCGCGCGCCGGCACCAGCAGCACGGGCATCGCCCAGCTCGTCGGGCCCGACAGCCGGCGCTCCTCGGGCATCGCGCCGGCGACGGATGCCGCCGATCCGGCGGGCACCGCGACCGCCACGGCCCCCGACGCCGGCGGCACCGGGGACGGCGACGACCGCGCGGGCCGCGGCTTCTTCGACCTCCTCGTGCAGGACGCGCGGCGGGCGAGCGCCGAGAGCATCGGCGACGACGAGGACCGCGCCTTCTACAAGCTGTCCGTCCCGAAGCGCATGGTCATCATGCTCGGCGGGCCGGCGATGAACTTCCTGCTCGCCATCCTGCTGTTCGCCGTCGTGCTCTGCGGCTTCGGCGTCACGACCCCGACCACCACGGTCGGGCAGGTCAACGCGTGCATCGTGCCCGCCGGCTCCACCGCCTCGGCCGACGCCGCCACCTGCCCCGCCGGCGCGCCCGCCGCGCCCGGCGCCGCCGCCGGGCTCCAGCCGGGCGACACGATCGTGAGCATCGACGGCACCGAGATCACCGCGTGGGACCAGGTCACGGGCATCGTGCAGGTGTCCGCGGGCCGCGAGCTCGACGTCGTCGTGGAGCGCGACGGCGCGCGCGAGGCCCTGGCCATCACGCCCGTCCTCACGGAGCAGGCCGTCATCGGGTCGCGCGGCGCCCCGAGGTCGACGAGCAGGGCGACCCCGTCACGCGCGAGGTGGGGCTCATCGGCTTCAGCCCCACGCAGGCCGTGCAGCGGCAGCCGCTCTCGGCGGCCTTCGCCACCACGGGCGAGAACATGGCGGCGGTCGGGAACCTCATCCTGAACCTCCCCCAGCGGCTCGTCGACGTCGGCCGCGCCGCGTTCGGCGGCGGGGAGCGCGACCCCAACGGCCCCATGAGCGTGGTCGGCGTGGGCCGCGTGGCGGGCGAGATCGCCAGCCTCGACGAGACCCCGGTCGCCTCCCGAGCGTCCGCCATGGTCGGCCTGGTGGCGTCGCTCAACGTCGCGCTCGGCATGATCAACCTGCTCCCGCTCCTGCCGCTCGACGGCGGGCACGTGCTCGGCGCCGTCGTGGAGGGCGTCCGCCGGTTCGCGGCGAAGCTGCTCGGCCGCCGCGACCCGGGCCCCGTGGACGTCGCGAAGCTCATGCCGCTGACCTTCGTGGTCGTGATCCTGTTCGGCGCCATGAGCGCGCTGCTGATCTTCGCCGACCTGGTGAACCCGGTCCGCCTGACCTGACCCGCAGCGCCGCGGCCCGTCGCGGCCGCCCGCGCCCCCGGCGCACCGGGCGCGCAGGAATCGGACGTAGGCTCTTCTCCGTGCCAGCAGTCAATCTCGGAATGCCGAAGGTCCCTGAGGTCCTCGCGCCCCGCCGGAAGACCCGTCAGATCAGCGTCGGCAAGGTGAAGGTGGGCGGCAACGCCCAGGTCAGCGTCCAGTCGATGACGACGACGCAGACCACCAACATCAACGCCACGCTCCAGCAGATCGCCGAGCTCACGGCCACCGGCTGCGACATCGTGCGCGTCGCGGTGCCGCACCAGGACGACGCGGACGTGCTGCACATCCTGGCCAAGAAGAGCCAGATCCCGATCATCGCGGACATCCACTTCCAGCCCCGGTACGTCTTCACGGCCATCGACGCCGGCGTCGGCGCCGTGCGCGTCAACCCGGGCAACATCCGCAAGTTCGACGACCAGGTGGGCGCCATCGCGAAGGCCGCGAAGGCCGCGGGCGTCTCCATCCGCATCGGCGTGAACGCCGGGTCCCTGCACCCGAGCCTGCTCCAGAAGTACGGCAAGGCCACCCCGAGGCGCTCGTCGAGTCCGCCGTCTGGGAGGCCAGCCTCTTCGAGGAGCACGACTTCCACGACTTCAAGATCTCGGTCAAGCACAACGACCCGGTCATCATGGTGAAGGCCTACCGCCTGCTCGCCGAGCGCGGGGACTGGCCCCTGCACCTCGGCGTGACCGAGGCGGGGCCCGCGTTCCAGGGCACCATCAAGAGCGCCACCGCGTTCGGCATCCTGCTCTCCGAGGGGATCGGCGACACCATCCGCGTCTCCCTCTCCGCGCCGCCCGCGGAGGAGGTCAAGGTGGGCCTGCAGATCCTGCAGTCGCTCAACCTCCGCGAGCGCAAGCTCGAGATCGTCTCCTGCCCGAGCTGCGGCCGGGCGCAGGTCGACGTCTACTCGCTGGCGGAGCAGGTCACCGAGGGCCTCAAGCACGTGAACGTGCCGCTGCGCGTCGCCGTCATGGGCTGCGTCGTGAACGGACCGGGCGAGGCCCGCGAGGCCGAGCTCGGCGTCGCGTCCGGCAACGGCCGCGGGCAGATCTTCGTCAAGGGCGAGGTCATCAAGACCGTCCCGAGGCCGAGATCGTCCAGACGCTCATCGAGGAGGCCAACCGCCTCGCCGCGGAGATGCCCGCCGGGTCCATCGGCAGCCCCGAGATCCTCGTCTGACCCACCCTTCTCCCGCCCGCCCGCGAGGCGGCCGCGCGTCCGCGCGCGCCGTCTGCGCGTAGGCTCTGCTAGTCGTCCGCCCGGCGGACCGCCCCACGAACTGAGGATGCTGTTGAACGGTAACGCCACATTCCGGCATCGGAACACCTCCCTGCTGGGGCTCGCCAGCGTCCTCGCCCCGCACACCGTGACGTCGGCCGAGATCGACGATCGGCTGAAGCCGGTGCTCTCGCGCCTCCGCCTCCCCACGGGCCTCCTGCAGCGGGTCGCCGGCGTCCTGGAGCGCCGCAACTGGGACGCCGACATGTCCTTCGACGCGGCCGCCACGGAGGCGGGCCGGAAGGCGCTCGCCCAGGCGGGCGTCGACGCCTCGCAGATCGGGCTGCTCATCAACACCTCCGTGACGCGCGCGCACCTCGAGCCGAGCGTCGCCGTCAGCATCCACAACGGCCTCGGGCTGCCGTCGTCGGCCCTCAACTTCGACATCGCGAACGCGTGCCTCGGCTTCGTGAACGCGATGACGCTGGCCGGCCACCTCATCGACTCGGGGCAGATCGACTACGCGATGATCGTCGACGGCGAGGACGCCGGCGAGATCCGCCACAACACCGTCGCGCGCCTGCTCCGCCCGGAGACGACCCGCGCCGACTTCCTCAGCGAGTTCCCGAGCCTCACCCTCGGCGCGGGCGCCGCGGCGGCGGTCCTCGGCCGTACGAGCGACCACCCGGAGGGCCACCGGGTCCTCGGCGGCGTCACGCGGGCCGCCACCCAGCACCACGAGCTCTGCATCGGCGACGTGGACGGCATGTTCACCGACACGAAGGAGCTCCTCCGCGGCGGGATGGAGCTCGTCGTCGCGGCATGGACCGAGGCAGCCCAGGACGACTGGGACTGGTCGGACATGGACCGCTACATCCTCCACCAGGTGTCGGACGTGCACACGAACGCCATCGTCAAGGCCGCGAAGCTCGACAAGTCGCGCGTGCCGCTGACGTACCCGCGCTACGGCAACGTCGGTCCCGCGAGCATCCCGATCACGCTCGCCGACCAGGCGGACAGCCTCAGCCGCGGCGACCGCGTGCTCTGCATGGGCGTGGGCTCCGGCCTCAACACGGCCATGACCGAGATCCTCTGGTAGCCGCGGCGTGAGCGCACCGTCCGCGGGCTCCGCGGCGACCGTCCCCGTGCCCGGCCCCGACGGGCGCCCGCTCCCCGGGCTCGACCCGGCCTGGTCGCGCGTGGTGCGCGCGGGCGGCCACGGCTGGCACGTCCTCGACACGGGGGAGCGGCTGGCGGCCACGGGCGCTCCGGTCGCGGGCACCATCCTGTGCGTGCACGGCAACCCGACGTGGTCGTACCTGTGGCGGCGCATCGCGGCGGAGTCGCTGGCGCGCGCCGAGCGGGATCCCTCCCGGCCGGCCTGGCGCGTCGTCGCCGTCGACCAGCTCGACATGGGCTTCTCGGAGCGCACGGGCGTCGCCCGCACCCTGCCGATGCGCCTCGACGACCTGCAGGCCCTCACCGACGGGCTCGGGCTCTCGGGCTCCGGCGCGTCCGCGCCCGTCGTCACCCTCGGGCACGACTGGGGAGGCGTCGTCAGCCTCGGCTGGGCGCTCCGCAACCGCGACGTGCTCGCGGGCGTGATGGCGCTCAACACGGCCGTGCACCAGCGGGCGGGCGAACCCATCCCGTGGCCGCTCCGGCTGGCGCTCGCGACGGGGATCCACGACGCGGCGACCCGCGGCACGCCCGGGTTCCTCGCCACGACGCTCGCGCTCGGCCACCCGCCGCTCGACGCCGCCGTGCGCCGCGCGTTCTCCGCGCCCTACCGCGGCGCCGACCGCCGGGAGGGCATCCGCGGGTTCGTCGCGGACATCCCGGTCGGCCCCGCGCATCCGAGCCACGCGACCCTCGTCGACATCGCCGGGGGCCTCCGCGGCCTCGAGCTGCCGGCCCTGCTCGTCTGGGGCCCGCGCGACCCGATCTTCTCCGACGTGTACCTCTCCGACCTCATCGAGCGGCTGCCGCACGCGGACGTGCACCGCGTCGAGGGCGCCGGCCACCTCGTCGCCGAGGACCACGACTACGCGTCCACCGCGCTCGACTGGCTCGCGGACCGCGTGGCGCCGGGGTCCGCCGCCCCCGCCCCCGGGCTGCGCGAGCGGGCGTCCGCGTCCGTGGCCGCGGGGGCCGACGACGCCGTCCGCCCCCTCGGCGCCCTCCTCGAGGAGCTGCGCGACAGCGGCGCGCCCGTCCTCGTCGAGATGGCCCCCCGCGGCGGCGGGGGTCCGCGCACCGTCTCCTGGCGGCTGCTCTCGCGCCGCGTCCGCGAGATCGCCGCGGGACTGCACGCCCGCGGCCTGCGGGCCGGCGACCGGGTCTCGCTCCTCGTGCCCCCGGGCGCCGACCTCACAGCGCTGCTCTACGCGTGCCTGCGGATCGGCGCGATCGTGGTGGTCGCCGACGCGGGCCTCGGCGTGAAGGGCCTCGGCCGTGCCGTCGCCGGGTCCCGGCCGGACATGGTCGTGGGCATCCCCGCGGGCCTCGCGCTCGCCCGCGCGCTCGGCTGGCCGGGGGAGCGGATCTCCGTCACCACGCTCGCGCCGCCCGTCGCCCGCGCGCTCGGGGTCGCCGCGAGCCTGCCGGAGATCGCCCGCGAGGGCCGCGCCCAGGTCCTGCCGGCGGTGCCCGCGGCCGACGACGACGCCGCGATCCTCTTCACCTCGGGATCCACGGGCCCGGCGAAGGGCGTCGTCTACACGCACCGCCAGCTGGCGGCCCTCCGCGACACGCTCGGCGGGCGCTTCGACGTGGGCGTCGGCACGGGCCTCGTCGCGGGCTTCGCGCCGTTCGCGCTCCTCGGCCCCGCGCTCGGCGCCACGAGCGTCACGCCCGACATGGACGTGACCCGCCCGCGCGACCTCACCGCGTCGGCCCTCGCGGCCGCGGCCCGGGCGGTCGACGCCACGGTCGTGTTCGCGTCGCCGGCCGCGCTCGCCAACGTCGTCGCGACCGCCGACGCGCTCACGGCCGCCGGCCGCGCCGCGCTCGCCCGCGTCCGGTCCCTGCTCTCGGCGGGGGCCCCGCTGTCGGAGCCCCTGCTGGCGCGCGCCGCCGCGCTGGTCCCCGCCGCCGAGGTGCACACGCCGTACGGCATGACCGAGGGCCTGCTCCTCACCGACGTGACGCTCGACGGGATCCGCGCCGCCGCCCTCCGCGGGGACGCGGGGTCTGCGTCGGCGCACCCGTCGCCCCGGTCCGCATCCGCATCAGCCCGCTCGACGCCGACGGCGCTGCCACGGGCGCCCTCACCGACGAGCCGGGGATCACCGGCGAGATCGTCGCCGAGGCGCCCCACGTGCACGACCGGTACGACCGCCTCCACGTCACCGACCGCGCGGCCCGCCGCGACTCGGCGGACGGCGTCCGCCGCCATCGCACCGGCGACGTCGGCCACCTCGACGCCACCGGCGCGCTCTGGGTCGAGGGGCGCCTGCCGCACGTCATCACGACCGCCGAGGGCGTGCTCACCCCCGTCGACCCGGAGCAGCGCGCCGAGTCGGTCGCCGGGGTGGGCCGCGCCGCCGCCGTGGGCGTGGGGCCCGCGGGGGTCCAGCAGCTCGTGCTCGTCGTGGAGCGGGTGCCCGCCGCCCGCCGCGTGGGGCTCGCGGACGCGGACCTCGCGGCCGCCGTGCGCAGCGCCGTGGGTCGGGACGTCGCGGCCGTCATCGTGGTGCCCGTGCTGCCGACGGACGTCCGCCACAACTCCAAGATCGACCGCGCCCGCCTCGGCCGCTGGGCCGCGGGCATCCTCTCCGGCGGCCGGGTGAGCGCACCGTGATCGTCCTCGTCACGGGGGCCAGCGGCATGCTCGGCCGTGCCGTCGCCGAGCGCCTGGCAGCGGCCGGGCACGCCGTCCGCACGTTCCAGCGCCAGCCGTCGGGCCTCGCCGCGAGCGGCACGGACCCCGTCCCGGGCGCGGTCGTCGACCTGCGCGGGAGCGTCACCGACGCCGCGGCGGTGGCGCGGGCGGTCGACGGCGTCGACGCCGTCGTGCACCTGGCCGCGAAGGTGTCGCTCGCGGGCGAGCCGGCCGACTTCCGCGCCGTCAACGTCGCGGGCACGCGCGCGCTCCTCCGCGGCGCCCGCGCGGCCGGCGCCTCCCGCTTCGTCCACGTCTCCTCGCCGTCCGTCGCGCACACGGGCCTCTCGATCGTGGGCGACGGCGCGGGACCGGCGGATCCCGTGCGCGCCCGCGGCGACTACGCGCGCACGAAGGCCGAGGGCGAGCTGCTCGCCCTGGCCGAGGACTCGCCGGCCATGCGCGTGCTCGCCGTCCGCCCGCACCTCGTGTGGGGTCCGGGCGACACGCAGCTCGTCGCCCGCATCGTCGACCGCGCCGCGCGCGGCCGGCTCCCGCTCCTCGGGCACGGCGCGGCCCTCATCGACACCGTCTACCGCGACAACGCCGCCGACGCGATCGTCGCGGCGCTCGACCGCGCCGACACGGCCCACGGCCGTGCGTACGTGGTGACGAACGGCGAGCCGCGCCCGGTCGCCGAGCTCCTCGCGGGCATGTGCCGCGCGGCGGGCGTGCCGGCGCCGCGGATCCGCGTGCCCGCCGCCCTCGCGCGCGCCGCCGGGGGAGCGGTCGAGCGGGTCTGGGCCGTGCGCCCCGGTTCCGACGAGCCGCCCATGACCCGGTTCCTCGCCGAGCAGCTCTCCACCGCGCACTGGTTCGACCAGCGGGAGACGCGCCGAGCCCTCGGCTGGACCCCTGCCGTGAGCCTCGACGAGGGCTTCGAGCGCCTCCGGCTCTCCTACCGCGCCGGCGGCGCCGTCCGCGGCTGATCGCGGTCCGCCGCTGATCGGCCCGGGCAGGCGGGAGCCTCCGGGCCGGATCGCTAGGCTGGTCCGGTGTCCACACGCCTCTCCCAGCTCTTCGTCCGCACCCTCCGGGAAGACCCCGTCGACGCCGAGGTCGCGAGCCACCGCCTCCTCGTGCGCGCCGGCTACATCCGCCGCCAGGCCCCCGGCATCTTCGCCTGGCTGCCGCTCGGCCTCCGCGTCAAGCGCAAGGTGGAGGCGATCGTCCGCGAGGAGATGGAGCGCATCGGCGCCCAGGAGGTGCACTTCCCCGCGCTGCTGCCGGCCGAGCCGTACCAGGCCACGGGCCGGTACGACGAGTACGGCCCCGGGATGTTCCGCCTCGAGGACCGCAAGCGCGCGCCGATGGTGCTGGCGCCCACCCACGAGGAGTTCTTCGCGCTGCTCGTGAAGGACCTCTACTCGAGCTACAAGGACCTGCCCCTGTCGATCTACCAGATCCAGGACAAGTACCGCGACGAGGCCCGGCCCGCGCCGGCATCCTCCGCGGCCGCGAGTTCACGATGAAGGACGCCTACTCGTTCGACGTCACCGACGAGGCGCTCTCCGTGAGCTACCAGGCCCAGCGCGACGCCTACGAGCGCATCTTCCAGCGGCTCGGCCTCGAGTACGTCATCGTCGCCGCCGACGCGGGCGCGATGGGAGGGTCCAAGAGCGAGGAGTTCCTGCATCCCACGCCCATCGGCGAGGACACCTTCGTGCGGTCGGCCGGCGGCTACGCGGCCAACGTCGAGGCCTTCACGACCCTCGTACCCGACGCGGTCCCCATCGAGGGCCAGCCCGAGGCGCGCGTGTTCGACTCGCCCGACACCCCCACCATCGCCACGCTCGTCGACCTCGCGAACGCGCGGGAGCCCCGCGAGGACGGACGCGCCTGGACCGCCGCCGACACGCTGAAGAACATCGTGCTCGCGCTCACGCACCTCGACGGCACGCGCGAGCTCGTCGTCGTCGGCATCCCCGGCGACCGCGACATCGACCTGAAGCGCGCCGAGGTCGCCTTCTTCCCGGCCGAGGTCGAGCCCGCCACCGAGGGCGACCTCGCGAAGCAGCCGGGCCTCGTCAAGGGCTACATCGGCCCGTGGTCGCCCGACGGCCCCGTGCTCGGCTCCACGTCGTCGACGCGCGTCCGCTACGTCGTCGACCCCCGCGTCGTCGACGGCACCGCGTGGATCACGGGCGCCAACGTCGCCGGGCAGCACGTGCTGTCGCTCGTCGCCGGCCGCGACTTCACCCCCGACGGCGTCGTGGAGGCCGCGGACGTCCGCGACGGCGACCCCGCGCCCGACGGCTCCGGCCCCATCAGCACGGCGCGCGGCACGGAGATCGGCCACGTCTTCGAGCTCGGCCGCAAGTACGCGGAGGCGCTCGGCCTCAAGGTCCTGGGCGAGAACGGCAAGCTCGTCACGGTCACCATGGGCTCGTACGGCATCGGCATCACGCGGAACCTGGCGCTCGTCGCCGAGGCCACGCAGGACGGCCGCGGCCTCCTCTGGCCCGCCTCCGTCAGCCCGTTCGACGTGCACGTGGTCATGACCGGCAAGGACGAGGCCGTGCGGACGGCGTCCGAGGAGCTCGTCGACGCGCTCGACGCATCCGGCCTCGACGTGCTCTTCGACGACCGCCCCAAGGTGTCGCCCGGCGTGAAGTTCGGCGACGCCGAGCTCATCGGGGTGCCCACCATCGTCATCGTCGGCCGCGGCGCGGCCGACGGCATGGCGGAGCTCTGGGACCGCCGCACGAACGAGCGCACCCCGATCGCGCTCGGCGACGTCGTGGGGGCACTCGCCGCCGAGCGCTGATCCCCGCACCGACGTCCCGCAGGCTGCCCCACCCGTCCGGGTCGGGTAGCCTGTGGTGTTTCCAACCGAATAGAGGAGTCGCCCGTGGACATCGACCTGAGCGTCTTGCGCATGATGGAGCGCGAGCGCGAGATCCCGTTCGAGGAGCTCGTCTCGATCATCGAGCAGGCCATCCTCACCGCCTACCTCAAGCACACCGACCAGGCCGACGCCAAGCCCGTCGCCGACGGCGTGCCCCCCGCCCGCGTGCACCTGGACCGCAAGTCCGGCCACGTCTCCGTGCACGTCCCCGAGCTCGACGAGGACGGCCTCGTCATCGGCGAGTCCGAGGACAGCCCGAGCGACTTCGGCCGCATCGCCGCGTTCGCCGCGAAGCAGGTCATCAACCAGCGCCTCCGCGACATCGGCGACGACCGCATCCTCGGCGAGTTCAAGGGCCGCGAGGGCGACATCGTCGCCGGCGTCGTGCAGCAGGGCCCGAACCCCCGCATGATCCACGTCGACCTCGGCACCATCGAGGCCATCCTGCCGCCCGAGGAGCAGGTGCCGGGCGAGCGGTACGTGCACGGCTCGCGCCTTCGCGTCTACGTCACGAGCGTCTCCCGCGGCGCCAAGGGGCCGCAGATCACGGTCTCCCGCACGCACCCTCGCTCGTCCGCAAGCTGTTCGCGCTCGAGGTGCCGGAGATCGCGCAGGGCCTCGTCGAGATCGTGTCGCTGGCCCGCGAGGCCGGCCACCGCACCAAGATCGCCGTGCGCGCGACCGAGCCGGGCATCAACGCCAAGGGCGCCTGCATCGGCGAGCTCGGCCAGCGCGTCCGCGCGGTCACCGCGGAGCTGAACGACGAGAAGATCGACATCGTCGACTACTCCGAGTCGCTGCCCGTGTTCGTCGGCAACGCGCTCTCGCCCGCCCGGGTGACGAGCTCGTTCGTCATCGACCAGGCCACCAAGGCCGTCCGCGCGCTCGTGCCGGACTACCAGCTGTCGCTCGCCATCGGCAAGGAGGGCCAGAACGCCCGACTCGCCGCGAAGCTCACGGGCGCGAAGATCGACATCCAGCCCGACAGCATCCTCGAGGGCGACGACTGAGCGCCGCCCGCCACGACCCCGCCTCGCCGCCGCCGGACGGAGGGGGTAGTATGGGTCCGGTAAGAACGTGCGTCGGCTGTCGTCGGCGTGCCCCGAGGTCCGCTCTCGTGCGGATCGTCGCCGATCCCCGTACGCGCTCCCTCGTCCTCGACGAGCGCGCCGTGCTGGCCGGCCGGGGTGCGTGGATCCATCCGACCATCGAGTGCATCGACAGAGCGATCGCACGGCGCGCCCTCGGGCGGGCCCTGCGGAGCGACGCGGCGCTCGACCCCGCAGCTCTTGGGGGACTACGAGAGCGGCTCGCGGCCCAGCCGAGCGCGCGAGCATCCGAGAGAACAGGCTGAACGGCACATGGACAACTAATGAGCGGCTCGAAATGAGATCCGTCCAGCACTAGCGGTCCCCTCCTGCCTGGGAGAGGACCCCCAGACAGGAGAACAGTGGCAAAACCACGCGTACACGAGATCGCCGCCGAGATCGGCGTCGACAGCAAGACCGCACTCGCCAAGCTCAAGGAGATGGGCGAGTTCGTCAAGGGACCGTCGTCGAGCATCGAGCCCCCCGTGGCCCGCAAGCTCAAGGCGGCCCTCGAGGCGGCAGGCCTCACCGGACAGGCCGCGGCTCCCGCCGCGACGCCGTCGTCCGCCCCGCGCCCCGGCAGCCGCACGTCGGCCCCGAAGCCCGGCGGTCGTCCCACGCCCGGCCCGCAGCCCACCGCGCCCGTCGCCGACGCCCCCGAGGCGTCCGACGTGCCCATGCCCGCCGCGCCGCTGACCGTCGCGGAGCGCCAGGCCCAGGCCGAGGCGACCCGCAAGGCCGCCGCGGCGGAGAAGGCCGAGGCCGAGAAGTCGACCGCGTCCGCCACCCCGGAGGCTCCTGCCGCCGCGACCCCGAGCGCCCCGCGCCCGGACGCCGGCAGCGCTCCCGCGCCCTCCAACGGCATCCCGCGTCCCGGGATCCCGCGTCCGGCGGCCCCGCGCCCCGGCAACAACCCCTTCGCGAGCAACCAGGGCATGGGCACCAAGCCCCGCCCGGGCAACAACCCGTTCGCGAGCAACCAGGGCATGGGCCAGCGCCCCGCCGCGGGAGCCGCAGGCCCCCGCCCGGCCGCTCCCCGTCCCGGATCCCCCGCCCCGGCGCTCCGCGTCCCGGCGGTCCCGGCCAGGGCGCACGTCCCGGCGGCTTCGGCCAGCGTCCCGCGGGTGCGGGTCGCCCCGGCGGCGCCCCCGGCGGAGCGGGACGCCCCGGCGCCCCCGCGGCCGGCGGCTTCCAGCGTCCGGCCGGCGGCTTCGCCGGTCGTCCCGGTGGCGGCGGCCGTGGTCGCGGCCCCGGCGGCGGCACCGCGGGTGCCTTCGGCCGTGGTGGCGGCAAGAGCAAGTCGCGCAAGTCGAAGCGGACGAAGAGGGCCGAGTTCGAGCTGCGCGAGGCCCCGTCGCTGGGTGGCGTCAGCGTCCCCCGCGGCGACGGCAGCACGATCGTCCGCCTGCGTCGCGGCGCGTCCATCTCGGACTTCGCCGACAAGATCGACGCGAGCCCCGGCAACCTGGTGACCGTGCTGTTCCACCTCGGTGAGATGGCCACGGCGACCGAGTCGCTCGACGAGGCCACCTTCGAGGTGCTCGGCACGGAGCTCGGCTACAAGATCCAGGTCGTCTCCCCGGAGGACGAGGACCGCGAGCTCCTCGAGGGCTTCGACATCGACCTCGACCAGGAGCTCGAGGACGAGGACGACGACGTGCTGGAGATCCGGCCGCCCGTCGTCACCGTCATGGGCCACGTCGACCACGGCAAGACGCGCCTGCTCGACGCCATCCGCAACGCCAACGTCATCGAGGGCGAAGCGGGCGGCATCACGCAGCACATCGGCGCGTACCAGGTCTGGGCGCCGCACGAGGGCTACGAGCGCGCCATCACCTTCATCGACACCCCGGGCCACGAGGCGTTCACCGCCATGCGCGCCCGTGGTGCGCAGGTCACCGACATCGCGATCCTCGTGGTCGCGGCCGACGACGGCATCATGCCGCAGACGGTGGAGGCCCTGAACCACGCCCAGGCGGCGAACGTGCCGATCGTGGTCGCGGTCAACAAGGTCGACAAGGAGGGGGCCAACCCCGCCAAGGTGCGCCAGCAGCTCACCGAGTACGGCCTGGTCGCCGAGGAGTACGGCGGAGACGTCATGTTCGTCGACGTGTCGGCGCTCACCGGCAAGGGCGTGAACGACCTCCTCGAGGCCGTCCTGCTCACCGCCGACGCCGGGCTCGACCTGCGCAGCAACCCGAACAAGGACGCGCGAGGCGTGGCCATCGAGGCGCGCCTCGACAAGGGCCGCGGCGCCGTCGCGACCGTGCTCATCCAGTCGGGCACGCTCCGCGTGGGCGACGCCATCGTGGCGGGCACGGCATACGGCCGCGTCCGGGCGATGATGGACGAGAACGGCGACCCGGTCCACGAGGCCTACCCGTCGCGTCCCGTCCAGGTCCAGGGCCTCTCGTCGGTCCCCGGCGCGGGCGACACCTTCCTCGTCACCGAGGAGGACCGCACCGCCCGTCAGATCGCCGAGAAGCGCGAGGCCGTCGAGCGGAACGCCCAGCTGGCCAAGGCCCGCAAGCGCATCAGCCTCGAGGACTTCACGCGTGCGCTGGAGGAGGGCAAGGTCGAGTCGCTCAACCTCATCATCAAGGGCGACGTGTCCGGTGCCGTCGAGGCGCTGGAGGAGTCGCTCATGAAGATCGAGGTGGACGACTCCGTGCAGCTGCGGATCATCCACCGCGGCGTCGGAGCGGTCACCGAGAGCGACGTCAACCTGGCGACGATCGACAACGCGATCATCATCGGGTTCAACGTCCGCCCCGACCCGAAGGCCCGCGCCCGCGCGGCGCGCGAGGGCGTCGACATCCGCTTCTACAGCGTCATCTACTCGGCGCTCGAGGAGATCGAGTCGAGCCTCACGGGCATGCTCAAGCCCGAGTTCGAGGAGGTCCAGTCCGGCGTCGCCGAGATCCGCGAGGTGTTCCGCTCCTCCAAGTTCGGCAACATCGCGGGTGTCATCGTGCGCTCGGGCACCATCACCAGGAACGCCAAGGCGCGGGTCATCCGCGACGGCGTGGTGGTGGGCGACAACCTCGCCATCGAGTCGCTGCGACGGTTCAAGGACGACGTCTCCGAGGTCCGCACGGACTTCGAGGCGGGCATCGGCCTCGGCAAGTTCAACGACATCCAGATCGGCGACGAGATCGAGACGATCGAGATGAAGGAGAAGCCGCGGGCGTAGCCTCGGCTGATCCGGGCCCCGTTCCCCACCAGGGGAGCGGGGCCCTCCCCGTCCCGCCGCAGGCGGGGCACGCAGGACGCCGGGCGGCACCGCCCGGCCGCACCCGTCACGGAAGGACGTCGACCATGGTCGATCACGCGAGGGCCCGGAAGATGGCCGACCGCATCAAGGAGATCGTCGCGCGCAAGCTCGACCGGGGCATCAAGGACCCGCGCCTCGGCTTCGTGACGGTGACCGACGTCCGCGTCACGGGCGACCTGCAGCACGCCAGCATCTTCTACACGGTCTACGGCACCGACGAGGAGCGCGCCGACACGGCCGCGGCCCTCAAGTCCGCCACCGGCATGCTCCGCAGCGAGGTGGGCAAGAACATCACCGCGCGGCTCACGCCGTCGCTCGAGTTCATCCTCGACGGCGTGCCCGAGAACGCCGCCGCGATCGACGCCCTGCTCGAGGAGGCGCGCCGCCGCGACGCCGACGTGCACACGCAGGCGCAGGCCGCCGTGTACGCGGGCGACGAGGATCCGTACGTCAAGCCGCGCGTCGTCGCGGACGACGACGAGGACGACGACGACGACGAGGACGGCGTCGACCGCTCGACGCCCGGGTACGAGCCCGCGCACTGACCCGCCCAGTCGCCTTCCGATCGGCGGGCCCCGCCCGCGGGCCGACCGTCGCGTCCGGCGTCAGCTCGGGAGGGCGTAGGTCCCGTCGGGCTGGCGCACCGCGAGGCCGTCGGCGAGGAGCCCGGCCAGCGCGCGCTCGCGCTGCACGGGCTCCGACCAGGCCGTCGCGAGGTCGGCCGCGCTGACGGGGGAATGGCTCGACCGCAGCTCCGCGAGCAGGAGGCCGCGCACCTGGCGGTCGGAGCCCTCGTAGCGCTTCTGCGTCGCGCGCGCCGGCCCGTCGTAGGCGGGGTACCCCGCCGCGCGCCAGGCGCACAGGTCGCTCACGGGGCAGTCGTCGCAGCGCGGCGCGCGGGCCGTGCAGACCACCGCGCCGAGCTCCATCGTGCCCGCGTTGAACAGCCGCGCCTCCGCCACGTCGTCGGGCAGCTGCGCCTCCATCGCGGCGAGGTCCCGCGTGGTGCGCGCGGGGCCGGGATCGCCCTGGCCGGCCACCGCGCGGGCGAGCACGCGGCGGACGTTCACGTCGACGACCGGGTGCCGGTGGCCGAACGCGAACGCGGCGACCGCGCGGGCCGTGTACGGGCCGACGCCGGGGAGGTCGAGCAGGGCGTCAACGTCCTCGGGGACCTCGCCGCCGTGCCGCTCGACGATCGCGACCGCGCACGCGTGCAGGGCCAGCGCGCGCCGCGGGTAGCCGAGCCGGCCCCACGCGCGGACGGCCTCGCTCGCCGGCGCCTGTGCGAGGGCCGCGGGCGACGGCCAGCGCGTCAACCACTCCTCGAGCCGCGGGATCACGCGGACCACGGGCGTCTGCTGCAGCATGGACTCGCTGACGAGGATGCCCCAGGATCCGAACCCCTCGCGCCGCCAGGGGAGGTCGCGGGCGTTCTCCCGGAACCACGCGGTGATCCGTGGGGCGAGGGCGGTCTCGGGCATCCGGCCAGCGTACGAGACGATGAGCCTAGGCTCGGCGCATGCCCCTGTACCGCGCCTCCCGCGCCGAGGTCCTGTCCTCGCTCGCCGACGAGTTCCTGCACAACTACGGCCGGGGGCGCGCCTTCCTCGCGGTCGACGGCGGTCCGCTCGCGGACGCGCCCGCCTTCGCGCACGACCTCGCCGACGTGCTCCGCGCGGACGGCCGCGGCGCCTACGTGGCGTCGGCCGCCGACCACCACGTCGACGGATCGGCGGACGGCCCCGATGCCGACGGTCTCCGCGACGCGCTCGTGCGGCCCTTCCGCCGCCCGGGCACGCCCTTCGCGCTGCGGCCGGGCGCCGACCCCGTGACGGACGCGCCCGACGACGCCGTGCTGATCGTCGCGGGCGACGGCCTCCAGACCGAGGCGCTCCGCGGCCTCTGGAACGCCGTCGTCTACCTGCTCCTCCCGGACGAGCCGCTCGCGACCTCGGGCGGCGATGCCGCGTCCGCGCCGCAGGAGGCCCACGCGCGCTACATCCGCGCGGTGAACCCCCGTCGGGCGGCCACGATGATCGTCGACGTCAGCGATCCGGACCTCCCGCGTCGCGTCTTCGCCGACAGCTGCTGAGGCGGCGCCGCCGCCGCGTCCGCTCAGCGCGGGATGAGCCGCGCGAGCTCCGCGGGCGACAGGTGCCGGCCGCTGGACTCCACGCCGTGCACGAGCTGCACGAGGGCGGCGTTCACGCGCGCGTCCTCCCCGGCGCCGGGCGCCAGGGCGGAGACCGCGCCGTTGAGGTGGTCGACCTCCGTGGGGCGGTCGCGGCGGATGCTCTGCAGCGTCGACCCCGGGTTCGGCACCCGGCCCATCGACCGCGCGAGCGCGACCGGCACCCGCTCCGCCAGCCCGAGCGGCAGCGACGCGAACAGGCGCAGGCGGCGGTGGGTGAGGCCGCCGAGCGGCGCGAACACGACGCCCCGGGCGAGACCCGTCCGCACGGTCTCCTGCATCGCGCGCGTGACGATGCGGCGCATCGCGGGATCGGCGATCGCGGCCTGGACGCTGAGGCCGGTGACGGCCGGCACGGCGTTGATCCCGTTGATGACGAGCTTCGTCCACTGCGCCCCGGGGAAGTCGTCGGCGACCGTGACGGGCATGACGGGATCCAGCACCTCCCGCACGAGCGCGACCCCGGCGCCCTCCGGCCCGTCCGCCGAGCCGATCTGGATGCCGGCGGCCGAGGTGACGGTGACCAGTCCCGGCTCCGAGAGCGACGCCGCGACGAGCGCGAGCCCGCCGACGACCTGGGAGCGGGGGAGGCACTCGACGCCCATGGTGATGGCCGAGAGCCCGTTCTGCACGACGAGGACGGGGATCCCGCGGAGCCAGCCGGCGTTCTCGGTCATCGCGTCGCGCGCGTCCGCGATCTTGGTGGCGACGACGGCCAGCTCGGGCGGGCGGCCCAGCCGCTCGGCCGCCGCGACGCGCGCGACGTGCTCGCCCCAGCCGCCGGAGAGCCGCAGCCCGCGGTCCTGCACGGCGCGGAGGTGGGGGCCGCGGGCGGTGACGTCCACCTCGTGGCCGTCGCGTTCGAGCAGCGCCGCGATGGTCCCGCCGACGGCGCCCGCGCCCAAGACACCGATCCGCACGCGTCCTCCTGTCGACCCCTCGATCCTACGGCGGGCGCATCGGACCGACCCGGGAGCGCGGCCGGGCACGGCATGATGGTCAGGCCATGAGTACCCCGACCCCCCGCGCCGCGCCGTCCACCGCGAGCGGCCTCCTCCTCGTCGACAAGCGCGGGGAGTGGACGAGCCACGACCTCGTCGCCCGCACCCGCCGCCTGGCGGGCACCCGCAAGGTCGGGCACGCCGGCACGCTCGACCCCATGGCGACCGGGCTCATGATCCTCGGCGTCAACAGCTCCACGCGCCTGCTGACCTACCTCGTCGGACTCGACAAGGAGTACCTCGCCACCATCCGCCTCGGCCGCGCCACCACGACGGACGACCGGGAGGGCGAGGTCGTCTCCCGCGCGGAGCCCGGCCGGATCCGCGACCTCGCCGTCGCCGACGTGGAGCGCGCGATCTCCGGCCTCCGCGGCGTCATCTCGCAGGTGCCGAGCGCGGTGAGCGCGATCAAGGTCGACGGCAAGCGCGCGTACGCCCGGGTCCGCGCGGGCGAGGAGGTCGAGCTCGCCGCGCGCGAGGTCACCGTCTCCGCCTTCGACGTGCTCCGCTTCGACGCCGTCGCGCCCGAGGAGGGCGAGGAGGACGGCGCCCAGCTCGACCTCGACGTGCGCATCACGTGCTCGTCCGGCACCTACGTGCGGGCTCTCGCCCGCGACCTCGGCGCGAGCTGGGCGTCGGCGGCCACCTCACGGCCCTCCGCCGGACGCGCGTCGGGCCGTTCCACGTCGACGACGCGGTCGCCATCGACGACCTCGTCGTCGCCGACCGGCTCATCCCGCCGGCCGACGCCGCCGGCCGCCTCTTCGACGTGCTCCACCTCACCGAGCAGGAGGCCGTCGACCTCGGGCACGGCAAGCGGCTGACGACGCCGGACGAGGCGCCGACGGAGGATCCGCTCGCCGCCGTCGCGCCGGACGGCCGGCTCGTCGGGCTGGTCGGCTTCCGCGGCCGGACGGGCACCTCGATCGTGAACTTCCCCGCCGACGAGGGCGGTGCCCGGTGATCGGCTGGTTCACCGTCGCGCAGATCGCGGTCGCGGTCGTCGCCGGCTTGCTGTGCCTCGTGCTCGGCGCCGTCGGCCGGAAGCCGAGCGACCTGACGATGGGGCCCACCGCGCTCGTGGAGGTGCTGCTCGTCGTGCAGCTGGTCGTGGCGATCGTCGCGCCCGCGGTCGGCAACCCGCCCTCGGGAACCTCGTCGAGTACTACGCCTACCTGCTGAGCGGACTGCTGATCCCGCCGCTCGCGATGTTCTGGGCGCTCGTGGAGCGCACGCGCTGGAGCACCGTGATCCTCGGCGCGTCCTGCCTCGCCATCGCGATCATGGTCTACCGGATGGACGTCATCTGGAACGTGCAGGCGGCGTGACGGCCGCTTCCGGCGGGTAGGGGATAATCGCAGGTGCCATGACTGACTCCCGTACCTCGCGCATGACCGGTCTCGGACGGGTCCTGGTCTTCTTCTACGGCCTGCTGGCCCTCGCCGCCACGGGCCGCTCGGTCACGCAGATCCTCACCAAGTTCGACGAGGCCCCCGTCGCGTACGCGCTGTCGGCGCTCGCCGCAGTCGTCTACATCGTCGCCACCGTGGCGCTGGTCGCTCCCGCGCGCACGCCCGAGGCCGCGCGCCGCTGGTACCGGATCGCGTTCGCCACCATCGCCTTCGAGCTCGTGGGCGTCCTGGTCGTCGGCACGCTGAGCCTCGTCGACTCCGAGCTCTTCCCGCACGACAGCGTGTGGTCGGTCTACGGGTACGGCTACGTGTTCATCCCGCTGGTGCTCCCCGTGCTCGGCCTGCTGTGGCTCCGCCGCGGCGGACGCAGCCGCGTGAGCGCGGTGGACGAGCGCCCGGTGCGCGGGGGCCGCTGACGTGCTCGTCGTCCACGACCCGGCCGACGTGCCGGACGGCTTCGGGCCGAGCGCCGTCACCATCGGCAAGTTCGACGGCGTCCACGCGGGCCACCGCGCGGTCATCCGGCGCCTCCTCGGCATCGCGGCGGACGACGCGCTGTCCTCCGCGGTGGTCACGTTCGACCGGCACCCCGCCGCGCTCCTCGCACCCGCGGCGCGCCCGCAGAGCCTCGTCAGCAACCGCCAGAAGATCGAGCTCCTCGAGGAGCTCGGCGTCGACGCCACGCTGATGCTCCCCTTCGACGAGCGGCTCTCGCGGCTCGATCCGGAGGCCTTCGTCACCACCGTCCTGGTCGACGCGCTGCACGCCCGCGTCGTGCTCGTGGGCGAGGACTTCCGCTTCGGCGCCCGGGGCGCCGGCGACGCGGCCACGCTCACGCGCCTCGGCGAGGCGCACGGCTTCCGCACGGTGGTCGTGGGCGACGTCATGCCGGACGGCAGCCGCAAGGTCTCCTCCACGTGGATCCGCGACCTCATGGACCGCGGGGACGTCACCGCCGCGGCCGAGCTGCTGGGCCGCGCGCCCGCCGTCCGCGGGCTCGTGGTGCACGGCGAGAAGCGCGGCCGCGAGCTCGGGTTCCCGACCGCGAACCTCTCGCCCGAGGCCGAGGGCCTCATCCCCGCCGACGGCGTCTACGCGGGCTGGCTGCGCGACGGCGACCGGTCGTACCCGTCGGCCATCTCGGTGGGCACCAACCCGACCTTCGCCGGCGTCCGTCCCCGCGTCGTCGAGGCGTTCGTGCTCGACGAGACGCTCGACCTCTACGACCACGAGGTCGAGGTCGTGTTCGTCTCCCGGATCCGCGGCATGGTCGCCTACGAGGGCCGCGAGCCGCTGATCGCCCAGATGACGGACGACGTGGTCCGCACCCGCGCGGTGCTCGGGATCTAGGCGGCCGCGGCCGGACCCGCGTCGCCCCCGGGGCGGGGCGTGCGGCCGAAGAGGTACATGATCAGCGTCGAGGCCGTCGCCTCGATCGCGGGGCCGTGGCCGACGCTCCAGCCGCCGTCGGTCGCGCGCAGGGTGCGGGCCCGCAGCACCCCGCGGATCCCGGCCGGCGCGATGGCGGCGCGCGCCACGGCGACCGCGCCCGTCGAGCGCGGGTCGAGCTCCAGGTCGGCCTTCAGCGCGTGGGCGATGTCGAAGGCGTGCACGACCACCTCGAGGAGCTCCGGCAGGCGCTTGCGGCCCTTCCCGGCGCGCTTGTCGGCGGCGATCGCGCGGATGCGGGCCACGAGCTCCTCGGGACTGCGGGCGGCCTCGTCGGCGCTGAGGTCGTCCATCACGCGCATGGGGTTCAGGTGGGGACGGCGGCGCATGGACCCCACGGCCGTGCGCACCATCGCCGCGTTGCTCGCGCCCACGCGCCACACGACGTGGCCCGCGACGTCGCGGACTGTCCACCCGTCGCACATGCTCGCAGCCTCCCAGCCGTCGGCGTCGAGCGACGCGAGGAGGTCGGCCGTGCGGTCGAGCACGTCCGCGATCTGCTCGCTCCAGACGCCGGTGACCGCGGGCTCGGGCTCGGACGCGCGCTGGCTGAGGGGCAGGTGCCGGGAGATCTCGCTCATGGCGGAGAGCCTATTCCGGCCGCCGTAGAATCTGGTGGTGACGACACCTCCCGCCGCTCCCGCGCGGGTGCGCTCCTCGCCCTGGTCGGCATCGTGCTGGTGGCCCTGAACCTCCGCACCGCCGTCGCCGTCTTCTCGCCGATCGTGACGGAGATCGGCCGCGACGTGCCGCTCGACAGCGTCGCCATCGGCGTCCTCGGGGCCCTGCCGCCCGTGTGCTTCGCGCTCTTCGGCCTCCTCGCGCCCGCCATCTCCCGCCGCCTCGGCCTCGAGCTGACCGTGGTCGTGGGCCTCGGCGCGATGGTCGCGGGGCACCTCGTGCGGGCCGCGTCCGGCGACGTGGTCGTCTTCGGCATCGGCACGGTCCTCACCCTCGCGGGGATGGGGCTCGGCAACGTGCTCCTGCCGCCGCTCGTGAAGCGGTACTTCCCCGGCCGGATCGGGCCGCTCACCTCGCTCACCACCGTCATGATGTCGATCAGCACGGGCGTCCCCTCGCTCGTCGCCGCGCCCCTGGCCGACAGCGCCGGCTGGCGGGTCGCCATCGGGGCGTGGGCCGCCGTCGCGGTCGTCGCGCTCGTGCCGTGGATCGCGCTCCTCGTCGAGCACCGCCGTCACACCCGTCGGGAGCGCGAGGCGGCCGCGGGCCTCGACCAGGTGGAGGAGGCGCCCGCCGCCGTCACCGGCCGCGTGTTCCGCTCGCCCGTCGCCTGGGCCCTCGTCGGGATCCAGGCCGCGTCGTCGTTCAACGCGTACTCGATGTTCGCATGGCTGCCGGCGCTGCTGCAGGACACCGCCGGCCAGACGCCCGTGGCCTCCGGCGCGCTCCTCGCCGTGTTCGGCTTCATGGGGCTGCCCACCGCGATCGTCATGCCGATCCTCGCGGCGCGGATGCGCAACGTCGGCATCCTGATCCAGCTCGGCGTGCTGTTCTTCGTGATCGGCTACGTGGGCCTCCTGGTCGCTCCCGCCGCCGCGCCGCTCCTCTGGGTGGCGGCCGCGGGCACCGGGCCGCTGCTGTTCCCGCTCGTCTTCGTGCTGATCAACCTCCGCACGCGCACGCACGCGGGCGTGGTCGCGCTCAGCGGCTTCGTGCAGGGCATCGGCTACGCGATCGGCGCGATCGGCCCGCTCCTGTTCGGCGTGCTGCACGAGCTGTCCGGCGGCTGGACCGCCCCGCTCCTCATGCTCTTCGCGATGGTCGCCGTCGCGTCGGCCTCCGGCTTCTACCTCGCGCGCCCCCGCATGCTCGAGGACACGTGGGACCGGCGGACCCGCGAGCCCGTCCGCGGCGACTGACGGCGCCCGACGCGGCGCCGTCCTCGCCCGCGCGGATCAGAAGCTCGGGACCATCTCCTTGCGGTGGACGAGCGCGCCGGCGCCGATGATCGGGCCGTCCTCGGAGAGCCCCGAGGGCACCACGCGCGTCTTGGTGACGAAGCCGAACTGCTCACGGAGCGCGATGGGCTCGCGGATCATGTCGAAGATGTCGGGCGTCACGCGGCTGAAGCCGCCGCCGATGGCGACGACGTCGAGGTCGACGAGCGAGCTGGCCGACGCGATGGCGCGGCCGATCGCGAGCCCGGCCCGCCGCACGGCCTGCACCGCGAGGTCGTCGCCCGCGCGGTAGCCGGCGGCGAGGTCCTCGCCCGTCGACCCCGTCCAGCCGCGGGCGCGCGCCCAGGCGACGCTCCGGGGCCCGGACGCGATCGCCTCGACGCAGCCCTGCCCGCCGCAGCTGCACGGGTCGTCGAAGCCCGCGACCTCGACGTGCCCGATGTGGCCCGCGTTGCCCGTCGGCCCCGCGACCGTGCGGCCCGACAGCACGAGGCCGCCGCCGACGCCGGTCGACACGATCATGCCCATCACGTCGTCGTAGCCCCGGCCGGCGCCCACCCAGTGCTCGGCGAGGGTGATCGCGAGCCCGTCCATCTGGAGCGTGGTCGGCACGTCCGGGGTGAGCTCGGCGACGCGGTCGCGGAGCGGGAAGGAGCGCCAGGCCGGCACGTTGAGCGGGGAGACGAGTCCCTGGCGGACGTCGACGGGGCCCGCGGCGGCGAGGCCGGTGCCGACGAGCTCCGCGTCGTCGGGCAGCGCGGCGAGGGCACGTCGGGCGACCCGAGCACGGAGTCGAGCAGCTCGTCGGCGGAGCGGTCGGGGCCGGTGGGCCCGCGGAACCGGCTGCCCGCGAGCACGCGGCCCGCGTCGTCCACGAGAGCGGACTCCACCTTGGTGCCGCCGAAGTCGACGGCGAGCGCGAGCGTGCGAGGCATCTTCGTCCTGTCCCGGTCCCGGATCCGCCCGTGCACCGGCGTCCAGGATACGGTCGGTCGGGTCCCGCTCCCGGCGACGCGCGGCCCGATCCCCGCTCCGCCGATCGGCCGAGCGGGTGCGCCGATCGGCTGCCCTGGCCGCCGATCGGCTGACGGAGACCGTCCACCTGTGGGGAAACCCGCGTCCATCCGGCTGCGCCGATCTATGCTCATGCCGTGCATCACGACCACCGCCCCGGAGACCGCGCCCACGAGGCGCCCGCCCCGCGCCCCGAGCACGCGGCGTCGTCTCGCCGCGGCGCGGCTCCCGCGCTCGACTACGCGGACGCCGCCGAGGCCCGTCTCGCCTCCCGCGAGCTCGATGGGGGCATGCCCGCCTCCTCGGGGCTCGGCGACGACGACGGGGGCATCCGCACCCGCTTCCCGGCGATGCCGGGCGCCTTCCTCTCCGAGGCCCGCGCCTCCACCGTCTTCCTGCCCTACGAGCTCGTGTTCCGCCGCCTCATCGACCTGCCGCCGCTCATCGTCTGGGACGCCGTGTCCGACCCCGACATGGTGTCCGGCTGGCTGGCCGAGGCGTCCATCGAGCAGGAGGAGGGCGGCGAGTTCTGGTTCGAGTGGATGACCGGCCCGGACCGCAGCCTCGCCTCGGCGTCGGGCGGCATCGTCACGCGCTTCGACGAGGGGAAGGGCATCGACTTCACGTTCGTGGACCAGGGCGAGGTCACCGCGCGGTTCCTCCTGCGCCTGCAGGAGGTGCCCGGCGGGCCCCGCGACCGTCAGACGGAGCTCGTCGTCACCGTGACCGGTGTGCTGCCCGCGGGCATCGCGAACGTGCTGAAGGCCAGCTGGCGCCTCCACCTCGACCTCCTGGACGAGCTGGTCCGCGGGCGCCCCGTCGACTGGGCGACGTGCGACGTCGACCACGGCCCCACCTGGCGCCGGTACCTGGCCGAGCTGGAGTCGGCCGAGAGCTGATCCGCCGGCCGCCGCCGTCCCTGGACGGCCCGTGATCGGACGGCCCCTCCACGCCCAGCGTCCACCGCGCGCCCCGGGTCCTGGGAGCCGCTTGCCAGGCAGATTGCCTACCTTGAGGGAATGACTTCGCCGAGCGCCGCCGCCCGTCTCGCCCTCGTGACCGGAGCGACGGGGTACATCGGCGGGCGGCTCGTCCCGCGCCTGCTCGAGGCCGGGTTCCGCGTCCGCGTGCTCGTCCGCGACCCCCGCCGCCTCACCGACGTGCCGTGGCGCGACGACGTGGAGGTGGTGCGGGGCGACCTGTCCGACGCCGCGACCCTCGCGCCCGCCGTCGAGGACGTCGACGTCCTGTACTACCTCGTCCACGGCATGGGCGCCAAGGGCGACTTCGCCGCGTCGGAGCGCGCCTCGGCCGAGAACGTCGCGCAGGCCGCGAAGGCCGCGGGGTGGGGCGCATCGTCTACCTCGGCGGCCTGCACCCCGACGTCGAGCACCTCTCGAAGCACCTGGCCAGCCGCAAGGCGGTGGGCGACGTGCTGCTCGCGAGCGGAGTGCCCACGGTGGCGCTGCAGGCGGGGGTCGTCATCGGCTCCGGATCGACCTCCTTCGAGATGATCCGCCACCTCACCGAGGTGCTGCCCTTCATGCCCGCGCCCGGGTGGGTCCGCAACTTCATCCAGCCGATCGCGATCCGGGACGTCCTCTACTACCTCGTCGCGGCCGCGGACCTGCCCGAGGGGATCAACCGCACCTTCGACATCGGCGGGCCCGACGTGCTCCGCTACGGCCAGATGATGAACGGCTACGCGGTCGAGGCGGGGCTGCCGCAGCGGCCCATCGCGTCCATCCCGATCTTCGCCCCGCGCCTCGCGGCGCACTGGGTGAACGTGGTCACGCCCATCCCGCGCACGCTGGCGGTGCCGATCATCGAGTCGCTCCAGTACGACTGCGTGATGGGCGAGCACGACATCTCCACCTACGTCCCCGACCCCGAGGGCGGCCTCACGGGCTACCGCCGCTCCGTGCGCCTCGCGCTCGGCCGCATGCGCGACGGCGTCGTGGAGACCAGCTGGAAGGACTCCGCCGTCGTGGGCGCGCCCAGCGACCTGCTGCCGAGCGACCCCGACTGGTCGGGCCACACGGTGTACCTCGACCTGAAGGAGCGGTCGACGGAGGCGGCGCCGGAGGACCTGTGGGCCGTGATCGAGTCGATCGGCGGCGAGAACGGCTGGTACTCGCTGCCCGTCGCGTGGGCTGCGCGCGGGTGGATGGACAAGCTCGTCGGCGGCGTGGGCCTCCGGCGCGGCCGACGCAGCGCGACGACCCTGCAGACCGGCGACGCGCTCGACTTCTGGCGCGTCGAGCACATCGAGCGCGGCCAGGCCCTGCGGCTGCGCGCCGAGATGAAGCTGCCCGGCGAGGCCTGGCTCGAGCTGAGCGCGACGCCGCGCGCGGACGGCGGCAGCGACTACCGCCAGCGGGCGATCTTCTTCCCGTCCGGGCTCGCGGGCCGGCTGTACTGGTTCGCGATCCTGCCCTTCCACGGCGTCATCTTCACCTCGATGGCGACCCGCATCACCGCGAAGGCGCTCGCCGCCACGCGACGGCGCTCCGCCGAGCGCCCCCGCGCGGAGGCCGCCCGGTGAGCCGGCGGAACGGGGCTCCGCGCATCGGCCTCATCCTCGTGGGCATCGTCCTCGCATCGGCGGGCCTCGCGACGGCCGTGACCATGAGCGTGTCCGCGCCCGTGCAGGCGCGCGCCGACCTCGCGCAGCTCTCGGGCGGCGCGGCGGGCACGTCCCGCACGCCATCCTCGGCGTCGACGCCGGACGCCGGCTCCGCCGAGGCGTGGAAGCCCGTGCCCGTCGACGCCTCGGGCAGCCGCAGCATCACCGACCTCACGGACGGCGCCACCTCGCGCGTCACCATCGACGTGCTCGGGGTGCCGCTCAGCGCCGGCCAGGCGGGGGCGCTCGTCGCGACGATCCTCTCGCTTCCCGTGCTCATCGCGCTGGCCCTGCTGGTGCTCTCGCCGAGGCGCCGCAGCTGGTGGCGTCGGGTGGTCCGCCGACAGCACGGATGACGGCCGGTGTCGACCCGATGACATCCCCGGGGACGGGGACCATGATGGGCACGACGAGAGGCGGATCCATGGCACCGCGCACGCGCACGACGGTCCTGCTCGGCGACAGCCTGACGGCGGACGGCCGGTGGGACGCCATCGTCCCCGACGGGGACGCGCGCATCGTCGACCGGGGCCGCCCCGGCCAGACCACGGACGACGTCCTCGCGCTGCTGCCCGAGGTGGTCGCCGAGGACCCGTCCACCGTGGTCCTCTCCTGCGGCACGCACGACCTCGGCGCCGCGCGCCGGGGACCGGAGCAGACCGTCCGAGCGCTGGAGACGATCCTCGCGGACCTCCGGCGCGACCTGCCGGCCGCGCGCCTCGTGATCGTGTCCGTGCCGCCGCGCGGCCGCGAGCACGCGGAGCGCATCCGCATCGTGAACGTGCACCTCCGCCAGTACGCGCCGGCCGTCCGCGCCGAGCACGTGGACCTGTGGCCCGCCCTCGGCTTCGGCGACGGCGAGCTCGACCCCACCCTGTCCGACGACCGCCTGCACCTCACCGACGACGGAGCCGCCGCGGTGCGCGCGGTACTCGCCCCCGTGCTCGCGCCCCGGGACGGCGGCGCGGACGACGACGCGGACGTCGCTCCCGACCGGTCCGGCGCGTCCGAGGACCGCGCCTAGCGCCCGGACGCCCCGCGGTCGGGCGGGGGAGAGCCGGGAGAGCGGAGCCCCACCGCGCCGTCCAGCACGACGGCGAGCTTCCGTCGCCACCAGTCGCGCGGCGTGGCGGCGGATCCCGGGGGCACGTCGCCCGCGAGGCGCGCCGACACGCGGTCCATGGTCCCGGGCGCGTCGCGCTGGGCCTCCTCCTCGCGGGCGTGCAGGGCGTCCGGCGCGCCCGCCGAGTGCGCGGGGCCGCCGCGCCGCGAGGCGGGCGCCGGGTCCGTGCCCGGGGACTCGGCGTCGGCGGCGTGCTCCGCGGCCTCGCCGGCCGCGGCCATGCCCTCCGCGGCCAGCGTGAGGAGGCCCCGGCCCATGGCGGCGGGCAGCGTGGTGTCGTCGAGGAGGGCGGACGAGTGGGGGCGGCCGCCCGCCGCGCCCGTCACGGCGAGGACGCGCTCCCATCCGACGTAGGACTCCACGGCGATGTCGAGGACGGTGTCGAGCACCAGCACGGCCTCGGCCTCCGCGAAGCCCATGCGGGTGAGGTCGCGGATCGCGCCCGTGAAGCGGAGGACGACCTGCCCGGGCGCGGCGCGCAGGTGGTGGATCGCGGTGGCGAGCCCCGGATGCCGGTCGTACATGTCCCAGACGCGCTCGACGGCCTGCTCCAGGTAGGTGCGCCAGGCGGTGTCGCCCGCCGCCTCGAGCGTCTCGGCGCCGGCGTCGGGCACGACCGGCCAGTCCATGCGCGCGATGGCGGTGTCGCAGGCGAGGAGCACGATGTCGTCGCGGCTCGCGACGTGCCGGTACAGCGTCGAGTGGTCGACGCCGAGACGGTGCGCGAGCGAGGTGAGGGTGAGGGTGCTGAGACCGACCTCGAGGGCGGCCTCCGCGATCGAGCGCCGCGAGACGCGCGCGGGCCGACCGACCCGACCGGCTCGCCGTTCCATGCCGTCGATCATACCGGGACGGTGCCAGCGATTAGGGCCCAAAGCGTCGCGGATCCCACCTGGGGGCGTCGGCCGGCACGGAGCCGCCGCGGCTAGCGTGGGAGCATGCCCGACAACCGCACCCCCTTCTCCGAGCTCGACGACCTCATCGCCATCCCGCGCCTCGGCGGCCTCGTGCTCTCCCCCGACGGCCGCCGCGCGGTGCTCACCGTCACGACCCTGGATGCCGCCCGCACCGGCTACCGGAACGCCCTCTGGGTCGTGCCCGCGGCCGGCGGCGGCGTGCCCCGCCGCCTCACGCGCTCCGCGAAGAGCGAGGCCGGCGCGGCGTTCACGTCCACCGGCGACCTGCTGTTCGTCTCCTCGCGTCCGGACGCGGACGACGCCGCCGAGGAGGACGCCGCGCAGCTGTGGATCCTCCCGGCCGAGGGCGGCGAGGCCCGCGCGCTGACGCGGCTCGCGGGCGGCGTCGACGGCATCGCGGCCGTGGCGCGCGACGCGGCCACCGTGGTGCTGCAGGCGCCGATGCTGCCGGGGTCCGACTCCCTCGAGGCCGACGCCGTGGCCCGGAAGCGCCGGTCGGACCTGAAGGTGAACGCGATCCTGCACGACAGCTACCCCGTGCGCTACTGGGACCACGACCTCGGTCCCGGCGAGCCGCACCTGCTCGCGCTCGACCTGACGGACGCGCTCGCGGAGGAGCCCGCGCGGCCCACCACGGCCGACGCCGCCACCGCGCTCGCCGCGGAGGCCGCGACCGAGGACGGCGGATCCGCGGCGGCCGCCCCCGCCGCCACGGCCCTGCCGTACCCCACCTCGCTGCCGCGGCCGCGGGACCTGACGCCCCGGCCCGGCCGGACTCTCGACCACGCGTCCGCCGCTCTCAGCCCGGACGGCCGCACGCTCGTCGTCGCGGTGGGCGTGAAGGAGCGCCGCGGCGACCGCCAGGCCCTCGTCTCCGTGGACGTCGCGACGGGGGAGCGGACGACGCTCGTCGACCTGCCCGGCACCGACGTCGAGTCGCCGGCGATCAGTCCCGACGGCGGGCTCCTCGCCTACGTCCGCACCGACCGCGCGACGCCCGCGGGGCCCACGCAGCAGGAGATCTGGGTGTCGGCGCTCGACGGGTCCGACGCCCGCCGCGTGGCCGCGGGCTGGGACCGCTGGCCGTCGTCGCTCCAGTTCGACGCCGACTCCCAGGGCCTCGTCGTGACGGCCGACCAGGACGGTCGGGGCCCCGTGTTCCGCATCGGCCTCGACGACGCCGTCACGCAGCTCACGACCGACGACCACTCCTACACCGACGTGCGCGTCGACGCGGAGACCGGCGACGTCCTCGCGCTGCGCTCCTCGTGGATGGCTCCCGCCCACCCCGTGCGCGTGTCGGCCGCCGACGGATCCGTGACCGGGCTCGCCACGCCCGCTCCCGTGCCCGCCACGACCGGCACCATGACCGAGGTCGAGACGACCGCCGCCGACGGCGCCCGCGTGCGCGGCTGGCTCGTGCTGCCGGAGGGCGCGTCCGCCGAGGCGCCCGCGCCGCTGCTCCTGTGGATCCACGGCGGCCCGCTCAACAGCTGGAACGCGTGGAGCTGGCGCTGGACCCCGCAGGTGATGGTGGCCCGCGGCTACGCGGTGCTCCTGCCGGACCCCGCGCTGAGCACCGGCTACGGCCTCGACTTCATCGCGCGCGGCTGGGACGCCTGGGGCGAGGCGCCGTACACCGACCTCATGTCGATCACCGACGCCGTGGAGGCGCGAGAGGACATCGACGCGACCCGGACGGCCGCGATGGGCGGCTCGTTCGGCGGGTACATGGCCAACTGGGTCGCGGGCCACACCGACCGCTTCCGCGCGATCGTCAGCCACGCGAGCCTGTGGGCGCTCGACCAGTTCGGGCCCACCACCGACTCGTCGCAGTACTGGCAGAGCATCTTCTCGGCGGAGGGGCTCGACCGGAACTCGCCGCACCACTCGGTGCGGGACATCGTGACGCCCATGCTCGTGATCCACGGCGACCGCGACTACCGCGTGCCCGTGGGCGAGAGCCTGCGCCTCTGGTCGGAGCTCGCCGAGCACCACGCGGCCGACGACGGCACCACGCCGCACCGGTTCCTGGTGTTCCCGGACGAGAACCACTGGATCCTGAAGCCGCAGCAGTCCGTGGTCTGGTACCGGACGGTGCTCGCCTTCCTCGACCAGCACGTGCACGGGAAGGACTTCGTGCGGCCCGAGGTGCTCGGGTAGCACCGCGGTTCGCGGGCTGGGCGGCGCGGGCATGCGGGATGATGACCGGATGCCCGCGCGCCCTGCCCCCGGTACCACGCTCCTCCGCGCCGCCCGGGCCGTCGACGCCCGCGGCACGACCGCCGACGCGTGGGTCCTGATCGACGCGGACGGGATCCGCGCCGTGGGCGCGGGACGCACCGCGCCGGGGGCCGACCGGACGCTGGACCTGGGCGACGCGACGCTCCTGCCCGGCTTCGTCGACCTGCACGTGCACGGCGGGGCGGGCGGGTCCCACGACGACGGGGCCGACGGGATCCGCGCGGCCGTCGCCCTGCACCGGCGTCACGGCACCACGCGCTCCGTGCTCAGCCTCGTCGCGAACCCGGTTCCCGACCTCGTGCGGTCGCTCGGCGCGATCGGCGCGGCCATGGCCGCCGACCCCACCGTCGTCGGCGCGCACCTCGAGGGCCCGTTCCTGTCACCGCACGCGGCGGGCGCGCACGCGCACGAGCACCTCGTCGCCCCGACGCCCGCGCGCATCGAGGCCCTGCTCGCGGCGGGGGAGGGCGTGCTGCGGCAGGTCACGATCGCCCCGGAGCTCGACGGCGCGCTCGACGCCATCCGGCGCCTCGTCGACGCGGGCGTGGTCGCGGCCGTCGGGCACACCACGTGCTCGGGCGACCTCGCGCGGGCGGCCTTCGACGCGGGCGCGACCGTGCTGACGCACGCGTTCAACGCGATGCCCGGGATCCACCACCGTGAGCCGGGCCCGATCATGGCGGCCGTCGCCGACGAGCGCGTGACGCTCGAGCTGATCCTCGACGGCGTCCACGTGGACCCGGCGGTCGCGGGACTGCTGTTCCGCGCGGCGCCCGGCCGCGTCGCGCTGGTCACCGACGCGATGGCGGCGACGGGATCCGCGGACGGGCGCTACCGCCTCGGGTCGCTCGACGTGGACGTGCGCACCGGCGTCGCGCGCCTGTCGGGAACGGACACGATCGCGGGGTCGACGCTGACGCAGGATCGTGCGCTGCGGATCGCCGTGGGCGACGTGGGCCTCGTCCTGCCGGATGCTGTCGCGGCGCTCACCGTCATCCCGGCCCGGGCGCTCGGCCTCCAGGACCGGTTCGGCCTGCTGCGCGCGGGATCCGCGGCGGACGTCGTGGCGCTCGCGCCCGACCTCGCGGTCTCCCGCGTCTGGGCCGCGGGCGTCGAGGTGCCGCGCGCCTGACCCGCGGCGGGACGCTCCCGCCTCAGGCCTCGTCGCGGTAGACCACGCGGCGCTCGCCCGCGCGCACGGCGGCGGCGAGGCGGTTGCCGGCGGGCGGGAGAGGGCAGTTCATCCAGTCGGAGAAGCCGCAGGGCGGGACGACCGCGCGGTGAAGTCGAGGGTCACGGGTCCGTCGCCCTCGGGACGCGGGATGAACAGGAAGCGGCTCGGGGCGTAGCTCTCCTTCCCGGTCGTGGCGTCGGCGAAGACGAGCTGGAGGCGGTCGCCGTCGGCGAAGGCGCTGAGGCGCACCTCCTGGCCCTCGATCTCCACGACGATGTCGCCGGGCACGGGCAGCTCGCGCGTGCGGCCGGCGTCGGCGATGTGCTCGAACGGGATCACGCGGTCGTCGTCGACGCGCTCGAAGCGGCCCTCGAGGACCCACTCGGGCGCGTACGGGTAGACCTCGATGTCCTCGAACGCGCGGTTCCTCGGCGACGCCGAGTCCCAGAGCCGGTAGCCGTGCTCCGGCTCGCCCGTGTCGAGCGAGATGCGCTCGATGCGCGTGAGCTGCACGGTGTCGGGCTGCCCCTCGAGGGCCTCGAGGTCGCTGACCTCCTGGCCGGGCTCGAGCCAGGTCGTCTGGATCAGCGCGAGGCTGCCGAAGGGGCTCGTCACGGCGGCGAGGCGGGCGCGGTGCCACGCCTCGTACGCGAGCGTCGCGGCGGTGCTCTCGGCGTCGGGTGCGGCGGGGCGGGCGGAGGTCTCTCGCGTGTCGGTCACCTGAGGATCAACGTCCGTGCGGCGGTCGCATTCCCGAGCCGCCCACGGCGCGCGGATGCCGCTCGGAGGCACCGGGTATTGACTGGGGGGACCGACACGGAAGGGACATCCCATGGCACGCACGGTCGCCGACCAGCTCATCGCCCAGCTCATCGAGGCGGGGGTGAGCCGCATCTACGGGGTCGTCGGCGACAGCCTCAACCCGATCGTCGACGCCGTGCGCCGCACCGGCGGGAGCCGCAAGGGCGGCATCGACTGGATCCACGTGCGGCACGAGGAGGCCGGCGCCTTCGCCGCCTCCGCCGAAGCGCAGCTCACGGGGAGGCTCGCGGTCTGCGCCGGATCCTGCGGCCCCGGCCACCTGCACCTCATCAACGGCCTCTACGACGCGCACCGCTCGGGTGCGCCCGTGCTCGCCATCGCGAGCCACATCACCACGAACCAGATCGGATCCGGCTACTTCCAGGAGACGCACCCGGACCGCCTCTTCGTCGAGTGCTCGCACTACACGGAGATGATCTCCACCGCCGTGCAGGCCCCGCGCGTGGTCGACCAGGCCATGCGGCACTCGCTGGCCCTCGGCGGCGTCAGCGTCATCACCCTGCCCGGCGACGTGGCCGAGCTCGACGCCGAGGGCGAGGCGCCCGCGTTCTCGCTGCCGCGCCGGCCCGCGATCGTGCCGGCCGAGGAGGACGTGCGTGCGCTCGCGCAGGCCATCGACGAGGCGGACAGCGTCGCGATCTTCGCGGGACGCGGCGCGGGATCCGCGCACGCCGAGCTCATGGAGCTGGCCGACAAGGTCGCCGCACCCGTCGGCCACTCGCTGCGCGGCAAGGACGTCATCCAGCAGGACAACCCGTTCGACGTGGGCATGACGGGCCTCATCGGGTACGGGGCGGCGGCCGCGGGCATCTCGGGCGCCGACCTGCTGATCCTCATCGGCACCGACTTCCCCTACGACCAGTTCCTGCCCGGCAAGGAGGTGCGCACCGCGCAGATCGACATCGCGCCGGAGCGCCTCGGCCGCCGCACCGACGTCGACATCGCCATCCACGGCGACGCGCTCTCCACCATCCGCGCGGTGCTGCCGCTCGTCCAGCGGAAGACCGACCGGCGGTTCCTGGAGAAGCTGCTGCAGGAGCAGGAGAAGAAGGTCGATCAGGTCGTCGGCGCGTACACGTCGAAGGCCGAGAAGCTGAAGCCGATCCACCCGGAGTACGCGGCCAGCATCCTCGACGAGGTCGCGGGCGACGACACCGTGTTCACGAGCGACACCGGCATGTGCAACGTGTGGAGCGCCCGGTACCTCACGCCCAACGGCCGGCGACGGATGATCGGGTCGCTCGTGCACGGCTCGATGGCGAACGCGCTCCCGCAGGCGATCGGCGCCCAGGTGGCGTACCCGGAGCGTCAGGTCGTGTCCATCTCGGGCGACGGCGGGCTCTCGATGCTCATGGGCGAGCTCGTGACCGTCGCGGCGTACGGGCTCCCCGTGAAGATCGTCGTGTTCAACAACTCCACGCTCGGTCTCGTGAAGGTCGAGATGCTCGTCGACGGGATCCCCGACTTCGGCGTGGACGTGCCGATGGTCGACTACGCCGCGGTCGCCGCGGCCCTCGGGATCCACGCGCAGCGGGTCGAGGATCCGGCTGACTTCCGCGGTGCGCTCGAGGCGGCCTTCGCGCACGACGGGCCGGCGCTCGTCGACCTCGTCACCGACCCGATGGCGCTCTCCATCCCACCGACCATCACCGGCCAGCAGCTGAAGGGCTTCGCCCTCTCGATGTCGAAGATCGTCATGAACGGCGGCGTCGGCGAGGCCGTGAAGCTCGCCCGCTCCAACCTGCGGAACATCCCGCGGCCGTGAGCGGGGCCGCCCATCACGCCTCCGGTGCGGTCACGCCGATCCGGTACGCGCGATCCGCCGTGCCCGAGAAGACCGCCGCGCGCTCGTCGGCCGACAGCCCCGAGGTGAGCGCGTCGAAGGCCGCGTAGAGCTCGGAGTACGTGCTGTAGAGGCCGTCCACCGGGAAGTTGCTGCCGAACATCGTGCGGTCGGCCCCGAACGCGTCCAGGGTGTCGAGGACGAAGGGGCGGATGGACTCGGGCGTCCACGCGTGGTCGTTCGTCCCCAGCGCGCTGATCTTCACCGTCACGCCGGACTCGGCCGCGACCGCGCGCATCCCCGCGCGCCATCCGGCCACGGACTCGGCATCGCGTCCGATCGGCATGCCCGCGTGGTCGAGCACGATCCGGGTGCCGGGGAACCGGGCCGCGAGCGCGGCGGCGTCGTGCAGCTGCGAGGGGAACACCTGCAGGTCGAAGGAGAGGTCCAGTCCCTCCAGGCGGCCGAACGCGGCGAGCCAGGCCGGGTCCTGCATGATGCCGTCCCTGTCCCGGTGCGTGTACACGGGATCCGGGTGCCAGTTGAGGATGTCGCGGATGCCGCGCGTGACGGCGTATGAGGCATGCTCCTCCAGCTGCCGCGCGGCGTCCGGGTCGAGCAGGGACACGTGCGCCACGTGGACCGTCGGCACGCGGCGCTCGCGGGCGAGCCGGTCGATCCAGGCCGTCTCCGCGAGCGCGTCGGCGGCTCCGTTCTCGACGTGGACGGACGCCAGCAGGGTGACGTCGTGGGCGTCCTCGAGGTAGTCGTCGACGTCGTAGTCGCGCCGCAACGGCCGGTCGTCGCCGTGGTAGCGCGCGACGGCCGGTCCCTCCAACCACGGATACGACCGGCTCAGGTCGGTGAGGTGGTGGTGCGCGTCGATGATGCGGAGGTCAGG
Source organism: Clavibacter michiganensis (assembly GCA_002150995.1). Classification (GTDB taxonomy): domain Bacteria; phylum Actinomycetota; class Actinomycetes; order Actinomycetales; family Microbacteriaceae; genus Clavibacter; species Clavibacter michiganensis_K. Next base: position 2,401,595 of record MDHJ01000001.1, on the reverse strand, counting down.
CACGGGTCGGGTCCTCTCGTCGGGGCAGGGCCTCGAGGCCGGCGAGCGCGGCACGCACGACGGCCGCGGGCGGGGGAGCGACGTCGACCATGACGCCGCGCTCGTCGTCGTCGAGCGGCTCGAGCGCGGCGAGCTGCGATGCGAGGAGCCCGGGTGGCATGAAGTGCCCGGTGCGCGAGGTGATCCGCCGTTCGAGGAGATCCGGTCCGCCCGCCAGGTGCACGAGCTCGAGGTCGAGGCCCGACCCGTCGCGCAACGCGTCGCGGTACCGGCGCCGGAGAGCGGAGCAGGCGACGACGGTCGTGGTCCCGGGCCCGCCGAGGGCCAGCGCCTCGGCGACGCGCTCCAGCCAGGGCGCGCGGTCCGCGTCGTCGAGGGGCACTCCGCGCGCCATCTTGGCCACGTTGGCGGCCGGGTGGAGGTCGTCCGCGTCGAGGAACCGGCCGCCCAGCGCATCGGCGAGGAGGCCGGCGACCGTGGTCTTGCCGCAACCCGACACGCCCATCACGACGATCGCCCGCGTGCGAGCGGCGTCGGACCCGGTCACCGGTCCGCCTCCGCATCGGTGCGCGTGAGAGGGCCGGTGCGGGGCGGGCGGCTGAGGCCCGCGATGGTCCGGTAGACACCCGTGTGGTCGAGCTCCCCGAGGCCGTCGTCGACCATCCGCTCGAAGAGGCAGGTGACCGTCGCCGTCGTCGGGAGCGCCACGCCGGCCCGATCGGCGGCCTCCGCGATGAAGCGGAGGTCCTTCAGCTGGTTCCGGGCGCTCCCGCTCGAGGTGAAGTCCTCGTCGATCCACTTCGACGCGCGCTGCTCCATCACGGCGGTCCGGGCGAGCCCGCCCTGCAGCAGCTCGACGACGACGGACGCGTCGAGCCCGGCGCTCCGTGCGAGGAGCATCGCCTCGGACACGACCGTCACGACGCCGGCGACGACCACCTGGTTGCAGGCCTTCGCCAGCGCCCCGGATCCGCTCGGGCCGAGGTGCCGGATCGTGCCGCCCAGGTGCCGCAGCACGGGCAGCACGGCGGTCATGTCGTCGGGGTCGCCGCCCACCATGATGCTGAGCGTGCCGTCGCGGGCGCCGGCCGTGCCGCCGCTCAGGGGCGCGTCGAGCACGCGGACCCCGTGGTCGGAGCGCAGCCGCTCGGCGAGGGCGGCCACGCCGACCGCGGACACGGTGCCGTGGACGACGAGGACAGGATCGTCGATGCCGGCATCGACCCATCCCGCCAGCAGGCCCTCCTCGCCCGCGAGGACCGATTCGACCTCGGCGAGGTCGGGGAGCACCGTGAGCGTGATCTCGGAGGCTGCGGCGCGCGGGGTCCGCGCGATCGTCGCGCCTCGGGCGGCCAGCTCGTCGGCGCTGGACGCCGTGCGGTTCCACACCGTCAGCGCGCCCAGCCCGTCGAGCAGGTTGCCGGCCATCGGGGCGCCCATCGGGCCGAGTCCCAGGAGGGAGACGCTCATGCTGACGCCTCCAGGTCGAGGAGCGCGTGGGGTGCGACGTCGTCGAGGATCACGCGGGCGGAGAAGCCGAGGAGCTCGCGGGAGCGGGTGAGGTCGAGCCCGACGTCCCGTCCCGAGACCTGTCCGACGGGCACGTCCGGAGCGTGGAGCCGCAGCGCGGTGCGCGTGGGCGTGGACAGGTAGGTGCGCGGCGCCGCGACGAGGATGCCGGGGGCCGGCGGGGTCTCGTGCAGGAGGGCCGCGATGACCGCGCGCGCAGCATCGGACGTGTCGAGGTAGCTCCACCCCTCGGCGGCCTGGCGGCGCGGATCCGTCCGCACGGCTTCCCGCACGTGGGCGGCGAAGCGCATCCCTGCGTCGAGGGCGATGTCGCGCACGAGCGGGAAGCGGAGGCCCGTGACCGCGAGGCCCCAGGTGGCGTGCGCCATGCGAGCGGCGTCTTCGCTCGCGGCCTTCGAGAGGGAGTACTCGTCCGAGATCGCCGGCTCCGCGTCCTCGCCGTAGGGGATCACCGGGGGCCAGGCCCGCCGGGAGCCGAGAGGGTAGCCGGAGGCGTTGATGCTCGAGGCCCAGACGACCTTCGCGACCCCGGCGGCCGCGGCCCGCTCGAGCACGGCGAACGTCCCGACGACGTTGACCCGGTAGGTCTCGACCGCGTCGGCCATGCCGAGGCCGGCGTAGCCGCCCAGGTGCACGACCGCATCCTGGCCGGCGACCGCCTCGGCGACGGCGGCCGTGTCGGTGACGTCGCCGAGGAAGGTGCGCTCCGCGGAGCCCTCGCGGGATCCGACCCGGTCGAGGACCGTGACGACCGCGCCCGCGGACTGGAGGGCCCGAACCGTCGGGACGCCGATCAGCCCGGACCCGCCGGTCACGAGGACCCGGGCGCCATCGAGGCCGGCCAGGGTGCCGGTCATCGGTCGACCGCCGCCATCGACGAGGTGGCGGGCGCTCGGACCTCCTCCTCGCGCTGCCGCCGTCGCTTGGCCCGGGAGAGCATGGGCCAGCCCTTGCCGCCCTGGTCGAGAGTCACGGCGATGAGCACCACGAAGCCTGTGACGATCTGCTCGTAGAAGCTCGGCACGTTGAGCAGCACGAGCCCGTTGGTCAGGGCGCCGAGGATCAGCGCGCCCACCAGGGTCCCCGCGATGCGGCCCTCGCCGCCCATGAGGTTCGCGCCCCCGATGACCGCGGCGGCGATGGCCGTGAGCTGGTACGGACTGCCAGCGTCGGGCTGCGCGGCGTTGATGCGCGCCACGATCACGAGGCCGGCGAGCCCCGAGAGGCCGCCCGAGATGCAGTAGACGGCGATCTTGACCCGGTGCACGCGCACCCCCGAGAGCCAGGCGGTCTCCTCGCTCCCACCCACCGCGATCACGTTCTGCCCGAAGACCGTCTTGCGGAGCAGCAGCCACGCGGCGACGCCGACGATCGCGACGACGATCACCACCACCGGGACTCCGCCGACGTAGCTGTTGAGCAGCAGGACGAACTCCGGCGGGATGTCGTAGACGGGCTTCCCGTTGGTCGCGACGTACGCCCCTCCCTGGAAGACGCTCATGGTGCCCAGGGTCGCGATGAACGGCGGCAGGCTGAGCTTCGTCACGAGCAGGCCGTTGACCGCGCCCGCCGCCACGCCGAGGGCGATGCCCGCGACGAGGGCGACCACCGGCGGCAGTCCGCTGCCGACCATGAGCGCGGAGCTCACGATCCCGACGAAGCTCGCCATGGCGCCGACCGCGAGGTCGATGCCGCCCGTGATGATGACGAAGGTGATGCCGATGCCGATGATGGCGTTGACGCTCGCCGACACCGCGACGTCGCGGAGGTTCCCCACGGTGAGGAAGTTCGGGTTCAGCACGCCGAGGACGATGAAGAGCACGACGGCGGCGATGTAGATGCCGACCGCCTGCAGGTTCAGCGTCCGCTTCGGGCGGGAGACGGTGCTCCGGTTCTCGGGCGGGGTCATGATGTTCCTTCCGCGACGCCCATGGCGTTCGCCACGATGCTGTGCTCGTTGATGTCGTCCCCCACGTGCTCGGAGACGAAGCGACCCGCCCTCACGGTGAGGACGCGGTCGCTGATGGAGATGATCTCGGGCAGGTCGCTCGAGACCACGACGACGCAGTGGCCGTCCGCGGCGAGCTGGTCGATGAGCTCGTAGATCTCGACCTTCCCGCCGACGTCGACGCCCTTGGTGGGCTCGTCGAACAGGAAGACGCGGGCGCCGAGCCACATCCACTTGGCGATGACGATCTTCTGCTGGTTGCCGCCGGAGAACTGGCGGGCGGTGAGGCGCACGTCAGCAGGGCGCAGCGACATGCGCCGACCCATCTCCTCGGCCGTGTCGACCTGGCGGCGGGTGCTGACGAACGGGCCGAGGCCGTTCATCTGCCGGTCGGCCGTGAGCGCGACGTTGGCGAACGCCGTGGTCTGGAGCACGAGGCCCTGGTGCTTGCGGTCCTCCGGGATGAAGGCGATGCCCGCGTCGCGGCTGTCGCGCGGGGAGCGGATCCGCACATCGCGACCGTCGAGGCGGACGCGGCCCTCGGAGCCCGCGTCCGCACGGATGATCGCCCGCAGGAACTCCGTGCGCCCCGAGCCGACCAGGCCGGCGATGCCGACGACCTCGCCCTGCCGCACCCGCAGGGACATGGGCCCGGCCCCCGAGGGGTGCGTGACCCCGGTCGCCTCGAAGACCACGGGCGCATCCGCCGCGACCGGGTGCTGCCGGGAGAAGGAGAGCAGCTCCCGTCCCACCATCCGGCGCACGATGTCCTCGGACGAGGTCTCCGATATGGGTGCGTCGTAGGCCGGGCGCCCGTCCCGGAGGACGACGACGTTGTCGGACACGCTCATGACCTCGAGCATCTTGTGGGAGACGTAGATGACCCCCACCCCCCGTCCATGGGCGATCTCCCGGACACGCGTGAGCACGCCCTCGACGTTGTGCTCGAGCATGCTCGTGGTCGGCTCGTCGAGCGCGACGATCCGCGCGTCGAAGGCGAACGCCCGCGCGATGGTGAGCGCGTGCCGTTGAGCGGGGCTGAGGCGCGAGACGGGGGTCCGCGCCTCCATCGGGAACCCCATGAGCTCGACGTCCTGCAGCGCCCGGTCGATGTCGGCCTGGGCGGACGCGCGCTCGCGTCGCGTCCGCCCGAGGAGCAGGTTCTGCATGACGGTGAGCTGGGGGACGATGGCCGGCTCCTGGTGCGCGATGCGCACGCCCTCCGCAAGGGCCCTCCGGGACGTGTACTCCATCCGTCGGACCCCGTCGATCGTGATCGATCCGCGATCCGGCCGGAGCGCACCGCCGAGGATGTTGAGCAGCGTGCTCTTCCCGGCGCCGTTCTCGCCGGCGAGGGTCGTGATCTCGCCGCGGGCGAGTGTGAAGCTCACGTCCTCGAGGGCGCGGACGCCGGGGAAGGACTTGGCGATGCCGCGGACCTCGAGCAGGGGACCGGCCATGGGGGGCTCTTTCCGTGAGGGGGCGATGGAGGGGGAGGGGACGCGCCGCGGGGAGCGGATCACGGCATCCCGGTGGGGTAGTCGGCGACGTTGGTGCTGTCGATGATGAACGCGGGCACGTCGACCCAGGCCGGGACCTCCTCGCCCGCCAGGAGCCACAGCGCCACGTCGACGCCGGTGGCGCCCTCCGTGGTGGGCAGCTCGCTCACGGTCGCGGTGAAGCCGCCCGCCTCGATCTGCTTCTTCGCCTGGGGGATGCCGTCGGTGCCCACGAGGATCACGTCGCCCGTGAGCCCCTTGGCGTCGATCGCGGCCTGCACGCCGAGGGCCATGCCGTCGTTCTGCGAGTAGAACGCCTTGATGTCCGGGTTGGCCGTGAGCATCGTGGTCGCGATCTCCTGCGCCTTCGTCTGGTCCCATGAGGCCGTCTGCGAGGCGACGAGCTCGAGCTGCGGGTGGTCGGCCAGGCGGGACGTGAACCCCTCGCCGCGGTTGATGGCGTTGGAGGAGCCGGGGTCGCCCTCGATCATCGCGACCTTGCCGCCGTCGGGCAGCTCCTCGGCGATGTAGTCGGCTGCGGTGCCGCCGATCGTGGTCGCGTCCGGACCGACGTAGACGACGCCCGGGAGCTCCGTCTTAGCGTCGTTGAGGACGATCGCCGGGATCCCCGCCGCCAGCGCCGACTGGAACACCGAATCGAGTCCCGTGGCGGAGATCGGCGACGCGAGGATCGCCGAGCAGCCCTGGTTGAGGGCGCTCTTGGCCTTGTCCAGCTGCTCCGTGATGGACGACTCGTCGGTCACGTCGAAGGTCTGGTAGTCGACGCCCAGCCGCTTCGCCTCGTTCTCGAATCCGTCGCGCTCGTAGCCCCAGAACTCGTTGGACAGCGTGCGCGTGATGTAGCAGAGCTTCGTGCCGTCCGGCGCGGTGGGCTCGCCGAGCGAGGACTTCACCTCGTCGACGGTGGACTTGGCGCTCGCGTCGACGAGCGACGCGATGTCGGTGCCGGATCCGGTGGCGCCGCCGGCCGGGGCGTCGCCGTCGGGCGAGGCCGTGCATCCGGCGAGGAGGGCGATCGAGGCGAGGCCGGCGAGGGTGAGCCTCGCGGGTCGGGAGGGGAGCTTCATGGTGGGACCTTTCGACGGTGAAGGGCGGTGGGGGATGGGGTTCGGGCTCCCGGGGCCGGGAGGCCACGGGGAGGAGGGAGAGGAGGGAGGGGGAGGATGCGGCCCGGAGGTCAGGCGCCGAGCAGCGCCTCGGTCTCGCGCCGGAGCTCGAGGGCCTCGGCGAGCGACTCGTCGATGATGACGTCGTCCCAGCCCACGGTCTCGCCCTGGGCGATGTCGCGCGTCAGCTCGACGTGGTGGGCGAGGGCGACGGGGAGTGCGCCGGTGGCGACGGAGTGCCGGGCGGAGACGAGCTTCCCGTAGACGGTGAAGCCGCCCTCGCCGTCGAGGAACTCCCCGGCCCTCAGGTCCTTCTTCGCCGTCGCGACGACGTCGCCGTAGAAGCCCTCGGGGTGGCCGGTCGAGATGCCCCGGAGCGCGGCGTTGGCGATGGAGATGTTGAGCTCGAGCCCGACGTAGTGGTAGGGCCGGTAGAGGGCGGCGTACTGCTTGGTGGGGTCGGGGTGCCAGGGGTACTCGTCGAAGCACGTGGAGACGTAGGCGTTCGTCGCCTTGACGACGACGTAGACGCCCTCCTGGGTGTTGTGGGGGATGAGGGACTCGTCGCGCTCGACGCTCGACATGACGTCCACGGTGCCCTCGTGGTCGAGCGCGCCTCCGATGCCGCGCGGGCGGCTGATGGTCGCGATCTGCTCGACGTCGCCGGGTGTGAACGTGAGCCCGGAATCCGACGGCACGAGGCCCGCGGCGTTGGCGACGGCGGCCATCTCGATGGCCGCCTTGGTGCCGTCCCGGAACGAGGTGTGCATGTAGGGATTGAGCTGGCCCGAGTCGGTGAGCTCCTTGCTGAACTCCCAGTTCTCCCAGACGTTGTCGGGATTCATCTGGTGGTAGTGCTCGAGGTACTTGGCGCCCTTGCCGGCGCAGACGACGTCGAACCCGCTGGTACGGGCCCAGTCGACGAGCTCCATGATGAGCGCGGGCTGGTCGCCGTAGGCCATGGAGTAGACGACGCCCGCGGCCTCGGCGCGCTTCGCGAGGGCGGGGCCGGCGAGGGCGTCCGCCTCCACCGTCACCATGATGATGTGCTTGCCGGTCTCGATCGCCCGCAGCGCGTGGTGCACGCCCACGATCGGGTTTCCGGTCGCCTCCACGATCACGTCGATGTCGCTCTCGAAGAGCGCGTCGGCGTCCGGGACGATCGTCGTGGTGCGGTTCGCCAGCGCCTCGGGGATGTCGGCCGCGACCATGTCGGCCGGCCAGTCGACCAGCTCGAACGCGCCGCGAGCGCGGGCCGTGTTGATGTCGGCGATGGCGACGACGTGCACGCCGGGGATGTTGCGGGCCTGCGCGAGGTACATGGTGCCATAGCGCCCGGCGCCGATGAGGCCGATGCGGATGGGGCGGCCCTCGCGTTCGCGAGCGTCGAGCAGGGTGTGCAGGTTCACGGTGACCTCCGGGTCCGGGGCAGGCGCGGGTCGTCGGCCGCCGGAGGCGGGGGACGTCGTCGTCGCGTGCGGTGTTCGATGCGGATCGTGCTTCTGGGTGCCGGTGGAACCGGTACCAGTTTTGTACCACCGGGCCTAGACTGTGTCAACGGCGACTTGGCCGCGCGACGCTGCGCGGCCGGATGAGCGCATCGACGGGGAGGGCACATGAGGAAGGCGGCAACGATCCGCGACGTCGCGCGGGTCGCCGGGGTCTCGGTCTCGGTCGTCTCGCGAGTGCTCAACGACGGATCGGGTCCCGTCGCGGTCGACACCAGGCGCCGTGTGGTGGAGGCCATCGCCGAGCTCGACTTCCGGCCGCGGGCCGCGGCCCGGGAGCTCAGCCAGGGTCAGGCCCTCGCCATCGGCCTGGTGCTCCCCGACCTCACGAACCCGTTCTTCGCCCGCCTCGCCGACCGCATCGTGTGGGAGGCACGGGCCCGCGGTGCCCAGGTCCTCCTGATGACCACGCAGGAGGATCCGCACATCGAGGGGGAGTCGCTCACGAGCCTCCTCGACCGGTCCGTGGGCGGCGTCATCGCCACTCCCGCAGGCGACAACGTCGACAAGTGGTCGCGTCTCCGGCAGGCGGGCGTCGACGTCGTCTTCGTCGACCGCACCCTCGACGGGCTCGACGACATCGACGTCGTGAGCATCCAGAACGACGCGTCGGCGGCCCGGGCGACCGACCATCTGGTGGGGCTCGGGCACACCCGCATCGCGATCATCTCCGGCCCGGCGGAGACCTCGACGGGCCATGCGCGCATCGCGGGCTACCGTGCCTCGCTCTCCGCCGCCGGGTTGGCGGACGACGTAGCGCTCGTCCGCGACGTTCCGTTCCGCGGCGACCTAGGCGGCGACGCGGTCGCCGCCCTGCTCGCCCTCCCCGATCCGCCGACGGCGCTCGTCGTCGCCAACACCGCCCAGGTGAGCAGCGCCGTCCGCCGGCTGCAGCAGCTGGGCGTCCGGATCCCCGAGACGCGCTCCGTCGTCGTGTTCGACGACAACCCGTGGAGCGAGCTCGTCGCCCCGCCGCTCAGCGTAGTCCGCCAGCCCATCGACATGCTCGCACGGCACAGCGTCGAGCTCGTCCTCGCGCGCATGCAGGGCCGCATCCCCGCCGCGCCGCGGCGCATCGAGGTGCAGGCCGACTTCGTCCCCCGATCCAGCAGCGCCGCACCCGCGGTGCGCTGAGCGACCCCGTCGCACCCGCTCGATCCCCCGGCCCCAGAGGAGAACCCATGTCCGACCCCGTCGTCGTCACCGCCGTCTTCACGCCCGTCGAGGGGCGGCGCGACGACGCCGTCGCCGCCCTGTCCCGCGGCATCGCCGAGGTGCACGGGGAGGCGGGCTGCGAGCTCTACGCCATCCACGACGCGCCCGACGGCACCATCGTCATGCTCGAGAAGTGGTCCTCCGGCGAGGAGCTCGACGCCCACGGCGCGGGCGAGGTCGTCGCGCGCATGAACGCGTCGCTCGCCGGCCTCCTGCAGTCGCCGCCCGTGGTCACGCGGCTCGTCCCCATCCCGGCGGGGGACGAGATCCAGGGCGCGCTCTAGCGCGTCGCTCCCGGTCGGATCCGCGCGGGTCGCCCGCGACGGGTCCGGCCGGGCGGTCAGCCGACCGCGACCAACGTGATCCCCGCCGACCGGTCGCCCGCGGCCAGCGCCTCGAGCGCGGCCGGGGCGTCCTCGAGCGGGATCCGGTGCTCGATGAGCAGCTCCGGGCGGAGCGCGCCCGAGGCGACCATCGCCATCAGCTCGGCGTAGTCGTGCGCGGGCATGCCGTGGCTGCCGTGCACGCTCAGCTCCTGGCTGATGATGAACGGGACGGGCGCCGTCGGCTCGCTCGCGAACAGCCCGATCTGCACCTGACGGCCGGTCGGCGCAAGCGCGAGCAGGCTGATCCGGAGCGTCGACTCCCGGCCGAGCGCCTCGACCGACACCTGCACGCCGTCGGGTGCGACCGCGCGGATCGCGTCGAGCACCTCCCGCTCGGCGAGGCCCGACGAGTCGACCGCGTGCGCGGCGCCGAGCTCCCGGGCGCGCGCGAGGGCGGCGGGGTCGATGTCGACCGCGATCACCTCGGCGCCCACGGCCACGCCGATCATCACGGCGCTGAGGCCCACGCCGCCGCAGCCGACGACGACCAGGCGCTCGCCGCGTCGGATGCGCGCGCGGTGCACGAGCCCGCGGAACGCCGTGGCGAACCGGCAGCCGAGGAGCGCCGCGGCGCCCGCGTCGAGGTCGTCGGGGACGCGGATGAGGTTCACGTCCGCGTCGTGCAGCGCCACCAGCTCCGCGAAGGAGCCGTGGTGCGTGAAGCCGGGCTGCGTCTGGTCGCGGCACACCTGGCCGTTCCCGGCGCGGCACTCGGGGCAGCGCCCGCACGCGCACACGAAGGGCACGGTGACGCGGTCGCCGACGCGGAAGCGGGTGACCTCCGGGCCCGTGGCGTGGATGCGGCCCACCAGCTCGTGCCCGGGCACCTGCGGGAGCGCGATGCCGTCGTCGTGCCCGAGCCAGCCGTGCGCGTCGCTGCGGCACACGCCCGTGGCCTCGACGCGCACCACGACGCCCCGCGGCGAGGGGACGGGATCCGGCAGCTCGCGGACGACGGGCGTCTCGCCGAACCGCTCGTAGACGACGGCGCGCATGGGGGCTCCTCGGGGTCGGGACGGATCGTCCGACGATACCGGCAGGACGCGGCGCGGCCCGTCGGACGGCGACGCGATGCCGTGCAGCCGCCCCTGCGGCGGTCGCTGGCAGACTGGCCGGGTGACCCGCACCCCCGCCGCCCCCGCCTTCACCCGACCGTCCCTCGCCCCCGGGCTACTCGGCGCCATCGTGCTGCTGGCCGGCTTCGCGGTGATCGACGGCGACCTGTTCACGGTCGTGCGGTTCGCGGTGGCGATCCTCGCGCTGATCATGATCGTGTTCTCGGTGCGCGCCCGGAGCTGGTGGAGCGCGGCGCTGCTGGCGGCCGTGGCCGTGCTGTGGAACCCCGTCGCCGTGATCCCCGTCGAGGCGGTGACCTGGCAGTCGCTGCAGTACGTGGCGGCGATCGTGTTCATCGCCGCGGGCATCCTCGTGAAGGTCCCCGTCGAGGCGGACCCTACGCCGGGCCGACCCCGAACGCGCGCTCCTCGGTGAGCCCGCGGCGCAGGTAGGCGACGATCTCGTCGAGCGACCTGCGGGCGAGCGCCGGGTCCGCGGCCGGGTAGGCGAGCCAGCCGTGGTCCGCGCGCGGGATCCGCACGAGCCGCGCCTTCGTACCCGCCGCCTTGAGCGCGGCGACGCCCTCCACGACGTCGTCGAGCCGCGGATCCGCCGCCCCGACGTGCACGAGCGTGCCGGGCAGCCGGTCGAGGCCGTGCCCCTGGCGGTCGGGGGCCTGCACGGTGGGCACCTCGCCGGACGGGCTCACGAGCACGAGCCGGAGGACCGCCGGGCCGTCGGCGTCGCGGGCGAGCGCGGTGACGCGCAGCGCCCGGTCGGCGCCGGGTCCGTCCCCGAGGATGCCGAGGCGCTCCGGGGTGCCGTTCCAGCCGGCGGCGTGCGAGGCGATCCAGGAGAGGCCCGCGAGGGCCTGCTCGTCGTCGTCCGGGGCCATGGCCACGACCACCGCGCGCAGGTCCTTCGCGAGCGTGGACGGCAGCCAGTCGCCGTCGTGCCGGGCGAGGACGACGAGCACCGGGGATCCGGTCGCCGAGCGGTCGTGGCCGGGCGGGGTCCAGACGGAGATGTCGAGCGGGAGGCCCTGCTTCCCCGCCGGATGCCGCACGACGTGCGCTCCGGCGGCGGGCGTGCCGTGCATCGACCGCGCCACGGCGGGCACGTGCCGGATGGCGAGGCCGAGGAGCCGACGCCTCGGCGTGACGGTGGCGGACGTGCGTGCGGCCATCAGGCGCTGCCCGCGCTGCCGGCGTCGGCCGAGCCGGGGACGGGGGATCCGGAGACGGAGGCGCGGGCCGCGGACGGGCGCGTCTCGCGGGCGCCGGACCCGTCGGCGCTGCGGGGCACCGCGCCGTGGCCCTCGGGCACCCGCTCGCCCTCGCGGACGGGTCCCGGGGGCGTGCCGTCGCCGAAGGGACGGCCGCCCAGCTCCTCGCGGCCGTGCGGCTCGAGCCAGCCCCAGGTCTCGGGCCCGACGGGCACGACGCGGGTCGGGTTGATGTCGGTGTGCGTCAGGTAGTAGTGCTGCTTGATCTGCACGAAGTCGATGGTGTCGCCGAAGCCCGGCGTCTGGAACAGGTCGCGGGCGTAGGCCCACAGCACGGGCATCTCGTCGAGCTTCTGGCGGTTGCACTTGAAGTGCCCGTGGTAGACGGCGTCGAACCGGGCGAGCGTGGTGAACAGGCGGACGTCGGCCTCGGTGATCGTGTCGCCCACCAGGTAGCGCTGGCCGGCGAGCCGGTCGCTCAGCCAGTCGAGGCGGGAGAAGAGGCGGTCGTAGGCCTTCTCGTACGCCTCCTGGGATCCGGCGAAGCCGCAGCGGTAGACGCCGTTGTTCACGTCGCGGAAGACGAGGTCGGCGACCTCGTCGATCTCCGCGCGGAGGTGCTCGGGGTAGAGGTCGGGCGCGCCCTCGCGGTGGTGCTCGGTCCACTCCGTGGAGAGGTCGAGCGTGATCTGCGGGTAGTCGTTGGTCACGACCTGGCCGGAGGGGATGTCGACGAGGGCCGGCACGGTGATGCCGCGCGGGTAGCCGGGGAAGCGGGCGAGGAACGCGTCCTGGAGGCGCTCGATGCCGAGGACGGGGTCGCGGCCGTCCGGGTCGAGGTCGAAGGTCCAGCTGCGGGCGTCGTGCGTCGGGCCGGGCAGGCCGAGCGAGATGGCGTCCTCGAGGCCGAGCAGGCGGCGGACGATGACGGAGCGGTTCGCCCACGGGCAGGCGCGGGCGGCGACGAGGCGGTAGCGGCCAGCCTCGACGGGCCACCCCTGGGATCCGTCGCGGAGGATGCGGTCCTCGATGTAGTTCGTGTCCCGGGTGAACTCGCCCTCCTCGACGTAGCGGCCGGGGGAACCCGCCTCGTTGGTACCGGTGGGTGTCGCCTGATCCGTCATGGATCCAGCCTAGGCCGGGCAGCCCGCGGCGACCGGGCGCGCGGCGGGAGCGCGCGTGCCCTAAACTGCTCTCGTGCCCGTCCTCCCCGAGGCGGCCGGGCGCAGGCGGCGGACCGTCATCCCACCCCCGACCCGGGTCTCCCGGTTGCTCGAGGAAGGTCCCCTCGCCACCGTCCGACCGCACGCGTCACCGTGCGCGACGGACGCACGTACTTCCGATCCGGGAGCGCAGGCGCGGCCTGGCCCCGGCAGTGAACAAGGAGTTGCATGGCTCGCACCGGCCAGCGGCGGTCCTCCGCCCGCACGCGCACGATCGACAACGAGGGGCTCATCCCCGTCCTCGCGCGCGCCGTGCGCGAGATCGAGCAGGCCGCCCAGCGCGGCAAGCTGAAGCCGGTCAACCGCACGAAGTTCCAGGTCATCGCCGTGCTGATGCGCGAGGAGCGCACGCACGCGAAGGACCCGGCGACCCCGCTCAGCGACTCCGAGCGCGCGGAGACGCTGAAGCGCCTCGACGGCATCGCGAGCATCCTCGCCCGCACGGCCGCGCGCGACACCTCGGTGCTGCCGCTGCTGGATCCCGACGCCAAGCTCTCCGAGACCGCCCGCGCCATGCGCAAGCACATGCTGTTCGACGGCGGCGTCGAGATGGTCGTCGAGGACGAGCCGGAGCCCGAGCCCGAGGACCCGGCGATCGCGAAGCTGCACGAGCGCCAGGTCGTCCCGCCGTCGGTGAAGGCGCGCGTGCTCGCGAACCCGTTCCTCGAGCCCGACCTCGACCGGCCCGCGCCCGCGGCCCCGCCCACGCGCCTCCTCGCCAACTGGGAGCTGCTCGGCCCGCTGTTCAAGTCGTTCGAGTACGGCGCCGGCGGCGGCATCGCGAGCATGGACCTGCCGGAGAGCCCCCGCATCGACCGCCTGTCGCCGCACGGTCTCGAGCTCATGCGCCACCAGGCGCGCTTCCTCGAGAGCGTGCGCCTCGGTCACCGCGAGTTCCTGCTCGCCGACGAGCCCGGCCTCGGCAAGACCGCGCAGGCGCTGCTCGCCGCCTCCGTCGCCGACGCGTACCCACTGCTCGTCGTCGTCCCCAACGTCGTCAAGATGAACTGGAAGCGCGAGGTGGAGCGCTGGACGCCGCACCGCCGCGCGACCGTCATCCACGGCGACGGCGCGGGCCTCGACGCCTTCGCCGACGTCGTCATCGTCAACTACGAGGTCCTCGACCGGCACATCGGCTGGCTCCGGACGCTCGGCTTCCGCGGCATGGTCGTCGACGAGGCGCACTTCATCAAGAACCTGCAGTCGCAGCGCTCGAGGTTCGTGCTGGCGCTCGCCGAGAGCATCCGCCAGCGCCAGTCCGCGCCGCTGCTGATGGCGCTCACGGGCACCCCGCTCATCAACGACATCGACGACTTCCGCGCCATCTGGCAGTTCCTCGGCTGGATCGACGGCGACAAGCCGACGTCGGTCCTCATGGGCGAGCTCGAGGAGGCGGGCCTCACGCCCGCCGACCCCGGCTTCTTCGCGGAGGCGCGACGCGCGGTCATCGACCTCGGCATCGTCCGCCGCCGGAAGATCGACGTGGCCACCGACCTGCCGTCCAAGCGGATCGCCGACCTCCCCGTCGAGCTCGACGACGACCTCGGCCGCTCCATCCGCCAGGCCGAGCGCGAGCTCGCCGCCCGCCTGGTGCGGCGCTTCACGGCGCTCGTCGGCGCGCGCGGCACCACCGTGCCGGACGTCCTCGACGGACCGGCGGCGGAGCGGGCGCACCTCGTGCGGCTCGTCGCGCAGTCGGAGCTCGACGAGGCCAAGGCGCAGAAGACCGGGGAGAACGTCTTCACCATGGTCCGCCGCATCGGCCAGGCCAAGGCGGTGCTCGCCGCCGACTACGCGGCGCAGCTCGCGCGCTCGGTCGGCAAGGTCGTGTTCTTCGCCAAGCACGTCGACGTGATGGACCAGGCCGAGGCCACGTTCGCCAAGCGCGACATCCGCAGCGTCTCGATCCGCGGCGACCAGTCGCCCGCGGCGCGCCAGGACGCCATCGACTCCTTCCAGAACGACCCCGAGGTGCAGGTCGTGGTCTGCTCGCTCACCGCGGCGGGCGTCGGCCTCAACCTGCAGGCCGCGTCGAACGTGGTGCTCGCCGAGCTCAGCTGGACCTCCGCGGAGCAGACGCAGGCCATCGACCGCGTGCACCGCATCGGCCAGGAGGAGCCCGTCACCGCGTGGCGCATCATCGCGGCGCAGACCATCGACGCGAAGATCGCCGAGCTCATCGACAGCAAGGCGGGCCTCGCGGCGCGCGCGCTCGACGGCGAGGACCTCGACGAGGCCGGATCCACGTCCGTCCAGCTCGATGCCCTGTCGCACCTCCTCGAGGAGGCGCTGGCCGCGGGCTGACCCTCATCCCGTTCCACGCACGACGCCCCGCGACCTGCTGGTCGCGGGGGCGTCGTGCGTCCGCCGTCCGCTAGCCGCGGTCCCGGCGTCGGCCATCCGTGGCCCGGCGGATCAGGTAGGCGGCGGCGAAGACGAGGACGCCGACGACGAGCGCAGGGCCGAGATGCTCCGTCGCCGCGCCCCCACCCACCATCGGGACGACGACGAGCTGCGAGACGAGGAAGAAGGCCGTGAGGATGACGGCGTCGCGGAGGGCGCGGCGGCGGGCGGTGGTGGAGGTCATCCGCCCAGGCTGCTCGTCGAGGGCGAGCGGAGCGTGGACGATCCCCAGCCCGGTCAGCCCCGCTCGGCCTTCCGGCGCTCCCGCTCGGCCTTGCGCGCAGCGCGGCGCTCGCGGGCGACGGCGTCCTGCGCGTCCTGCGTGGGGTTCGAGCGGGTGGTGCCGATGACGGCGAAGGCGATGAGGATCACGACGACGACCATCACGGGGATGATGACGAGCATGGGCACCACGGCGGCTCCTCGGGTCGGGTCCCCCGAGCGTACCGAGCGGAGCGCCCGCTCAGTCCTCGAGGGTCGCGCCGCGGAGGTCCGGCAGGGTGAGCGCGGCGACGGCGGCCAGCGCGAAGACGCCGGCGAACACGCCGAACGGCAGGGCGACGCCGCCGAGCGCGAGCAGCGGCGGCACGCACAGCGGCGCGATGATCGACGCGAGCCGCCCGAATCCGGCCGCGCTGCCCGCCCCCGTCGCGCGCACCCGGGTCGGGTACAGCTCGGGCGTCACCGCGTAGAGCGCGCCCCATGCGCCCAGGTTCGAGAACGACATGAGCGCGCCGAAGACGAGGATCGAGGTCACGTCGTCGGCGGTGCCGAAGAGCCCGGCCGACACGGCGGATCCCGCGAGGAAGACCGCGAGCGTCACGCGGCGCCCCCAGCGCTCCACGAGCCAGGCCGAGACCGCGTAGCCCGGCAGCTGCGCCAGCGTGATGAGCAGCGTGTACCCGAAGGAGCGCACGAGTGAGAAGCCCTGCGCCACCAGCAGCGTCGGCAGCCAGATGAAGGCGCCGTAGTAGGCGAAGTTGACGCAGAACCACACGATCCAGAGGGAGAGGGTGCGGCGGCGCAGGCGCGCGCCGAACAGGCGCTCGCGGGGTGCGGCGTCGGCGGCGAGCGGTGCGGGCGCGACCTCGGCGGCGGGGTGGGGCGTCCGCGCGTCGTCCACCGGCGCCGCGGCTCCGGCCGACTCCTCCAGGTCGCGGACCACGCGCTCCGCCTCCGCGTGCCGGCCCTTGGCCTCGAGGAAGCGCACGGACTCCGGCAGCCGGAGCCGCACGAAGATCGCCCACACCGCGGGCACCGCGCCGAGCGCGAGCGCCCAGCGCCAGCCGTCCTCGCTCGTGGGGATGACCAGGTAGCCGATGAGCGCGGCCGCCGTCCAGCCGACCGCCCACGAGGACTCGAGGATGACGATGACCCGCCCGCGGATGCGCGCCGGTGCGAACTCGCTGACGAAGGTCGACGCGACCGGGAGCTCGGCGCCGAGACCGAGGCCCACGACGAACCGCAGCGCGATGAGCGCGCCCACCGACATGGCGAGCGCGGAGACGCCCGTCGCGAGCCCGTAGACGAGCAGCGTGAGGGCGAACACCTGGCGGCGGCCGATGCGGTCCGCCACGAGCCCGCCGACGCTCGCGCCGATCGCCATGCCGAGGAACCCGGCCGAAGCGACGAGGCCGAGCTGCCCCGCGTCCGCCTCCCACACCACGGCGAGCTGGGCGATGACGAACGAGATGAGGCCGACGTCCATCGCGTCGAGGGCCCAGCCGACGCCGCTTCCGCCGAGGATGCGGGAGTGGCCGCGGGTCCAGGGGAGGGCGTCGAGGCGCTGGGCGCGGGAGGGCCGTGCGGTGGTCGTGGTCATGGTGAGGGCTCCCAGGAGGCGCACGGCGCGCGATGGTCGTCGTGTCGGCGGTGTGGAGGGCGGGCGACGCCGCGGGCGACGGGGACCCGTCGGCGGCGGGTCGAGCGTAGCGCCGCGGCGGGCCGCCTCCGGGAGTGTGACGCCGGTGGTCGCGCACCGCGGGCGCCCGATGTGCGATGACCCCGGCGTGCGGCATGCGCCGTGCGGCATGCAGCGTGCGGACCCTGGTCCGGGACGCGCCGCGACCCTAGGCTCGTCACCATGTCCGTCCCCACCCCCGTCGCCGAGGATCCGGCCGCGCCGCGCGCCCGCCTCCTGCCCGCGCCGCTGGTCCTGCTGGTGGGCCTGGTGCTCGTGCCGCTCGCGCTCGGCCTGGCGGCGAACAGCTGGTCGACGCCCGACGCGGCGGCCTACGTGCGCATGGCCTTCGCCTCCGTCGCGGGGATCGTCGTCGCGATCGGCACGGTCGTCCTGCTCCTCGTCGACCGCATCCGGTACCGCGCGCCCGCGGGCACGATGGTCGCCCTCACCGTCGTGGTCGCGGTCTGGGGCGCGAGCAGCCTCGACTCCACCCTCGACCTGCTGCTGCAGCGGCTCGCCTCCCTGGGCTGAGCCCGGAGGACGCGCGCGGCGCCGCATGCTCGCGACGCCGGACGCGCGTGCCGGGCACGACCCGCCCGGCGCCGCATCAGCCGAGCGCCTCCGGGGCGCGGAAGAAGTCGCGCTCGTACGCCGCCGACAGGCGCGATGCCTCGAGCATCGCGGACCGGCGGAGCGGCCCCGCGAGGACCGCCGCCTCGTCCACCAGCTCGCAGGCGCGCCGGGTCGCGGCCGTGAAGGCGGGATCGGCGTACGTCTCGAGCCACGCCGCGTACGGGTGCGCGGACCCGGCCGCCGCCGCGGCGGATCCCGCCGCATGGAGCCGCACGCCCACGTCGGCGTAGATCGTGAAGCAGGGCAGGAGCGCCGCGACGAGCACGGCGTAGTCGCTGCCGGCGGCGTGCGCGAGCAGGTGGTCGACGTAGGCGCGCGTCACCGGGCCGGGGACCGCGGGTGCGGGGTGCCGGGACAGCCACTCCTCGTGCAGCGTCGACTCGGCGGCGATCGCGTCGGCCGCGGACCGCGCCCACGCGACCTGCGCGTCGGGCGTCGGCGCGAGCTGGCTGGCCCGGGCGAGCACGCGGGAGTAGGCGCGGAGGTAGATCGCGTCCTGCGCGAGGTAGTGCGAGAACCACGCCTCCGGCAGGCTGCCGTCGCCGAGCCGCCGCACGAAGGGCAGGTCGTCGATCTCGCGGCGGAGGTCGGCGGATCCGGCCCACATCTCCTCCGAGACGGGCGGCAGGTGCGTGCCGGCGGCGTCCCACAGCGCGCGCAGGTGGTCGAGCGGGCCGGCCCCCTCGCCGACGTCGAGGTCCTCGGCGTGCGCGAGGGATCCGGTGAGCCAGCCCTTCGCCTCCGTGAGCGCCGCGAGCCAGTCGCCGCGCCGCGGCTGCAGGGTCGCGAGCGCGCTCGAGAGGGAGCAGCCGGTGCCGTGCGTGCTCGTCGTGGCGATGCGCGGGCCGGGGACGACGTGGACGGCGGCGTCCGCGGCGTCAGAGCCGTCCGCGCCGTCCCCGGCGGGCACGATGAGCGCGTCCGGGCAGTCGTCCACGCGGAGGTGCCCGCCCTTGACGATCACGCGCACGCCGTGACGCGCGGCGAGGGCGCGGCCCTGCGCGAGCGCGGCGTCCCAGGCGTCGGCCTCGGGCTCGCCGAGGAGCGCGGCGAGCTCCGGCAGGTTGGGCGTCACGACGTCGGCGAGCGGGAGGAGGTGCCGCAGCGCCTCGGTGGCGTCGGCGTCGAGGAGGGCGTCGCCCGACTGGGCGACCATCACCGGATCGAGCACCACGACCGGCGGGCGCACCGCGCGCAGCCAGTCCGCCACCTCGTCCACCACGGCGGCGGATCCGAGCATGCCGACCTTCACGGCGTCGATCACCACGTCGTCGGACACCGCGTCGAGCTGCGCCCGGAGGAACGCGACCGGCGGCACGTGGATCTCCCGCACGCCCCGCGTGTTCTGCGCCACGAGCGCCGTGACGACGGCCATCCCGTAGCCGCCGTTCGCCGCGATGGACTTGAGGTCGGCCTGCACGCCCGCGCCACCCGTCGGATCCGTGCCCGCGATGCTGAGGACGCGCGGGACGGCGCGGCTGCCGCGGGCCGTGCCGGAGGCCGCGGCGTGGTCGTGGTCGGCATCGGCGGACTCGTCGACGGCGGAGTCGTCGCCGAGGGGGGCGGGTTCGGCGGGCGCGGACGCCCCGCCCGCGCCCGCCGCCCGCACCCGAGCCCATGCCCTCGCGAGCTGGCGGGCGGCCGCCGCGGGATCCTCGGCCGCGCACACCGCGGACACCACGGCGGTGCCCGCCCCGCCCGCGGCCGCCACCGCCGCCACGTCGTCCACGTCGACGCCGCCGATCGCGACGCACGGCACGGGGGAGAGGCCCGCGATGATGCCGAACCCGTCGTGCCCGAGCGGCGCCGGGTGGTCGGGCTTGGTGCTGGTGGGCCGGATCACGCCGACGCCGAGGTAGTCGACCGTGCCGTCCGGCAGGGCGCGGACCGCCTCTACGTGCTCGGGGGCGTTCGCGGTGAGGCCGAGCACGAGGCGCCGGTCGGGGCTCGCGGCGTCGAGCATCCGCCGCACGAGGTCGGCCGGCACGTCCGACTGCCCGACGTGGACCCCGTCCACCCGCGCGCCCCGGGCGAGCGCCGCGAGGACCACGTCGACGCGGTCGTCGACGAGGAGCACGGGCCGCGGCGCGGTCGGATGCGCGGCGGCGTGCGCGTCGATGACGGAGGCCGCCGCGAGCACGGTCGCCAGCAGGTCGGCCGCGCTCGCGTGCTTGTCGCGGATCTGCACGGCCGTCGCCCCGCCCGCGACCGCTGCCGCGACGACCGCGTGCACGCCGCGCGCGCCGCAGAGCGCCGGATCGGTGACGAGGTAGACGGACAGGTCGAGCGCGGTCACGACAGGCGCTCGCGCTGCGCGACGAGCTCGGGGGTCACGGCGTCGAGGGCGTCGAGCAGCGCGACCGCGAAGGAGCCCGGACCGCGGGCGCCCTCTGCGGCGACCTCCGCGGCGATCGTGTAGACGCTCGTCGCGGCGACGGCCGCCCGCAGCGGATCCGGGTCCAGCGACGCGAACGCGGCCATCACGGCGCCGAGGGCGCAGCCCCCGCCGGTCACCTTCGTGAGGAGCGCGTCGCCCGTGTGCACGCGCACGACGCGGTGCCCGTCGGTGATGTGGTCGACGGGCCCCGACACGGCGACGACCGTGCCGTAGGTGCGGGCGAGGAGCAGGGCCGCGTCGAGGGCGGCCTCCACCTCGTCGGTCGCGTCGACGCCCCGGCCTCCCGCTCCGCCGGTCGCGAGCGCGAGGATCTCGGACGCGTTCCCGCGCACGATCGTCGGCGACAGGGCCACGAGCTCGTGCGCGAGCCGGGTGCGCACCGGCAGGGCGCCGACCGCGACGGGATCCAGCACCCAGGGCGTGCCCGCCTCGCGGGCGGCGTGCGCGGCCTCGACCGCGGCCTCCCGCTGCTCGGCGTGCGGCGTGCCGAGGTTCACGAGCACCCCCGACGCGATCCGGGCGAACGGCCCCGCCTCGGTGGGCACGTCGGTCATCGCGGGCGCGGCACCGAGCGCGAGCAGGACGTTGGCGGTGAAGCCGGTGACGACGGCGTTCGTGATGCACTGCACGAGCGGCGTGCGCTCTCGCAGCAGGCGGAGGAGGTCCGCTGAGGCGGTCCCCGCTCCCGTGGTCTCGTGGGTGGACGGGCGCGCAGCACTCATGATGACATCCCTCCGCCGGTGCGAACCGGATCAGGTGCGACGGGTCTCATCTCAGCCCTCGTGGGCACCCCGTGTCAGGGATCCACCCTAGGCGACGCGAGGCCGGTGATCGAGTCGCTCCCCGAAGGCGCACGACGGACAGCCCTCAGTAGCCCGTGCCTAGGTGATCCATGAACTGAGAGGCTCAACTGCCGTGCAAGTGGAAAGACTTCCTGACTGAGCACGCGAGGCGCTTGGAACGACGCCTCGCGCGGCGGACATAGCCAGAAGCGCCGCGGACGCTTCGCAGATGCAATGCGTTGCCAATGCGCTCGCTGCCGCTTGTATCTCGTCGCACCGGCTTCTCAGAATTCAGCGACCAGGGAAATTCTACATGAGCACATTGCCGTATTCGCGCGCACCATGGAGAAGGCCCCTTCGTGTGTCAATAGCGTGGTGATCTGTGCCGTAACTACATAGGCTCCAGTCCACGCCGATGTCGAACAAGCTTATTCGGCGGCTTAGGAAAAATTGACAAGCGAAGGAGAACAACATGACAAGCACCGTGAAGACAGCCCTCCTCCAGGAGGGCACTTGCAACCTGGTACAGATCGTGCCGAAGCCCCGCCCGAAGCCGAAGCGGGCGCGGCTGTCCTAATTGTTCGCAGTGGGGTCCGGCGCAACCGGGCCCCACTGCCTTAGCTGAAAGAATAGATCGTGGTCGTCAGCGCTTCCGCATCACTTCAATTCGATTCAGAGGGGCACGCATGGCTTGAATGGTCCACGTCAGAGCCCGCGGTGCTCCTCGACTCTCAAGTCGCCCAGGACATCGCACCTCAGGGAGTCCTGACATGCGATCGTATGGAAGGCGTCTCGCCTGACATTGGCGCTCGCCTGCAGGCTTCCGGTCGTCAGCGGAGATCGGGGTACCACGCCGCGACAGAAGATCATCCGTTTCTCGACATGTCGCGCGGGATTTCGGCACGCGTCGAAGACGCACGGATCATGGCCGGTTACGTGGAGGCTGACGAGTATCCCGACGTGTATCTCGATCTCCCGTGTCTGTCCATGCACCCCTTGGAGCGAGCGTGCGATCTCGGTCTGGATACTCTTCGAAATTCCGACTTACATCAGCTTGCAGCGATTCTTGCCGGTGTGTTCGGTCAAACACATCGCCAACCTCCGTACTACGATCCCGATACGGGATACCACCAGGTAGAACTAATCTATCGGTCAGTGCCGAGCGGGGGAGCACGACACCCTACGGAGTGTTTCGTCGAGGTACTGAGGTCTCCGAGGTTCGTCCCCGGCAATTACTACTTCGACACGCGATCCAACGCACTTGTGCGTGTCAACGACCAGTCGCCAAGCGGCGCCGGCGCTGAGGCGCTTGAATCCGACGCGGACTGGGTGCTGGACTTGAGACTGGCAACCGTCGTGCGACGTGCGATGTTCCGGTACCGAGATCCGCGGAGCTTCCGCGCGCTACTCGTCGACGCTGGCCACGCCGATGGGCAGTTGCATGCCCTCGCGGCCTTCTGCAACTGGCGCTACAGCTCGGCAACCGACATTGACCTGCAATATACCGTTGAACATTACGGAATGGGTGCCGCAGAGGCTCCCGTCCTGATTTGGGGGAGGCTCGAAGGTTGGCTTTGATCAAGCGATCGATTGATCATCTCGGAATGAGCTACATCCCGAACTTCTGGGCGGAGTCGAATTGGGCACGCCCATATCGATTTCTAGAAATTGCAGCTCACGCGCCCGGCATGGACGTGTCTCATCTGAGGCCTTGTCGATACATGTACGACAAAATCGTCTCCGGATTTGACTTCCACGATGCCTTGAGGCGTCGTAGCCTCAAGGCGGACGCAGGAACGTCGATGCTTCGTCCTGCATTCGAGTCCATCTTGCGCTGTCTTTACCAGATTCTCGCCGAAGAGCCTGCGCTCTTTTGCGGTGTCGTGACGAGCGACGTGGAGGACTGGAAAGATGCGGCTTGGATCGTCGACACGCAGCCGCGCTCGCTGCGACAGGTCCCACGCGCGCTCTTGGCAAGCGATTTCGCCTCCATGATCCAGGGGCAGGGGTGGGGGAATGGGCCTGGGCTTGGGGTCGCATTCGGCGTCGCCCGGGACCGGGTCGAGGGTGCGCCAGAGCAACTCGAATGCTCGTATGCGAGAGCCCTGGTCTCCATCGGCAGGGCTGGTCAAGCGCTCCTTCTCGAAGGTAAGCATCATGGCCTCGCTGCGCGGATGACGCCCGCGATCAAGGAGTCATTCGCCGCGGAGGTGTTTCAGTTAGACGAGTCAGTCGACATGCTCTACGCCATTCGTCTATCAACACCGAAGATCACCCGGTGAGTTCGACGAGTGCCACGACGCAAGCAGTCGCGCATTATCGCGAAACCGGCCATGCGGTGTTACGAGGCATTTTGGATCGGGAGCGCTTAGCGCGAATTCATAGGCAGATCGCCAGGCAGTTCAGTTTCTCGGGTGTAACGGACGGATCAATCACCGATCGCGGACAGCTTCGCTACATTGCGCGAGATGATGAACGGCCCGAGGACTTCCTCCTCGAGGTAACAGCACGATCGCAGGACCTTGAAGCCTTGTATCATGCGCCTGCAGTCCTAGACGCGGTTTCCGTGATTATGAACGACAATGAGGTGTTCGTCCATCCCCTTAAGCACCTTCGGGCCGTGCCTCCGGAACTCTCGCAGTTCTCCTTCCCGGCAGGTGCGCATCAGGACTTTCCTGAACTGCAGGGGAGCATGAGCCAGTTGACTATGTGGACGCCTCTATTCCGGACGGTGCCGGAAACGGGATCCCTTCCGGTGTTTCAAAGGGATCGCGACTCCGTGATGCCCATGATGCTCGATGGGAACCCATCTGGATGGGCGATCGACAAGACGTTCCTCGCCGGCGAGGTGCGATACGACCTGCATCCAGGCGACGTGCTCGTCTTCAACACGTTCACACCGCATGGTGGGGCAAGGAATGGCGGTGATGGCATCCGGGTCAGCCCGGAGGCCAGGTTTCAGCCGCTCGCTGATCCCGTGGCCGAGGGTGTACTCGCTTCACCGTTGATCGCCGAAAGTTGGGCCGCTCACTACGAAGGATGGCCCGAGGAGCTCGCATATTACTGGCGTGAGAGACATCCCTCGACGGTGCCCTTCGATGACACGTGGGAGCGTTGGCGGGACATCGTGGCGGTCGACGAGGCGAGAAGAGGCAATGACGCCGCCTACCAGGCACTGGTGATCGCGGCGCACTTCGCGCGCAACGAGCCGACCCGACGGGAGGCGAAGCGCCTCCTCGGGTTGACATGACTCGTTCTCTCTCATCCGCGCACGGCAAGCGGGTGCTGATCAACCGGGACTTCGCCTGGTTGTGGGCTGCCCAGGCGACGTCGTCCTTCGGTGAGTACCTGCTTGCCTCCACCGTCACCGTCTGGCTCATCACCGACCTCGCGGCAGGTGAGCCGGAGCTGCCTGCCCTGGTCTCGGCGGTCGTCGTGACCAGCACGCTGCCGCGCCTCGTCGTCGCGCCGCTGGTGGGGGTGCTCGTCGATCGCTGGCGAGCAGGCAGGGTGATGGTCTCCGCCGACCTGATCCGCTTCGCTCTGCTCCTCCCGATGCTCGCGATCGCGGCGCGGGGCGGCGACGCCCTCGTCATCGTGGCGCTGCTGGTGACCCTCACGCTGATCGGCGCGGCGTCGCAGTTCTTCCTGCCCGCACGAGCCGCGGCGCTCCAGGCGCTCCTCCCCGAGGATCGACGTGCGGACGCCGCCGGGAAGATGATGTTCGCCGCCGTCGGCATCGCCGTCATCGCCACGTCGGCGGGGCCCGCGCTCTACGCGCTGCTGGGGCCTCTCCCCGCACTGGCGGTGAACGCCCTCACGTTCGCGCTGTCCGCGGTGTGCGTGAGCAAGGTGGAGGGTGCGCGGTCGGCACGGCCGGATGCGGACGCGGCACGTCGCTACTGGCCGGAGTTCGTCGCCGGTCTCTTCGTGGCCTGGCGGACCCCGTCGATCCGCCTGGTCATCGTCGGGGTGTCGGTCTACGGCCTCTCGCTCGGGATCAATAACTCGGTGCTCGCCCTGTTCGCGCTCGGACACCTGGGGCTCACGCCCGCGCAGTACGGCGTCGTCAGCGGCGCGTTCAGTCTCGGCGGACTAGCCGGATCGGTCCTCGCTCCGCGCCTGGCGGCCGTCGTCACGCCGCGCGCGGCATTCCTCGCGGGTCTCGGATCGATGGGGGCCGTCTACGTCGCCTATTCGCAGGTGCGCGGATTCGAGGCGGCCGTGGCGCTCATGGGCATCGCAGGCATCGCGTTCTCTCTGTACGTCGTCGCCCAGGGGCCCATCCTGCAGGCCGCGACACCGCCAGGCTTCATGGGGCGCGTGACCGCGATCACCACTCCGGCCGTGGCGCTCACATCCCTCCTCGGCACCGGCGCCACGGGGTGGCTCCTGAGCGTCGTGCGGGACGCCCGGCCGGCCGCCTACGGGAACGCGATCCTCGTCGGAGCGCTCCTGCTCTGCCTGGGCGCGTCGGCGATGGCGGCCGGAGGGCGGACGGCCCGCCGCGGGTGACGGACGAGCCGCCGCTACCCGAGCCCCGCCACGTCGAGCACCCACGCGTAGTCCGAGGCGCGCTCGCGCCACGCGTCGTAGCGGCCCGACTTGCCGCCGTGGCCGGCCTGCATCTCGGTGCGCAGCAGCACCGGCGCGCCGACCTCGCGGAGGCGGGCGGTCCACTTCGCGGGCTCGACGTAGAGGACGCGCGTGTCGTTGAGGCTCGTGACCGCGAGGATCCGCGGGTACTCGACGCCCTCGCGCACGTTCTCGTACGGCGTGTACGACTTCATGTACGCGTACACCTCGGGGTCGTGCAGCGGGTCGCCCCACTCGTCCCACTCGATGACGGTGAGGGGCAGCGACGGGTCGAGGATGCTCGTGAGCGCGTCGACGAACGGCACGCCCGCGAGGATCCCGGCGAACCGGTCGGGCGCGATGTTCGCGACCGCGCCCATGAGCAGGCCGCCGGCGCTCCGGCCCTCGGCCACGAGGCGGTCAGGGCTCGTCCACCCGCGCGCGATGAGGTGGTCGGCCGCCGCGACGAAGTCGGTGAAGGTGGTGCGCTTCGTGAGCGTCTTGCCCTCGTCGTACCAGCGGCGGCCCATCTCACCGCCGCCGCGCACGTGCGCGATCACGAACGCCATGCCCCGGTCGAGCAGCGACAGCCGCGCGATGGAGAACGACGGGTCGATGCTCGCCTCGTACGAGCCGTAGCCGTACAGCAGGAGCGGCGCGGGCGTGCCCGGGTGCACGAGGCCGCGCTTGTAGACGACCGACAGCGGGATCTCCGTGCCGTCCTCCGCGGTCGCCCACTCGCGGGTCTGCACGTAGTCGTCGGGGTCGTAGCCGCCGCGCACCGGCTGCTGCTTGAGCAGCCGCAGCTCGCGGGTGGCGAGCACGTAGTCGTAGGTGGTGGCGGGCGTCGCGAGGCTCGTGTACCCGAGGCGCACGGTGGGCTGCGCGAACTCGGGGTTGCCCGCGGTGCCGACCGTGTAGATCGGCTCGTCGAAGGCGATCTCGTGCAGCTGCTCGCCGTCGAGGACCCGGTCGAACGGGATCACGCCGACGCGCGTGAGGCCCTCGCGCCGGTACGAGACCACGACGTGGTCGGCGAACGCGCTGGCGTCCTCAAGGCGCACGTCGTCGTCGTGCGGGATGACGACCTGGCGGTCCGTGGTGGAGGTCGGGTCGTCGGCGGGCACGTCGATCAGCTCGAAGTTGGTGGCGCCGTCGTTGTGCAGGATGAGGAGCCGGTCGCTGCCGTCGATGACCGCGTGGTCGACGTCGTACTCGACGCCGTGGCGGCGCGGCCACACCGGGCGGAAGGTGCCCGTGGGGTCGCCGGCGTCGAGCAGCAGCACCTCGGTCGTGATCTTCGAGCCGACGTAGACCATGAGGTACTGGCGGCTGCGGGTCATGCCGAAGCCCGTGAAGTAGCTCTCGTCGGGCTCGGTGAAGACCTTCACGTCCTGCGCCGCAGGAGTGCCGACGCGGTGGCGCCAGACGGTGTCGGGGCGCCAGGCGTCGTCGACCGTGACGTAGAACAGGTGGTCGCCGTGGGCGGAGAACGTGGCGCCGTGGCTGGTGCCGGGGATCTCGTCGGCGAGGTCCTGGCCCGTGGCGAGGTCGCGGATCCGGAGCGTGAAGCGCTCGTCGCCCTCGGTGTCGGTCGAGTAGGCGAGGAGCGAGCCGTCGGGGCTGACCTCGAACGCGCCGAGAGAGAAGAACTCGTGACCCTCGGCCTCGGCCTCGGCGTTCGAGTCGAGGAGCACCTGCTCGCCCTCGACCGCGACGCCGTCCGCGGCGGCCTCGATGACGGGCGGCGTCCAGTCGTCAGGACCCTGGACGGGACGGCGGCAGCGGATCGCGTACTGCGACCCCTCGACGGTGCGCGCGTAGTACCACCAGTCGCCCTCGCGCACGGGGACCGAGAGGTCGGTCTCCTGCGTGCGGTCCTTGATCTCCGTGAACAGCGCCTGGCGCAGCGGCTCCAGGTGCGCGGTCGCCGCCTCGGTGTACGCGTTCTCGGCCTCGAGGTGCGCGATGACGTCGGCGTCGTCCTTGTCGCGCAGCCACTCGTACCGGTCGACGAAGGTGTCGCCGTGGAAGGTGCGCTCGATGGGGCGCTGCTCGGCGACGGGCGGGGTGGCGGATGCGGACTCGGAGACGGCCGGGACGGCGGGGTCGGTCATCCGTCGAGCCTACCGACGCGGCCGGGACCCTCGCCGGACGCGGCCCGGCCGACGGGCCCGGACGGCAGCCAGGGCGGCGCCGACGACGATGAGCCCGCCTCCGACGACGCCCCACCAGCCCGACTCGTCGGCGGATGCACCGAAGGGCCAGGAGAGGAGGATCAGCGCGATGCCGACGAGGGCGAGCAGCGCCTGTCCGAGCATCCGCGTCCCCTCCGTCGGCCACGGCCGGGCACGGACGCGAGCGTGCGCCGAAGCTACGGGCCCGAGCGCGGCGAGGCCGGAGCCGTCCCCGGCTCCGGGTGCCCGCCGAGGTCAGGGGACGAGCGGCCCGGCCTCGCGCGGGCCGGTGGCGCCCGGCGTGGTCGCCGCGCCGAGCGTGCTCGAGCGGGTCGCGAGACGCGCCACGGCCTGCAGCGGGATCGACAGCCAGCCCGGACGGTTGCGGACCTCGTAGATCGCCTCGTACACGGCCTTGTCGATCTCGAACGCGTCGAGCAGGGCGCGGTTCGCGCGGAGGTCGGTGCCGGAGCGGGCGATGTAGCCGTCGACGAACGCGCGCCGGGAGGCGGACGCCCAGGCGGCGGCGGACTTGCCGGGATGCGCGAGGGCGTAGGAGCCGGCGACGTAGTCGAACGAGCGGAGCATGCCGGCGACGTCGCGGAGCGTGACGTCGGGCAGGGAGCGCTCGTGCATGGGCCGCAGCGGCTCACCCTCGAAGTCGAGGAGGACCCAGCCCCGGTTCGGCACCGAGAGCACCTGGCCCAGGTGGTAGTCGCCGTGGATGCGCTGGAGCTTCGGCCACTCGCCCTTCTCGGCGGCGTCGTAAACGCTCGAGATGGCGTCGTGGAAGGCCGCGATCTCGGGCACCTCGCGCTCCGCCGTCGCGTGGCGGCGGCGGAAGCTGACCATGATCCCCTCGATGACGTCGGGCGTGGCCTCGACGGTGGGGAGGGCGGCGGCGAGCGTGGCGTGCACGTCGGCCGTGGCCTCGCCGAGCGCGCGGGCCTCGGCCTGGAAGTCGGCGTCGGCCTCGGCGGCGCGGAGCGCGACGCGCCAGGCGTCGGTGACGCCGGGCAGGAACTCCTGCGCGAAGGCGACGTGGCCGATGGCGTGGCCGACCTCCCGGCCGGAGTCGCTCCACTCGGCGAGCACGCTGCCCATGGTCTGCGGCACGAGCCGGGATCCGGCGCCCGCGATGGCGGACTGCAGGACCACGTCGGGGTTCTCGCCGTGGTGCAGGGCGCGGAACACCTTCACGATCATCGGGTTGATGGCCTGGCCGTCGGCCGAGACCATGTCGTAGATGATCGACGTGTTCGACTGCTCTCCGGAGAGCACGTGGGAGCCGACCACGGTCGCGATCTCGACGCCCGGCTGGCGCTGGCCGCGCGCGGTCGCGCCGAGAGAGGTCTCGTCGACGTCCGCGTCGCGCTCGTCGAGGATGGTGCGGATGAGCGCCCAGGCGTACGCGGGTCGTGCGGTCCGTCGTAGACGTGCAGCTCCACGCCGTCGTCCTCGACGATGGTGCCGATGTGGAAGGGCTTGAGCTCCTCCAGCGGCGCCTGCCGGTACGTGAGGGGAACCTGGTACAGGACGGGCTTCGCGCTGCCGTGGTCGATGATCAGGTGCGTCTCGATGCGGGCGAACCAGCCCTCGTCGCTGAAGCTCCACCCGCCGATGCGCTCGAGGCGGGGCTCGGTGCCCTTGGAGGCGAACCAGCGCTGCTCGCGCATCCAGGCCGCGAGGAAGTCGGGGATCTCGCTGAGGTCGTGGTGCTGCATGGCTCAGGCCACCTTCGCGGTCACGTCGGCGAGCGACGGGTTGGTGGCGGACGAGCCGTCGGGGAAGAGGACGGTGGGCACCGTCTGGTTGCCGCCGTTGATGGCCTCGACCAGCTCGGCGGTGCCGGGGACCTGCTCGATGTCCACCTCGTCGTAGCCGATGCCCGCGCGGTCGAGCTGCGCCTTCAGCCGGCGGCAGTAGCCGCACCAGGTGGTGGAGAACATCGTGATCCGCCCGGGGGCGGGCACGTAGGAGGAGGTCTCGGGCGACATGGTGCTCACCCTACGCGCCGTACACGACGCCGGCCCGCGATTCCCGCACCTGGAGGACAGTGTCGTCGGTGGTGGGGGATCACGGGCCAGGTGCCGGTCAGGACGGGATGCGCCTCAGCCGCGCAGCGAGCGGTCGAACCAGGCGTTGCGGAACTTGCCCTCGGGGTCGAGCCGCTCGGCGAGGGCGAGGAAGTCGCCGGACCGCGGGTACAGCGGGGCGATGTCCGCCGCCTCGGCGGTGAACACCTTGCCCCAGTGCGGCCGGGCGCCGAAGGGGCGGATGGCCGCCTCCAGCTCGACGAGCAGCGCCTCCACCGCCTCCTGCTCGCGCTTCCAGGTGAAGTGCAGGCCGATGGTGGTCTGCCCGTACTGGGGGCTCAGCCAGAGGCGGTCCTCGGCCACGGCGCGCAGCTCGCAGACGAGGAGGATCGGGCGGATCCGGTCGCCCATCGCGCGGAGCGCCTGGACGGCCTCGACCGCGCGGTCGAGCGGCACGTGGAACTCCGACTGGATCTCCTCGCCGTCGCTCGGGGTGAAGCCCATCTTGAAGTGCGACAGCCGGTCGGACCAGAGGCCCACGACGCCGAGCTGCGAGGTGCTGTTGACGGGGTCGATGCCGAGGATCGGGTGGCGCTCCTCGGTCGCGGCGGGCGCCCCGAAGTAGTCGGGCACCACGACCTCGTCCTCGGGCTGGCCGTCGACGTCGAGCTGCACGCGGCTCTTCAGCCACACCTGGTCGGTGGCCTCGCCGAAGCGCGTGAAGACGCTGACGCTGTAGGCGCCGCCGAAGACGTCCTCGAGGTTCCCGTCGAAGGCGTCCCAGGAGAGGCCCTCGAACACGCGCTGGCGCACGAGGTAGGCGGGCTCGACGTCGAGCGTGATGCGCGTGACGACGCCCAGCGCGCCGAGGCCCACCACGACACCGTCGAAGTCGTCGTCGCCGCGGCGGTAGGTGACCGTCTCGCCGTCGGCGGTGATGAGCTCGAGGGCCGCGACCGCCGTGCCGAGGTTGCCGTTGCCGATGCCGGACCCGTGCGTGGCGGTGGCGATGGCGCCGGCGACCGAGATGTGGGGGAGCGAGGCGAGGTTGTGGATGGCGAGGCCCTCGGCGCCGAGGA
This sequence comes from Clavibacter michiganensis, assembly GCA_002150995.1. Taxonomy (GTDB): domain Bacteria; phylum Actinomycetota; class Actinomycetes; order Actinomycetales; family Microbacteriaceae; genus Clavibacter; species Clavibacter michiganensis_K. Next base: position 2,370,892 of record MDHJ01000001.1, on the reverse strand, counting down.
GCTCCGCGAGCTTCCCGTAGGCGAGGCCCGCGGAGAACGTGGCCGTGCTCGCGTCCCGGTCGACCACGAGGTCGGCGGGCAGCTCCGTCAGCGAGACCAGCACGTCGGAGTCGGCTATGTCGTTGAACGAGTGGCGGGAGCCGAGGACCCGGAGGCGCGGCGACTCGCGGACGATGGTCCGGAGCTCCTCGATGCTCGTGGGCGTGCGCACGGCGCTCGCCCGGTACGCGTAGTTGCCGGCCCAGTTGGTGCCAGCGGTGCCCTGCTCGATGGTGTCGGTCATGCGTCCTCCTCGCGCCCGCCATCGGACGCCGTCGTCTCCAGCTTGCCCGCCCTCCGGCCGGAGGGCGAGCGACGGGCCGCCGGATGCGGCGGCCCGTCACGTGCTCCCGCGTCAGCGGCTGCGGATGGTGAGCTCGAGCGTGCGCGCCGACGGCCAGAGCTGGTGCTCGGGAAGCACGTCGAGGCCGCACGCGCGGGATCCGATCCCGTGCTGCGCCGCATCGATGTAGAGGTGCACCGCCTCGCTCGCGGGCAGCTCGTGCGGGTGGGCGGCGCGGTCGAGCTCCTGCGGCGTGTGCCGCGACGCCGTGAAGCCCGGGCGGCGGCCCGCGGTGTCGGGCGCCGCGTGGATCACGATGCCGCCCTCGCCGTCGAACGTGCCGAGCTCCAGCTCCCGCAGGTCGCTGCGGTGGCCGGTCTCCTGAGGGCGCGAGTACACGGCGCCCAGATCGTCGACGAGCGACGAGAACCGGCCGACGAGCGCTGCGCGGCGCGAGTCGGGGTACGACTCGAATGGCCCGGTGCCGAACCACTCCGCGTTGGTGACGCTCGCGGGGAGGTCGAAGCGGATCCCGACGCGGGGCCACGTGACGGCCCACCCGGCGCTCGGCACGATGTCGACGCGGAGGCCCAGGTCGCCGTCGGCGCCCTCGGTCCAGCAGTACGTCGTGTCGACGGAGTCGAAGGACTGCGCCGCGCTCGTGCGCACCACGACGGTGAGCGAGCCGGACCCGACCTTCACCTCCCGGACCCGGTGGGTCAGCCGGTCGAGGCCCGCCCCGCGCCAGCGCGCCTCGCTCGACGGCCCGGGCACGCCCTTGCCGAAGGTGAGGCGGGGGTCGGCGAGCTCGTACGAGCCGCTGCTGTCGCTGCGGTCGTTGTCCGTCGGCGCGCGCCACAGCTCGAGGCGCGGACCGTCGACCTCGAGGGAGCCGAGGCGCACGAGGCGGCCGGTCGCGAGGTCGAACTCGCCGTCGCCGAGGGTCAGGCGGGTGGCGCCCGAGGCGGGGTACGCGTCCTCGTCGGCGTCGACCCAGCGGGCGGGCACGGCCGGTCGCGGCGCGGGGGTCAGGTCGAACTGCGCGACGGCGACCACGTGGCCGGCCTCGGCCCACGGCTCGTCGTCGCGGAGGATCGCCTGCACCGTCAGCCAGACCTCGGCGCCCGCGACGGCGGAGTCGCCGGCGTCGAGGGCCTCGGCGGGCAGCGGCACCAGGGCGGTGCCGCCCGCGGGCACGGGCGCCGACTCGAGCACGCCCGTGGCGACGTCGTCGCCGTCGACCGCGAGCACCCAGACGAGGCTCGTGTGCGCGGTGGAGACCGTGTGGAAGCGGTTCTCGACGACGAGGGACGCGGATCCGCCGTCGCGCTCGAGGCGGAAGGCGACGGGCTGCACGACGGCCTTGTACTCGGCGAGGCCGGGCGTCGGGGTGTCGTCGGGCAGGACCATGCCGTCCATCACGAAGTTGCCGTCGTGCACGACCTCGCCGAAGTCGCCGCCGTAGGCGTAGAACGCCTCGCCGTCGGCGGTCTCGGTGAGGATCCCGTGGTCGCGCCACTCCCACACGAAGCCGCCGTGCAGGCGCGGGTAGCGGAGCACGAGGTCCTCGTACTCGGCGATCTGGCCGGGGCCGTTGCCCATGGCGTGCACGTACTCGCAGAGGATGAAGGGCTTCGAGCGCTGGCGCATGCCCTCGCCGGGCGTGCAGCCGAGCAGGTCGCCCGGGATGACGTCGCTGCCGATGGACTCGGTCTCCTGGAGGTTCGAGTACATGCGCGAGTAGACGTCGGTGTACTCGCCCGTGTAGTCGCCCTCGTAGTGCACGGGGCGTCCCGGGTCGCGGCGGTGGACCCAGGCGGACATGGCCGCGAGGTTCCGTCCGGTGCCGGACTCGTTGCCGAGCGACCACATGACGATGGAGGGGTGGTTCTTGTCGCGCTCGACGGTGCGCTCGATGCGGTCCATGTAGTGGTCGGCGAAGCGCGGGTCGTCGCTGGGGTTGCCGACCCAGCCGCCGAACTCGAAGCCGTGGGTCTCGAGGTCGCACTCGTCGATGACCCAGAAGCCGAGCTCGTCGGCGAGGTCGAGGACGCGGGGGTGCGGCGGGTAGTGGCTCGTGCGGATCGCGTTCACGTTGTGCTGCTTCATCAGCAGCATGTCGGCGCGCGCGTGGTCCTCGTCGAAGACGCGGCCGCGCTCGGGGTGGGCCTCGTGGCGGTTGACGCCGTGGAACACGACGCGACGGCCGTTGACGAGGAAGCGGTCGCCCTCGATGCGCACGGTGCGGAAGCCGAGGCGGATCGAGAGGGCCTCGACGTTGGTGCGGAGGAAGCCCTGGTACTGCGTGGGGCTCTCGGCGCTCCACGGCTCGACGCGGTCGACGTGCACGGGGGCGACGTCGGCGGGGTGTCCCACGTCACGTGGATCCCGAGGTCCTCGACCTCGAGGGTCACGGGGAAGGCGGCGGGCTCCGCGTCGACCTCGACGTGCACGGTGCCCGCGCCCGTCTCGTGGTCGTACTCGGCGCGGGTCCATGCGTCGTCGATGCCGCCCTCGGGGCGGCCGAGGAGGGTCACGTCACGGAAGATGCCGGGCATCCACCACTGGTCCTGGTCCTCCAGGTAGCTGGCGATCGACCACTGGTGCACGCGGACGGCGAGCACGTTGGCGCCGGGCCGGAGGAACTCGGTCACGTCGAACTCGTGCGAGAGGCGCGAGCCCATCGCCGTGCCGACCGCGTCGCCGTTCCACCACACCTTGAAGGCGGACTCGACGCCCTCGAAGCGGAGCACCACGCGCTCGAGCGACTCCCACGTGGTGGGCACGTCGATCTCGACGCGGTAGTCGCCCGTGGGGTTCTCGTCGGGCACGAAGGGCGGCTCGACGGGGAACGGGTACTGCACGTTGGTGTAGGCGGGGAGGCCGAAGCGGCCGTCCTGGCCGAGCACCCAGTGGCTCGGGACGGGGATCTCGTCCCAGCCGGAGTCGTCGAAGGCCGGGTCGGCCATGGTCTCGTCGAGGCCGCGGGGGCTGGGGGAGAGGCGGAACCGCCAGTCGCCGTTCAGCACGATGCGCGGGGCATCCGAGTGCAGGCAGGAACGGGGGCGGCGGGCCGGGCCCGTCGTGGGGGCGAAGTCCTCGAAGTAGGGGAGGGCGTGCGTCATGGGCTTCCTTGCGCGTGGGCGGGTGCGGCGACGTGCCGCGCTCCCATCATCGTGGGTCGGGGGGCGTCGCGCCGAATGCGCGGACGGCCGGGCAGGTCGCCCTGCCCGGCCGTCCGCGATCGGTCGCGGGTGCGGTCCGTCGAGGTGGGCCCTCGACGGTGCGATGGTCAGCCCTTGACGGCGCCGTCGGTCAGGCCGCCGCGCCAGTACTTCTGCAGGACGATCATCGCGGCGATGAGCGGGATGATCGAGACGAGCACGCCGCCGGTCGTCAGCTGGTAGAACTCCGGCAGCCGGTCGACCTGGCTGCGCCAGTTGTTGAGGCCGAGCGTGATCGGGTACAGCTTGTCGTCGGCCAGCATGATCAGCGGCAGGAAGTAGTTGTTCCAGATGCCGACCAGCTGGAACAGGAACACCGTCACGAGCGCCGGCGTCATCGAGCGGAGCGCGAGCGTGTGGAAGATCCGCAGCTCGCTCGCCCCGTCGATCCGGCCCGACTCGATGACCGCGTCCTCCACCGACGCCTGCGCGTAGATGCGGCACAGGAACAGGCCGAACGGCGACACGAGCGACGGGATGAGCACCGACCAGTACGTGTTCGCGATGCCCATGCTGCTGAACAGCAGGAACAGCGGCAGCGCGGTGGCGGTGCCCGGCACGAGCACGCCGCCGAGGATGGTGCCGAACACGATGTTCGAGCCCCGGAACCGGTACTTGGCGAGCGCGTACCCGCCGGCGGCGGCGAAGTACGTCGCGATGAGCGCGCCCACCCCGGCGTAGAGCACGGAGTTGAGGAACCACCGGACGAAGATGCCGTCGTTGTAGGTGAACACCATCGTCAGGTTCTGCCAGAGGTTCATGTTCGCGAACAGGAACCCGTTGGTGCTGAACAGGTCGGCCGTCGTCTTCGTGGCGGCGACCACGATGTAGTAGACGGGGACGAGGAAGTACAGGGCGACGAGCGCGAGGATCGCCGTGACGAGGATCCGGGTGGCGGGCTTCGTGCCCGCGCCCGCGGCGCCGCCGGCCTTGGAGGGCCGGCTCACCTTCGCCTCGGCGGCCTGCGCGGCCCGCTTGTGCTCCGCCTTCTCGGCGGCCTGGTCGGTCGAGGTCGTGGCGACCTCCTGCGTGGCGGTCATGCGCGCGCCCCCTTCTTCCTCGCTGCGGCGGCTTCCCGCTCCTCCTTGGGCTTCCTGTTGGTGATCGCGAGGAAGACGAACGACAGCACGAACGCGGCGAGGGCGATGATGACCGCCTGCGCGGCGGCGACGCCGTAGTCGTTGTACGCGAACGCCGTGGTGTACGCCGAGAGGTTCGGCGTGTACTGCGAGTCGATCGCGGGGGCGGAGGTGGCGAGCACCTGCGGCTCCGCGAACAGCTGCAGCGTCCCGATGATCGAGAACACGGTGGCGAGCACCAGCGCCGGCCGGATGAGCGGCAGCTGGATGGAGAACGCCGTCCGCCAGGCGCCCGCGCCGTCGATGCGCGCGGCCTCGTAGACGTCCCCGGGGATCGACTTCAGCTGGGCGATGATGATGAGCATGTTGTAGCCCGTGTAGGTCCAGGTCACGATGTTCGCGATGGACCAGAGCACCGTGCCGGCGCTGAGGAAGTCGAGCTGCAGCCCGAACATCTCGCCGATGTCGATGATGGGCGACAGGCCCGGGATGTAGAGGAAGCCCCAGAGGATCGTCGCGATGACGCCGGGCACGCCGTACGGCATGAAGTACGCGGCCCGGAAGAACTGGGGCCACTTCGCCGACGCCGACTCCAGGAGGAGCGCGAGGACCGTGCAGAGGATGATCATCACGGGCACCTGCACGATGCCGAACAGCAGCACCCGGCCGATGGACGCGGTGAAGGCGTCGTTCGCGAGCGCGAGCGCGTAGTTCTCGAACCCGGCGAAGACGGTCGTGACGCCCTGCTCGCCGAAGAGCCCCTCCCGCCGCACGGTGGTGAACGACTGGAACACTGCGTAGATGATCGGCAGGACGAAGGTCAGCAGGAACACCGCGAGGAACGGCGTGAGCATCACCCACGGCGCGATGGTCTGCGACTTCTTCAGCTGGCCCTTTCCGACGCCCGCGCGGGGTGCGCGGGCGGGGCGGGCGGCGGCGTGCTCGCCGCGCTGGGACGCGGTGGGCCTCGTCGCGGTGCTCATGCGGAGGCCGCCTCGACGCGCAGGCCCTTGTTGCGGAAGGCCTCGATCACGGCCTCCTGCGCCAGCGGCAGGGAGTCGACGAGGGTCTGGCCGCTCGTGAGCTTCCGGCGGAACTCGTCCTGCAGGGTGTTGAGCGTGTACTGCGTGAGCGGCGACCAGGTCCACTCCAGGTTCTGCTCGCGGGCTGCGGGCACGAAGACCTCCTCGTTGTAGGACTGCCCGCTGAAGAACTCGCTGGGCTCCTGCCGGGGTGCGCCGATGTAGTCGGGCGAGGGCGACCAGCCGATGCCGGAGTTCGCGATCATCGCGTCGATGCCCTCGGGGGAGGTGGTCATCCACGTCATGAACTTGAGGGCCTCGGCCGGGTGCTTGCTGTTCGCGAGCACGGCCGCGGTGGATCCGCCGAGGTAGCTGGACCCGTAGGACCCGTCGAAGGACCACGTCTGCATGGGCGCGACGCGCCACTTGCCCTCGCCGCCGGAGACCGACTGGATGAGGGCGTCGCCCCAGCTGGCGCTCGTGCAGCCGAAGATCTTCGCGTCGGCGGCGGCCGCGTACCAGGGCGGCGAGTAGGCGGTGAAGCTGGTGTTGACGATGTCGTCGTCGATGGCCTTGTCGAAGAACGCGGCGACCTCGAGCGTGCGGTCGTCGAGCATGTCGATGACCCAGCGCTCGCCGTCGACCTTGAACCAGTTCGCGCCGGCCTGCGTCGCGTACGAGGTGAAGACGGAGGCGTCGGAGACGGGGAAGCAGTCGAGGTAGTTCCCCGCGCCCGTCTTCCGCACCTCGGCGCTGAGGGCCGCCCAGTCGTCCCAGGTCGCGGGCGGCTGGCCGCCCACCTGGTCGAGGAGGGCCGGCTGGTAGTAGAACGCCATCGGGCCGGAGTCCTGGGGGATCCCGAACACGCCGTCCTGGAAGCTGACCTGCTTCCACAGCGCCTCGTCGTACCGGTCGCGGTACTCGTCGACGCCGTAGCGGGTGAGGTCGACCAGGCCGTTGGCGAGGAGGAACTCGGGCAGCTGCCGGAGCTCGACCTGGCCGATGTCCGGCCCGCCGCCCGCCGTGATGGCGGAGTACATCTTCTGGTAGCCGCCGGCGTTGCCGCCGGGGATCCACACGGCCTCGACCTGGATGTCGGGGTTCTGCGCGTTCCAGACGTCCGCGACCTTCTGGAGGTCCTTCAACCACGCCCAGTACGTGAGCGTGACCTTCTCGCCGGCGGCGACGGCCGGGATGACCGGATCGGAGTTGACCAGCCTCCCGCCCGGTGCCGAGCACGACGCGAGCGCCAGCGTGCCCGCGGCGGCGGCCCCCACCCCCAGTGCCTGTCTCCTGCTGATCGAATGCATCGTCGCATCCCTCCCGTCGTCGTTGATGGCAGCGGCGCTTGGCGCCACTCCCACTGTAGGCGCGGAGCGAAACTTATTCCTAACCCCTGGTCGGGATTCCTGCGAGGGAGGTGGGCGCCGGCCGGGCGTCAGCGGCGCGCGGAGGAGCCGCGGATCACGAGGCGCGGCTCCGCGAGGAACTCGCGGGCCGGCGTCCGGTCGCCCTCGATGCGCCGCACGAGCCGGTCCACGGCCGTGCGCGCCATGAAGTCGTGGTCGGGGTCCACGGACGTGAGGCCCGGCACGAGGTACGCGCTCTCGGGGATCTCGTCGAAGCCCACCACGCGCACGTCGTCCGGCACCCGGCGCCCCGCGTCGGCGAGTCCCCGGAGGACGCCCATGGCGACCGTGTCGGTGACGCAGAAGACGCCGTCGAACTCGGCGCCGGATCCCATCAGGCGCGTGATCGCGGCATGGCCGCCCGCCATCGAGTACTCGAAGCGGCCGACGAGCAGCTCGGGCGCGACGGCGCGTCCCGCGTCCGCGTGGGCCCGCCGGTAGCCGTCCATGCGCAGGGCGCCGGCGGTCACGTCGCCGGGATCCGGGTCCCCGATCATCGCGATGCGACGGCATCCGGCATCGATGAGGTGCGCGACCGCGAGTCGGGCGCCTTCCGCGTTCGGCATGGCGACGTGGTCGACCGGGCCCTCGAAGATGCGCTCGCCGAGGATGACGAGCGGATTCTCGACGCGCAGGAGCTCCGCGTCGCCGGCCCCCAGCCCGACCGCGCTCAGGATCAGCCCGTCGTACACGCTGTTGCGGGACATGGAGAGGGACTCCAGCTCGGCGTCGCGACGGGCGCCGGTCTGCTCGAGCACCACCCGGAAGCCGTGCGACGTCGCGGCCTCGACGATCCGGGCCGCGAGCTGCCCGAAGTAGGGCCGGTCGAACTCGGGTACGACGAGGCCGATGGTGCCGGTACGGCCGGCGCGGAGGTTGCGGGCGGAGACGTTGATCCGGTAGTCGAGCCGGGTCATGGCGTCGACCACCTTCGTGCGCGTCGCGTCGCGCACGTGCGGGTGGTCGTTGATGACGTTGGAGACGGTCATGGCCGACACGCCCGCTTCCCGGGCGACGTCGTAGATGGTCACCAGGCCCGTCTTCCTCATCGGATCACGAGTCTGCCACCCGGAGGGGCCCATCGACTACGCGGACCTGCGGGCGGCGCGACCACGACCGCCGGCCCTGGCACGCAGCACCGCCGCCTCGGCGGCGGAGACGGCGAGGACGGACCCGTGGCGCGCACGGTCGGGCAGGCGGGCCTCGGGACGGTGCGTCCACGGCCCGGTGCCGTCGCCGTCGGTCGAGAGCACCTGGCAGCCCCGGTGCCCGAACTCGTCGACGAGGAGCCAGATGGTGTCGTCGCCCCCGATGCCGGCGAACGGCGCGGGACCCTCACCATGCACGAGCTCGGGCATGCCGACGCCGCGCGCCACGAGCCGGAACCGGCCGCCGACCCGGTCGCCGACCTCGACCGTGATGGCGGTGCCGCGCCGGGGCCCCGTGCCGCCCGACGCGTCCTCGACCGAGAATCGGAGGACGCGACCGCCGTAGGGCAGGAGCGCCATGTCGATGAGGTCCCTCCCCGTGTCCACGGCGACCCGCGCGGGCGAGAACGCGCGGAAGTCGCGGGTCCGGGTCGCGAGGATGCGCTGGTGGCCGCCCGGCGCGCCGGCCCAGGTGCCGCTGCCGGCCTCGGACCCGGCGCGCGGGCCGGCGGCGAAGAGCACCTCCCACTCGCCGGTGCCCGGGATCCAGGCGGCCTTCGGGGCCCAGGCGTTCCCCGCGTCGTCCGGGGCGACGCGGACCAGGCGGACGGTGGACCACGTGACCAGGTCCGCGGACTCCGCGACCGCGATGGACCGGCTGCCGCGGTGCACGGCGCGGTCCCAGTCCTCGTCGGGCCAGGTACGGAGGTCGGTCGCGAGCAGGACGAAGACGCCGCGCCGCTCGTCGCGGAGGAGGAACGGGTCGCGGAGCCCGTGCTCGCCCACCTCCGACGCGAGCACCGGCCGCCCGTCGTCGACACGGGTCCAGGAGAGGGGATCGGATCCGTCGCTGACGGCGAGGCGGATCCGCTCGCCGTCCTCGCGGTCGCCCGGCTCGAAGTAGGCCATCGCGTACGCGGCGGGCTCCTCGGGCGTCACCCCTTGACGCTCCCCGACACGAGGCCGCCGACGATGTGCTTCTGCATCGCGATGAAGAACACGACCATCGGCAGCAGCACGATGACGCTGAGCGTCAGGAACGCCGGCCAGTTGACGCCGAACTGCCCGACCGCCTTGTAGACCTGCAGCACGAGCGTCTGCTTCTCGGGGCTGCTGATGAAGACGTTCGGCGTGATGAAGTCGTTCCACACCCACATCGTCTGGAACACGCCGACCGTGATGAGGATCGGGCGGATGAGCGGGAGCACGATGCGCCAGTAGATCTGCCAGGGTCCGGCGCCGTCGATGCGGGCCGCCTCGAACACCTCCACGGGCAGGGTGCGGAGGTAGCCCTGGATCAGGAAGTAGCAGAAGATGGCACCCGCCGCGTAGAGCACGATGAGGCCGTTGCGGCTGTCCACGAGGCCGGCACCCGCCATCATCCGGTACAGCGGGATGAGCGTCGCCTGCCCGGGCACGAGGAACGCGATGACGAGCACCACGGCCACGATGCGGTTGACGACGGTCTTGCGCAGCAGCATCGCGTACGCCGCCATCGACCCGATGAGCAGCATCACCGCCACCGAGATGACCGTGATGTACAGCGTGTTCGCGAAGGCCCCGGCGATGGGGACGGAGGACAGGACGTCGGCGTAGTTGGAGGGATCGAGGCGCTCGGGCAGCCCGAACGGGGCCCGGCTGGTCTCCGCCTGCGTCTTGAAGGTGTTGACGACGATGTAGTAGAACGGCGCCCCGACGACCGCGGCCAGCGCGATCATCAGGACGCTGGTGACGCCGGACGACCACCGCTGGCGGGCTCTCGCCCCGCTGCGGCGGCGTGGGCGGAGGGGGACGGGCGGGATGCCCGCGGTGCTGCCGCTCATGAGAGCCGCCCTTCGACGCGACGGGAGAGGAGGAGCTGGACGGCGACGATGGCGCCGACCACCAGGAGGAACACCACGGCGAGCGCCGAGGCCTTGCCGAACTGCGCCTGCGCGACGCCGCTCTGGATGATGGACTGCGTGATCGTGTAGGTCGAGAACCCGGGGCCGCCCTTCGTGAGCGTGAACGGCAGGTCGTAGACCTTGAGCCCGCCCGTCATCAGCAGCAGCGTGCTCACGGTGATCGCGGGCGCGAGCAGCGGGAGGGTGATGGACTGGAACCGCTGCCGGGCGGATGCCCCGTCGAGCCGGGCGACCTCGTAGTAGTCCTCCGGGATCGACTGCAGGTAGGCGAGGTAGAGGATCGCGTGCCAGCCGGTCATGGACCACACGCCCACGATGATCACCGACAGCTGCGCCAGGGAGCTGTTCGACAGCCAGGGCACCGCGCCGAGGCCGAGGAGCGTGCGCAGCACCCAGTTGATGGCGCCCGAGCCGAGCGGCGAGAGGATCAGCCCCCAGACGAGCCCGAGGATCGCGATGCTGGGGATGGCGGGGAAGAACAGGATCGCCCGGACGGCGCCTCGGCCGCGGAACGGCTTGTTGAGCACCACGGCGAGGGGCAGTGCGAGGGCCGTCACGATGACGGTGGTGCCGACGCTGAACAGCAGGGTGAAGCGGAAGCCGGCGAGCATGGCCGGGTCGCGGAGGATGCTCGCGTAGTTGTCGAACCCCACGAACCGCGCCTCGGCGGAGTACCCGTCGAAGTCGGTGAGGCTGAAGTAGAACGACTGCGCGAGCGGGATGGCGAACAGGACGACGAACACCAGCAGGATCGGGATCAGGAACGCCTGCGTGCCGAGCTGCTCGCGTCGGCGGGCGACTCCGGACCGGCGGGTGTCGCGCGGGTGGTCCGCCGAGGGCGGGACCGTGGGACGTAGGGGGGCGATGGTGGACATGACGACCTCTCGTGTCGGTGCGGGGAGACGACCGGGGGAGGCGCGGCGCGAAGGGGCGCCGCGCCTCCGCCGGATCAGCCCTCCTGCTCCTGGAGGCGGGTCTGCAGCGCCGCGGACACGTCCGCCGGCGTCGCCGAACCCTGGATCATGAGCTGGATCTGCGCCACCGCGTCGGTGTTGAGGGCGTCCTGGTAGCGGGGCCACGCGATCTGCGGCAGGTAGAAGTCGCCGCTCTGCAGGCCCTCGAGGTTGGGCTGGAGCGCCGGGTCGATCTCGGGGGTGTAGTTGTCGGTCGTGGTGAGCGCGGCCGTCTCCTTCTGGAACAGCCCGACTCCCTCCTCGCTGCCGAGGAAGGTGAGGAATGCCTCGGCGGCCTCCGTGTTCTCGCTCTTCGCGTTGATGGCGTAGCCCGGGGACGCCGCGCCGGCCCAGAAGGCGTCGCCGGTCGGGGTCGGCACGGGCGCGAACGCGATGTCCATGTCGGGGGCGGCCTCGCGGACGGCGGGCACGTTCCACGGGCCGGCGGTCATGATCGCGACCCGGCCGTTCACGAACTCGTCGACGATCTGGTCGCCGGTGAGGCTGATGACGTCCTGGCTCATGAGGTCGCGGTCGAACAGCTCCTGGTACGCGGCGAGCGGTTCGTCCCACAGGTCGGCGAACTCGGCGTCACCGCTGAAGATGGCGGCGTCGACGTCGCCGCCGGCGGCCGCGTTCTCGGCGCCGACCATCGCGGCGACCGTCATCGGGATCTGCCCGGCGCCGTCGTAGAACGGCGTGACGCCCGTGGCCTTGACGTCCTCGAGCACGTCGAGGAAGTCGTCCCACGAGGTCGGGATCCCGGTGACGCCGGCGTCGGCGAGCAGCTGCTCGTTCACGAGGAGCCCGCCCGCCCAGGAGTTGGTCGACATCCCGTAGGCGCGGCCGTCACGGCCGTACGTCTCGGTGTTGAAGGGGCTCATCGCGGCCATGAACGGCTCGTCGGTGAGGTCCTTCACGTAGCCGGCGTCGATGAGGTTGGTCTTGTTCTCCGCGGCGATGGCGAAGACGTCCGCGCCGGTGCCGCCGACGAGGCGGGTCTGCAGCGTGGAGATGTACTCGGCGACGGGCGGGGCGCTGGAGAACTCGACGGTGATGCCGGGGTTCGCCGCCTCGAACGCGTCGATGACCGGGGTCATGGTGGCCTCGTTGTCCCAGGAGAAGAACGAGAGCTTGGTGGAACCGTCGTCGGCCGCGGGAGCGCAGCCCGACAGGGCGGCTGCTCCCAGGGCGAGGGTGGCGAGGGCGGCTGCGCTGCGTGCGAGCGGCCCGTGAGAACGATGCGACATTGCATTCCTCCGTGCGAGCGGTCCGTCCGGTGGACGGACCTGTATGGGTGGGTGAAGGGGTGGTGCTGCGGTGCGGTCGTGCGAGGGGAGTCGAGGGGCAGGCCGGCAGCGCGCGGATCAGCGCGGGCGGGCGGGGAGCGGGAGCCGGAGGTGGTCGAGGGACGGGACGACGGGGACGAGCCCACCGCCCGGGAGGTGGTGGAGGCGGTCGAAGACGACCTCGCGCCGGTGGCCGTTCCCGGACGGGATCGCGAACCGGTGGTAGGCGATGATCCAGTCGTCCGTCCCCGGGACGCGGTGGACGGCATGGTGGCCGGTGCCGAGGATCCCGAGCTCGGGGCGCTTCTCGAGGAGGACGCCGCCGTCGGTCCAGGGGCCGGTGGGATGCGGCGCCTGGGCCCAGCGCACGCGGTAGTCGGCCTCCCGCGTGTCGTTCTCCGACCAGGTGGCGTAGCAGACGCCCGCGTGGCGGTGGATGCTCACGGCCTCGCGGAACCCGGCGGGGGTCCAGGAGCGGACCGCTGCCGGGTCGAAGGACACGAGGTCGGGGGCGAGCGGCACGATGTGGGCGACGCCGTTGCCCCAGAGGAGGTGGACGGTCCCGTCGTCGTCCGCGAAGACGGAGGGGTCGATCGCGGTCCCGGGGTAGTCGCCGCGGGCGACGAGCGGCCGACCGAGGTCGACGAACGGGCCCGTGGGGCTGTCCGACCGCGCGACCCCGATGGACTGCTCGGCGGTGAAGTAGAGGTAGAAGACCCCGTCCCGCTCGAAGGGCGCGGGGGCCCAGGCGTGGTCGCTGGCCCAGTCCACGTCGCGGCCGAGCCGCAGCACCTCGCCCTCCTCTCGCCAGGTGACGAGGTCGGGGGAGGACCAGGCGTGGAAGGCGTCGGCTGCCCATCCCTCGCTGCCGTCGGTCGTGGGATACAGGTACCAGCGGTCGTCGACCACGAGGAGCGAGGGATCCGCCAGCAGGCCGCGCACGGTCGAGGCGGAACCCGACGGCCCGGCTGCCGCATCGCGATCGATGGTCGTCATCGCACTCCCTCGTCTTCATGTATCGATAAAACCTGTATCGATAAAATAGATCGGCGGAGCGAGGGAGTCAAGAGCCGGCGCTACCGGATCGCGGATCGGCCGGGCGTCAGCGGCGCGCGCCGCGGTTGCGGACCGCCCACTCCAGGGCGTGCATCGCCTGGTCCTTCGTGAGGCGCGTCTCCAGGCCGCACGTCGGGCAGACCACGCGGTAGGTCGAGCGCAGCCGGAGGAGCGGCACGAGGAAGAGCGTGAAGCGGAGCGTCCGGTGCAGCACGCGCTGGGGAGCCGTGACGCCGCAGCGGAGGCAGGCGAACGTCACGACCACGATGAGGGCGTCGCGGGCGCGCGTGCCGAACAGGAGGATCACCCGTCGAGGCTACGCGGCGACGACGGAGCATAGGCGGTGAGGCGGCCCTCGGACGAGGAGGCGACGCTGGGCGGATCACCAGGTACCTTCGAAGGACACCACTCGGCAGATCGGCCCCGCATGACCACGCACCACGACGGCGCGCACGTCACCGCCGCGGCGGCCTGCCCGGGAGCCGCCGCGTGATCGTCTTCGTGATCGTCGGCGCGGTCGGGCTCCTGCTCCTCCTCTCCAGCATCCTGCTCGGCGACCTGCTCGACGCCATCGGCGGCGGGGACGGCCTCGTCTCGGGCGTCGCGCTCGGCGCGGCCCTCGCCATCTACGGCGTCGGCGGCGTGCTCGCCGACCAGGCCGGCATCGGCTCAGGCGGCGCCATCGCCATCGCGGTGGCACTCGCGCTCGTCGCGCTCGTGGTCGTGCAGCTCGCCGTCCGCTTCGTCGCGAAGCAGGAGAGCGGCGGCGGGTACTCGCCTGTCGGCATGGTCGGCGTCGTCACCTCGCCCACCTCGCCGACCGGCGGCGAGGTGCGGCTCGAGCACATCCGCGAGCTCGAGCGGCGCCTCGCGCAGAGCGACGCCCCGCTCGCCGTCGGCACGCGCATCCGCGTGGTGTCCGAGGACGGCTTCCGGGTGCGCGTCGAACCGGAGCCCGTGCCCGACGCCCCGCAACAGACCTAGCAGCACCCGTCCCAACGAGAGGAACCATCCCGTGGACCTGTTATCCGGCGGCACCACCGCCATAGCCGTGATCGTCGTCATCGTCATCCTGGTGGCGCTGGTGGCGTTCATCGCCTCGCGCGTGCGCCGCGTGCCGCCGAACCAGGCGCTCGTGATCGTCGGCCGCAACGCCGAGAAGAGCGAGGGCGGCGCCGGGTTCTCGAGCCCGCAGAAGGTCATCATCGGCGGCCGCACCTTCATCTGGCCGATCTTCCAGGAGGGCTTCACGCTCTCCCTCGAGCAGTACCAGACGAGCGTCACGGCCGAGGCGCGGGACGCGAACTTCATCAACACCGCCGTCGTCGCGACCGTCAACTTCAAGGTGACGGGCACCGAGGACGGCGTGCGCCGGGCCGTGCAGCGCTACCTGCTGCAGCAGGACGCCCTGCCGGAGATCGTGCGGCAGTCCCTCGAGGGCGCGATCCGCGGCCTCATCGGCGACCGTCCCGTGGACGAGCTCGTGAAGAGCTTCTCCGTGGTGGCGCAGGAGGCCGTGAACCAGACGAAGAACGACCTCGCGGAGCTGGGCCTCCAGATCGAGACGCTCAACGTCCGCGAGATCACGACGCCGGGCAGCACCTACCTCGACGACCGGGCCCGCTCGAACGCCGCGCGCGCCCGCCAGATCGCCGAGGTCGCGGAGGCCGAGAACAAGCGGATCTCCGCGCTCGCCGCGATCGAGAACGACCAGCAGACCGCCGAGCGCCAGCTGGAGCTCGACCTCCGCCGGGCGGCCATCAAGGCCGACACCGACCGCGCCAACGCCACCGCGCTCGCCGCCGGCGAGCTCGCGAAGGCCGAGCAGGACCGCCTGGTCGCCGACCAGGAGCGCACCGCCGTCGCCGCGCAGGCCGAGGTCTCCAAGGAGCGCCTGCGCATCGACGTGGAGCTCCCCGCCGAGGCGCGCAAGTACGCGACCGTCCAGGACGCGCAGGCCGCCCGCGACGCCGAGAAGGCGAAGGTCGACGTGGAGGTCTACCAGCGCACGCAGAACGCCGAGGCGGCGAAGACCGCGGCCGTGAACGAGGCCGCGTCGATCACCGCGCTCGGAAGGCGAACGCCGACGCCATCCAGGCGCGCGGCCAGGCCGAGGCCGAGGCGGCCGCCGCGCTCGCCGAGGCGCAGAACAAGCTGTCCCGCGAGGCCCTGCAGGCGCGCATCATCGCGTCCATGCCGGAGATCGCCCGCGAGATGGCGGCGCCGCTCGCCAACGTCGACAACATGACGATCATCTCCGCGGACGGCCCCAACGCGCTCAACCGCTCGGTGGCCGAGAACATGGCGACGCTGCCGAAGCTGCTGAAGGACACCACGGGGATCGACGTCGCCACGGCGCTCAGCTCGTTCCTCGGCTCGACGGCCGCGGGCACGTCCGCCGGCGCCGGGACGACCTCCACGGACGCGGGCCCGAGGACGGCCGCGCCCGAGGGCGCCGGGATCTGATCCCGGTGCCGGTGCCCGTCGGGACGCGCGGCGTCCCGACGGGCCCGGCATGAGGTCGACGAGCCCGTTCCGGGTGCTGTGGGGCGCGAACGCGCTCTCCAACCTCGCGGACGGGCTCGTCTTCGTCTCCCTGCCGCTCGTCGCGGCCGGGCTCACGGACGACCCGCGCCTCGTGGCCGGCCTCGCGACGACGTACGCGCTGGTGCGACTCGTGGTCGCGCTGCCCGTCGGCGTGCACGTCGACCGGCTCGACCGTCGCACGCTCCTGGTGGTCGCGAACGCGCTCCGCGGCGTGGCGGTGCTGGGGCTCGCGGTGTCGCTGCACACGGGCGCCGGATCGCTGGTCGTCCTCTACGGGGTGATGGCCGTGGTCGGCGTGCTCGAGAGCGCCGCCGACGGCGCGGCGGTCGCCGTGCTGCCGTCGCTCGTCCCACGGGGCGGCCTCGACCGGGCGAACGCGCGCATCGCGGGGACGCAGCTCGTGGCGGACGAGTTCGTGGGGCCGCCGCTCGGCGGGATCCTGTTCGCGCTCGCCGTCGCCGCGCCCGTGGCCGCTACGGGCGGGCTCTGGCTCGCCGCCGGCGCCCTGGCGCTCGCGCTGCCGCGGGGGTCGCCGGCCGTGCCTCCCGCGCACGGTCCCCGCGCCTCCGTCGTGCGCGAGGCCGCGGAGGGCGTGCGCTGGCTGGCCCGGCACCGCGTCGTCGGCGCCCTGGCGCTCCTCGGCGGCCTGGCGAGCGTCGGGTACATGCTCCCGTTCTCGGTGCTCGTGCTCTTCGCGCGCGAACGGCTGGGGCTCGACGCCGCGGGCTACGGGGTGCTCCTGGCGGCGTCCGCGCTGGGCGGCCTCGCCGGATCCGCGCTCGCCGCGCCCCTCCGCTCTCGCCTCGGGTCGCGGTGGACCATCACGGCCGCCCTCGCGCTCGGCTGCGCGAGCCTCGCCGGGCTCGCCGTCACGCGGGACCCGGTCGTCGCCGGGATCCTGCTGGCCCTCTACATCCTGCACGCGGTGGTCTGGGGCATCTGCGCGACCTCGCTCCGGCAGCGCCGGGTGCCGGACGCGCTGCTCGGCCGGGTCGGCGCCGTCGGCCGCGTGCTCAGCCTGCTCGGCCTCGCGGTCGGATCGGCCCTCGGCGGTCTGGCCGCGACGGCGGGGATCGCCGTGCCGACGGTGGCGGGCGCCGCTGTATTCGCGGCCTGCGCGGTGGTCGCCGTGGTGACCCTGCGCGGATCCGACGCCGACGCCCTGCCCGGGACGCCCTCGGGTCCCCTCTAGCCCGCGTTCGGCAGCCGCACCTCCACGAGCCCGCCGGTGACGCGCGTCTCGAAGCGCGGCTGCGGCGAGGTCGCGGGGCCGTGGACCACCTCGCCGGTCCTCAGGCTGAACACGCTGTCGTGCCACGGGCAGGTGACGCAGGCCTCGCCGGTCCCCGGGTCCCTCCCCAGCTCGCCCTCGTCGAGCGGCGCGGAGAGGTGGCTGCAGGTGTTGCTGAGCGCGTCGACCGTCATGCCGTGGCGGCGCACGAGGATCGGCAGTCCGGCCACGTCGCGCTTCGCGAGGCGGCCGTCGGGCAGGTCGTCGAGGAGGCCGAGCTCCTGCCAGCCGGCGGGGAAGCGGTGCGGCACGTCCTCGGCGTGGTTCGCGCCCGAGGCCTGGCGGTAGGCGAGGTGCCCGCCGAGGAAGCCGCCGGCGGAGACGAGGCCGAGGCCCGCGAGGCCGAGGAGCTTGCCGCTGGTCTGCTTGCCGCGGGCGCGCTGGATCCACGAGAGCCCGTAGAGGCCGGTGGCGAGCGCGTTCGCGGCGGAGTGGACGATGCCCACCCGGAGCTGCTGCTCGTGCAGCTGCGACCAGTCGGCGTAGCCGGAGACGATGGAGGGCGCGGCGCTGAGGATCCCCACGCCCACGAGCGCCTGGCTGGCCTTCGCGTTCCCGGGCAGGAGGTCGAGGACCGCGGAGGAGATCCACGCGCCCGACGGGATGAGGACCGCCACCGGGTGCAGCGGATGCCCGAACGGCACGCCGTGCAGCAGGTCGGCCAGGGCGCGGGGCTTGAGCAGGGCGACCACGGTGCCGCGGACCTTCTCGACGATGGGATCGAGCGCCTCGGCGTCCTCGATCCTCGTGATGGCCGCGACGAGCTTCAGCTCCCTCATGGGGTCTCCGTCCGTTTCCGGCGCCGCCGTCGGCGCTCCCTCCCAGGCAACGCCTGCGGGGGAGCAGTGACAAGGCCGGGCGGCCGGATCCGGTGCCGCCGCTCGACGGCCTGGCCAAGGTAGCTCGCGGCGACGATGAGGACCGCGCCGCACATCCCGACCGGTCCGATCGCCTCGCCCGCGACGACGACGCCCACGCCGAGCGCCCACACCGGCTCCGTCCCCATGAGGATGCTCGCGCGCGACGCGGACGTCCGCCGCACGGCCCAGAGCTGCACGACGAAGGCGAAGACGGAGCACAGCAGGCCGAGGAACAGGACGTCCGCCCAGCCGTCCGCGTCCAGCCGCGCGACGGCGGCCGGCAGCTCCGCCCCCGCGACGACCGTGGAGGCCGCCGCGCAGACCGCCATCTGCACGAGCACCACCCCGAGCGTGCCCTCCGTGCGGCCGCGGGTGAGGTGCGCGCTCGCCGTGACGTGGACCGCGCGGACCGCCGCAGCGGCGATCACCAGCGCATCGCCGGCCGTCGGCGTGCGCAGCCCGCCCGCGGAGACGAGGAGGGCGACGCCGACCACGGCCGCGACCGCGGCGACGAAGTACGGCCGGGGCAGCCATGAGCGGGACGCGGCGCCCTCGAGGACGGGCGTCATGACGAGCGCCAGGCTGATGAGGAGCCCCGCGTTGGTGGCGCTGGTGAGGTGGACGCCCCACGTCTCGAGCCCGATCACCGCAGCCTGCGAGCAGCCCAGCGCCACCGCGATCCCGAGGCCCCGGCCCCGGGGGAGGGACTCCCGCCGGCCGAGGCACAGGAGGGCCGTCGCGGCGGCCGCCACGAGGAACCGGAGGGCGATCGCCGCGGGACGCCGGTCTCGGCGGCGAGCTCCTTGGCCGCGAGGAAGCTCGCGCCCCAGACCGCGGCCACGCCGAGGAGGAGCAGGTCGACGAGGAGTCCGGGGCGTGCGCGCGAGGCCATGACGCTACTGTCCAGAGGACGGATGCCCAAGAGCAATGGGCCATGACTTGATGCACGATGAAGGGCAGGCTTGTGGATCCGACACGACTCCGCCTCCTCCGCGAGCTCGGCGACCGCGGCAGCGTGGCGGCCGTCGCCGCCGCGATGCACGTGAGCGCGTCCGCCGTCTCGCAGCAGCTCGCGGTGCTCCAGGCGCAGGTGGCGGTCCCGCTGACCGTGAAGCGCGGGCGGCGGCTGGTGCTCACGGACGCGGGGGAGGCGCTCGCCGTCGCCGCGACGCGGGTGGAGGTGGCGCTCGCCGAGGCCCGGGACGCCGTCGGCTCGTTCCTCGGTCACGACGCGCAGCCGGTGCGCGTCTCCGCCTTCCACAGCGCGGGGCTCGCGCTGTTCGGCCCGCTCCTCGCCGAGCTGGGCGCGGCCCCGGGCCCGCGGGTCTCCCTCGCCGACGCCGACGTCGCGCAGTCGGAGTTCGCCCGCCTCACCGCGGACCACGACCTGGTCGTCGCGCACCGCCTCCCCCACGAGCCGGAGTGGCCGGCCGGGCGCCTGGTCGTCGTGCCGCTCCTGGTCGAGCCCCTGGACATCGCCCTGCACGCGGGGCATCCCCTCGCCGCGGCCCCGGGCATCCGCCCCGAGCAGCTGCGCGACGAGCGGTGGATCTCCACGCACGAGGGCTTCCCCCTCACGGGCGTCCTCGCGCAGCTGGGCGCCCTCATCGGGCGCGCGCCGCAGGTCGACCACCGCATCAACGAGTTCTCCGTCGCGGCCCAGGTCGTCCGTGCGGGCGCGGCCGTCGCCGTCATGCCGCGGATGACGGCGGCCCCGCTGGCGGTCGACGGGATGGTCCTGCGTCCCCTCGTCGGAGCCGCCTTGGTCCGCCACGTGGACGTCCTCGCCCGTCCGGACGCTATGGCGCGCCTGCCGGTCCGCCGGGTCCTCGACGCGCTGCGGCGGGTGGCGTCTGCGGCGGCGGAGAGCGCCGGCGGACCGGCGCCGGTGGCGGTCGGGGGAACGGGATCGGATCGGCCCGAGCGGTAGTCGCGGCAGGGACAACGCAGGGCATCAGGGACGGGACCGGCGACCGGGATCAGGCGTCGGGGTCGCGCGAAGGATGCCGGGAGGCGACGGGCGCGCCGTGCCGCGCGGCCCGGTACCCCGCGGCCCGGAGGCGCCGGGCCCACGGGTACGTCGTGTCGCCGGGTGGGGCCGCGAGCACGGGGTCCGCGCGCGTGGGGGTGTCGACGGGGCCGGCGGCGTCGTGCGCGAGCTCGATGCGCGCCGCCACGTGCCACCGGCCGCGCGGCGTCGCGTGCACCAGCCGCATCCGGAGCGGGCGCGTGGCGAGGGCACGGGCCAGGTCGGCGGCGCCCGCGGGCAGGTCCGGCTCCCGGTCGACCACGACGCCGAGCAGGACCGGCCCCGTGGATCCGCGGTAGGGCATGAGCGTGGTCATGCGCGCACCGGAGAGGGTGCGGCGCGGCTGCAGCAGGAACCGCCCGGGGAAGCCGATGCCCGTCGTCGAGAGCAGGACGTCGACCGTGGTGCCGCCCGCGTCGGGGATCCGGAGCGCGAGGCCGAGCACGTCGGGAAGGGCCGGCAGCGTGCCGCCGCCCCGCGAGAAGCGCGCGTCGATCGTGACCGGGTCGTCGAGCCCGTCGAGCCAGGCGAGGCCGGAGGCGGCGCGGCCGGGGACGGGTGCGAGCGTCCCCGCGAGGGCGACGCCGTGCGGGTGGAGCGGGCGCGGCCTCCGGACGACGCGGAGCGCGGCGACGAGCCCCGCGAGGACGTTCCCGCCGACGCGGGCCGGGATGTCGGTCATCGCTCGACCCTATTCCGGTGCGCGGCAGACGTCCCGGTGCGGCGGCGCGGTCATGGCGGCAGTGGGTCGCTCGCGCGGCCCGGGCCCGCGGTCGGCGCGCGAAGCCGCCCGTACGTGACGACGCCCGGGCCGGCAGGAGAGCCGGCCCGGGCGTCGGGCGGTGCGGGTGCGCGATCGCGCTGGGCGCTACGGCGTCGGCATGCCGCCGTTGACGTGGAGCGTCTCGCCGACGACGTAGCTCGACTCGTTGGAGGCGAGGAACACGTAGGCGGGCGCGAGCTCCGCGGGCTGGCCGGCGCGACCGAGCGGGGTCTGCTCTCCGAACTCGGGCAGCGCGTCGGCGGGCTGGCCGCCGGCCGTCTGCAGCGGGGTCCAGATCGGGCCGGGCGCGACCACGTTCACGCGGATGCCCTTCGGCGCGAGCTGCTGCGCGAGGCCCTTCGAGAACGTGTTGATGGACGCCTTGGTGGTGGCGTAGTGGATCAGGTTCGGCGACGGCTGGTACGCCTGGATCGACGAGGTGTTGATGATCGACGAGCCGGGCGCCAGGTGGGGCAGCGCCGCCTTCGTGATCCAGAACATCGCGTACACGTTGGTCTTGAAGGTGAGGTCGAACTCCTCGTCGGAGATGTCCTCCAGCGCGTCCACGTTCTGCTGCTTGCCCGCGTTGTTCACGAGGATGTCGAGGCCGCCGAGGCCCTCGACGGCCTTCGCGACGAGCTCGCGGCTGAACTCCGCGGTCGCGATGTCGCCGGGGATCGCGACGGCCGTGCGTCCGGCCTCCTCGATGAGGGCGACGACCTTCCTCGCGTCCTCCTCCTCCTCGGGAGGTACGAGAGCGCGACGTCGGCGCCCTCTCGGGCGTAGGCGATGGCCACTGCGGCGCCGATGCCGGAGTCGGCGCCCGTGATGAGGGCCTTGCGCCCCTCGAGGCGGCCGGATCCGCGGTACGTGCTCTCGCCGCGGTCCGCGGTGTCGTCGAGGTCGGCGTCGAGACCGGGGCCGTCCTGCTGCTGCGCGGTGGGGTCGATGCCGGCGTACATCTTCGTCGGGTCCTGGAACGTGTACTGGTCGGTGCTCATGGGTCTCCTGGTGCTGGGTGCTGGGTGCTGGGTGCTGGGTGCTGGGTTCGGGCAGGGGTGCCGGGCGGATCAGCTCGGCGGGGTGTCGTCCAGGTCGATGTCCTGGCCGGCGAGGTCGTTCGGGGCGAGGGCGGGCTCGGCCTCGCCGTCGACGCCCAGGGCGTCGGCCTCGGGCTCGGCGTCCTCGGCGGTGACGGCGTCGTCGTCGTCGACCTGCTCGACCGGCTCGTCGGTGTCGGGGAGGACGGTCTCGCCGGCGACGGCGTCGTTCACGACCGTCTCCTGGTCCATGCCGACCGCGTCGAGGGCCGTGTCGTCGCCGGTGGAGTCGTCACCGGGCGTGGTGGAGGTGGCGTCCGACACGGTCACTCACCCGCCTCGGGCTTGGGGTGGCCGGGGATCGAGTCGCCGCTGAGGTTGAGCTCGTCGGGGTCGACGTCGACCTCGCCGACGTCGTCGGGTCCGCCCGATCCGGGGAGGACCTGCACGTCGTCCTCGGCGGCGGGGACGTCGTCGGAGACGCCCTCGCTCTCGACGATCTGCTCGCTCTGCTTCACCTGCGTGTCGTCCTCGCTGGGGGAGGTGAAGTCCTTGTCCTGGCGTGTGTCTGAGGTGTCCGCGGGCTGGAGGCGCGGGTCGTCGGTGTCCATGCGGCCGACGCTACGCTCGGCCCCCGCCCGTGTGGTCGGCGTTCAGGGAACCCTCATGCAACGGGTCCCGCGGGGACGGCCGGCGGTGCTCGCGGGGGTCGCGTGCGGGATGTCACATGTCGTCGGGGCCCTCGCCGAAGGGGTCGAGCGCGTCCTCGCGGGCGTCCTCCTCGGCGGCCTCCTCGCGGGAGGCGACCGAGTCGGCGTCGATGGGCGCGGGGACCGGCAGCGGGCGGCGGTCGGCGGCGTGCGCGGGGTCCGGCAGCGGGTGGCGGTCGGCGTCGGGCGCGGGGTCCGTCACGTCAGCGGCCCTCGGGATCCACGTGGCCGTCGGCGTCGTCGGCGGGCGCGCTCATGTGCGAGTCCGCTGCCGTGACGGCGCGGTTGTCCGGGACGGCGGGTACCCGGCGCTCGCGGGCTCCGCGTCCTCGACCTCGAGGGTGTCCTCCTCGGCGTGGCCGTAGTCCGTGCCGTCGGGGGCGCGGACCGCGTCGCCGGTCGGGGTCCGGTCGCCGTCGGGGGAGACCACGTCGTCCACGGTCACCAGCCCGTCGGGGTCGCCGGGGCCGCGCCCGGTGCGGATGCCGTCTGCGTGCTCGTCGCGATCGCTCATGCCGTCCACCCTACGAGCGTCCCCGGCTCCCCGACGGGCGTCGCGCGCGCTCCTCCACCCGCCTCCGTGCCCGCGGACGGCGAGGAGCCGCCGCCCGCGGGTGCGGACGGCGGCTCCTGGGGCTGCGACCCGGCGGCAGGCTGCGACGCCGCGGGCGCGGCCGCGTGGGTCAGCTCGCGGCGGGCGCCTCGGATCCCACCGTGAGGGTCTCGGCCCGCTGCTCGCCGGGCCCGTCGTCGGACGTGACCGCGATCTTGCGCGGCTTCGCCCGCTCGCTCACGGGGATGGTGACGCTGAGCACGCCGTTGGCGTAGTGCGCCGAGATGCGCTCCGTGTCGATGCCCTGGCCGAGCGTGAGCTGGCGCAGGAAGGTGCCGGCGACGCGCTCGCGCGCGAGCCAGCGGACGCCCGGGTCTCCCGCGAGCGTGCGCTCGGCGCGGATGGTGAGCAGCTGGCCGTCCACGTCGATGTCGACCGAGCCCGGGTCGATGCCCGGGAGGTCGGCGGCCAGCACGTAGGTGTCGCCCTCGCGGTGCAGGTCGATGGGCATCGGGCGGTTCGGCTGGCGGGTCTCGGCCAGCGCGCCCATCGCGCGGTCCAGCTCGCGGAACGGATCGAAGGTCATGTTCATGCTCGACTCCTCAACGGTGATCTGTGGGTTGAGCCCCCTCGGCTCAACTACGTCGAGATTAGCACTCGACCATCAGGAGTGCCAAGCCGTTCGCCGAGGGCGAATGCCATGCTGACTACCTGTTCGTGGACCACGGTGTCAGCGTCGGCGGAGGTCGCGCTCCATGCGTCCGATGAGCGTCCAGACCGCGCGCGAGAGGTCCGGGTGCTCGAGCGCGATGCCGCGCAGCAGCCGGTACTCGAAGCGCGCGACCACGCCGGGCGCGGTGGACGGGTGCCGCACCCGGGCGAGCTCCTCGGCCATGCCGTCGGCCTCGAGCGCGTCCTGCCGGAGGGTCGCGACCACGTGCTCGTCCACGGTCGGCAGCTGCGGGATGACCTCCCACGGGTCGTCGCCGTTCCGGCACCGGTGCTCGATCACGGCGTCCAGCTCGTCGCGGGCCTCCTGGCGCAGCACCTCGAGGCTGGCGGGGAAGCGGGCGTGCACGGGCGGATCCCCTCGGACGGTGGACGGTGGCGATCCGTCGCTCGTGACGCGACGGCCGGATCCCCTTCACGCTACGTCATGCCCCGGACCCCGCCCGACGAGGGGGATCGGCGCGCTCGCTAGCCTGGCAGTCGACCCCGGAGCCGACCCAGGAGGACCCATGCCCGACACCGCCCGCCCCGTCGCCCTCGTCACGGGGGCCACGCGCGGCATCGGCCGCGCCGTCGCCCAGGACCTCGCCCGCACCCACCGCGTCATCGTCCACGGACGCGACCGGGAGGCCGTCGACGCGCTCGCCGCCTCCCTCCCGGACGCCGTCGGCTGGGCCGCGGACCTCGCGGCGGGAGGCCTCGCCGACGCCGTGCCCGCCCTGGACCGGCTCGACGTGCTCGTGCACTCGGCCGGCGTGATCGGCGGCGACGCGGTCGCCGAGACGCCCGTCGACGAGTGGCGCCGCGTGTTCGAGGTCAACGTCTTCGCCGTCGCCGAGGTCACGCGCGTCCTCCTCCCGGCGCTCCGGGCCGCACGCGGCCAGGTGGTGCTCGTCAACTCCGGATCCGGCTTCACGGCCAACCCGACCGGCGGCGTCTACGCGGGATCCAAGTTCGCCCTCCGCGCGCTCGGCGACGCCCTCCGCGAGGAGGAGCGCCCCAACGGCGTGCGCGTCTCGAGCGTCCACCCCGGCCGCGTCGCCACCGACATGCAGCGGGAGCTCCGCGCGAAGGAGGGCGGGGAGTACGACGAGACGCGGTACCTGGACCCGGCCTCGGTCGCCCGGGCCGTGCGCCTCGTCGTCGACCAGACGCGCGACGGCACGCTCGAGTCGGTCTCGCTGCGGCCGTTCGGGGGCTGATCCGCACCCGCCGCCCCCACCGCTCGCGCCGCCCGGCGCGCCGACCACCCGCAGATGGAGAACCCTCGTGAGCACCCCCGCATCCGGATCCACCCCCGCGTCCCCGCCCGTCGTCGTCGCCGGCGCCACCGGCGACCTCGGCCGCCGCATCGTCCGCGAGCTCCTCGCTCGGGACGCGTCCGTCCGGGTGCTGACGCGCCCGGGAAGCCGGTCGGCCACCCAGGCGTGGGCCGGCGAGCCGCGCGTCGAGGTCGTGCAGGCCGCGTACACCGACCGGGAGGCGCTGGTCCGCGCGGTCGCGGGCGCGCGCGTCGTCGTGTCCGCCGTGAGCGGCGCCCGCTCCGTGATCCTCGGCGCCCAGCGCGCCCTCCTCGCGGCCGCGGTCGCGGCGGGCGTGCCGCGCTTCATCCCCTCGGACTACTCCTCGGACTACCGGCGGGTGACGCCCGGCAGCAACCGCAACTTCGAGCTGCGCCGCGAGTTCGCGGCCGACCTCGACGCCGCCCCGTGCGCGCCACCTCCGTGCTCAACGGCGCGTTCGCCGACATGCTCACCGGCCAGGCGCCCATCGTGCTGTTCGACCGGCACCGCGTCCTCTACTGGTCCTCCGCCGACCAGGTGCTCGACTTCACGACCAAGGACGACACGGCCCGCGTGGTCGCCCAGTTGGCGCTCGACGACGACGCGCCGCGCGTGGTCGAGGTGGCGGGCGACCGGGTCACCGCCCGGGACATCGCGCGCACCATGACGGAGATCACGGGCACGCAGTTCGCGCTGCAGTGGGCGGGCACCACGGGCGTCCTCTCCGCGGCGAGCAAGGCCATGCGCCGGGTCGGGCGCGACGAGCAGGAGACCTTCCCCGCCTGGCAGGGCATGCAGTACCTCGTCAGCATGTACAGCGGCGAGGCGGAGCTGCGCCACGTCGACCGGGAGCGGTTCGGCGACGCACCGTGGACGAGCGTGCGGGACGTGCTCGCCGCCCACGTCGCCGAGCGCGGGGCCGCGACGGCGTCGTAGCCCGCGTGCCGTCACGAGGCCACGGCTCGCTGGGTGCCGCGTCCAGGCGGCGGTGGTCGGATGGGGCCGCGCCACGAGCGCCGCGAGCCGGCCGTCCGACCGCCCGCACCCCCGAACGAAGGAGACCCATGACGTCACGCAGCATCCAGTGGCAGCTGGCGAAGCGCCCCACCGGCGAACCCGCCCCCGACGACGTCCGCCGCGTCGAGGTCGACCTGCCCGACCTCCAGGACGGCGAGGTGCGCGTCGAGAACGAGTTCATCTCCGTCGACCCGTACATGCGCGGCCGCATGAACGACGTGCCCTCCTACGTGCCGCCGTTCGGGCTCGACGAGGCCATGACCGGATCCGCGGTGGGCCGAGTCGTCGAGTCCCGCTCCGACGACCTCGCCGTCGGCACGCTCGTCAGCCACATGCTCGGCTGGCGCGACGTGGCCCAGGGTGCGGCCGGAGCGTTCCGCCCCGTCCCCGAGGTCCCGGGCGTCGCGTCCTCCGCGCACCTCGGCGTCCTCGGCCTCACGGGCCTCACCGCCTACGTCGGGCTCACGCGCATCGCGTCGATCCGCGAGGGCGACGTCGTCTTCGTCTCCGGTGCGGCCGGGGCGGTCGGATCCATGGTGGGCCAGATCGCCCGCCTGCTCGGCGCCTCGCGCGTCGTCGGCAGCGCCGGATCCGCGGAGAAGGTCGAGCGCCTCACGGGCCACCTCGGCTTCGACGCGGCCTTCGACTACCACGGCGGCGACCTCGAGGCGAAGCTCGCCGAGGCCGCGCCCGACGGCATCGACCTCTACTTCGACAACGTGGGCGGCGACCACCTCTCGGCGGCGCTCGGCGCGCTCAAGGACTTCGGCCGCGTCGCCAACTGCGGGTCGATCTCGACCTACAACTCCACGGGCGAGGAGGTCGCGATCCGCAACACGGGGCGCATCGTCACGCGGGGGCTCACGCTCCGCGGCTTCACCCTCGGCAACCACCAGGACCTCGCGCCCGAGTTCGCCGCGAAGATGGGCCCGTGGCTCTCCGAGGGCCGCATCACCGCCGACGAGACGGTCGTCGACGGCATCGACCGCGCGTTCGAGGCCTTCACCGGCCTCATGCGCGGCGAGAACGTCGGGAAGATGGTCGTGCGGACCAGCGCCTCCGCCTGACCCGCACCGCCCGTGCGTCGTCCTCGGGGAGCGTCGGCGGCGCGTCCGCCCGGCGCTCCCCGTCGTCGTCCCCGGGCGCGTCCGTCGGGTTCCGCGCCTCGCGCAGCCGCCGCCCCTCGTCCTCGAGCAGCGCGCGTCGGCGGGCGAGCCGCTCGGCCCGCGTGGTGTCTCGCACGGGCAGCCGCAGCGCGTGCTCGGCGGGGATCCCGGCCTGCAGCTGCCGTGCGCGGATGATCTCCACGTCCAGCTCGCCGCCGAGGACGAGCGACAGGTTGCCGATGTAGAGCCAGAGCAGCAGCACGATGACCGCGCCGAGCACCCCGTACGTCGACTCGTAGGTCGCGATCCGGGTCACGTACGCGACGAACCCGGCGGTGCCCAGCCCCCAGGCGACGATCGCGACGAGGCTGCCCCACGTCAGCAGGTCCACCCGGCGGCGGCGGAGGTTCGGGGTCGCGGCGTAGAGCACGCCGATGATCCCCGTCAGCAGCACCACGAGCAGCGGCCACTTCACGACCGCCCACACGACGAGGGTCGTGTCGCCGAGGCCGAGGTGCTGCCCGAGCGCCCGGGCGCCCTCGTCGGTGAGCAGCAGCATGCCCACCATCACGACGCTGACGATCAGCAGCACGATCGTCACCACGAGCATCAGGGCCCGGTACTTGACGAGCGGGCGGCCCTCCTCCGTCTCCTGCACGCGGTTCATCGCGCGGCCGAACGCCGTGACGTAGGCCGCCGACGTCCAGACCGCGCCGAGGAAGCTGACGGTGAAGGCGATCCCGGAGCGCGGGCCGTCGGCGAGCTGCTCGACGGGGTCGCGGATCACGTCCACCGCCGAGTCGCCGAGCACGGCCGTCAGCACGCGGAGCACGCCGTCGACGCCCGCGCGCGTGTCGCCGACGAGGCCGATGAGGCTGAGCACCGCGACCGCGGCGGGCACGAGCGAGAGGGTGGAGTAGAAGGTGAGGCTCGCGGCCGTGTCGATGCCGCGGTGCTTCATGAAGCCGTACACGGCGCGGCGGGAGGCGTACCAGCCGAGCTCGCGGCCGATGCGCTGGCGGCGGTGCAGGGCCCCGTCGTCGTCGGCGCCGCCGCCCGGCCGGACCGCCTCGGCCGCGTCGGGCGCCGCGAGCGCCGCGGGACCGAGCGCCGCCATGCGCTCGCGGGCGAGGTCGGCGGCGCGCGTCGCGGCGGCGGTCGGGCGGACGGGCATGCCTGCCAGTCTGACCCACGCCCGGGGCGCCGTCGCGCCGGCGCCCCTCGGCGGCTGGCCGCGCCCCGCCCGGTGCGGTACACAGGGAGGATGGTGCACACGGAGTCGGTCGAGATCGAGCGCAAGTACGACGTCCCCGAGGGGGTGCCCGTCCCCGGCTTCGTCGGCATCCCGGGCATCGCCGAGGCGCGGCCCGCGGAGCCCGTCACGCTCGTCGCCGTCTACCTCGACACGGCGGACCACGCGCTCGCCGACCGCCGCATGATCCTCCGTCGCCGCGAGGGCGGGCACGACGCGGGCTGGCACGTGAAGCTCCCCGCCGACGGGGCCGAGGGCCGCACGGAGCTCGGCTGGCCGCTCGAGGACGGCGACGACGGCGGCGACGTCGCGGTCCCGCCGGCCGTGCTCGACGCGGTCGCGGTGCACGTGCGCGGACGGGAGCTCACGCCGCTCGCGCGCCTCGAGACGGTGCGCACCATCGTCACGCTGCACGACGGGGACGGCCGGGCGGTCGCCGAGTTCGCCGACGACCGCGTCACCGGGTCCGACGTGCGCGGGGCACCGTGCGCGCCTGGCACGAGTGGGAGGTCGAGCTGCTTCCCGACGCACCCGCCGGACGGAAGCGCCGCACGGCGCTCCTCGACCGGATCGAGCAGCACGTCCTCGACGCCGGGGCCCGGCCCTCCGACAGCGCCTCGAAGCTCGCCCGCGCGCTCGGCGCCGACGCCCTCGGCCGGCAGGCGCCCGCGGGCCCCGCCCTGCCGGATCCCGCGACCCTCCGGAAGGACAGCCCCGCCGTCGACGTGGCGCGCGCCGTCCTCGCCCGTGGGGTGCGCGACCTCGTCGCCGCCGATCCGCACGTGCGCGCCGACGAGCACGACTCCGTGCACCGGATGCGCGTCGCCGTCCGCCGCCTGCGCAGCGCGCTGCGCACCCACCAGGACGTCATCGACCCCGCGGCCACCGCGCCCGTCCGGGCGGAGCTCACCGCCCTCGGCGCCGTGCTCGGCGACGCCCGCGACATGGAGGTGCTCCGCGACCGCGTCGTGTGGTCGGTGGTCGAGCACGACGCGGAGACGGTGCCGGACCACGTGGGCGACGCCCTCCACGACGTCCTCGACGAGCGCTACCACCGGGCCCGCGAGCGCGTCGTCCGGTCGCTCTCCTCGGCGCGGTACCTGGCCCTCCTCGAGTCCCTCGACGCCCTGGTGGCCGATCCGCCGCTCACGCACGACGCGTCCGCCCCCGCGGGCCCGGCCCTCCACGCCGCGCTCCGACGCGACGCGGAGCGGGTCGGACGCCGGGCCGCCGTCGCCCAGGAGGCCGCCGGCGAGGCGGCGCGCGTAGACGCCCTGCACGAGGTCCGCAAGGCCGCGAAGCGGCTGCGGTACGCGGCCGAGGAGGTCAGCGGGCGCACGGTCCCCGTCCTCGGGCGGAAGACGATGCGGCTCGCGACGGCGGCGGAGGAGGTGCACGACGAGCTGGGCGAGCACCGCGACGGCCTCGCCATGCAGCGCGTCCTCCGCGAGGAGGCGCGCCGGCTGGCGGCCCGCGGCGAGGACTCCTTCGCGCTCGGCGTGCTGCACGAGGCGGAGCGCCTGCGCACCGAGTCGGCGCTCTGGCGGGCGCAGCGGGCGCTGGAGCGGCTGCTCGCGACCCCCGTCCCGGGAGCCTGAGCCCGGCTCGTAGAATCGTCGGGTGACCCCCGACCCCGCGACGCCCACCCCGGCGTACGACCCGTCGGAGCTCGACGTCGACGTCACGGGCGGCACGGTCCGGGGAGTGCGCGAGCGGGGCATCGAGGCCTGGCGCGGCATCCCCTACGCGGCCCCTCCGCGCGGCGACCTGCGCTTCCGCGCGCCGCAGCCCGTCGTCCCCTGGGAGGGCGCGCGCTTCGCGCAGCACTTCGGCAAGGTCGCCCCGCAGGTCAGCGCGGGCGCCTTCATGGGGGCGCCGCAGGGCACGCCGATGGGCGAGGACTGCCTCACCGTCAACGTCGTCGCGCCGTCCGGGCTCTCGCCGGACGCCGCGCGCGTGAACCGCGAGTCCCAGCTGCGGCCCGTCATGGTGTTCATCCACGGCGGCGCGTACGTCGTCGGGTCCTCGCGCGAGGACCCCGTGCAGGGCGAGGGCCTGGTGCGCCAGGGCGGCATCGTCTACGTGAGCTTCAACTACCGCCTCGGCGCGCTCGGCTACCTCGACTTCAGCCGGTACTCGACGCCGGAGCGGCCCCTCGAGGCGAACCTCGGCCTCCGGGACCAGGTGCAGGCTCTCCGCTGGGTGCGCGAGAACATCCGGGCCTTCGGCGGCGACCCCGACAACGTCACGGTCTTCGGCGAGTCCGCGGGCGGCAACGCCGTCACCACGCTCATGGCGGTGCCCGCGGCGCACGGCCTGTTCGCGCGCGCCATCGCGCAGAGCTCGCCCACCAACGCCATCTACCCGGCGGAGCAGACCGCGCTGTGGGCCGAGCGCTTCGTGCGGCTCCTGGCCGACCGCGCGGGCCGCGCCCCCGACGACGCGGAGGCGGTCCGCCTGCTCACCGCCGCGAGCTCGTCGACCCTCGCGGCCGCGGCGAACGAGCTCATGGTGCGGACGCCCGACCAGGATCCCGGCACCATCACCTTCAGCCCCGTCATCGACGGCGACGTGCTGCCCGAGCGTCCCCTCGACGCCTTCAAGCACGGGCGGGCGGCGCGCGTACCGCTCATCATCGGCACCAACGAGCGCGAGGGGTCGCTGTTCACCGGGCGGCTCGACATCCTCGCGACCACGCCGGCGCGCATCGGGGCCGTGTTCGCGAAGACCGACGAGGAGCACCGCGAGGAGCTGGCGGCGCTCTACCCGGGCCTCCCGAAGCGCCGCGCGGCCCTCGACTTCGGCGGCGACTACGCCTTCTGGTACCCGTCGGTCAAGGTCGCGGAGCGCCACGCCCGCTACGCGCCGGTGCACTTCTACCGCTTCGACATCGCCCCGCGCCTCGTCCGCCTGATGGGCCTCGACGCCACGCACGGCCTCGAGCTCTTCGCGCTGTTCGACCGGATGGACTCCCTGCTCGGCCGGGGCATGACCCTCCTCGGCGGTCGGCGCGCGTTCGTCGCGGCCGGCGAGCGGATGCGCATCGCCTGGCTCCGCTTCGCGCAGGACGGCACGGTGGACGAGTCGTGGCCCGCCTACGTCGGCGACGACGAGGACGCGCTCCGCGACCTCGCCGACGACGACGCCCCCGCGGCGGGCACGGGAGCGCCGGGGGAGCGTCAGCCGGTCGAGGCCGCATCCGGACCCCGCCCTCCGCGCGTGCGCCCGGGCGGCATCCGCGACCGCGGTCCGAGGCGGCGGGCGACCCTCGTCTTCGACGTGGTCGACCGCGTCGAGCACGACCCGCACGCCGACCGCCGCGTCGCATGGCGCGACTTCGTGCCGCACATCTGAGCCCCCCCGATCCGTCGTCGGACGTTCACCCGGCCGCCATCCACCCGTCGCCCGTTCGAGCTGTGCGCATGCAGGCCGTTAGGATCGACGACTGTGATATCCGCTCGAGGGATCCGGTAGTGGATCTCACCCTCATCGTCGTCCTGGTCATCGTCCTGGCGCTGTTCTTCGACTTCACCAACGGCTTCCACGACACGGCCAACGCGATGGCGACGCCCATCGCCACGGGTGCGCTGAAGCCCCGCGTGGCGGTCGCGATCGCCGCGGTGCTGAACCTCGTCGGCGCGTTCCTCAGCACCGAGGTCGCGAAGACGGTCTCCGGCGGCATCATCCGCGAGGGCGACGGCGGGGTGCAGATCACGCCCGCCATGATCTTCGCGGGGCTGATGGGCGCCATCGTCTGGAACCTCGTCACGTGGCTCCGCGGCCTGCCGTCGAGCTCCAGCCACGCGCTCTTCGGCGGCCTCATCGGCGCGGCCGTCGTGGGCGCGGGCCTCGGCTCGGTCGACTTCGGCGTGGTGCTGTCGAAGGTCATCCTCCCGGCGCTCCTCGCCCCGGCGATCGCGGGCCTCATCGCCTACACGACCACGAAGCTCGCCTACTCGATCACGCGCCGCTCGAGCGGCCCGAACGAGCGCGGCGGCTTCCGCTACGGCCAGATCTTCACGTCGTCCCTCGTCGCCCTCGCGCACGGCACCAACGACGCGCAGAAGACCATGGGCATCATCACCCTCACGCTCATCGCGGGCGGCTTCCAGGCCGCGGGCTCCGGCCCCGAGTTCTGGGTCATCGCGGTCTGCGCGGTCGCCATCGCGCTCGGCACGTACATGGGCGGCTGGCGCATCATCCGCACCATGGGGTCCGGCCTCACCGAGGTCAAGCCCGCGCAGGGCTTCAGCGCCGAGGCCTCGACCGCGGCCACCATCCTCGCGTCCAGCCACCTCGGCTTCGCGCTCTCGACCACGCAGGTCGCGTCGGGCTCTGTCATCGGCTCGGGCCTCGGCCGTCGCGGCGCGTCCGTGCGCTGGAACACCGTCGGCAAGATCGCCCTCGGCTGGCTGCTGACGCTGCCGTCGGCCGCCATCGTGGGCGCCGTCGCGGCCCTCGTCGCGAGCACCGGCACGGTCGGCTTCGTCATCGACGCCGTGGTCGGGGTCGCGGTCATCGTCTGGATCTTCTGGCGCTCGCGCCGGAACGCCGTCGACGCACGCAACGCCATCGTCGAGGTCGACGCCGCCGGGTTCGCCGTGCGGGGACGCAAGGCCACCAAGGCCGCCCGGAAGGCCAAGGAGGCCGCATGATCGACTGGAGCGCGTTCCTCGTCGTCGCCGTCGCCGCCCTCGTGGGCGCCGTCGCGGTGGTCTGCCTCTTCTCGCTGGGCGTCCGGCTGCTCGCCGTCGGCACCGAGTACGACGACGAGGGCGACAAGGTCTCGGTCACCGGGATCCGGCCGCAGGCCGCCACGGTGGGCGGCTACGTCTGCTTCGCGCTGAGCGGGATCGCCGTGCTCTACGGCGTCTACCTCATCGTGCCCGCGCTGCACGGCTGATCCCCGTCCCGTCGCGCCCGCCGCCCCGCCGCTGGTGCGGTCGGCCCGCGCGCCCCTAGGCTCGACCCCGTCCCGACGCCGTCGTCGGCTCCTCCCTCCTCCTGTCGTCCGACCCGACCCCTCGCGGAAGAAGCCATGACCGAAGCGCGCACGTCGTCCCCCGCCCCCGAGACCGCCGGAGCGCCCGGCGCGCTCGACCGCTTCTTCGAGATCACGAAGCGCGGCTCCACGTACGCGCGGGAGATCCGCGGCGGGGTGCTCACCTTCGTGACGATGGCGTACATCGTCGTCCTCAACCCGCTGATCCTCGGCGGGTTCAGCGCCGACGCGGCCACGCTCGACGTGGAGGGGAACTGGCTGCAGGCCGCGCAGGTGGGCGCGGCGACCGCGCTCACGGCCGGCGTCATGACGATCCTCTTCGGGCTCGTCGCGCGGCTGCCGTTCGCCTTCGCGGCGGGCCTCGGCATCAACTCGTTCCTCGCCGTGAGCGTGGTCGGCGACGTCACGTGGCCGGAGGCGATGGGCCTCGTGGTGATCAACGGCCTGGTGATCGTGCTGCTCGCCACCACGGGGCTCCGCACGCTGATCTTCCGCGCCGTCCCGAAGGAGCTCAAGACCGCCATCACCGTGGGCATCGGCCTCTTCATCGCGTTCATCGGCTTCGTCGACTCGGGCTTCGTGCGCGGCACCGGCGTGCCGGCCTCGCCGCTCGCGCTCGGCATCGACGGGTCCATCGCGTCGCTGCCGACCGTCGTCTTCATCCTCGGCCTCGTGATCATGGGCGTGCTCATGGCCCGCCGCGTGCCCGGGGCGCTCCTCATCGGCATCGTCGCCACCACGCTCATCGCGATCGTCGTCGAGCAGGTCTTCCGCATCGGCCCGTCCAACACCTCGGGCGCCACCGGCTGGAACCTCAACGCGCCGGTGCTGCCGGGCGTGCCCGTCGCGCTGCCCGACCTCGGGCTCGTCGGCGCGTTCGACTTCGGCGCGTTCGCCCGCATCGGCATCATCTCGAGCCTCATGCTGGTCTTCACGCTGGTGTTCACG
This sequence comes from Clavibacter michiganensis, assembly GCA_002150995.1. GTDB lineage: Bacteria > Actinomycetota > Actinomycetes > Actinomycetales > Microbacteriaceae > Clavibacter > Clavibacter michiganensis_K. The sequence goes on along the minus strand of MDHJ01000001.1, from coordinate 2,336,356 downwards.
AACTTCTTCGACGCCATGGGCACCATGACCGGTCTGGCCAAGGCCGCCGACCTCTCCGACGAGCGCGGCGACTTCCCCCGCCTCAAGGGCGCGCTGGTCGTCGAGGGCTTCGGCGCGGTCGCGGGCGGCGCCACGTCGAGCTCGTCCAACACGGTCTTCATCGAGTCGGCCTCCGGCATCGGCGAGGGCGCCCGCACGGGCCTCGCGTCGATGGTCACGGGCGTGCTGTTCCTCCTCGCCATGTTCTTCACGCCGCTCACGCAGGTGGTGCCGCTCGAGGTCGCGGCCGCCGCGCTCGTCATCGTCGGCACGCTCATGGCGTCGCAGATCAAGGACATCGTCTGGTCCGACTTCTCCGTCGCGCTGCCCGTGTTCCTCACCGTGCTCGTCATGCCGCTCACGTACTCCATCGCCAACGGCATCGGCGTCGGCTTCCTCTCCTGGGTGCTCGTGCGCTCGTTCTCCGGCCGCATCCGCGAGGTCTCGCCCCTGCTCTGGGTGGTCTCGGCGGGCTTCCTGGTGTTCTTCGCGCGCGGCCCGATCGAGCAGCTGCTCGGCGTCTGACCCGCCCGGTCGACGCCGCCCGGCGGGTTGGCGCGACCGGCGGCGGTCCCCGTAGGGTCGGTGGGGACCCCCATCCGACGACGCACGGGAGCCCGCCATGACCGACATCGACACGCGCGGCGACGTCCGCGAGCCGCAGGAGTCCGCGAAGCGCTGGCGCATCATCGGCCCGGGCCTCGTGGTCGCGGCCACCGGGATCGGGGCGGGCGACCTCGTCGCGACCCTGGTGGCGGGCTCCCGCTTCGGCTACGCGCTGCTCTGGGCGGCGGTGCTCGGCGTCATCATCAAGATCTTCCTGGTCGAGGGCGCGGGCCGGTACTCGCTCGCCACGGGCCGCACGATCTTCGAGGGCTGGCGCAGCGTCGGCCGCTGGACCACCTGGTACTTCGGGCCCTACATCCTCATCTGGGGCCTCGTGTACGGCGCGGCCGCCATGAGCTCCTCCGCGCTTCCGCTCGCGGCCCTGTTCCCGGGCGTCGACCTCAAGGTCTTCGCGATCGCCTGCGGGCTCCTGGGCGCGGTGGTCGTCTGGTTCGGCCGCTACTCGGCGTTCGAGAGGATCATCGCGGTCTTCGTCGGCCTCATGTTCGTGACCGTGGTGGGCGCCGCGATCGTGACGCTGCCCAACGTCCCGGCGCTCCTGTCGGGCCTCGTGCCGACCATCCCGAGGGCGGCCTCGTCGTCGCGCTGAGCATCGCGGGCGGCGTCGGCGGCACCATCACCCTCGCCGCCTACGGGTACTGGCTGCGCGAGAAGGGCTGGGTGGCGCCCGGCTGGATGAAGGTCATGCGCATCGACAACTCCGTCGCCTACGTCATGAGCGGCGTGTTCGTGCTCTCGATGCTCGTCGTCGGCGCAGAGCTCCTGTACTCCGCGGACATCGCGCTGGCCGACGGCGAGGGCGGCCTCGTGCAGCTCGCCGACGTGCTGGGGCAGCGCTACGGCGCCTTCATGACCTGGTTCTTCCTGCTCGGCTTCTTCGCCACGTCGTTCTCGTCGATCCTCGGCGTGTGGAACGGCGTCTCGCTGATGTTCGCCGACTTCCTCGGCACCATCCGCGGCCTCGACGTGGAGGACCCGCGTCGCCGCCTCGGCGGCAGCTACTACCGCGGCTTCATCCTGTGGCTGACGATCCCGCCCATCGGCCTGCTGTTCCTCGACCAGCCGATCGGCCTGATCATCGCCTACGGCGTGCTGGGGGCGCTCTTCATGCCGTTCCTCGCGATCACCCTGCTCGTGCTCCTCAACACCGACCGCACGCCGCGGGCCTGGCGGAACCGCCCGCTCAGCAACACCGTGATGGGCCTGTCGGCGCTCTTGTTCGTGGTGCTCGGCGTGCAGCAGCTCGTGACGGAGGTCGGGAAGCTCCTCTAGGGAGCGCCGCGCCGCCTCAGTCCGCGGAGGCGGTGGCGCGCACGGCCGGGGAGCCGTCGGCGTCCGGCGCGTCGTCCCCGCGACCCCCACCGGGGACCGCGGGCGCCCGGAACACGACGAGCCGGTACAGCGTGAAGTTCCACACCAGGCCGATGAGCACCGCCGTGGCCTTGGCGACGTTGATCTCCAGGAACTCCTGCTCGGCGCTCGTGCCGAACATGAACAGCGACCGGCCGAACGTCGTGTCGAAGCCGCGCTCGAACAGCCAGATGACGCCGCTCTGCAGCAGCAGCGAGCTGAAGCCGGTGACCGCGAAGAACCTCAGGAACCGGCCCACGGTCACGGGCTCGCCGTACCGGAACACGAAGAAGTGGTTGAGGAAGTAGGAGATGGTGATGCCGACCGTCACCGAGACCAGGTTCGCGCCCAGCACGGGCATGCCGGCGGCGAGGATCAGCAGGTTGAGCAGCACGAAGTCGAGGCCCGTGTTGACGAGGCCGGCGACGAGGAAGCGGACGCGGCGGTCGCCGAGGATCTTCGCCATGCGGATCCCCCTCCCTGCGGCGCGGACGCCCGTGGTGTCGGCGGACGCACACGGCGTCAGGGCGCCGAGCCACCGCCAGCGTAACAAGCGCCGGGCGGGCTCCCGCCGCCCCGCGGCCGGCCGGCCGGTGGCTGGCTAGACTCGACGGGGCCCGCATCCGGGTCGTCCCCCCGACGCGAAGACGGAACCACCAGCTTGAGCAGTCTCACGATCGTGATCCCCACCTACGAGGAGGCGCGCAACGTCGGGGAGCTGCTTCCCCGCCTCGCGGCCATGGCGGCGGAGAACGCCGACTTCGAGATCACGGCGATGATCGTCGACGACTCGTCGCCCGACGGCACCGCGGACCTCGTCCGCTCGCTGGCCCCGAGCGTCGAGACCGACACCTTCCACGTGCGCGTGGAGACCCGCGCCGAGAAGGCGGGCCTCGGCGCCGCCTACATCTGGGCGTTCGAGCTGCTCCTCGGGGCCGACGAGCCGCCCACGCACATCCTGCAGATGGACGCGGACCTCTCGCACGACCCGGCGTACGTCACGGAGATGCTGCGGCGCGTCCGCGACGGCGCCGACCTCGTGGTCGCCTCCCGCTACATCCGCGGCGGGGCGACGCCCGACTGGGACCTCAAGCGCCGCTTCCTGAGCGTGGGCGGCAACCTCTACACGCGCCTGTTCCTCGGCTCCCGCATCACCGACTACACCGGCGGCTTCAACCTGTACGAGGCGGGACTGCTGCGTCGCGTCACGCCGTCCACCATCACGACGACGGGCTACGGCTTCCAGATCGAGATGAAGCAGCGCGCGCTGCGGCACGCGGCGCGGCCCACGGAGGTCGCCATCGTGTTCATGGACCGCACCGAGGGCGAGTCGAAGATCCCGAGCGACACGCTCGTGAGGAACCTGCTCCTCGTGCTGCAGCTGCGCTTCGGGCTCCGCCGGGGCTGACCCGGCCTCAAGCGGCCGGCGCCGGCGACGGCGCGTGCAGCGGATCGTGCGGCGCGCGCTGGTGCGGCCGGGCGGGCGCGATGATCGTGCCGCGCCGCCCGAGCTCGTCGACCACCGGGTCGGTCGCCCCGAGCACCTGCGAGCGCGCGGTGCCGTGCCTCGCCCAGTACGCGGCGGTCCACGCGCAGATCAGCCCGTCGAGCAGGTCCTCGAGGTGCTTGTGCTGCCGCTCGAGGATCGCGGGGCCGTCGGCCACGAGCGCGGCGGCGGCGGGGTGCGTCGTCACGTCGAGGGGCGGATCCGCCCGCGCCAGCCCCGCGACCCGGTCGAGCACCACGCGGAACTCGGCGGCGCGCGCGGGCCGGCGCTCGGCGGTGGGGAGCAGGGGCGCCAGGCGCTTGTAGCGCGGCTTCATGCCGTCGAAGCCGAGCTCGGGGGCGCCCACGAGCGTCGTGTAGGGGTAGCACTCGAGCATCGTCCGGGCGTCGGCGTCGTGATCGGCGGGGGACCCGTCGTCGTACCGCCAGCCCGCGTCCTCCAGCCTCCGCCGCAGCGCGACCGCGCCCTGCGCGGGAAGCCCGCGGTTCGACGGGTAGGCGGAGATGCCGAGCCGGCCGTAGCGGGAGGCGACCTCCTTCTCCGCGAGGCGGCTGCCCGTGGCGTTCGCGACGACGAGCGGCCCGTCGACCGCGGCGACGGCTCCGGGCCCGTCCCAGCGGGCGACCCAGGCGACCACCTCGTCGATCCCGCGGGCGGTCTCGAGGGCGAGCACCCGGCCGTGGTCGTCGATGCAGGCGAGGCCCGTCTCGCGGGCGGGGCGGGCCGCCGTTCCCTCCGCCCAGGCGAGGTCGATCCCGAGGAAGCGGCGCATCCGACGAGCCTATCCGCGGCACCGGGCGCCTCGGCCGGGCGCGGACCCCCGAGTAGTGTCGAGGGATCCTCATGCCACGAGCGACGAGACGATGGAGCCTTGCACATGACCCCGGTGAGCCCGAACGACGACCGCATCCCCACCCCGGACGGGCACCCCGTCCGCACCGAGACCGACAGCCTGGGGAGCCTGGACGTCCCCGCGGACGCGTACTGGGGGATCCACACGGCCCGCGCGCTCGAGAACTTCCCCATCAGCCTCCGGCCGCTCAGCGTCTACCCGAGTTCGTGGTGGCGCTCGCGCAGGTGAAGCAGGCGGCGGCGCGCGCCAACGTGCAGATCGGCGTCCTCGATGCCCGGAAGGCCAAGCAGATCGACGAGGTCTGCTCCGAGATCATCGCGGGCGAGCTGCACGACCAGTTCGTGGTCGGCGTGATCCAGGGCGGCGCGGGCACGAGCACCAACATGAACACCAACGAGGTCATCGCGAACCGCGCCCTCGAGAAGGCGGGCCACGCGCTCGGCGACTACCGGCACATGCACCCGCTCGACGACGTGAACCGCAGCCAGTCGACCAACGACACGTACCCGACGGCGCTCAAGGTCGCGCTGATCCACTCGCTGCTGCAGACGCTCGACGAGCTGGAGCTGCTGCGGCGCTCGTTCCTCGCGAAGGGCGCCCAGTTCTCGCAGGTGCTGAAGGTGGGCCGCACCCAGCTGCAGGATGCCGTGCCGATGACGCTCGGCCAGGAGTTCCACGGCTTCGCCACCACCCTCGGCGAGGACCACGCGCGCCTCGGCGAGCTCGTGCCGCTGCTCTCGGAGATCAACCTCGGCGCCACCGCGATCGGCACGGGCATCACCGCCGACCCGAACTACGCCGCCGCCGTGCGCGGGCACCTCAGCGCCATCACCGGCTACACGCTCGTCACGGCGAGCGACCTCATCGAGGCGACGAGCGACGCGGGCGTGTTCATGACCCTGTCCTCGACGCTCAAGCGCGCCGCCATCAAGCTGTCCAAGATCTGCAACGACCTGCGGCTGCTGTCGTCGGGCCCGCAGGCGGGGCTCGGGGAGATCAACCTCCCGCCCCGGCAGGCGGGCTCCAGCATCATGCCCGGCAAGGTGAACCCGGTGATCCCCGAGGTGGTAAATCAGGTCGCGTTCTCCATCGCGGGCGCCGACGTCACCGTGACGATGGCGGCGGAGGGCGGGCAGCTGCAGCTCAACGCGTTCGAGCCGGTGATCGCGCACTCGCTCCTGCAGTCGCTCAGCTGGCTGCGGAACGCCGCCCAGACCCTGCGGGTGAACTGCATCGACGGCATCACGGCCAACACGGAGCGGCTGGCGGCGCAGGTGGAGTCGTCCGTCGGCGTCGTGACGGCGCTCACCCCCTACATCGGCTACGCCGCGTCCTCCAGCCTCGCGAAGACGGCGCTGATGACGAGCGCGTCGATCCCCGACCTCGTCGTGGAGGCAGGGCTCATGACGCGGTCGCAGGTGGAGAAGATCCTCGCGCCCGACCGCCTCTCGGGCCTCGAGCCGGTCACCGCGGCCATGACGGTGATCACGCCGGAGATGCTCGCGGCCCACGCGGCCGAGCAGGGCGGCGAAGCCGACTGACCGACCACCCGGCCAGACGACGGCGCGCCGCGGACCCGAGGGTCCGCGGCGCGCCGTCGTCCAGGGTGCGGTGTCAGTCGTCGGGCTGGTCGGCCGTGCGGGCCGGCGTCGTGCCGGACGCGTCGGAGGCCGTCGGGTGCGCGGTCTCCTCGCGGTGCACGGATCCGGCGATGTCGGCCGGGGTGGGCACGTGCCCGGCGGCGTCGGGGGCCGCCTTCGGCTTCGGCTTCGGCTTCGGCGTGCGCGTGGCCTTCCGCGCGGGAGCAGCCGCCGTAGCGGGCTCCTCGGACACCGGCTGCTCGTCGGCGTCCGCGGGCTCGCCCAGGTCGTCCGGGCCGAGCGTGTCGAGGTCCTCGTCGGCGTCGTCGTCGCTCTCGTCGGCGGAGGCATCGGCCTCGCCGTCCCGGGCGGCGCCGTCGGCGGGGATGCCCACCGGGCCGGTCTCGTCCTCGTCGTCGAAGGAGGCGAGCGCCTCGTCGCGGGCCTCGGCGGCGCTGAAGACGGCGCGGCGCCCGGCCTCCTCGCCGCGCTCCCGCAGGTCCTCGGCGGTCGCCTGGACGCGCGTGCGCGCCTCCTCGGCCGTCTCGACGACGCGGTCGCGGACGTCCTCGGCCGTCTCGGCGACCCGGTGGCCGACCTCGGTGGCCTGCTGGCCGACGCGGTCGACGACGTGCTTGGTCTGGTCGGCGGTGCGCGTGCCGAGGTCCTTCGCGGTGTCGCCGACGCGGCCCGCGATGTCCTGCGTGGTGCTGCCGACCCGGCCCGCGACGTCCTGCGTGGTGGTTCCGATGCGCTCGCCCACCGAGTGCGCGGTGCGGCCGACGGCGACCGCCGCGCCCTGGACGGCGTGGCCGACGAAGTCCGCGACCTCGCGCGCCGTCTCGACGGTGCGCTCAACGACGACCGGGCCCTTCTCGTCGAGCACGGACTGCGCCTCGCGGACGCCGCGCTGGACGGGCTCGCTCGACCAGACGGAGCGCGACGCGCGGGCGATGCCCTCGTAGCGCTTGCGTCCGGCGCGCGCGCCCAGGACGTAACCCGTGCCGATGCCAGCGAAGAAGATGAGGCGGTTGATCATCCCTCCACCCTAGACGCGGTGGTCGGGGGACGGCCGGGAGGGGCTAGGCGTCGCCGTCGGCGCGGCCGGTGGCGTCGTGCAGCTCGTCGGTCTCGGGATCCGCCGCGTCGGGCGCGGAGAGGTCGGCGTCCTCCGGGATGGAGTGGTCGTGGATCGGGTCCTGCGGCTGGTCGGTCATGCCCCGAGCCTACGCGCGGGCGCCCCTCCGGCCGCCGCCGGTCAGAGGATGCGGGTGTGCGTCGTGAGCGAGCCGATGCCCTCGACCGAGACGGTGACCGTGCTGCCGTCCTTCAGGAAGATCTGCGGGTCGCGGGAGTACCCGGCGCCGCTCGTCGTGCCCGTGGAGATGAGCGTGCCCGGCTGCAGGGTGGAGGAGGTGCTGAGGTAGGAGACGAGGCGCGCGACCGTGCGGACCATGCCGCTGGTCCGCCCGTCCTGCACCGTCTCGCCGTCGAGGACCGTCGTGATGCGCAGGTCCTGCGGGTCCGCGACCTCGTCGCGCGTGACGACGACGGGACCCGTGGGGGAGAAGCCGTCGAAGCTCTTGCACCGGCTCCACTGCTGCTCCGAGAACTGCAGGTTGCGGGCCGTGATGTCGTTGACGACGGTGTAGCCGAACACGTGGTCGAGCGCGTCCTCCTCGGACACGTCGCGGGCCGCGCGGCCGATGATGACGCCGAGCTCGACCTCGTAGTCGACCTCCTCGCTGAGCGAGCGGGGCCAGCTGGTGGTGCCCTCGTGGCCGGAGAGCGAGTTCGGCCAGAGCGCGAAGACGGTGGGGGCGGAGGCGCTCGTGATGTTGAGCTCCTCGGCGTGCGCGGAGTAGTTGAGGCCCACGGCGTACACGGCCGGCGGGCGGAGGACCGCGGAGGCGTGCGTGAGGCCGTCCACCGGCGTCGTGCTGGTGCGGCTGGCGACGGCGCGCTCGACGGTCGCGCGGACGCGGGCCATCTCGTCGTCCCCGCGCTCGATGAGGTCCTGCAGGTCGCGCGGCGACTCGTCGAGGACCTCGTCGAGGAAGAGCGCCTGGCCCTCCGAGACGATCGCGGCCAGTCGGGGGGTGACGCCGTCGTCGGCGAGCAGGTGGGCGAACTTCATGCCCCGAGCGTATCGGGCGGAGGTGTCCGGCCGACGTTGCGGTCATAACGTGCATGGTGCCGGCGGCCGTCCCCGCGTGCGCCGGGCAGGGGGGAGCTCAGTCCTCCCGGACCACCTCGTCGGGCCGCTTGTCGTGCCGCCATCCGCGCCACGAGGCCTGGCGGAGCCTGCCCGTCCCGGTCCACTCCGCGAACTCGACCTCGCCGACGAGGCGCGGCGTGACCCAGTGCGCGTCGCGGGCGTCGGCGGCGGGCACGTCGGCGAACGGGCTCGTCCTCCGCGCCAGCGGGCGGAGGCGGCGGAGGACGTCGGCGAGGTCGCGCTCCGTGAAGCCCGTCCCGACGCGTCCCGCGTAGGCGAGGCCGTCGGGCCCCGGAGGCCCACGAGCAGCGAGCCGACGCCCGCGGAGCGGCTGCCGGATCCCGGACGCCAACCGCCCACGACGACCTCCTGCGCCCGGTGGTGCTTGACCTTCACCCAGGCGCTCGATCGCCGGCCCGACTCGTAGGGCGCGTCGACGCGCTTCGCCACGATGCCCTCGAGGCCGAGCTCGCGGCTCGTGGCGAGGGCCTCGTCGAGGTCGCCGTCGAAGGCGGGCGGCACCTGGATCCGCCCGCGGCCGGGCGAGCGCACGGCGTCGAGCAGGGCGGCGCGGCGCTCCCGGTAGGGCGCGTCGACGAGCACGCGTCCGCCGAGCGCGAGGGCGTCGAAGAGCATGAGGTGCACGGGCGCCGACCGCCTCGCCCGCTCGACGTCCTTCTCCCGCGTCAGCCCGAGGCGCGTCTGCAGCAGGCCGAAGTCGGGGCGCCCGTCGGCGCCGAGCACGACGATCTCGCCGTCGAGCACGGCGGCGTCGACGTCGAGCCGCTCGGGGAGCTCCGCGAGCTCCGGGAAGGCCGCGGTGAGGTCCACGCCGTTGCGGCTCGTGAGGGTGGCCCGGCCGCGCTCGACGACGGCGATCGCGCGGTAGCCGTCCCACTTCATCTCCACGGCCCACTCCTCGTCGGGGTCGAGGCCCGGGCCCTGTGCCGCGGTGGCCAGCATGGGCGCGGGCGCGCTCGCGGCGCCTCCCCGGCGCCGGGCGCCGACCCGCGTGCGCCCGCCCGCCGTCTCGAGCGCGGCGGGGCGCGCGGCTCGCGCGTGCGACCGCGCGGGGGCGCCGGCGGGCTCCATCAGGTGGATCAGCCAGTTCGCGTCGGCCTTCCCGTGCCCGCCGGTGTGGATGAGCGCGTAGCGGCGCGGCCCGTCGATGCCGGTGCCCGCGCCCCGGCCATGGAGCGTCGCGATGACCTCCTTCCCGTCGCGCCACTTCTCCAGCTCGTAGGTGCCCGCGTCCCAGATGGCCACCTCCCCGCCGCCGTACTCGCCCGCCGGGATCGTGCCCTCGAAGGCGCCGTACTCGACCGGGTGGTCCTCGGTCTGCACCGCGAGGTGGTTCGTGCCGTGCTCGGTGGGCACGCCCTTGGGGAGGGCCCAGCTCACGAGCACGCCGTCGTGCTCCAGCCGGAAGTCCCAGTGCAGGGCGCGGGCATGGTGCTCCTGGATGACGAAGGAGCGGCCCTCGGACGGCGCGGGCGCGTCGGCGGGGACGGGCTCGCTGGTCTTGGCGGCGTCGCGCTTGGAACGGTAGGTCGCGAGGCGGTCGGCGGCGGGATCCCCGGCGGGCTCCTTCCGCGCGAAGGAGGCCAGGCGCTCGGGCGTGGGCTCCAGGCTCTCGCGGTGGCCCTCCTCGACGGGGGCGAGCGGATCCTGGCGCTTCCGCATGCGGGCGAGCACCTCGTCCATCTCCAGGTGCCGGAGGGTCGGCGACGCGAGCTCGCGCCAGGTGCGCGGCACCGCGACGGTCGGCCGCGAGCGCCCGCGGAGCGAGTACGGCGCGACCGTGGTCTTGTTCGGGTTGTTCTGGCTCCAGTCGACGAGCACCTTGCCCTGCCGCAGCGCCTTCTTCATGTCGCTCACCACGAGGTCGGGGTGGTCGGCCTCGAGCGCGCGGGCGAGCTCGTGCGCGACCTCGGAGATCGCGGCCGCGTCGTGGCTGCCGTCGAGGGCGGCGTAGAGGTGGATGCCCTTCGATCCGCTCGTCACCGGGTACGGCTCGAGGCCGATGTCGCGGAGGATCGCGCGGGCCGCCCTCGCGACCTCGACGCACTCGGGCAGGCCGGTCCCGGGACCGGGGTCGAGGTCCAGCACGAGGCGGTCCGGGCGGCGCACGTCGCCCGTGCGCCCGAAGCGCCACTGCGGCACGTGCAGCTCGAGCGCGGCGATCTGCCCGAGCCAGGTGAGGGTCGCGACGTCGCCGACGAGGGGGTAGTCGTTCGCGTGGTCGCGGTGCTGGATCGCCCTCCGCTGCACCCAGTCGGGCGTGTGCGCGTCGAGGTCCTTCTGGAAGAACATCTTGCCCGGGTGCTCGTCGGTGCCGACGCCGTCGACCCAGCGCTTCCGGGTGACGGGCCGGTCGCGGAGGTGCGGGAGCATGTGGGGCGCGATGGCGGCGTAGTAGGCGATGACGTCGCCCTTCGTCGTGCCCGTCTCCGGGTACAGGACCTTGTCGAGGTTCGAGAGCGCGATCCGGTGCCCGTCGACCTCCACCTGCTGCCTCTGCCCCGCCATCGCTCCAGCATGGCCCCGTGCGGCCGGGGCGCGGCGGCCGGGCGGGTGTTCACTGGATCCATGAGAGCCATCTGGAAGGGCGCCGTCACCTTCGGCCTCGTCAACGTGCCCGTGAAGGTCTACAGCGCCACGCAGGACCACGACGTGCCGCTGCACCAGGTGCACGACGCCGACGGCGGGCGGATCCGGTACCAGCGCCGCTGCGAGGTGTGCGGCAAGGTCGTCGACTACGCGCACATCGACAAGGCGTTCGACGACGGCGACCGCACGGTCGTGATCACCGAGGAGGACCTCTCGTCCCTCCCGGAGGAGAGGAGCCGCGAGATCGACGTGGTCGAGTTCGTGCCGAGCGACCAGGTGGACCCGGTGATGCTCGACCGCAGCTACTTCCTCGAGCCCGACTCCTCGAGCCCGAAGTCGTACGCGCTCCTCCGCCGGACGCTCGAGGAGACGGACCGCACGGCGATCGTGCACGTGACGCTCCGGCAGCGCACCCGCCTCGCCGCGCTGCGCGTGCGCGGCGACGTGCTGATGCTGCAGACCCTGCTCTGGGACGACGAGGTGCGGGAGGCCGACTTCCCGTCGCTCGACGCCGCGCCGAAGGTGTCGCCGCGGGAGCTCGAGATGTCGGCGCGGCTGGTGGAGGGCTTCGCGGAGGACTTCGACCCGTCGAAGTTCAGCGACGAGTACCAGGAGCAGCTGCGGACCCTCATCGACGCGAAGCTCGCCCAGGGCGACTCGCTCGACACCGACGCGACCTTCGGGGAGTCGGACGACGACGAGGACTCGGGCGGCGAGGTGCTCGACCTCATGGACGCGCTGAAGCGGAGCATCGAGCGCAGCCGGGGCGGGGGCGGCGGCGGCGCGAAGCGGAAGGCGCCGGCGGGAGAGGGGGCTCCCGCGAAGCGGAAGGCGGCGGCCGCGAAGAAGGCGACGACGACGACGAAGACGGCGTCGACCGCGAAGAAGGCGGCGTCCACCGCGAAGGGGTCGTCGACGACGAAGGGCGCGGCCGCGAAGGGGTCGACGTCCGCCGCGAAGGGGTCGTCGGGCACGGGGAAGGCGCCCGCGAAGCGCACCGCGGAGAAGGAGAAGCGGAGCGCGTAGGCGTCAGCCCGCGGCGGGCATCCGGTCGGTCATGACGCGCCACAGGTGCAGGGTCGCGTAGGAGCGCCAGGGCGACCAGGCGGCGGCCCGCGCGTCGAGGGCGCGCGCCTCGTCGGGGAGGCCGAGCGCACCCGCGCCGCGGCGCACGATGAGGTCGCCGGAGAGGAGGATGTCGGGCTCGCCGAGGGCGCGCATCGCGACGTAGTCGGCGGTCCACGGCCCGACGCCGTGGAAGGCCACGAGGGCGGCGCGGAGCTCCGCGCGCGGCATGCCGTGCTCCACCACGAGCTCGCCGGTCTCGAGCGCCTCCGCGAGGCGCACCAGGGTCGCGGTCCGGCGGGCGGGGCCCCGGAGGAGCTCGGCGCCGTCGCGGGCGATGCGGGAAGCCGACGGCGGGAGCCGCGTGACGGATCCGTGCGCGACCGACGCGGGCAGGTCCTCGCCGAGGTCCGCCGTCATGCGGCCGTGCGTGGCGCGCGCGGAGGCGACGGAGATCTGCTGGCCGACGATGGTGCGGAAGAGGGTGCCGCGCGGATCCAGCGTGCCGGGGATGCGGAGGCCGGGCGTGCGGCGGACGGCGGCCGCGAGCGCGGGATCGCGGGCGAGGTCGGCGTCGATGCGCGCGGAGTCCACGTCGACGCCGAGGAGGCGGCGCGTGCCGGCCATCAGCTCCACGGCGTCGGCCGCGTGCTCGACCCGCGTGACGACCTCGACGCGCGTCGCCGAGCCGGCCCCGCCCCCGCCGTCGCCGTCGTGCGGGTCGCCGTCCGCGTCCCCGTCCGCGTCGAGCAGCCGCACGGACACCGTCCCCGCGCCGTGCGCGAGCCGGGCCGACTGGGTGAAGCTCGTCGCGTCCCCCTCCTCGGCGCCCGTGACGGCGTGCCAGGAGAGGAAGCGGATGACGCCGCCGCCGTCGAAGGGCGCCGGCACGTCGATCACGGAGCGGGAGACGTGCGCGGCCGCGGGGCCGGCGTCGGAGGGGCGCATGCCCTCAGCCTGCCGGACCCCGCCCGCCGCTGCGCGCACGGGCGACCTAGTCTGGATCGCATGATCGACGACGACGTGGTCCCCGCCCCACGACCCGACGGGGTCCCCGCCGCAGCGTCGTCCGCCCGCATCTCCGCGGCGCACCCGCACGACGACGTCCGCGCCCAGCTGGTGGCGGCCCTCGGCGAGGTCGTCGCGACCGACCCCGCCTCCCTCGACGACGCCCGCTCGGACCGCTCCGGGTACCGCAGCCCCGCGGACCCGATCGCCGTCGTTCGCGCGACCGCGGTGGAGCACGTCGTCGCGACGCTCCGCATCGCGAGCGCCACCGGCACGCCCGTCGTCACGCGCGGCGCCGGCACGGGCCTCGCGGGCGGCGCCACGGCGACCGCGGGCGAGATCGTGCTGTCGGTGCGGGGCATGGACCGGATCCTCGAGGTGAGCGAGGCCGACGAGCTGGCGGTCGTCGAGCCCGGCGTCCTCAACGACGACCTGAACGCCGTGCTCGCCCCCGCGGCCTCTGGTACTCGCCGGATCCCGCGAGCAAGGCCATCTCCACCATCGGCGGCAACATCGCCACCAACGCGGGCGGCCTGCTCTGCGCCAAGTACGGGGTGACGCGCGAGGCCGTGCTGGCGCTCACGGTGGTGCTCGCCGACGGCCGGGTGGTGGACACGGGGCACCGCACCGTGAAGGGCGTGACGGGGTACGACCTCACCGCGCTGATGATCGGCTCGGAGGGGACGCTCGGCGTGATCGTGCGGGCCACCGTGCGCCTGCGCCCGCTGCCGACCGCGACGCCGTCCACCGTCGCCGCCGCGTTCCCGGACTCCACGGCGGCGGCGGCCGCGGCGTCGGCCATCACGGCCGCGCGCATCCGGCCCGCCGCGATGGAGCTGCTCGACGCCGGCGCGCTCGAGGCGATCGACGCGTACCTGGGCACGGCGCACTCCGCGCGCGGATCCGCCCACCTCCTCGTCCGCTGCGACGGCCCCGACGCCGCCGCGGAGGCCGCGCGCGTGGTCGCTGTCGTCGTCGCGGGCGGCGGCACGGCCGACGTGACCGACGACGCCGAGGAGGGCGAGCGCCTCCTCGCGGTGCGCCGCGCCTTCCACCCGGCGCTCGCCGCCCGGGGCCGCGTCCTCATCGAGGACGTCGCCGTCCCGCGCTCCCGCCTCGCCGACATGCTCACGCGGATCCGCGCAATCGAGCGGGAGACGGGGCTCGCCATCCCGACCGTGGCGCATGCCGGCGACGGCAACCTGCACCCGAACTTCTGCATCCCGGAGGACCCGAGCACGCCCGACGGCGACGCGACGGGCATCCCGGACGCGGTCTGGCACGCCGCGGACCTCCTCTTCCGCGCCGCCGTCGACCTCGGCGGCACGCTCACGGGCGAGCACGGGGTCGGGCTCCTCAAGCGGCGGTGGCTCGCCGACGAGCTGGGGAGGACGTGATGGGCCTGGCCGCCGGGATCCGCCGCGTCTTCGACCCGGCCGGGATCCTCAACCCCGGCAAGGCGGCCTGACCGCCCGCCCGACGCCGACCGCCTCGGACGCCGGGAAGGCCCCGACGCCGGTCGGGCCCGCCAGTAGGCTGGCGACGCCGATCCGCCGAAGAGAGGGCCGTCGTGACCGACCCGTCCATCCCCGTGACCGTCCACCGTCCCTCGCCGGCCTCGCCGCCGCCGTCCATGGAGCTGCCGGCGCCGCACGCGCCCGGGCGCATCACCACGTCGGCCGTCCTCGGCGTCGTGGGCGTCGCCGTGCTGCTGCTCGTCGGCCTCGTCGTCGCCGCCTACCTCGTGCTCAGCCTCGGGGTCCAGGCCGTCGCCGTGTGCGCGCTCCTCGCCCTCATCCCGCTCGGCTTCGTGCTCCTCGCCGTCCGGTGGGTCGACCGGTGGGAGCCGGAGCCCCGGCTGGCGCTGCTGTTCGCGCTGCTGTGGGGCGCGGCCGCGTCCGTCGCGATCGCCCTCGTCTTCGACCTCGTGGTGCAGTACGCGCGGCTGGCCGTGGGCGTGCCCACGCGGTACACGGAGTTCCTGCAGCTCGCGGTCCAGGCGCCCGTGGTCGAGGAGTCGGCGAAGGCCATCGGCCTGCTCCTCGTCTTCTGGGTCGCGCGCCGCCACTTCGACGGCCCGGTCGACGGCATCGTCTACGGCGCCACCATCGCGGCGGGCTTCGCCTTCACCGAGAACATCGTCTACTTCGGCGGACCGCTCGTGCAGGGCACCACGGGCGAGCTCGTCGGCACGTTCGTGCTGCGGGGGCTGTTCTCGCCGTTCGCGCACGTGACGTTCACGATGATCACCGGCATCGCCATCGGCTACGGCGCGCGCCGAGGCCCGGGCGCCGCCCTCGGCTTCGGCGCCGTCGGCCTGGTCGGGGCCATCGTGCTGCACGCCCTCTGGAACACGGGCGTCACCCTCACGGGCGACTTCCTCTCCTTCTACGTGCTGCTCCAGGTGCCGATCTTCGCGTTCCTGGTCGTCGTCGTGATCCTCCTGCGCCGGTACGAGATCCACCTCACCCGCCGGCGTCTCCGCGAGTACGCCGCCGTCGGCTGGTTCACGCCCGCCGAGGTCGAGATGCTGAGCACCTGGCAGGGCCGTCGCCGCGCGCGCCTGTGGGCGCGCACCCGCGGCGGCGACGCCGGCCGGGCCATGAGCCTGTTCACCCGCGACGCGACGCGGCTGGCGTTCGCCCGGCAGCGGATGCTGTCCGAGCGGCCCGCGGCGTCCGGCCGGTCCGAGGCAGGGCACCTCGACGACGAGCGCCGGCTCCTGCAGGCCGTCACCGACCACCGCGAGGCGCTCCTCGGCAGCGCCCGGCGCTAGCCGCACAGCGTCGGTGGCGCCCCCGGCACCGCGGCCGGTGTCCCCGGTCGCGAGTAGCGTCGGCGGTACGACACGAGGAGGCACCACCATGAGCGATGCGAACCAGGACACCACGGGCGGCGACGACCGGGAGATGCTCGGATCGTCCACCCCCACCCCGCCGCAGAGCGCCGAGAAGGACCCGAGCACGTGGGTCACGGGCGACGAGCCGATGACGGGCGCGCAGCGCAGCTACCTCGACTCGCTGGCCACGCAGGCCGGCGAGGAGATCCCCGCCGACCTCAACAAGGCGGAGGCGAGCGAGCAGATCGACCGCCTGCAGGAGAAGAAGGAGACCGCGTCGCCGCAGTCGGACGACGCGAGCTGAGCACCATCCGATCGATCGGCGGGCGAGCGGCCACCAGCCGCCCGCCCGTCGCAGCATGACGCGGGGACGCGCCGAGAGGGAGCACGCATGACCACGCTCGTCGGGTACGCGCGCGTCGCGCGCGCCGAGGAGTCCTACCAGGACCAGGTCGACGCCCTCGACGCGGCCGGATGCGAGCGCATCTTCGTCGACGTCGCGGGCGGCCCCAAGGCCCCGCGCCCCGGCCTGCAGGACGCCCTCGACTACCTCCGCGAGAACGACGAGCTCCTCGTGGTGAGCCTCGACCGGCTGGGGCCGGGCACGTCCGACGTGGTCCGCATCCTCAACGGCCTCGAGGCGCGCGGCATCGCGTTCCGGGCCGTCCGTGAGGGACTGGAGGCCGGCACCGAGGCGGGCCGCGGCCTCTTCGCGGTGACGCTCGCGCTCGCCACCGTGGAGGCGACGACCCAGGCCGAGAAGCGCCGCCGCCGGTCCGGCGAGGCCGTGCCCACGGCGCCCGCCGCCGCGCCCGCCCCGCCCGCGCTGCCGTCGCTGCCCAAGGGCATCACGCGACGGAAGCTCCAGATCGCGATCGAGGAGCGGTCGAAGGGCCGCGACACGGCGGAGATCGCCCGCGTCCTCGACGTGAGCGAGCGCGTCGTGACGCGCGCGCTGGCCTGGGCGGAGACGGGGAAGCAGGGCGGTCTGCTGCGCTGAGGCGACCGGTCTCGTCCTCGCGCATGAGCCGCCAGCACTCCGGACGGAGGGCCGCGGGCCTCCTGCTCCCTAGCCTGGGGACATGTCCCGATCCCGGCCCGAGCGCATCAGGCGCACCCGCATCAGGCGCACCCGCGTCCGCCGCCGCCGGGACGCCGTGCTCGCCGCCGCGGTCGCGACCGCGGTCGTCGCCGCCGGGCTCCTCACGGGCGTCGTCCCGTCGCCCGTCGGGGGCCCGTCCGCCGATCCCGCCTCCTGCACGGTCGACGCGCTCACGGGCGGCTGGTCCACCGGGACGCTGCACCTCGCCGCCTCGGAGGTGGGCGGCGGCGCGAGCGCGAGCGTCCTCGACGTGCGCGGCGACGTGCCCGCCGCCACCGCCAGCACGATGAAGGTCCTGACGGCGGCGGCTGCCGTCGAAGCGCTCGGTCCCGATCGCCGCATCGCCACCCGCGTCGTGCAGGGCGGGCGCGCCGACACGGTGGTGCTCGTCGGCGGCGGCGACCCCACCCTCAGCCGCCTGCCGTCCGGCACCGACGGCGTCTACCCCGGCGCCCCGCACCTCGACGACCTCGCCCGGCAGGTGCTCGAGGCCCGCCGCGCGGATCCGGACCTCGCCGGCGTCCCTGTCCGCCGCCTGCAGGTGGACAGCAGTCTCTTCTCGGGGCCGGCCTGGCTGCCCGAGTGGCCGCTCGAGGCGCGGCGCGACGGATCGATGTCGAACATCACGGCGCTCATGGTCGACGGCGACCGCGACGATCCCGCCGTCGCGTACTCGCGCCGGGGCGCCGCCGCCGTGCAGCGCGCGGCCGACGCGTTCGCGGCCCTCCTCGGCGACGAAGTGGTAGCCGACGGCGCGCTCGTGACGGCGCCGCCCGGATCCGTGGTGCTGGGCTCCGTGGAGTCCGCGCCCGTCCGCGACCTGGTCGGCTACATGCTCACCCACTCGGACGACACCCTCGCCGAGACGCTCGCCCGGCTGGTCGCGGTGGAGACGGGATCGGGCAGCGCCGCCGCCGACATCCAGCGCGGGACGCCCGCGGCGCTCGCGGCCCTCGACCTGCCGGTGGAGGGCGTCGTGCTGGTCGACGGGTCCGGCCTGGCGGAGGCGAACCGGGTGCCGGCCGAGCTCCTCACCCGGCTCATGGTGCACGTCGCCGAGCACGAGGGCGACCTGGCCATCGTCGATGCCGGGCTCGCGGTCGCCGGCCGCACGGGCACTCTCGCGGAGGGCGGCCGGTTCACGGGCGAGGCCGACGCGGCCGCCGGACGCATCCGCGGCAAGACCGGCACGCTCGCGCGGATGCACGGCCTCACCGGCATCGCGGACGCGGCGGACGGCACCCGCGTCGCCTTCACCATCTGGGCCGAGGACGTGGACCCCTCCGTCCCCGCGGAGACGGCGCGCGCCGAGATCGACGCGCTGGCGACCGACCTCCACCGCTGCGGCGGCGCGCTCGGCGGCTGAGCGACGGCGCGACGGCAGCCGGACCGACGGGCTACGCGCCGGAGCGCTCCACGAGCCGGTGGTCGTGCGCGTACACCACGAGCTGCACGCGGTCCCGCAGGGCGAGCTTGCCGAGGATGCTGCTCACGTGCGTCTTCACGGTCGACTCGCTGACGTACTCGAGCGCCGCGACCTCGGCGTTCGACAGCCCGCGCGCGACGTGCCCGAAGACATCCTTCTCGCGCGCGCTCAGCGAACGGAACTCCCGCGGCGCGGGCGGTGCCGGCGCCGCGACGGCGTCGGACGCGAACAGCTGCGTGAGCTCGTCGGGTGCGAGCACCGCGCTCCCGGCGTGCACGGCGCGGATCGCCGCGGCCAGGAACGCGGGCGTCGCGTCCTTCAGCAGGAAGCCGCTCGCCCCGCCCCGGATCGCGGTGGCGGAGGCCCGGTCGAGGGCGAAGGTGGTGAGCACGATCACGCGCGGCGGCTCGGTGCGCGAGCCGTCGAAGAGGGCGCGGACGGTCTCGAGGCCGTCCATCACGGGCATGCGCATGTCGAGCAGCACGACGTCCGGCCGCACTGCGTCGATGACCGCGAGCCCCTGGCGCCCGTCACCGGCCTCGCCGACGACCTCCAGGTCGCTCTGGGCGTCGAGGGCGACGCGCACGCCGCCGCGGAACAGCTCCTGGTCGTCGACGAGCACGATGCGGATCACGGGCGGCCTCCCGGCACGGCGATGGGGCGCGCACCCGGCAGGGGGATGCGCGCGCGGGCGGTGAACAGGTGGTCGACGCCCTCGGCCTCGAGGTCGCCGCCGACGGTGGCGAGGCGGGCGCGCATGCCCTCCACCCCGGTTCCGACGCGGGGCGCGGTCGCGTCCCCGTGCGGCGTCGCTGCCGCGTCCACGGACGTCGGCACGGCGTTCTCGACCTCGAGCACGACGTCGGCGGCCCGCCAGGTCTCCCGGAGCCGGATGCGGCCGCCGGGCGCGCCGTGCCGCATGGCGTTGGTGGTCATCTCCTGCGCGACGCGGCGCATGACCACCTGCCGCGCCGGATCCACCGGTCGGCGGGAGCCGCGCACCTCGTGGCCGAGGTCCACCCCCGCCGCGCGCAGCTGGGCGACCACCGCGTCGAGGTCCTGCGGTCCGTCGTCGGCGCCCGCGGGGCTGGTGCCGCTCAGGACCTCGCGCACCTCCGCGAGCGAGCGGCGCGCGGTGTCGGCGATGGTGGCGGAGACCCCGCGGATCAGCTCCTCGTCGTCGAGGAACTGCACGGAGTCGGCCTGCGCGATGATGACGGCGAGCGAGTGCCCCACGATGTCGTGCACGTCGCGCGCCATGCTGGCCCGGAGGGACTCGGTCTGCGCGAGGTCGACGGCCTTGACCGCGGTGTCCTCCGCCTGAACCCGCAGCCGGGACTCGGTCGTGCGCGAGCGGACGACGCGGATCACGAGTCCCGACAGCCATGCGATGAGGAGCGCGAGCACGGGTGCGGCCGCGAAGAGCGCGCTGCCGGGGCCTCCGGGCTGGGTGAGCAGGGAGAAGCGCGCACCCGTCTGGAGGAGGTAGGCGGTCGCGACCGTCCCGCCGACCAGCGCGGAGGCGGCGCCGAGCACGGCCGTCGCCCGGGATCCCCGCCGCGCGGTCGCGTACAGCACCAGGAGCAGGGCGAGGTCGGCGAAGCCGGGCCGCTCGCCCATCTGCCACTGCGTCAGCGCCATGGCCCACGCGAGCACCAGCGCGGCGCCGGGGAACACCGAGCGCACGACGATCGCGACGAGCGCGAGCGCGGCGACGGCGAGGCCGGCCTCCTGCACGTCCACCGGCGGGAGGAGGGCGAGCCCCGCGACCACCAGGCCGACGACCGCGTCGATGCCGACCTCCACGCCGTCGCGGTGCCGGGGCGGGCGCGCGGTCGCCGACGAGCGCGTCGCGGCGGCGGTCCCGGTGTCCATCGGCCACAGCCTAGGTGCGGGCCCGCGCCGCGGTCGCCCCTCGCGGGTACCGGTCGGCGGTACCCGCGAGGGAGGCGCGCCCTACTTCCTCTTCGTCAGCGCGGATCCCTTGTGCGCCGCGGTCTTGCCGGACTTGTCGCTCTCCACGATGTACGCGGGCTCGTCGGACGAGGCGGTGAAGTGCTGCCCGTCGTGCTGGAAGTCCTTCGTCCTCTCCTCGACGACCTTCCCGTGCGTCTCGCCCTGGGGCGTGTTCCAGGTGACGTGGTCGCCCTTCTTCAGGGAGGCCATCAGATCGTCGCCACCGATCCGGAGTCGACGCGGTAGTTCGAGCCGTTCACGAACGACGCGAGGTCGGAGCAGAGGAACGCGACGACGTTCGCGACCTCGGTCGGCTCGCCGCGGCGCTTCAGCTCCATGTAGGGGCGCTCCTCGTCGAGGAACGAGTCGATCGCCTCCTCCTTCGAGGTGCCGAGCTGGTCGGCGCGCTTGTCCATCATCGCGTCGGTCATGGGCGTGTGGATGAAGGCGGGCGAGACCGCGTTCACGAGGAGGCCCTCCTTCGCGTAGCTGCGCGAGAGGCCCTTCGACAGCGCGAGGATCCCGGCCTTGGCCGCGCAGTAGGGGAGCTCGTCGTCGTACGGCTGCACGGCGTCCTCGGAGGCGAGGAAGACGATGCGCCCCCAGCCGCCCTTCCGCAGCGACGGGAGGAACCGCTTCACGAGCCGGACGGGCCCCATGAGGTCGACCTCGATGGTGTTCGTCCAGCCCTCGTCGTCGATCTCGTGGAAGAGGCCCTGCGCCCCCGTGATGCCCGCGGACTGCACGAGGATGTCGATGTCGCCGACCGCGTCCTGCACCTTCGCGTGCAGCTCGTCGAGCGAGGCGACGCTCGTCACGTCGGCGGCGAACGCGTGCACGCGGTCGCCCCCGTCGAGCTTCGCGGCGGCCGCGTCGAGCGACGCCTGGTCCTGGTCGCTGAGGACGACGGTCGCGCCCTCGGCGAGGAGGATCCGGGCGGTCTCCCACCCGATCCCCGAGTCGGCGCCCGTGATGAGCGCGGTCTTCCCTGTGATCCCGAGATCCATCCCGGTCTCCTTCCTGTGCCCGTGGCGGGCGGTCGATGCGGTGTCGCGGTCGTGACGCGACGAGGGCCGCGCCTGGTGGCGCGGCCCTCGGGTCGTGATGTCGGCGCTGCTCGCTACTCGGCGGCGGATCCGACGCGGCGGTTCTCCGCGGAGACCATCCACGCGTACTGCTCGAGCGCGGTGATGAAGCCGTGGAGCAGGTCCGCGGTGGTCGGGTCCTCCTCGTCGACGTCGTCGTGGACCTCGCGCATCGTGTGCACGGCGGCCTCGAGGCGCTGGGTCACGAGGTCGACGGTCTCGGCCGTGTCGACCTCGCCCTGGGGGTACTCGGGGAGCGTGGTGTTCTCGGCGACGGTGTCGCTGCGGCCGTCCGGCGTCGCGTGCAGCGCGCGCATGCGCTCGGCCAGGTCGTCGCTGAACTCGCGGGCCGACTCGATGATCTCGTCGAGCTGCAGGTGGAGGTCGCGGAAGTTCTTGCCGACGACGTTCCAGTGGGCCTGCTTGCCCTGGATGTGCAGCTCGATGAGGTCGACGAGCACCTTCTGCATGTTCTCGTGCAGCTGCTGCGAGGCCTTGAAGCCGCGCTCGGCGTTCTGGCGCTTGGTGGGCTTGGAGCCCTCGGGCTGGGTGGCCTTCTCGGAGGTGCTGGTGGGGCGTTCGACGGTCGTGGTCATGTGCGACTCCTCGGTTCTCGTTCTCGTGGGGTCGGGGGTCTCCCGATCCGTGCGGCGCGGCATCCGGTGGGATGGCCCCGCGTGGTCGGGCGCGCGATCGCGCGGCGTCCGGCCTGTCCTCGACGCTACGCCCGCCGCATCCGCGGCGCACGAACGGTGAGGGCGCTCACAGTCCGCGTGCAGGTTGCGCACCCGGTGGGGGCCGCGGCTTCGCCCAGCGGATGGGCGGCCCCTGCCCGCCGGCCCATGGCGGTGCTTGGCTGGACGCATGACCGTCCTCACCTCCGACCTCCGCGTCCTGCGCGACGTCCGCGCGATCCTCGTCGAGAGCCTCTGGTGGGATCCGTCCGGGGACGTGATGTGGAACGACATCACCGCCGGCACCCTGCACCGGAGCCCCTGGGGCGGCGCGGCCGACGGATCCGACGACACGGTCCTCGAGCTCCCGCCGCCGCTCGCCTCCTTCCAGCCCGCCGACGACGGCGGGTTCGTCGCGGGCCTCGGCGACCGGATCGTGCTGGTGGACGCCCGCGGCCGCATCACCCGCGAGCTGGCCCGCGTCGACCACGCCCACGACGGGATGCGCCTCAACGAGGGCAAGTGCGACCCCGCGGGGCGCTTCGTCATCGGATCGATGGACGTCACCGAGGGCGAGCCCGACGGCGCGATCTGGTCCGTCGACGCCTCCGGGGCGCTCCGCACGCTCCTGGGCGGCGTCGGCACGGCGAACGGCTTCGAGTGGACCGACGGGGGCCGCACGATGATCCTCACCGACACGTCCGCGCAGACGGTCTACCGCGCGCCCTACTCGGAGGACGGCGAGCTGGGGGAGCCGGAGCGGTGGATCCACGGCGAGATGAGCGACGGCCTGACGCTCGACGCGGACGGGTACGCCTGGAACGGCGTCTACGGCGCCGGGAAGGTGATCCGCTGGGCCCCCGACGGCACGAAGGACCTCGAGCTCGAGGTGCCCGCGCCGAACGTGACCTCGGTCGCGTTCGCCGGCCCCGACCTCCGCACCCTCGTCATCGGCACCGCGCGGGAGAACATGACCGAGGAGGACCTCGAGGAGCACCCGCTCTCGGGCGGGATCCTCGCCATCGACACGGCCGTCTCCGGACGTCCCGTGAACGTCTTCCGCACCCGGGTCGACGGCGCCGCGCGGGCGTAGCGTCGAGAGCGCCGTCCGACCGGGCGGCACCACTCTCACGAGGAGGAACGCACATGACCGGAGAGAGCATCCAGGGCCGCAAGGTGGCCTTCCTGCTGACGGACGGCTTCGAGCAGGTCGAGCTGACGGAGCCGTGGAAGGCCGTGCAGGAGGCGGGCGGCACCCCCGTCCTCGTGTCCCCGAAGGCGGACACCGTGCAGGGCCTCGACCACATCGACAAGGCCGACACGTTCGACGTGGACGTGCAGGTCGGGGACGCGGACGCCGCGGACTACGACGGGCTCGTGCTGCCGGGCGGCGTGGTGAACGCGGACGACATCCGCGTCGACGCCGACTCGGTCGCCTTCGCCAAGGCCTTCTTCACGGCAGGCAAGCCCGTCGCGTCCATCTGCCACGCGCCGTGGATCCTCATCGAGGCCGGCGTGGTCGACGGCCGCCGCATGACCTCGTTCCCGACGCTCGCCACCGACCTCCGGAACGCCGGCGCCGAGTGGGTCGACGAGGAGGTCGTGGTCGACAGCGGCTTCGTCACGAGCCGGAACCCGGACGACCTGCCCGCGTTCTGCGCGAAGCTGATCGAGGAGATCGCCGAGGGCGAGCACGACGAGCAGCACGCCTGACCCGTCGTGCGGACGCCCGCGTCGCGCGGACGCCCGCGTCGTGCGGACACCCGCGTCGCGCGGACGGCCCCGATCGGCTCCCGCGCACCTAGGGTGAGGGCGTGACCACGCCCTCACCCGACGCGCGCTTCCGCCAGACCACGCCCGCCCCGCGCGCGGTCCGCCTCGTCGGGCTCGTCGTCGCGGTGCTCGGCCTCGTGGTCGTCATCGCCACCGGGGGACGGGCGGTCGGCGTGGTCGTCGGCCTGGTGCTCCTCGCCGTCGGCGCCGTCGTCGGCTCGCTCCGCATCCGCATCACGCTGGAATCGGACGAGGTCGAGGTGGCGCTCGTGCCGCTGCGGCGCATCCGCATCCCCTACGCGTCCATCTCGGACTGCACGGTCGTCGACCACCTCCGGCCGCGGACGGTCGGCGGCATCGGCGTGCGGGCCCTGCCGGGCGGCGGGTCCGCCATCCTGCTCGACGCGGGCCCCGCCGTGTCGATCGAGTCGGCGGACGGCACCCGTCACCTCGTGCGCAGCACCTTCCCCCGGGAGGCCGCCACGCGGATCCGCGACCGGGCCGCAGCCCAGCCCGTCGCCCCCGCGGGCGACGACGCCGCCCCGCAGGGTCCCCGCCCGGGCACCGCCTAGGCTCGTCGCGTGACCACCGTACCCCCCGCCGCACGCCGTCCCCGCACCTCCCGCCCCGTCGTCGTGGCGCTCGCGGTGGTCGTGGTCGTCGTCGGCTTCGTCCTCGACCAGCTCAGCAAGCGCTGGGCCGTCGACTCGCTGGGCGACGGCGAGACCATCCCGCTCGTCCCGACCGTGCGGTTCGCGCTCGTCTACAACCCGGGCGTCTCCTTCGGCATGGGCGCCGAGGTGGGGCCGCTGCTCACCGTCGGGATCATGGCGCTCGCGCTCGGCCTGACCGTGTGGGTCGGCTGGCAGATCCGCCACCGGGCGTCGCTCCTCCAGGTGCTCCTCCTCTCCGCCGTGCTCGCGGGGGCGCTCGGCAACCTCTTCGACCGCGTCACGCGCGCGGAGGACGGGCCGCTGTCCGGCCACGTCGTCGACTTCATCGCCGTCGAGTGGTTCGCGGTCTTCAACGTGGCCGACATCCTCACGGTGTGCGGCATGATCGCGTGGGCCGCCACGACGGTCTTCGGACGCGACCACGTCGCCGACGCGCGCGCGGAGGACGAGCGCGACGCCGGCACCCGTGACGAGGCCGCCGAAGCCGCGGCCGAGACGGGCCCCGCGTCCACCGACCGCGCCTGATCCGCGGGCGTACCGTGAGGGGATGACCACGATCCCCACCCTGGAACTCCACGACGGCCACCGCATCCCCGCCGTCGGCCTCGGCACGTACGGCCTCGACGGCGACGAAGGCGCCGAGCTCGTCTCCGGTGCCGTCGGCGCCGGCTACCGCCTGCTCGACACGGCGTACAACTACGGCAACGAGGCCGCGGTGGGGGAGGGGATGCGCCGCTCCGGCGTGCCCCGCGAGGAGCTCTTCCTCACCACCAAGCTGCCCGGCCGTCACCACGGCTACGACGAGACGCTCGCGTCCTTCGAGGAGTCGCGCGCGGCACTCGGCGTCGAGTACGTCGACCTCTACCTCATCCACTGGCCGAACCCGAGCGTCGACCGGTACGTCGACAGCTGGCGCGCGTTCGTCGAGCTGAAGGAGCGCGGTCTCGTCCGCTCCATCGGCGTGTCCAACTTCACGCCCGCGCACCTCACGCGGCTCCAGGACGAGACGGGCGTGCTGCCCGTCGTCAACCAGGTGGAGCTGCATCCGGCCTTCGCGCAGGGTGAACTCCGTGCCTTCCACGCCGAGCACGGCATCGTGACGGAGAGCTGGTCCCCGCTCGGCACGCGCGAGCGGCTCCGGGAGGACCCCGCCGTCGTGGCCGCGGCCGAGGCGCACGGCGTGACCCCGACGCAGGCGGTGCTGCGCTGGCACGTCCAGTCCGGCGCGGTGCCGATCCCGCGGTCCGCCGATCCCGGGCGCCAGCGCGAGAACCTCGACGTGTTCGGCTTCGAGCTCACCGAGGAGGAGGTGCGCGCCATCGGCTCCGGCCCGCAGTCGCGCCTCTGGGACGGCGACCCGGACACGCACGAGGAGATGTAGCCGGCTCCGTCCCGGCGTCGGCGGCCGCCGCGTCCCTCCGGGGCGCGGCGGTCGCGGCGTGTCCGGGGGCGAGCGGGTCAGCGGCCGAGGAGCGTCGGGATCCCGAGCAGCACCGTGCCGCCCGCGAGGCAGGCGGCCGCGACGAGGACGAGCACGCCGACCCACAGGATCCCCGGCAGGTGCGTGAGCCGCCCGAGCTGGTCCGCGTCCGAGGCGCCACCGCCCCGCCTCGACCGGGACCGCTGCAGCTCGAGGGTCGCCCGCAGCGCGCCGACGAGGAGGAACAGCGCGAGCGCGTGGGCCGCGACGCCCTGGACGACGACCGGCGCGACGCCCGCGACGACGCCGACCACCACGCCCGCGACGAGGCAGGACCAGAGCCCGAACCAGTTGCGCACCTGGATGACGACCAGCGCGAGCAGCAGCAGCCACAGCCAGAGCACCGCGGCCGAGCGGCCCTCGCCCGCGAGCCACGCGGCGCCGAGCCCGGCGAGCGCGGGCGCGGGATACCCGGCGAGCAGCGTCAGCACCATGCCGGGCCCACGGGGCCGACCGACGCTCACCGTGAGGCCCGAGGTGTCGGAGTGCAGGCGGATCCCCGCCAGCCGCCGCCCGCTCAGCGTGGCCGCGAGCCCGTGCCCGCCCTCGTGCACGATCGTCACGGCATGGCGGGTGAGGCGCCAGACGGCCGGCACGGCGACCAGCGCCACGGCCAGCGCGACGGCGACGAGCGCGGGTCCCGGGGCGAGGGGCGCCTCGACGGCGGTCGCGCGCGACCACGCATCGCGGACGATGTCGACGGGATCCATCGGTGCTCCTCGGGACGGCAGGGGGTGGGCGACGCGGCGCCCACCCCATCACACGCGCCTGACGGTCGGCCGTCGTCCCTCCGGCGACTACCGTTGTCGGGTGCCTGACACCCCCGTCGCCGACCTCGTCGCGTCCCTCCTGCTCACCGTCCCCGACTTCCCGGAGCCCGGGATCCTGTTCCGCGACCTCACGCCCGTGCTCGCCGACGGGCCCGCCCTCCGCGCCGTGGTCGACGACCTCGTGGCCGCCGGCGGACCCGTCGACGCGGTCGCCGGCGTCGAGGCGCGCGGTTTCCTGCTCGCGGCGGCCGCGGCCTACGCGTCCGGCGTCGGGACGCTCGCCGTGCGGAAGGCCGGCAAGCTGCCCGGCGAGGTGCTCCGCGAGTCCTACGACCTCGAGTACGGGCAGGCCGCCATCGAGCTGCACCCCGGCCAGCTGCCGGCCGGATCGCGCGTGCTGCTCCTCGACGACGTGCTCGCCACGGGCGGCACGCTCGAGGCCGCCGCGCGCCTCCTGGAGCGTGCGGGCTACGAGGTCGCGGGCATCGGCGTCGTCCTCGAGATCGCGGGCCTCGGAGGTCGCGCACGGCTCGCGGGGCGCGACGTGCACGCCATCATCGCCCTCTGACGCGCACCCGCGCGGGCGGCAGAGCGCGCCGCCCCTCCGCCGGACCGCGTCATCCTCGAGGACGGGTGCGCCTCGACGGGTCGTCATGCGACCGGCACCTGCGACGGATCCGGCACCCAGGGCCGAGCCCCGATGATGGGGGGATGCTCCTGCGCCACCCCCTCCTCGGAACGGCGACGGCCCTCTACCTCGGGCTCGTCGCGTGGATCACGCTGTCGCCGGAGCCCTACGACTCCCGCATCGACGGGTTCCTGTTCCGCGCGCTCGGGGTCCTGCACCGGCACGACGGCACGGCGTGGATCACGTACTCCCTGGTCGAGGGGGCGGCGAACGTCGCCATGTTCCTGCCCGTCGGCATGTTCCTCGTGCTGCTCCTCGGGCGTTCGAGGTGGTGGCTGGCCGTCGCGCTCGGCGTGGGCCTGTCCGTGCTCATCGAGACCGCCCAGCTGTTCCTCCCCACGCGCGTGTCCGACGTCCGCGACCTCCTGCACAATGGCCTCGGGGCGCTCCTCGGCGTCGTCCTCGTCCTGATCCTCACGGCTCGCTCCGAGAACGCCCGCCGCCGTGCCCTCCGCCAGGGGGCGCGGCGGACCCCGACGGAGCCGCAGCCGCTGGTCGGCACGCCCCGCTGACCCGTCCCGCGGCCCCCGCGGCGGCCTGCCGCCCGAGCGCTCGCGGTCGGGGGGCGCCCCCTCGGCTCGATAGGATCGATGCCGGAAATCAAGGGGTGTGCAGGTGACCGGTACGGAGCTGGAGCGCGAGCGCGCGTACGTCTCGCGCCTCTACGGGCGACTCGACGCGGTGCGGGCGGAGACCCGGGATCAGCTGACGGCGGTGCGGGACAGCCCCACCGGCGGCACGCACCAGAACCGGTCCGAGCGCGACGCGTTCGCCCGCATCTACGAGGACCGCCTGCAGGCGCTCCGCGAGGTCGACGAGCGCCTGGTCTTCGGCCGCCTCGAGTTCGAGGACGGCCATCTCCCCGAGGACGAGCCCCGCACGGCCGCCCCGGCGGACGCCGCCGACGCGCCGACCACCGACGGGGATCCGGTCTACCGCTACATCGGCCGCATCGGCCTCCGCGACGATGACCTCCAGCCGCTGCTCCTCGACTGGCGCGTCCCGCAGGCGAGCGCGTTCTACCAGGCCACCGCCGCGACCCCCCTCGGCGCCCGTGCCCGCCGGCACCTCACCACGCGCGGCCGGGAGGTCGTGCACGTGGAGGACGAGGTCTTCGACCCGACGCTGCTCGACGAGGGCCGCACCAGCCTCCAGGGCGAGGGCGCGCTGCTCGCCGCGCTCGCCGCGGGCCGCACCGGCCGCATGAACGACATCGTCGCCACCATCCAGGCCGAGCAGGACCGCATCATCCGCTCCGACCTCCGCGGCGTCCTCGTGGTGCAGGGCGGTCCGGGGACGGGCAAGACCGCGGTCGCGCTGCACCGCGCCGCCTACCTCCTGTACTCGCACCGCGACCGCCTCGCCTCCTCCGGCGTGCTGGTCGTCGGTCCCAGCCGCTCCTTCCTGCAGTACATCGAGGCGGTCCTGCCGTCCCTCGGCGAGACCGGGGTGGTGCTCGCGAGCGTCGGCCAGCTCTTCCCCGGCATCGACGCGGCCGCGGAGGACGCGCCCGAGGTCGCCGCCGTCAAAGGCGGATCCGAGATGGCGGGCCTCCTGCAGCGCGCCGTGCGCTCGCGCCAGGTCGTGCCCACCGAGCCCGTGACCCTCGACGTGAACGGCGAGCGCATCGTGCTCGAGCCGTCCCTCGTCGCCGGCGCGCTCCGCCGCGCGCAGGACAGCCGGAAGCCGCACAACGAGGCCCGCGTCGTCTTCAACAAGGCCGCCCTCGGGTCCCTCGCGCAGGTCCTCGCCTCGCAGATGCGCCGCAACGGCAGCGCCCTCGACGACAGCGACCTCGCCATGCTCCGCGAGGACCTGCGCACCTCCTACGACGTCAAGGTCGCGCTCAACACCGCCTGGATGCCGCTCACCCCCGAGAAGCTCGTGCAGGACCTCTACGCCCGCCCGCAGTGGCTCGCGTCGCTCACCCCGCGGTGGAGCCCGGAGAAGCGCGCGCTCCTCCGCCGGGAGCGGGACGCCGCCTTCACGATCGCCGACGTGCCGCTCCTCGACGAGGCGGCGGAGCTCCTCGGGGAGTTCAGCGCCCAGGCCGACGCGAGCGCCCGCGAGCGCGAGCAGCAGCGCCTCCGCGACATCGAGAACGCCGAGCAGGCCATCGAGAACATGGGCGTCGGCGGCATGGTCACGGCCGAGCGGCTCGCGGAGGGCTTCGCCGAGCAGGCCGCGCGCCGCACCACGGCCGAGCGCGCCGCGTCCGACCGCACGTGGACCTACGGCCACATCGTGGTCGACGAGGCGCAGGAGCTCTCGCCCATGCAGTGGCGCGTGCTCCTCCGCCGCTGCCCGCTGCGCTCGTTCACCATCGTCGGCGACGTGGCGCAGGCGAGCTCCGCCGTGGGCGTCACCAGCTGGCAGGAGGCGCTCGGCCCGGTGCTCGGGCGGGAGTGGCGCCTCGAGGAGCTCACCGTCAACTACCGCACGCCCGCGCGGATCGCGGAGGCCGCCGAGCGCATGGCCATCGCGCACGGCCTCCCGGTCACCCGCTCCCGGGCCGTCCGCGAGGGCGAGCACCCCATCGACACCGTGGAGGTCGCGGCCGACGAGGTCGTCGCGGCCGTCGTCGACGTGGTCGACGAGGAGCGCGAGGACGGCGACCAGGGCACGCTCGCGGTCATCGCCCGCGACGACCGCGTGGGGGAGCTGCACCGGGCGCTCGCCGAGCGCTTCGGATCCGCGGTCGGCATCGGCGTCGGCGGCCTCGGCCGGCCCATCGCCGTGCTCGGATCGCAGGAGGCCAAGGGCCTGGAGTTCGACGTGGTCGTCATCGCGGAGCCGGACGAGATCCTCGCCCACACCTCCCGCGGGGCCGCGGGCCTCTACGTCGCCATGACCCGGCCGACCCAGCGCCTGCACATCGTCACGTCCACCGGCTTCACGGCCTGATCGGACGGGCGCGGGGCCTGTCTCGGGCATGCGCACCCGCGGGGTCAGCGGTGCGGGGCGGCGGGGGAGCTGCCGGGGGCAAGGAGATGGGCCGGCCCGATGACGGGCCGGCCCTGCGTCCGCGGTCCCGGCGCCGAGACCCCTCTCCGTGCGCCGTCCGTGCGATCGCTCTCCCCATGACATCCGGACCCGTGGTG
Source organism: Clavibacter michiganensis (assembly GCA_002150995.1). Lineage (GTDB taxonomy): Bacteria > Actinomycetota > Actinomycetes > Actinomycetales > Microbacteriaceae > Clavibacter > Clavibacter michiganensis_K. Next base: position 2,305,931 of record MDHJ01000001.1, on the reverse strand, counting down.
CATCGCGTCTCTGATGGTCCGGCGCATTGCATCGTCTTCGGAGCGGGTGCCCGATCGGTTGGGGCACGAACGTGACGGCTCCCTGGACGGTCAGCGGACGGGCGCCGGCCACCGCACGTCGTCGGACGTGAGCAGCGGCTCGTCCGCGCACCCGTCGAGCACGCGCGCCATGGCGTCGTGCTCCGCGCGGGTCACGCTGAGCTCGGTGCGCACCTTCACGGCGACCTGCCGCGCCACGAGGGCGCAGGCGTCGGCCGCGTCCTCGGGCAGCCACTCGTCCGCCGTCGCGTCGGACTTCGCGGAGTTCTCCGCGGCGGAGGCGGCGACGAGCTCCAGCGGGTCGTTCGCGAAGGCCGCCCGGTAGTCGGCGTCCCAGCGCCACGCGCCGGAGGACCAGGCGTCCGACAGCGACACCACGTGGTCGATCTGCACGGCCTCCGGGTCCGTCGAGCGGTCGAACCGGATGCGCGCGCCGGAGTACGGGTCCTCGAGGACGCCCGCCTGCACGACGCAGCCGCGCGTGCCGTCGCGCACCTCCGTCTCGGCGAGGTCGCGCCGCAGGACGTCGTTGCGGGTGTCGCAGCCGTTGCGGTCCACGTCCGTGCGCCACGCGAAGGACTCCCGGTCGTAGCCGGCGACGCGCTCCTCGGCGCGCACCTCGAGCCCCTCGAGGGCGAGCCGCGCGGATCCGCTCGAGCCCGGCTCCGCGCCGAGCCCGGTGCCGGGTGCGGACGCCCCGCCGGCGCCGCCGTCCGGTCCGCCGCCGGTGCCCCGCGCCACTGCACGAGGCCCGCGACGATCACGAGCACCAGCGCGGCCAGGGTCACCAGCACGGGCGTCCGCCGCCTCCGCCGCCGGGTCACGGGGTCGGGTTCCGGGAGTCGTAGTGCTCGAACGACGGCAGCGAGCGGATCAGGATCCACACCACGACCGCGATGAGCAGCCCGCCCACGAGCGACGGCACCCAGAGGGCCGCGAACGCCGTGACGATGCCGATGTACGCGTCGCCGAGCCGCGGCCCGCCCGTCACGACGACGATGAAGATGCCCTGCAGGCGCCCCCGCATGTTGTCGGGCACCGCGGTCTGCAGCATGGTGTTGCGGAAGATGGAGGAGATGTTGTCGGCCGCGCCGGTGCACGCGAGGAGCACGGAGGCCGCGACGATCCCGGGCACGCTGGCGTCCTCGATGCGGGAGCCCATGCCGTGCAGGACGCCGGTCTGCGCGAGGAGGAGCACCAGCCCGAAGCCGGCGGTGGACAGCCCGTAGGCGACGATGGCCCAGCGGATGGCCCGTCCGTGCCGGGTGACCCGGCCGACGGATCCGCTCAGGAGGCTGCTCACGAGGCTGCCGACCGCGCCGGCCGCCGTGAGGATGCCGACGGTCACCGGCCCGCCGCCGAGCACCACCGCGCCGACCGCGGGGAACAGCACGCGGGGCTGCCCGAGGGTCATGGCGATGATGTCGACGATGAACGACATGCGGATGTTCGGCGCGGTCCGCAGGAACCCGAGCCCGTACCGGATGGACGCGAGCCCCGGCCGCTGCACCTCGCCCTCGGGCGCGATCCGCGGCAGCGCGAGCACGCCCGTGAACGCCGCGAGGAACAGCACGGCGTCCACCGTGTAGGTCCACTGGAAACCGACGGTCGCGACGAGCACGCCCGCGAGCGCCGGACCCACCGTGACCATGACGCCGAGGCTGATGCCGCCGAGGGCGCTCGCGGCGGGCAGGAGGTGGGCGGGGAGGATGCGGGGGAGGATCGCCTGCCGGCTCGTCCCGATCACGGTCGCCGCCACCGCGTTGAGGATGCTCAGCGCGTAGAGGGACCACACCGTCTCGGCCTGCGTCCACGCGAGCAGGGCCAGCGCGATCGTGGAGCCCCACGCGGCGCAGGAGGCGATGAGCGCGACCTTGCGGCGGTCGAACGCGTCGGCGAGCATCCCGCCGTACAGGCCCGCGATGATCATCGGCAGCAGCGAGAGCACGCCGACCAGCGCCACCGACCCCGTGGAACCCGTCAGCTCGTACACGTGCAGCCCGATCGCCACGATGGTCATCTGGCTGCCGATGCCCGCGATGGCGTTGCCCGCCCAGAGCCGGGCGAACGCGGGGCTCTCCCTCAACGGCGTGAGGTCGACGAAGTGGCTGCCGCGCACCTGCCGCTCGTCGGGGATCGGGATGGGGGAGGTCTCGGGCGGGATGCTCACGTGTTGCTGCGTCGTCTCTCTAGAGTGGATTTCCACGCTAGCCGAGATCACCGACGCCGCCCGCGCGGAGGGGCGTCCGCCCGCCGGTCCGGGACCCGCCCTCTGGTATGCTCGTGCGGTTGCCGTCTGAACGGCCGCGGATCAAGAGAGCTCGCACATCCTGTGACGGGCGCCGCGCAACGAACACGAGAGGGGATCATCACATGGCTCTGGAAGCAGACGTCAAGAAGGCGATCATCGACGAGTACGCGACCCACCCCGGTGACACCGGATCCCCCGAGGTGCAGATCGCGCTCCTCACCAAGCGGATCACGGGCCTCACCGAGCACCTCAAGGAGCACAAGCACGACCACCACACGCGTCGTGGCCTGCTCCTCCTGGTCGGCCAGCGTCGTCGTCTCCTCGGCTACCTGTCCAACGTCGACATCGAGCGCTACCGCGCCCTGATCGCGCGCCTGGGCATCCGCCGCTGACACGCACCACCCGTCGCTGATCGCATCACGACGCACGGACGAGCCGTCACCCTCCGGGGTGGCGGCTCGTCTTCCGTTAAGGGGAGCGACGCCGGCCCGACACCCGGAGGGGCCCGTCCTCCGGGTCCCGTGAGGGGCCGGGTGCTACCATGTCCGAAGTGATCCAGCGGACGCCCAGCGTCACGATGCGATCACGACAGATGGAGCTGGCCGGCAGGAGCTGGTCGTTGGTGGTGGTATTCCGAGTCGCTCGGAGCATTCCCACTGATGGCCAGACATGCGCCCGCCGCCGTCGGCCACCGGGCGACGAGCGGAACCAGCCGCGCACGTGCACCCGGATCCCGCATCAGGCGGGCGCCGGGGTGTCGCCTCGCCCGCTCCTCCTCTGTCGCAGGAGGTCCGCATCCACACGGGATGCAGGACGAGCGCCCGACGGGCGTCGCCGAGAGGCGCAACACGAAGGAGAGAGACCTCAATGGAAGGTCCAGAGATCAAGTTCGCCGAGGCAGTCCTCGACAACGGCAAGTACGGGACGCGCACGGTCCGGTTCGAGGCCGGCCGCCTCGCGCAGCAGGCTCAGGGCGCGGTCGCCGCGTACCTCGACGAGGACACCATGCTGCTGTCCGCCACCTCGGTGGGCAAGCACCCGAAGGACAACTTCGACTTCTTCCCCCTGACCATCGACGTCGAGGAGCGCAGCTACGCCGCGGGCAAGATCCCCGGCTCGTTCTTCCGTCGCGAGGGCCGCCCCTCCACCGAGGCGATCCTCGTCTGCCGCCTCATCGACCGGCCGCTGCGCCCGTCGTTCATCACGGGCCTCCGCAACGAGGTCCAGGTCGTCATCACCGTCCTCAGCATCGCGCCGGACGAGTTCTACGACAGCCTCGCCATCAACGCGGCGAGCGCCTCGAGCATGCTCTCGGGCATCCCGTTCTCCGGCCCCATCGCGGGTGTGCGCCTCGCGCTCATCGGCGACCAGTGGGTCGTCTTCCCCAAGCACTCGCAGCTCAAGGAGGCCGTCTTCGACATCACCGTCGCCGGCCGCGTCGTCACCGACTCCGAGGGCAACGAGGACGTCGCGATCATGATGGTCGAGGCCGAGGCCACCGAGGGTGCCTGGGACCTCATCCAGGGCGGCGCCACGAAGCCCGACGAGGCCATCGTCGCGCAGGGCCTCGAGGCCGCGAAGCCGTTCATCCAGCAGCTCGTCGCCGCGCAGGCCTCGCTCGCGCAGCAGGCCGCGAAGCCCACGGTCGACTATCCCGTCTTCCTGCCGTACGCGCAGGAGACCTACGACGCCGTCAGCGCGCTCGCGCTCGACGAGCTCGGCACCGTGTACCAGACCGCCGACAAGATCGAGCGCCAGGACGCGGACGATGCCCTCAAGACCCGCACCAAGGAGGCCGTGGCCGCCAAGGTCGAGGCCGGCGAGCTGCCGCAGTCGGCGCTCACCGAGTTCTCCGCGGCCTACAAGTCCGTCACGAAGACCGTCGTCCGCGGCCGGATCCTCCGCGACGGCGTCCGCATGGACGGCCGCGGCCTCGCCGACATCCGTCCGCTCGACGCCGAGGTGCAGGTCATCCCGCGCGTCCACGGCTCGGCCATCTTCCAGCGCGGAGAGACCCAGATCCTGGGCGTCACCACGCTGAACATGCTCAAGATGGAGCAGCAGATCGACTCGCTGAGCCCCGTCACGAAGAAGCGCTACCTGCACCACTACAACTTCCCGCCCTACTCCACCGGCGAGACCGGTCGCGTCGGGTCGCCGAAGCGCCGCGAGATCGGGCACGGCTTCCTCGCCGAGCGCGCCCTCGTGCCGGTGCTGCCGAGCCGCGAGGACTTCCCCTACGCGATCCGCCAGGTGTCGGAGGCCCTCGGGTCCAACGGCTCCACGTCGATGGGCTCCGTCTGCGCCTCGACCCTGTCGCTGCTGAACGCGGGCGTGCCGCTGCGCGCCCCCGTCGCCGGCATCGCCATGGGCCTCGTGTCCGACACCGTCGACGGCCAGGTCCGCTACGCGGCCCTCACCGACATCCTCGGCGCGGAGGACGCGCTCGGCGACATGGACTTCAAGGTCGCCGGCACGTCCGAGTTCGTCACGGCCATCCAGCTGGACACGAAGCTCGACGGCATCCCCACGTCGGTCCTGGACGGCGCCCTCAAGCAGGCGAAGGAGGCCCGCACGGCCATCCTCGGCGTGCTGAACCAGGCCATCGACGCCCCCGACGAGATGGCCCCGACCGCGCCCCGCGTGATCTCGGTCAACATCCCCGTCGACAAGATCGGCGAGCTGATCGGCCCGAAGGGCAAGACGATCAACGCCATCCAGGACGAGACCGGCGCCGACATCTCCATCGAGGAGGACGGCACCGTGTACATCGGCGCCGTCGACGGCCCGTCGGCGGAGGCCGCGCGTGCGCAGGTCAACGCCATCGCGAACCCGACGAACCCGGAGGTCGGCGAGTCCTTCCTCGGCACCGTCGTCAAGATCGCGACGTTCGGCGCGTTCGTCTCGCTCCTCCCCGGCAAGGACGGCCTGCTGCACATCAGCGAGGTCCGCAAGCTCGCCGGCGGCAAGCGCGTCGAGAACGTCGAGGACGTCCTCGGCGTCGGCCAGAAGATCCTGGTGGAGATCACCAAGATCGACGACCGCGGCAAGCTCTCGCTCGCGCCCGTGATGGAGGAGGCCGCCGATCAGGAGGGCTCCGCCGCCGCGAGCGACGGCCCCGAGGGTCCCGCGGAGGGCTAGTCCCCGCCGCACTCCGAACGAACCGGATGCCCGTCCCACCTCGGTGGGGCGGGCATCCGTCGTGTGCGGCTACTTCCCGTCGTCCGGATCCGTCGGGTACGGCACGTCGGGCGCGGCCGGCACCGAGACGGAGGGCACGGGCGCCGGATCCGCCGGCGCGCCGGACGCGCTCGGGGCGGGAGTCGGCTCGGGCGTCGGAGCCTCCGTCGGCTCGGGGTCCGCCGTCTCCGTCTCCGTCGGCGTCGGCGTCGGCGTCGAGCTGGGCGGCGCGCTCGGGGAGCTGGACGTCGGGACGGGCGTCAGGGGCCCCGCCCCGCCGCGCGACAGCACGATGGCCGCGATGACGACCGCGACCACGACGGCCACGGCCAGCAGGGCGAGGAGCAGCGCCGGTCGCCGCCGGTCCGGTCGGGCGTCCTCGCCCGGTCCGGTCCCGTCGCGGCCGTCGCGGCCCTCGCCTTCGAGCGTCACGTCGTCCCCCTCGTCCGGCCGGGTCAGTCCGCGACGGTGATCGCGGTGCCCACGAGCTGCGCGCGCCCGATCACGTGCGGCAGCATCAGGAACCCGAGGATCGCCGGGGTCGCGCCCTCGGGGATCTCCAGCGACTCGACGTCGAGCGCGGTCACGATGAAGAAGTACCGGTGCGTTCCGTGCCCCGCGGGCGGCGTCGCCCCGGCGAACCGCGTCTCGCGCGCCTCGTTGTGCATCGTCACGGCGCCCTCCGGGAGGAGTCCGGCGTCCGGATCTCCCGCGCCCGCCGGGAGCGACGTGGTGGACGCGGGGATGCCGCGCACCGCCCAGTGCCAGAAGCCGCTGCCGGTGGGTGCGTCGGGGTCGTAGGCGGTGAGCACGTAGCTGCGGGTGGCCGCGGGTGCGCCCGTCCACGTGAGGGCGGGGGAGCGGTCCTGCCCGCCCTGACCGGCGCCCCGGGCGGACTCGGGCAGCGGCGCCCCGTCCGCGAAGTCCGGGCTGGTGAGGTGGAAGGGGGCGGCATCCGGCAGGCGGTGCAGCGGGTCGTTGGGCACGATGGTTCCTCTCGGTTGTGCTTGCCGCTCCAGCCTCGCACGGTGCGCCGGGATGCGGCCGGGAGGCAGCATCGGGACGTCCACGGAGGGCCCTGCCGACCGGCGCGCCCCGCGGGGCGCCACCGACGGGCCCCCGAAGAGGGGCTGGGTCCGGACCGCCCGGCATCGTTACCGTGGTCGAGCGGGCAGGTCCACGGGATCGCCCGCTTCCGGGGGACGCATCGGGGGATGCAGACCGCCGAGGGGTGCCGGGGTCGGGGGACCCACGGCACCCCTTCCGGCTCCACGGGCCCTGCTGCCCGCCCCCGCCGCTGAAAGCCAGGCGCGGACGGCGCCGCCGCGCGTGGCCGCGCCGCCGTTCCCCCTGTCCCCCGGACGAACCGCCGAGCCCGAAACCCTTGGTACCCAAATCTTTCGCCTGCATGGGGGCTACGCTCGTGGGGTGACGTCGTCTCCTCCCACCGCCCCCGTCGTCACGCCCGCGCCCCAGCCCCGACGCCGCCGTGTCGGTGCGCTCGTCGGGCACCGGACTCGCCAGCCGCACGGTCCCGCAGATCCCGCCACGCTCGCGGAGGCGACGGTCCAGGCGGCGGGTGCCCTCGTCCTCGAGGCCGTCGCGGAGCCCGGGCTGCGCAGCGGTGGCAGCATCCCGCATCCCGCGCGGCACCGCGTCATCGGCGACACGGACCTCCGGGTGTTCCCCCTCGCGCTCGGCGGCAACGTCTTCGGCTGGACCGCGGGCGCGGAGGACACCTCCGCGATCCTCGACCGCTACCAGGAGGCGGGCGGCAACTTCATCGACACCGCCGACTCCTACGCCAGCGGCCGCAGCGAGCACATGATCGGCTCGTGGATGCGCGAACGCCGGAACCGCGACTCGATGGTCGTGGCCACCAAGATCGGCAAGAGCGAGGACTTCCCGGGCCTCGGCGGCTCGCGCATCGAGCGCGCGGTCGACGCCAGCCTGTCGCGCCTCGGGACCGACCACGTCGACCTGCTCTACTTCCACTGGGACGACCTCGACGTGCCGCTGGAGGAGAGCCTCTCCGCCGCCGGCCGCCTCATCGCCTCCGGCAAGGTGCGCCACCTCGCCGCGTCGAACTACGCCGCCGAGCGCCTGCTTCACGCGCGGATCATCGGCGGGCTCTACGACGCGCCGCGCTTCGTCGCCCTGCAGACGCACTACAACCTCGTCAACCGCGCGCCGTACGAGTCGGACTACCTCGACGTAGTGCGGGGCCAGGAGCTCTCCGTCATGCCCTACTTCGCGCTGGCGAACGGCTTCCTGACGGGCAAGTACCGCACCCGCGACTCGGTGCGCGAGGGTGCACGGGGCCAGCGCGCCGCCAGGTACCTCAACCGCCGTGGGCTCCGCGTGCTCACCGCCCTCGACGAGATCGCGGAGCACCACTCGGCCAGCGTCGCGACGATCGCGCTGGCATGGCTCCTCGCCAAGCCCGGAGTCGTCGCCCCGGTCGCGAGCGCCAGCCGCCCCGAGCAGGTCCACGACCTGGTCCAGGCCGCCCACATCCAGCTCTCGCGCCACGACGTCGCCCGACTCGACCGCGCCTCCGACTAGTCCCTCACGACGCGCGGTCCGCTCCTGCCCTGCCCGCGATGTGGAGGGCCGCGCCGAGGCGTGTCCCTGCCCGGCTACCTTTCCGGGACCCGCGACGCCGGCGCCCTGCGCCCGCATCCGCGCGGGATTCCGCACGCCCGGGGGAGACGACCTTGCACGATCGACCGCGCCATCCGCTGCCACGACGACGGACGGGCATGGCCGCGGGCCCGCTCGTCGTCCTCGTCTCGAGCTCCCTGCTCTCCGGATGCGCGGCGCCGCCGCCCGAGCCCGTCCCCTCCCCGGTCCCGTCCCTCACTCAGGAGCAGCAGGACGACGCGGCGTTCCGCGACGTCATGACCCGCTACAACGAGCTAGACGGCGCGACCGCTACCGATGACGACCTCGTCCCCCTGCTGACGGGAAGCGTGTTGGAGAGTGAGAAGCAGTCCATAGAGTCAGCCCGCGAGACCGGGGAATCGGTGGAAGGCCTGGCCACGCTTTCGGGTTTTCGGGTCACTGATAGAGGCGTGGACGGCGACCAAGCGCCATACATGACTGCGCAGGTCTGTCTCGACGTCAGCGGCACGCGCATCCGAGACACTCAAGGAACCGACGTCACGCCCGCGCGCGACTCACGTCTGTCTCTCCAGGTCAAGTCCGTCAAGGGCAGCGACGAGGCGTGGCGCATCAGCGACATCGTCCGGAACGAGGACGTGCACGCGTGCGCATGACGCGAACAGCGATCGTCCCTCTGACCGTCGCGCTCTTCTTGTCAGGGGCGTGGACAGCGACCCCAGCCAGGGCTGGTGCACCGGACTGCCAATTCGACCTGGGGAAGAGAGGGCAGTGCTCATCGGGCGCGATCGCTGGCGGGTCTGTCGATTTGAAGGGACAGGTCTTCGACATGAGGCGGTCATCCCGCGCAGGGGAAAGTGGCAAGGCCGCATCTCCAGATGGGCCGCCGACTCCGGTGGTGCGGCATCCGGTGCCGCGGCAGGATCGGTTGGCGGCGGATGCGGATGGGGGGTGCTTGCCGGGGCGGGGGTCGTGTCTGGATGGGCGGCATGCGTTCCTGCCGCCGGCGAGGTCGCCGGTGAAGGCGGCGGATCCGGCGCCGGTGGTGGAGGGGGTTCCGGGGGTGACGTTGGAGGATGTGGCGCAGTTCGTGCCGCGGTCGGCGTCGATCCGGTCGCAGCCGAACGGGTGGGCGCTGGTGGGGTGCCGGTGAACCTGGTGACGGATGCGGTGGCGCAGGTGGTGGACGGGGTGCTGCTGGGCCGGCCGGCGCAGGTGCGGTTCGTGCCGGTGTCGTTCGCGTGGGACCACGGTGATGGCACGACGACGGCGGTGGAGGGTCCGGGTGCGTCGTGGGCGCAGCTGGGTCAGGGAGATTTCACGCCCACGGCCTCGAGCCATGTGTTCGCGACGGTCGGGGAACGTCAGGTGTCGGTGACGATCGCGTACGCGCCGTCGTACCGGTTCGACGGGGGTGCGTGGCAGTCGATCCCGGGGACGCTGCCGGTGCTGGTGGGTCCGGTGATGATCCGTGTCGTGCAGGGGTCCACGGTCCTGGTGCCGGGGCCGTGCGGGACCCGCCACGCCGGCCCCGGATGCTGACCGGCCCGTGCCCTCGCACCGCGCGGCGACCCCGATCGCGCACCAGGCCCGTGGCGTAGGGTGACGCTGATGTCCCGCGCCGTAGAACTCCCCCTCGACCTCCCCGAGCTCACCGTGCAGTCGGCGGGCGGTGCCCGCGTCCGACGCTCGGTCCTCCCGTCCGGCGTGCGCATCCTCAGCGAGGACGTGCCCGGCAGCCGCAGCGCCACGATCGGCATGTGGGTCGCCGTCGGCTCCCGCGATGAGCAGCCGGGCGACCTCGGTTCGACCCACTTCCTCGAGCACCTGCTCTTCAAGGGCACGCCGTCGCGCACGGCCCTCGACATCGCGGTGTCCTTCGACGCGGTCGGCGGCGAGCACAACGCCGTCACGGCCAAGGAGTACACCTGCTACTACGCGAAGGTGCAGGACCGCGACCTCGGCATGGCCGTCGACGTGCTGGCCGACATGGTCACCTCCAGCCTCATCGACGCCGAGGAGTTCGAGACCGAGCGCGGCGTCATCCTGGAGGAGCTCGCCATGGCGGACGACGACCCGGGCGACGTCACGAGCGAGCGCTTCTTCGAGGCCGTGCTGGGCGAGCACCCGCTGGGCCGTCCCATCGGCGGCAGCCCCGCCGACATCGAGGCCGCCGAGCGCGACGCCGTCGTCGCCCACTACCGCCGCAACTACCGCCCGCAGGACCTCGTCATCACCGCGGCCGGCGCCGTGGACCACGATGCCCTGGTCTCCCGCGTCACCGCGGGTCTCCAACGTGCCGGCTGGGACCTCGGCGTCCCGGCGGCTCCCGTCGCCCGGCGCACGGGCGCCGCCGGCGTCATCACCCGCGGCAGCGAGCTGGTCGTGGTCGACCGCCCCATCGAGCAGACCAACATCCTCCTCGGCGTCCCCGGCCTCGCCGCCTCGGACGACCGGCGTCCGGCCCTCGCCATGCTCAACTCGGTGCTCGGCGGCGGCATGTCGTCGCGCCTGTTCCAGGAGGTGCGGGAGAAGCGCGGCCTCGCGTACTCCGTCTACTCGTTCGGTGCCTCCTACTCCGACGCGGGCGTCTTCGGCCTCTACGCCGGATGCACGGCGGCCAAGACGGCGCAGGTCTCCCGCCTCATGCTCGACGAGTTCCGGAAGCTGGCCGAGGAGCACGTCACCGAGGAGGAGCTGTCGCGCGCGTTCGGGCAGCTCTCCGGCCAGTCCGCCCTCGCCCTCGAGGACTCGGACACGCGCATGTCGCGCCTCGGCAGGTCCGAGATCACCACGGGGGAGTACGTCGACCTCGACGAGACCCTCGTCCGCCTGTCCCGGGTCACCGCGGAGGACGTCCGCGCCCTCGCCGCCGACCTCGTGTCCCGTCCGCTCTCGATCGCCGCTGTGGGCACCGTCGGCGCCGACGCGTTCGCGCCGCTGCTCGCGACCACCTCGCTCCCGTAGGAGGAACCGTGTCCCACTACATCTACCTCGTCCGCCACGGCGAGCAGCAGGACGCAGAGCACGGCCTCCCCGACGGCCCGCTCTCGGGCCGCGGCAAGCGCCAGGCGCACTGCATCGCCGACCGGTTGAGCGGTGTCCCGTTCACCTCGGTCCGCCACTCGCCGCTCGCACGCGCCGAGGAGACGGCCGCCATCATGGCGGAGCGCATGCCGGCCATCGAGCCCGAGCCGTCCTCGCTCCTGTTCGACTGCATCCCGTCGGGACCCGTGCCGGACATGCCGCACGCGTTCGAGTCGTTTTTCGGCGGCATCACCGAGGAGGAGATCGACGCGGGCAGCGCGCAGATGGCCGACGCGGTGAGCGAGTTCCTCGCGCCCGCGCGCGGCGACCGCCACGACCTGCTCATCACCCACAACTTCGTCATCGCCTGGTTCGTGCGCCACGTCTTCGACGCCCCGACTGGCGGTGGATGGGCATCAACCAGGCCAACTGCGGGCTCACCATCATCCGCGTGCGCTCGGCCAAGCCGCCGGTGCTCGTCGTTCACAACGACCTCGGCCACCTGCCCGTCGAGCTGCGCACCGGCCTCCCCGAGCAGCAGCCCTACTAGCGCCGCGGAGCGCCGGGCCGGCCAGCACCGCCCGGAGACGCGCCGGTACGCTGGAGGGATGACAACCACGGTCGCCGTCGTCGGCGCTACGGGCCGCATGGGCCAGCTGATCTCCCAGATCGTCGAGGCGAGCACCGAGTTCGAGCTCGTCGCGAGCCTCGACTCCAAGGACGAGCTGTCGGACATGCTCGGCGCCGACATCGCGGTCGACGTCACGCTCCCGGCCGTGAGCCAGGGCGTCGTCGAGTACGCGGTCGCGCACGGGATGAACGTCCTCGTCGGCACGAGCGGCTGGACGGGCGAGCGCATCCAGGACCTCGAGCGGCGGATCACGGGCAACCTCGCGGTGGGCGTCGTCATCATCCCGAACTTCTCCGTCGGCAGCGTCCTGGCGACCTCGTTCGCGCAGATGGCCGCGCGGTTCTACGACTCCATCGAGATCGTCGAGGCCCACGGCGCCTCCAAGATCGACTCGCCCTCGGGCACCGCGGTCCGCACCGCCGAGCTCATGTCGCAGGCACGCGGAGCGCGCGGGCCCGTGCAGGCTCCGCACACCGACCAGCGCGCGCGGGGCCAGCAGGTCGCGAGCATCCCCGTGCACAGCCTGCGGATGCAGGGCGTCGTCGCCAAGCAGGACGTCGTCTTCGGCGGCAACGGCGAGGTCCTCACCATCAGCCACGACACCCTGGCGCCGAGCGCCTACGAGGCGGGCATCCTGCTCGCGCTCCGCGAGACCCGGACGGCGCGGGGCGTTGTGGTCGGGCTCGACCGCCTCATCGACCTCGACGGATCGCGCGAGCGCGCGTCGCAGCAGTCATCGGCCGCATCGTCCGCGGGTCCCGTGGACGACGGGGGCCCGAGCGGTCAGGCCGCCACCGTCACGAGCGCCTGATGGGCACCCGCATCGGCGTGGGCCTCATGGCCGTGCTCATGGTGCTGTACCTCGTCGTGCTCGGCCAGCGCGCCGTGCTGCTCGTCATCTCGGGCGAGCCCGTCGGCGTCGCGCTCGGCATCGGCCTCGTCATCCTCCCGGTGCTGGGCGTCTGGGCGCTCGTGCGGGAGCTCCTCTTCGGCACACGCAGCGCACGCCTCGTGCGGATCCTCGACGAGGAGGGCGGGCTGCCCGAGGACGACCTCCCGACGCGCGCGAGCGGGCGGCCGATCCGCGAGGCCGCGGACGCGACGTTCCCGCGGTACCAGGCCGAGGTGGAGCAGGATCCCGACAGCTGGCGCGCCTGGTTCCGGCTCGGCCTCGCCTACGACGCGAGCGGCGACCGGCGTCGCGCCCGGGGAGCCATCCGCCAGGCGATCGCATTGCACCGCGCCGAGCCCGCCGCCTGAGCACGGCGGAACGGCCACCACGACGGCACCGCCACCACGACGCCTCGGCGTCTGCACCGCGTCGGCGCCGACGCTGTCGGCATCGCGGCGCGGGCCGCTAGCCCTTCGCGAGCAGGCGGTCGATGGCGAGCTCCACGGTGGGATCGCGGAAGGCGAATCCGTCCGCGAGGAGCTTCTCGGGTCGCGCGGGCTGGCTGGACAGCAGCAGCTCCTGGCCGGCGTCCTGGAGGGCGAGCCGGATGAGGAACTCCGGCGCGGGGACCAGGTACGGGCGGTGCATGCGCTTCGCCAGGTGCCGCATGAGCCGGTCGGCCATGACGGGCTCGGGGCCGGTGAGGTTCACGGGTCCGGAGACGGATGAGGTCAGGAGGTGGACGATGGCGGCGGCCTCGTCGCGGAGCGAGATCCACGGCCACACCTGCCCGCCCGTGCCGAGGCGCCCGGCCAGCCCGAGGTTCGTGAGCAGGCGCAGCGGTGCGAGGGCCCCGGCCTCGGCGAGCACGAGGCCGGTACGGAGGGTCGCCACGCGGACGTCCGCGGACGCCTGGAACGCCTCGGCCTCCCACGCCTCCACGACCTCGGCGAGGAAGCCTTTCCCGCGCGGCGAGTCCTCCGTGAGGCGTTCGGCCGGCCGGTCGCCGTAGAAGCCCACGGCCGATCCGTTCAGCAGCACCCGGGGCGGGCGCGCCGCGGTGGCGAGCGCTCCGACGATGGTCCGCGTGGCCGTCACGCGCGACGACCGGATCTCCTCCTGGTACGCCTTCGTCCACGGGAGCCGGCTGATGGAGGCGCCCGACAGGTTCACCACGGCGTCCACCCCGTCGAGCACCGCGGGGTCGAGCCGTCCCGCGGACGGCTCCCACTCGTGCTCGTCGGGTGACGACGCCGGGTGGCGCACGAGCCGCTGCACCCGGTGGCCGGCGGCCCGCAGCTGCGCCTGCAGCTCGGTGCCGATCGTGCCCCCGGCTCCGGAGATGAGGACGGTGAGCGGTGCGGGGGATGCGGTGCTGTCGGACATGGTCGAGCCCTTCGTCGGTGCCCATCAGCCTAGGACGCGGCCGTGCGAGGACGCCGGTGGACGGCCGCGGAGCGACGGGTCCGCCGGGTCCCCGGCGTCGGGCTGTCGCGTACAGTGACGTCGTGCCCCACGACGACATCGCCTTCCGATCCGACATGACCGTGGAGCTCGTCCGCTCGAGCGCCCACGACTCCGACGTGATCTTCGCCGCCCGCGTCTCCACCGCCGGCGAGAAGACCCTCGAGCGCGCCCTCGACGAGCCCGACGCGCAGGACCGCGCCCTGGAGGGCGACGTCGACACGGAGGCGGAGGAGAAGCGGGTGAAGCGCGACCGCGGCCTCATCAACTACCTCATGCGCGACCGCCACGGATCGCCCTTCGAGCACAACTCGATGACGTTCTACGTGCAGGCGCCGATCTTCGTGTTCCGCGAGTTCATGCGCCACCGCATGGCGTCCTACAACGAGGAGTCGGGCCGCTACAAGGAGCTCGACGCCGTGTTCTACGTGCCCGGCCCCGAGCGCAACCTCGTGCAGGTCGGCAAGCCCGGAGCGTACGAGTTCCACGCGGGGAGCCCCGAGCAGACCGCGCTCGTGCAGGAGGAGACCCGGCGCACGTCCGCCGAGGCCTACGCCTCCTACCAGCGCATGCTCGAGCAGGGCGTCGCCCGCGAGGTGGCGCGCATCGTCCTCCCGCTCAACATCTACTCGTCGATGTACGTCACCCTGAACGCCCGCGCCCTCATGAACTTCCTGTCCCTGCGCACCAAGCACGAGGACTCGACGTTCCCGAGCTTCCCGCAGCGGGAGATCGAGATGTGCGCGGAGCGCATGGAGACCGAGTTCGAGCGGCTCATGCCCCTCACCCACGCGGCCTTCCAGAAGAACGGCCGCGTCGCGCCGTAGCGCGCGACGCGGCCGTGCGCGCCGTCACCCCACGTGCACCGCGACGCTGGTCCGCGAGACGGTGGGGTAGGGGTACCGCTCTCCCGTCACCCGCACCGCGAGGAGCCGCCCGCGGTCGGCGGCGACGGGCGTGTACGCGGGTGCCTCGGCGCCCGAGATGACCACGCCGTCGCGCAGCCACTGGTAGGTCAGCCAGATGGGCGCCGGGCGCCAGAACCCGGTCCGCACGGTGAGCTGCCGTCCGACGAGCGGGAGCCCGCCGATCGCCGGCACGCCCGGGGAGATGACGGGCATCGCGACGCGAGGCGTCGGGGCCGAGACGCGCTCGACAGAGGCGCGGCCCGGTGCGCTGCCCCGGACGCCGACGGTGATGCGCTTGCCGCCGTCGAAGCGCGCGTCGACCTCGTAGGTCGGTCCCGAGGCGTCGGAGATCCGCTGGCCGTCGCGGTACCACTGGTAGGCGAGCGTGACCGGGCCGGGACGCCACGTGCCGGGCCGGACGGACAGGGTGCTCCCCGCGACCGCCCGGCCGACGACGGTCGGGGTCGGCGAGGAGGTGAACGACGGCGTCCCGGGCGCGCTGCCGGTGGCGAGATCCAGGTACACGTACCGGGCCACGTCGACGTTGGGTCCGTGCCAGAACACGAAGCGGACCGTGCGGTCGTAGCCGACGTCGACGGTGGTCGATCCCACGGCGTCGGCGAAGGTGTACGGGTCGTCGCCGAACGCGTAGACGACCGAACGCTCCTCCGGCCAGCCGGCGAGGTACCCGCGGACGTCCCAGGCGAGGGTGATCCGGGGCCCGTCGACCGTGATGACCGGGTCGTACCGCGTGGGGTACCCCAGCGAGCGGACGGCCACGGGCGCGGACGCAGCGCCGATGACCGGGACGCCGTCGATCACGCCGGCGGCCCGGAAGGAGATGACGTGAGGTCCGGCCGGGGCCTCGATGCGGATCACGGCGGAGTCGAGGGGGCCCGTATGCGCGGTCGTCCAGGGGCCCTGGCCGTCGAGCTGGTACTCGAAGCGGGGATCGTCGACCACGCGCTCCTCGAGATCGAGGCTGACGTAGACCTCGATCTCGGGGATGTCGGTGACCTCCCCGCCGATCTGCACGACGGGGGCCGGGAGCGCGGGGACCGCATCGGCCGCGGCGCGGGGCGTCGGCGCTCCGGGCGCCGCGAGGGCCGGCGATGCGCCGACCAGCGAGACCCCGACGACGAGCGCCAGGGTGAGGGCCAGAGCGGGCGTGCGCCTCCTCCGTGCCGTGAGGGTCATGGTCCACCGCCTTCTCGAGGACTCCGTCGTCCTCACGCGCAGGATCCTCCCGCAGCGGCCGTAGCGGCATCCCCCGTCCGGGGGCGGGCCGGGCCCGTCCGAGGCGGCGGTGCGCGGATCCCGCTCCCGTCCGCGCGCGGTCCGAGCGTTACGATGGGAGCCGTGTCCTCAGAGAACCCCTTCGGCCAGGTCCTGGTGGCGCTCGTCACCCCGTTCACGGCCGACGGCGAGGTGGACTGGGCGGCCGCCGAGAAGCACATGGACGACGTCATCGTCGCGGGCGCGGACGGCATCGTCGTCACGGGCACCACGGGCGAGACCAGCACGCTGACCGACCCGGAGAAGATCAAGCTCGTCGAGGTCGGCCGGTCGGTGAGCGCGGGCCGCGCCAAGATCATCACGGGCGGCGGCTCCAACGAGACCGCGCACGCCATGCAGCTGGCCCGCCAGAGCGAGAAGGCCGGCGCCGACGGCAACATGATCGTCACGCCGTACTACAACAAGCCGACGCAGGCGGGCGTGCTCACGCACTTCCGCATGATCGCGGATGCCACGGACCTGCCCGTCATCCTGTACGACATCCCCGGGCGCACCGGCATCCCCATCCAGTACGAGACCATCCTCCGCGCCGCCAAGCACCCGAACATCCTCGCGGTGAAGGACGCCAAGGGCGACCTCGCGCAGGCGAGCCGCGTGCTCAACCAGACGGGCCTCATGTACTTCGCGGGCGACGACGCGAACGCGCTCCCCACGCTCGCCATCGGCGGCACCGGGCTCATCGGCGTCACCGCGAACATCACGGCCACGCCGTACCGCACGATGGTCGACGCCGTGAACGCGGGCGACCTGCGCGCCGCCACGCACGCCCACCAGCAGCTCGAGCCCCTCGTCCGCGCGGTCATGACCCACGTGCCCGGCACGGTCGCGGCGAAGTACATCCTCCACGGCCTCGGCCGCATCGGCAGCCCCCGCGTCCGCCTGCCCCTCGTCGGGCCGGAGGAGTGGGAGGCCGCCCAGATCGAGGACGAGATCGACCTCGTCCGCGACGTCCCCGGCGTCGACTTCCGCAACTTCCGCCCCGACCGCAACGCGGCCGCCGGCGGAGCCCTGCCCCAGGTCGCCGGCACCACGCGCTGACGCGCGCCCGCATCTCCCCGCAGCCGGCCCCTCCGGGCCGCACCGTCACCTAGGAGCCCCATGCCCCGGACCATCTACGATCCTCCCGCGCTCAAGCCCGGCACCCTGCGCATCACGCCCATCGGCGGACTGGGCGAGATCGGGCGCAACATGACCACGTTCGAGATCGACGGCAAGATCCTCGTCGTCGACTGCGGCGTGCTCTTCCCCGAGGAGCACCAGCCCGGAGTCGACCTGATCCTCCCCGACTTCAGCTCCATCGCGGACCGCCTCGACGACGTCGTCGGCATCGTCCTCACGCACGGCCACGAGGACCACATCGGCGCCGTGCCCTACCTCCTCAAGCTGAAGCAGGACATCCCGCTGATCGGCTCCGGCCTCACGCTCGCCCTCATCGAGGCGAAGCTCAAGGAGCACCGGATCAAGCCGTACACGTTCCAGGTGAAGGAGGGCGACCGCGAGCGCCTCGGGCCGTTCGAGCTCGAGTTCGTGGCCGTCAACCACTCCATCCCGGACGCGCTGGCGGTGGCCATCAAGACCGAGGCCGGCAGCGTCCTGCACACGGGCGACTTCAAGATGGACCAGCTCCCGCTCGACGACCGCATCACGGACCTCCGCGCGTTCGCCCGCCTCGGCGAGGCCGGCATCGACCTGTTCATGTCGGACTCCACGAACGCCGACGTCCCCGGGTTCACGCCCACGGAGCGCTCCATCGGCCCGGTGCTCGAGGCCGTCATCTCGAAGGCGCCGCGCCGCGTCATCGTCGCGAGCTTCTCCAGCCACGTGCACCGCGTGCAGCAGGTGCTGGACGCGGCCGCCGCGAACGGGCGCCGGGTCGCGTTCATCGGCCGCTCGATGATCCGCAACATGACCATCGCCGCCGACCTCGGCTACCTCAAGGTCCCGGACGGAGTGCTCATCGACTCCAAGAAGGCCGTCAACCTGCGGGACGACGAGATCGTGTACATGAGCACCGGGTCCCAGGGCGAGCCGATGGCCGTGCTCAGCCGCATGGTGAACTCGGAGCACCAGATCGAGATCGGCCAGGACGACACCGTCATCCTCGCGTCGAGCCTCATCCCCGGCAACGAGAACGCCGTCTACCGCATCATCAACGGGCTCACGAAGCTCGGCGCCAACGTCGTGCACAAGGCCAACGCCAAGGTCCACGTCTCGGGCCACGCGGCCGCCGGCGAGCTGCTCTACTGCTACAACATCCTGAAGCCGCGCAACGTCCTCCCCGTGCACGGCGAGTACCGTCACCTGGTCGCGAACCAGCAGCTGGCGATCCAGACGGGCGTGCCGGAGCGCAACACGTTCCTCGCGGAGGACGGCTCGGTGCTCGACATGAAGGACGGCCACGTGCGCGTCACCGGTCAGCTGGACATCGGCTACGTCTACGTCGACGGCTCCACGGTCGGCGAGATCACCGACGCCGACCTCAAGGACCGCCGCATCCTCTCCGAGGAGGGCTTCGTCACGATCTTCGCCGTCGTCGAGCCGCAGACCGGCAAGGTCATCGTCGGCCCGGAGATCGAGGCCCGTGGCTTCGCCGAGGACTCGAAGGTCTTCGACAGCGTCAAGCCGCTGGTAGTCAAGGCCCTCGCGGAGGCCGCCGCGAACGGCACGCGCGACACGCACGCCTACTCCCAGGTCGTGCGCCGCACGGTCGGCCGCTGGGTCAACTCGTCGCACCGCCGTCGGCCGATGATCATCCCGGTGGTCATCGAGGCGTAGCCCGGAGCTGCGGCGGCCGGCACGCGAGGAGCCCGGAGGGGGGCGGGGGAGACCCCGCCCCCTCCGTCGTCCGGCCCCCGGTCGACCTGCGCATCTCATCCCCACGGACGACCCGCCGCGCCGGTCCCGGGCCCTAGCGTCGGAGGCGACCGGACGGGCCGCTGGGGACCGCCGGGGAAGGAGCGGCCGTGGGCGTCTGGCGGAGATGGATCCTCCCGATCACGAGGCTCGTCGTGCTGGCCGCCATCGCGGTGGCCCTCGTGCGCATGGCGTTCTTCGGGACGGCGACCGAGGAGGTCGCCGAGGTGCCGACGGGCTCGGTCGTCGAGTCCCAGGTACCGGCGACCCTCGCGACGGTGGTGAACGACGTCACCGTGGAGGGCAGCATCCAGCCGGATCCCGACGTGACCGTCAAGGCGACGCTGCAGGGCAAGGTCTCCAAGCTCGTCGCCGGCCAGGGCGCGACCGTCGCCGCGGGCGATCCCGTGCTCGTCATCCGCCAGGAGACGCCGGTGGATCCGGTGGTCGCCGCCGACGGCACGGTCACGCAGTCGAAGCCCAAGGTCGTGACGGAGACCGTCACCGCCTCGACCGCCGGCTCGCTCGCGGAGCTCGGCGTCCTCGTCGGCCAGGAGGTGTCCGTCGGCGACGCCGTCGGCCGCATCTCGCCGCCGACCTTCCGCGCCACCGCTCCGCTCACCGCGGAGGAGCAGTACCGGCTCGTCACGCAGCCGACGACCGCGGAGGTCGCCATCACGTCCGGTCCCGCGCCGTTCGAGTGCTCGGACCTCCGCATCGGGCAGCAGTCCTCCGGCGGGGGCGGCGCGCCGTCCGGCGACGACGGCGGATCCACCGGAGGCGCCGAGCCGGCCTCCACGGGCGCGACCGTCTCCTGCGCCATCCCCGCGGACGCGCGCGTCTTCCCGGGGCTCGCGGCCGAGATCACGATCCCCGCGGGCGAGGCGGCCGACGTGCTGACGCTCCCGACCACCGCCGTCGAGGGCCTCGCCGACACCGGCAACGTCTGGCTGCCGTCGGAGACCGGGGAGCCGGAGGAGCGCGCCGTCGGCCTGGGCATCAGCGACGGGAAGGTCGTGCAGATCACCTCCGGGCTGTCCGAGGGCGACATGGTGCTCGAGTTCGTGCCGGGCGCCCCCGCACCCGAGGTCGACCCGACGATGATGCAGGGCGGGTACGGCGGATGAGCCTCATCCGGCTCGAGCAGGTCACCCGCACGGTCCTCCGTCCCGACGACGAGCCGCTGACGATCCTGCACGGCGTCGACCTCGACGTCTCCGTGGGCGACCACGTCTCCATCGTCGGGCGCTCCGGTTCCGGCAAGTCGACCCTGCTCAACATCCTCGGGCTCCTGGACACCCCGACCACGGGCGAGGTGCTCCTCGACGACGTGCCGATGGCCCGGGTCTCGGGCTCCCGCCGCGACCGGGCGCGCGGCGGCGACATCGGCTTCATCTTCCAGCAGTTCAACCTGCTGCAGGGGCGCACGGCGCGGGAGAACGTGATGACGCCCCTCCTCTACTCCACGGGCCGCACCTTCTGGCGGCGCGCGTCCATCGCGGCCGACATGCTGGAGCGCGTGGGCCTCGGCCACCGCATCGACTCCATGCCGGAGACGCTGTCCGGGGGCGAGCAGCAGCGCGTGGCCATCGCCCGCGCGCTCGTCCGGTCGCCGCGGCTGATCCTCGCCGACGAGCCGACGGGCGCCCTCGACATCGAGACGGGTGCCACCGTGATGACCCTGCTCGCCGAGGTCGCCCACGCGTCCGGGGCGGCCCTCGTCACCATCACGCACGACCCGACGGTCGCCGCGCGCGCCGACCGGCACCACCGGCTGGAGGCCGGCGTGCTCGCCCCCTCCGAGGTCCTCGTGCGGGAGACGGCCGCGTGAGCGGCTGGCTGGCACGGACGGGCACGGGCCTCGTCGGCGCCGTCGTCGAGGCGTGGGCGGAGCTGCGGATCCACCGCACGCGCGTCCTCCTCTCCCTCATCGGCGTCGCGGTCGCGGTCGCGGCGATCACGTCCGTCGTCGGGCTCGGCGCGGTCGTGCAGCAGGCGCAGACGGAGCAGTTCGAGCGGCAGTCCGGGCGTCCCGCGTCGCTCTCGGTGTCCATGTACTCGGAGACGGGGCAGGGCATGCCGTACGACGACCAGCGTGAGCTCCTCGCCGACGTCGCCGCCCGCTACGGCATCAGCTGGTCGACCGTGATCGGCTACGCGCCGCTGTCGGTCGAGCTCCCGGGCGGGACCGCGGAGGTGCAGGGCACGGTGGTCGATCCCGACTACGGCCAGATGCGCCGCGTCGACGTCGTGGACGGCAGGTGGTTCGGCGACCGCGACGCCGACCTGCTCGCCCCGACCCTCGTCGTCAACCGCGCGTTCCTCGCCGGGATGGGCTCGCCCGCCGTCGCATCCCATCCCACGGTCGTGCTCCGCGGCGAGCAGGGGGAGCGCACGGCGGTGGTCGTGGGCGTCGTCCCGGACATGTACGAGCAGGAGCCTCCGGCGATGTACGTGCTCTCCGCGACCGCCGAGCGGATGATGGGCGCCGATGCGCTGGCGGGCATGAGCCCGCAGATGGAGCTGTGGGTGCCGGAGGAGGAGGCGGACGGGCTCTCCGAGGCCATCCGCTCCGACGTCGCGGCCTCCGCGCCCGAGGGGGTGCAGGCGTCCGTGAACCGGAACGACTACGGGACGTACGACTACGACCCCCTGCTGTCGCTGAAGATCCTCGTCGGGGGAGTGGCGGGCCTCGTGCTGCTCCTGGGTGCGCTCGGGCTCGTGAACATCTCGCTGGTGACCGTGAAGCAGCGGATCCGCGAGATCGGCGTCCGCCGCAGCTTCGGCGCGAGCGCGGGCCGGGTCTTCTTCGCCGTGATGATGGAGAGCATCGTCGCCACCGTGGCGGCGGGAGTGGTCGGCGTCATGGCGGCCGTCGCGATCGTGAAGAACCCGTGGATCCTGTCGTTCGTGGCGTCGGGCGTCACGGAGTTCCCGCCGTTCCCGCTGTCGGCGGCGCTGCTCGGCCTCGGCGCGTCCCTCGCGGTGGGCGCGATCGCGGGCCTGATGCCGGCCCTGGTCGCCGTCCGGGTGTCGGTCATCGACGCGATCCGGTACTGATGCCGGGGCCGGGCGGGGAGCGTCCCGCCCGGCCCGGCGGACCGCCGCCGACGGCGGTGCGGGATAACGTGGGTCGCATGGCTACGAGCACCAGGTCGACCAGCCGCGCCGGGAAGACCTCCTCGGGCGCGCCGCGTGCCACGCCCCCGCGCAAGGGGCGTGCCACCGAGACGAAGCAGCAGACCGTCGCCTACCCCGTGCAGCCGGAGCGCCGCGGGCCGCTCGTCGCCGCGTGGATGGGCCTCGCCCACGCCACCGGGGCCCTGTTCCGCGCCCTCGGGCCGGAGAAGCTCGCGAAGGAGGAGCGCCGCGACGGCATCCCCTTCCTGCTCGTGGTGCTCGCCGTCGCGGGGGTCGTCGTCGAGTGGTTCAACCCGCTCAACGACGTGGCCATGGCGTTCGACGCCTACACGTTCGGCGGCCTCTTCGGCCGGGTGGCGTTCGCGCTGCCCATCGTCATGGTGCTCCTGGCCCTCTGGCTCTTCCGCCACCCCTCCTCGGTCAGCGACAACGGCCGCATCGGGGTCGGCGTGACGCTCTTCCTCGTCTCCATCGCCGCGCTCTGCCACCTCTTCAACGGCGCTCCGGATCCGCGGGACGGCATGCTCGCCCTCGCGCGCGCCGGGGGAGTGCTCGGCTGGGTGCTGGCCGCACCGCTGGCGCTGCTCATCACGTCCGTCGGGGCGGGCGTCGTCGCCGGGATCATCCTGGTGCTCTCCCTCTTCATCATCACGCGCACGCCGCCGAACCGCGTCGGCGTCCGCCTGCGCGAGCTCTACTCGTACCTGTTCGGCGCCCCGCCGGTCGACGAGGAGCAGCGCGCCGCCGAGCGCGCGGCCCGCAGGTCGGGCGGGACCGAGCAGGTCGAGCTCGACGGCGTCGACGGCGACGGCCCCGTCGACACCGACAGCCTCCCGTGGTGGCGCCGCAACCGCGGCCAGCGCGAGGACGCCCCGGCGTTCGACAGCCCCGTCCTGGCGCCGCACGCGGGGTCCGATCCGGACGAGGACCCCGTGCGCCCGCCGCGACGACCGGCCGCCGAGGCTCCCACGGCGGTCATCGACCGCACGGTGGACCCGGACGCCGCGCGCCCCGAGCCCGGTGCCTTCACGGGCGACGACGCTGCCACCCGCCGCATCGACCTCGACGCCCCCGTCGCAGATGCCACTGCCACCGCGATCCTCCCGTCCATCCCGGTCCACCCCACCGGCATCCGCGACGACGACGAGCCCGCGGTCCTCCCCGGCTTCGAGGACGACGGGACCGAGGCCGCCACGGTCACGGGCGCGTCGGACGCCCCGCAGGCGCCGTACCGCCTGCCCGCGGCGAGCACCCTCTCGCCGGGCACGCCCGCGAAGTCCCGCTCGTCGGTCAACGACGAGGTGGTCCGCGCGCTCACCGAGGTCCTCACGAACTTCCAGGTCGACGCGACGGTCACGGGCTTCTCGCGCGGCCCGACCGTGACGCGGTACGAGCTCGAGCTGGCCCCCGGGGTCAAGGTCGAGCGCGTCACGGCCCTCGCGAAGAACATCAGCTACGCCGTCGCCTCGAACGAGGTCCGAATCCTCTCGCCCATCCCGGGACGCAGCGCCATCGGCGTGGAGATCCCGAACACCGACCGCGAGATCGTCTCCCTCGGCGACGTGCTGCGCTCGTCCGCCGCGACGAACAGCGCGCACCCGATGACCATCGGCGTCGGCAAGGACGTCGAGGGCGGATACGTCATCGCCAACCTCGCGAAGATGCCGCACCTCCTGGTCGCGGGATCCACGGGCTCCGGCAAGTCCAGCTTCGTGAACTCCATGATCACCTCGCTCCTCATGCGCGCGAAGCCGAGCGACGTGCGCATGGTGCTCATCGACCCGAAGCGCGTGGAGCTCACCATCTACGCGGGCGTGCCGCACCTCATCACGCCCATCATCACCAACCCGAAGAAGGCGGCCGAGGCGCTGCAGTGGGTGGTGAAGGAGATGGACATGAGGTACGACGACCTCGCCAGCTTCGGCTTCCGTCACATCGACGACTTCAACAAGGCCGTGACGAGCGGGAGCATCGTCCTGCCCGAGGGCAGCGAGCGGACGCTCCGCCCCTACCCGTACCTCCTCGTCGTGGTCGACGAGCTCGCCGACCTGATGATGGTCGCGCCGCGCGACGTCGAGGACTCGATCGTCCGCATCACGCAGCTCGCCCGCGCGGCCGGCATCCACCTCGTGCTCGCGACGCAGCGCCCGTCCGTCGACGTCGTCACGGGCCTCATCAAGGCGAACGTCCCGTCGCGCCTCGCGTTCGCGGTGTCGAGCATGACCGACTCCCGCGTCATCCTCGACCAGCCCGGCGCCGACAAGCTCATCGGCCAGGGCGACGGCCTGTTCCTCCCCATGGGCGCCAACAAGGCCGTCCGCGTGCAGGGCGCGTGGGTGCAGGAGGCGGAGATCGCCAAGGTGGTGGAGCACGTCACCCGCCAGGCCCGGCCCGAGTACCGGCAGGACGTCGCGGTCGCCGCCGAGCGCAAGGAGATCGACGCGGACATCGGCGACGACCTCGAGGTGCTGCTCGCGGCCGCCGAGCTCGTCGTCAGCACGCAGTTCGGCTCCACGTCGATGCTCCAGCGCAAGCTCCGCGTGGGCTTCGCCAAGGCCGGGCGCCTCATGGACCTCCTCGAGGCGCGGGAGATCGTCGGCCCGTCCGAGGGATCGAAGGCGCGCGACGTGCTCGTGTCGGCCGAGCAGCTCCCCGGCGTCCTCGCGACGCTGCGCGGGGAGACGCCGGCACCGGCGCCCGCCGCGGCACCGGCCGCATCCGCATCCGCCACCGGTGCTGCCGACGAGGCGGATGACGCCGACCGCTACCCGTCGGACCCGCTGCACAAGGACCTGGACGCGTACGAGCAGGTGGAGGCCGAGGGCGACGACGACGCCTGGGGCCTGACGGGCAGGGACTGAACGCCATGGCCGACGGGAATGCAGCACGGGCGGGCGCGACCGGTGCCCCACGCGTATGGCGCGCGGGGACTCCCCGGCGAGCCCCTGGAACGTCGCGAACGTCCTCACGATCGTCCGGATCCTGCTTGCCCCCGTCTTCGTCGTGCTGCTCGCGGCGGACGGCGGCGCCGACGGCCCGCTCCGCTACGCGGCCGCCGCCCTGTTCGTGATCGCCATCGCGACGGACGGGGTCGACGGCCACATCGCCCGGAGCCGCAACCTCGTCACCGACCTCGGGAAGCTGCTCGACCCCATCGCCGACAAGGTGCTCACGGGCGCCGCGCTCGTGATGCTCTCCGTCCTCGGGGAGCTGCCCTGGTGGGTGACCATCGTGATCCTCGTGCGCGAGCTCGGCATCACGGCCTACCGCTTCGCCGTGCTCCGCGACCGCGTCGTCGCGGCGTCACGGGGCGGCAAGCTGAAGACCGTCGCCCAGGCGGTCGCCATCAGCGTGGCGCTGCTCCCGCTGTGGGACGTGGTGGGCGACGGCATGCACGTCGTCAACACCGTGCTCATGTCGATCGCCCTCGTGCTCACCGTGCTGTCCGGCCTCGACTACATGCGCCAGGCCCTGCGCGCGGAGCGGGCGTCGTGAGCGCGTCCGCGGGCGCGACCGACGAGCAGCTCGCCGGGCGGGTCATCGCCGCCCTCGTCACGAGCGGGCGTCGCCTGGCCGTGGCCGAGTCCCTCACGGGCGGCCTCCTCACGGCGGCCCTCGTGGGGGTCCCCGGCGCCTCGCGTGCCCTGTCGGGCGGCATCGTGTCCTACGACACCGAGCTCAAGCGCACGATCCTCGGCGTCGAGTCCTCAATCCTCGCGGTCCGCGGGGCCGTGCATCCGGACGTCGCCCGGCAGATGGCGCGGGGCGTCCGGCAGGCGTGCGCCATCGACGGCCGCCCCGCCGACGTGGGCGTCTCCACGACCGGCGCCGCGGGGCCGGACCCCCAGGACGGCCAGCGGCCGGGCACGGCCTTCGTCGGCCTGTCCATCGACGGCGACTCCCGCGCGGTCGCGCTGCACCTCGACGGGGACCGCCAGGCCGTCCGCGCCGGCGTCGTCCGCGCGGCGCTCACGGCGCTCGTCGACGCGCTCGATCCCGATGGGAACATCTGATGCGCGTCCCGCGTTGCCGTAAGCAGGTTCACAAGCAACGCCCAGTGCCCGTGCTTAGCCTTGGTCCTCGGCCAGATGCTCTCGCATCCGCCCCGGACCTCCGGTTCGATCAGGCACCAGGCAGAACGAGGAGGGTCCCGTGGTTCTAGTCCGTCAGGAGATCGGCGACGTCCTTCGGGACTTCCGCCTGCAGAAGGGGCGCACGCTCCGCCAGGTCGCCAGCAAGGCGAGCGTCGCGCTCGGCTACCTCAGCGAGGTCGAGCGGGGTCAGAAGGAGGCGTCGAGCGAGATCCTCGCCTCGGTCGCCGATGCGCTCGACACCCCCATCTCCGTCATCATGCGCGAGGTCGGCGACCGTCTCGCCGTCATCGAGGCGCTCAACCCCATCCCCGACACGATCCCCGACGACCTGGTCGCCGGCTTCGACAGCGGGCTCGTCACCCGCTGAGCCGCCCCGCGCCGCTCGCCCTCCCGCCCCGCCCGTCCTCGTGACGGGCGGGGCGTCGTCGTGCGGGGACGAGCGGGTACCGTTGACGGCATGCGACTGAGCGAGTTCCAACGGGCCGTCTCCGACGAGTTCGGCGCCGGCTACGGTCCGGTGCTCGTCGCGGACCTCGTGCTCGGCGAGCTCGGGGGCCGCACGTCGGCCCAGGCGCTGCGCGACGGCACGCCCGCCCGCGAGGTCTGGCTGGCGCTCTGCCGTGCGCAGGACGTGCCGCGATCCCGCTGGAACGGCGCCGGCCTCCCCGAGCCCCGCGCCTGACGGCACGGCGCCGCCTCCATCCCCACCGGGCCTCACCGTGCAGGGTGGTCGGGGACCCGTTCCCGTCCGGATCCCGACGCCTCGCACGGCGCGCCGTTCGAATATCCCTTCGAACGCGCGTAGTCTCCCCACAGGAGCGATTCGAAGCGGGACCGCACAGGTCCGGCTCCTCCGGCAGGGATGTCGGGGGCGCCGCATAACGTGCACCTCGCGGAGATCCCCCGCCGCCTTGTCGGCGCCGGACCCCGCGGCCAGCGGGACCGGAGCGACAGCCTGCAGGCACCCCACCTTCGACACGAGGAGCACCCCATGGCATCATCCGCAGACCGCGAGAAGTCCCTTGAGACCGCGCTCGCCCAGATCGACCGGCAGTTCGGCAAGGGCTCGGTCATGCGCCTGGGCAGCGACGAGCGGGCACCGGTCGCCGTCATCCCCACCGGCTCCGTCGCCCTGGACGTGGCCCTCGGCATCGGCGGGCTCCCGCGCGGCCGCATCGTCGAGATCTACGGCCCCGAGTCGTCGGGCAAGACGACGCTGACGCTGCACGCCATCGCCAACGCGCAGCGCGCCGGCGGCATCGCCGCCTTCATCGACGCCGAGCACGCGCTCGACCCCGAGTACGCGAAGAAGCTCGGCGTCGACATCGACGCGCTCCTCGTCTCCCAGCCCGACACGGGCGAGCAGGCCCTGGAGATCGCCGACATGCTCGTGCGCTCCGGGTCCATCGACCTCGTCGTCATCGACTCGGTCGCGGCGCTCGTGCCCCGCGCCGAGATCGAGGGCGAGATGGGCGACTCGCACGTCGGCCTCCAGGCACGGCTCATGTCGCAGGCTCTCCGCAAGCTCACGGGCGGGCTCAACCAGACCCAGACCACCATGATCTTCATCAACCAGCTGCGCGAGAAGATCGGCGTGTTCTTCGGCAGCCCGGAGACCACCGCGGGTGGCAAGGCGCTCAAGTTCTACGCCTCGGTGCGCCTCGACATCCGCCGCATCGAGACCCTGAAGGACGGCACCGACGCGGTCGGCAACCGCACGCGCGTGAAGGTCGTCAAGAACAAGATGGCGCCGCCCTTCAAGCAGGCCGAGTTCGACATCCTCTACGGCACCGGCATCTCCCGCGAGGGCAGCCTCATCGACTTCGGCGTCGAGCACGAGATCGTCCGCAAGTCCGGCGCCTGGTACACCTACGACGGTGACCAGCTCGGGCAGGGCAAGGAGAACTCGCGCAAGCACCTCCTCAACAACCCGGACATCGCGGCCGAGATCGAGCAGAAGATCAAGGTCAAGCTCGGCCTCGTCAAGGACCCGAACGCGGATGCGGCTGCGGCCGACGCCGCACCTGCTCCCGTCGTCGCGGCCGCGCCCAAGGCGTCCGCGCGCAAGAGCGCCTGAGCCGACGCTCCACGACGGGGCGCGTCGCGATGACGCGCCCCGTCCTCCTGCACCTGCACGACACCGGTCCGAACCGTCGTCGACGGTCGGCCACCTGAGGACGGATGCACCATGGTCAGATTCCCCTCCGCCGGCGAGCAGGGCACGGGCCCCGGCCCCGACGAGGTCGCCCCCGTCGCCTCCCTCGCGGATCGTCGCTCGCGCAGAGCGGCGGCGCGCCCGCTCGTCGAACCGGCCGAGCCGCCGGTCGAGCCGTCCGACGCGGTCGACGGCACGCCCGAGGCGCGCGACGGGTCGACGCACCCGTCCCGTGGCCGGACGGTGACCGAGGTGGACGGCATCGTCACCATCGGCGCCGCCGTGGACGCGTCCGAGGCCGGTCGCGCCCTGGCAGCCCAGGAGCGCATCGCCGAGGCACGTCGCGTGCTCGCGGAGGCGGAGGCGCAGGCGGCACGAGGCCCCGCAGCGCCGGGCGCGGGAGCCGACGAGAGCGAGGCAGACGGACCTGCCGGCGACCGGGCCACCCCGGCATCGCGGCCCGTCGATGCGGACGCCGAGGAGATCCCCGCCGCCTGGCGAGCCGAGGAGGAGCGGGCGGAGCGCGCTCGCGCCCGAGCCGAGCAGGACGAGGCGTACCGCCGGGACATGATCCAGCTCGAGGAGCAGCGGGTCGACGACGAGCGGCGCGAGGCGGAGGCGGAGGAGGAACGGGCGGCCGAGCGCACGCCCGAACGGCAGCGTCGTCGCGCCGACAACGTCCTCGCCAACCGCCTGCGCGGTCGCGGCCTCTCGCTCGCGGAGGCCCGGGAGGTGCTCGACGGCGCGGAGATCGACCCGGACATCGCCGAGGAGACGCTCGAGCGCTACGTGTCGCTGCAGTACATCGACGAGGCCGCGCTGGCGGAGCAGATCCTGCACACGCACCTCGATCGGAAGGGCCTCGGCCGTCGGTCGGTGGAAATGGAGATGCGCCGTCGGAGGCTCGACCCGCTCGTCATCGAGGAGGCGATGGCCGAGCAGCCGGACGACGAGCTGGCGCGCGCCACCGAGGTCGCCATGAAGCGCGTCGGGCAGCTGTCGTCGTACGACGACGAGACGGCCGAGCGGCGCCTCACGTCGTTCCTGATGCGCCGCGGCTATGGCGGCGGCGTGGTGCGCGATGCCGCGAAGGCGGCGCTGGCGACCCGGCGCGGGTCGTCCCGCGTCCGCTTCCGCTGACCCGGTGCGGGGGAACGGGCCGCGACCCCGCACGTAGGATTGACGGATCATGAGCACCGTCGCCGAGCATGTCCGTGTCGCCGTCCCTCCCACCGCCGACCGGCCCCGCACGTACGAGGTCCGCACCTACGGCTGCCAGATGAACGTCCACGACTCCGAGCGGCTCAGCGGCTCCCTCGAGGCCGCCGGGTACGTCTCCGCCGAGGGGGCGGAGGCGGACATCGTGGTCATCAACACCTGCGCCGTCCGCGAGAACGCCGACAACAAGCTCTACGGGAACCTCGGCCATCTCGCGGGCGTCAAGCGCCGGCACGAGGGCATGCAGATCGCCGTCGGCGGCTGCCTGGCGCAGAAGGACCGGGCCACCGTCCTGGAGAAGGCGCCGTGGGTCGACGTCGTGTTCGGCACGCACAACATGGGCGCCCTCCCCGCCCTCCTCGAGCGCGCACGCCACAACGGCGAGGCGCAGCTGGAGATCCTGGAGAGCCTCGAGACGTTCCCGTCCACGCTCCCGACGAAGCGCGACGAGATCGCGAGCGGCTGGGTCTCCATCTCGGTCGGCTGCAACAACACCTGCACGTTCTGCATCGTGCCGGCCCTGCGCGGCAAGGAGAAGGACCGCCGACCGGGCGACATCCTCGCCGAGATCCAGGCTCTCGTCGACGACGGCGCCGTCGAGGTCACCCTGCTCGGCCAGAACGTGAACTCGTACGGCGTCGAGTTCGGCGACCGGCAGGCGTTCGGCAAGCTGCTGCGCGCCGCGGGCGCCATCGACGGCCTCGAGCGCATCCGCTTCACCAGTCCGCACCCGGCCGCCTTCACCGACGACGTCATCGACGCGATGGCCGAGACGCCCGCCGTCATGCCGCAGCTGCACATGCCGCTGCAGTCGGGCTCAGATCGCGTCCTCAAGGCCATGCGCCGGTCGTACCGGTCCGAGCGCTTCCTCGGGATCCTCGACCGCGTGCGCACCCGCATCCCGGACGCGGCGATCACCACCGACATCATCGTCGGATTCCCCGGCGAGACCGAGGAGGACTTCCAGGAGACCCTCCGTGTGGTCGAGGCGGCGCGGTTCTCCTCGGCCTTCACGTTCCAGTACTCCATCCGACCGGGCACGCCGGCCGCCACCATGGACGAGCAGGTCCCGGCGCACGTGGTGACCGAGCGCTACGGGCGGCTCACGGCCCTGCAGGAGCGCATCAGCCACGAGGAGAACCAGCGCGTGGTCGGCCGCACCGTCGAGGTCCTGGTCAGCGCCCATGAGGGACGGAAGGACGGCGACACGCGACGCGTGACCGGCCGTGCCGAGGACGGGCGCCTGGTCCACCTCGACGTGCCCTCGGGCAGCGGCGAGCCGCGCCCGGGCGACGCGGTGCAGGTGGAGATCACCCGCGCGGCGCCGTTCCACCTCATCGCCGACTCGCTCGACCGGTCGCCGCTGCGCATCCGCCGCACCCGCGCCGGCGACGCGTACGAGCGCGCGCAGGCCGACTCCTGCGGCGTGCCGACCCCCGTGGTCGGCGGATCGACCGCGGGAGCGCCGCGCGTGTCCCTGGGCCTCCCGACGCTTCGCGTGGGCGACGGCGCCCGGACCGCCCTGCCCCGCCACCCGCACGCGTGATCGGGGTCGTCGCGGTCGTCGGCGCCACGGGGACGGGCAAGTCGGCACTGTCGCTGGACATCGCGGAGCGGTTCCGCGCCGACGGCCGGAGCGCGGAGATCGTCAACGCCGACGCCATGCAGCTCTACCGCGGCATGGACATCGGCACCGCGAAGCTGCCCGAGCCCGAACGGCGCGGGGTGCCCCACCACCTGCTCGACGTCCTCGACGTGACGGCGGAGGCCACCGTCGCCGCGTACCAGGACGACGCCCGGGCGGCGGTCACGGACATCCTCGCCCGCGGTGCCGTCCCGATCCTCGTCGGCGGATCCGGGCTCTACGTGTCGTCCGTCCTCTTCGACTACGCGTTCCCCGGGACCGATCCCGAGATCCGCGAGCGTCTCGAGCGCGAGCTCGCCGAGACGGGGCCCGGCATGCTGCACCGGAGGCTGCGGGAGCTGGATCCCGCAGCCGCCCAGCGCATCGGCGCCCACAACGGCCGTCGGCTCGTGCGCGCCCTCGAGGTCGTCGAGATGACGGGACCGCAGCCGGAGCGCGCGTCCGCCGAGCCGAGCGCATGGTGCCCTGCCCGGATCCTGATGCTGACGCTGCCGCGGGAGGACCTCGTGCCGCGCCTCGATGCGCGGGTGGCCGGGATGTGGGAGGAGGGACTCGTCGACGAGGTCGCGGGCCTCCTGCCGGCGGGCCTGGCGGACGGGGTCACCGCCTCCCGGGCCATCGGCTACGCGCAGGCGGCGCGTCAGATCGCCGGCGAGCTGACCGAGGCGGAGGCGGTCGAGGAGACGCGGGCGCTCACGCGGCGGTACGCGCGCCGCCAGGTGTCGTGGTTCGGCCGCTACGCCGACGCGGTGCGCCTGGACGCGCGCGATCCCGAGCTCCTCGCGCACGCCCTCGACGCCCTCGCGGCGGTGCGCCCGTAGGCTGGCGGGATGGCAGACCTGCAGTTCACCAAGGGCCAGGGCACGGGCAACGACTTCGTGCTGTTCGCCGATCCCGCGGGCGAGATCGACCTGACCGACACCCAGGTGCAGGCGCTCTGCGACCGCCACTTCGGCATCGGCGCCGACGGGACGATCCGCGCGGTCCTCTCCAGCCGCATCCCCGAGGGCCGCGCCGCCCTCGACGAGGACCCGGACGCCGAGTGGTTCATGGACTACCGCAACGTCGACGGCAGCCCGGCGGAGATGTGCGGCAACGGGATCCGCGTCTTCACGCTCTTCCTCATCGAGAACGGCCTCATCGAGCTGCCGGCGGGGCGGACCGTCCCCATCGGGACCCGGGCCGGCGTCCGCGACGTGCAGCGCAGCGGGTCGGGCTTCCAGGTCGACCTCGGCCGATGGTCCCTCGACGGCGGCGAACCGCTCGTGCGCGCCAAGGACCTCCAGGTCGCGCGGCCCGGCCTCGGCATCGACGTGGGCAACCCGCACGTGGTCGTCGCGCTGTCGAGCGAGGACGAGCTGGCCGAGGCGGATCTCGCGTTCGTCCCCCAGCTGGATCCCGAGCCCGCGGACGGCGCCAACGTCGAGCTCGTGGTGCCCGCGGACCCGCTCGTGGTGGACGGCGTCGGCCACATCACCATGCGCGTGCACGAGCGCGGCAGCGGCGAGACCCTGAGCTGCGGCACCGGTGCGGCGGCCGCCGCCCTCGCGACCCGGCACTGGGCCGGCGCCGCGGCTCCGCACCAGTGGCGGGTGCAGGTGCCGGGCGGCGTGCTCGGGGTCCGGATGTTCCCCACGGAGGACGGCGAGCACGTCGGGCTCTCGGGTCCCGCGGAGCTCGTGTTCGACGGGGTCGTGGCTCTGGCCTGACCCGGTGCGCGCGACAGCGCGGGCCCGATCCGGGCGCCGCACGTTCGCGGCGCGGCGCGGCGCGGTGCGGCTAGACGCCCGCGGCACCCGTGCGGTGCACGCGCAGCACGCGGAAGCCCTTGTCGGACGCGGCGCGCGTCGTCTCGAGCCCCTCCGGCAGGGTCGCGACGAGCCAGCGCTGGAGCGAGTCGGATCCGAGGTTCCGCTGCACGACGAGCCACGCGTCGGCGTCGACCACGAGCCGCGGGAGCCAGTCGAGCAGGATCCCGTGCAGCGCGTCCTTGCCGACGCGGATCGGGGGGTTCGACCACACGGTGGCGAAGGACAGCCCCGCGGGAACATCCTCGGGCAGCACGGCGTTGACGTTCTCGAGACCGAGGGACCGGGCGTTCGCCCGCGTCAGCTCGAGGGCCCGCTCGTTCACGTCGACCGCCCACACGGTGGCCGACGGCGAACGCATCGCGAGATCGAGCGCCACGGGACCCCAGCCGCATCCCACGTCCAGCAGATGCCCCTCCGCCGGAGGGGCCGGGACGTTCCGGAGGAGCACAAGGGTCCCCTGGTCGACGTGCTCGGGGCTGAACACCCCGCCCGCGGTCTCGACGCCGACCGTCCGTCCGCCCAGCTCGACCGTGATCGTGCGGGTGCGCAGGGGCCCGGCCGGCGACGGGGAGAAGTAATGAGCGTCGGCCATGCACGGGACGATACCGGACGCCGAGGCTACGATGGGAGCACATGATCACGCACGACGAGCACGACCACGAGTCCGCGGACACGACGACGACGTCCACCGAGACCAGCATCGGGGACGACGTCGTCGCGCGCGTCCTCGCCCGGGCGGAGGAGCGGTCCGCCGGCTACGCCCTCTTCCGCGGATCCGGGGCGCAGGCGCTCTCCGCGAGCCCCGACACCGAGCAGGGATCCGACGGCGACCAGAGCGAGCGCGCCGACCGGCAGGCGCTCCGCCGCGTCGCCGGCCTCTCGACCGAGCTCGAGGACGTCACCGAGGTCGAGTACCGCCAGCTGCGCCTGGAGAACGTCGTCCTCATCGGCGTCTACTCGCAGGGGTCGGTCGACGACGCCGAGAACAGCATGCGCGAGCTCGCCGCCCTCGCCGAGACGGCGGGCGCCGTGGTGCTCGACGGGCTCCTGCAGCGCCGTCCCACGCCCGACCCGAGCACCTACTTCGGCCGGGGCAAGGCGGAGGAGCTGCGCGCGCTCGTCGCCGCGGTCGGCGCGGACACCGTCATCGCCGACACGGAGCTGGCGCCCAGCCAGCGGCGTGCGCTCGAGGACGTGGTGAAGGTCAAGGTCATCGACCGCACGGCCGTCATCCTCGACATCTTCAGCCAGCACGCCAAGAGCCGCGAGGGCAAGGCGCAGGTCGAGCTCGCGCAGCTGCAGTACCTCCTGCCACGCCTCCGCGGCTGGGGCGACTCGATGTCGCGCCAGGCCGGCGGCCAGGTGGGCGGCGCGGGGGCGGGCATGGGATCCCGTGGTCCCGGCGAGACGAAGATCGAGCTCGACCGCCGCCGCATCAACACGCGCATGGCCCGTCTCCGCAAGCAGATCCAGGCGATGAAGCCGGCGCGCGACACCAAGCGCGCCAACCGCGATCGGCACTCCGTGCCGTCGGTCGCCATCGTCGGCTACACGAACGCCGGGAAGTCGTCGCTCCTCAACCGGGTGACGAAGGCGGGCGTGCTCGTCGAGAACGCGCTCTTCGCGACACTGGACGCGACCGTGCGGAAGACGGAGACGGACCAGGGTCAGCTGTACACGCTCGCCGACACCGTCGGCTTCGTGCGGAACCTGCCCCACCAGCTCGTGGAGGCGTTCCGCTCGACGCTGGAGGAGCTCGCCGACGCCGACGTGCTGGTGCACGTGGTCGACGCGTCGCACCCGGACCCGGCCGCGCAGCTCGCCACCGTGCACGAGGTCATCGCCGAGGTCGACGCGTCCTCGATCCCGGAGATCGTCGTCTTCAACAAGAGCGACTTGGCGTCGGACGACGACCGCGTGGTCCTCCGGGGCCTCGCGCCGCAGGGCGTCTTCGTCTCCGCCCGGACGGGCGAGGGGGTCGACGAGCTGCGTCGGCGCATCGCCGAGCTGCTCCCGCAGCCGACCATCGAGGTCGACCTCCTGGTGCCCTTCGAGCACGGCGAGATCGTGGCGATGCTGCACGACGGCGCGAAGGTGCTCGAGACCTCCTACGTGGAGGAGGGCACGCGCGTGCGCGCGCTGGTCACGGCCGAGCAAGAGGCGCAGGTCCAGGCCTACGCGGTGGTGCCCGCGAGCTGACCGGCACCGCCCGGATGCACGAGAGCGGCCGTCCCCGGAAGGGGACGGCCGCTCTCGTGCACGGTGCGCGGCGCGGGGTCAGACGGAGCGCATCACCGCCACGACCTTGCCGACGACCTCGGCGAAGTCCCCGAGGATCGGCTCGAACGCGCTGTTGCGCGGCAGCAGCCACGTGTGGCCGTCGCGCTGGCGGAAGACCTTGACGGTCGCCTCGTCGTCGAGCATGGCGGCGACGATGTCCCCGTTCTCGGCCGTCCTCTGCTGGCGGACGACCACCCAGTCGCCGTCGCAGATGGCGGCGTCGATCATGGAGTCGCCGACGACCCGCAGCATGAAGAGGTCGCCCTTGCCGACGAGCTGACGGGGGAGCGGGAAGACCTCCTCCACCATCTGCTCCGCGGTGATGGGGATGCCGGCCGCGATCCTCCCGACCATGGGCACCATCGCGGCATCGCCGACGGGCGTCGAGGGCTCCCCGCCCTCCGCCGCGCTGGTGCCGGGGAGGTCGATGAGGACCTCGAGCGCGCGCGGGCGGTTCGGGTCGCGCCGCAGGTAGCCCGAGAGCTCGAGCTGGTTCAGCTGGTGCGTGACGCTCGAGAGCGATGCGAGGCCGACGGCGTCGCCGATCTCCCGCATGCTCGGCGGGTATCCCTGGCCGGCGATGGTGCGCTGGATGAACTCCAGGATCGAGATCTGCTTCTCGCTGAGGCTCTTGCGGCGCCTCGTGGCACCACCGCCCGCTGCTCGCTCGTCCGCCATGGCACGGTCCGCCTCTCGTCGCCGACGCCTCCGCGGCACGTCGGCCCGGCGGGCGGACGCCCTCGCGGGGGCGATGTCGGTGGTACCCGGTCGAATGGACACCAGGCACTCGAAACTGTATCCAGCCGAGGCACCCCGGGCAAACACCTGTTCGAGCGTGTCGCGTGTACGGAGCCCGTCCGAGGCCGATGAGGGCTTGCGGAGGCTGTGATTCGAATGTATGTTCGGAACACAGCTTCGCACCCGGCTCTCCCGGCCGAAAGCCGGGTGCGAGCTGCCCGACCCGCATCGCATGCCGTACCGCACTGCACCGCCGGGCGCGTCGTCTCGACGCCCCACCGTCTCGCACGAGAGGTCACCATGAACACCGCAGCAGCACACCCCGCCGTCACCACAGCCGTCGTCACCGCGGCCGCCGTCGTCGACGCACCCGCCTCGGAGGTCGCCGTCGCGCCCCGCACGCGCCTGCGCATCACGCGGCGCGGCCGCCTCGTCCTCACCGCGCTGGTCGCGGCGCCGCTGGCGCTCGGCGCCGGGCTCGTCGCGCTCAACGGCGGCGCGGCGGTCGCCGCGAAGGACGCGTCGGGCACGAACTTCGAGTACGTGACCGTCTCGAGCGGCCAGTCCCTGTGGGACCTCGCGGAGGAGATCGCGCCGTCCGCGGACCCGCGCGACGTCATCGCCTCGGTCGTCGACCTCAACCGCTTGCCCACGTCGGACGTCGCGGCCGGCCAGCAGCTCGCCGTCCCCGCCGAGTACGCGCACTGATCCTGCGTCCCTCCTCGGCGGCGGGAGGGCGCGGCGCGGGTCCGCCTCGGCTCCTGGTGGCGGCCGGCACCGGGGCGGGCCCGTCGGGACCGGTCGGTAGCATGGTCGTCATGAGCATCCCCGCGCGCACCGCGCACGTCACGCGGCAGACCAGCGAGTCCCGCATCGATCTCCAGCTCGACCTCGACGGCACCGGCGCCTCCGAGATCAGCACCTCGGTGCCGTTCTACGACCACATGCTCACCGCGTTCGCGAAGCACTCGCTCACCGACCTGAAGGTCACCGCCACGGGCGACACCCACATCGACGTGCACCACACCGTGGAGGACGTCGGCATCGTCCTCGGCCAGGCCATCCGCGAGGCGCTCGGCGACAAGTCCGGCATCGCGCGCTTCGGCGACGCGCTCGTGCCGCTCGACGAGGCGCTCGTCCAGTCCGTCGTGGACATCTCCGGCCGTCCGTTCCTCGTGCACTCCGGCGAGCCCGCGGGCTTCGAGATGCACCTCATCGGCGGGCACTTCACCGGATCCATGGTGCGCCACGTGTTCGAGGCCATCACCTTCCACGCGGGCCTCACCGTCCACGTCACCGTCCTGGGCGGTCGCGACCCGCACCACATCGCCGAGGCCGAGTTCAAGTCGTTCGCCCGGGCCTTCCGCCAGGCCAAGGAGCTCGACCCGCGCGTGTCCGGCATCCCCTCCACGAAGGGCGCCCTGTGACACGCCCCTCCGTCGTGGTCCTCGACTACGGCAGCGGCAACGTGCACTCCGCGGTCAAGGCGCTGGAGCTCGCGGGCGCCGACGTCGAGCTGACGGGCGACCCGAAGCGGGCGCACGAGGCCGACGGCCTCCTCGTCCCCGGCGTGG
Organism: Clavibacter michiganensis; assembly: GCA_002150995.1. Classification (GTDB taxonomy): domain Bacteria; phylum Actinomycetota; class Actinomycetes; order Actinomycetales; family Microbacteriaceae; genus Clavibacter; species Clavibacter michiganensis_K. The sequence continues at coordinate 2,268,112 of MDHJ01000001.1, read as the reverse complement.
GCGCGTTCTCGGCGGTCATGACGGCCCTCCGTTCCGCCGGAGGCGACCGCATCGTCGACCGCCGGTTGGCCGGCGGGCGCCCGGTGCTCGGCATCTGCGTCGGCATGCAGGTCATGTTCGACCGGGGGGTCGAGCGCGACGTGGACGTCGCGGGCCTGGGGGAGTGGCCGGGCACGGTCGACCGCCTCGCGTCGGACGTGCTCCCGCACATGGGCTGGAACACCGTGGACGTCCCCGAGGGCTCGGCGCTGTTCGCCGGCCTGGAGGAGGAGCGGTTCTACTTCGTCCACTCGTACGCCGCGCGCACGTGGGGCATCGACCCGCTCCCGCCGCTGCCCGCGCCCCGAGTGACCTGGGCCACCCACGGCGAGCGGTTCGTCGCCGCCGTGGAGAACGGCCCGCTCACGGCCACGCAGTTCCACCCCGAGAAGTCGGGCGACGCCGGGATCCGGCTGCTCGCGAACTGGCTCGGCACGCTCCGCGCCGCCTGAGGTCCTCACCCGCCGTCGCCGACGGCCCCCGCACGTCCGCATGCCCGATCCACGGAAGGTCCCCATGAGCGAGTTCACCACCACGCCCCGCCTGACCCTGCTGCCCGCCGTCGACGTGGCCGGGGGTCAGGCCGTGCGCCTCACGCAGGGCGCCGCCGGCACCGAGACCGGCTACGGGGATCCCGTGGACGCCGCCCGCGACTGGGCCGAGCAGGGCGCCGAGTGGCTGCACCTCGTCGACCTCGACGCGGCCTTCGGCCGGGGTGACAACCTCTCCGTCATCGCCCGGGTGATCCGCGCCATCGACGGCGTGCAGATCGAGCTCTCCGGCGGCATCCGCGACGACCGATCGCTCGACGTGGCGCTCGAGAGCGGCGCGACCCGCATCAACCTGGGCACCGCCGCGCTCGAGAACCCCGAGTGGGCCGCCAGCGTCATCGCCCAGCACGGCGAGGCCGTGGCGGTCGGGCTGGACGTGCGCGGACGCACGCTGTCCGCCCGCGGCTGGACGCAGGACGGCGGCGACATCTGGGAGGTGCTCGAGCGCCTGGAGGACGCCGGGTGCGCGCGCTACGTGGTGACCGACGTGACGAAGGACGGCACGCTCCAGGGCCCGAACCTCCAGCTCCTCCGCGACGTGCTCGAGCGCACCAGCCGGCCCGTCGTGGCGTCCGGCGGCGTCTCGAGCCTCGACGACATCCAGGCGCTCCGCGAGCTCGTGCCGCTCGGCCTCGAGGGCGCCATCGTCGGCAAGGCGCTCTACGCCGGCGCCTTCACGCTCGGCGAGGCGCTCGACGTCGCCGGGGAATGATGACCGGCTCCTCCTCGCACGCGGACTCCGCCGGGACGCCCTGGGCGGGCCGGTCGTTCGAGCCGACCGCCTTCCCCGGCGACGACGGCTCCGCGCCGCCCGCCCTGGCCGAGGCGCTCGCGCGGCACGGTCGCGGTGAGGCGGGTCCGGAGGCGGTAGTGGACGCGCTGCGGGAGTCGCGTCTGCTGATCCCGCTCGTCGCCCGACTGGGCGAGGCGGGCGTCGGCGAGCACGGGCTGGCCGTCGACAAGAGCGCGGAGCTCTCCATCATCACGGTCGCGGGGCCGGACGGCCGTACCGTGATGCCGGTGTTCACCTCGGTCGCGGCCATGGGCCGCTGGAACCCGGCGGCGCGGCCCGTCCCCGCCGACGCGGTGCGCGTGGCGCTGGCCGCGGCGAGCGAGGAGACCGACCTGGTCGTCCTCGACCCCCTGTCGGACACCGAGTTCGTGCTGCGCCGCCCCGCCGTCTGGGCGGTCGCGCGGTCGCTGCCGTGGATCCCGAGCCCGGAGGACCCCGAGGTCGCCGCCGAGCTGCGCGCCGGCATCGCCGAGGAGCCGGCGGTCGTGTCGCTCGGCACCGCGGCGGGCGATCCTCGATCCCGCCTGGCGGGGCCGGAGCTGGTGATCGAGCTGGCGCTGGTCGACGGCCTCGACCGCGTCGCGCTCGACGGGCTCCTCGCGCGGCTGCAGGACGCCTGGTCGCGCAGCGCGGTGCTCGCGGAGCGGGTCGACAGCATGGCGCTCCGCATCACGTCGGCGTCCTGACGCGCCCGCCGCCGAGGCCCGATGGCCGTCGGATCGGATCCGGGAGCCGTCGGACGCGCGCCGGCTACGAGACGGGGCCCGTGTACTTCTCGCCCGGGCCCTTGCCGATCGCGTCCGGGTAGGGGGACGCCTCGCGGAAGGCGAGCTGCAGGGAGCGCAGGCCGTCGCGGAGGCTGCGGGCGTGCTGGTCGCCGAGCTCGGGGAGGCGGCGGTGACGAGCCCCGCGAGCGAGATGATGAGCTTCCGCGCCTCGGCGAGGTCGGTCTGCGTGGCGGGGTCGTCGGCGAGGCCGCACTTCACGGCGGCGGCGCTCATGAGGTGCACGGCCGTGGTGGTGATGACCTCGACCGCGGAGACCTCGGCGATGTCGCGCGCGTACTGGTCGGCGACGAAGCCGGCCGTGTCGTCGTCCGCGACGCCGGCGGCGGCAGAGGAGGCCGCGGGGTCGGCGGGCTCCTCGAAGCGGTGCACGTGGGCGTCGGCCGGTCCGGCGGACGCGGGGTCGGCAGGGGCGGCGTCGGGGCGGGGCGAGTCGGTCATGTCAGTCCTCGGGCTCGATGGCGGTGCCGGATGGCGGCGGAGGCGGCGGGCCCGGACGACGCCCGCCCTTCCGGGGCGGGGTCGGCGTCTGCTATGCTGATCGACGGCTCCGGGGCTGTCACAGTCCCGGTTCGAAAGAGGATTGATCTCCCACCCGCGCTTGACCGCCTCCATAGGTTACCGGGTCGATTTCGCTCCCCCGTCCGATGCCGCTCCTCCCGAGGAGCGGTGCACGACGGGAGCCCCGCATCGCGGGCATGGGCGTGTTGCCGAGTACGACGGAACCGTCGCACCCTGGTGAAGAACCCTCCTCGTCTCGAATCCGAGCGGCTCGCGAAGCCGCCGGGCCACCCGAAGACACGAATAGGAGCAGTCCATCAGCGATCCCCGTACCAACGATCGAATCCGAGTTCCCGAGGTTCGCCTCGTTGGCCCAGCAGGCGAGCAGGTCGGCGTCGTATCCATCGACGTCGCACTCCGGCTCGCGCAGGAAGCCGACCTCGACCTCGTCGAGGTCGCGCCCAATTCCAAGCCCCCCGTGGCGAAGATCATGGACTACGGCAAGTTCAAGTACGAGGCCGCGCAGAAGGCCAAGGAAGCTCGCCGCAACCAGGCGAACACCATCCTCAAGGAGGTGCGCTTCCGCCTGAAGATCGACAAGCACGACTACGAGACCAAGCGCAAGCGCGCCGAGGGCTTCCTGCAGGACGGCGACAAGGTCAAGGCCATGATCCTGTTCCGCGGGCGCGAGCAGTCGCGTCCCGACCAGGGCGTGCGCCTGCTCAAGATGTTCGCGGAGGACGTCGCCGAGTTCGGCAGCGTCGAGTCCACCCCCACGATCGACGGCCGCAACATGGTCATGGTCATCGGACCGCACAAGAACAAGTCCGAGGCCAAGGCCGAGGCCAACGCGAAGCGCGACGCCACCAAGGCGAGCGCACGAGAAGCGAGAGAAGAGAACAATGCCTAAGCAGAAGACCCACTCGGGTGCCAAGAAGCGTTTCAAGGTCACCGGCAGCGGCAAGATCATGAAGCAGCAGGCCGGCATGCGCCACAACCTCGAGGTCAAGTCCTCCAAGCGCAAGGCGCGACTCAACCAGGACCAGCCCCTGGCCAAGGCCGACATGAAGGTTGCCAAGAAGCTCCTCGGCCGCTAGGCCCCTCGTCGTCCGCGACACCTGAACTCGAATAGGAATCACTGAAATGGCAAGAGTCAAGAGGGCCGTCAACGCCCACAAGAAGCGTCGGGTCATCCTCGAGCGCGCCGCCGGCTATCGCGGGCAGCGCTCGCGCCTGTACCGCAAGGCCAAGGAGCAGGTCACCCACTCCCTCGTCTACGCGTACCGCGACCGCCGCGCCAAGAAGGGCGAGTTCCGCCGCCTCTGGATCCAGCGCATCAACGCGGCCGCGCGCCTCAACGGCCTCACGTACAACCGCCTCATCCAGGGCCTCGCCCTCGCGGGCGTCCAGGTCGACCGTCGCATCCTCGCGGACCTCGCGGTCCACGAGCCCGCGACCTTCGCCTCGCTCGTCCAGACGGCCAAGGCCGCGCTGCCCGCGAACACCTCGGCCCCCAAGGTCGCCGCGAACGCGTAGCAGCACCGCACCGCACCGCTGATGGCGCGTCCCCTGCCGGGGGCGCGCCATTAGTCTTGGGCCCATGCTCGACAACCCCCGTTCCCCGCGCGTCCGCGGCGTCGCCAAGCTCGCGAAGCGGGACGCCCGCGCCGACACCGGGCTCTTCCTGCTCGAGGGGCCGCAGGCCGTCTCCGAGGCGCTGGCGTTCCGTCCGGACCTGGTGCTCGAGCTCTTCGCGACGCCCACGGCGCTCGACCGGTACCCCGACCTCGCCCGTGCTGTGCGCGAGTCCGGCATCGAGGTGGAGTTCGTGACGGAGGACGTCATCGCCTCGATGGCCGACACGGTCACGCCCCAGGGCGTCGTCGGCGTCTGCCGGCAGTTCCCGACGTCGCTGAAGCAGATCCTGGGCGACGAGCCGCGGCTCATCGCGATCCTCGAGGAGGTGCGCGATCCCGGCAACGCGGGCACCATCATCCGGGCCGCCGACGCGGCGGGCGCCGACGCCGTGATCCTCACCGGCCGGTCGGTCGACCTCTACAACCCGAAGGTCGTCCGCGCGACCACCGGCTCCCTCTTCCACCTGCCCGTGGCGATCATGCCGGAGCTCGACGTGGTGCTCGAGCGTGTGAAGGCAGCGGGCCTGCAGGTGCTCGCCGCGGACGTGAAGGGCGACGACCTCCTCGCCGAGCGCACCTCCGGCGGTCTCGCGGCGCCCAGCGCATGGCTCTTCGGCAACGAGGCCCGCGGCCTCCAGGACGAGCACCTCGCCCTCGCCGACCGCGCCGTCGTCGTGCCGATCTACGGGCAGGCGGAGTCGATGAACCTCGCCACGGCCGCGTCCGTGTGCCTGTACGAGTCCGCGTTCGCCCAGCACGCCTGAGCGCGCCGGGTCGCATCCCGGTCGTATCCCGGCCGCATCCCGGTCGTCCGGCTCCGGGATGCGCCTGTCCGCGTGCGACCGGCCGTCTCCCCGCCTGACCGGCGGAAAGTCCGTCCCCGCGTCACGAGTGGGTGACGATGCCCCGCGGAAACGCGGACGAAACACCGTCACGGATATGGTGTTCGCATGGAGCCGAGCCACACGGCGGACCGCGCCTCGAACGCCGCAGCAGCGGTGGGCGAGCCCCTGGTCGTCGTCTCACACGTCAACAAGCACTTCGGGGACCTCCACGTCCTCAAGGACATCTCGACCACGGTGAACCGCGGCGAGGTCGTCGTCGTCATCGGGCCGAGCGGGTCCGGCAAGTCGACGCTGTGCCGGGCGATCAACCGCCTCGAGACCATCGACGACGGGACCATCGCCATCGACGGCGAGGACCTCCCGTCGGAGGGCGCGGAGCTCGCGCGCCTCCGGGCCGACGTCGGCATGGTGTTCCAGTCGTTCAACCTGTTCGCGCACAAGACGGTGCTCGAGAACGTGACCCTCGGGCCCATCAAGGTCCGCAAGAAGGGCAAGGCCGAGGCGGAGAAGCGGGCGATGGAGCTCCTCGACCGCGTCGGCGTCGCCAACCAGGCCCAGAAGATGCCCGCCCAGCTCTCCGGCGGTCAGCAGCAGCGCGTCGCCATCGCGCGCGCCCTCGCCATGGACCCGAAGCTGATCCTCCTCGACGAGCCGACCTCCGCGCTCGACCCCGAGATGATCACCGAGGTCCTCGACGTCATGGTCGGCCTCGCGAAGGACGGCATGACGATGATGGTCGTCACCCACGAGATGGGCTTCGCCCGCAAGGCCGCCGACCGCGTGATCTTCATGGCCGACGGCGCCATCGAGGAGGACACCACCCCGCAGGCGTTCTTCGACGACCCGCAGAGCCCCCGCGCGAAGGACTTCCTCTCGAAGATCCTCGCCCACTGACGCGCGCGGAGGGCACGCGCCCTCCCGCCCACCGCACCCGGTCGCCGTCGAGGCAGGCCCGTCCGGGTGCCGCACGACCCGCACCACCGCACCACCGCACCACGAGCGATCCCCTCGCATCCGTCATCCACCTCACCAGCAGAGAAACGGGAACCATGAAGCACAGGAACCTCTCCATCCTCGCGGCGGCCGCCGCGGTCATCGTCGGCCTCACCGGCTGCGGCGCGGCAGGCAGCGCCTCCGGCGGAGCCGTCGACGCGGGCACCGACGCCCCGCCAACGGCGACGGCCCCTACAAGCTCGAGCTCGCCGAGGACCCCACGTTCGACGAGGGCACCACCATGGCGCGCCTCGCCGAGGCGGGCTCGATGAAGGTCGGCACGAAGTTCGACCAGCCGCTGTTCGGCCTCGCCGGCCTCGACGGCAAGCCCGCCGGCTTCGACGTCGCCATCTCGGCGCTCATCGCCAGCAAGCTCGGCATCGGCTTCGACGACATCCAGTTCACGGAGACGGTCTCGGCCAACCGCGAGCCCTTCATCCAGAACGGCTCCGTCGACGCGGTCGTCGCGACCTACACGATCAACGACAAGCGCAAGGAGGTCGTGGACTTCGCCGGACCGTACTACGTCGCCGGCCAGGCGCTGATGGTCCTCGCGGACGACACCACGATCAACACGCCCGAGGACGTCCGCGGCAAGCAGGTCTGCTCCGTCGCGGGCTCCACCCCCGCCGCGAACATCGAGGCCACGTTCGGCGCCGTCGTCGTGCCGACCGACGTCTACAGCAAGTGCCTCGACCCGCTGCGCAACGGCCAGGTCTCCGCGGTCACCACCGACAACGTGATCCTCTCCGGCTTCATCGACCAGAACGAGGGCGAGTTCAAGCTCGTCGGCGACGGCGAGACGTTCACGGAGGAGCCCTACGGCATCGGCATCGCCAAGGGCGACGAGGCGTTCCGCACCTTCATCAACGACACGCTGGAGGAGGCCTACGAGGACGGCACCTGGGCGCGCCTGTTCGAGGCCACGGCCGGCACGGTCATCGACACGCCGGAGCCCCCGGCCGTCGACCGCTACTAGCACCACCGGGTCCCGCACGCCCCGCGCGTGCGGGACCCGTCCCTGTCCGGGGCCTCCCCGCCCCGACCCGACCCGCCCGGCCCTGCCGGTGCCCAGCCAGGAGGTGTGCCGTGGACGTGATCCTCGACAATCTCGACGTGTTCCTGCGGGGGTTCGGCGGCACGCTGCGCCTCCTCCTCACCACGGTGCTCTTCGCGCTCCCGCTGGGGGTCGTGATCGCCGCCATGAGGATCTCGCCCGTCGCGAGCCTCCGCGCCACCTCCACCGTCTACGTCGAGCTGCTGCGGAACACCCCGCTGCTGCTCGTCTTCACCTTCTTCAGCGTCGTGATCACCTCCATCTCGGGCGCCCTGCCGTTCATGACCGCCGCGGTGCTCGCGCTCACGCTGTACACGGCGCCGTTCTTCGCCGAGGCGATCCGGTCCGGCATCAACAGCGTCCCTGTCGGCCAGGCCGAGGCGGCGCGCAGCATCGGGCTCACGTTCTCGCAGACGCTGGGGCACGTGATCCTGCCGCAGGCGCTCCGCACGGTCGTGCCGCCGCTGATCAACGTGATCATCGCGCTCACCAAGAACACCTCCATCGCCGGCGCCTACTTCATCTACGAGCTGTTCAACGTGGGCCGCGACGTCGCGAACGCCAACGGGAACGCGGTCGTCTGGGTGTTCGTCGGCGTGGCGTTCTTCTACCTCATCATCACGGTCCCGCTCGGGCAGCTCGCGGACCACCTCGAGAAGCGAGTGGCGGTCTCCCGATGAGCCAGGTCCTCTACGACGTCCCCGGTCCCCGTGCCCGCCGACGCTCGCGCATCCTCTCGATCGTCACGGGCGTCGTCCTCGTCGCAGTGCTGGCCTTCGCCGCCGTCCGCCTCCAGCAGGCCGGGCAGTTCAGCCCCGACATCTGGCTCGTGCTCAACGACCCGCTCGTGTGGGGGCTGCTGCTCAAGGGCCTGTGGGTCGTCCTGCAGTCCGCCGCGGTCGCCGCCGTGCTGGCGATCCTCCTCGGCATGGTGCTCGCGCTCCTGCGGATGAGCGAGCACCGGGTCGTCCGCTACGCGGTCACGGTCGTGCTCGAGTTCTTCCGCGGCATGCCGGTGCTGCTGATGATGCTGTTCATCTACCTGATCTTCCCGATCGGCCCGTACTGGTCCGTCGTCACCGCGCTCACGCTGTACAACGGCGCGATCATCGGCGAGGCGCTGCGCTCCGGCATCCTCGGGCTGCCCCGCGGCCAGCGCGAGGCCGGTCTCGCGATCGGCCTGCGTCCGCTGCAGAACCGCCTGCTGGTCGAGTTCCCGCAGGCGTTCCGCACCATGCTGCCGATCATCGTCGCCCAGCTCGTGGTCCTCATCAAGGACACCGCGCTCGGCACGATCGTGAGCCTCGTCGGCCTCACGAAGCAGGGCGAGCTGATCCTCGAGGCGACGAGCCGCGCGAACTCGCTGCCGATCTTCGTGGTCATGGTGGGCATGTACCTGGTGCTGAACCTCACCGTGTCGACCATCGCCCGGCGTCTCGCCCGGAAGCGCGGACCGCGCGCGGCGAAGACCGTCGCCGCGGGGACCTCGCAGGGCGCGTAGCCGCCCGGAAGCCGCCGTCGCCGCGCCCCTCCGGGCCCGGCGCGGGCGGGAGCGGGGCGCCCGATCGGTAGACTCGGGCCTCATGTCCGAACCCCAGATCTCCGAGGAGAGCGTCGGCGCCGCCGTCGAGCAGGCGATGGCCGCGCTCGCCGCGACCACCGACTCCGCGTCCCTCGCGCAGGCGCGCTCCGCCCACATCGGCGAGGCCTCCCCGCTCGCCCGGCTGAACGGATCGCTCCGCTCGCTGCCGCCCGAACAGCGCAAGGACGCCGGCCGGCTCGTCGGCCAGTCGCGCGCCCACGTCACGCAGGCGTTCCAGGCGCGGGAGGCGGAGATCCAGGAGCAGGAGGCCGCCGCGCGCCTCGTCGCCGAGGCCGTGGACGTCACCGCGCTCCCGAGCCGCTGGCGCGCGGGATCGCGGCACCCCCTCACCATGCTCGAGGAGCGCATCGCCGACATCTTCATCGGCATGGGCTGGGAGGTGAACGAGGGCCCGGAGCTGGAGAGCGAGTGGTTCAACTTCGACGCCCTGAACTTCGCGCCCGACCACCCGGCGCGCGCCATGCAGGACTCCTTCTACGTGGATCCCACCGACGCGCACCTCGTGCTGCGCACGCACACGTCGCCCGTGCAGATCCGCACGCTCCTGCAGGACCGGCTGCCCGTGTACACGATCGCGCAGGGCCGCACCTTCCGGAGCGACGAGCTGGACGCGACCCACACGCCCGCGTTCCGCCAGGTGGAGGGCATCGCGATCGACCGCGGCCTCACCATGGCGCACCTCCGCGGCACGCTCGAGCACTTCGCGCGCTCGATGTTCGGCGACGAGGCCCGCATCCGGCTGCGCCCGAACTACTTCCCCTTCACCGAGCCGAGCGCCGAGATGGACGTCTGGCACCCGGCCGCCGCCGGCGGACCGCGCTGGATCGAGTGGGGCGGCTGCGGCATGGTGAACCCGAACGTGCTCCGCTCCGCGGGGATCGACCCGGACGAGTACCAGGGCTTCGCGTTCGGCATGGGCACCGAGCGCACCCTCATGTTCCGCAACGACCTCTCCGACATGCGCGACATCGTCGAGGGCGACATCCGATTCGGCGCGCAGTTCGGGATGGTGGTGTAGTCGTGAGGATCCCGATCAGCTGGCTCGGCGAGCACGTCGAGCTCCCCGCGGGTGTCAGCCCCGAGGACGTCCACGCTTCCCTCGTGAGGGTGGGCCTCGAGGAGGAGGACGTGCACGCGTTCTCGATCTCCGGCCCCGTCGTCGTCGGGCAGGTGCTCGAGGCGACCCCCGAGCCGCAGACCAACGGCAAGACCATCAACTGGTGCAGCGTCCGCGTCGCCCCCGAGGGCGCCGCGGCGGCCGACGGCGGCGGCGACGTGCGCGGCATCGTCTGCGGTGCGCACAACTTCGTCGTCGGCGACAAGGTGGTGGTGAGCCTGCCGGGCGCCGTGCTGCCCGGCCCGTTCCCCATCTCCGCGCGGAAGACCTACGGGCACGTCTCCGACGGGATGATCGCGTCGGCCCGGGAGCTCGGCCTCGGCGAGGAGCACGACGGGATCCTCGTCCTGTCCTCCCTGGGCCTCGACCCCGAGGTCGGCACGGACGCGCTCGCGCTCCTGCACCTCGACGACCGGGCCGTCGAGGTCAACGTCACGCCCGACCGCGGGTACGCGTTCTCCATCCGCGGAATCGCCCGCGAGTACGCCCACGCCACGGGTGCCGCGTTCACGGACCCGGCCGACGCGCTGGCGCTCCTCACCGCCGACGCGCCCGCGACCGGCGTCGACGTGCGCGTGGACGACAAGGCGCCCCTCCGCGGCCGCGTCGGATCCGACGTCTTCGTCACGCGCGTCGTCTCCGGCGTCGACGTGTCCCGGCCCACCCCGCCGTGGATGGTGTCACGGCTGACCCTCGCCGGCGTCCGGTCCATCTCGCTCGTCGTCGACGTCACCAACTACGTCATGCTCGAGCTCGGCCAGCCGCTGCACGGCTACGACCTCGACCGGCTCCGGGGCGGCATCGTCGTCCGACGCGCCGCCGAGGGGGAGACGCTCGTCACCCTCGACGGGCGGGAGCGCGCGCTGCATGCGGAGGACCTCGTCATCGCCGACGACTCGGGGCCCGTCGGCCTCGCGGGCGTCATGGGCGGCGCGGCCACGGAGATCGGCGCGGGCACGACCCGCGTGCTGATCGAGGCGGCCGGGTTCGACCCCGTGTCGATCGCCCGCACCGCCCGCCGCCACAAGCTGCCGAGCGAGGCGTCCAAGCGCTTCGAGCGCGGCGTCGACCCGCGCATCGCGCCCGCCGCGGCGGCCCGTGCCGTGCAGCTCCTGGAGGAGCTGGCCGGCGCCCACGCGGAGGGCCTCGGCTCGATCCTCGACACCACCACCGCGCCCGCGGCGATCGCGCTGCCGCTCGGCTACCCGGCGTCGCTCGTCGGCGTCGACTACACGGCCGACGAGGTGCGCCGTGCGCTCGTCGACGTGGGCTGCGCCCTGGAGGAGCGCGACGGCGTGCTCGCCGTCACGCCGCCCACGTGGCGTCCGGACCTCCGGCACCGCGCCGACCTCGTGGAGGAGGTCGCGCGCATCGTCGGCTACGACCGGATCCCCGCCGTGCTGCCCGTCGCGCCCCCCGGCCGCGGTCTCACCACGGCGCAGCGCCTCCGCCGCCAGGCCTCGCTCGCACTCGCCGCGGGCGGGCTCGCCGAGGTCATGGGCTCCCCGTTCGCCTCCGAGGCGCAGAACGCGCGCTTCGGCGCCGCCGACCGCGAGGACGCCCCCGCCGTCCGCCTCGCCAACCCGCTCGACGTGGCGTTCCCGTACCTGCGTCGCTCGCTGCTGCCCGGCCTCATCGACATCGCACGGCGGAACCTGTCGCGCGGATCCACCGACCTCGCGCTCTTCGAGGCCGGCACCGTGTTCCTCCCCTCCGCGGGGGTGGCGTACGGCTCGCCGCAGATGCCGCCCGGGGCCGCACGTCCCGACGCGGACGCCCTGCGGGGTCTCGACGCGGGCATCCCGCCGCAGCCGCGCCACGTCGGCGTCCTGATCCTCGGGGACGCCGTGCCGAAGCAGCCGGGCACCCCGGCCCAGCGGTCCGGGCTGATCGACGCGCTCGACGCCGTGCGGCAGCTCGCCCACGCGGTCGGCGTGGAGATCCGGTTCGAGCAGGGCGCGCACCTGGCCATGCACCCGGGCCGCACGGCCGCGGTCGAGGCCGTGACCGCGGACGGCCCGGTCATCGTCGGCTTCGCGGGCGAGCTCCTGCCCGCGCTGGCCGCGGAGCTCGACCTCCCCGACCGCGTCGCGCTCGCCGAGGTCGACCTCGACCGGCTCGTCGCGCTGGCGGGCGGCACGGTAGACGTGCGCCCGCTCACGTCCATGCCCGTCGCGACGCAGGACCTCAGCCTCGTGGTCGGGCTCGAGGTGCCGGCGGGGGAGGTCCTCCGCACGGTCATCGAGGGCGCCGGCGAGCTGCTGGAGTCCGCCCGCCTGGTGGACGACTACCGCGGCTCGGGGGTGGCGGAGGGCGCGCGCTCGCTCACGTACGCGCTCCGGTTCCGCGCTCCGGACCGCACGCTCACCGCCGCCGAGGCCAGCGCGGCCCGCGACGGGTCCGTGCGGCTCGCCGCCGAGCGCTTCGGCGCGACGCTCCGCGAGTAGCGGCGGCGCACCCGAGCGCCACTCGGCGGCGTGCCGCGGGCGGGCTCCTCCTCTGCAGGGCCCGCCCGCGTCCGTCTCGGCGGGCGGGAGCCGCCCGGCCCCGGCGGGACGCCTCCCGCACCGGCACTAGATTTGATGCATGTCATTCTCAGTCGCCGTCGCGGGCGCGAGCGGCTACGCGGGCGGGGAGCTCCTCCGCCTGCTCGCCGACCACCCGCGCCTCGAGGTCCAGACGCTCACCGCCTTCCAGAACGCGGGCGAGCGTCTGCGCCAGGTGCACCCGCACCTCACCTCGTACGCCGACCGCACGTTCGTCGAGACCACGGCGGAGCAGCTGGCGGGACACGACGTCGTCTTCCTGGCGCTGCCGCACGGCCGCTCGGGCGCCATCACGGCCGAGCTCGACGACTCGACCCTCGTGGTCGACTGCGGCGCCGACCACCGCCTCGTCGACGAGGGCGCGTGGGACGCCTTCTACGGCGGCGACTTCGCGGGCGCCTGGCCGTACGGCCTCCCGGAGCTCCTGCACGCGGAGGAGGGCGGCACCCAGCGCACGCGCCTGTCCGGCGTCAAGCGCATCGCGGTGCCCGGGTGCAACGTCACCGCCATCACCCTCGGGCTCCAGCCCGGCATCCGGGCGGGCGTCATCGAGCCCGAGGACGTCGTGGCCGTCCTCGCGGTCGGCCCGTCCGGCGCCGGTCGGGCGCTCCGCACGAACCTCCTCGCGAGCGAGATCCTCGGATCCGCGAGCGCCTACGCGGTCGGGGGACCCACCGCCACACGCCGGAGATCCGGCAGAACCTCGAGACGGCGGGCGGCCGGCGCGTGAGCGTCTCGTTCACGCCGGTGCTCGTGCCGATGGCCCGGGGGATCCTCGCCACGGCCACCGCGCGCCTCGCCCCCGGCTTCTCCGCGCACGACGTGCGCGCGGCCTGGGAGCTCGCCTACGCCGACGAGCCGTTCGTGCACCTCCTGCCGGAGGGCGCGTTCCCGAACGTGTCCGACGTCACCGGATCCAACACCGCCCTCGTCGGCCTCGCCATCGACGAGGCCGCGGGCCGCGTCGTCACGGTCACGGCGATCGACAACCTGGTCAAGGGCACGGCGGGCGCCGCGATCCAGTCGGCCAACATCGCCCTGGGGCTGCCCGAGGGCATGGGCCTCCCGGTGAACGGGGTGGCACCGTGAGCGTCACCGCCGCGCGCGGCTTCGTCGCCGGAGGGGTCGCCGCGGGCCTCAAGTCCACGGGCGCGCTCGACGTCGCCCTCGTCCGGAACCTCGGTCCCTCGCAGGCCGCGGCCGCCGTGTTCACCAGCAACCGCTGCCAGGCGAACCCCATCCTCTGGTCGCGTCAGGTCATCGGCGACGGGCTCGTGAGCGCCGTCGTCCTCAACTCCGGCGGCGCGAACTGCTACACGGGCTCCCGCGGCTTCCAGGTGACGCACGCCACCGCCGAGGCGGTCGGCCGTGCGCTCGACGTCTCCAGCGGCGACGTGCTCGTCTGCAGCACGGGACTCATCGGCGAGCAGCTCCCGCTCGACCGGCTCGAGGACGGGGTCGCCCGCGTCGCGGTCGCGCTCGCCGAGGACGGCGGGGAGGACGCCGCGCGCGCCATCATGACCACGGACACCCGGCCCAAGCAGTCCGCACGCACGTCGGACGCGGGCTGGACGGTCGGCGGCATGGCCAAGGGCGCCGGCATGCTCGCGCCGGGCCTCGCCACCATGCTCGTCGTCATCACCACCGATGCCGACCTCGACGCCGCCGCGCTCGACGCGGCGCTCCGCGAGGCCACCCGGGTGACCTTCGACCGCCTCGACTCCGACGGCTGCATGTCGACCAACGACCAGGTGACGCTGCTCGCGTCGGCCGCCTCCGGCGTCGTGCCGGACGCCGCGGAGTTCCGCGCCGCTCTCACGGCCGTGTGCGCCGACCTCGCCGAGCAGCTGCAGGCCGACGCCGAGGGCGCGTCCCACGACATCGCCATCGAGGTCGTGCACGCAGCCGACGACGCCGATGCCGTCGAGGTGGGCCGCGCGGTGGCGCGCAGCAACCTCTTCAAGGCCGCCGTGTTCGGCAACGACCCCAACTGGGGCCGGGTGCTCGCGGCCGTCGGCACCACGGGCGCGGCGTTCGACCCGTACGGCATCGACGTCGCGATCAACGGCGTGGAGGTCTGCCGCGCGGGCGAGCCGCACGAGAGCCGCGACCTGGTGGACCTCCACCCGCGGTCCGTGCACGTCCTGATCGACCTCCACGCGGGCGACGCCACGGCGACGATCCTCACCAACGACCTCACGCACGACTACGTGCACGAGAACAGCGCGTACGCAAGCTGATGGCGGACGCAGACGGGACGCCCGTGACCGGCATCACCCAGGAGGACGCCGACCTCGACCAGGCGCAGGCCGAGTCGAAGGCGGCGACGCTCATCGAGTCGCTGTCGTGGCTGCAGCGCTTCCACGACCGCATCGTGGTCGTGAAGTTCGGCGGCAACGCCATGGTCGACGAGGACCTCACCCGCACGTTCGCCGAGGACGTCGTGTACCTCCGCTACGCGGGGCTCCGCCCGGTCGTCGTGCACGGCGGCGGGCCGCAGATCAGCGCGATGCTCACGCGCCTCGGCATCGAGAGCGAGTTCCGCGGGGGATACCGCGTCACCACGCCCGAGGTGCTCGAGGTCGTCCGCATGGTGCTCACCGGCCAGGTCAGCCGCGACGTCGTGCGCGGCATCAACGCGCACGGCCCGCTGGCGGCGGCCGTCTCCGGCGAGGACGCGGGCCTGTTCACGGGACGCCGTCGCGGCGCGGTCGTCGACGGCATCGAGGTGGACCTCGGCCTCGTGGGCGACGTCGTGGCGGTGGATCCCACGGCCGTCCTCGCGCAGCTCGACGCGGGGCGCATCCCCGTCGTCTCCTCCATCGCGCCCGACGAGTCCGACCCGGGGGTGTCGCTCAACGTGAACGCCGACGCCGCGGCCGCCGCCCTCGCCGTCGCGCTCGGCGCCGAGAAGCTCGTGATCCTCACCGACGTCGCCGGCCTCTACCGGGACTGGCCCGACCGCGGCTCGCTCGTCTCCGACATCCGCGCCGACGAGCTCCGCGCGCTCCTCCCGACGCTCGAGTCGGGGATGATCCCCAAGATGGCGGCGTGCCTCGAGGCCGTCGACGGGGGAGTGCCCAAGGCCGCCATCATCGACGGCCGCATCCCGCACTCGATGCTCCTCGAGATCTTCACCACGAACGGAATCGGAACGGAGGTCGTGCCCGCATGACCACGACGCAGCCAGAGCGCCGCACCACGCAGACGGAGAGCGAGTGGTCCGACCGCTTCCAGACGGCGATGATGCGCTCCTCGCCGCCGCCGCTCGCCATGCTCGTGCGCGGCGAGGGCTGCCGCGTCTGGGACTCCACGGGACGCGAGTACCTCGACTTCCTCGCGGGCATCGCCGTCAACTCGCTCGGGCACGCGCACCCGGCGCTCATCCGCGCCGTCACGGCCCAG
This sequence comes from Clavibacter michiganensis, assembly GCA_002150995.1. Taxonomy (GTDB): domain Bacteria; phylum Actinomycetota; class Actinomycetes; order Actinomycetales; family Microbacteriaceae; genus Clavibacter; species Clavibacter michiganensis_K. The sequence goes on along the minus strand of MDHJ01000001.1, from coordinate 2,252,240 downwards.
GTGTCCACGCTCGCGCACGTCTCCAACTACTTCGCGACGCCGCCGCAGATCGCGCTCGCCGAGCGCCTGCGCCGGATCACGGGCGCCGGCGACACCGGCCGCGTCTACTTCGGCAACTCGGGGGCCGAGGCCAACGAGGCCGCGTTCAAGCTCGCCCGCCGCAACGGGAGCGACCGGCGCACGCGCGTCATCACCCTGCAGGGCTCGTTCCACGGCCGCACCATGGGCGCGCTGGCGCTCACCGGGCAGCCCGCGCTGCAGGCGCCGTTCCTGCCGCTCCCCGGCGGGGTGGAGCACATCGCGCCCACGCTCGAGGCGCTCGAGGCGGCCATCGACGACCGCGTGCAGGCCCTCGTCCTCGAGCCGATCCAGGGCGAGGCCGGCGTGGTCGACCTGCCGCCGGGGTTCCTCCGCCGGGCCCGCGAGCTCACGCGGGAGCACGGCGCGCTGCTCATCCTCGACGAGATCCAGACGGGCGTCGGCCGCACGGGCCGCTGGTTCGCCTACGAGCACGAGGGCGTCCGCCCGGACGCGGTCACCATCGCGAAGGGCATCGCGGGCGGGGTTCCGATCGGGGCGCTCGTCGCCTTCGACGCGGCCGCCGACCTCCTCACCAAGGGACAGCACGGCTCCACCTTCGGCGGCAACCCGCTGGCCACGGCCGCCGGCGACGCGGTGCTCGCCGAGATCGAGGAGGCGGGGCTCGTCGAGAACGCCGCGCGCCGCGGCGAGGAGATCCGCGCGGCCATCTCGGGCCTCCAGTCGCCGCTGATCGCCGAGGTCCGAGGACGGGGCCTGCTCATCGGCGTCGGCCTCCACCACGAGGACGGCGGGCGCATCGCCGCCGCGGCGCTCGGGAGGGCCTCATCATCAACGCCCCGAACGCCCGGAGCCTCCGCATCGCGCCGCCGCTCATCGTGGGCGACGCCGAGGTGCGCGACTTCCGCGAGCGGTTCGGACGCGCCCTCGGCCACCTGCGCTGACCCCGCGGGAGTCGCCTCGCCGCGGGGCGACGGCTCCCGTCGACCGCATGGCGGGCACCCCCGCGCGGGGGTGCCCGCCGACGGATCCGCCCCCGCACGTCCCCTAGGCTTCATAGATCCGCAAGTCCCCCGAGAGCGAGCGATGCGATGACCCGCCACTTCCTGCGCGACGACGACCTGAGCCCCGCCGAGCAGGCCGAGGTGCTCGACCTGGCGGTGCGGCTGAAGCGCGAGCGCTGGTCCGAGCGGCCCCTCGCGGGCCCGCAGACCGTCGCGGTCATCTTCGACAAGTCCTCGACCCGCACGCGCGTCTCCTTCGCCGTCGGCATCGCGGACCTGGGCGGCGTCCCGCTCATCATCAGCACGGCGAACAGCCAGCTGGGCGGCAAGGAGACGGCGAGCGACACCGCGCGCGTGCTCGAGCGCCAGGTGGCCGCGATCGTCTGGCGCACCTACGGGCAGGCCGGGCTCGAGGAGATGGCGGAGGGGACCACCGTCCCGGTCGTCAACGCGCTCTCCGACGACTTCCACCCCTGCCAGCTCCTCGCCGACCTGCTCACCATCCGCGAGCACCGCGGCGACCCCGCCGGCCAGACGCTGACCTTCCTCGGCGACGGCGCCTGCAACATGGCGCAGTCCTACCTGCTCGCCGGCGCGACCGCCGGCATGCACGTGCGCATCGCGGCGCCCGCGGGCTACGTGCCCGCGGAGGCCGTCGTCGCGGACGCCGAGCGCATCGCCGCGTCCACGGGCGGCTCGGTCCGGGTCCTCACGGATCCGGTCGAGGCCGTCACCGGCGCCGACGTCGTGGTCACCGACACCTGGGTGTCGATGGGCCGCGAGGAGGAGAAGGCCGCGCGCCTCGCCGAGCTCGGCGCCTACCAGGTCACGACCGCGCTCATGGAGCACGCGGTCGACGACGCGATCTTCCTGCACTGCCTGCCCGCCGACCGCGAGTACGAGGTGGCCGCCGAGGTCATCGACGGCCCGCGATCGGTGGTCTGGGACGAGGCGGAGAACCGCCTGCACGCCCAGAAGGCGCTGCTCGTCTGGCTCCTGCGCCAGGCGTAGGCAGCACGCACCCCCCGAGACACCCAGCAACGGAAACGGAGAACGACATGGCCGAACGCGTGGTCCTCGCCTACTCAGGCGGACTCGACACCTCAGTCGGCATCGGCTGGCTCAAGGACGCCACCGGCAAGGAGGTCGTGGCGCTCGCCGTCGACGTCGGCCAGGGCGGCGAGGACATGGAGGTCATCCGGCAGCGCGCGCTCGACTGCGGCGCCGTCGAGGCCGTGGTCGTGGACGCGAAGGACGAGTTCGCGGACGACTACATCGTCCCGGCCCTCAAGGCCAACGCCCTGTACCAGAAGCGCTACCCGCTCGTCTCGGGCCTCAGCCGCCCGCTGATCGCCAAGCACCTGGCGCGGGTCGCCCACGAGCTCGGCGCGAACAGCGTCGCGCACGGCTGCACCGGCAAGGGCAACGACCAGGTCCGCTTCGAGGCCGCCGTCGCCGCGCTCGCGCCCGACCTGACCTCGATCGCGCCCGTCCGCGACCTCGCGCTCACGCGCGACAAGGCCATCGTCTACGCGAACGAGCACGACCTCCCCATCGAGCAGAGCAAGAAGAGCCCGTACTCCATCGACAAGAACGTCTGGGGCCGCGCGGTCGAGACCGGCTTCCTCGAGGACCCGTGGAACGGCCCCATCGAGGACCTCTACGAGTACACGCAGGACCCGGACGTCCTCCGCGACCCCACCGAGGTCACCATCACCTTCGAGGCGGGCGTCCCCGTCGCGATCGACGGCGTCCGCTACTCGCCGCTGCGCATCGTCCAGGAGCTGAACGCGGCAGCGGGTGCCCACGGCATCGGCCGCATCGACGTCGTGGAGGACCGCCTCGTCGGCATCAAGAGCCGCGAGGTCTATGAGGCCCCGGCCGCGATGACCCTCATCGAGGCGCACGAGGAGCTCGAGAGCCTCACGATCGAGCGCGACCTCGGCCGCTACAAGCGCGGCGTCGAGAAGGACTGGGCGAACCTCGTCTACGACGGGCTCTGGTTCTCGGGGCTCAAGCGCTCCCTCGACGCGTTCATCGAGGACTCGCAGCGCTACGTCTCGGGCGACATCCGCATGACGCTTCGCGGCGGTCGCGCGGTCGTCACCGGCCGTCGCAGCGAGACCAGCCTGTACGACTTCGACCTCGCGACCTACGACACCGGCGACACGTTCGACCAGTCGCTGTCGAAGGGCTTCATCGAGCTGTGGTCGCTGCCGAGCAAGATCTCGGCCCGTCGCGACCTCGCGGTCGAGCAGGCCGCGCTGGCCGCCGACGCCGCGACGTCCGACGCCGCGCCCGCCGCGGAGTAGCCGCATGACCGAGAGCACGGATCCGTCCTCCGGGCGGGCGAGGCGGGCGCCCTCTGGGGCGGCCGCTTCGCCGGCGGTCCGTCGCCGGAGCTCGTCGAGCTGAGCCGCTCGACGCACTTCGACTGGCAGCTCGCGCCGTACGACATCGCGGGGTCCCGGGCGCACGCCCGGGCCCTCGCGGCCGCAGGCTACCTGTCGGACGCCGAGCGGCAGGCCATGCTGCGGGCGCTCGACACCCTGGAGGACCGCGTGCGCTCGGGTGACCTGGTCGCGTCGGAGGCCGACGAGGACGTGCACGGCGCCCTCGAGCGCGGCCTCATGGACATCGCCGGGCCCGAGCTCGGCGGCAAGCTCCGTGCGGGCCGCAGCCGCAACGACCAGATCGCCACCCTCGTCCGCATGTACCTGCGCGACCACGCATCCGTCATCCATGCCATGCTCGTGCGCCTCGTCGACGCCCTCGCCGCGCAGGCCGAGGCGGCGGGCGGCGCGGTCATGCCGGGGCGCACCCACCTGCAGCACGCGCAGCCGGTGCTCCTCGCGCACCACCTGCTGGCGCACTGCTGGCCGCTCGTGCGCGACCTCGAGCGGCTCGCCGACTGGGACGCGCGCGCCGACGTGTCGCCGTACGGATCCGGAGCGCTCGCGGGCAGCACCCTCGGCCTCGACGCCGGCGCGGTCGCCCGCGACCTCGGCTTCGCCCGCAGCTCCGAGAACTCGATCGACGGCACGGCCAGCCGCGACGTCGTGGCGGAGTTCGCGTTCGTGCTCGCGCAGGTCGGCATCGACCTCTCGCGGTTGAGCGAGGAGATCATCCTCTGGAACACGCGCGAGTTCGGGTTCGTCACGCTGAGCGACGCGTTCTCGACCGGATCCTCGATCATGCCGCAGAAGAAGAACCCCGACATCGCCGAGCTCGCGCGCGGCAAGTCGGGACGCCTCATCGGCAACCTCGCCGGCCTGCTGGCCACCCTCAAGGGGCTCCCGCTCGCGTACAACCGCGACCTCCAGGAGGACAAGGAGCCCGTGTTCGACTCGGTGCAGACCCTCGAGGTGCTGCTGCCCGCGTTCACCGGGATGATCGCGACGCTCCGGTTCGACACCGACCGCATGGCCGAGCTCGCCCCGCAGGGCTTCTCGCTCGCGACCGACGTGGCGGAGTGGCTGGTCAAGCACCGCGTGGCCTTCCGCGACGCGCACGAGATCACGGGCGAGCTCGTGAAGCTCGCCGAGTCACGGGGCGTGGGGCTCGAGGACCTGGACGACGCCGATCTGCGCTCCGTCTCGCCGCACCTGGTGCCGGAGGTCCGCGAGGTCCTGAGCGTCGAGGGGTCGGTGGCCAGCCGCGACGGCGTCGGCGGCACGGCGCGCGTGCGCGTCGACGAGCAGCGCGCGGAGCTGGTGGCGCGGGTCGCGGCCCTCCGCTCGCGGGCCGACGCCGCGGCCGAGCGCCGGGCGGCCGCAGCCGCGGATGCGTCCGCATGACGCTCTCGAACGGCCGCCGGCCCGAGCGCCCGGAGCCCCGGCACCGGTGGCTCCTCCCGCTCGTCGTCGGCGTCGCCGTCGCGGTGCTCGTGTTCGTGGTCGTCGTGGCGAGCCTCAACGGCGAGCTGGTCTGACCCCGTCGTGATCGAGGCCGCGTTCTTCGCGCGCGACGCGGTCGAGGTCGCGCCCGCCCTCCTCGGGGCCGTGCTGTCGCGCGAGTCCGAGGAGGGGCGGGTCGCCGTCCGCCTCACCGAGGTGGAGGCGTACCGCGGGGTCGGCGAGGACCCGGGCTCGCACTCGTTCCGCGGGCGCCGGACGCGCAACGCGACGATGTTCGGTCCGCCCGGCCACCTCTACGCGTACTTCACGTACGGCATGCACACCTGCGCCAACGTCGTCTGCGGCCCGGAGGGCACGAGCGCGGGCGTGCTCCTGCGGGCGGGCGAGATCGTCGAGGGCGTCGACCTGGCGCGCAGGCGCCGGGGCGCCGCCGTCCGGGAGCGCGACCTCGCGCGGGGACCGGCCCGCCTGGCCGTCGCCCTCGGGATCCCGCTGTCGGACGACGGCGCGGCGCTCGACGCGGCGCCCTACGGGCTGACGCTCCCGGACGCGCCGCTCGCGCTGCCGGCGTCGGGCCCGCGCGTCGGGGTGTCCGGCCCCGGCGGATCCGGCGAGCTGTTCCCGTGGCGCTTCTGGGTGCCGGGGGATCCGACGGTCTCCCCGTACCGCGCGCACGTCCCCCGCGTCCGCCGCTGACCGGCGGGTCCTACCGGACGACGAGCACGGCCGCCGCGCAGGTCGCCGCCCACAGCCAGCTGACCAGCGTGCCGATGATGAACCGCTCGCGCGCCTCGGCCGCCTCGCCGAGCTCGCTGAAGCGGCCGACGCCCTTGATGGCGATCACCACCGCGAGCGCCTCCGGGTAGCCGGCGAGGATCACGGCCACCACGGCGACCCGTTCGAGCATGCCGATGGTCGCGCCGCCGCGCAGCACCTCGTGCTTCGGCCGACGGATCGCGGCGGGGTCGTCGTCGTGCCCCCGGGGCGCCACGAGGATCCCGCCGAACGCGCCCTGCGGCACGGAGCCGCGGGTGGCGAGCGCGAGCACGACCGTGGACGCCGAGCCTCCCCGAGCACGGCCAGCACCACCGCGACGAGCCCGAGGAACCCGACGACCAGCGGGGAGGCCGGGCCGGCGAGCGCGAGTCCCAGCACGAGCGCGGCGGAGAGCGCCCCGGCCGCGGCGGCGACCAGCCCGGTGCGCGGGAGCGGAGGGTGAGCAGCGCCAGGACGAGCGCCGCGGTCGCGAGCACGCAGAGCATCGACCAGGCGGCGACCTCCAGGGCCGATCCGGCGGGGATCACGCGTCCGCCCCGTCGGTCGGCCGGGGGGAGGCGGCGTGCGCGGATGCGCGGGAGTCCAGTTGCGCCAGCAGCGCCACGAGTCCCGGGAGCGCGGCGCGCTCGGCGCGCCATCCGCTGGTGCGGAGCCGGGTGCTGACCGCCTGCGGGGTGATGCGAGCGCCGCCGCCACCTCCCGTTGCGTCCCGCCGCCGGCCATGCGGTCGACGACGTCCCAGCCCTGGGGGGTTCGACGGTCGCGGGTGACGAGCAGCAGGGCGATCAGCGCCTCGACGGCGTCGGCGCCGGGCGGCGCGTCCGATGCCCCGGCGTCTGACGCGTCCGTCACGGCGGGCGGATCCGACGCGAGGGCGAACCGCGTGGCGCTGCGCTTGGCTGCCGTCACGGCATCTCGGGCGGCGATGAACGCCGGCCCCGTCGCCTCCCGCGTGGCCCGGGGGAGGGGCGTCCGCACGTCGCCGATGCCGAGCCCGACGCTCCAGTGCCCGGCGCGGGTGAGCAGGAGCACCATGTCGAGCGCGGTGCCGGCATCGCCGACGAGCGCCTGCACCTCGTCGCCGGACGTGCGGTCGACCGGGAGCACGAGGCGCCCCGCGTACCGCTCCCCGAGGTCGTCGCGGGTGCTCCCCGCGCGGTCGACGTCGTTACGGCTCGCCTTCTGGTCCGCGGTGATGACGAACATGACCCCCCTCAATGCCTGATCATTGATCCCGACGCATCAATGCTATGCGCTTGATCCCTGCCGATCAATGCCACGCGCCTGATCCCGGAATGGACCTCGACTCCGGCCCGAGCATCCGCCCCACCCCGACACCGGTGCGGCGTCGAGCCGGCACCGCGATCCAGACCGTCCCGCCCGTCCCGTCCGATGGCGTCCGACGCGCCGGGGCGTCGCCGACGCCGCCGCGTCCGCGGACCCGGAGGGGTCGCGCTGATACCGTGACAGGGTGACGAACGCCGATCCCGCCCGCCTCGCCTCCCAGCAGAACGACCCGTCCTTCGCGGACGTCTGGGAGGAGATCGTCTGGCGCGGCTACGTGCACGTGTCGACGGACGAGGAGGCGCTGAAGGCCCTCCTCGCCGGGCCCCCCATCACGTACTACTGCGGCTTCGACCCGACCGCGCCGAGCCTGCACCTCGGCAACCTCGTGCAGCTGCTGCTGATGCGCCGCCTCCAGCTCGCCGGGCACCGGCCGCTCGGCCTCGTGGGCGGGTCGACGGGCCTCATCGGCGACCCGCGGCCCACCGCGGAGCGCACCTTGAACGACCCGGGCGTGGTGGCCGAGTGGGTGCGCCGGCTGCAGGCGCAGGTGACGGCCTTCCTCAGCGGGGAGGGCGACAACGCCGTGCGGATCGTCAACAACCTGGACTGGACGGCGCCGCTCACCGCCATCGACTTCCTGCGGGAGGTGGGCAAGCACTTCCGGGTGGGCACGATGCTCAAGAAGGACGCGGTCAGCGCGCGGTTGAACTCGGACGAGGGCATCAGCTACACGGAGTTCAGCTACCAGATCCTGCAGGGCCTCGACTTCCGCGAGCTGTACCGCACGTACGGGTGCGTGCTCCAGACCGGCGGCAGCGACCAGTGGGGCAACCTGACGAGCGGCACCGACCTCATCCGGCGCAGCGAGCGGGTGGCGGCGCACGCCATCGGCACGCCTCTCATCACCAACTCGGACGGGACCAAGTTCGGCAAGAGCGAGGGCAATGCCGTGTGGCTCGACGCCTCGCTCACGAGCCCGTACGCGTTCTACCAGTTCTGGCTCAACACGGACGACGCCGACGTCGTCCACCGCCTGCGCGTGTTCACGTTCCTCGGCCGCGACCGGATCGACGAGCTGGCCCGTGCCGTGGAGGCCGAGCCCTTCCGCCGGGCGGCCCAGCGGGAGCTGGCGTGGGAGGTGACCACGCTGGTGCACGGGGAGGCCGCGACCGCCGCCGCGATCGCGGCGTCCCAGGCGCTGTTCGGGCAGGGGGAGCTGAGCGCCCTCGACGAGCCGACGCTGCGCGCCGCTCTGGGGAGCTGCCGTCGGCCGCGATCCCGCGGGGACGACCGTGATCCAGGCGCTCGTCGACACCGGTCTCGTGCAGAGCGCGGGAGAGGCCCGCCGCGCGATCGCCCAGGGCGGGGTGTACGTGAACAACGCCGCCGTGGCCGATGCCGATGCCGTCGTGGAGGATCTCCTGCACGGTCGATTCGCGGTCCTCCGGCGCGGCAAGAAGACCCTCGCCGGCCTCACCGTCGACTGAATGAGCCTCCTACCGGCTCTTCTCCTCGGAGCCGTGCGCGACACGCCCGGGATGCGGGTTGTTTTGCGGGGGTGGGGTGGTCCGCGTAATGTCTCCTCTTGTCGCCGGAACGGGCGGGAAGCGAAAAGCTTCCGGAGCTGTTCTGGCGGGTGATGATCCTGGTGAAACAGAAGTTGCCGCGGCTTACGGGTTGCGTGTTTACCATCAACTGAGCTAGGGTCTGAATCTGCTTCCGACGTGAGTGCTGGGCCTTCTGGGTCTGGATCACTCCCACGGGGAGCGGTGGAGTGTGAGCTCCGATGGCTGGCTGTGATGGTCGGTGTCGGGAGCGTCCGTTCCTTGAGAACTCAACAGCGTGCACAATGTCAAATGCCAAATACCCGTGGCATCGTCCTTCGGATGGTGTCTCGGATTCCTTTGGAAAACATTTAAACAAACAAGCAAGTCAGTAATGATTTGTTCTGTCGGTTTCAAACTTGCTGGTTCGTGTTCGATTCCCGTTCACGTCTGGCTTTAGATGTGCCGGCTGCTTTCGGGTGGTCGTGCGTTTAAGCATTTATGGAGAGTTTGATCCTGGCTCAGGACGAACGCTGGCGGCGTGCTTAACACATGCAAGTCGAACGGTGATGTCAGAGCTTGCTCTGGCGGATCAGTGGCGAACGGGTGAGTAACACGTGAGTAACCTGCCCCCGACTCTGGGATAACTGCTAGAAATGGTAGCTAATACCGGATATGACGACTGGCCGCATGGTCTGGTCGTGGAAAGAACTTCGGTTGGGGATGGACTCGCGGCCTATCAGGTTGTTGGTGAGGTAATGGCTCACCAAGCCTACGACGGGTAGCCGGCCTGAGAGGGTGACCGGCCACACTGGGACTGAGACACGGCCCAGACTCCTACGGGAGGCAGCAGTGGGGAATATTGCACAATGGGCGCAAGCCTGATGCAGCAACGCCGCGTGAGGGATGACGGCCTTCGGGTTGTAAACCTCTTTTAGTAGGGAAGAAGCGAAAGTGACGGTACCTGCAGAAAAAGCACCGGCTAACTACGTGCCAGCAGCCGCGGTAATACGTAGGGTGCAAGCGTTGTCCGGAATTATTGGGCGTAAAGAGCTCGTAGGCGGTTTGTCGCGTCTGCTGTGAAATCCCGAGGCTCAACCTCGGGTCTGCAGTGGGTACGGGCAGACTAGAGTGCGGTAGGGGAGATTGGAATTCCTGGTGTAGCGGTGGAATGCGCAGATATCAGGAGGAACACCGATGGCGAAGGCAGATCTCTGGGCCGTAACTGACGCTGAGGAGCGAAAGCATGGGGAGCGAACAGGATTAGATACCCTGGTAGTCCATGCCGTAAACGTTGGGAACTAGATGTGGGGACCATTCCACGGTCTCCGTGTCGCAGCTAACGCATTAAGTTCCCCGCCTGGGGAGTACGGCCGCAAGGCTAAAACTCAAAGGAATTGACGGGGGCCCGCACAAGCGGCGGAGCATGCGGATTAATTCGATGCAACGCGAAGAACCTTACCAAGGCTTGACATATACCGGAAACGTGCAGAGATGTGCGCCCCGCAAGGTCGGTATACAGGTGGTGCATGGTTGTCGTCAGCTCGTGTCGTGAGATGTTGGGTTAAGTCCCGCAACGAGCGCAACCCTCGTTCTATGTTGCCAGCACGTAATGGTGGGAACTCATAGGAGACTGCCGGGGTCAACTCGGAGGAAGGTGGGGATGACGTCAAATCATCATGCCCCTTATGTCTTGGGCTTCACGCATGCTACAATGGCCGGTACAAAGGGCTGCGATACCGTAAGGTGGAGCGAATCCCAAAAAGCCGGTCTCAGTTCGGATTGAGGTCTGCAACTCGACCTCATGAAGTCGGAGTCGCTAGTAATCGCAGATCAGCAACGCTGCGGTGAATACGTTCCCGGGCCTTGTACACACCGCCCGTCAAGTCATGAAAGTCGGTAACACCCGAAGCCAGTGGCCTAACCGCAAGGGAGGAGCTGTCGAAGGTGGGATCGGTGATTAGGACTAAGTCGTAACAAGGTAGCCGTACCGGAAGGTGCGGCTGGATCACCTCCTTTCTAAGGAGCATGTGCACCTCTCCTCTGTATACAGGGAGATCAAGGGTGCCAAGTCACGCGTCAGGCGTATGTCCTGGTGGTGGCGCTCATGGGTGGAACATTGACATTGATGCCGGCTGATTCGTCGTGCTGCTAGTACGCCTCCTTGTGGGGTGGGAACGTGGTGCGGGGTGTCGAGGGCATGTTGCACGCTGTTGGGTCCTGAGGGACCGGGCCGCACCTTTCGGGGTGTGTCTGGTTTCTTGTCGGACCCTTTCCGTCGTCCTGTTGTGGATGGTGGTGGGGTACCGCCCGTATATTGAGAACTACACAGTGGACGCGAGCATCTTAGATTCACCGGTTTACCGGTGGATCACAAAGATCTATTTATAGATCATTGGTCAATTCTGTCTCCTCTAGGGGAGGCGAAACGATTCAATCTCATGTGATTTCAAGATTCTAAGAGCAAACGGTGGATGCCTTGGCATCTGGAGCCGAAGAAGGACGTATAAATCTGCGATAAGCCTCGGGGAGCTGATAATAGAGCTGTGATCCGAGGATCTCCGAATGGGGAAACCCCGCCAGGCCCTTTGGGTGACCTGGTGACTCCCGCCTGAATATATAGGGCGGGTAGAGGGAACGTGGGGAAGTGAAACATCTCAGTACCCACAGGAAGAGAAAGCAAAAGCGATTCCGTTAGTAGTGGCGAGCGAAACCGGAAGAGGCCAAACCGATCATGTGTGATATCCGGTAGGAGTTGCATGGTCGGGGTTGCGGGACTTTCCGTACAGTTCTACCGAGCTGTGAGGGCAATGAGCGCGATATAGACGAATGGTCTTGAAAGGCCAGTCATAGAGGGTGCGAACCCCGTAGTCGAAATGTCGTCGCCTGTCCGGAGAGTATCCCAAGTAGCACGGGGCCCGAGAAATCCCGTGTGAATCTGTCAGGACCACCTGATAAGCCTAAATACTCCCAGATGACCGATAGCGGACAAGTACCGTGAGGGAAAGGTGAAAAGTACCCCGGGAGGGGAGTGAAATAGTACCTGAAACCGTTTGCTTACAAACCGTTGGAGCATCCTTGTTGGTGTGACAGCGTGCCTTTTGAAGAATGAGCCTGCGAGTTAGTGATATGTGGCGAGGTTAACCCGTGAGGGGCAGCCGTAGCGAAAGCGAGTCTTAATAGGGCGTATGAGTCGCATGTTCTAGACCCGAAGCGAAGTGATCTATCCATGGCCAGGTTGAAGCGACGGTAAGACGTCGTGGAGGACCGAACCCACTTCAGTTGAAAATGGAGGGGATGAGCTGTGGATAGGGGTGAAAGGCCAATCAAACTTCGTGATAGCTGGTTCTCTCCGAAATGCATTTAGGTGCAGCGTTGCGTGTTTCTTGCCGGAGGTAGAGCTACTGGATGGACGATGGGCCCCAAAAGGTTACTGACTTCAGCCAAACTCCGAATGCCGGTAAGTGAGAGCGCAGCAGTGAGACGGTGGGGGATAAGCTTCATCGTCGAGAGGGAAACAACCCAGACCACCATCTAAGGTCCCTAAGCGCGTGCTAAGTGGGAAAGGATGTGGAGTTGCATAGACAACCAGGAGGTTGGCTTAGAAGCAGCCACCCTTGAAAGAGTGCGTAATAGCTCACTGGTCAAGTGATTCCGCGCCGACAATGTAACGGGGCTCAAGCACGCCACCGAAGTTGTGGCATTTATATTATAGGCAGGCCTTCGTGGTCCAGCCGTATGGATGGGTAGGAGAGCGTCGTGTGGCCAGCGAAGCGGCGGTGTGAACCAGCCGTGGAGGCCACACGAGTGAGAATGCAGGCATGAGTAGCGAAAGACGGGTGAGAAACCCGTCCTCCGAAAGACCAAGGGTTCCAGGGCCAGGCTAATCCGCCCTGGGTAAGTCGGGACCTAAGGCGAGGCCGACAGGCGTAGTCGATGGACAACGGGTTGATATTCCCGTACCGATGAAGAACCGCCCAAGACAATCCAGTAATGCTAAGTGTCTGAATCCTTGATTCGATCCCTTCGGGGTGACGGTCTTGGCCTAGCACACGACCCTACGCTGGGGCGTTTAGCGTATTAACAGGTGTGACGCAGGAAGGTAGCTGAGCCGGGCGATGGTTGTCCCGGTCTAAGGATGTAGGGCAGAAGATAGGCAAATCCGTCTTCTATGTAGCCTGAGACCCGATGGGTAGTCCTCACGGACGAAATCAGTGATCCTATGCTGCCGAGAAAAGCATCGACGCGAGGTTCCAATCGCCCGTACCCCAAACCGACTCAGGTGGTCAGGTAGAGAATACTAAGGAGATCGAGAGAATCGTGGTTAAGGAACTCGGCAAAATGCCCCGTAACTTCGGGAGAAGGGGGCCTGAGGCGTGTAGGGATTTACTCCTGAAGCGTTTGAAGGCCGCAGAGACCAGTGGGAAGCGACTGTTTACTAAAAACACAGGTCCGTGCTAAGTCGCAAGACGATGTATACGGACTGACGCCTGCCCGGTGCTGGAAGGTTAAGAGGAACGGTTAGCACGCAAGTGCGAAGCTGAGAATTTAAGCCCCAGTAAACGGCGGTGGTAACTATAACCATCCTAAGGTAGCGAAATTCCTTGTCGGGTAAGTTCCGACCTGCACGAATGGCGTAACGACTTCCCAGCTGTCTCAACCGCGAACTCGGCGAAATTGCACTACGAGTAAAGATGCTCGTTACGCGCAGCAGGACGGAAAGACCCCGTGACCTTTACTACAGCTTGGTATTGGTGTTCGGTGTGGCTTGTGTAGGATAGGTGGGAGACTGTGAAGCTCGGACGCTAGTTCGGGTGGAGTCATTGTTGAAATACCACTCTGGTCACTCTGGATATCTAACTTCGAACCGTAATCCGGTTCAGGGACAGTGCCTGGTGGGTAGTTTAACTGGGGCGGTTGCCTCCTAAAAAGTAACGGAGGCGCCCAAAGGTTCCCTCAACCTGGTTGGTAATCAGGTGTCGAGTGTAAGTGCACAAGGGAGCTTGACTGTGAGACTGACAAGTCGAGCAGGGACGAAAGTCGGGACTAGTGATCCGGCAGTGGCTTGTGGAAGCGCTGTCGCTCAACGGATAAAAGGTACCTCGGGGATAACAGGCTGATCTTGCCCAAGAGTCCATATCGACGGCATGGTTTGGCACCTCGATGTCGGCTCGTCGCATCCTGGGGCTGGAGTAGGTCCCAAGGGTTGGGCTGTTCGCCCATTAAAGCGGTACGCGAGCTGGGTTTAGAACGTCGTGAGACAGTTCGGTCCCTATCCGCTGCGCGCGTAGGAAATTTGAGAAGATCTATCCCTAGTACGAGAGGACCGGGATGGACGAACCTCTGGTGTGTCAGTTGTTCCGCCAGGAGCACCGCTGATTAGCTACGTTCGGAACGGATAACCGCTGAAAGCATCTAAGCGGGAAGCCGGCTTCGAGATGAGATTTCCATCCCTTTCAGGGTGAAGGCTCCCGGCTAGACTACCGGGTTGATAGGCAGGATGTGGAAGCGAGGACTAAAGACTCGTGGAGCTGACCTGTACTAATAAGCCGATATCTTGAAAACACTTTGCTTGCGTCCACTATGTGGTTCCCGATATACGGTCGGGTACTAATTGAACAACCAGCTTGACTGGTCGATTCATCACAGTTTTCATGCCCCTTGAGGGTGTGTATGAGGTGTTTCGGCGGCCATAGCGAGAGGGAAACGCCCGGTCACATTCCGAACCCGGAAGCTAAGACTCTCAGCGCCGATGGTACTGCAGGGGGGACCCTGTGGGAGAGTAGGACACCGCCGGACTTGATTTGGTAGTAACGGGAAGGCCCGTCGCACATCGTGCGGCGGGCCTTTCTGCGTTAACAGGCACCACCGCCTTGAGCAGGATGCGCGCCGGTCGATCTGGTGGGCTGTCGCGGGCCTGACGCCGTAGCCGGCCGTGCGTGGTCGTGCCCTGAGATCGTGGTGCGGCGTCGCGCACACCCGGGGACGCGTTGCGACCGATGGCGCCGGGTAGGAGCAGCGCGGTTCCCGCGTGGCTGCTCTTCCTGTCGCTGGTCCTCGCAGCTGCGAGCGATCACATGCACCGCACCGGTTAGCCTGGACCTGACTTCGGCACGACCCACAACACCACAGACATCATCTGGCCCGCGGGCCGACAGGAGCACAGTGAGCGACTCATCCGACCGAGACAGCCGGCCCGAGGGCCAGGACCGCGGATCGTCGCACTCCGCCCGCGGTCGCGATGCGGGCGGGCCGCCGTACGAGCGCGGCTCGTCGGGCGCACCGCGTGGCCCGAGGGACGGAGGCCGCGCGTCGGGCCCGCGCGGGTCCGGCGGTGACCGCCCTCAGCGTGATGGAGAGCGCAAGCCGTGGTCCCGCGACGGTGGCGGTGCTGCGCGTCCCGCACGGGACGGTGAGCGGAAGCCGTGGTCGAAGGACGGTGGCGGCTCCGCTCGACCCCCGCGGGACGGTGAGCGGAAGCCGTGGTCGAAGGACGGTGGCGGTGCTGCGCGTCCCGCGCGTGACGGTGAGCGGAAGCCGTGGTCGAGGGACGGTGGGGGTGCTTCGCGTCCCGGGCGTGATGGTGATCGGAAGCCGTGGTCGAAGGATGGTGGCGGTGCTGCGCGCCCTGCACGGGATGGCGAGCGGAAGCCGTGGTCGAAGGACGGTGGCGGTGCTTCGCGACCCGCACGGGACGGTGACCGGAAGCCGTGGTCGAAGGACGGTGCCCGAGACGTCGGCCGCGGTGGGGCGCGTCCGCCCCGCGACGGCGACAAGCTGTGGACCCGGGACGGGCGTCCGGCGCGCAACGATCGCGATGCCCCGAGGTACGAGGAGGCTCTCACGGAGGAGCAACTCCGGGCACGCGAGCTGCGGTCCGTGCGGCCGCGCCACGACGACCCCGAGATCCCGGAGGATGTGAAGCCCGGCGACCTCGACCGCGTCGCCCGCAACGAGCTGAAGACGTTGAGCAAGGACAACGCCGAGGGGGTGGCGCAGCACCTCGTGATGGCAGCCCGCCTCATCGAGGAGGATCCGGAGCTGGCGCATCGGCACGCGACCTCCGCGGCTCGACGGGCCGGCCGCATCGCCGTGGTCCGGGAGTCGCTGGCGATCACGGCCTACGCGGTCGGCGACTACGCCCTCGCGCTCCGGGAGCTCCGGACGTACCGCCGCATCTCCGGAAAGAACGATCAGCTCGCGCTCATGGTCGACAGCGAGCGCGGACAGGGTCGCCCCGACAAGGCGCTCGAGCTGGGACGCTCCGTCCCCAAGGAGACGCTGCCGGCGGCGGAGCAGGTCGCTCTCGCGATCGCGATGTCCGGTGCCCGCCTCGACCTCGGTCAGACCGAGGCGGCCCTCGACGAGCTGTCGATCGCGCAGCTGAACCGCGACGTCGCGTACTCGTACAGCGCTGACCTCTTCGACGCCTACGCCGAGGTGCTCGAGGAGCTCGGCCGGTCCGAGGAGGCGGAGGCCTGGAGGCAGCGTGCCGAGGCAGCGGAGGCGGCGTTCGCCGATCCGGACGAGGGATGGGACGACATGGTGGAGGTCGTCGAGGAGGAGCTGGAGGTCGACGACGCAGCCGCTGCCGCAGGCACCGACAGCGACGACGCCGCGACGCCGTCCCTCGACGACGGGGACGATGACGACATCTCGGTGGACATCGACGATGAGCTGGATGTCGCCGAGGAGGTGCCGTCCGACGCCGACGACGACGACGCAGATGCCGATGCCGATGCCGAAGCTGACGGTAGCGGCGTTGCCCATGCCGACGGTAGCGGCGACTCCAATGCTGACGGCAGTCGTGATGCTGACGGCAGTCGTGATGCTGACGGCAGTCGTGATGCTGACGGCAGTCGTGATGCTGACGGCAGTGGCGATGCCGACGGCAGTCGCGATGCCGACGCCGCGTCGGACGTCGACGGCGATGCTCACGGCCGAGCAGGGGCGGGTGCCGACGATGTTCGCTAGGGCGGCCAAGGGGGCGACGCCCCTCGACGGCGTCGACGTGATCCTCGCGGACCTCGACGGCGTCGTCTACGCGGGTCCCGCAAGCATCCCGCATGCCGTGGAGGCGCTGAACCGCGCTGCTGACGGCGGGATCCGCCTGGGCTACATCACGAACAACGCGTCGCGCACGGACGCCTCCGTGGCCGAGCACCTCAGCTCGCTCGGGCTGGCCGTCGCGCCGGAGGACGTCGTGACATCGCCGCAGGCCGCGCTGCGGCTGCTGGCGGACCGGGTCCCCGCCGGGTCCATCGTGCTGGTCGTCGGCGGCGACGGGCTCGTGCACGAGCTCGAGAAGGCCGGGTACGTCGTCACGCGCTCCGTCGAGGACGCTCCGGTGGCGGTGGTGCAGGGATTCGCCCCCGACGTCGGATGGACGCAGCTCGCCGAGGCGGCGTTCGCGCTGGCCGACGCGGACGTGGTGTGGGTGGCGACCAACACGGACTGGACCATCCCCGTCGCCCGGGGCATCGCACCCGGCAACGGCACCCTCGTCTCGGCCGTGCACACGGCGGTCGGGCGCCTGCCCGTCGTCGCCGGAAAGCCCGAGACGCCGATCTTCGACGTCGCCCGCGAGCGCTTCGGCGCCCAGCGTCCCGTGTTCCTCGGCGACCGCCTGGACACCGACATCCTCGGGGCGACGCGCGCGGGGATGGCGTCGGTGCACGTGCTGACCGGCATCGACCGGGCCAAGCAGCTCCTCGCGGCCGAGGAGGACCAGCGGCCGACGTTCATCCTCGAGCACCTCGGGCAGCTGCACGAGCCGTACCCGGAGACGCGGTTCTCGCAGGAGGGCCGCGTGGCGACGGTCGGCAAGGCGTCCGTGCGCATCGCGGGCGACCGCGTGGAGGTCGTGAAGGACGGCGGGTCGACCATCGACACGCTCCGTGCCGCCTGCGCGGTGATCTGGAACTCGGGTCGGCCCATCTACGGGCTCGACGTGCCCGAGTCCCTCTACGTCGCCGCGGGTGCCGGCGCCGCGGGGCGGGCGTAGCGTGACGGCGTGAGCGACGATCACGCGGATCCCCACGGCCTGCCCCGGCCGACGGCGCCCGGGCCGGCGGCGCCCGGGCTCGATGCCGCTGAGGACGGGAGCGACGTCGCCGAGGAGCTCGTCTCGCGGCTGCAGCTGATCGAGGAGCAGCCGCTGGGGGAGCGGGCGACGGCGTTCGCGCTGCTGCACGACGAGCTGCGCGCACGGCTCGAGGGCGGCGACGGGGCCGCGGCGCGTGGGTGACGCGGGAGAGCCCGCCGGCGAGTCCGCCGCGCACCCGGGCGGCGGCATGCGGCTCGACGCCGCGCTGCCCGCGATGGGCCTCGCCCGCTCCCGGACGCACGCCGCGCGCCTGATCGCCGACGGACTCGTCACGGTCGACGGCCGCGGCGTCGTCAAGGCGTCGGTCAAGGTGCTGCCCGGATCCGCCGTCGCCGTCGCGGGCACCGACGCCTACGTCAGCCGCGGCGCCCACAAGCTCATCGGCGCGCTCGACGCCTTCGACGGCGTGCGGGTCGCGGGCCGGCTCGCCCTCGACGTGGGCGCCTCCACCGGGGGCTTCACCCAGGTGCTCCTCGAGCGGGGCGCCCGACGCGTCATCGCGCTCGACGTGGGGCACGGCCAGCTGGACCCCCTGATCCGCGAGGACCCGCGGGTGGACGTCGTCGAGGGCGTCAACGTGCGCGACCTCACCCCGGACTCGCTCGGCGCGGTCGCGCCGTCGGCCGCCGGCGAGGCGCCCGCGCTCGTCGTGGGCGACCTCTCCTTCATCTCCCTGGGGCTCGTGCTGCCCGCGATCGCCCGCACCGCCGCGCCCGACGCGGACATCGTGCTGCTCGTGAAGCCGCAGTTCGAGGTCGGGCGCACGGGGATCCGCGAGGGCATCGTGCACGACCCGGGGCTGCGCGACGACGCCGTCATGCGCGTGCTGTGGGCGGCGTGGGATCTCGGGCTCGGGACGGCCGGCCTCATCCCCTCCCCGATCGTCGGCGGAGCGGGCAACCACGAGTACCTCGCCTGGTTCAGCGGTCGTGCGGGGAGCAATCCGACACAATGGAGATCGACGTCGAACGAGATCACAGGAGCGTGAGCGAAGTGGCTGGACCCGCGAGGCACATCCTGGTCGTCTCGCACACGGGGCGCCGCGACTCCATCGACGCCGCGCTCAGCGTGTGCGGGCAGCTGGCGGACGCCGACGTCCGCATCGTGCTCACGACCGAGGAGAAGGCCGACATCCTGCCGTTCGCTCCCGGGATGGAGGGCGTCGCCGTGCTCGGGGAGGACGTGCAGACGGCCGATCTCGAGATCGTCATCGTGCTCGGCGGCGACGGCACCATCCTCCGCTCGGCAGAGCTCGTTCGCGGCACCTCCGTCCCGCTGCTCGGCGTGAACCTCGGGCACGTCGGCTTCCTCGCGGAGAGCGAGCGGGAGGACCTGGCCGCCACCGTCCGACGCGTCCTCGACCGCGACTACACGGTCGAGGAGCGGATGACCCTCGACGTCACGCTCAAGGTCGGAGCCGACGTCGTGTACCGCACGTGGGCGCTCAACGAGGCGACGGTCGAGAAGGCCAGCCGTGAGCGCATGCTGGAGGTGGTGGTCGAGATCGACGGGCGCCCGCTCGCGTCGTACGGCTGCGACGGCATGGTCGTGTCCACGCCCACCGGCTCCACCGCGTACGCGTTCTCCGCCGGCGGCCCCATCGTGTGGCCGAGCCTGGAGGCGATGCTCGTCGTGCCCCTCAGCCCGCACACGCTCTTCGCGCGCTCGCTCGTCGTCGGTCCGGAGTCCACGGTCGCCGTGGAGGTGCTCCGCCGCACGTCCGGGTCCGGCGTGCTCTGGTGCGACGGTCGCCGCACGCGCGACATGCCGCCCGGCGCCCGCGTGGAGGCCCGCCGCTCCACCATCCCGGTGCGCCTCGCGCGCCTCAAGCAGTCGCCCTTCACCGACCGCCTCGTGAACAAGTTCGAGCTGCCGGTCACCGGCTGGAGAGGTCCCGTCGACCGTGATTGAGGAGATCACCATCCGCGACCTCGGGGTGATCGGCCACGCGACCCTGCCGCTCGGCCCGGGCTTCACGGCCGTCACCGGCGAGACCGGCGCGGGCAAGACCATGGTCGTCACGGCGCTCGGGCTCCTGCTCGGAGCGCGCGCCGACTCCGGAGCGGTGCGCCAGGGGAGCGAGCGCGCCGTCGTCGAGGGCCGCTGGATCATCGCGGCCGAGGGCCCGGTGCCCGACCGCGTGCGCGACGCCGGGGGAGACGTCGACCCGTTCGGCGACGGCACGCGGGGCGAGCTCATCGTCACGCGCCAGCTCTCGTCCGAGGGCCGCAGCCGCGCGTCGGTCGGCGGGCGGGGAGCGCCCGCGGCGCTCCTGACCGAGATCGGCGAGCAGCTCGTCGTGGTGCACGGGCAGTCCGACCAGATGCGCCTGCGGTCCTCCACCGCGCAGCGCCAGGCCCTCGACCGGTTCGCCGGATCCGCCCTCGCGCCCGTGCTCGGCGAGTACCAGGACGTGTTCCGCCGTTGGCAGGCCGCGAGCGCGGAGCTCGACCGCCTCGTCGCCGAGCAGGACGCCCGCACGCGCGAGGCGGAGGACCTGCGCGCCGCCATCGACGCCATCGAGGCGGTCGCGCCGCAGCCCGGCGAGGACGAGGAGCTGCGCGAGCGCATCGACCGGCTCACCAACCTGGAGGACCTGCGCGCCGCGGCCTCCGCCGCCCACGAGCTCATGTCGGCGGAGGACGCCTCCGGCGAGATGGCGGACGCCGCCTCCGTGCTCGACACCGCGCACCGCCGCCTCGACCGGGTCGCCGCCCACGACCCCGCACTGGCGGAGGTCATCGAGTCGCTCGACAGCGCGCGCATCCTCGTGTCGGAGATCGCGGTGCAGCTGTCGGGGTACCTCGCGGGCCTCGACGCGGACGGCGCCCGCGAGCTCGAGACCCTGCAGGACCGCCGGGCCGAGCTCGTCGCGCTGACCCGCCTGCACGGACCGACCGTGGAGGACGCCATCGCGTTCCTGGACACGGGAAGCGCGCGCCTGCTGGAGCTCGACGGCGACACCGACAGGATCGACCTCCTGCGCGTCGAGGTGGAGCGCGACGAGTCGCTCGTCGGGGAGCTCGGCGCTCGGGTCACGGCCGTCCGCGAGGAGGCCGGTGCGCGTCTCGCTGAGGCCGTCACCACGGAGCTCGGCGCCCTCGCCATGGCGGACGCGTCGCTCGAGGTGCGCGTGAGCCCTCGCGAGGAGCCGGCCCTGTCCGGCGCCGACCGCGTCGAGATCCTGCTCCGGCCGCATGCCGGGGCGGAGGCGCGCCCCCTGGGGCGCGGTGCGTCCGGCGGCGAGCTGTCGCGGGTGATGCTGGCCATCGAGGTCGTCGTCGCGGGCGACGACCCCGTGCCCACGTTCGTGTTCGACGAGGTCGACGCGGGTGTCGGCGGGGCCGCGGCCATCGAGATCGGCCGGCGGCTGGCCCGTCTCGCCGAGCGGGCGCAGGTCATCGTGGTCACCCACCTCGCGCAGGTCGCCGCCTTCTCGACCAACCACCTGCGTGTCGTCAAGGGCGGCGACGGGCAGGTCACCGCGTCGAGCGTCACCCAGCTGGAGGGCGATGCCCGCATCCAGGAGATGGCGCGGCTGCTCTCCGGCCTCCCGGACAGCGAGAGCGGGCTCGCGCACGCCCGCGAGCTGGTCGAGACCGCCGCCTCCCTGCGCTGAGGGCCGGCCTCGGCGGGCCGCGGGCGGCATCCGGAGAGGGCCCGCGCGCGTCGTGGCTGTCGCAGGGCCGCGGAACACACGTAGGATGGAAGCCCGTGGCGGACATTCACTCAGCAGCGGACACGGACTCGAACACGACGACCAGCACGACCAGCACGGCAGGCGGGAAGACCACCCGGCACATCTTCGTGACCGGCGGTGTGGTCTCCTCCCTCGGCAAGGGCCTCACGGCGGCCAGCCTCGGCAACCTCCTCACCTCGCGCGGCGTGCGCGTGGTCATGCAGAAGCTCGATCCCTACCTCAACGTGGATCCGGGCACCATGAACCCGTTCCAGCACGGCGAGGTCTTCGTGACCGACGACGGTGCGGAGACCGACCTCGACATCGGGCACTACGAGCGCTTCCTCGACATCGAGCTCGACCAGGCGGCCAACGTGACCACCGGTCAGATCTACTCGGAGGTCATCGCCAAGGAGCGCCGCGGCGAGTACCTGGGCGACACCGTGCAGGTCATCCCGCACATCACGGACGAGATCAAGCGGCGCATGCGCCTGCAGGCGTCGGACGACCCGCAGCCGGACGTGATCATCACCGAGGTCGGCGGCACGGTCGGCGACATCGAGAGCCAGCCCTTCATCGAGGCGGCGCGCCAGGTGCGGCACGAGCTGGGCCGGAACAACGTCTTCTTCGTGCACGTCTCCCTCGTGCCGTACATGGGCGCCTCCGGCGAGCAGAAGACCAAGCCCACGCAGCACTCCGTGGCGGCGCTGCGCTCCATCGGCATCCAGCCCGACGCGCTGGTGCTCCGCAGCGACCGGCCCGTGTCCGACTCGAACAAGAAGAAGATCGCGCTGATGTGCGACGTCGACGAGCGCGCGGTCGTGAACGCGGTGGACGTGGCGAGCATCTACGACATCCCCGAGATGCTGCACGGGCAGGGCCTGGACAGCTACATCATCGACCACCTCGGCCTCCCGGCGACGGACGCCGTGGACTGGTCCGGCTGGAGCGACCTGCTCGACGCCGTGCACGACCCGAAGCACGAGGTCACGGTGGGCCTCGTCGGGAAGTACATCGACCTGCCCGACGCGTACCTGTCGGTCACCGAGGCGCTGCGGGCCGGCGGGTTCGCCCACTCGACGCGCGTGAAGCTCCGCTGGGTCGCGTCGGACGAGTGCGAGACGCCCGAGGGCGCCGCCAAGAGGCTCGGCGACCTGGACGCGCTGTGCGTGCCCGGCGGCTTCGGCATCCGCGGCATCGAGGGCAAGCTCGGCGCGCTCAAGTTCGCGCGTGACAACGCGATCCCGGTGCTCGGCCTGTGCCTCGGCCTGCAGTGCATGGTCATCGAGTACGCGCGCAACGAGGCGGGCCTCACGGGCGCGTCCTCCAGCGAGTTCGACCCGGACAGCGAGTACCCGGTCATCGCGACGATGGCGGAGCAGGTCGACATCATCGCGGGCGGCGACCTGGGCGGCACCATGCGCCTCGGCATGTACGAGGCCGCCCTCCTCGAGGGCTCCCTCGCGGCGGAGCTCTACGGCGCGCCCGTCTCGCACGAGCGCCACCGCCACCGCTACGAGGTCAACAACCAGTACCGCGAGCGCATCCAGGACGCCGGCCTCGTCTTCTCCGGCACCTCGCCGGACGGCACGCTCGTCGAGTACGTGGAGCTGCCGCGCGACGTGCACCCGTTCTACATCGGCACGCAGGCGCACCCGGAGCTCCGGTCGCGCCCCAACCGCGCGCACCCGCTCTTCGCGGGACTGATCCGCGCGGCCCTCGACCGCCAGGAGGCGAGCACCCTGTTCGCCGAGGACGACGCCGAGGCCGTCGCGTGACGGACGCGGCCACGGGCTCGCCCGCCGACGGCCTCCACGACGACCCGGTCTCCTACGAGATCACGTCGAGCGAGCGGGTGTTCGAGGGAGGATCTGGGACGTCCGCCGCGAGACGTTCGCGTACGGCGACGGCGAGATCACGCGGGAGTTCGTCGACCACACGGGCGCCGTCGCGGTGCTGGCGATCGACGACGAGGACCGCGTGCTCCTCATCAAGCAGTACCGTCACCCGGTCCGGATGCGCGAGTGGGAGATCCCGGCGGGTCTCCTCGACGTGACCGACGAGCCGCCGCTCACGGCCGTGCAGCGCGAGCTCGCGGAGGAGGCCGACCTCGAGGCTGCGGAGTGGAGCGTGCTCGCCGAGTACCTCACGACGCCCGGCGGCAGCGACGAGGCCATCCGCGTGTACCTCGCCCGCGGGCTCACCCCCACAGCGGAGGCGTTCGCGCGCACCGACGAGGAGGCCGACATCGAGAAGCGGTGGGTCGACCTCGACGAGGTCGTGTCCGCGGTGCTCGAGCGGCGGATCCAGAACCCGTCGACCGTGATCGCGGTGCTGCAGGCGCACGTCGCCCGCTCGCGCGGCTGGGCGGACCTCGGCCCGGCCGACGCGCCGTGGCCCCGCCACCCGAAGGCCCGCCAGGACGGCACTGCGCCCGCCTCGTGACCGTCGACGACGCGGCTCCGGAGGTGCCCGCGGCTCTCCGCCGCGCCGTCGACCGGTGGCTCCGGCACGTCGAGGTCGAGCGCGGGCTGTCCCGGAACACCGTGCAGGCGTACCGGCGCGACCTGGCGCGGTACACGGCGCACCTCGTGGAGGAGGGCGTCCAGGATCCGGCCGACGCCACCCCGCGCACGTCGCCGGCTTCGCGCGGCGCATCCGCTCGCCCGAGCACGGTGGCCTCACGGCGTCCTCGCTCGCGCGCATGCTGTCGAGCGTCCGCGGCTTCCACCGCTTCCTGCTGGAGGAGGGGATCGTCGAGGTCGACGTGTCCGCCGACGCGCGGCCGCCGAAGCTGCCGAGCCGTCTGCCGAAGGCGGTCTCCATCGAGACGATGACGCGGATCCTCGACGCGACCGACGGTGACGACCCGCTCCGCGTGCGCGACAAGGCGCTGCTCGAGCTCCTGTACGCCACGGGCGCGCGCGTGAGCGAGATCACCGCCCTCACCGTCGACGACGTGCTCGGGCCCGACGGCGCCGCCGACGAGCTGGTGCGCGTGCTCGGGAAGGGCGGGAAGCAGCGGATCGTGCCGGTGGGCTCCTTCGCCCGCCGTGCCGTCGACGCGTACCTCGTGCGGGTCCGTCCGGTCCTCGCCGCGCGCGGCTCGGCGACGCCGGCCCTGTTCCTCGGGCTCCGCGGCCACGCCCTCAGCCGGCAGAACGCGTGGCTCGTCATCAAGGCCGCCGCCGAGCGCGCTGGCGTGACGGAGGAGATCTCGCCGCACACGTTCCGGCACTCGTTCGCGACGCACCTCATCGCGGGCGGCGCCGACGTGCGCGTGGTCCAGGAGCTGCTCGGCCACTCCTCGGTGGCGACCACGCAGATCTACACGCGGGTGACCGTCGACACCCTGCGCGACGTCTACACGACCGCGCACCCGCGTGCCCGCCGGGCGTGAACGACCCTCCCCGGTAGACTTCCAGGATCCGGCGGGACCGCGCCGGAGGAGCGGCAGAGAGAGATCCACGTGACGCGCAAGCCAGATGTGACCGAGCTCCCGGGAATGGACGTCCCCGTGCTCGGACCCACCGGTCGGGAGCTGCGCGAGTTCGCCGAGCCCGAGCCGCTGCAGGGCCACGGGCCCGCCAAGATCATCTCCCTCTGCAACCAGAAGGGCGGCGTGGGCAAGACGACCACCGCCATCAACCTGGGCGCCTCGCTCGCGAGCTACGGGCGTCGCGTGCTCGCCGTCGACTTCGACCCGCAGGGCGCGCTGTCCGCGGGCCTCGGCGTGCAGACGCACGATGCCGTCACGATCTACGACCTCCTGCTCGGCACCGTGAAGGACCCGCGCGAGGCCATCAGGAGCACGGGCTTCGAGGGCCTCGACGTCATCCCCGCGAACATCGACCTCTCGGCCGCCGAGGTGCACCTCGTCAACGAGGTGGCGCGCGAGCAGATCCTCGCGAGCGTGCTGCGGAAGGTGAGCGGCGATTACGACGTCATCCTCATCGACTGCCAGCCGTCGCTCGGCCTCCTCACGGTGAACGCCCTCACGGCGAGCCACGGCGTGCTTATCCCGCTGGAGTGCGAGTACTTCGCGCTCCGCGGCGTCGCGCTCCTCGTGGAGACGATCGAGAAGGTCAAGGACCGGCTGAACCCGGGGCTCGCGCTCGACGGGATCCTCGCGACCATGTACGACTCCCGCACGCTGCACTCCCGCGAGGTGCTGCAGCGGGTCGTCGAGGCGTTCGACGACAGCGTGCTCGAGACCGTCATCGGGCGGACGGTCAAGTTCCCGGACGCGTCGGTGGCGGGCAAGCCCATCATCCAGTTCGCGCCCGAGCACCCGGCCGCGCTCGCGTACCGCAAGGTGGCGCGGGAGCTCATCGCGCGTGGCGCCGTCGCGTAGGGGCCCGTCCCCGGTCGCGCCCGGCCTCGCGGTGGAGGACGCTCCCCGCACGGATCCCGAGCGGGCGTTCCGCGTCAGCATCGGCAACTTCGAGGGGCCGTTCGACCTCCTGCTGTCGCTCATCGGCAGCCACGAGATGGACATCACCGAGGTGAGCCTCAGCCTCGTGACGAACGAGTTCATCGCGCACATCCGCGGCCTCGACGGGCCGGAGGACCTCGACGAGGCCAGCTCGTTCCTCGTCGTCGCGGCGACCCTGCTCGACCTGAAGCTCGTCGGGCTCCTGCCGCAGGGCGAGCTGGTGGACGCCGAGGACGTGGCGCTGCTCGAGGCGAGGGACCTGCTGTTCGCCCGGCTGCTGCAGTACCGGGCGTTCAAGCAGGCGGCGTCGTGGTTCCAGGAGAAGCTCGCGGCTGAGTCCGGGCGCGCGTTCCGCGACGTGCCGCTCGAGGAGCGGTTCCGCGCGCAGGTGCCGGAGCTCGTCTGGACGACGTCGCCCGACGACCTCGCGGCCATCGCGCTCCTCGCCTTCGCCCCGCGCGAGATCCCCACCGTGGGCCTCGACCACCTGCACGCGCCGCTCGTGAGCATCCGGGAGCAGGCGGCGGTCGTCGTCGCCCGGCTCCGCGGGGGAGCGCCGGTCACGTTCCGGGAGCTCGTCGCGGACGCCGGGGTCACGGGCGTCGTCATCGCGCGGTTCCTCGCGGTGCTCGAGCTGTACCGCGTCGCGGCGATCGAGTTCGACCAGCCGGAGGCGCTCGGCGAGCTCACGCTCACCTGGACCGCCGAGAGCTGGACCGACGACGCCCTCGCCAGCCTGGGGGCCGGCTATGACAGCTGAGCCGGTGGATCCCGTCGCCGCGGACGCCGGGGTCGTGGACGGCCGCGAGCCGGCGGACTCCGCCGCTGGCGCGCACCCGGACGCCGCCGCCGGCGCGCCGCTCGAGCTCGACCGCGCGATCGAGGCGCTGCTGATGGTGGCCGACGAGCCGCAGACGGCGACGACCCTCGCGACGGCGACCTCCACGCCCGTGAAGGAGGTGCGCCGCGCGATCCAGCGGCTCGTCGACGACTTCGACGGGCGCACCGGGGGAGTGCGGCGCGGCTTCGAGCTGCGCGAGGTCGGCGGCGGCTGGCGCGTCTACGTGCGGCCCGAGTACGACACCGTGGTGCGCGACCACGTGCTCACCCAGAACCCCACGCGCCTGTCGCAGGCGGCGCTCGAGACGCTCGCGGTGATCGCCTACAAGCAGCCCATCAGCCGCAGCCAGGTGGCGGCGATCCGCGCGGTGAACGTCGACTCCGTGGTGCGGACGCTGCTCGCCCGGGGCCTCGTGACCGAGGCCTTCACGGACGGCGAGACCGGGGCGATCCATTACGGTACGACAGACCACCTGCTCACGCAGCTCGGCATCAACTCGCTCGACGAGCTCCCCCCGATCTCCCCGTTGCTCCCCGACGGGGCGGAAGGCTTCCATGACCCCCTCCACTGAGCCCGACGACCGCACGCCGCGCACGCGTGGGACCCGGACGAGCCCGTCACGGGCGTCCGCCTGCAGAAGGTGATGGCCGCCGCGGGCGTCGCCAGCCGCCGCGTCTGCGAGGACATGATCGCTGCCGGCCGCGTCACCGTGAACGGCGAGACGGTCACCGAGCCCGGCCGCCGCATCGATCCCGAGGTGGACGAGGTCGCGGTCGACGACCGGGCCGTGCAGCTCGACACCTCGAAGCGCTACCTGATGCTCAACAAGCCGGTCGGCATCTACTCCTCGCTCCGCGACGAGCGCGGCCGCCCCGACCTCCGCGAGTTCACGGAGGAGTTCGAGGAGCGCCTGTTCAACGTCGGGCGCCTCGACGCGGAGACGAGCGGCCTGCTGATCCTCACCAACGACGGCGACCTCGCGCACGTCCTCGCGCACCCGTCCTTCGGCGTGCTGAAGACGTACATCGCGAAGGTCACCGGCCGCGTGACGCCGCAGACGATCCAGCGCCTCACGCAGGGCGTGGACCTCGAGGACGGGCCCATCCAGGCCGATCGCGCGCGCATCCTGTCGGGCGGCGGCGACCAGACGCTGGTGGAGATCACGCTGCACTCGGGACGCAACCGCATCGTGCGCCGCATGCTCGACGAGGTCGGCCACCCGGTGGAGGAGCTCGTGCGCCGCCAGTTCGGCCCGCTGCACCTCGGCTCGCTCGGCGTCGGCCGGGTGCGCGATCTGACCTCCGACGAGCTCGGCCAGCTCCTCACCATCTCGCGCGAGGCCCGCGCCCAGGCCGGTCCCGCGAATCCGCAGGGGCCCGGCGCCGCCGCCGAGGCGCAGGGGGACGTCGACCGCGAGGACGGCGAGTGACCGAGGCCGCGGACGTCGTCGCCGCGGCGGACACCCGCGTGCAGGGAACCGTCCGCATCGTCGGCACCGGCCTCCTCGGCACCAGCATCGGGCTGGGCCTCTCCGCCCGCGGCGTCGACGTGGTGCTCGCCGACGCGTCGCCCACGACGCTGCGGCTCGCGGCCGACATGGGCGCGGGGCGCATCGCCGACATCGCCGTCGTGCCCGACCGGCCGTCGCTCATCGTGGTCTGCGTGCCGCCCGACGTGACCGCGCGCGTGGTCGCGGCGGAGCTCGACGCGCACCCGGACGCCCTCGTCACCGACGTCGCCAGCGTGAAGGTCGCGCCGCTCGAGGAGCTGCGCGCCATGGGCGCCGACCTGTCGCGGTACCTCGGCTCCCACCCGCTCGCGGGACGCGAGCGCGGCGGCCCGGTGTCGGCCACGGGCGACCTGTTCCTCGGGCGCCCCTGGGTCATCGCCGGGCACGGCGGCATCACCTACACGGCGGGCGCGCCCGTCGAGCAGCTGATCCTCGACCTCGGCGCCGTGCCCCTCGAGATGACCGCGGAGGAGCACGACTCCTCGGTGGCGCTCGTCTCCCACGTGCCGCAGGTGGTCGCGAGCCTCCTGGCGTCGCGGCTCGGCGACGGATCCGCCACCGCGCTCGGGCTCTCCGGCCAGGGGCTCCGCGACACCACGCGCATCGCGTCGAGCGACGCGTCGCTGTGGGTGCAGATCCTCGGGGCCAACGCGGGCCGCATCGTGCCCATCCTGAAGGCGCTCCGCACCGACCTCGACGAGGTCATCGCGGCGCTCGACGACGTGGACGCGCAGGGGGCGCGGCTCCGGGTGGCCGAGCGGATCCACGCGGGCAACGCCGGCGTCGCCCGCATCCCGGGCAAGCACGGGCAGGACCGCCGCTTCGCCGCGCTCACCGTCATGATCGACGACCGCCCCGGCCAGCTGGCCGCGCTGATCTCCGACGTCGGCGCCGCCGACGTCAGCATCGAGGACCTGCGCCTCGAGCACTCGCAGGGCGCGCAGGTGGGTCTCGTCGAGATCGCCGTGCTGCCCGAGGCCCGCGACCGCCTGGTCGCGCGGCTGGAAGAACGGAACTGGAGGATCGCCGGATGACCGGAGACGCATCGACCGCACCCGACCCGCTCGAGGCCGACCCGCTGGCGGAGACGCTGCTCGTGGACGCCACGCTCAACCGCACGGTCGTCGCCGTCGACGGGCCCGCGGGCAGCGGCAAGTCGAGCGTGAGCCGCGCCGCCGCGCGCGCCCTCGGCTTCGACTACCAGGACACGGGCGCCGCGTACCGCGCGCTCAGCTGGTTCGCGCTGGAGAGCGGCGTCGACACGGAGGACCCCGCCACCGTCACGAGCCTCATCGAGGGCTTCGACTACGACATCGGCATCGACCCGTCCGAGACGCGCGTGAGCGTCCGCGGGACGGACGTCACCGAGGCGATCCGCGAGCCCCGCGTGTCCGCCGTGGTGAGCCGCGTGGCCCGCGTGCCGGAGGTGCGCCACTACATGGTGGAGCTGTTCCGCTCGCTCATGGCCTCCAGCGACAAGCCCGGCATCGTCGTGGAGGGCCGCGACATCACCACGGTCGTCGCGCCCGACGCCCAGGTGCGCATTCTCCTCACGGCCTCCCCGGAAGCTAGGATGAGGAGGCGTTCCGCGGAGACGACGAATCAGTCGGCCGCCGCGGTCGGCGAATCACTCGCCTCCC
Source organism: Clavibacter michiganensis (assembly GCA_002150995.1). Taxonomy (GTDB): domain Bacteria; phylum Actinomycetota; class Actinomycetes; order Actinomycetales; family Microbacteriaceae; genus Clavibacter; species Clavibacter michiganensis_K. Next base: position 2,222,521 of record MDHJ01000001.1, on the reverse strand, counting down.
GGGATCGGGCCGACTCGCAGGTCGTCGATTTCATGAACGCCGCAGATGGTGTGACCACCATCGACTCCACGGACATCGACTTCGACCAGACCGTCCAGGCGGTGGTCGAACTCGTTCACGCACGAACAGATTGAGGCGCGGCCCGGTGACGGGCCGACACGCCAGAGGACACACGCATGGCTGATCACGACGACGACTTCCCCGAGCTCGACAGCGGGCTCTCCGAGCGGCTGTCGAGCATCGACGAGGAGCTGGCGGCCCAGCGCGCGCAGGCGCTCCGGGCCGGGCTCGCCGACTACGAGCTCGACGACGAGGACCTCGAGGTCCTCGAGACCGCGACGGATGACCCCGACCAGGTCACGTACCTGCCGGCGCTGCCCGTGCTCGCGGTCGTCGGCCGCCCGAACGTGGGCAAGTCGGCGCTCATCAACCGCATCCTCGGCCGCCGCGAGGCCGTCGTGGAGGACACCCCCGGCGTCACGCGCGACCGGGTCTCCTACAAGGCCGAGTACGCCGGCCGCTGGTTCACGCTGGTCGACACCGGCGGCTGGGAGCCCGACGCGAAGGGCATCAACGCGTCCGTGGCCATGCAGGCCGAGATCGCGATGGACCTCGCCGACGCCGTGCTCTTCGTCGTCGACGCGAACGTGGGCGCCACGAGCACGGACGAGCACGTCGTCCGCCTGCTCCGCAAGACCAAGAAGACGGTGATCCTCGCGGCCAACAAGGTCGACGACGCGCGCCAGGAGCCGAACGCCGCCTCGCTGTGGTCGCTCGGCCTCGGCGAGCCGCACCCCGTCTCCGCGCTGCACGGGCGCGGCGTCGCGGACCTCCTCGACCTGGTGCTGAAGACCCTGCCCCTCGTCTCCAAGGTCGCCAAGGAGGAGGTCGGCGGACCCCGCCGCGTCGCGATCCTCGGCCGCCCGAACGTCGGCAAGTCGAGCCTGCTCAACAAGGCCGCGGGCGAGGAGCGCGTGGTCGTCAACGAGCTCGCCGGCACCACGCGCGACCCGGTCGACGAGCAGGTCGAGATCGCCGGCAAGGTGTGGCGCTTCGTCGACACCGCCGGCATCCGCCGCCGCATGCACCTCGCCCAGGGCGCCGACTTCTACGCGTCGCTCCGCACGAGCGCGGCGCTGGAGAAGGCGGAGGTCGCGGTCGTCATGATCGACGTCTCCGAGGTCATCAGCGAGCAGGACATCCGCATCATCGAGCTGGTGCTCGAGTCGGGCCGCGCGCTCGTGCTGGCGTTCAACAAGTGGGACCTCCTCGACGACGAGCGCCGCCGCTACCTCGAGCGCGAGATCGAGACCGACCTCGCGCACGTGTCGTGGGCGCCGCGCGTCAACATCTCGGCACGCACCGGCCGCCACATGGAGAAGCTCGTGCCGGCGCTCGAGACGGCGCTGGAGTCGTGGGACACCCGCATCGCGACGGGCAAGTTCAACGCCTTCCTCGCCGAGCTCACCGCGGCGCACCCGCACCCCGTGCGCGGCGGCAAGCAGCCGCGCATCCTGTTCGGCACGCAGGCCTCCAGCCGCCCGCCGACATTCGTGCTCTTCACGACCGGGTACCTCGACCCGCAGTACCGCCGCTACATCCAGCGCCGCCTGCGCGAGATCTACGGCTTCGAGGGCAGCCCGATCATCGTCAACATGCGCGTGCGGGAGAAGCGGAAGCGCTAGCGCGCCCGCGGGCTCCCCGCTCGCAGCATGACGGACGGCGTCGATCCCTCAGGGGGTCGGCGCCGTCCGTCGTCGTGGGGCCGGTGCGGATCACGTGTACCAGGTCGGCTCCGGGATCTCGCCGAGGAGCACGTGCCGACCGACCTCGCGCCGCTTGTACGCGATGGGGTCGTGGAGGCTGTGGGTGCGGAGGTTCCGCCAGAAGACGTCGAGCCCGACGCTCGACGCCGACGCGCGCGCACCCGTGAGCTCGAAGACGCGCGTGCCGACCTCGAGCCCGTCCTCGACGATGCGCGCCTTGGCCGCGGCGATCCGCACGGCGATCTCGCCGCGCTTCCGCTCCGTGAGCTTCTCGCGCGGCGCGTGCAGCACCGCGCTGATCTCGGCGCCCACCGCATCCAGCAACGCCTCGGACGCCCACAGCTTCGACTGCAGCTGCCCGTAGCCCTCGAGGACGTACCACTCGTCGGTCGCGCGCTCCTTGTCGTCGCCGCCGAAGGGCCAGGCGCGGGTGGTGCTGCGGGTGTAGGCGGCGGCCGTCTCGAGCGCGCCCTCCGCGATCCCCTGGTAGAAGTTCGCGAACACCAGCTGGATCGTGGGCACGTTGAGCGTGCCGTAGGTGAGCGGCTGGAACACCCGGTCGACGAAGCCGGCCGCGTCGAACCATGGCACGCGCACGTCGCGGATCTCGACCGAGCCCGACTCCGTGAGGCGCTGCCCGAGGCTGTGCCAGTCGTGTCCGAAGACGATGCCCGGCTGGTCCGTCGGGACGATCGCGAACACGTGGGTGTCCGTGCCCTCGATGACGCCCTCGAGCACGGTGAGGTCGGAGACGACGCCGCCCGTGGAGAACGACTTCCGGCCGGAGTAGACGAGCTCGTCGCCGTCCTCGCGGATGACGAGGTCGGAGTCGCGCGGGTTCACGGCGCCGCCGAAGAGGAGGTTCCCGGAGGTCGCCAGCTTCTCGACGGCCTCGATCTGCGCGTCGGTGGCGACCAGTCGCGCGGCCCACGCCCAGAGGTAGTGGTAGCCGAGGAGCTGGCCGATGGATCCGTCGCCGCGGGCGACCGCGCGGATCACCCGGTAGGCCGTGTCCCACGTCTGCCCGCCGCCGCCGTGCTCGGCGGGGCCGAGGAGCGTGACGAGGCCGGCGTGCTTGAGGAGCGCGACCTCCTGGTGCGGGCTCGCGCCGGCGCGGTCACGCTCGACCTGGTCGACGGCGAGGATGTCGGCCACCTCGCGGGCACGGGCGATCCATGCGGCCGGGGTGGTGGGGCGCGGGGTGCCCTTCCAGCGGTCGACGGGAGCGTCGCCGAGGGGTGCGGGGCGGGGGCGGTCCGTCCGCGCGTCGGCGGTGCCGGGGCGGGCGTGGGGGAGCCGGATGCGGGTCGTGGCTCGCGGTCGATCAGGGTCATGTCCTGTCCTCTCGTGAAGGGGCGCGACCGGTGCCGCGCCTCGCGGTGGGGCCACGGTAGGGGCGGTCCGTGCGGGGTCGCGAGGGGTATGACGGCGGGTGTCCCCGCGTGACGACGCGGGGCGTCATGGGGGGTCATGCGGGGGATCCGCGGTCTCCCGCGACCGGGTCGGGGGAGGGGCACCGACGTGTCCCGATCCCGCACGCCCGTGCGTTCGCGGCTCGCGCGCGGCGTCGGGTCGTACCCTGATCCGGGCGCATCCGACGCCTGCGCCCGAGACCGTGGAGGATCGCACCGGTGGACCAGCTGCTCAGCCGTCTCGACCGCATCGCCGCGGGTCGCCAGGCGGGCCACGTCATCGCCGAGGACATGCGCGACCATCCGTTCACGGCACGGGCGTTCCGCTGGATCCGGTGGATCCTCGTCGCCGAGACCTTCGTGGGCGCGGCGGCCGTGGCGATCGCGCTGACCCTCGCGGCGGACGGTGTGGATGTCGCGCCGGCCGTCTGGTTCCGCTCCTTCGTGGTGCTCGCGATGACCGTGACGCTCTACTACTTCGCCTGGCGCGCCTCGGCCGGCTACTGGTGGGCGTACTCGCGCCTGCGGCTCTTCAGCCAGATCTTCCCCATCGTGACCCTGGTGATCGCCGCGATCCCGGGCCTCTACCCGCTCTGGATGGTCGTGGAGCAGATCGTTTTCTCGCTGCTGCTCATCGGGGTGGCCGACATCCTGCGGAGCGACCACATGCGCGACGCGTTCCCGAGGCCGCCGCGCACCCCTCGCGGTGCGGGTCGCCGTCCGGCGGCCCGGTCGTCTGGCGGTCCAGCCGCCTGATCCGGGTCCCTGGCCGAGCGCCACGCGTGCCGGAGCATCCCCGCCGATGCGCTAGGCTCTACGAGTTGCCCAGCGATGGGACAGCGGGCTGTGGCGCAGCTTGGTAGCGCACTTGACTGGGGGTCAAGGGGTCGCAGGTTCAAATCCTGTCAGCCCGACGGACATGCCTCGGAAGGACCTCACGGTCCGGCCGGGGCATTCGTCGTCTCCGGGTGATGTCGGTCGTCCATGGTCCCCTCACCGCATGTCCTGGGCCTCCTCCGACGCCGCGCGCAGCATCATGCGGGCGAACAAGCGTCGGGACACCCGGCCGGAGCTCCTCGTCCGGCGCCTCCTGCACGCTCGAGGCCTGAGATATCGGGTCGACCTCCGCGTGGTGCAGGAGTCGAGGACCCGTGCCGACATCGCATTCACCCGTCAGCGCATCGCCGTGTTCATCGACGGGTGCTTCTGGCACAGCTGTCCGGATCACCTGCACCTCCCGAAGGCGAACGCGGACTACTGGGTGGCGAAGCTCGCGCGGAACGTCGAGCGCGACGCGGAGGTCACCGTCCTGCTCCGGAGCCTCGGTTGGACGGTCCTCCGCTTCTGGGAGCACGTGCCCGCGGAGGACGCGGCGACCGAGATCATCGCGGCCGTGGAACTCCATCGCGGGGGTTGAGTACCGAACCCGTCTTCGGCATCCTGGAACGGGTCGGGTAGCCCAGCCCCTCACCTCACGATCAGCTGATGGAGGCGCACATGCAGACGCCCATGAGCACGGGCACCGTCTCGAGCACCTCGAACGAGGAGGAGCGCTCCTCATGACCGCGTCGAACGTGCTCCGCAGCATCGGCGTCATCGCCGCGGGGGTGGCGGGCATCGCCTTCTGGGCCTCGGGGCAGGTGGGGCCTGGCATGCTCTTCCTCCTCGCGGCCCTCGGCGGGGCGTTCCTGGCGGGGCCGGCCATCCTCGGTGATCCCGCCGGGGCCGGTCGGTTGCCGGACCGTGTCACCGCCGCGGATGTGAAGGAGCACCGGAAGCGGCACGGCGGGTCCATCTCGGACGCCCTTCGCGCTGTGCGTCAGCGGGAGGGCTGAGGGGACCCCTCCACGCCCGCGGGCCGCTCTCGCGAGCGTCGCGTCAGCCCGGGGCGCGGTTCCCTCGGCCGCGGTTCCCTTTCACCCCCGTGTGAGGGCTTCCCGCCAGGAGAGAGCGCTCATAGCCTCAGGCGTCGACATTCGACGGATCCACCGCCGCTTACCCCCTTCGTCGCGGCACGCACCGAGGAGCACCATGCCCGACGTCCCGTCCTCCCCACCCGCCGGCTGGTTCCCCGACGGATCCGGCCAGCTCCGGTACTGGGACGGCGCCGCGTGGACGCAGCACGTCGCGCCGATGGTGCAGCCCGCCGCCCCGCAGGCTCCCGCCGCGCACGTCGCGGCACTGGCCGCCGCGGAGGCCGCACAGGCTGGCGCCGCTCGTGCCGCCGACACCGCGCGGGCCCAGGCCGAGCACGCCGCCGAGGTGTCGCGTGCGCAGGCCGCTCGCTCCGCGGCGGCCGAGCAGCAGAGGGTCGAGAAGGCCGCTCAGCGGGAGGCGGCCAGGCAGGTCAAGGCCGCGGAGCGCGTCGAGGCGGCGCGACTGAAGGCGGAGCGTGCGGCTGCCACGGCGGTCGCGGTGCCCGCTCCTCCGGCCCCGCGCAGGATCCAGGCTCCCGTCGTGCCGGCAGCGGCCTCCGCCCCCGTGACTCCCATGGCGGTCCTCACTGACACGCGTCCGAGCCGGCACCCGGCCACGTCGTGGGTGATCGGGGCGGCGGTCGCGCTGGCGGTGCTGATCACCACGGCGATCGGCGGCTTCGGGGGCATGTTCGTCTCCGTCGGGCTGGTCGCCCTCGTGACCGCGCTGTACCCGCTCTTCACCGGACGGCGCAGCTGGGTACCAGCGCTCGCCTCACCGCCCCGCAACAGCGCGACCGCGGCCGGAGCGATCCTGCTCCTGATCATCGGCGCCGCCGTCCCGGTCGCCGCCTCGGCACCCGGCCCGCGCCCGGCGGCCGCGATCAGCGCGAGTTCGTCGCCGACGCCCAGCCCCACGCCGACGCCGTCCGCGACGCCGACACCCGCGGTGCACGTCGTGGAGGACGTCAGCACCAAGTCCGCCGCAGATGCGCGCACGCTGCTCCGTGAGGCGGGCTACCTCGTCCAGTACGTGCTCGAGTCGGGGGAGAGGACCAGCCCGACCGACGGCATGACCGTCACGTCGCAGAGCCCGACGCCGGGATCGCGCCTCGACGCTGGATCCACCGTGACGCTCACGCTGCTCGCGCCCGCCCCCGCGCCGACCGTGGAGCCGACTGTGGCGCCTGCTCCTGCGCCGGCACCCGCTGCTCCGGCACCCGCGCCGAAGCCGGCTGCGCCCGCGCCCGCCCCGGTCGCCCCCGCGCCGGCACCCGCGCCGCCGGCGCCGGCACCTGCTCCCGCACCAGCACCTGGTCGCGTCATCACGCCTGGTGCGTTCTGCAAGAAGACCGAGGTCGGGAGCGTGGAGAAGTCCTCCTCCGGTGCGAGTTACCGATGCGGCCCTGACGCCGACGGAGAGCGCAACCGCTGGTACCCGATGTGACGTGCTGACAGCGCGCCCATCGAGAAACCGATCGGCGGTCGCAGGACGTGAGCGCGGCGCGGCGCGGTCGGAGGGCTTTCCGGCAATGCCGGCGACACGCCGTCCGATTTCGCGACGAGCCCCCTCTCGACCAGAACCAGCTTCCCTTCGCGGCGTGATGGGTGCCTCGACGTGCCAAGTAGTACGTGCGGGTCTTCGGCAGGGCAGTTGGTCGTGACGAGAGCAACTCGTCAGGATTGGCCGAATACCTAACATGCGCTAGGTATTGTGAAGGCGTGTCCATCACCACTGCGCCGTTCGACCGAGCTCAGAAGACTCGACCGCGAGGCGGCCGTGGCTGAGCATGAGTGGGTCACGCAACCGGGAGAACGGCTCACCAGGACTCAGCTGAGCACGCTGTACGGCGGCAGCGTCTACTCGGGGGGCGTAGTGCCGTCGAGGACGACGCCTAACGTGCTGATCTTCTCCGACCCTAAGCAAGGGGAGAAGTCGGGGTACGTCTACGACGGACGAGACGCGACAAGCGCGGCCTTTTACTACACCGGAAAAGGTGGATCGGGTGACCAGACTCTCACCGTGAACGCCGCGATCGCGCAGCACGCCGAGCACGGTCGATCACTCCGCTTGTTCGTAGCGGACGGCAGGGTTGCCGGAACCCAGACAGCCCTCCAGCGGTACGTAGGGGAGTATCGCCTCGACGCAGACGCTCCTTGGGAGGAGAAAGCGGCTCCTGGACGAGACAAGAAGACGCGCATGGTCCTCGTCTTCCGTCTACTTCCTGTCGGAGATGAGAGCCCTGAAGCGGTGAATTCGCTCCCTCTCGTTGCTCCACATGCAAGCGAGTTGGGACGCGCTGTCCTCGTGCCCGAGGAACTGCACACGACGCGCTTCTTTGAAGTCTCCGGCTCGGAGCCATCTCAGGCTCGACGTGTCGAATCCGATCTCGTCGCGTCTTTCCGTGCGAGTACCGGCGTCCACTACATGCGCTGGGCGATCCCGCTTGGGGCCGGTAGTGCACGAAATCTCCTTACGGACATCTACGATCCCGAGGCCCGACGGCTCTATGAAGCAAAAGCGTCGGCAGGCCGCGGGGACGTCCGCATGGCCATCGGACAGCTTCTGGACTACCGCCGATACATCGCTGTACCAGGCTTGGTCTGCGTCATCCTGCTACCGAAGCGACCGGCTGAAGACCTCTGCCAGCTCATCGGTCTCGTCGGATTCGACCTTGCCTTCGAGGAGGACGGTGTGTTCGCGAGCTATGGCGCAAAGGAATTGATTTCTACGAGGAGCTCCGGCGACGAGTCCGGCGCAGTTGCAACCAACGGATGAGCACGCGGACGGCGGCCGCCGCGGGCGCCCTCACCGCACCATCCGCACCGTGACCATCTCCGCGCCCTGGAACGTCTGCTGCTCCACGCCGCCGTCGCGGTCGAAGCCGTTGCGGCGGTAGAACGCCTCCGCGCGGGGGTTGTCGTCAGCCGCCCAGAGGTAGGCGGGGGAGTCGCCCACGGCAGCGTGCAGCAGGGCCTGGCCGGCGCCGGAGCCGTGGGCGGAGGCGACCACGTTGATCGCGTAGAGCTGGAACGGGCGCGGCGGATCCTCGTCGCGCGCCGGCCCCGCGAGCGCGAAGCCGACGATGCGGTCGCCCTCGAGGGCGACGAAGGGCGGCACGTCGACGGGATCCTCGGTGAGGGACCGGCGCCACTGATCGGCCCGCGTCGCGACGTCGAGTCCGTCGAGGTACGACGCCGGGAGCAGGTGCGCGTAGGTCTCGCGCCAGGTCCGGATGTGGACCTCGGCGATCCCGTCGGCGTCATCGGGGACGGCGGGGCGGACGGTCGGCGGCGCGGTCATCCCGAGATCCTAGGCGGGTCCGCATCCGGCGAACGCGGCGGAAGCGAGGACGCGGGCAGGTGTCGCGCAAGCCCACGAACCGCGTCCCCACCGCATCCATTCCCCCATGACGCCCCGTTTCACCCCGTTACGCCGCGTGTTCCGCGGACCTGCGAAACCCCTCCATGCGTGCTGGAGTCGTGTCATCCCACCCGCACACCTGACACGCAGGAGCAGAACCATGCCTCGTCCACCGCGCACCGCCCTCGCCCTCACCGCCCTCGTCGTGGCGACCGGTCTGATGGCCGGCTGCTCGGCCGGTGGCGGGGGAGGGGCAGGTGGAGCCGCGAGCGGCGAGCCGAAGTCCGGCGGCACCCTCACCTACCTCGAGCCGCAGACGTGGACGACGCTGTACCCGCCTGCTGCGGGCTTCTACCCGAACGGCGCGGTGGTCAACAACATCACCGACCGTCTGCTCTGGCAGGACCCGGAGACGCTCGAGCTGCAGCCGTGGATCGCCACCGCGCTTCCCGAGGTCAACGCCGACGCGACCGAGTACACCTTCGACATCCGCGACGACGTCACCTACTCCGACGGCACCCCGCTGACCGCCGAGAACGTCGTCGCCAACTTCGACCTGTACGGCAAGGGCGACACCGCGCGCGCCCTCACCGTCAGCGAGGCGATCAACAACTACGACCGCGGCGAGGTCGTCGACGCCGACACGGTGAGGTTCCACTTCACGGCGCCCGCGCCCGGCTTCGCGCAGGCGACCTCGACCATCAACTCGGGGCTCGTCTCGGACTCCACGCTCGCGAAGGCGGACGACGGCTTCGGGCCCGGGCAGGCCAAGACGGTCATCGGCAGCGGCCCCTTCGTGGTCGGCGACGAGGCCGTCGGCACGCAGATCTCCCTCACGGCCCGCGAGGACTACGACTGGGCGCCGCCCGAGGCCGAGCACCAGGGCCGCGCGCTCGTCGACGGGGTCGACCTCATCGTCGCGGCCGAGGACAGCGTGCGCACCGGCACGGTCGTCGCCGGGCAGGCCGACGTCGCCCGGCAGATCGAGGCGCCCGACGAGGCGCAGTTCCGCACCGGCGACCTGCAGCTCGTCGCCGCGGCGACCAACGGCGTCGACAACGGCTTGAACCTCCGCTTCCGCACGCCGCAGCTCGAGGACGTGCGGGTGCGGCAGGCGATCATCGCGGGCGTCGACCGGCAGGCGATCCTCGACACCCTCTTCAGCGACAGCTACCCGCTCGCGACCGGCGTGCTCGCGGAGAGCGCGCTCGGCTACGTCGACACCTCCGCCTCCTACGCGCACGACGCCGACAAGGCGGCCGCCCTGCTCGACGAGGCCGGTTGGACCCTCGGATCCGACGGCGTGCGCCAGAAGGACGGGCAGGACCTGGAGCTGGTGTTCAACGAGGCGCTCCCGCAGCCGCGCTCCAAGGAGGTCGTGACGCTCATCCAGTCGCAGCTCGCGGAGCTCGGCGTGAAGGTGGACCTGTTCTCGGGCGACCAGGCCGCGCAGACGAAGGCCTCGCAGGACCCGGACGCGCTCGAGGTGTACCACTCGATGGTCGGCCGCGCCGACTACGACGTGCTCAAGTCGCAGTACTTCAGCGCCAACCGGAACGTGCTCCTCAACCGGGATCCGTCCGACGGCAGCATCGCCGACCCGGAGCTCGACGCGCTCCTCACGGCCATCGCGTCGGAGCCCACGACCGAGGGGCGCCAGGCCGCGTCCGCCGCGGCGCAGCAGCACATCGCCGACCAGGCCTACGTGCTGCCGCTCTTCGAGGAGCCGCAGGTCTACGGCCTCCGCGGCGACGTGCAGGGCTTCGCCACCGAGTCCGTCGGCCGCCCGACCTTCGCGGGCGTCTGGCTGGACCGCTGATGCGTCGGCCGTCGCGCACGCCGGCGCGGCGGCCGGCACGGCGAGGGGGACCGCGATGAGCTACGTCCTCCGCCGCGCCGGCCAGGCCGTCGTCGTGCTGGTGCTCGCCTACGTCGTCGCCTACGTGCTGCTCGCGGCGCTCCCCGGCGACGCCGTGCTCGCCCGCTACGGCAGCCCCGAGCTCGGCCTGTCGCCGGATCAGCTCGCCGCGATCCGCGAGTCGTACGGGGCCGACCGGCCGCTGATCGTGCGGCTCGGCGAGTCCGCGGGCGCGTTCCTGCAGGGAGAGCTCGGGTACTCGGTGCAGAGCGGCGCGGCCGTGTCCACGCTGCTCGCCACCGCGATCCCGTCGACGCTCGTGCTCGCCGTGCTCGGGCTCGTCGTCGCCGTGGTGCTGGCCGTGCCGATCGCGTTCCTCGCGACCTACGGCGGCGCCCGCTGGATCCGCCGCGTCTTCCGCGACCTGCCGCCGCTGCTCGTCTCGCTGCCCGTGTTCTGGGTCGGGATCATCCTCATCCAGGTGCTGTCGTTCCGCCTGGGGCTCGTGCCGCTGATCGGGGCGAGCCCCGGCGAGGCGCTGATCCTCCCGGTGCTCACCATCGCCGTGCCGATCGCGGCGCCGCTCGCGCAGGTGCTCATCCGCAGCATCGACGACGTCTCCGCGATGCCGTTCGTGCAGGTGGTCCGCTCCCGCGGGGCCGGCACGCCGTGGCTGCTCCTCCACGGGGTCGGCCGGAACGCGCTGCTCCCCACGCTGACCATGGCCGGGCTGCTGTTCGGCGAGCTCGTCGGCGGGGCCGTCGTGACCGAGGCCGTGTTCGGCCGCGCCGGCGTCGGCCAGCTCACCGTGCAGGCCGTCGCCAGCCGCGACAGCCCGGTGCTCCTCGCCGTCGTCGTGCTCTCCACCGTCGCCTACGTCGTCATCAACCTCGTGGTCGACCTCCTCTATCCGGTCCTCGACGCGCGCCTGCGCAGAGGAGGTGCGCGATGAGCGCCACCACGCTCGCCACCCTCGACGCGCCGCGTGCGCGTCCCGCCAGCCGGGCCCGCCTCGCGTGGGGGCTCGTCGTCCCCGTGCTCGTCGTGCTCGTGATGCTGCTGTGGGCGGTCGCGCCGCAGCTGTTCGCGTCGGGGAGCCCGACGGCCTCCGTCGCGCCGTCGCTCCAGGCGCCGAGCGCCGCCCACTGGTTCGGCACCGACTCCACCGGCCGCGACCTCTACACGCGCGTCGTGTTCGGGGCGTCGCAGTCCGTCGTCGGCGCGGTCGTCGCGGTGCTCGTCGGGCTCGTCGTCGGGACGCTGCTCGGCGTCGTCGCGGGCGCGGTCGGCGGCATCGTCGACGACGTCCTCATGCGGCTCGTCGACGTGCTGCTCGCGATCCCCGGGCTGCTGCTCTCCCTCAGCATCGTGATCCTGCTGGGCTTCGGCACCACCAACGCCGCCATCGCGGTGGGCGTCACCTCCATCGCCGTGTTCGCGCGGCTCTCCCGCGCGGAGGTCGTGCGGGTGCGCGTGAGCGAGTACGTGGAGGCGGCGTACGGATCCGGCGGCACGCTCGTGCAGGTGCTCCGCCGGCACGTGCTGCCCAACTCGCTCACGCCCGTGATCGCGCTCGCGGCGCTGCAGTTCGGATCGGCGATCCTGCAGATCTCCACCCTCGGCTTCCTCGGCTACGGCGCGCCGCCGCCCACGCCCGAGTGGGGCCTCCTCGTCGCCGAGGGCCGCGACTACGTGGCCACCGCGTGGTGGCTCACCGTGCTGCCGGGCGCCGTGGTCGTCGCCGTCGTGCTCGCCACCAACCGCATCAGCCAGTCCATCCGAGGAGGGCAGCTCGCATGAGCGATCCCACGTCCCCGCCCGCGTCGGCACCCGCATCGCCGCTCCTCGCCGTGCGCGACCTCCGCGTCGACTACCGCACGGCGGCCGGCGCGCGCACGGCCGTGGACGGCGTCTCCTTCGAGGTCGCCGCGGGCCGCGTGACCGCGCTCGTCGGCGAGTCCGGATCCGGCAAGTCGTCCATCGCGCAGGCAGTCGTCGGGCTGCTCGCGCAGAACGGGACGATCGCGGGCGGCTCCGTCGCGCTCCGCGGCACCGAGCTGGTGGGCATCGGGGAGTCGCGGCTGCGCGGCATCCGCGGGCGCCGCATCGGGCTCGTGCCGCAGGATCCCGGCAGCTCGCTCGACCCCGTCGCCACCATCGGGCAGAGCGTCGCCGAGGGCTTGCGCATCCACGGCTCCCGCGACCGCCGCCGGAACCGCGCCCGCGTGCTCGACCTGCTCGAGCGCGTCGGCATCGACGACCCCGAGACCCGCGCCCGGCAGTACCCGCACGAGCTCTCCGGCGGGATGCGCCAGCGCGTGCTCATCGCCGCGGCGATCGCGTTGGAGCCCGAGCTGATCATCGCCGACGAGCCCACCAGCGCCCTCGACGTGACCGTGCAGCGGCGCGTGCTCGACCTGCTCGACCGCCTCCGCGCGGAGACCGGGGTGGGCGTGCTGATGATCACGCACGACCTCGCGGTCGCCGCCGAGCGCGCCGACGACGTGGTCGTGCTCCAGCGCGGCCGCGTGCAGGAGCAGGGACCCGCCGCCCGCGTGCTGGCCGCCCCCACCTCGCCGTACACGCGGGCGCTCCTCGCGGATGCGCCGTCGTTCCGGCAGGTGGTGGAGCGGCGGCCCGCGGTCGTCGAACGGGACGCGCCGCCGCTCGTGGAGGTCGTGGGGCTCCGGCGCGAGTTCCGCCGCCGCGGATCCGCGCCGCTCGTGGCCGTCGACGGCGTCTCCTTCGCGGTGCCGCGCGGCACGACGCACGCGATCGTGGGGGAGTCGGGCTCCGGCAAGACCACCACCGGGCGCGCCATCGCGGGCTTCGACCGGCCGACCGCCGGCACCGTCCGCATCGGCGGCGTCGACGTCACGGCTCTCCGCGGTCGGGCGCTGCGGGAGTCGCGGCGCACCGTGCAGCTCGTGCACCAGAACCCGTTCGGGTCGCTGGATCCGCGGCAGACCGTCGCGCAGATCGTCCGCGAGCCGCTGCTCAACTTCCCGGGCGGCGGCGACGCGGCCTCCCGCCGGGAGGCCGTCGCCGAGCACCTGCGGCTCGTCGACCTCCCGCCCGAGACGGCAGACCGGCACCCGCGCGAGCTGTCCGGCGGCCAGCGGCAGCGCGTCGCGATCGCCCGCGCGCTCATCCTCCGGCCCGAGCTGGTGGTGCTCGACGAGGCCGTATCGGCGCTCGACGTGACCGTGCAGGCGCAGGTGCTGCGGCTGCTCGCGCGCCTGCAGTCCGAGCTGGGGCTCACGTACGTGTTCATCTCGCACGACCTCGCGGTCGTGCGGCAGATCGCCGACACGGTCTCCGTGCTCCGGCGCGGCCGGCAGGTCGAGGGAGGACGGGTGGACGACGTGTTCCACGACCCGCAGCACGAGTACACCCGGGAGCTGATCCGGGCGATCCCCGGCGGCGGTCCGACCGCGCCCGGCACCGCGGGGACGGCTCTCCCGGGCCTGTCCGGCACCGCCCGTGCCGCCCGCGAGGACGAGGGGGCCCGCGCATGACCGGCGCCCGGCTCGGCTTCTTCGGCCGCGTGCTCGACGCCGGCACGCCCGCCGAGCGCTACGCGGCGGCCCTAGAGCAGATCCAGCACGCGGAGCGCCACGGCTTCGCGTCCGTCTGGCTCGCGCAGCACCACTTCGGCGAGGAGGGCGGCGGGCTGCCGTCCCCGTTCGTGTTCCTCGCCGCCGCGGCCGCGCGCACCTCGCGCATCGGCCTCGGCACGGCCGTGCTCACGCTGCCGATCGAGGATCCGCTGCGCGCCGCCGAGGACGCCGCCGTGCTCGACCTCCTGAGCGGAGGACGCGTGCAGCTCGGCCTCGCGAGCGGCGGCACGCCCGCGTCGTTCCCCGCGTTCGGACGCGACGCGGGAGAGCGGCACGCGCTCTTCCAGGACCACCTGCAGGTGCTGCTCGACGCGCTCGACGGCCGCGGCGTGCGCGGCACGGGCTCCCGCATCTACCCGCCCGCGCCGACGCTCTCGGCCCGCATCTGGCAGGGCACGTTCTCGGTCGCGGGCGGCGCGCGCATCGGATCCCGCGGCGACGGCCTGATGCTCTCCCGCACGCAGCCGCGCCCCGGCACCGCGCCCGACGCACCGCTGCACGAGCTGCAGCTGCCCATCATCGACGCGTACCGGGAGGCGCTGCCCGCCGGGGCGCCCGAGCGGGTGCTCGCGTCACGGACGGCGCTCGTCGTGGATCCGGGCGACCTCGCCGCCGCCCGCGCCCTCGCGGAGCCCGCCCTGCGCCGCTTCGCCCGCACGATCGTGGGCGACGCGGCGGACGCGCTCGACCTCGAGGCCATCCTCCGCGTGACCGACACGCACCTCGGCACGGCCGACGAGGTCGCCGACGGCCTCGCCGCCGACCGCACCCTCGACGCCGCGACCGACGTCTCGTTCCAGGTGCACTCCGTCCCCGCCACGCACGCGCTCACCCTGCGGAGCCTCGAGCTGCTCGCCGCGGAGGTGGCCCCGCGCCTGGGGCTCGCCACCGGGTCCGTTGCCGCCGACGGCCTGCGGGACGCGCACCTCGGCGGCGCCGAGCGCATCTCGACCGACCGCACCCCGACCACTGCACGAGGAGGAGCCTCATGACCGGATCCGACACCGCGCGCACCGACGACGCGCCCGCCGCCGACGCGCCCCGCGCCGACGTGATCGACCTGCTGGCCGGCATCACGCTCGACCACCCGCTGAGCCGCGTGCGCGACCTCCGCCCCGACGCCCGCGCCAACGCACAGCGGAGCTTCGCGGCGCTGCTGGAGCCCGCGGACCCCGGCGCGTTCGGCTACGCCGAGCGGTACGCCGTGGCCGCGTTCGTGGCCGGGCTGCACGGATCCGAGCGGGCCGCCGCGTTCTACGCCGACCTGCTCGGCGACGCGGACGCGGGCCTCGCGCCCGTCGTCGACCGGGCCGCTCGCGACTCCGCGGCAGCCGGCCCGACCGGCGCCTACCGCGAGCCGGGACTCGCCGACGAGAGCGTGCCCGCGCATCCGTGGCAGCCCGACGCCGCCACGCGCGACGCCCTGGGCACCCGACTCGCGGCCGCGCTCGCCCACGCGCACCTGCTCGTGATCCGTCCCCGCGAGTCCCGCCCCGCGGCCCTCCGCGCGCTCGGCGCCGCCGGCTGGACCCCCGACGAGATCGTGAGCCTCTCCCAGCTGGTCGCGTTCCTCTCGTTCCAGCTGCGCGTCGCGTGGGGTCTCACGGTGCTCGCCGCGACGCCCGCCGACCCCTCCGCCGACGCAGCCGCACCCGCATCAGCAACCGCAGCCGCACCCGCATCTGCCTCGGAAGGAGCCACCCGATGACCGCCGTCGAGCCCGCCGTCGATCCCGTCACCGACCCCGTCGACCTCGCCCGTCCCGACGCGTTCACCCAGCAGGGCCTCGGCTGGGTGCCGTGGCTGGAGCCCGTCGCCGAGGACGCACTGGACGACGCCCAGCGCGCCGCCCTCATCGAGCCCGCCCGCGCCCGCATGCCGTACTTCCGGCTGCTCGCGCGGGATCCGGCCGCGCTCGAGGCCCGCACGCTCACCGACCTCGACATCTTCCACAACCCCGACGGCGGCATCGGCCGAGCCGAGCGCGAGCTCGCGGCCGCCGCCACCTCGCGCGCCAACGGCTGCGTCTTCTGCGCGTCCGTGCACGCGGCCGCCGCCACCCGCTTCTCCGGTCGGGAGGACGACGTGCAGCGCCTCCTCGACGGGGGCACCGACGCGGCGCTCGGCGACGAGCGGTGGGACGCCGTCGTCGCCGCATCCGTCGCGCTCGCCGCCACGCCGCTCGGATTCGGCTCGGCGGACGTCGCCCGCCTCCGCTCCGCCGGACTCGACGACGCGGCGGTGGTCGACGTCATCAACGGCGCCGCGTTCTTCAACTGGGCGAACCGGCTGATGCTGTCCCTCGGCGAGCCCGAAGTGCCCGCGGCGCGTCGGGGGTCGGGCGCATGAGGGACGCATCCGGCGTCCCCGAGCCCGCACCGTCACCCGAGCCCACGGCGATCCCCGCGCTCCTCGACCACGTCGTCATCGCCGGCCCGGACCTCGCGGCGCTCGTCGCCTGGTTCCGGGACCTCACCGGAGTCGCCGCCGAGCCCGGCGGCGTGCACCCGACGGGGACCGCCAACGCCCTCGTCGCCGTCACGGTCGACGGCGCCCGCGGCCCGCGCTACCTGGAGCTCATCGGCCCGGATCCGGCGCGCGATGCCGGCGTCGAGCCGACCCGCTTCGGCATCGACCGGCTGACCGCCCCGCGCGTGGTGACCTACGCGATCCACCCGGACGGCATCGAGCGGGTCGCCGCCGACGCCCGCGCCCGCGGCGAGGACCCGGGACTCGTCGCCGACCTGTCCCGCCGCACGCCGGACGGCGCGCTCCTCGAGTGGCGCCTCACGCACCCGCGGGGCGACCGGCCGGACGTGCCCTTCCTCATCGACTGGGGTTCGACGCCGAACCCGGGCACCACGATCGGCCCCGCCGTGGAGCTGGTCTCCTTCACACAGTGGGCCGAGGACGCCGCGGCGACGACGGCGGCACGCGACGCCCTGGGCCTGCCCCCGGGATCGCTTGCCGCCCTCGGCGCGGGCACCGCGGACGGCTATGAGCTGCGGGTCCGGCACGCGGACGGCGGCGTCGTCGTGATCTGAGAGCCGAGCTCAGTACGCCTCGATCGCGCGATACGCGGCCTGGATTGCCGGGCCCCAGGTGGGGGAGACGAGCCGGGTCGAGTCGGGTGACCGGTTGGTGCTGACGCTGTACTGCGGAGCGTCCGCGTCGTCGCCCGCGAACCACGGCCCGCCCGACGCGCCCTCGTTCATGGTGCAGGCGACGCTCTGTCCGGCCGGCGCAAGGGCGGACGACGCCGGGCCCCGGCAGAGCACGGGGTGCTGGTCGTCGAACGGCGGAAGTCCCGGATACCCGTAGACGGTGGTCGCGAGGTCGTGCGCTCCCCGAACAGCACCGGGGACGCCCCGACCGTCACCGCGAGCGTGCGCCCGGTGGGGCTCGACACCGTGAAGAACGCGGTGTCCGAGGCCGGGGGATGGGCACCGGTCCATCCCGCGGGCAGCACGTAGGAGGCGAGCGGCCACGTGCCGAACGGCGCACGCCCGTCCTCGTAGGCCGGGACGAAGGCGATGTGCGCGTGGAAGGCGCCGAAGTCGTCGATGCAGTGCGCCGCCGTCGCGACGGTGAGGCCGTTGCCCGAGACGACGGCGTTCGCCGAGCACGTCTGGAAGGTGTCGTCCGCGTTGACCATGTACATGCGGCCGACGTGGGGGACCGGGGCGACGCGCGCGGCGTGGCGGACCGGAGCTGCGGCGAGCGAGGTGGCCGGCTGCGCCATGGCCTCCGCGGTCGCGCGGTCCGCTGCCCCGAGTCGCGCGGGAGTCCAGAACGCGGCGGTGGCCGCGACCTCGTCGGCGGCGAGGGCGACCACCCGCGGACGGCCCGCGTCGGGGGACACCGGGTCCCCGACGGGCACGACGGGCGCGACGGGCACGACGGGCACGACGGGAGCGACGGGAGCGTGGGCCCACGCACCCGGAGCGCCACCGAGGAGGGCGACCGCGGCGGCCAGCATCACGGCGGCGAGCGCATGGCGGGCGGAGCGGGCGCTGCGGGGCATGGGGGATCTCTCGGCGCGAGGAGGGAGTTACGGCGAGCGCCGTGGACGCCACCGTAGGGAGATCCGGCACGCTGTGCTCGCCGGGCGCACAGGCGGCGAGCGCGCGGACGGCGCGGACGGCGCGGCCGGCGCGGAGTGCCCGAACGGCGCGGAGTGCCCGGACTGCGCGGAGTGCACGCACGACCCGGAGGCCGCGGCCGGACGGGAGCGCGCTCCGCGTCCGACCGCGCCCGCGGTGCCCGTCGACTCAGCCGTCGCGTCGCGCCGCGATCGCCTCCCGCGCCGGGTCCTTCGCCGCGATCGCGGCCGCTATGGTGAGCACCGCGTAGAGCCCGATGTACGCGCAGAGGATCCACGGGGATCCGTTCCCCCACTGCAGGAACAGCACGGCGAGCAGCGGGGTGAGGCCCACGGAGAAGATGCTGCCCACCTGGTAGCCGAGGCTCACCCCGCTGTAGCGGACGCCCGTCGGGAACTGCTCCGCGAACCACGCCGCCTGGGGCCCGTAGATGGAGTCGTGGAACACGTTCATGCCGAGGGCGAAGACGAGCGGCAGGAGCAGCAGCGGCCCGGAGTCGAGGAACGCGAAGAACGGCCAGATGAGGATCCCGATGCCGGCGGCGCTCGCGATGGTGAGGCGTCGGCGGCCGACCCGGTCGGAGATCCAGCCCCACAGGGGAGTGGTGAGCACGCTGAGCGCCGAGACGATGAGCACCGACGTGAGGGCGACGCCCGAGTCGCCGCGCTTCGACGCGAGGTAGGAGAGCGTGTAGACGGTGAGGATCGAGTAGAGCGCGGGCTGCACGAGGCGGAGGCCCGCGGTGATGAGCACGGCCCGCGGGTGCTCGCGGAGCACCACGCCGAGCGGGAAGCGCTCGACCTTCCCCGACGCCTTGATCTCGGCGAACTCGGCGGCGTCCTCCACGCGGAGGCGGATCACGAGCCCCACGCCCACGAGCACGGCGCTGAGGAGGAACGGCAGCCGCCAGCCCCAGGCGAGGAACTGCTCCTCGCCGAGCGTGAAGCGGGTCGCGGCGAAGACGCCGGTCGCGAGGAGCATGCCGCCCGCGGACCCCATCTGCGTGAACGCGCCGAACAGGCCGCGGCGGTGGGCGGGGGCGTGCTCGACGGACAGCAGGGCGGATCCGCCCCACTCGGCGCCGGCCGCGATGCCCTGGACGAGACGCAGCAGCACGAGCCCGACGACGCTCGCGAGCCCGATGGTGGCGTACGTCGGCAGCACACCGATGAGGGTCGACGCGACGCCCATCAGCACGAGCGAGTAGACGAGCATGCGCTTGCGGCCGATGCGGTCGCCGAGGTGCCCGGCGACGATGCCGCCGATGGGGCGCGCGAGGAACCCGACGCCGTACGCGGCGAACGACGCGAGGAGCGCGACGGCGGGCGTCTGGTTCGGGAAGAACTGGCTGCCGAACACGAGCGCGGACGCCGTGGCGTAGAGGTAGAAGTCGTAGTACTCGACGGTGGTGCCGACGAACGCCGCGGTGAGGACGCGGCGGCGCCGACGGGAGACGTCGGCGGGGCGTCGGGGGCGGATCCGACGGGGTCGATGCCACCGGGCGGGGCGGTGGGGGCGGCGGATGCGGCGGGCGGTGCGGTGGTCATGCGGTCTCCAGCGGTGCGGCTGCGGTGCAGGGGGAGCGGGCCGGGCGGGGATCCGCCCGGGTGCCGCCCACCGTGCCCGTGTTCCCGCACGGGAGGAAGGGGCACGGTCACGGTGCGTAACGCGGGCCGTGACCGTGCCGATCCGCTCAGGTGGCGATGGCCGCCGTCAGGTCGTACGCCGAGCGCTCCGCCGCCTGCCAGGCCGGGCCGTTGCAGTGGAGGTCGTCGCCGTCCGCCAGGTCGCTGAACTGCGTCCCGTCCGGGCTGCCGCCGATGAACAGCGGCCCTCCCGACACGCCGGAGGTCATGTCGCACAGGAACCCGATCTTCCCCGGTCCGTCTGCTGTCGTGGTGCCCTGGCAGCCGATGAGGGTCTCGCCGTCGTAGGGCGCACCGGTCGGGTAGCCGTAGCCCGACGCCCGCTGGACGAGCGCGGCGTCGAACGCGACGGGCGAGGCTCCGGTCACGGACTGGATGTCCCGGCCCGCCGCATCGCGTCCCACGGCGAGGAAGGCCGCGTCGTCGTCCTGCTCGTCCTGCGCGAACCACCTCGTGGGGACGTTCCCGCCGACCACGGGCCAGGAGCCGAGCGCGGACTCGCCGGAGTCGTAGCCGGGGAGGAACACCAGCTGGGTCGCGAAGTAGCGGTGCTCGCTGACGCAGTGGCCGGCCGTGGCGATCGTGGACCGGTTGCCCGACCGGACGACGTTGGCCGAGCACGAGAAGCCGCCCACGTCGTCGACGCCGAAGAGGCGCCCGATGTGCGGCACGGCGGCGACGTGCTGTCCGCGCCCCGCGGCGGTCCGCGCGGCGGACGTCGCGACGGATCCCGTCGCCGCGGCAGGGCGAGCCGCGGTCGACAGCGCCGGGGCGGGACCGTCCGCTCGCTTCCCGCGGTCGGTCGCGGCCGCGAGGCGCTCCGGCGTCCAGTAGGCGAGCGCCGCCGCGGCGGCCTCCGGGGTGACCACGAGACGCGACGGCGGCGCGGCGGGGGCGGACATGGAGGCGTCGGCGGCATCAGCGGCGGCGGCGGGCGAGGCGGGCTCCGCGGCGACGGCCGCGGGGGCGCCGCCGAGGAGCGCGGCACCGAGGGCGACCACGGCGACGAGCGCGGCGCGTCGAGGCGGGACGGGCGAGGGACGAGGGGGCATGGGGTTCCTTCGAGGACGGCCACGAGCGTGGCGGGGGCGGCAGGGGGCGGATGCCGGTGCCGGGGGATGCGCGGCGCGGCGCGGGAGATGGTCGGCGGGGTCGCGACGGGTCCGACGGTAGCCGCGCGTCCGCATGCCCGAGCGGACGGCGCACACCCGACCGCCGCCGACGCCCGCGGTGGCTCGACGCCCGCCGGGGCCGTGCGGCCCGACGCGCGACCGGCACATGACGGAGCGCTACGTCGGCTCGGCCGGCGACTCCCCGCGCGTGCGACGCTGGAGACCCGACGAGAGGACCTCCATGCCCGACGCCCGGCCCCCGCTCCGCTTCGCGGCCTTCGTGATGAACACCGCCAGCCACATCCAGCACGGGCTGTGGCGGCACCCCGAGGCGCGCCAGCACGAGTTCGACGACGTCCGCCTGTGGGTCGACCTCGCGAGGACGCTCGAGCGCGGGCGCTTCGACGCCATGTTCTTCGCCGACGTCGTGGGCCTGTACGGACCGGGCGACGGCGCCTACGACGTGAACGCGCGCGAGGGCCTGCAGTTCCCGAGCAACGACCCCTCCGTGCTGATCTCCGCGCTCGCCGTGAGCACCGAGCACCTCGGCTTCGCGTTCACGAGCTCCGTGCTGCAGGCGCACCCGTTCGACTTCGCCCGCAAGGTGTCGACGCTCGACCACATCTCGAACGGGCGCATCGCGTGGAACGTCGTGACGAGCGCCCTCGACGGCGCCGCCCGCAACTTCGGGCACGACGGCCTCGAGGACCACGACGCCCGCTACGCCTGGGCCGACGAGTACCTCGACGTCGTCTACAAGCTGTGGGAGGGCTCGTGGGACGACGACGCGCTCCAGCGCGACAAGGAGCGGGGCGTGTTCTCGGATGCGTCGCGCATCCACCGCATCGACCACGAGGGGCCGCGCTACAAGGTCGCCGGCCCCCACCTGTCGTCGCCGTCGCCGCAGCGCACGCCCGTGCTCTTCCAGGCCGGGTCCTCGCCCGTCGGCCGCCGCTTCGCCGCCCGCAACGCGGAGGCGCAGTTCATCCTGTCGTCCACCCCCGAGAAGACCCGCGCCCTCATCGAGGACACCCGGGCGCTCGCCGTGGACGCCGGTCGCCGGGCGGACGACCTCTCCTTCTGGCTCGGGCTCTCCTTCATCACGGGCAGCACCGAGGAGGAGGCGAAGCGCAACGAGGCCGAGATCGACGAGTACCTCTCCGCCGACGGGTTCCTCCTGCACTCCAACCTCGGGTTCGACCCGAGGACGGGCGAGCAGCTGGATCCGGCGACCCCCCTCTCCCAGGTCGAGACGCAGGCCGGGCAGAGCCACTTGAACTGGCTGCGGGAGGCATCGCCCGACCGGGAGCCGACCATCGCCGACCTCGCCCGGCTCTCCGCGAAGCTCCGCGGCCGCGTCGTGGGCACGCCGGAGCAGATCGCCGACGTGCTCGCGGGTTGGCAGGAGGCGGGCGTCGACGGGATCAACGTCATCAACTGGACGCTGCCGGGCAGCTACGAGGACTTCGTCGACCACGTCACGCCGGTGCTGCAGGAGCGCGGGCTGCAGCAGCGCGAGTACGAGCCCGGGACGCTCCGGCACAAGCTCACCGGGCGCGACCGGCTGCCGGACAGCCACCCCGCGGCGGCGTACCGCGGCGCGTTCTCGTGACGGCCGGCGCCCTCACTACGGCGGAGCTGCGGGCCGCGTTCCAGCCCCTGTTCGACCGGATCCGGGAGGGTGCCGTCGGCCGCGAGCGCGACCGCGAGCTCGCCTTCGACGCGGTCGGGCTCCTCCGCGAGGCCCGGTTCGGCGCGCTCCGGCTCCCCGTCGCGGACGGCGGGCGTGGCGCCTCCCTCGCGCAGCTCGTCGAGCTCGTGATCGAGCTGTCCGCCGCCGACGCGAACGTCGGGCACCTGCTCCGCGGCCACTTCGGCTACGTCGAGCTGGTGCTCCGCCGGCCGCCCGGCCCCGCGCGCGACGCGTGGATCCGCCGCATCGCCGACGGCGCGATCGTCGGCAATGCCACGAGCGAGCAGACCGGCACGACGCTCGCCGACATCTCCACCACGCTCACCGAGCGCGACGGCCGCTGGATCCTCGACGGCACCAAGTACTACTCCACCGGCACGCTCTACTCCGACTGGATCTACCTCGCGGCCGGCCGCGCGGCGGCGGACGGCGTCGAGCGCGTGACCCTCGCGATCCCCACGGACGCTCCCGGCGTCACCGCGGTCGACGACTGGGACGCCTTCGGGCAGACCCTCACCGCGAGCGGCACCACGACGTTCGACGGCGTCGAGGTGGATCCGGCGACCGTGACCGCCTACCGGGAGGCGCCGCTCTCGCACATCCAGGCCTTCTACCAGCTCCACCTCGTGGCCGTGCTGGCGGGCATCGCCGCCGAGGTCGAGCGCGATGCGTCGGGGTACGTCCGGGGACGGACGCGCACCTACGTCCACGCCACCGCCGCCCGCCCGGAGGACGACCCGCAGGTGCTCGAGGTCGTGGGGCGCATCTCGACGACGGCCTTCACCGTGCGGGCCGCGACGCTCGCGGCGGCCGCACTCCTCGACGAGGCCGTCGCGACCGCGCCGCCCGGCGAGCCGCTGGAGGTCGATCCGCTCGACGCCGCGGAGAACGCGGTCTACCAGGCGCAGGTGCACGCGGTCGAGCAGGTGCCGGCCGCCGCGACGCTGCTGTTCGAGGTCGGGGAGCGTCCGCCACCTTCCGCGAGCGCGCCCTCGACCGGCACTGGCGGAACGCCCGCGTGGTCGCGAGCCACAACCCGGCGATCTACAAGGCCCGCGTCATCGGCGAGCGCGCCGTCGCCGGCCGCGGCCCGGTCGCCGCGTGGGAGGCCTACGGGAAGGTCGGCCCGACCGCGTTCCCGCGCTGACGGCCGCCGCCCGCCTGCCGCCCGAGCTGGGGGCGCCGTCGGGTCCGGGGCGCACCGGGGCGTGGGTACGGTGGAGGAGCGGCCGGGATGCCGCGGGACGAGGGGATCCATGACGACGCACGCGCCCAGCCGAGCCCGGCTGGACACGACCCCGCTCACCGGCCGCATCGACCGCGACGACCTCCGCCGGTTCCGCCGCGAGTTCACCGCCCGCTTCCCGGTGATCGTGTCGCCGCTCCTCGCGCTCGGCCGCATCGCGTCCGGCGTCCTCGCCGCGGTCGCGATCCCGCTGGGCGGCCTCCTGCTCCTCACGGGGCTCGGGGGCGCGCTCCTCGCGCGGGAGCCGGAGGACCGCGGCGACGCCCTCGGCATGTCCGTGTTCGCCCTGCCCCTGTTCGGGGCGGGCGTCTTCTTCGCGTGGCGCCTGATCCGCACCCGCCGCCGCCGGAGCACGATCCGCGCCCACTACCGCCTCGCGCGCTTCGGCCGGGTCAACGGCCTGAGCTACGCGCCCGGCCCCCTCTCGGACGCGCACATGGGCGAGGCGGCGGCCCGGGGCATGTTCGTGACGCGCGTCATGCGGCCGCGCACGGCGCGCCCCGTCGAGTTCGGCAATCACGAGCTCGACCGCGGGTCGCAGGCCGCCGGCATCACCCAGTACGGCGGCTACGCGATGGTCGGGCTGCGGCGCGAGCTGCCGCACATCCGGGTGCTCTCCCACCGCACGCGCCTCCGCCGCGCCATGACGCCGACCGTGGACGTCGCGCGCTCCCAGCGCCTGGAGCTCGAGGGCGACTTCGACCGGCATGCGGCGCTGTACTGCCCGGAGGGGTACGAGCGCGACGCCCTCTACCTCTTCACCCCGGACGTCATGGCGGTGCTCGTCGACCGGGTGCGCGGCTTCGACGTGGAGATCCGCGGCGACCGCCTGCTGCTCCGCTCGCCCGCCGACGTGGTGACGCTCGACCCCGACCGCTGGCACGCCGTGATCGACGCGACCGTCGCGCTCGTGGCGAAGGTCGACCGCTGGGAGCGCTGGCGCGACGACCGGCTGGCGACGCTCGAGGGCGTCGAGGAGTCGGTGCTCACGGGCGCCGACCCGTCCCTCGCCGTGCCCGCGCCGGGCCGGGTCCGCCGCCGCGCGCGTCGGTCGCGCGGGTCGCGGCGGCCGGTCGGCGGCTCCGGAACCGGCCCACGGTGGGGCTCCTCCTCCTCATCGCGCTCGCCGCGGCCTTCCTCGGCGCCGGCTTCCTGATCACCACGCTGCCGTGACGCGCGTCCGGACGCTCCCGCGGACGCGGCTCGACACGGCCGCCCTCACCGGGCGGATCCGCCGCGGCGAGCTCCGCGCGTTCCGCCGGGAGTTCCGCCGCGCGCATCCGGAGGCGGAGGGCATCGGGCCCCGGGCACGCTCCTTCCTCATGCACTTCCTGATGTGGGACAGCGTCCTCGCGCTCGCCCTGATGGGCGCGGTCATGGCGGAGACGCTGCAGGAGGGCGCGCCCGACGTGGGTGAGCAGACCCTGTTCCAGGGGCTCATCGGCGCGCTCTTCGCCATCCTGCTGGTCGTCTTCGGCAGCTGGGTGATCCGGTCGCGCGAGCGCCGGGGCGGCTACCGCGCGCACCTGCGGCTCGTGCGGTTCGGGGAGGCGAACGGGATGACGTACCTGCCGGGGCCGATGTCGGACGGGCACTTCGGGTCCGCGCGCCGCTACTTCGACGTCACGCGCGTGATGCGGCCGACCGGCGTACCGGGCATCGAGCTCGGCAACCACGAGATCGTCACGGCCGGCCGCCGCGAGGGGGCGCCGCGCTTCGGCGGGTACGCCATGATCCGGCTCGGCGCCGACATGCCGCACATCCGCGTCATCGCCCGCCGCGGCCTCGTCCGCCGGGCGCTGACCATGGCGTCCCGGCCCGACCGGGAGCAGCGCCTCTCGCTCGAGGGCGACTTCGACCGCCACTACGCCCTCCACTGCGAGGCCGGCAGCGAGCGCGACGCCCTGTACCTCTTCACGCCCGACGTCCTCGCGGTGCTCATCGACCGCGTGCGGGGTCTCGACGTCGAGGTGGTGGGGGACCGGCTGCTGCTCACCTCGTTCGACGACGTCGTGACGCGGGACCCGGAGCGCTGGCGCGACGTGGTCGAGGCCGTGTCCGCGCTCGCGGCGAAGGTGGACCGGTGGCAGCGCTGGCGGGCCGACCCGGCGGTGCTCCCGGCCGCGGGCCTCCCCGATCCGGGGCGCGCATCGCGTCCACGGCCTGCACGCCGCCTGCGGATGACGCCCACGATCGGCGGCGTCATCGCGATCGGCGTGCCGGTCCTCCTGGTCGTCGGCTGGTGGATCGCGGTCGTCGTCACGGGGTGAGGCGCGTCACTCCCCGGTGGTGCCGTCGACGAGCTCCCGGATCACGTCGACGTGGCCGGCGTGGCGCGCGGTCTCCTCGATGAGGTGCACGACGATCCAGCGGAGCGACGGCATCTCCTCGGGTGGGCCCGCGGCCGCGATGTCGTCGAGGTCGTGCCGCGCGATGACCGCGTCGCTCTCGGCGCACGCGGCCTCGTAGTCCGCGAGGATCTCCGCGAGGGAGTCCGTCGGCCCGACGTCCCACTCGCCGTCCGGGTCGTCGTCCCCGCCGAAGCGCCGGTCGTAGTCGCCGGCCTCCATCAGCTCGACGGTCCACGAGCGCTCGACGTCGGCCAGGTGACGGAGGGCGCCCGAGATCGAGGTGGCGCTCGCAGCACGCGGCGCGCGCCGTCGGCGTCGGAGAGGCCGCGGGCCTTGCGGACCACGGTGGCGCGGTTCAGGGCGAGGAAGCCGGTGAGGCACGCGCGCTCGTCGGCCCGGGGCGGGCGGGGGCGGTCGTCGGGGCCGAGGGCGTCGGCGGTGTCGCTCGTCATGGCGTGAGCCCAGGACCGGTTCCGGCACCCGGGGAAGGGCTGCGGGCGCGGGGATCCGCGTGGAGGGCCCGCGCATCCGCCGCGGGTCAGACTGGGCGCATGAGCTCCCGCCCCGCATCCCGTCCGCGTGCCGAGTCCGCCGCCGATCCGCGGGTCGCCCCGGACGGCGGCCGCCGCTCCCTGCCGCGCACGCTCGCGCGGATCCTGCTCGGCCTCGTGCTGGTGCTCGCCGGCACCGGCCACCTGACCGTCGCGCGCGAGTCGTTCCAGGCCCAGGTGCCGACCTGGCTGCCGATGGACCCCGACTTCGTGGTGCTCGCCTCCGGCGTCGTGGAGATCGTGCTCGGCCTGTCGCTCGTGCTGCTCGGCCGCTGGCGCGTGTGGGTCGGGCTCGTGGTGGCGCTGTTCTTCGTCGCGATCTTCCCCGGCAACATCTCCCAGCTCGTCACGCGCACACCGGCCTTCGGCCTGGAGACCGATGCCGCACGCGCCATCCGCCTCGTGTTCCAACCGCTGCTCGTGATCTGGGCGCTGTGGTCCACGGGCGCCTGGTCCGCCTGGCGGAACCGACGCGCCCGCCGCTGACCGGGGTCGAGCGGCGGGCGCGGATGCCCCTGGCGGACGGGCCCGCTAGGCGCCGAGCCGGAGACGCGCGAGCGTCCGCCGCGCCTCGGCCGTCCGGTGGCCGACCCCGTACCAGGCGATCGTGCCGAGCACCGGGAACAGCACGATCACCACGATCCAGACGTCCCGCGCGACGCCCGTGACGTCCCGGTCGCGGACGACCTGCAGCAGGGCGGCGCCGACGAGGACGACGTAGGCGAGGAGCAGCGGGAGCACGACGGCCCCGGCGATCAGCGCATCCGAGATGGTGGTGCCTCCTCCGTGAGCGTGTCCGACGACCCTAGGCCCGGGCGGTGCCGACGCGGGAGAGGATGGCGGCCGTCGCGGCCCGCACGCCCGTCTCGATCGTGCCCTCCATGGTGGGCGCGAACTGCGGCGTGTGGTTCCCGGGCGGCGGGGTCGCGCCGCCGAGCGCCGCGGGCTCGACCCCGCCGAACGCCCAGTAGACGGTCGGCACGCCGATGGCCTCGCCGAGGATGCCGAAGTCCTCGCTGCCCATGATGGGCGGCGACTCCACGACCCGGTCGGCGCCGAGCTGCGCGGTGAGGGCCGCGACGACGCCGCGCGTCGCCTCCGGGTCGTTGCGGTTGAGCGGGAAGGAGACGATCTCCTCGATCTCGGGCTCCGGCGCCCCGCTCGCGGCGGCCTCGGCCAGGATGATCCGCCGCACCGACGCCAGCACGCGCTCGCGCACGGACACGTCGAAGGTGCGGATGCTGAGGCCGAGCACCGCGTGCTCGGGGATGATGTTCTCCTTCGTGCCCGCCTGGAACGTGCCCACCGTCACGACGGCCGCGGCCTGCGGGTCGGTCTCGCGGGCGACGACCGTCTGCAGCCGGAGCACGATCGCGCTGGCCGCGACGATCGGATCGATGGAGTTCTGCGGCTGCGACCCGTGCGCGCCCCGGCCGCGCACGGTGACGCGCCACGAGTCCGACATGCTCATGAACGCGCCCTCGCGGGTCGCGACCATGCCGACGGGGAGCGGGAACACGTGCTGGCCGAGGATCACCTCGGGGCGCGGCGCCCGGTCCCAGAGGCCGTCGGCCAGCATGGCGCGGGCGCCCTCGCCGGTCTCCTCGCCGGGCTGGAACACGAAGACGACGGTGCCGGCCCACGCGTCCCGGTTCCCGGCGAGGGCCTGCGCGGTGGTGAGCGCCGCCGCCACGTGGAAGTCGTGGCCGCAGCCGTGCATGGTGGGCACCTCGGTGCCGTCGCGCTGCACCCCGGTGTCGCGGCTCGCCCAGGCGAGGCCCGTCTCCTCGAGGATGGGGAGCCCGTCGGTGTCCGCGCGGAACGCGACGACCGGGCCGTCGCCGTTGCGGAGGATCCCGACCACTCCGGTTCCGCCGCAGCGGCTCGTCTCCGCTCCGACCGCCTCTAGGTAGGCCTCGATCGCGGCGGCGGTCGCGTGCTCCTGCATCGACAGCTCGGGGTGCGCGTGCAGCGAGCGGAACAGCTCGTGCGCGTCCCGTACGTCGTCGTCCAGCAGGGTGACACCGGGGTGCACGTCCATCGGGGATCCTCCTCGTGGTGGGTGGCGTCCCTCGTGGGGACAGGTGGATCCAGGCTATGCCCGCTCCCGGGCGCGGCCTCAGTCGTCGGTGTCGGGGGTGCGGTCGTCCACGGCCTGGCTGACGACGTCGCCGGAGCCGGCGTCGACGCGGACGCTGTGCGTGACGCCCTGGGCGTCGACGACGTCGCCCTCCCAGACGACGGTGCCGCGGTCCTCGTCGAGGCCGAGCTCGGTGATCGTGCCGGCGACGGCGCCCGTCATGGCGGAGGCGGCGTCGGAGGGGGAGACGCGGGCGGCCTGCAGGAGGGCGGCGTTCTCGGCGAGGTCGTCGGCGTCGTCGGAGTCGGCGACGGGGCCCGCGGTGACGGCGGATCCGTCGGCCCCGGTGTGCACCTCGTGCTCGCGGCCGTCCTGCTCGGCGACGACGACCTCCCACGAGGTGCCGCCGGCCTCCTGGTCGACGGAGAGGAGCGCG
This sequence comes from Clavibacter michiganensis, assembly GCA_002150995.1. Classification (GTDB taxonomy): domain Bacteria; phylum Actinomycetota; class Actinomycetes; order Actinomycetales; family Microbacteriaceae; genus Clavibacter; species Clavibacter michiganensis_K. The sequence goes on along the minus strand of MDHJ01000001.1, from coordinate 2,193,367 downwards.
CTGCCGGGGACGGCGGCGATGGCGGTCTCGACGGCGGCCGCGAGGGCGCCGTCGGCGGGGAGCGGGGCGGATGCGTCGGAGCCGGCGGTCGGCGCGGCGGACGCGGACGACGGCGCGGCGCCGGGCGCGGAGGCGGGTGCGGTGCCGGCGTCCGCGCAGCCGGCGAGCGCGAGGCCGCCGAGGAGGGGAGGGCGAGCGCCAGGGCGGCGCGGCGGAGGGCGGGGGATGCGGTGTGCGTGGTCATGCGACCACGATGCCCGGGGGCACCTTAAGCGGACCCTAAGCCGCTGTCAGCCGACCCGCAGGAACGGCTGCGGGTCGGCGGACGAGCGCCGAGGTCCTCGGGATCACGGGACGTCCGGGCGTGCGGCGGAGAGGCGCAGCACCACGCGGGCCCCGCCGCCGGGCGCCTCCTCCACCGCGACGGATCCGCCGTGCGCCTCCGCGACCGCCCGGACGATGGCGAGTCCCAGCCCGGATCCGCCGCTCTCGCGGTCGCGGCCCTCGTCGAGGCGCACGAACCGGTCGAGGACCCGCTCCCGCTCGGCCGCGGGGATCCCGCGCCCGTCGTCGTCGACCGTGAGCACCGCGCCGTCGCTGCCCGCCGCGGTGGCGACGGAGACGGTCGACGCGGCGTGCCGCGCGGCGTTGTCGGCGAGGTTCCGGACGGCGAGGGCCAGGAGCCGCGCGTCGCCGGCGACCCGGCACGCGGTGATCCCCGAGGCGTCGACCCGCACGCCCGCGCGGGCCCGCAGCCGCGCGACCTCGTCGAGCGCGACGTCGTCGAGGTCGACCGGGCGGGCGTCGAGGGCGGCGTGCTCGTCGAGGCGGCTGAGCACGAGGAGCGCGTCGACGAGGTCCTGCTGCCGTCCGCCCTCGGCGAGCACCACGTCCGCCAGCTCGCCGAGGCTCGTGCGGTCGGGGTGGAGGCGGGCGAGCTCGGCGTGCTGCCGCACGGTCGCGAGCGGGGAGCGCAGCTCGTGGGAGGCGTCGGAGACGAACCGTTGCTGGGCGCGGCGGGACGCGTCGAGGCGGGCGAGCATGCCGTTCAGGGTGCGCGCGAGCCGGTCGACCTCGTCGCCCGTCCCGGGCTCGTCGATGCGCCCGTCGCCCCGGGCGGAGCCGATGGCCTCGGCGTCCCGGCGGATCCGCTCCACCGGGCGGAGCGCCCGGCCGACGACGATCCAGGCCAGCAGGGCGACGAGGGCGACCACGACGGGCACGGCCACGAGCAGCAGGCGGACGACCGCGGCGAGCGCGTCGTCGGCGTCCTCGAGCGGCGCGGCGACGACCACGGTCACGCCGTCCGCGTCGTCCACGTCGTCCACCTCGTCGGACACCGCGAGCCGCCGCTCGCCGTCGCGCACGACGACGCCGGAGCCGCCCGGCGCGGTGAGCGCGGTCCCGCCGGCGTCCTCCCCGTGGGCGAGCACGCGCCCGTCGGCGTCGAGCACCTGCACGAGGTCGTCGTCGCCGAGCCCCGTCACGGCGTCGGGCCCGCGCGCGGCGACCGTGTCGGTGATCGTCTCGAGCGTGCGCTCCGTGGCCTGCCGGACGCCGTCCTCGAGCGAGGCGCGGAGCACCAGCGCGAAGGCGACGGCCCCGAGCGCCCCCAGGACGAGCGCGATGAGGGCGACCGCGGTCGTGGCGCGCACGCGGAGGGAGCGCCGGTGCCGGGACGGCCGGTGCCGGTCACGCATCGGACGCGCCCAGCCGGTAGCCCGCGCCGCGCACGGTCTCGATGGTCGTGGTGCCGTACGGCCGGTCGAGCTTCCGGCGGAGGTGCGCCACGTACACCTCGACGATCGACGGGTCGCCCTCGAAGTCGTCGTCCCAGACGTTCTGCACCACCTCGCGCTTGGAGACCACGCGGCCGGCGTTGCGGGCGAGGAACTCGAGGACCGCGAACTCGCGGCTGGTGAGGTCGATCTCCTCGCCGGCGCGCGTCGCCCGGCGGGGGCCGGGGTCGACGACGAGGTCGCCGATGCGGTGGGCGACCGGGCGGGCCGGGGCGCCGCGCCGCACGAGCGCGCGGATCCGGGCGACCAGCACGGGGAAGGAGAACGGCTTCGTGACGAAGTCGTCCGCGCCGGCCTCCAGCGCCTCCACCTCGTCCCAGTCGCCGTCCTTCGCCGTGAGGATGAGCACGGGCGTCCAGATGCCCTCCGCGCGCAGCGTCCGGCAGACGGCCCAGCCGCTCATCCCGGGCATCATCAGGTCGAGGAGGATCGCGTCGTAGGCGTTCTCGCGGGCCCACCACAGGCCGTCGACTCCGTCGTGCGCCACGTCGACCGCGAAGCCCTCGGCCTGCAGTCCGCGCCGGATGCCGTCCGCGAGCCGCCGCTCGTCGTCCACCACGAGGATCCTCATCGGACCACCGTGGCAGACGCGCCGGGGAGCCCGGTGCACGCCGGCGCCGCGGCCGGTCCCTCCGATCCGGTCGTCAGATCCCGTCCGGCGAGCGTCCCGCGGCGGGATCCGCCGGTGTCGGGCCGCCGAGCGCCGGGTGCCCGAGCGCCGGGTCGCGCACCACGCCGATCGGCGTCGTGTCCAGCCGCACGGAGCGGACGACGACCCGCTTGGAGCGGCGGCGGAGGTGGCGCCGGGCCTGCGGCGTGGCCAGCAGGCTGCCGAGCACGAGGCCCGCGCCGATGGCGAGCGTCGTCGCCATGGCGCCGACGAAGGCGCCCGTCGCCCCGGACGTGCCCGCCATCGAGTTGAGGAGCGCGGACGCGACCGCGAGGGAGGGCAGCAGGGACCCGCAGAAGGCGGGGACCGCGATCGCCGTGGCCGACACCCGGAGGCGCGCGGCCACCACCGTCCCGAGCGCCCCGAGCAGGGTCGCCACGAGGAACGTGCCCGCGAGCAGCGGTACCCCGAGGAGCTTCAGCGTCCACAGCGAGACCGTGCCGACGAGCGCGACCGCGATGGCGACGGGCATCACGCGCGCGTTGGCGCCCTGCGTGATGCCGGTGGCGCCCGCGGCGAAGAACGTGGTGATGAGCAGCATCCACAGGGGGAGCGCGCGCAGCGTGATGTCCGTCGGGTCGACCTCGATGGCGACGCCGGCGGTGACCGCGAGCCCGCCCGGGATGCCCACGGCGATGCCCGCGACGATGAGCACGATGATCATCGCCCGCGACACCGCCATGGCGCGGAAGCCCGAGATGGCGTCCTGCGCCCAGGTGACGATGGTGACGTGGGGGAGGATCAGCACGACCACGGCGGCGACCATCGCGGCCGCGCTCCCCGCGGGCAGCAGCCCCCACCAGATCGCGAGGGTGCCCAGCGCGGCCACCCCCGCCGACTGCAGGGCGACCACGAAGAAGGGCGGGATGCCGCGGCGCGACAGCTGCCGGCCGAGGACCATCACGCCGACCATCAGCAGGAAGGCGCCGAGCGCGCCGGCGACGGTGCCGCCGGCCTGCAGCGAGACGGAGACGCCGAAGAGGCCCATGGCCGCGTCGGTGATCCACGACGGCCAGCGCGGCGGCGACCGCAGCACCTCGACCAGGCCGTCCACGGCGCTCGTCATGTCGCGGTCGTCGTGGAGCAGCTCGTCGACGATCTGGTACACGAGCGACAGGCGGTGCAGGTCGCTGCCCTCCGCGGTGACCACGCGCAGCTTCACGAGCGGCGGCCCCTCGAGGGGCGCGTACTGGATGGTGATGGCGGTGCCCGTGATGTCGAGCTCGAGCGGCGCGAGGTTCCACTTCGTGCTGACCGCGACGATCGCGATCTCGACCGCGCGCACGTCGGCGCCGGAGGCGAGCATCACCTCGCCGAGGTCGAGGCAGAAGTCGACGATCTGGCTCGGGGAGTAGAGGTCGCCGAGGCGGCCGTGCGCGGGCTCGGTGCCCTCGTAGATGGTGCCGCGGAGGCGGGCGCGGACGTCGCGCATCTCCTGCGGGTTGACGCGGCGGCGACGCTGGCGCGGCGGGCGCGCGGCACCCGGGTCCCTGCGGGGGCGACGCGGGTCCGCGGGGGCGGGGTGGTGCTCAGCGCGATCAGCGCTCCGTTCGGTGGCCGGCCCGGGACGAGCGGGGGCGGATGGTGGATCCCTCCCACCCTAGGTCCCGCATGCCGCGCACGCGCGCGGCGCCCGACCCGGAGGTCGGACGCCGCGGACGGTCGACGGATGCCGGGGCGGTCAGCGCCGGCGCGAATCGACGCAGGTGCTGGTCGACTCGCTGATCGGACCCGTCGGCGTTACCGCGGGGGCCGGGCAGATGAACTTGCCGTAGGCGCCGTTCCCGTCGAGGTAGCGCTTGAGGAAGGCCGTCGCCGCGACGCGGATGGTCCCGTTCGGCGTGGTCTGGCCGGCCTGGTGACCGGCGCCCCGCAGCTGCAGGTACTGCTTCGGGGTGCCGGCCGGGATGGAGTCGTACATGGGCTTCACCATGAGCGTCGGGTCGGCGAGGTCGTCCGCCTGCGCCGACACCACCAGCGCCGGCGTCGTCAGGCGCGGGTAGCCGGGAGCGCCGCCGTCCGGGTCGGAGGAGAAGTCGAACGGCATGAGCGCGACCGCCGCCTTGATGGAGGGGCGGGATTGCGCGGCCTGGAGCACGCCGCCCCCGCCCATGGAGAAGCCGAGCAGGCCGACGCGGTCCTTCGAGACCACGGACCTCACGGCGCTCTCCCCGGTGAGGTAGTCGGCGGCGGCGAGCATCTGCGTGGCGCGCGCCTCGGGGGTGTCGTAGCGGTCGGGGTCGAGCGTGTCGATGGTGAGGACCACGAAGCCCTCCGCCGCGAGGTCGGTGCCGTACCAGCGCATGCCGGCCTGCGTGTCGGTGAAGCCGGGGGTGACGATGACGCTACCGAGGACGGCGCGGCCGGTGTCGGCCGGGGCGAAGATGGTGCCTCCGCCGAAGCCCAGCGACGGGCTGGCGGGGACCGTCGTGGTGGTGATCGGGTGCGTGACGTGACGCTGCGCCGGGGCCGATGCCGTGCGGGCGTGGGCGGGATGGTGCGTTGGGGCGGCCTGGGCCGCGGTGGGCACGGCCAGCAGCGCGACGAGCGCCAGCGCGGTGAGGGCGGCGGGCCGGAGGCGCGGCGCGGAGGTGAGGACGGGCATGGGGATGCTCCTGTTCGATGTGGGGGTGCTGCGGCGAGGGCCGCGGTACGGAGACGGTAGGCGGCCTGCCGCCCGCGGTCGTCCGTTCCTCCCCAGCGCTCCCGGCGGCATGGTCGTCCCCGGCGAGCGCGCGCCGGGCGATCCTGCGGCGCCCACCGGGTCCGCCGTGCGCGGGCGCCTGTGCATGCACGGGCCTGCCCGTCGAGCGTCGACGCCGTCAGCGGATCCGCGCGCCCGGCGCGAGCACGACCTCCCGTCCGAGGCCGGCGTCGACCACCACGGGCGTCGCGGCGGCGACCTGGACCCCCTCGGGGACCCAGGCGCGGCCGGTCGCCACCAGGATCACGAGGCCGTGCACGTCGCCCACGGCCGCGAAGCCCGGGGCGGCGAAGTCCCCGTAGGGGGGCAGGCCCGCGTCCCCAGCGCGCGGACGGCCGCGTCCACGTCGTCGACCACGACGCCGACCTCGCTGACGCCCACGACCTCGGCGGCCCGGAACGGCGCGTCCGGCCGGTCGACGGCCGGGATCGCGCGCCGCTCGATGAGCTCGAGCACCTGCTCGTCGGGCCTCCGGAAGTACACGGATCGGGAGTCCCAGGTGCCCGGTCCCGCGAACTCGTCCCGTCCGTCGACGGCGATCACGTCCGCGCGCTCGCCGAGCCACTCGCGCGCCGCCCGGAGGGTGCCCGTCGGGATCGTGACGGCGAGGTGGTGGGCGCCGCCGTACGCCGGACCGGCGGTGAACGACAGCCGCGTCGCGCCGATCTCGACCTCGACCCCCTCGGAGGACGTGCGGGTCGGGAAGCCGAGCGCGGAGTAGGCGTCGGCGACCGCGGCGGTGTCGCGGGCGGGCAGGGTCACGTGGTGGGTGCGCATGCGGCGATCCCAGCACCTCGAGTCCCCGTGAGGTCAAGCCGGGTCGGCGGTCCCTCCGCCGAGCAGGTCCTCGACGTCCCGCAGCGCGAGGCCGGCGGCGGCCGCGATCCGGTGCGCGTCGAGGCCCGCGTCCCCGGCGGCGCGGACCCCGGCCCGGAGCGCGGCGAGCGCAGCCGCGGCGTCCGCGGACAGCACCCGCAGGCGCCCGGCGTGCCGGTCGTGCTCGGCATCCGGCGCCGGTCGCGGGGCGGCCGGGTCGATCAGCCGGTCGGCGTCCGGGTGCCGGGCGGCCAGCACCAGGCTCCGCACGGCGGGCAGGTCGGGTGCCGACCAGCTGAGGTCGCCGAGGTCCGCGAGCGGCACCCAGCGCAGCTCGTCGTGGTCGGTGCTCGCGGTGGGCGGCGGACCGAGCGGCTCCACCCGGTAGCAGGCGAGGTCGACGACGCGGTCGCCCACGGGCACCTCGGAGCGGTCGACGAGGGTGCCGACGGCCACGTCGATCCCGAGCTCCTCGCGGATCTCCGCGCGAGCGCCGCCTCGGGCCGCTCGCCGGCCTCGACCTTGCCGCCCGGGAACTCCCACGTCCCCGCACCCGGCTTGTGCGGCGCCCGGCGGCAGGCGAGCGCGCGCCCGTCGCGGATCATCACCGCCGCGACGACCTCGAGTCCCGCCATGCCGTGCCCCCTCGTCGGATCCGTACCGGCCTCGACGCTACCGGGCGCATCGGGCCCCCGCGTCGCATGGGCGCGCCGGGCGCGCCCGGGCTCGGACGGCCGCCGCCGGGACCGGCCGCGCCCGGCCTGTACCGTGGGACCTCCGGCATCCGCCGCGACGAGAGGCACCACGCGTGAAGATCAGCCACCAGCGCCACTTCGTGGTCGCGGCCGAGGTGCTGCACCTGCCGAAGGCCGCGGATCAGCTCGGCATCTCGCGTGCGAAGCTCGCCTCCTCCATCCGGGCCGTCGAGGAGCACTACGGCAAGGCCGTCTTCGACCCGCAGGCCACCGAGACGCGGCTGACGAAGACCGGCCGCCTCGCCTACGAGGAGGCGCTCGAGGAGCTCGCGAAGCCGTCGACCCCGCCCGAGGCGCCGAAGCCGCCCGCCGGCGGGAAGGCGAAGGCGTCCAAGGGCCAGGGTCGCGCACCGGTCGTCAAGGGGCAGCCGAAGCCCTACAAGCGCACGCAGGGGCGCTGACCCGACCGGATCAGCGCCCCTGCGGGTGGTGCGTCCTACCTCGCGAGGAACTCCAGCACGACGCGGTTCCACTCCTCGGGGTGGCTCACCGTGACGCCGTGGGGGGCGCCCGCGATGACGTGTAGCTCGGACCCGGCGATGGCGGCGTGCGTGCGTGCGCCGGAGCCCTCGAAGGGGACGGTGCCGTCGCCGTCCCCGTGGATGACGAGGGTCGGGACGGTGACCTTCGTCAGGTCGTCGCGGAAGTCCGTGGTCGCGAACGCGGCCATCGACGCGAGCGCCGCGTGCTTCCTCGACTGGTGCGCGAGCGCGATGGCCTCCTGGCGCTCCTCCTCGGTGACCTTCACCACGCCGTCCGCGGAGAAGAACGCGGTGGTGAACCCGTCGTAGAAGGAGTCCTCGTCCTTCGTGAGCCCCGCGGTCATCTCGGCCGCCGCGTCCTTCGTGAGCGGACCGTCCGGGTTGTCGTCGCCCTGCATCAGGTACGGCGGCACGGCGGAGGCGAACACCACGCTGTGCAGGCGCGCCTCCCCGTGCGTCCCGATGTAGCGGGCGATCTCGCCGCCGCCCATCGAGAAGCCGACGAGGGTGACGTCGACCAGGTCGAGCTGGTCGAGGAGCGCGTCGAGGTCGGAGGCGAACGTGTCGTAGTCGTAGCCCGTGAGCGGCTTGTCGCTGCGCCCGAAGCCGCGGCGGTCGTAGGTGATGACGCGGAAGCCGGCGGCCTCGAACGCGGGGACCTGCTTCTTCCAGGACTCGCCGGAGAGCGGCCAGCCGTGGATGAGCACGACGGGGCGGCCCGTGCCCCCGGTGTCGTCGACGTGCAGGTGCGTGTCCTTCAGGAGCCCGTGGTGGGCGGTGATCTCGGTCATGCTGCGGTCCTTCCCTCAGTGATGAGTTCGTGCACTACCTGTTTGCTTCGGAGCCCGGCGCCGATCGGTGCGGTCCCCGGATCCCCGGCGCCCGGCCGGGAGGCGCGGGCAGCAGGATGTACCCATGCCCGAAGCCGACTCCTCCTACCGCGCCGCCCGTGACCTCCTGCAGGAGATGCGCACCGACCGGACATCCGCGGCCGAGCGCTTCCGCTGGCCGGACGTGGGCGACGCCTTCAACTGGGCCGTCGACTGGTTCGACCGGATCGCCCGCGGGAACGACCGGGTGGCGCTGCGCGTGGTCGCGGGCGACGGATCCGAGCGCAGCCTCACCTTCGACGAGATGGCGACGAGATCCGACCGGGTCGCGACCTGGCTCGTCGCGCAGGGCGTGCGGAGGGACGACCACGTCATGCTCATGCTCGGGAACCGGGTGGAGCTCTGGGAGACGATGCTCGCGATCATGAAGGCGGGCGCCGTGATCCTGCCCACCTCCACCGTGCTCGGTGCCGCGGACCTCGCCGACCGGGTCGAGCGCGCCGGCGTCCGCCAGGTCATCGCCGACCTCGCGCACACGGCCGTGTTCGACGACGTGCCCGGCGGCTACGCGCGCATCGCGATCGGCGCGACGGACGGGGCGCCCGCGCCCCGCGGCTGGGCCGACTACCGCGACGCCGACGGCGCGCCCGCCGACCGGGTGGGCGTCGAGGTCGCGTCCACGGATCCCGCGCTCGTCTACTTCACGTCCGGCACCACGAGCAGGCCGAAGATGGTCGTCCACACGCACGTCTCGTACCCGGTCGGCCACCTCACGACCGCCTATTGGCTGGGCCTCCAGCCCGGCGACGTGCACCTCGCCATCAGCTCGCCGGGCTGGGGCAAGCACGCCTGGAGCTGCTTCTTCGCGCCGTGGATCGCCGAGGCCACCGTCTTCGTGCACGACTACGCGCGGTTCGACGCCCACGCGCTCGTCGAGCAGCTCGACCGCGCCGAGGTCACCACGTTCTGCGCCCCGCCGACGGTGTGGCGCATGCTCATCCAGGCCGGGATCCGCGAGCGGCCGGGGAGGCTCCGGGAGATCGTGTCCGCGGGCGAGCCGCTCAACCCGGAGGTCATCGCGCGCATCGAGGAGTGGTGGGGGCTCGTGATCCGCGACGGCTACGGCCAGACCGAGACCACCGCCATCGTCGCGAACGCGCCCGGCGACCCCGTCGTGCCGGGCTCCATGGGCACCGCGCTCCCGGGCGTCGACCTCGTGCTCGTGGACCCCGTCACGGGCGAGCCCGCCGACGAGGGCGAGATCTGCCTCGACCTCGCGACCCGGCCCGTGAACCTCATGGCCGGGTACCTGGGCGACGACGCCCGCACGGACGAGGCCATGCGCGGCGGGTACTTCCACACGGGCGACGTCGCCCGGCGGGGCGCGGACGGCTCGATCACCTTCATCGGCCGCACCGACGACGTCTTCAAGTCGTCCGACTACAAGGTGTCGCCCTTCGAGGTCGAGAGCGTGCTCATCGAGCACCCCGCGGTCGCGGAGGCGGCGGTGGTCGGCGCCCCCGACCCGGTGCGGCTCAACGTCGTGAAGGCGTACGTGCACCTCGCGGCGGGCTGGGAGCCGGACGCGGAGACGGCGCTCGCCGTGCTGCGGCACGCGCGCGAGCGCTGCCCCGCGTTCATGCGGGTGCGCCGCATCGAGTTCGGCGAGCTGCCGAAGACCGCGTCGGGGAAGATCCGCCGCGTCGAGCTGCGGCAGCGCGAGGTGCGGGCGGCCGAGGCGGGGGAGCGTCTCCCGGGCGAGTGGCGCGACGACGGGTTCGAGGGCCTCCGCGCGCGGTGAGGGCGGTCTCCCGCCGCGCCGGCGGCCGGTAGCATCCCGTCATGCGCCTCGCTCCCTCGTCCGCCCTCGAGCCGCGGCGGGCCGCCCGGTGAGGGAGAACCCGTCGTTCGCGCTCGAGGACGTGGCCGAGATCCGCCGCCTCGTCGCCGAGAACCCGTGGGCCACGATCGTCAGCGGCACGGGCGCCGGCCTCGTCGCGTCGCACTACCCGGTGCTGCTGGATCCCGCGCGCGACGACCTCACGCTGCTCACCCACGTGGGCCGACCCGACGAGCGGATCCACGAGCTCGGCGAGCGCTCGGGAGCCGACGCCGAGGTGCTGGTCATCGTCCAGGGCCCGCACGGCTACGTGTCGCCCGGCTGGTACGACGCCGACCCGGCCGTCCCCACCTGGAACCACATCAGCGCGCACCTCACCTGCCGCGTCGAGATCCTCTCCGCGGACGAGAACCTGCGCGTGCTCGGCGCGCTCGTCGACCACTTCGAGGACCGCATGCCCGAGCCGCGCCGGATCGGGGGGACGGCGCCGGACGCCGCGTACGCCGCCCGCATCAGCGCCGGCACCGTGGGCCTCCGCCTCGTGGCCACGCGCGTCGTGGCGAAGGCGAAGCTCAGCCAGAACAAGCCCGCCCACGTCGTCGAGCGCGTCCTCCACGAGCTGGAGCACGGCGCGGAGTACCCGAACCCGGCGCTCGCCGCGGAGATGCGGCGCGCGGCCGCCCGCGCCGACGGCGCGACCCACGCGACCGGCGCCCCCGGGGCCGCGGAGTGACCGCGCTGCTCCTCGCGGGCGGACGCCTGCCCGGATCCGACGCGCCCGTCGACGTGCTCGTGCGCGACGGGGCGATCGCCGCGGTGGTCCCCGCCGGATCCGCCGACGCCGCGGGCGTGGAGACCCGCGCCCTCGACGGCCGCTTCGTGATCCCGGGCCTGTGGGACGGCCACGTGCACTTCACCCAGTGGACGAAGGTGTCGCGCCGGCTCGACCTGTCCCGCGTCGCCTCCGCCGCGGAGGCCGTCGCGCTCGTCCGCGATGCGCTGGCCGCCCGCGACGCGGCGTCCGGCGCGGCCGGCGCGGTCACGACCGCGGGCGCCCCCGAGGCGCTCGTCGGCTACGGCTTCCGCGACGGGCTCTGGCCCGACCTCCCCACGAAGGGGCTCCTCGACGCCGTCGCGGGCGACACCCCCGTGCTCCTCGTCAGCGGCGACCTGCACTGCTGCTGGGCGAGCTCCGCGGCGCTCGCGCCCCACGGCTACGGCGACCACCCCACGGGCCTCCTGCGGGAGGACGACTGCTTCGACTTCATGTACCGCGTGGAGGAGGGCGACGCGTCGTCGCTCGACGCACGCGCCGTGCAGGTCGCGCGCGACGCCGCCCGCCGCGGCGTCGTCGGCGTGGTCGACCTCGAGATCGACGAGAACCAGGACCGCTGGCGCCGCCTCGCCGCCCTCGGCCACGACGCGCTCCGCGTCGAGTACGGCGTCTGGCCGCAGCACCTCGACCGCGCCCGCGACGAGGGGCTCCGCACGGGCGACCTCCTCCCGGGCACCGGCGGCCTCGTGCGCGTCGGCCCCGCGAAGGTTGTCACCGACGGGTCGCTCAACACCCGCACCGCGTACTGCTTCGACCCGTACCCCGACCTCGACGGCCAGGGCGGCGCGGCCCACGGCGGCGCGTGCGGCACCCTGTCGGTACCGCCGGACGAGCTGCGGGGGATCATGCTGAAGGCCGCGCGCCAGGGGCTGCGGCCGGCCATCCACGCCATCGGCGACCACGCGAACCGGCTCGCCCTCGACGCCTTCGCGCACCTCGACGAGGCGCTGCACGGCGCGCACCGCGACGCCGACGGGCTCGCGGGCTCCATCGAGCACGCGCAGCTCCTCACCCGCGAGGACGTGGCGCGCTTCGCGGCGCTCGGGGTGGTCGCGAGCGTGCAGCCGGAGCACGCCATGGACGACCGCGACGTCGCCGACGTCTACTGGGCCGGCCGCACGGGCCGCGCGTTTCCCCTGGCCGACCTGCGCGCCGCGGGCACCCGCCTCGTCCTCGGCTCCGACGCCCCCGTCGCACCGCTGGATCCGTGGGCCACCATGTCCGCCGCCGTCGGCCGGTCGCGCGACGGCCGGGCGCCGTGGCACCCGGAGCAGGCCATCGACCGCGCCGCGGCGCTCGACGCGTCCGTCCGCACGCGCCTGGCGCCCGGGGAGCGGGCCGACATCGCGGTCGTGGAGGCGGATCCGCTCGCGCCGTCGACCACCGCGGACGACCTCCGCGCCATGCGCGTGTCGGCGACCCTCCTCGGCGGCCGGCTCACCCACGACACGCTCGGCGGCTGAGGGCAGGAACACCTCACGGGCGCCGGGCGTTGGATGGTGGCATGAGAGCGATCACCTACACCCGCACCGGTGCCCCCGACGTCCTGCAGCCCGTCGACCGCGACGCGGCAGCCCCCGGCCCCGGCGAGGTGCGCGTCCGCGTCGTCGTGTCCGGCGTGAACCCCACCGACTGGAAGTCCCGCGACGGCGGGTCGCCCGGCCAGGAGCTCCCGTTCCCCGAGGTCGTCCCCAACCAGGACGGCGCGGGCGTCATCGACGCCGTCGGCCCCGACGTGAGCGACCTCGCCGTGGGCGACCGCGTCTGGATCATGCTGGCCGCGCACGGCCGCCCCACCGGCACCGCGCAGGAGAGCACGGTGCTCCCGGTGGACCGCGTCGCGCCCCTGCCCGACGGCCTCTCCTTCGACCTCGGCGCCAGCCTCGGCGTCCCCGCCGTCACCGCCCACCGCGCGCTCACCGTCGCCGAGGACGGCCCGTCGCGCCTCGCCCCGGGCGCCCTCGCCGGCAGGCACGTCCTCGTCGCGGGCGGCGCGGGCGCGGTCGGCCACGCCGCCATCCAGCTCGCGCGCTGGGCCGGCGCCACCGTGATCACCACGGTCAGCTCCCCGGAGAAGGGCGCCCTCGCCACGGCCGCCGGCGCCCAGCACGTCGTCGACTACCGCGCGACCGACGCGGCGACGGCGATCCTCGAGATCGCGCCCGACGGCGTCGACCTCGTCGTGGAGGTCGCCCCGGCGCAGAACGCCGGGCTCAACCAGCGCGTCGCCCGGAACCGCGCCTCCATCGCGGTCTACGCGAACAACGGCGGCGACACGGTCACGCTCCCCGTGGTCGACAGCTTCGTGAAGAACCTGCGGTACCAGTTCCTGCTGCTGTACACGGTCGGCCAGGAGGCGCTCGACGCCGCCCGCGCCGACATCCACCTCGCGCTCATCGACGGCGCCCTGCCCGTCGGCGAGGACGCGGGCCTGCCGCTGCACCGCTTCCCGTTGGAGCGGACCGCCGACGCGCACCAGGCGGTCGAGGACGGCGTGACCGGCAAGGTGCTCATCGACGTGACGCCGGCCTGACGCCCTGCGGGGTCCCGGCGTCGCCCGGATCCCGCAGGTCCCGCCCTGCACGCCATCGCCCCGCACGCCGTGGACCTGCACGCCATGGACCTGCACGTGCCGCTCCGCACGGCATTGCCCTGCCGCCCGGACCTGGCCGTCCCGGCGGCCGGACACTAGCCTGACGGCGTGACCGAACGCGACACGCCGACGACGGAGCCGGCGGCACGGCTCCGCGCCGCCGGCCGCCGTGCCGGCCGTCGCCGAGCCCCGCGCGATCCCGCCGAGTGGCGCGCACGGGCCGCCCGGCTGTCCGACCGGGTGCCGACCCGCTGGCTCGTGACGGGCTCCACCCTCGTGGTGCTGGCGGCCTCCGCCGCGTTCGGCGGCCTCGAGGACGCGCCCGTCGAGGCGCTGCCGACGCTCGGCGCCGGGGACGCGGTCACGGGCGCCCAGCTCCGGATCGCCGTGGAGCGCGCCCGGCTCATCGACGCGCTGCCGGAGGCGGGCCTCGAGCCGGAGGACGGGCGGCGGCTCCTCGCCGTGATCGCGACGGTGGAGGACGTGTGGGACGGCCCCGTCCCGACGACGGCGGGCACCGGCGCCGCCGACAACCTGCGCCCTGTCGGCATCGCGGGCGTCGACGAGGACACGGATCCGGTGGCCGTCCTGCTCCTCGCCGACGGCACGTCCCGCCCCGAGCTGCAGCCGCACGTGCCCATGGAGCTCGCGTTCGTCTGGGAGGTCGACGGCGACGACGTGCAGGCCGAGGCGGGAGCCGACCTGCCGGTCGACGTGTACGACAAGAGCTACCGCGCCGAGGGGTTCGTGACCTACGGCGAGCGCTTCGAGGAGCCGTTCGTGCAGGCGCGCGCCACCGTCCCGTTCGAGGACGTCGGCGCGGGGGCTGACGGGTGACGCCCGTGCGCCGGGAGGCCCTCCGCCGGATCGGCACGGCGGCCGCGCTCGCCGCGGTGATCGCGACGGCGTCCCTCATCCTGCGGACGGCGCCCACGGAGTCCGAGTGGCAGGCGCCCATCGAGGTGCACGGCCGCATCGGCGAGGAGGTGCGGGGCCGCAACGTCGCCGTGACCGTCGAGGACGTCCGCGCGGCCCGCAGCGTGACCGCGTCGAACGGCTGGGTGGGGGAGACGACCGGCGCGTGGGTCGTGGTCGACGTGACCGCGGAGGCCGTGGTGACGGAGTACGCGGCGGGCCTCCGCACCGCGGAGCTCGTCCTGGGCGAGGACGTGTACAGCGCCTCCGCCCGGCCGGGCCTCGCGACGATCGCCGACCGCCCGCTGTCCGTCGGCATCCCGGTGCACGGGCCGCTCATGTTCGAGGTGCCGCGCGATGCCGTGCCGGCAGCGGGCGCCGCGGGAGCGGTCGTGCGGCTCGCGGCGACCGACGACGCGCGGACCGACTCGCTCCTCGTGATCCCCGTCGACCTGTCCCGCCTGTCCGTCGCGGACGCCGTGACCACGGACGAGCCCGTCGAGGGCCGGCGATGACGGGCTGGTGGCGGAGGAACCGCGTCGCCCTCGTCGCGACCCTGGTGCTCGCGCCCCTCACCGTCGGCATCGTGTTCCAGAACGAGTGGGGCGGGTTCCGCGAGGGCCGGCCGGTGGAGCCCGTCGACGTGGCGGTCGGCGCGGACACGGACTTCGGGACCACCACGTGGCGCGTGGACGGCGCCGACCGGATCCGCTGGTCGAGCGACCCGGGCGTCGAACGGGAGCTCCCGGTGGGCACCGACCTCGTCGTCGTCCGCATGACCGTCATCCCGCACGCCATCGTGGACTGGGCGTCGGAGGGGTGCACCCTGATGCTGGACGAGGCGGACGGCGACCGCTTGGCCCGCACCTGGGAGCCCGCGTCCTCCAGCTACCTCGACCTCGACCTCGACGACCCCACGACGACGGGCTGCGACTCCACGCGGCTCGGCCGGTACGAGGCCGCCGTGGGGTTCCTCGTGCCGGTCGACGCGGGCGAGGACGCCGACCTCCGGCTCGCGGTGCAGACCGTCGACCAGCTGCCGCGCTACCTCCGCATCACGCTGTGACCGGTCGGGGGTCCTCGGACTCCCGGGCCGCGGCGGACGGCTCACCCGCCGCCGTGCGCCGCTCCTCGAGGCGGCGGAGGCACAGGTCGTACGCCGCCGCGATCAGGCAGATGCGCAGCGGCTCCAGCACCACGTCGACGCCGAACCCCAGCAGGTCGTCGACGTTCATCCACCACGTCACCAGGTCGTGCGGCCCGATGGCCCGGACGGCGCCGAGCAGCAGCCACGACGATCCCGCCTCCACGACGGCGTACGCGAGCACGAAGACGCCCATGGACAGGACGCCCGCGCGCCAGATCAGGCGCACCGCGTCGACCAGCGGGCGCCAGCGGCTGAGGAGGTCCTCGCCCACCTCGGCCGCCCGGCGGCGGACGCCGCCCGGGAGCGCCCGCACGCGGTCGGCCACGCGCAGGTAGCCGCGGTCCAGGGCCCGGCTCGGGTCCGCCGCGCGCCGCCGCGCCGCCGCCTGCGCGAGCGCGCGCCCGTAGACGACGCCCGCGAGCGTCAGCCACGCGATCGGGAGGAGGACCACGTCGCCCACCTGGCCCAGCACCCACCCGATGCCGTCCCACAGCACGGCGAGCGGCTCCAGGTACCCGGTGAGCCCCGCGCGCACGTCGGCGGCCCACGCGCTCGCGGCGCGCGTGTCGATCCACTCCCGCGCCCGCTCCTGGTACTGCGTGAGGAGGAACAGCGTCAGGTAGACCCACACCGACTCGAGGTACACCGCGACGAGGGCCGTCCAGCGCGGCAGGCGCTCCGCGTAGCGCTTCAGCAGGAACCGCCCGGCGAAGGCGAGCCCGACGACCGCGACGGTGCGCGCGTCGAGGGCGACGTCGAGGACGCGGCCGCCCACGGGCAGTTCCTCGAAGTAGTCGATGCGGCGCAGCGCCGTCGTGGCGTACTGGACGGTGTCGTCGGCCAGCAGCTTCCAGGAGGCGTAGAACGCGAAGAACGGGAGGATGCTCACGAGCAGGAGATCGGCGGCGCGCTGCCCGCGCCGCAGCAGCGGGCCACGGTCCACGGCGTCCCGGCCGGCGGCGGCGGCGCCCGCGAACGCCGGCAGCTCGTCCCGCAGCACGAGGAACATCGCGATGAAGGCGCCGAGCCGCGCGAGGATCGCGAGCGGGAGCACCAGGAGCCCCGCCAGCGCGCTCCGGGCGCCGAGCTCCGCGGCGAGCTGGATGAGCAGGTAGTGCCCGAGCCAGCCCGCGAGGTACCAGGCGAGGAGCGCCGGCCAGCGCGCGGCGACGAGGCGCAGCGTGCGGGTCAGGACGGTGGACACGGGCTCAGGGTAGCGAGCGGTTCCCCCACCTGGGTAGATGCCGTCAGGCGCCGGCGGTGACCGCCGGCGGACCGAGGCGGGCGACGTCGAGCCCCACGTCGACCAGCACCACGCGCCCCGCGAGGCCGCGCGCGGGCTCGCGCAGGAGCCCGGCCTTGCCCGCGCCGAAGGTGACGGTGACGTCGGCGGGCAGCACGGTCGGATCCGGCACCGCCCCGTCGTCGCAGCCCGTGCCGCTCGGGATGTCGCACGCGATCACCCGCGGGCCTTCGGCGGACCGGACGACGGGGAGGAGCGCGCCGACGACGCGCCGGGCCTCGCCGCGGAGGGCGGGGCTCGCGGTGGTGCCGATCCCGAGGATCCCGTCGACGACGAGCGACACGCGGCGCCCGAGATCCCGGACGCCGGCGTCGTCGAGCTCCTCGGACGGCGTGAGGGCGATCCCGGCGGCGGTCGCCCGGGCGGCACCGGCCTCGTGGACGCGCGACGCCGTGCGGATGACGCGCACCTCGCGGCCGTCGCGGGCGAGCTCCGCGGCGGCCAGGAGCGCGTCGCCGCCGTTGTTCCCCGCCCCGACGAGCACCAGCACCGATCCGGTCGGGGCGAGCCCGCGGCAGTGGCGCGCGAGGCCGGCGGCGGCGACGCGCATGAGCTGCGCGCCGGCCGCGAGGAGCGGGGCCTCGGCGGCGCGGATGGCGTCCGCGGTCCACCCGTCCCGGAGGTCCGGCGAGGCCGGGTCGGGCACGGTCGCGGGGGCGGTCACGACGCGGGCGCGATGCGGTCGACGACGAGCTCGGCCCACGCCCGGTAGACGCGCCCGTAGAGGGTGTCCTCGGGGTTCGGCGCCATGAAGTCGGGGATGCGCCAGGAGGGGAACGGGACGCTGTCGACCCGTTCATGGCGGGCGACGACGCGGCGCGTGGTGCGGTTGAGCGCGTCCGCGTGGCGCCCGACGGCGCCGGCGATGGGCGGGGGAGTCACCGGGGAGATCTCGAGCGGCGGCACCTCGATGACCAGCACCCGGCCCCCCACGGGCATCCGGCTCCGCACCTCGACGATGCAGGCCTCCAGCAGCGACTCCCAGAGGGGCGTGGGCGTGAACCGGATGGCGTCGCCGATGCCGAGCGCGAGGACCGCGACGTCGGTGCTCGCCCAGGCGGGGAACGCGTCGATGCCGGCCCGCCACGAGCGCACGGTGAAGTCGGGGAAGGCCTGGACGGACCAGAAGACGCCGCGGCCGGTGCGCACCGCGAGCTTGTGCGCCACCTGCCCGGCGACGCCGAGGTCGTGCGACACGGTCTGGTAGCCCACCGCCGTGCCCTCCCGACCACGGCCAGGCCGTAGGGGTCGGGTCCGGGCTGCGAGCCGGTGGGGGAGTCGCGGGGGAAGGTCGCGCGGCGCATCTCCCGGTACAGGATGCGGTACTGCAGCCGCCCGACGGTGGCCGACCGGAGCGAGGCGAGCGGCCCGGCGGAGAGGGCCCGGGACTCGGCGGCGAGCGTCCGCGGCTCGGCGTCGCGCCCGGCGTCGTCGGGGCCGGGTCGGGCGGGAGGCGGAGCGCCGGTCATCGCCACCCGTCCCATCCCTCGCGATGCCCCCGGTCCGGGGACGATCGCAGGATATCCCGCGCACCGGGTCGCCTGCATCGCGGACGCGCAGGCGACCCCTGGGCGGCTCGACGGATCAGGACAGGATGTCGCGCACCATGGGCGCCACGACGGTGCCGTAGCGCTCGATCCCGCCCATCATCCGCTCGTGCGAGAACGGGCCGGCGCTGTACTTGAGGTCGAAGCGCGTGGCCCCGACGGCCGTCAGCGTCGCGGCGATCTTGCGCGCGACCGTCTCGGCGGATCCGACGTACAGCGAGCCGTGCTCGATCTCCTGCTCGTAGGACGCGCGGGCCAGCGGCGGCCAGCCGCGGTCCTTGCCGATGCGGGCGTGCATGACCTGGTAGTCGGGGAAGAACGCCTCGCGCGCCTCGGCGTCCGTCTCGCCGACGTAGCCGGGGGAGTGGATCCCGACGGGTAGGCGCGGCTGCTCGAGCTGGTCGAGCGCGCGGGCGAAGAGGTCGGCGTACGGGGCGAACCGGTGCGGCTCGCCGCCGATGATGGCGAGCATGAGCGGCATGCCGTGGCGTGCGGCGCGCACGACGGACTCGGGGCTGCCGCCGACGCCGATCCAGGTCTTGAGGTGCCCGCTCGCGGTCTTGGGGTAGACGCCGTGGTCGGTGAGGGGCGCGCGGGTGCTGCCGCTCCAGGTGACGGGCGACTCCTTCACGAGCTCGGCGAACAGGCCGAGCTTCTCCTCGAAGAGGCGCTCGTAGTCGCTCAGCTCGTAGCCGAACAGCGGGAAGGACTCGGTGAAGGAGCCGCGCCCCAGGATGACCTCGGCGCGCCCGTCGGACACGGCGTCGAGCGTCGCGAAGCGCTGGAAGACCCGCACCGGGTCGTCGGAGCTGAGGACGGTCACGGCGGATCCGAGCCGGATGCGCTCGGTCCTCGCCGCGATGGCGGCGAGGGCCACCTCGGGGGCGGAGATCGCGTAGTCGTCGCGGTGGTGCTCGCCGAGGCCGATGAAGTCCACGCCGACCTGGTCGGCCAGCACGCCCTCGGCGACGACGTTGCGGATCACCTCCGCGTACGGGAGCTCGCGTCCGTCGGGTCCGACCGTGACGTCCCCGAACGTGTCCAGTCCGAGCTCGATCTCCTGCGCCATGCTGCCCTGCTTCCATGTCTATGCGAACGTATGCATCTGGGTCAACCCTAGGCGTGCGGTCGGCATTCCCGCGAATCGCGGGCTCTCCCTCAGTCGACGACGGGCGCCGGGCGCGCGATCTCGGTGTCCTCGACGCGCGACTCCGGCATCAGCAGGCCCGCGACGACGGTCGCGATCGCGCAGACGCCGACCGCGAGGAAGACCGCGCCCGACGCGGAGATCACGGTGTCCGGGTCGCGCTGCCCGCCGGACGACGCCGCGAAGATCGCGTTCGCGATGGCTCCGAACACGGCGACGCCGACCGCGCTGCCGATGGAGCGCGCGAACAGGTTCGCGCCCGTGACGACGCCGCGCTCGCCCCAGCCCACGCTCGACTGCGCGCCGATGAGGCTCGGCGTCGCGACGAGGCCGAGCCCCAGGCCCACGACGAAGCAGCCCGCCGCGATGCCCGCGAGGGTCGGCGTGCCCGCGAGCAGGGCGATGGACCCGGTGCCCGCGATCGTGAGCGCCATGCCGATGAGCACGGTGCGGCGGAACCCGATGCGGAGGTACAGGCGGCCGGAGAGGGAGGCGGAGATCGGCCAGCCGATGGTGAGCGCCGCGAGCGTGAGGCCCGAGACGAGCGGCGTCACCCCGAGCGAGCCCTCCAGGTAGGTGGGCACGTACGAGGTGAGGCCGATGAGGATCGCGCCGACCCCGAGGGACACCAGCGTCGTGGTGAGCAGCAGGCGCCTGGAGAAGACCCAGAGCGGGAGCACGGGCTCGGCGGCCCGCCGCTCCACCAGGAGGAACGCGACGAGGAGCACCCCGCCGACCGCGAACGCGCCGATGCTCGGCGCGGAGTCCCACGCCCACGCCTGCCCGCCCTCCAGCACGGCGAGGATCAGCAGGCTGAGGCCGACCGTGAGCAGCGCCGCCCCGGCGTAGTCGACGCGGTGCCGCGTGCGCTCGATGGACTCGTGGAAGCGGCGGACGATCATCCAGCCGGCCACGAGGCACAGCGGCACGTTGACGAGGAAGATCCAGCGCCAGCTCGTGAACTCGGAGAACACGCCGCCGAGGGTCGGCCCGACGACGCTCGAGACCGCCCACACGCTCGCCAGGTACCCCTGCGTCCTCGCGCGCTCGGCCACCGTGTAGATGTCGCCCGCGATCGTGATGGCCATCGGCTGCACCGCGCCCGCGCCGAGTCCCTGCACGGCACGGAAGGCGATGAGCGCGGGCATGCTCCAGGCGAGGCCGCACAGGACGGAGCCGAGCAGGAACAGGCCGATGCCGATGAGGATGATCGGCTTCCGGCCCACCGTGTCGCTGAGCTTCGCGTAGAGGGGCACCGAGACGGCCTGCGCGAGCAGGTAGATCGAGAACAGCCACGGGAACGAGGCGAAGCCCCCGAGGTCGTCCACGATCGAGGGCACCGCCGTGGCGAGGATGGTCGCGTCGATGGCCACGAGGCCCGTCGTCATCATCAGGGCGATGAGGATCGGGCCGCGCTCGGATCGGAATCCGACGCCAGTGGTGTCAGTCATGGGCCTCCCGGGTCGTCCGGTCAACGCCGCGCGCGGCCGGGTGCATTCCCGCGCGGAGCGGAATCGGTGTGGTCGACTGGAGGGGATCCCACCCGGAAGGACCCCCTGTGACGTTCCGCGCTCCCGACGCCTTCACGACCCGACCCACGCTCCGCGGCACCTTCGGCATGAGCGCCTCGACCCACTGGCTGGCGTCCGGCACCGGCCAGGCCGTGCTCGAGCGCGGCGGCAACGCCTTCGACGCCGCGGTCGCCGCGGCCTTCGTGCTCCACGTCGTCGAGCCGCACCTCAACGGCCCGGGCGGCGACATGACCGCCATCGTGCACGTCGCCGGCCAGGACGCGCCGCGGCTGCTCATGGGCCAGGGGTCCGCGCCCGCCGCCGCCACGCCCGAGCGCTTCCGCGCCGAGGGCCTCGACCGCGTCCCCGGGGCCGGGGCGCTCGCCGCGGCCGTGCCCGCCGCGGTCGACGCGTGGCTCCTGCTCCTCGAGGACCACGGCACGTGGGAGCTCGCCGACGTCTGGGCCTTCGCCATCGGGTACGCCCGCGACGGGCACCCGGTGCTGGAGAGCGTGCGACGCACCATCGCGGGTGTGGCCGACCTGTTCCGCGACCACTGGGCGGCGTCCGCGGACTTCTGGATGCCGGAGGGCGAGGCGCCCGTGGCGGGCACGCTGGTGCGGAACCCCGCGTGGGCGGCCGCGATGGAGCGGATCCTCGCCGAGTCGTCGACCGCCGCCGGTCCCGACGGCGGGCGCGCGGACCGCATCCGCGCCGCCCGCGCCGTCTGGGCCGAGGGCTTCGTCGCGGAGGAGATGGTGGCGAGCATCCGAGAGCCGCACCGGCACTCCACCGGCACCGACCACGCCGGCCTCCTCACGGCCGACGACCTCGCCTCCTCGCGCGCGTCGTGGGAGGACTCCGTGTCCGTGGAGTTCCGCGGGGTGCGCGTCTGGAAGACGGACGCCTGGGGGCAGGGTCCCGCGCTGCTGCAGGCGCTGCGGATCCTCGACGGGTTCGCGGACGAGGAGATCGACCCGGCGACGGCCGCGGGGATCCACCGCATCATCGAGGCCCAGAAGCTCGCGCTCGCCGACCGGGAGGCCTACTACGGCGACGCCGTGCCGGGCGGCGCGCCGCTCGACGTGCTGCTGTCGGCCGAGTACGCGGACGAGCGGAGGGCGCTCATCGCGGAGACGGCGTCGCACGAGCTGCGTCCGGGGCGCGTCGCGGGCGTGGAGCCGTTCCTGCCGCCGCTCCTGGTGGAGGGCGACGCGCCCGTCTCCGCGGGCGGCACGGGCGAGCCCACGGTCTCGCGCACCGGCGAGACCCGCGGCGACACCTGCCACCTCGACATCGTCGACCGCTGGGGCAACATGATCTCCGCCACGCCCTCCGGCGGCTGGCTGCAGTCGTCGCCGTTCATCCCGTCGCTCGGGTTCTGCCTCGGCACGCGCCTGCAGATGACGTGGCTCGAGCCCGGCGGACCCTCGTCGCTCGTGCCGGGACGCCGCCCCCGGACGACGCTCACGCCCACGCTCCTCACGTGCGACGGCGAGCCGGTGGAGGCGCTCGGCTCGCCCGGCGGCGACCAGCAGGACCAGTGGCAGCTGCCGTACCTGCTGCGGACGATCGTCGGCGGCTTCTCCCCGCAGGCGGCCGTGGACGCGCCGACGTTCCACACGACGAGCGTGCCGGGATCGTTCTGGCCGCGCACGTGGACGCCCGGCGGCCTGGTCGTCGAGGGCCGGGTGGGCGAGGACGTGATCGCCGAGCTCCGCGCCCGCGGGCACGAGGTCGAGGTGGTCGGGGACTGGACGCTCGGCCGGCTGTCCGCCGTCACGCGCGATCCGGCCACAGGACTCCTCGGGGCTGCCGCCAACCCGCGCGGGGCGCAGGGGTACGCGGTCGGGCGGTGACGCTCGACCGGCAGGTCGCCTCGGCGCTCATCGCCGACCATGCGCGGCGCCGCGTCGGGAGCGACGCGGCGCTGCGGGCGGAGTCGGCGCCGGGGCGGCTCGTCGCCGAGCCGGGCGCGGGGATCCCGTCGACGGGCGTCGTGCTCGGCGCGTCCGAGCAGCGGAACGCGACGTGCGGGGACGTGGTGGACCTGCGGGTGCTCGCGGCGGATCCGGCGCACCCGCACGACGGCGTGGACGGCGTGGTCGACGCCGCCGACCGCATCGCCGTCCTCTGGCACGGCCGCGGCTGCACCGTCTCCCAGGCGTCCGCGTCGATGCTCGCGGAGCTGGTCGAGGGGCGCACGGCCGCGGAGGCGGCGGCGCTCGTCGTCGAGCTGCGCGCCCTGATCCGTGCCCACGAGCTCCGGCCCGGCGTCGAGGACCGGCTCGGCGACGCCCTCGCGCTGGCGGACTCGGGCCGCTACCCGCTGCGCGGCACGTGCGCGCTGCTCGCCTGGCACGCGCTGGAGGAGGCGCTGGGGAGCTGAGGCCCGTGGCGTTGAGACGCGGGCCCGTCGTGACCCGTCGCCCTTCCCAGGAGCGAGCCTGTGGGCGATCCTCTGCGCCCTGGTCACGGAAGCATGAGGATCTTCGTACGAGCCGCGGAGGTCGCGGTCGACCAGTACGGAGGAAGCATGCGGATCCCGCGCACGACCCTGTCCATCCTGTCCATCGCCACGCTCGCGCTCTGCGCGTCCGCGGCTCCGGCGTCCGCCGCTCCTCCGGGTCATCCCGACTCCGCGTCCGTCGGGCGCTCCGCGATCGACCACGCGCGCATCGCCCGACGTCTCGCGGACTTCGATGTGCCCGAGGCGCTGCGTCCGGGGCTCCTCCATGCGCTCGAGAGCGGACGCATCGTCGATGCCGCGACCGGCGTCGCGCCGTCCTCGATCGACACCATCCGCCGCGACGGGCTCGACCACCACGTCTCCCGCTTCGCCGACGGCTCCTTCATCGCGACGGCGGTCGAGACACCCGGCGCCGCCGCCGTCCACCCCGACGACGTCCAGGCCTGCTCCCGGTACACCGGCGCCGGGGTGACGGCGTACTCGCATTGCCTCGTGATCAGCGACACGCCGACGCTCACGTTGCAGTTCCGCGCGTCGTACCACCGGTCGGCGGGAGCGTCCGGCATCGACGAGATCGCCGACTGGGACATCCAGGCCTACGGGGGCTCATGCGCCCTCCAGGAGTTCGACATCGTGAAGGCCCGCTACGGGGCGGCGACGGGTCCCGCGAAGGCCCGCCTGCGCTGCTTCGCGAACGCAGTCAGCGGCATCGCGAGCTCCTATCCGTACCTCGACCTGGTCGTCGACGGCGCAGGGGGGCACTCCGAGTCGAACTTCTGACGGTCTCAGGAGTGCCGATCGACGTCCTCACCCGAGCTGAGGTCGGCCGCCTCCACGGGCCGCGCGTCGTGGGCGGCGAGGTAGGCGCGTGCGCCGGCGTCGCCGCCCACGTGCGCGGCGAGCGGGTCCCAATGGGCGCGGCCGAGCAGCGCGGGGTGCCCGGGACGGCCGCCGAAGACGGCCTGGCGGAGCGTGCCCGGGTCGACGGATGCCGCGCCGATGACGCGGCGGACGGTGGCCGCGTCGAGGTCGGGGACGTCCACCGGGACGACCGCGAGCGCGACGGGCGTCGGATCCAGGGCGGCGGCGGCCCGGAGCGCCGCGCGCAGGGAGGCGGACATCCCGTCGGCCCAGTCGTCGGCGCGGACGACGACCGCCTCGACCGCCTCGGGGAGCGTGCGGAGCAGGTCAGCGGCCTCCTCGGCGGCCGCGCCGAGCACCACGAGCACCGGGGAGCAGCCCGCGTCGGCGAGCGCGCGGATCGCGGTCGCGAGCCAGGGCGTGCCGTCGGGACGGGCGGCGAGCGCCTTCGGGCCGCCGAAGCGCACGCCCGCACCTGCGGCGAGGACGACCCCCGCGATGCGCGCGGCGCGGTCGTCGTCGTCCGCGCCCCGTGCTCCCGCCATCCGCCCATGCTAGGAGCCGTCCGTCCGTCCCTCGTCGTCCCCAGCCGCGCGGCCTACGCTCGACGCATGGATCCCGACACCGCGTCCGCCCTCGCCCTCACCCTGTCGCTCGGCGTGCCCGTGCTCGCGATCCTCGTCGCCGTCGTCCTCGCCGTGGCCCGTGCGCGAGGTGCCGGCTGGGGCTGGTACCTCGTCGGCTGCACGGTGGTCGCGCTGGTCCTCGCCCTCGGGCTCGCGATCCTCGCCACCTGGAGCGCGCAGTCGGGCGTCGCCTCGATCGACGACGGCGCCGGGACGTTCGGGATCGTCCTCATGGGGATCCTCGGCGGCATCGCGACCTTCGTCGTGGGCGTCATCGCGGGCGTCGTGGGCCTCATCTCGGCCGCGGTCCGCCAGCGCGACCGCGTGCCGTCGTCCGTGCTCGTCCACGGGTGACCCGGCTCGGACCCTCGGGCGACCGCCTGCCGGCCCGTCGCGGTCGCGACCGGCCGCCGGGCCGCGTCGTCGGCGCGGCGACCGGCGTCGCGCGGCGGGTCGGGCCGTCGGGCACCTTCGCGGCCGTCCTCGCCCTCGGGCTGCTCGTGATGGCCGTCGCGTCCAGCCTCTTCGCGGGCCTGTACGTGGCCGTCACCGACGACGACAGCGTCGCCCTCCTCGACGAGCCCGTGCTGCGCCTCGCCATGGACGTCCGCTCCCCGTGGCTCGACACCGCGATGACCGTGTTCACCGAGGCGGCGGGCGTCTACGCCGTGCCGATCGTGGGCCTCGCGGTGATCGTCGCGCTCGCGATCCGCCGCCGGCAGTGGGTGCCGATCGTGCTGGGCCTCGTCGCGGGAGCCGGATCCCTGCTGATGACGGAGGTCGGCAAGGAGCTCTTCGGGCGCGACCGCCCGCCGCGCACCGATGCCGTGCCGCCGTACGAGACGTCGCCGTCGTTCCCGTCCGGCCACACGATGAACGCCAGCGTCGTCGCCGGCATCGTCGCCTACCTGCTGGTGCTCCGGCAGACGGAGCGCTCCACCCGCGTGCTGACCTACGGGATCGCCGTCGCCTTCGCCGCCTCCGTGAGCCTCAGCCGCGTCTACCTCGGCCACCACTGGCTCACCGACGTCGTCGCGGGCTGGCTCCTCGCCGTCGCCTGGCTCGCCCTCGTCGTGCTGGCGCACCGCGTGCGGCTCCGGCTGCTGGAGTCGCGGGAGCGCGACGGCGACCGCCGGGCTCGTCCCTTCGGATGACCTCCGGCGCCGGCCCTCGGATCCGCGCCGACGCGGCCGACCCGGTGGCCGGGGACCGGCACGCGACCGGGGCCGCCGGCACCGCGCCCGGCACCGGCCCCGCCGACGCCGCCGAGGACGCGTCATGACCGCCACCGCGCCCCGTCGCATCCGCATCGTCGTCGTCGACGACCAACGGCTGTTCATCTAGGACATCGGCATGCCGGTGATGAGCGGGATCGAGGCGACCCACCGGATCACGCGGGACGACTCGGACGCGGTCGAGGGCGAGCCGGGATCGCGGCCCAAGGTCGTGATCCTCACCACGTTCCAGCAGCGCGAGGCGCTGTTCCAGTCGATGCGGCACGGGGCGAGCGCGTTCATCACGAAGGACGCGACGCCCGAGACCCTCCTGGAGACCGTCCGTGCGGTGCACGCGGGCGACGCGGCGCCCACGCCGCTCGTCGACCTCGTGGCGGAGCACGCCCGCGCCTCCGCGACCGAGCGGCCCGAGCGGGCGCTCGCCGCGCTGTCGCCGCGGAAGCGGGAGGTGTTCCTGCTCGCGGCCAAGGGGCTCCGCAACAGCGAGATCGCCGCGGCCGCCTTCGTGAGCGAGACCACCGTGAAGACCCACATCAGCAGCATCCTCGGCAAGCTGGAGCTCCGCAGCCGCGCGCAGATCGTGGTGCATGCCTACGAGAACCGCCTGCTCAGCTCCTGACGCCGCACGACGCCGGACGACGCCAGCCGACGCCCGCCCCTCAGTCCGCGGACACCCGCCGGCCCTGCACGTGGACGCTCGTGATCGCGGGCTCGCGGAGGCCCATCAGGAGGGTGAAGAGGATCTGGTCGGTCGCGCGCGCCGCGTCGTCCGAGCGGATGCCGTGCGCGAGCGTCAGGGCGAGCGGCTCCCACCGGTCGGGCGTGATCGTCAGGAAGTCCGCGTCCTTGCCGACGTCGAGGTTGCCGTAGCGCTCCTCCATGTCCAGCGCGCGGGCGCCGGCGAGGGTGCCCAGGAACAGCAGCTCGGCCGCGTCCAGCTCCACGCCGG
The DNA here is from genome assembly GCA_002150995.1 of Clavibacter michiganensis. Lineage (GTDB taxonomy): Bacteria > Actinomycetota > Actinomycetes > Actinomycetales > Microbacteriaceae > Clavibacter > Clavibacter michiganensis_K. The sequence goes on along the minus strand of MDHJ01000001.1, from coordinate 2,166,332 downwards.
CGTCGCCCGGCTCCGACAGGTGCACCTTGAAGGCGTCGTTGAGCACCCGGGAGACGAGCCACTCGTCGCCGGCTCCGACGTCGGATCCGATGGCCACGTTCACGCCCGACGCGCGCGTGCGGCGCCACGGCATCGTGCCCGAGCCGAGGAACTGCTGCGACGTGGGGCAGTGCGCGATGCTGCTGCCGGTCTCGCGCAGCCGCGCCAGCTCGGAGTCCTGGCAGTGCACGGCGTGCGCGAGGATGCTGCGCCGGCCGAGCAGGCTCGAGCCGCCGCGCTCGGACCCGGGGAGGAAGCGCCCGTCGTAGGTGTCGAGGTACGTCTCCGTGCCGTACACCTGGCGGACGGCCGCGATCTCGCCCGTGCCCGGCCGGTCGTTCTCGTTCAGGTGCGAGTGGAAGTAGACGCCCTCGCCGCGCGCCACGTCGTAGAGCTCGCCGAGCCCGCGGAACGTCGTGGGCGTCACCGAGAGGCTGAACCGGGGGACGATCGCGACCTGGAGCAGGGCGGTGGTCGCGTCGCCCGTGTCGGCGGCGTGCCAGCGGTCGATCTCCGCGCAGGAGAGCGAGATCGCGTCCTCCTCGGAGGTGAGGAGCGGGGTGGCGGGGCCCGAGCCGACCGTCTGGATCCCGCGGCCGCTCACCAGCCGCAGGCCGGCGTCGCGGGAGGCCTCGAACAGGGCGTCCTGCGCGTGGGGGAACGCCGACCCGAACACGAGCGCGCTGGTGGTGCCCGCCATGACCCGCCGCCGGGTGAAGTCCCGCGCGATCATCCGGGCGAAGCCCTCGTCCTCGAGGCGGGCCTCCGAGGGGAAGACGCAGGAGTCGAGCCACTCCAGGAGCTGCCCGCCGCCGTGGGCGCTGGTCGTGTACGTCTGCGGGAAGTGCACGTGGGCGTCGACGAAGCCGGGGATCAGGAAGTCGGACGCGTCGCCGTGCACGGGGGCATCGGCGAAGACGGCGGGGAGGTCGCGGAACGGGCCGACCCACGCGATGCGCCCCGCCGCGTCGACCGCGAGCGCGCCGTCGGGGACGGAGACGAGGTGCTGCCGGGCGTCCTCGACGCGGGGAGCGCCCGAGATGTGCAGCACGTGCCCGCGGTGCACCGCGCGGCGGCCGATGGAGCCGGAGCCGGAGCCGGATCCGGTGTCCCGCGCGGCGCCGGTGACGGTCCGCGGGGTGGGGCGTGAGGTGCTCGGGGCGCGGTGGTCGACCATGCGGGTCCGTTCGCTCGGCAGGGGCGGGACGCGGGAGGACGCGTTCCGTCGGAGGCGCCCGTCGTGCATGCGGGCCCCGTGGGGCACGCCGGACGGAGGGCCCTCGACATGATGGTCGCACCCGGCGTGTGGATGCCCGCGGAGCGCACCGACACGCGGCGTCATCCAGGGAGCCGTCACACGCCGCTCCGCGCCCGTGGTCGAGCGCTCGCCGCTCAGCGGGGAGTCGGCTCGTCCCGGGAGGGCGGCGCCCAGCCCGCGCGGTCCTCGCCGTCGCGGAGCGCCCGCTCCTGCAACGGGATGAGCAGCGCGTCGACGCCGTCGCGGCGGCGGCCTCGCGAGGCGATCACCCATGCGGCCCAGGGGACGAACAGGGCGAGGAACACGATGTAGGCCACCGGCAGGACACCGCCCGCGGGAGCGGGGACGGCGAGGGCCGCCACCAGCACGAGCGCGATCGGCACGGCCCACGCCTCCTGACGGATCTGCCGCCGTCGCCGCTCGAGGGCGCCCTGCCATGCGACGGGGTCCGCTCCGGGTGGGAGCTCGCCGTCCTCGGCCGCCTCCACCTCGCTGGGCGAGCCGGGGTGGTACAGGCGGGTGGCGCGTCGCGCTCCCGTCAGTGCGACGCCGGCGGCGAGGGCGACCGCGGCGCGGAGGATCACGGTGCCTGTCCCCTCGGCCGGCCGATCGAGGTCGAGCGCCCACAGCCACGCGAACACCAGGATCGCGAACACGAGAGCCGGAACGACGAAGGGGGAGTCGTGCCACGCCCGTCGGAGGCGGCGGAAGAGGGGGCGGGGCACGGCGGGTGCGGTCGGCGTCATTCGGGCCTCCTCGTCCTCGGCGCCGGATGCGGCGCCGAATGCGGCGCCCGGCACCGAGGGAGCCCCCCGGCATCCGCGTCCCACCCTACGCAGGGGCCGTGCGAGGCTTGGCGCGGGCGGTATCCTCCGCCTGCCCGCGCCCGCCCGGGCGCTCCCGTCGGGAGGTGCCGTGCTCGAGATCGCCGCGGAGGTGCTCGATGCCCTCGCCGACGGTCGCCGGCTCGCGGTCGCCTGCGTCACCGACGTGCTCGGCAGCGCGCCCCGCACCGCCGGCACCGCCATGGCGGTCGACGAGGCCGGCCGCGTCATCGGATCCATCTCCGGCGGCTGCGTCGAGGGCGCCGTGGTGGAGGTCGCCGCGGGCGTGCTCGACGACGGGGTGCCCGTGCTCACCGGCTTCGGCGTGAGCGACGGCGACGCCTTCCAGGTCGGCCTCACCTGCGGCGGCCGGATCGGCGTGGTCGTCGTCGAGGTCGCTCCCGCCGGCGACCACCGCGCTCCCGTCCCCGCGGCGGTGCGCGCCGCCCTCGAGGACGCCCGCGCGGCGCGCCCTGCGTCGCTCGCGCTCGTGCTCGACGGGCCCGCCGTGGGCACGTGGATCACCGCCGACGCCGATCCCGGGAGCGACGCGGCCGTGGGCGCCGACTCCGCGCGGCGCATCCGCGCGGAGCTCGCCGCCCGCCTCGCCGCCGGCCGCTCGGGCACGACCGCGGTGCACTGCGCCGACGGACCGACGCGCGTCCTGCACCTCGTGGCCGCCGCCCCGCCCCGGCTCCTGGTCTTCGGCGCCGTCGACTTCTCCGCGGCGCTCGCCGACGCGGCCGTGCTGCTCGGCTACCGGGTCACCGTGTGCGACGCGCGGCCCGCGTTCGCGACGCCGGCGCGGTTCCCGTCGGCGCACGAGGTCGTCGCAGAGTGGCCCGACGAGTACCTGGCCCGCACCGAGGTCGACGCGCGCACGGTGATCTGCGTGCTCACCCACGACGACCGGTTCGACGTGCCGCTCCTCGTCACCGCGCTCCGCCTGCCGGTGGCGTTCGTGGGGCGATGGGATCCCGCGCCACCCACGAGCGTCGGCGGGCCCGCCTCGTGGAGGAGGGCCTGACCGACGTGGAGCTCGCGCGGCTGCGCTCGCCCATCGGGCTCGACCTCGGCGCGAGCACGCCGCAGGAGACCGCCGTCTCGATCCTCGCCGAGGTGCTCGCCGCGCGCGCCGGCACCGCGGGCGCACCGCTGACGACCACCTCCGGACCGATCCACGGGGAGACCGCATGACCGCCGCGTCCGCCGCCCAGCCCGGTCTCGCCCGGCGCCTCGGCCTCCTCGACGCCACCGTGCTCGGCCTCGGCGCCATGATCGGCGCGGGGATCTTCGCGGTCATGCCCGCCGCCGCACGTGCCGCGGGCGGGGGACTCCTCGTCGGCCTCGCGATCGCGGCCGTGGTCGCGTTCTGCAACGCCACCGCGTCCGCCCAGCTGGCGGCCCGATACCCGTCCTCCGGCGGCTCCTACCTGTACGGGCGGCAGCGGCTGGGGGAGTGGCCGGGGTTCCTCGCGGGCTGGTCCTTCGTCATCGGCAAGACGGCGAGCTGCGCCGCCATGGCCCTCACGTTCGCCGCGTACGCGGTGCCGGCGCCGTGGCAGCGGCCCGTCGCGGCGCTCGCCGTGGTGGCCCTCGCGATCGTCGGCTGCCTCGGCGTCACCCGGACGGCGCGGCTGGCGCGCGCGATCATCGCGGTGGTCCTCGCGGTCCTCGCGCTCGTGCTCGTGGCGGGCCTCGTCGCGGGCGGCCCCGACCCGGCGGCACCCGTCTCCGCGGCGGTCGTCGTCGACACGACGCCCTACGGGGTCCTGCAGTCGGCCGGCCTGCTGTTCTTCGCCTTCGCGGGCTACGCGCGCATCGCGACCATGGGGGAGGAGGTGCGGGATCCCGCCCGCACCATCCCGCGCGCGATCCTGCTCGCCCTCGGCGGCGCGCTCGTCGTGTACGCGCTCGTCGCCCTCACCCTGCTCGGAGTGCTCGGGGAGGCGCGCCTCGCCGGGTCCACGGCGCCCCTCGCCGACGTGGTGCGCGCGGCCGGCTGGGCGTGGGCGGTCCCGGTCGTCGGCGTCGGCGCGGCCGCCGCGTGCCTCGGCGCGCTGCTCGCCCTCCTCGCGGGCATCGGGCGGACGTCACTGGCCATGGCGCGCGAGGGCGACCTGCCGCGCGGGCTCGCGGTCGTGCACCCGCGGTACCGGGTGCCGCAGCGCGCCGAGATCGCGGTCGCCGTGATCGTCGTCGCCCTCGTGCTCACGGTCGACCTGCGGGCCGTCGTGGGCTTCTCCTCCTTCGGGGTGCTGCTGTACTACGTGGTCGCCAACGCGTCCGCGCTCACGCAGACCGGCGCCGACCGGCGGTACCCGCGCGCCCTGCAGGTGCTCGGCATCTTCGGCTGCCTGGTGCTCGTCGCCACGCTTCCCGGGCCGTCGATCCTCACGGGCGCCGCCGTGCTCCTCGTGGGCGCGGCGGGCCGGCTGGTCGTGGTCGCCCGGCGGCGCGCGCGCCTGCGCGCGACCGGGCGGTCCTCGGAGGGCGCATCCGGGCGCTGACCCGCGTCCTGCCGCTGTGCCGCGACCGGGCGCCGTCCCGCGTCCTGCCGCTGCGGCGCGACCGGGCGCCGTCCCGCGTCAGGACTCCCGCGTCCCCCGCTCCCCGAGCGTCGTCGGGCTGTCGAAGGCGGGCTGCGGGCCGCCGCCGTGCAGCATCCGCCAGACCCGGTCGCGCGACATCGGCAGCTCGTGCGGCCGGATCCCCACGGCGTCGCGCACCGCGTTCGCGAGCGCCGGCGCGACCGGGTTGTAGGGCGCCTCGCTCATCGACTTCGCGCCGTGCGGCCCCAGGTCGTCGTGAGTGTCGGCGAACAGCACCTCGGTCACGGGCAGGTCGGCGAGCTGGGGGATGTGGTAGTTCCGCAGCACGTCCGTGAGGATCCGGCCCTCGCCGTCGTGCACGACCTCCTCGAACAGCGCCGTGCCGATCGCCTGGGCGGTGCCGCCCTCGACCTGTCCACGCAGCTGGGCGGGGTTCAGCACGGTTCCCGCGTCCACGGCCTGCACGGACCGGAGGATGCGCACCTCGCCGGTCGCGGGGTCCACCGCCACGCGGAACGCGTGCACGTTGAACGCGAGGGAGCGGAGCGCGCCGTCCTCGCGCGCCTGGGCCGACAGGCCGTCCGGGCCCGCCAGGTCCGCGATCGCGACCGCGACGCCGCCGGGGGCCACGAGCGCGTCCGGCGTGAGGGCGAACGCGGAGGCCCCGAGCCCCGTGAGCTCCGCCGCCCGCTCGCGGAGCAGGTCCGCGAGCGCGGTCGCGGCCACGTGCACGGCCTTGCCGGCCACGACCGTGCCGGCGGAGCCGAACGCGCCCGTGTCGTAGCCCGTCGCGTCGGTGTCGGACTGGCGGATACGGATGCGGTCGGGGGTCGTGCCGAGCGCCGTGGCGGCCAGCTGCGCGTGCACGGTGGTGGTGCCGTTCCCGAACTCGGCCGTCCCGACCGACACCGTGACGATGCCATCGGCCCGGATGCCCACGTGCACCTCCGCGAAGTGCCCGCGCGGCGGCATGGTCGCGATCATCGCGGCCGCCATGCCCTCGCCCACGAGCCAGCGGTCCCCGTCGGGAACCGGATCCCCGCCGCCGTCGCGGAGCGCCGCCTCGGCCAGGTCGAGGCACTGGTCGAGCCCGTAGCTGCCGCCGAACCCGAGGTCGGGCCCCTCGGCCTCCGTGATGATGAGCGGGTCGCCCGGCACGACGACGTTCCGGCGCCGGATCTCGTAGCCGGAGATGCCGAGGCGCCGCGCGAGCTCGTCGAGGGCGGACTCGACGGCGAAGATCACCTGCCCGAGGCCGTAGCCGCGGAACGCGCCCGACGGCAGGTTGTTCGTGTAGACGCTCTGCGCGTCCACGCGCTTCGCGGGCACGCGGTACAGGCTGATCGACTCGTTGCAGCCGTGGTACATCACGCCCGGCCCGTGGTTGCCGTAGGCGCCCGTGTCGGAGAGCACGTCCACGGCGAGCGCCGTCAGCACGCCGTCGGATGTCGCGCCGACCGTGACGCCGACGCGCATGGGATGCCGCGACGGCGACAGCGTGAACTCGTCGGACCGCGTGAACTCCAGCTGCACCGGGCGTCCCGTGGCGAGCACCGCGAGGGTGACGACGTCCTCCGTCAGGATCTCCTGCTTGCCGCCGAAGCCGCCGCCCACGCGCGCCGTGAAGACGCGCACGTCCTCCGGCGCGAGCTCGAACAGGCGGCAGATCTCGCGCTGCACGAGGAACGGCACCTGGGAGCTCGTGCGGAGGACGAGGCGCCCCTCCTCCATCCAGCCGATCGTCGCGTGCGTCTCCAGTTGCGTGTGCGCGACGCGCTGCGTGGACCACGTGCCGGAGACGACCTCGTCGGCCTCGGCCATGCCGCGCGCCACGTCGCCGTGCTCGCCGTGCATCTCCGCCACGACGTTCCGCAGCGGATCGGCGAGACGCGAGACGGCGGGGTCCTTGTCGCCGTGCACGAGCGGCGCGCCGGGACGCCGGGCGCGGTCGGGATCGAGCACCGCGGGGAGCAGCTCGTAGTCGACGCGCACCAGGCGCACCGCGGCCTCGGCGACGCCGACGCTGTCGGCGACGACGACCGCGACGCGCTGCCCGCGGAACCGCACGACGTCGTCGAGCACCCGGCTGTCGTCGGGGTCATCGAAGCGGTCCTCGTGCCGGGCGGACGAGTAGAGGGTGGCGGGGGAGTCGTGGTGCGTGAGCACCGCGTGCACGCCGGGCAGCGCGAGCGCGGCCGTCGCGTCGATGGAGCGGATGCGGGCGTGCGGGTGCGGGCTCCGCACGAGGCTCGCGTGCAGCAGGCCCGGGACGTGGACGTCGAGCGTGTACGGCTCGAGCCCGCTCACCACGCGCTCGCTCGCGGGTGCGCGGAGCGACGTGCCGATGCGGCCGGTCTGCGCCCGCTCGTCCGTGACGGCGTCCGACGCGGCGTCGGGGGCGGCGCCGACCGCGGCGCCCGCAGCGGACCCGGTCGCCCGCACCGGCCCCAGCCCCTCCGGGCGCGTCCCGCAGCCGTCGCCGTGCGCGTGGTCCGGTCCGCCGTGCTGCCCGCGGATGGCCTCGTCGATGGCCCGGTACCCCGTGCACCGGCACAGGCTGCTCTTCATCAGGCGCGGCAGGTCGTCGAGCTCCTCCTCGCCGAACGTCGACGCGGTCACGACCATGCCGGGGGTGCAGAACCCGCACTGGAACCCCGCCGCCGCGACGAACCGCTCCTGCACGGGATGCAGGTCGCCCGGCGTCCCCAAGCCCGCCGCCGTCGTGACCGCGCGCCCCTCCGCCCGGAACGCGGAAGGATGCACGAGTGCACGGCCTCGCCGTCGAGGAGCACCGTGCAGGCGCCGCAGTCGCCGGAGTCGCAGCCCTTCTTGACGCTGAGCACCTCGTGCTCGCGGAGCCAGGTGCGCAGGCTCTGGCCGGGTGCCGGGTCCCCGGGGATCTCGCGGCCGTCCACCGTCATGCTCACGGGCGCGCTCCTGCCGTCGTCGTGGTCGCGGGGCCCGTCGGATCGCCGCCCAGCTCCCGGCGGATCTCCTCCGCGAGCAGCGCGCTCACCGCGCGGCGCCAGTCCGCGGCCCCGTGCGCGTCGGTGAACCACGTCCGGATCGCGCGCACGTCGTCGGCGAGCTCGGCGGCCGGCGGAAGCGCGCCATAGCGCAGCTGCTCGGGCCGGAGCGTCGCGCCCGTCACCGTCACCGTGACGGACCCGTCCTCGTCGAGCCGGCCGATCACGACCGAGCCCGACCGCCCGAGGGGCGACAGGGCGATCCTCCGGAACGCCGTCCGGGCGCGCAGCGACGACATCGGCACGTGGATCGAGCGGAGCACGTCGCCCGGCCGGAGCGCCGTGGTCCGGTCGCCCGTCACGAGCTCCGCCACGGGCATCCGCTCGTCGTGCGCGGGCGCGGTACCGACCGCCGCGCGCCACACGAGGGCCCGGGCGTCGAGGGCCGCCGCGAGGGCGGTCATGGGTCCCGCCGGCAGCGCCGAGCAGATGTTCCCGCCGACGGTCGCCACGCGCCAGATCTTCGTGGAGCCGAACAGCGCGGTGCAGGCCTCCCGGAACAGCGGGTGCGCGGCCCAGCCCTCCACGGGCGCGATCGCCGCGACCTCCGCGATGGTGCAGGTCGCCGCGATCTCGAGGCCCGCGTCGCTCACGACGAGCGCCGGCCAGCCGAGCGCCTGCAGGTCCACCAGCCCGGTGAGGTGCGGGTGCGGCTCGGCGAAGATTCCGGATCCGCCGCGAGCGCCGCCACGGACGGCCCGAGCGCGAGCAGGTCCCCGCGCGTCCGGGCGGGCACGACGGAGCGGACGGTGGGCTGGTCCATGGGTCTCCTCCCGGGCGTCCCGCTCCACGGCCGCGGCGCGTCGCGGGGCGCGGTCGTGCGGGGACGTGTGAGAGCGATCCTCGCATCCGCCGCCGTGCCCCCGCGCCGCCGCCCGCCGCCGGGCCCGCCGCCGAGGGCCCTCCGCAGGCCGCGCCCCGCCCGCGCGCCCCGAGTTGCCGCCGTGCCGAGGCGCCTGGCACGCTCGACGGCGAGCCCCGGGGGAGACCATGAGCATCCGCACCGCCGTCCGCACGCCGCGTCCGACCGGGAGGCCGCGGGCCCCGCGCGCGCTCGTCGTCCCGGGAGCGGCGCTCGCCGCGGCCCTCCTCCTCGCCGGGTGCGTCGAGGGCCCGTCCGGTCCGCCCCCGCCCCCGTTCGACGCCGTCGCGTCGACCGCCGGAGCGCCCGAGGCGGTCCCCGGCCAGCGCGTCCCGCGGGCGAGGTGGTCGCCCTCCGAGCGTCGCGGCCGACGGCAGCGCGGGCGACGTGGTCGCCACGGCGCTGCTGGGCGTCGCCGAGGGCCAGCCCACCTACTGGTCCGGCTACGAGGACGGCGACCGGTTCGCCGGGAGCATCCCCTACTTCGCGTTCGTGCAGACCCGCTGGCTCCAGGGCGAGGGCGGCCCGCAGTCCGGACCGGTGCTGCGCCCCTTCCTCGCCGACGGCACGGAGGTCGACATCATCCAGCGGAGGCTCGGCGGCATCACCTCCGGCGGGGAGTGCCCCTACGAGGTGCCCGACCTCGCCCTCGAGGAGGGCCGCGCCGCGGACGAGCGCATCGAGTGCGTGGTCTACGCGGTCCCCGACGGCCAGGAGCTCGCGGAGCTCCGCTGGCACGACGTGCCGCGGACGGTCCTCACCCCGCCGGATCCCGCGACCCACCCGTTCCTCGCGGCTCCCGTCGTCTGGGAGGTCGACGCCCTCCCCGCAGCCGACGTCGAGGGCTGAGCGAGCGCCCCCGGCCGGGGGCCCCACCCCGCGCCGGATAGGATGATCCGTCGCCACCCGTCGGGTCGGGCGCATGCAGAAGGCACACGAGACGCAGCAAGGGGATGATCCATGGCGGGCAGCGCACGGCAGTTCAACGTGGCCCTCGAGCCCACCGTCGACCCCGCCACCAGCGAGGAGGAGTTCTCCCGCCAGGACGACGCCGTCGCACCCGCGCCCGCCACATGGCCCACCACGCACCACCGCCCGGACGTCCTCGTCCGCAAGGGCCTCGCCACGCTCGTCAACCGCACGCTCACGCCGCACCAGGCGCTCGTGACCGACCTCCTCTTCATCCGGGACGCCCTGCTCGCGACCGGCATCGACTTCTGGCTCATCCGCGGCAACGACGAGCGCCCGGTCATCGCCATCGACGTGCAGAACCGCGACACCGTCGTGCGCGCCCTCGTCGCCGCCTGCGTCGACGAGCCCCTGTACGCGAAGACCGTCGACGGCCGCCGTCGCCCGCCGCTGCTCGTCGCCGACGGGCGCCTCACCGACAACCCCGACGCCGGCATCTTCCGCCTCTACCGCCCCCGCATCGAGCCCGAGGGCCTCCTGGCGTACGGCGCCTCCACCGCGGTCGAGCTGCAGTTCTTCCGCTTCGAGGGCGAGAACATCGTGTGGCCGGTCGAGAACTCGCTCACGCGCGAGATCCTCCCCGCCGCCGAGGTCGTGCCCGCCACCGTCGACATGTACGGGCACGAGTGGAGGACGCTGCGGGGCATGTTCGACGCGCAGGCGTCCGACATCACCTTCGACATCGACATGGTCTTCTCCTGGGTCGACGGCAACGACCCCGAGTTCCAGAAGCGCCGCGCCGAGCGCATGAAGGACGTCGTCGTCGGCGAGGGCGACGACTCCGAGGCGCGCTTCCGCCAGATCGATGAGCTCAAGTACGCGCTCCGCTCCGTGTACCTCTTCGCGCCCTGGGTGCGCCGGATCTTCATCGTCACCGACTCCCCGAAGCCCGCGTGGCTGGCCGACCACCCCGCCGTCACGTTCGTGCGCAGCGAGGAGTTCTTCACGGACCCCGACGCCCTGCCCACGCACAACTCGCAGGCGGTCGAGTCGCAGCTGCAGCACATCCCCGGCCTCAGCGAGCACTTCCTGTACTCCAACGACGACATGTTCTTCGGCCGTCCCGTGCAGCCGGGCATGTTCTTCTCCCCGGGTGGCATCACGAAGTTCATCGAGGCGTCCACGCGCATCGGCCTGGGCGACAACGACTCCGACCGGAGCGGCTTCGAGAACTCGGCGCGGGTCAACCGCCGCCTGCTGATGGACCGGTTCGGCCGCCTCATCACGCGCCACCTGGAGCACGCGGCCACGCCCCTGCGCAAGAGCGTCCTCCTCGAGCTCGAGCAGGAGTTCGCGGAGGACTTCCACCGCACGCAGCTGAGCCGCTTCCGGTCGAGCACCGACATCTCGGTCACCAACTCGCTGTACCACTACTACGCCCAGATGACGGCGCGCGCGGTGCAGCAGGAGAACGCCAAGGTCCTCTACGTCGACACGACGTCGCGGGCAGGGCTCGACCTCCTGCCCGGGCTCCTCAAGCGCCGGTCGCAGGACTTCTTCTGCCTGAACGACGGATCGTTCCCCGAGGTGCCGGCCGACGAGCGCCAGGCGCGCGTGCAGGAGTTCCTCGAGCGCTACTACGGCATCCCGGCGCCGTGGGAGGCCGCCGACGCCGCGGCGACCACCGGCACCGCGCCCGCCTCCCCAGCGGAGTGAGCCGCGCGGGCAGCCCCGCCGACCGCACCCCGTACGAGGTGCTCGGCGTGGATCCCGCGGCGAACACGGCGGCCCTCCGCTCGGCATACCGGCGGCTGGTGCGCGCGACGCACCCGGACACGGGCGGCGAGGCGCACCTGTTCCACGCCGTGCAGCGGGCGTGGGAGCTCGTGGGCGACCCGGACGACCGCGCCGCCTACGACCGCGGACAGGGCAGGTCCGCGGGCGACGACGACCCGCTCCACCCCGACGACGCCGGGTACGCGCCCGCGGCCGGATCCGGCACCCGGCTCGGCGCGTCCGTCCACGGCGTCGCGGGTGCGCTCGCCCGCGCGCACTACCTCGATAGCGTGGCGGCCTGGCAGGATGCGACGCCGGGCGGCGACCCGGGGCTCGATCCCTGGTCGCCCGAGCTGGTCCGCCGCGCGCCGCGCGAGATCCGCTGGCTCCTCGCGAAGGCCCTGGCGGAGGAGGCCACGGCCCGCGCGGCCGCCTCGCTCGGCATGGGCGCCACGATCTTCCACGACGTCCGCCCGTTGACCGGCGCCGGCAAGGTCGACCACGTCGTGCTGGCGCCCGCGGGCCTGTTCGCCCTGAGCTCCGAGGACTGGGCGTGGCCGTCCAGCTCGTGCGCGGGGAGCTGCAGCCCGTCGCGCCGGATCCCGACGGAGCCTTCGCCGCGGGCGACCTGCCCGTCACGTGGCTGGTCGGCGCCGCCCGCTCCCTGGCCGCGTCCGCGGGCGTCCGGTTCGCGGCCGCCGTGGTCGTGGTGCCGGACGACGCTCTCGCCCAGCCCGTGGAGCGCGTGGAGCGCGGCCGCAACCGGGGCGCGCTGGTCGTCCGGCGGTCGGTGCTCCCGCTGGTGCTCCGTGACGGGGTGTCGGAGGAGGGTCGTCTGAGCGTCGCGGATCCCTACGCCGTCCGCGCGCTGCTCCGCGAGCGCCTGACGCTCCTCGGCCCGGCCGCCCCCTGACGTCGCGGCCGCCGGACGCGGTGCGCGGTCCCGGACCGGTGGGCGTGCCCGGCCCCGCACCTGTCAGCGGGCCCGGCCCCGCACCCGTGTGCCGGCCCGGCCACGCACCCGTCAGCCGTCCCGGCCCTCACCCGTCAGCCGTCCCGGCCCGCACCTGCGGACCGCCCGGGTCAGCGGCCGCCTGCCCTCGCCGTGGGCCGCGCGCGGAGGCGCAGCAGCGCCGGCACGACGAGCGGGAGGACGGCCACGGCCGAGCCGACGAGCACGAGCCGGGCGTCCGCCGCGGCCAGGCCCCCGAGGGCCGCGACATGGCCGACGACGATGGCCGTGTCGTCCACCACCCGGTCGATGCCGGCGATCCGCCCGAGGTGGTCGGTGCGCACCGTGCCCTTCAGGAGCGTGCTGACGGCGACCGTGACGGGCGCGCTGGCCGCGGCCGCGACAGCGGCGGCGACGATCGCGGCGGGGAGCCCGGGTGCCGCACCGAGGGCGGCCTGCGCGAGGCACAGCGCCGCGACGCCCACCAGGAGGACGGGGGCGGCCCGCCGTTCGGTCCCGAGCGCGGTCGTGAGGACGGCCGCGGCGAGCGCCGCGCCTCCCGTGATCCCGTAGAGCACCTGTCCCGCGGCGGGCTCCCGGCCGAGGACGCCGGTCGCGAGCGGACCGAGGGCGACGCTCGTGCAGGCCGTGAGGAACGCGACCGCCGCCGACACGGCGAGGAACGCCGGCAGACGGCCGTCCGTGCGCACCATGCGCAGCCCGCTCGCGAGGCCGGCGCCCAGGCTCGCGCCCAGACCGCCCGGGAGCGGCCCGGCCACCCGTGCCGCCCGCATGCGAGTCCGCAGCCCGGCGAGGAGGAGGGACGAGGCGAGGAAGCAGGCGCTGTCGACGAGGGCCGCCGCCACGGGTCCGCCGGCGGTGAGCACCACGGCGGCGAGCGCCGGGCCCGCGACCTGCGCCACCCGCTGCGCGGACTCGAGCAGGCCGTTCGCGCGCAGCATGGCACCCGTCGGGACCAGCGCCGAGAGCGCGGCGAAGGACGCCGCCGACGACAGGACCCCGAGCGCGTTGCCGATGCCGACGAGCAGCAGCGCGGGCACCGGCGCTCCGGAGCCCATGGCGACCGCGAGCGCGAGGCCGACGCCGATGCGGGCGACGTCGGTGCGCAGCAGGATGGCGAACCGGTCGGAGCGGTCGGCGACCACCCCGGCCAGCCCGCCGCAGAGGATGCCCGGCACGTTCGCGAGCAGCACCAGGCCGAGCCGCTGCCCGAGGGAGCCGCCGAGCGTCTCGACGAGCCAGACGTTGACGGCCACCATCCGGAAGGCGTCGCCGAGCGTGGACACGCCGTACGAGCCAGCGAGCGCGAGGAAGCCGCGCGTGAGGAGGGGCGACGCGGGCGGGTCGCCCGGCGCGCGCGGAGCCATCGGGTCCTCCTGCGGGTGGTGCACGGTTCGGGTCCGCGACACCGTACGCGGGGCGGTGGATGCGCCGCGCCGACCGTGCACAGCCCACCGAGGGCACCCGGCCGGCCCGATCGGCGGTCGCGCCGAGCGGGCGGTCGCGCCGAGCGAGCAGCCGCGCCGAGCGGGCAGCCGCGTCAGGCGGGCAGGTCGGTGGGCGCGTCCCCGGCGCCGGCGCCCGTGTCGGCGGCGTCCTCGTCGGAGCCGAGGGTGTCGCCGCCGCTGGAGAGGCCGCCGTCGCCCGGGGCCTCGTCGTCGTCCACGTGCTGGATCGACTCGCCGTCGGGTACGGTGCCGCCGACGGCGGAGCCGGCGTCGCCCTCGCCGGGCAGGTCCTGCGTGACGCCGGGGGCGCCCTGGACGGTGGACAGGGGATCGATGTCGGAGTCGCTCATCCTCCGAACGTACGCCGGAGCCCCGCGCGCGTCAGGCGTGCGGGGCTCCGGGGCGCGTGCGGGAGGGCTCAGTCGATGCGCTTGAGGCCGTCGAGGCGGCCGAGCAGGTCGCGGTCCTGCGCGTCGAGATCGCCCTCGGCCGCGACGACGCGGATGGCGGCCTCGAAGTCGAGGTCCTGGTCGTCCGCGACGCCGGCGACGTCGGCGACGACCCAGAGGAAGCTGACGAGCTCGGGGAGGATCTCCGAGAGCACGGCGTCCGGGAAGATCGCGGCGGCCTGGCGGAACATGCGGTCGGTGGCGGGGCCGCCGAACGCGTGGTCGAGGTCGGCGACGATGCCGTCGTCCTCGTCGAGGTCGGTGGAGATCCAGTTGGCGACGTGCTCGCCGTCGAGGTGGATCGCGGAGACGAAGAGGGGCTCGCCGCGCGAATCGCTCTCGACGATCTCGGTGATCGTGTAGCCGGCGACGCCGGGAGGCGTGGGAAGGGAGTCGTCATCCATGCGCCGATCCTATCCGGGAGGGGGTGCGCGCCGGGGCCCGATCCGGGACGGGCGGCGCCGGGTCCCCGAGCATGCGGAGGTAGCCTCGACGGATGACCACGGCCCCCGACACCTCCGCCCGGGCAGCCGCCTCGTCCCCGGGCCCGGCCGTCCGAGCGCTGCCCGCCGTGGTGGATCCCGCGTCCTGGCGCGACCGGGCCGCCCGCCACGCCGAGCGGGCCGAGGCGTTCTCCGCCGGCTTCCGCGCGCGCCGCCTCGCGGGCCGCACCCACGAGGTCGACGACTTCCTCTTCACCTACTACCCGCACAAGCCCTCGCACCTCAGGCGGTGGCACCCGGGCGCGGGCGCGGTGCTCGCCGACGGCGCCGGCGACGAGCGCGCGGGCTGGCGCTGGTACGCCGCCGACGACAGCGCGGGCCGGCCGCCAGGCGTGCGCGTCGACGCGTCCGCGTACCTCGCGGCGCGCGGGTCCACGGCGTCCTTCGTCGAGCGGATCCTCGGGCGCACGGCCGCGCGCCCCGGCCGCTTCTCGTGCTTCGGCCTCCACGAGTGGGCGATGGTCTATCGGGTCGGCCCCGGCGAGCAGCGGCACGAGCGTCTGCCGCTGCGGCTCGGGTCGACCGCGACCGACGCGGTCGTCGAGGCGCACCGGCTGTCGTGCACGCACATCGACGCGTTCCGCTTCTTCACGCCGGAGGCCGTCCCGCGGAACGCGCTCGCGCCGACCCGCGAGACGCAGCCCGACCTCGAGCAGCCCGGCTGCCTCCACGCCGGCATGGACGTCTACAAGTGGGCCACGAAGCTCGGTCCGCTGGTGCCCGGCGAGCTGCTCCTCGACGCGTTCGAGCTGGCACGCGACATCCGCTCGCTGGACATGCGAGCGAGCCCCTACGACGTCTCGGGCCTGGGCCTCGAGGCCGTCCGCATCGAGGAGCCGTCCGGCAAGGCCCGCTACGCGGCCGAGCAGCGGGCGTTCGCGGAGCGGTCGAACGTGCTGCGGGCGCGGATCCTCGACGAGCTGGCGCACGCGCGCCGGGCGGCGGCCGCCGGGCTCTAGGGCGCCGCGCCCCGCGGGCCCGTCGTCCGGGATCACGCGTCGGCGCCCCTCCTCCCCGGGGGACGGAGCGGGTCAGCGCCCGCGGACGCCGTCGGGGTCGCGCAACCGCTCGATCTCGCGCCGGTCGCGCTTCGTCGGACGGCCCGCGCCGCGGTCGCGCACGACGGTCGCGGGCGCGGCCTCGCGCGGCGGCGGCGGGGGAGTGAGGTCGGTGAGCGCCTCCGCGGCGACGGACGGGCCGACGCGCTTCACGAGCGTGCGGCGCACCGCGAGGATCCGCTCGGCGCCCGCCACGCGCACGCGCACCTCGTCACCCGGCCGGACCGCCTGCGACGCCTTGGCACGCTCGTCGCCGACGCGCACGTGGCCCGCCCGGCACGCGGCCGTGGCCTGCGAGCGGGTCTTGTAGACGCGCACCGCCCAGAGCCAGCTGTCCACGCGGACGGACGCCTGCGCGCCCGGGGCCGGGGTCGGCGGGTCGACGGATGCCATACCCCGACCCTAGGCGACGGCTCCCCGGTACGCTGGCCCGAGCATGTCGATCTCCCGCCGCACCCTCCTCACCGCGTCCGCGTCGGGTCTGTCGCTCCTCGGCCTCGCGGCGTGCACGCGGACGACTCCCGTGCCGGCGACCCCGACGGCCACCCCCTCCGCCACGCCGACCCCGACGCCCACCGTGGGCGCGGCCGGGCTGCCCGAGCCGATCGCCTTCGCGCGGTCCGACTGGACCGGCGACCCCTTCGCGCGCGGATCCGGCAGCTTCCTGCGCCCCGGCGCCTCCGCGGCCGACCGCGAGGCGCTCGCCCGCCCCGTCGACGACCGCGTGTTCTTCGCCGGCGAGGCCACGAGCGTCGACCGGCCGGGCACCGTCGCGGGAGCGTACGCCTCGGGCCTCCGGGCGGCCGGCGAGGTGGACCGCGCGGGCGCCGGATCCGAGCGCGTCGCCGTGATCGGCGCCGGGATCGCGGGCACGGCCGCCGCCCGGGCCCTCCGCGACGCCGGCCACGACGTGGTCCTCGTCGAGGCGCGGGCCGAGCTGGGCGGCCGCATCCGCGCGGCATCTGGGACCGGGTGGCCGCACCCGGCCGAGCTGGGCGCCATCTGGATCGCCGCCGACGACGACCACCTGCTCCGCGACGCCCTCGAGGCGGCCGGCATCTCCCGCTACGGCCTCGCGCTCATCCCCGAGCACCGCGGCCCGGACGGCGAGGTGCTCGACGCCTCCGGCGCGGGGGCCGACGCCCTCGCGGCCGCGAGGGCGTGGGCCCAGGCTCAGGACGTCGACGCGAGCGTCGCCGCGGCGCTCCTCGAGACCGGAGCCGACGCCCTGTCGGACGAGGGCGGAGCCGGGTCGCCCGCCTCCCGTCTCGCCGCCCTCCTCGCCACCGACGTCGCGGTCGCGCACGGCGCCGCCGCGTCCGAGCTCTCCGCCGCGCGGGGTCTCGACGAGGCGTCGCCCGTGGGCAACGTCGCCGTCACGGGCGGGTTCGCGCGCCTCGTCCTGCACCTGCTGCGCGACCAGGACATCGACGTGCTGCGCGAGGCGACGGTGTCCCGCATCGCCTACGGCAACGGCCCGGTGGGGCTCCGGCTCGGATCGGGCGAGTCGCTGTCGGTCGACCGCGTCGTCGTGACGGTGCCGCTCGGGGTCCTGCAGCAGGGCTCCATCGCGTTCGAGCCCGCGCTGCCGGCCGCGCACGAGACCGCCATCCGCGCGCTGGGCTCCGGCAGCGCCGACCGGATCTGGCTGCGGTTCGCCGAGCCGTTCTGGTCGACGACGGCGACGGTGTGGACCTCCACGGACGCGGCCGGCAGCTCCACGCGCTGGTACAACCTCCTGCCCGTCTCCGGCGAGCCCGTCCTCATGGCCGAGGTCGGCGCGGCGGCGGCGGAGCGGGTGGCGGCGATGGACGACGACGCGGTGCGGTCGGCGGCGCTGCGCACGCTGGTGCCGTTCGCGGATCCCGAGCTCCTGCCGACGGAGACCGAGGCGTCGACCGCCGAGCCGACCGACGCTCCGTCGAGCGCGCCCTCGGCCGCACCGACCTCCTCGCCCTAGTCCGGGTCGCGCCGCACCGAGTCCTCCGCCCTGGTCCGGGTCCTGCCGCGCTCATCCCGCGCCCTGGTCCGGTTCCCGCCGCGCGGCGCCGCGATCCCGGAGCGGCTAGCGCTCGGCCGGCGCGGCAGCCGGCAGCGGGTCGACGGGCGCCCCGTCCGCGTCGCGCGCCCCGGTCCCCGCCGCGTCGCCCGCGTCCGACGGCGCCGTCGTGGGGGGAACCGGCGCACCGGACCCGCGCGCGCCCGTCATCGTGTCGGCGGCCCCCGGAAGTCCCGACCCCCCGTCCCGCGCCGCCCGCACGCGGCTGAGGGCCACGACGGTCGTCGTCACCCCCGCCAGCACGCCCGCGACGAGCGCCAGCCACGCCGTGATCTCGAACGGCACCCCCACCTGCGCGGGGTCGAGGAAGAAGTACGGGTACCAGCCCACGCGCGGCCCGCGGATCTCGGTGAAGGCGCACCACGCCAGAGGGAAGGGCATGGCCCACCCGACGGCCCTCCAGGTGACGCGCGGCCGGCCGGGGGCGAGGGTCCAGTCGAGGAGCGCGTAGGCGGGGATCACGAAGTGCAGCAGGCGGCTCGACCACGGCACCTCGACGTAGTACGCCTGCGCGCTCGACTCCAGCACGATGAGGCCGAAGACGACGCCGGAGACCACGACGTAGCTGAGCACCACGGCGCGGACGGCTGCCATCAGCGGCGGCTCCACGCCCCCGCGGAGCGCGTGGATCCCCGACGCGGCGAGCACGACGGCGCCCGCCATCCCGCTCTGCGTCGTGAAGTAGCTGAACCAGTTCTCGGCCGCGAAGGTCGTGAAGCCCTGCACGTAGTCGAAGTCCGCGACGAGGGCGACGAGCACGACGAGGGCGGCGACCAGGCGCACGGCACCGAGGATCCTCTGCACAGCACTCCGATCGCGGCCGACTCCCGGCATCCCCGTCGCATCCAGTGTACGAACGAGGTCTCACGATCACCTCCGCGTCCTCGCGCGTCGCGTCCGGGGACGGCAGGATGACGGCCATGAGCCCTTCATCGCGATCCACCAGCCAGCAGGTGCAGTTCGGGTCATTCGGCGGTGTCGACGTCCTGGAGGTCGTCGACGTCCCGCGGCCGTCGCCCGGGCCGGGCGAGGTGCTCGTGGAGGTCTTCGCCGCCGGCATCAACCACATCGAGGCGTACATCCGGCAGGGCCGGTTCCCGGACGAGGTCCCGACGTCCTTCCCCAACGGGCAGGGCAGCGACTTCGCGGGATGCATCGCCGCGGTCGGCGAGGGCGTGACGCGGTTCCGCAAGGGGCAGGACGTCCTCGGCCACACGGTCATGGCGGCGCACGCGACCCACGTGGTCGTGCCCGCCGGGAACGTCGTCCTGAAGCCCGCGCAGCTCCCGTGGGAGGTGGCCGGCGGCCTCTTCCTCGCGGGCCTCGTGGCGCACGACGTGCTCCAGGCCATCAAGCCGGGCGAGGGCGACACACTCGTCATCTCGGCCGCGGCGGGCGGGGTCGGGAGCATCGAGGCGCAGCTCGCCATGCGCCGCGGCGCCCGCGTGATCGGCACCTGCGGGGAGCGCAACTTCGACTACCTGCGGCAGGTCGGGGTGACGCCGGTCGTCTACGGCGACGGCCTGGCGGACCGCATCCGCGCGGCCGCGCCGAACGGCGTGCACGGCTTCATCGACAACTTCGGCGGCGGCGAGCAGGTCGCCGAGGAGCTCGGCATCCCCGCCAACCGCTTCAGCTCCAGCGACGCCCGCCGCGAGATCGAGCTCGAGGCGGTCCTGCCGCCCGTGGAGGAGGACGACGTGCACCGCTCGCGCACGCTCGCCACGGTCGCCGAGCTGGCCGCCAAGCGCGAGGTGGACGTCCTGGTCTCCGGCTTCTACCCGCTCGCCGAGGTGCAGGACGCGTTCGACGACCTGGAGCGGCGTCATGCCCGCGGCAAGATCGTGCTCGGCATGCGGCCCGTTCACTACCCGGGCGACCGGCGCAGCACGGCGAAGGCGCGCGACGTCGCGGAGGGCCGCGCCTGACGCCTTGCCGCTCCGGTCAGCGGGCCAGGATCTCCGCCGGCGCCGGCTCGACGGGCCGCTCCATGTGCGCGTCGCGCCACAGCAGCAGGTCGCGCACGGCGGGCGACTCGTCGCACTCCAGCATCGTCACGGCGGCCGGCGGCGTCGCGTCGTTGACGGCGAGCCACGAGCGCACGCGCTCCGAGGTGTCGCCCACCAGCACGGTGAGCACGCTCGCGGGCGCCGTCGGGTTGCGGGCGAGGCACGAGCGGACGCCCTCGTCGGGATCGTGCGCAAGCGCCTGCTGGACGTCGAGCGGCGCATGACGGCTGCTGGCGACGCTCTCCCGCACCTTCGGGTCGCGGTGCTCCGCGAGCAGGCGCAGCCGGCGGATCTTGCTGGGCGTGATCTCCGGTGCGGGATGCAGCGCCGCGGCCTGCTCCGCGGTGAGGACGGCGGGCGCGGTCCGATGCAGGGCCTCGAGCTGCGCGGCGGTGGTGAACCTGATGCACGACATCCTCGAACGCTACCCGGAGGAGCGCGTGAGATGGTGGGTCCATGACCGCCGAGCGTCCTCCGCAGCCCCCGCTCGGCACCCCGCGCGACAGCGGCGACGCCTGGGTCGAGAGCCCGGACGGCCAGCGCTACTGGGGTGCGTTCGGCGCGGCGGGCCTCCTCGTCCACGATCCCGATCGCGGCGTCCTGCTCCAGCACCGCGTCGCGTGGAGCCACCACGGCGGCACGTGGGGGCTGCCGGGCGGCGCCCGTCACGCGGGCGAGTCCGCCGTCGACGGTGCCGCGCGCGAGGCGGCCGAGGAGGCGGGGGTCCCACCCGCGGGCATCCGGCCGGTGCTCGCGACCGTCCTCGACCTCGGCTTCTGGAGCTACACCACCGTCACGGCCCGCGTCCTCCGTCCCTTCGAGCCGCGCGTCGCCGACGCGGAGAGCATCGCCCTCCGCTGGGTGCCGGTGGAGGAGGTGAGCGCGCTGCCGCTGCATCCCGGCTTCGGCGGGGCCTGGCCGATGCTGCGCGACGAGCTAGTGCGCGAGGTCACCCTGGTCGTCGATGCGGCCAACCTGCTCGGATCCCGACCGGACGGGTGGTGGCGCGACCGCGCCGGCTCGACGACTCGCCTGCTGGCCGAGCTCGACGCCCTCGCGCGCGACGGGCTGCCCGCGGCCGAGCTCGGCCTGCCCGGCCACGTCCGGTGGCCCGACGTCGTCGCGGTGGTGGAGGGCGATGCGCGCGGGGCGTCCCTGCCCGCGGCGCCGATGACCGATCCGGCATCCCCGACGCTCCGGGCGCCGGGCGTCGCGGTGGTCACGGCGCCCGCCGACGGCGACGGCGAGATCGTGCGCGTGGCGTCCGCCGCCCGGGATGCCGGACGTGACGTCGTGGTGGTCACGGCCGACCGCGGGCTGGCCGCGCGCGTCGAGGCCCGCGGAGGGCGCGTCGTGGGTCCCGGGCGGATCCGGGCGCTCCTCGACGCGCGTCGAGACGACGGCGCCGGCTGACGCCTCCGCCCGCGAGCCCGCGGGGTCAGCGCCCGGCGGGATCCGTGACGAAGTCGATGAGCTGCTCCACCCGGCCGAGGAGCGCCGGCTCCAGGTCCTGGTAGGAGCGCACCTGGCCGAGGATCCGCTGCCAGGCCCGGGCGATGTCCGCCTGCTCCGCGTGCGGCCAGCCGAGCGCCGCGCAGATGCCGTGCTTCCACTCCACGTTCCGGGGGATCACGGGCCACTCGCGGAGCCCGAGGCGCCCGGGCTTCACCGACTGCCACACGTCGACGTACGGGTGGCCCACCACGAGCGCGTGCGCGCGGTGCGGCCCGCGGGCGACGGCCTCGGCGATGCGGCTCTCCTTCGAACCGGGCACGAGGTGGTCGACGAGCACCCCCACGCGGCGGCCGCGCCCGGGACGGAAGCGGTCGAGCTCCTCGTCGAGGTGGTCGACGCCCTCCAGGTACTCGACGACGACGCCCTCGATCCGCAGGTCCTCGCCCCACACCCGCTCCACGAGCTCGGCGTCGTGCCGGCCCTCCACGAAGATGCGGCTGGGGAGCGCGACGCGGGCGCGCGCGTCGGCGACCGCGAGCGAGCCCGAGGCCGTGCGGGCGGGACCCGTCGGCGCCGCGCGGGGCACGCGCAACGCGACGGGCTCGCCCTCGAGCAGGAACGCGCCGCCGAGCGGGAACGTGCGCTGCTTCCGCCGGAAGTCCTCGAGCACGACCATGCCGGACTCGACGCGCACGATCGCGCCGCAGAAGCCCGTCGACAGCTCCTCGACCACGAGGTCGCGCGTCGCGTCCTGCGGACGGGGCGCGGCCTTCGCGGGCCCGCGCCAGCCGGCGGCGAGCACGTCCTGTCCGTAGCGGTCGTCGTCGAAGGGGGGCGGCGTCATGCTCCCAGGGTCCCACGGGAGGCGTCGCGCACCCGGTCGACGAGCCGACGCCAGGGGCCGTCGACCGCGGCCTCGCCCAGGCGCGCCTCCCGGTCGCCGGCGCGCACCAGGTAGACGAAGCGGTCGGCTCCGGGGGTCGGCGGGGCCGGCTCGCCCCAGGGGCACTCGGCGAGGAGCGCGTCCCAGTCGGCGCGGTCGTCCGCGGCGTCGTCGACGCGCACCGACCAGGTGCGGGTCATGCCCGCCATCCCGCCCGTGCGCGACACGGCGATCTCCACCTAGACCTCGATCCCGACGCCCTCCCATGCCGCCTGGATCGCGGCGGCCTCGGACGCGCCCTCACCGTACCGCGCCGTCGCCGCGTCCACGGTGGCCCGGGCGAACCGCGGGAAGTCGCAGTCGGGCCGCACGGTGCCCGCGACCATCACGTCGTACCAGACCTGCCCCGCGCCCTCCCAGGCCCGCCCGCCGATGGCGGTGGCCGCGAGGAAGAACGCGCGGTTCGGGATGCCGGAGTTGATGTGCACGCCCCCGTTGTCCTCCGCGGTGTCCACGTAGTCGTCCATGTGCGCGGGCTGCGGGTCCTTCCCGAGCACGTCGTCGTCGTACGCGGTGCCCGGGGCGCGCATCGAGCGGAGCGCGAGTCCGGTGGAACGGTCGAGGAACAGCTCCGCGCCCACGAGCCAGTCCGCCTCGTCCGCGGTCTGCCCGAGCGAGTGCTGCTCCACGAGGACGCCGAAGACGTCCGAGATCGACTCGTTGAGCGCGCCCGACTGCCCCTGGTACACGAGGCCGAGGGTCAGCTCCGTGACGCCGTGGGCGAGCTCGTGCCCGATGACCGTCAGGGAGCGCGTGAAGGGGGCGAACACCTCGCCGTCCCCGTCGCCGAAGACCATGCGGGTGCCGTCCCAGAACGCGTTGTCGTACTCCTCGCCGTAGTGCACGGTCGCCAGCAGCGGCAGGCCGCGGTCGTCGAGCGAGGCCCGGCCGTAGACCTCCGAGAAGAGGGCGTAGGTGGCGCCGAGCCCGGCGTAGGCCTCGTCGACCTGCGCGTCGCCGGTGTCGGGCGCGCCCTCGACGCGGACCGTCCGGCCCGGCAGCTCCTCCCGGTTCTGCGCGTCCGAGACGGTGCGGTGGATCCCCGACGGGTCCCGGTCCGCGAGCGCCGCGGGGTCGGGCAGGGCGCCCGGCCCGCGCCGGTCGTGGATGAGCGGTCCCTGGTCGCGGAGGGCGCGGCGCGCGGCCTGCCGTGCGGCGGACACCCGGTCGGGGTCGGCCTCGGCGAGGCGGGTCAGCAGGTACGGGGGGAGGATCGTGCGTCTCATGCACCGAAGACTCGCACGGGGCGGCGACATCGTCACGGGTCGCGCGGGATCCCGTCGCAGCCCGTCCCCTCCGCTGCGAGCCCATGCGGGTGGAGCCCGCTCACCGGGTCCAGCGGTACCCGACCTCCGGCCGACCTGGCGTCCCGTACCGCGGCACGCGCTCCACCTGCCCGACGTCCGCGAGGTACTCGAGGTACCGGCGGGCCGTCACGCGGGACACGTCGAGCGCACCCGACACCTCGGCGGCGGACACGCCGTCGGTCGGTGCACGCCCTCCCGGGTGCGCGCGCCGTCGGCGGGGCGGTCCGCGCGTGCGATGCCGCGCACGAGGTCCAGCGTCTCCGCCGACATGCCCTTCGGCAGCCGCGCGTCGGACGCGGGGGAGCGGAGTGCGGCGAGGGCCCGGTCGACCTGCAGCTGCGTCGTGCTCCCGCTCCCGGCGCCGAGCCCCTCGCGGTAGCCGACGTACGCGACCATCTTCTCGGCGAAGGCCGCGAACGTGAACGGCTTGATGAGGTACTGCACGATCCCCGCGGTCACCGAGCTGCGGACGACCGCCTGGTCGCGCACCGCCGTCACGGCCACGACGTCGGTCGCGCGCCCGGCGGCGCGGAGGCGTCGGCACACCTCGAGGCCGTGCATGTCGGGCAGGGTCATGTCGAGGAGCACCAGGTCGATCCCGTCGGGCCCGGCCTCCGCGACGAGCCGCAGGGCGTCGCCGCCCGTGTGGGCGACGCCCGCGACCAGGAAGCCGTCGAGCCGCCCCACGTAGGCGGCGTGCGCCTCCGCGGTCAGGACGTCGTCGTCGACGACCAGCACGCGGATCACGCCCGCACCCCGCCGTCCCGCGCGCCCGCGTCGTGGCCGTGCGCCGGGCTCCGCCCGTGCCCGTGCCCGTCGGCATCCGCACGCGCGGCCGTCGCCGCCGTCGTCGCGTCCGTGTCGGCGGGCAGCACGACGCGGAACCGCGCCCCGCCCAGCCGCGCGTCCGCGTCCGCCACCTCGATCCGCCCGCCGAGCCGTGCGGCCGAGCGCGCGACGAGCGCGAGCCCCACCCCGCGCGGCCCGTCGCCGCCCGTCTTGGTCGTGACCCCGAAGTCCAGGACGCGCGCGCGCATCGCGGGGTCCACCCCCGGCCCGTCGTCCGCCACCTCGATGACGAGCGCCCCGCGGCTGTCCGCGACAGCGACAGCTCCACCCGGCCGCGGTCCGCGCCGCGGGCCGTGGCGACGGACGGGTCGGCGGCGGCGTCGATGGCGTTGTCGACGAGGTTCCCGACGACGGTCACCAGCTCGGTCGCGGGCAGCCCCGGGTCACCGGTGCCGTCGGCGACGCGCACGGTCAGCTCCACCCCGCGCTCGGCGGCCTGGGCGGCCTTGCCGCGCACCAGGGCCCGCACCACCGGATCGGCGTCCTCGGCGAGGCCCGCCTCCGACGCGCGCCGGTCCGTCTCCAGCTCGGAGGCCGCGAGCGCGAGCGCCTCGCGGGGTCGCTCCAGCTCGATGAGCGAGACGATGGTGTGCAGCCGGTTCGCGAACTCGTGCGTCTGCGCGCGCATGGCGTCGGAGAGCGTGCGCAGCGTGGCGAGCTCACCCGACAGGCGCTGGATCTCGGTCCGGTCCCGCAGCGTCGTCACCGTCCCGAGGCGCGCGGCGCTCCCGGTGCGGCCGGTCGGCAGCGCAGGACGCTGCGTGACCACGAGGACGCGTCCCGACGGCAGGTGCACGACCTCGTCCGCCGTGGTGCCCTCGGCGAGCAGCCGTCCGATGGCCGCGGGCAGGCCGAGAGTGCCGACCTCGACGGGGCCGGCGGCGGGATCCAGGTCGAGGTCCAGGAGCTCGGCCGCCTGGTCGTTGTGCAGCACGAGCCGCCGGTCCCGGTCGACGAGCACGATGCCCTCGCCGACCGAGTGGAGCACCGACTCGTAGTACGCGAGCATGCGGGCCATCTCCTCCGGGCCGAGCCCCCAGGTGGTCCGCGCGAGCGACCGGCTGAGGAGGACGGCCCCCGCGGCGAGGAGGAGGGCGAGCGCGCCGACCGTCCCGATGAGCCCGGGCAGGCGCGCCGCGAGGACCTCCGAGACGCGCTCGACCGTGACCCCGGCCGCGACCAGCCCCACGATGCCCCCGTCCGCGTCGCGCACGGGGACGACGGCCCGCACGCTCGGCCCGAGCGTCCCCGTGTAGGTCTCGGTCATCGTCCGCCCGGCGAGCGCGGGACCGGTGGTGCCGAGGTACCGACGGCCGATCTCGTCCGGGTCCGGGTGGGTCACGCGCTCGGTGTCGCGGTCCATGATCGTGACGAAGTCCACGCCCGTGTCGCGCGTCACGTCCCGGGAGTAGTCGAGGAGCGCGGCCGTGGGATCCGCCGACGCGAGACCCTCCGCGACCCGGGGCGAGTCGGCCACGGTGACGGCGACGGCCATGCTCCGGTCGGCGGCGGACTGCTCGGCGCGCTGGCGGGAGTCGGCCCACAGGGCCGTGGTCGCGACGACGGCGACCAGGAGGAGGACCCCGAGCTGGACGACCAGGAGCCGGGCGGCGATGCCGCGGGGGAGGCGCGCCGCCGGGAGCGCGGGTCGCGTGCGGGTCCGGGCAGCGCGCGTCGCGACATGCTGCCTCCTCGCATCCACGGCCGGCACCCCGGCAGGAACATTATGAACACAACGACGGCCCGCGCCCGAGCGTGGGACATCCTGACGATGACCGCCTGGCGCACCCCGTGCGCCGGCGCCGCTCACGAGACAAGGACGTCCCATGACCAACCCCATCGCCGCACTCCGCCGCCTGGACCGCCAGCACTACCTCTACATCGCCGTCATCCTGGCGGTCCTCCTCGGCGTCACCGTCGGGCTCGTCGCCCCCGAGACGGGAGTGGCGCTCAAGCCGGTCGGCGACGCCTTCGTCGCCCTCATCAAGATGATGATCGCGCCCATCATCTTCTGCACGATCGTCCTCGGCGTCGGCTCGGTCGCGAAGGCCGCGACGGTCGGCCGGGTCGGCGGCCTCGCCCTCCTCTACTTCATCGTCATGTCGACGTTCGCGCTCGCGATCGGCCTGCTGGTCGGCAACCTCGTGCACCCGGGAGAGGGCCTCGACCTCAGCGGCCTGCGCGCGCCGGAGGGCTCGACGGAGGCGACGGGCGAGAAGGACTTCCTCCTCTCGATCATCCCGACGTCGCTCCTGTCGTCGCTCACCTCCGGCAGCATCCTGCAGACGCTGTTCGTCGCGCTGCTCGTCGGCTTCGCGCTGCAGCAGCTCGGGAAGCGGGGCGAGCCGGT
Organism: Clavibacter michiganensis; assembly: GCA_002150995.1. Lineage (GTDB taxonomy): Bacteria > Actinomycetota > Actinomycetes > Actinomycetales > Microbacteriaceae > Clavibacter > Clavibacter michiganensis_K. Next base: position 2,139,683 of record MDHJ01000001.1, on the reverse strand, counting down.
GCTGGAGGGCATCCGCAACATCCAGGTCCTCGTCTTCCGCATCCTCAGCATGGTGATGTGGGTGGCCCCGATCGGCGCGTTCGGCGCCATCGCCGCGGTCGTCGGCGCCACCGGGTTCCAGGCGGTCATCAGCCTCGCGACCCTCATGATCGGCTTCTACGTCACCTGCGCGCTGTTCATCGTGGCGGTCCTCGGCCCGCTGCTGTGGTTCGTCGCCCGCGTCAGCATCTTCAAGCTCATGCGCTACCTCGGCCGCGAGTACCTGCTCATCGTGTCCACGTCGTCGTCCGAGGTGGCCCTGCCCCGGCTCATCGCGAAGATGGAGCACGTGGGCGTCTCGCGCCCGGTCGTCGGCATCACGGTCCCCACCGGCTACTCCTTCAACCTCGACGGCACGGCCATCTACCTGACCATGGCGTCGCTGTTCATCGCGAGCGCCCTCGGCAGCCCGTTGGCCATCGGCGAGCAGGTGTCGCTGCTGGTGTTCATGATCATCGCCTCGAAGGGCGCGGCGGGCGTCACGGGCGCCGGCCTCGCGACCCTGGCCGGCGGGCTCCAGTCCCACCGCCCCGACCTGGTGGACGGCGTCGGCCTCATCGTCGGCATCGACCGCTTCATGTCCGAGGCGCGCGCGCTCACGAACTTCACCGGCAACGCCGTCGCGACCCTGCTCATCGGCACCTGGACCCGCGGCATCGACGCGGAGCGCGTGGCGCTCGTGCTCGGCGGCGGCGACCCGTTCGACGAGGCGAGCATGGGCGCGGAGCACGGGGCCCGGCTGGAGGCGCCCGCCGAGGCGCTCGAGGCCGACGTCACCGGGTCGCCGGGGTCCGGCGACGGGCCGCGCCCGGCCTCCCGCTGAGCCGGGCCGGGGCCACGCCCGGGGCGCTCCCGTCGTGGTCCCGGCCGTGTCCGATCCGTTACGCTGTCAGGTCACAGGAGGTACGACCATGGATGGACGCGAAGACGGTCACGGCGCCACGAGCGTGCCCGAGCAGTACACGAGCACGGACACCACGGCCACCTTCCGCGACGAGCTGGGAGCGGCCCTCGCGGGCCTCGACGGCGCGGTCTCGGTCGAGGAGAAGGACGCCGTCACGGCCCTCCCCTCCGGCTCGGCCCTCCTCGTCGTCCGCCGTGGTCCGAACCAGGGCGCGCGCTTCCTCCTCGACGCCGACGTCACCGTCGCCGGCCGTCACCCGGACGCCGACATCTTCCTCGACGACGTGACGGTGTCGCGCCGTCACGCGGAGTTCGTCCGCCAGGGGACGTCGTTCCAGGTCAAGGACCTCGGCTCCCTCAACGGCACCTACTTCGACGGGGTCCGCATCGACACCGCCCTGCTCCAGGACGGCGCCGAGGTCCAGGTCGGCAAGTTCCGCCTCACCTTCTACGCCTCCCGCACCGACCTCGTCGGCCGGACGAGCGAGTAGTGCCGGCGTCCGCCGCCCGGTCGACGCCTGCCCGCACCCCCGGTCTCCTGAGCATCGGACAGGTGCTGGCGCGCCTGACGCCGGAGTTCCCCGACCTCACCAACAGCAAGCTCCGCTTCCTCGAGGAGCAGGGGCTCGTCCAGCCGTCGCGCACGGAGTCCGGCTATCGGAAGTTCAGCCCGGGCGACGTGGAGCGGCTCCGCACGGTCCTCGGCATGCAGCGCGACCACTACCTCCCGTTGAAGGTCATCCGCTCGTACCTGCGCGACCTCGACGCGGGACTGTCGCCGGCCCTCCCCGGAGGCGCGACCACGCCGCCCGTCTCCATGCTCGACCAGGAGCGGCGCTACAGCAGGGCGGAGCTCGTCCGCGAGTCGGGCGCCACCGCTCCGCTGCTCGGCGACGCCATCACCGCGGGCGTGCTCGTGCCCGCCGAGGTGTACGGCGAGGAGGCGGTGCAGGTCATGCGCGCGCTCGTCGAGCTGCAGCGCACCGGCATCGAGCCGCGCCACCTGCGTGGCTTCCGTCAGGCCGCGGAGCGGGAGCTGAGCCTCATCGAGTCGGCGCTCGTCCCCGTTTCCCGGCGCCGGGACGCGTCCAGCCGTGCGCACGCCGCGGAGCTCGCCGCGAGATCGCGACCCAGCTGGAGGTCGTGCGGGGGAGCCTGATCCGCTCCGCGCTCGGCCGCCTCTCCTCCTGATCGGGCTGGCGCCGTCGCGACCGGCCCGTAGACTGACGTGTCCGCACGGGACGATCCGCACGCCGGACCGGCCCGTCGGGACCGGTGCATGCGCGCCCCCGCAGGGGGCGTGTCCGAGCGCCGGGACGACACGCCGGGGCTTGCGCCGGATGTCGTTGATCGGGCCCGCGGGCCCCGCTACCGTGAGAGCACGATCCCGACGAACCGACCCGAGCAGCGCGCGCACCCCACGGGGCGGACGCCGAGGGGTGGAAGGCAGAACGATGAGCGACTCCACCCCGGACTCCGGGAGATACGACCTCGGCCTGCTGTTCACCGACGGCCTCCCCGAGATGGACGCGAGCGCCGGCTACCGCGGCGCCGTCGCCGCCCGCGCCGCCGGCATCACCTACCGCCAGCTCGACTACTGGGCCCGCACCGGCCTCGTCGAGCCCACCGTCCGCGGCGCCTCCGGCTCCGGCACGCAGCGCCTCTACGGGTTCCGCGACATCCTCGTCCTCAAGCTCGTCAAGCGCCTCCTCGACACCGGCATCTCCCTCCAGCAGATCCGCACCGCCGTGAACCAGCTGCGCGAGTCCGGCGTCGTCGACCTGGCGCAGACCACCCTGATGAGCGACGGCGCCAGCGTCTACCTGTGCACGAGCAACGACGAGGTCATCGACCTGGTCAGCCGCGGTCAGGGCGTGTTCGGCATCGCCGTCGGCAAGGTGCTCCGCGAGGTGGAGCACAGCCTCGTCGAGATCGACACCCAGACCGTCGATCCCACCGACGAGCTCGCCGCGCGACGGGCCGTCAAGGCCTCCTAGGCGCTCCTGGGCCGCTCGGCCCGACGCACCCGCACCGCGCATCCCGGTCTCCTGAGGGCACCGGATCGGCGGGGCGAGCGGACGCACCAGGGCCGGATCCCGACGTCGCCGCGTCACCCGTCGAGGCGCGGGGAGATCGCGCAGAGGCCGACCGTCACGGGTCGGGGAGCCGATCAGCGGGCGGCGTTCTCCGCGTAGTCGCCGATCTTGGCGGTCCGCATGATGCGCTCGAGGAGCTGGTCGAAGTTGCGGGCCATCTCCTGCGCGCTCTCGCCGGGCCACACGTGCAGCGGCTTCGCGGCGCCCTGCGCCTGCTGGAGCGACGTGCGCTCGGGCAGCTGCGGGCTCAGCACGAGCGGGCCGAACATGTCGCGGAGCTCCTTGATGCGGAACTGGTGCTCGAGCGACTGGACGCGGGCCCGGTTGACGATGATGCCGAGGGGCTGGAGTCGCGGCGACAGGCCGCGCCGGATCTCCTCGATGGCGCGCAGCGCGCGGTCGGCGGCGGCGACGGAGAAGAGCCCGGGCTCGGTGACGACCGTCACGCGGTCGCTGGCCGCCCACGCGGTGCGCGTGAGGGCGTTGAGCGAGGGCGCGCAGTCGATGAGCACGAGGTCGTAGTCGGCCTCGACGTTCGCGAGGGCCTCCTCGAGCTTCCAGATGTCGCGGATGCTGGGGTGCGGGCCGTCGAAGTTGATGGCGGACGGGCTGCCGATCATGACGTCGATGGTGCCCGTGCGGCCCTTGGTCCAGCCGCTGGGGGCGATCGCCGCGCGCACGATCTTCTCCTTGGGGGAGGCGAGCACGTCGGCGACGTTGAGGTGGCCGGCGACCTGGATGTCCATGCCGGTCGACACGTCGGCCTGCGGATCGAGGTCGACCACGAGGGTCCTCAAGCCGCGGGAGAAGGCGGCGGACGCCAGTCCCAGGGTCACGGTGGTCTTTCCCACGCCCCCTTGAGGGAGCTGACGCTGAGTACATGCACGGGTGACAGGCTACCGTCGATACTCTGGGAGAACCTAAACGCGGGGTCCCGAAGCCCGTCTGACGAGAGGCCCGCCATGTTCACGAAGATCCTCGTCGCCAACCGGGGAGAGATCGCGATCCGGGCGTTCCGGGCCGCCGTCGAGCTGGGCGCCCGCACCGTCGCCGTGTACCCGCACGAGGACCGGCACTCCCTCCACCGGCTGAAGGCCGACGAGGCGTACCTGATCGGCGAGGAGGGGCACCCCGTCCGGGCGTACCTCGACGTCGACGAGATCATCCGCGTGGCGCTCGAGTCCGGAGCCGACGCCATCTACCCGGGGTACGGGTTCCTGTCCGAGAACCCCGGCCTCGCCGGCGCCGCGGCGGACAACGGCATCGTCTTCATCGGCCCCGGCGCCGACGTGCTCGAGATGGCCGGCAACAAGGTCACGGCGAAGGAGCACGCGACGCGGGCCGGCGTCCCGGTCCTCGCGTCGACCCCGCCGTCCACGGACGTCGACCTGCTGCTCTCGCAGGCGGAGGGCATCGGGTTCCCCGTCTTCGCGAAGGCCGTCGCGGGCGGCGGCGGGCGCGGGATGCGGCGGGTCGAGCGTCCGGAGGAGCTGGAGGGGGCGCTGCGGGCGGCCATGCGCGAGGCCGAGAGCGCGTTCGGCGACCCCACCATGTTCCTCGAGCAGGCGGTGCTCCGTCCCCGGCACATCGAGGTGCAGATCCTCGCGGACGCCGCGGGCGAGACCGTCCACCTGTTCGAGCGCGACTGCTCGGTGCAGCGCCGCCACCAGAAGGTGGTGGAGATCGCGCCCGCCCCGAACCTCGACCCGGCCGTCCGCGACGCCATGCACGCGCACGCCGTCGCGTTCGCCCGGAGCATCGGGTACGTGAACGCCGGCACGGTCGAGTTCCTGCTCGACACCGACGGTCCGCGCGCCGGCCAGCACGTCTTCATCGAGATGAACCCGCGCATCCAGGTCGAGCACACCGTGACCGAGGAGGTCACCGACGTCGACCTCGTGCAGTCGCAGATGCGCATCGCGGCGGGGGAGACGTTGGCCGGCCTCGGCCTCCACCAGGACGACATCGTGCTGCACGGCGCCGCCCTCCAGTGCCGGATCACGACGGAGGACCCGGCGCACGGGTTCCAGCCCGACACCGGGAAGATCACGACCTACCGCTCGCCGGGCGGCGGCGGGATCCGCATCGACGGCGGCACGGTGGCCACCGGCGCCCAGATCAGCCCGCACTTCGACTCCATGCTCGCGAAGCTCACGTGCCGCGGCCGCGACTTCCCGACGGCGGTCACGCGCGCGAAGCGCGCCCTGGCCGAGTTCCGCATCCGCGGGTCTCCACCAACATCCCGTTCCTCCAGGGCGTGCTCGACGACCCCGCGTTCCAGGCGGGCGACCTGAGCACCTCCTTCATCGACGAGCGCCCGGGGCTCGTGCGCAGCAACGTCTCGAAGGACCGCGGCACGAAGATCCTCAACTGGCTCGCCGACGTGACGGTGAACCAGCCGAACGGCCCCCGCTCCGCGGCCGTCCGCCCCGCGGACAAGCTGCCGGCGGTCGACCTGCAGCAGCCGGCCCCCGCCGGATCCCGGCAGCGCCTCCTCGAGCTCGGCCCGCGCGGCTTCGCCGAGGCCCTGCGCGCGCAGACCGCCCTCGCCGTCACGGAGACGACGTTCCGCGACGCGCACCAGTCGCTGCTCGCCACGCGGGTCCGCACCCGCGACCTCGTCGCCGTCGCGCCCCACGTCGCGCGCACCACCCCGGAGCTGCTCTCGGTCGAGGCATGGGGCGGGGCGACCTACGACGTCGCCCTCCGCTTCCTCGGCGAGGACCCGTGGGAGCGGCTCGCGTCCCTCCGCGAGGCGCTGCCGAACATCGCCATCCAGATGCTCCTGCGCGGCGCCAACACCGTCGGCTACACGCCGTACCCGACCGAGGTCACCGACGCCTTCGTGCAGGAGGCGGCGGCCACCGGCGTCGACGTGTTCCGCATCTTCGACGCCCTCAACGACGTCGAGCGCATGCGCCCCGCCATCGACTCCGTGCTGGCGACGGGCACCACCGTCGCGGAGGTCGCGCTCTGCTACACGGGCAACCTGCTCGACCCCGCGGAGGACCTCTACACGCTCGACTACTACCTGGGCCTCGCCGAGCGCAGCGTGCGGGCCGGCGCCCACGTCCTCGCGATCAAGGACATGGCCGGGCTCCTCCGCCCGGCGGCGGCCGAGCGGCTCGTCACCGCCCTCCGCCGCGAGTTCGACCTCCCGGTGCACGTGCACACGCACGACACCGCGGGCGGGCAGCTCGCCACCCTCCTCGCCGCCAGCCGCGCGGGCGCCGACGCGGTCGACGTCGCCAGCGCGCCGATGTCGGGCACCACGAGCCAGCCGTCGGCCTCGGCGCTGGTGGCCGCCCTCGCCGACACCGAGCGGGACACGGGCCTCTCCCTCGACGCGGTCAGCGACCTCGAGCCCTACTGGGAGGCCGTGCGCCGTCTCTACCGCCCCTTCGAGTCCGGGCTCCCCGGTCCGACGGGGCGGGTGTACCGCCACGAGATCCCGGGCGGCCAGCTGTCGAACCTGCGGCAGCAGGCGATCGCCCTCGGCCTCGCCGACGACTTCGAGCTCATCGAGGACATGTACGCCGCCGCCGACCGCATCCTCGGCCGCATCCCCAAGGTCACGCCGTCGTCGAAGGTGGTGGGCGACCTCGCCCTCCAGCTCGCGGCGGCTCGGGCCGACCCGCACGACTTCGCGGAGAACCCGCAGGACTACGACATCCCCGACTCGGTCGTGGGATTCATGGCGGGTGAGCTGGGCGACCTCCCGGGCGGCTGGCCCGAGCCCTTCCGCACCCGGGTCCTGCAGGGCCGCGAGGTGCGCATCGGAGTGACGCCCCTCTCGGTCGAGGACCGCGGCGCGCTCGAGGTCCCCGGAGCGGGCAGGCGCCGCACGCTCAACCACCTCCTGTTCCCCCAGCCGACGGAGCAGTTCGAGACCATCCGGGAGCTGTTCGGCGACCTGTCGGTGCTCGACACCGACGACTACCTGCACGGGCTCCGCCCCGGCCAGGAGCACGCGGTGCGGATCGGGCGCGGCGTCGAGGTGCTCATCGGCCTCGAGGCGGTCGGCGAGGCGGACGAGTCGGGCATGCGCACCGTCATGGTCGTCATGAACGGCCAGCTCCGTCCGGTGTTCGTGCGCGACCGCGGCATCGCCGTCACGACCGTCGCGTCCGAGAAGGGCGATCCGGCGAGGCCCGGCCACGTGTCGGCGCCGTTCTCCGGCGTCGTGACGCTCAAGGTCGAGGAGGGCGCCGTCGTCGCCGCCGGCCAGGCGGTCGCGTCCATCGAGGCCATGAAGATGGAGGCGGCCATCACGTCGCCCGTCGCAGGACGCGTCGCGCGCCTCGCGGTGCCCACCACGCAGCAGGTCGACGCGGGCGATCTGCTCGTGGTCGTCGAGGACCAGGGATAGAGGAGCGGATGACCAGCACGGGACACGACGAGGACGACCGCTACGACCTCGTGATCGTGGGAGGCGGTTCGGGCAACTCGATCGTCGACGAGCGCTTCGCGGGCCAGCGGGTCCTCATCGTCGACGACGGCGAGCACTTCGGCGGCACCTGCCTCAACGCGGGATGCATCCCCACGAAGATGCTCGTGCACGTGGCCGACCTCGCGGCCGACACCCGCGATGCCCCGGCGCTCGGCCTGCGCACCACGGTGGACGCCGTCGACTGGCCCGCCATCGCCGCCCGCGTCTTCGGGCGCATCGACGCCATCAGCGAGGGCGGCCGCGAGTGGCGCGAGTCCGGCATGGAGGGCGTCACGCTGCTGCGCGAGAGCGTGGGCTTCGAGGCGCCCGGCGTCCTCGTGACGGCGAGCGGGCAGCGGATCCACGCCGACCGCGTCGTGCTCGCGGCGGGCTCCCGTCCGCGCCCGCTCCCCGCGGCCTACACCCCCGACCCGGCGATCCACGACTCCGACTCCATCATGCGGATCGCCGAGCTCCCCTCCTCGCTCCTCATCGTCGGCGGCGGGTACGTGGCCGCGGAGTTCGCGCACGTGTTCAGCCACCTGGGCGTCCAGGTGACGCAGATCGCCCGCTCCTCTCGTCTCCTCGGCACGCTCGACGAGGACGTGTCCACGCGCTTCACGACGCTCGCGCGCACCCAGTGGGACGTCATCACGGACTGCGAGGTCGAGGAGATCGAGCGCGACGGCGCCCTCCTGCGCTCGCGCCTCGCCTCCGGCCACCTCGTCGAGACGGAGGCGGTCCTCGTCGCGCTCGGCCGCGTCCCCAACTCCGACACGCTCGCCGTCGTGAACGCGGGGTACGACCTGCACGAGGACGGGCGCGTCGTGGTCGACGACCGGCAGCGCGTCCTCGCGGGCGGCGAGCCCGTCCCCGGGGTCTTCGCGCTCGGCGACATCAGCGCGGAGCACTCGCTCAAGCACGTCGCGAACCACCAGGCGCGCGTGGTCCAGCACAACCTCCTGCACCCGGACGACCTCGTCGGCGGCACTCCCGGACCCGTCCCGCAGGCCGTGTTCTCCCGCCCGCAGATCGGCGCGTTCGGCCTCACGGAGGCGGAGGCGCGGGAGGCCGGTCCCGTGGTCACGATCGAGCAGCCGTACTCCTCCACCGCGTGGGGATGGGCGCTCGAGGACACCACCTCGTTCTGCAAGCTCGTCGTCGACCGCGCGACGGCGGCACGCTCCTCGGCGCGCACATCATCGGCTCGGACTCGGCGGCGCTCATCCAGCCGCTGCTGCAGGCGGCGAGCCTCGGCCTCCGCGTGACGGGGCTCGCCCGCGCGCAGTACTGGCCGCATCCCGCCGTCACGGAGGTCGTGGAGAACGCCCTGCTCTCCGTCGAGTCCGCGGTGGCCGAGTGGGCACGGGAGAATGGTCCGGGCGACGCGCCCGCGGCAGCCGATCGCCCCTGACCGGCCCACCGACGAGGACCCACGGAAGCAGAGAATGACTGAACGACAGATCCGCCTGTTCGGCGATCCGGTGCTGAAGACCGTCTCCACGGAGATCCACGAGATCGACGAGGGCGTCCGCGCGCTCGTGGAGGACCTCCTCGACAGCGTGCGCCCGGACGGCCGGGCCGGCGTCGCCGCCGCGCAGATCGGCGTGAACCTGCGGGCGTTCAGCTACAACGTCGGTCCCGCGTTCGGCTACATCCTCAATCCCGTCATCGAGGAGCTGCGGGGCGAGGCCGTGCTGGTCGACGAGGGCTGCCTGTCGGTCCCCGGGCTCTGGTTCCCCACCATGCGCCACCCCGAGGCCGTGATCAGCGGCATCGACCTCGACGGGAAGCCGGTGCGCCTCGAGGGCACGGGCGTCCTCGCGCAGGCATTCCAGCACGAGGTCGACCACCTCGACGGCCTCGTCTACCTCGACCGCCTCGACAAGCCGCGCCGACGCGAGGCCATGAAGCAGGTGCGCGAGTCCGACTGGTTCTGACCGGTCGGCCCGCGCACCCGCTCGGGTGCGGCCCGGCACCCGCTAGGGCGCGGTCAGTGCACCAGCGAGTGCCCCTCCGTGTTCGGCGCGGCCTCGTAGATGCGCGTGATGACGTCGCCGAAGGCGTCCAGCACCACCTGGCGCTTGATGCTGAGCTTCGGCGTGAGGTGGCCCGCCGCCTCGGTGAGCTCCACGGGCAGCACGACGAACTTCCGGATCGACTCCGCGCGTGACACCGTCGCGTTGGCCGCGTCGACGGCGCGCTGCACCTCGGCGAGCACCGCCGGGTTCTGCGAGGCCTGCTCCAGCGTCAGCGCCGGGTCCTGGCCGTTGTTCCCGAGCCACACCTTGAGCATCTCGGGGTCGAGCGTGATGAGCGCCGAGATGAACGGCCGCCGGTCGCCCGCCACCACCACCTGCCCGACGAGCGGGTTCGCGCGGATGGGGTCCTCGAGCGCCGCGGGCGCCACGTTCTTGCCCCCGGCCGTGACGATGATCTCCTTCTTCCGGCCCGTGATCGTCAGGTAACCGTCGGCGTCGTAGCTGCCGAGGTCGCCCGTCCGGAACCAGCCGTCGTCGAAGACCGCGGCGGTCGCCTCCTCGTCCTGCCAGTACCCGTCGAAGACGTTGACGCCCTTGACCTCGATCTCGCCCTCGTCGGTGATGCGGGTGGAGACGCCCGGAGCGCCGGACCCACCGTGCCGATGCGGAAGCCCTTGACGAGGTTGACGCTGACCGGCGCCGTGGTCTCGGTGAGCCCGTAGCCCTCGAGGATCGTGAGACCGAGCGAGCGGTAGAAGTGGCCGAGCCGGAGGCCGAGCGGCGCCGAGCCGCTCACGGCGAACCGCACGCGGCCGCCCATCGCCTGCCGGATCTTGGAGTAGACGAGGGCGTCGAAGACCTTGAACTGCAGCTTCAGCGCGAGCGGGACCTTCCCGGCGTCGACCGCGACGGAGTGCGCGTAGGCGACCTCGGCGGCCTTGCGGAAGACCTTCCCGCGACCGGCGCCCTCCGCCTTCTGCTCCGACGAGTTGTAGACCTTCTCGAACACGCGCGGCACCGCCAGCAGGAACGTCGGCTGGAAGGACGCGAGCGCGGGGAGCAGCTGCGTGGTGTCGGCCTGGTGCCCGGTCTTCACGCCGGCCTGCACGTTGAGGATCGAGATGAAGCGCGCGAACACGTGGGCCGTCGTGATGAACAGCAGCGTCGAGGCTCCGACGCGCACGACCTCCTCCATCGCTACCTCGGCGTTCCGGGCCAGCTCGACGAAGTTGGCGTGGGTGAGCACGCAGCCCTTCGGCCGGCCGGTCGTGCCGGACGTGTAGATGAGGGTGGCCATGTCGGAGCCCACGGCGATGTTCCGGCGGCGCTCGATCTCGGCGTCCGGCACGTCCACGCCCTGCTCGGCGAGCTTGTCGAGGTCGCCGAGGTCGATCTGCCACACGTGGCGGACGTCCGGCAGCTCCGGGTGGACCTCGTCGAAGCGGGAGAAGTGCTCGGCGGACTCGAGGATCACGGCGACGCTGCCGGAGTCCTGCAGGTTCCAGTGCACCTGGCCGGGGGACGAGGTCTCGTAGACCGGGACGAGGACCCCGCCGCGAAGAACACCGCGAAGTCCACGAGCGTCCATTCGTACCGCGTGCGGCACATCATGCCGATCCGCTCGCCGGGCTGGAGGCCCGCGGCGACGAGTCCCTTCGCGAGCGCCACGACCTGGCGGTGGAACTCGGCCGCCGTGACGTCGCTCCAGCCGCCCTTCCCGTCCGGCAGCGCGAACAGCGGGGAGTCGGGGCTCGTCCTCACGCGGTGCACCAGGACATCGGTGACGTTGTCGTCGGGTCTCGCCTCGACGACGGCGGGCATGGTGTGCTGTTCCACGGCAGCTCCTTCGGTACCGGAAATGGATGGGACCAGCTTAAGGGCGCGCGGCTCCGGCGCGCTCGTCCCCGGTCGGGGGCGCCGGGCGCCTCACTAGGATCGACAGGCGAGACGATGAGGAAGGGCCCGCCACGTGCATGCAATAGGGATCGACATCGGCGGGACCAAGATCGCGGGAGCCGTGGTCGACGAGCTCGGCGTCATCGCCGCCGAGGAGCGCACGCCCACGGAGGCGAGCAGCCCGGACGCGATCGTCGAGGCGGTCGTCGGCATGGTGGAGAGGCTGCGTGCCCGGCACCCCGACGTCGTGGCGGTCGGCGTTGCCGCGGCCGGCTTCATCGACGCCGCGCAGTCCACCGTCTACTACGCCCCGAACATCAACTGGCGCAACGAGCCGGTGCGGGAGAAGCTCCGCGGCCGGATCGACCTGCCCATCGTCATCGAGAACGACGCGAACGCCGCGGGCTGGGCCGAGTTCCGCTACGGCGCGGGCCGCCTCGTGAGCGACATGGTCACGCTGACGATCGGCACGGGGGTGGGCGGCGCCATCGTCGCCGACGACCGCCTGTTCCGCGGCGGCTTCGGCGCCGGCGCCGAGCTCGGCCACATGCGCGTCGTGCCGGACGGCCTGCCCTGCGGCTGCGGCGCCCGCGGCTGCATCGAGCAGTACGGCTCGGGCCGCGCGCTGCTGCGCACCGCCGACGAGCTCGCCGACCTCGGCGGCACCCACGGCGAGGGGCTCGCCGCGCGCCGCCGCGAGGTGGGCACCCTGACGGGCCACGACGTGAGCGACCTGATCCAGGCAGGGGACCCCGGCGCGCTCCTCGCCCTCCGTCGGCTCGGCGGCTGGCTGGGGGAGGCGGCCGCGAGCATCGGCGCCATCCTCGACCCGCAGATGTTCGTCATCGGCGGCGGGGTGGCCCAGGCGGGCGACCTGCTCCTCGATCCCATCCGCGAGGCCTACCTCGCGCACCTCCCGGCCCGCGGCTACCACCCCGAGCCGGAGTTCCGCATCGCGGAGCTCGTCAACGACGCCGGCGTGGTGGGCGCGGCGGACCTCGCCCGTCGTCACGCCGCCGCCCTCCACCACGGCGCCTGACCGGGCGGGACGCGACACCGGCGCCCGTCCGACCGCCCCTGCCGGTGGTGGCGGCGCCGCTGGCTATGCTGGATGACGACCCCGCCCGGAAGGTGGCCACCCGATGTTCTACTGGTTCATGAAGAACCTGGTCGCCGGACCCCTCCTGCGGAGCACGTTCCGCCCCTGGGTGACGGGCCTGGAGAACATCCCCGCCAAGGGCGGCGTGATCCTCGCGAGCAACCACCTCTCCTTCATCGACTCGGTGTTCCTGCCGCTTCTGGTGGACCGGAACCTCGTCTTCCTCGCCAAGAGCGACTACTTCACCGGGCCGGGCCTCAAGGGCTGGGCCACCAAGATGTTCTTCACCGCCACGGGCATGCTGCCCATCGACCGCTCCGGCGGCAAGGCGTCCGAGGCGTCGCTCAACACGGGCCTCCGGGTGCTCGCCGAGGGGCGCATGCTCGGCATCTACCCCGAGGGCACCCGCAGCCCCGACGGCAAGATGTACCGCGGACGCACGGGGGTGGCCCGCATGATCCTCGAGGGCGAGGTGCCGGTCGTCCCGATCGCCATGATCGACACCGAGAAGGTCATGCCCATCGGCACGCGGATCCCCAAGGTCCGCCGGATTGGTGTGGTCATCGGCGAGCCGCTAGATTTCAGTAGGTTCGCCGGCCTCGAGGGAGACCGCTTCATCCTCCGCTCCATCACCGACGAGATCATGTACGAGCTCTCGAGGCTCAGCGGCCAGGAGTACGTCGACGTCTATGCGACCTCGGTCAAGGAGAAGCGCGCGAGCGCGGCCCGCTGACCGACGCCCGCACCGACTCCACCGCGCATCACGCGCACGACACGAACCGGGATCCCACCGTGGCCTCTGAGCACCTCGTCCCCGCCCATCCCGACGTCCTCGCCGGGCTCGACCACTGGCGCACGCTCGAGGTCAAGCAGCAGCCGGCCTGGCCCGATGCCGCCGCGGTGCACGCCGCGTCCGCCGAGATCGCCCTGCTCCCGCCCCTGGTGTTCGCGGGCGAGGTCGACCAGCTGCGCTCGCGCCTCGCCGCCGCGGCCGACGGCCGCGCGTTCCTCCTGCAGGGCGGCGACTGCGCGGAGACGTTCGCGGGCGCCACGGCCGACCAGATCCGCAACCGCGTGAAGACCGTGCTGCAGATGGCCGTGGTCCTCACCTACGGCGCGGCGATGCCCGTCGTGAAGATGGGCCGCATGGCCGGGCAGTTCGCCAAGCCCCGCTCCAGCGACTCCGAGACGCGCGGCGACCTGACGCTGCCGGCGTACCGCGGCGACATCGTGAACGGCTACGACTTCACGCCCGAGTCGCGGGCGGCGGATCCCGCGCGCCTCGTGAAGGGGTACCACACGGCCGCCTCCACCCTGAACCTCATCCGCGCCTTCACGCAGGGCGGGTTCGCCGACCTGCGCGAGGTGCACAGCTGGAACAAGGGCTTCGCCGCGAACCCCGCCAACCAGCGCTACGAGCAGCTCGCCCGCGACATCGACCGGGCGATCAAGTTCATGGAGGCCGCGGGGGCCGACTTCGACGACCTCAAGCGCGTCGAGTTCTACACGGGCCACGAGGGCCTCCTCATGGACTACGAGCGCCCCATGACGCGCATCGACTCGCGCACGGGCACGCCGTACAACACCTCGGCGCACTTCATCTGGATCGGCGAGCGCACGCGCGACCTCGACGGCGCGCACGTCGACTTCCTCTCCCGCGTCCGCAACCCGCTGGGCGTGAAGCTCGGCCCGTCGACGACCCCCGAGACCGTGCACGAGCTCATCGAGAAGCTCGATCCGCATCGCGAGCCCGGCCGGCTCACCTTCATCACGCGCATGGGCGCGGGCCGCATCCGCGACGCGCTGCCGCCCCTGCTGGAGGCCGTGAAGCAGTCGGACGCGCACCCGCTCTGGTGACCGACCCCATGCACGGGAACGGCCTCACCACGCCCACCGGCTACAAGACCCGGCGCTTCGACGACGTGGTCGACGAGGTGCAGGGCTTCTTCCAGGCGCACCGGGCGGCGGGCACGCACCCCGGCGGCATCCACATCGAGCTCACGGGCGACGACGTCACCGAGTGCCTGGGCGGATCCGAGCACATCGACGAGGCCACCCTCGCGACGCGCTACGAGTCGCTGTGCGACCCGCGGCTCAACCACATGCAGAGCCTCGAGCTCGCGTTCCTCGTCGCGGAGGAGCTGGCCGCCGCGCGGAGCTGATCCCCTCCATGACGACCGATGCCCCGCCGCCCTCGAGGGCGGCGGGGCATCGTCGTACGGGTGGACGCACGCGGAGCGCGCCGGGCGGGATCAGCCGGACGCGGTGATGCCGAGGTTCACCGTCGACCCGCGACGCGCGAGCGCCTCGGCCTCCGGGCTGGCCGAGGCCACGCGGGTGATGCTGTTCGGGAGGGCGTCCCAGAAGGCGGAGTAGGCGTACTTGAAGCCCGCGGCGTCGAGGGCCGACTTGGCCTCGTCGCGCGTGAGCCCCACGACGGCCGGGACGGCCACGAGGTCGGGGCCCTTCGAGATCTCGAGCCCGACCCTGCTGCCGGGCGCCCCGTCGGGACCGGAGCGGACGGGTGCGTCGTCGAGCGCGTAGACGGAGATGACCCCGCCCTTGTCCACGTCGTCGCTGAAGGCCTGCCGGCCCGCCTCGCCGACGAGGCCCGCCTGCGCGAGCGTGGCGACGGCCTGGTCGACCGAGCGCCCGTTGACGTCCGGGATCCCCCCGGCGGCGACCACCAGGGTCACGGGCTGCCGCTCCGGGTACTGGGCGCCGATCGGCGCGCCGGAGGCGTCGAGCACCTGCACGACCGTGCCCTCCTCGGCGTCGCCGTACTGCCGGATCGTCGCCTCCTGCACGACGAAGGGGACGCCCTCGAGGCTCGTGCGGGCGTCGTCCTCGGAGGCGCCGACCACGTCGGGCACGTCGAGCAGCTGCGGGCCGGTGGAGGCGTAGACGGTGACGGTGGAGCCCTGGTCGACGGGCGTGCCCGACGCCGGGACGCTGCGGGTGACGTACCCGACCTCGACGTCGACGCTCGGCTCCTCGGCGCGCGCGACCACGAAGCCCTGGCCCTGGAGGGTCCCGGCCGCGTCGTCCACGGCCATCTCGGTGACGGTCGGCACCGGCACGCGCGCGCCCGGACCCTGGCCGTAGTACCAGCCGGTGCCGCCGGCGAGGGCGGCCAGCATGACGATGAGGAGCGCGAGCACCCAGCCGCGCGTGCGTCGGCGGGACCCTGCCGCGGCCAGCGCGACGACGGAGTCCGGCTCGGACCGCTCGGGCTCCGAGCGGAGCATGACCGGGGGCCCGCCGACGACCTGCGTCTCTCCCGTGGTGACGGGCGGGAGGGCCGGGGCGCTCGGGAAGACCACGGTGCGCTGCAGCGGGGCGGGATCGCCGGAGCGGGCGTCGAGCCGGTTCTGCACGGCGTAGAGCTCGTCGAGGAGGGCCCGCGCGTCCCGGGGCCGCTGCTCCGGGTCGCGCGCCGTCGCCCACAGGACGAGCTCGTCGAGCTCCACGGGGACGGACGCGTTGGCGGTGCTGGGCGTCGGCACCTGGTCGTTCGCGTGCTGGTACGCGATCTGCATGGGCTGCTCGCCCTTGAAGGGCTGCTCGCCCGCGAGCATCTCGTACATCATGATGCCGACCGCGTAGATGTCGCTGCGCGTGTCGGCGATGCCGCGGGTGACGAGCTCGGGGGAGAGGTACGCGATCGTGCCGAGGAGCGCCTGACCCGTCGCCGTGTTCGCGCTGACGGCGCGGGCCAGGCCGAAGTCGCCGATCTTGATGCGGCCGTCGTCGGCGAGCAGGACGTTCTCGGGCTTGAGGTCCCGGTGGACTATGCCGGCCTTGTGCGCCGCCGCCAGCCCGGAGAGCACCGCCTCGAGGATGTCGAGGGTCTGCTCGGGCGTCAGCCGCTCGTACTCCTGCAGCAGCTCCCGCAGGGTCATGCCCGGCAGGTACTCCATGACGAGGTAGGCCATGTCGGAGTCCTGGCCCTGGTCGAAGACGTTGACGACGTTCGGGTGCGCGAGCCGTGCGGCAGAGCGCGCCTCCTGGATGAAGCGGTCGCGGAAGGCGCTGTCGTCGGCCAGGTGCCCGTGCATCACCTTCACGGCGACGCGCCGCTCGAGCCGCAGGTCGGTCGCGACGTAGACCGTCGCCATGCCGCCGCGCGCGATGCGGGACCGGACCTGGTACCGACCGTCGAGGAGACGGCCGATCATGGGGTCGGTCGGGCTGGAGGTCACTGGACGATTCTAGGGAACAGCGGTGTCGGACCCTCCCCGGCACACCGGTGGGCCGGCGCCCCGGTGCGCACGCGGATGGGCGTCAGCCGATCTCGTCGAGCCACTCCCAGGCGGGTGCCTCCCACTTGGCGTAGGCGTCGGGGTAGGCCGAGTACTGCACGGCCTGCGCGGCCTGGGTGACGGTCATCGACTTCCAGCCGGGGATGTCGAGGAGCCCCCGCGTGCTGCCCGGGTTGGGGTTGACGCTGCCGCCGAAGAACGCGCGCGAGGCGTAGACCGGGTCGTGGAGGTCGGACGGCTGTCCCCAGCCCTGGCTCGGGCGCTGCTGGAACAGGCCGATGGAGTCGCGGTCGCCCCAGTCGAGGTTCCGCAGCGTGGACTCCTGGGCGGCGGTCGCGAGGGCGATGACGAGCCCGTAGTCGCTCACGCCGGCGGACCGGCCGACCTGCACGATGACGCGGGCGTTGCGGCGCATCTCGTCGGTCATGATCGTGGTCCCGTGCAGGGACGCGACCTGCACGACGGAGGCGGAGGCGTGGGGGATCGTCAGCTTGCTGCCGGCGTAGATGATGCTCGACCAGTTCAGCCCGTTGGCGTTCAGGAGGTCCTGGATGGTGACGCCGGACTCCTGCGCGATGCTGTGCAGCGTGTCGCCGGTCTCGATCGTGTAGGTGCCCGACAGGCCGGCCTGGGCGGCGGGTGATGCGCTGGCCGGGACAGCGGGCGAGGCCGCTGCGGACGAGCCGCCGCCGGGGATGGTGAGGCGGTTGCCCGGGAATATCGTGCTGGTGGCCTGCAGGCCGTTGGCCTGCAGGACGGCCGAGGTCGAGACGCCGTGGCGCCCGGCGATGCCGGAGACGGTGTCGCCCGCGACGACCGTGTAGCTCCCAGCGGAGCCCGTGGGCGCCGTGGAGGGCGCCGCGGCAGCGGAGCCGCCGCCGGAGCCGCCCAGGGTGAGCGTCTGGCCGGGGAAGATCGTGGTCTTCCAGCCGAGGCCGTTCTGCGCGAGCACCGAGGCGGTGGAGATCCCGAAGCGGCCGGCGATGCCGGAGACGGTGTCGCCGGACTCGACGACGTAGGTGGCGGGTGCGGCGACCATGGGCGCGGCGGCAGGGGTGACGGTGGGCGCCGCGATGCGGGGGATCTTCGTCTGCGCCGGACCCGACTTGGCCTTCGGGACGCGCTTGACCGGGGCCGCCTCCGCAGGTGCCGCCATGCCGAGGCTCACCGCGAGCGATCCGACCAGCACGATGGGCATGGTCGCGAGGAGCGCCTTGGAGCGGCGGTTCGCCGTGCGTCCGGTGGACGCATCCGAGGACCGGCTGGGGTCGCGAGGAGGGGTGGATTCGGTCATGGGCATGTTGGTCTACTCCGGCCTTCGTGCACGATTCCCTGATGCAGGTGTTCCACGTTAACACGCAGGGAGAGCAAAGCGCACATACGTGACGCATGTGACTGGAGTGACCAGCGACACGCGTGTTCGGCGGATGGGCAGCCGGCGAGTTGCCGCGGCCGACACCTGGCGCGGAGACGGCCGGGTTCCCGTCGGCAGCCCCGGACGTGCCAGCATGAGAGACGTGAACGAGCCCTATGCCGACCGTGAGTGGTTGACCGTCCCCGATCTCGTCGACCTCCTGGGTCTCACCGTCAGCCGGGTGCGCCGGCTCATCGAGGATAGGCGGCTGCTCGCCGTCCGTCTCGACGGCGTGCTCAAGGTCCCCTCGGTGTTCCTCCGCGACGGCGAGCCGCTGTCGGAGCTGCGCGGGACGATCATCGTGCTCGGCGACAACGGCTTCACCGACGACGAGGCGATGGACTGGCTCCTGACCGAGGAGCCGAGCCTCGGGGCCGCGCCCGTCGACGCCCTGCTCGCGGGCCGCAAGGCCGAGGTGCGTCGGGTGGCGCAGGCGAGCGCCTGACCCGTCCTCCCCTTCCCGCCGGGGGCGACGGTGCGCCGGTCCGTGCCGATCAGGTCGTGCGGCGCGTGACGCTGTCGACCAGGAGCTCGAGCTGGTTCCGGGCGCGTGCGCCGATGGGCGCGTCGCGCAGCGCCGCGAGCGACTCGCGCACGTGACGGGCGATCATGCCCTCCACCTCGTCCAGCGCCCCGCTCTCGCGGAGGATCGACTGGAGCGCGCGGATCTGCTCGTCGTCGAGGTCGGGGTCGCCGAGGAGCGCGTCGACCGTGCGGCGGACGCCGTCCGGGAGCCGACGCCGCGCGAGGGCGATCAGCACGGTGCGCTTGCCCTCGCGGAGGTCGTCGCCGCTCGGCTTGCCCGTGACGGCGCTGTCGCCGAACACCCCGAGCACGTCGTCGCGCAACTGGAACGCGATCCCGAGCGGCAGGCCGAACGCGCGCAGGGCCGCCACCTGCTCCGGTGAGGCGCCGGCGAGGCTCGCGCCGACGACCAGGGGCGCCTCGATGCTGTACTTGGCCGACTTGTAGACGATGACGTTGTGGGCGCGGGCGAGCGTGTCGTCCTCGGGGACGGTCGGCCAGGCGACCTCCTCGAGCACGTCGAGGTACTGGCCGAGGGTCACCTGGGTCCTCATGGTCGCGAGCTCCGCGCGGGTCGCGCGGGCGGAGGACCCGTCGGCCAGCGCCAGCAGGGAGTCGATGAGCAGCTCGTCGCTCCATCCCAGGAGGAGGTCGCCGAGGAGGACGGCCCCGGCCTCGCCGAAGCCCGACGAGGACCCACCCCAGCCGCTCGCCGAGTGCAGGGCCTCGAATCGGCGGTGCGCCGCCGGGCGTCCGCGACGGGTGTCCGAGCGGTCGATGATGTCGTCGTGCACGAGAGCGGCGGCGTGGAAGATCTCGAGGCCCGCGGCGACGCCGACGACGGCCCGGTAGCCGGACCGCTCCTCGCCCTCCGGCCGTCCCGTGGGGGAGGGCTCGAGGTCGATGACGGAGCGCCAGCCCCAGTAGCAGAACTGCGCCCGGAACCTCTTGCCGCCTCTCAGCAGATCCGAGGAGAACTCCTGGATGGGCACAAGATCCGGGCTGATCTCCCGGAGTCCCGCGACCTGCGCCGACAGGAAGTCGTCGAGGCGGGTCTGGACGTGGCTGACGAGGCGGTCGCTTTCGGGCACCCGCCTAGCCTAGCCAGGGGCGGGGAGCTAGAATCCAGAGGTGAACACCGACGCGTCGTCCCGAGCCTGAGGGGAACATGATGCCGCTTTCCGAGCAAGAGCAGCGCCTGCTGGAGGAGATGGAGCGAAGCCTCTATCACAACGACGCAGACTTCGTGGCGACCGTCAGCGGTCGTCGCAGCAGACCGAACTACACGATGGTCGTGGTCGGGGTGCTGGTGATCGTGCTGGGCATCGCCGCCCTCGCCGCCGGCGTCATCACCAAGCTGGCCATCATCGGCATCCTGGGCTTCGCCATTATGATCGTGGGCGCACTGCTCATCTTCAGCCCGCGCGGCACGGTGGCCGAGGGTCCCTCCGCCGGCCCCTCGCGACCGTCCGGCCGCGGCTCCGGAGGCCGCGCCCCGTCGTCGTCCTTCATGGACCGCATCAACGAGCGCTGGGAGAAGCGCCAGGGCGGTCAGGACTGACCACCAGCTGAGGGGCCTCCACCGCCCTCCACCCGACCTCGAGGGGCCGGTCCCGATCCTCGGGACCGGCCCCTCTCGTCGTCCCGCCGGGTCCTCCACCCGCCTCCACCCCGCTCTCCACGCGCCCTCCACGTGGCTTCCCCGCGCCCCCTTCGCGGCCTCCCGGCCGCGAGGGGGCGCTGTCGTGCGCCCGCGGCGCGCCGGGGGATCCCGGCCCTCCACATCCCTCCCCCCGTCTGCGCCCCCGGATCCACGGGCATCGGGGGACATGCGATGGGAATGCGGCGTCGCCCCCTGGCGGTGGGTGGAGGGCTGTGGAGTAAAGTGGAGCAAGTCCTGAACCACGGCCGGAGAGACAGGGGGTGTCGGTGTGTTCCTCGGCACCCACTCGCCTCGTCTCGACGACAAGGGGCGGCTCATCCTCCCCGCGAAGTACCGCGACGAGCTCGAGGGCGGCGTCGTCATGACGCGCGGCCAGGACCGCTGCATCTACGTGTTCACGACGCGCGAGTTCGAGGAGCTGCACGACCGGATGCGCCAGGCGCCGCTCGCCAGCAAGCAGGCGCGCGACTACATGCGCGTCTTCCTGTCCGGCGCCAACGCCGAGACGCCCGACAAGCAGCACCGCATCACCATCCCGCAGGCCCTCCGCACGTACGCGGGCCTCGACCGCGAGCTCGCGGTCATCGGCGCAGGCAGCCGCGTCGAGATCTGGGACGCCGGCACGTGGGACGAGTACCTCACCGCCAACGAGAGCGCGTTCGCCGACACCGCGGAGGAGGTGATCCCCGGACTGTTCTGACCCCGGCCCCTGACTCCCAGCCGTCCGACGCCCTGCCGCACTTCCCCGGTGGCAGGTCGGGACGGATGGGGATCAGGAGCCGCGTGCAGGACATCGGGATGCCATGGCACTCGACGACATCCACACCCCCGTCCTCCTCGAGCGCTGCCTCGAGCTCCTCGCCCCCGCCCTCCAGGGCGAGGGCGCCGTGCTGGTCGACGCCACGCTCGGGATGGCGGGCCACTCGGAGGCGTTCCTCGACGCGCTGCCCGGGCTGCGGCTGGTGGGGCTCGACCGCGACCCCGACGCCCTCGCCATCGCGGGGGAGCGGCTCGCCCGCTTCGGCGACCGCGTGCACCTCGTGCACACCGTCTACGACGGCATCGGCCGGGCGCTCGACGGGCTCGGCATCGACGAGGTGCAGGGCGTGTTCTTCGACCTGGGCGTCTCGTCGCTCCAGCTCGACCGGGTCGAGCGCGGCTTCTCCTACTCGCAGGACGCCCCGTTGGACATGCGCATGGACGGCACCGCCGGCCTCACCGCGGCCCAGGTGGTCGCCGAGTACGACGAGCTGGAGCTGCGCCGCATCTTCTACGACTACGGCGAGGAGAAGCTCGCCCCCCGCTACGCCAGCCGCATCGTCCAGGCCAGGGAGGTGGAGCCGATCACGACGTCCGCGCGGCTCGTGGACATCATCCAGCAGGCCACCCCCGCCGCCGTGCAGCGTGCCGGGCACCCGCGAAGCGCGTGTTCCAGGCCCTGCGCATCGAGGTCAACCAGGAGCTGAGCGTGCTGGCCCGGGCGATGCCCGCCGCCATCGACCGGCTCGCGATCGGCGGCCGCGTGGTCGTCGAGTCGTACCAGTCGCTCGAGGACCGGATCGTCAAGCGCGAGCTGCGCGCCCGGTCCACGAGCACCGCGCCCGTCGGCCTCCCCGTGGAGCTCCCCGAGCACCGTCCCGAGCTCAAGCTCCTCGTCCGCGGCGCCGAGCTCGCGGACCAGGACGAGATCACCCGCAACCCCCGCGCCGCATCCGTCCGGCTGCGCGCCGCAGAACGAGCCAGGAGGCGACACGCATGACCGACGCAGCACGCGCGACCGCGCGTCCCCGGATCCGGCCGTCCGCCGAGCCCGCCACGCGCCACATCGAGGTCGTCGCCACCCGCGGCCAGCGCCGCGCCCGGCCGCGCACGGTGTACGCGCTCATCGTCGTCGGCGGACTCTTCGCCGTCCTCCTCGCGCAGCTCCTGCTCTCCATCGGCCTCTCGGACGGCGCGTACGCGATCCAGTCGCTCCAGCAGCAGCAGAAGGAGCTGGACCGGACCCGCCAGGCGCTGACCGAGGACGTCGACCGCCTGTCCTCGCCGCAGAACCTGGCCCGCAACGCGCAGGCGCTGGGCATGGTCGCCAGCGCCTCGCCCTCGTTCCTGTCCCTCGACGGCACCGTCCAGGGGACCCCGCAGGCGGAGGACGGCGCGACCACGCCGCTCACCGCCGACACCCTCATCGGCAACTCGCTCCTCACGGGCGTCCCGCTCACCATCGCGGCCGACCCGGCGGAGCAGCAGGCGGCGGTCGAGGCCGCGACGTCCCAGGACGGCCAGGCGGCCGTCGACCCCGGTTCCGCGATCCCCGGGTCGGCGGAGGCCGCCGGCGGCGTCACGTCCGGCACCCCGGGCGCGCCCGCCGTCGGCGGCACGGCCTCCGGGTCCGCGTCCGCGTCCGCCACGGCGATCCCCACCCCGCAGACCCGCTGACCGCGCGCCCCGCCGCGGGGCCGACATCATCCGCACGACACCGCTCCGACGGAGCACCGCACCGCACCGCAGGCACCGAGAGGAATCCCGAGTGACCACGATCTCGAACCGACGGCGCATCGCCTTCTCCCTCATCGCGATCCTCGCCGTCATCGGGGTGTTCGTCGTCAAGCTCATCGACATCCAGGTGGTGCAGGCGACGGAGCTCAACGAGGAGTCGCTCGGCAAGCGGGCGATATCGCAGGTGCTCCCCGGCGTGCGCGGCAGCATCTACGACGCCGAGGGCAAGGTGCTCGCCGACAGCGTCCTCCGCTACGACGTCACGATGGACCCGTCGAAGGCGGGGGACTTCACCCGCACGATCACCGGCGACGACGGCGAGCGGACCAAGCAGGAGGTGTCCCTCGCCGACGCCGAGGCCCAGCTCGGCGCGATCACGGGCCAGAAGCCGGAGGAGATCCACTCGATCATCACGGGCACGCTCGCGAAGGACCCGGACTCGCTGTTCGCCTACGTGACCAAGGGCGTCGACGTCGACGCGTACCTCGCGATCCGCGACCTCGAGATCCCGTGGATCTACTTCCAGGCGGTCTCGAGCCGCACCTACCCGAACGGCCAGATCGCCGGCAGCATCCTCGGCTACATCGCGGGCGACGGCAGCATCAAGGCGGGCCTCGAGCAGGAGTACGACTCCTGCCTCGCGGCCGAGGACGGGGCGCAGACCTACGAGCGCGGCGCCGACGGCGTGGCCATCGCCGGCAGCACCGTCACGCAGAAGCCCGCCGTCGACGGCAGCGACGTGATGACCAACATCGACACCGACCTCGAGTACTTCGCGCAGACCGCGGTCGCCGAGCAGGCCGTGAAGGTCGGCGCGGACTACGGCCACGCCACCATCGTCGAGGTGAAGACGGGCAAGGTCCTCGCGGTCGCCGAGTACCCGTCGGTCGACCCCAACGACGTCTCCGCCACGAAGCCCGAGGACCGGGGGAGCCGCGCGTTCGGGTCGCCCTTCGAGCCGGGATCCACGCTGAAGGCGGTCACCGCCGCGGCCCTGCTCGACTCGGGCAAGGCGGATCCCTCGACCCGCGTCGTCGCGCCCTACACGTTCACCCGGCCGGACGTGCGGCTGAGCGACAGCTACGTGCACCCCGACCTCCGCTTCACGCTCGCGGGCGTCCTCATGGACTCCTCCAACACGGGCATCTCGGCGCTCGGCGAGCGCCTCTCGGCGTCCGACCGGTACGACTACCTCCGGGCCTTCGGCGTCGGCGAGAAGACGGCGATCGACTTCCCGGGCGAGAGCAGCGGCCTCGTGCGCCCCTGGCAGGAGTGGGACCCGCAGACCAACTACGCGACGATGTTCGGCCAGGGCCTCACGACCACGGCGCTCCAGGTCGCGAGCATCTACCAGACCATCGGCAACCACGGCGTGAAGCTGCCGCTGTCGCTCGTCTCGGGCTGCAAGCAGGCCGACGGCACCGTGACCGACCAGCCCTCCACCGAGGGCACGCAGGTCATCTCGCCCCAGGCGGCCGACTCGACCGTCAACATGCTGGAGACCGTGGTCACCGACGGGCACCTGGCGAAGGACCTCACGATCCCCGGCTACCGGGTGGCCGCGAAGTCCGGCACGGCGCAGGTCGCGGAGGCCGACGGCAAGTACGGCAAGAACTACCTGGTGTCGATCGCGGGGCTCGCGCCGGCGGAGGACCCCCAGTACGTCGTGTCGATCAGCCTGGCCAATCCGGATACCATGAAGTCCTCGGCGGCCGCGGCGCCGGTCTTCCAGAAGATCATGTCCCAGGTCCTGAAGACCTACCGGGTCCCGCCCTCCAGCGTGCCGTCCCCGAACCTCCCGACGACCTACTGAGAGATGAGGGCGATGACCTCCCCTGCCACTCCCGCCCTCCGCCCCGAGCACCCCGTCGCACGGTCGCTGTCCGGCCTGGTGCGCGACTTCGCGCTCGACGTCGTCGGCGACGTGGACGAGGTGGAGGTCACCGGCGTCACCCTCTCCTCCGGCGACGTGCAGCCGGGCGACCTCTACGTGGGACTGCAGGGCGCCCGCGCCCACGGCGCCCGCTTCGCGTCGTCCGCGGCCGAGAGCGGGGCGGTCGCGGTTCTCACGGATCCCGCGGGCCTCGCCGACGCGCAGGCGTCCGGCCTCCCCGTGATCCTGACGCCCGACCCGCGGGCCGCACTCGGCGACATCGCCGCGTGGGTCCACCGCTCGACCGAGAACCCCGCCACGCTCTACGGCGTCACGGGCACCAACGGCAAGACGAGCGTCGTGTACCTGCTCGACGGCCTGCTCCGCCAGCTCGGCGTCGTCACCGGCCTCACCTCGACGGCCGAGCGGCGCATCGGCGACGAGAGCATCACCAGCCGCCTCACCACCCCGGAGGCCAGCGAGCTGCACGCGCTCCTCGCCCGCATGCGCGAGGCCGAGGTCCGTGCCGTCACCATCGAGGTCTCCGCCCAGGCCCTGTCGCGCCATCGCGTGGACGGCCTCGTGTTCGACGTCGCCGCCTTCATCAACCTCAGCCACGACCACCTCGACGACTACGCGGACTTCGAGGAGTACTTCGAGGCCAAGGCCGCGTTCTTCGACCCCGACCGCGCCCGCCGCGGCGTCGTCTCCCTCGACACCGAGTGGGGCCAGCGCATCGTCGACGGCTCGCGCATCCCCATGACGACGATCTCCTCCAAGCCGGGCGTGGACGCCGACTGGACCGTCACGGTCCTCGAGCAGACGGCGGACTCCACCGGCTTCCGCCTCGAGGGCCCCGACAACCGCGTGCTCGTGTCGCGCGTGCCGGTGCCCGGGTGGTTCATGGCCGCGAACGCCGGCCTCGCCATCGTCATGCTCGTCGAGTCCGGCTACGACCTCGACGCCGTGGCGCACGTGCTCGACCGCGACGGCGGGATCCAGGCCTACATCCCCGGCCGCGCCGAGCGCGTCTCGGGCGGCACGGGTCCCCTCTTCTTCGTCGACTACGGCCACACGCCCGACGCGTTCGAGCAGACCCTCCAGGCGCTGCGCCCGTTCACGCCCGGGAAGCTGGTGATGGTGTTCGGCGCCGACGGCGACCGGGACACGACCAAGCGGGCCGAGATGGGCGCCATCGCCGCCCGGCGGGCGGACGTCGTGGTCATCACCGACTACCACCCGCGCTACGAGGACCCCGCGTCCATCCGCGCCTCGCTCATCGCGGGCGCGCGGGCCGCGGTGCCCGACCGCGAGATCCACGAGGTGCCCGACCCGGCGACCGCGATCCGCACGGCGGTCTCGCTGGTCGGGGAGGGGGACACCATCCTCGTCGCCGGACCCGGGCACGAGGACTACCACGAGGTGGCCGGGCGCAAGATCCCGTTCTCCGCCCGTGACGACGCGCGCGCGGCCCTCCGCGACGCAGGCTGGAGCTGACATGATCGCCCTCACCCTCGCCGAGATCGCCGAGGCGGTCGACGGCCGTCTCCTCCTGCGCGGCGACGCCACGCCGCAGACCGTCGTGGACGGCGTCGTCGACACCGACAGCCGCCTCATCGAGCCCGGCGGGGTCTTCGTCGCCAAGCCCGGCGAGGAGACCGACGGCCACCTCTTCGCGCCCGCCGCCGTCGAGGCCGGTGCGGCGCTCCTCCTCGTGCAGCGCGAGCTCGACCTGCCGGTGCCGCAGGTGCTCGTGCCGGACGTCGTCGACGCGCTCGGATCCCTCGCCCACGAGGTCGTGGCCCGCGTGCGCGCCGTCGGCGACCTGCGCATGGTCGCG
Organism: Clavibacter michiganensis; assembly: GCA_002150995.1. GTDB lineage: Bacteria > Actinomycetota > Actinomycetes > Actinomycetales > Microbacteriaceae > Clavibacter > Clavibacter michiganensis_K. Next base: position 2,113,166 of record MDHJ01000001.1, on the reverse strand, counting down.
GTCACCGGATCCAACGGGAAGACCACGACGAAGAACCTCCTGCACGCCATCCTCTCGACGCAGGGCGAGACCGTGTCGCCCGTCGCGTCGTTCAACAACGAGGTCGGTGCGCCCCTCACGATGCTCAAGGTCACCCGCTCGACGCGTTTCCTCGTCGCGGAGATGGGCGCGAGCGGGCTCGGCGAGATCACGCGCCTCATCCGCATGGCCAAGCCCGACGTGGGCATCGTGCTCACGGTGGGCCTCGCGCACGCGGGCGGCTTCGGCGGCATCGAGCGGACGCTCGCGACCAAGACCGAGATGGTCCAGGACCTGCTACCCGAGGACACGGCCGTGCTCAACGCCGACGACCCGCGCGTGTCGTCCATGAGCGACAAGACCGCGGCGCCCGTCCTCTGGTTCGGCCGGGACGCGCGCGCCGCCGTGCGGGCGAGCGACGTCGTCGCCTCCGCCGCGGGCACCACGTTCACCCTCCACCTGCCCGACGGGTCCGCGCGTCCCGTGTCGTTCCGCGTGCTCGGCGAGCACCACGTCACCAACGCCCTGGCCGCAGCCGCTGGCGCGTGGGCGCTCGGCGTCGACGGCGACGCCATCGTGTCGGCGCTGCAGACCGTGCAGCGCGCCGAGCGCTGGCGGATGGAGGTGCTCGGCGGCAACGGCGTCACCGTCATCAACGACGCCTACAACGCGAGCCCCGACTCCATGGCGGCGGCGCTGCGCACCCTCGCGCAGATCAAGGGACCGGACCAGCGCACGGTCGCCGTCCTCGGCGAGATGAGCGAGCTCGGCGAGTTCGCCGAGGAGGAGCACGACCGCGTGGGGCTCCTCGCGGTCCGCCTCAACATCGGCCAGCTCGTGGTCGTCGGCCGTGCCGCGCGCCGCCTGCACCTCGAGGCCATCGCGCAGGGCTCTTGGGACGGCGAGTCGATCTTCGCCGAGGACGCCGCCGAGGCGCGCCAGGTGCTCGACCGCATCCTCCGCGACGGCGACCTGGTGCTCGTCAAGTCGTCGAACTCCGCCGGCCTCCGGTTCCTCGGCGACGAGCTGGGGGAGCGGTACTCGTGGTAGCCCTCCTCTTCGCGGGCGCGTTCTCGCTCGCCTTCACGCTCTTCCTCACGCCGCTGTTCATCAAGCTGTTCCACCGGCTGCAGTGGGGGCAGTTCATCCGCGACGACGGGCCGCAGACCCACCACACCAAGCGCGGCACCGCCACCATGGGCGGCATCGTCATCATCCTGGCGAGCGTGCTCGGCTACTTCGTGGGGCACCTGCTCACCTGGGACGGGATCCGGTTCGACCCGGTGACGCCCTCCGGCCTCCTCGTCGTGTTCATGATGGTGGGCCTCGGCTTCGTCGGGTTCCTCGACGACTACCTCAAGACGCGCAAGCAGCAGTCCCTCGGCCTCGGCGGCTGGCAGAAGATCGCCGGCCAGGTGCTGGTGGCCGCCGTGTTCGCGGTGCTCGCCATCACGCTGCGCGACCCGGTGTCGGGCCTCACGCCGGCGTCCACGGCCATCAGCCTGTTCCGCGACCTGCCGCTCGACTTCATGGCCCTCGGCGCGGTCGTCGGCACGGCCCTGTTCATCGTGTGGATCTGCCTCATCGTCGCCAGCACGTCGAACGGCGTGAACGTGGCGGACGGTCTCGACGGCCTCGCCGCGGGCGCCTCCATCTTCTCCATCGGCTCCTACGTCATCATCGGCTTCTGGCAGTTCAACCAGTCCTGCGACAGCGTCTCGAGCTACCAGAACGAGTACCGCTGCTACGAGGTCGCGAGCCCCCTCGACCTCGCGATCATCGCGGCGTCGATCGTGGGCGCGCTCATCGGCTTCCTCTGGTGGAACACCTCGCCCGCGCAGATCTTCATGGGCGACACCGGGTCCCTCGGCCTCGGCGGCGCCCTCGCGGCCCTCGCCATCCTCAGCCGCACGGAGCTCCTGCTCGTCTTCATCGGCGGCCTGTTCGTGATCGTCGCGGGGTCGGTGATCCTGCAGCGGATCTACTTCAAGCTCACCAAGGGCAAGCGCATCTTCCTGATGAGCCCGCTCCACCACCACTTCGAGCTGAAGGGGTGGGCCGAGGTCACGGTCGTCGTGCGCTTCTGGATCATCGCCGGGCTGCTGGTCGCGGCCGGCGTCGGCACCTTCTACCTGGAATGGATCACGCAGTAGAGATGACGGACCCCCTCGACGACGGCACGGCCCCCGCACGACCGGGCTCCCTGCACAGCTGGCACGACGACTGGACCGGCCTCCGCGTCGCCGTCCTGGGGCTCGGCCGCACCGGGTTCTCGGTAGCGGACACGCTCGTCGAGCTCGGCGCCGACGTGCTCGTCGTCGCCGCCGACGCGTCCCCGGAGCGGCTCGCCCTGCTGGACGTGATCGGCGGGCGGCTCGTGCGGCCGACCGAGGAGGAGCCCGTCCCGGCGGAGCTCGTGGCGTTCGCGCCGGAGCTCGTCGTCGTGTCGCCGGGCTACGCTCCGACGCACCCGCTGCCGGCGTGGGCGTCCGCTGCCGGCATCCCGCTGTGGGGCGACATCGAGCTCGCCTGGCGCGTGCGCGACAAGACGGGCACCCCCGCCGAGTGGATCACCATCACCGGCACCAACGGCAAGACCACCACCACGCAGCTCACCGCCGCGCTGCTGCAGGAGGGCGGCGTGCGCGCGGTCCCGTGCGGGAACATCGGCCTGCCCGTGCTCGACGTCGTGCGGCACCCGGACGGGTTCGACGTGCTCGTCGTCGAGCTCTCGAGCCACCAGCTGCACTACATACGCGAGGTGCGGCCCTACTCGAGCGCGTTCCTGAACCTCGCCGACGACCACCTCGAGTGGCACGGGTCGAGGAGCGCCTACGCCGCCGCCAAGGGCCGCGTCTTCGCCGACACCCGCGTCGCCTGCGTATACAACCGCGCCGACCGCGCCACGGAGGACGCCCTCCGGGACGCCGACGTGCAGGACGGCGCCCGCGCCATCGGGTTCGGCCTCGACGCCCCCGGTCCGAGCGACCTCGGCATCGTCGACGGGATCCTCTGCGACCGGGCCTTCCTCGAGGAGCGCTTCACGTCGGCGCTGGAGCTGACGACCCTCGACGAGCTCCGCGCGGTCGGGCTCGCCGCGCCGCACATCGTGCAGAACATCCTCGCGGCCGCCGCCCTCGCGCGCTCCTTCGGCGTCGAGCCCGGCGTCGTCCGGCAGGCGCTGCTGCGCTTCGAGCTGGACAGCCACCGCATCGAGCGGATCGGCGAGCGCGATGGGATCGCGTTCGTGGACGACTCCAAGGCGACCAACCCGCACGCGGCGTCCGCGTCGCTCGCGGCGTTCCCCTCCGTGGTGTGGATCGTGGGCGGGCTCCTCAAGGGGGTCGAACTCGACGAGCTCATCCGCGCGCACGGGCGTCGTCTTCGGGCTGCCGTCGTCATCGGCGTCGAGCGCGAGGAGGTCCTCGCGGCATTCGGACGACACGCGCCCGACGTGACCGTCCTCGAGGTGGCCGAGAGCGACACTGAGGAGGTCATGCGGTCCGCGGTGCGGCTCGCGGCGGGAGTGGCCCGGGAGGGCGACACCGTCCTGCTGGCCCCGGCAGCGGCATCCATGGACCAATTCACCGACTACGCCGACCGCGGGCGCCGATTCCGCGCCGCGGTCGACCACCACCTGGGAGGTGCGGCGGATGACACTGCCCCGAGAACGACGCGGACACCGCGCACGGCTGACGCGCCGGGCCCACGAGGTCCGCGCACCACGCCGGCGGCCGGGCAGGGCGAGCAGGAGGGCACGCAGCGTCGCGGCCTCGCCGCTCGCATCCACCTCGGCCGTGCCTTCCACGCCGAGAGCGGCTCCTACTTCCTCCTGCTCGGCACGACGCTGTTCCTGGTCGTCTTCGGCCTCGTGATGGTGCTGTCGTCCTCGAGCATCGACTCCTTCGTCGCCGGCGGCGGCTTCTTCGGCATCTTCCTCAAGCAGGGCATGTTCGCGCTCATCGGCATCCCGCTGATGCTGGTGGTCTCGCTCGTGCCGCCCATGTTCTGGAAGCGCTGGGCCTGGATCCTCCTCATCGCGGCGTGCGGCGTGCAGCTGCTCGTCTTCGGCCCGCTCGGCGTGAAGGTCGGCGAGAACGTCGGCTGGATCCGCGTCGGCGGCATGACCTTCCAGCCCGCCGAGCTCATCAAGGTGGGCCTCGTGCTGTGGCTCGGCTTCATCCTCGCGCGGAAGCGGAACGCGCTCCGCACCTGGCGCGAGGTGCTCGTCCCCGTGCTGCCGATCGCCGGCGGCGCCGTCGGGCTGGTCGCGCTCGGCCAGGACCTCGGGACCGTCATCATCATGGCGAGCATCGTCCTCGGCGCCCTGTTCTTCGCGGGCGTCCCCGTCGGCAAGCTCGGGATCATGCTGGCCGTCGGCTCCGTGCTTGCGGTGATCATGACGGTCGTCAGCGACAGCCGACTCCGCCGCGTGACCGAGTTCCTCACGGGCGAGTGCGACTACGCCGGCGGATGCTGGCAGGCCACGCACGGCCTGTACGCCCTCGCGGCGGGCGGCGTGTTCGGCGTCGGCCTCGGCAACTCGAAGGCCAAGTGGATGTGGCTGCCGGAGGCCGACAACGACTACATCTTCGCGATCATCGGCGAGGAGCTGGGGCTCATCGGCGCGATCGTCGTCATCCTGCTGTTCGTCGTGCTCGCGATCGGCTTCATCCGCGTCATCCGCGCCAACACCGACACCTTCGCGCGCGTCGCGACGGGCGCGGTCATGACGTGGATCATCGTGCAGGCCTTCGTGAACATCGGGGTGGTGCTGAACCTGCTGCCGGTCCTCGGGGTGCCCCTGCCGTTCGTCTCCTCGGGCGGCTCGTCGCTCGTGACGACGCTCGTGGCCATGGGCATCGTGCTGGGCTTCGCGCGGAAGCCGACGACGGAGGAGTCGCCCGACGTGGTCCCCGCCGTCATCGGGATGCGGTCGTGACCGTCTACCTGCTGGCCGGCGGCGGTACCGCCGGGCACGTGAACCCGCTCCTGGCGGTCGCCGACGAGCTCCGCGCCCGTGAGCCCGACGCGACGATCCTGGTGCTCGGCACGCGCGAGGGCCTCGAGGCCCGGCTCGTCCCGGCCCGCGGCTACGAGCTGCTGACCATCGCCCGGCTGCCGTTCCCGCGCCGACCCGACCGGGCCGCGGTCCGCTTCGCGCCGGCGTTCACACGGGCGGTCGGCCAGATCCGCCGGATGCTCGCGGGGCGCGCGGTCGACGTGGTCGTCGGCTTCGGCGGCTACGCGGCCGCGCCGGCGTACCTGGCGGCGCGCCGCTCGGGGATCCCGGTCGTCGTGCACGAGGCCAACGCCTCCCCGGGGCTCGCGAACCGCCTGGGCGCGCGCGTCGCGGCCGCAGTCGGCATCACGTTCCCGGGCACCGCGCTCGGTCCGCGCGCGCAGGTCGTCGGCATGCCGCTGCGCCGGGAGATCGCGACCCTCGACCGCACAGCCGTCCGCGCGGAGGCCCGCACGGCGCTCGGCCTCGACGCCGACCGCCCGACCCTGCTCGTCACGGGAGGGTCGACGGGCGCCCGCAGCCTCAACCGCGCCGTCGTCCAGGTCGCGCCCGCCATCACCGGCACCGGCGCGCAGATCCTCCACATCGTGGGCGGCGCGCAGGAGTTCACCGACCCCGGCGTCGACCGGTACCACGTCGTCGGCTACTCCGACCGCATGGAGCTCGCCATCGCCGCCGCGGACCTCGTCGTCTCGCGCGCCGGAGCGGGCGCCCTCTCCGAGCTGACCGCGGTCGGCGTGCCCGCGGTGTACGTGCCGTACCCGGTCGGCAACGGCGAGCAGGCGGTCAACGTGCGCGGCGTCGTCGCGGCCGGCGGCGGCATCGTCGTCGCGGACGCGGACTTCACGCCCGACTGGATCCTCGCGCGGGTCCTCCCGCTCCTGTCCGACCCGGCGGCGCTCGCGCGCATGTCGGAGGCCGCCGCCTCCGTCGGCTCGCGCGACGGCGCCGCGCGCATGGCCGACCTCGTCGGCGACGCCCTCGCCGGGCGACCGCCCCGGCCCGGCGCCCGGCGCTGACCGCCCGCCCGCCGCCCCCGCTTCCCACCTCCCGAGGAGACCGCACGTGATCGCACCCGACCTGACCATGGACATCCCGACCGAGCTCGGGCGCGTGCACTTCGTCGGCATCGGCGGATCCGGCATGAGCGGCATCGCGCGCCTGTTCCTCGCCGCGGGGCACCGCGTCACCGGATCCGACTCCCGCGACTCGGACGCGGTCCAGGCCCTCCGCGAGCTCGGCGCCGAGATCCACATCGGCCACGACGCCGCGCACGTGGGCGACGCCGAGGCCCTCGTCGTCACGGGCGCGCTGTGGCAGGACAACCCCGAGTACGTGCTGGCGAAGGAGCGCGGCCTGCCGGTCCTGCACCGCTCGCAGGCGCTCGCCTGGCTCATCTCGGGTCAGCGGCTCGTGGCCGTCGCGGGGGCGCACGGCAAGACGACGTCGACGGGGATGATCGTGACCGCGCTGCTCGAGGCAGGCCGCGACCCGTCCTTCGTCAACGGCGGCGTCATCGGCGGGCTCGGCGTCTCGAGCGCCCCCGGATCCGAGGAGCTGTTCGTCGTCGAGGCCGACGAGTCCGACGGGTCGTTCCTCCTCTACGACACCGCCGTGGCGCTCATCACCAACGTCGACGCCGACCACCTCGACCACTACGGCTCCCACGAGGCCTTCGACGACGCCTTCGTGCGCTTCGCCAGCGCCGCCTCCGAGCTCGTCGTCATCTCCAGCGACGATCCTGGCGCCCGCCGCGTGACCGCGCGCATCGAGGGCCGCATCGTCACCTTCGGCCAGGACCGGTCCGCCGACGTCCGGATCTCCGACATCGTCACCGAGGGTCCGGTCGCCTTCACGCTCACCCACGAGGGCGTGTCGCGCCGCGCCGCGCTCCGCGTCCCCGGCCGGCACAACGCGATCAACGCGGCCGGCGCGTACGCCGTGCTCGTGGGCCTCGGCGTCGAGCCCGACGACGCCATCGCGGGCCTCGCCGGGTTCTCCGGCACCGGCCGCCGGTTCGAGCTCCACGCGGAGGTGCGCGGCGTCAGCGTCTACGACGACTACGCGCACCACCCCACGGAGGTGCGCGCCGCCCTCGAGGCCGCCCGCACGGTCGTGGGTTCCGGCCGCATCATCGCCGTGCACCAGCCGCACCTCTACAGCCGGACGCAGATGATGGCGGGCGAGTTCGCGCGCGTGTACGAGGAGCTGGCGGACCACACCATCGTCCTCGACGTGTTCGGGGCCCGCGAGGACCCGATCCCCGGGGTCACCGGCGCCCTCGTCTCGGAGCGGTTCGCGGACCCCGCCCGCGTGGACTACCTGCCCGACTGGCAGCAGGCGGCCGACCGCGCGGCGGACATCGCCCGCGACGGCGACTTCATCGTGACCCTCAGCTGCGGCGACGTGTACCGGATCATCCCGCAGGTGATCGGCGCGCTCGAGGGCCCGTCCGCGTCCGCCGACCCCGCCCCGTCCCCCGGCTGCACGAGTGAAGCGGCCCGAGGGCTTCGACGGGCCCCGGGTCCCGCCGCAGCCCGCGACGGGGGGCCCTGCGGACGGCGAGGACCGTCCCGGTCGGCGTCGCCGGTCCCGCGCCGCCGCGGCGCCCTCCGCGTCGCCTCCGTCCGCGGCCCCTCCTGCCGCCGCGGCGCCGGCGCAGGATCCCGCCCCGGCGCGTGCGGGAGCCGGCGGGCCGTCGCGGCCCGTGGCCCCGCGTCCCGTGACGGCGCCGCCCGTCCCGCGCACCGGAACCGCTCCCGTCGCTCGCGCGGGCTCCGCCGCGCCGGCGACCCCCGCGTCCACGTCCGCGTCCACGCCGCAGCGGACGCCCTCGACGCCGCGTCCCCGCGCGGACTGGCGCGACGACGACGAGCCCGACACCGAGCCGATCGTGCTGCCGCACCTCGCGCAGGCGCCGGTGGCGGCCCCGCCCACGCCGCGGACGGGCCGGGAGCCCGCCGAGCCGAGCCGCGGCGGGCTCGCCGGGCGGCTCGGTGCCCGTGCGCGAGGCGCCGCCGATGCGGCCTCCTCCGCGGCGGCCACCCGGCCCCTCCGCCGACGCACGCACGCGGACGGCGACGGCGATGCCACTCCGCGCGCGCACCGACCCGCGCGCCCCGCGAGCGCGGCCACGGGCGACGCCGAGGCGCGACGGCAGCTCCGCCGCGCCCGCCGGGAGCGCCAGCGCTACGAGCGCCAGGAGGTCCGGCGCTTCACCCAGCGGGCACGGCGTCGCCGGGCGGGGCTCCTCGGAGCGCTCGGCGCGTTCCTGGCCCTCGCCGTCGTCGTCGGCATCGCCGTGTACTCGCCGCTCCTCGCGCTCCGGACGGTCGAGGTGGAGGGGGCGGACCGCGTCTCCCCGTCGAGCATCCAGTCCGCCCTCGCCGACCAGGTGGGCACGCCGCTGCCGCTCCTCGACCTCGACCGCGTCGGCGACGAGCTCCGCGCCTTCCCCCTCATCCGCAGCTACAGCACGGAGAGCCGGCCGCCGTCGACGCTCGTGATCCGCATCGTGGAGCGCACGCCCGTCGCCGTGATCCAGTCCGGCGCGGGCTTCGACCTCGTCGACCCCGCCGGCGTGACGATCGAGCGCGCCACGGCTCGTCCCGACGGCTACCCGCTCATCGACCTGCCGAGCGCGGACCTCACGAGCCCGCGGTTCCAGGCGGCCACCGCCGTGCTGGTGGCCCTCCCGGCCGACTTCCTGCCCCAGGTCGACAGCATCCAGGCCAACACGACCGACGACGTGATGCTCACCCTGCGCAGCGGAAAGGAGGTCCTGTGGGGGAGCGGAGAGCGCTCGGCCGACAAGGCGCAGGTCCTGCAGGCGCTCGTGAAGGCCCGTGACGACGTCGGCTCGTACGACGTGTCGGCGCCCGACGCCCCCGTCGCCGGACCCTGAACCCGGCGGGCTTCGCGACACGCGGCACGGGAGTCACCGCGCCGACCCGCCGCCCCCTAACGTCGGGACCAGGAAATGCATACTGAGTAAACTCTAAGCCTCCACCGGAGGTCGAAGGTTCTAGCGGAGGCCCGTCGTGTCGAACAACCAGAACTACCTCGCCGTCATCAAGGTCGTCGGCATCGGCGGTGGCGGCGTCAACGCCGTCAACCGCATGATCGAGCTCGGTCTGCGGGGCGTGGAGTTCATCGCGATCAACACCGACGCGCAGGCGCTGCTCATGAGCGACGCCGACGTCAAGCTCGACGTCGGCCGTGAGATCACCCGAGGCCTCGGCGCCGGCGCCGACCCGGAGGTCGGCCGTCGTGCCGCCGAGGACCACGCGGAGGAGATCGAGGAGGCGCTGGCCGGCGCCGACATGGTCTTCGTCACCGCGGGCGAGGGCGGCGGCACGGGAACGGGCGGCGCGCCCGTCGTGGCGCGCATCGCGAAGTCGATCGGCGCGCTCACCATCGGCGTCGTCACGAAGCCGTTCGGCTTCGAGGGCAAGCGCCGCTCGGCCCAGGCGGAGCTCGGCGTCGCGACGCTGAAGAACGAGGTCGACACCCTCATCGTCGTCCCGAACGACCGGCTGCTGGAGATCAGCGACCGCGGCATCAGCATGCTCGAGGCCTTCGCGACCGCCGACCAGGTCCTCCTCGCCGGTGTCCAGGGCATCACCGACCTCATCACCACCCCGGGCCTCATCAACCTCGACTTCGCCGACGTCAAGTCGGTCATGCAGGGTGCCGGCTCCGCCCTCATGGGCATCGGCTCGTCACGTGGCGCCGACCGGTCGATCAAGGCCGCCGAGCTCGCGGTCGCCTCGCCGCTGCTCGAGGCCAGCATCGAGGGCGCGCACGGCGTGCTGCTCTCGATCCAGGGCGGGTCGAACCTCGGCATCTTCGAGATCAACGACGCCGCCAAGCTCGTGCAGGAGGCGGTGCACCCCGAGGCGAACATCATCTTCGGCGCGGTCATCGACGACACGCTCGGCGACGAGGTGCGCGTCACCGTGATCGCCGCGGGCTTCGACGGCGGCGAGCCGTCCGCCAAGGTCGAGAACCGCCGCAGCGGCTTCGTCGCGGCCGGTGGGGGAGCGGTCACCGCACCCGAGGCGGTCGCGCAGGCGCCCGCGCGTCCGCAGGCGGAGGCGCCCGTCGCGTCCGTCCCGGCCAGCGACCCGACCTTCGAGGACGACGGCGACGACCTGGACATCCCCGACTTCCTGAAGTGACCGACGGTCCCCGCTCCGACGGTGCCGCCGCACCGGACGCCCACCCCGACGAGGCCCACCCGGGCCTCGCCGAGCGGTGGGCGTCCGTGCGGGAGGACGTCGCCGAGGGCATCCGCCAGGCCGGGCGCAGCCCGGAGGAGGTGACCACGATCGTGGTCACCAAGTTCCAGCCGGTGTCCCTCATCCGCGCGCTCGTCGACCTCGGGGTCCGCGACCTCGGCGAGAGCCGGCACCAGGAGGCCCAGGGCAAGGCGTCGGAGCTCGAGGGGGAGGGCCTGTCGTGGCACTTCGTCGGCCAGCTCCAGGGCAAGAAGGCCCGTCAGGTGCGCCGCTACGCCTCCGTGATCCACTCCGTCGACCGTCCGTCGCTCGTGGACGCGCTCGCCTCCGACGAGCAGGAGACGCGCGTCTTCCTGCAGGTGAACCTCACCGACGACGCGGGCCGGGGCGGTGTGCCGCCCGCCGAGGCGGAGGCCCTCGCGGAGCACGCGGCGGGGGCCCCCGGCATCCGCGTCCTCGGCGTCATGGCGGTCGCTCCCGACGACGGGGAGCCGCGTCGCGCCTTCGCGCGGCTGCGGGGCATCTCGGACGACGTGCGGCGCATCCTGCCCGACGCACGGGCCATCTCGGCCGGCATGTCCGGCGACCTCCGCGAGGCGCTCCTCGAGGGCGCGACACACCTTCGGATCGGCTCGGCAATCACGGGAAAGCGACCCGACCGCCCTTAATGTCGGGAGTGCGGTCCGGTTCGTCAGGCCGACCCGGAAAGAGGAATGATGGCCAACCCACTTCGCAAGACCATGGTGTACCTGGGACTCGCCGACGAGGAGCTCGACTACCCGCAGCAGCAGCAGCAGCCCGCGCAGCAGCAGCAGTCCCCCGTCCAGGCCGTCCCGACGCCCGCCCCCGCTCCCCAGCAGCAGGCCAAGCGCGCACCCGTGACCCCCCTGCACAAGCCCTCGACCACCACAAGGAATGCGGCGCCGGCTGAAATGAACGAGATCCTCACCGTCCACCCCAAGGCCTACAAGGACGCCCAGGTCATCGCCGAGAACTTCCGCGAGGGCGTGCCGGTCATCATCAACCTCTCGCAGATGACGGACGACGACGCCCGCCGTCTCATCGACTTCGCCAGCGGCCTCTCCATCGGCCTCTACGGCAAGATCGAGCGCGTCACCGCCAAGGTCTTCCTCCTCTCGCCGTCGCACGTCGCCGTCTCCGGCGAGCAGTCGGCCACCGAGGCCGAGGTCGAGGCGTCGTTCTTCGGCCGCTGATCCTCGGAGCCCCGTGATGGCGGGCGTCGGCGGGAGCTCCCATCGGCGCCCGCCATACTTGTGTCCGTGATCATCGTGAACATCGTCGCCACCGTCGTGTGGTTCGCCCTCCTGGCGTTCATCATCTGCATGTGGGGCCGCTTCGTCCTCGACCTGGTCCAGTCGCTCTCGCGGCAGTGGCGCCCGCGCGGCGCGATGCTCATCGTCGCGGAGGCGTCGTACACGGTCACGGACCCGCCAATCGGCTTCGTCCGCCGCCTCATCCCGCCGCTCCGCCTCGGCCCGGTGGCGCTCGACTTCGGCTGGATGATCACGATGCTCGTCGCCATCATCCTGTTCAACGTCGTCGGCGGCCTGATGCGCTGACGACCGCCGCCTCGCTCCGGATCCACCCTCCGGTCCCCGGACCGCAGCCATCCGCTGGTAGCGTTGAGGCGCACGTTGTCCCGAATCCCCGTCCGCTCGCGCGGACCCCGCTCTACGCACAAAAGAGGTGGCAGGCCATGGCTCTCACTCCTGAAGACGTCGTCAACAAGCGTTTCCAGCCGACCAAGTTCCGCGAGGGATACGACCAGGACGAGGTGGACGACTTCCTCGACGAGGTGGTCGTCGAGCTGCGCCGTCTCCACCAGGAGAACGAGGAGCTGCGCCAGCGCCTCGGCTCGGGCGACGCCGCCCCCGCCGCGACCACGGCCATCGAGACCCCCGCTCCCGCGCCCGCCGCGGTCGAGCAGGCGCCCGTCGTGGCCGAGCCCGAGCCCGAGGCCGCCACCGAGCCGGAGCCCGTCGCGGCCCCCGTCGTCGCGCAGGCGCCCGCCGCCCCCGCGGCTGTCGCCGCGGACGACGACGACGAGACCTCCAGCACCAGCAGCCTGCTCAAGCTCGCCCGCAAGCTGCACGAGGAGCACGTCCGCGAGGGCGTCGAGAAGCGCGACGCGCTCGTCGCCGAGGCGCACGCCACCGCCGCCCGCATCGCCGCCGAGGCCGAGGCCGAGCAGCGATCGAAGACCGCCGTCCTCGAGAAGGAGCGCCAGGTCCTCGAGGGCCGCATCGACGAGCTGCGCACCTTCGAGCGCGAGTACCGCACGAAGCTCAAGGGCTACATCGAGGGCCAGCTCCGCGAGCTCGACGCCTCCGGCTCCAGCGAGGCGCCCGCCACCGCCTCGTTCGGCAGCTAGCACCCCGCACCACCCGCACGCCCGACGGCGGCGTGGGTCCCGCACGGCATCCGCCGCGGGCCCCGCGTCGCCGTCGTCGTTCGCGCAGACGGGCCGGATCCGCCCGAACCGCATCGCATCGCATCGCACGCACCGGAAGAGGTCCCCATGGAGCACCGCACCCTCCCCGTCCCCGACGGCCTCGACGGGCAGCGCGTCGACGCGGGCCTCGCGCGGCTCCTCGGGTTCTCCCGCAGCTTCGCGGCCGAGGTCGCCGAGTCCGGCGGCGTGACGCAGGACGGACGGGAGGCCGGCAAGTCCGACCGCCTCGTGGGCGGCTCGATGCTCGCCGTCAGCTGGCAGCCCCGGCAGGAGCCGTCCGTGGTGCCCCTCGCGGTCCCGGACCTCGGCATCGTGCACGACGACGACGACATCGTCGTGGTCGACAAGCCCGTCGGCGTCGCGGCCCACCCGAGCGTCGGGTGGACGGGGCCGACCGTCCTCGGTGCGCTGGCGGCCGCCGGGTTCCGGCTCAGCACGTCCGGCGCCGAGGAGCGGCAGGGCATCGTGCACCGCCTCGACGCGGGCACGAGCGGTCTCATGGTCGTCGCGAAGACGGAGCGCGCGTACACGGAGCTCAAGCGGCAGTTCCACGACCGCGAGGTCGAGAAGGTCTACCACGCGGTCGTGCAGGGCCACCCGGATCCGCTCGCGGGTACAATCGACGCCCCCATCGGCCGACACCCGCGCAGCGACTGGAAGTTCGCGGTCACCGCCGACGGCAAGCCGTCCGTGACCCACTACGAGACGCTCGAGGCGTTCCCCGGGCCGCCCTCCTGGAGGTGCACCTGGAGACCGGACGCACCCACCAGATCCGCGTGCACATGGCCGCCCAGCGCCACCCCTGCGTGGGCGACGCCATGTACGGCGCCGACCCCACGATCTCCGCCCAGCTCGACCTGCACCGCCAGTGGCTGCATGCCATGCGGCTCGAGATCACGCACCCCGCGACGGGCGACCGCGCGTCGTTCTCGAGCACGTACCCGGCGGACCTCCAGCACGCCCTCGACGTCCTCCGCGACTGACGCCCGACACGCCGCCCGGCCCTCCGGGGCCTGCCTAAGATGGCCACACCTCGACCAGACCAGTAGAAGAGACCCGTGCCCCGCAACGACTCGTTCGTCCATCTCCACGTCCACAGCGAGTACTCCATGCTCGACGGCGCGGCCCGCGTCGGCCCGCTGGTCCAGGCGGCCGCCGAGCAGGCCATGCCGGCCGTCGCCATCACCGACCACGGCAACGTCTTCGGCGCGTTCGACTTCTGGAAGCAGGCGAGGAACGCGGGCGTCAAGCCCATCATCGGCACCGAGGCCTACATCACGCCGGGCACCCACCGCGGCGACCGCACGCGCGTCCGCTGGGGCAACGGCGGACAGGACGACGTCTCCGGATCGGGTGCCTACACGCACCTCACGATGCTGGCCGAGACGACCGAGGGCATGCACAACCTCTTCCGCCTGTCGTCGCGCGCGTCGCTCGAGGGCTACTACTTCAAGCCCCGCATGGACCGCGAGCTGCTGAGCACCTACGCCAAGGGCCTCATCGCGACCACGGGCTGCCCGTCCGGGGAGGTGCAGACGCGCCTCCGGCTCGGGCAGTACGACGAGGCGGTCAAGGCCGCGAGCGACTACCGCGACATCTTCGGGGCCGGCAACTACTTCTGCGAGATCATGGACCACGGGCTCGGCATCGAGCGGCGGATCATGAGCGACCTCCTCCGCCTCGCGAAGGACCTCGACCTCCCGCTCGTCGCCACCAACGACCTCCACTACACGCACGAGCACGACGCGACCAGCCACGCGGCTCTCCTGTGCGTCCAGTCGGGCACGACCCTCGACGACCCCAACCGCTTCAAGTTCGACGCGGACGAGTTCTACCTGAAGACCGCCGCGCAGATGCGGCACCTCTTCCGCGACCACGAGGAGGCGTGCGACAACACCCTGCTCATCGCCGAGCGCTGCGACGTGCAGTTCAACGAGTCGGCGAACTACATGCCGCGGTACCCCGTCCCCGAGGGCGAGAGCGAGCAGACCTGGTTCGTGAAGGAGGTCGAGCGCGGGCTCGTCCGCCGGTACCCGGCGGGCTTCTCCGACGAGGTCCGCAAGCGCGCCGACTACGAGGTCGGCGTCATCGCCCAGATGGGCTTCCCGGGCTACTTCCTCGTCGTCGCCGACTTCATCGGCTGGTCGCGGGAGAACGGCATCCGCGTGGGCCCCGGTCGCGGCTCGGGCGCGGGGTCCATGGTCGCGTACGCCATGGGCATCACCGACCTCGACCCCCTGCAGCACGGCCTGCTCTTCGAGCGGTTCCTGAACCCCGACCGCGTCTCCATGCCCGACTTCGACGTCGACTTCGACGACCGTCGCCGCGGCGAGGTCATCCGGTACGTCACGGACAAGTACGGCGACGAGCGCGTGGCGCAGATCGTCACGTACGGCACGATCAAGGCGAAGCAGGCCCTCAAGGACTCCAGCCGCGTGCTCGGGTACCCCTTCTCGATGGGCGACAAGCTCACCAAGGCCATGCCGCCGGCGATCATGGGCAAGGACATCCCGCTGTCCGGCATCCTCGACACCGACCACCCGCGCTACCGCGAGGCCGGCGACTTCCGCGAGGTCCTCGCCATGGACCCGGAGGCGCAGAAGGTCTTCGAGACCGCGCAGGGCATCGAGAACCTGAAGCGCCAGTGGGGCGTGCACGCGGCCGGCGTCATCATGTCGAGCGAGCCGCTCATCGACATCATCCCGATCATGAAGCGGGAGCAGGACGGCCAGATCGTCACGCAGTTCGACTACCCGGCCTGCGAGTCCCTGGGGCTCATCAAGATGGACTTCCTGGGGCTCCGGAACCTCACGATCATCGACGACGCGCTCAACAACATCGAGTCGAACCGCGGTGAGAAGCTCGTCCTCGAGGACCTGGGCCTCGACGACCGCGCCGCGTACGACCTGCTCGCCCGCGGCGACACCCTCGGCGTGTTCCAGCTCGACGGCGGCCCCATGCGGTCGCTGCTGCGCATGATGAAGCCGGACGACTTCGAGGACATCTCCGCCGTCATCGCGCTCTACCGCCCGGGGCCCATGGGCGCGAACTCGCACACCAACTACGCGCTGCGGAAGAACGGGCTGCAGGAGATCACGCCCATCCACCCGGAGCTCGAGGAGCCGCTGCGCGAGGTGCTCGGCACCACGCACGGCCTGATCGTCTACCAGGAGCAGGTGATGTCGGTCGCGCAGAAGCTCGCCGGCTTCACGCTCGCGCAGGCCGACCTCCTGCGCCGCGCCATGGGCAAGAAGAAGAAGTCCGAGCTCGACAAGCAGTTCGCGGGCTTCTCGCAGGGAATGCAGGACAACGGCTACTCGATGGCCGCGGTGAAGGCGCTCTGGGACATCCTCCTGCCCTTCTCCGACTACGCCTTCAACAAGGCGCACTCCGCCGCCTACGGCGTGGTCTCGTACTGGACCGCGTACCTCAAGGCGCACTACCCGGCCGAGTACATGGCCGCGCTGCTCACGAGCGTGGGCGACTCCAAGGACAAGATGGCGCTCTACCTCAACGAGTGCCGCCGCATGGGCATCAGGGTGCTCCCGCCGGACGTCAACGAGTCGATCGGCTTCTTCGCCGCCGCGGGCGCCGACATCCGCTTCGGCCTCGGCGCCGTGCGGAACGTCGGCGCGAACGTGGTCGAGGCCCTCCGGGGGGCGCGCGCGGAGCAGGGCGCCTTCGAGTCCTTCGACGACTTCCTCAAGAAGGTCCCGCTGCCGGTCGCCAACAAGCGCACGGTGGAGTCGCTCATCAAGGCCGGCGCGTTCGACTCGCTGGGCGACACCCGTCGAGCCCTCCTCGAGGTCCACGAGGGCATGATCGAAGCGTCCGTGAGCGACAAGCGCGCCGCCATGAACGGGCAGGTCGGGTTCGACTTCGACAGCCTCTGGGACGAGCCGCAGCATGCGCGGAAGGTCCCCGAGCGGCCCGAGTGGGCGAAGCGCGACAAGCTCGCGTTCGAGCGCGAGATGCTCGGGCTCTACGTCTCGGACCACCCGCTCGCGGGCCTCGAGATCCCGCTCGCGAAGCTCGCCTCCACGGGCATCGCGGAGCTGCTGGCCACCGATGCGTCCATGGACGGCGAGACGGTCACGCTCGCGGGACTGCTCACGAGCGTGCAGCACCGCACAGCGCGGAACTCGGGCAACCAGTACGGCATGGTGCAGCTGGAGGACTTCGGCGGCGAGATCACCTGCATGTTCATGGGCAAGGCGTACCAGGAGTTCGCGCCGGCCCTGCAGGGCGACACCGTCGTGGTGATCCGCGGTCGCGTGTCCACGCGCGACGACGGCATGAACATCCACGCGTTCTCGATGTTCCAGCCCGACCTCGGCCAGAGCCTGGGGTCCGGTCCGCTGCTCATCAGCCTCGCCGAGAACCGCGCCACGACGGAGACCGTCATGGGCCTCAACGACGTGCTGATCCGCCACTCGGGAGACACGGAGGTCCGGCTGCAGCTCGTCAAGGGCGACAGCGGGCGCGTGTTCGAGATCCCCTACCCGGTCACGGTGAGCGCGGACCTGTACGGCGAGCTCAAGTCCCTGCTCGGGCCGAACTGCCTGGGCTGACCCGCCGGGACGGCCCGTCCGGGAGCGCGCTCAGGCCTCGGTGCCCGGGCGGAGGTAGCGGCGGGCGTGGTACACGAGCGGCTCGTCGTCGACGCCCGGGCCGCCGTCCTCGACGCGCACGATGACGACGATCGCGTCGTGCACGTGGACCCGCTCGACCATGCGGGCCACGAGCAGCGCGGTGCCGCCGTCGAGGACGGGGAGCCCGTGGGGTCCCGGGGACCAGTGGTCTCCCGAGAAGCGCTCGGAGGCCGGCCCGCTGAGGCGCTCGGCGAGGTGCCGGTCGCGGGCACCGAGCACGTGGATGGCCACGTGGTCCGCCTCCGCGAGGGCCGCGGCGCTCGACGCGGTGCGGGCGAGGCTGAAGCTCGCGAGCGGCGGGTCGGCGGACACCGAGGAGAGCGACGTGGCGGTGAAGCCGACGGGGGAGCCGGCGGCGTCACGCGCGGTGACGACGGCGACGCCGGCCGCGTGGCGCCGGAAGGCGGCGCGGAAGGCGTCCAGGCCTCGGGCCTCGGAGAGCGTGGTGGCGGGGTGCGCGTCCATGCATCGAGACGCTAGCCGCCGGATCCGCCGACCGCCCGCTCGGTAGACTTCCGGAGTCATGATGCGCATCCAGGACCTCCGCGGCACCACGCCCAGCACCGCCGACCTGCTCGACCTCCTCCCGCGTCCGGTCACCGACGTGGCCGTCGCGCTCGACGTCGCCCGCGAGCTGGTCGAGGACGTGCGCACGCGGGGGAGCGCGGCGCTGCTCGACCAGGCGGAGCGGCTCGACCGCGTGCGCCCGGGCTCCCTGCGCGTGTCGGCGGAGGCGATCGCCGACGCCGTCGCGGGCCTCGACCCCGCCGTCCGCGCCGCCCTCGAGGAGGCCATCCGGCGCGTCCGGCTCGGCTCGGCGGCGCAGGTGCCGGCCGAGGCCACCACGACGGTCGTCCCCGGCGGCACCATCGTCCAGCGCTGGCAGCCGGTGCGGCGCGTCGGCCTCTACGTGCCGGGCGGCAAGGCCGTCTACCCGTCCAGCGTGGTGATGAACGTCGTGGCCGCCCAGGTTGCCGGCGTCGCCAGCATCGCGCTCGCCTCGCCCGCCCAGGCGGCGCACGGGGGCTCCGTGCACCCCGTGATCCTCGGGGCCGCCGGCCTCCTCGGCGTCACCGAGGTCTACGCGATGGGCGGCGCGGGCGCCATCGGCGCGTTCGCGCACGGCGTCGCCGATCTCGGGCTCGAGCCCGTCGACGTGGTCACCGGGCCCGGCAACATCTACGTCGCAGCCGCCAAGCGCGTGGTCCGGGGCGTGACCGGGATCGACTCGGAGGCCGGCACGACCGAGATCCTCGTCATCGCCGACCAGGCAGCCGACGCGCACCTCGTGGCCGCCGACCTCGTGAGCCAGGCGGAGCACGACGAGATGGCCGCGTCCGTCCTCGTCACGGACTCCCCGGAGCTCGCCCGGGCGGTCGACGCCGAGGTCGCGACGCTCGCCGCGGCGACGGGGCACTCGGCCCGCGTCGTCCAGGCGCTCACCGGCCCGCAGTCCGCGATCCTCGTGGTCGACGACCTCGAGACGGCGGCGCGGTACAGCGACGCGTACGGCCCCGAGCACCTCTCCGTGCAGACGGCCGCCCCCGAGGCCCTCCTCGCCCACCTGCACAGCGCCGGCGCGATCTTCCTCGGCCCGCACTCGCCCGTGAGCCTCGGCGACTACCTGGCCGGCTCCAACCACGTCCTCCCCACGGGTGGCCAGGCCCGGTTCGGCTCCGGCCTCGGCGCGTACACGTTCCTCCGCCCCCAGCAGGTGGTGCGCTACGACGCCGACGCCCTCCGGGAGGCGGAGCCGCTGATCGTTGCGCTCAGCCGCGCCGAGGACCTGCCGGCGCACGGCGAGGCCGTGACGGCGCGCCTCGGGCGCTGACGTATCCTGGCCACACCATGTTCTGCCCCTTCTGCCGCCACCCCGACTCCCGCGTCGTCGACTCCCGCACGAGCGACGACGGCCTGTCGATCCGTCGCCGGCGGCAGTGCCCGAGTGCGGCCGGCGCTTCAGCACCACGGAGACCGCGAGCCTCAGCGTGATCAAGCGCAACGGCGTCGTCGAGCCGTTCAGCCGCGAGAAGATCGTCACCGGCGTGCGGAAGGCGTGCCAGGGCCGTCCCGTCACCGACACCGATCTGGCCGTGCTCGCCCAGCGGGTCGAGGAGGCCATCCGCGCCACCGGTGCCTCGCAGATCGAGGCCAACGACATCGGGCTGTCGATCCTCCCGCCGCTCCGCGAGCTCGACGAGGTCGCCTACCTGCGGTTCGCCAGCGTGTACCAGGGCTTCGACTCCCTGGACGACTTCGAGTCGGCGATCGCCCAGCTGCGCGTCGCGCACGCGGCGTCCCCCGACCTGTCCTGACCCGCTCGCACGCCGCAGGAGGGCACGTCCTCAGGCGCTAGCCTGGTGCCGATGTATCCCCTCCTCTTCCGCACGGTCCTGTCGCGCATGGACCCGGAGGACGCGCACCACCTGGCGTCCACGGCCATCGCCCTCCTCCCGCCGTCCGGCCTCGGCTGGATCGCCCGACGCCTGACCGAGCCGGACGCGTCGCTCGCGGTCGACGCCCTCGGGCTCCGCTTCCCGTCGCCCTTCGGCGTGGCCGCCGGATTCGACAAGGACGCGCAGGCCGTGCTCGGTCTCGGCCAGCTCGGGTTCGGGCACGTGGAGGTCGGGACGGTCACCGCCGTCGCCCAGCCGGGCAACCCGCGGCCGCGGCTCTTCCGCCTGATCGAGGACCGCGCGGTGATCAACCGCATGGGCTTCAACAACGGGGGAGCGGTGGCACTCGCCGACCGCCTCCGTCGTCTCCGCGCGCGCCGAGACCGGCCCGTGATCGGGGTCAACATCGGCAAGACCCGCGCCGTCGCCGTGGAGGACGCCGTCGCCGACTACGTGCGGACGACGCGCCTGGTGGCCCCCGTCGCCGACTACCTCGCGGTCAACGTCAGCTCGCCGAACACCCCGGGGCTGCGCGGCCTCCAGGAGATCGAGCTGCTGCGGCCGCTGCTGACGAACATCCGCGACGCGGCCGACGGCGTGCCCGTGCTCGTCAAGATCGCACCGGACCTCGAGGACGCGGAGGTGGAGCGGATCGCGGGGCTCGCGACCGAGCTCGGCCTCGCCGGCGTCATCGCCACGAACACCACGCTCTCCCGGCAGGGCCTCCGGACGGACCCGGCGGTCGTCGAGTCCGCGGGCGCGGGCGGGCTCTCCGGCGCGCCCCTGGCCGCGCGGTCGCTGGAGGTGCTCCGCCTCCTCCGCCGCGCGCTCCCGAGGACGCCTGCGTGATCTCGGTCGGCGGCGTGGACACGGCCGCGGACGTCCAGGCGCGTCTGGACGCCGGCGCCACGCTCGTGCAGGGCTACACGGCGTTCCTGTACCGGGGTCCGCTGTGGGCCCGGTCGATCAACACGGGCCTCGCCCGCATCCGACTGGGCTGACGACCCGCTCCGGACGCGAGCGCCGGAGCGCGGTCGCCGCCCGTCGGGGTATCAGCTGAAGGTGACCTTCTCGCGGCGCTTGACCTGCGGCTTCGGGAGGCGCATCGGGCGCATCTGGATGGTGCGCATGCCCGCGTACCAGCGGATGCCGCGCTCGAGGCGGTCGGCCCCGACCCGCGCGACGATCGCGGCGCGTACGCGACGGCCCGTGAAGTACGCGTCGATGATGGCCGCGATGACGAACACGTAGATCGACAGCAGCGGGATCGCCGAGAGGTTCGGCAGCACGAAGGTGAGGACGACGACCACGCCCATGACCGGCAGCAGGAGCTCGCCGACGCTCCAGCGGGAGTCCACCACGTCGCGGGCGAACCGCTTCTGCGGCCCCTTGTCCCGCACGGGCAGGTAGCGCTCGTCCCCGGCGGCCATGCCGGCGTTGGCGCGGGCGCGGGCCTCGCGCGCCTTCTCCTTGGCCTGCTGGGCCGCGAGCTTGCGGTCCTGCGGCACGAGCGGGCGGAGGTTCGCGGCCTCGCGCTCCCGACGGGTCGGGGTCGGGCCCTTCTTCCCGTCGGCCGTACGACCGTCCACGGGCGCCGCGGCGCTCGTCTCGGAGGGGGTCTCTGCGGGTGTCTGCTGCTTCGCCACGTCTCTCGTCCTTGCCTGGAGTGAATCTAAGATTACCTGCATGACGCCTCCCGACACCTCCGCAGACGCCGTGACCGCACCGGACCAGGAGGCCGTCGACCGGCTCGCCGCCGCCGTCGCGGGCGGGTTCCCCACCACCGTCGCCGACCTCTCGGCCCTGGTCCGCATCCCTAGCGTCTCCTGGCCGGCGTTCGACCCGACCCACGTCGCCGCCAGCGCGGACGCCGTCGCGGGTCTCCTCGCCGGCCTGGGCGTCTTCGACGACGTCTCGGTGCACCGCGCGACGACGCCGTCGGGCGACGACGGGCAGCCGGCGGTGCTGGCGACCCGTGCTCCGCGGAACGGGAAGCCGACCGTCCTCCTCTACGCGCACCACGACGTGCAGCCCCCCGGTGCCGACGAGCACTGGGAGACGCCGCCGTTCGAGCCCACCCTCCGGGGCGAGCGGCTGCACGGTCGCGGCGCCTCGGACGACAAGGCCGGGATCATGACGCACGTGGCCGCCATCCGCGCGCTCGTGGAGGCGGAGGGGGACGACCTCGACCTCGGCCTGGCCGTTTTCATCGAGGGGGAGGAGGAGGCGGGCTCGCGCTCCTTCTCCGACTTCCTCGCCACGCACCACGACGCCCTCGCCGCCGACGTCATCGTGGTCGCCGACAGCGACAACTGGGACGTCGACACCCCGTCCATCACCATCGCCCTCCGCGGCAACGTCACGTTCCGCCTGTCGGTTCGCACGCTCGACCACGCCTCGCATTCCGGCATGTTCGGCGGTGCCGTCCCCGACGCGATGATGGCCGCCGTCCGGCTCCTCGACTCGCTGTGGGACGCGGACGGGTCCGTCGCCGTCGCGGGCCTCACGTCCACCGAGATGGAGACGCCGGACTACGACGACGCGCGCCTCGCGGAGGAGGCGGCCCTGCTGCCGGGCGTCCGCGCCGTCGGCACCGGACCGATCCTCACGCGGCTGTGGGCGCAGCCGTCGATCACCGTGACCGGCATCGACGCCCCGTCGGTCGCCAACGCGAGCAACACCCTGCTGCCGGAGGTCTCCGTCCGCATCAGCGCCCGCATCGCGCCCGGCCAGACCGCCGCCGACGCGTACGCGGCCATCGAGGCGCACATCCAGGGCAACCGGCCCTTCGGCGCGCACGTCGAGATCAGCGACGTGGACCAGGGCGACCCCTTCCTCGTCGACACGAGCGGCTGGGCGATGGTCGAGGCGACGGCCGCCATGACCGCCGGGTGGGGGCGCGCTCCCGTGCAGGCCGGCATCGGCGGTTCCATCCCGTTCATCGCCGACCTCGTCGAGGCCTTCCCGTCCGCCCAGATCCTGGTGACCGGCGTCGAGGACCCCGACACCCGGGCGCACAGCCCGAACGAGTCGCAGCACCTCGGCGTCCTCCAGCGCGCCATCCTCAGCGAGGCGGTCCTCCTGTCGCGCATCGCCCGCAGGCCCTGATCCCGGCGCCCGCGCGCCCCGTCCGGATGCGCGCGGGCGGGCGGGAACACCCGGGTGGCGCTCGCGGTTGCACCACGTAGACTCCCGAGGAGTCGCCCGACCGCAGATCCCACCACCCGAGGAGTGCTCATGACCGACACCACGCTGACCGAGACCGCGTCCGCGGCCCACCGCGTCGGCCTCACGGACACCGCCGCAGGCAAGGTCAAGAGCCTGCTCCAGCAGGAGGGCCGCGAGGACCTCCGCCTCCGCGTCGCCGTGCAGCCCGGCGGCTGCTCCGGCCTCATCTACCAGCTCTACTTCGACGAGCGCGAGCTCGACGGCGACGCGACCGTCGACTTCGACGGCGTCGAGGTCATCGTCGACAAGATGAGCGTCCCGTACCTGGACGGCGCCACCATCGACTTCGAGGACACCATCCAGAAGCAGGGCTTCACCATCGACAACCCCAACGCGGGCGGCTCGTGCGCGTGCGGGGACTCGTTCCACTGACACATGGAACGGTAAGCGATCCAGGCCCGTGGAACCGGGCTTCCAGCAGGGAGTCGTCCGTCGGGCGGCTCCCTGTCGCGTAGGGTGGAACACGTCACATCCGGTTCTTCGAAGGGTCTGCACGTGCGCTTCACTCGCCGTCAACGTTGGCTGACAATCCCTGTCGCCATAGGCATCTCGGTACTCCTCGCGGGGTGCACGCAGCAGCAGCTCCAGGGTTGGCTCCCCACCGAGGCGGGCACCACGAACCACGTCGACTCGGTCATCGGCCTGTGGGTCACCGCTTGGATCGTCCTCCTCGCCGTGGGCGTCCTCACCTGGGGCCTCACCATCTGGGCCGCCGTGGTGTACCGCCGTCGCAAGGGCCAGACCGGCCTCCCCGTGCAGATGCGCTACAACATGCCGATCGAGATCTTCTACACGATCGTGCCCCTCATCCTCGTGCTGGGCTTCTTCGCCTTCACCGCCAAGGACCAGGCCGCCATCGAGGCGCGCTTCGACACCCCCGAGGTCAAGGTCCAGGTCTTCGGCAAGCAGTGGGCGTGGGACTTCAACTACCTCGGCGGCGAGACCGAGTCCGGCGAGGCCATCGAGGGCGGGGCCTATGAGCAGGGCGTCCAGGCGGTCGACGACCCCGATGGCCCCCAGGGATCCATCGACAAGGACAAGCTCCCCACGCTGTACCTGCCGGTCAACACCAAGGTCGAGCTCGAGCTCAACACCCGCGACACGCTGCACTCCTTCTGGGTGGTGGACTTCCTCTACAAGAAGGACCTCATCTCCGGCAAGACGAACTACATGACGTTCATCCCGGAGAAGGAGGGGACGTACATGGGCAAGTGCGCCGAGCTCTGCGGCGAGTACCACTCCCTCATGCTGTTCCAGGTCAAGGTCGTCTCCATCGACGAGTACAACGCCTACATCGAGAGCCAGAAGGCGGCCGGCTTCGAGGGAGACCTCGGCACCGACTACGACCGCCTGCAGAACCTCCCCGGCACCGACGTGCCGGCCACCACCGAGTCGTCCGAAGAGTAGGGCAGCAGCAACGTGACATCGACCCTCAACCGTCCCACCGCGATCCCCGCGGGCCAGGCGAAGGTCCTCGACGGCTCCGGCAAGGCCGAGCGCCGGGGCAACGTCGTGGTCAACTGGATCACCTCCACCGACCACAAGACGATCGGGTACCTGTACCTGATCACCTCGTTCCTCTACTTCTGCCTCGGCGGCGTCATGGCCCTCGTCATCCGCGCCCAGCTCTTCGAGCCCGGACTCCACGTCGTGGAGACCAAGGAGCAGTACAACCAGCTCTTCACGATGCACGGCACGATCATGCTGCTCATGTTCGCGACGCCTCTCTTCGCGGGCTTCGCCAACGTGCTCATGCCGCTGCAGATCGGCGCTCCCGACGTGGCGTTCCCGCGTCTGAACGCGTTCGCCTACTGGCTGTTCAACTTCGGCTCGCTCATCGCGGTCGCCGGCTTCCTCACCCCGGCGGGTGCGGCGTCGTTCGGCTGGTTCGCCTACGCCCCCTTGTCGAGCACGACATTCTCGCCAGGGTTGGGAGGCAATCTCTGGGTGATGGGCCTGGCCCTCAGCGGATTCGGCACCATCCTCGGTGCCGTCAACTTCGTGACCACCATCATCACCATGCGCGCCCCGGGCATGACCATGTTCCGCATGCCGATCTTCACGTGGAACATCCTCGTGACGTCGCTGCTGGTGCTCATGGCGTTCCCGGTGCTCGCCGCCGCGCTGTTCGGCCTGGGCGCCGACCGCATCTTCGACGCGCACATCTACGACCCGGCCAACGGCGGCGCCATCCTCTGGCAGCACCTGTTCTGGTTCTTCGGGCACCCCGAGGTGTACATCATCGCGCTGCCGTTCTTCGGCATCGTCTCCGAGGTCTTCCCCGTCTTCAGCCGAAAGCCGATCTTCGGGTACAAGACCCTGGTCTACGCGACGATCTCGATCGCGGCCCTCTCGGTCACGGTGTGGGCGCACCACATGTACGTCACGGGCTCGGTCCTGCTGCCGTTCTTCTCGCTCATGACCATGCTCATCGCGGTTCCCACGGGCGTGAAGATCTTCAACTGGATCGGCACGATGTGGCGCGGCTCGGTCACGTTCGAGACGCCCATGCTCTGGGCCATCGGCTTCCTCATCACGTTCACCTTCGGCGGCCTCACCGGCGTCATCCTCGCGTCGCCGCCTCTCGACTTCCATGTGTCCGACTCCTACTTCGTCGTGGCGCACTTCCACTACGTGGTGTTCGGCACCGTCGTGTTCGCCATGTTCTCCGGGTTCTACTTCTGGTGGCCCAAGTGGACCGGCACGATGCTCAACGAGCGTCTCGGCAAGGTGCACTTCTGGCTGCTGTTCGTCGGCTTCCACACCACCTTCCTCATCCAGCACTGGCTGGGCGTCATGGGCATGCCGCGTCGTTACGCGACGTACCAGCCCGAGGACGACTTCACGTGGATGAACCAGCTGTCGACCATCGGCGCCGGCATCCTCGCGCTGTCGATGATCCCGTTCTTCCTGAACGTCTGGATCACCGCCCGCACGGCGCCCCGTGTCACGGTCAACGACCCGTGGGGCTACGGTCGCTCGCTGGAGTGGGCCACGTCCTGCCCGCCGCCGCGGCACAACTTCACGTCCATCCCGCGGATCCGCTCGGAGGCCCCGGCCTTCGACCTGAACCACCCGGAGGCGGGCATCCCCGTCGGAATCGGCCCCGCGAAGGACGCTCCCGACGCCGCCACCTACGACATCTCCAGCGACAAGGTGAAGTGACGTGCGCGCCAATAGGAACCTCTTCTACGTCCTCGCGGTCTTCTTCGTCATCGCGGCGGCCGCCTACACGGTCTGGCACATCATCGACACCGGTGAGGTCGAGTGGGTCGGAACGCTGGGCATCGCCCTCTCCGGTGCGCTGGCGGCGTTCATCGGCTTCTTCGTGGCGCGCCTCTACGCAGCGCAGAACGGCGAGCTCCCGGAGGACCGCAGCGATGCCAACGTCGACGACGGCGATCCGGAGCTCGGCTTCTTCAGCCCCTGGAGCTGGTGGCCCGTGATCCTCGCCGCCGGTGCTGCCTCGGTGTTCCTCGGCCTCGCCGTCGGCATCTGGATCGCCCTCATCGGCGGTTGCCTCGCGATAATCGCGCTCGTGGGCTGGACCTACGAGTACTACCGCGGCTACTTCGCGCGCTGATCCGATGGTCGACATCCGGCACGCTGCGGCATCCGACGGGGACGCGGTCTTCGCCCTCTGCCAGCAGCTGGACATGATCAACGCCCCGGCGACCCGGGACGACTTCGACGTCACGTTCTCCCACATCCTGCGGGCGAACAAGGACGTCGGCCGGGACGTCCTGCTGGTCGCCGAGCAGGACGGCTCGGTCGTGGGCTACGCCTACCTCGTCGTCAGCCGGCTCCTCTACGCCGGGGGGCTCAGCGCCCACCTGGAGGAGCTCGTCGTGGATGCGGGAGCGCGCAGCGGAGGGATGGGTTCCGCTCTCGTCCGTGCCGTGGAGCGCCTGTGCGGTGACCGTGGTGTCGGGCAGATCACCATGAGCACCCGACGGGCGGGGGAGTTCTACAAGCGCCTCGGCTACGAGCGGACTGCGGAGTTCTACAAGAAGCTCCTCCGCTGAGTCGCGCTCTCCTGCAAGCCTGACGACGCCCGGCCTCCCCAGGAGGCCGGGCGTCGTGCGTCCGGTGGGGTGCCCACGCAGGGAACCCGTCCGCGTCCGCTCACCCGTGTGCGCCGTCGGGTGGAACGATGTGGGATGACACCCGCCGGCTCTGCTGAGCCCCAGGAGACCGCGTGCTCAGCTCACCACGGCGCGCAGGACTCCCCAGGGCCTCCCTCCCCGATCTGACGGGAGCCGTGACGAGCGGATGCAGCGGGTGTGATCTGACGACCGCAGCTCCCGCATGCGCCGGAGCGGATATGCGAGAGCGAAGCGCTGCGCGCTCAGCGCCGTCGGGACCTGCTCTGCGCACGCCGGCGCGGCATGCCGGTCGCGGACCGTCGGGACATGCCTGTCGGTTGGTCAGGCGGGGACGTGGTGCGCCGTGTCCAAGGCGTCCCGGCGGGTGAGGACGTAGACCATGACGTCGAGCGTGACCGGGCGGCCGGGCTCCACGGCGTCGCAGGTGGTCGCGGACGCTCGAGAACCCGATGAGGATCCTTCGTGCGCGGCGACCCGATCGTCGACCGACAGCTGCGCCTGGTGATGCGCCGAGGGGCCCATCCCGAGGAGGAGCTGGATGTCCTCGTCCGAGAGGAGCAGCTCCCGCCGTACCCGAGTCTCGGACGCCGTGTCGAACAAGCCGGCGGACGACTCGAGGATGCGCTCCCGCTTGTCGGGCTGCACGCCTACCGCACGGCCCTCCGCGCGGAGCTCCGCGAGGTGGTCGGGCCCTGCGGTGACGACGCCCACGAGACCGCCGGGAGCGAGGACGCGGTGGAACTCACCCATGTTGCGCGGAGCGAAGACGTCGAGCACGACGTCCGCTGTGCCGTCTCGGAGGGGCAACCCGGCCCAGGTGTCGGCGACGACCCCGTCGACGTCCGGACGACCGCGCACGGCGGCGCTGACCGCCGCGGGGGAGAGGTCGGCCGCGAGTCCGTTCGACGCGATGGCGCGGTCGAGCAGCTGGTGGAGGTAGTAGCCCGTCCCGCAGCCGGCATCGAGGAACCGGCGCTCAGGGCGGGGGGCGGCCGACAGATCCTCTCGGGCGGTCGCCCCGGCTGCCGCCAGTCCGTCGACGAGCGCATCGACGACGGGGGCGAAGTGGCCGCGGGCGAGGAATCGGGCACGGGCGGACAGCATCGGCGCGGAGTCGCCCACGACGCGTGTCGAGGGTGCGAGGAGGGATGCGTAGCCGCGCTTGTTCGCATCGATTGCGTGGCCGTGCGTGCACCGGAGGGACAGCGGGGGAGCGGGCTGCAGATCCTGGCCGCACGTAGGGCAGCGGAGCCACAGGGCGAGTCGGGAGAGATCCACGAGCGCTCCTCGAATGCGTGCTGCGGGTGCGGGGGAGGGAGGAAGGGGCTGGACGCACGAGAGCCGGTCCAGCTGGGCCGGACCGGCTCTCGTGCGTCGCGCATCAGCGCGAGGGACTGCTGTTAGTGGTGGTCGCCGTGGCTGCGCTCGACGTCCTTCGTGGTGACCGGGGAGATCCGATCCTCGAAGAACCACTTGGACAGTGCCGCGCGGGCCCGCTGGTTGACCGTGATGCGTCCACGGCTGTCCGGGCGGATCATGAGCGGCTTGTAGTCGTCGTAGCTCACCAGGCGCCAGCGCTCGTACTCGTCGAGCTGCTCGTGGACCTCGATGAACTCACCACCGGGGAGCTTCACGATGCGGCCCGACTCGACGCCGTGGAGGGCGATCTCGCGGTCCTTCTTCATGAGCGCCAGGCAGATGCGCTTCGCGACCTGGTAGGCGATGACCGGTCCGAGGATCAGCAGCGCCTGCAGCGTGTGGATGACGCCCTCCATCGACACCTTGAAGTGCGTGGCGATGAGGTCGGAGCTCGCGGCGGACCAGAGGACCGCGTAGAACGTGACGCCCGCGGCGCCGATGGCGGTGCGCGTGGGGGCATTGCGCGGGCGGTCGAGGATGTGGTGCTCGCGCTTGTCGCCGGTGATCCACGCCTCGATGAAGGGGTAGAGCGCGACGAGCACGATGAAGAGGCCCAGGACCGTGATCGGCAGGATGATGTTGAACGAGAACGTGTGGTCGAACAGCACGAACTCGAGTCCCGGCGGGACGAGGCGCAGGGCGCCATCCGCGAAGCCGATGTACCAGTCGGGCTGCGTTCCCGCCGAGACGGGCGAGGGGTCGTAGGGCCCGTAGTTCCAGATCGGGTTGATCGTGAAGAACGACGCCATGACGACGATCACGCCGAAGACGACGAAGAAGAACCCGCCGGCCTTCGCCGCGAACGTGGGGAGCACGGGGACGCCGACCACGTTCTCGTTCGTGCGACCGGGGCCGGCGAACTGGGTGTGCTTGTGCACGACCACGAACAGGAGGTGGAGCGCCAGGAAGGCCACGAGGATCGCGGGCAGCAGCAGGATGTGCAGCGTGTAGAGCCTCGGGATGATCGCCGTGCCCGGGAACTCGCCTCCGAAGAGGAGGAACGATATCCAGGTGCCGATGACCGGGATGCCCTTCACCATGCCGTCGATGATGCGCAGTCCGTTTCCGGAGAGCAGGTCGTCGGGGAGGGAGTAGCCCGTGAAGCCCTCGGCCATCGCGAGGATGAAGAGGACGAAGCCGATGAACCAGTTCAGCTCGCGCGGCTTCCGGAACGCACCCGTGAAGTAGATGCGCAGCATGTGGAGGCCGATGGACGCCACGAACAGCAGGGCCGCCCAGTGGTGGATCTGCCGCATTAGCAGGCCGCCGCGGATGTCGAACGAGATGTCGAGCGACGACGACATGGCCACGGACATCTCGACGCCCTTGAGGGGCGCGTACGAACCCTCGTAGTGCGTCTCCGCCATGGACGGGTCGTAGAAGAAGGTGAGCCAGGAGCCCGTCAGCAGGATGACGACGAAGCTGTAGAGCGCCACCTCGCCGAGCATGAAGGACCAGTGGTCCGGGAAGATCTTCCGCCCGAACTCCTTGACGGCGACGCTGACGCTGGTGCGCTCGTCGAGGTAGGTCGCGGCGGCGGCGGTGAGGCCGCCCCCGCTCTTGGCGGCGGGCGCGGTGGCACCCGTCGTGGTCGGATCAGCTGTTGTAGTCACCACGACGCTCCCAGAAACTCGCCCCTACGGGCTCGGTGAAATCACTCTGTGCAATGAGGTAGCCCTCGTCGTTGACGGCGATGGGCAGCTGCGGCAGGGGCCGCTTGGCCGGTCCGAAGATGACCTCGCAGTGGTTGGTCACGTCGAACTGGGACTGGTGGCAGGGGCAGAGCAGGTGGTGGGTCTGCTGCTCGTAGAGCGCCACCGGGCAACCCACGTGCGTGCAGACCTTGGAGTAGGCGACGATCCCGTCATAGGACCAGCCCTTGCGGTCGGGCGCCTCGATGAGGTCCTCCGGACGCAGGCGCATGAGGAGCACCGCGGCCTTGGCCTTCTCCTCGAGCTTGCCCTCCTCGAGCTCCATGAGGGAGGCCGGGATGACGTGGAAGGCGGAGCCGATGGTGACGTCCGACGCCCTGATGGGCGTGCCGGAGGGGTCGCGGGTCAGCACCTCGCCCTTCTTCCACAGCGTGTGGCTGAGGGCCGACGCGGGCTCCTCGGCGCTCCCCGGGTACAGGTCGCGGAACAGGACCACGGCCGGGAGCGGGAAGGCGACGAGTGCGCCGATCAGGCTGTTGCGGATGAGGGAGCGGCGGCCAAAGCCGGACTCCTCGTTCGCCTGCGCGAAGATCTCGACTGCGCGCGCCTGCGTGGCCGGCGAACCGCCCTGCGGGTGGCGCTCGTCGATCAGCTCGTGGTCGCTCATGAGCGCCTTCGACCAGTGGATGGCGCCGATGCCGAGGCTCAGGAGCGCCAGCGCGATGCCGACCCCGAGGAACAGGTTGTTGAGTCGCACGCTGCCCGGGTCGTCCGCGTAGATCGGGAAGCCGAAGTAGGCGCCGATCGCGAAGACGCTGCCGACTATCGACAGGTAGAACCAGGTGTAGACGACGCGCTCGGCGGTCTTCGCCTTCTTCGGGTCCTTGTCGGTGACGCGGAGGCGGTGCTCCGGGAAGCCCGGGTTCTGGAAGGCGTCGCGTGTGGCGACGGCGGTGCCGCCGGCGAGCACGACGTCACGGCCGGCTGGCTCGAGCTCGCCGGCGTCGTAGCCCGCGGGGACGACGCCCGACTCGTCCTTATCGTCGTGTGCCATGTGCGTGCCTCTCTGGTGTTCTGGTGCAGGTCATCGATGCGGGCGTCAGTTGGACCGGGCCGTGAGCCACACGGTCAGGGCGACGATGCCGCCGAGGCCGAAGATCCACATGAAGAGCCCCTCGGAGACCGGGCCGAGCCCGCCGAGGTTCGCGCCGCCGACCGTGCTGTTCTCCTCGATGTACTGCAGCGACGTGATGATGTCGCGCTTGTCCTCGGGGGAGATGTTGGTGTCGTTGAAGACCGGCATGTTCTGCGGGCCGGTGACCATGGCCTCGTAGATGTGGACGGGAGCCACGCCCTCGAGGCTGGGGGCGAACTTGCCCTCGGTGAGGGCGCCTCCGGCCGCGGCGACGTTGTGGCACATGGCGCAGTTGATGCGGAAGAGCTCGGCGCCGTTCGCCGCGTCCCCTTCGCCGTCGAGGTACTGGCTGTCCGGGATGGCGGGGCCGGGGGCCAGGGACGCGACGTAGGCGGCCAGCTCCTTCACCTGCGTGTCCGTGAACTGCGTCGGCTTCTCCTCGGCCTGGACCGTGGTGGCCTGCAGCGGCATGCGGCCGGTGCCGACCTGGAAGTCGACGGACGCGGCGCCTACGCCGATGAGGCTGGGGGCGACGCCGGTGCCGGTCGCGTCCATGCCATGGCAGGTGGCGCAGTTGGAGCCGAAGAGCTTCTGGCCCTCGTCGATGGTCTGCGCGGACTTGAGGTCGACCTCGGCCGACGCGGTGCCCGTCTGGATCAGCGCGTAGGCGCCGCCCGTGAAGAGCAGGCCGATGGCGAGGAGGGCGACGGTCGTCAGGGGGCTGCGCCGACCGGTGCGACGGGCGCGTGCTGTCTTGGTGCTCATGCTGTGTTCGATGCTCCCGCTCGGTGCTATTTGAGGACGTAGATGACCAGGAAGAGCCCGATCCAGACGACGTCGACGAAGTGCCAGTAGTAGGACACGACGATGGCGCTGGTGGCCTCCCGATGCCCCATCGACCGGACGGCGTAGATGCGCCCGATGACGAGGAGGAAGGCGATCAGGCCGCCGGTGACGTGGAGGCCGTGGAAGCCCGTGGTCATGTAGAACGCCGAGCCGTAGGCGTTGCTGCTGAGCGTGATGCCCTCGGTGACGAGGGTCGCGTACTCGAAGATCTGGCCGACGACGAAGACCGCACCGAGTGCGTAGGTGAGGAAGAACCACTCGACCGTGCCCCACTGGCTCGGCTTCCATCCCGTGGCGCGGGCCTGGAGGCGCTCGGCGGCGAACACGCCGAACTGGCAGGTGAACGAGCTCGACACGAGGATGAGCGTGTTCACGAGGGAGAAGGGCACGTTCAGGCGGCCCGCCTCGAACTCCCAGAGGGCGCCGGACGTCGAACGCAGGGTGAAGTAGATCGCGAACAGGCCCGCGAAGAACATCACCTCGCTTCCGAGCCACACGATGGTGCCGACGGCGACCGTGTTCGGTCGGTTCACCACCGGCGCGGTAGATGCTGGGGAGATTGAGGTCGTCGTCACAGGTTCCATTATGTCCCAGGCGGACGACGCCGACGCCCACCCCGGCCGCCCGTGAGATCCCGTCCAGCCTCTCGTTAGGCTGATCCGCATGCCCTCCGTCCCGACCTGGCCCGCCCTCATCACGACCCTGATCGAGGGCCGCCACCTCTCCGTCGCGGAGTCGACCTGGGCCATGCGGCAGGTCATGCGCGGAGAGGCCACATCCGCGCAGCTGGGCGGGCTCCTCGTGGCCCTGAGGGCCTCCGGGGAGACCGTCGACGAGATCGTCGGCTTCCGCGACGCGGTGCTCGAGGACGCGGTGCCGCTCGACGCCGATCCCCGTGCGCTCGACATCGTGGGCACGGGAGGGGACCCTTACGGCGCCGTCCTCAACATCTCCTCGGTGGCGTCCGTCATCGCCGCGTCGGCCGGGGTGCCCGTCATCAAGCACGGCAACCGGGCCGCGAGCAGCTCGTCGGGGGCGTCGGACGTGCTCACCGCCCTCGGGGTCGACCTCACGATCACCCCGACGCGGGTCGCGGAGGTGCTGCGCGAGACGGGGATCACGTTCGCGCACGCGGCCCTGTTCCACCCGGGCTTCCGCCACGCGTCGGCCACGCGGAGCGAGCTCGGCATCTCGACGCTCTTCAACGTCCTGGGACCGCTCTGCAACCCGGCGCGTCCCGAGGCGTCCGCCGTCGGCGTCGCGGACCTCTCGCGCGTGCCCCTCATGGTGGGCGTGTTCCGCACGCGCGGCGCGACCGCGCTCGTCTACCGCGGCGACGACGGCATCGACAAGCTGACCACCACCGGTCACAGCCACATCTGGGAGGTGAGCCGCGGCGCGGTGACGGAGCACGACCTCGACCCGCTCGAGCTCGGCATCCCGCGCGCCCCCATCGAGGCGCTCCTCGGCGAGGGCCCGGAGCAGAACGCGGCCGTGATCCGCCGCGTGCTCGCCGGCGAGCACGGGCCCCAGCGGGACGTCGTGCTGCTGAACGCGGCGGCCGGGCTCGAGGCGTTCGACCTCATGGACGATCCGACGCGCGTGCAGCAGCCCATGGCGCGCCGGCTGCGGGAGAAGCTGGCCGTCTCGGCCGACGCGGTGGACTCCGGGCGTGCCGCTGCGAAGCTCGAGGAGTGGGCGGCCGCCACGCGCGCCTGATCGGCGGCCTGCGCTCGAGCGCTGCCGGGGTGCGGCGGATACTGGTCGCATGTGCGGGAGATTCGTGGTGGCACGTGCGACGGGCGACCTCGTCGGCGACTGGTCGGTGGACGACGTCGAGGGCGAGGACCGGGCTCCGTCATGGAACGTGGCGCCGACCACGACCGTGCGGATGATCGCGGACCGTCGTCCGCACGGCGAGGCGGACGCCCCGGTGCGTCGCGTGCTGACCGCCGCGAGGTGGGGGATCGTGCCGCAGTGGGCGAAGGCCGTCCAGGGCGCGCCGCTCATCAACGCGCGCATCGAGACGGTGACCGAGAAGCCGACCTTCCGCCGCGCGGTCCTCACGCGCCGAGCGATCGTGCCGGCCGACGGCTACTACGAGTGGCAGGTGACGTCGGGCGGCAAGCAGCCCGTGTACCTGCACGGGGAGGACGAGCGGCCCCTGGCGTTCGCGGCCGTGTACGAGCACTGGCGCGATCCCGCGATCCCCGACGGCGAGCCGGGCGCGTGGCTGCGGAGCCTCGCCATCATCACGTCGGCCGCGAGCGACGCGCTCGGGCACATCCACGACCGGACGCCGGTGATCGTCCCCCGCGACCGCCTGGACGACTGGCTGGACGCGCAGACGGTGGCCGTGGACGACGTCCGGCACCTCCTGGGGTCCCTCCCGGAGCCGCGCCTCGTGCCGCGTCCGGTCAGCCGACGGGTGAACAGCGTCCGCAACGACGGCCCGGACCTCGTCGCGCCCCTCGACGACGCTCCCGGCCCCGACGTGCAGCCGACGCTCCTGTAGGGCCCGCGCTCGAGGAGGGCGGGAGCGCCGTCCACGACGACGCACGCCCCGCCTCACGAGGAGACGGGGCGTGCTGTCGTGACGGGTGAGGTCTACTGCACGTCGTCGTCGACCCAGTCGAAGGTCTTCGTGACGGCCTTCTTCCAGAGGCGCAGCTGGCGCTCGCGCTCGGCGTCGTCCATGTCGGGCGTCCAGCGGCTGTCCTCCTGCCAGTTCTGGCGGAGGTCGTCGAGGTCCTTCCAGAATCCGACGGCGAGGCCGGCCGCGTAGGCGGCGCCGAGCGCGGTGGTCTCCGCGACGACGGGCCGGACGACGGGCACGCCGAGGATGTCGGCCTGGAACTGCATCAGCAGGTTGTTGGCGATCATGCCGCCGTCGACCTTCAGCTCCGTGAGGTCGACGCCGGAGTCGGCGTTGACCGCGTCCAGCACCTCGCGCGTCTGGAAGGCGGTGGCCTCCAGCGCGGCTCGGGCGATGTGGCCCTTGTTGACGTAGCGCGTGAGGCCGACGAGCGCGCCGCGCGCATCCGAGCGCCAGTACGGCGCGAAGAGGCCGGAGAACGCGGGGACGAAGTACACGCCGCCGTTGTCCTCGACCGTGGCGGCGAGCGTCTCGATCTCCGCGGCGCTCGACACGAGGCCGAGGTTGTCGCGCATCCACTGCACGAGCGAGCCGGTGACGGCGATGGAGCCCTCGAGCGCGTAGTGCGGCTCCGCGTCGCCCAGCTTGTAGCCGAGCGTCGTGAGGAGGCCGTTCTGCGAGTGGATGATGTCCGTGCCGGTGTTGAAGATCAGGAAGTTGCCGGTGCCGTAGGTGTTCTTCGACTCGCCCTGGTCGAACGCCGCCTGGCCGAAGGTGGCCGCCTGCTGGTCGCCCAGGATGCCCGCGATGGGCACCTCGCGGAGGAGGCTCGAGGACTCGACCGTGCCGTAGACCTCGGAGGAGCTCTTGATCTCGGGGAGCATCGAGCGGGGGACGTCGAACGCCTTCAGGATCTCGTCGTCCCACTGCAGGGTCTCGAGGTCCATGAAGAGCGTGCGGGAGGCGTTCGTGACGTCGGTGACGTGCACGCCGCCGTCCGTGCCGCCCGTGAGGTTCCAGAGGACCCAGGTGTCGGTCGTGCCGAACATCAGGTCGCCGGCCTCGGCCTTCTCCCGCGCCCCGTCGACGTTCTCGAGGATCCACACGATCTTGGTCCCCGAGAAGTAGGTCGCGAGGGGCAGCCCGACGGTGGGCTTGAACCGCTCGACGCCGCCGTCGGCCGCGAGGCGGTCGACGATCTTCTGCGTGCGGGTGTCCTGCCAGACGATGGCGTTGTAGACGGGCTTGCCCGTGGTCCGGTCCCATACGACGGCGGTCTCGCGCTGATTGGTGATGCCCACCGCCTCGACGTCGTGGCGCGTGATGTCGGCCTTGGACAGGGCCTGGCCGATGACCTCGCGCGTGTTGCGCCAGATCTCCATCGCGTCGTGCTCCACCCAGCCGGCACGGGGGAAGATCTGCTCGTGCTCGAGCTGGCCGGTGGACACGATCGATCCGCTGTGATCGAAGACGATGGCCCGCGTGCTGGTGGTGCCCTGGTCGATGGCGACGATGTACTTCTCGCTCATGTGGTCTCTCCTTGTGGGTCGAGGGTTCTAGAGGATGGGGAGCAGCGCGTAGGACGCGAGGCCCGCGAGCACGCCGCCGATGGCGGGACCGACGACCGGGACCCAGGCGTAGGACCAGTCGCTGGCGCCCTTGCCCTTGATGGGCAGGAACGCGTGCGCGATGCGGGGTCCGAGGTCGCGGGCGGGGTTGATGGCGTAGCCGGTCGGCCCGCCGAGGGAGGCGCCGATGCCGACCACGAGGAGGGCGACGGGGATCGCGCCGAGGGCCGAGAGGCCGGCGGGCGTGGAGGCGTCCGCGTCGGGATTGTTCGCGAGGCTGAAGCCGAGGATCACGATGACGAGCACGAAGGTGCCGATGATCTCCGTGACGAGGTTCCAGCCGTAGCTGCGGATGGACGGGCCGGTCGAGAACACGCCGAGCTTGGTGGCCGCGTCGGGCTCCTCGTCGAAGTGCTGCTTGTAGGCCAGCCAGCAGAAGACGGCGCCGATGATCGCTCCGACCATCTGGGCGAGGATGTAGACCGGCACGCTCGCGACGTCCTCGATCTTCCCGGCGGAGAGGAGGCCGAGGGTGACGGCCGGGTTGAGGTGCGCCCCGGACGCGTACGAGACGGTGACACCGGCGAAGACCGCGAGGCCCCAGCCGAAGTTGACCATCAGGGTGCCGCCGGCGAGCCCCTTCGACTTGATGAGCGCGACGTTCGCCACGACTCCGCATCCGAGGAGGACCAGGAGGGCTGTGCCCACCGTCTCCGAGAGGAATATGACTCCAAGATCCACTGCGTGGTGCTCCCATCGTTCGTCGAGGCGGGGCGGCCTCTGCCGCGTCGTCGCGGTCCGACCAATCTAGTGCCGGGACCGCGCCGATCCCGACGCCGCGGTCAGCGTGGACATGCGGATCCCTGCCCCGCGGGAGGGTCGGGCCGGGGCTGTCGGACGACCTCCCCGCGGGCGTATGTTGGCCGGACACCCGAGTCGCCGCCGACCGAGTCCCGTCCTCGATCCGGCTCGGATGCGCGGCTGACGTCCGCCGCCCGAGACCCGCGAGGAGCCGGCCGTGAAGAAGCTGATCAACGACCCGAGGGCGGTGGCCGAGGAGGCCGTCGCGGGGTTCGCCGCCGCCCACCCCGATCTCGTCGCGCTGAGCGCGGACCCGCTGTACGTCCGTCGTGCGGAACCGACCCGGCCCGGGCGCGTCGCGCTCGTCAGCGGAGGCGGGAGCGGGCACGAGCCGCTGCACGCCGGCTTCGTCGGGCACGGCATGCTCGACGCCGCCGTCCCCGGCCCCGTGTTCACGAGCCCGACCCCCGATCCCGTCGTCGCCGCCACGCTCGCCGTCGACGCCGGGGCGGGCGTCCTGCACATCGTGAAGAACTACACGGGCGACGTCCTCAACTTCGAGACCGCGGCCGAGCTCGCCGAGGCGGAGGGCGTGCGCGTCCGGACGGTGATCGTCGACGACGACGTCGCGGTCACCGACTCCCTGTACACGGCCGGGCGGCGGGGTGTCGCGGGCACCGTGCTCGTCGAGCGCCTCGCCGGGGCCGCGGCCGAGCGCGGGGACGACCTGGACGCGGTCGCGGAGGTCGCCGAGCGGGTGGTCCGGCAGGTGCGGACGATGGGCGTCGCCATACGGGCCTGCACGGTCCCGCACGCCGGAGAGCCCAGCTTCGCGCTCGAGGACGACGAGATGGAGATCGGCATCGGCATCCACGGCGAGCCGGGGCGCGTGAAGCTCCCGCTCGAGCCCGTGGACGCGATCGTGGACCGGCTGCTGGACCCGGTCCTCGAGGACCTGGCGGCGCCCGCCGGCAGCCGCGTGCTCCTC
This sequence comes from Clavibacter michiganensis, assembly GCA_002150995.1. Taxonomy (GTDB): domain Bacteria; phylum Actinomycetota; class Actinomycetes; order Actinomycetales; family Microbacteriaceae; genus Clavibacter; species Clavibacter michiganensis_K. Next base: position 2,075,025 of record MDHJ01000001.1, on the reverse strand, counting down.
CTCGTGAACGGGATGGGAGCCACGCCCCTCTCCGAGCTCTACATCGCCTACCGCCGTGCGGCCGGGGTGCTGGAGGAGGCCGGCCTGACCGTGGCCCGCCGCCTCGTGGGAGACTTCGTCACGGCCCTCGACATGGAGGGCCTGTCCCTGACGGTGCTGCAGCTCGACGACGAGCTCCTCGACCTGTGGGACTCGCCCGTGCAGACCGCCGCGCTGCGGTGGGGGAGGTAGTCGATGGCACTCGGGACCGGATGGGTCGTGGCCTGGGCCACGGAGACGGCGCGCGTCGTGGCCGACCAGCGGGGTGAGCTCATCACCCTCGATCGCGAGATCGGCGACGGCGACCATGGCGAGAACCTGGACCGCGGCTTCAGCGCGGTGGCGGAGAAGCTCCTGGGCCTCGCCTCCGACGCCACCCCGGCCGACGTCCTGAAGACCGTCGCGACCACGCTCATCTCCACGGTCGGAGGCGCGTCCGGCCCACTGCTCGGCACGGCGTACCTCAAGGCCTCCGGCGCCGTCGCAGGACGCGACGACCTGGACGCGGACGCCGTCGCCGACCTGCTCGAGGCGGCGCTCGGCGGCATCGTGCTGCGCGGCAAGGCCGAGCGCGGCGACAAGACCATGGTGGACGCGTGGGGTCCCGCGGCCGAGGCCGCCCGGACCGTGGCCGTCGGCGGCTCCGGTCCCGTCGAGGCCCTCGAGGCCGCCGCGGACGCCGCGGCGCGCGGCGCGGAGGCGACCGAGCCCCTCGTCGCCCGCAAGGGGCGTGCCTCGTACCTGGGCGAGCGGGCCGTCGGCCACCGCGATCCGGGCGCGCAGTCCTCGGCGCTGATCCTCCGGGCGGCTGCCGACACCGCGCGCGACGCCGACGGGTCCGCGTCGTGAGCGTCGGACTCGTCCTCGTGTCCCACAGCGCGCTCATCGCGCGCGGCCTCGTCGACCTCGCGCGGCAGATGGCCCCGACCGTGGCGCTCGTGCCGGCCGGCGGATCCGGGGACGGGACGCTGGACGACGCCGGCATCGGGACCAGCTTCGACGTCGTGACCGCGGCGCTGGCCGCGGCGGAGGGCGGCGACGGCGTCGTCGTCCTCGCCGACCTCGGATCCGCGTACCTGACGGCCGAGACCGCCGTGGAGCTGCTCGACGAGGATGCCGCGGCACGCGTGGTCGTCGTCCGGGCCCCTCTGGTAGAGGGCGCCGTCGCCGCGGCGGTCGCCGCGGAGACCGGGGGCTCGCTCGAGGAGGTCGCGGCGGCGGCCGCCTCCGCTGCGAGCGCGGACGCCGCGCAGGACCCGGATGCCGGGCTCTCACCGGTCCACGGCGACGACGGCTCCGGGACGGCTCCCGGCACCGTGCGCGGCGAGGCGGTCCTCGTCAACCGCGACGGGCTGCACGCCCGGCCGGCGGCCGACTTCGTGACGCGCGCATCCGGGTTCTCCTCCGCCGTCACCGTCAACGGCCAGAACGCGGCCTCGCTGCTCGGCGTCATGGCCCTCGGGCTCACACGGGGCGCCCACGTCGTCGTCGAGGCGACGGGCGACGACGCCGAGGAGGCCGTGACCGCGCTCGTGGAGCTCATCTCCTCGGGGTTCGGGGAGGCGTGAGCGCGCAGCTGCCCTCCTGCTGACGCTCCGCGATCAGCTTGCGTCGAGGTAGACCCACGCGCCTGCGTGCCGGACGAAGCGGCTCGTCTCCCTCTGGCTGCCCCGCTCGCCGTCGGCGCGGAAGGCCGCCGTGAACTCCACGACCCCCGTCGCGTCGTCGGGTCCGCCCAGCGAGGTGCGGTGGATCGTGAGGCGGTACCACCGGAGGGATCGGTCGAGATCGAGGTCCTCCGGTCGGGTCGAGGGGTGCCAGGTCCGCGCGAGGTACGCCGCGTCGCCGAGCGCGTACGCCGAGAACCGCGACCGCATCAGCCGCTCGGCCGTCGGTGCCCGCGTCGTCCCGCGGTGCAGCGGACCGCAGCAGGCCCCGTACGGGTCCCCGCCGGTGCACGGGCACCAGGCGTCGTCGTCGGGGGTCGCCCACGGGGCGGCGGGGGAGAGGCGCGTCATTCCCCGAGCCTCCCATGACGACCGGGAGCAGGATGGAGGGGCGCCGCGGTGCCCGCCCGGCCGCCCCACGATCCGAGGAGATGCCATGACCCCCGCAACCGACCTGCTCGTGGACGCCTACGGGCGCATCGCGGACCTCGTGCGCGACGCGATCGAGGGGCTCGACGCCGAGGACCTCGCGTTCCGCCCGGATCCCGAGGCGAACACCGTCGGCTGGCTCGTCTGGCACCTCGCCCGGGTTCAGGACGCCCAGGTCGCGGACGTGGCCGGGAAAGCGCAGACATGGACCGCGGACGGGTGGGCGGATCGATTCGCCCTCCCGTTCGCCGAGTCGGCCACGGGCTACGGGCAGACGGCGGATGACGTCGCGGCGCTGTCCGGGATCACCGCCGACCTCCTCCTCGGCTACCTCGAGGCCGTGCAGTCGGCGACGCTGGCGTACCTCGCCGGACTCGACGACCCGGAGCTCGGCCGCGTCGTCGACGAGGCGTGGACGCCGCCGGTCACGCTGGGCGCCCGGCTGGTCAGCGTGCTCTCGGACGACCTGCAGCACGCGGGGCAGGCGTCGTACCTGGCCGGACTGATCGCCCGACGCCGCTGACGCGGACGAGCGGGAGAGCCGCTCCGGACCGGAGTCGGCGTCAAGCCGGCAGCTCGGCCTCGATGAGCGCGACGATCTCCGGCGCGTCCGGCTCGACGGTCGGGCGGAAGCGGTGCACCGCGCCCGAGGGCGTCACGACGAACTTCTCGAAGTTCCACTTCACGCGACCGGCCTTGCCGTCCGCGTCCGGCGTCTTCGTGAGCTCGGCGTACACGGGGTGGGCGGATCGGCCGTTGACCTTCGCCTTCTCCATCATCGGGAAGGTCACGCCCCACGTCGTGGAGCAGTACTCGTCGATGGCCTCGGCGGATCCGAGCTCCTGGAGGAACTGGTTGCTGGGGAAGCCGATGACGGTGAAGCCGCGCTCCCCGTACTTCCGCTGCAGCTGCTCGAGCTTCTCGTACTGGGGCGCGAGGCCGCAGCGCGAGGCGACGTTGACGACGAGCACGACCTTGTCGGCGTAGGCGCCGAACGTGGTGCTCTCGCCCTGGAGCGTGGTGAGGGGGATCTCGTCGAGCCGGGGATGGGTCATGGGCCGAAGGTAGCCCCGTCCCCTGACAGCCTCCGCCGACGTCCGGCGACGGCACGCCGAGGCACATGGCGGGCACCGACGACGGGAGGCCGGCCGCCTGATGGCGACCGGCCTCCGGTGCGGACGGATCCGCGAGCGACGACGCTAGTTCGCGAACTCCGTGACGGTGGCGTCGGCGGCGACCTTCGTCGCGCCGACGTCGACCCCGTGGTACGTCCGCAGCACGTCCACCGTGTCCTGGATCTCGGCGTCGCGCTCGTCGGCGCTCCAGCCGAGCGCCTCCTGCAGGACGTCCGCGATCTCCGCGAGCATCTCGTGCGTCACCCCGCCGACGAAGGCGAGGTTGGTGCGCCGGAGCACCACGTCGGACAGGTGCACAGCGTCCTCGTGCGTGGCGAAGTACGCGATCTCGGCCCGCGTGAGGTGGGGGTCGGTCGCGAGCGGCGTGGAGGGCTGGCCCGCCAGGACGTCGATGACGCTGGTGGCGCGCGTGCCGTAGCGGTTCAGGAGGCGGTCGACCTGCTCCGTGCCGATCCCCTCGGCGCGGGCCGCCTGCGTGGCGATCCACCGCGCGCGTGCCGTGCTGGAGGACGGGAAGTCCTTGCCGCCGCCGATGGCCATGCCGGTCGTGTCGACCGAGCGCTCGACGCCGAGGCGCGTGGTGGCCTCGGTCGAGAGGTGCGCGGACAGGGCCCGGAACGTCGTCCACTTGCCACCGACGAGGCTCAGCACCTTCGTGTCGGGCAGGCCGGCGATCTCGGTCTCGACGATCCGGTAGTCACGCGACACGAAGCCGGGCGCGGTGTCCTCGTGGCGCGGCAGCGGGCGGATGCCCGAGTAGCGGTACACGATGTGGTCGCGGTTCAGCTCGATCTGCGGGAAGACGTGCTTGACGAGGTCGAAGAAGTAGTCGACCTCCTCCTCGGTGCACACGGCCGGCTCGCGCGGGTCTGCGTCGATGTCGGTGGTGCCGATGAGCACGCGGCCCTTGAGCGGGTAGATGAGGACGATGCGCCCGTCGTTGTTCTCGAAGAAGATCTCGCGGCCCTTGGTGGCCTCGAGGAGCTCCGCGTTGTCGACGACGATGTGCGAGCCCTTCGTGCCGCCCATGAACTTCGTGTCGCCGCCCATCGCCCCGTTGGTGAGGTCGGTCCAGGGACCGGATGCGTTGACCACCACGTCCGCCGTCACGACGAACTCCGTGCCGGAGATCACGTCGCGGAGAGTGACGCCGCCCTCGGCGACGCCCACGGCCTCGAGGTAGTTGGCGCTGCGGGCGTGCTCGCCCGCAGCCAGGCCGTCCTTGAGCACGTCGAGGGCCAGGCGCTCGGGCTCGTGCACGGAAGCGTCGTAGTAGGTGCCGGTGAACTTGACGTCCTTGTTGAGCGCGGGCATGTCCTCGCGGGCGGCCTTGCCGACGCGGAAGCGGTGGCGCGGCACGGACCCGCCGTCGCGGGAGAAGGAGTCGTACAGCGTCATGCCGACGCTGATGAGGAGGGCGCCGCGCTCCTTGGTGGAGCGCTGCTTGTGGGTCAGCATGCGCAGCGGCGCGTTGAGGATGCCGGAGAACGTCGAGAAGATGGGCATGGTCGTCTGCAGCGGCTTCACGTAGTGGGGCGCGATGCGGATCAGGCCGTTGCGCTCCTCGACCGACTCGCGGACGAGGCGGAACTCGCCGTTCTCGAGGTAGCGGATGCCGCCGTGGATCATGTGCGAGCTGGCAGCCGAGGCGCCGGAGCCGTAGTCGGCGCGCTCGACGAGGACGACGTCGACGCCCTGCAGCGCGAGGTCGCGGAACGTCGCGATGCCGTTGATGCCGCCGCCGATGACGAGCACCTGCGCGCTCGGGCGGTCGTGGATGCGGGCGACGTTGTCCCGCAGGTCGGTCTTCTTCGACGTGGTCACGAGGAGCTTCTTCCTGGTCGGTGCGTGGGTGGTGCGCTTCCTGATGACTCCATCCTCCTCCCGCGAACGGATCACGCGAAGCCCGTGCACGGATGTGCAAGCATGTCGTCATGGTCGACGGGATCGCGCACGAGCGCACGCAGGACGCCCTCCGCGCCGCGCATCTCTACTACATGCAGGACCTGACGATGGAGGCCATCGCCCGGGAGCTCGGCACCAGCCGCTCGTCGGTGTCGCGTCTCCTGTCGTTCGCCCGGGAGACGGGCCTCGTGGACATCCAGATCCGCTCGCCGCTGGACCTCGCCACCGTGCTGGGGGAGCAGCTGCACGACCGCTTCGGCGTCGTCGCGCACGTGGTGCCCGTCCCGGACCAGACGAGCGACGTCGACCGGGTCGATCGCGTGGCGCTCTCGGCTGCACGGATGCTCACGCAGTACGTCGACTCCAACATGGTGGTCGGCGTCGCCTGGGGCTCCACGGTGAGCGCGGTGAGCCGCTACCTCGTGCCGAAGCCCACCCACAACACGCTCGTGGTCCAGCTCAACGGGGCCGGGAACGTGCGGACGACCGGGATCATGTACGCCAGCGAGATCCTCCGGCGCTTCGGGCACGCGTACGGCGCGACCGTGCAGCAGTTCCCGGTGCCGGCGTTCTTCGACGACCCCGCCACCAAGCAGGCGCTCTGGCGCGAGCGGAGCACCCAGCGCGTGCTCGAGCTGCAGGAGCGGATGGACATGGTGCTGTTCGGCGTGGGTTCGCCGGTGGCCCTCGTCCCCAGCCACGTCTACTCGGGCGGCTACCTGGAGCGGTCGGACCAGCGGGCCCTCGACGCGGACGGCGTCGTGGGCGACGTCTCCACCGTCTTCTTCCGCGAGGACGGCTCCTCCGCCGACATCGCGATCAACGCGCGTGCGAGCGGCCCCGATCTCGCCACCATCCGCCGCGCCCCCCGTCGCGTCTGCGTGGTCGCGGGCGCCTCCAAGGCGCGGAGCGTGCGCGGAGCCCTGGCGGCCGGCCTCGTGACGGACATCGTGCTCGACGAGGGCACGGCCAGGGAGCTGCTGCGCTGAGTGTCCGGGGGCCGGATCGACAGCCGACATGGAGATCCGACGGAGCGATGCGTCAGGTGCTCGGTGGGCGATACCGGACTCGAACCGATGACCTCTTCCGTGTGAAGGAAGCGCGCTACCAACTGCGCCAATCGCCCGTGCTCGCACCGCGGACGGTGCGGCTCCATGATGCCATACCGCGAGGGCCGTCGCGGTCACGTCGACGTGACGGGGTGCGCGCGGGTGCGCCGGGCGCGCGACACGCCCGGCCCGCCTCGGGAGCATCGAACCCGCGAAGCCCGTGAACACGGGGCGTACAGGTCGTGGACGGGCGGTGAGGCGCCCTCCGCCGACGCTCGTTTTGCACCCGCGTCGCGACATCGGCTAGAGTCATCGAGCACGCAGGGTTGCCGGGAAGCCGGGAGCAGCGAGCGAAATGCGGATGTGGCGCAGTGGTAGCGCATCACCTTGCCAAGGTGAGGGTCGCGAGTTCGAATCTCGTCATCCGCTCGAACAGGGGCCCCGAAGGGGGTCCCTTTCACAAGGTGGGAACCACCGGTGGTGGGGTGGCCGAGAGGCGAGGCAGCGGCCTGCAAAGCCGTCCACGCGGGTTCAAATCCCGTCCCCACCTCGAGCAAGTGCATGAGCGATTGGCGCAGCGGTAGCGCGCTTCCCTGACACGGAAGAGGTCGCTGGTTCGATCCCAGTATCGCTCACCAACGGAAGGCCCGGGAGACCGGGGCCTTCTTGCATTCCCGACGCACTCGCGCCTGCCGGGCGGCCGGTGCCCGCCTCCCGCCCGTGCTCGGCGGCCGGCGTCCCGACCCGGGTCGCCCCGCGAGGAGGGGTCCGTGCGCGCCGGTAGTCTGGGGCGGTTCCCTCCCCGTCCCGCAAGGAGCCCGCAGTGGTAGACGCCGCCCAGCCCGAGATCCACGACGAGGCCGCGCCCGCGGAGACGCCGTCGTCCGTCACGGCGAGCGAGGTCGGCACCGGCTTCACGCTGTTCGCCGACCGCGCGGTCGTCGCCATGCGCATCGGCGGGGAGCTGCGGGACCTGGCCGCGGAGGTCGTCCCCGGCGACGTCGTCGAGCCCGTCCGCATCGACTCGCCGACGGCCTCGCCATCCTCCGCCACTCCGCGGCGCACGTCATGGCGCAGGCCGTGCAGCAGATCAACCCGGCGGCCCGGCTCGGCATCGGCCCGCCCGTCACGGACGGCTTCTACTTCGACTTCGACGTGGCCGAGCCGTTCACCCCGGAGGACCTGAAGGCGATCTCCAAGAACATGGAGCGCATCATCCGCCAGGGTCAGCGGTTCACGCGTCGCGTGGTCTCCGAGGAGGAGGCGCGCGAGCTCATGGCCGACGAGCCCTACAAGCTCGAGCTGATCGGCCTCAAGGGCGGCTCGACCGAGGAGCTCGGCGAGGACGGCGAGTCCGTCGAGGTCGGCGGTGCCGAGCTGACCGTGTACGAGAACGTCGACGGCAAGACCGGCGAGGTGTTCTGGCGCGACCTCTGCCGCGGCCCGCACCTTCCGAGCACGCGCATGGTCGGCAACGGCTGGGCCCTGTCGCGCGTCGCGGCCGCCTACTGGCGCGGCTCCGAGAAGAACCCGCAGCTGCAGCGCATCTACGGCACCGCCTGGCCCACGAAGGACGAGCTCCGCGCGTACCAGGGCCGCGTGGAGGAGGCGCTCAAGCGCGACCACCGCCGCCTCGGGGCCGAGCTCGACCTCTTCTCGTTCCCGGACGAGATCGGCTCCGGCCTCGCGGTCTTCCACCCGAAGGGCGGGATCATCCGCCGGGAGATGGAGGACTACTCCCGCCGCCGCCACGAGGACGCGGGCTACGAGTTCGTCTACTCCCCGCACATCACGAAGTCGAACCTGTTCGAGACCAGCGGGCACCTCGACTTCTACAAGGACGGCATGTTCCCCGCGATGCACCTCGACGAGGCGCGGAACGACGAGGGCGAGATCACGCGCCAGGGCGCGGACTACTACCTGAAGCCCATGAACTGCCCCATGCACGTGCTGATCTACCGGTCGCGCCAGCGCTCCTACCGCGAGCTGCCGCTCCGGCTGTTCGAGTTCGGCACCGTGTACCGGAACGAGAAGTCGGGCGTGATCCACGGGCTCACCCGCGTCCGCGGCATGACCCAGGACGACGCCCACATCTTCACGACCCGCGAGCGCATGGCCGACGAGCTGAAGGCCACGCTCGGGTTCGTGCTGTCGCTCCTCCGCGACTACGGCCTCGACGACTTCTACCTGGAGCTCTCGACGAAGGACCCGGAGAAGTTCGTCGGGTCCGACGAGGTATGGGAGGAGGCGACCGAGACGCTCCGCCAGGTGGCGGTCGAGACGGGCCTCGAGCTCGTGCCGGATCCCGCGGGCGCCGCGTTCTACGGCCCCAAGATCTCCGTGCAGGCGCGCGACGCCATCGGCCGCACCTGGCAGATGTCGACCATCCAGCTCGACTTCAACCTGCCGGAGCGCTTCGGCCTCGAGTACACGGCGAACGACGGGACGCGGAAGCAGCCGGTCATGATCCACCGTGCGCTCTTCGGCTCGATCGAGCGGTTCTTCGGCGTGCTCACGGAGCACTACGCCGGCGCGTTCCCGGTCTGGCTGTCGCCGGTCCAGGTCGTCGGCATCCCCGTGGCCGAGGACTACGAGGAGTACCTCGGCGGCGTGCTCGACCTGCTCCGTGCGGAGGGGGTGCGCGTCCAGCTCGACACGTCCGACGACCGGATGCCGAAGAAGATCCGCACCCACACCAAGGCGCGGGTGCCGTACCAGCTCATCGCGGGCGAGGACGACCGGGCGGCCGGGTCCGTGAGCTTCCGGTTCCGCGACGGCACGCAGGTCAACGGGGTGCCGGTGGCGGAGGCCGTCGAGAGGATCACCGGCGCCATCGCCCGTCGCGAGCAGGTGGTGACCGCGTGGCCCGTCTGACGCTGTCGGACCACGAGCCCGGGGGAGACGAGGAGCAGGGCGCCCCGCGGGTCGACGAGCCGGGCCACCTGACGGGCGTCCCGGACGAGTTCCAGCGGCTGTGGACGCCGCACCGGATGGTCTACATCCAGAACGGCCAGCAGCCGGACCGCGACGAGTGCCCGTTCTGCATCGCGCCGTCGATGTCGGACGAGGACGCGCTCATCGTCGCGCGGGCGAGCACGCCTACGTGCTGCTTAACCTCTTCCCGTACAACAGCGGCCACCTGCTCGTCTGCCCGTACCGCCACATCGCGACGTACGACCTCGCCAGCCCGGAGGAGGTCGCCGAGATCGGCTCCCTCACGCAGACCGCCATGCGCGTCGTCCGCGAGGTCTCGCGGAACGACGGCTACAACATCGGCATGAACCAGGGGCAGGTGGCGGGCGCCGGCATCGCCGAGCACCTCCACCAGCACATCGTGCCCCGCTGGGGGCAGGACGCGAACTTCCTGCCGATCATCGCGAAGACCAAGGCGCTGCCGCAGCTGCTCGGCGACGTCCGTGCATCCATCGCAGCAGCCTGGCCCGCCGCGGCGGGCGAATAGGATAGGGACCACAATGACTGACACCAACACCCCCGGACAGGTCGGCTCGAGCCGCGTCAAGCGCGGACTCGCGGAGATGCTCAAGGGCGGCGTCATCATGGACGTCGTCAATGCCGAGCAGGCGCGCATCGCGGAGGACGCGGGAGCGGTCGCCGTCATGGCGCTCGAGCGCGTGCCCGCGGACATCCGCTCCCAGGGCGGCGTCGCCCGCATGAGCGACCCCGATCTCATCGACCAGATCAAGGCCGAGGTCTCCATCCCGGTCATGGCCAAGGCCCGCATCGGCCACTTCGTCGAGGCGCAGGTGCTGCAGTCCCTCGAGGTCGACTACATCGACGAGTCCGAGGTGCTGAGCCCGGCCGACTACGTGAACCACATCGACAAGTGGGGCTTCACCGTCCCCTTCGTGTGCGGAGCCACGACGCTCGGCGAGGCGCTCCGGCGCATCACCGAGGGCGCGGCGATGATCCGATCCAAGGGCGAGGCCGGTACGGGCGACGTGTCCGAGGCCACGAAGCACATCCGCACCATCAAGTCCGAGATCCGCGCGCTCAGCGCCCTCACGCACGACGAGATCTACGTCGCGGCGAAGGAGCTGCAGGCGCCGTACGACCTGGTGCTCGAGGTCGCCACGACGGGGCAGCTGCCGGTCGTGCTCTTCACCGCGGGCGGCGTGGCCACCCCGGCGGACGCCGCCATGATGATGCAGCTGGGCGCCGACGGCGTGTTCGTCGGATCCGGCATCTTCAAGTCGGGCAACCCGGTGGCGCGCGCGAAGGCCGTGGTCACGGCCACGGCCCTGTTCAACGACCCCGACGCCATCGCCGAGGCGTCGCGCGGCTGGGTGAGGCCATGGTCGGGATCAACGTCGCCGACGTGCCCGCCCCGCACCGCCTCGCCGAGCGTGGCTGGTAGCACCTCGGCTCGGCACGGGGACGGCCCCGTCGTGGGCGTCCTCGCGCTGCAGGGGGACGTCCGCGAGCACGTCCAGGTGCTCGAGGGGTTCGGCGCCCGCACGCGGCTCGTGCGTCAGCCGAAGGACCTCCCCGGCATCTCCGGGCTCGTGATCCCGGGCGGCGAGTCGACCGTCATGGACAAGCTGTCGCGGCAGTTCGGCGTCGCCGGTCCGCTCCGCGCCGCCATCGACGACGGCCTGCCGGTGTACGGCACGTGCGCCGGCCTCATCATGCTCGCGGACGAGATCGTGGACGCCATCCACGACCAGCGGAGCATCGGCGGTCTCGACGTCTCCGTGCGCCGGAACGCGTTCGGATCGCAGACGTCGTCCTTCGAGGTGGACCTCGAGGTCCCCGAGCTGGGCGACCCGCCCGTGCACGCGGTCTTCATCCGCGCCCCCGTGGTGGACTCGATGGGCCCGGGGGCACGCGCGCTGGGAACGCTCGACGACGGCCGCGTGGTCGCCGTGCGTCAGGGCGCGCTCCTCGGCACGTCGTTCCACCCGGAGGTCACCGGCGACCTCCGCTTCCACCGCCTCTTCCTCGACATGGTCGAGGACTCGGGGCGCACCCTCTGACCCCGGGGTCCCTCGGCGGGACCGCCCGATGGTCCATCATTGACAGCGAGCAGACGCCGCGTAAGGAGAACCACCCGTGTCCGGACATTCCAAGTGGGCGACCACGAAGCACAAGAAGGCGATCATCGACTCGCGGCGGGCGAAGTCGTTCGCGAAGCTGATCAAGAACATCGAGGTCGCGGCGAAGATCGGCGGCGCCGACATGTCGGGCAACCCGACCCTCGTCGACGCGGTGCAGAAGGCCAAGAAGACCAGCGTCCCGAACGACAACATCGACCGCGCGGTGAAGCGCGGAGCCGGCCTGCTCGGCGAGGTCGTCGACTACCAGACGATCATGTACGAGGGGTACGCGGCCAACGGCGTCGCCATGCTCGTCGAGTGCCTCACGGACAACAAGAACCGCGCGGCCGCGGAGGTCCGCACGGCGATGAGCCGCAACGGCGGCACCATGGCCGACCCGGGCAGCGTCGCCTACAACTTCCACCGCAAGGGCGTCCTCGCGGTGCCGCACGCGGAGACCCCCACCGAGGACGACGTCCTGGCGGCCGTCCTCGACGCGGGCGCCGAGGACGTCACCGACCACGGTGAGGTCTTCGAGATCCAGTGCGAGCCCTCGGACATGGTCGCCGTGCGCCAGGCGCTCCAGGCGGCGGGCATCGACTACGACTCCGCCGACGTGGAGTTCGTGCCGCAGGTCAAGGTCGAGGTCGACCTGGAGACCGCGCGCAAGGTCAACAAGCTCGTCGACGCCATGGAGGACCTGGACGACGTCCAGAACATCTACATCAACAGCGACGTGCCCGCCGACGTGCAGGCGGCGCTCGACGACGACGAGGAGTAGGCCCTCATCGCCGCCGCGCGGGGGAGCGGTGCGGGTGGCATGACGTCCGTGCGGATCCTGGGGATCGATCCCGGCCTGACGCGGTGCGGTGTGGGCGTCGTGGACGTCTTCGCCGACCGCTCCGCCCGTCTGGTCGACATGCAGGTCGTGCGCACGAGCCCGACGACGGAGCTCCATCACCGGCTCCTCGCGGTCGGCGACGGCATCGAGGAGCTGGTCGACCGGCACCGCCCGGCGGTCGTGGCCATCGAGCGCGTCTTCGCGCAGGACAACGTGTCCACCGTCATGGGCGTGGCCCAGATCACGGGCGTCGCCCTCGTGGGCGCCGCCCGTCGCGGCCTCGACGTCGCGATGCACACGCCGAGCGAGGTGAAGGCCGCGGTCACCGGCTACGGCCAGGCCGACAAGAAGCAGGTCGCGACGATGGTGGCCCGGATCCTCGGCCTCGACGAGCTGCCGACCCCGGCAGACGCCTCGGACGCCCTCGCACTCGCCATCTGCGCGGGGTGGCGCGCGGGGATGTCCCGAGCGGGCATCGCGGGCACCCCGGTGCCCGTGCCGCGCGCGGTCGCACCGGGGGCGCCGCCGGCCGCCGGACCGACGGCCGCGCAGTCCGCCTGGCTCGCTGCCGAGCGTGCGCAGCGGGGTCGGCGCTAGCTCGTAGGGTTGGGGGCGTGATCTCCTCCCTCCGCGGCACCGTGCTGTCCGTCTCCGGTCAGACCCTCCTGCTGGAGGTGCAGGGCGTCGGCTACGGCGTCTCGGTGACGCCGCGGCACGCGCTCGAGCTGCGTCACGGATCCGAGGCCACCGTCCTCACATCGCTCGTCGTGCGCGAGGACTCGCTCACCCTCTTCGGCTTCCCCGGGCCCGACGAGCTCCGGGCCTTCGAGCTGCTGTGCGGCGTCACCGGCGTGGGCCCGAAGTCCGCCCTCGCCGTGCTCGAGCACCTCGACCCGGAGGCCATGGCGCGAGCGGTCGCCGCGGAGGACGATGCCGCCTTCCGCCGGGTGTCCGGCATCGGCCCGAAGACGGCCAAGCTCATCGTCCTGCAGCTCGCGGGGAAGATCTTCGTGACGGCTCCGCGGACGCGACCGGTGCCGGATGCGGTCGTCGCGGTCGGCGCCGACGTCGTCACGGCGCTCATCGGGCTCGGCTGGTCCGAGCGCGTCGCGCGCACGGCGGTCGACGACGCCGTCGCCGCGGCCGCGGACGCCGACGCTCCCGCCGACATGCCCCGCCTCCTCCGCGTCGCGCTCGGCATGCTGGGACCGCAGCAGCCGGCGGGCGCGTCCGGCGCGACGGGCGAGCGGTGAGCGGCCTCGCGCACGGGGACGCCTCCAGCCCCGTCCCCGAGTCCGACGCCGAGCTCGCCTTCGAGGGGGCCCTGCGTCCGCGCTCGCTGTCGGAGTTCGTCGGGCAGGTCAAGGTCCGCGGGCAGCTCGAGCTGCTGCTCACCGCGGCGGCCATGCAGAACCGCTCGCCCGACCACATCCTGCTCGCGGGCCCGCCCGGGCTCGGCAAGACCACGCTCGCGATGATCGTCGCGGAGGAGAGCCGCCGGCCGCTGCGCCTCACGAGCGGGCCGGCCATCCAGCACGCGGGCGACCTCGCCGCCGTGCTGTCCGCGCTGGTGCCGGGCGAGATCCTGTTCGTCGACGAGATCCACCGCATGGCGCGGTCGGCCGAGGAGATGCTCTACCTCGCGATGGAGGACTTCCGCATCGACATCATGGTGGGCAAGGGCGCGGGCGCGACCTCCATCCCGTTGGAGCTGTCGCCCTTCACCCTGGTCGGCGCCACGACGCGCTCCGGCATGCTCCCGAGCCCGCTGCGGGACCGGTTCGGCTTCACGGCGCACCTCGAGTTCTACGAGACGCACGAGCTGGAGCAGGTCATCGAGCGCGCCGCGCGGATGCTCGGCCTCGAGATCGCGCGCGCGGCCGTCGCCGAGATCGCCGGTCGGTGCCGGGGGACGCCGCGCATCGCCAACCGCCTCCTCCGGCGGGTGCGGGACTACGCCCTCGTGCACGGGACGGAGGCGGGCGTCGAGTCGGTGCGCGCCGCGCTCGACCTGTACGACGTGGATCCCCTCGGCCTCGACCGCCTCGACCGCGCCGTGATGCGGGGCATCCTCACGCGCTTCGGCGGCGGCCCGGTCGGGCTCAACACGCTCGCGGTGTCGGTGGGGGAGGAGGCCGAGACCATCGAGTCGGTCGTCGAGCCCTTCCTCGTGCGGATCGGCCTCGTCACGCGCACGCCCCGCGGTCGGGTGGCGACCCCGGCGGCGTGGCGGCACTTCGGCCTCGAGGCGCCCGCCCTGCCGGGCGAGGCCGCGTCCTCCGCGCCGGGCACGGCCCGCGCACCGGGGGCTCGGAGTCCCCAGGAGCCCCTGTTCGGCGATGGCCTATGATTCAAGCTGGCCTCCCGCGGAACGTCGCCGGTTCGTCGTGTCCGTCACCCCTCAGCACCTGAAAGGCCCGTCCCGCATGGACCCGTTCACCCTGATCATGTTCGCCGTCCTGGCGCTGCTCATCTTCTTCATGTTCCGCAACAGCCGGAAGCGTCAGAAGGACCTCGCCGCGCTCCAGACCCAGATGGTCCCCGGAGCCGAGGTCATGACCGCGTCCGGCATCTACGGCACCCTCGTGTCCTTCGACGAGGAGAACAACCTCGCCTACCTGGAGGTCTCGCCCGGCACGGTGCTGAAGCTGCACCGCCAGACGATCGCCCGCGTGGTCGAGCCGACCGTCGCCGAGGACGCCTCCGTCCTGGTGGACGACGCCCCGGCCACCGACGTCGTCGACGAGACGGGCACCACGGACGCGTCCGCCCGCCGCCTCGACGACGGCGACGCCCCCACCGGCCGCTCCTGATCCAGCGGACGGGCGGCCACCGGCCGTCCGTCCGATCCCGGGCGGCATGCCGCCCGGCCCCGCTCCCACCCTCCATCCGGGGCGCTCCGCGGATCCCGCCGGCCCACCGTGAAGAAAGTCGAGTGTCCAGGTGGCAAAGTCGCCCACACCCGTACGCAAGGCCCGGCGCAAGCTCGTCTGGCTGCTCGTCATCATCGGCCTGCTGGCCGGCGGGAACGCCGCGAGCGTCGCCTTCAGCAACGGGTCCTGGACCCCGAAGCTGGCCCTCGACCTCGAGGGCGGGACGCAGATCATCCTCGCGCCGCAGCTCGACGGGTCGTCGTCCGGGCCCACCAGCGAGCAGCTCGCCCAGGCCGTCTCCATCATCCGCCAGCGCGTGGACGCGAGCGGCGTCTCCGAGGCCGAGATCACCACGCAGGGCGGCAGCAACATCGTCGTGAGCCTGCCGGGCGAGCCCGACGCGGCCACCATGCAGCGGCTGCAGTCCTCCGCGAAGCTCGAGCTGCGCCCCGTGCTCATCGGCGCCGCCGGCACCGCGTCGGTCGGCGCCACGCCGACCCCGACCGCCACCGACGGCTCGGCACCCGCCGACGGCGCGACGCCGACGGTCGAGGGCCAGACGCCCGCCGCCGAGACGCCCGCCGCCGAGACTCCCGCGGCCGAGGCCACGCCGGATCCCGCCACGCTCTCCGACGAGCCCACCGCCGAGCCGACGGGCCCCAGCGACATCTCGTGGGTCACGCCGCGGCTCCAGGCGGAGTTCGCCGCGTACGACTGCGCGACCGCCCCGGAGAGCGACGGCCAGGCGGCTCCCGCCGACCGCGCGATCATCTCCTGCTCCGACGACGGAGCGGCGAAGTACGTGCTCGGCCCGGTCGAGGTCGACGGCAGCACCATCTCCGACGCTACGAGCGGCCTGCAGCAGTCCAGCCAGGGCGTCAGCACCGGCACCTGGTCCGTCAACCTGGTCTTCGACGGCGACGGGACGCAGCAGTTCGGCGACATGTCGACGCGCCTCATCACGCTGGAGTCCCCGCGGAACCAGTTCGCGTTCGTGCTCGACAACGAGGTCATCAGCGCCCCGGTCACCCAGGGCGTCGTCACCAACGGCAAGCCGTCCATCACGGGCAACTTCACGCAGGAGAGCGCCAAGGCCCTGGCCGACCAGCTGAAGTTCGGCGCCCTGCCGCTCAGCTTCACACTGCAGAGCTCGGACGTGATCTCGGCGACCCTGGGCTCGTCTCAGCTCACCAGCGGCCTCATCGCCGGCCTCATCGGGCTCGTGCTCGTCGTGCTGTACTCGCTCGTGCAGTACCGGGCGCTCGGCATGGTCACCATCGCGTCGCTCGTGATCGCCGCGGTCATCACGTACCTGCTCATCACGCTTCTCAGCTGGCGGGAGGGGTACCGGCTCTCGCTCGCCGGGGTGGCGGGGCTCATCGTGGCCATCGGCATCACGGCGGACTCGTTCATCGTCTACTTCGAGCGCATCAAGGACGAGCTCCGTGACGGTCGCGGTCTCGTCTCGTCGGTCGAGCAGGGCTGGAAGCGGGCCCTCCGGACGATCATCGCGTCGGACACGGTGAACTTCCTCGCCGCGGCCGTGCTGTTCGTCCTCGCGGTGGGCAACGTCAAGGGCTTCGCGCTCACCCTCGGGCTGACGACCATCATCGACCTCATCGTGGTGTCGCTGTTCACCCACCCGATCCTGCAGCTGCTCGCCAACCGGCGGTTCTTCGCGGAGGGCCACCGCATGAGCGGGCTCGACCCGCGCGCCCTCGGCGCGGTCTACCGGGGACGGGCCACGTTCCGCACCCCCACCGCTGCCAGCGGGCGGGGTGCCGCAGCCGCCAAGGAGGCGGCCCGCCGCCAGACCATCGCCGAGCGCAAGGCCGCCCAGGGCGGCGCGACCGGATCCACGAAGACCGCGACCCTCGACGCGCCGCGGGCCGACGACACGAGCAGGGACGACTGATGGCTGGCTTCTCCGAGTTCGGCAACGACCTCTACACGGGCAAGCGCTCGTTCGACATCGTCGGGCGCCGTCGGCTCTGGTACGGCATCGCCGCCGTCTGCATCCTCATCTCCATCCTCGGGCCGCTCCTCCGCGGCGGATTCACGTTCGGCATCGAGTTCACGGGCGGATCCGAGTACACGGTGAGCGGCGTGGAGTCGCAGTCGCAGGACATCGCCAGCGACGCGGTCGCCACGGTCACGTCGGTCCCGGCGCGCGTCTCGTCGGTCGGATCCGACGCGGTGCGCGTCCAGACGGATCAGCTGGAGCCGGCGGACAGCACCGCCGTCCGCCAGGCGCTCGCGACCGCGTACGGCGTGGAGACGTCGAGCGTCACGGAGTCCTTCATCGGGCCGTCCTGGGGCCAGGACATCACCCGGCAGGCGCTGTGGGGCCTCGTGGTCTTCCTCGCGCTGGCCGCCGTGGTCATGTCCGTGTACTTCCGCACGTGGAAGATGTCCGTGGCCGCCATCGTCGCGCTGCTGCACGATCTGGTCCTCACGGCGGGGATCTACGGCATCACGGGCTTCGAGGTCACGCCGGCCGCCGTCATCGGGTTCCTCACGATCCTCGGCTACTCGCTGTACGACACGGTCGTGGTCTTCGACAAGATCCGCGAGAACACCGCGGAGGACGGGCAGGAATCCCGCCGGACCTTCGGGCAGTCGGTCAACCTCGCCGTCAACCAGACGCTGGTGCGGTCGATCAACACCTCGATCGTCGCCATCCTCCCGGTCGGCTCGATCCTGTTCATCGGGGCCGTGGTGCTCGGGGCCGGGACGCTCCGCGACATCGCGCTGTCGCTGTTCATCGGCATCATCGTCGGCACCTACTCGACGATCTTCATCGCCGCGCCGCTGTACGCGCACCTCCGCGAGGGCGAGCCGAAGGTGAAGCGCGGGGACGCGCTGGCGGCCACCGCCGCGAGCCGGGCCCAGGCCGAGCGCGCCGCCGTGTCGGTGGAGTCGTGAGCAGCGCGCACGGGGCCGGCGTCCCCGAGGACCTCGATGCGGCGACCGCCAAGGCCCGGACCGCGACCGGCGACTCCTGGCTGCTCGACGTGCGGGAGCCCGACGAGTGGGAGGCCGGGCACTCCGCCGCGGCGCACCACATCCCCCTGGGCGACCTGCAGGCACGAGTCGACGAGCTCCCGACGGACGAGCACATCGTGGTGGTCTGCCGCTCCGGGCACCGCTCATCCCTCGCGACGCAGGCCCTCCTGCGTGGCGGGTTCGCGGCGTCCAACATCACGGGCGGCATGCACGCGTGGTCGGAGATGGGCGGCGACGTCGTGACCGACGACGGAGGACCGGGCCGCGTCGCCTGACCCGCTTCCCATCGCGGACGTCACGGTCGACGGGCATTCGCCTCCTGCGCCATGAGCTTCCGAACGGCGGGCGGGCCTGTGCGCGTCAGGACGGCGTCCGTGGTCGGGAGCCCGCGGACGCGGTGATAATTTGGTCTCCAGCACACGCCTGGGAGGTTGGACGATGACGGAGACGACCTCGAGCACGGCGTCGCTCCGGCGCCTGGTGCCCCGCCTGTTCTCGCGCGCGCAGCCCGTCGGCGCGGTCGAGCAGCTGATCCGCACCGCGCGCCTCCACCACCCCAAGGCCGACATGAGCCTCATCGAGCGGGCGTACGCGGTCGCGGAGCGCGCCCACGAAGGGCAGAAGCGCAAGAGCGGCGAGCCCTACATCACCCATCCGGTGGCCGTCGCGCAGATCCTCGCCGACCTCGGCATCGGCCCCAAGACGCTCGCGGCCGCCCTGCTCCACGACACGGTCGAGGACACCGAGTACACGCTCGACATGCTCCGCCACGACTTCGGCGACGAGATCGCCATGCTGGTCGACGGGGTCACCAAGCTCGACAAGCTCAAGTACGGCGACAGCGCGCAGGCGGAGACCGTCCGGAAGATGGTCGTGGCGATGTCGAAGGACATCCGGGTGCTGGTGGTCAAGCTCGCCGACCGGCTGCACAACGCGCGCACGTGGGGCTTCGTGGAGTCCGCCTCGGCGGAGCGGAAGGCCAAGGAGACCCTCGAGATCTACGCGCCGCTCGCGCACCGGCTCGGCATCTCCACCATAAAGTGGGAGCTCGAGGACCTGTCGTTCGCGGTCCTCTACCCCAAGATCTACGTCGAGATCGAGAACCTCGTCAAGCAGCGGACCCCGCAGCGCGAGGAGTTCGTGCAGCAGGTCATCGACAGCGTGAACGACGACCTGCGCTCGGCCCGCATCCGCGGGAAGGTCGCGGGCCGACCCAAGCAGTACTACTCGATCTACCAGAAGATGGTGGTCCGCGGCCGCGAGTTCGACGAGATCTACGACCTGGTCGGGATCCGCGTGCTCGTCGACTCGCTGCGCGACTGCTACGCGGTGCTCGGCGCGATCCACGCCCGCTGGACGCCGGTTCCCGGCCGCTTCAAGGACTACATCGCCACCCCGAAGTTCAACCTCTACCAGTCGCTGCACACGACGGTCATCGGGCCGAAGGGGCGTCCGGTGGAGATCCAGATCCGCACGCACGAGATGCACCAGCGCGCGGAGTTCGGAGTCGCGGCGCACTGGAAGTACAAGGAGCGGATGAACGGCGGGCGCGCCGCGGAGGTGTCGCCCCAGGGCGACACCGACCTCGCATGGCTGGCGCACATCTCGGACTGGCAGTCCGAGACGGCCGACCCCGGGGAGTTCCTCGACTCGCTGCGCTTCGAGATCGGCGCCAAGGAGGTCTACGTCTTCACCCCGCACGGGAAGGTCATCGGCCTGCCCGCAGGCGGCACGCCCGTCGACTTCGCGTACGCGGTGCACACGGACGTCGGCCATCGGACGATGGGCGCCAAGGTGAACGGCCGGCTGGTGCCGCTCGAGAACCCGCTGACCACGGGTGACGTGGTCGAGGTGTTCACGTCGAAGAACCCGGACAGCGGTCCCAGCAAGGACTGGCTGGCGTTCGTGAAGAGCGCTCGCGCGCGCAACAAGATCAAGCAGTGGTTCACGAAGGAGCGCCGCGAGGAGGCGATCGAGCAGGGCAAGGACGCGATCGCCCGTGCCATGCGGAAGCAGAACCTCCCGCTGCAGAAGCTCATGAACCAGGACGCGTTCTCCGACGTCGCCCAGAGCATGAAGTACGACGACGTCGCCGCTCTGTACGCGGCCGTCGGCGAGGGCCACGTCTCCACCCAGTCGGTGATCGAGAAGGTGCTCTCCTCCATCCAGGGCGATAGCGGCGGCGAGGCCGAGGAGGTCTTCGCCGTCACGCAGCGCTCGCGGGTGTCCCGCAACAGCGACTCCGGGGTGCTCGTGCGCGGCGCGCCCGACATCCTCGTGAAGCTGGCGAAGTGCTGCACGCCCGTGCCCGGCGACGAGATCATCGGCTTCGTCACGCGCGGCGCCGGCGTCTCGGTGCATCAGGCGAACTGCCACAACGTGGACTCGCTGCGGGCGGAGCCCGACCGCATGATCGAGGTGGAGTGGGCGCCGTCGTCGAAGAGCCTCTTCCTCGTGCACATCCAGGTGGAGGCGCTGGATCGTTCCGGCCTCCTCAGCGACGTGACGCGCGTGCTCTCGGAGCACCACGTCAACATCCTGTCGGCTTCGGTCTCGACCTCGTCCAACCGGTTGGCGATCAGCCGCTTCGTCTTCGAGATGGGCGACGTGACGCATCTGGACCGCGTGCTCAACGCGGTGCGCCGGATCGACGCGGTGTACGACGTGTACCGGGTCAACGGGGGCTGACCGGCCACGCGCCGTCGTCGGCGTCCGACCCGTCCGTGCCCCGGGCGGAGGACGCGCGGAGCGCGAGGGCGTCGAGCCGCTGGAGCGCGCGGCGCTTGTCGGGGAGCGCCCCGCTCGAGGCGAGGTGCTCACGGGCACCCTCGACCGTGACGCCCGGCAGCCGGAGGAGACCGAGGCAGGCGCGCTCGTAGCGCGGAGCGAGGTCGGACACGGTGCGCGCGATGTCGCAGAGGGTGCGGAGCGGGGTGGTGACGCGGAGGCCGGCGAGGACCACGGTGTCGCGATCGGCGAGGACGACCTCGCGGATCCGCACGTTCCGGAGCGCCGGCGGGTGGCATCTGGCGACGCTGTCGACGCAGTACTCGTGCGTACGCGGCGGGAGGCGGACGGCGCCGTGCACCCATGCCGCCGTGGTGCGCTCGGCGATGAGGCGCGACGGCACCTGCGCGGCGAGCGCCGCCGCCCGGAGCCACGGCGAGGCGAGCTCGTCGACGGGGGAGTAGCAGGCGTCGATCTCGTACACCTCGCCGTCGAGGCGGGCGGAGCAGAGCTCCGCGAGCGGGAGGTCGAGGACGGACAGGACGGGTGCGAGGCGGGGGACATGGGCGCACCATGCCATCGGCGGAGGGCGGACGGGCGACCGCCCGGGCTCCTGTGGAGGAGCCCGGGCCGTCGACGTGCGGAGGGAGGCTAGGAGCCGAGGGCGTCCAGCCAGACGCGGCGGGCGGCCAGTGCCTCCTCGGCGTCCGAGATGCGGCGCGCGTCCCCGTCGGCCTTCGCCGCGTCGAGCTCGCGCTGCAGCTTGTCGATGGCCGCGCCCAGCTGGCTGGCGAGACCCTCGGACCGCGCCTTGGTCTCCGGGTTGTTCTTGCGCCAGAACTCCTCGTCCAGGGTGCGGACGTGCGTCTCGACCTTGCGGAGGCGGTCCTCCACCGTCTTCACGCTGTCGCGCGGGACGCGGCCGACGGCGTCCCAGCGGAGCTGGATGGCCGTGAGCTTGTCGCGGGCGGCGGTGCGGTCCGTGATCTGGAGGACGGGCTCGGCCTCGTCGAGGAGCGCGAGCTTCGCCGCGAGGTTGGCCTGCTGCTCCTCGTCGTCCGCCGCGTCGACCTCGGCCTTCGCGCCGTAGAGCACGTCTCCCGCTGCCTTGAACTGCGCCCACAGCGCGTCGTCGTAGCGCTTCCCCGCACGTCCGGCGAGCTTCCACTCGTCGAGGAGGCGGCGGTAGGCGGGGATGCCGCCGACGCCCTGCGGCTCGAGGGCGCGGGCCTGCTCGACGATGGCCTGCTTCTTCGAGCGGGCGTCCTTGTGCGCGTTGTCGAGCTCGGCGAAGAACGCCTTCCGCTCGGTGTCGATGGTGGAGCGCGCGGTGCGGAAGCGCTTCCAGAGCTCGTTCGCGTCGTTCTTCGGCAGACGAGGGCCCGTCTGCTGGTGCTGCTGCCAGCGGCCGAATAGCGCGTCCACCTCGGCGGTCAGCTGCTTCCACTGCACCTTCGAGAAGTCCTGGGCCGCGAGGCGCTCGGTCTCCTCGACGATGGCGGTGCGCTCGGCGATGGCGCCCTGCACGACCTGCCGCTGCTCCTCGCCCTGCTTCTCCGTGAGCTCGCCCACGGTGGCCGCGAGCACGTCGAGGCGGGCGCGGAGCGCGCCGAGGTCGCCGACGGCGTTCGCCCCGTCCACGGCCTCGATGAGGTGCGCGACGGCCTTGGAGACGTCCGCCGCCGGGGCGCCGCGCTTGGCGCGCTGCTCCAGGAGCGTGACCTGCCCGGCGAGGTCGGTGAACTTGCGCTGGAAGTAGGCCAGCGCCTCCTCGGGGGTCCCGTCGGGGTACTGGCCGACGGCGCGTTCGCCGTCGCCCTCGCGCAGGAAGACGGTGCCCGTCTCGTCGACGCGGCCCCAGGGGGTCTGATCGTTGTCAGCCACGGATTCCACCTTGTTCATAGGACCGGCCGGACCGGTTCGGAGACGTGCACGTCAGCCTAGAGCACGGCTCCCGGGCGGAATCGTCCGGGAGCGGGCGCAGGCCGCCGTACCGATCATGCCCGAGCGGGGGGCGCCGCGGCGCGGTCGCGGGCGGAACCGGCTCCCGCTCGCAGGCGCTCGTGAGGACCTGCGGCGGCCGTCAGCCGAGGGTCAGGCTCGTGATCGTGGTGGGCACCACCGGGGCGCCGTCCTCCGCGGACGCGCCGGGCGTGATGCCCTGGTCGGCGATGCGGGCCACGTAGTCGTCGAGCCCGGAGGTCACGCGGCCCACCACCGTGTAGCCGCCGGTGGAGGTGTCGAGCCGGGTGTCGCGGTAGACCACGAAGAACTGGCCGGACTGGCTGTCCGGGCTCTCCCCGCGGGCCATGGCGATCGTGCCGGCCGGGTAGGCGCCGTCCTCGGGCGCGTCCTCGACCGGCCCGTAGGTGAAGCCGGCGTCGCCGCCGCCCTGGCCGTCGGCGCTCCCGCACTGGAACAGCGCCGTGGTGAGGCGGTGGCACGTGCGGTCGGCGTACCAGCCGCTCTGCGCGAGCGAGACGAGCACCGACACGGACTGGGGGGCGGATCGTCCGTCGAGCTCGACCCCGAGCGTCACGTCGCCGTTGAGGACGAGCGAGCCCGTCCACGTCCGATCCTCGGCGAGGGTGGCGGCCGGGAGGTCCTGCGTGTCCGCCGGGTCGGCGGTCGGCGTGGCGGCGTCGGGGGTCGGGGAGGCGGACGCCGCGGGCTCGGGCGCGCCCGGCCCCGCCTGCCAGGCGAGCTGCGCGCCGACCGCGAGCGCGGCGACGAGGACCACGCCGACGACGGCCACGAGGTCGTCGCGACGTCGGCGCCGCACGGCGCGGGCTTGGAGCTCCCGACGCGCGGCGTAGCGCCGGAGCCGGGCCTGGGCCTCGCGGGCTGCGCGGTCGTTCCTGGGGGCCACGGCGTCCTCCGCTCGGTCCCGCCCGAGGCGGCGGTACGGGAACACTAGCCGGTCGCGCCTACCATCGAGGTCATGACCGACACGCGACCGGGCCTCCGCTCGGGGGCCACGCCCCTGGCCGTCCGGATGCGTCCCCGGAGCCTCGACGAGGTCACCGGTCAGCGCCACCTGCTGACGCCGGGATCCCCCCTCGTGAGCCTCGCGTCCGACGTCGCGGGCGAGCAGGGCTCCGTCTCGATCATCCTGTGGGGACCGCCCGGGACCGGGAAGACGACGCTCGCCCAGGCCATCGCCCACGGGTCCAGCCGGCGCTTCGTCGAGCTCTCCGCCGTGACCGCGGGCGTGCGCGACGTCCGTCAGGTGATGGAGAAGGCGCTCAGCGACCGCGACCTCTTCGGCGTCTCCACGGTGCTGTTCCTCGACGAGATCCACCGCTTCACCAAGGCGCAGCAGGACGCGCTGCTCCCGGGGGTGGAGAACGGGTGGGTGATCCTCATCGCGGCGACCACGGAGAACCCGTCCTTCTCCGTCATCTCCCCGCTGCTGTCGCGGAGCCTCCTGCTGACGCTCGAGCAGCTCGACGACGACGACCTCGGTGTGCTCGTCGACCGCGCCGTCGCGGACGCGCGAGGCCTCGGCGGGCGCTTCTCGCTCGACGACGACGCGCGGGCCATGATCATCCGCCTCGCCTCGGGCGACGCCCGGCGCGCGCTGACGGCGCTCGAGGCAGCCGCGGTCTCGGCCCAGGCGGATGCGGCGGGGAAGGCGCGGGCGGCGGCCGGGGATGCGGAGGACGACGACGAGGACGGCGACGAGGGTGGGGACGGCGACGCCGACGGCGACCGATCACGCGGGACGGCCCCGGCCGCACACCCCGCACCCGTGCCCATCTCCACCGAGCAGGTCGCCCTGGCGGTCGACCGGGCGCTCCTGCGCTACGACCGCAACGGGGATGAGCACTACGACGTCATCAGCGCCTTCATCAAGTCGATCCGCGGATCGGACGTCGACGCGGCCCTCCACTACCTGGCCCGCATGATCGAGGCGGGGGAGGACCCGCGCTTCATCGCCCGCCGGATCATCGTGTCCGCGTCGGAGGACATCGGCCTCGCCGACCCGCAGGCGCTCGTGGTCGCGGTGGCGGCGGCCGACGCGGTGCAGCTCATCGGCATGCCGGAGGGGCGGATCCCGCTGGCGCAGGCCGTGGTGCACCTCGCGACCGCGCCCAAGTCGAACGCGTCCTACCTGGGCATCGACCAGGCCATCGCGGACGTCCGCGCCGGCGCCTTCGGCCGCGTCCCGCTGCACCTGCGCGACGCCCACTACCCCGGGGCGAAGCGCCTCGGGCACGGGAAGGGGTACCGCTACCCCCACGACGCCGACATCGGCGTCGTGACGCAGCAGTACCTCCCCGACGAGCTGGTCGGCCGCACCTACTACTCGCCCACGCAGCACGGGCACGAGCGGGACCTGTCGGCGCGGCTCGAGAGGCTGCGGCGCATCGTCCGCGGCGGCTGAGGCGACGCGGTGCGGGTGCACCGGGCACGGCGCGCCGGGCACCCCGGTGCGCGGCGTTCCCGTGCTACTCTTGCTGACGCCTAGATGGGGTGTCGCGTGCGGCTGCGTCGACATCCAGATCCAAGGGACACGTCCTGTAGCCGGACGACCCGTGGCGAATCCCTCTACTTCCGCAGGACCCGCATCAGCGGGATCGATCGTCGCGCGCCCATGCGTGTGCGCGGACGCCCTGCACCACCCGTAGTCAGAGACTTTCTCCCTGGAAGGAAAACGTGTCCACCAAGTCACGCACCCGCAGCAAGACCCGCCTCTCCCGCGCGCTGGGCATCCCGCTCACGCCGAAGGCGGCCAAGTACCTCGAGAAGCGCCCCTACGCGCCGGGCGAGCACGGCCGGTCGAAGCGCAAGCAGGACAGCGACTACGCCGTCCGCCTGCGCGAGAAGCAGCGTCTGCGCGCCCAGTACGGCATCCGCGAGGCCCAGCTCAAGATCGCCTTCCAGGAGGCGCGCCGTACCCAGGGCCTGACCGGTGAGAACCTGGTCGAGATCCTCGAGCAGCGCCTCGACGCGCTCGTCGTCCGCTCCGGCCTGGCGCGCACCACGGCGCAGGCCCGCCAGCTCGTCGTGCACCGTCACATCATGGTCGACGGCAAGATCGTCGACCGCCCCTCCTTCCGCGTGAAGGCCGGCCAGATGATCCACGTCAAGCCGCGCTCCGAGGGCACCGAGCCCTTCCAGGTCGCCGCCGCCGGTGGTCACGCCGACGTGCTGCCGAAGCTCCCCTCGTACCTCGAGGTCGAGCTCGACAAGCTCCAGGCCCGCCTCGTGCGCCTGCCGAAGCGCGCCGAGGTCCCCGTGACCTGCGAGGTCCAGCTGGTCGTCGAGTACTACGCGGCACGCTAGGCACCGCACCACCGTCCGCGAGGCGGGTCGCCCTCCGGGGCGGCCCGCCTCGCGGCGTCTCCGGCAGGGGGCGGGCCGGCAGGTCGTCCTACGCGGCCGACCCGCCGGGGGAGGCGGCCGACCCGCCGGAGGAGGCGTCCGGCCCGACCCGCCGGAGGAGCCGTCCGGCCCGGCCGGTAGGATCGCCCTCGGCCCTGAAGGGCCGCGCGCACCGCTCGACACCCTCCTCGCGAGGGGTGGACCTCCCGGAAGGGGAGAAGCATGAAGAACCTCGTCCTCATCGCCGTGGGGGTCGTCATCGGCTTCGCGATCGCCCACCAGGTCGACCGCACCGAGGCCGGGCACCGCCTCTTCCAGGACGTCAACGACCGCGCCCGCCGCTTCGGCGAGGCCGTCGAGGACGGCTACCGCCGCCGCGAGGCCGAGCTCCGCTCAGCCGTGGGCGAGGCCGAGGACACCATCACCGAGCTGGGAAAGCAGTAGACCGCATGCAGACCGCAGACATCCGCAACGCCTGGCTGACGTACTTCGGCGACCGGGGGCACACCGTCGTGCCGTCGGCCTCCCTCGTGAGCGAGGACCCGACCCTCCTGTTCACGGTGGCCGGGATGGTGCCGTTCGTCCCCTACCTCACGGGCGTCGTGCCCGCGCCCTTCCCGCGCGCCACGAGCGTGCAGAAGTGCATCCGCACCCTCGACATCGAGGAGGTCGGGCGCACACCGCGCCACGGCACCTTCTTCCAGATGAACGGCAACTTCTCGTTCGGCGACTACTTCAAGGAGCAGGCCATCGCCTACGCCTGGGAGCTGCTCACCACGAGCGAGGCCGACGGCGGCCTCGGGTTCCACCCGGACGACCTCTGGGTGACCGTCTACCACGAGGACGACGAGGCGCGGCAGGCGTGGAAGCGCATCGCGGGCCTCCCGGACGACCGCATCCAGGGTCTCGGCCGTGACACCAACTACTGGCACACCGGCCAGCCCGGCCCCGCGGGCCCCTGCTCCGAGATCTTCTTCGACCGCGGCCCGGCCTACGGCCAGGACGGCGGCCCCGCCACCGACGACGACCGGTACGTGGAGATCTGGAACCTCGTCTTCATGCAGTACCTGCGCGGGCAGGGGACGGGAAAGGCCGACTTCGAGATCCTCGGCGACCTGCCGAAGAAGAACATCGACACCGGGATGGGCCTCGAGCGCGTCGCCTTCCTCAAGCAGGGCGTCGAGAACATGTACGAGATCGACCAGGTGCGCCCGGTCCTCGACCGCGCGGCCGGCATCGCGGGCCGCCGCTACGGCGCCGACCACGAGGACGACGTGCGCATGCGCATCGTCGCCGACCACGTCCGCTCCTCCCTCATGCTCATGTCCGACGGCGTGCGTCCGTCGAACGAGGGGCGCGGCTACATCCTGCGCCGCCTGATGCGCCGCACCGTCCGGGCCATGCGCCTCATGGGCGTCGACACGGCGACCTTCGGCGAGCTGTTCCCCGCGTCGCGCGACGCGATGAAGGCCGCCTATCCCGAGGTGTCGGACGACTTCGACCGCATCTCGCGCCTCGCCTACGCGGAGGAGGAGACCTTCCTCCGCACCCTCTCCGGCGGCACCACGATCCTCGACGTCGCCGTGGGCGAGACGAAGGCGAAGGGCGGCGAGCGCATCGCGGGCGACACCGCGTTCCTGCTGCACGACACCTTCGGGTTCCCCATCGACCTGACCCTCGAGATGGCGGAGGAGAACGGCCTGACGGTCGACCGCGAGGCGTTCGACCGCCTCATGGCCGAGCAGCGCACGCGCGCCAAGGCCGATGCGCGGAGCAAGAAGACCGCCCTCGCCGACCTCACGGTCTACAGCGAGTTCCGCGCGGCGGGCGAGACCCGCTTCACGGGCTACGACGAGCTCGAGACGGGCACGACGATCCTCGGCCTCATCGTCGGCGGCCACAGCGTCGACCACGCCGTCGTCGGCGACATCGCGGAGGTCATCCTCCCCGAGACGAGCCTCTACGCGGAGTCCGGCGGCCAGGAGGCCGACGCCGGCAGCATCGTCGGCCAGGGCTTCGACCTCGAGGTCCTCGACGTGCAGAAGCCCGTGAAGGGCCTCATCAGCCACCGCGTGCAGGTGCGCTCCGGCGAGGTGGGCGTCGGCGACGCCGCCACCACGGTGGTCGACGCCGACTGGCGACGCGGCGCGACGCAGGCGCACTCCGGCACGCACCTCGTGCACGCCGCCCTCCGCCAGGTGCTGGGCCAGGACGCGCACCAGTCCGGCTCGTACAACCGCGCCGGCTACATGCGCCTCGACTTCGCGTGGAACCAGGCTCTGTCGCCCGAGACGCGCAGCGAGATCGAGGACATCGCCAACGGCGCCGTCCGTGACGACCTGCAGGTCGTCACCCGCGTGATGCCCATCGACGAGGCGAAGCAGCTCGGCGCCATGGCGCTGTTCGGCGAGAAGTACGGCGACACCGTGCGCGTCGTCGACATCGGCGGTCCGTGGTCGCGCGAGCTGTGCGCGGGCACCCACGTGTCCTCCAGCGCCCAGATCGGCCTGATCAACGTGGTGGGGGAGTCGTCCGTCGGCTCGACCAACCGCCGCATCGAGTCCCTCGTCGGCCGCGAGGCGTTCCAGGACCTGGCCGTCGAGCGCGCCATCGTGTCGCAGCTCACGTCGAGCCTCAAGACGCCGCGCGAGCAGCTCCCGGACCGCATCGCCGACCTCATGGCGAACCTGAGGACCGCGGAGCGCCGCATCGCGGACTTCGAGGCGCAGGCGCTCCAGCAGCGCGTGCCCGCTCTGCTCGCGCAGGGCTCGCGCGTCGGATCGGTGACGCTCATCCAGGAGGCGCTCGGCAGCGTCCGCTCGGCGGACGAGGTGCGCCAGCTCGTGACCCTCGTGCGCGAGCGCGCCGGCTCCGACCCGGTTGTCGTCGCGCTGGCCGGCGACGCCGCCGGCAAGCCGACCGTCATCGTGGCCACCAACCAGGCTGCCCGAGATGCCGGGGCCAAGGCCGGGCAGCTCGCCCGCGCCGCCGCCGCGGTGCTCGGCGGAGGCGGCGGCGGCAAGGACGACCTCGCACAGGGCGGCGGGTCCGACGTGTCGGCCATCCCGGAGGCCCTCGCCGCCGTCCGCCAGGCGCTCGCGTCCTGATGCGGATGGGCTCGCGCGTCGCCGTCGACGTGGGGAAGGCGCGCATCGGCCTCGCCCGCTGCGATCCGCACGGGCTGATCGCGACGCCGGTGGAGACCGTCCCGCGCGACGCGGGCGGCTCCGCCGACATCCGCCGCATCCTCGAGGTGGCCGCGGAGATCGACTGCGTCGAGCTCGTCGTGGGCCTGCCGCTCGCGCTCTCCGGACGCGCCACGGCGTCGACGGAGGACGCGGAGGGGTTCGCCCGCCGCCTCGCGGACGCCACCTGGACGCCGGTCCGGCTCGTGGACGAACGGCTCTCGACGGTCTCCGCGCAGAGCGCCCTGCGGTCGTCCGGCCGAGGCTCCCGCAAACAGCGGCCCGTTATCGACCAGGCAGCGGCCGTTATAATCCTTCAACATGCGCTCGAGAGCGAGCGCACCGCCGGCTCCCCACCCGGTGCTCTCGTCCCGAGGAACCGAGTCGATCCTGACCGACACGCCTGAGACCGACCCCACCCGACGCGCCACGACGGCAGCGGGTGCGGGTGGCGACCCCTTCGAGAGCCTGTTCGGCGATGGTGCCGCGGCTCGCCCCGATGCGGGTCCCGCCCCCGCCCCCCGCGCCGAGGACGCGCCGCGCGGCGCCGGACCCGGCATCGGGACCGGCGCTCCCATGACGCGACGCGAGCTCCGTGCACTGCGCGAGGCCGCGGAGGCGGGGTCGCACACGGCTTCCGACGCCGGTGACGCGCCACCCGCCGGGGCCTCGACCGCGAGGCGGCCGGATGCACCGGCCCCGGACGCCGCGTCGCCCTCGATCTCCTCGTCCCCCGGCTCCTCGTCTCCCGGCTCGCCGGCCTCGGTGGCCGCCGCCGCCTCGACATCGGCGTCCTCCGCCGCGGGCGACACGTCCGCAGCCTCCGCCGCGGCGGCTGGGATCGCCGCGGCCGCCACGGAGCCGACCGCGGGTGCGCGGCCCGCCGTGCCCTCCGCCGGTGACGGCGACCGCGGCCGCCGGACGCCGCCGCGGGAACCCGCTCCCGCCGCTCCCAGGCCGAAGCGCCGCCACCCCAAGTGGCCCTACGTCCTCGTGCTGCTTGTCGTGCTGTTCGGCGGCGCCGCCGTCATCGCGACGTCGCTGTTCGGGCCCGTCGTCTCGGCGCTCCTGACCCCCGCGGAGCCCACGGACTACGACGGCGAGGGCTCCGGGGAGGTCCAGGTCGTCGTCAAGACCGGCGACACCGGCAGCACCATCGGCGACACGCTCGCCGAGCAGGACGTGGTGAAGACGTCGAAGGCGTTCTACCAGGCCGTCGTCAGCTCCGGGGAGGTCGTGTTCCAGCCGGGCACGTACACGCTGCGGAAGCAGATGAGCGCGGCGTCCGCGCTGGCGCTGCTGCAGGATCCGGCGAGCCAGGTGCAGGCGAAGGTCACCATCCCCGAGGGGCAGACCGCCGCCCAGGCGTTCGAGCTCGTCGCCGAGGGCACCGGCACCCCCGTCGCCGACCTGGAGGCCGCGGTCGCGGATCTCGGCGCGCTCGGCCTCCCCGCCGAGGCGCCCAGCATCGAGGGCTACCTCTTCCCCGCGACCTACGACTTCCCGCCTGGGACGTCGGCCGCCGACATGGTCCGGACCATGGTGGCGCGCACCTTCCAGGCGCTCGACGAGGCCGGCGTCGCCCCGGGGACCGGCACCGCGTCCTGACGATGGCGGCGCTGATCCAGAAGGAGGCGCGCTTCGAGGAGGACTTCTACAAGGTCTCCCGCGTCTTCCAGAACCGCATCGACATCGGCATGCTCCTGCAGTCCGACGCCACCGTCGCCTACGGCGCGGAGTCGGCGGGTCGGGTCACGACGACCGACGCCGAGCGGGCCGACGACAACCCCTACAACACCTACGTGCACCCGGGCCTCCCGATCGGGCCCATCTCGAACCCGGGCGACGTCGCCATCAAGGCCGCGATCGCGCCGGCGGACGGCCCGTGGCTGTACTTCGTGACGGTCAACACGATCACGGGCGACACGGTGTTCTCGGAGTCCTACGACGACCACCTCAAGGCCGTCGCCCAGTGGCAGCAGTTCATGCGGGACAACCCCGGCAATGGTTGACCCGCGGACGCCGGCCGTGCGGCTGGCGGTCCTCGGCAGCCCCATCGCCCACTCGCTGTCCCCGCGCCTGCACCTCGCCGCCTACGACGTGCTCGGGCTCGACTGGTCGTACGAGGCCGTGGAGTGCACGGGCGCGGAGCTCGCGGATCTCGTCGCGGGGCTCGGATCCGGGTGGCGCGGCCTGTCGCTCACCATGCCGCTCAAGCGCGACGTGCTCCCGCTCCTCGACCACGTCGACGACACGGCACGGCTGGCCGGCGCCGCGAACACGCTCGTGCAGGAGCCGGACGCAGCCGGTCGGGCGACCCGCCGCGGCCACAACACCGACGTGGCGGGGATCGTGCGCGCGTTGGGCGACGCCGGGGTCGCCGGGGCGACGGACGCGGTCGTCCTGGGCGCGGGATCCACGGCCCGCTCCGCACTGGTGGCGCTCCGCGACCTGGGGGCCGCGCGCGTCGCCGTCGCGGCCCGGCGCCCCGAGCGCGCCCGGGAGCTCGAGGCCCTGGCCGACGAGCTCGGCCTGGCGCTGCGCATCGTCCCGTTGGACGACGCGTCCACGGTCCTGGCGGGTGCCGACACGGCGATCAGCACGCTCCCCGGCGACGCCGCGTCCGAGGTCGCGCTCCCGGCGCGGCTCGCGGCCGACGCGGTGCTCCTCGACGTGACCTACGCGCCGTGGCCGACCGGCATCGCCGACGCGTGGGAGCGCGCGGGCGGGCGGGTCGTGCCCGGCATCGACATGCTCGTGCAGCAGGCGCTCATCCAGGTGCGCCTGTTCGTCGGCGGTGACGCGGAGCGTGCGGTCGCCGAGGAGGGGCGGGTGCTCGCCGCGATGCGGGCGAGCGTCGGGCGTCATCCGGGGAGGCCCTGGACCGGCGCCTGACCCGCCGGGCGGCCCCTGCCGCTGTGGGAGGATGGGGCCATGCTGCGTTGGCTCACCGCCGGGGAATCCCACGGCCCCGAACTCATCGCCGTCCTGGAGGGCCTGCCCGCGGGCGTGCCCGTCAGCCTCGACGGCATCCGCGCCGACCTCGCCCGTCGCAAGCTGGGCTACGGCCGCGGCGCGCGCATGGGCTTCGAGCAGGACGAGCTGAGCCTCTCCACGGGCGTCGTCCACGGGCGGACCCTCGGCAGCCCCATCGCCGTGCGCATCGGCAACACGGAGTGGCCGAAGTGGGTCGACGTCATGAGCCCCGAGCCGGTCGATCCCGAGAAGCTGCAGGGTGCGCGCGCCGCGGCCCTCACCCGTCCGCGTCCCGGGCACGCCGACCTCGTGGGCATGCAGAAGTACGACTTCGACGAGGCGCGTCCCGTGCTCGAGCGCGCCAGCGCCCGCGAGACCGCCGCCCGCGTCGCCCTCGGCGCCGTGGCGCGGGCGTTCCTCGCGGAGCTCGGGATCACGCTCGTCAGCCACACGCTGTCCATCGGCCCCGTCCGCGTCCCCGAGGGCGCGCCGCTGCCGACGCCGGCCGACGTGGACGCGCTGGACGCGGATCCGCTGCGCTGCTTCCACGCCGAGACGAGCGCCCGCATGGTCGCCGAGGTCGACGACACCAAGCAGAGCGGCGACACGGTCGGCGGCGTCGTCGAGGTCCTCGCCTACGACCTGCCTCCGGGCCTCGGCTCGCACGTGCACTGGGACCGCCGCCTCGACTCCAAGCTCGCGGCGGCGCTCATGGGGATCCAGGCGATCAAGGGCGTCGAGGTCGGCGACGGCTTCCTCACCACCACGCGCCGCGGATCCGAGGCGCACGACGAGCTGTTCAGCACGGCGGCGGGCATCGGCAGGTCGACCGACCGCGCCGGAGGCACTGAGGGCGGCATGAGCACGGGCACGGTCCTCCGGGTCCGCGCCGGCATGAAGCCCATCGCCACCGTGCCGCGCGCCCTCCGCACCATCGACACCGCCACGGGCGGCGCGGCCCCTGCGAACCACCAGCGCTCCGACGTGTGCGCCGTGCCCGCCGCCGGCGTCGTCGCCGAGGCGATGGTCGCGCTGACCCTCGCCGACGCCGTGCTGGAGAAGTTCGGCGGCGACTCCGTGGGCGAGACCCTGCGGAACCTCCGCGGCTACCTCGACGCGATCCCCGAGGGCCGCCGCACGGGCGCCGACCTCGTGGACGAGGCGGACGCCGCTCCGCCGGCGGCGCCCGAGGCCTGACCGTGCCGGTCGTCCTGATCGGCCCGCCCGGAGCGGGCAAGACCACGGTCGGCCGTCGTGTCGCCAAGGCCCTCGACGTGCCGTTCACCGACACGGACCGCGCGATCGTCGAGGCGCACGGATCCATCGCCGACATCTTCCGCGAGCACGGCGAGCCGAGGTTCCGCGAGCTCGAGCGCACGGCGGTCGCCGCCGCCCTCGCGGAGGACGGTGTGGTCTCGCTCGGCGGGGGCGCCGTCCTCGACCTCGCGACGCGTGCCGACCTGGAGGCCTGCCGCGTCGTGCTGCTCACCGTGAGCGAGCAGGCCGTCCGCGCGCGGATCCGCGGCGACGACCGCCCGCTCGTCGACGGCCTCGAGAGCTGGCGCCGCATCCTCGCCGACCGCGAGGGGCTGTACCGCTCGCTCGCCGACCTGACCATCGACACCTCCGACCGCCCGCTCCCGCGCATCGTCCGCGAGATCGAGCGCTTCGCCCGGGAGAGGCAGCCATGACCGACCAGAACGCGCCCGAGACCGCCCGTGCCGGAGACGCGGCTCCCCTCGCCGCGGCGGCCGAGCCCGACGCCGCCAGCGTGATCCGCGTCTCCGGCACCCCCGGATACGACGTGACCGTCGGCCGGGGCCTCGTGCAGGGGATCGGCACGCTGCTCGGCCCGCGGGTGCGGAAGGTGCTCATCGTCCACGCCCCGGCCCTGGCCGAGGAGGCGTCGCGTCTCCGGGAGCGCCTGCAGGGCGACGTGGAGGTGTACCTCGCGGAGGTGCCCGACGCGGAGGGCGCGAAGCGGGTGGAGGTCGCGGCGTTCTGCTGGAAGATCATGGGCACCACCGACTTCACGCGATCCGACGCGGTCATCACCCTCGGCGGCGGTGCCACGACCGACCTCGGCGGGTTCGTCGCCGCGACGTGGCTGCGCGGGGTCATGCTCATCCAGGTCCCCACCACGGTCCTCGCCATGGTCGACGCGGCCGTCGGCGGGAAGACCGGCATCAACACGTCCGAGGGCAAGAACCTCGTGGGCGCGTTCTACGCGCCGACCGCCGTGGTGGTGGACCTCGACCTGCTCGCGACCCTGCCCCGGAACGAGATCGTGACCGGCTTCGCGGAGATCGTGAAGGCGGGGTTCATCGCCGTCCCCGAGATCCTCGACATCATCGAGGCCGACGTGGCGCGCGTCACCGACACCACGAGCCCCGAGTTCCGGCGCGTCGTCGAGCTCGCGATCGCGATGAAGGCGGAGGTCGTCGGCGAGGACTTCACGGAGAAGGGCCGCCGCGAGATCCTGAACTACGGCCACACGCTCGGCCACGCCATCGAGCACGCCGAGCGCTACCGGTGGCGGCACGGCGCGGCGGTCGCCGTGGGCATGGTGTTCGCGGCCGAGCTGTCGCGCCTCACGCGCACCCTGTCCGACGAGGCCGTCGACCGGCACCGGCGGATCCTCGACTCGCTCGACCTCCCCACCAGCTACCCGGTCGGGCGCTGGCCCACGCTCGTGGCCTCGATGAAGCGCGACAAGAAGGCCCGCGGCGACATGATGCGCTTCATCGTGCTCGACGGCGTCGGCCGGGCCAGCGTGCTCAACGGGCCCGAGGAGGCGCTGCTCTTCGCCGCGTACCAGGAGATCGGCTCGTGACGGATCCCGCGCATCCGGACGCGCCGCGGCCCGTCGCGCTGGTCACGGGCGTCGGCCGCGTCTCCGGCATCGGGGCGGCCATCGCCGAGGACCTGGCGCTCGGCGGTTGGGATGTCGCCTTCACGTACTGGTCGGACTACGACGCCCGCATGCCGTGGGGCCGTCAGCCGGAGGACCCGGCGCGCGTCGCCGAAGCCGTGGAGCGCGCGGGCGGCCGGGCGCACGCCGTCGAGGCCGACCTCGTGGACACGGACGCCGCGGAGCGGATCCTCGACGAGGTCGAGCGGGAGCTCGGGCCGCTCACCGCCCTCGTGCTGAGCCACGCCGAGTCGGTCGACAGCGCCCTGCTGGAGACCAGCGTGGAGAGCCTGGACCGGCACCTGGCCGTGAACGTGCGGGCTTCGCTCCAGCTCGTCCAGGGCTTCGCCCGCCGGTACCGCGCGGTGCCGGGCGCCGGTCGCATCGTCGCGCTCACGAGCGACCACGTCGTCGGCAACGTGCCCTACGGCGCCAGCAAGGCCGCGCTCGACCGCATCGTCATCGCGGCCGCCCGTGAGCTGGAGGACGCGAGGATCACCGCCAACCTCGTCGATCCCGGACCCACCGACACGGGCTGGTTCACGCCGGAGATCCGCGAGAGCCTGCGCGAGACGACGCCGCGCGGACGGCTCGCCGAGCCCCGCGACGCCGCGGCGCTCGTGTGCTTCCTGCTCTCGGCGGAGGGCGGCTGGATCAACGGGCAGCGCATCCGCTCCGACGGCGGCCAGAGCGTCGGCTGAGCCGCCCGCATCCTGAGGGCGGCCTCCGAGCATCGCCGGCGGCCGGGGCGCACGACGTCAGCGCCGGCGCTCCTCACGGAGGCAGCCGTGCGCCGCAGGTGGAGCCGCGTGCCCGGGGCTGGGAGCGCCCCTAGGCTGGATCCATGTCACGCGTGCTCGTCCTCAACGGCCCCAACCTCGGACGGCTCGGCAGCCGCGAGCCCGACGTCTACGGAACCGGGTCGCTGGAGGACCTCCGTCGCGAGCTCGTCGCCTTCGCGCCCGACGACGTCGAGATCGACCTGCGGCAGACCGACGACGAGGCGACCCTCATCGGGTGGCTGCACGAGGCCGTCGACACCGCGACGCCCGTGATCATGAACCCCGCCGCGTTCACGCACTACTCGTACGCGCTCCGCGACGCCGCGGCGCTCGTCACGAAGGCCGGCCTCCTGCTCATCGAGGTGCACATCTCGAACCCGCACGCGCGCGAGGAGTTCCGCCACCAGAGCGTCATCTCGCCCGTCGCCACGGGCGTCATCGCGGGCCTCGGGACGGGGTCGTACCTCCTGGCGCTCGCGCACGTGGTGACCGGCACCCGTTAGGCTGATCCCTCGGATCCCCGCACGCGCCCCGTCGGGCCGCGGATCCGGATCCTCCGCGCGGCCGCTCGACCGCCGCATCCCGCTCGTCGAACAGGCAAGGACCCTCCCCGCATGGCCTCTACCGCTGACATCAAGAACGGCGTCGTCCTCAACATGGACGGCCAGCTGTGGACCGTCATCGAGTTCCAGCACGTCAAGCCGGGCAAGGGCGGCGCGTTCGTGCGCACCAAGGTCAAGAACGTGATGAGCGGCAAGGTCGTCGACCGCACGTTCAACGCGGGCGCGAAGATCGAGACCGAGACGGTCGATCGCCGCGACTTCCAGTACCTCTACGCCGACGGCGAGAACTTCGTGTTCATGGACACGAGCGACTACGACCAGATCACGCTGTCCGCGGCGCAGGTCGGCGACGCGAAGAACTTCATGCTCGAGAACCAGAGCGTCACGGTCGCGCTGCACAACGGCGAGGGCCTCTACGTCGAGCTGCCCGCGTCGGTGGTGCTGACCATCACGTACACGGAGCCGGGCCTCCAGGGCGACCGCTCGACGGGCGGCACCAAGCCCGCCACGGTCGAGACCGGCCACCAGATCCAGGTCCCGCTCTTCCTCGAGCAGGGCACGCGCGTCAAGGTGGACACCCGCACGGGCGACTACCTCGGCCGCGTCACCGACTGACCCGTGAGCGCACGCACCAAGGCGCGCAAGCGCGCCCTCGACGTCCTCTACGTCGCCGACATCCGCGGGGAGACGATCCCCGCGACCCTCGCGGTCGAGCAGCAGCGCGCCGCCGCCGAGCCCGATCGCCAGGCCTCGTGGCAGTACGCCCGCGAGATCGCCGAGGGTTTCGTGGAGCACCAGGACGAGATCGACGAGCTCATCGAGACGTACTCGGTCAACTGGACGCTCGCCCGCATGCCCGCGGTCGACCGCGCGATCCTGCGCATCGGCATCTGGGAGATCCTCTTCAACGCCGACGTGCCCGACGGCGTCGCCATCTCGGAGAGCGTCGACCTCGCGTCGTCGCTCAGCACGGACGAGTCCGCGTCGTTCGTGAACGGCATGCTCGCCCGGATCGCGGCCGCGCAGGCCTGACCCGTCCAATTGGCCCGGCAGCACACGCCGGGCGTCGCGTTACGCCGCGTGTCGTCGCGCGACGGCGTGTGACGCCACGGCATCCGACGGCGGGCGGGCCGCCCTAGCGTCGGGTCATGCCCGTCACCGCCTCCGCCTCGCGCTCCGACCAGGCGCCGCCCGCGCCGGTCCCGTCGCCCGCGCCGGCGCCGCACGCCGCGGCACCGGGCTCGGCCGGCGCCGTCGAGCTCCGGGGGATCGGCCGCTCCTTCCCCGTCGAGGGCTCCCGTGCGCGACGCACCGTCCTCCGCGACGTCGACCTGGACCTCGCGGCCGGCGACGTCGTGGCCGTCCTCGGGCCGTCCGGCTGCGGCAAGTCGACCCTCCTCCGCCAGGTGAGCGGTCTCGACCGCCCGGACACCGGATCGCTCCGCATCGACGGCACGCCCGTGCAGGAGGTCGACCAGCGCTCCGCGGTCGCCTTCCAGGAGCCGCGCCTGCTGCCCTGGCGCACCATCCGCGCCAACGTGCGCCTCGGCTTGCCCCGCGACGTGCCGCGTGAGGAGGGCGACGCCCGCGTCCGCGAGCTGCTCGATCTCACGGGACTCGCCGAGGCCGCCGACCTCCGCCCACGGCAGGTGTCCGGCGGCATGGCGCAGCGGGCCTCCCTCGCCCGCGCGCTCGCCCGGCGACCGCGCGTCCTCGTGCTCGACGAGCCCTTCGGCGCGCTCGACGCGCTCACCCGGCTGCGGATGCAGGACCTCCTGCTCGACGTGCACGCCGCCATCCCGACCACGGTCCTCCTCGTCACGCACGACGTCGACGAGGCGCTCCACCTCGCCGACCGCGTGGTGCTGCTGGGACCCGATCCCGCTCCCGGGGCCGCACCGGGCGCGACCGTCCGCCGCGTGCTCGAGGTGCCGGGATCCCGACCCCGCGACCGCGGCGACGCCACCCTCGCCGCCCTCCGCGCCGAGCTGCTCGAGGGTCTCGGCGTGCCGGGCCACCGCACGGCCCGCTGACGCGCCGGCGCTCGCCCGGCCCGGGACGCCGAGCCGCGTCCGCCGGGCTCCCGCTCCCGTACCCGCCCGCACGCTTCCGCACCACCCGACCCGCCGCCCGCACGATCGCCGCCGGCACAGCACCCGAGGACCCACCGTGACCCGTCTCCTGCCCCGCAGATCCACCCTCCCGACCCTCGCGCTCGCGAGCGCCGCCGTGATGCTCCTCGCGGGCTGCGCCGCCGGGGAGGGCTCGTCCGTCGCCCCCGCCGCCGCCACCTCCGAGGCCCCGGCCGGCTGGAGCGCCGACACGCTCACCGTCGACTGGGCCACCTACAACCCGCTGAGCCTCATCGTGAAGGACCAGGGCCTCCTCGAGGCGCGCCTCGGATCCGACGTGACGGTCGACTGGGTCCAGTCCGCGGGCTCCAACAAGGCCAACGAGCTGCTCCGCGCGGGCGCTGTGGACGTCGGCTCCACCGCGGGATCCGCGGCGCTCCTCGCCCGGGCGAACGGCTCTCCCATCCGCACGATCGACGTGTACTCGCAGCCCGAGTGGACCGCGATCGTCGTGCCGGAGGGCTCGCCGATCACGAGCGTCGACCAGCTGCGGGGCGCCGACATCGCCGCCACGAAGGGCACCGACCCCTACTTCTTCCTGCTGCAGACGCTCGAGGAGGCCGGCATCCCCGTGTCCGACGTGACCATCCAGAACCTCCAGCACGCCGACGGCCGCGCGGCGCTCGAGAACGGCTCCGTCGACGCGTGGTCCGGGCTCGACCCGCTCATGGCCGCGAGCCAGGCGGAGGCGGGCTCGACGCTCCTGTACCGCAACGTCGACTTCGCGACCTACGGCTTCCTCAACGCCACCCAGTCGTTCCTCGACGCGTCGCCCGACCTCGCGCAGGCCGTCGTCGACGCGTACGAGGAGGCCCGCGCCTGGGCGGTCGAGCATCCGGACGAGACCGCGGCGATCCTCGCCGAGGCCGCCGCCATCGACCCCGCCGTCGCGTCCACCGTCATCGACCGCACGAACCTCGGCGTCGACCCCGTCCCCGGCGAGGACCAGCGCGCCGTGCTCGAGCGCGTCGGCCCGATCCTCGTCGAGTCCGGCGACGTCCCCGACCAGGCGCGGGTCGACCGGGCGCTCGACGAGCTGTTCGAGCCGCAGTACGCGGAGTCCGCGGACGCCGCCGGGGCGGCCGGATGACCGCCCTCGCCACGGCCCCGCGCGCGGATGCGGCCGTCGAGGAGGGCGGGGCCGCGCGGCCGACGACCCGCCGCACCGCGCGCGGCGCCCTCGTGCGCACGGCCGTCGGCGCCGTCGTCCCGCTCCTGGTCGTCGGGCTCTGGGCGGTGGTCACCGCGACCGGCGCCGTCCCCGCCCACCTGCTGCCCGCGCCGCTCGACGTCGTACGGGCGGGGGTCGAGCTCGCCGAGCAGGGGATCCTCGGCCAGTACGTCGCCATCTCCCTGCAGCGCGTGCTCCTCGGGTTCGCGCTCGGCGCGACGGTGGGCCTCGTGCTCGGTGCCGTGGTGGGCCTCTCCCGCGTCGGCCGGCTCCTCCTCGCGCCGACCGCCGGCGCCTTCCGCACCGTCCCGTCGCTCGCGTGGGTGCCGCTGCTCCTGCTCTGGATGGGGATCAACGAGGACTCCAAGGTGACCCTCGTGGCGATCGGCGCCCTGTTCCCCGTCTACACGACCGTCGCCGGGGCGCTCCGCCACGTCGACCCGCACCTCGTGGAGGTGGGGCGCGCGTTCGGGCTGCGTCGGATCCCGCTGCTCGTCACCGTGCAGCTGCCCGCCGTGCTCCCCGCCGTCGTCTCCGGCCTCCGCCTCGCCCTCGCGCAGTCGTGGCTGTTCCTCGTCGCCGCCGAGCTGCTCGCCGCCTCGATGGGGCTCGGCTACCTGCTCACGGAGTCGTCGAGCAACGGCCGGGTGGACCGCGTTCTCCTGGCCATCGTGCTGCTCGCCGTGCTGGGCGCGGTCACGGACGCCGTGGTGGGCCTCGTCGAGCGCGTGCTCGTCCGCCGCTGGGGCTGACGCCGCCCGCGCGCCCGCGCCGTGTGTCCCCGCGTGACGATCCCGGTTGCGGGTCCTCCGCGGGGCGCACGTAGCGTCGTCGCATGACCTCCCCGCGCACCGAGCAGGCCGACGCCACCCCCCTGGACCCCTCGGACGGCGACGCCGCGACCGCGGGCCCGGCCTCGTTCCCGCCGCCCGCCGCGCTCGCCGCCTCCGCCAACGTCGGCGCGGAGGCGTACGCGCGCGCCGAGTCCGACCCCGTCGCCTTCTGGGAGGAGGCCGCCCGCCGCCTCGACTGGGAGACGCCCTGGCACACGGCCCGCACCTGGCTCCCGCCCATCGCCGAGGACGGCAGCCCGCAGGTCCCCGCGGCCACCTGGTTCGCCGGCGGCCGCCTGAACGTCGCCGCCAACTGCGTCGACCGGCACGTCGCCCAAGGCCGCGGCGAGAAGGTCGCGCTGCACTTCGAGGGCGAGCCCGGCGACCGCCGCACCGTCACGTACCGCGACCTCCAGGAGGAGGTCTCGCGCGCCGCGAACGCGCTGACCGCCCTCGGCATCGGCCCCGGCGACCGCGTCGTGATCTACCTGCCCGTGCTCGTCGAGACGATCGTCGCCACGCTCGCGGTCGTCCGCATCGGCGCCGTGCACTCGCTCGTCTTCGGCGGCTTCTCCGCGGAGGCGCTGCGCTTCCGGGTGGAGGACACGGGCGCGAAGCTCCTCATCACGAGCGACGGCCAGAACCGCCGCGGCACGGCCGTCGCCACCAAGCCGCAGGCCGACGAGGCCGTCGCGGACGTGGTGTCGATCGAGCACGTGCTCGTCGTCCGCCGCACGGGCCAGGACGTGCCGTGGACCGCGGGCCGCGACGTCTGGTGGCACGACGCGGTCGGATCCGCGTCGCCCGAGCACGCACCGGAGAGCTTCGACGCGGAGCACCCGCTCTTCATCATCTACACCTCCGGCACCACCGGCCGCCCCAAGGGCCTCGTGCACACCTCCGGCGGCTACCTCACCCACGCGTCGTGGGCGCACTGGGCCCACTTCGACGCGAAGCCCGACGACGTGCACTGGTGCACGGCGGACCTGGCCTGGGTCACCGCGCACACCTACGAGATCTACGGTCCGCTCTCCAACGGCCTCACGCAGGTGATCTACGAGGGCACGCCCGACACGCCCCACCGCGGCCGGCACCTGGAGATCATCGCGCGCTACGGGGTGACGACCTACTACACGGCGCCCACGCTCATCCGCTCGCTCATGAGCTGGTTCCCCGACGGCGTGACCGGGCACGACCTGTCGAGCGTCCGTCTGCTGGGGTCGGTGGGGGAGGCGATCAACCCGGCCGCGTGGCGGTGGTTCCACCGCGAGATCGGCGGCGGGAGGGCGCCCGTGGTGGACACGTGGTGGCAGTCGGAGACGGGCGCCGCCGTCATCGCGCCCCTCCCCGGCGTCTCGACGCTGAAGCCGGGCGCCGCGGGCCGCGCGCTGCCCGGGTTCCGTGTGGCCGTGGTCGACGACGACGGTGAGGAGACGGCCCCGGGGGAGTCGGGCCTCCTCGTGATCCAGCGACCGTGGCCCGGGATGGCGCGCACGGTCTGGGGCGACCCGGACCGCTACCGGAGCGCGTACTGGGAGCGCTTCGCCGACCGCGGGTGGTTCCTCGCGGGCGACGGCGCCCGACGCGACGGCGACGGCGACATCGCGCTCCAGGGCCGCATCGACGAGGTCGTGAACGTCTCCGGCCACCGGCTGTCGACCATCGAGATCGAGTCGGCGCTCGTCGCGCACCCGCGCGTCGCCGAGGCCGGCGTGACGGGCGTCGCCGACGACCTCACCGGGCAGCGCGTGGTCGCGTTCGTGGTGCCACCGGGCGACGATCGGCCCGCGGACGACGACGCGGCGGGCTGGCACGCGCTCGCCGCGTCGCTCGGGCCGGAGCTCACGGCGCACGTCGCCCGGGCCATCGGGCCCGTCGCGAAGCCGCGGCGGATCGTCGTGGTGCCGGACGTGCCGAAGACGCGCTCGGGCAAGATCATGCGGCGCCTCCTCGCCGACCTCGTCGAGGGCCGGATCCTCGGGGACGCCACGAGCCTCCAGGACGCCGCCGTCCTCGGGCGGATCCGCGCGGTGCTCGACGCGTCGGACGGCTGAGTCCCGGCGCGGGCTGCCGGCGCCGGACGGGCGCGACGGACACGCGCGGGGGACGCCCCGCGGCGCGCCGGCGGGTGCCCACCCGCTAGAGTGACCGGCGGAACAGACCACCTTTAACATCCGTCCCGAGAGGCGGGGAAGGAGGTCGGATTGCCTCAGCGCATCGTGCTGCAGCCCTCTGACATCACCCGTGCGCTCACGCGCATCGCCCACGAGATCCTCGAGTCGAACCGCGGCCCCGCCGGCCTGCTGCTCCTCGGGATCCCCACGCGCGGCACCGTCCTCGCGGAGCGCATCGGCCGGATCATCGCCCGCCTGGAGCCCGACGCTCCCGCCGACCTGGTCGGCTCGCTCGACGTCACCATGTACCGCGACGACCTGCAGCGGAACCCCACCCGCGCGCCGGCGCCCACGCTCCTGCCCGCGGCCGGGGTCGACGGCCGCACCGTCGTGCTCGTCGACGACGTGCTCTTCTCCGGCCGCACCGTGCGCGCCGCCCTCGACGCGATCGGCGACCTCGGCCGCCCGACGGCCGTGCGCCTCGCGGCGCTCGTCGACCGCGGGCACCGGGAGCTCCCCATCCGCGCCGACTTCGTGGGCAAGAACCTGCCGTCGAGCCTCGCCGAGCGCATCTTCGTGCGGCTCGACGAGATCGACGGCGAGGACGCCGTGACCATCGAGGGCCCCGACGACGCGTCGGTGCCCGCCGCTCGGGAGGCCGCATCGTGAGGCACCTGCTCTCCACCCGCGACCTGTCGCGCGACGAGGCCGTCCGCATCCTCGACGTCGCGGAGGACATGTCCGACGTGGGCACGCGCGAGATCAAGAAGACGCCGGCCCTGCGCGGCCGCACCGTGGTGAACCTGTTCTTCGAGGACTCGACCCGCACGCGCATCTCGTTCGAGGCCGCCGCCAAGCGGCTCTCGGCGGACGTCATCAACTTCAGCGCCAAGGGCTCGAGCGTCTCCAAGGGCGAGAGCCTGAAGGACACCGCGCAGACCCTGCAGGCCATGGGCGCCGACGGCGTGGTCGTCCGCCACCCGTCCTCCGGCGCGCCGCACACGCTCGCGGGTAGCGGCTGGATCGACGCCGGCATCGTGAACGCGGGCGACGGGACGCACGAGCACCCCACGCAGGCCCTGCTCGACGCGTTCACCATCCGCCGCCGGCTGCACGGCTCGGCTGCCCGGGGGAGGGGCCTCGACGGCGCGCGCGTCCTCATCGTCGGCGACATCCTCCATTCGCGGGTCGCCCGCTCGAACGCCTGGCTCCTGACGACGCTCGGCGCGGAGGTCACCCTCGTCGCGCCGCCCACGCTCGTGCCCGTGGGGGTCGGCTCGTGGCCGGTGACCGTCCGCTACGACCTCGACGCGGCGCTCGTCGAGGGACGGCCGGACGCGGTCATGATGCTGCGCATCCAGGCGGAGCGCATGCGCGCGGCCTTCTTCCCGAACCCGCGCGAGTACGCGCGCATCTGGGGACTCGACGACGCGCGGCTGGCGCTGCTCGGGCCCGATACGATCGTCATGCACCCGGGGCCCATGAACCGCGGGCTCGAGATATCCGCCGCCGCCGCCGACTCGGAGAGGTCCACGGTGCGCGAGCAGGTCGCCAACGGCGTCTCGGTGCGCATGGCCGTCCTCTACCTCCTGCTGTCCGGCGACGGGAAGGCCGACCGATGACCCAGAACGACACGATCCACGACGACACGGTCCAGGGCGCGGCGACACCGGCCGACGCCCACCTGATCCGCGGCGCGACCCTGCCCTCGGGCGAGCGCGCCGACATCCTCGTCGCCGATGGGCTGATCCGCGAGATCGGCCCCGACCTCCCGGCGCCGGCCGGCGCCCACGTCGTCGAGGCCGACGGGCTCGTGGCGCTGCCCGGCCTCGTCGACCTGCACGTGCACCTGCGCGAGCCCGGCTACGAGCAGAGCGAGACGGTGCTCACCGGATCCCGCGCGGCGGCCCTCGGCGGGTTCACGGCGGTCTTCGCGATGGCCAACACGATGCCCGTGCAG
Source organism: Clavibacter michiganensis (assembly GCA_002150995.1). Taxonomy (GTDB): domain Bacteria; phylum Actinomycetota; class Actinomycetes; order Actinomycetales; family Microbacteriaceae; genus Clavibacter; species Clavibacter michiganensis_K. The sequence goes on along the minus strand of MDHJ01000001.1, from coordinate 2,030,344 downwards.
GACACGGCGGGCGTGGTCGAGCAGGTCAAGGCGCTCGGCGACGCGGCCGGCTACGCCACCGTGCGGCCCATCGGCGCCGTGTCGGTCGGGCTCGCGGGGGAGTCGATGGCTGAGATCGGCGCCATGGCCGCCAGCCGCGCCGCCGTCCGCGTCTTCTCGGACGACGGGAAGTGCGTCTCCGACCCGCTCCTCATGCGCCGCGCGCTGGAGTACGTGAAGGCGTTCGACGGCGTCATCGCGCAGCACGCGCAGGACCCGCGCCTCACCGAGGGCGCGACCATGAACGAGGGCGCGCTGTCGGGCGAGCTGGGCATCACGGGCTGGCCCGCGGTCGCCGAGGAGTCGATCATCGCGCGCGACGTGCTGCTCGCCGAGCACGTCGGATCCCGCCTCCACGTCTGCCACGTCTCCACGGCCGGCTCGGTCGACGTCATCCGCTGGGCCAAGGCCCGCGGCGTCGACGTGACCGCCGAGGTCACGCCCCACCACCTGCTGCTCACCGAGGACCTGGTCGCGGGCTACGACGCGCGCTACAAGGTGAACCCGCCGCTGCGCCGCCGCGAGGACGTGGAGGCGCTCCGCCTCGCGCTCGCCGACGGCACCATCGACGTGGTGGCCACGGACCACGCGCCCCACCCCGTCGAGGCGAAGGACTGCGAGTGGGACGCGGCCGCGTTCGGCATGGTCGGCCTCGAGTCCGCGCTGTCGGTCGTCCAGCTCGCGATGGTCGACACGGGCCTGCTCGACTGGCAGGGCGTCGCGCGGGTCATGTCGCACGCGCCCGCGCGCATCGGCCGCCTGGCGGAGCACGGCCACGTCCTCGCGGGCGGATCCCCGGCCGACATCACGCTGTACGACCCCCGCGCCTCCCGCGTCTTCGGACGCGACGACCTCGGCGGGCTCAGCGGCAACTCGCCGTACCTGGAGATGACGCTCCCCGGCCGCGTCGTCGCGACATTCCACCGCGGCTACCCGACGGTGCTCGACGGCGCGCTCGTCGACCGCGAGACGGTGGCCCGCGCCGCGGTCCTCCGCGACCGCGCCGATGCCGACGCGCGCGACGGGTCATCGTCCGGGCCGCAGCGGAGCGCCGGCGCATGAGCGACCGCCTCGGACCCGCGCTCACCGTGATCGCGCTCCTCCTCCTGCTCCTCGCGCTCATGGCGCTCGGCTGGCGCGCGCGCCGCCGCCGCCAGGGGGCGCTCCCCGAGCCGCCGCGCCCGCCCGCCGGCCTCGGCGCTCCGGCCCTGGAGGTCGACGTGCTGTACGTCGCCACGACCACGGCCGGCCAGCCGCTCGACCGGCTGACCGTCGCGCCCCTCGGGTTCCGCGGCCGCGCCGCGGCCCGGGTCCACGACGCCGGGCTCGTGCTCGCGATCGACGGCGAGCGCGAGGTGCTCCTCCCCGCCGATCGGATCACGGGCTCCGGCCTCGCGACCTACGCCATCGACCGCGTCGTGGAGGAGGGCGGCCTCGTGGCCGTCACCTGGGTCCTCGACGAGGTCGCCCGCACCGAGGTCGACACGTACCTCCGGGTGATCGACCCCCGCGACAAGCCCGCGCTCGTCGACGCCCTCCACCGCATCCCCCGCCCCGCGCACGACGACGACAACGAAGGGAAGTGACCGACATGGCCCGACACGAACCGGCGGTCCTGGTACTCGAGGACGGACGGAGGTACGTCGGACGCGCGTACGGCGCCCGCGGCACCAGCCTCGGCGAGGCCGTCTTCGCGACCGGCATGACCGGCTACCAGGAGACGATCACCGACCCGTCCTACGCGGGCCAGATCGTGCTCCAGACGGCGCCGCACATCGGCAACACCGGCATGAACGACGACGACATGGAGTCGCGCCGCATCTGGGTCGCCGGCTACGTCGTCCGCGACCCCTCGCGGGTGGTCTCGAACTTCCGGGGCACCCGCACGCTCGAGGACGACCTCGTCGCCCAGGGCGTCGTCGGCATCTCCGGGATCGACACGCGCGCGGTCACCCGCCGCATCCGCGACGAGGGCGCCATGCGCGCCGGCGTCTTCTCCGGCGAGGCGGCGTCGCTCAGCGACGAGGAGCAGCTCGCGCAGGTGCGGCAGGCGCCCGACATGGCCGGCCGCAACCTCTCCGCCGAGGTCTCCACCCAGGAGACGTACACGATCCCCGCCGAGGGCGAGCGCATCGGCTCCGTCGCGGTGCTCGACCTCGGCATCAAGACCGCGACCGTCAAGCACCTCGCCGCCCGCGGCCTGGACGTGCACGTGGTGCCGCAGACCGTCACGACGGAGCAGCTCGCCGAGCTGGCGCCCACCGCGGTGTTCTACTCCAACGGCCCCGGCGACCCGGAGGCCTCGCAGTACCACGTGGAGCTCCTCCAGGACGTGCTGCGCAAGGGCATCCCCTTCTTCGGGATCTGCTTCGGCAACCAGCTCCTCGGCCGGGCCCTCGGGTTCGACACCTACAAGCTGCCCTTCGGCCACCGCGGGATCAACCAGCCCGTGCTCGACCGCCGCACCGGCCGCGTCGAGATCACGAGCCAGAACCACGGCTTCGCGGTCTCCGCGCCGCTCGACGGCCCCGTGGACACCCCCGCCGGCTTCGGCCGCGCCGAGGTCAGCCACGTCTCGCTCAACGACCAGGTCGTGGAGGGGCTGAACTGCCTCGACATCCCCGCCTTCTCCGTGCAGTACCACCCGGAGGCGGCCGCCGGCCCCCACGACTCGTCGTACCTCTTCGACCGGTTCATCGAGCTGATCCACGACGCGTCGGGCACCGCCCCCGCCGCCGCGACCCCCCAGGAGACCGTGTAATGCCCAAGCGCGCCGACATCAACTCCGTCCTCGTCATCGGCTCCGGGCCGATCGTCATCGGCCAGGCGGCCGAGTTCGACTACTCCGGCACCCAGGCCTGCCGCGTGCTCCGCGAGGAGGGCGTGCGCGTCATCCTCGTGAACTCGAACCCGGCCACGATCATGACCGATCCGGACTTCGCGGACGCGACGTACATCGAGCCGATCACCAGCGAGGTGCTGGAGAAGATCATCATCAAGGAGCGGCCGGACGCGGTGCTCCCCACCCTCGGCGGCCAGACCGCGCTCAACGCGGCCATCCGGCTCGACGAGCTCGGCATCCTCGCCAAGCACGGCGTCGAGCTCATCGGCGCCAAGGTCGAGGCCATCCAGAAGGGCGAGGACCGCCAGCTCTTCAAGGACCTCGTCCTCGAGTCCGGCGCCGACGTCGCCCGCTCGCACGTCGCGAAGACGCTCGAGCAGGCCGTGGAGTTCGCCGAGGACCTCGGCTACCCGCTCGTGATCCGCCCGTCGTTTACCATGGGCGGCCTCGGGTCCGGCTTCGCGCACACGCGCCAGGAGCTCGAGCGCATGGTCGCCGACGGCCTCCAGTCGAGCCCCACCACGGAGGTGCTCCTCGAGGAGTCGATCCTCGGCTGGAAGGAGTACGAGCTGGAGCTCATGCGCGACACGGCCGACAACACGGTCGTCGTCTGCTCCATCGAGAACGTCGATCCCGTGGGCGTGCACACGGGCGACTCGATCACGGTCGCGCCCGCCCTCACGCTCACCGACCGCGAGTACCAGCACATGCGCGACATCGGCATCGACATCATCCGCCGGGTGGGCGTCGACACCGGCGGCTGCAACATCCAGTTCGCGGTGGACCCGGCCGACGGCCGCCTCATCGTCATCGAGATGAACCCGCGCGTCTCGCGCTCGAGCGCCCTCGCGTCGAAGGCCACCGGGTTCCCCATCGCCAAGATCGCGGCGAAGCTCGCCATCGGGTACCGCCTCGACGAGATCCCGAACGACATCACGAAGGTCACGCCGGCGAGCTTCGAGCCCACGCTCGACTACGTGGTCGTCAAGGTCCCGCGGTTCGCGTTCGAGAAGTTCCCGGCCGCCGACGCCGAGCTGACGACCACCATGAAGTCGGTGGGCGAGGCGATGGCCATCGGCCGCAACTACTCGACCGCCCTGCAGAAGGCGCTCCGCTCGCTGGAGAAGCGCGGGTCCTCGTTCCACTGGGGCCCCGAGACCCGCTCGGTCGACGAGCTCCTCGAGGTGAGCCGCACGCCCACCGACGGCCGGATCGTCACGGTGCAGCAGGCGCTCCGCGCGGGCGCCACGGCGGAGCAGGTCTTCGACGCGACGAAGATCGACCCCTGGTTCATCGACCAGATCGTGCTGATCAACGAGGTCGCCGACGCCGTGCGCGACGCCGACGAGCTCGACGCGGAGACCCTCCGCGAGGCGAAGGACCACGGCTTCTCCGACGCGCAGATCGCCGAGATCCGCGGCCTCGCGGAGCAGGACGTGCGGGACGCGCGCCACGCGGCGGGCATCCGCCCGGTCTTCAAGACGGTCGACACGTGCGCGGGGGAGTTCCCCGCCCTCACGCCGTACCACTACTCCAGCTACGACTCCGAGACGGAGATCGTGCCCTCGGAGCGCCGCAAGGTGATCATCCTGGGCTCGGGCCCGAACCGCATCGGCCAGGGCATCGAGTTCGACTACTCGTGCGTGCACGCGTCGTTCGCGCTGGCCGAGGCCGGGTTCGAGACCATCATGATCAACTGCAACCCGGAGACCGTCTCCACCGACTACGACACGAGCGACCGGCTCTACTTCGAGCCGCTCACGCTCGAGGACGTGCTGGAGATCGTGCACGCGGAGCAGCAGGCCGGCGAGCTGGTGGGCGTCGTCGTGCAGCTCGGCGGCCAGACCGCGCTCGGGCTCGCCAAGGGCCTCGAGGCCGCGGGCGTCCCGATCCTCGGCACGAGCCCGTCGGCCATCGACCTCGCGGAGGAGCGGGGCCTGTTCTCCGGCATCCTCGACGCCGCAGGGCTCGTGGCACCGCGGAACGGCACGGCCACCGCCATCGACGAGGCCGTCGTCGTCGCGGAGGGCATCGGCTACCCGGTGCTCGTCCGCCCGAGCTACGTGCTCGGCGGCCGCGGCATGGAGATCGTGTTCGACACGGCCACGCTCCACGACTACTTCCTGCGCATGGCCGACCAGGGCATCATCGGCGCGGGCCGGCCGCTCCTCATCGACCGCTTCCTCGACGACGCCATCGAGATCGACATCGACGCCATCTACGACGGCACCGAGCTGTACGTCGGCGGCGTCATGGAGCACATCGAGGAGGCCGGGATCCACTCCGGCGACTCGAGCTGCACGCTGCCGCCCGTGACGCTCGGCCGCGGCCAGATCCAGCAGGTCGTCGACGCGACGCGCGCCATCGCCGAGGGCGTGGGCGTGCGCGGCCTCCTCAACGTGCAGTTCGCGATCGGCGCGGGCGTGCTCTACGTCCTCGAGGCGAACCCGCGCGCGAGCCGCACGGTGCCGTTCGTCTCCAAGGCGCTCGGCATCCCGCTCGCGAAGGCCGCGTCCCTCGTCATGGTCGGCACCTCCATCGCGGAGCTCAAGGACTCGGGGCTGCTGCCCGAGCGCGACGGGTCCGACGTGCCCATGGACTCGCCCGTCGCCGTGAAGGAGGCCGTGCTGCCCTTCAAGCGGTTCCGCACGAAGGACGGCCTCATCGTCGACTCCGTGCTCGGCCCGGAGATGCGCTCCACGGGCGAGGTCATGGGCATCGACCGCGACTTCCCGCGGGCGTTCGCGAAGAGCCAGGAGGCGGCGTTCGGCGGCCTCCCGCTGTCGGGAACGGTGTTCGTCTCGGTCGCCGACCGCGACAAGCGCTCCATCGTCCTCCCCGTGCTCCGGCTCCAGCAGCTCGGCTTCGAGGTGCTCGCCACCGAGGGCACGGCCGAGATCCTCAGCCGGAACGGGATCCAGGCGCGCGTGGTCCGCAAGTACAGCGAGGACCCGGCGGACGGCGACTCCCCGTCGATCGTCGACCTCATCAACCGCGACCAGGTCGACGTCGTCATCAACACCCCGTCGGGCCGCACGGCGCGCGCGGACGGCTACGAGATCCGCGCCGCGGCCGTGGCGGCGGACAAGCCGCTGTTCACGACCATCGCGCAGCTCACGGCCGCGGTCGCGTCGTTCGACGCGATCCGCGCCGGCTTCGACGTCACGAGCCTGCAGGACTACGCGATCGCCCGCGAGGCCCGCAGGTGACGACCGCCGACGGCGGGGCGGCCGCGGTCGCCCCGCCGTTCGGCGCGCGCCTCGCCCGCGCCTTCCGGGAGCGCGGGCACCTGTGCGTCGGCATCGACCCGCATCGCTCCCTGCTCGACGCGTGGGGGCTCGACGACGACGCGCGCGGGCTCGAGGAGTTCGGCCTCCGCGTGGTCGAGGCCACGGCGGGCCGGGCCGGCATCGTGAAGCCGCAGGTCGCGTTCTTCGAGCGGCACGGATCCGCGGGCTACGCCGCGCTCGAGCGCGTCCTCGCCGCCGCCCGGGACGCCGGCCTCCTCGTGATCGCCGACGCGAAGCGGGGCGACATCGGCTCGACGGTCGACGCGTACGGCGCCGCCTGGCTCGCGCCCGACAGCCCGCTGCGGGCCGACGCCGTCACCCTCACCGCGTACACGGGCGTCGGCTCCCTCGACGGCGTCCGCGCCGCCGCCGACGCGTGGGGCGCGGGCGTGTTCGTCCTCGCCGCCACCTCGAACCCGGAGGCCCGCGACCTGCAGCGGGCCGTCCTCCCGTCCGCCCCCGGCGACGCCCCGCCGCCTCCGCCAGCGCGCGCACGGTGGCCCGGGGCATCCAGGACGCGGCCGTCGCCGCCAACGGCTCCGGGGACGACCCGGCCGGCGACCCGGGCGCCTTCGGGCTCGTCATCGGCGCCACCGTCGACCCGGCCGACGCGGGGCTCGACCTCGCCCGCCTGACCCGCACGCCGATCCTCGCGCCCGGCTTCGGGCACCAGGGGGCGCTGCTCGGCGATGTCCGGAAGCTGTTCGGCCCCGCCGCGGGCGTTGTGGTCGCGAGCGCCTCGCGGAGTATCCTCGCGGCAGGGCCACGGCGTGTCGCGGAGGCCGTCACCGACCACGCCGGACGACTCGAAGAGGTGCTGCCATGAGGCCCGAACCACCCGAGGTCGACCGGGTCGCCGCATCGCAGGCCGCCGTCGCCGCCCGCCGGGCGCGCGCCCAGGTCAAGCACGACATCGTCACCGGCGCCCGCACGCCGCTCGGCGTCCTCGACGCGTCCGCGGACCCGCGCACCGCGCGGAGGCGACGCTGCGCGTGACGGAGTTCCTCACCAGCATCCCCAACATCGGCCCCACCAAGCTCGAGCGGATCCTCGGGAGCTCGGCATCTCCACGGCCAAGCGCCTCGGCGGCCTCGGCGTGCACCAGCGCGTGCGCCTCACCCGCTTCCTCGAGGACTGGCAGGCCGCGAAGCAGATCGTCGAGCCCAGCCGCCTCGTCGTGCTCGCCGGTCCCACGGCCGTCGGCAAGGGCACCGTCTCCACCTTCATCCGCGAGAACGAGCCCGACGTGCTCCTCTCGGTCTCCGCCACGACCCGCGCGCCGCGGCCGGGCGAGGTCGAGGGCGTCAACTACTACTTCGTCTCCGACGCCGAGTTCGACCGCATGGTCGAGCGGGGCGAGCTCCTCGAGTGGGCGACGGTGCACAACGCCCACCGCTACGGCACGCCCCGCGCGCCCATCGACGTCGCCCTGGCCGAGGGGCGCAGCGTGCTGCTCGAGATCGACATCCAGGGCGCGCGCCAGGTGCGGGCCGCGATGCCGGAGGCCCGGCTCGTGTTCCTCCTGCCCCCCACCTGGGAGGAGCTCGTGCGCCGGCTGGTCGGCCGCGGCACGGAGGGGCCCGAGGAGCAGCAGCGCCGCCTGGACACCGCGAAGGTCGAGCTGGCCGCCCAGGACGAGTTCGACCACCTCGTCGTCAACCGCGATGTCGCGGATGCCGCCCGGGAGGTCGTAGAGTTGATGAAGACCAGGAAGGCCGTCGGTCCGTGACCCGGACCCGTGCGGCCTTCGTCCATGTAATGAGGAAGCGGCACATCCATGGTTGACAAGACCCAGGGCATCATCGACCCGCCCATCGACGAGCTCCTCTCGAAGGTCGACTCGAAGTACGCGCTCGTGATCTTCGCCTCCAAGCGGGCCCGTCAGATCAACGACTACTACGCCGACCTGCACGAGGGCAGCCTGTTCGACAACGTCGGACCGCTCGTCGACTCCACCATCGACGACAAGCCCCTCTCGGTCGCCATGCACGAGATCAACGAGGACAAGCTCGTCGCCACGCCCATCGTGGAGCCCGCGGCCTCCTAGCCGCCGCCCACCCGGATGACCCCCGCCGACCGTCCGCCGCACGCGCTCCCCGCCATCCGCATCCGGAGCGCCGCCGCGTGATGGTCGTCGTGGGCATCACCGGCGGCATCGCGGCCTACAAGGCCGTCGGCGTCGTCCGCGGCCTCGTGCTCCTCGGGCACGACGTGCACGTCGTCCCCACCGAGGCGGCGCTGCGCTTCGTCGGCAAGCCCACCCTCGAGGCCGTCAGCCGCAACCCCGTGACGAGCGACCTGTACGACGGGGTCTCCGAGGTCCGCCACGTGGCACTCGGCCAGAAGGCCGACCTCATCGTCGTGGCGCCGGCCACCGCGCACACGCTGGCGTCCATGGCCCTCGGCCTCTCGGACGACCTGCTCGGCACCACCATCCTCGCGAGCCGCGCGCCCCTCGTCGTCGCCCCGGCGATGCACACCGAGATGTGGCAGCACCCGGCGACGCAGGCCAACGCGGCCATCCTGCGCTCGCGCGGGGCGACGCTCGTCGGCCCCACGTCGGGCCGGCTCACGGGCACCGACTCGGGACCCGGCCGCATGGCCGAGGTCGAGGACGTGCTCGCCGCGGCCCTCGCCGCGGTCCGCCCCGGCGGCCGCGACCTCGAGGGCCGACGCGTCGTCGTCTCCGCGGGCGGCACCCGCGAGCCGCTGGATCCCGTGCGCTTCCTCGGCAACCGCTCCTCCGGACGCCAGGGCACGGCCCTCGCGGCCGCCGCGCGCGACCGCGGCGCCGATGTCGTCCTCGTCGCGGCGCACCTCGAGGTGCCCGCGCCGACCGGCGTCCGCGTGGTGCCCGTGTCGACCGCCCTCGAGCTCGAGGAGGCGATGGTGCGCGAGGCGGCCGACGCCGACGTCATCGTCATGGCCGCCGCCGTCGCCGACTACCGTCCCGCTGCCGTCTCCGCGGGCAAGATCAAGAAGGAGGAGGCGGGCGACGCCCTCTCCGTCGAGCTGGTGCGGAACCCGGACATCCTGCAGCGGCTCGCCGCCGACGCCCGGACGCCCCGCGCCGACGGTTCGCACCGGGTCATCGTGGGCTTCGCGGCCGAGACCGAGCAGGACCCCGCGGAGCTCCTCCGCATCGGCCGGGCGAAGCTCCAGCGCAAGGGCTGCGACCTGCTCGTCCTCAACCGGGTCGGCTGGACCGAGGGGTTCGCCACGGAGGGCAACGCGGTCACGGTGCTCGCGAGGACCGGCGATACACTTGCGGAGGCCTCCGGCTCCAAGGAGCAGGTGGCCCATCGAATTCTCGACGTAGTGGGTCCGCCGGGGCCGCGGTAGCGACCGGTGGGCGACCACACGATCCCCTGGAGGCCCCGAACGTGACCGACCTGCGCCTGTTCACCTCCGAGTCCGTCACCGAAGGCCACCCCGACAAGATCTGCGACCAGATCTCGGACAGCATCCTCGACGCCCTCCTCGCGCAGGATCCGACGAGCCGCGCGGCCGTCGAGACCCTCGTCACCACCGGTCTCGTGCACGTCGCCGGCGAGGTCACCACCTCCGGCTACGTCGACATCCCGCAGATCGTGCGCGACCGCATCCGCGACATCGGCTACGACTCGTCCGAGGTCGGGTTCGACGGCAGCAACTGCGGCGTCACCGTGTCCATCGGCGCGCAGTCGCCCGACATCGCGCAGGGCGTCGACCGCTCCTACGAGTCCCGCTCCGGATCCGCGTCCACCGACGCCCGCGACCTGCAGGGCGCCGGCGACCAGGGCCTCATGTTCGGGTACGCCTCGCGCGACACCCCCGTGTTCCTGCCCCTGCCCATCTACCTCGCGCACCGCCTCGCCGAGCGCCTGGCCGCCGTCCGCCACTCCGGTGAGCTGGCGTACCTCCGCCCGGACGGCAAGACGCAGGTCACCATCGGCTACGACGGGCTCGTCCCGCGCACGGTCGACACCGTCGTGCTCTCCACGCAGCACGGCCCGCAGGTCTCGCAGGACGACCTCCGCCGCGAGGTCGAGGAGCACGTCATCCGGCCGGTGCTCGCGCAGGCCGCCGAGATCGGCATCGAGCTCGACTCGCGCGACGCGACGATGCTCATCAACCCCACGGGCAAGTTCGAGATCGGCGGGCCGAAGGGCGACGCGGGGCTCACCGGCCGGAAGATCATCGTCGACACCTACGGCGGCTTCAGCCGGCACGGCGGCGGCGCGTTCAGCGGCAAGGACCCGTCGAAGGTCGACCGCAGCGCCGCGTACGCCATGCGCTGGGTCGCGAAGAACGCGGTCGCCGCGGGCCTCGCCGACCGCCTCGAGGTGCAGGTCGCCTACGCCATCGGCAAGGCCGCGCCCGTCGGCCTCTACATCGAGACGTTCGGCACCGCGCACGTGCCCGAGGAGCGCATCGTCCGCGCCATCCGCGAGACCTTCGACCTGCGGCCCGCCGCGATCGTCGAGCAGCTCGACCTGCTGCGCCCCATCTACGCGCAGACCGCCGCCTACGGCCACTTCGGCCGCGAGCTGCCCGACTTCACCTGGGAGGCGCTCGACCGTGTCGCCGACCTGCAGAGCGCCGCGGGCCTCTGACGCGCGCGCTCGGGTCATCGCCGGCCGTCCCGACGGCGGCGTGACCGGGGTCGCCCGGTGACCGCGGGGTCGCCGGACACGGCCGGCGCCGCGGACGGTGGGCGACCGCCCGTCGTCCGCGTCATGGTCGACTCGCCCCTGCCGCAGCTCGACCGGCTGTTCGACTACGCCGTGCCGGAGGCGCTGCGGGCCGAGTGCGTGCCCGGCGTCCGCGTGCGGGTGCCGCTGCGCTCCGCGGGGCGGGTCGCCGACGGCTACGTCGTCGAGGTGGGAGACGGCCAGGGGTACGACGGCGCGCTCAGCGAGGTCGAGGCCGTCGTGTCGCCGCTGCCCGTCCTCCGGCCGGAGATCTGGACGCTCGCGCGCGAGGTCGCGGACCGGCAGGCGGGTTCCGCGTCCGACGTGATCCGCCTCGCCGTGCCGCCGCGGCAGGTGCGCGTGGAGAAGGCGCACCTGGCGGCACTCGCGGCGTCGTCCGCCGACGCGGACGCCGCGGCGGCCTCCGCGCACGCCGACGCCGAGCCCGCCGCCGCCGAACCCGCCGCCCGCGCGCTCCCGCCCGTCGACGGGTACGCGCCCGAGGGCCTCGCGGCCGCGGTCGACGGGTCCGGCCGCGTGGCGGTCGACGCGATCCCCGAGGTCGTCGAGCTGCCGGGCGGCGCGTGGGCCGGCCGCTGGGCCGTCACGCTCGCGCAGGCCGCCGCCCGCGTGCTCGCGTCCGGCCGCAGCAGCGTCCTCGTGGTCCCCGACTACCGCGACCAGGACCAGCTGGAGCTGGCCCTCGCCGTGCACGCTCCCGAGGGATCGGTGCTCCGCACCGATGCCCGCCAGTCCGGCCCCGACCGCTACCGCGCGTTCCTCGCCGGCCTCGGCGACGCGCCCCGCATCGTGGTCGGCAACCGCTCGGCGGTCTACGCCCCCGCACCGGGCCTCGGCCTCATCGCCCTGTGGGACGAGGGCGACCCGCTGCACGCGGAGCCCCTCAGCCCGTACGCGCACGCCCGCGACGTGGCGCTCCTCCGCAGCCGGCAGCAGGCGACCGCGCTCGTGCTGCTCGCGCACTCCCGGAGCACCGAGGTCGAGCGGCTCGTCGCCATCGGCTACCTCGACAGCGTGTCGCCCTCCGTCAACCGCACCCCGCGCGTCATCCCGACCACCTCGCAGACGGGCGACGAGGGCTTCGCCCGGCAGGCCCGCATCCCGTCCGGGGCCTGGCGCGCGGCGAAGGACGCCGTCGAGCACGGTCCGGTCCTCATCCAGGTCGCGCGCCCCGGGTACGCGCCGCTCGTGGCGTGCCGCGCGTGCCGCCAGGCCGCCCGCTGCACCGTCTGCACCGGACCGCTCGGCATGTCGACCGCGACGAGCACGCCCACCTGCGGCTGGTGCGGGCACCTCGCGGGCGACTGGCGGTGCGCGAACTGCGGGTCGGACGAGCTGCGGCTCGTCACCATCGGCGCCGGCCGCACCGCCGAGGAGCTCGGCCGCGCGTTCCCCGGCGTGCAGGTGGTGCTGGCCGACGGCGAGCGCCACGTGCAGGAGGTCGACGGCGAGTCGCGCCTGGTCGTGGCCACGCGCGGCGCCGAGCCCGTCGCCGCCGGCGGGTACCGCGCCGTGCTCCTCCTCGACGGGGAGCGGATGCTCGCCCGGGAGAGCCTGCGGGTGGGGGAGGACGTGCTCCGGCAGTGGTCGAACGCGGCCGCCCTCGCGGCGCCCCGCGCGCCCGTCATGCTCGTGGGCGTCGGCGGCCAGGTCGCCCGCGCCCTCGCCACCTGGCAGCAGCCCCGGTACGCGCGCGAGGAGCTGCTCGAGCGCCGGGCGCTGCGCTTCCCGCCCGCGGTGCGCGCGGCGAGCGTGGAGGGCCTGCCCGACGCGGTCGGCGCGGCCGTCGAGCGGCTCGCCGGGATCCCGGGGGTCGACGTGCTGGGGCCCGCTCCCACCGAGCAGGGGCGGGTGCGGGCCATCGTCCGGCTCGACTACGCGAGCGGGCCGGACGCGGCGCGGGAGCTCCGCGCGGCCGTCGTGCGCAACGCCTCCAGCCGCCGGAAGCCGGTCGCCGGCCGCACCGGGTTCCGGCCCACCGTCCCCCTCCGTGTACGGTTCGACGACACGGGGCTGTTCTGATGCCCGTGCGCCGGGCCGCCCGTGCCCGCGGCGCCGCCGCCCCGGCAGCCGCCCGCACACCCGCCTCCGCCTCCTCCGCTCGCCCTGCACGCCGTCCCCGGGAGGGATCCGCATGAGACTCGTCTTCGCCGGCACGCCCCTCGCGGCGGTGCCCTCGCTCCAGCTGCTCGCCGCGTCCGGTCACGAGGTCGCCCTCGTCGTCACGCGCGCGGACGCCCCGCTCGGCCGCAAGCGCGTGCTCACGCCGTCGCCGGTCGCCGCGGAGGCGGAGCGCCGGGGCATCCCGACGCTCCGCACGAACCGCCTCGACGAGGAGGCGACGGCCCGGATCGCCGCCGTCGCGGCCGACCTGGGCGTCATCGTCGCGTACGGGGGCCTGGTGCGCGAGCCGCTCCTCTCCACGCCCGCGCACGGCTGGATCAACCTGCACTTCTCGCTCCTGCCCCGCTGGCGCGGCGCCGCCCCCGTGCAGCGCTCGATCATGGCGGGGGAGCGCGTCACCGGCGCGAGCGTCTTCCAGCTCGAGCGCGGCATGGACACCGGGCCGGTGTTCGCCCGCGAGGAGCGGCCCACGGGCGACCACGAGACGGCCGGCCACGTGCTCGACGCCCTCGCGGTGCAGGGTGCCGGCCTCCTGGGGCGCACGGTCGACGCGATCGCCGCCGGCACGGCCCGGGCCCTGCCGCAGGAGGGCGAGCCGACGCTCGCGCCCAAGACCACCATCGACGACGGCCGCATCGACTGGGCACGTCCCGCCGACGAGGTCCTGGCGCGCATCCGCGGCGTCACGCCGGAGCCCGGCGCGCACACGTCCGTGGACGACGTGCGGCTCAAGGTCCATCGGGCCGCCGCCCTGCGCGACGGAGCGCCGCTCGAGCCCGGGCGCATCGTGTCCGTCGACGGCCGCGTCGCCGTCGGCACCGCCAGCCACCCCGTCGAGCTCATCCAGGTGCAGCCCGCGGGGAAGAGCCCCATGCCCGCCGCCGACTGGTGGCGCGGCGTCACGATGAAGGACGTCACCGCACGATGAGCGACAGCACCGGATCCAGCTCCCGCCGCCCGGGGGGCCGCCGCCCCGCCGGCGACCGCCGCCGCCCGGAGGACCGGCCCCGCGAGCGCGACGCCTCCGCCGGCCCGTCCACCGTCAGCCCCGCCCGCCGCGTCGCCTACGAGGTCGTGAGCGCCGTGCGCGAGTCGGACGCGTACGCGAACCTCCTGCTGCCCGTCCGGATCCGCCGGGCTGCGCTCAGCGCCCAGGACGCCGCGCTCGCGACGGAGCTCGCGTACGGCACCCTGCGCATGTCCGGCTACTACGACCGCGTGATCGAGCTCGCGGCGGGCCGCCCCGTCACCGCGATCGACGCGCCCATCCTCGACGTGCTGCGCCTCTCGGTGCACCAGCTGCTCAGCATGCGCGTCGCGACGCACGCGGCCGTGAACGAGGGCGTCGACATGGCCCGCGCGGTCGGATCCCGGTCGGCGACCGGCTTCGTCAACGGCGTGCTGCGCACCGTCACGCGCTCCGAGCCCGACGCCTGGCGGGAGCGCGTCCTCGCCAGCGCCGCGAGCGCCGACGAGCGGCTCGCGCTCGAGCACTCGCATCCGCTGTGGGTCCTCCGCGCCCTCCGCCAGGCGCTCGCCCGCGAGGGCCGGGCCGACGAGCTCGAGGAACTGCTGCGGGCCGACAACCGGGCGCCCGCCGTCAGCCTCGTCGCGCTCCCGGGCTCGCGACGGTGGAGGAGACGCACGAGCAGCCCGCGGCGTTCTCGCCCGTCGGCGCGTACCTCGAGGGCGGCGACCCGATGGACGCCCCGGGCGTGGCCGAGGGCCGCGTCCGCGTGCAGGACGAGGGCTCCCAGCTCGCCGCCCTCGCGCTGAGCCGCGCCCGTCCCGTCCGCCCCGGCGAGCGCTGGCTCGACCTGTGCGCCGGTCCCGGCGGCAAGGCGGCCCTGCTCGCGGCGGAGGCGGGGCGCGCGGGTGCGCTGCTCACCGCGAACGAGCTCGTGCCCGCCCGCGCGGGTCTCGTCCGCGACGCCCTCCGCGCGGTCCCCGGCGACACCGAGGTGTGGGAGCTCGACGGCACGACGGTGGGCGAGAGCCACCCGGGCGCGTTCGACCGGATCCTCCTCGACGCCCCCTGCAGCGGCCTCGGCGCCCTGCGCCGCCGGCCCGAGGCGCGCTGGCGGAAGTCCCCGCGCGACGTGGCGGGCCTCGGCGTCCTCCAGACGGCCCTCGTCGACGCGGCGATCGGGGCGCTGGCCCCGGGCGGGATCCTCGCCTACGTCACGTGCTCGCCGCACCTCGCCGAGACCCGCGCCGTCGTGCAGGCGGCGCTCCAGCGCCACCCGGACGTGTCGGCGCTCGACACGCGCGCCGTGCTCGCCGAGGTGGCGGACGGCGACCTCGAGCTCCCGCCGCTCGAGGAGGGCGCCGATCGCGCATCGAGCGTCCAGCTGTGGCCGCACCGGCACGGCACGGACGCCATGTTCATCGCGCTGCTGACCCGCCGGTAGGGTCGGGAGCATGCCCGTCCGCATCGAACCGAGCATCCTGTCCGCCGACTTCGCGAACCTGGAGCGCGAGATCCAGCGCCTCGCGACCGCCGACCTCGTGCACGTCGACATCATGGACAACCACTTCGTGCCGAACCTCACGTTCGGGCTCCCGATGGTCGAGCGCCTCCAGCAGGTCACGCCGGTCCCGCTCGACATCCACCTGATGATCGACGACGTCGACCGCTGGGCCCCGGGCTACGCGGAGGCGGGCGCCGCGAGCGTCACGTTCCACGCGGAGGCGACCCGCGAGCCCGTGGCGCTCGCCCGGCGCCTGCGCGACATCGGCGCGCGCGCGGGCATCGCGCTGAAGCCCGGCACCCCGGTCGACGACTACCTCGACCTGCTGCACGAGTTCGACCAGGTGCTCGTGATGACGGTGGAGCCCGGCTTCGGCGGCCAGTCGTTCATGCCGGAGACCATGCCGAAGCTCCGCGCTCTCCGCTCCCGCCTCCGCGACTCCGGCCTCGACGTGTGGCTGCAGGTGGACGGCGGGATCGACGTCGAGACCATCGGGCGCGCCGCGGAGGCGGGCGCCGACACCTTCGTCTCGGGATCGGGCGTCTTCCGCGGGGGCGACCCGGAGTCCGCCATCCGGGAGCTGCGCCGGGCCGCCGAGGCCCACGTGCACTGACGCGTCGCGCGCACCGGCGCGACGCCCAGGGCCCGACGGACCCGGTCCGCGGATCTGCTTGACTGGATCCATGACCGACATCCAGAAGCCCGAGGTCGAGCCCGTCGACGGCCCGGCCCCCGCAGAGCTCACCATCTCCGACGTCACCGTGGGCGACGGCCCCGAGGCCCAGCCCGGCGACACCGTCGACGTCCACTACCTCGGCGTCGACTTCGAGTCCGGCGAGGAGTTCGACTCCTCGTGGAGCCGCGGCCAGTCCGTGCGCTTCCCCCTCCGCAGCCTCATCGCCGGCTGGCAGCAGGGCATCCCCGGCATGAAGGTCGGCGGACGCCGCCAGCTCGTCGTGCCGCCGGAGCTCGCCTACGGCCCCGCCGGCGGCGGACACCGCCTGTCCGGCCGCACCCTGATCTTCGTGATCGACCTGCAGGGCGTCGGCTAGCACCGGCGCACCACCACCGGGAGGCCGGGAGCATCGCGCTCCCGGCCTCCCGTCGTCGTCCGGGGGCCACCGCCCGCGCCTGTACCCTGGTCCCGTGAAGACCTTCGATGACCTGTTCGGCGAGCTGACCCGGATCGCCGCCGAGCGGCCCGAGGGGTCCGGCACCGTCCGCGAGCTCGACGGCGGCGTGCACGCGATCGGCAAGAAGGTCGTCGAGGAGGCCGCCGAGGTCTGGATGGCCGCGGAGCACGAGTCCGACGACCGCGCGGCCGAGGAGATCTCCCAGCTGCTGTACCACGTGCAGGTCATGATGATCGCCCGCGGGCTCACCCTGGAGGACGTCGGCCGACATCTGTGACGCGCCCCGTCACCCGTCGACCCCCACCCCGGAAGAAGTGATCCCCATGCTCCGTGTCGCCGTGCCCAACAAGGGCTCGCTCGCCGAGACCGCCGCCCAGATGCTCGCCGAGGCCGGATACGCCGGCCGCCGCGACCCGAAGGAGCTCTACGTCCTCGACGCGCGCAACGACGTCGAGTTCTTCTACCTCCGCCCGCGCGACATCGCCACCTACGTCGGATCCGGTGCGCTCGACGTCGGCATCACGGGCCGCGACCTCCTCATCGACTCGTCCTCGGACGCCTCGGAGACCGCGGAGCTCGGCTTCGCGGGGTCGACGTTCCGCTTCGCGGGCCCCGTCGGCCGCTTCGCTGATCTCCCGGACCTCGCGGGCGTCCGCATCGCCACGAGCTACCCCGTGCTCGTCGGCGGGTTCCTCCGCGAGCACGGCGTCGAGGCGACGCTCATCCGCCTGGACGGCGCGGTCGAGTCCGCGATCCAGCTCGGGGTCGCCGACGCCATCGCCGACGTCGTCGAGACCGGCACCACCCTGCGGAAGGCGGGCCTGGAGATCTTCGGCCCCGTGATCCTCCGCTCCACCGCGGTCCTCATCTCGGGCGCCGCGGAGAAGCCGGGGGCCGCGACCCTCCTGCGCCGCCTCGAGGGCGTGCTGGTCGCTCGCCGGTACGTCCTCATGGACTACGACGTCCCGCTCGACCTGCTCGACGCGGCCACGGCCATCACCCCGGGCATCGAGTCGCCCACCATCTCGCCGCTGCAGGACCCCGCCTGGGTCGCCGTGCGGTCGATGGTGCCGCGCGACGACACGAACCAGATCATGGACCGCCTGCACGAGGTGGGCGCGCGCGCCATCCTCGTCAGCCCCATCCACGCCGCCAGGATCTGACCGTGGCCGACACCGCCGCGGGCCCGCCGGCCGTCGCCGCCTCCGACCCGGGCCGCCTCGCGGTCCGCGTCATCCCGTGCCTCGACGTCGCCGCCGGCCGCGTCGTCAAGGGCGTCAACTTCCTCGACCTGCAGGACGCGGGCGACCCCGTCGAGCTCGCGCGCCTCTACTACGAGCAGGGCGCCGACGAGCTGACCTTCCTCGACGTCACGGCCACGGTCGAGGACCGCTCGACCATGTACGACGTCGTGAGCGCGACGGCGGAGCAGGTCTTCATCCCGCTCACGGTGGGCGGCGGCGTCCGCAGCGCCGACGACGTGGCGCGCCTCCTGGCGAGCGGCGCCGACAAGATCGGCGTCAACAGCGCCGCCATCGCCCGCCCCGACCTGGTCGGGGAGATCGCCGACCGCTTCGGCGCCCAGGTCTGCGTCCTCTCCCTGGACGTGACGCGCGGTGACACGGCGTCCGGCTTCGTCGTCACCACGCACGGCGGCCGCACGCGCACGACGATCGACGCCGTCGCATGGGCGCGCGAGGCCGTGGAGCGCGGAGCGGGCGAGCTCCTCGTCAACTCCATCGACGCCGACGGGACGCGCGACGGCTTCGACCTCGAGCTGGTGGCCGCGATGCGCGCCGCGAGCCGCGTGCCCGTGATCGCCTCGGGCGGCGCGGGGAGCTCGACCACTTCGCCCCCGCCATCCGCGCGGGAGCCGACGCCGTGCTCGCCGCGAGCGTCTTCCACTCCCGCCGGTTCACCATCGGCGACGTCAAGGGCGCCCTGCGGGACGCCGGTCAGGTGGTCCGATGAGCGGCACGACGAGCAGCGCCCCCGCGGCCCCGGACGTCGACGGGATCCTCGCCCGCGCCGCGTTCGCGGACGACGGACTCCTGCCCGCGGTCATCCAGCAGTACGACACCCGCGAGGTGCTGATGCTCGGCTACATGGACCGCGAGGCCCTCCGCCGCACGCTCACCAGCGGCCGCGTCACGTTCTGGTCGCGCTCCCGCCGGGAGTACTGGCGGAAGGGCGACACGTCCGGGCACGCCCAGTTCGTGCGGGACGCCGCCCTCGACTGCGACGGGGACACCGTGCTCGTCCAGGTCGATCAGGTCGGGGTGGCCTGCCACACCGGCACGCGCACGTGCTTCGACGCCGACCACCTGCACCCCGTCACGGGCGCGCGTCCCACCTCCGACGAAGGGCACGACGCATGATCTCGAACGCTCCGGGCCCCGCGTCCGCCGCCGCTCCCGGGACCACGACGCGCGCGGGCTTCCACGCCCTCGCCGCCGACCACCGGGTGATCCCGGTCCTCCGCGAGGTGTTCGCGGACGGCGAGACGCCCGTCGGCGTCCACCGCAAGCTCACCGCCGGACGACCGGGCAGCTTCCTGCTCGAGTCCGCCGGCCAGGGCGGCATCTGGACCCGGTTCTCCTTCGTCGGGGTCTCGTCCTTCGGGGTCCTCACCCAGCAGGGCGACGAGGCGCGCTGGCTCGACTACGGGCTCGACGCGTCGCGTGCGCTCGGCGACGATGCCCCGGACGGTCCGCTGGCCGCACTCGCCGCCCTGTACGCGCGGTGGGAGACCCCGCGTATCCCGGGCCTGCCGCCGCTGACCGGCGGCCTCGTCGGCTTCATCGGCTGGGAGGCCGTGCGCCAGATCGAGCGCCTGCCCGACCGCCCGCCCGCCGAGGTGCCGGTGCCGGGCCAGGCCCTGAGCTTCGTGTCGGAGCTCGCGGTCCTCGACCACCGGCGCGGCACCGTGACCCTCGTGGCGACGGCCCTCAACGACGGCGTCGACGACGAGGACGCCATGTGGACGGACGCGCAGGCGCGCCTCGACCGCATGCAGGCCGACCTCGCGCGCCCCGCGGAGACGTTCCTCGCGGAGGTCGACCTCGACGCGCAGCCGTCGGCGACGCTGCGCACCGCTCCCGAGGACTTCCACGCGGCCATCGCCCGCAGCAAGCACCACATCCACGAGGGCGACGTCTTCCAGGTCGTGGTCTCGCAGCGCTTCGACCAGCCGACCACGGCCGATCCCATCGACGTGTACCGCATCCTCCGGGTGCTCAACCCGAGCCCGTACATGTACCTGCTGACGCTGGAGGACGCCGACGGCGTGCCGTACTCCATCGTCGGCTCGTCGCCCGAGGCACTCGTGACCGTCACCGACGACCACGTGTACATGCACCCCATCGCCGGCTCCCGACCCCGCGGCGGCACCGTCGAGGAGGACGTGGCCCACGAGGAGTCGCTCCTCGCCGACCCGAAGGAGCGCGCGGAGCACCTCATGCTGGTCGACCTCGCGCGCAACGACATGCTGAAGGCCTGCGCCCCGGGGTCGGTGGAGGTCACCGAGTTCATGCGCGTGGAGCGCTTCAGCCACATCATGCACCTGGTCAGCTCGGTGGAGGGCACGCTGCGGCCCGGCGTCTCGAGCATCGACGTGTTCCGGGCGACGTTCCCGGCGGGCACGCTCTCGGGCGCCCCCAAGCCGCGCGCCCTGCAGATCATCGACGAGCTCGAGCCCGCCCAGCGCGGCGTCTACGGGGGAGTGGTGGGCTACTTCGACTTCGCGGGCGACGCGGACCTGGCCATCGCGATCCGCACCGCCACCATCGTCGGCGGCGTCGCGCACGTGCAGGCCGGCGGCGGCATGGTGGCCGACTCCGACCCCGACGCCGAGTACCTCGAGTCGCAGAACAAGGCCGCGGCCCCGCTGCGCGCGGTCGCGGTCGCCGAGGCCATGCGGCGCGTGCGCTGATGCGCGTCACGCGCCGCACGAAGGGCCTCGCCCTCCTGCTCGTCCTGGCGACGAGCGCCGCCACGTTCCTCGGCTGGTCGCAGGACTGGTCGACGCTCCGCATCGGCGGTCAGGCGCCGGCGCTCGTGCCCGTGGCGGGCAGCGTGGCCGCGCCGGCGCTCAGCGCGCTCGCCCTGTCGAGCCTCGCCCTCGCGGGCGCCCTCGCCATCGCGGGCCGCGGGCTGCGGGTCGTGCTCGGCGTGCTCCAGGCGCTCATCGGCGCGACCGTCGCGCTCACCGCCCTCGCCGCGCTGTCGGGTCCCGTCCAGGCCGGCGAGGCCGCCGTCACGACGGTCACGGGCGTCGCCGGGTCCGCGCCCGTCGCCGACCTCGTCGTCGGCTGGACCACCACCCCCTGGGGGCCGTTCACCCTCGCGGCCGGCGTCGCCTCGGCGCTCGTCGGGATCCTCGTCGCCGGCACCGGCCCCCGCTGGCCGACCGGCCGCTCCCGGTACGACGCGCCCGACGCCGGACCAGCCCGCAGGATCGTCCCGCGCGAGGATCCCGTCGCCGCGTGGGACAGCCTGAGCGGCGGCGCGGACCCCACGCGCCGCGAGCCCGGCGACCCGGACGACGCCTCTCCGGCGGGCTCGGTCGCGGAGGGCGGCGACGGCCGTCGCGAGGCGGACGGCACGGCCCCCGCCGTGCCCCCCGCACCCGGCGTCCACCCCGACGCCGACCGGTAGACTCGGAACATCCCGACCGTACGACCCACGAGGAGCACGCATGTCCACCGAGTCCGCAGAACCCGGCCACGGCAACTCGCCGGCGGCCTGGACCGCTGTCGTCATCATGCTCGTCGCGTTCAGCGTCGGCACCATCGCGTTCTGGTTCGCCATCGAGCCCGTGGTCTGGGCCTCCGCCGTCCTCGCCATCCTCGGCTGGATCACCGGCGGCGTCATGAAGAAGATGGGCTTCGGGTGGGCGGCCACCGCACCGCGCCCACGAAGGCGCACTCCTAGATGCTCGGCGACCTGCTCGCCGGCGCCCTCGAGGACGCGGCGGCGCGTCGCGAGCTCCGTCCCCTGGCCGACGTCGAGGCCGCCGCGCTCGCGCGTCCCGCAGCCCTCGACGCCCTCGGCGCCCTGGCGCCGGCCGACCGCGTGAAGATCATCGCGGAGGTCAAGCGCTCGAGCCCCTCCCGCGGCGCGCTCGCGGAGATCCCGGACCCCGCGCTGCTCGCCTCCCGCTACGAGACCGGCGGCGCCAGCGCCATCAGCGTCCTCACCGAGGGACGCCGCTTCGGCGGCTCGCTGCACGACCTCGAGCAGGTGCGCGACACGGTCTCCATCCCCGTGCTCCGCAAGGACTTCATCGGCGAGGCCTACCAGGTCCTCGAGGCCCGCGCCTCGGGCGCCGACCTCGTCCTCCTCATCGTGGCCGCGCTCGACCAGCCGACCCTCGTGGAGCTGCACGCCCTCATCGGCGAGCTCGGCATGACCGCCCTGGTCGAGACGCATTCCGCCGACGAGGTGTCGCGCGCGCTCGACCTCGGCGCGCAGGTCGTCGGCGTCAACGCCCGCGACCTGTCCACCTTCGAGCTCGACCGCGACCTCTTCGGCCGCCTGGCCGACTCCATCCCGGCCGGCGTCGTCCGCATCGCCGAGTCGGCCGTGAAGACCGCCGACGACGTGGCCCACTACCGCCGTGCGGGCGCCGACGTCGTGCTCGTGGGCGAGGCCCTCGTCACGGGCGATCCCGTCCGCACGCTGACCGAGTTCCGGGAGATCCGCTCATGACCGACCTGCGCAGCGAGACCGGGCCGTACTTCGGCGAGTTCGGCGGGCGCTACGTCCCCGAGTCCCTCGTCGCCGCCCTCGACGAGCTGTCGGAGGCGTGGGAGGAGCTGAAGGTCGACCCGTCCTTCATCGCGGAGCTCCAGGAGCTGCACCGCACCTACACCGGCCGGCCGTCGCTCATCACCGAGGTGCCGCGCTTCGCCGAGCACGCCGGCGGGGCCCGCATCATCCTCAAGCGCGAGGACCTGAACCACACGGGCTCGCACAAGATCAACAACGTGCTGGGCCAGGCGCTGCTGACGAAGAAGATCGGCAAGAAGCGCATCATCGCCGAGACGGGAGCGGGCCAGCACGGCGTCGCCACCGCGACGGCGGCGGCGCTCTTCGGGCTCGACTGCGTCATCTACATGGGCGAGGTCGACACGGAGCGCCAGGCGCTCAACGTCGCGCGCATGCGGCTGCTCGGCGCCGAGGTCGTCCCCGTGCGCTCGGGCTCCCGGACGCTCAAGGACGCCATCAACGACGCCATGCGCGACTGGGTCACCAACGTCGAGACCACGAACTACGTCTTCGGCACGGTCGCGGGCCCGCACCCGTTCCCGGCCATGGTCCGCGACCTGCAGAAGATCATCGGCGAGGAGGCGCGCGAGCAGGTGCTCGCCCTCACCGGCCGGCTTCCCGACGCCGTCGCCGCGTGCGTCGGCGGCGGGTCGAACGCCATCGGCATCTTCCACGCCTTCCTCGACGACGCGGACGTCGCGCTCTACGGCTTCGAGGCGGGAGGCGACGGCGCGGACACCCCGCGCACGGCGGCCACCATCACGAAGGGCCGCCCCGGCATGCTCCACGGCGCCCGCAGCTACCTGCTTCAGGACGAGGACGGCCAGACCATCGACTCGCACTCGATCTCCGCGGGGCTCGACTACCCGGGCGTCGGTCCCGAGCACTCGTGGCTGTCGGACCTCGGCCGGGCCTCCTACCGGCCGGTGACGGACGACCAGGCGATGAGCGCGCTCCGTCTGCTCAGCCGCACCGAGGGCATCATCCCGGCGATCGAGTCGGCGCACGCCCTCGCGGGAGCGCTCGAGCTCGGCAAGGAGCTCGGACCGGACGCGATCATCCTGATCAACCTCAGCGGTCGCGGCGACAAGGACATGGAGACCGCGGGCGCGTACTTCGACCTCATCGATGCCGGGGCGGAGCAGTTGTGAACGCGGCCGCGCACGCCGCAGCGCCGGTCGGCAGCCCCGTCGAGCGGGCCATCGCGCTCCGACGCGAGCAGGGCTCGGGCGCGCTCGTGGGCTACCTGCCCGTCGGCTTCCCCGACGTCGCCACGAGCATCGAGGCCGCCGTCGCGCTCGTCGAGAACGGCGTCGACGTCATCGAGCTGGGCCTGCCCTACAGCGACCCCGTCATGGACGGGCCCGTCATCCAGCGCGCCACGCAGACCGCCCTCGCGCAGGGCTTCCGCCTCCGGGACGGCTTCGACGCGCTCCACGCCATCACGCAGCGCGTGAACGCCCCGGTGCTGCTCATGACCTACTGGAACCCCGTCGTGCAGTACGGCGTGGAGCGGTTCGCGGACGACATCGTCGCGGCGGGCGGGGCCGGCCTCATCACGCCCGACCTCATCCCGGACGAGGGCGCCGACTGGCTCGCCGCGTCGGAGCGCACGGGCCTCGACCGCGTGTTCCTCGCAGCCCCGTCCTCGAGCGAGGCCCGCCTGCACCAGGCCGTCGAGCGGAGCCGCGGGTTCGTCTACGCCGTCTCCACCATGGGGATCACGGGCGCACGCCAGGACGTCGACCAGGCCGCCCGCGGCCTCGTCTCGCGCCTGCGCGACGCCGGCTCCACGAGCGCCTGCGTGGGCATCGGCATCTCCACGGGAGACCAGGTGCGCGAGGTCCTCGGCTACGCGGACGGCGCCATCGTCGGATCGGCGCTCGTGGCGGCCCTCGCCGACGGCGGCGTGCCCGGCGTCGCACGGGCCGCGGCCGATCTGGCGCGGGGAACTGCGCTACATTAGCCCCCGGCCCGCGGTCCCGCCGCGCCTGCCGAATCCCCTGCGAAAGTGAGCGCCATCCGTTGTTCGCCCCGATGAGCATCCCCAGCCCGGATCCGTCCGACACCCGGTTCGACGTCACGGCGTGGCTCCAGGGCTTCGGCATCGACCTGCCGCTCACCTTCGCCATCCACGCCTACGCGGTGTGCATCCTCGTCGGCATCCTCATCGCCGCCTGGCTCACCAACCGGCGCCTGGTGGCACGGGGCGTCGAGTCCGGCACGGTCATCGACTTCACGCTGCTCGCGCTCGTGCTCGGCATCGTCGGCGCGCGCGCGTTCCACGTGCTCACCCATCCCGGCGACTACTTCTTCGCGGGCGCGGACCCGCTCCGGGTGCTGTACGTCTGGGAGGGCGGCATCGCCATCTTCGGCGCGCTCATCGGCGGCGCGGTCGGCGTGTGGCTCGCCTCCAAGTGGACCGGCGTCCGCTTCTGGACCTTCGCGGACGCCCTCGCCCCCGGGCTCCTCCTGGCGCAGGCGGCGGGGCGCATGGGCAACTACTTCAACCAGGAGCTGTTCGGCACGCCCACCACACTGCCGTGGGGCCTCGAGGTCGACCCGGGCAACGCCGCCTTCCCGGCCGGGCTCCCCGCGGGGACCCTGTTCCACCCCACGTTCCTGTACGAGATCGTCTGGAACGTCGCGGGCGCGCTGCTCATCATCCTGCTCGGACGCGCGGTGCGCCTCCAGTGGGGCCGCGGGCTCGCCGTCTACCTCATGTGGTACGGCCTCGGCCGCATGGTGTTCGAGTCCATCCGCATCGATCCGAGCGAGATCATCCTCGGCATCCGCACCAACGTGTGGGCGGCGTTCATCGCGGTCGCGATCGGCCTGGTGCTCTTCATCGTGCAGACCCGCCGTCATGTGGGCAGCGAGCCGAGCGCCTACCTGCCGGGCCGCACCCCGGATGACGTAACCCGGCGCGCGAAGGCGGGTCGCGACGGGGAGGTAGCATCGGTGTACACGGATTCGGATTTCACCGACGGCGACGCCGATCGGGCATCCACCGGGTCGGACTCCCACGCTCTCCCCGCCACAAGCGGACGCGGCGCCTAGTCCCCAGCGCGGGCACCCCCGCGGTCACCGTCTCCTGCTCAGCGAGGCGGTCCCCACCACAGGGCCAGCGACGTCCCTCCGCAGTGCATCTAGGACGGTTCCCATGGCGTTCTCCTCCACCTCCCCTCCCGGCGGCGCGTTCCCCGCGAAGCAGGGCCTGTACGACCCCGCCTTCGAGAAGGACGCGTGCGGCCTGGCCATGGTGGCCACCCTGCGCGGCACCCCGGGCCACGACATCATCGTCAACGCGCTCGACGCGCTGCGGAACCTCGAGCACCGCGGCGCCATCGGCTCCGACGCAGGCACGGGCGACGGCGCGGGCATCATGACGCAGATCCCCGACGAGTTCCTCCGCGGCGTCGCGGGCTTCGACCTGCCGCCCATGGGGGAGTACGTCGTGGGCATGGCGTTCCTGCCCACCGACGACGCCGAGCGCGAGGAGCTCGAGGCGGGCATCGAGCGGATCGCGGGAACCGAGCGGCTGCGCGTCCTCGGCTGGCGCGAGGTCCCCGTCGACCCGACCCACCTCGGAAACCTGGCGCGCAAGGCGATGCCGGCGTTCCGCCAGCTCTTCCTGGCGTCCGACGCGGCGGAGCCCGCCGACCGTCCCGCGGGCCTCGCCCTCGACCGGCTCGCCTTCCGCCTCCGCAAGCGGGCGGAGCGGGAGCTCGGCGCGTACTTCATCTCGCTGTCCTCGCGGACGCTCGTCTACAAGGGCATGGTCACGACGCTCCAGCTGGAGCCCTTCTACCCCGACCTCTCCGACGAGCGCTTCGCCTCGAGGCTCGCGATCGTTCACTCCCGCTACTCCACGAACACCTTCCCGTCGTGGCCGCTCGCGCAGCCGCTGCGGATGATGGCGCACAACGGCGAGATCAACACCGTCGCCGGCAACCGCAACTGGATGCGCGCCCGTCAGTCGCAGCTCGAGTCGGAGCTGCTCGGCGACCTGGGGCCGCTCCTGCCCATCGTCACGCCCGGTGCGAGCGACTCCGCCTCCTTCGACGAGGTGCTCGAGCTCCTCAGCCTCAGCGGCCGCAGCCTGCCCCACGCGATGATGATGATGGTCCCCGAGGCGTGGGAGAAGCAGAGCGACATCGACCCCGTCCGCCGCGACTTCTACGAGTACCACTCCATGGTCATGGAGCCGTGGGACGGTCCGGCCGCGCTCACGTTCACCGACGGCACGCTCGTCGGCGCCACGCTCGACCGCAACGGGCTCCGCCCGGGCCGCTACCTCGTCACGCACGACGGCCTCGTCGTGCTCGGCAGCGAGATCGGCGTCCTCGAGATCGACCCCGCGCGCATCGCCCGCAAGGGCCGGCTCCGCCCGGGCAAGATGTTCCTCGTCGACACCGAGGCCGGCCGCATCATCGAGGACGACGAGATCAAGTCCGAGCTCGCGGCGAGCGCGCCGTGGGGCGAGTGGCTCGAGAACCGCATCCACCTGTCGGACCTGCCGGAGCGTGAGCACATCGTGCACACGCCGGCGTCCGTCGTCCGCCGCCAGCGCACCTTCGGCTACACGGAGGAGGAGGTGCGGATGCTCCTCATGCCCATGGCGAAGGTGGGGGCCGAGCCCCTCGGCGCCATGGGGTCGGACACGCCCATCGCGGTCCTGTCGCAGCGTCCGCGCCTGCTGTTCGACTACTTCACGCAGCAGTTCGCGCAGGTCACGAACCCGCCGCTGGACTCCATCCGCGAGGAGGTCGTCACCAGCCTCCGCCTCGGCCTCGGCCCGCAGCGGAACCTGCTCGACGCGGGCCCGGAGCACGCCAAGCAGGTCGTGCTCGACTTCCCCGTCATCGACAACGACGAGCTCGCCAAGGTCATCCACATCGACCACCGGCCGGGCAGCCGCACCACCACGATCGTGAGCGGGCTCTACCGCGTCGACGACGGCCCCCTCGCCATGCAGAAGCGGATCGACGCGATGTGCGACGAGGTCGACCGCGCCATCGCCCACGGGGCGCAGTTCATCGTCCTGTCGGACCGCGACTCCAACCGCGACCTGGCGCCCATCCCGTCGCTCCTCATGATCGCGGCGGTGCACCACCACCTCATCCGCAAGCAGACCCGCATGAAGGTCGGCATCGTGGTCGAGGCCGGCGACGTGCGCGAGGTGCACCACATCGCGCTGCTCATCGGGTACGGCGCCTCGGCGGTGAACCCGTACCTGGCCATGGAGTCCTGCGAGGACCTGGTCCGCAGCGGCATGCTCACGGGCGTGACGCCGGAGAAGGCCACGCGCAACCTCATCAAGGGCCTCGGCAAGGGCGTGCTGAAGATCATGTCCAAGATGGGCATCTCGACGGTCTCCTCCTACGCCGGCGCGCAGTGCTTCGAGGCCGTCGGCCTCTCGCAGGAGCTGGTGGACCAGTACTTCTCGGGCACCACCACGCGCCTCGGCGGCGTCGGCATCGACGTCATCGCGGCGGAGAACGCCGCGCGCCACCGCAGCGCCTACCCGACGGACGGGGCCGTGCTGTCGCACGAGCGCCTGCAGACGGGCGGCGAGTACCAGTGGCGCCGCGACGGCTCGCCCCACCTCTTCAACCCGGACACGATCTTCCGGCTGCAGCACGCCACGCGCACGCGCCGGTACGACATCTTCCGCGAGTACACGTCCATGGTCGACGCGCAGTCGAAGGACCTCATGACCCTCCGCGGCATGTTCCAGCTGCGCACGGGCACGCGCCCGCCGGTCCCGCTCGACGAGGTGGAGCCCATCTCCGACATCGTCAAGCGCTTCTCCACGGGCGCGATGAGCTATGGCTCGATCTCCGAGGAGGCGCACGAGACGCTCGCGATCGCGATGAACCGGCTGGGCGCCAAGTCGAACACGGGCGAGGGCGGCGAGAACGTGGAGCGCCTGCTCGACCCCGAGCGGCGCAGCTCCATCAAGCAGGTGGCGTCCGGCCGCTTCGGCGTCACGAGCATGTACCTCACGCACGCCGACGACATCCAGATCAAGCTCGCGCAGGGCGCCAAGCCCGGTGAAGGAGGGCAGCTCCCGCCGGGGAAGGTCTACCCGTGGGTGGCGCGCACCCGCCACGCGACCGCGGGCGTGGGGCTCATCTCCCCACCGCCCCACCACGACATCTACTCGATCGAGGACCTCAAGCAGCTCATCTTCGACCTCAAGCGCGCGAACCCGTCCGCCCGGATCCACACGAAGCTGGTGAGCCAGTCGGGCATCGGCGCGGTCGCCGCGGGCGTGGCGAAGGCGCTCAGCGACGTGATCCTCGTCTCGGGCCACGACGGGGGCACGGGCGCGAGCCCGGTCAACTCGCTCAAGCACGCGGGCACGCCGTGGGAGCTGGGTCTCGCGGAGACGCAGCAGACCCTCCGCCTCAACGGCATGCGCGACCGCGTGGTCGTGCAGGTCGACGGCCAGATGAAGTCCGGACGGGACGTCATCGTCGGCGCGCTCCTCGGCGCGGAGGAGTTCGGCTTCGCCACCGCGCCCCTCGTCGTGTCGGGCTGCATCATGATGCGCGTCTGCCACCTCGACACCTGCCCCGTGGGCGTCGCCACGCAGAACCCGGAGCTGCGCAAGCGGTTCCCCGGCAAGGCCGACCACGTCGTCAACTTCTTCGAGTTCATCGCGCAGGAGGTGCGTGAGCACCTCGCCGCGCTCGGCTACCGCTCGCTCGACGAGATCGTCGGCCGCAACGACCTGCTGGGCGTCGGCGACGCGATCGACCACTGGAAGGCGTCCGGGCTCGACCTGTCGCCGATCCTGGTCGGCCCGGCCTTCGCCGACGACGAGCCGATGAAGCACGGCCGTTCGCAGGACCACGAGCTCGAGGACCACTTCGACAACGAGCTCATCCGCCTCAGCCGCGACGTCCTCGACCACGGGGGGCACGTGGAGATCGACCTGCCCGTCCGCAACACGGCGCGCGCGGTCGGCACCATGCTCGGCCACCTGGTCACCAAGGCCCACGGCGAGAACGGCCTGCCCACCGGCTCCATCGACGTGACGCTGCGCGGGTCCGCGGGCCAGTCGTTCGGCGCGTTCATGCCCGCGGGCATCACGCTGCGCCTCGTCGGCGACAGCAACGACTACCTCGGCAAGGGCCTGTCCGGCGGCGACATCGTCGTCCGTCCGGACTCGCGGGCCGGCTTCCCCGCCGAGGAGAACGTGATCGCCGGCAACGTCATCGGCTACGGGGCGACCCAGGGCACGATGTTCATCCGCGGCATGGTGGGGGAGCGGTTCCTCGTGCGCAACTCCGGCGCCACCGCGGTCGTCGAGGCGGTCGGCGACCACGCGCTGGAGTACATGACGGGCGGGCTCGCGCTCGTGCTCGGCGGCACCGGCCGCAACATCGGCGCGGGCATGTCGGGCGGCACCGCCTACGTGCTCGATCTCGCCGAGGACCGCATCAACACCGACGCGCTCGCGTCGGGCGAGCTCGAGCTGCACCCGCTCGGGAGCGCCGACGTCGAGATCGTGCTCGACCTCCTCCGCCGGCACCTCGCCGAGACCGGCTCGACCGTGGCCGAGCGCCTGCTCGCCGACCCGGAGACCTCCATGCACCGATTCACCAAGATCCTGCCGCGCGACTACGCGGCCGTCCTCGCCACCCGACAGACCGCGGTGGACGAGGGCCTCGACCCCGACGGCGACGTCGCCTGGAAGCGCATCCTGGAGGTGACCGGTGGCTGACCCCAAGGGCTTCCTCAAGGTGACGGAGCGCGAGCTCCCGAAGCGCCGCCCCGTCTCGGTGCGGCTCATGGACTGGAAGGAGGTGTACGAGCAGCAGGAGCGCGGCGAGCTCGTCCGCCAGGCCGGCCGGTGCATGGACTGCGGCATCCCGTTCTGCCACCAGGGCTGCCCGCTCGGCAACCTCATCCCGGAGTGGAACGACCTCACGTGGCGGGGCGAGGGCCGGCAGGCCATCGAGCGCCTGCACGCCACGAACAACTTCCCGGAGTTCACGGGGCGCCTGTGCCCCGCCCCCTGCGAGAGCTCGTGCGTCCTCGGCATCAACCAGCCGCCCGTGACGATCAAGCAGGTGGAGGTGTCGATCATCGACGACGCCTTCCAGAACGGCTGGGTCGAGCCGCACCCCCCGGAGCGCCTCACGGGCAAGACCGTCGCGGTCGTGGGCTCCGGTCCCGCCGGCCTCGCCGCCGCGCAGCAGCTCACGCGCGCCGGCCACACGGTCGCGGTCTTCGAGCGCGACGACCGCATCGGCGGGCTGCTGCGCTACGGCATCCCCGACTTCAAGATGGAGAAGCGCCACCTCGAGGCGCGCCTCGCGCAGATGACCGCAGAGGGCACCCGCTTCCGCGCGGGCGTCGACATCGGGAAGGACATCACCTGGTCCGACCTGCGCCTGCGCTACGACGCCGTCGTGGTCTGCACGGGTGCGCTCGTGCCCCGCGACCTCGACATCCCGGGTCGTGACGTCGACGGCGTGCACTTCGCCATGGACTACCTCCGCCAGTCGAACCACGCGACGGCCGGCGACCAGGTGCCCGAGCAGATCCACGCGGAGGGCAAGCACGTCGTCGTCCTCGGCGGCGGTGACACCGGCGCCGACTGCATCGGCACGGCGCACCGCCAGAAGGCGGCGTCCGTGACGAACCTGGCGATCGGCCAGCAGCCCCCGTCGGAGCGCCGCGCCGACCAGCCGTGGCCGACGTACCCGACCCTCTTCGAGGTGTCGAGCGCTCACGAGGAGGGCGGGGAGCGCCACTACCTCGCGTCCACCGTCGAGTTCCTGAAGGACGACGACGGGCACGTCCGCGCCGTCCGCGTCGCGGAGACCGAGTTCCGCGACGGGCGACGCGTTCCCAGGTCGGGCAGCGAGCGCGAGATCCCCGCGGACCTGGTGCTCCTCGCCCTGGGCTTCACGGGTCCCGAGAAGGAGGCGCTCTCGTCGCAGCTGACGGTCCCGTTCGACGAGCGCGGCAACGTCGCGCGCGGCGAGGACTACCAGACCGACCAGGCCGGCGTCTTCGTCGCGGGCGACGCGGGCCGCGGCCAGTCGCTCATCGTGTGGGCCATCGCCGAGGGGCGTTCAGCGGCCTCCGCCGTCGACCGGTACCTTGAGGGGGACACGGAGCTCCCGTTCCCGGTCCGTCCCACGGATCGCGCTCTCTCCATCTGACCCCGTCGCCGCGTCCGCGCGCGCGACCACTCACCCGAACCGCGTCCGTGTGCGACGCAGAAACGCGAGACAGACAGAGCATGACCAGAAGAGCGAAGATCGTCGCGACCCTCGGGCCCGCGACCAGCTCCTACGAGAGCATCCGAGCCATCATCGACGCCGGCGTGGACGTGGCGCGGATGAACCTGAGCCACGGCACCTACGACGTCCACGAGGGCATCTACTCCACGATCCGCAAGGCGGCCGACGACGCCGGCCGCGCGGTCGCCGTCCTGGTCGACCTGCAGGGGCCGAAGATCCGGCTCGGCAAGTTCTCCGACGGGCCGCACGACCTGGCCTTCGGCGACACCTTCGTCATCACGATCGAGGACATCCTCGGCACGAAGGACATCTGCTCCACCACCTACAAGGGCCTCCCCGGCGACGTGAAGCCGGGCGACCCGCTGCTCATCGACGACGGCAAGGTCACGCTGCGCGTGGTCTCCACCGACGGCACGCGCGTCACCACCACGGTCGAGGTCGCCGGCGCCGTCAGCAACAACAAGGGCATCAACCTCCCGGGAGTGGCGGTCAACGTGCCCGCGCTCTCCGGCAAGGACGAGGCCGACCTCCGCTGGGGCCTCCGCCTCGGCGCCGACCTCATCGCCCTGAGCTTCGTCCGCGACGCGTCCGACATCGTGCGCGTGCACGAGATCATGGACGAGGAGGGCCGCCGCGTCCCCGTCGTCGCGAAGGTCGAGAAGCCCCAGGCCGTCGACGCGCTCGAGGAGATCGTCGACGCGTTCGACGCCATCATGGTCGCCCGCGGCGACCTCGGCGTCGAGCTCCCGCTCGAGGCCGTGCCGATCGTGCAGAAGCGCGCCGTCGAGCTCGCCCGCCGCAAGGCCAAGCCCGTCATCGTCGCGACGCAGATGCTCGAGTCGATGATCACGAGCCCCCGCCCCACGCGCGCCGAGGCCTCCGACTGCGCCAACGCGGTGCTCGACGGCGCCGACGCCCTCATGCTGAGCGGCGAGACGAGCGTCGGGGAGTTCCCCGTCGTCACGGTCAAGACCATGGCCCGCATCATCGAGTCGACCGAGGAGCACGGGCTCGAGCGCATCCCGAAGCTCGGCACGCGCCCCTTCACGCAGGGCGGCGCCATCACGCTCGCGGCCGCCGAGGTGGCCGAGTTCGTGGAGGCCAGGTTCCTCTGCGTGTTCACCGAGTCGGGCGACTCCGTGCGGCGCATGACGCGCCTGCGCAACGGCATCCCGATCCTCGCCTTCACGCCGAACGAGGGCATCCGCCGTCGCCTGGCGCTGTCGTGGGGCGTGCAGACGTACCTCGTGGACACGGTCACGCACACCGACCAGATGTTCCACCAGGTCGACGACGTGCTCCTCGCGGAGGGCCTCGCGGAGGTCGGCCAGAAGGTCGTCGTCATCGCCGGGTCCCCTCCCGGCATCGCGGGCTCGACCAACGAGCTGCGGGTCCACGTCGTGGGCGACGCCGTGAACGAGGCGGCTCCCGCCTACGAGAAGTAGGGCGGGAGGGCGGGGCGCGAGCCCTTCCCGGACGCAGGAGAGGGCGGGCGACCACATGGTCGCCCGCCCTCTCGCGTGTCATCCCCGCGTGCTCCGCAGGAGCTGGTGCCGGATGTGGGACTCGAACCCACACGCCCTCACGGACAGAGCATTTTGAGTGCTCCGCGTCTGCCATTCCGCCAATCCGGCGCGCACCGGCCCGCCCGACGATACCGTAGGCTCCTATCCGTGAGTGACCAGGAAACAGCCCCCGCAGCCCCCCGCCGTGTCGTCGTCGCCGAGGACGAGTCGCTCATCCGCCTCGACATCGTGGAGACCCTCCGCGACAACGGCTTCGAGGTCGTCGGCGAGGCCGGCGACGGCGAGACCGCGGTCGCGCTGGCCACGGAGCTGCGACCCGACCTCGTCATCATGGACGTCAAGATGCCCCAGCTCGACGGCATCTCCGCGGCGGAGCGGCTGAACCGCAACCACATCGCCCCCGTCGTCCTCCTCACGGCCTTCAGCCAGAAGGAGCTCGTGGAGCGCGCGGGGGAGGCCGGTGCGCTGGCCTACGTCGTCAAGCCCTTCACGCCGAACGACCTGCTCCCGGCGATCGAGATCGCGCTCGCCCGCTACGCGCAGATCATCACGCTCGAGGCCGAGGTGTCCGACCTGGTGGAGCGCTTCGAGACCCGCAAGCTGGTCGATCGGGCGAAGGGCCTCCTCAACGAGAAGATGGGCCTCACCGAGCCCGAGGCGTTCCGCTGGATCCAGAAGGCGTCCATGGACCGCCGTCTCACCATGCACGACGTGGCCCAGGCCATCATCGAGCAGCTGAGCGCCAAGAAGGCCTAGCGCCCCGGGGCCGTCACCTCCCGCTTCCCGCAGGGCGGGCACCGCGCGTGCGCCTGCGGCGGCTCAGCCCCGACCGCGCTCGCGGATGATGTTCGTGATCCGCACGGTCGACAGCCGTCGGCCCTCGTCGTCGGTCATGACGATCTCGTGCGTGGTGAGCGTGCCCCCGAGGTGGATCGCCGTGCAGGTCCCCGTCACGGTGCCGGTCGATGCCGAGCGCGTGTGGCTCGCGTTCAGCTCGATGCCGAAGGCGACCCGCTCCGGGCCCGCGTGGACGTTCGCCGACATCGAGCCGAGCGACTCCGCGAGCACGACGTAGGCGCCGCCGTGCACGACGCCGTAGGGCTGGGTGTTGCCCTCGGCGGGCATGGTCGCGACGGACCGCTCGGCGCCCAGCTCGGTGACCACGATGCCCATCTTCCGCGCCAGGGCGCCGACGTCCTGGGGCTGCCGGAGCCGGGGATCCACGGCGTGGTCCTCGGGTGCGGGCTGGGTCATGGGGGATCCTCCGAGGCCGGGTCCGAGGTCGGGAGCCCTCGATAGGCTGGACCCGTGCCGAACACGGAAAAGCCTACCCTCCTCGTCATCGACGGCCATTCCCTGGCGTTCCGGGCCTTCTACGCCCTGCCGGCGGAGAGCTTCCAGAACCGCGAGGGGCAGCACACGAACGCCGTGCACGGCTTCATCGCGATGCTCATCAACCTCCTGCAGAAGGAGAAGCCCACGCACGTCGGCGTCGCCTTCGACATCTCGCGCTTCTCGTTCCGCACGCGCGAGTACCCGGAGTACAAGGGCACCCGCGGCGAGACGCCCGCCGAGTTCACCGGCCAGGTCCCGCTGCTCGAGCGGGCTCTGAAGACCATGAACATCCCCACCCTCACCAAGGAGGACCACGAGGCGGACGACATCCTCGCGACCCTCGCGCGGCAGGGTGCCGAGCAGGGATACCGCGTGCTCGTCGTCTCCGGCGACCGGGACGCCATCCAGCTCGTCAACGACGACGTCACGCTGCTCTACCCGTCCACGCAGGGCGTCTCCCAGCTCACGCGCTACGACGCCGAGAAGGTGTTCGAGAAGTACGGGGTGCAGCCGGAGATGTACCCGGACATCGCGGCGCTCGTGGGGGAGACGAGCGACAACCTCATCGGCGTCGACAAGGTCGGCCCGAAGACCGCGGTCAAGTGGCTGAACCAGTTCGGCTCGCTCGACGCGGTCATCGAGCACCGCGACGAGATCACGGGCAAGGTCGGCGACAACCTCCGCGCCCAGTACGAGAACGTCATCCGCAACCGCCGCCTCAACCGCCTGCTCACCGACGTCGAGCTCCCGCTCGGCCCCGCGGACCTCGAGCGCAAGCCCATCGACGAGCCCGCGCTCCGCGAGGTCTTCGCCGTGCTGGAGTTCAAGCAGCTGCTCGAGCGCGTGCTGAAGCTCGAGGGATCCGGCGCCTCCGCCTCCAGCGAGGGCACGCCCGTCGGCACGGTGGAGCAGGAGCCGTCGACCGCCCCGCAGGCGCCCCGTGCCCAGCAGCTGCTCGACGAGGAGCTCGCCAAGTGGATCGCGACGCAGAGCGCGGCGTCCCCGCACGGGCTCGGCCTCACCGTGGAGACGCAGGACGGCGCGCCGGTCGGGTTCGGCCTCGCGAGCGCGACCGAGGCCGTCACCCTGCCGTGGCAGCCCGGCCGTGCCGACTACGCCCCCTTCGAGCGGTGGCTCGCCAGCGACGCCCCGAAGGTCATGTCGGACGCGAAGGTGCAGGTCAAGGCCATGCGCCGGGCCGGTCTCGCGTTCTCCGGCCTCGCCTTCGACGTGCTCGTCGCCGGGTGGCTGCTGCGCCCCGGCTTCACCGACAAGACGCTGGCCGCCCTCGTCAGCCGGTACCTCCTCGAGGACCTGCCCGAGCCGGACGCCAACCAGCTGGTCCCCGAGACGGAGGCCCTCACGGCGCCGGTCGAGGCCTGGTACACGCTCCGCGTCGAGCACGCGCTCCGCGAGGTGCTCGACGAGCGCACACTCGGGGTCCTCGTCGACATCGAGATGCCCACCCTGCTCGTGCTGGTGGAGATGGAGCTGCGGGGCGTGGCGACCGACCGCGCCGGGCTCGCCGAGCTCAGCGCGCAGCTGCAGGAGCGCATCACCGACCTCGCGCAGCGCGCCTTCGCGGAGATCGGCAGGGAGATCAACCTCGGATCGCCCAAGCAGCTGCAGGAGGTCCTCTTCGACCAGCTCGGCATGCCGAAGACGCGGGCCAACAAGACGGGCTTCTCCACGGACGCCGGCGCCCTCGCCGACCTCCAGGCGTCGAACCCGCACCCGTTCCTCGACCTCCTCCTCGAGCACCGGGACGCGAGCAAGCTGCGGCAGATCATCCAGACGCTCGAACGCGGGATCGGGGACGACGAGCGGATCCACACCACGTACGTGCAGACCGGCACGACCACGGGCCGCATCTCCTCGAACGACCCGAACCTGCAGAACATCCCGGTGCGCACCGAGGAGGGTCGCCGCATCCGCAGCGCCATCCGCGTGGGCGAGGGCTTCGAGACCCTGCTCACGGCCGACTACTCGCAGATCGAGATGCGGATCATGGCCCACCTCTCGGGCGACGAGGGCCTCATCGAGGCGTTCGCGGCGGGGGAGGACCTGCACCGGTTCGTGGGATCGCGCATCTTCGGCGTCGAGCCGGCCGACGTGAGCGCCGAGATGCGCACCAAGGTCAAGGCCATGAGCTACGGCCTCGCCTACGGGCTGAGCGCCTTCGGGCTGTCCAAGCAGCTGCGGATCGCGTCGTCCGAGGCCAAGCAGCTCATGACCGACTACTTCGCCCGCTTCGGCTCCGTGCGCGACTACCTCCGGCAGGTGGTGGAGGAGGCGCGCGCGGCCGGCTACACGGAGACCATCTTCGGCCGCCGCCGTCCGTTCCCCGACCTCACCAGCCCGAACCGGGTGCTGCGCGACAACGCCGAGCGCGCCGCGCTCAACGCGCCCATCCAGGGCTCGGCCGCCGACATCATGAAGATCGCGATGATCCGCATCGAGGCCGACATGCGCGAGCGCGGCATGGAGTCGCGCATGCTGCTCCAGGTCCACGACGAGCTCATCCTCGAGGTCGCCGCGGGGGAGTGGGACGCGCTCGAGGCGATCGTCACCG
This sequence comes from Clavibacter michiganensis, assembly GCA_002150995.1. Lineage (GTDB taxonomy): Bacteria > Actinomycetota > Actinomycetes > Actinomycetales > Microbacteriaceae > Clavibacter > Clavibacter michiganensis_K. The sequence continues at coordinate 1,993,283 of MDHJ01000001.1, read as the reverse complement.
ACCGCATGGCCCACGCGGCGGACCTGCGGGTCCCGCTCGAGGTGCAGGTCGGCCGCGGGGACTCATGGGCCGCGGCCGCGCATTGACCGGCGGCGCCCCCGCCGGCCCTTCCACCCCCAGCATGAGGAGCACCAGCGCATGACCCAGGCCCGACTCTCCGACCTCCTCGCGGACGGCTCCATCCGGCTCGCCGCGCACGCCGACGACCGGGAGGACGCCATCCGCCAGGCCGGGGATGCGCTGGTGGCGGCGGGTGCCGTCGAGCCCGCCTACGTCGAGGCGATGGTGGAGCGGGAGCGCTCCGTGTCCACGTTCGTGGGCGAGGGCGTCGCCGTCCCGCACGGCACGCTCGCCGCCGGCCGCGACCTGGTGCGGGCCGACGCGATCAGCCTCCTCCGTCTGCCCGACGGCGTCGACTGGGACGGGCACGAGGTCCGCATCGTCATCGGGATCGCCGCCACGGGCGGCGGCCACATCGCGCTGCTGTCGCGCCTCGCGGAGATCCTGCTCGACCCGGTCCGCGCCGAGCAGCTGCGCGGCGCGACCGATCCCGCGGCCGTCCGGTCCCTCCTGGGAGCCGGTACGGTCGAGGGATGACGACGACGCCGAGGGCCCCCCGACCGCAGACGGACATCGACCGCATCGCCGAGGGGTGGATCGACACCTCCCTCGAGCTGCACCCCGAGGAGCGGGTCTACCTCGGCCGCCCCGGGCGCGAGGGCGAGTACGGCGACCACTCGCCCGCCGGGCACGCCGCCCACGCGGACGCGGCGCGGTCCGTCATCCGGCAGCTCCACGCCGCGCGGCCGGTCGACGCGGTGGACGAGGTCACCCGCATGGACCTCACGCGCGAGCTGGAGCTCGACGTCGAGATGCACGACGCGGGCGTCCACCTCTCCGACCTCAACGTCATCGCCTCGCCCGCCCAGGGCATCCGCGAGGTGTTCGACATCTCCCCGACCGCGACCGAGGGCGACTGGGAGCACGTCGCGACGCGCCTCGGCAACGTCGCCGGCGCGGTCGACGGCTACATCGAGACGCTGCGCGAGGGCGTGCGCCGCGGCCAGGTGCCCGCGAAGCGCCAGATCCGCGAGGTCCTCGGCCAGGTGCAGCGCCAGGCCGCGCCCGACGGCTTCTTCCGCGGCTTCGCCGAGGAGGCGCGACCCGACGCCGGCGAGCTGCCCGCGTCCCTCCGGAGCGACCTCGGCGCCCGTGCCGAGGAGGCCCGCTCCGCCTACGAGCGCCTCGCGGCGTTCCTCGGCTCCGAGCTCGCGCCCGCCGGCCGCGACGCCGACGCCGTGGGCCGGGAGCAGTACGCGCTCCGCTCCCGGTCATTCCTCGGCGCGGAGGTCGACCTCGACGAGACCTACGAGTGGGGCGTGGGCGAGCTCGCCCGCATGGTCGAGGAGCAGGAGTCCATCGCCCGGGAGATCCTCCCGGGCGCGAGCGTCCTGGAGGCCATCGCGCACCTCGACGGCGACGCGTCGCGCAAGCTCCACGGCACGGACGCCCTCCGGGCCTGGATGCAGGAGACGAGCGACCGCGCCGTCGAGGAGCTCGGACGCACGCACTTCGACATCCCCGACGAGATCCGCGCCCTCGAGTGCATGATCGCCCCCACGCAGGAGGGCGGCATCTACTACTCCGGGCCCGCGGACGACTTCAGCCGCCCGGGCCGCATGTGGTGGTCCGTGCCCGAGGGCGTCACCGAGTTCGACACCTGGCGCGAGCTCACCACCGTCTACCACGAGGGCGTCCCCGGACATCACCTGCAGATCGCGCAGGCCACCTACAACAAGGCCGAGCTGAACACGTGGCGCCGCTTCGCGGGCACCTCGGGGCACGCGGAGGGCTGGGCGCTGTACGCCGAGCGCCTCATGCAGGAGCTCGGCTACCTCGACGATCCGGCCGACCGCCTCGGCATGCTCGACGGCCAGCGCATGCGGGCCGCGCGCGTGGTGCTCGACATCGGCGTCCACCTCGGCAAGCCCGTGCCCGACGGCGATGCTGTCTGGGACGCGGACTTCGCCTTCGACTTCATGGGCCGGAACGTCAACATGGACCCCTCGTTCGTGCGCTTCGAGGTCAACCGGTACCTCGGCTGGCCGGGCCAGGCGCCCTCCTACAAGGTCGGCCAGCGCATCTGGGAGGACCTCCGGGACGAGACGCGCCGCCGCGAGGGCGACGCCTTCGACATCCGCGAGTTCCACCGCCGGGCGCTCGACATCGGCGGCGTCGGCCTCGACACGCTGCGGGCGGCGGTCCTCCGCTGATCGTCCGGGCACGCGCCGCGTGACGGTCCCGCGCGGCGCGGTTGTCCCGCCTCCCGGGCCGGGTCTAAGATCGACTGTCGCACTTCTGCGACGACCCATCCGTCCGCCGCTCGACCGGTACCCGCGCGGGTCCGCGTCCGCGGCCTTATTCATGCCCATCCTGGAGCACTAACTACATGACAATCGCAACGACCGACAAGGCGCCCAAGCAGGTCGCGATCAACGACATCGGATCTGCTGAGGACTTCCTCGCCGCGGTCGAGAAGACACTGAAGTTCTTCAACGACGGAGACCTCATCGAGGGCACCGTCGTGAAGATCGATCGGGACGAGGTCCTGATCGACGTCGGCTACAAGACCGAGGGCGTCATCCCCTCGCGTGAGCTGTCCATCAAGCACGACGTCGACCCCACGGAGGTCGTCAAGGTCGGCGACACCGTCGAGGCCCTCGTCCTCCAGAAGGAGGACAAGGAAGGCCGTCTGATCCTGTCGAAGAAGCGCGCGCAGTACGAGCGCGCGTGGGGCGACGTGGAGAAGATCAAGGAGTCCGACGGCGTCGTCACCGGCACCGTCATCGAGGTCGTCAAGGGCGGCCTCATCGTCGACATCGGCCTCCGCGGCTTCCTCCCGGCCTCGCTCATCGAACTGCGCCGCGTCCGCGACCTCACGCCGTACCTCGGCCAGGAGATCGAGGCCAAGATCCTCGAGCTCGACAAGAACCGCAACAACGTGGTCCTGTCGCGCCGCGCCCTGCTCGAGCAGACGCAGTCCGAGAGCCGCAGCACGTTCCTCAACAACCTCCAGAAGGGCCAGGTCCGCAAGGGCGTGGTCTCCTCGATCGTCAACTTCGGTGCGTTCGTGGACCTGGGCGGCGTCGACGGGCTCGTGCACGTCTCCGAGCTCAGCTGGAAGCACATCGAGCACGCCAGCGAGGTCGTCGAGGTGGGCCAGGAGGTGACCGTCGAGATCCTCGAGGTCGACCTGGACCGCGAGCGCGTCTCGCTGTCGCTCAAGGCGACGCAGGAGGACCCGTGGCAGGTCTTCGCCCGCACGCACGCCATCGGCCAGGTCGCGCCCGGCAAGGTCACCAAGCTGGTGCCGTTCGGTGCGTTCGTCCGCGTGGCCGAGGGCATCGAGGGCCTCGTGCACATCTCGGAGCTGTCCGGCAAGCACGTCGAGCTCGCCGAGCAGGTCGTGTCCGTCGGCGACGAGGTGTTCGTCAAGGTCATCGACATCGACCTCGAGCGTCGCCGCATCTCGCTGAGCCTCAAGCAGGCCAACGACGGCGTCGACCCCGAGGGCACCGAGTTCGACCCGGCCCTCTACGGCATGCTCACCGAGTACGACGACCAGGGGAACTACAAGTACCCCGAGGGCTTCGACCCGGAGACCAACGAGTGGAAGGAAGGCTTCGAGTCGCAGCGCGAGACCTGGGAGCAGCAGTACGCCGCAGCCCAGGCCCGCTGGGAGGCCCACAAGAAGCAGGTCGCGGCGGCAGCCGAGGCCGAGGCGGCCGACACGGGCATCACCTCCGCCGGCCCCGGCTTCACGAGCGACTCGACGGGCGCCGGAACGCTGGCGGACGACGAGAGCCTCGCCGCCCTGCGCGAGAAGCTGTCCAGCTCGAAGTAGCACCACCCGCACCATGACGAGGCGGCTCTCCCTACCGGGAGAGCCGCCTCCGTCGTCCCCGGCCCCGAGCGCCCCCCCATCTCCCGCGCGCCTAGGCTGGGTGGATGCGGAGGATCGGACTGACGGGCGGCATCGCCGCGGGCAAGACGGTGGTGGCCGACCGTCTGGCGGAGCTCGGCGCCGTGCGCATCGACGCCGATCGCCTGGCCCGCGAGGTGGTGGAGCCCGGCACGCCGGCGCTGGCGGAGATCGCGCGCCGCTTCGGCCCGGACGTCATCGCGGCCGACGGCTCGCTGGACCGTCCCGCGCTCGGCGCCGTCGTCTTCCGCGACCCGGACGCCCGTCGCGACCTGGAGGCGATCACGCATCCGGCCGTCCGCGCGCTGTCCGCCCGGCGCATGGCCGAGGCGGAGGAGCAGGACCCGGACGCGGTCGTCGTCTACGACATCCCCCTGCTGGTCGAGTCCGGCCGCGTCGACGAGTTCGACCGGATCGTGGTGGTCCACGCGCCCCGCGAGGAGCGGATCCGACGCCTGGTCGAGCTCCGCGGCATGCCCCCCGAGGAGGCCGAGCGGCGCATCGCCTCGCAGGCCACGGACGCGGAGCGCCTCGCCGTCGCGGACGACGTCGTCGACTCCGGAGTCTCGCTGGCGAGCACGCTCGCGCAGACCGATCGGCTGTGGGCGAACCTGTCCGGCGGTGTCGGGGGCCGCTCGTAGACTCGAGGGCATGCAGCCCACCCGGTCCGTGCGTCCCTTCAAGGTCGTCAGCGAGTACTCCCCGAGCGGCGACCAGCCCACGGCCATCGCCGAGCTGGCGGGTCGGGTCAACGCGGGCGAGCCCGACATCGTCCTCCTCGGCGCCACCGGCACCGGCAAGTCCGCCACGGCGGCCTGGCTCATCGAGAAGGTCCAGCGGCCGACGCTCATCCTCGCGCACAACAAGACGCTGGCAGCCCAGCTGGCGACGGAGTTCCGCGAGCTCATGCCCGACAACGCGGTCGAGTACTTCGTCTCCTACTACGACTACTACCAGCCCGAGGCCTACGTCCCGCAGACGGACACGTTCATCGAGAAGGACTCCTCGGTCAACGCCGAGGTCGAGCGCCTGCGCCACTCCACCACGAACTCGCTGCTCAGCCGCCGCGACGTGGTGGTCGTGAGCACGGTGTCCTGCATCTACGGCCTCGGGCAGCCCGAGCAGTACATGAACGCGATGGTCGCCCTGCAGGTGGGCATGCAGATCAACCGCGACACGCTCATCCGCAAGTTCGTCTCCATGCAGTACCAGCGCAACGACGTCGACTTCTCCCGCGGCAACTTCCGCGTGCGGGGCGACACCATCGAGATCATCCCGATGTACGAGGAGCTGGCCATCCGCATCGAGATGTTCGGCGACGAGATCGAGGCGCTCTACACGCTGCACCCCCTCACGGGCGACGTGGTCCGGAAGATGGACTCGGTGTCCGTGTTCCCCGGCTCCCACTACGTCGCGGAGACCGAGGTCATGCAGCGCGCCATCGGCACCATCCAGCAGGAGCTGGAGGAGCGCCTGGCGGTGCTCGAGCGCGAGGGCAAGCTCCTCGAGGCGCAGCGCCTCCGGATGCGCACCAACTTCGACATCGAGATGATGCAGCAGATCGGCTTCTGCTCCGGCATCGAGAACTACTCGCGCCACATCGACGGGCGTGACGCGGGGGAGGCCCCGCACTGCCTCCTCGACTACTTCCCGGACGACTTCCTCGTCGTCATCGACGAGTCCCACGTCACGGTGCCGCAGATCGGCGCCATGTTCGAGGGCGACTCGTCGCGCAAGCGCACGCTCGTGGAGCACGGCTTCCGCCTCCCGAGCGCGCTCGACAACCGGCCGCTGAAGTGGAACGAGTTCACGGAGCGCGTCGGCCAGACCGTGTACATGTCGGCGACGCCCGGCAAGTACGAGCTCGGCATGGGCGACGGCGTGGTGGAGCAGATCATCCGTCCCACCGGGCTCATCGACCCCGCCATCGTGGTGAAGCCCACGAAGGGCCAGATCGACGACCTGCTGGAGCAGATCCGCGTCCGCGTCGAGAAGGACGAGCGCATCCTCGTCACGACGCTCACGAAGAAGATGGCGGAGGAGCTCACCGACTACTTCGCCGAGGCGGGCGTGCGCGTGCGCTACCTCCACTCGGACGTGGACACGCTCCGACGCGTCGAGCTCCTGTCCGAGCTGCGCGCGGGCATCTACGACGTGCTGGTCGGCATCAACCTCCTGCGCGAGGGCCTCGACCTCCCCGAGGTCTCGCTCGTCGCCATCCTCGACGCCGACAAGGAGGGGTTCCTCCGGTCGTCGACCTCGCTCATCCAGACCATCGGCCGCGCGGCGCGCAACGTCTCGGGCGAGGTGCACATGTACGCGGACGTGCTGACGGACAGCATGAAGCGCGCCATCGAGGAGACCGACCGCCGTCGCGAGAAGCAGGTCGCGTACAACCTCGAGCACGGCATCGACCCGACCCCGCTGCGCAAGCGCATCGCGGACATCACGGAGATCCTGGCGCGCGAGGGCGAGGACACCAAGAAGATGCTCGAGGGGCGCGGGGGCGGCAAGCGGTCGCCCACGCCGAACCTGCGACGCGAGGGCAAGGCGGCCGCGGGCGCGAACGAGCTGGAGACGATCATCTCCGACCTCAACGACCAGATGCTCCAGGCGGCCGGCGAGCTCAAGTTCGAGCTGGCCGCCCGGCTGCGCGACGAGCTCGGCGACCTGAAGCGGGAGCTGCGCCAGATGGAGAAGGCGGGCCACCTGTCCTGATCGCCGGCGAGCACGGGCCGGCGGAGGAGGAGGTGGGCGAACTCTCCGCCGTCGGTCGTGTCGGTGGCGACGCATACGATGGACAGGTGTCAATCTCCCCCGTCGAGTCCTCCTCCCTCCTCAGCGTGCGCGGTGCGCGCGTGCACAACCTCCGCGACGTCGACCTCGACATCCCGCGCGACTCGCTCGTCGTCTTCACGGGTCTGTCGGGCTCCGGCAAGTCCTCCCTCGCCTTCGACACGATCTTCGCGGAGGGGCAGCGCCGCTACGTCGAGTCGCTCTCCGCGTACGCCCGCCAGTTCCTCGGCCAGGTCGACCGGCCGGACGTCGACTTCATCGAGGGCCTGAGCCCCGCGGTCTCCATCGACCAGAAGTCCACGAACCGCAACCCGCGCTCGACCGTGGGCACCATCACCGAGATCTTCGACTACATGCGCCTGCTCTGGGCGCGCATCGGGGTCGCCCACTGCCCCACCTGCGGGGAGCGCATCTCACGCCAGACCGTGCAGCAGATCGCCGACCAGCTCATGGAGCTCGAGTCCGGCACCCGCTACCAGGTGGTCAGCCCCATCGTGTCGCAGAAGAAGGGCGAGTTCGTCGACCTCTTCGCCGAGCTCGCATCCGGCGGCTACTCGCGTGCCATCGTCGACGGCGAGCTCATCCAGCTCAGCTCGCCGCCGAAGCTGAAGAAGCAGTACAAGCACGACATCTCGGTCGTGGTCGACCGCCTCGTCGCGAACGAGGACATCCTGGGCCGTCTCACGGACTCGCTGGAGACCGCGCTCCGCCTCACCGACGGCATCGTCATGATCGACTTCGTCGACGTCGACGGCCCCGGGGGCTCCGTACGTATTCCGAGAAGCTGTCCTGCCCGAACAACCACCCGATCCAGCTCACCGAGATCGAGCCGCGCACCTTCTCGTTCAACGCGCCCTTCGGCGCCTGCCCGGAGTGCTCGGGCCTCGGCACGCGCATGTCGGTCGACCAGGAGCTCCTCATCGGCGACGAGACGCTGAGCATCGCGGACGGCGTCATCCTCCCGTGGACCACGCAGGGCAAGGGCCTCTTCCAGTACTACGAGAAGCTCCTCGCCGGACTCGCCCGCGACCTCAAGTTCTCCCTCACGACGCCCTGGCGGAAGCTGTCGGAGGAGGTCCGCGAGGCGGTCCTCCGCGGCAACGACTTCGAGGTGCAGGTCAAGTGGAAGAACCGCTACGGCCGGGAGATGACCTACTCGTCCGGCTTCGAGGGGGTCATGCCGTACATCGAGCGCCAGTTCGCCCAGGCGGAGACCGACAACCAGCGTGCGCGGTGGGGGGAGTACCTCCGGGAGATCCCGTGCCCCGTGTGCGACGGCAAGCGCCTGAAGCCCGAGGTGCTCGCCGTCCTCGTCCACGGGGCGAACATCGCGGACGTGGCGGAGATGAGCCTGTCCGACGCGCAGGAGTTCATGGCGCAGCTCGAGCTCACCGACCGCGAGGCGCACATCGCCGCGCAGGTGCTGCGCGAGATCCGCGTGCGCCTCGAGTTCCTCATCGAGGTGGGGCTCAACTACCTGAACCTGGCCCGCGCCGCGGCGTCGCTCTCGGGCGGGGAGGCGCAGCGCATCCGCCTGGCCACTCAGATCGGGTCCGGGCTGACCGGGGTGCTCTACGTGCTCGACGAGCCGAGCATCGGCCTGCACCAGCGCGACAACCGCCGGCTCATCGAGACCCTGGTGAAGCTGCGCGACCTCGGCAACACGCTCATCGTCGTCGAGCACGACGAGGACACCATCCGCACGGCCGACTGGATCGTCGACATCGGCCCGGGCGCCGGCGTCAACGGCGGCAAGGTCGTCCACTCCGGCTCGTACGCCGGGCTCATCGAGAACCGCGAGTCGCTCACGGGCGACTACCTCGCGGGCCGCAAGGCCATCGCGACGCCCGCCAAGCGCCGGAGGATCGACCGGAAGCGCCAGATCCAGGTCGTCGGCGCGCGCGCCAACAACCTGCTGAACGTCACGGCCGCGTTCCCGCTCGGCACGCTCACCGCGGTCACGGGCGTCAGCGGATCGGGCAAGTCGTCGCTCGTGAACGACATCCTCTACCGGGTGCTCGCCAACGAGCTCAACGGCGCCCGCAAGGTCCCGGGCAAGCACTCGCGCGTCACAGGCCTCGAGAACCTCGACAAGGTCGTGCACGTCGACCAGAACCCGATCGGCCGCACCCCGCGCTCCAACCCCGCGACCTACACCGGCGTGTTCGACCGCATCCGCACGCTCTTCGCCGAGACCACCGAGGCGAAGGCCCGCGGCTACCTCCCCGGCCGCTTCAGCTTCAACGTCAAGGGCGGCCGCTGCGAGGCGTGCTCGGGCGACGGCACCATCAAGATCGAGATGAACTTCCTGCCGGACGTGTACGTGGCCTGCGAGGTCTGCGGCGGCGCGCGCTACAACCGCGACACCCTCAGCGTCCACTACAAGGGGAAGAGCATCGCCGAGGTGCTCGACATGTCCATCAGCGAGGCGGCGGAGTTCTTCGAGCCGATCCAGGCCATCCACCGCTTCATGAAGACGCTCGTCGACGTGGGCCTCGGCTACGTGCGGCTGGGGCAGAGCGCCACCACCCTGTCCGGTGGCGAGGCGCAGCGCGTCAAGCTGTCGACGGAGCTGCAGCGGCGGTCGAACGGCCGGAGCGTCTACGTCCTCGACGAGCCGACCACGGGCCTCCACTTCGAGGACGTGCGGAAGCTCCTGCTGGTGCTCAACGGGCTGGTCGACAAGGGCAACACGGTCATCGTCATCGAGCACAACCTCGATGTCATCAAGTCCGCCGACTGGCTGATCGACATGGGCCCCGAGGGCGGCGCCGGCGGCGGGACGGTCCTCGCGACCGGCACGCCGGAGCACCTCGCGACGGTGCCGGAGAGCTACACCGGCGGGTTCCTCCGCGAGGTCCTCGACGCCGAGGCCGAGGCGGCCGCGGTCGAGTCCCAGCGTGCGCGCGAGGAGCGCGCGGCCGGCTGATGGCCCGCACCGACACCGTCGGGTACCGTCCGGCGGCGGGGAGATCCCGACGTCGCCAGGCGTCTACCGGTTCCGCGACGCCGGCGGCCGCGTGCTCTACGTGGGCAAGGCGAACAACCTCCGCGCCCGCCTCGCCAACTACTTCGCTCCCCTGCACAGCCTGCACGAGCGCACGCGCCGGATGGTCACCTCCGCGGCCGGCGTGGAGTGGACCGTGGTCGGCAGCGAGTTCGAGGCGCTCCAGCTCGAGTTCACCTGGATCAAGGAGTTCGACCCGCCCTTCAACGTCAAGTTCCGGGACGACAAGTCGTACCCGTACCTCGCCGTGACGCTGGGGGAGGACTACCCGCGCGTCATGGTCACCCGCAACCGCAAGATCCGCGGCGCCAAGTACTTCGGCCCGTACACGAAGGTGTGGGCGATCCGCGAGACGGTCGACCACATGCTCAAGGTGTTCCCCATGCGCTCCTGCTCGGAGAGCACGTTCAAGCGGGCGCGGCAGACCAACCGGCCGTGCCTGCTGGGCGACATCGGCCGCTGCGCGGCGCCCTGCGTCGGTCGCGTCTCGGAGGAGGAGCACCGCGAGATCGCGGACGACTTCGTGAGCTTCATGGCCGGAAACGACTCGAAGTACGTGGGCCAGCTCACCCAGCGGATGAAGGACGCCGCGGCGGAGATGGACTACGAGGCCGCGGCACGGCACCGGGACGACATCGGCGCGCTGGAGGCGGCGCTGTCCAAGACCGCCGTCGTGTTCGACGACCGCGTCGACGCCGACGTGTTCGGCATCGCCGCGGACGAGCTGGCGGCGGCCGTGCAGCAGTTCATGGTCCGCGGCGGCCGCATCCGGGGCACGCGCACCTGGGTCGTCGACAAGGAGCTCGACATCGGCATCGGCGAGCTCGTCGAGACCGTCCTCCACAACGCCTACGAGGACGAGGCCCACCCGCCGCGGGAGGTCCTGGTCCCGGAGCTCCCGGCGGACGCCGCCGAGCTGGAGCTGTGGCTCTCCAGCGTCGGGCCGCCGGCGAGGACGACGGCACAGTCCGGCGCGGCCGGCCGAGCTCCTGGCAGGTGGACCTCCGGGTCGCGCAGCGCGGCGACAAGGCGGCGCTCGCCCAGACCGCCGCCACCAACGCGCAGAACGCGCTCATGCTCTACAAGACGCGGCGCAGCTCCGACTTCACGACGCGGTCGAAGGCCCTCGCGGACATCCAGGAGGCGCTGGGCATGCCCGACGCCCCCCTGCGGATGGAGTGCTACGACGTCTCGCACCTCAGCGGCACCAACATCGTCGCGTCGATGGTCGTCTTCGAGGACGGCCTCCCGCGCAAGGACCAGTACCGGCGCTTCAACATCGCCGACTCCACGGACGACACCGAGTCCATCCACCAGGTCATCACCCGGCGGCTGGCGTACCTCGGCAAGGAGGCGGAGGTGCCAGCCGACGCCGCGCCGCCCGAGCTCGGGGAGGCGCCGCCGGTCAACAGGTTCTCCTACAGCCCGAACCTGCTCATCGTCGACGGCGGCCAGCCGCAGGTCGCCGCCGCGCAGCGTGCGCTCGAGGAGTCCGGCGTGACGGGGATCCAGCTCGCCGGCATCGCGAAGCGCCTGGAGGAGATCTGGCTGCCCGACTCGGACTACCCGATCATCCTGCCGCGCAACAGCGATGCGCTGTTCCTCATCCAGCGCATCCGCGACGAGGCGCACCGCTTCGCCATCACGCACCAGCGCGCCCGGCGGAAGCGCGACATCACGTCGGTGCTCAACGAGATCCCGGGTCTCGGTCCGTCGCGAGTCCAGCGCCTGCTCCAGCAGTTCGGCTCGGTCGCCAAGCTCAAGCAGGCGGAGGTCGAGGAGATCGCGGCCGTCCGCACGATCGGGCCGACGCTCGCGCAGGCCGTCTACGAGCGGCTCCGCTCGTGATCCGGGTCCGCGGACGGCGTGTCGCGGGTCCCGCCTAGACTCGACCCACAGACCAGCGCGACGAGAGGTGCATGCCGGCATGAGCGTGGAGATCCCCCAGCAGGACGTCATGATCGTGACGGGGATGTCCGGCGCGGGCCGCTCCACCGTCGGCAACGCGCTGGAGGACCTCGGCTGGTACGTCGTCGACAACCTCCCGCCGCAGATGCTCAAGCCCCTCGTCGAGCTGGCCGGCCGCGCGGGCACGTCGCTGCCGAAGATCGCCGCGGTGGTCGACGTCCGCGGCGGCGACTTCTTCTCCGAGCTGCGCGACGTCCTGCAGACCTTCGGCACGGGACCCCGCCTCCGCGTCCTGTTCCTCGAGGCCACGGACGCGGCGCTCGTGCGCCGCTTCGAGCAGGTGCGCCGGCCGCACCCCCTGCAGGGCAACGGGACGCTCCTGGACGGCATCGCGGCCGAGCGCGCCCGGATGATCGAGATCCGCGAGGCCAGCGACCTCGTCATCGACACGTCCGAGCTCAACATCCACCAGCTGGCCACGACCGTCACCGAGCAGTTCAGCGGGGCCGACGACGCCGGCGTCCGCGTCACCGTCATGAGCTTCGGCTTCAAGTACGGGACGCCCGCGGACGCCGACATGGTGGCCGACATGCGCTTCCTGCCGAACCCGTTCTGGACCCCGGAGCTCCGGCCGCTCACCGGCCGCGACAAGGCCGTCAGCGACTACGTGCTGGGCCAGGAGGGCGCCGAGGAGTTCGTCCACGCGTACGCCCGGGCCCTCGCCCCGGTGCTCGCCGGGTACCAGCGGGAGAACAAGAGACACGCTACGATCGCTATCGGCTGTACCGGCGGCAAGCACCGCTCGGTGGCCGTCGCCGAGGAGCTCACCAGCCTCCTCCGCGCCCTTCCCGGCGTCGCTGTCAGCACCAAGCACCGCGACCTCGGCCGGGAGTAGGGCACCCATCTCATCAAGGGAGTAAGCATTTGCCTCTGACCTCGGACGTCAAGGAAGAACTGTCACGCGTCGAGGTCAGCAAGACCACGGTGAGGGCTGCCGAGCTGGCCACGATCCTCCGCTTCTCCGGCGGTCTGCACCTCATCTCGAACCGCATCGCCGTGGAGTCCGAGCTCGACACGCCTCTCCTCGCCCGCCGCGTGCGCAAGGACCTGGCCGAGCTCTACGGGGTCCGCAGCGACATCTCCGTGATCCCCGCGTCCGGGATGCGCCGCGCCACGCACTACCTCGTCCGCGTCATGGAGGGCGGCGAGACCCTGGCCCGGCAGACGGGCCTCCTCGACGCGCGACGCCGGCCCATCCGCGGCCTCCCCAACCGACTCACCACGGGCTCGCGCGAGGAGATCGCCGCCGTGTGGCGCGGCGCCTTCCTCGCGGCCGGCACGCTCACCGATCCCGGTCGCTCGGCAGCCCTCGAGGTGACCTGCCCCGGCAACGAGGCGGCGATGGCCCTCGTCGGCGCCGCCGGCCGCCTCGACGTGAGCGCGAAGGCCCGCGAGGTCCGCGGGGTGCATCGCGTCGTGATCCGCGACGGCGACGCCATCGGCCAGATGCTCCGGGCCATGGGCGCGCAGGGCACGGTCGTCAACTGGGAGGAGATGCGGCAGCGTCGCGAGGTGCGCGCCACCGCCAACCGCCTGGTCAACTTCGACGACGCGAACCTCCGCCGCTCCGCGCAGGCGGCCGTCGCCGCGTGCGCGCGGGTGGAGCGGGCGATGGAGATCCTGGGGCCCGACATCCCGGAGCACCTCAAGTACGCCGGCGACCTGCGCCTGCGCTTCCGCGACTCGAGCCTCGACGAGCTGGGCCACCACGCCGATCCGCCCATGACCAAGGACGCGGTCGCCGGGCGCATCCGCCGCCTTCTGGCGATGGCGGACAAGAAGGCCGTCGACGAGGGCCTGCCCGGTACCGACGCCAACCTCCCGGCCGACCTCGACGACGTCTGATCCGCCTCGGCTGCCCGCGGCAGGCGGCGCTGTCCCCGGCGGGCTGCGGGCGGGATCCGCTCGACGTCCGGCGTCATCCGGCCAGGTCCCGCGGAGGGCCGCCGGACTAGACTCGATCCGTCACCCACCCCCGGCCTCTGGCCGGGAGCCCCCGGGCAATGAAGAGGAGATACACCTATGGCTGACTACACTCTCGTCGACCTCCCGTACGACTACTCGGCCCTCGAGCCGAGCATCAGCGGCCGCATCATGGAGCTGCACCACGACAAGCACCACAAGACCTACGTCGACGGCGCGAACACCGCCCTCGTCAAGCTGCAGGAGGCGCGCGACGCCGGCGACCTGACGTTCGTCAACAAGCTGCAGAAGGACCTCGCGTTCAACCTCGCGGGCCACGTGAACCACACGGTGTTCTGGAACAACCTCAGCCCCGACGGCGGCGACAAGCCCACCGGCGAGCTCGCCGCGGCCATCGACGAGTTCTTCGGCTCGTACGACAAGTTCCAGGCCCACTTCACGGCCTCCGCCCTCGGCATCCAGGGCTCCGGCTGGAGCATCCTCGCGTGGGACTCGCTCGGCCAGAAGCTCATCATCGAGCAGCTGTACGACCACCAGGGCAACCTCGCCGCGGCGACCGTGCCGATCCTGCTGCTCGACATGTGGGAGCACGCCTTCTACCTCGACTACGTCAACGTGAAGGCCGACTACGTCAAGGCGTTCTGGAACATCGTCAACTGGGCCGACGTGCAGGCGCGCTTCGAGGCAGCCCGCACCAAGACGCAGGGCCTCTTCCTCCTCTCGTAGGCGCCTCCGCGGGCGGCCGGCCGGGAGACCCCGGCCGCCCGCGGATCCCGCACGCCAGGACTCCCGCACCCGAACCTCCATCACCCACCGCCGCCCCGAGCGCGCAGAACATCAGGAGAACACGTGACCGTCAAGATCGGCATCAACGGCTTCGGCCGCATCGGCCGCAACTACTTCCGCGCAGCGCTCGCCAAGGGCAGCGACATCGAGATCGTCGCGGTGAACGACCTCACCGACAACAAGGCCCTCGCTCACCTGCTCAAGTACGACTCCATCACCGGCCGCCTCGACGCGACGGTCGAGCTCGACGGCGACAACATCGTCGTCAACGGCAAGGCGATCCGCGTGCTCGAGGAGCGCGACCCCGCCAACCTCCCCTGGGGCGAGCTCGGCGTCGAGATCGTCATCGAGTCCACGGGCCGCTTCACGAAGGCGGAGGACGCGCGCAAGCACATCACCGCCGGCGCCAAGAAGGTCCTCGTCTCCGCGCCCGCCACGGGCGACAACGTCGCGACGCTCGTCCTCGGCGTCAACGAGGGCACCTACGACCCCGCCACCCACGACGTGATCTCCAACGCGTCCTGCACCACGAACTGCCTCGCGCCCCTCGCCAAGGTCTTCCTGGACGAGTTCGGCATCGAGCGCGGCCTCATGACGACGGTCCACGCCTACACCGCCGACCAGAACCTGCAGGACGGCCCGCACAGCGACCTCCGTCGCGCGCGCGCCGCCGCGGTCAACATCATCCCCACGTCGACGGGTGCCGCCAAGGCGCTCGGCCTCGTGATCCCGGAGCTCGTCGGCAAGCTCGACGGCTACGCCCTCCGCGTGCCCGTGCCCACCGGCTCGATCACCGACCTCACCATCGAGACCACGGCCAACGTCACGGTCGAGCAGGTCAACGCCGCCTACAAGGCCGCAGCCGAGGGCCCGCTCAAGGGCATCCTCAAGTACACCGAGGACCCGATCGTCTCGAGCGACATCGTGAACGACCCGCACTCCTCCATCTTCGACGCCGGCCTCACGAAGGTCATCGGCTCGCAGGTCAAGGTCGCGTCGTGGTACGACAACGAGTGGGGCTACTCCAACCGCCTCGTCGACCTCACCGAGTACGTCGCCGATCGCCTGTAACCGGCCGTGGCACTCCGCACCATCGACTCCCTGGGGGACCTCCGGGGTCGTCGCGTCATCGTGCGCTGCGACCTCAACGTCCCGCTCAAGGACGGCGTGATCGGAGACGACGGGCGCATCCGCGCCTCGCTGGGGACCCTCACGGGTCTCCGCGAGGCCGGCGCGCGCGTCGTCGTGATCTCGCACCTGGGCCGGCCCGACGGCACGCCGGATGAGAAGTACAGCCTGCGGCCCGTCGCGACGCGCCTCGGCGAGCTGCTCGACGCCGAGGTCGCGTTCGCGACGGACACCGTGGGCGACTCCGCCCGCGCCGCCGTCGGCGCGCTCGGCGACGGCGACGTCGTCGTGCTCGAGAACCTGCGCTTCCACGCGGAGGAGACGAGCGAGGACGAGATCGTCCGCCGCGGCTTCGCGGAGTCGATCGCCGAGCTGGGGGACGCGTTCGTGTCCGACGGCTTCGGTGTCGTCCACCGCAAGCAGGCCAGCGTGTTCGAGCTGGCCTCCGTCCTCCCCAGCGCCGCCGGATCGCTCATCGCGAGCGAGCTCGAGGTGCTGGACCGCCTGACGGAGAACCCGGAGCGGCCCTACACGGTCGTCCTCGGCGGCTCCAAGGTGTCCGACAAGCTCGGCGTCATCGGCCACCTCCTGCCGCGCGTCGACTCGCTGCTCATCGGCGGCGGGATGCTCTTCACCTTCCTCAAGGCGCAGGGCCATGCGGTCGGATCCAGCCTCCTCGAGGAGGACCAGGTCGAGACCGTCAAGGGCTACCTGGCCGAGGCGGAGGAGCGCGGCGTCAAGATCGTGCTCCCCACCGACGTGGTGGTCGCCGACGGGTTCTCCGCCGACGCCGCGCACGAGGTCACGCGTGCGGACGCCATCGAGCAGACGCCCGCGGGCGGGAAGGGGCTCGGGCTCGACATCGGACCCGAGACCGCCGAGGCGTTCGCCACCATCATCCGCGGCTCGACCACGGTGTTCTGGAACGGGCCCATGGGCGTCTTCGAGCTGGAGCCGTTCGCGGCCGGCACGAAGACGGTCGCCGACGCGCTCACGCGCGTCGAGGGGCTGTCCGTGGTCGGAGGCGGCGACAGCGCCGCCGCCGTCCGCGCGCTCGGATTCGATGATGACCGCTTCGGTCACATCTCGACCGGAGGCGGCGCGAGCCTCGAGTTCCTCGAGGGGAAGCGCCTGCCGGGACTGGAGGTCCTCGGATGGCAGTGACGGATCGCCCCGCGGGCGCACGCCCCTCATCGCGGGCAACTGGAAGATGAACCTGGACCACCTCCAGGCCATCGCCTTCGTGCAGAAGCTCGCCTGGAGCCTCAAGGACGCGAAGCACGACTACGCGGAGGCGGAGGTCGCGGTGTTCCCGCCGGCCACCGACATCCGCAGCGTGCAGACGCTCGTGTCGGCGGACAAGCTGGAGATCGCCTACGGCGGGCAGGACGTCTCGGAGCACGAGTCGGGCGCGTACACGGGGGAGATCTCCGCGGCGTTCCTGGCGCAGCTCGCCTGCCGCTACGTGATCGTCGGCCACTCGGAGCGACGCACGCTGCACGGGGAGACCGACGAGCAGGTGGCCGCCAAGTCGAAGGCGGCCGTCGCGCACGGCATCGTCCCCGTGATCTGCGTGGGCGAGACCGCGGCCGACCTCGAGGAGCACGGCGCGAGCGCCGTCCCCGTGGCCCAGCTGCGCGTCGCTCTGCAGGGGCTCGAGAAGGGCGCCGACGTCGTCGTCGCCTACGAGCCCGTGTGGGCCATCGGGTCCGGCGTCGCCGCGACCCCCGAGCAGGCGCAGCAGGTGGCGGCGCCGCTCCGCGCGGTCATCGCCGAGATCCTGGGCGACGAGGCCGCGAAGGCCACGCGCATCCTCTACGGCGGCTCGGTCAAGTCCGGCAACATCGCGGGCTTCCTCCGCGAGCCGGACGTGGACGGCGCGCTCGTCGGCGGCGCGAGCCTCGACGTGCAGGAGTTCTCCGCCATCGCGCGGTTCCGCTCGCACGTCGGCGTCTGATCCGCTCACCCGCTCCGAGCCGTCCGCGCCCCTCCGGGCGCGGGCGGCTCGCCGCATCCAGCCGCCCGCTATAATCGACAACGGCCCATCGGCCGTTCACCGGTCGGTCTCGGCCACAGCACCGCGCACCCGAAAGGCCGCACGTGGAAATCCTCCAGGTAGTCCTGCAGGTGGTTCTGGGAATCACCAGCCTCCTGCTGACCATGCTCATCCTCCTGCACAAGGGGCGGGGCGGCGGTCTGTCCGACATGTTCGGGGGCGGCACGACGTCGAGCCTCGGCTCCTCGGGCGTCGCCGAGCGCAACCTGAACCGCATCACCGTCATCCTCGGCCTCGTCTGGGTCACGTGCATCGTGGTCCTCGGGCTGATCACCAAGTTCGACACCGGATTGTAGGGAGCAGCCACATGGCATCAGGAGGAAGCGCCATCCGCGGTTCGCGCGTCGGCGCGGGCCCCATGGGCGAGCAGGACCGCGGCTTCCACGCGGAGCGCATCTCGATCTCGTACTGGGACGCCCTCGGCAACGAGACCGTCCGCCACTTCGCGGCGAACCTGCCCGAGGAGGAGATCCCCGAGACCATCGACTCCCCGCAGTCGGGTCTGCCGGCCGGTCGCGACAAGGCGAACCCGCCGTCGGTCGCCAAGCTCGAGCCCTACAAGACGCACCTCGCGTACGTGAAGGAGCGCCGCAGCGAGGAGGAGGCGAGCCAGCTCCTCGAGGAGGCGCTGGAGCAGCTCCGCGCGCGTCGCGGGACGGTCAAGGCCACGAAGTAGCAGCACGCGTCAGCAAGACGCCACGAGGAACGCCCCGTCCGATCGGACGGGGGCGTTCCTCGTATGGTGCAGGTTCGACGTGCCGGTCGGACCTGCCCCCGGGACGACGGAGGGCGGGCCCCTCAGGACCCGCCCTCCGTCGTCCGGCACGCGCCGGCGTCGTGCGTCAGTAGGACGACAGCATCAGGTTCTCCGGCACGTCCGCGGCGGCCTCCCGGTCGATGAAGAAGACGGTGCGCTTGCGCCCCTTGATCCCGGCGACCGGCACCTCGGTGCGATCGGCACCCGCGAGGGCGAGGCCCAGCGCGAACGCCTTGTCGGGCCCGGCGAGGACCATCCAGATGCGCAGCGAGGAGTTCAGGACCGGCAGCGTGAGCGAGATGCGCTCGGCAGGCGGCTTCGGGCTGTTGCGCACGGCGACCACGGCGGTGTCCATCGTGCGGATGCCGTCGCTGTCCGGGAAGAGCGACGCGACGTGCCCGTCCGGCCCGACGCCGAGGAACGTGATGTCGAAGCGGGGCAGCGACGTGTCGCCGTTGGCGTGCTCGGCGAGCTCCGCCGTGTAGGCCTGCACCGCCTCGTCGAGGCTCATCCCGCGTCGCTCGCGCCCATGGCGTGGACGTTCTCGGCGGGGACGTCGATGTGGTCGAGCAGCGCCGTGCGCACCGTGGTGTCGTTGCGCTCGGGGTCGCCGTGGGGGAGCCACCGCTCGTCGCCGAACCAGAAGTGGACGCGGGTCCAGTCGACGCTGTCGCGCGCCGCGGACTCGTTGACGGCCGCGAGGATGCTCGGGCCCACCGTCCCCCCGGTGAGGACGACGTTGGCCGTCTCCTCCTCATCCAGGATGTCGACGAGCTTCGTGAGGAAGCGGGCGGCGACGGAGCCGGTCATGGCCTTCTTGTCGGGGTGCACGAGCACCCTGCGGTCGTTCGTCATCGCTCTTCGGAGTCCTTCCGTGCGGTGGTGGACGCGGTGATGTATCCCTGGCCCGCCGTCGCCCGCTCGAGGCCGTGACGGATCACGTCCCCGTAGAGGGAGTCGGGGTCGAGGCGCCGGAGCTCCTCGGCCAGGCAGTCGCGGAGGCTCCGGCGGGGGAGGCTCACATCGTGCGTCGGCTGGTTCGGCTGCTTCAGCGTCGCGACGTTCGCGATCGGCCGGTCGAGGTCGATCACGCCCGACGCGCGGTGGAGCCGCACGCCGTGGATGCCGCTCGAGCCGGTGGCCCGGGTGGTGACCTCGTGCAGGACCGGCACCTGGAGCTGCAGTCCGAGCCACGCGGCGAGCAGGACGGTGGAGGGGGAGTCGGCGGCGCCGGACACCTCCACCTGGGTGACGGGCTCGTACGGCGGCTGGTCGAGGACCGCGGCGAGCAGCGCGCGCCACAGCGTGAGCCTCGTCCACGCGAAGTCCGTGTCCCCGGGCGCGTAGGTCTCCGCCAGGTGCTGCAGGGCCACGCGCGGGTTGCTGCTCGTCGACGAGTCGGTGATGCGGCGCTGCGCGATGCGGCCGAGCGGCGACTGGCTGACGACCGCAGGGGCGTCGTGGGGCCACCAGGCGACGACGGGCGCGTCGGGGAGGAGGAGGCCCGTGACCAGGCTCTCCTCGTCCTCGGCGGCCGCGCCGTACACGCGGAGCACGACGACCTCGCTCGCGCCGGCGTCGCCACCCACGCGGATCTCGGCGTCCACGCGGGCCGACTCGGTGGTCGTCTCCGTTGCCGCGCCGCGCTCGGTCGAGATGACGATGACGCGCATGGGGTGCTCGCGCGATGCGTCGTTGGCGGCCTCGATGGCCTCCTCCTCGCTGCCGAGCGAGGTGGAGATCACGAGCGTCAGGACGCGACCGAGGGCGACGGCACCGCCCTCCTCGCGGATCTTGACGAGCGCCTTCGAGATCTTCGCGGTGGTGGTGTTCGGCAGATCGACTCTCATGGCCGCCTCCAGGTCCGTCCGTCGCGGGCGAGGAGCTCGTCGGCCGAGGCCGGCCCCCAGGTGCCCGGTCGGTACTGCTCGGGCTGGCCCTGCGTGCGCCAGAATTCTTCGATGGGGTCCAGGATCTTCCAGCTCAGCTCGACCTCCTGGTGGCGGGGGAAGAGGGGCGGGTCGCCGAGGAGCACGTCCAGGATGAGCCGCTCGTACGCCTCCGGGCTCGCCTCCGTGAAGGCGTGGCCGTAGCCGAAGTCCATGGTCACGTCGCGCACCTGCATCCCCGCCCCCGGCACCTTGGAGCCGAAGCGGATGGTGACGCCCTCGTCGGGCTGCACACGGATGACGAGCGCGTTCTGGCCGAGGGCCGACGTCTGGTCCTCCGCGAACAGGTTCTGCGGTGCGCGCTTGAACACGACCGCGATCTCCGTCACGCGGCGACCGAGGCGCTTGCCCGCACGCAGGTAGAACGGCACGCCCGACCAGCGGCGGGTGTTGATG
This sequence comes from Clavibacter michiganensis, assembly GCA_002150995.1. Classification (GTDB taxonomy): domain Bacteria; phylum Actinomycetota; class Actinomycetes; order Actinomycetales; family Microbacteriaceae; genus Clavibacter; species Clavibacter michiganensis_K. The sequence continues at coordinate 1,972,535 of MDHJ01000001.1, read as the reverse complement.
TCGAGCCGCATCGCCGCGTAGGTCTCCGTCAGGGACTCGGGGTCCATGCCGTCCTCGTCGAGGAAGCCCACGACCTCCTCGCCGCCCTGCCAGCCGCCGGCGTACTGCCCGCGGGCGGTGGCGGTGGACAGGTCCTTGGGCAGGCGCACCGCGGACAGCACCTTCTCCTTCTCGTCCCGGAGGCTCGACGCGTCGAACGCGACGGGCTCCTCCATGGCCGTGAGGGCGAGGAGCTGCAGGAGGTGGTTCTGGATGACGTCGCGGGCCGCCCCGATGCCGTCGTAGTAGCCGGCACGGCCGCCCACCCCGATGTCCTCGGCCATCGTGATCTGCACGTGGTCCACGTAGTTGGCGTTCCACAGGGGCTCGTAGAGCTGGTTCGCGAAGCGCAGCGCCAGGATGTTCTGGACCGTCTCCTTGCCCAGGTAGTGGTCGATGCGGAACACGGAGTCCGGCGGGAAGACCGTCTCGACGACAGCGTTCAGCTCGCGCGCGGTCTTCAGGTCGCTCCCGAAGGGCTTCTCGATGACGACGCGTCGCCAGTGGCCCTCCTTCTGCTCCGCGAGACCCGAGCGGCGCAGCTGCTCGGTGACCAGCGGGAAGGACTTCGGCGGGATCGACAGGTAGAACGCGTGGTTGCCCATCGTGCCCCGCTCGCGGTCGAGCTCCTCCGTGATCTCCTTCAGCGTCTGGAACGCCTCGTCGTCGTCGAAGGTGCCCTGCACGAAGCGGATGCCCTGCGCGAGCTGACGCCACACGTCCTCGTCGAACTTGGTGCGCGAGTACTGCTTCACGGCCTCGTACACGACCTGCTCGAAGTCCTGGTCCTCCCAGTCCCTCCGGGCGAAGCCGATGAGCGCGAAGCCCGGGGGCAGGAGCCCCCGGTTGGCCAGGTCGTAGACGGCCGGCATCAGCTTCTTGCGCGACAGGTCGCCCGTGACGCCGAAGATGATGAGGCTGCTGGGCCCTGCGATGCGGTTCAGTCGACGATCCGACGGGATCCGCAGGGGATTGAATTCCGGGGTGATATCCACCGGCGACATGTAACTCCTCGATCTGCCGGACGGATCCGGCGATGCGGTCATTCGAGCGTCGAGAGCAGGGCCCGGGCGTCCGTGGTGGGGTCGGTCAGGTTCAGGCGCAGGACCGGACGGCCGTGCTCGGCGAGCACGGTGGCGTCGCCGGCGGCCTGGGCCTGGATGAGCTCGCCGAAGGTGAAGGGGCGGTCGGGGATCGCGAGGTCCTCGGCCGCGTCCGCGGTGATCTGCAGGAACACGCCGACGGGGGTGCCGCCCTTGTGGAACTGCCCCGTGGAGTGCAGGAAGCGCGGGCCCCAGCCGAACGTCACCGGACGGCCGGCCTTGCGGGCGACGGCGTCGCGGAGGCGCTCGAGCTCGGGGAGCGCGAGGCGGTCGACGAACGCCTGCACGGCGACGTAGCCCGTGGGGCCGACGTGCGCGAGCAGGGCGTCGATGGCGGACGACACGTCGGTCGCGCCCTCGGTGACGTCGGACGTGCCGCGGACCTCGATGCCGTCCGTCGTGACGACGGGCGCCTCGGGGGCGGGACGGTCGTCGAGCAGGCCGCGCGCGGCGACCTTGGCGGCCTCCACGTCAGGCTGGTCGAAGGGGTTGATCTCCAGCAGGCGGCCCGCGACGGCGACGGCGTACTCCCACGTGAGGATCTGCGCGCCGAGCGTGCCGCTGATGACGATCTCGCCCTCGGCGGCCTCGTGCGCGTCGACGTCGGCGACGAGCCGCGCGATCTGCAGGTCGGCGAGGTCGAGGCCGAGCTCGGGCGCGTCGGTCGGAAGCACGACGGGCAGGAGGCCCGTGCCGAGCTTGCCGGTCGACTCCGCGATGAGCTGCTCGACCCAGTCGCCGAAGCCGACGATGTGCGTGCCGTCGGAGACGATGCCGAGCTTGTCCTTCAGGGGCGAGGTGCCGGCGATGGCTGCGCCGAGCACGAGGCCCGGGTTCGACACGTCGTCGACGGCGAGCTGCGCGGACGCCGCCTCCGCCTCGTCGAGGAGGCCCCCGATGTCGGCGCCGGCGAGGCCGGACGGCACGAGGCCGAACGCGGTCAGCGCGCTGTAGCGTCCACCCACGTCGGGGTCGGCGTTGAACACGCGGTATCCGTCGGCGCGAGCGGACTCGTCGAGGGGGGATCCCGGGTCGGTGACGATGACGATGCGCCCGGTGGGATCGATGCCCGCCTCGCGGAACGACCTCTCGTACACGCGCTTCTGGCTGTCCGTCTCGAGCGTCGAGCCCGACTTGGAGGAGATGACGACGGCCGTCGTGGCGAGCCGGTCGCCGAGGGCGGCGAGCACCTGCCCCGGGTCGGTCGAGTCGAGGACCGTGAGCTCGACGCCCGCGGTGCGCGTGATGACCTCGGGCGCCAGCGACGAGCCGCCCATGCCGCCGAGGACGATGTGGTCGACGCCCTGGCCGCGGAGCTCCTCGCGGAGCGCCGTGATCTCGGCGACGAGCGGACGCGAGACGGCGACCGCCTGCGTCCAGCCGAGGCGCTTCGTGGCCTCGGACTCGGCGTCGGCTCCCCAGAGGGTGCCGTCGAGCCCGGTGATGCCGGAGGCGACGTGCGCCTCGACGAGCGCGGGGACGTGGGTCTCGACGGCGGTGGCCGCCGCTCCGCTCAGCGCGATGCGGATGCTCACTTGGCGCCGTCCAGGGCGTTGGTGACGGTCTCGATGAGCTCGCTCCACGACACCTTGAACTTCGCGACGCCCTCCTCCTCGAGGAGCTCGGTGACCTCCTTGTAGGAGATGCCGAGTGCGTCGACGCGGTTCAGGACGTCGTTCGCGTCGTCGTAGGAGCCGGTGATCGTGTCGCCCTCGATGACACCGTGGTCGAAGGTCGCGTCGAGCGTCTTCTCCGGCATCGTGTTGACGACGTCCGCGGCGACGAGCTGCGTGACGTACAGCGTGTCGGGCAGGTCGGGGCTCTTGACGCCGGTGGACGCCCACAGCGGACGCTGCTTGTTGGCGCCGGCGCCGAGGAGGCCCTGGGCCCGCTCGGACGCGAAGGACTGCTCGAAGGCCTGGTAGGCGAGCTGCGCGTTGGCGACGCCGGCCTTGCTCTTCAGCGCGGTCGCCTCGTCGGTGCCCAGCGCGTCGAGGCGCTTGTCGATCTCGGTGTCGACGCGCGACACGAAGAAGGAGGCGACCGAGTGGATGGTCGACAGGTCGATGCCGGCCGCCTTGGCCTTCTCGAGGCCCGTGAGGTACGCGTTGATGACCTCGCGGTAGCGCTCGAGCGAGAAGATCAGGGTCACGTTGACGCTGATGCCGGCGCCGATGACCTCGGTGATGGCCTCGAGGCCCTCACGGGTCGCGGGGATCTTGATCATGACGTTCGGCTCGGCGATCCGGTCCCAGAGCTTGTGCGCCTCGTCGATGGTCGCCTGCGTGTCGTTCGCGAAGTCGGGGGAGACCTCGATGGAGACGCGGCCGTCGAAGCCGGCGGTGCGGTCGTAGACGGGGCGGAAGATGCGCGCGGCCTCGCCGACGTCGCGGGTGGTGATCTCGAAGACCGCGCGGTCGACGTCGGCGCCGTCGGCCGCGAGCTCGCGGACCTGGGCGTCGTACGCCTCGCCCTTGGCGAGGGCCGACGCGAAGATGGTGGGGTTCGTCGTGATGCCGACGACGTCGCGCTCGGCGATCACCTTCTCGATGCCCTTGGCATCGATGCGCTCGCGGGACAGGTCGTCGAGCCAGATGCTGACGCCCGCGGCGGAGAGCTGGGCGGTGGAGGAAGTGGTGTCGGTCATGTCGCCTTCTTCATGCTGGTTGTGAGGTTCGGGGGGAGGGGCGCGCGATGCGCGCCCCTCCCGGGTCCCGGCCGGCGGACCGGCCGGGGGTCCGGCGGGGAGCGGAGCAGCTCGGCCGCCCCGCTCCTCGTCAGCTACGCGAGGGAGGCGATTGACTCCTGGGCGGCCTTCACGACGGCCTCCGTGGTGATGCCGAACTCGCGGTACAGGACCTCGTACTCGGCGCTGGCGCCGAAGTGCTCGATCGAGATGCTGCGTCCGTGGTGCCCGACGTACTGCTTCCAGGAGAGCGAGATGCCCGCCTCGACGGAGACGCGCGCGGCGACCGCCTCGGGGAGGACGTGCTCCTTGTAGGCGGCGTCCTGCTCCTCGAACCACTCGAGGCTCGGGGCGCTGACGACGCGGGCCTGGACGCCCTCGCCGGCGAGGGCCTCGCGGGCCTCGACGGCGAACTGCACCTCGGAGCCCGTGGCGATGAGGATCACGTCGGGCGTGCCCTCGGTGTCGGCCAGGATGTAGGCGCCCTTCGCGACGCCGGCGGCCGAGGCGAACTCGGTCGCGGTGGCGTCGCCCGCACCGCGCTCCAGGACCGGGAGGTTCTGGCGCGAGAGCGCGATGCCCGCGGGACCCATGCGGCGCGTGAGGATCGTCTTCCACGCCTGCGCGGTCTCGTTGGCGTCCGCGGGGCGGATGACGTCGAGGCCCGGGATGGCGCGGAGGCTGGCGAGCTGCTCCACCGGCTGGTGGGTCGGCCCGTCGCCGCCGAGGGCGACCGAGTCGTGCGTCCAGACGAAGATCGACGGCGCCTTCATGAGCGCGGCGAGACGGACCGCCGGACGCATGTAGTCGCTGAAGATGAGGAACGTGCCGCCGAAGGGGCGCGTGTTGCCGTGGAGGACGATGCCGTTGAGGATCGCGCCCATGGCGTGCTCGCGGATGCCGAAGTGGAGGACGCGGCCGTAGGGGTCGCCCTTCCACATGTCGGTGGAGCGCTCGGCGGGCACGAAGGACGGCGCCGACTCGATGGTCGTGTTGTTCGACTCGGCGAGGTCGGCCGAGCCGCCCCACAGCTCGGGCATGACCTCGGCGATGGCGTTGATGACCTTGCCGGACGCGGCGCGCGTCGAGACGTCCTTGCCCGCCGGGAAGACGGGGAGCGCCGCGTCGAGGCCCTCGGGTGCGTCGCCTGCGAGGACGCGGTCGAGGAGGGTCTTCCGCTCGGGGTTCGCCTCAGCCCATGCGGCGAGCTTCTCGTCCCACTCGCGGTGCTGCTCCTGGCCGCGCTCGACGGCCTGGCGGGTGTGCTCGAGGACGCCGTCCGGCACCTCGAACGACTTCTCGGGGTCGAAGCCGACGATCTCCTTGACCGCCGCGAGCTCCTCGGCGCCGAGGGCGGAGCCGTGGATCTTGCCGGAGTTCTGCTTCTTGGGGAGGGCCAGCCGATGATGGTCTTCAGGATGATCAGCGAGGGCTTCCGCGTCTCGGCCTTGGCGGCCTCGACGGCGTCGAACAGCTCCTGGACGTCCTCGACGTACTCGCCGGACCTCTTCCAGTCGACATGCTGCACGTGCCAGCCGTAGGACTCGTAGCGCGCGGCCACGTCCTCGGTGAACGCGATGTCGGTGTCGTCCTCGATGGAGATCTGGTTGCTGTCGTAGATCGCGATGAGGTTGCCGAGCTCCTGGTGGCCGGCGAGGGACGAGGCCTCGGAGGTGATCCCCTCCTGCATGTCGCCGTCGCCCGCGATCACGTAGACGAAGTGGTCGAAGGGGCTCTCGCCGACCGGGGCCTCGGGGTCGAACAGGCCGCGCTCGAAGCGGGCGGCGTAGGCGAACCCGACGGAGGACGCGAGGCCCTGGCCGAGGGGGCCGGTGGTGATCTCGACGCCGTCGGTGTGGCCGTACTCCGGGTGGCCGGGGGTCTTGGAGTCCCACGTGCGGAGCGCCTGGAGGTCCTCGATCTCGAGGCCGTAGCCGCCGAGGAAGAACTGCGTGTACTGCGTGAGCGAGCTGTGGCCCACCGAGAGGATGAAGCGGTCGCGACCGATCCAGGTGCTGTCGGAGGGATCGCGGCGCATGACCTTCTGGAACAGGAGGTAGGCCGCGGGGGCGAGGCTCATGGCGGTGCCGGGGTGACCGTTTCCGACCTTCTCGACCGCGTCCGCGGCGAGGATCCGTGCGGTGTCGACCGCCTTGCTGTCGATGGGGTCCCATTGCAATGCTGCCACTTGGTTCTAGCCCTTCTGAAGATGGGGGAGGCCCAGCCGGACCGCCTATCAGTATAGGGAACACCCTTCGGGCCCACGGTGTTCCGGCCGCGCCCGGACGAGCCTCGCGCGGCTCGGCTCGGAGGTGCCGTGGCCTACCATGGGAGGGAATGTCCGGCGAGTTAGAGGTGCGATGAACGTTGCGGTGCAGAGTCGGGTCGATCGGGAGACGATCGGGCTGGCGAGGAAGACCAAGGCGTACGTCGCACTGACGAAGCCGCGCGTCATCGAGCTGCTGCTCGTGACGACGGCGCCCGTGATGATCCTCGCCCAGGGCGGGTGGCCGAACCCCTGGCTGATCCTGGGCGTCCTCGTCGGCGGCTCCCTGAGCGCCGGCAGCGCCAACGCGTTCAACTGCTACATCGACCGCGACATCGACCGCGTCATGAAGCGCACGCAGCGCCGGCCCCTCGTGACGGGGGAGCTGACGGACCGCGAGGCGCTCGTCTTCGCCTGGATCATCGGCGTCGCCAGCATCGTCTGGCTGGGCGTGATCTCCAACTGGCTCGCCGCCGCGCTCTCGCTCGCCGCGATCCTCTTCTACGTGTTCGTCTACACGCTCTGGCTGAAGCGCCGCACGCCGCAGAACATCGTCTGGGGCGGGGCCGCCGGCTGCATGCCCGTGCTCATCGGCTGGGCCGCGGTCACCGGCGACATCTCCTGGGCCCCGGTCATCCTGTTCATGATCGTGTTCCTCTGGACGCCGCCGCACTACTGGCCGCTGTCCATGAAGTACCGCGACGACTACGCCTCGGTCAACGTGCCCATGCTCGCCGTCGTCCGCGGCCGCGCCGCGGTCGGCCTGCAGACCATCCTCTACGCGTGGGCGACGCTGGCCTGCTCGCTCCTGCTCATCCCCGTCGCGGGGATGGGGCTCGTCTACACGGTCGCGGCGCTCGCAGGCGGCGGCTGGTTCGTCTACGAGACGCACCGCCTCTACGACCTCGCGGTGCGCCACGAGCAGATCAAGCCCATGCGCGTCTTCCACGCGTCCATCTCGTACCTGTCGCTGCTGTTCCTCGCGGTCGGGATCGACCCGCTGCTCCCCTTCTGAGCCGCCACGGGGGCTGGGCCAGGGTCCCCCGCTCCGATCCACGATAGGGGCTGAACCTCGGACCGGACGGCTCGCGTTCGGCGCCGTGCTCCCGCATGGGGAGGACGGGAGGCCCTGTCATGCACGCCGGTCTCGCCCTTCCGTGACGGCCTGCCGGGCAGCACCCGGCCGGACGCGTCATCGTGGTCGGTCGACGGACGCTGTCCTCCGCCACCGGGCGACGGATGCCTCAGCGCCCTCGTCTCCGGAACGCGATCGTCGCGGCCTGCGCGGACGACGACGCCCGCCGCGAGCGGTGCTCGGGCGGGCGTCGTCGGCGCAGCGCAGCGGTCAGCCGACGTGCGCGGAGCGCCGGACCTCCGCCGGGGTGAGCCGCAGGGTGTCCGCGCGGCGGGTCGTGCTGAGGAGCGTCGCCGTCATCGCCGAGGCGAGGAGGCACGCCAGCACCATGTGCAGCCCCACCAGGAACTCCGGGAGACCCGTGCGCGCCTGGATGAGGCCCACGGCGATCTGCACGAGCTCGACGGCGAGCAGCACCCGCGTCCACCGCGACACGGCCGCCCAGCGGTTCCGCGCGGCGACGACCACGAGGACGACGGTGAGGCCGAAGGTCGCGTAGGCGGGCCAGCTGTGCACGTGCTGCAGGAGCTCGGGGTCGAGGCCGTTGCGGGCCGCGCCCTGGTCGCCGGCATGCGGCCCGGATCCCGTCACGACGATGCCGACGAGGATCGTGATGCCCACCACGATGGCGGTGACCCGGGCCAGCGTCAGGTAGGAGGCCGGCACCGAGCGCTCCGCCTCGTCGAGGGGGTGGTAGGTGCGCCACACCAGCACGGTCGAGAGCACCACGAGCACCACGGACACGACGAAGTGGAGGCCCACGATGTAGGGGTTGAGGCCCGTGAGCACCGTGATGCCGCCGATGACCCCCTGCGCGGGGATGCCGAGGCCGATGGCCAGGGCGAGCGAGAAGAGCCCGCGACCCCGGTTCCGCAGCCGCAGCACCGCGAGGAACGTGGCGATCGCGACGATGACCAGGAGGAACGTCAGCAGGCGGTTGCCGAACTCGATGATGCCGTGGACGCCCATCTCCGGCGTCGAGACGAAGGAGTCCGCGGTGCACCTCGGCCATGTCGGGCAGCCGAGGCCGGAGCCCGTCAACCGGACGAGCCCGCCGGTGCCGACGACGAGCGTCTGCACCACCAGCGTCGTCCAGACGAGGAAGCGGGTCGTCCGCGTGATCCCGTCCGGCAGCCGCTCGCGCAGCCGCCTCCCGACCATGAGGGTCTGACCTAGCACGCTCCCACTGGGAGACTGCCCCGCATCGGTGCCGTGAGTCACTGCCTGCCTTCCGCGCCCGCTGGATTGCCCGTAGAATCGGGTGGTTCATGGAACACGTCGGGTCTTGCAGATTCCGGCACGTCAGCGAGGACGGCGGGAACAAGTCCACCCGCGTTCGTGTTCATCCTAAGAGGGGTGCGAGGCGTGAAGCCGCCGCATCCCGGACACCCACAGTCTTCCCCCGTCACCGAAGCGGCGTCGCCGTGCGGGGGGCATGCCGATACGGCGCTGATACGCCCAGATCGTCAGGAAAGCAGGTAGCCATGTCAGATGTGCTCATCGACCGACCCGAGCTCGAGAGCCTGGGGCAGTACGAGTTCGGCTGGTCCGACTCGGACGTCGCCGGCGCCTCCGCCAAGCGGGGCATCTCGCCCGAGGTCGTCGCCGACATCTCCCGTCGCAAGAGCGAGCCGGAGTGGATGCTCGCCAACCGCATGAAGGGCTACGAGCTGTTCGGCCGCAAGCCCATGCCGACCTGGGGCGCCGACCTCTCGGGCATCGACTTCGACAACATCAAGTACTTCGTGCGCTCCACGGAGAAGCAGGCCCAGACGTGGGAGGACCTGCCGGACGACATCAAGAACACCTACGAGCGGCTCGGCATCCCCGAGGCGGAGCGCCAGCGCCTCGTCTCCGGCGTCGCGGCCCAGTACGAGTCGGAGGTCGTCTTCCACTCGATCCAGAAGGACCTCGAGGACCAGGGCGTCATCTTCATGGACACCGACACGGCGCTGCGCGAGCACCCGGAGCTGTTCAAGGAGTACTTCGGCACCGTCATCCCCGCGGGCGACAACAAGTTCGCCGCGCTGAACACGGCCGTGTGGTCGGGCGGATCGTTCGTGTACGTGCCCAAGGGCGTCCACGTCGAGATCCCGCTGCAGGCGTACTTCCGCATCAACACCGAGAACATGGGCCAGTTCGAGCGGACGCTGATCATCGCGGACGAGGGCAGCTACGTCCACTACATCGAGGGCTGCACCGCACCCATCTACAAGTCCGACTCGCTGCACTCCGCCGTGGTCGAGATCATCGTGAAGAAGGACGCCCGCGTCCGCTACACGACGATCCAGAACTGGTCGAACAACGTCTACAACCTCGTCACCAAGCGCGCGACGGCGGCCGAGGGCGCGACCATGGAGTGGATCGACGGCAACATCGGGTCCAAGGTCACGATGAAGTACCCCTCCATCTACCTCATGGGCGAGCGCGCCAAGGGCGAGACCCTCTCGGTCGCCTTCGCGGGCCCCGGCCAGCACCAGGACGCCGGCGCGAAGATGGTGCACATGGCGCCGTACACGCAGTCGTCGATCGTCTCCAAGTCGATCGCGCGCGGCGGCGGTCGCGCCGGCTACCGCGGCGAGATCCGCGTGGACGCGGCGGCGCACCACTCCGCCAACACGGTCCGCTGCGACGCGCTGCTGGTCGACACCATCTCCCGCTCCGACACGTACCCCGCCATCGACATCCGCGTGGACGACGTCCAGCTCGGGCACGAGGCCACGGTCTCGCGCGTCAGCGAGGAGCAGCTGTTCTACCTGATGAGCCGGGGCATGCCCGAGGACGAGGCCATGGCCATGATCGTCCGCGGCTTCATCGAGCCCATCGCCCGCGAGCTCCCCATGGAGTACGCGCTCGAACTCAACAAGCTCATCGAGATGGGCATGGAAGGATCCGTCGGCTAGATGACGACCCCACTCGCCACCACAGAAGCCGTCGCCCCCACCGGCAACGGCGCCCGCGCGCACACCGACGGGGGGTGGGGCGTCATCCCCATCCAGACCCGCTCCGAGCGCTTCACCTCCACCGACGTCGAGGCGTTCGACGCCGTGACCGGCCGCGAGGCCGTCTGGAAGCTGACGCCCGTCCGCCGTCTCGACGACCTCATCTCCGGTGAGCTCGACGGCGCGCGCTACCCCGTCGCCCACAGCGATGCCGAGGGCACCTCGGTGTCCTGGATCGCCCGGGACGACGCGCGCATCGGCACCGCCGGTGCACCCGAGGACCGCGCCCAGGCGAACGCCTGGTCGTCGTTCGGCGAGGCGCTGGCCATCGAGGTCACGGGGGAGGAGCGCGTCACCGTCACGGTCAGCCGCTCCGAGCTGGGCTCGGCTCCGCGCGCCGCGCACACCCTCATCACGGCCGCGCCCTTCAGCCGCGGCGTCGTCATCCTCGACAACGCCGGATCCGCGTCGCTCGCCGAGAACGTCGAGATCGTCGTGGGCGACCAGGCGGAGCTGACCGTCGTCACCGTCCAGCAGTGGGACGACGAGGCCCGCCACCTGGCCGCGCACCAGGCCGTCGTCGGCCGCGACGCGAAGCTCAAGCACGTGGTGGTGACGCTCGGCGGGTCCATCGTGCGGGTCAACCCCTCCGCGCACCTCTCGAACGAGGGCGCCGACGGCGAGCTGCTCGGCGTCTACTTCGCCGACGCGGGCCAGCACCTCGAGCAGCAGGTGTACGTGGACCACGACGCGCCCAACACCCGCAGCCGGGTCACCTACAAGGGCGCCCTCCAGGGCGCCGGTGCGCGCACGGTCTGGATCGGCGACGTCCTCATCCGGCGCTCCGCCCCGGGCACGGACAGCTACGAGCAGAACCGCAACCTGGTCCTCACGGACGGCACGCGCGCCGACTCGGTCCCGAACCTCGAGATCGAGACCGGCGACATCGCCGGTGCCGGGCACGCGAGCGCCACGGGCCGGTTCGACGACGAGCAGCTGTTCTACCTGCAGGCCCGCGGGATCACGGAGGAGGAGGCGCGCCGCCTCGTCGTGCGCGGCTTCCTGAGCGAGATCGTCCAGCAGATCGGCGTCCCCGAGCTCGAGGAGCGGCTGCAGTCCGCCATCGAGGCGGAGCTCTCCGCATCCACGGGCCCCGGCGCGAGCACCGGGTCGGTCGCAGGATGACCGCGGTCCGCATCTGCGCCGTCGACGAGCTCGGCGAGAACGAGGCGCTCCGCATCGAGATCGAGGGCCTGGCCATCGCGCTCGTCAAGGACTCCTCGGGCACGGTGCACGCCATCGGCGACACCTGCACGCACGGCGACATCTCGCTGGCCGAGGGCTTCGTCGAGGGCGACACCCTGGAGTGCTGGGCCCACGGGTCCAAGTTCTCCCTGGAGACGGGCAAGCCGCGCACTCTGCCGGCCTACGAGCCCGTCCCCGTCTACCCCGTGTCCATCGTGGACGGCGACATCCACATCGACACCACCCCGAAGAGCTAGAGGAACGCACCGATGTCAACACTCACCATCTCCGACCTGCATGTCAGCGTCGACACCGAGCAGGGCCGCAAGCAGATCCTCAAGGGTGTCGACCTCACGATCAACGAGGGCGAGATCCACGCGATCATGGGCCCCAACGGCTCGGGCAAGTCCACGCTGGCGTACTCCATCGCGGGCCACCCCAAGTACCACGTCGACTCCGGCTCGGTGACGCTCGACGGAGTCGAGGTCCTCGACATGACGGTGGACGAGCGGGCCCGCGCGGGCCTCTTCCTCGCCATGCAGTACCCGGTCGAGATCCCCGGCGTCACCACGACCAACTTCCTGCGCACGGCCAAGACCGCGATCGACGGCGAGGCGCCGGCCATCCGCGGCTGGATCAAGGACGTCCGCACGTCCATGGCGGCGCTCAAGATGGACCCGGCGTTCGCGGAGCGCAACGTCAACGAGGGCTTCTCCGGCGGCGAGAAGAAGCGCAACGAGGTCCTGCAGCTCGAGCTGCTGAAGCCCAAGTTCGCCGTGCTCGACGAGACCGACTCCGGCCTCGACGTCGACGCGCTCAAGATCGTCTCCGAGGGCGTCAACCGCGCGAAGGCGAACACGGGCCTCGGGCTCCTGCTCATCACGCACTACACGCGCATCCTCCGCTACATCCAGCCCGACTTCGTCCACGTGTTCGTCGCCGGGCGCGTCGCGGAGCAGGGTGGCCGCGAGCTGGCCGACCGCCTCGAGGAGGAGGGCTACGACCGCTTCCTGACGCCCTCCACCACGGTGACCGCGTGAGCACGCAGAGCACCCTCACCCCGCAGAAGTTCGACGAGGTCGAGGAGGCGCTCAAGGACGTCATGGATCCCGAGCTCGGGATCAACGTGGTGGACCTGGGCCTCATCTACGACCTCGCGTGGGACGACGAGAACGACGCGCTCATCATCCACATGACGCTGACGTCGGCGGGCTGCCCGCTGACCGACGTGCTCGAGGAGCAGACGGCGGAGGCGCTCGACGGCGTCGTCGCCGCGTTCCGCATCAACTGGGTGTGGATGCCGCCGTGGGGTCCGGAGCGGATCACCGACGACGGCCGCGACATGATGCGGGCCCTCGGCTTCTCCATCTGATCCGCACCGCTCGGCCGACGACGGCCCCACCCTCGGGTGGGGCCGTCGTCGCGTGAGAGCCCCCGGCCCCGCGGGAGGCGCGTCGGCCGCCGTCTCGTACACTGGACCGGTCGGGTCCGATGGACGCCCTCGACCGACCGGGCTCGACCCCTCTGCTGCGGGTCGCCCTCCTCCCACGGACCGTGGGACATCCGCTGATCAGAAGGACCCCTCACCGTGCTCGCTGTACACGAACTGGAACTGCGCGTCGGCGCCCGCGTCCTCATGGAGGACGTCTCGTTCCGGGTGAGCCCGGGGGACAAGATCGGGCTCGTCGGCCGCAACGGCGCCGGCAAGACCACGCTCACGAAGATCCTCGCCGGGGAGGGCCAGCCCACGGGCGGCCGCATCGACCGCTCCGGCGAGATCGGCTACCTCCCGCAGGACCCGCGTTCCGGCAACCCCGAGGACCTGGCGCGCACGCGCATCCTCGATGCCCGCGGGCTCGGGACGCTCTCGATCGACATGCAGCGCGCGATGCTCGACATGGCATCGACCGACGAGAAGGTCTCGGCGAAGGCGATGAAGGACTACGGCCGCCTGGAGGAGCGCTTCGTCGCCCTCGGCGGGTACGCGGCCGAGGCGGAGGCCGCGTCCATCGCGAGCAACCTCAGCCTGCCCGATCGCATCCTCGACCAGCCCCTCAGCACCCTCTCCGGCGGTCAGCGCCGCCGCATCGAGCTCGCGCGCATCCTCTTCTCGGGGGCCGACACGATGCTCCTCGACGAGCCCACCAACCACCTCGACGCCGACAGCGTCACCTGGCTCCGCGAGTTCCTCAAGGGCTACCAGGGCGGCCTCATCGTGATCAGTCACGACGTGGAGCTCGTCGGCGACACCGTGAACCGCGTCTTCTACCTCGATGCGAACCGCATGGTCATCGACATCTACAACATGGGCTGGAAGCACTACCAGCGTCAGCGCGCCGCCGACGAGGAGCGCCGCAAGAAGGAGCGCGTCAACGTCGAGAAGAAGGCGGGCGTCCTCCAGCTGCAGGCCGCGAAGTTCGGCGCCAAGGCGTCGAAGGCGGCGGCCGCCCACCAGATGGTGCGGCGCGCGGAGAAGATGCTGTCGGGCCTCGAGGAGGTGCGCGCGGTCGACCGCGTGGCGAAGCTGCGCTTCCCCGAGCCGGTGGCGTGCGGACGCACCCCGCTCATGGCGAGCGACCTCAGCAAGAACTACGGCTCGCTCGAGATCTTCACGGCCGTGGACCTCGCGATCGACCGCGGCAGCAAGGTCGTGATCCTCGGGCTCAACGGCGCGGGCAAGACGACCCTGCTGCGGATCCTCGCGGGCGTCGACCAGCCCGACACCGGGCGCCTCGAGCCCGGCCACGGTCTCCGGGTCGGCTACTACGCGCAGGAGCACGAGACCATCGACGTGAAGCGCAGCGTGCTGGAGAACATGGTCTCCTCCTCGCCGGACATCTCCGAGATGGAGGCCCGGCGGGTGCTCGGCTCGTTCCTGTTCACCGGCGACGACTCCGCCAAGCCCGCCGGGGTGCTGTCCGGCGGCGAGAAGACGCGGCTGGCGCTGGCGATGATCGTGGTGTCCGGCGCCAACGTGCTCCTGCTCGACGAGCCCACCAACAACCTGGACCCCGCGAGCCGCGAGGAGATCCTCGGTGCGCTCAACACCTACTCGGGCGCGGTGGTCCTGGTCAGCCACGACTCGGGCGCGGTCGAGGCGCTGAACCCGGAGCGGGTGCTCATCATGCCGGACGGCACCGAGGACCACTGGAGCCCGGACTACATGGACCTCATCGAGCTGGCCTGACGCCCGCGGACCGCGTCGTCCGGCACCGAGCGGGACCCCCGGGGCCAGTTCTGGGTGTTGTCAGTGCGCGTCGTCGAGGATGCGGTCCTCGATGTCGGCGTCCGACGGCTGCTTGCGCGCCCGCTTCAGCTGCCGCGCGCGCTCCCGGTCCTGCTCCTCGGATCGTCGGCGTTGATGATGCGGTACTCGTTGCGGACGGCGACGCCCAGCCCCACGAACGCGATGAGCGCGAAGACGATCCACTGGAAGGCGTAGGAGAGGTGCGGGCCCTCGTCCTCCGTGGGACGCGGCGTCGCGAACGGGGCCGCGTCGGCGGGTGCCGGATCCTCGGAGATCAGCAGCCCGTACGCGGCCGTGAACGTCGGGGCCCCCACGCGCTCCGCGATGTCGGGCAGGTGCACCGTCGCGATCTGCCCCTCGGGAGCGGAGCGCCCGGGGAGCTCCGGCTCGCCCGCCTTCAGCCGGGCCGTGACGGTCACCTCGCCCGCGGGCGGTGCCGGCACGGAGTCCGGCGAATCCTGGGAGTTGCCGACGGGCACCCATCCCCGGTCGACCACGAAGACCCGCCCATCATCGAGCCGCAGGGGCGTGAGGACCTCGAAGCCCGGCTGGCCGTTGAACGGCCGGTTCCGGGCCAGGAGCTGGTCGTCCACCAGATAGGTGCCCGTCATGGTGACGGGCGTCCACTTCTGCGTGTCGACGTACGCGTCCGTGTCCCCCAGCACCTGGTCGACGGGCAGGGGCGCGCTGTCCCAGTTGCCCTCGACCTTCGCGATCTCGGCCAGCGCCTCGTCGCGGCGCGCGAACTGCCAGTGGCTGAGCAGCACGCAGGCGATGGCGAAGACGACCGCCAAGAGGAGGTAGCCGGCCCAGCGGCGGTTGAGCACGAAGCGCCAGCGGTTCACGCGATCGCCCCCTCGACGGGAGAGTCGATGGCGGCGACACGGACGGGGAAGTCCCGTCCTGCGAGGAACTCGCGGAGGAAGCCGACGTGCTCGTCGCATGCCGTCCACGTCTTCACGCGGTCGGCCGCGTGGATGCGCGGGTTCCGCCATTCCACGCGCCATCCGGCGTCGGCACGGCAGCCGGCGCGCGAGCACTCGACGACGTCCGCGGCACCGGCGGCGCCGAGCCCCCAGGAGGCGAGCCCGCTCACGCGCCGGTCGGGATGTCGGGCGCGTCGCCCACGGTCGCGGGTCGGCCGTCGGACGGACGCGGCTCGGGCGCGCGCCCGGTCTCGTACGTGGTGAACGGCTCCGGCGTCGTGAACGGCTCGGACGCACGGAAGGGCTCGGAGGGCGTGTACGTCGGCGCCGTGGGCGGGAAGCCCGAGTGGCGGGCCGAGACGACCACGACGCCGCCCGGCCGCTCCACCGCGGTGCCCTGGTTGGCGCCCACGTTGGCGAGGATGACGGCGAAGTACGGCAGGACGATGGCGCCGATGGCGGCGACGGCCAGCCACCAGCCCTGCAGGAAGAGGCAGGACAGGATGCAGACCATGCGGATGCTCATGGCGATGGTGTACTTCACCATGCGGGCGTGGCGGTCCTCCTGCGGGGACCGGGGGAGGCTGGTGACCGACTGCTGCGGGGTTGGCATGCGTGGATGGCGTCCTTCGGGGGAGCGTCGCGCTCCCCATCCCCTCCAGGGTACGCCGCGCCACCGCTAGGCTCGTCCGAGTCCGCAAGCCCCCGTCGAGCCGTAAGGGAAGACCCCCATGAGCACCGCACGCACCGTCGTCGTCACCGGAGGCAACAGGGGGATCGGGTTCGCGATCGCCGAGGAGATGCTCCGCCGAGGACACCGCGTGGCCGTCACCGCGCGGTCGGGCGAAGGCCCGGAGGGCAGCCTCACCGTGCGCGCGGACGTCACCGACGCCGCGTCCGTCGACGCCGCCTTCACCGAGGTCGAGGGCGCGTACGGCCCCGTGGAGGTCGTCGTGGCCAACGCGGGCATCACGCGCGACATGCTCATGATGCGGATGAGCGACGACGACTTCACGGAGGTCGTGGACACCAACCTCGGGGCGCGTTCCGCGTCGTCAAGCGCGCGTCGAAGGGCATGCTCAAGGCGCGCTTCGGCCGGATCGTCCTCATCTCCAGCGTCGTCGGCCTCTACGGCTCGGGCGGCCAGGTCAACTACGCCGCGTCCAAGAGCGGGCTGGTGGGCATCGCCCGCTCCATCACGCGGGAGCTCGGCGGCCGCGGCATCACGGCCAACGTCGTGGCACCCGGCTTCATCGAGACCGACATGACCGCGGAGCTCCCCGAGGCCACGGCGGCCGAGTACAAGAAGACCATCCCCGCCGGACGCTACGGCACCGCCGCCGAGGTGGCGGGCGTCGTGGCGTGGATCGCCTCCGACGAGGCCGCCTACATCTCCGGAGCCGTGATCCCGGTCGACGGCGGCCTCGGCATGGGCCACTGACGCCGCTCGCCGGGGATCGCGCCGTGTCCGACCTCCTGGCGGCATGGGACCTCGGTCCCGCCGCGCTCACCGAGCTGGGGGCGACGCACAACCACGCGTACCGCGTCGACGTCGACGGGCGTCCGGCCCACCTCCTGCGCCTCCACGTGGCCCGGCGGCAGCAGCACGAGATCGACCTGGAGCTCGAATGGCTCGACATGCTGGCCGCGCGCGGCGGGCCGTCGGTCCCGGGACCGCGCCGCACGCGTGACGGTTCCTGGACGGCGATCGTCGAGGCCGCCGTGCCCGACGACGACGAGGTCGGCCTCCGTCGATCGGTGATCGGCGCGTCGGGGGAGCGCGTAGAGCGGCGCCTCGCGAGCCTCCTCACCTGGCACGACGGGGAGATGCTGAGCAGCCTCCCGGCGTCCTCCGACGCCGGGCCGTTCGCCGAGACCCTGGCCGCCCTGCATGCGGCCGGCGCGGAGCCGGACGCCGTCGCCCTGGCGGCCCGCCGGCGGAGGTACGACGCCGACTACGCGTCGACGCGCCTGGGGCGGCTGGTCGAGGGCTACCCCGGGATCATGGCCGACGGGTCGACCGCGGCGGCCCTCGCCGGGGCCGTGGAGGAGCTGCGGGCGACGCTCGCGCTGGCGGGCCCGCCGATCATGGTGCACGGGGACTACCACCCGGGCAACCTCATCCAGGGACCCGACGGGGTGTCCGTCATCGACTTCGACCGCTGCGGCCTCGGCCCCGCGGGACTCGACGTCGCCGCGGCGATCATGTACCTCGCACCGCGCCAGCGCGCGCAGTTCCACCGGGCCTACACGGCCGCCGGCGGCAGCACGGGCGTGCCGGACGATCGCTTCGGCGCCTTCATCTTCCTGGCGTACCTCGACAACGTCACCCACCTCGCGAGCCTGCCGTCGGAGCGGGAGCGGATGCCCGGCAACATCGCGCAGCTCGCCGCCATCGCCCGGGCGGTCGTCAGCGGCTGAGGGCTCCGCTCGCGCCGGTCCACCGCCCGCTCGCTGCCGCGGGGTGCCGCTGCGGATGCGCCGCGGGACGGCTCAGGGTCGGAGGCCGACGAGCGCGAGCACCTGCGCGAGGTCGCGCCGGTCGATGCACACGTCGGCGCCTCGGCGGACGGCCGGCTTCGCGTCGAACGCGACGGACAGGCCGGCGACGGCCATCATCTCCAGGTCGTTGGCGCCGTCGCCCACCGCGACGACGCGGGAGAGCGGGATCCCGAGGTCCCGGCTCCACTCCTCGACGGCGGCGCGCTTGGCCGCGGCGTCGATGACCGGTCCGGTGACGCGACCCGTGAGCCGCCCGTCCGCCGCCTCCAGCCGGTTGGCGCGCCACATGTCGAGGCCGAGTCGCGCGGCCAGCGGGTCCAGGAGCTCGTGGAAGCCGCCGGAGACGACGGCCACGACGTGCCCCGCGGCGTGCAGGGACTCGACCATCCGCTCGGCCCCCGGGGTGACGCGGATGCGCGCCCCCACCTCGTCGTGCACGGCGACGGGGAGGCCGGCGAGCGTCGCGACCCGGGACCGGAGGCTCTCGGCGAAGTCGAGCTCGCCGCGCATCGCCCGGTCGGTGACCGCGGCGACCTCCGCGAGCGATCCCGCCTCCGCGGCCAGGAGCTCGATCGCCTCGTCCTCGATGAGGGTCGAGTCGACGTCGAGCACAACCAGCATGCGGGGGAGCGCGCGGGGACGGCGGGCGTCGCCCCGGGGCGGGACGGCGTCGTGCTGACCTCGCTCACGGGGTGACGCGCACGCCCTTGCCCACGACCGTGATGCCGCCGTCGGTCACGGTGAAGCCGCGCTCCCGGTCGCGGTCGTGGTCGACGCCGACGGTGGCGCCGGGCGCGACCTCGACGTCCTTGTCGAGGATGGCGCGACGGATGTCGGCGCCCGCCCCGATGTGGACCTTGTCGAACACGATGGAGTCGACGATGCGCGCGCCCGACTCGGCGATGACCCACGGGCCGAGCACGCTGCGCTCGACGTGGGCACCGCTGATCACGCCGCCGAGGGAGGTGATCGAGTCGATCATCGTGCCGGTGTTCCCCTGCGCGTCGCGGACGAACTTCGCCGGCGGGCTGTTGAGCTGCTGGCTGAAGATCGGCCAGTCCTTGTTGTACAGGTTGAACACGGGAAGGGCCGAGATGAGGTCCTGGTGGGCGTCGAAGAAGGACTCGATGGTCCCGACGTCGCGCCAGTAGTAGCGGTCGCGGTCGTTGGCGCCCGGCACCTCGTTGCGGTTGAGGTCGTACACCCCCGCGTTGCCCTGCTCGACGAACCACGGGACGATGTCGCCGCCCATGTCGTGGGCCGACTCGGCGTTCTCGCCGTCGCGGCGGACGGCGTCGATGAGCTGGTCGGTGTCGAAGACGTAGTTGCCCATGGAGGCCAGGACCTCGCCGGGCGAGTCGTCGAGGCCGATCGGGTCCTTGGGCTTCTCGAGGAAGGCGCGGATGGCGGCCGGGTTCGCGGGATCGGTGTCGATGACCCCGAACTGGTCGGCCAGCTCGATGGGCTGGCGGATGGCCGCGACCGTCGCACCGCGACCCGACGCGATGTGCGCGTCGATCATCTGGCTGAAGTCCATGCGGTAGACGTGGTCGGCGCCGACCACGACGACGATGTCGGGCTTCTCGTCGTTGATGAGGTTGAGGCTCTGCAGGATGGCGTCGGCCGAGCCGCTGAACCACCGCTTGCCGAGGCGCTGCTGCGCGGGCACGGAGGCGATGTAGGAGTTCAGCATCTGGTTGAGCCGCCACGTCTGCGACACGTGGCGGTCGAGCGAGTGCGACTTGTACTGCGTCAGCACCACGATCTGCGTGAGCCCCGAGTTGATGAGGTTCGACAGCGCGAAGTCGATGAGGCGGTACTGGCCGCCGAACGGGACCGCGGGCTTGGCCCGGTCCGCGGTGAGCGGCATGAGCCTCTTGCCCTCGCCGCCGGCGAGCACGATTCCAAAGATCTTCTTCGATGCCATTGCCCCAGCGTAGATGCACGACGGGGCATGTACTAGCGTTCGACCAATGCGAGCAGACGTGATCACCAAGGAGTATCCGCCCGAGGTCTACGGGGGTGCCGGCGTGCACGTCACGGAGCTCGTGAAGGCCATGCGGCAGCGGACCGAGGTCGTCGTCCGTGCCTTCGGCGCCCCGCGCGACGAGCCCGGGGTCTTCTCCTATCCGGTCCCCGCGGAGCTCCGCGAGGCGAACGCGACCCTGCAGACCATGGCCGTCGACCTGGCGATCGCCAGCGACGTGGCCGGCGCCGACGTCGTGCACTCCCACACCTGGTACGCGAACCACGCGGGCCACGTCGCGTCGATGCTCCACGGCATCCCGCACGTCGTCACCGCGCACAGCCTCGAGCCGCTGCGCCCCTGGAAGGCCGAGCAGCTGGGCGGCGGCTACCGCGTGTCGAGCTGGATCGAGCGCACGGCCTACGAGGCGGCCGACGCCGTCATCGCGGTGAGCGACGGCATGAAGCGGGACATCCTGCGCTCGTACCCCGCGCTCGACGAGTCCCGCGTGCACACCGTCTACAACGGCATCGACCTCGAGGCGTGGGCTCCGGTGCACGACGACGAGCTGGTGCGGTCGCTCGGCATCGACCCGTCGCGGCCGTCCGTCGTGTTCGTCGGGCGGATCACGCGGCAGAAGGGGCTGCCCTACCTCCTCCGCGCGGCCGCGCTCCTGCCCGCCGACGTCCAGATGGTGCTCTGCGCGGGCGCGCCCGACACCCCGCAGATCATGGAGGAGGTGACGTCCCTCGTCCGCGGCCTCCAGGAGGAGCGGTCCGGCGTCGTCTGGATCGACCGCCTGCTGCCGCGCCGCGAGCTGTCCGCGGTGCTCACCGCGGGCACGGTCTTCGTCTGCCCGTCCATCTACGAGCCGCTCGGCATCGTCAACCTCGAGGCCATGGCGTGCGGCGCCCCCGTCGTCGGCACGGCGACGGGCGGGATCCCCGAGGTCGTCGACGACGGCGTCACCGGGCGCCTCGTCCCCATCGACCAGGCCACCGACGGCACGGGCACCCCCACCGACCCCGACCGCTTCGTCCGGGAACTCGCCGCCGCGCTCACCGAGGTGGTGCAGGATCCGGACTCCGCCCGCCGCATGGGCGAGGCCGGCCGCGCGCGCGCCGAGCGCGAGTTCGGCTGGGACCGCATCGCGCGCCAGACCGAGGCGATCTACGCGTCGATCCTCCGCTGACGCCGCCCGTCAGGGCGGGCACGCCGCCCGTTCCCGCACGCGCCGAGGTCGAGCCGCGCGCGGGCCCGGGCCGGTAGACTCGGGGCATGAGCCACGTCCTCTCCCTGTCCGGAGTGTCCTTCGTCCGGAACGGGACGACCATCCTCGACCGCATCGACTGGACGGTGGACGACGACGAGCGCTGGGTCGTCCTCGGCCGAACGGGGCCGGGAAGACGAGCCTGCTGCAGATCGCCTCGGCCATGGCGCACCCCTCCTCCGGAAGCGCGACGGTCCTGGACCACGAGCTCGGCCGCGTCGACGTCTTCGAGCTGCGCTCCCGCATCGGGTTCGCCTCGACCGCCATGGCCCGCCGCATCCCGGCCGACGAGACCGTCCTGGACGTCGTCCTCACGGCCGCGTACTCGGTGACGGGGCGCTGGAACGAGGACTACGAGGACATCGACGTGCGCCGCGCCCGGCGCGTGCTCGCGGAGTGGCGCCTCGACCACCTCGAGCAGCGCCGGTTCGGCACGCTCAGCGACGGCGAGCAGAAGCGCGTGCAGATCGCGCGCTCGATCATGACCGACCCGGAGCTCCTCCTCCTCGACGAGCCGGCCGCGAGCCTCGACCTCGGCGCCCGCGAGGAGCTCCTGCAGCTGCTCGGCGGCTACGCGTCGGCGCCGGAGGCCCCCGGCATCGTGATGGTCACGCACCACGTCGAGGAGATCCCGCGCGGCTTCACGCACGGCCTGCTCCTCCGCGACGGCGCGGTCGTCGCGGCCGGGCCGCTCGCCGACGTCATCACCGCCGACTCCCTCGGCCGCACCTTCGGCCTCGAGCTCGAGGTCACGCAGGTCGACGGGCGCTTCACCGCGCGCGCCGTCCGCGGCTGACGCGGGCTCCCCTCCGGCGCGTCGGATCCCGGCCCGACCGGAAGCCCCGCCCGTCTGGTAGGCTCGTCCACTGGTCCGGTGATCATCCCGCACCGCTCACGCTTCCCACGCACGACATCGATTCGACGAAGGACACCCCCGATGAAGACCGACATCCACCCCCAGTACGCCCCCGTCGTCTTCCGCGACCTCGCCTCCGGTGAGACGTTCCTCACCCGCTCCACCGTGGGCAGCTCGAAGACCATCGAGTGGGAGGACGGCAACACGTACCCCGTCATCGACGTCGAGATCTCCAGCGCCTCGCACCCGTTCTACACGGGCAAGCAGCGCATCATGGACTCCGCCGGACGCGTCGAGAAGTTCAACTCGCGCTACGCGGGCTTCGGCAAGAAGTAGCAGCCACCCGCTGCAGCACGAAGGGCGCCCGGCTCCGGCCGGGCGCCCTTCGTCGTCCCCGTCGCTCCCGCGGTCCCCGCCCGCCGCGAAGTGCGCGGTGCGTGGAGCGGGATCAGGGCGGGGGCGCCGTGCTCAGCTGCCCGCGTGCCGCTCGGGCCAAGCACCGGAGGTCGTGAACGCGGGATCCCGCGTGCGGCGCATGTAGTCCTGGAAGCTCTCGGCCTGCACGCGGGACCAGTCGACCTGGCGGTCGTGGAGGTCGAGCACCGGGATGTCGAGCTGGTCGGCGTAGCGCCCCACGATGGCCTGGGCGACGCGGCCCGCGGCGATCGCGTCGGCACCGGCGTCGTGCGCGTCGTCGAGCCGCACGCCGTAGTGCTCGGCCGCCACGGACAGGGTGCGCTTGCCGCGGCGGTAGGTGTCCACGGCCTTGTCGATGACGAGCGGGTCGATCACGGGCCCGGTGTCGCGGAGCGGCTCCACGCCGTGGCGCACGGCCTCGCGGTTGAGGAGGGTGAGGTCGTAGGGCGCGTTGTAGACCACGAGCGCGAGGCCGCGGGCGAACATCTCCCGGATGGTGGTGACGATCTCGAGGACCACGGCTCCCGCGTCACGACCCTCGGCCCGGGCGCGCTCCGTGGTGACGCCGTGGATGGCGGCGGCGCCCGCGGGGATCTCGACGCCGGGATCCGCCAGCCAGTCGTGGCGCTCCAGCACGCGCCCCTCGGCGTCGAGCACGACGATGCAGGCCGTGACGATGCGGGCGGTCTCCACGTCCACCCCCGTCGTCTCGAGGTCGAACGAGGCCAGGGTGTCGTGCCAGCGGGAGGTCATCCTGTAGATGCTACGGGCGACCGCCGTTGGCGGGCGCACCCATGTGCAGCCAGTAGAAGCTCTGCGTCGCGAGCGTGAGCGTCAGGCGCCCGTCGTCGCCGACCGTCGGGAACACGCCGCCGCCGAAGAGGTCGTAGAGCTGGGATCCCGCGAAGTCGGTGGCGTCGATCGTGACCGAGACGGGGTTGTGCGCGAACGAGAAGACGCAGAGCACGTCCTCGGCGCGGTCGCCGAAGTGCGTGCCGCTGCCCTCGTAGGAGCGCACGAACGCGAGGACGCTCTCGTGGTCCGTCGGGAGCACCCGGATGGTGCCCTGCCCGAAGACCGGGTGCGCCTTCCGGACGTGGATGACGTTCCGCACCCAGTGCAGGAGCGAGCGCGACTGCGCCAGCTGCGACTCCACGTTGATCTGCGCGTAGTTGTAGACGAGCGACTGCACGACGGGGAGGTAGAGCTTGCCCGGGTCGGCCGTGGAGAAGCCCGCGTTGCGGTCCGGGGTCCACTGCATGGGCGTGCGGGACGCGTCGCGGTCCGGGAGCCAGATGTTGTCGCCCATCCCGATCTCGTCGCCGTAGTAGAGGAACGGGCTGCCGGGGAGCGAGAACAGGAGCGCGTGCACGAGCTCGAGCTCGGCGCGCGAGTTGTCGAGCAGCGGTGCGAGGCGGCGCCGGATGCCGATGTTCACGCGCATGCGCGGGTCGTACGCGTACCAGCCGTACATGGCCTGGCGGTACTCCTCGCTCACCATCTCGAGCGTCAGCTCGTCGTGGTTGCGGAGGAAGACCCCCACGCGGCGGCGTCGGGGATCTCGAAGGTCTCGCTCATGATGCGCTTCAGCTCGTCCGCCGTCTGCGAGCGCAGCGAGTAGAAGATGCGCGGCATGATCGGGAAGTCGAAGGCCATGTGGCACTCCGGCTCCTCCTCGGTGCCGAGGAAGGCCGACACCTCGCGCGGCCACTGGTTCGCCTCCGCGATGAGGATGCGGCCCGGGTACTCCTCGTCGACCATCGCGCGCAGGCGCTTCAGGAACTCGTGGGTCGCGGGCTCGCCCTCGCCGTTGCCCTCCTCGGTCTCGTACAGGTACGGGATCGCGTCGAGGCGGAGGCCGTCGACGCCCATGTCGAGCCAGTGGCGGATGACGCCGTAGATCGCCTCGTGCACCTTCGGGTTGTCGAAGTTCAGGTCAGGCTGGTGCGAGAAGAAGCGGTGGAAGAAGAACTGGCGGCGCACCGGGTCGAAGGTCCAGTTGGACTCCTCGGTGTCGACGAAGATGACGCGGATGTCCTCGTACTTCTCGTCGGTGTCGCTCCACACGTAGAAGTCGCCGTAGGGGCCGTCCGGGTCGGAGCGGGACTGCTGGAACCACTCGTGCTGATCGGAGGTGTGGTTCATCACGAGGTCGATGACGATGCGCATGTTGCGCTCGTGGGACTTGGTGACGAGCTCCTTGAAGTCGTCGAGCGTGCCGAACTCGGGGAGGACCGACATGTAGTCGCTGATGTCGTAGCCGCCGTCGCGCAGCGGCGACTGGAAGAACGGCGGGATCCAGAGGCCGTCGATGCCGAGCCACTGCAGGTAGTCGAGCTTGGAGATGAGCCCCTGGATGTCGCCCGTGCCGTCGCCGTTCGAGTCGACGAAGGAGCGGATCATGACCTCGTAGAAGACGGAGCGCTTGTACCACTGCTTGTCGAGGGTGAGGCCGGGCAGGGTGATGGGGGCGGTGAAGCTCACGGTTCTCCTCATGGGCGCGACGGGGCGTCGACTCGGGGGCGGGAAGGCCTGGGGGCGATTCTAGGTCCGGCGGCCGGGGCCGGTCGGCCCGGCGCGCCCGGGGGCACGGGCCGCGGGCGCTCGTAGACTCGACCCCGATGACCGTCCCCTCGCCCTACGCCGCCCAGCTCGACCGCATCCCCGTGGTGCGCCGCACCGTCGACCTCCTCGGGAGCAGCACCGCGTGGTGGGAGTACGGGCCGGCGGACGCCGCCGAGGTCCTGGTGGTCGTGCACGGGTTCCGCGGGGACCACCACGGGCTGGAGCCCGTGGTGGCGCAGCTGCCGGAGGTGCGGATCCTCTCGCCCGACCTCCCCGGCTTCGGCGACTCCACGCCGCTCGTCGACGCCCGGCATGACATCCCCGGCTACTCGACCTGGCTCCGCGCCTTCGTGGAGTCGACCGCGACGCGGGACGCGACCGTCCTCGGGCACTCCTTCGGATCGATCGTCGTCTCGGCCGCGCTGGCCGACGGGCTGCCGAACCCCCGCGCCGTGCTCGTGAACCCGATCGCGGCGCCCGCCCTCGAGGGCCCGCGGGGCGTCCTCACCCGGCTCGCCGTCCTCTACTACCGGGCGGCCGCCGTGCTCCCCGAGCGCGCGGGGTTCGGCCTGCTCCGCAACCGCGCCATCGTGCGCGTCATGAGCGAGGCGATGGCGAAGACCGCGACCGCGGGCTGCGGCGGTGGATCAACGACCAGCACGACCGGTTCTTCAGCGCCTTCAGCGACCGGCGCGTGGTGCTCGAGGCTTTCCGCGCGTCGGTGTCGTCGGACGCCAGCACGTACGCCCCGCGGGTGGGCGTCCCGGTGCTGCTGGTCGCGGCCGAGCGCGACGACATCACGCCCGTCGCCGCGCAGCACCGCCTCCAGCGCCTCTTCGCGGACGCGCGACTGGAGGTCATCCCGCGGGTCGGCCACCTGATCCACTACGAGACGCCGCGCGAGGCGGCCCGCTCCATCCGCCGCTTCCTGGACGAGGGGACCGCATCGTGAGGCTCGTGTTCGACTGCCGCTACACCCGCATCGGGCGGCACGACGGGATCAGCCGGTACGGTGCCGAGCTCGTCGCCCGGCTGGGCGCGCGCTTCGACGTGACCATGCTGATCAGCGACCACCGCCAGCTCCAGCTCCTGCCGGACCTGCCCTGGCAGCTGGTCAGCTCGCCGACGGGAGCGCGCGAGCCCTGGGTCGCCCGGCGCGTCTCGCGGATGCGGCCCGACGTCGTGTACAGCCCCATGCAGACCATGGGGTCGCGCGGCCGCACCTACCCGCTCGTCCTGACCCTGCACGACCTCATCTACTACCGCCACCGGCGCCCGCCGCGCGACCTCCCCGCACCCGTGCGTGCGCTGTGGCGGGCCTTCCACCTGGCGTGGTGGCCGCAGAGGCTCCTGCTCGACCGGGCCGACGCCGTCGTCACCGTGAGCGAGACGACGCGCGGCCTCATCCGGCGGCACCGCCTGACGACGCGGCCCGTGGTCGTCGTGCCCAACGCGGCCGAGCTCGCCCCCGCGTCCGACGGGACGCCCGACGGCCCGCGTCGCGGGCCCGAGGAGCGGACGCTCGTCTACATGGGCTCCTACATGCCCTACAAGAACGTCGAGACGCTCGTGCGCGCGGCCGACGACCTGCCCGAGCACGAGCTGCACCTCATGAGCCGCGTCCCGCCGTCGGAGCGGGAGCGGCTCGAGGCGCTCGCCGACGGCGCCCGGCTCGTGTTCCGCGATGGCGCGAGCGACGACGAGTACGCGCGCACGCTGCGGCGCGCGACCGCGCTCCTCACCGCCTCGCGCGACGAGGGCTTCGGCATCCCCGTGATCGAGGCCATGAGCGCCGGGCTGCCCGTCGTGGTCAGCGACATCCCCATCTTCCGCGAGATCGGCGGGGACGCGGCGGTGTACGTCGACCCGGACGACCCCGAGGGCTTCGCCGCCGCCGTGCGGGCGCTGGAGGACCCGGAGGAGTGGCGGCGCCGGTCGGCCGCGTGCTCCGCGCGGGCCGCGGAGTACGACTGGGATGCCTCGGCGGCGGCGTTGGGCGACCTCCTCGAGCAGGTCGCGCGATCGGGCCGCGCCCGGGCCTGACGGGCGCGGGATCGGCGCGCGTCGGGATCGGTTCGCGCCACGGGACGCTGGTTGCCCGCCCGCGGTGCGGCTCAGGCGGTATGCGGGCTGCGGAGGCCGGCGAGGGCGCCGAGGTCCGCCACCCCGCCGAAGCGCAGCAGCGACAGCTCGCCGTCGACCACGCCGAAGGTGTGCGCCGACCCGTTCTCGATCATGGGGCCGGGTCGCCCGACGAGGGACGCGTCGAGGCTCCGCGCCAGCGCGGCGATGACGCCGCCGTGCGAGACGGCGACGATCGATCCGCCGGGGTGCCGGTCGGCCAGCCGCACGAGCGCGGCGCCCGCGCGCTCGGTGACGGACTCCACGGTCTCCCGGCCGGGGACGTCGCCGTCGAGGAAGCGCGCCTCGATCTCCGCGTGCGTCAGACCCTCCGCGAGGCCGTAGCGCCGCTCGGCGAGCGCCGCCTCCGGCACCGGACCCGATGTCGGGGCGCCGCCGAGCGCGAGGTGCTCCACGATGATCGACGCGGTCTCGAAGGCGCGGCTCAGGGGGCTCGCGTACACGGCGTCCCAGCCGGATCCGCCGGCGACCGCCTCCGCGAGGAGCGCACCGGCCGTGGCGGCCTGCGCGCGCCCGGTGTCGTCGAGGGGGATGTCGCTGGAGCCCTGCACGCGCCGCTCCACGTTCCACGCGGTGCGGCCGTGGCGGACGAGCACGATGCGCGTCACGCGGCGAGCTCCGTCGCGATGGCGCGGAGGGTCTCGCTCGTGCCGCCCTCCAGGCGCACCGTGGCACGGGTGTCGCCCTTGGTGACGCCGCGGTTGAGGATGACGATCGGCATGCGGCTCCTCCGGGCGAGCTCGAGCAGGCGGATGCCGGAGTTGACCGCGAGGGACGACCCGGCGATGAGGAGCACGTCGGCGCCGGCCACGATGGCGCTGGCCTCCTGGAAGCGCTCCGTCGGCACGAGCTCGCCGAAGAAGACCACGTCCGGCTTGAGCATGCCGCCGCAGACGCTGCACACCGGGATCCGGAAGCGGTCGACGTCGTGGACCTGCGCGTCGCCGTCCGGGTTCAGCTCCACCGCGTCGGGCTGGTCGAGCCACGGGTTCTCGGCGCTGATCCGCTCGGCGACGGCGGAGCGCGCGTAGGCCTGTCCGCAGTCGAGGCAGAGGACCCGGTCGAGGGAGCCGTGCAGGTCCACCACGCGGCGGGACCCGGCGCGCTCGTGCAGGCCGTCGACGTTCTGCGTGACGAGGCCCGCGACGACGCCGGCCGCCTCCAGGTCGGCGAGCGCCGCGTGCCCGTCGTTGGGCCGCGCGGAGCTGAAGGCCTTCCAGCCGAGGTGGCCGCCCGCCCAGTAGCGGCGGCGGAAGTCGTCGCCCTCGCTGCGGAACTGCTGGAACGTCATAGGGTTCCGCTTCGGGGCGCCCTCGCCGCGGTAGTCGGGGATGCCGGAGTCGGTGCTGAGGCCGGCGCCCGTGAGGACGGCGGTGCGACGGCCGCGCATGAGCTCGACCGCCTCGGCGATCGTGGACCCCGCGGGGGTCGGGGATCGTCACGGAGAGCGGTGCTCATGGGGCCTCCCGGTGCCGAGCGGACGCCCGGCCCGGTCGGCGGGGAGCGACGGGGCAAGGCATCATTGTCCTGTCGAGTCTAGACAGCGCATCCCCGCGAAGGCTCCGCGTGACGAGGCTCCCACCGGCGCGGTGCGGGCGCAGGAGAGGACCGGCGTGCACATCCACCGCATCGAGGACCTCGACTCCCCGGGCCTCGAGGACTACTCCCGTCTCACGGACGTGGCCCTGCGTCGCGTGAGCGAGCCCGCGGGCGGCCTCTACATCGCCGAGTCCACCAAGGTCATGGGCCGGGCGCTCGCCGCCGGCCACGTGCCGCGCTCGGTCCTCGTGCAGGAGCAGTGGCTCGACGACGTCGCCCCGCTCCTCGGCGCGTTCCCGGACGTGCCCGTCTTCGTCGGCGCGGCCGCCGTGCTGGAGCGGCTCACCGGCTACAACCTGCACCGCGGGGCGCTCGCCGCGATGCACCGCCCGCCCCTGCCGTCCGTTCCCGACGTGCTGCGCGACGCGCGCCGCGTCGTCGTCCTGGAGGACATCGTCGACCATACGAACGTCGGGGCGATCTTCCGAGCGGTCGCGGGCATCGGCGCGGACGCCGTGCTCATCACGCCGCGTTGCGCCGACCCGCTCTACCGGCGGAGCGTCCGCGTGAGCATGGGCACCGTGCTGCAGGTGCCGTGGACGCGGCTTCCGGAGTGGTCCGAGGCCGCCCCGCTCCTGCACGACGCGGGCTTCCACCTAGCGGCGCTCGCGCTGGAGGACGACGCGGTGACGCTCGACGCCTTCGCCGCGGACCCGCCGGAGCGGATCGCGCTCGTGCTCGGCACCGAGGGCGACGGCCTCAGCCGGCACGCCCTCCGGCACGCGGACTCGACCGTCGTGATCCCGATGCTCCACGGCGTCGACTCCCTCAACGTGGCCGCCGCCAGCGCCGTCGCGCTCTACGCGCTGCGGGTCCCCGCGTGAGCCGGGCGCGTCGGGTCGCGCTCTCCGGCGTCGCCGCCGCGCTCCTGGTCTCGGCGGGCGTCTACGTCCCCGTCACCCTCACGGCGGAGCCGCCCGCGGCGGTCGCGCAGGTGGACGCCCCGGATCCCGTCGTCCAGGTCCGGACGCCCGAGACCTGGCCGTCCGAGGGGGTGTCCGCGGTCGGCGCGATCGGCTTCGACGGCGTGCTCGCGACGAACGACGCGTCGCCGGTCGCCCGCCCCATGGCCAGCATCACCAAGACCGTGACCGCGCTCGTCGTCCTGGAGGCGCGGCCGCTCGCGGCGGGGGAGGAGGGACCGCAGGTGACCTTCACCGCCGAGGACGAGGCGCTCCGCACCGAGATCCTCGCTCAGGACGGGATCGTGGAGCCGGCGGTGCCGGGAACGAGCCTCTCCCAGCGCGACCTCCTCGAGGGCGCGCTGCTCGCCAGTGCCAACAACTACGCGGCCGCCCTGGGCGTCTGGGCCTTCGGGTCGAACGACGCCTTCATCGCGGCCGCGAACGCCTGGCTCGCCGAGCAGGGCCTCGCCGGCACGCGCGTGGCGGACGCCATGGGCCTGTCGCCGGAGACCGTGAGCACCACCGCCGACCTCGTCCGGATCGGGGAGCTGGCACTCGCGGATCCGGTGCTCTCCGGGATCGTCGACCAGCGGAGCGCGGACGTCCAGGGCGTCGGGACGGTCGAGAACCGCAACCTCCTCGCGGCAGTGCCCGGGTTCCGCGGCATCAAGACGGGGACCCTCGAGCAGGCCGGCAAGTGCCTGCTCTGGGCCGTCGACACGAAGGTGGGGGACCGCGACGTGACGGTCGTCGGCGTGACCCTCGGGGCGCGCGACCACGCGGAGCTCGCGCGGCAGGTGCTCGCGCTGCTGCCGACGGTGACGGCGAACATGCACGTGGTGCAGGTCGCCGCGGCCGGACAGCCCTTCGCGGACTACACGACCGCCTGGGGGGCGACGGCGGAGGCTGTGAGCACGAGCGACGAGTCCCTGCTCGTGTGGGGCGACACCCCGGTCACGACCACGGTCGAGGCGGGGGCGTCCGGGGAGGCGGACGCCGGTGCCGAGGTCGGGACGGTCACGGTGACGGCCGGCCGGGAGACCGTGCGGGTGCCGCTGGCCCTCGACCGGGACCTCCCGGGCCCCGACGGCTGGTGGCGGCTCGGCAACCCGGCGGAGCTGCTCGGCTGATCGCGGCTCAGCCCGGGACGTCGGAGCGCGTCCACGGCGCCGCGTCCGGCCGCTTGGCCGTCCGCCCGTCGCCGGAGGACTGGTGCCGGAGGCGCCGCAGCACCCACGGCACGAAGTACGCGCGCGCCCAGTCGATGTCGCCCGCGCGCGCCTGGCGCCATGTGCGCGCCGGCAGCGGCTCGGGCTTCAGCGGCTCGAGGTCGTTCTCGACGGCGAGCGCCTGCAGGACCATGCGCGCGACCGTGTGGTGGCCGAGCGGTGCGAGGTGCAGCCGGTCGACGTCCCACATGCGCGGGTCCTGGATCTCGCTGAGCGACCACTGGTCCGCGACGATGCAGTCGTGGCGGGCCGCGACCGCGCGGATGTCCTCGTTGTAGATCGCGACCTTGCCGCGGAGGCGGCCGAACACGGGGAGAACTTGACGTCGGTGCCCGTGAAGAGCACCACCGTGGCGCCCTCGGAGGAGAGCCGGGCGACCATCTGGTCGAGGCGGTCGGCGAGCCGGTCGGGGTCGGCGCCCGGCCGGAGGATGTCGTTCCCGCCCGCCGAGAGGGAGACGAGGTCGGGGTGCAGCGCGAGCGCGGGCTCGACCTGCTCGTCGGCGATCTGCCCGAGCAGCCGGCCGCGGATGGCGAGGTTCGCGTAGGAGAAGCCGTCGACCTGGTCGGCGAGGACCTCGGCGACGCGATCCGCCCAGCCGCGGTGCCCGCCCGGGCTGCCCGGCTCGGGGTCGCCGATGCCCTCCGTGAAGGAGTCGCCGAGGGCGACGTAGCGGCGCCAGGGATGGGGCTCGGTCATGCGCTTCCTTCCGGGTAGGACGCCTCCCATCATAGGAACGGCCTCGAACGGCGTCGGGAATGCGGCGCCGCTCTATTTGGTTGAGCTCTCAAGCAACCCTGACCGCCCGAGGAACGAGGACCGCATGCCCGACCTGCTCTCCGCCGACACGTCCATGGGTCCCGTGACCCTGCTCGTCGGCGACCTGGACCGGATGACCGCCTACTACCGCGACGCGGTGGGGCTCGAGCAGATCGCCGAGGGGGTGGAGTCCACCACGCTCGGACGCGCCGGCGTCCCCGCCGTGGTCCTGGAGCCCGCGCACGGCCTCTCCCTCCCGCGCCGCGGGGACGCCGGGCTCTTCCACACGGCCGTCCTCTTCGACACCCCCGCCGCCCTCGCGCGGTCCGTGGCGTCCGTCGCGGGGAGCGCCGCGGGCTCCTTCACGGGCAGCGCCGACCACCTCGTGAGCCGGGCGTTCTACTTCACCGACCCCGAGGGCAACGGCGTCGAGCTCTACACCGACCGTCCCCGCGACGAGTGGTCGTGGAAGGACGGCGGGGTCGTCATGGACACCCTGCCGCTCGACCCGAACGCCTTCCTCCGCGAGGAGCTCGTCCCCGTCTCCGGCCCCGCATCCGACGCCGCCGGCATCGGGCACGTCCACCTGCAGGTGGGCGACACGGGGACGGCCGCCGCCTTCTACGTCGGCACGCTCGGGTTCGAGCTCGTCGCGGACTTCCCCGGATCCGCGATCTTCGTCTCCGCGGGCGGCTACCACCACCACATGGCAATGAACACCTGGAACAGCCGCGGCGCCGGGCGCCGGGCGGCGACGCTGGGCCTCGGCACCGTCCGCATCGAGGTCCCCACCCGCGACGAGGTCGTGGCGGTCGATGCGCGCTGCGGCAGGCGGGCGTCGCGACCCGCGACGACGGCCGTGAGCTCGCCTTCGAGGACCCGTGGGGCAACGCGCTGGTCCTGTCGGCCGCCTGAGCCGCCGGTCGCGGCCCGACGGGACCGGGGCCAGGTCGGCGAGACTGTGCGCATGACGCCCGAATCCCCGGCCGACCCGCACGCCCTCCTCGACGACGCGCTCCTCGCCCGCATCCGCTCCGCGCCGCCGGCTACGACGCCCGGAACGCGTTCTTCGCCGAGGACCTCGAGGAGCTCCGCGCGGCCGGGTACCTGCGACTCCTCGTGCCCACCGACCTCGGCGGATCCGGCGCGTCCCTCGCCGACGCCGTCCGCGCCCAGGCGCTCCTCGCCCAGCACGCGCCGCCACGGCGCTCGGCGTCGGGATGCACCTCGTCTGGACCGCCGTCGCCCGCATCCTCGCCGACCGCGGGACGACTCGCTCGCCGGCGTCCTCGAGGACGCGGGGCGCGGGGAGCTGCTCGCCTTCGCCGTCAGCGAGCCCGGCAACGACCAGGCGCTCGCCGATGCCATGACCGGCGCGGTGCCCGACCCGGACGGCGCCTACCGCTTCACCGGCACCAAGGTCTCCTCCAGCATGGCGCCCGCCTGGACGCGGCTCGGCCTCTTCGGGCGCGACGAATCGGATCCCGACCGCCCGCTGCTCGTGCACGCCTTCGTCCCGCGCGACGCCCCCGGGCTCGAGATCGTCCCCGACTGGGACACGCTCGGCATGCGGGCGACGCAGAGCCACACCGTCGTGCTCGGCGGCGTGCGCGCCGCCCCCGCCGACGTGGTCCGCCGGCGCGAGGTCGGACGCCGCGACGACCCCTTCGTGCTCGCCGTGCTGCAGGCCTTCGAGCTGCTCATCGCCGCCGTCTACGCGGGCCTCGGGCAGCGAGCGCTCGACCTCGCCGTGGAGTCGGCCCTCCGCCGCACCTCGCGCGCGGTTGGCGGCGCCGCGCTCGCCGCGGACCCGGGCATCCGGCACCTGGTGGCGGAGGCGGCGCTGGCGCAGGACGCGATCCTCCCGCAGCTGGAGGCGCTCGCCGCGGACGTCGACCACGGCGCGGACCACGGCGACCGCTGGGCGTCGCTCCTCGTCGGCGCGAAGGTGCGGGCGACGCGCACGGCCGCCGAGGTCGTGCAGCGGGCGATCGCGGTCGCGGGCGGCGGGTCGTTCCGCACGGGCGACGAGCTGGGGCGCCTGTACCGCGACGTGCTGGCGGGAGGCTTCCACCCCTCCAGCGACCGGCAGGCCGCCGAGACCATCGCCACGACGCTGCTCGGCCCCGTCCCGCGCCGCGACTGACGGGAGGCGCCGCGCGACCCGCGGGTCGTGCCAGGTCCCGGGGGTCGCTCCGGCGGCCACCTCGCGACGCGCCCGGACCGCGCGGGGAGGCGGATCCGTCCTCCCGGACCGCCCCCGCGGGAGCCACGAGGCCGCGCCGATCGGGCGGCCGCACCACCCTCCGGGGGCCGGCGCGACGGACGGGACGCCAGCCGGTGCGGGTATCGTGAGGTCGAGTGAGCACCCTGCCGTCCCCTCCTCCGCACGTCGGATCCGCCGCGGCCGAGCACCTCTCGCCGGCCTTCCCGGAGCGCGCCGCCTGGGGCACCGTCAGCAAGCTGCGGGCCTGGCAGGAGGAGGCGCTCACCGCCTACTTCGCGAACGAGCCGCGCGACTTCCTCGCGAACGCGACGCCGGGCGCCGGCAAGACCACCTTCGCCCTCCGCCTCGCCTCCGAGCTCCTGCACCGCAAGACCGTCGACAAGGTCACGGTCGTCGCCCCCACGGAGCACCTCAAGAAGCAGTGGGCCGACGCCGCCGCCCGCGCGGGCGTCCGCCTCGACCCCATGTACAGCAACTCCTCCGGAGCCCTCGGTCGCCACTACCACGGGGCGGCCGTGACCTACGCCCAGGTCGCCGCCAACCCGTACCTGCACAAGACCATGACGGAGTCGAGCCGCACGCTCGTCATCCTCGACGAGGTCCACCACGGCGGGGACGCGCTCAGCTGGGGCGACGCCATCCGCGAGGCCTTCGAGCGCGCCACGCGCCGCCTGTCCCTCACGGGGACCCCGTTCCGCTCCGACACCGCACCCATCCCGTTCGTCAGCTACCTGCGCGACCACCGCGGCGTGCGGCTCTCCCAGACCGACTACGACTACGGCTACGGCCGGGCCCTCGCCGACGGCGTGGTGCGGCCCGTCATCTTCCTCGCCTACGCGGGCAGCATGCGCTGGCGCAACAAGATGGGCGACGAGATGGAGGCTCAGCTCGCCGAGGGCAACACCAAGGACATCACCTCGCAGGCGTGGCGCACGGCGCTCGCCCCCGACGGGGAGTGGATCCCGCAGGTGCTGCAGGCGGCCGACCGTCGGCTCAGCGAGGTCCGGCAGTCCATCCCCGACGCCGGCGGGCTCGTCATCGCCACCGACCACACGACCGCGCGCGCGTACGCGGCGATCCTGCAGCGGATCAGCGGGCAGCCCGTGACCCTCGTCCTGTCCGACGACGTCGAGGCGAGCGCCAACATCGACCGGTTCTCCGCGAGCACGTCGCGGTGGATGGTCGCCGTGCGCATGGTCTCCGAGGGCGTGGACGTGCCGCGCCTCGCGGTCGGCGTGTACGCCACGAGCGCGTCCACCCCGCTGTTCTTCGCCCAGGCCATCGGCCGCTTCGTGCGCGCCCGACGCCGCGGCGAGACGGCCTCGATCTTCCTGCCGAGCGTCCCGAACCTGCTCGTGCTCGCCAACGAGCTCGAACGCCAGCGCGACCACGCGCTCGACCGCGACTCCTCGAAGGAGGGCGACCTCTACAACCCCGAGGACGCCATGATGGGCGAGGCGAACCGCAGCGAGAAGGGATCCGACTCCCTCCTCAGCGAGTTCTCGTTCGAGGCGATGGGATCGGAGGCCACCTTCGACAAGGTCCTCTTCGACGGCGCCGAGTTCGGGCAGATGGCCGACGTCGGCAGCCTCGAGGAGGAGGAGTTCATCGGCCTCCCCGGCATCCTCGAGCCCGAGCAGGTCCGGGAGCTCCTCGCCCAGCGGCAGCACCGCCAGTCGCGCCACGCCTCCGAGCGGGAGCGCAAGCAGGCCGAGAGCGGCGTGCCGAAGGACCCGGACGACATCCCGCTCTACCGCACGCTCAAGGAGCAGCGGCAGCTCCTCAACAGCCTCGTGGGCATGCGCGCCAAGCTGCACGGCGAGCCGCACGGCCTCGTCCACGCGGAGCTGCGGCGCGTCTGCGGCGGACCCGCCGTCGGCCAGTGCAGCGTGACCCAGCTGCAGCAGCGCATCGACCAGCTCCGCCGGTGGATGCGCAGCTGACGCGCGGGAATGTTCCGGGGCAGCTCCGCCGGTGGATGCGCAGCTGACGCGCGGGGATGTTCCGGGGCAGCTCCGCCGGTGGATGCGCAGCTGACGCGCTGACCTGCTGACGCGCAGGGCTCACGGCCCGCGTTCGGCCGCCGTCCAGGCGTGCTCGCCTACTATCGGACGCCTGGGTGCCGCCCGAACGCACCCGCGAGGAGCCCCGATGCCCGTCCCGTCGCGCGATGCCGACGCGTACGCCGTGCTCGGGGTCGAGCCCTCCGCATCGCAGGACGAGATCCGCCGGGCATACCGCCGTCGCGTGCGCGCCGCCCACCCCGACATGGGCGGCAGCGCGGACGAGTTCCAGGCCGTCCGCGACGCCTTCGAGTCCGTCGGCGACCCCGAGAGCCGTGCCCGGTACGAGCGGGGGCAGCGCGACGCCCCGGCACCCGAGGAGCCCGTCCGCCGCGCACACCCCTCCGCGTCCGGCGCCACGGCCGGGAACGAGGCGTGGGATCCGGCATCCCGCCGCGGGCGTCCGGGAGCACCGCGCGCGCGCCCCGCGGCCGGCACCCGGAGCTTCGGCCACCCGGGCGGGTTCGCCCGCCTCCGCTACCTGTCGCTGGTGCGCGAGTGGCTGGCGGATCCGGCCGAGCCCTCCGTCCCCGCCGCCCCCGTCCCGCCGCGCGGGGGAGCGGCGCTCGCCGATCGCCCCGAGCCCTACGTCCGCCGTGCCCGCGTCGTCGCGCCGCCCGTCCTGGCCGCGCTCGTCGCCCTCGTCGTGCTGGTCTCGGGCGTCGGCGTCGTCCCGGCCCTCGTGGGGCTCGTCGTCGGCGCCGCCGCGGGCCTCGCGTCCGCCGGCCCGCTCGGCCGCGCCTGGTACCGGGCGGAGGAGCCCCGCCGCGAGGCGGCGGAGCGCCTGCAGGAGGAGGTGCTCGCGCACGAGCGCGCCCTCCGCGCCTACCCCGACCTCATGGCCGCCTACAGCGCCCGCCTCGCCCGCCTCGAGGGCCTCCGTCGCCGGTTCGAGGCCGACGCCTACGCGCCGGACCTGGTCGCGGAGGTTCCCGCCGCCGCGTCCGCGGCGCTGCGCGCGGCCGTCGCCCAGGAGGAGACCGCCCGCGAGCTGATGGAGCTCGGCCCGTCGTACGCGTTCTGGAACGGCGTCTCCGTGCCGCGCTCGGGCGACGCCGTCGACCACCTGGTGCTCGGCCCGCAGGGGCTCGTGGCGGTCGAGTCCGTGCCGCAGGGCGCGGAGGCCGCCACGGACCCGACGGCGCGCGACGCCGTGCTCCGCGGGCTCGACGCCCGCGCCCGGGCGCTCGCGCGCGAGATGGAGGTGCCCGTCGTCGGACTCGTGCTGTCGCTGCCGTCCGGGGTCCTGGGCGCCGCGCCCGTCGTGCTCCACGCTGCCGACGACCCGCACGCGATCCCCGCCTACGCCGTCGCCCGCACCCTGCTGGCCGACCACGTCGCGGCCGGTCTCCCGGGGCTCAGCGCGATGGATCCCGAGCGCCTCCTCGCCGTCCGCACCCGCCTGGTGCTCGACGCGCGCTTCGTCTGACCCGATGCGCCGCGACGCCCGGGGGACCGCCGGCGATCAGCGGGGGAGCGGCACGTCCAGCTCGCCCGCGCGCACCATCCACTCGACGGCCTCGCGCGCGGCCTCCTCGCTCGTGTACCGCGGCACGTAGCCGAGGACGTCCCGCGCCTTGTCGATGCTGGCCACGTGGCTTCGGCTGAGGTGCTCCCAGCTGGCGTCGGCGTGCCCGGGGTCCGTGCGGGCGCGGAACCCGTCCCAGTCGAGGTGCTCGAGCTCGGGCTCGCGGCCGAACCACGCGGCTGCGGCGCGGGCGAAGCCGCGCACCGAGAGCGCCCGGTCGGAGACCGCATGGAAGCTCTCGCCGACCGAGGTCTCCCGGTTGGCGATGGCCAGCTGCACGACCTGCGCGACGTCGTCGGCATGCACGTGGTGCATGGTCTCGCTGCCGGAACCCGGCACGCGGAGCGGCCGGCCGGCGGCGAGGTCGGCCCACACCTGCGGGTCGAGGTTCCCGAGCGGCGTGATGACGGGCCAGCCGCCCCCGCTGATGTGGCCCGGGTGCACGACCGTCGAGGGCACCCCGCCGGAGCGGGACTCCGCGATGAGGTAGCGCTCGATCTCGGCCTTCTGCACGCCGTACTCGCCGAACGGCTCCTTGGGATCGTCCTCCCGGAGCGGCAGGGACGTGCTGAGGCCGTGGGTCCAGATGCTGCCGATGTGCACGAGGTGCCGCACGCGTCCCCGCAGCCCCTCGACGAGATGGCGGGCCGACGCGGGCGTGAAGCACACGAGGTCGACGACGACCTCGGGGGCGAGCGCCGCGATCCGGTCGGCGAACGTGCCGGCTGCGTCCTCCGCGTCGCGGTCCACGCGCACGCGCTCGACGCGGTCCCAGAGGGGCGACGACCGGTACGGCTCGCGGGTGCCGCGGCTCACCGCGACGACGTCGTGCCCGGAGTCGACGAGACGGGGGACGAGGAAGGTCCCGATGTGGCCGGTGGCTCCGATGACGACGACGCGCATCCCGTCACCCTATCGGCGCCGCGGGGCGTCGCCGCCCCCGGGTCAGATCCAGCCGCGCCTGCGGAACGCGGCGTAGAGGACCGCGCCCATCACCACCATGAGCCCGAGCGCCAGGGATAGCCGTAGGTCCAGCGCAGCTCCGGCATGTTCACGAAGTTCATGCCGTAGACGGTGCCGACGAGCGTGGGTGCGAACAGGATGGCGGCCCAGGACGAGATGCGCTTCACCTGGTCGTTCTGGGCGAGGCTCGTCTCGGTCAGCTTCTTCATCTCGTCGTTCTGCCGCTGCCCGACGAGCGTGGTGTGCACCGTGAGGGCGTTCTGGAGCAGGGTGCGGAAGGCGTCGGAGCGCTCGGCCACGCGGATCACGTGGTCGTGCACGTCCCGCAGGCCGCGCCGGAGCTCGAGGTCGACGTCGTGCCGCTCGGCCGTCGCGCGGAGGTCGTCGAGCATGGCGCCGAGCGGGGCGGTAGCGCGCTGGAACGCGGTCACCTCGCGCGTGAGCGCGTAGATGCGGCGCGACACGTCCGGGTCGGCGCCGAAGATCTGGTCCTCGATCTCGTCGACGTCGTCCTCGAGGCCGCGGGCGACGGGGCCGTACTCGTCCGCCACCTGGTCGAGGATCGCGTAGAGGACGGCCGTCGGGCCGAGGGCGAGGAGGTCGCGGTCCTCCTCGAGCCGGTGGCGGACCGTGGCCAGGTCGGGGGACTCCGCGTGGCGGATGGTGACGACGAAGTCGGGTCCGACGAACACGTGCAGCTCGCCGAACTCCACCCGCTCCTCGGCGTCGAGGTACCGCGCCGGGCGCAGCACGACGAACCACGTGTCGCCGTAGCGCTCCAGCTTCGACCGCTGGTGCCCCGTGAGCGCGTCCTCGACGGCGAGCGGGTGCAGCCCGAATTCGGCGGCGACACGGTGGAGCTCGTCCGCGTCCGGCCGGTACAGCCCGATCCAGGCGAGGCCCCGGCGCTCGCGCATCACCTCGAACGTCTCCTCGAGGCTCTCGGGTCGGCCGTCCGGACCCCGTCCACGTACACGGCACTGTCGACGACGGTCATGGGCTCTCGCTCTCGGCTCGGGTGCGTCCGCGGGCGGACGCATGCGACTGTAGCCGTGCGCCGGGGGAGCAGGCCGGGACGGAGGCGGACCGGGTGCGTCCGCAACGAGGAAGAGCCGGTCGCATCCCTGGGGATCCGACCGGCTCTCGTGTGTGTCCGAAGGGGGACTTGAACCCCCACGCCCTAATACGGGCACTAGCACCTCAAGCTAGCGCGTCTACCAATTCCGCCATCCGGACAGGATGTGCGGCCCGCCGTCTCCGGCTGCCGAGAGACGACATTAGCACGGCTTCCGGACCCCTCTCGACCACCCCGGAGCCGGACGCGCGCGCCCGGCCTCGATAGCGTGGGGACATGACCGACACGCTCCCCGACGACCTCGACGCCACCGCGCGCATCGCCCGCGACCTCATCCGGTTCGACACCACCAACCACGGCGAGGGCCGGTCGGAGGGGGAGACCGAGGCGGCGCAGTACGTCGAGCAGTGCCTCGTGGACCTGGGGCTGAAGCCCGAGCTCATCGACGCGGCGCCGGGCCGCACGAGCGTCCTCGCGCGCATCCCGGGCCGCAACCGCGACAAGCCGGCGCTCGTCGTGCACGGACACCTCGACGTCGTCCCCGCGGACCCCGCCAACTGGACGGTCGACCCGTTCGCCGGCGTCATCAAGGACGGCATGCTCTGGGGCCGCGGCGCCGTGGACATGAAGAACATGGACGCCATGATGATCACCGCGCTCCAGGAGATCATCACCTCCGGCCGCGCTCCGGAGCGCGACCTGATCATGGGCTTCTTCTCCGACGAGGAGGCGGGCGGCGTGCTCGGCTCCGCCTACGTCGTCGAGAACCGGCCCGAGTGGTTCGAGGGCGCCACCGAGGCCATCAGCGAGGTCGGCGGCTACTCCATCGACCTCGCCGGCAAGCGCGCCTACCTGCTGCAGACCGGCGAGAAGGCCCTCGTGTGGGTGCGGCTCGTCGCGACCGGCACGGCGGGCCACGGCTCGCAGGTCAACCGCGACAACGCCGTGACCCGGCTCGCGGAGCGGTCGCGCGCATCGGCATGGAGGAGTGGCCCGTCCACCTCACCGACACGACGCGCCAGCTGCTGGACGAGATCGCGCGGATCGTCGGCGCCGACCCGAAGCGGGTCACCCCGGACGACCTCGCCATCGCCACCGGCACGGCGTCGAAGTTCATCGCCGCGACGCTGCGGACCACCACGAACCCGACGCTCCTGCACGCCGGCTACAAGCACAACGTCATCCCGGACACCGCCGAGGCGCTCGTCGACATCCGCGTGCTGCCGGGCGAGGAGGACGCCGTGCTCGCCCGCGTCCGCGAGCTCGCCGGGGAGGGCGTGGAGGTGCGCATCGTGCATCAGGACGTGGGCCTCGAGAACCCCTTCCAGGGACCGCTCGTGGACGCCATGGTCGCGACCCTCGGCGTGCACGATCCCGAGGCCGAGGTCCTGCCGTACATGCTGTCCGGCGGCACCGACAACAAGGCGCTCAGCCTCCTCGGGATCACCGGATACGGCTTCGCCCCGCTGCGTCTCCCGGCCTCCATGGACTTCCCGGCGATGTTCCACGGCGTCGACGAGAGGGTCCCGCTCGACGCACTAGTCTTCGGGAGGCAGGTCCTCCGCGACCTGCTCCTCGACTACTAGACCCGAGCCCCTGGCG
The DNA here is from genome assembly GCA_002150995.1 of Clavibacter michiganensis. Lineage (GTDB taxonomy): Bacteria > Actinomycetota > Actinomycetes > Actinomycetales > Microbacteriaceae > Clavibacter > Clavibacter michiganensis_K. Next base: position 1,931,278 of record MDHJ01000001.1, on the reverse strand, counting down.
GGCGAGACATCAGCTGGAGCACCCGTTTGAGTTATCTCGAGGCGATCATCCTGGGCCTCGTCCAGGGCCTGACCGAGTTCCTGCCCATCTCCTCGAGCGCGCACCTCCGCATCGCCGGCCTGTTCATGGGCGGCGACCCGGGGGCGACGTTCACCGCGATCACGCAGCTCGGCACCGAGCTCGCGGTCGTCGTGTTCTTCCGCCGGCGCATCGGCAAGGTCCTCTCGGCGTGGTTCCGCTCGCTCCGCGGCGGTATGCCGAAGGGCGACCCGGACGTCCGGATGGGCTGGCTCGTCATCATCGGCACCATCCCCATCGGGATCGCCGGCTACCTGTTCCAGGACACGATCCGCAGCACCTTCCGCTCCCTCTGGATCGTCGCGATCGTCCTCATCGTGTTCGGCATCCTGCTCGGCCTCGCCGACCGCTACAGCCGCAGCGACCGCCTCGAGAGGGACATGACGTACGGGCACGGCGTGAGCATCGGCATCGCCCAGGCGCTCGCCCTCGTGCCGGGCGTGTCCCGCTCCGGCGCCACCACCACCGCGGCGCGCGCGTTCGGCTACTCGCGGCCGGTCGCCGCCGAGTACTCCTTCCTGCTCGCCGTCCCCGCCGTGTTCGGCAGCGGCCTGTACGAGCTCGTGAAGAGCTTCGACGAGACCGGGCAGGCCGGCGCCGGTCAGACCGCGGTGGCGACCCTCATCGCGTTCATCGTGGGCCTCGCCGTCATCGCCGGCCTCATGCGCTACATCTCCACCCGCACCTTCATGCCGTTCGTCGTCTACCGCGTCGCCCTCGGCGTCGTCCTCCTGGTGCTGCTCGGCACCGGCGCGATCGCGGCCTGATCCCGTGCGCGCCTGGTCACGTCCCGAGGTCCCCGTCGTCGCGGGGGAGCCGCCCGTCCCGTCCCTGCACGACACGAGCACCGGCTCCGTCCGTCCCGCCGAGTGCGTCGGCGACGGCCGCGTGGGCCTGTACGTCTGCGGCATCACGCCGTACGACGCCACCCACCTCGGCCACGCCTCCACGTACCTCGCCTTCGACACGCTCCAGCGCATCTGGCTCGACCGCGGGTACGACGTCGCCTACGTGCAGAACGTCACCGACGTCGACGACCCGCTGCTCGAGCGTGCGACAGCCACGGGCGTCGATTGGCGCGACCTCGCTGCCGAGCAGGTCGAGCTGTTCCGGACCGACATGGAGGCGCTGCGGATCCTGCCACCCGACTCCTACGTCGGGGTCACCGAGGTCGTCGACGAGGTCGCGGCCGCGGTCGCGGAGCTCGTGCGCCGCGGCACCGCCTACCCGGTCCCCACCCCGGACGCGGCCGAGGCCGGCGCCTCGGACCTCTACTTCGACATCGCCCGCGCCGGCGACGCCGGCCCGTGGGCCCTCGGCGACGAGAGCGGCTACGACCGCGACACCATGGCGGTCCTCTCCGCGGAGCGCGGCGGCGACCCCGAGCGCCCCGGCAAGCGCGACCCGCTCGACCCCCTGCTGTGGCGCGTGGAGCGCGCGGGCGAGCCGGCGTGGGACAGCGTCGTCGGCCGCGGCCGACCCGGCTGGCACATCGAGTGCGCCGTGATCGCGCTGCGGAAGCTCGATCGCCCGGTCACCGTCCAGGGCGGCGGCAGCGACCTGATCTTCCCGCACCACGAGATGTCGGCCGGGCACGCGTCGGCGCTCACGGGCGAGGACTTCGCCTGCCTCTACGCGCACAGCGGCATGGTCGCGTACCAGGGCGAGAAGATGAGCAAGTCGCTCGGCAACCTCGTGCTCGTGTCGCGCCTGCGCGCCGCGGGCATCGACCCCCGCGCCATCCGCCTGGCGCTCCTCGCGCAGCACTACCGGGCCGACTGGGAGTGGACGGACGCGCTCCTGGAGGAGTCCGTCGCGCGGCTCGCCGCGTGGGACGCCTGGGCCGCGGATGCCGCGCCGGAGCTCGGGGCCGACGCGTCGGAGCACGGCGAGCTCGTGCAGCTCGTCGCGAGCGCCTGGCCGACGACCTGGACACCCCGGGCGCGATCCTGCTCCTCGACCTCCGCGTCGCCACCGGCGTCCCGGCGACCCGCGTCGAGGTGGCCGCGGTCGACGCGCTCCTCGGCGTGGCGCTCGGAGCTCCCGCCGCCTGACCCCGTCGCGCGGCCGACGGCCGACGGCCTACTGGTCCTTCGGGTCCTTCGGCCGCCACGGCTCCTCGGGCCGGTCATCGCCGCGTCCGCGCGGCCCGTCGCCCCGGCGGAGGTAGCGCTCGAACTCCTGCGCGATGGCCTCGCCGCTGGCCTCGGGGGAGTCGACCGTGTCGCGCGCCTGCTCGAGCTGCTGGATGTAGGACGCCATGTCCTCGTCCTCGCCCGCGAGCTGGTCGATGCCCGCCTCCCACGTCGCCGCCTCCTGGACGAGCTCGCCGCGCGGATCACCACGTCGACCATCTCCTCGAGCTTGTCGATGAGGGCGAGCGTCGCCTTGGGCGACGGGGCGCTGTGCACGTAGTGGGGCACCGACGCCCACAGCGAGACGGTGGGCATGCCCATCTCCTCGGCGCGCTGGGCGATGATGCTGAGGATCCCGACGGGGCCCTCGTAGGTGCTCCGCTCGATCCCCAGCTCGGCCCGCACGTCCTGGTTCTCGCTCGTGGAGTAGACGGAGATGGGGCGCGTGTGCGGCACGTCGGCCAGCAACGCGCCGAGCAGCACGACGCCCTCGACCCCCGCGGTGCGCGCCGCGTCCAGCACCTCGGCGGTGAACGCCGTCCAGTGCCGCGAGGGCTCCACGCCGAGCAGCAGGTGGATGCTGCCGCCGTTGTCGCCGCTCACGCCGAGCTGCGCGTCGGCGGCCAGGTCCTGCGTCGGGCGGCGGGGGCTCCGGGGGCCGTACAGCGTCGCGCCCGGCCACTCGAGCTCGCGGGTGCCGTCCTCCGCGAAGCCGATGGTGGGGCGGTTGAACTGGAAGTCGAAGTAGTCCTCGGGATCCACCGACGACACCGCCTCGAGGTCGAGCAGCTCCTTCAGCGCCCGGACCGCTCCGCTGGCAGCCTCGCCCGCGTCGTTCCAGCCCTCGAAGGCGACGACCAGCAGCCGTCCGCTCACGAACCTCTCGGCATCCGCCACGTGACTCCCGTCCCCGTCCGCCCGGCGGCGGTCGTCGGACAAGCTTAGGACGCGCGGTCCACCGATAGACTCGCTCCCCGTGATCAGCAACAGACCCGCGGCCGTCCTCTGGGACATGGACGGCACGATCGTGGACACCGAGCCCTACTGGATGGTGGCGGAGCAGGCGCTGGTCGGCTCGTTCGGCGGCACCTGGACCCAGGAGGACGGGCTGCGGCTCGTCGGCAACGGGCTCGACGACTCGGCGCGGATCCTGCAGGAGGCGGGCGTCGACCTGCCCGTCGCGGAGATCGTGGGCCGGCTGACCGACCGCGTCATGGAGCAGATCCTGGTCGAGGTGCCGTGGCGCCCCGGGGCCCGCGAGCTCCTCCGCGAGGTGCGCGAGGCGGGCATCCCCACCGCCCTCGTCACCATGTCCCTCGGCCGGATGGCACGCCAGGTGGCCGACGCCGTGCCCTTCGATGCGTTCGACCGCGTCGTCGCGGGGGACGACGTCGCGAACGGCAAGCCCCACCCGGAGGCGTACCTCACGGCCGCGGCGCAGCTCGGCGTCGACATCCGCGACTGCGTCGCCATCGAGGACTCGGGCCCGGGCGTCGCCTCGGCCTCGGCGTCCGGCGCCACCGCCATCGCCGTCCCGCACCACGTCCCGCTGCCCGCGGACCCGGCCTACGTCCTCTGGGACACCCTCGCCGGCCGCACCCTCGCCGACGTGGAGTCCGCGCACTCCGACCGCCGCCGCACGCCGATCCGCGACGAGGTGCGCGCATGACCGTCGAGACCAGCGCCGCGCGCTTCAGCGGCCCCTTCCGCGCGGGCGACCGCGTGCAGCTGACGGGCCCCAAGGGGCGCCTCAACACGATCCTCCTCGAGCCCGGCAAGGTGTTCCACACCCACCGCGGCATGCTCGACCACGACGCGCTCATCGGCCTGCCCGACGGCAGCGTCGTGACCAACAGCGCCGGCGTCGAGTGCCTCGCCCTCCGCCCGCTCCTGTCGGACGTGGTCATGTCGATGCCGCGCGGGGCCGCGATCATCTACCCGAAGGACGCCGCCCAGATCCTCGGCCTCGCCGACGTGTTCCCGGGCGCGACCGTGGTGGAGGCCGGCGTCGGATCCGGAGCCCTGTCGATGTGGCTGCTGCGCGCGCTCGGACCGACCGGCACGCTGCTCTCCTTCGAGCGCCGCGAGGAGTTCGCCGACGTCGCCCGCGGCAACGTGTCGAGCTACTTCGGGCACAGCCCGGAGAACTGGTCCATCACGCTGGGCGACCTCGCCGAGGCGCTGCCGACCGTGACCGAGCCGCACTCCGTCGACCGGGTGGTGCTCGACATGCTCGCCCCGTGGGAGTGCGTGGACGCGGTCGCGGAGGCCCTCACGCCGGGCGGAGTGCTGCTCTGCTACGTCGCGACGGTCACGCAGCTGTCGCGCGTCGCGGAGGCGCTCCGCGACACCGGGCTGTTCACGAACCCGGACGCGAGCGAGACGATGATCCGGGGCTGGCACGTGGAGGGCCTCGCCGTCCGCCCGGAGCACCGCATGATCGGTCACACCGGCTTCCTCATCACCGCCCGCCGCCTCGCGCCGGGGTCGGTGCTCCCGCAGCTGAAGCGCCGCGCGTCGAAGTCGGACTTCAGCGACGAGGACATGGAGGCGTGGACCCCCGGCTCCCTCGGCGAGCGGCGGGTGAGCGACAAGGTGCTCCGCAAGCGCGTCCGCGTGGCGGAGCGCGGCGCGGAGCTCGCGGGTGCGCGGGACACCGCGGAGGCGGCCGATCCTATGCCCGACGACGCGGCCGGTGCGCCGGAGCCCGGCGGCCCACCGCCTAGGATGACAGGGCCGATCACGCGGGTGCGTGGCGGCCGTCCCCACCATCGAAAGAGGAGTCACGTGCGCCGTTCCGCCGCGCTCACCGTCTGCGCAGGCCTCGTGCTGTCGCTCGCCGCCTGCAGCCCCTCGGGCTCCGGATCCGGCCAGGCGGCGGACTGCACGCCCCTCGCCTCGTCCGGCACGTCGTCGAGCACCGTATCGGCCTCGGGCGACGTGGGCAGCGCGCCCGCATCGGTCGCGTTCCCGACGCCGCTGAAGCCCTCCGACGTGGAGGTCTCGACCGTCGTCGAGGGCGACGGACCGCGCGTGCAGCCGAACCAGGGCATCACGGCCGCGGCCTCCATCGTGGACGGCACGACCGGCGAGACCCTCGCGGAGTACGCCCGCATCGCACCCAACGCGCGCACCACGGGCTCCCCGCTCTTCACGCCGGCGTCGCTGCACGAGAGCCTCCCGTACCTCGAGGACGCCATGACCTGCATGCCGGTCGGCTCGCGGCTCGCCGTCGCGGTGCCCGTCTCGACGGTGTTCCCGGGTCAGGACCTGTCCGCCCAGGGCCTCGCCGCGAGCGACGGGCTCGTGCTCATCGTCGACATCACCTCCTCCTACCCGGAGCGCGCCACCGGTGACCCGCAGCCCGCCCAGGCCGGCTTCCCGTCCGTCGTCACGACCGACGACGGCGTCCCGGGCATCACCATCCCGCCGAGCACCCCGCCCACCGAGTACCGGGACGCCCTGCTGCGCGCGGGCGACGGCGACGAGGTCGGCGACGGCGACACCGTGACCCTCCAGTACACGGGCGTGGTCTGGGGGACGAGCACCTCGGCCGAGCGGCAGGCCGTGTTCGGGTCCAGCTGGACCGGCGGCGGACCGCTGCAGGTCCCCGCGACGGCCACCACGTCCGCGCCCGCGACGGGAGCGGCATCCGCGCTCGTCGTCACGCCCGGCCTCGCGAGGGCCCTCGTCGGCAAGCACGTCGGCGACCAGGTCATCGCGGTCGTCCCCCCGGGCGACGGCTTCGCTGACCAGGCCACCGCCCAGGTCCCCGCCGGTTCCACCCTCGTCTACGTGGTGGATATCCTCGGGACCAGCACGACACCGTAACGACGCATCGCCACCGGCCGGGGGCTGCACCACCTGTGAGGACCACCGCGTGCCCGATACATCCCGCCGTCCGACCATCCCGGTCGAGGAGCGCCTCTTCAGCCTCGTGCTGGCGCTGCTCGCCACCGAGCAGGGGCTGACCAAGAACGAGGTGCTCTCGAGCGTCCAGGGCTACCGGCAGCGGTACCGGGCCGGTGGCGACAACGCCAACCTGGAGCGCCAGTTCGAGCGCGACAAGGACGACATCCGCGACCTCGGCGTGCCGCTGGAGACGGTGGACGCGCCCGGGCAGGAGGGCAACAACCAGCTCCTGCGCTACCGCATCCCGCGGGGCGCCTACGAGCTGCCCGCCGACCTGTCCTTCACGCCCGAGGAGACGACGCTGCTGAACCTCGCGGCCATGGTCTGGCGCGAGGGGTCGCTATCGGGGGAGTCGCGGCGGGCGCTCATCAAGCTGCGCTCGCTCGGCGTCGAGTCCGACGACCCGGTCATCGGCTACGCGCCCCGTCTGCGCACCCGCGAGGCGGCGTTCGCGCCCCTCAGCGTGGCGCTCGAGCGCCACGTGCTCGTCTCCTTCGGGTACCTGAAGCCGGGTGAGCGCACGGCCCGCATCCGCACCGTGGCGCCGCTCGCGCTCGTGCAGCACCAGGGCCGCTGGCACCTGCACGGCATCGACCAGGACGCCGACGGACCGCGCACGTTCCTCCTCTCGCGGATCGTCGACCGCGTGCGGGTGACCAGCCGCGGCTTCGTGCCCGAGGGCGAGGACCACGCCGAGCGCGCCCTCGCCGACCTCGACCGCGTCTGGTCGAACGGGGTGGGGGAGGTGGCCGTCGCGGCGGGATCCGACGCCGAGATCCGCCTGCGCCGTCGCCGCGGCACCGAGGACCTGGGCGACGGACGCCTCCGCGTGCACTACTCCGACACCAACCTGTTCGCCGACGAGGTCGCGGGCCTCGGGCCGGAGGCCCGGGTCATCGCGCCGCCGAGGCTCCGGGACGCGGTGCGCGCCCGCCTCGCCGAGACCATCGCCGCCCACCGTGAGGATGCCTCGTGACCGACCGCGCCGCGCCGCTCCAGGCGCAGGACAAGCTGGCGTTCCTGCTGGCGCTCGTGCCGTACCTGACGGACCACGGGCGGGTGAGCGTCAGCCAGGCCGCCGCGCACTTCCGGGTGCCGCCGGAGCAGATCCGGCAGGCCGTGCGGCTCATCGCGGTGTCCGGCGTCCCCGGGTCGACCGCGTCGTACCAGCACGGCGACCTGTTCGACATCGCGTGGGACGACTTCGAGGACAACGACCAGATCGTCATCACGCACATGGTGGCCATCGACGACTCGCCCCGCTTCTCGGCGCGGGAGGCGGCGGCCCTGATCGCGGGCCTGCAGTACGTCTCGTCCCAGGCGGACGCCAGCGACCTCGACCTCGTCGGCCAGCTCATGGCGAAGCTCGCGCGGGGATCCTCGGCCAGCCCCAGCCAGGTCGCCGTCGCGGCGGGCGCGGGCGACGGCACGCGCGAGGACCTCCGGCGAGCCATCGCCGACGAGCGGCGCGTCGAGTTCGACTACCGGAGCCCGCGGGGCGGCACGGAGCGCCGCGTGGTGGATCCGCTGCGCCTGGAGTCGATGGACGAGGACTGGTACCTGCGCGGGTGGGACCTGGCACGCGGAGCCGTCCGCACCTTCCGCCTGGACCGCCTCGACGAGCTCGTCGTCACCGCCCTGCCGCCGGAGCACCGCCCGCAGGACGTGGTCCTGGGCGACACGCTGTTCGAGCCGAGTCCGGACGACCTCCGGGTCACGCTCGAGGTGGCGGAGGGCGCCGTCCCGCTCCTCGGCGACTTCGTGGGCGACGAGCGCCCTGTGCCGGTGCCCGGCCGGCCCGGTCGCGTGTCCGTCACCGCGCGGGTCGCCCACTACCAGGGGCTCGTGCGGCTGGTCGCCGGCATGGCGGGCGTCGTGGTGGTCACCTCGCCGCCGGAGGCCCGCGCGGCGGTCGCCGAATGGGCCGGGCGGGCCGCGGCCGCCTACGACGACGCGGACTGACACGCTGGACCGAGCGCTGCGGCGATCCGCTCCGAACACCTGACACCAGGGAGGGATCCGTGCGGACCGGTGGTCCGCTCAGGGGAACTCCGGGTGAATCACCATGCCGAGCAGGGCGTCTCGGCGGGTCCCGAGGTTAGACTCCCTGTGGATCCCGACAACGACTGTCCGGCCCCCCGACCTGAAGGAACGTGAACCACATGCTCGGAAACCTGACCGGATGGCACCTCGTCATCATCCTCGTCGTCATCGTGCTGCTCTTCGGTTCCACCAAGCTGCCGGCGCTGGCGAAGAGCGTGGGCCAGTCCATGCGCATCTTCAAGGGCGAGGTGAAGACCATGAAGGAGGAGAGCGGTCCCGAGCGCCGCGACGACGTCCGCGATGAGGACCGTCGCCGCGACGACGACCGCTACCGCGCGGACGACCGTGCCCGTGACTCCGCGCCGCGCGACTACGTGCGCCCGGGCGAGTCGCGCCTGGACGAGCCCCGCTACGACGCCCCGCGCTACGACTCCCCGCGCGACGGCGGGGACTCCCGCCCCAGCGCCTGATCCGTGAGCACCACGGAGCGACCGCGCCAGCGGAAGCGGGACGCCGAAGGGCGCATGTCGCTCGTCCAGCACCTCCTGGAGCTGAAGAAGCGGCTGTTCATCGCGGGCGTCGCCATCATCATCGCGATGGTCGCGGGGTGGTTCCTCTCCTCGTTCGTCCTCGAGGCGCTGCGTCAGCCCATCGAGACCATCAACGCGGAGCAGGGGCGGAACGCCAGCCTCAACTTCCCGACCATCACGTCGGCATTCGACCTGCGGCTGCAGATCGCCCTCTACGTGGGGCTCATCATCTCCAGCCCGGCGTGGCTCTACCAGGTGTTCGCGTTCCTGGTCCCGGGCCTCACCCGGACCGAGCGCCGCTACACCTTCGGGTTCTTCTTCTCCGCGGTCCCGCTGTTCCTCGCCGGATGCGCGGCGGGGTGGTTCGTGCTGCCGCACATCGTGGCGCTGCTCACGCAGTTCGCCGGGGCGGGGGACTCGTCGTTCATCACGGCGCGGGAGTACTTCGACTTCGTGCTGAAGCTCGTGTTCGCGGTGGGCATCGCGTTCGTGCTGCCGGTGTTCCTCGTGCTGTTCAACTTCATGGGGATCCTGTCCGGCCGGACGATCATCAAGTCGTGGCGCATCGCCATCCTGCTGATCATCCTGTTCTGCGCCATCGCCACGCCGGCCGCCGACGTCATGTCGATGTTCCTGCTGGCCGTCCCGATGACGCTGCTCTACCTCGTGGCCGCCGGGATCTCGCTGCTCAACGACCGCCGGCGCGCGCGCCGCGCCGACGCCATGGCGGACGACCTGCTGGCCTGATCGGCCCCGTCCGACGCCCGTCCCCCCGGGGGCGGGCGTCGTCGCGTCCGCACCCGGCCGACGCCCGGATCCGGCGCCTAGACTCGATGCATCGTGACTGATCAGCTCTCGCCCGCCGAACGCTACGCCGCCTCCCGGAACCGCCGGAGCCTGCCGCTCCTGGAGTCCTTCGCGAGCGGACTGCGCTTCGACCTCGACCCGTTCCAGCGCGCCGCCGCGGAAGCCCTCGAGAACGGCCGCAGCGTGCTCGTGGCCGCACCGACGGGTGCCGGCAAGACGATCGTCGCCGAGTTCGCGGTGTACCTGGCCATGCAGCGGCCGAGCGCGAAGATCTTCTACACCGCGCCCATGAAGGCGCTCAGCAACCAGAAGTACGCCGAGCTCGTCGCCGAGTACGGGCCGGACGAGGTGGGCCTGCTCACGGGCGACACCAATGTCAACAGCCGCGCCCGCATCGTGGTCATGACGACCGAGGTGCTCCGCAACATGCTCTACGCCGACTCGGACCTCCTGCGCGACCTCGCCTTCGTGGTCATGGACGAGGTGCACTACCTGGCCGACCGCTTCCGCGGCGCCGTCTGGGAGGAGGTCATCATCCACCTGCCGCAGACGGTGCGGATGGTCTCCCTCAGCGCCACCGTCTCGAACGCCGAGGAGTTCGGCGACTGGCTGCAGGCCGTGCGCGGCGAGACGGACGTCATCGTGTCCGAGGAGCGGCCCGTGCCGCTCGAGCAGCACGTCATCGTCCGCCACCGCATGGTGGACCTCTTCGACTCGTCCGGCCTCGCCGCGACGCACCGGGTGAACCCCGAGCTCGTGCGGATGACGCACGGGGGCGGCCGCGAGGCGGTGCGCGTGCGGGGCGGCCAGGGCCAGGGCCGCGGACGCGGGGGTGCCGGCGGCGGCGCGGGGCGACGGTCACCCGGTCCGTGGGACCGCGGGCGCATGGACCGCCCCGAGGTGATCGCGCTCCTCGACGAGCGCAACCTCCTGCCCGCCATCTTCTTCATCTTCAGCCGCGCCGGCTGCGACGCCGCCGTCACGCAGGTGCTCCGCGCCGGCGTCCGCCTCACCCACGCCGACGAGCGCGACGAGATCCGCGCCATCGTCGAGGAGCGGTGCCGGACCCTGCGCGACGAGGACCTCGCCGTCCTCGGGTACTGGGAGTTCCTGGAGGGCCTCGAGCGCGGGGTCGCCGCGCACCACGCCGGCATGCTGCCCGCGTTCAAGGAGGTCGTGGAGGAGCTCTTCCAGCGGAAGCTCGTGAAGGCCGTGTTCGCCACCGAGACGCTGGCGCTCGGCGTGAACATGCCGGCCCGCACGGTGGTGCTCGAGCAGCTGGAGAAGTTCAACGGCGAGGCGCGCGTGCCGTTGACGCCGGGGGAGTACACCCAGCTCACCGGGCGCGCCGGTCGGCGGGGCATCGACGTGGAGGGCCACGCGGTCATCCAGTGGAAGGACGGGCTGGATCCGCAGGCCGTCGCCTCGCTCGCCTCCCGCCGCACCTACCCCCTCAACTCCAGCTTCCGGCCGACCTACAACATGGCCGTGAACCTCATCGACCAGTTCGGCCGCGACCGCACGCGCGAGGTCCTGGAATCGTCGTTCGCGCAGTTCCAGGCGGACCGCGCCGTGGTCGACCTCGCCCGCAAGGTGCGCACGCAGGAGGAGTCGCTCGCCGGCTACGAGAAGGCCATGGTCTGCCATCTCGGCGACTTCCGCGAGTACTCGGGGCTCCGGCGCGAGCTCAGCGACCTCGAGCGAGCGACGGCAGCGCGCGCGGACATGCAGCAGCCGGGGCAGCACGGCGAGCGCGACAAGCGGCAGCGCCAGCTCGCCGACCTCCGCCGCCGGATGAAGGCGCATCCCTGCCACGCCTGCAAGGACCGCGAGTCGCACGCGCGCTGGGCGGAGCGCTGGTGGCGACTCAAGCGGCAGACGGATGCGCTCGGCCAGCAGATCCGCACCCGCACCAACGCGGTGGCGAAGGTGTTCGACCGCGTCACCGAGCTGCTGCTGTCCCTCGGGTACCTGAAGCGCGCCGCTGACGGGCAGGTCGCCCCGACCCCCAACGGCCGGATGCTGAAGCGCATCTACGGCGATCGCGACCTGCTCGTCGCGGAGTGCCTGCGCACGCAGATCTGGGTCGACCTCGATCCCGCGGGGCTCGCCGCGATGGCCGCGTCGCTCGTCTACCAGCCGCGCCGCGACGAGGGGGACCGCAACGAGCGGAACCTGCCGCGCGGGGCGTTCCGCGCCGCGCTCGAGCGCACGGAGGAGATCTGGTCGCGCCTCGACGACGTCGAGCGCGAGCGCCGCCTGCCGACGACCGAGCCGCTCTCGACGGGGCTGTGCGCGCCCATGCACCGGTGGGCCCGGGGCGGCAGCCTCGACTCCGTGCTCGACGAGGCCGACCTCGCCGCGGGCGACTTCGTGCGCTGGACCAAGCAGACCATCGACCTCCTCGACCAGCTCTCCGTCGTGGCGGACGGCCCCGTGTCGCGGAACGCGCGGACCGCGCTCGACAGCATCCGGCGCGGCATCGTCGCGTACTCCTCGGTGTGACCGCGCTCGCCCGCGCTCCCCGTCGGGAGCGCACCGCCACCGCGTCCGCACCTCCGCCTCCCGCGGCGGGGGCGCCGGTCCGTCCTCCGCTCCCGCTCTGGGGGGCGCTCCTCGCGGCCGCCGCGTCGGGGCCGGTCCTCGACGCGGCCTTCCCCGACCGCGGCCTCTGGCCGCTCGTGTTCCCGGGGATCGCCCTCGTGCTGCTGGCGCTCCGCGGCCGTCGGGCGGGTCCCGCGTTCCTCGTGGGGCTCGTGGCCGGGCTCGCCTTCTACCTCACGCACATCGAGTGGGCATCGCTGTACCTGGGTCCCGTGCCGTGGATCGCGCTGTCGGCCCTCGAGTCGCTGTTCGTCGCCGCGGGCGCGACGGCCATCGCGACGGCGACACGCTGGATCCCGCGCGCGTTCCCCACGATCGCCGGCCGGGTGATCGTCCTGCCGATCGCCGTGGCCGGGCTGTGGACGGCCCGGGAGGCCATCTCCGCCGTCTGGCCCTACGGCGGCTTCGCGTGGGGCCGGGTCTCGCTGTCGCAGTCGGAGGGCCCGTTCGCCCACCTCGTCACGTGGCTCGGCCTGTCCGGGCTGTCCTTCGTGCTCGTCCTGCTCGTCGCGTTTCTCCTGGAGCTCGCCGCGGAGGAGCGCGTGCGCCGGTCGTCGCGGGCGCTGGTCGCGGGGATCGCCGTGGCGCTGGTGCTCGTCGTCCCCGCCTTCCCCGTCGAGACGACCGGCACGACGCGCGTCGCCGCGGTGCAGGGGAACGCGAAGGCCGGGTACTTCGACGGCGCCCGGTACGGGGACATCCTCCGCGCGCACCTCGCCGCGACCGCGGAGATCCCGGCCGACGCGGACGTCGACATGGTGGTCTGGCCCGAGAACGCGGCCGACGCGGACCCGCTCCGGGACGCCGGGTCGGCTGCCGCGCTCGACCGCGTGGTCGAGCGCCTCGGAGCCCCGCTCGTGGTCGGCACCGTGACGGAGCGGGACGGACGGTTCTACAACGAGTCGCTCGTATGGACCGGGGGAGGGGCATCCGACCACTACGACAAGAAGCACCCCGTCCCGTTCGGCGAGTACGTGCCCGACCGTGCGTTCTGGGAGCCGTTCGCGCCCGACCTCATCGGCCTGATCCAGCGCGAGTACACGCCGGGGACGACCGACCAGGTGATGGACGCGGCCGGGATCACCGCGGGGATCGCGATCTGCTTCGACATCGTCGACGACCAGCTGACGACCGACATGGTCGACGAGGGCGCCCAGATCATCCTCGCGCAGTCGAACAACGCGGACTTCGGGCGCACCGACGAGAGCGTGCAGCAGCTCGCGATCGCGCGCCTGCGGGCGCTCGAGACGGGCCGCAGCGTCGTGAACATCTCCACCGTGGGGACGAGCGCGATCGTCGGACCGGACGGACGCGACCTCGACCGGCTGCCGTGGTTCACGGCCGGATCGATGGTGGTCGACGTGCCGACCGCGGACGTGGTGACGCCCGCTGTCCTCGTCGGCCGCGACATCGAGTGGCTGGTGTCCGGGCTCGGTCTCGGCGCCCTCGCCGTGGCGGGGCTCGCGCTCGGCCGCAGGGGCCGCCGCGCCGCCCGCTGACCACCGGCGCACGCAGAGGAGCACCCCCCGGCGATGCCGAGGGGTGCTCCGGACGTTCGCGAGCGGAGGGGCCGGGTCAGGCGCCGATGCGGTGCTGACCACGCCGCGCGCGGAGGGTGGCGAGGCGCTCCTCGAGGAGCTCCTCGAGCTCGGCGCGGGTCCGGCGCTCGAGCAGCATGTCCCAGTGGCTGCGGGGGACCTTCGCCTCGACCGCCTCGTGGGCGACGGGAGCGCCCTCGGCGTCGAGCAGCCGCCCCTCGAGGCCGCTCTTCGGCGACTCCCAGACCTCCGGGACCTCGGCGTCCGCCGAGAACACGACCTCGAAGGTGGTGCCGTCGGACGTCCGGTACGTCTTCCTCTGGCGGGGGGAGAAGCTGACGCCCTCCTCGCTCTGCAGGCTCGTGGATCCGAGCCGCATCCCGCGCAAGCTGCGATCTGCCATTGTGGTCTCCTCTCGCGATGCACTCCCCGTTGTAAACCTCGCGGCTGTGAGGATCCTTTCTCAGGACGCCCGGTTCCCAGGCGAATCCCAGTCCCCTGAGGCGAGGGCGGCGAGGGCGACATCGGGGCGGTCGGTCACGATCCCGTGCACCCCCGCCCTGACCAGGCTGATCATCTCGTCGGGGTCGTCGACCGTCCAGACGTGCACCTCGCGGACGGCGCGCGCGAGCCGGCCGACCATCACGGGGGACACGGTGGAGATGCCCAGGACGCTCCGCGGCATCTGCACGGCGTCGACGCCGCGCAGGGCCAGGCGCACCACGGGGGCGAGCCCTGCCCGGGCGCCCAGGACCGCGAGGACCAGCCGCACCGCGTCCGCGGAGGTGGCCGCGCCGGGGAGGAGGGCGACGGCGCGCCGACGCCGCGTGGACGAGAACGAGGTGACCAGCACGCGGTCGAGGGCGCCGGCCGCGCGGATGGCGCGTGCCGCGGCCCCGGCGCGCCGCGTCCCTTGACGTCGATGTTCAACCGCGCGTCGGGGAGGGCCGCGAGCAGCTCGCCGAGGGTCGCGATCCGCGCGCCCGAGCCCAGGTCGACCGCCCGGAGCTCGGCGAGCGTCGCGTCCCGGACCCGGCCCGGCCGACCGGTCAGCCGCCGGAGGTCGTCGTCGTGCCAGAGCACGCACGCGCCGTCGGCGGTGACGTGGACGTCGGTCTCGAGGTGCGTGACCCCCAGCTCCCACGCGGCGAGGAAGGCGCCGAGGGTGTTCTCGACGGCACCCGATCCCGTCCAGCCGCGGTGCGCGAGGACGCGCGGCGTCGGGTCGTCGAACCACCCGCCGCCGGTCACTCGACGGGGTCGCCGTCGGGGGAGGCCGCCGCGGCGGCCGGGGTGGCGATCGGGCGGACGGGAGGGCCCGCGATCGGGTCGTCCCCCGGGAGCGCGCGAAGGAGGGCGGGACGCGCGACGGCGAGCAGCGCGATGGCCAGGGCCACCGCCAGGAGCGCCTGCAGCCACCAGGGTGCGCCGACCAGCCCGGACAGGAGGGCGCCGAGGGCCGCCGCGCCGCCGCAGAGGGCGGCGAGGTCGAGGCGCCGCATCTCGAGGACCACGAGGACGACGATGAGGGCGAGCCAGGCGATCCACGCGTGGTCGTCGAGGAGGACCGTCACCCGCTGCTCCCTCGCTCCGTGGACCGGATGCCCCGAACCTAGCCCACCGCCCGCGCGCCGGACGCTAGGCTCTCAGGGCCGTCAGCGTGGTGTCCCGCCCGCGCGGCCCGTCCCGTCCCTCGCCGGACGCCCCGTCGCGCGCTCCGGCGCGCACCCCCAGAGGAGTACCGCTGTGAGCACCGTCGACGAGAACCGCCCCTTCGCCCCCGACGAGCTCCGCGGCCGACGCGCGCTCGTCACGGGCTCCTCCCGCGGCATCGGCGCCGACACCGTGGCCTACCTCGCCGCGGCCGGCGCGGACGTCGTCGTCAACTACCGCAACAAGGCCGCGCGGGCCGAGAAGCTCGTCGCGCAGCTGCGCGAGGGCGGTGCGAATGCCGTCGCGGTCGGCGCCGACCTCACCGACCGCGAGTCCGTCGACCGGCTCATGGACGCCGTCCGCTCCGAGCTCGGCGGACTCGACGTCCTCGTGCTCAACGCCTCCGGCGGCATGGAGAGCGGCATGGCGGAGGACTACGCCATGACCCTCAACCGCGACGCCCAGCTCAACGTGCTGCGCAGCGCCCTGCCGCTCATGTCCGAGGGCGGCCGGGTCGTCTTCGTCACGAGCCACCAGGCGCACTTCATCCGCACCACCCCGACCATGCCCGAGTACGAGGCCGTGGCCCGCAGCAAGCGCGCGGGCGAGGACGCCCTGCGCGAGCTCCTCCCGGAGCTCGACGAGCGCGGCATCGGCTTCGTGGTCGTCTCGGGCGACATGATCGAGGGCACCATCACGGCGACCCTCCTCGGCCGCATGAACCCGACCGCCATCCAGGAGCGCAAGGAGGCCTCGGGCGGCCTCTACAACGTGTCGCAGTTCGCCGCCGAGGTCGCGCGCGCGGTCGTCGATCCCATCCCCGCCGACCACACCCGCTTCGTCGGCGACACCGGCAGCTTCGCCGCCGAGTGACCACCGCCACCGGGAGGCGGTGACGCCCCGGGGCTAGGCTCGGAGCGATGAAGACCACGGATCTCGACCTCCTCACCTCCGTCTCCCGCCCCGCCGTCTCGCCCGACGGCCGCCGCGCCGTCGTGTCGGTCACGCGCCCGCGGGTGCATGCCGACGCGTACACCGGCCAGCTGTGGGAGGTGACGACGGACGGCTCCGCGCCGCCGCGGCGCATCACGCGCGGCTTCCGCGACACGGCGCCGCGCCTGTCGCCCGACGGCGGGCTCCTCGCGTTCCTCCGGGCGGAGCCGAAGGGCCCACCGCAGCTGCACGTGGTCCGAGCCGCCGGCGGCGAGCCGGTCGCGGTGACCGACGAGCTGCTCGGCGTCGGGGCGTTCGACTGGTCGCCCGACGGGACCCGCATCGTCTTCGCGTCGCGGGTCGCCGAGCAGGGCCGGTACGGGAGCGTCGAGGGGGTCGGCGCGGCCGCCGAGCCCGCCCGCCGCATCACGACGACCAAGTACCTCGCCAACGGCCTCGGCTGGTCGATCGACCGTCACGTGCAGCTGTCGCTGGTCGGGGTCCCGGACCTCGACGCGGAGCCGTTCGTCACCGCCGTCCCCTCCGGGTACCCGGACGCGCGCGATGCGGCCGTCCGCGGCGAGGGGGCCGACGCGACGCCGTCCGCCGCCGAGCGCGCGGGCCTGCCGCCCGTGGTCCGCCTCACGGACGAGCCCGTCGATCACGAGTCGCCGCGCTTCTCGGCCGACGGCACGGAGGTGCTGTTCGTCGCGTCGCGCCACGAGGGCCGGGACGACGACCTCCTCTCCGGTGCGTACGCCGTCGCCGTGCCCGCGCCCGGGCACGCGTCCGCGGCGCTGCCGGAGGTGCGCACCGTCGTGTCGCACGAGGCCGGGCTCGGCATCTCCGAGGTCGCCTCCGTCGACGGCGGCCGGCACTACCTGCTCGCGCAGCACCTCGGCGAGCGGGGCATCGACTTCGTCGCCCGCAACACCGCCCTCTACGTCCTCGACGACGGCGACGACGCGCCCCGCGCGCTCACCGACGCGGAGACCGTCGACCTCGGCGGCAGCGGCATCACGGTCGAGGACCGCGACGCCGTCCTCGTCCTGAACGCCTCCCGGGGCACCGTCCAGCTGCTCCGCGTGACCGCGGATGCCGCGGTCGAGGCGCTCGTGGACGACCAGGTGGAGATCACGGCGGTCGGCATCGGGGGAGGGGCCGTCGTCGTCGCCCTCACCGACCCGCGGACCCACGGGGACCTCGCGCTCGTCCGCGCCGACCGCGGGCCCGGCGCGGGATCGGCGCTCCAGCCGCTCACGGACTTCTCCGCGGCGCTGCGCGAGACGGGGATCCGTCCGCTCCACGAGCTCGTGGTCGAGGGCCGCGACGGGTACCCCGTGCACGGCTGGGTCGTGCTGCCCGAGGGGGAGGGGCCGCACCCCGTGCTCCTCGTCATCCACGGCGGTCCGTACGCGGCGTACGGCGTGCACCTCTTCGACGAGGCGCAGGTCTACGCCGACGCCGGATACGCGGTGCTGCTCTGCAACCCGCGCGGCGCCGCCGGCTACGGCCAGGAGCACGGCCGCGTCATCAAGGAGCGCATGGGCACGGTCGACATGGACGACGTCCTGGACTTCCTCGACGGGGCCGTCGCGGTGCACGACTCCATCGACGGATCCCGCGCCGGCATCATGGGCGGCTCCTACGGCGGCTACCTCACCGCGTGGACCATCGCGCACGAGCACCGCTTCCAGGGCGCCATCGTCGAGCGCGGCTTCCTCGACCCGGAGCTGTTCACCGGGACCTCCGACATCGGCACGTTCTTCGGCGAGGAGTACACCGGGTACGACGCCGACGTGCGCCGGGCGCAGAGCCCGCAGGCGGTCGCGCACCAGGTGCGGACGCCGACCCTCGTCGTCCACTCCGAGGACGACCTGCGCTGCCCGCTGTCGCAGGCCGAGCGCTACCACCTCGCCCTCGTCCGCGCGGGGGTCGAGACCGAGATGCTCGTCTTCCCCGGCGAGGACCACGAGTTGAGCCGGTCCGGACGACCCCGCCACCGGGTGCAGCGCTTCGAGGCGATCCTCGAGTGGTGGGCACGGCACCTCCCCGTCGGCGCGGACGCGCGATGACCGACGGGGTCGTGCGCCACGTCCGGGACACGGCCCGCATCCTGCTGGTCGACGAGCGCGACCGGCTGCTGCTGTTCCTGACGAACTACTCGGTGAACGTCGACCTGCCGGCCCGGTGGCTGACGCCCGGCGGCGGCATCGACCCGGGGGAGTCGCCCGCGGAGGCTGCCCGCCGCGAGCTCTTCGAGGAGACCGGCCTCCGCGTGGAGACGGTGGGGGAGCCGGTCTGGGAGCACGACTACGCGCGCCGCCGCATCGACGGCGCGCTCGACGTCGGGCACTCGACGTTCTACCTGGTGCAGGTCGACGCGTTCACGCCCGTGTCGGACAACTGGATGCCGGACGAGTTCGACGACATCCACGCCCACCGCTGGTTCGCGCTCGACGAGCTCGCCGAGACCGCGGATCCCGTCGAGCCGGCCGAGCTGGTCGATGTCGCGCGCGCGGTGCTGTCCCGGCGCTCCTGAGACCACCGGGCGCACCGTCCGCCGCGGGATCCGCGCGCCGCGACGACCCGCGAGGACCGGTCCCTCAAGGCCCGGTCGTCGCGGGTCGCCTCGTCAGAGAGCTTCCGTGTCGCCCGTGATCGCGCGCCGGATCCGCGCGATGCCCGTCTTCGGCTGCCGGTCGGCGGTCAGCAGCCCGTTGGTCTCCTGCATGGTGTCCGTGAGCTGCGTGTAGCAGGACCCCGCGAGCACCCGGCTCATGCGGATCGCGTCGTACAGCCCGGTGATCCGGGCGATCCAGTCGTCGGCGTCGACCGCGGCCGTGTAGCCCCACGCATCCTCCCGGGCCTCGCCGGGCTGGTAGTCGATCCCCCCGAACTCCGTCAGCATGAGCGGCCGGCCCCCGTCCTCGACGCCGTCGACCAGGATCCGCCGGCCGCTCGGCCCCATCCCGGAGAGGAGGCGGGTCCGGGCTGCCTCGTCGGCGAAGGTGCGGGCCAGCGCCTCGCCGTCTCCCTCGTAGTCGTGGACGCTGATGATGTCGCTCGACGTGTGCTCCCAGCCGTCGTTGGAGATGACGGGCCGTGAGGGGTCGAGGGCGCGGGTGACGTCGGCGAGCGAGCGCGAGTAGGCCTGCTGTCGCGGGTCGGACGCGACGTGCTGGACGCCCCAGCTCTCGTTGATCGGGACCCAGGTGACGACGGACGGGTGGGAGATGTCCCGCTCGACGGCGTCCATCCACTCGCGCATGAGCCGCTGCACGGCGGTCGCGGAGAACGCGTAGGCGTTGGGCGCCTCGCCCCAGACGAGGATGCCGAGCCGGTCGGCCCAGTAGAGGAAGCGAGGGTCCTCGATCTTCTGGTGCATGCGCGCCGCGGTGAAGCCGAGCTCCTTGATGAGCTCGACCTCGGTCCGGTGGGCGTCGTAGGAGGGCGCGGCCAGGTGGGAGGCCGGCCAGTAGCCCTGGTCGAGGACCGAGCGGACGTCGTAGGGGTGGCCGTTGAGGAGGAAGGAGCCCCGGTCCGTGCCGACCGTCCGAAGCCCGAGGTAGGACGCGACGGCGTCGACGGGCTCGCCGTCGGGGGAGACGAGGGTCACGGTGGCATCGACGAGGCGGGGCTGCTCCGGGCTCCACAGGAGCTCGTCCTCGGCCTGGCCGTGCGTCTGCCGGGAGACGGGGATGACGAGGTCGACCGTGTCGCTCTCGGTGGGGAGGGTGGTCTCGATCGTCCCCAGGTGCTCGTCGCGCTCCTCCCAGCGGAGGTCCACGCGGATGCGCGAGCCGGCGGCGGCGCGACCCCGCAGGGCGATCCCGAGCGACACGAGCGCGTGGTCGACGGGCACCCAGCGGAGCGCGCGGACGGAGACGTCGGGGACCGCCTCGAGCCAGACCGTCTGCCAGATGCCGGTGGTGCGGTGGTACCAGATGGCGTGAGGCGCCTCGTGCCAATCCTGCTTGCCACGGGGCTGGGTCACGTCGTGCGGGTCGTCCTCGGCCCGCACGACGACGATGTGCTCGTCGCCCTCGGCGACGAGGTCGGTGACGTCGAAGGTGAAGGGGGTGTGGCCCCCCTCGTGCGAGCCGGCGAGTCGGCCGTCGATCCATACCGTGGCGCGGTAGTCGACGGCCCCGAAGTGCAGGAGCGTCCGGGGCGCGGCCTCCGAGCGCCCGGCCTCCTCGAGGTCCGCCGAGGTGATGACCCGCGAGTACCAGACGATGCGGTGGAAGCCGGGGTCGGCGATGCCGGACGCCTCGGACTCCGGCGGGAAGGGCACGACGATAGATCGTGCCTCACCGAAGCCGCCCGCCCAGCCGTCCATGAGGCCGACGTCGGCGTCATCGTGGCGGAAGGACCAGGGGCCGTCGAGGTCGGCCCACTGGGCGCGCACCGATTGCGGGCGCGGGTAGGAACCGTCCTGCTGCGTGGCGACGGGGAGCTGGGGACGCGTCGGGGAAGGGTTCTCGGCGGTGGACATGCCCTCACTTTACAGCGCTGTAACCGCGTCGCGTCGATACCATTCGGGAATGGCACGGGTCACTCTGCAGGATGTCGCGGACCGCGCGGGCGTGTCGATGAAGACCGTGTCGAACGTGGTCAACGACTACCAGCACGTCAGTCCCGCGATGCGGTCTCGCGTGCAGTCCGCGATCGATGAGCTCGGATACCGTCCGAACCGGTCGGGTCGGAGCCTGGCGACGGGCCGCTCGAGCATGATCGGTCTGGCGTTCCCGGACCTCCGGCGACCGTACTTCGCGGAGCTCGCGCACGCGTTCGCGCGCGTCGCCAAGGCACGCGGATACGGGATGCTGCTCATCGAGACCGGCGGCACTGCCGACGGCGAGCGCGCGGTGCTCCACGACCGGGAGGCCGGCTTCGTGGACGGCCTGATCATCCATCCGCAGGCGCTGACGGCCGCCGACCTCGACGGGATGCGCGGGGACGCGTCCGTCGTGTTCCTCGGCGAGGACCCGCAGCCGGCGGGATCGGACCAGGTCGCCGTGGACAACGTCGAGGCGGCCCGCGCCGCGGTCGCGCATCTCGTGGCGCTGGGTCGGCGCCGCATCGGGTTCCTGGGCCACGAGCGCGGAACGATGTCGCGGACGTCGGCGTTGCGGCTGGAGGGCTACGCTGTCGGGCTCGCGGAGGCGGGCCTCGCCGTCGACGACGGCCTGCTCGTCGCCCGCGACGGGGGCGACGCCCTCGGCGCCGAGCGCGCGCTGTCGGCCGCGCTCGACCGGGGGATGGTCGTCGACGCGCTGCTGTGCCGGGAGGACCTGGCGGCCATCGGGGCCCTGCGGGCGCTGCGGCGGCACGGGCTGGCGGTGCCGGACGACGTGGCCGTCGTCGGATGGGATGCGATCGAGCTCGGGGCCAGCGTCGTGCCGAGCCTCACGTCGGTGGCGCCCGACACGACGGAGCTCGTCGAGCGCACCCTCGACCTGCTCCTGCAGCGCGTGACCGGCGACGAGCGACCGGGGCGGCACGTGACCGTCGCGCACGGCCTGGTCGTGCGCGAGAGCGCGCCGGCGCCGTCCTGAGCGCGGGATGCGGGTCGGCGGGCGCCGATTCCCGGCTCATGGCAGAGAGCCGATAGCAATGACTATGTCTCGTAGCATCTCGCCAACTCCTTCAACGGCACGAGTTGTCGCGACGCCAGCGGCCGACAGCAGCGGGAGACGCAAGTGCCGAAGTCCAGCACGGACTCCCATGCTCAGATCGCAACCAGGCCGCTGACGAGGCGACTCCTTGTGGCCCCCACTCATGAAGGAGCTCCAGTACGGCTTCGCGGCACGATCCTGCTTCTTTCCGACTGCGTGTCGTGGCCGCGTCTCTGTGGACGCGCCGCACGCGCCGCGTGTGTCGCCACTTACGGTTCCTCTACCGCCGTCCTCACGCTGGTGTGAGCGCCTCCGATCGCCCGCACCGCCGGCGCTTCACGAAGGATCCCATCATGACCCGCGTCTCGTTCACCAACAGGAGAACACGGCTTCTCGCAGCCGCGCTAGCCGTCCTCTTCTGCTCCGGTCTCATCACGGCAGCGACCACTCCGGAGCCAGCTGAGGCTGCTGCTGACTTCCGGAAGGCCTTCCCGATCGCAGCCGGATCCAGTGTCTACAACAGCAGGCATCAGCCATGCACCGTGGGAGCGGTCTTGAAGGCGAACGGGTTCTTCGCCAATATCACCGAGGTTCAGAGAAAGACACGATACCTCGTCATCGCCGGGCACTGCGGGAATAATGGACAAGATATCGGTCTCGAGGGCCATGGCGTAGTGGGAAGGATCATCTGGGAGTCCGGTGACGCCGATCTCGCCATCGTGCGAGTAGACCCGAGCGTTACCCACCGCCCGCACTGCATGCCCAACTCGCAGCTACACAACTGCACTATCCTCACTACCGTGAGTCCCCTGGCGACGGGGCGCATCTTCCTCCGAAGCGCGTTCTCGGGCCAGCCCCGGAGCTTCCCGATCCAAGGTACCGGCGTCCCGGGCGCTGACGAGAGCTTCTGCACCAGCGGAGCGACGACCGGAATCAACTGCAATTGGTCCTCGGTGCCGCTCCCTGAAGGTTTCGGCGCGCACCAGGCCGGCGCGCAAAGTGATGGTCTGTTCCTGGCCGGAGGGGACTCCGGCGGTCCGGTGGCCGGCCGAGCCGGGCAGCTCTACGGCAGCATCGCCCGCATGGGCAACGATCTCGGGCCCGCTCGGGACATCATGAGCTACACGCCCATCGCGCGCCTCTTCCAAGAGCAGAGCGGCTACTCGATCGCGCCCCCCAACTGACCAGGAGGCCCGTGACGAGGTGCTCCATGAGTTGTCAGCCGAACAGCCACCCCAGCTCATGATGGCGACAGCCCTATCCACCACGAGCGTGCCCGTGCGACCCGCCGTACCCGAGCCCCGATGAGCGCACGGAGGTTCCGTTTCCTGCTCGGGCGCGTCACCGCCCTGGTGGACGCCGGCCAGGTTTCCTTTGATACGCAGACCTCGGATGGGCTGCTTGCCCACCCCTGGAGCAACTCCTCCGCCACAGCACGGACAGCCTGATAGACGACGGCTTGATCGGGAGCTGGGCGGTACTCGGCTCTGAAAGAAGGCTGGTCTATGACAATCATGTCGTGGACGCAACCTCATGAACGGACAGGTAGCAGCTCGCTGATCTCTAGACCGCCAGCGTCGCGCAACCGATCTCCTGGCGCGGCGCATGATCCTGCATCGCGTCAATGCTCGATCATTCGCCCGACAAACGATCCCTACCCGAACACCTGCTTGCTCACACTGCTGGGAGCAGCAGAGGGCAGGCGCCCATGCTCACGAGCCTGAGGACGTAGAGATGCGCTGGTCGCAAGAACCTGTCTTTACAGACTGGTCCGTGACGATTCCGGCGGAAGGGGGCTACGTGAGACATGCTTCGTGTCCTCCGGCCTCAACGAGACGAACCGCGGCCAGGACCTGACCTTCGGAACCGGCTCGGACCCATGCGGGCGAGCACTGCCCCGGGACCGCAGCACTGGTAGCGGTTTATATGTTTAATACGGAGCACCTGCGGCTCCGTCGTTGTCTGGCCGTCGGCGAGGAGAGCCACGTCCACCGCGGTCTCCACATCGATGCCGTCGATCACGCTGAAGGCGGTGAGCGAGTCGATGCACGAAGCCCCAAGTACCTCGTGCGGGAAGCGGGTGGAGACCATCGCCGGCAGGACCTCGACGTGCGAGGCGTCGAACTCAGCGCGCGATCGGATGTGGACGTCGTGGATGAAGGCGCGCACCTTGTCGGCGCCCAGTTCCACGGTGAAGCGCCTGCGCACCATGCCATCGTCACCGCTGAGTGCGATTCCGTACTCGACAGCTCGCTCGACATCAGGACGCGTGCCGTGACCGTCTAGCTTGAAGGTCACGACGAGCTCATCAGGATGCAGCCTGACCGCCGCTGCGCGAATACCGGCGTCCGTCGCATTCACCCATGCCGCCGCTCTAGGAGTGGAACGCGGGCGGACACGTCGCGAGTCGGAACACGTGCACGGCTGCCGTGATCACGACCGGGATCGGTGCCGACAGGAGGCAAGCGGCTCCTTCCCTGGCGGGTGCACGGGACAGCCGATAATGCACATTATGTCCGGTTTTGAGCCTGCACGCTGCTCGGGGCTCAGCCCTCGAGCACGGCCTTCGTGACGACGGAGTCCACGGTCGCCCGACGCGCCCTGGCTCCTGAGGTCAGTCCGACTCGATCCTCCCTGCGACGCCAGGACACATGATCTGCCCCCTTGGGGTACATGACCGTTGACAGTGACAAGTCCCTTCACCTACGTTTTCGAAACGCACTGTTACCGTTAACAGCAGCTGAGGATGGCCCAGCCGGCGACCTCTGCGTCCTTCTCGTCCGCGTGAAGGGCGGCCACGATGCTGTGGCTCGCTCGGAGGTTGACGCCGTCCTGCGTGCTGCAGGCACGCGAGCTGCACCGCGCTGCGGTACTGGCCACGGCCTTCCGCGCAGTGATCGACACGAGATCGAAGGAGCTCTCCATGAACCGAACCGGCAGCACGGGCCTGATCGGCCTGTTATGCGTCCTCCTCACCCTCACCGGAGTCCTAGCTGGCCCAGCGCCGGAGGCGACCGCGATCGGCGAGGCGACGTTCACGAACCCGCTGATCCCTGACGGTGCCGACCCCACCATCGAGTACCACGACGGCAACTACTACGCCGTCGTCACCACGTGGGACAACCGCGTCGTGATGCGGAAGGCACCGACGCTCGAGGGCTTGAAGACCGCAGCGCCCACCACTGTCTTCTCCGACACCACCCCGGGCCGGAACGCCAACATGTGGGCGCCCGAGCTCAAGCGGCTCACCGGACCGAACGGCCCGCGCTGGTACCTGATGTACACGATGGGCACCGCGGGCGACTTCGGCCGACAGCACCTCCAGGTCATCGAGAGCAGCGGGGACGACCCGATGGGCCCGTACACGTACAAGGGGCGCCCCATCCCGACCGACGACTGGAACATCGACGGCTCCTACCTGGAGCTGAACGGCGAGCTCTACGTGACCTGGTCCGCGTTCACGCCGGAGCCGAACCGGCTGCAGAGCAACTTCATCGCGAAGATGTCGGACCCGTGGACGGCGACCGGACCGCTGAACGTGCTGTCGCAGCCGACCGCGGCGTGGGAGCGCATCGGCGAACCCGTCAACGAGGGACCCGTGCCGCTGCAGAAGGACGGGAAGACGTGGATCGTGTTCTCCGCGAGCTTCTGCGGCACGGAGGACTACCAGCTCGGCACCCTCCGCTACACGGGCGGCGACCCGGTCCTCGCCTCGTCCTGGAACAAGAGCGCCGGCCCCGTGTTCTCCAAGGGGAACGGCGCCTTCGGGCCCGGCCACAACGACTTCTTCACCTCACCCGACGGCACCCAGATCTGGAACCTCTACCACGCCAACGCGCGTGCGGACGGGGGTGCGCCCGGCAGCGGTCGGCCCGTGCGCAGCAGGTGACCTTCGACGCGGCGGGCGAGCCCGTGTTCGGGACGCCCATCGCGACCGGGACCCCCATCGCCGTGCCCTCGGGCGAGCGCGGACCGATCACCGCAGCCGTGGAAGGGGCTCCCTTCGAGGTCGTCAACCGCAACAGCGGCCTCTGCCTCACCGTGGCCGGCGGCTCCCCCGCCGACGGCGGGGACGTGGTGCAGGGTGCCTGCGGCAACACTGCGCGAGGCGCCTCCAGCTGGATCCTCGACCCGACCGCCGACGGTGCCTACCGGTTCGTGAACTCCGCCACCAGCAAGGTGCTGGACTCCGCCAGCTGCGGGACCGCCGATGGGACGGACGCCCGTCAATGGGCGTGGCTCGCGAACGCCTGCCAGCAGTGGCTGCCGACGCCCAGCGGCGACGGCGGGTACCTGACCATCGCCAACAAGGCGAACCAGAAGGTGCTCGACGTCGCGAACTGCACCACCGCGACCGGCGGTGACGTCCGGCAGTGGCGCTCCCTCGGCAACGCCTGCCAGCAGTGGTCCATCCGCCCGGTCGGACCCAGCGCGGTCACGAGCGTCTCCAGCGGCAAGTCGTTCGACCTGCCGGGCTGCACCAGCGCGGCCGGAGCCGCGCTGCAGCAGCACGCGTACCTCGGCTCGCCCTGCCAGAGCTACTCGTTCACCGCCACCACGGCCGGCACGGTGCAGATCCGACCCGGGTCCGCCCCGTCGCTCTGCCTCGGAGTGAGCGGCGGGTCGACGGCCGACGCGGCTGCCGTCACGCAGGGCCCCTGCGGCGCCGCGGCCGCCTGGCGGATCGTGCCGCTGCCGGACGGGGCCGTGCGCTTCGTCTCCGCCCTCACGGGCAAGTCGCTCGACCTGGACGGCTGCTCGACGGCCGACGGGGCGAAGCTCCAGCAGTACTCCACGCTCGACAACGAGTGCCAGCGATTCCGGATCTCGCGATGACGCGCGACCACGGACGACGAGAGGACCAGGACATGACCGAGATCACCGATCAGATGCGCTTCGAGGCGCTCCTCAGCCGCCGGACGCTCCTCCTCGGTGCCGCAGGTGGCGCCGCACTCGCGGGGCCGCGGCCATCGCGGGTCCTGCGGCGCTGCGCGCCGGAGCCGCAGGACTCGCGCTGACCAACCCGCTCGTCCGACAGAGGGCCGACCCGCACATCCAGCGCTCGACGGACGGCACCTACTACTTCACCGCCTCCGTGCCGGAGTACGACCGCATCGTGCTCCGCTCCTCCCCCACGCTCGCCGGACTCGCCACCGCGGCCGAGCGCACCCTCTGGACCCGGCCCGCCTCAGGGACGATGGGCGGCTTCATCTGGGCGCCCGAGATCCACCTCGTCGACGGCGTCTGGCACATCTACTTCGCCGCGGGCGACGCCGGCGAGCCGTTCCGCGTACGTCCCTACGTGCTCCGCGCCGACGGACCCGACCCCATGACCGCGCGCTGGAGCGTCCTCGGGCGCATCTTCACCGCGTGGGACACCTTCTCCCTCGATGCGACGACGTTCGTCCACGCCGGAACGCGATACCTGGTCTGGGCCCAGGGCGAACCGGGCGTGGACACCGGCTCGAACCTCTACATCTCGGCGATGTCCGGGCCGGCGACCCTCACCGGTCCGCAGACGCGCATCGCCGTCCCCACGGCGCCCTGGGAGACGATCGGCTTCAAGGTCAACGAAGGCCCGTCGGCCCTCGTGCGCGGCGGGCGCGTGTTCCTCTCGTTCTCGGCCAGCGCCACGGACGCGAACTACTGCATGGGCCTGCTCACCGCGGCCGCCGGCGCCGACCTCCTGGCGGCCTCGTCATGGACCAAGTCCCCCGGGCCGGTGATGGTCTCGAACGACACGACTCGGCAGTACGGCCCGGGACACAACTGCTTCACGACCGCCGCGGACGGCAGCGACGTCCTCGTGTACCACGCACGCCAGTACCGCGACATCCAGGGCGACCCGCTGTTCGACCCGAACCGGCACGCACGGACCCAGACGCTGTACTACCGGACGGACGGCACGCCGGACTTCGGGATCCCCGTGCCCGACGGGACCCCTCCCGTGCGGTTGAGGTCGGCGAACTTCGCGACCCGCTACCTCCGGCACCGGGACTACCGCGCACGGATCGACCCGGACGTCGCCCCGCTCGAGGACTCCCAGTTCCGGCTCATCCCCGGGCCCGCCGGGGCGGGTTCCGTGGCGCTCGAGGCCATCGGCTTCCCGGGGCGCTACCTCGTGGAGTCGGCCGGTGCCGCGGTGCTGTCGGGATCCGACGGCCGCGCGGACTTCGCGGCCCGCGCGTCCTTCCAGCAGCGCGCGGGCCTGTCCGGAGGTGGGTCGTCGTCCTTCGAATCGGTCGCCCGCCCCGGCGCGTACCTCCGCCATCGAGACTTCACCGCGTTCATCGAACCGGTGACCGGAGCTTTCGGAGCATCGGACGCATCCTTCGCGATCGTCTGACCCGGGGAAGGTCCGGCCCCCCTCTTCGGGTGAGGGGGGCCGGATGGCCTCATCGCGACCCGCTGCCCCGTCCCCTCCGCACGCCGGAGGTCCCCCGCGCGACCGTCCGCACGAATCCACAGCCCGCCCCACCGAAAGGCCGAAGATGCCCTCACCCACACTGTCCCGCCGCGATCTCCACCGCCTCCTCGGCGTGGGCGCCGCAGCAGCCCTGCTGCCGGCCGCCATCGCGCCGTCGTCCGCCGTCGCGGCTCCCGGCGATGCGTACGTCATGGGCTACTTCACCGAATCGCCCGACGGCCTCGGCAACGACTACGGACTGCACCTCGCCGTCAGCACGGACGGCCTCGAGTGGTCGCCGCTGAACCAGAACGCGCCGGTCGTGACGCCCACGGAGGGCACCCGGGGACTCCGGGACCCGTTCCTCCTCCGCAAGCAGGACGGCACGTTCGTGGTCCTCGCCACCGACCTCGCCGGCACCGACTTCGCCCAGGACAACCAGTACATCCACGTCTGGGACTCGACGGACCTGCGCAGCTTCTCCGGCTACCGCCGCCTCAGGCTGCACGACCTCCCGACGCACAGCTGGGCGCCGGAAGCTTTCTGGGACCCCGCGCGCAACCAGTACGGGATCATCTACTCGGCCTACGACGGCACCCAGGACGTGATCCTGGTCAACTACACGAGCGACTTCCGCACCACGTCCGCACCGCAGACCTGGTTCGACGGCGGTGCCGCCGTCATCGACGCCACCGTCCGAGTCGAAGGCAGCACGCCGTACCTCTACTACAAGCGCGACAACCGCCTCTTCGGCGCGAAGGGATCGCTCGCGCCCCGCGGCTTCGAGAACGGCACCTACACGGTGGGCTACGACGGTGCAGGGCTGACGGAGGCACCGATCGTGGTCCGTTCCGCCACCAGTGCGACCTGGTACCTGTGGGGCGACGTCTACACGCCCGTCAACGGCGTCTTCACCGTGTGGTCCTCGCCCGACATCTCACGTGACGCGTGGACCCCGCTGTCCCGCCGCGCCTACACCCAGCCGATCAACTCCAAGCACGCCACCATCCAGCCGATCACGGCGACGGAGCACGCGAACCTCATCGCCGCGTGGGGTCTGCCCGTGTGGAACCGGGTGAAGTCCTTCAACTACCCCGACCGGTTCATCCGCCACCAGGCCTTCCGGGCACGGATCGACCCGTACCCCTTCGACCCCTTCACGGACTCCCAGTTCGTCCTCGCCCCCGGGCTGGGGAACGCAGCCGGCGTGTCCTTCCGCTCCCTCAGCGACCCCGTGCTCTACCTCCGCCACTCCGGCTTCCGCCTGGTGCTCGCCCGCGACGACGGCAGTGCGCTCTTCGCCGCAGACGCGACCTTCACGAAGAAGCCCGGGCTCGCCGACCCCTCATGGACGACGTTCGCCTCACAGAACTTCCCCGACCGCGTCATCCGGCACCGGGGTTCGAGCTCGTCATCGAACCCGTCCTCGCGTCCTCCCCGCAGGCGGACCGAGAGGACGCGACGTGGCGCATCACCAGCTGACGGGGACGCCGGTCCGACGATCCGACGATCCGGCGAGGGGGCCCGAAGCACCCTCGCCGGATCGTCGGCGGGTCCCGGAGCCAGCCCACGGGCGAGCGAGGTTCGGGACCCTTCCACTGCACGTCGGGGGCGCACCCACACATCATCGACGGCAGGGGAGACAGTACCTGATATCGACCGAGGATGAAAGCACTTTTGGGAAGTTTGGGAGTCGAACGAGACCGCTATTCAGGACATGACGGCGGAAGCAGGTAGACGTGATAGCCGAAATACGAAAGTAGTTTCAGACGAGCTGTCATCGCCTTCCGCGCTCCCGCTAGCGTCGCTGGCGCACGCATCGACGCGATGACGAAGCGCGATGTCCGGGATGGGGGTCCCGTCCGCTTCGACGCGTCACCGGGGATGACGACATCCCCCTCCGCCTCCATGCACGGTCGGCGACCGCCGGCACCGAGGGAAGGATCGCCATGCGATCGAGCTCCGTCCTGTCCGCTCTCACCGCCACGACCCTCGTGGCAGCTCTCATCGCCGGTGGAGGCGCGGAGG
Organism: Clavibacter michiganensis; assembly: GCA_002150995.1. GTDB lineage: Bacteria > Actinomycetota > Actinomycetes > Actinomycetales > Microbacteriaceae > Clavibacter > Clavibacter michiganensis_K. The sequence goes on along the minus strand of MDHJ01000001.1, from coordinate 1,900,990 downwards.
CCCATGCGGCTCCCGCCCCAGGCGACGCCGGCTTCACCGCCGTCGACGTGCCCGCGCGCGCCGACATCGTGGTCCACAAGGTGACGATCGCGCTGGTCGCGCCGCAAGGGACCACCCCGTCCTTCGACGCTGCCGAAGCCCGCCGTTCGATCGAGCTCGTCGATCAGTTCTATGCGAGAGAGACCGGAGGTGCGATCCGGTTCGAGCTGGAGCGGCTCATCGACTGGCAGACCATCGACGAGCCCATCGGCTGCTCGAACACCGGTGGGCTGCACGACTGGATCAAGCGCACGACCGGCTGGCAGCCCGGGCCGGCACGGCACCTGGTCGCGATGGTCCCCCCGGGCCCCCGTGCCCGAGTGGGCCAACGGCGACCAGCCCGGGGATCCCGACGACGGCGGCGCCACCTTCCAGGGCGGTCCGGACGCGTACCTCCTCGCCCACGAGCTCGGGCACAACCTGTCGCTACCCCACGCCTTCAGCATCCAGTGCGCCTCCACGTGGGACTACTCCCCCACCAGCGGCGGATGCCCCCGCGACGAGTACGGCAACCGCACCGACGTCATGGGCAACTCCTGGGCGTTCCTGCCCCTGTCCGCACCGAGCCTCGCTCGAGTGGGAACACTCTCGAACACGCGCGAGCCGGTCTGCGGCGCTCCGCGGACGACGAAGCTGAAGACGCTCGGGGCGGGGCCCGGGACGCCGCGTGCTCTGCGGTGGACGGATCCGAAGGACTCCGGGGCCACCTACTGGGTGCAGTACAACGACCGCGGCGACGCGACCTCCGACGACGGCGCCTACACCAGCCCCTTCCAGGCCGTCCGCAGCGTCTCCGGCGTCCAGGTCCTCCGCTCGAACCCGATCCAGCCGTACGGCGGCGATCTGCTCGAGCGCCCCGGCGACGGGTCGGAGGCCAACGAGTTCGCCCTGGCAGGCGAGACGGTGCAACTGAACTCGGGCATGTCGGTGCGGGTGGACGCGATCGACGAGGTCGCCCGCGAGGCGACCGTCACGGTGACCGTACCCTGCATCGAGTACACCGGGGACATCACCCGGTTCGCGACGACCAGCGCGTCGACCTCCTCGCCCTGGGCCGGCCCACAGGGTGCCGTCGATGGGAACCCCGGTACGTACTGGGGCACCTGGCCGTCCGCCGGAACGCAGACACTCGAGCTGCGGTGGCCCCGGACCGTGACAGTGGATCAGATCGCCTCGCAGTTCGCCGCCGATGCCGCCGACGGCCAGAACCAGGGCCTGATCCCGCCCGCTCGTGGCGCGCCGAGTCCTACGACGCCGCCGCGGGGGCCTGGCGCACCATCACCGGCACGACCCCCGCGACGGGGACGCGGACGCGTGACACCCCGAACGCGATCACGTTCCCCGCCGTCACGACGGACAGGATCCGTCTGGTGTACGCGGCATGGGGTGCCACGGACTACGCGGGCTCCACCGGGGTGTCCGCGGTGACCGTCCGCGGCGTGGCGCCGGTGGCCTCCCTCCTCTCCCGCGGGACGGCCGCGTCGATGACCGCAGGGTCGACGGCGGATCTCGTCCAGAGCGTCGACGTCCTGGACCGCACCGGACAGAAGCTGGCAGGACGCCGCATCGCGTTCGACATCACGGGCGCCGCGACCTTCGCGAACGGCGCACGATCCGCCTCCGTTGTGTCCGGAACCACCGGCACGGCCGTGCTGCCGAAGGTGACCGCCCAGACCACACCCGGCTCGGTCTCCATCACGGCGTCCGTCGACGGGGTGCGGACTTCCCTCGCAGCCATGACCGTCCTGGGCGCGACTCCTGCTCCAGCCCCTGCTCCCTCGCCGGGTTCGGGACCGACGTCAGCGTCAGCGTCCCTGACGAAGGTGGACGGCATCGCCGTCCTCGAGGTGCGCGCGAAGAACACCACCGCCACCGCCGCGACCATCTCGATCGTGACGCCCTACGGCCGGACGACGATCGCCGCCGTGGGTGCGGGAGCGTCCGTGGAGAAGACCTTCTCGACAGGCCGGCGGACGGTGAAGGACGGCATCGCGACCATCACCACCACCACTCGGACATCGCGCACCACGAACTCCGTCCCGTTCGCCGGGCTCTGACTCGCGGCGTCCGCCCGAATGTCAGCCGGGTCAGCTGCGGGAGGTCGGACGTCGATCCTGTCCCGCAACGCGTCAAGGGATGCTTGCGCGCCCGCAGGCGGCCCGTCGTCCGCGCACGCGCTCATGACGAACAGGAGTACCCCTGCAACTGATGCGACGCCGAGGGAGCGGGGACGCGGTCGTATGGCCATGCCATCACCGTAAGAAGCCTGACGTGGAGACGGAGTCGGTCGCGGAGCCGATACCCGTCGGCGCATCGGATGACATGCGGCAGTTTGAGCCACGCACGGCACAGGCCCTGTTTCGATTGGGGATCCCTCGCCGGACCACTTCGGCGCCGAGCAACCGCCGCGGAACTGCGGCTTGCGTCGCTTCGCGGCGGCACAACTGCGGTGATCCTTGTCCGCAGTCCGCAGTCCGCAGGCCTCAGGCCTCAATACGGCAGGCCTCAATCCGCAGGCGTTGGTACGGCTACGCGCGCGCGTCACGCGGTCGTTCACGGGCCGATTGCGAGGAGAGTCGCCCAGGACGGCTGGACGGAGGCATGAGGGCGGGGAATCGAGCTCGATGCGCGCCGCCGCGGCCCGTGCTGGTGCGCCGGTGGCGGATCGACTTCTCGCTACCTACCGGATCGTCATCTGGGCCAGAGGTCGACGGACCGGTAGAGGCTGTACTCGACCTGACCCCAGGGCACGAAGATGAGGAGCGGTGACCCATCTCGGGCCCGTCGCGTCTCCGTGATGACGCCGTACTGTGTCCCGTTCGGGCCGCGTGTCGATGCGTGATAGACGGGGCCGCCAGAGGCTCCACCTGGCGGGTCACAGCCGGCGATCTCGAACTCGGGGATCGAAGCCAGCCCACGGAAGTGCCGTCCTTCGCCTGCGCATGTGTAGAGGGGCTCAGGAACGTATCCGCTGAGGGGTCGGTACCCGAACGCGTCGAAGTGGAGGCCAGGTGTCGCGGCGTCGAACGCGGGGGCCGGAGCTCCCGCTTGGGGAGCCAGATACTCCTTGGTGCCATTCCACGCCGTCTTCGGCATCATCTTGATGAACGCTGCGTCGTGACCCGGGTCCTCCGTGGTCCGCCAGTCACGGGAGACCGAGTAGTAGAAGGCCCCCCAGACTCCGAGGGGCTTGTTCGCGCCGTCCCACGCGGGGATGAAGACCACTCGCGTGGACCAGTCGCCGTGGTCGTAGAGGCAGTGGGCTGCGGTGGCGACGACGAGCTGGGAGTCCGAGCGGATGGAGGATCCGGAGCACGAGTACTGCTTCTCACCCACATCGAAGTAGATGCGGCCAATCCAGTAGACAGGCTCGTACGTCCCGGGGCCCTGCGCGATCAGAGACTGTTCCGTGGCGCCCGATGCCGGGGCGGTCACGGCATCGCCCGGGGCATCGAGATCGGTAGCGGCAGCCAGAGCCTCTGGAGTCCAGGAGTTCACAGCGTCGGAGGCTTCTGCATCGGAGAAGCTCCTGCCGGTGTCGTCAGGAGACGCTGTTCCCATCGACGCGGCCGCGTGGGCCGGTAGGGCAACTGACGACAGCCCGGCCAAGATGGCGAGCAGCAGTAGGAGCGCCGGGACGGAGACGCGATTCTTCGATAGTGCAGTCATGTCAGTACCTTCTGGGGCGCGATAGCAGTGCAAGATGCAGCGCACGCGTGAGGGCACCGATCGCGCGCGCTGCTGTGTGAGTGGACGCTAAAGGCGCGGGGCCCTGTCGCGTTGCTGGTCTGCACAGTCAGCTGCGGCTGTGAGAACCTGCCCAAGCTCCTGCGGCCGCTGTGTGTGACCGTGAAGTCGCAGACCGAGACTCCGGCTTGACCACCAGCCCACGCAGGTTCGTGGGCGGTCGAGCACCGCACGCATCCGACGACCTTCGAGGTGACGCGACGAGCCGGATCAGCCCCGCTCCTTACCCCTACGAGCATGTCTCAACAAGGAATCCCCTTCCGGCCGGAGCTCAGCCGCTGCGCCATCGCCCGACATGACGACGATCCACGCGTCGTGCTGCTACGCATCCGCGGCAGCCCGACAGTCGGCGAGCAGCTTCTCATCGGTCCACCAGGTCACGTTCACCGCAGCGGTCAACTCGTCGACAAGGTCTCGCTCACGTCCAGGGACAGCACGGGGTTCGAACGCGCAGTCGTCCATCGCGTGCCCCCCGATTCGGTGTAGAGGTCGGGCACCGGAAGCAGGAGCCAGTAGCCGGCGAACCTGCCGCCCTCGCCCATGACCGGGTCAGCCGCGACGGTTCCGCCCGCCTCGAGGCCTGAGCCGATCGTGCCGACGATCCCCCGTCGTGACCAGTCCCCGAAGGCCGGGACGCCGGGGTCCGGGGCCTCGAACTCGGGAGGTATGCGTCGGCGCCACCTCATGGCCACATCTTGCTCCACAACGTCCCGCGGCCAACTCCTGGACGACGAACACCGAAACCGAGGGCATCAGAGGGTCCGATCGGGGATCCCTTGCCGGACTCATCGAATGGAGAGCAGATCGGGGACCTAGGGCTCTGGTGGTGTCGCGCTCAGCCGTCCGCCGACAGGGTGCGTGAGTAGAGGATGAGCGATCCGTCGCGACCGGTCTCGAGAAGGCCGGCGTTGGCAAGCACCCGCTGGGACGGCAGGTTCGACGCTTCTCTGTCTGCGACCGCGAACTTCGCTCCGTGCCGTGCTGCGAAGCTCAGACCGAGTTGCACAGCTCCGGTCGCCAGCCCTTGGTTCCGTGCGCTGGGGATGAGGCTGTATCCGAACTCGAACCGTCCCTCTTCGTCAGGCGGTCCGAAGAAGCCGAAGCCTCCTACTGCGCGGCCGTCGGATGAGCGCCTGATGACGTACATGGTGAAGTTCGGGTCGGGGTCCGTCGACTGCGCGAGTCGGCGCATCGGGTCGAGCTCGTCAGCGAGTGGGTACTCCGCGTCCCAGTCGTCTCCTGGCTCTTCGGCACGATCGACGATGCGTCGTGCGAGCTCTGGTGTGATCCGATCGAGAGTGACGCGTGCTCCAGACAGTCCCATGCGGCGAGCTTGTCAGAACGCCGTCGGCACAGCTATCAGGAGCGTCCGGTAGCCGATCCCTTGACGAGACGCGCTTGGCTCGCCCTGTCGCGGCAACTGCATGCTTCCCTGGAGAAGGGGTCCGCGTCGTCACGATGACCCCAGCGCGGCAACTCCTCCACTTGCAGGACGACTGCCGGGCGTCGCTAGCCTCGGGGCATGCCCGCGTCCCATGACCGCATCGCTCTGACGACCGCCCGCCTGACCCTCGAGCCGCTTGCGGCGCGCGACGTCGAAGCTTTCACGGAGTACCGGCAGGACCCGGATGTGGCCCAGTACCAGTCGTGGGGAACCGACTACTCCCTAGCGGACGCCCACCGACTGCTCGTGGGTCAGCGCGACGGACGGCTCCCGTCGCCTGGCGACTGGCTACAGCTCGCGGTGCGCGAGACCGCGTCGGGAGCGCTCCTCGGGGATCTCGCGCTGCTTCGCCTCGACGGGCAGCCCGACACCTTCGAGCTCGGCGTCACCCTGGCGCGCTCGTCGCAGGGTCGCGGCATCGCCTCCGAGGCGCTGACCGCTCTGCTGGACCTCGTCTTCGACCGGGAGCGCGCCCACCGAGTCATCGCCTCCTGCGATTCGCGCAACGCCCCGGTCGCACGGCTGCTGACGCGCGCGGGGTTCCGGCAGGAGTCGAGGCAAGTCGACGCCGACTGGTTCAAGGGAGAGTGGACCACCCTCGACGGCTACGCACTGCTCGCCAGCGAGCGGCACACGGCGTGCCTCTGAGCGGCTTCTGGCAGATGCCCGACAGGGATTCCCTACCGGGCAGGTCGCGCCTTCGAGGTCGAGGTACTGCGCTCAGCCCTGGAACCCCAGGGTGCCCTCGGCCCTGGCGCGCTGCGCCCGGGCGGAATCTGTCACCTGTGCGGAGTTGATGTCGTCGTCACCGAGCACGCTCTTCGCAGCGTGGGCGTTCATCTCGTCATCGTCTTCAGCAATCAGCTCGAGAGCGGCGCGCGGCCGATCCGGGCGATGCACGACGGTCCAGCGAACCCCCACAGATCGGTCCTGAGCGAGGCGCAGGAGCTGCTCGTCATCCGGGTAGCGCATACCGCGGGCCGCGGCTGACGCACGGACCTCCCATCTGCGATCGGTGATGAGTCGCTCCATCTGCTCCCGCTCGATGCGGGGGTTCGCCGCGCACGCGGCGCGAACTCGATCGTCGCTGTCGTGCAGCAGAGTCTCGAAGATGTCGAGGTAGTTCGTCGTCTCCGCGATCCGCGATCGGGTCTCAGCGAACGTGTCCGCCATCAGTGCGCGTTGCACGTCGCGTGGCAGCGACCGATCGTCCTGATCCAGGAAGGTGCTCGCGAGTGCGGCGCGCAGCCATTCCTTGCTCGATCGGGCCACGAGCCGTTGCAGCGATGGCCGCTCCGTCAGGTTCGAGGCTGCGGTGCAGCGCACCGATTCGTCCGGGTCGTCGATCAGAAGGGCGATGGTCTCGTCGTCGGTTGCTGGGTTGTCGGCGACTGCGTACCGGACCGACATCGAGGGGTGCGTGCTGAGCGATCGGAGAACGTTCGCGTCCTTCGCGTCAGTGGCCTCGAGCGCGCTTGCGCGGACAGTGGGCATGCAGGGATGGTCCCACAGCACGGTGGCAGATCAGCGATCCCGAGCTGCCGGGTTACCACTACGCGGCGCGTCCGAAAAGGGACCGCTCTCCGGACGGCCTCAGAGACGCTGGAGCCGGCGCCGGTTGTAGACGCGGAGGACCACGTTGCCGACCAGGATGACGACCGTGACGATGCCAGCACCCAGAGCCAGGCGAGGTAGCCGGTCAAGATCCGTGAACGACATGACTCCGAGTGCGAGGACCACGGCAACTACCGTCATAGACGCGGATTGCAGGTAGGACAGCCCTCGTGCGCGTCGCTGCTGCTCTAGGAGATCCGCATCGAGGTCGCCTGCGTCCGGGGCCGTCATGCGCTCAGACTGCCAGAACGGCATGGTTCACCCGACGCCACGGCGCCCTCGTCGCTGCCCGTCTCAATGGACCCGTCCGGTGAAGAGTCCGGTGGAGGGGGGCTGGACGAGACACCCTCCGCGGCCTCTCAGCTGCTTGTCGCGGCCGCTGCGCCGGCTCTCTGAATGTCCCGAAGTCGGCGGTGAAGCGTCGACCTCGACATGCCCACGTTGCGCGCGACCTGGGCGGCCGGCTCGCCGGCATCGATCAGCCGGGCAGTGTTCTTGACCTGGCTGTCGGGAACGCTCCTACGCTGGTCGATGCGCATCGCCGCGGCCCTCGGATCGCCGCTGGTGCCGTGGCCCGGTGCCGTGCACGAGGCCACCTCAGCCACGAGCGCCAGGCACTCGAGGTCACGCGCAAGGTGGTGCGAGCCGTCTCGGGGCCCTGATGCCGGTCCGATGCCCGACGAGCGACACACCGACACGAGCCGCCAGGGCGGGTCGCCGCCTGAGGGACCTGCACCCGCAGCCCCTGCGCGACCGCCGGAGGCTCCCCGCCTCGGTGCTCACCGGCGTGGCACGCGAACTCGACGCGAGCTGAGGGTCCGTGGTCCGCTCGCGTCGACTTCGAGCATCCGGTCGCCGCCGTCGACCGCCGAGCCACCGGCGACGACGGCCGCGTCGCGACGGCCACCGACGCCGTCATCGCCCTTCCGCGGACTGACCGGTCGTCTGGATCGGCTCCTGTCCGCCCTCCGGCATGCGCAGCCGCAGGACGCCGCCACGCCGTCAGCCGTCGTCGCGCGGTGTGAAGAACTCGAGGGCGATCTCGTCGGGATCCCGGAAGCTGAGCGCCGATCCGTACGAGACGTCGACGATCCCGCCGTGGGCGATGCCGAGGCCGGTGAGGTGCTCGGCCCAGAGCGGCAGCTCCTCGCGGCTGTCGACGGCGAAGCCGAGATGGTCGAGGCCGGGCTGGAACGGGGTGAAGGTCCCGGTGGTGGTCGGGGTGTGCTCGGTGAGTCCGAGGTTCGTCCCGCCCGGGAGCGCGAACAGCTCGCGGCGGAGGTCCTGACCCTCGAGCTGCGCGGCGGGCGGTGCGCCGAAGACCCGCTCGTAGAACGCGACGCTGGCCACGAGGTCGCGGACGGTGAGGGCGAGGTGGTGGATTCCCGAGAAGCGCGGCATCTGATCAGTCAACCCGAAGCAGCGGGGTGCCTCGATCGTCGTGCCGCTGGTCGGACATCCCCACGCGATCCCTCCGCCGCAGCTTCGGGCGATCCCGCCTACACTCCCCCGCCGGTCACCGATGCACGCGGACCGGCGTCTCACAGGTGAGCCCGAGAGCACCCTCGGCGGTGACACGGGCTCCACCTGCGCGTCGTGCTTCAGCAGCGCCATGGCCGAGACCACCGACGGACGCCGGCGCCGGACGTGCCTGCACGAGGACCTGTGCGGCGAGGGGGATCGCCGGGCGGGCCGCCTGCTCCTAGGGGTGCAGGCTCGCATCCGCCGGTCCGGTCCGCCACGCGGCGAAACGGACGGTGAGTCCGGCCCTCGACGGGGCGCAGCACATCGGACCGGCGGTCACGGCGGCGTCGGGATCCAGGGGCGCCACCCGCACCAGGCGCCACGGCTCGTCGTCGACGCGCGCTCGGACCGTCAGCGCGTCGCCGGAGCGGCTGGCGCGGATGGTCACGAGCCGGCCGTGCCAGCCGGGGACGGGCGCCAGCGACCAGTCCGACATGCCGCGCGTGACGACGGCGCCCAGGCAGTCCTCGCCGTCGCTGCGCTCGATGCCGGCCTTGATCCATGTGCTGTCGTCGACCTCGACGAAGATGCCGGCCTGGTCGAACTGCGCGGAGAGGTCGAGGTGGAACGACACCTCCATCGCCGTGCCCTGCTCGAACGGCGCCAGGAGGGCGTGCTCCGTGTCGTGGACGAAGCCGTAGGAGGTGATCCGCCAGGCGTCGCTCCCCTCGACGGCGGTGACGTGCAACCCGTCGCCGACCGCCTCCACGCGGGCCGGTGCGGTGGTCCAGGTGCCTGCGGTCCAGTCGATGTCGGTCATGACGCGAGTGTACGCTTGTACACATGACTGTCGACCACTTCGCCGGCGACGACCGCAGCAACCGCGAGCGGATGCTCGCTGGCGACCCCTACATCGCGGACGATCCCGAGAGCGCCCGCCTGGCGCAGCGCGCCGTCCGGCTGGCCGACGCGTACCGCCGTGCCGCTGTCGAGGACGAGACCGCCGCGCGCCCGCTGCTCGAGGAGCTTCTCGGATCACTCGGCTCGGACGCGTTCGTCAAGCCGCCGCTGCACGTCGACTACGGGGAGAACATCCGCATCGGCGCCCGGACCTTCGTCAACTTCAACCTGACGGCTCTGGACGTCGCCGCGATCACGATCGGCGAGGACTGCCAGATCGGGCCGAACGTCCAGCTCCTCACGCCCACGCACCCGATCGATGCGCAGCCCCGACGCGACAAGCTCGAAGCGGCCTGCCCGATCACCATCGGCGACAACGTCTGGCTCGGCGGTGGCGTGATCGTCTGCCCCGGCGTCCGCATCGGCGACGACAGCGTCATCGGCGCCGGATCGGTCGTGACCCGCGACATCCCCGGGGGGTGGTCGCCGTCGGGAACCCCGCCCGGGTGATCCGCGAGATCGCGCCCCGGGGATGACGGCCCCGGCTCCTGCCCGGTCGCCCCGGCGATCGGATCCGCGCCGTCGGGATCGGATCGTCGAGGCCTGCCTCGACGTGATCGCCGACGTCGGGGTCGACGGGACGACGCATCGTCGGGTGGCCGCCGCAGCCGACGTCCCGCTCGGCTCGATGACCTACCACTTCGACGGCATGGACGACCTGCTCCGCGAGGCGTTCGCGCTCTTCGCCGACCGCGTCGCCGAGCAGATGCGTCGCCGCATGAACGACGCCAGTACCACCGAGGAGACAGAAGCCGCCGTGGTCGACGTCATCGTGCGCGACCTCCTCGGGACGCAGCGCGACCTCGTCCTCACTCACGAGCTCTACACGCTCGCTGCCCGCCGACCCGAGTACCGCACCATCACGCAGGCGTGGATGGCCCGCAGCCGCGCAGCCCTCGAGGAGCACGTCGACGCCGCCACCGCGCGCATGCTCGACGCGCTCATCGAGGGCCTCTCCATCCACCGCGCCCTCGACCCCGAGCCCCCGGACGAGGCCTTCGTGCACGAGGCCGTGCGGCGCATCCTGCGAGCGCCGGGCGCGACGACCGCAGGGGGTCCGCCGCCTCGCTAGACGATGGCTCTGGACGCCGCTCGCAGGACCCAGGGGGTCCCGTCGAGCGCACGCCCGCCGAGCGTGTAGGGTGTCCCCATCTGAGGTAAAAGGCAGGCCGCGTCCATCCGCGGCATGCGCGCACACGCGGCATCGAACGATCCGCCACTTCTCCCCCGAGAAGGAGTGCGCCCATGGTGCTCGATGTCCCCCGATCCCCCACGAGCGACGCGAAAGGGAATCCCTCCCCTCGTCGTCTGCGTGATGCGTGGATCGCCCTGTCCGGCCTCTCGGCCGTCTTCCTCTTCGAGATGCTCGACGACTCGATCCTGAACGTCGCCCTGCCCACCATCGGGCGCGACCTCGACGCCTCGACGTCGGGCCTGCAATGGGTGACGGGCGCGTACTCGGTCGCGTTCGGCAGCCTCATGCTGCTGTTCGGCGCGATCGCCGACCGGTTCGGACGCCGACGCGTCATGCTCGCCGGGCTGGTCATGCTCGCCGTCGCCGGTTCGGCCGCCGTGCTGGTGACGTCCACGGATCAGCTGATCGCCGTCCGCGCGGTCATGGGGGTCGCCGCGGCGATGACCACGCCCGGTTCGATGGCGCTCGCCTTCCGGCTGTTCGACGCCGAGGACCTCCGGGTCCGCGCGATGACCGTCATCTCCACCGCCGGGCTCGCCGGGCTCGCCGTCGGCCCGACCGCCGGCGGGCTCGTGCTCGCGGTCGCCCCCTGGCAGGTGCTCCTCCTCGTGAACGTGCCCATCGCGGCGCTCGCCTTCGTCGGCATCCGCGTCGGCATCGCCGCCGACGCCCGAGCCGAGCTGCGCTCGGACCCGATCGACGTCGTCGGCGCGCTGCTCGGCACGGCGACGATCACCGCGGCCCTCGTCGCGCCGACGCTGTTCGTCGGGGGCGGCTCCGGATCCTGGGCCCCGTGGGCCGCCACCGCTGCGGCCATCGCGGCGGGGACCGCCTTCGCCGTCCGCCAGCGCCGCGCCCGGCACCCGCTGCTGGAGCTGCGCCTCATCTCCCTGCCGCTGGTGTCCAGCGGCCTGGCCTTCAAGGCGGCGGCCGGTCTGGCGGTCGCGGGCCTGTCGTACCTGGTGACGCTGCAGCTCCAGCTCGCGTGGGGGTGGCCCCCGGCACTCGCCGCCGTCGCCCTGCTCCCGCAGGTGGTCGTCCTCCTCGCCAGCGGACGCCTCGTCGGCCCGTTCGTCCGGCGCGTCGGCCTCGACCGTGCTGCCCGGGCGAGCGCGACCGCCGTGGTCGCCGGTCTCGCCGTGTTCGCCGTCCTCGGCCGCCTCGGCTACGTCTGGGTGCTGATCGCCCTCGTGCTGGTCGCCGCCGGGGTGCGCGTGGTCGGCGTCGTCGCCGGGACGAACGTGCTGCGCGGGCTGCCGGCGGACCGCACCTCCGTCGGCGCCGCTCTGGTGGACACCTCCAGCGAGCTGGCGACGGCCATCGGCATCGCCGCGACCGGCACGATCCTCGCCGCCGTCGTCACCGGGAGCATCACGAGCGCACCCGCGACCGCATCCGGGCTCGCGCAGCTCCACGGGGCGATCGCCATCGCCGGCTCCACCCTCGCCCTCGCCGCGGCCGCGCTCGTGGCCCTCGGCGCCATCCGCTCACGCACCACCACCTCGAACCAGGAGCCCGCCCATGTCTGACGCACTCGCCCGCCCGCCCTTCGACCCCGAGCTCGCCGAGTTCCTCACCCGCATGCAGGAGCACGGCCCCTTCACCCTGACCACGGAGATGCTGCCCCGCATGCGCGAGCTGGGCATGACGGAGCGGGAGCTCGACGAGTCCCTCCGCGCGCGCGGGCTCGAGCGCCGGACGGTCACCGTCCCCGGGCACAGCGGCGACCCGATCGCGCTCGGCATCATCCAGCGGATCGGGCGCACGGGCTCCGCTCCCTGCTTCTTCACCATCCACGGCGGCGGCATGATGTTCGGCCACCACCTCGGGAACCTCGACTCCTACGACGACTGGCTGCTCACCCACGACGTCGTCCTGGTCACGGTCGACTACCGCCTCGCGCCCGAGCACCCCGATCCCTACCCGGTCGAGGACTGCTACGCCGGCCTGGTCTGGACCGCCGAGCACGCCGACTCCCTGGGGATCGACGCGGACCGCATCGTCCTCGTCGGCCAGAGCGCCGGCGGCGGGCTCGCGGCGGGCACCGCCCTGCTCGCCCGCGACCGGAAGGGGCCGCCGCTGCTGGCCCAGATCCTGATCTCGCCCATGCTCGACGACACCGACTCGACCGTCTCGACCCGGCAGATCGACGGCGTCGGCGTCGCCGACCGCGCGATGACGCGCTTCGGGTGGGAGGCATACCTCGGCGACCGCCGTGCCGGATCCGACGTGTCCGTCCACGCCGCTCCCGCGCGGGCGAGGGACCTGTCCGGGCTCCCCGAGACCTACATCGACTGCGGCAGCGCGGAGGTCTTCCGCGACGAGACGGTCGCCTACGCGAGCCGGCTCTGGGAGGCCGGCATCGCGGCCGAGCTCCACGTCTGGCCGGGGGCGTTCCACGGGTTCACCAGCATGATGCCGCAGGCAAGACTGTCCCGGACCGCCGTCCACGCGCTGGCGGGATGGACGACGCGGCTCCTGAGCAGGTGACCGTGCGGCAGGGCGCCCCGGTAGGGCACACGGCGCCACTGCGCCGGAGGGTGGACGATCCGGCCGGCTGACCGCACGCACCTCCGTCCTCGACGGCGTGGGCGTGCAGCGCCGTCGTCGGGGACCCTTCCCCGGATATGGAAATCGGTCCTGTACCGTCGCGCCATGGCGATGCACACCGACGAGCACCATGTCGACGCGACGACAGCACGCCTCTTGATCGCCGAGCAGTTCCCCCAGTGGAGCCACCTCCGCGTGCGACCCCTCGCGACCGATGGCACCGTCAACGCCATCCACCGGATCGGCGAGGGGCTCACCGCACGGTTCCCCCTCCGCACACAGGAACCGTCGGCCGTCGACGCTGAACTCGACCGGGAGGCGCGCGCGATGCGCGAGCTCCACGACAGCTGCCCCTTCCCCACGCCGACCCCGATCGCGTTAGGGCACGGCGGACACGGCTACCCCCTCTCCTGGTCGGTGCAGACATGGCTGCCCGGAGACGTCGCGTCGCCGACATCCGTCGCCGACTCGACCGCCTTCGCGCTCGACCTCGTGACGCTCATCCGTGCGCTCCGCGCTGCGGATGTGCGTGGTCGCGCGTTCACCGGGATCGGGCGCGGCGGGCACCTCCCGGCCTCCGATGCCTGGATGGAGACCTGCCTGACGAACAGCGCGGGGTTCCTGCCCGTCGACCGACTCGGTGACCTCTGGAGCTGGTTCCGCACCCTGCCGCCTGCCGGCCCGGACGTCATGAGCCATGGCGATCTGACACCCGCGAACGTCCTCGTCCATGAGGAGCGCGTGGTCGGCGTCCTCGACGGAGGCGGCTTCGGGCCGGCAGACCCAGCCCTCGATCTCGTCGCGGCATGGCACATGCTCGACGGTGACGCTCGCGCGCTCCTCCGCCGCGAGCTCGACAGCGACGACGTCGAATGGCAGCGCGGTGCAGCATGGGCCTTCGAACAGGCGATGGGCGCCGCCTGGTACTACCGCGAATCCATTCCGGGCATGAGCGCTCTCGGCCGGACCACCCTGGCTCGGATCCTGGACGACGCGAGCATCGCCGCCGCAGCCGGCGGCTGGCTCGGATCCCGAGCTCCCATGCGATGAGCTGCCGCGCGTGGGTCGCGGCCTGCAAGTAGGGTCGGCCGTCATGGACGCGACGATGCCGAGACCCCGACGACTCTCCCCCGGCGACTCGGTCGCACTGGTATCCCCCGCGTCATGGCCGCACGACGACGTACCGGCATGGATGGTCGAGCGGATCGAGGCATGGGGGCTGCGGGTCGTCATGGGCACCCATGTCCTCAATCACCGGGGCTACCTCGCCGGCCGCGATGAGGATCGCCTGGCTGATCTCAACCGCGCGATCCGCGATCCGGAGATCCGCGCGATCATCGCGACGACGGGCGGCTGCGGCAGCTTCCGGCTCCACCCTCACCTCGACCTGGATGCGCTGCGCGCGGATCCGAAGCCCCTCGTCGGCTACAGCGACATCACAGCGCTCCATCTGGCATGGGCCAGCGCCGGCGTCCCCGCGCTCCATGGTGCGATCGCCGGGAAGCACGGCGACCACGTCCGTCGCCTGCTCCTGGATGACGCCGAGACGGTCGTCACGACCGACGTCGAAGCGCTCTCCGCGCGGCTGACGACCACAGGGAAGGCGCAGGGTCGACTGCTCGGCGGCAACCTCGAGATGATGGCGCGCAGCGTCGGAGTCGTCGACATGGACCTGACCGACGCGATCCTGCTGCTGGAGATCAACAGGGCCGCCGGGCTGGGCATGGTCGACCGTGCCCTCACCCAGCTCCGCTACTCCGGCGCGCTAGACGGAATCGCCGCCGTCGCACTCGGCAGCATCGACCAGTTCGCCGGATACGAGGACCGCGGATGGACGATCCTCGACGTGCTGCGCGACCACCTGGACGCCCTGAGGGTCCCCGTCCTGGGCGGCCTGCCGCTGGGCCACGTCGAGGACCTCGTCCCCGTCCCCGTCGGCGTACCGGCCACCCTGGACACTGCGACCGGAGAGCTCACCGTCGCTCGTCCGTTCGCCGAGCGAGCATCCGGCGGATGACCGGCGTGTGGCGATCCCCGCCTGGATGGCCGGGCCGACCGGCCGCCGGACCGCGGGCCGCGCCCTAGGTTCGGATGGTGGACGAGCGCATCGAAGTCGTACGGCATGAGGATCTGAGCCGCACCCGCCTCGAGCAGCTGCAGGTGCTGTTCGACCACGAGTCCCTCGACGACCACGGACCCTGGACCCCTGATGCGCCGTACGGCTACTCCCCCGCGGACGTGCACGTGCTCGTCACGCACGGGTCCGAGCTGGCCGCGCACGCGGGATTCCAGCGACGCGTCATCGCCGTGGGAGTGCACGACGTCGCCGTGGGCGGGACGGGAGGCGTGCTCGTCAGCGAGCGCGCCCGAGGAGGAGGTCTGGGCGGTCGCCTGATGAGCCGTCTCGCCCGCACGATGCGCTCGACGGCCGGCGTCGAGTACGGGTATCTGGGCTGTCGGCCGGAGGTCGCGCCGTTCTACGCCTCCAGCGGGTGGCGACCCGTAGCGGCCGATGAGCGCTCCCGATCACGACGGGACGGAACCGTCGTCGTGACGACCGATGACCCGATCCTGATCCTCCCCGTGACCCGAGCCGTCTCCGACTGGCCGGCGGGACTCATCGACCTCCGCGGCACCCCGTGGTGAGCGACGCCGGGACTCCGCCGGCGCGTCCCAGGACGATGAGATGCGTCCTGGCGGTGGCTCAGCCGGCTCGGCGCGCGAAGAGGCCGAGGGCGTAGGCGAGCAGCATGCCGCCCATCGCGAGGCCGGCGATCACGGCGACGAGCTCGGCCGCCGCGGTGAGGAGCCCGACGGTGCCGAGCACGACGAGCATCGCTCCCAGCCAGGTGAACATGCGCTCGTGGAAGGCCCAGGCGAAGGGCAGGAAGTGCAGCCCGACCACGAGCACGATCAGCGCAGGGCGGAGCTCGTCACGGCCGGCGTCGACCAGCGCGTCCGTGCCCACGCGGATGAGGGCGAGCTCGCCCACGACGCAGAGCAGGTACACCCCGATCGCGACCCGCGACGGCGGCACGAACGGGCCCAGACCGCGAGGTCGGACGAACAGCATGCCGAGCGTCGCCACGACGATCACGACGACGAGGACCTGGACCGCCACGGCCGCCGCGTCATCCAGGCCGCCCGCGTACGAGAACACGAACGTCGCGGCGCCGACGAGCCCGGCCAGCGCTCCGATGCGCCGCGGGTCGACGAAGCGGGGAGGAGTTCCCGCGCGGTCGGTGCGGGTGCCCTGTTCCATGGGGCGAGTGTAGGACCGGGGCTCGATGGACGCCACGGCGCCGGATCCCCTCACGCGCTCGTCGGCTCCTCCACCGCTCGGGGATCCCCTACCGGACGTGAGCGTCGAGGAACTCGAGCGCCTGGTGGACCGTCTCCTCGAGCGGGCGGGTGCTGTCGATCACGAGACGGTCATCCGTACGTGCTTCGTACTCCTCGGCGGTGCGCTGCACCGCCTCCCATGTCGGCAGGATGAAGCCGGGCAGATCGTTCTCACGGTGCTCCACGCGCCGACGATGCTCGTCGGCATCGGGACACACGACCTCGATCACGCGCAACTCCACGCCTGCGGCCTCGGCTGTCGAGACCCAGCCGGCTCGCGCCGGCTCCACACCGCTCACCGCGTCCGCGATGACCGTCTGGCCTCGGCGCAGGTTCGGAGCGGCGATCGCGTGCATGACCGAGTACGCGGCGATCCCCGACTGCTCTGGCGGGATGCCGTGCTTCCACATCGCCGCTTCGATCGCATCGACCCGCAGCAGCACGGCGGGGAGCTCCTCCGCGATCGCGGCCGACAGCGTCGTCTTCCCCGCACCGGGCAGTCCACACACCTGAACCAGCATCATCAACCCTCGATCGACACGTCCCACCTGTCTACCGGACAGGCCGGAGCGACGCATCGACCGTCTCCTACCGGGTCTCGGACACAGCCGCACCGTCACCGGCGCCGAGGCCTTGGCCGGGAATCCCCTACCGGCGAGGTCCACCCGGGTCCGGACGAGTCCCTGCCGTTCGGCGCGTCCGGCGGATGGACCAGGAGATGGTCAGGGCGAACGCCGCAAGGCAAGCGAGGGCCGCAGCAGAGGACTCCACGACGACTCGCCCGTCTCCCCACTCGGCGAATGAGCCGAAGACCACGAAGGCGCAGCACCCCGCGGCCGCGGACGAGACCCGGATGCGGATGCGATCCCGTCGTGTGACGCTCGAGATGACGGCGAAGACCGTCAGGGCGACGGCGCTGACGACCATCCCGAAGCCGAGGCCCACGGCGGCGCCGACGATCGCACCGAACGTGGAGAGCCCGGCGGACCCGGTCCCTCCCGCGGAACTCGGCGAGAGGATCCATTGGGGAACCGTGTGCGCGAGCGAGTAGGCGATGCCCGCGAGACTCCCTCCGACGGGACCGAGGCCCGCGATCAGAGTCCACGTGAGCGGGCTGGTGGGCTCTCGATCGGACACCGACATCGCCACCTCCCCATTCCCTCACGTCATCGACCACCCGTTCCGCGACCTCAGCCACTGCGATCCCGCGACGTGCTCGTCAGCCTCATTCGGAGCTCGCCCTGCAAGCAGCGCTCCTTGCATCCTGCCGGAGTGCCCGAGCGACTCCGGCGGATGGATTCCCCGCGACCCGACGGATGACGGCTACGTGGCCGCGCCGTGCTGGTCGCGGAGGTCCGGATCCGCATCCGGTCGTTCCTCGGTGGCGCGGATCAAGGCGGGGAGCACGTCGTGCAGGCCCATCTCGATGCGGCTGTAGACCTCGTTGTTGAGCACCGTGGTGCCGTCGAAGTCACCCGCGTTCGCGTAGAAGCCCACGGGGATGGTCGCGGCCTGGAAGAACGCGAACAGCGGCCGGAGCTCGTGCTCGATGACGAGAGCGTGCCGGTCGCTCCCGCCGGTCGCCACGAGGATCACGGGCTTGTTCGCCAGCGCGTACTGATCCACCAGGTCGAAGAAGTGCTTGAACATGCCCGAGTACGACGCGCGGTAGACCGGCGTCGCTGCCACGAGCACGTCGGCGGTCTCCACCGCGCGGATCTCCGCCTCGACGGCCGCATCCACGTCCTCGCGCTGCACGGCTCCCGTGAAGGAGGCGCCCAGGCGGTGGACGCCGACGTGGTGCACCTCGATCGGGAGCAGGTCCGCGAGCGTCGCCGTGACGAGATCTGCGAGGCCGCCGGTCTTGGACCGCTCGTTCGGACTGCCGTTGACGACGACGACCTCGAGCGCCCGGCTCATGCGGCCACCTGCTCTCGGCGCGCGACCTCTGCGCGAACGACCGGAGCGACCTCCGTGCCGAGGCGCTCGATGGACGCGAGGTGCTCCTTCTGCGGCACTCCCCCGAAGCCCATCTGGATCACGGCGCGGGTCACCCCGTAGAGCTCGTGGTAGGTCATGAGCTTGTCGATGATCTCCTGGCTGCTGCCCACGAGGAGTCCACCGTGCTCGGAGGCCTGCGCGTCGAAGGCGCGTCGGGGGATGTCGAACCCCGTGCCGCGCTGGTGGTTGTTCTCCCGCATGCCGATGCGGAAGTAGGGGAACATGACATCCCGGGCCTGCTGACTCGAGGACCCGACGTAGCCGTGCGTGTTGATGCTGATCGGCGTGCGCTGCGAGTCGTGGCCCGCCTCCGACGCGGCCTGCCGGTACATGGCGACCGTGCGCAGGTGCTGGTCCACGGGTCCGAGCAGCAGGGCCAACGCCATCGGCAATCCGAGTCGACCGGTGCTGACCGCCGAGGCCGGCGATCCGCCCACCCCGACCCATACGGGCAGGTCCCTGACCGGGCGCGGTGCGATGTCGACCCGGCGCAGGTCGTTGGTGTGCGCGCTTCCCGCCCACTGTGCGGGGTTGCTCGCGCGGATCGCCAGGAGGGCGTCGAGCTTCTCGCGGAACAGGTCGGCGTAGTCGTCCAGCTCGTATCCGAACAGGGGGAACGACTCGCTGTACGAGCCGCGTCCGGCGATCATCTCCGCCCGCCCGTTCGATACGAGGTCGAGCGTGGAGAAGTTCTGGAACACCCGCACCGGGTCCTCGGAGCCCAGCACGGTGACGGAGCTCGTCAGGCGGATCGCCCTGGTGAGGGCGGCTGCGGCACTGAGGATCATGTGCGGCGCCGACGCGATGAAGTCGGATCGGTGGTGCTCCCCGACCCCGAAGACATCGAGCCCGACCTCGTCCGCGACCACCGCCTGCTCCAACGTCTCCGCCATCCGCTGCTGAGGCGAAGGGGTGACACCGGTGGTGAGGTCGGAGGTGATCTCACCGAAGGTGATCGCTCCTAGTTCGAAGGGCATGACTGTGTTCTCCTCGTGCTCGTAGGGAATCCGACGCGGGGTGTCCCCCATCGGAAGTCGTCGTGGGAATCGCTGCCGCGACGGACGGCAGACGTGCTGCATGCGCACTGATGGAGCGCACAGGGCGTGCTGGCCAGGTGCGACGCTCCCGGGCGCCGGTGGAGACCACCGGCCGTCGATCGGCGGAGATCCGGTAGCTGCGCTACTCCGCGCCCTCGAAGCGGTGCTCGGGCGTGCGGGTCCCTGCCAATGCGTGCGCGTGACCCCAGAGGACGATCTGCTGGAGGATCGGGAGGAGCTCTGCGCCCCGTCCGGTGAGCGAGTACCGGACCCGGACGGGTGGCCCGTCGAGGACCTCCCGGACGACGAGGGAGTCGTCTTCCAGCTCACGGAGCCGACGCGCCAGCATCGTGTCGCCGATCACCCCGATGAACCTGCTGATCTCGGCGAAACCCGTGTTGCCCTGACCGATGGCCTCGATGATCAGCCCCGACCACCGCCGGCCGATGACGTCCATCGCCGCCACGAAGGACGGGCATGCCCCGACATCGAAGGACGCACGCGAATCCGGCGCCGTCTCGTTCAGGTCCTCGACCATCGCACTACCTCTCTCGTAGTCACTACACAAAAGGTAGCACATGGGTCGGGAGCGCGGCAATGACGGCCGTGACGAGACGCGACTCGTCGGGCCGCGGCGATGCACGGTCGTGCTTCGAGCTGATGGCCGGGCGCTGAGCCGAAGCGCACCGCCGCGAGCCACGCGACGACGCCGGCACCGCTCCGAGAGCCCATCAGCAACGCGACGCCGACCACCGCGGAGGCGACGAGGATGAGCAGGAGGCCGGGCAGCAGGTGGTCGACGTAGGGGGGGGCTGCCGGTGTCGATCGCACCACCGAAGACGTAGGGGACCAGCGACAGGAACACGATGGGCAGCACCGCGGTCATGGCGGTCGTGTCCGGGCTGTGCCAGACGTGCGTGGTGGAGCGCCCGGTCAGGACCGTGGTGTCGTGGATCGGGTGGGCGGACATCACGCCGCCTCCTCCCGGCGGCCGAGGACGGCGAGGAGGTCGTCCGCGAGCGCCGACTGCTTCTCGACGTCCCGCGGGCGGCTCGCGCGCGACGACCGATCGCTCCTCTCGTCGGGCTCGCGTTAGGGGGCATCCCGCCGTCGTCGGACAGCGATGGGATGCCCGAACGGTTCGACGCGAGCGCCGCGGGATCACACGAGCAGTTCGACGACCGCAGCAGCGAGCGCGGAACCCGCTCGTGACGGCGTGATCGCCCCGATCCTCCACGACAGGTCTCCCTGGATGGCGAGTCGTGCGAGCCCCGTCTCCCGCTCGGCGAGGTGGTCGGGGACGACCATGACGCCGAGGCCCGCCTCGACGAGCGAGAACCCGACGGTGACGTCGTTGACCTCGTAGCGCCCGTTCCGGACGACCGCCGCTCGGTCGAACGCCCCGTCGACGATGTCGCGGAGCGCCCACTGCCCGCAGAAGTCGATGAAGTCCTCGCGCGCGAGGGACGCGAGCGAGACCTCCGGATGCGCGGCGATCCCCGACCCGGGAGGGGCGACCGCGACGAGGCGCTCGCGGTACAGCTCCCGGACGACGAGGCCCGGTTCGCGGGCCTTGCGCATCGGGACGACGGCCACGTCGAGGTCGCCGGCGGTGACGTCGCGGAAGAGGTCGCCTGCAGGTGCCTGACGCAGCATCACCGTCACGTGCGGATGCTCTCGCCGCATCGTGGTCAGGGTCTCGGTCATGCCCCGCCACGCGCCCTGCGTGACGCCGATCCGGACTGTGCCGCGGAGCTCGCCGTTGGGTCGCGCGACCGAGGCGCGCGCAGCGTCCACAGCGCGGAACACCTCCCGCGACCGCTCGAGGAGCACACGGCCCTCGTGCGTGAGCGACACCCGGTGCGTCGACCGGTCGAAGAGCCTGACGTCCAGCTCCCGCTCGAGCCCCTTGATGGAGGCGCTGATCGCGGACTGGACGACGTGGCACCGGCTCGCGGCGCGCGAGAAGTTCAACTCCTCGGCGGCGGAGACGAAGTACTCCAGCTGCTTGAGATCCATCATCTTCCCATCT
Organism: Clavibacter michiganensis; assembly: GCA_002150995.1. GTDB lineage: Bacteria > Actinomycetota > Actinomycetes > Actinomycetales > Microbacteriaceae > Clavibacter > Clavibacter michiganensis_K. The sequence goes on along the minus strand of MDHJ01000001.1, from coordinate 1,879,565 downwards.
GATGACCGTCATCTCAGATCATCGATCTGAGTGGGGATTGGTCCAGCACCGATCTTGCTTCGATCTCCTGTGCCGCGCATCCGCGACATCCCCTTTCAACAGAGAAGACACAACGTGAGCACCTCAGCAACCCGCCTCATCAGCGCCGACGACGCCGTCCTCCTCATGGTCGATCACCAGAGCGGACTCCTCCAGGTGGTCCGCGACTCGCCGATCGCCGAGCTCCGGAACAACGTGGCCGCCCTCGCCAAGGCAGCGAGCCTCGCCGGCGTCCCCGTCGTCGCGACCGCGTCGGTGCCCGCCGGCACCAACGGCCCGCTCATCCCGGAGATCTTCGAGAACGCACCGCACACCCGGTACGTCTCGCGCCAGGGCCAGATCAACGCGTGGGACGTCGACGACTTCCGGGACGCCGTCGCGGCCACGGGCCGCAGGACGCTCGTCATCGCGGGGATCATGACGAGCATCTGCGTCGTCGAGCCCACCATCTCCGCCCTCGCCGAGGGCTACGACGTGTACGCGGTCATCGACGCCTCGGGTGCGTACTCCGAGGCGTCGCAGCGGATCTCCATCGCCCGGCTGACGGCTGCCGGTGCCACGGTCGTCGACACCGAGGCCGTCATCTCCGAGCTCCAGCACACCTGGGCCCGCGAGGACTACGCGGCCTGGGGAGCCCTCCACTCGCAGGTCATCCCGTCCTACTTCGCCGCGGCCGAGCTGGCCGGACGAGCCACCGAGGAGGCCATCGGCGGCCCCGGGGCCGACGCCGAGGTCAAGTGGGCCGCGGCGCAGACGCGCGAGGCCTGATCCCGCCGACGGTGCGGTCGTGGAGATTCCCGCGGCCGCACCGTCTCCCCCACCGGGTCTCCCGGCCGGTGCGCTCGCCGCCGAGGCGGCGGCGCGGCGGCCCCGTAGTGTCCGCGAGCGCGCCGCCGTGGACGCCCTCCGTGCCTCCGCAGGCCCCGTGGGCGACGGTGCGGTCGCGGGCGGCGCGTGGTCGGGCAGCGCCGGGCCCCGCCCAGCGCGCCGTCCTCCACGGGCGGCCCCGTTCCGGCGCTCGCGGTGCCGGCCCGCGAGGACGTCGCCCGGTGGACGCCTCCTCGGCGGCGGATCCGAGCCGTCCCCTTGCGCTTCGACCCGCCGTGCATGACCATTGCGTCAACATGCGTACAAGTGTTCGCATGACGAACACCGGACGGTGGCTGTGATCTCGAAGCTGAGAGACGATGCGGGCGATGCGATCGCCGACGTGAGCGACGGCGCGACCGTCATGATCGGCGGCTTCGGTGCCGCCGGCCAGCCCGTCGAGCTGATCGACGCGCTCATCGCCCACGGCGCCTCGGGCCTCACGATCGTGAGCAACAACGCCGGCAACGGCGACACCGGCATCGCGGCCCTCATCACGGCAGGGCGGGTCCGGCGCATCGTGTGCTCGTTCCCCCGGCAGGCCGACTCGCAGGCCTTCGACGCCGCCTACCGCGCCGGCGACATCGAGCTCGAGCTCGTGCCGCAGGGGAACCTCGCCGAGCGCATCCGCGCCGCGGGTGCCGGGATCGGCGCGTTCTTCACCCCCACGGGCGTCGGCACCACCGTGGCCGACGGCAAGGAGACGCGCACGATCGACGGGCGCGACTACATCCTCGAGCACCCGCTGCGCGCCGACGTCGCGCTCATCTCGGCCTACCGCGCCGACCGCTGGGGCAACCTCGTCTACCGTCGCACCGCCCGCAACTTCGGTCCGCTGATGGCGGCGGCGGCGCGCACCACCGTCGCGCAGGTCGACGAGGTCGTGGAGCTCGGCGCCCTCGATCCCGAGGCCGTCGTGACGCCGGGCATCTTCGTCGACCACGTGGTCGTGGTCGGCGAGCGCCCCTGGCTCCGTGACGGCGAGTTCGTGGGGTCGCCCGCATGAGCGGCCTCGACCGCCGCGCCCTCGCGGCCCGGATCGCCCAGGACATCCCCGAGGGCGCGATCGTGAACCTCGGCATCGGAGCACCCACCCTCATCGCCGACGCCCTGCCGACCGGGCTCGAGATCATCCTGCACACCGAGAACGGGATGCTCGGCATGGGCCCGGCTCCCGCTCCCGGGCTCGTCGACCCGGACCTCATGAACGCCGGCAAGCAGCCCGTGACCGAACTGCCCGGCTCCTCGTACTTCCACCACGCCGACTCGTTCGGGATGATGCGCGGCGGTCACCTCGACATCTGCGTGCTCGGGGCCTTCCAGGTCTCCGAGCACGGGGACCTCGCGAACTGGCACACCGGCGCTCCCGGCTCGATCCCGGCGGTCGGCGGGGCGATGGACCTCGCGATCGGCGCGAAGAGCGTCTGGGTGATGACGGATCTGCTCACGCGCGACGACCGGTCGAAGCTCGTGGCCGCGTGCACCTATCCCCTCACCGGCGTGGCGTGCGTGGACCGGGTCTACACGGACCGGGCCGTGTTCGACGTGACCCCGGACGGGTTCGCCGTGACGGAGCTCCTCGGCGACGTGACCCTGGACGAGCTGCGCGAGCTCACGGGCCTGGCACTGCGCGACGCGACCGGTGACCCCGGCGACACCCACGACACCGAGGAGATGCCCTCATGACCGCGAGCTTCGTCTACGACGCCGTGCGCACGCCGTTCGGCCGCTTCGGCAAGGCCCTCGTTGGCGTGCGGCCCGACGACCTGCTGGCGACGGTGGTGCGCGGGCTGCTCGACCGGCATCCGGGGCTCGACCCCGCCCTCATCGACGACGTCGTGGCAGGAGCCGCGAACCAGTCGGGCGAGGACAACCGGGACGTCGCGCGCATGGCGGTGCTGCTCGCGGGGCTCCCCACCTCGGTGCCCGGCGTGACCGTCAACCGGCTGTGCGGCTCGGGCCTCCAGGCCGTCATGGATGCCAGTCGGGCCATCGAGTCCGGCGACTCGCGCCTCGTGCTGGCGGGCGGCGTGGAGTCGATGAGCCGGGCACCGTGGGTGATGCAGAAGCCCGAGCGCGCCTACCCGGCCGGCGACGCGACCCTGCACTCCACGACCCTCGGCTGGCGGCTCGTCAACGCGCGGATGCCGCGGGAGTGGACGATCTCGCTCGGCGAGTCGAACGAGCAGCTGGCCGAGGAGCTCGGCATCACCCGCGAGGAGCAGGACGCGTTCGCCGCGGCGAGCCACACGGCCGCGGCCGCGGCCTGGGACGCGGGCATGCACGACCGCGAGATCGTGGCGGTGCCGGGGGTCGACCTCCCGCGTGACGAGGGCATTCGGCCCGATTCGACGACGGAGTCGCTCGCCGTGCTGAAGCCGGCGTTCCGGCCCGAGGGGACCATCACCGCCGGCAACGCCTCGCCGCTGAACGACGGCGCGTCGATGGTGATCGTGGGGGCGGAGGACGCGCCGATCGACGCGGAACCGCTAGCCCGCATCATCGGTCGCGGGGTCGCGGCGGTCGACCCGGACAGGTTCGGGATCGGGCCCGTCGAGGCCGCGAACCGGGCACTCGCGAGCGCGGGCCGGACCTGGGCCGACGTCGACCTGCTGGAGCTCAACGAGGCCTTCGCGGCGCAGTCGCTCGCGTGCCTCCGGCTCTGGCCCGAGCTCGATCCGGCGAGGGTCAACATCCACGGCGGCGCCATCGCCATCGGGCACCCGCTCGGCGCGTCCGGCGGCCGGATCGTCGGCCACGCCGCGCACGAGCTCGCCCGGCGTGGGCGCGGGGTCGCGGTCGCCGCCATCTGCATCGGCGTGGGCCAGGGCCTCGCCGTGGTGCTCGAGCGATGAGCGACACGGACACCGCCGGCACCGCCGATCGAGCGGGTGGGCCGAGCGCCCGCGCACCGGGCGAGCAGTACGTGCAGTCGCTCGCGCGCGGCCTGGAGGTGATCAAGGCGTTCACCGCCGACCTGCCCGTGCAGACGCTCAGCGACGTCGCGCGCGGCACCGGGCTCACGCGCGCCACCGCACGCCGCTTCCTCCTCACCCTCGTGGAGCTCGGCTACGTGCGCACCGACGGCAAGGGGTTCTCGCTCACGCCGCGCGTGCTCGAGCTCGGCTTCGGGTACCTCAGCGCGCTCACCCTGCCCGAGGTCGCGCAGCCCCACCTCGAGCGGCTCGCCCACGAGCTCGGCGAGTCGACCTCCGCATCGGTGCTCGACGGCGGCGACATCGTCTACGTGGCCCGCGTGCCCGTGCGGCGCATCATGGCGGTGGCCATCACCGTCGGCACGCGATTCCCCGCCTACGCCACCTCCATGGGCCGCGTGCTGCTCGCGGGCCTCCCCGAGCCCGAGCTCGACCGGCTCCTCGATGCCGTGGATCCCGTCGGCCTGACGCCGAGGACGCTCACGGATCGCGAGGTGCTGCGCGCCGAGATCGCCGCCGCGCGGGAGCGCGGCTGGGTCGCCGTGGACCAGGAGCTGGAGGTCGGGCTCCGCTCGATCGCCGCTCCGGTGCGCCGGCATGGCCGGGTGGTGGCCGCCATCAACGTCTCGACCACGGTGAGCGCTGCCTCGATCGAGCGCATCCAGGCCGACTTCGCCCCCGCCCTCGTGGCGGCGGCCGAGGCCATCGGGGCCGACCTCGACCTCACCCGACCGGGGAGGCGAGGGTGACGGCCCGGGCTTGGGCCCCCGGAAGCCGGTCCGCAGAGATCCCTCCGCCCCGACGGAGTAAAGCATCGGGCACCCGCAGCAGCCGAACAACAAGGAGATGACAATGACGTATGTCGCCGGTTCCCATCACGTGACCCTCTCAGTAGGGCATGCGCAAGAGGATGTCGACTTCCACACGCGGGCCCTCGGCCTGCGCTTCATCAAGAAGACGGTGCTCTACGACGGCGGCACGCCGGTCTACCACCTCTACTACTCGAACGCCGGCGGGGACCCCTCCGCCGTGATCACCACGTTCCCGTGGGCGCAGGTGGGGCTCTACGGGACCCGCGGCACCAACCAGGCGCGCGAGGTGCTGCTCTCGGTGCCCACGGGCTCGCTCGAGTTCTGGTCGAGGCGGCTCACCGAGCACGGCATCGAGAACGGCTTCGAGGACGTGTTCGGCGGCCGCCGACTGAACCTCCGCCACCCCTCCGGCATCGAGTACGTGCTGATCGAGGTCGACGACGACCCGCGTGAGGGCTACACGAGGAACGGCGTGGGGATCGAGCACGCCATCCACGGCATCTACGGCGTGGGCATCCACGTGTTCGACCAGGACCGCATGGTCGACTTCGGCAAGGAGGCGTTCTTCGCCTCGAGCGAGGTCGAGGAGGAGGGCGACCGCGCCCGCTTCCGCGTGGGCGACGCCGACGTCGGCAACTTCGTGGAGCTCACCGGCAACCGCACCGACGCGCAGGGGACCTGGCGCTACGGATCCGGCGCGTACCACCACTTCGCCTGGAACCTCGGCGACCTCCAGAACCAGAAGGAGGTGCGGTTCGACATCGAGGGCGCCGGCTACACCGACATCTCGGAGCTGAAGAACCGCACCTACTTCAAGTCGCACTACGTGCGCACCCCGGGCGGCGCGCTGTTCGAGCTCGCGGTGACGCACGACGAGGGCGGCTGGGACTGCGACGAGTCGCCCGAGGAGCTCGGCCGGGCCTTCATGCTGCCCCCGTTCTTCGAGCACGAGCGCGAGGCGATCATGGCCCGCCTCGAGCCGCTGCGCGACGAGGACTGAGCGGCGCGTGCGACGGCGGGCGACGAGGAGAGGATGAGCGGATGACGGAGCCGACCGTGGGACCGCAGGTCTGGGGCGATGCGGAGCCGGGCGACGCGGGGGCGCTCGCCGTGGTGGCGCTGCACGGACGCACCCAGGACGTGACCTTCGTGCGCGGGCTGTCGGAGCGGCTCGGGGTGCCGGGCCTCCGCTGGTTCGCGCCGGAGGCCGTGGGCCGCTCCTGGTATCCGCATCCCTTCCTCGACCCCGCGCCCGACAACGCCGAGCACCTCGGACGGGCGGTCGACGCGGTCGAGGCCAGCGTCGCCGCGGCCCACGCGGCCGGCTTCGCCCGCGTGGCGCTGCTCGGGTTCTCGCAGGGGGCGTGCACCCTGTCGCACTTCCTGCTCACGCGGGACGTGCCCGTCGTCGGCGCCGTGCTCTTCACGGGCGGGTACGTCGGCGCCGACCCGCTCGAGCCCCGGACCGTCGCCGAGCGGGTGGGCACCCTCCGCCGCGGCGTACCGGTGCTGCTGCGCTCGATCGACCACGACCCCTGGGTGCCCGCCTTCCGGGTCGCCGACACGGCCCGGCTGCTCGCGCTCGCCGGAGCGCAGGCCGACGTGCTGGTCGAGCCGGGCGACGAGCACGGCATCACCGAGCGGGCGGCGGCCGACGCCCGCCTGCTCCTGCACCGGCTGCGCGACCCCGAGGAGGAGACACCATGAGGTTCGACCACCGCACCCTGCCCCAGCGCGTGCGCTTCGGCAGCGGGGACGCTGCCGCCGCGCTCGCCGCCGAGGTCGCCGAGAGGGGTGCCGGAGCCGTCATGCTGATCGCGGCGCCCTCCTCGGCGACCCTCGCCCGCGGCATCGCCGCCGGCATCGAGGTGGCGCTGCAATGGGACGACGTGGCGCCGCACGTGCCCGTCGCCCACGCCGAGCGGGCGCGGGCCGCCGCGCGCGAGGCCGGCATCGACCTCGTGGTGTCGGTGGGCGGGGGCTCGGCCACCGGCCTCGCCAAGGCCGTCGCGCTCACGGAGCGGCTGCCGATCGTGGCCGTGCCCACCACCTACGCCGGATCCGAGGCCACGAACGTCTGGGGGATCACGACCGACTCCCGCAAGACCACCGGGGTCGACGACGTCGTGCTCCCGGCGGTCGTGATCTACGACGCCGCGCTCACGCTGAGCCTGCCCGTCGGCCTCTCGGTCGCCTCCGGACTCAACGCCATCGCGCACTGCATCGACTCGATGTGGGCGCCGTCCTCGGATCCGCTCGACCGCGCCCTCGCCGAGGAGGGCATCCGGGAGATCGCCGCGGCGCTCCCCGCGATCGTCCAGGATCCAGGCGACGTGCCCGCCCGCGAGCGCATGCTCCACGGGGCGTACGTCTCGGCGGTCGCGTTCGCCTCCGCGGGCTCGGGCCTCCACCACAAGATCTGCCACGTGCTCGGCGGGGCCTACGACCTGCCGCACGCACAGGCCCACTCGGCGGTGCTGCCGCAGGTGCTCGCCTTCAATGTGGGGGCGTCGGCCGAGGCGGAGGAGCGGATCGCCCGTGCGCTCGGCGCCCCGAGCGCGGTCCGGGGCCTCGACTCCCTCTACGCGTCGATCCCCGCCACGCGGGCCCTCGCCGACGTGGGGTACCGCGCCGAGAGCATCCCCGAGAGCGCCGGGCTGATCCTGCCGGTCGTGCCCCCGAGCAATCCGCGGCCCGTGCGCGAGCGCGATCTCGAGGGGATCCTGCAGGCGGCGCTGGAGGGGCGCCGCATCGGCTGAGGCCGAGGCTGAGGCTGAGGCTGAGGCTGAGGCTGCTGCTGCCGCGTCCGACCAGTCGCCGCAGCAGCAGCCAGCGCCTGCCCCGCGGCTGCCGGTTCCCGGCGTCGTGGACGAGGACGGTGCGCAGCAGCGCATCGGCCGCGTCGGCTCGCGACGGCACGTCGCGTTCGGCCGGGGTGCCCGTACCGCATCGCGCGCGTGCATGGGCGATCCGACGCCGTCGTGACGGGGTCGGCGAGGCGCGCGACGCCGCCGGGGCTCGCCGCGTCGCCGCAGGGCCGCCTACCTCGTCGGCAGGTCCAGGGCGTGCTCGCGGACGTGCGTGAGGGCCCGTTCCACGGCGCCGAGGGTGACGACCGCGTCCCGAGGGTGGAGGCCACGACGACGGGCGCCTCCCGGTGCGTGAAGCGGGCGAGCCACTCCCGGGTGCGCTCCAGGAGGAGGTCGATCGACGGCGCGACCGCACCGGCGACGACGATGCGGTCGACGTCGAGCATCCCGCCGAGCACGGCGCAGACGCGCGCGAACCGCTCCGCGGCGTCCTCCACGATCGCGAGGGCGCCGGCATCCCCGGCATCGGCGGCGGAGAGCACGGCCTGGGCGTCGAGGTCGGCGGATGGCGCGGTCGCGAGCGGGGAGGACGGCGGCAGCGTCCCCAGCGTGCGGGCGGCCCGCGCGCCGTCCCGGAGGATGGCGCCGAGCCCGTCCGCCGATCCGACGCCCTGCACCAGGTCGAGGAGCCGCATCTCGCCGGCGGCGCCACGGCTCCCCCGCACCAGCGCCCCGTCCAGCACGAAGCCCGCGCCGAAGCGCTCCCCGCGAGCAGCGCGATGAAGGAGCCCCGGGGCCGGTGCGCCTCGGCCGGATCCGTGGAGGACCGGGCGAGGACCGCCGCCTCCGCGACGGCGGCGAGGTTGGCGTCGTTCTCGACCACCACGGCCCACCCGCGTCGCGAGAGGAGCCCGGCGTAGTCCGGGTTCACGCGCTCCCAGAAGTCCCCGTCCGCCTCGCGCGGCGACCGGCCCGGGCGTCGGCGGGCGCGGGGACGCCGATGGTGACGGCGAGGACGTCGGCATCCCCCATCGACGCCTGGGCGAGCACCTCGTCGACGATCCGCGACACGTCGGCGCGCCGGGCCTCGGCGCTCCCGTCCGGGTCGACGCGGCGCACCAGGCGCGCGACGGGGCGCCCCCGGAGGTCCGCGATGATGCAGGTGACCTGGTGCCGCCCGGCATCGACGCCCATGACGTGGGCCGCGCTCGACGCGAGGGCGTACCGCCGTGCGGGCCGACCCGCGCGCTGCTCACCGGTGGCGCGCGCATCCGGTAGGACCGTGAGCCAGCCGCGCTCGATCAGCTCGTCGCACAGGCTGATCACGGTCGACCGCGTCAGGCCGGTCGACCCGATGAGGTCGCTCGCGGTCACCGCCTCCGCCCACCACGCCCGCCGCAGGACGACCTCGGCGTTCAGCCGCCTCGTGCCCACGAGAGGCGACGATCCCGTGATCGTCGTCATGGCGGGCTCCTCGCTGCTCGTCGTCCGTCGTCCGGGCTTGCCCATGGTGCCACGTCCCGAATTGATCTAGTGTCTAAATCTAATCGCTAGATCAACGGGTTCCGTCAGGGTCGACGGCACCACGACCCGGGAGACGACGACGTGCCCACACCCCCACTGCCCACCCCCACGGGCCTCAGCCGCCGGGCGCTGCTCGGCGGGATCGGCGCCGCCGGCGCCTCGCTGCTCCTCGCCGGCTGCGCTCCGAGCATGGGCGGGAGCCGCTCCGGACGCACCGAGATCACCTTCTACCAGACCAAGCCGGAGGCGATCGGGTACTTCTCCGACCTCGTCGAGCGGTTCAATGAGTCGCAGTCGGGCGTCCGCGTCATCCACGACTCGACCTCCGGGATCTCCGCCGGCTTCGTCCGCGGCAACCCGCCCGACATCGCGGCCTTCACCTACAACCTCGAGATGGCGCGCTTCATGGAGCGCGGGGCCCTGAGCGACCTCGGCGACATGCCCCAGGCCGCCACCATCCGGCCGGAGGTGCAGGACCTCGTGGACCAGTACGCGACCTATCCCGGTCGGACGAGCGTGCTCCCCTACTCGATCACCGCCGCGTCGGTGATCTACGACCAGCGGATCTTCGCCGACCTCGGCGTGGACGTGCCGACCACCTGGCAGGAGATCCTCGCCGCGTGCGAGACCTTCGCGGCCGCCGACGTCACCCCCATCTACAGCACGTTCCGTGAGCCGTGGACCGTGGCGCAGGGTCTCTTCGACTACACCACCGGCGGGATGCTCGACGTCGCCGCGTTCTACCGCACCATGGGCGAGGAGGGGACGCGCGTCGGCGAGGGCAGCGCGGTGTCGTTCGAGAAGGACTTCCGCGAGCCCGTCGACCGCATGGTGCAGCTGGCCGGGCTGTCGAACGCCAACCGCAACAGCCGCGGCTACGGGGACGGCAACCTCGCCATGGCCCAGGGCGAGGCCGCGATGCTGATGCAGGGCCCCTGGGCCCTGGGCGAGATCACGAAGGCCAACCCGGACGCCCGGATCGGCACCTTCCCGTTGCCGATGACCGAGGAGCCCGACGACCGCAGGGTGCGGGTCAACCTCGACCTCGCGCTCTGGGTGCCCGAGCAGTCCCGCAAGCAGGACGCGGCGCGGGAGTTCCTCGCCTTCCTCATGCAGCCCGAGATCCACGACGCGTACAACGAGGAGTTCCTCGCGTTCGGCACGACGACCACGGCTCCCGCCGTCACCGACGAGCGGATCGTCGGCATGCAGAGCTACTACGACGAGGCGCGCTTCTACCAGGGCGCCTCGAAGGCGATCCCGCTCACCATCCCCGCGGAGAACTACGTCCAGGGCATCGTCACCGGCGCCAGCGCCGCGGACACCCTCCGCACCATGGACGCCGACTGGCGCCGCCTGGCGCTGCGCTCGTGAGCACCGCGTCCGCCTCCCCCACCAGATCCGGCCGAGTCGAAGGAGACCCGATGGCCACCACCCGCACCGAGGAGGGCCCCCGTGCCTCCCTCTCCGGAAGCACCACCGGGAACCCGAGGCGGCGGGGCGTCCGCGTCGACCCCGTCTTCCACCTCTTCCTGCTGCCGACCCTGGCGCTGTTCACCCTGTCGATCACCCTGCCCGCCGCGATGGGGGTCTTCTACAGCTTCACGAACTCCATCGGCTTCGGGGAGTTCCAGATGGTGGGCGTCACCAACTACATCGCGATGGCCACCGACCCGGCGATCCTCAGCTCGTACGGCTTCACCATGGGCTTCGCGCTCGTCACGGTGCTGGTCGTGAACGCGATCGCGCTGCTGCTGGCGATCGGCCTCACGGCGCAGATCCGGGCGAAGACCGCCCTGCGCGCGGTGTTCGTGATCCCGATGGTCATCTCGGGCATCATCATCGCGTTCGTCTTCCAGTTCCTGTTCTCGAACTCGCTGCCCGCGATCGGGACGGCCCTCGGCATCACGGGGCTGCAGGACAGCATCCTCGCGGACGCCGGCACCGCCTGGATCGGCATCGTGCTGGTCACCGCGTGGCAGGCGATCCCGAGCACGCTGCTGATCTACATCGCCGGCCTGCTCGCCATACCCGGCGAGGTGTACGAGGCCAGCGCCCTGGACGGAGCCTCCGGCTGGAAGCAGCTGCGCTCGATCACGCTCCCGCTGATCGCCGGGTACATCCTCATCAACACGATCATCGGCTTCAAGAACTTCCTGAACTCCTACGACATCATCGTCGGCCTCACCAACGGCGGTCCCGGCACGTCGACGCGCAGCATCGCGATGACGATCTTCACCGGCTTCACCGGCGGCGACTACGCCTACCAGATGGCGAACGCGACCATCTTCTTCGTGATCGCCATCGCGATCGCGCTCGTGCAGCTCCGGATCACCCGTGGAAAGGCGGCCGTCTGATGGCGAACACCGCTCTCGTCACCCCCGCCGCCTCCGCGGCGCCCACCCCCGGCGGCTCCCGCCGCGACGCCGACGCCAGCGCACGACGGCGTCGGAGCCGCATCGGCCGCGAACGTCCGAACCGCCTCGTCACCGTCCTGCTGGCGCTCGCCTCCATCACGGTGCTGATCCCCATCTACGTGACGATCACGATGTCGCTGAAGACGTCGGCCCAGGCCGTCGACGGGAACGCCTTCAGCCTCCCGGCGCCGATCGACCTCTCCAACTTCGCCACCGCGTGGCAGCTCACGGACTTCCCGCGGGCGTTCACGGTGTCGACCCTGGTGACCCTCGTGACCGTCGCCGGGACCGTGGTGCTCGCCTCCATGGCCTCGTTCGCGATCGCCCGCAACTGGGACCGCCGCTTGTTCCGCTGGTCCTTCTACTACCTGCTGGCGGCCATGTTCCTGCCGTTCCCGGTCGTCGCGCTCTCGCAGATCAAGCTGACGGGTCTCGTCGGCCTCGACAACCCCGCCGGCGTCGCCCTGCTGCACATCATGTTCCAGCTCTCCTTCTCCCTCCTGCTGTTCACGGCGTTCCTCCGGTCGCTGCCCGAGGAGCTCGAGGAGAGCGCGCGGCTCGACGGCGCGTCCACCTGGCAGGTGTTCTGGCAGCTGGTGTTCCCGCTCCTCGCCCCGATGAGCGCCACGGTCGGCATCTTCGCCTTCCTCGCCTCCTGGAACGACTTCGCGATGCCGTCGCTCATCACCGCCGACCCGTCGCTGCAGACGCTGCCCGTGCTGCAGCAGATCTTCCAGACCCAGTTCAGCAACGACTACAACGTGGCCTTCGCCTCCTACCTCATGGCCATGGCCCCGGCGATCCTCGTCTACCTCTTCACCCAGCGATGGGTGATGGCGGGCGTGACCCAAGGCGCCATCAAGTAGGCGACGACGCCGGGCGCGCGACCCGCGCGACCCGCCCCGACACCCGATGCCCCCGAGAGGACCTCCATCACGATGACCGACACGCTCCCGAGCACCCCGAGCACCCCGAGCACCTCGAACGGCCCGTTCCTCGCCGGCGACGCCACCTGGTGGCGGCAGGCCGCGGTGTACCAGATCTATCCCCGCAGCTTCGCCGACTCCGACGGGGACGGCATCGGCGACCTCCGCGGCATCACCGCCAAGGTGCCGTACCTGCGCGACCTCGGCATCGACGCCGTCTGGCTCAGTCCCTTCTACCCGTCGGCCCTCGCCGACGGCGGGTACGACGTCGACGACTACCGCGACGTCGACCCCCGGATCGGGACCCTCGCCGACTTCGACGACATGGTCGCGGCGCTCCACGGCGCCGGGATCCGCGTCATCGTCGACGTCGTGCCCAACCACTCCTCCGACCGGCACGTCTGGTTCCAGGAGGCCCTGGCCTCCCCCGCCGGTTCGCCCGCCCGGGCGCGGTACGTCTTCCGCGACGGCCTGGGCGAGGACGGCGAGCTGCCGCCCGCCGACTGGACCAGCATCTTCGGCGGGCCCGCATGGACCCGCACCGCCGACGGCCAGTGGTACCTGCACTCCTTCGCCCGCGAGCAGCCCGACTTCGACTGGACGAACGACGAGGTCCGGGAGGACTTCCTCACGACCCTGCGCTTCTGGTCCGACCGCGGCGTCGACGGCTTCCGCGTCGACGTCGCCCACGGCCTCGCGAAGGACCTGCCCGACGTCCTCCCCTCCCAGGCGGAGCTCGACGCCGCGCCGACCGACGACGGGCAGCACGCGCGCTGGGATCGCGACGAGGTGCACGAGATCTACGCGGCATGGCGGCAGGTCTTCGACTCCTACGACCCGCCCCGCATCGGCGTCGCCGAGGCCTGGGTCGACGCGTCCCGGCGGGCCGGCTACGCCAGCGCCGAGGGCCTCGGCCAGGCGTTCAACTTCGACCTGCTCGAGGCCGACTTCGACGCGGCGGCGTTCCGGGAGAGCATCTCCCACAACCTCGAGGCCGCCACCGAGACCGGGTCCTCGAGCACCTGGGTCCTCTCCAACCACGACGTCGTGCGCCACGCCACGCGCTACGGACTCCCGCCCGCGGCTGGTCGCGACATGCGCTCCGGCACTCGATGGCTGCTCGACGGCGCGCCATCCGACGCCATCGACGTGGAGCGGGGCCTGCGTCGCGCCCGCGCCGCGACGCTGCTCATGCTCGGCCTCCCCGGGTCGGCCTACGTCTACCAGGGCGAGGAGCTGGGCCTCGCCGAGGTCGCCGACATCCCCGCCTCCGAGCGCCAGGACCCGACGTTCCTCCGCAACCCCGGCGTCGACGTCGGACGCGACGGATGCCGGGTGCCGTTGCCGTGGACCCGCACCGGGCCCTCCTTCGGCTTCGGTCCCGCGGGCGCGCACCTGCCCCAGCCCGGCTGGTTCGGGGACGTGTCGGTGGAGTCCGAGGACGCGGATCCCACCTCGACCCTCTCCCTCTACCGTTCCGCCCTCGCGCTGCGCCGCGAGCTGCAGACGGACGAGCTGCTCACCTGGGAGGAGCCGACCGCAGGGGACGTCCTGCACTTCTCCCGCCCGGGCGGCTGGCACGTCGTCGCCAACCTCGGCACGGGCCCCGTCCCCCTGCCCGCCGGCGAGGTCGTCGTGGCCAGCGGCCCGCTCGGCACGCCCGGCGAGCTGCCGGGCGAGACCACCGCGTGGGTGCGCACCAGCTGACCCGCGATGCGGACGGCGGCGACTGACGGCGAGCGCCGCCGTCGCCCCGCCGGCGCCGGATGCCCGGACCTCCTCGGGCATCCGTCCGCTGGGCGACTCGACGCTCCGGCCACCCGTCCCGGGAACGGGGGGCGGAGTGAACGGATGCTCCGCCTTCATAGGAGGCGCATAGGGGCGCCATGGCGATCCCATCGAGCGGGTCCGCAGCTTCTCCCCATGATCACGGACACGAACACGACCAAGCGCCCGCGACGGAAGAGGATCCTCGCCGGCACGACCACCCTGCTCCTCGGCGGGCTCCTGCTCGCCTGCTGCGCGGCCGGCGGCGCCGGCACCTCCGGAGGGACGGCGGCGGCCTCGGGCACGACATCGGCGACCACGGTCTCGGCGGCGTCGGAGGCGGTCACCGGGTCCACCGCCGCCACGACCGCGGAGACGATCGCGAACACGACCGCGGCTGTCGAGGCGTTCCTCGCGACCCTCACCGACGAGCAGGTCGCCGCGGTCACCTACGACTACGACGACGAGACGAAGACGACCTCCTGGTCGAACTTCCCCGTCACCTTCGTCGAGCGCGCGGGACTCGACGTCGCGGACCTCACCGAGGAGCAGCAGGTCGCCGCGATGCAGGTGATGGAGGCCCTGCTGAGCGACGACGCCTACGACACGGTGTCGAGCATCATCGGCGGCGACCAGTACCTGCTGGAGAACAGCAGCAGCACCGAGGACTCCCTCGGCCAGTACTACATCGCCCTCTTCGGCGACGCGTCGGACACGAGCGCGTACGAGGTCCAGTTCGGCGGCCACCACCTCGGCATCAACGCGACGCTCGACGGATCCGCCGATGCCATCACCTTCGCGCCCACCCACCTCGGCGTGCAGCCCGCCCAGTACACGGCCGCCGACGGCACCGACGTGCAGCCCTTCGACGGCATCTACACCGACGCGATCGCGTTCCACGACTCCCTCAGCAGCGAGCAGCAGGCCACGCTGACCTCGGGCGAGGTCACGTTCTGCGCCCCCGGCGACGTCTGCGACTTCAGCGCCGGCACCGGCCTCACGGGCGCCGACCTCACCGACGCGCAGCGCGCGCTGCTGCTGGACCTCATCGCGAACTGGTCCGGGATGGCCGACGAGGAGAGCGCCGCCGCGACCCGCGCCGAGATCGACGCGACCCTCGACACCACGGTCATCGCCTGGACGGGTGCGACCACCTACGACATGACCACGGGCGACGGCATCTCGTTCTCGATCTCGGGGCCGGACGTCTACGTCGGCTTCCAGGCCCAGGACGGATCCGCCGGAGCCGACGTCGACGGCGTGGTCACCTCCGGGTGGGGCCACGTGCACACCATCTACCGCGACCCACGAACGACTACGCGGGCAGCGTCACCCAGCAGGCGGCGACCGGCGGCATGGCGGGCGGGGCAAGCGGCGGTGGTGGCACGCCGCCCGGCGGCGGCACTCCCCGACCGACGGCTGACCCGGATGCGTCCGGTGGCGCCGCACCTCCCGGGTGCGCCCGCCAGCGCCCTCCGTGCCCTGTCGCGTCGGTGTCGGGCGGCTGTCGGGCGGCTCTCGGGTCGATGTCGTGGCCCGCGCGGGCGTGGTTCCCTAGCGTGGAGGCCATGAACGAGACACGGATCGTCGACCTCCGCACGCGGCGCGGCTGGACCCAGGAGCGGCTCGCCGACGCCAGCGGCATCACCGTCCGCACGGTGCAACGGCTCGAGGCCGGCAACGACGCGAGCCTCGACACGCTCTCCCGCGTGGCGAAGGCGCTGGAGGTCCCGGTGCGGGACCTCTTCGCCACCGTGGACGAGAGCGACTTCGGACGCTCCGTCACCGCGCTCGACGACCGGGCGGCACGGCAGCAGGAGCGCCGGGACACGATCACGGACGGACTCGAGGCCCTCTACTACGGCATCGGCGCGCTGTTCACGATCGCCGTCATCGTCGGCGTCGCCTCGAGCGCCCTCCCCAACCTCGCGGTGTTCCTCATCCCCGCGTACTGGATCGCCGGATGGCTGCTCTCGCTGTTCCTGTTCCTCGTCGTCCTCAGCCCGCGCCTGGACCGCCGGTACCCGCTTTCGCGCGACCGGAAGGAGCCGGCACCCGACGGTCGTCCGTGATCGGCGTCGACGGGATGCGAAGCGGTCGCGGAACCGGGGAGGAGATCGAGCCCAGGAGGACGGCGGTGCGGCCGGACCCGACCACCGGCCGGGTGGCGCTCGCCCCTCCTCGTCAGCGCTCCGCGGGCGGATCGCCCTTGCGCGCGCTCAGCTCGCGCCCGAGCTGGACGCCGCCCAGGACGACCAGCAGCAAGCCGGCCGCGAGGCTCAGGATCGTCACCCACAGCTCCGCCGAGCCGCCGAAGACGATCACCGGCGTCGCGAACACGAACGTCGCCGCGATGAAGCACCAGACCGCCCGTTGCGGCGGCGTGTCCGGTCTGCCCTGCGTCATGGTCATCCCCCTGTCCTCGCTCCCACGCTAGGACCGCGGCTCGCCGCGCGCGTCCGCCTCCCGACGGAACCCGGATCGGCAGACGACCCGTACCCGGGACGCCGACGTGGCCGCCTCGTGGACGAACAGGGGGCTGTCGCCCACTCCGGCGAGCCGCCAGAGTGGGCGCATGTCACCTCGCAGGATGTCCGCCGCCGCGGTCATGACCCTCATCGTGTCGCTCGCCGCGGCCGGCTGCTCCTCGCCTGCTGCGGGACTCAGCGACCTCGAGCGAGACGCGACGACGGACCACCCGGTGCCCGTGGAGGTGTCGGACGACGCCCTCGCGGACCTCGACCTCGACAGCATCCGCTGGGTGGGCGAGCACGACGGCACGGACCTCTGGCTGGCCTCGGGCGCGGAGGACCACGACGCCTGCCTGCTCATCTACCCGGACGCCACGGACTGGGTGGTCGCCTGCGGCGTGGGGCCCATGCAGAGCAGCACCGGCGCCGGCCGCACGTTCGCCGTCGTCCCCGACGGCGCGACCGCGCCGGCGGGCTTCGAGGCCGTGTCCCGGAACGTGTTCGCGTCCTCCTAGCGTCCGGGTCCATCAGCCCCGCAGGTTCGGTTCCGGCGACCGCGCCCTGGGTCCGACCATGGACGAGCACTCCCGCGACATCGCGCGCGGAGGTGCCGCGCATCCGCATGCCCTCGGCTCCCGCTGGCGATGCGACCCGGCGACCGACAGGTGGCGGCCCCTGACCCTCCCCGCGGTCCGTCCGCTCCTCGGGCGCACGGGGCCGGTCCCGCCCGAGGGACCGGGGGTCCCCCGGTGGGACGTTCCCTACCGACTCAGTACGCGCGGGTCCCGCCCGTAGCGCGGTGCTGCGTGCATGTTCTCCCGCAGCGTCGCGCCCTCGTAGTCGAGATGGAAGACGCCGCGCTCCTGGAGGATCGGGACGACCTGGTCGACGAAGTCGTCGACCCCGTCGTGGAGGCTGTCGATGGAGAGCGAGAACCCGTCGCAGGCGCCGGCCTCGAACCACTCCTGCATGAAGTCCGCGATCTCCTCCGCCGTGCCGGCGACGACGGGGTGGTAGTCGATGACCCCGTGCGCGATGACGTCGCGCAGCGACCACCCCTCTCGGACCACCTGCAGGGCGCGCGCGGACCGGGGATCCCCGGGGCTGGCGGAGGCGCGTGCGAGCAGCTCCGCGGGCACGGGCTCGTCGATGTCCTCGTACCGCAGCGGCACGCCGATCATGTGCCCGAGGTACGCCAACCGCTGGCGGAGGTCGATGGACTCGTCGAGCTTCCGGCGCCGATCGAGCGCCTCCCGCTTGCTGGCGGCGACGGTCGGCATGAAGCCGGCGAACATCTTGATGTCGTCCGCGTCCCTCCCGGCCGCGACAGCGGCCGCCCGCAGCTCATCCCGCTGCGCGCGTGCGGATGCGATGTCGAACGGGTTCGCGTAGACGCCGTCGGCGTAGCGGCCGGCGAGCTCGAGCCCGTTCTGGCCTCCGCCGGCCTGGAAGATCACCGGCTGGCCCTGCTCAGAGGGAGGGATCGGCAGCGGGCCGACCGAGGCGATGTGCTGCCCACCGAGGTTGATCGGCCGGATCCTCGCCGCGTCCGCGTAGCGGCCGGCTTCGACGTCGCCGATGAGCGCGTCCTCCTCCCAGCTGCCCCAGAGCGCCTCGACGATCTGGATGAACTCGTGCGCACGCGCGTACTTCTCCGGCCGCGGCGGGACCTGCGCGCCGAAGTTCGCGGCGGCGTCCGGGTTCGACGTGGTCACGGCGTTCCAGCCGATGCGGCCGTGGCTGATCACGTCCATCGCCTTGTACTGCCGGGCGACGTTGTACGGCTCGTTGAAGGTCGTCGACGCCGTGGCGACGAGGCCGATGCGCGTGGTCTCGCGGGCGATTGAGGTCATCACGACCACCGGGTCGATGACGTGCCGCTGCGGCTGGACGTCGAGGTCGGTCTCGAGGGCCGGGGTGTCGGCGAAGAACAGCAGCTGGATCTTCCCGCGCTCCGCGGCCTGTGCGTGTCGGACGTGCGCGTCCATGCTCGTGTAGCTGTCCAGCGGAACGCCGGGGAGGCGCCAGGCGCCCGGCGCGCCGCCGAAGCCGCCGACGAGCTGCATGGCGATCAGCATCTGGGGGGTGGTGCGGGAGGTCTCTTCGGTCGTCATGACCTCAGTCTCAGACCCTCACATTAGTGACAATGTCAAGTCCGGGATCCTCGAGGGGAACGGGAGCCGTCCCCGGATTCAGCTCGCGTGCGCGAGGGACTCCTCCGAGGTGGCCACGTCGAGGGCGGCGATGTAGGCGGTGATGGCGTCGCGGTTCTGGGTGAGGAAGTCGATCTTCTGGCTCATGCGGTCGCGCTCCTCGGTGAGGAGGTCCCGGAGTCCCGGCTCGACGTTCCGCACCACGATCGCCTGCTGCTTGTCGAGGCACGGGAGGATGTCGACGATGATCCGGGAGGGGATGCCGGAGTCGACCAGGCCGCGGATCTTGCCGACGCGCTGGACGAGGTACTCGTCGTAGTCGCGGTACCCGTTGGGCAGGCGCGAGGGGGCGATGAGGCCCTGCTCCTCGTAGTACCGCAGCATTTGCGGTGCGACGCCCGTCCGCTTGGCCAGCTCGCCGATCCTCATCCGTCCTCCAACTGCGACTTGACCTTCACACTAATGGCAATGTCGAGGATGGGGAAGACCACTCGGAACGAGAGACAAGGATCCCCATGAAGATCGGCATCATCGGCGCAGGCATGATCGGCACGACCCTCGCCCAGCGGCTCGCGACCGCTGGGCACGACGTCGCGATCGCGAACTCGCGCGGACCGGAGACCATCGATCCCGCCGCCACGAGCACCGGCGCCCGTGCCGTGGAGGCAGCGGACGTAGCGGACGGGGTGGACGTCGTCATCGTGTCCGTCCCGATCAGCCGCGTCCCGGACATCGCGTCGCTCGTGCAGGCGGCACCGGACTCGGCGGTCGTCATCGACACGTCCAACTACTACCCCCTCCGTGACGGCCGCATCCAGGAGCTGGAGGACGGTCGCGTGGAGAGCCTGTGGGTGTGCGAGCACTACGGCCGGCCGGTCGTCAAGGCGTGGAACGCGATCACGGCGCAGTCCTTCGCCGAGCACGCATCCGCGCCGGGAGATCGCGACCGCATCTCGATCCCCGTCGCCGGGGATGACGACGCCGCGAAGGCGACGGCCATGTCGCTGGTCGGGGCCACCGGCTTCGTCGCCTTCGACGCGGGGCCCCTGGCGCGGTCCTGGCGCCAGCAGCCCGGGACGCCGGCGTACTGCACCGACCGGACGGCCGAAGAGCTGCCGGAGGCGCTGGCGAAGGCCGACGCGGCTCGCTCCCCGAAGCGTCGGGACCTCGCCATCGCCGCCGTCACCGAACGCGCCGAGGCGGAGGGCTCCGTCAGCGCCGAGTACCTGGTGCGCCTGAACCGCGCCATCTACTGACCGAGCCACGAGGGGGACCCCGCCTGCTGGCGGGGTCCCCCTCGTCGTGTCCGGGCTGTCGGCTACGCCGTGGCGCCCTGGTCCTCGGTCGGGGTCGGGCGGCGTCCGATGGCCAGCGTCCCGATGACGGCGGCGATCGCGATGACGCCGGCGGTCATGAAGGCGGTCTGCCCGGCGGCGACGGTCTCCGCGACGCTCAGGTCTCCCGCGTCCGCGGCTCCCGCACCGATCGTGTACGCCGAGACGAGGATCGCGCCTCCGGCGGCGCCCGCCAGCTGCTGGATCGTGGAGAACGCGGCGCTGCCGTGCGGGTAGAGCTCCGTCCGGAGCGCGGACAGCGCCAGGGTCGCCATCGGAGCCCACATCATCGCCTGCGCGGCGGTCATGAACAGGTACCCCGCCAGGTAGGCGCCGACGCTGCTGGTGTCGTCGAGGGTGCTGAGGAACCAGATGCTCGCGGTCCAGACGACCGCACCCGGGATCGCCAGCGGCAACGGGCCCCACCGGTCGTACACCCGGCCGCCGAGGGCGGACACGACGGAGATCACGACACCGCCGGGGACGAGGAACAGCCCGATCGCGAGCGTGCTCAGCCCCAGCGATCCGGTGAGGATCAGCGGCAGGACGAGCAGGATCCCGAACCCGTTCAGCGCCACGAAGAGCATGACCAGCAGCGGGACCACGAACCTCCTCGAGCCGAAGATGCGCATGTCGAGGAACGCGTCGCCCTTCCGGCTGAGGGACAGCTGCCGGAGGACGAACGAGGCCACCCCGACGACGCCGATCGCGATGGGGACCAGCGGGGGCATCGGCGCGTGTCCGGATGCGGACTCCCCGATCAGCGACAGGCCGAGGACCAGGGCGCCGAACCCGATCGCGGACAGCGCGAGCGACAGCGCATCCAGCGTCGCCTTCTCCGGCGTGGTGATGTTCCGCAGCTTCACCGCCCCGGCGATCAGCGCGATCACCGCGAGGGGCAGGACGAGGATGAACAGCCACCGCCACGGCAGGAACGTCAGCACGAGCCCGGAGATGGCCGGGCCGAGCGCCGGGGCGATCGCCGGCACGGCCGTGACGAGGGCCATGATCCGGCCCCGGCGCGACTCCGGCACGAGACGGATCGTCGTGGTCATCAGCAGCGGCACGAACACCGCCGTGCCGATCGCCTGGATGATCCGACCGACGAGGAGCACGGCGAAGCCCGGTGCCGCCGCGGAGATCACGGTCCCGACGATGAACACGGACAGGGCCGTGAGGAAGATCGTCCGCAGGTGGAGGCGCCGCAACGTGCGCGCGTCCTCCTGGCGACCGGGGCCACGCAGGCCCTTCATCGGGCCGGTGCGAGGCTCGCGAGGCGTCGCCGCTGGTGCCCGCAGGTCGACGTCGAGGCCGTGGCGAGAGGCGATGGACGCACGCTGCGTCCTGCTCGCCAGCATGCTCCGGTCGCCGATGTCCATCGCGGAGGCCCGTGCACGCGGACCCGGCGGCCGCGGACCGGTACCGGAATGTCCCCGGTTTCCCCCCTCCCGCTCTTGCGCCTCCGGGGGTACCGACGCCTACGATCGCCCATGGAGATGGTCAGGGTCAGCGCCGACGTCCGAGCCCCCGTACGCGTGGTGTGGGACACGATGCTCGCCCGGGACACCTACGAGCAGTGGACGGGCGCCTTCCACGAGGGATCGACGTACGAGGGCAGCTGGGACGAGGGCGCGGAGATCCGCTTCGTGGGCCCGGGTGAGGACGGCCATGCGGGCGGCCTCGTCGGCACCGTCGTCGAGAGCAGGCGGGACGAGTTCGTCTCGATCCGCTACGACGGGGAGATCGACCGCGGCGTCGTGTCGCGCGAGAGCCCGATCGTCGGCCTCCACGAGTCCTACGCGTTCCGGGAGGCGGACGGGGTCACCACGGTCGACGTCGAGCTCGAGGTCCCCGACGAGTGGGCCCCGAGCATGCGCGAGATGTGGGGCGAGGCCGTCATCGCGCTGAAGCGGCTCGCGGAAGCCGCCTCGGCCTCGAGCGCCTCCGAGCGCTGACGACGGCGATCGAGACGGAGCCCCGGATGCCGCAGCACGAGATCAGGCCGCTCACGCCGGAGACCTACCCCGCCTGGCTCGCGCTGGCGCAGAAGCACAACGGGGTCTGGGGCGGCTGCTACTGCAGCTACTTCCACGGCGACACGGAGCGGACGGTCAAGCGGGAGCACGACGGCCCCGCCTTCAAGGAGCGGCTCGTCGCCGAGGGCGTCGCCCATGCCGCCCTGGTCTTCGACGGCGCCGACGCCATCGCGTGGTGCGAGTACGGCACCCCGCTGGAGCTGCCGAACATCTACCACCGCACCGAGTACGACCGCGGCGAGATCCGACCCGCCCCGTGGCGCATCACCTGCTTCTTCGTCGACCGCGACCACCGCCGGCAGGGCGTCGCCCGCGAGGCGCTCGACGGAGCCCTCCGGCTGATCGCCGATGCGGGGGGCGGCGAGGTGGTGTCGTTCGCCAACGAGCTCGTGCCCGGGAAGAGGACCTCCTCGTCGTTCCTCCACGACGGCACGCGGCCATGTTCGAGAAGGCCGGCTTCGCCTTCGAACGCCACCTCGGCAAGCGGAAGACCGTGATGCGCATCACGGTCGCGCCGACGCCCAGCTGATCCCCGCAGGGCCCCGCGATCGCTTCGTGCGCTACGTTCGCACTGCACCTCGTGCTGGTTCCGCGGCTTCCCGCGTGATCGTCGAAGCCCAGGCCGACCTGTCTGCCGATCGATCACCATGCGCCGCGCCGGAGGCCTCGTCGATGACGGCTGCGCACCCTCTCCTGTCCGCGATCGGCGGCTCCGTCCGCTCCGTGACCACCCGGTACCGCGAGGTCCTGGTCCTGCCCGGGGCACGGGGCATCGTCGTCCCGGCCGCGGTCGCCCGACTCGGCGTGGCCATGACCGGGCTCGGCCTGCTGTTCTCCGTCCAGCACGCGTCGGGGTCCTACGCCGTCGCGGGAGCGGCGACCGGCGTCTTCGCCGCGGCGGAGGCGGTCGTCGGTCCGCAGCTCGCCCGCCTCGTCGACCGCTGGGGTCAGGGCGCCACGGTCCCGGGCATCGTGGCCGTGCACGCGGCGGCGATGATCGTCGCGCTGACCTCGGTCGGCTCGGTGCCGACGCTCCTGACGCTCGCCCTCGTCGCCGGTGCGGGCGCGACCGTCCCGCAGCCCGGAGCGCTGTCGGCCGCCCGATGGGTGCACCTCGTCGCGGATCCGGCGAGGCTCCGCACCGCGTTCGCGCTCGAGGCGAGCGTCAACGACGCCGCGTTCCTCTGCGGCCCGGTCCTCGTGACCGTCGCGAGCACGTCCCTCTCCCTGTGGGCCGGCTCGGTCGCCGCGGGCCTCCTGCTCGTCGTCGGGTGCGTCGTCCTCTCCTGCCGCCGGGGCACCGATCCCGGGCCGCGGCGTCGCGAGCGGCACCCGGGCCGATCACGGACGACGTCGCTGCGGACCCCGCGCTTCGTCGCGACGCTCGGGTGAACGCCGGCCTCGGATGCTTCTTCGGGGCCGTCCCGCTCCTCGTCGCCGCCCGCGCGACGGACAGCGGCCTCGAGGCCCTCACCGGCGTCATCCTCGCCCTCTCCAGCGCGGCCAGCATCGTCGCGGGGCTCGCGTACGGATCCCTGCGGCGGAGCCCCCGGCCCCCGGTCGTGCAGCTGGTGGCCGCGGTCGTCCTCGCGGGCGGCGCGGCGGTCGGCGCGCTGTGGCCGTCGCTCCCCGGGTCGGCGCTCATGCTCGTCGTGGGCGGGGCCGCGATCGCGCCGCTGCTCGCGTCGTCGTCGCAGATCGTGCACGCGACGGTCGCCCCCGCGGAGCTGACGCAGGGGTTCACGTGGATCAACACGGCCTCCGCCTCGGGCATCGCCGCCTCCGCGGCGCTCACCGGCACCCTCATCGCCACCGCGGGCATCCGCGCCGCGACGGCCGCGCTCGTGGGCCTGGTGCTGATCGCCGTCGTCTCCGCGGCGCTCGCGGCGCGTGGTGGGAGGCCCGACGCCGTTCCCGCGGCGTCCCGGTGATCGATGCGCGACCACGCGCGGACGACCGATCGTCCTGACGGCTGACGCGGGGGGTCCGCACCGTCCGTAGCGTCGGAGCATGGTCATGATGCGACGGAACGTGCAGCTCGTCCTCGGTGCCGCCCTCACGCTCATCGGCGCGGCCGTGACGGTGCTCTACCTCTTCCAGCCATGGCGGACGTGCCCCTACGACGACACGGCTGCCGGATGCGGGATGCTCGCCGGCGATGCGGCGGCGATGACGGCGGCCATGGCCGTCACGCTCCTCGGCGTGGTGCTGCTCCTCGCCGGTGCGCTCCGGTGGTGGCGGCGCGGCGTCCGCTGAGGGTCACCAGCCAGACGGCCAGCGTGAGCGGGATGAGCAGCTCGGTCAGCGACGGCCGGTCGGTGACGGTGATGCCGTCCACGAGCCACGTGCAGGTGCGCCCGAGCGGGAACCAGCTCCATCCCGCGTCCCCGAGGACCGAGGAGCCGGGCGACAGCTCGCAGCCCGTCGTGTCGCCGAACAGCACCTGCTCGGCGAGGACCGAGCCGACCCAGGCGAGCGCCAACACGCACCAGGGCAGGAATCGGAGGCGGGGATCTCGTGCGGCTCGCATCCCGCCAGCCTCGCAGCGACGCGGCGTCGGCACGTCCTCCCCGGTGATGATCGGCGGGTCGGCGAGCACCGATGCCTGCCGCGGCGGAGACCGAAGCCGTGACCCGGTAGCGTTCTCCGATGGTCTCCCGCCCGGCGGAGGAGACGCCGCCCGCGGGACGGGCTGGGCGCGGTGATCGGATCCGCTCGCGGGGACGCCGCTCGTGCACGTCCCCGCCGTTGAGATCCGACCCCAGGAGAGAGGGAGGCGATTCCGATGGGAGACCTCGCGCGCTGGCTGTCCCCGCTCCTGCTCGGCGCCGCATGGGGGAGCCTGTGGGCCGCCGTCATCGCCGGGCGACAGGGCTCGTCGGACGCCGTGCCGATCCTCCTGGGCGCGGCGGCCGTCGTCGCGTGCCTCGCGCTCCCGGCGATCGCGAGCGCGTCACGTCCCCGGGTGCGCTTCTTCCTCGGCTCCTCGTGGCGGACGTCCGGCGTCATCCTGCTGGTCGTCCTCGCCGTCGGCGGGCCGCGCCTGCTGCTCTCGCGCGAGCCGGTGATCGACGCCGTGATCCTCGTGGTCGTCTCCGTCGCGCTCGCGGCCGTCGCCGCCGCCGCGGTGCAGCACGCGCTGCGGCGGGAGACGCCCGACTCCCCCGACGGGCTCGACGGCGACGGCTGACGCCCGCGCGCCCGTGGTGCCCGCGACCGCAATCACGTGGACGCCCGGACCACCAGCTCGGTCGGCACCCGCTCGATGCCGGTGCGCGCCTGCCCGCCTATGGCGGCGAACAGCGCCGACACGGCCGCCCGCCCGACCGCCTCCAGGCGCATGTCGATCGTCGTGAGGGGCGGGCGGCTGCCGGTGGCCATCAGCTCCCAGTTGTCGAACCCGACGACGGCCACGTCGGTCGGCACGCGCCGGCCGCGGTCCCGGAGCTGGTCGACGACGCCGCGGGCGAGCATGTCGCTCCCGCAGAAGATCGCATCGAAGTCCGTCCCCCGGTCGAGCAGGGCGTCGACGGCGTCGTGTCCCGTCGACTCCGCCCACGCTCCCTGGATGGGCTCCGCCGGGGGCCGCAGACCCGCCTCCTGCAGCGCCGCCCGCCAGGCCTGGGCGCGTCGCCCGGTCGCCGCGTACCAGTCGGGGCCCGTGACGTGCGCGATGCGCGTGCGCCCGTGGCTCACGAGGTGACGGACGGCGTCGCGCGCCCCGCCCTCCTCGTCGGGGACGACGGAGAAGTCGGCCGGACTCGTGGACGCGCCGTACGCGTACACGACAGGGACCCCCAGCGGCCCGAGCGACGGCTGGTCGTTGGTGTTGTCGGCGAGCACGATGAGGCCGTCGATCCCGTGCTCCAGCAGGGTGTTGAGCTGATAGGCGCCGCGCACGTCGTCGCCTCGGCTGTCGCACAGGAGCACCGACATCCGCTCCGTCCCGACCGCGTTCTCGGCGCCGAGCAGCACCGGCAGGCTGAGGCGCCCCACCCCGTCCTGCGTCAGCAGCCCCACCGCCCGGGTCGACCCGGACCGGGTGGGTCGACCGCTCCCCGCGGCTGGTAGGACAGCTCGGCGGCCGTCCGACGGACGCGGATGCGCGTGTCCTCGCTGATCTCCTGGTTGCCGGACAGCGCCTTGGAGACGGTCGAGATGGAGACCTGCGCGCGCGCCGCGACATCCCGGATGGTCGCTCGTGGCATGGCCGGCCCGCTTTCGGAAGTTTTCGTCGGAGGTGCTTGTCGACGATCGTATCCCCCACCTAACTTTTCCCTACTGTTTCGCTGCCATGGCGAGGCGGGACCCGCGGTACCCGACCGCACCGATCGAAGGAGATCCCATGTCCCACCGCACTCGAGCCCGCGGCCTCGCCGGCATCGCGGGCCTCGCCCTCGGCGCCGTCGTGCTGAGCGGCTGCCAGGCCGCGGCCGGCGGCGGTGGGGGCGACGCCGCCCCCGTCACCGCAACCGACGACGGCACCACCATCACCATGTGGACCCGCTCATCGACGAGCGACTTCACGACGGCCCTGGTGGACGCCTACAACGCGTCCCACGAGAACCAGGTCGACCTGACCGTCATCCCGTTCGACGCCTACCAGCAGAAGGTCGGCTCCGCCGCCGGCAGCGGTCAGCTCCCCGACGTCGTCTCCAGCGACGTCGTCTTCACGCCCAACTACATCCAGCAGGGCATCTTCCGCGACATCACGACCGAGGTCGACGCGCTCCCGTTCAAGGACGACCTCGCCCCCGGCCACATGTCCGTCGGCGAGCAGGACGGCAAGAACTACGCCGTCCCCACGACCTCGACCTCTCCGCGATGTTCTACAACAAGGTCCTGTTCGAGGAGGCGGGCCTCGACCCCGAGACGCCTCCCACGACGCTCACCGGGTGGGTCGAGGCCGCAGAGAAGATCGACGCGCTCGGCGGCGACGTGAACGGCTTCTACTTCGGCGGCAACTGCGGCGGCTGCATGCTCTTCACCACCTGGCCCTCCGTCTGGGCCGGCGGTGGCGACGTGCTGAACGAGGACGGCACCGAGGCGGAGCTCGACTCCGACGACGCCGGCGACGTCTACGCCCTCTACCGCGAGATCTGGGAGAAGGGGCTCGCCCCGGAGGGCGCGCAGACCGAGACCGGCGCGACCTTCAACCAGGTCTTCGCGGACGGCTCCATCGGCATCCAGCCGCTCGGCGCGACGGCCTACGGGTCGTTCGAGCAGAGCGACGCCCTCGAGGTGGGCGTCGCGCCCATCCCCGGCATCGACGGCGGCACCTCGACCTTCCTCGGCGGGGACACCCTCAGCATCTCCGCCACCAGCGAGGAGGCCGCCGCCGCGTGGGACTTCGTCTCGTGGACCCTCTCCGACGAGGCCCAGATCGAGGTGCTGGCCAAGGGCGGCTACCTGCCGGCCCGCACCGACCTCGCCGACAACCAGTACAGCCAGGCCGACCCGAACGTGGCCGCGATGACCGCGCTCGTCGAGGTGGGCGAGACGCCCAAGTCGAACGCCTTCGGCGCCACCTTCAACGACGCCAACGGCCCCTGGACGACGTACTTCCGCGACCAGGTGTTCGGTGACGCCGGCAAGCGCGCCGCCGACAACGACGCCATCACCTCCGCCCTCCAGTCGGGCCAGTAGCCCTCCCCCACGCGGCCGCCGCCTCCCCGGAGGCGGCGGCCGGTCACCCCCTCCCGGGAAGGCCCGACCATGACCACCACGACCCGGCTGCCCGCCGCCGCCCCGCGGCCGCAGCCCGCCACCCCGCGCTCCCGCCGTCCGCTCTCCCGCGACACGGCGCGCACCGGACTCCTGTTCGCGACCCCGACGGCCCTCGTCGTCGGCGTCGTGTTCGTCGTCCCCCTCGTCCTCCTCATCTGGATGGCGTTCAACGACTGGCCGCTCATCGGCGCCTCCTCGCCGAACTGGGGAGCCAACTTCACTGAGATCAGCGACCCGCTGTTCGTCACGGCCATCGGCTTCACGGCGCTGTACACCGTCATCACCACCGTCCTCCTCAGCGCCGTCGCGCTCGGGCTCGCGCTCCTCGTGCAGCAGTCCCGCCCGGGCACGGCGCTGTACCGCACGGCGTTCTTCATCCCGGCCGCCATCGGCCTCGCCTCCACGAGCCTGCTGTTCTACGGGCTGTACACGCAGAAGGACAGCGGCCTCAACGAGCTGCTCGGACTCGTGGGCATCGGGCCGCTCAACTGGATCTCGACGCCCACCGGCGCGCTCTGGTCGACCGTGCTCCTCGTCGTCTGGCGCTTCTCCGGCTTCTACATGCTCATCCTGCTGACGGGCCTGCAGGCGATCCCGGACGAGGTCTACGAGGCCGCCCGCGTCGACGGGGCCTCCTGGTGGCGCACCTTCGTCTCGGTGACGCTGCCGCTGCTCCGCCCGTCGATCGCGCTCATGCTGATCCTCTCGGTGACCGGATCCGTGCTGGCGTTCGACCAGTTCTACATCCTCACCAGCGGCGGGCCCGACAACTCCACCGTCACCCTCGTCGTCGCCCTGTACCGCAAGGCGTTCGTGCAGTTCGACCTCGGCACCGCGGCCGCCCTGTCGCTCGTGGTGCTGGCGTTCCTGCTGGTGCTCAACCTGATCCAGTTCACGTTGCTCCGACGTGACAACACCGCGTGAGGCCGTCATGAAGCGAACCAAGACCCTGGGCATCGCCGCCCACCACGTCACCAGCACCGTCCTCGCGCTGCTGTTCCTGCTCCCGCTGCTGTGGACCCTGCACGGGTCGCTGTTCGGCACCGGCGCCTCCCCGAGGGCGGCTTCGGCTTCGCCAACTACCAGAGCGTCGTCGAGTACGGCAGCGGCCTCGGCACCTACCTGCTGAACACCACGGCGGTCGCCCTCATGACCGTCGCGGGCGTGCTCGTCGTCTCCGCGTTCGGCGGGTACGCGTTCGCGCGGCTCCCGTTCCGCGGGCGGAACGTGCTCTTCATCCTCACGCTGGCGATCCTGATGGTGCCGTACGCCACGATCCTCATCCCCCTCTACGTGCTGCTCGGCTGGCTCGACCTGCAGGACTCCCTCGTCGGGCTCGCCCTGGTGATGGTCATGCTGCAGCTGCCGTTCAGCCTCTTCATGATGCGGAACTCGTTCGAGGCGCTGCCGAAGGAGCTCGACGAGGCCGCCCTCATGGACGGGTGCAGCGTCGCCGGGGCGTTCTTCCGCGTGCTGCTGCGCGGCACCGTGCCGGGGCTCGTGACGGTCGGCCTGTACGCGTTCCTGTCATCCTGGAACGAGTTCATCGCGCCGCTGATCTTCCTGACCAGCGGCGACCTCTTCACCCTCCCCGTGGCGCTGGTGAGCCTGCGCACCGGGGCGCTCGGCTCGGTGGACTACGGCGCGCTGCAGGCCGGCGTGATCGTGTCGGCCCTCCCCTGCCTGCTCCTGTTCCTCTTCCTGCAGCGCTACTACGTCCGCGGCTTCACCTCGGGCGCGCTCAAGGGATGAGCACCCGCCGCGCCGCCGCCGATCCCCTCCCCACCGAAGGACACCCCATGGACGCACACCGCACGCATAGGGCGACGACGCCCGCCCCCCTCGCCGACGTCGACATCGCCGACCCCTTCTGGAGCCCGCGCATCGAGACCGTCCGCACCGAGACGATCCCCTTCCAGTACCACCAGCTCGAGACCATCGGGCACCTGGAGTCCCTCCGCCACCAGCGGGAGGACGGCGATCCCGTGCCCCACATCTTCTGGGACAGCGACATCGCCAAGTGGATCGAGGCGGCCAGCTACAGCCTCGTCTCCCACCCCGACCCGGAGCTCGACGCCCGCCTCGACGAAGTGATCGCCCTCCTGTCCTCCGCCCAGGGCGACGACGGCTACCTCAACACGTACTTCACGGTCATCGCGCCCGAGGACCGCTTCACCGACCTCCGCGACGCGCACGAGCTCTACTGCGCGGGGCACCTGATCGAGGCCGCCGTGGCGCACCACGCCGCGACCGGCAAGACGACCCTGCTCGACGTGATGCGCCGCTACGCGGACCTCATCGGTACGGTGTTCGGCCGGGGCGAGGGGCAGATCCGCGGCTACGACGGCCACGAGGAGATCGAGCTCGCCCTGGTGAAGCTCGCCGCGGCCACCGGCGAGCGCCGCTACCTCGACCTCGCGTCCTACTTCGTCGAGGAGCGCGGCACCGAGCCGTACTTCTTCGACCTCGAGGCGGAGCGCCGCGGGACCCCCGGGTACTTCGGCGACCAGTTCAGCGGCGAGGCCCACCCCGGCCGCAGTCGCGAGTACCTGCAGGCCCACGCCCCGGTGCGGGACCAGCACGAGGCCGTCGGCCACTCCGTCCGCGCCATGTACCTGTACTCCGCGATGGCGGACCTGGCGCGCGAGCAGGACGACGAGTCGCTCCTCGCGGCATGCCGGGGACTGTGGGAGCACCTGACCACGCGGCGCATGTACGTGACCGGCGGGATCGGCAGCTCCGCCGTCAACGAGGGATTCACCCGGGACTTCGACCTGCCCGACGAGACCGCGTACGCGGAGACGTGCGCCGCGATCGGGCTCATGATGTGGGCGCAGCGGATGCTCCGCATCGACCGGCACCGGCGCTACGGGGACGTGATGGAGCTCGCCCTCTACAACGGCGTGCTGGCCGGCCTGTCGGACGACGGCACGTGCTTCTTCTACGACAACCCCCTCGCGAGCCGCGGCGGCATCGAGCGGAGCGCCTGGTTCGACGTCGCGTGCTGCCCCCCGAACCTCGCCCGGCTCCTCACCTCCCTCGGGTCCTACGCCTTCGCGACCGGCGACGCCGAGCTGGTGGTGCACGTGCCGCTATCCGGGACCGTGCGCGTGCCCGTGGGCGACGCGGTGGCCGTCGTCGCGGTGGATGCCGACGTGCACGGCAGCGGCCGGGTCGCGCTCCGCGTGGTGGACGCCCCCGACGGCGAGCTCACGCTCCGCGTCCGCGTGCCCGCGTGGTCGGCGACGACGACGCTGCACCTCGACGGCCGGCCGCTCGACCTCGACGACGGCGACCTGCTCCGCGACGACGGCTACGCGACCGTGACACGGCGCTGGCAGGACGGCGAGGAGCTCGTGCTGCAGCTCGACACCGCCCCGCGCCGCCTCCGCCCCGACCCCCGGCTGGTCGAGCACGCCGGCCGGGTCGCGATCGCGCGCGGGCCCATGGTGCACGCGCTCGAGGAGGCCGACAACGGCGCGATGCTGCACATGCTGTCCCTGCCGGCGGACGCGGACCTGACCGCCCGTGACGCGGACGGGACGCACGTCGTGACCGCGCGCGGCCGCCGCGCCGACGTCGCCGGGGACGGCCTCTACCGCAGCGGCCCGGTCACCTCCGAGGACGCGGAGCTCGTCTTCGTGCCGTACGCCTCCTGGGCCAACCGGGGCGCCGGCGAGATGCGGGTGTGGACGCGGGAGGCCTGAGGCGCATCCGGTCGGGGTGGTCCGGCACATCCTGGGCGGGACGGCGCAGACCCTCATCGACGAGGTGGAGGCGCATCGGGAGCTTACGTCCTCGCTCGGTCGCGGGGACGCCTGATGCGCCCGGTCCGGGCGGCGACGCGCCACGGCACCCGCCGATCCCGTCAGCGCAGGGGCCGGACCAGGATGAGGGGGGGCCCCGCCCAGTCGAGGCCCGTGTGCTCCTCGAGCGGCAGGAACCCGAGGCGCCCGGAGAAGCGGCGCGTGCGCGCGTACGGCTCGTGGTCGAAGGACGGCCCGACCCTGTGGACGGAGAGGACGGCGCATCCGCTCGCCGCGAGATCGGCGCTCACGCGCTCGACGAGGAGCCGGCCGATGCCCCGCCCCTGCGCCTCCGGAGCGACGGCGATCAGGTGCAGCTCCGCGGCCTCCGGGAAGTGCCGGTGGACGAGGGCGACACCGAGCACCTGCGTGCCGTCGGATGCCAGGAGGCTGTCGTACCGGTCGCTCTCGGCGTCCACGACGTACGCGTCGATCGCCTCGGGGTCACCGAACCAGTCCGGACGGGCCTCCAGCACACGCCGGACGTCCGTGCCGCTGCGGCCGTGCACGACGTCGATCTGCATGGGGCCATCGTGGCAGCCCCGGTGGGGAGGCCCCGTGCCGCGGGCCGGCGCGCCTCTCGCGGCAGCGGGTGCGCGCAGGGCCGGACCTGGTGTGCCCGCGGATCCGCGCCTAGCCTCGGCGAGGGACACCCGTCCCCATCCGTCGACGGAGGAGCGCCATGACCGAGACCACCAGGGTGGGACGCCGGGGCACCGAGGGCATCGCCCGCCACGGCCGCCTGCGGAGGCCGAGCGCCTCGCGCACGGTGGCCGCCGCGATCGGCGTGGTGACCGCGGTCGCCGTGGTCGGCAGCGGATCCGTCGCCGCGATCGCCGCGTGGGACATCGCCCGCACCGTCCAGGCCAACTCGGTCGACATCTCCGACGGGGACGCCCTGCCGCCCTCGATCGGCGCGATCGACGGCGGGGCCAACGTGCTCCTCGTCGGCGGCGACACCCGCGAGGGCCAGGGCGACGGCTTCGGCACGGGCGCCGGCGTCCAGACCGGCAACCTCAACGACGTCACGATGCTGCTCCACATCAGCGAGGACCACACCCGCGCCACCGTCATCTCCTTCCCCCGCGACATGCTCATGACCATGCCCGCCTGCCGGAGCCAGGACGGCATCACGGAGGTGCCGGCGCAGGACGACGTGCAGATCAACGTCGCGCTCAAGAACGGCGGGCTCCCCTGCGTCGTGCGCGCCGTGGAGAGCATCACGGGCCTCGACATCCCCTACGGCGGCGTCATCCAGTTCACCGGCGTGATCGAGATGTCCAACGCCGTCGGCGGCGTCCCCGTCTGCCTGGCCAACCCGATCGACGACTGGCGGACCGAGCTCGACCTCCCCGCCGGCGTCGTGCCCCTCCAGGGCAAGGATGCGGTGCAGTTCCTCCGCCTCCGTCATGGCATCGGGGACAACAGCGACCTCTCCCGCATCAGCAACCAGCAGGTGTTCCTCAGCGCGCTGCTGCGGACCATCACCAGCTCCGACACCCTCACCAACCCGGCGAAGCTCTACGGCATCGCGCGCGCCGCCGTGGACAACATGAGCCTCTCCACCTCGCTCGACAGCCCCGCCGCGATCACGTCGCTCGCGCTCACCATCAAGGACATCCCGCTCGACGAGTTCGTGTTCGTGCAGTACCCGACCACGTACCTGGAGAGCGGCCGCGTCGCGCAGGACGTGCCGACCGGGGATCGGATGATGCGGCTCATCGCCTCCGACGCGGACTTCGCCCTGGCGCCCGACAGCACGGGCCAGGGCGTGGTGCTCGCCGAGCCGACGGATCACGCGGCTGCTCCCCCGGCGGATCCGGCTCCGCCCGCGT
Organism: Clavibacter michiganensis; assembly: GCA_002150995.1. Classification (GTDB taxonomy): domain Bacteria; phylum Actinomycetota; class Actinomycetes; order Actinomycetales; family Microbacteriaceae; genus Clavibacter; species Clavibacter michiganensis_K. Next base: position 1,846,105 of record MDHJ01000001.1, on the reverse strand, counting down.
CGGACGGCTCGGCCGCCCTCCCGCCGTGCTGCCGGAGGGCGTCACCGGCCAGACCGCGGCGACGGAGACCTGCTCGAACGGCTGACGGAGTCCGCGTGCGTCACGCGGGGGCGGGGGTGACGAGGGCGAGCAGCGGGAACGCGCCCAGCCAGAGCACCGACGGGGACACGACGAGGAACACCGCGTCGACGACGAGCAGCGTGATCGCGCGCCTCCTCCGGCCCTCCCGCCGCGCCAGCGACATCACGGCGGATACGAGGCTCACCAGTGCGAGGAGCCCGATCGGGACCCAGGCCACGAGGAACAGCGGGTAGAGGATCAGCCAGCCGCAGCCGAGCACGGCGGACGGGATCCACATCAGGCACCAGAGCAGCGCGAACGCGCCGAGGGCGATGAGCCCCGTGGTCACGGACACCCTCCCGCGGGCGTCGTCCCGCGGAGCCGGTCGATCCTCCACCCGGTCCCCCAGCCGCTGCACCGCTCCAGCGTAGGGGCGGGTGCCCGGCGCGAGGACGCGATGGCCGCGGCGGCCCGGCCGCATCGCGGCCGTCCGCCGATCACGGCATCCGCGCGTCTCCGCGGTCCTCCGGCCAGAGCGGGGTCCTGATCACCGTCCGATCGGCCGCGACGAGGCGGGCGGCGAGGCACCGGGACGACAGGTCCCGCACGGCGCGGGAGCCGCGGACGACCGCCGCCGTGGACCAGGTGTTCGCGCCCACGCAGGTCGCGGACGCCACAGTGACCGAGCGCCACAGCGGGGCGGCCGGCACGCCCCAGCGGGGATCGAGGATGTGGTGCACGGGCGTGCCGTCGTGCTCCCACCTCCGGCGCCGCGTGCTCGAGGTCGCGACCGCCCAGCCGCTGCGCAGCGAGACGACCTGCGCGGGGTCCTCGTCCGCGTCCTTGACGAGGACCTGCCAGCCCTCCGCGGGACCGTCCCCCGCCGTGGCGATGTCGCCGCCGAGCGACACGAGGACCGCCGCGCCGGAGGCCGCCGCCGCATGTTCCGCGGCGCGGTCGGCCGTCCACGCCTTGGCGGTCGCCCCCAGGTCGACCACGACGCCGGCGGGGATTCGCAGCCGCGTTCCCCGGAGCTCGACGTCCCGCCACCGCGGCGTGCGCTCGGCGCTCCCGCGCGGGAGACCGCTCGCGGCGCGCCGCCCGTCCCCATGCGCGACGGGGCGGGGTGCCGCGCCCCGCCGGTCGAGGTCGCAGCCGAGGCTGATCAGCTCGGCGCCGAGCGTGGGATCGACGTCGCCGTCGGTGGCCTCCGCGGCGCCCAGCGCCGTCCGCATGAGGTCCGCGAGGAGCGGCGAGACCGTGCATCCGCGGTCGAGGTCCGCGGCGCGCGCCATGAGCTCCGAGTCGGGCCGGAACCGGCTGCACGCCCGGTCGATCGCGGAGGTCACGCGGTGGACCGCGGCGACGGCGGCATCGAGGGCACGGGGATCCGGGCTCTGCACGACGACCCGCGCCGTCGTGGTCCAGAGGTCCCACGAGCGCTCCCCGCTCGCGGGCGGTCGATCGACCACGGTGCGCACGTCAGGACCCCGAGGTCCGCGCCGAGGAGCCGGACCCGGTCCCGGCGCTCACGCCGGAGTCGGTCGTCCCCGAGCCGGTAGAGGTGTCGGAGCCGGTCGAGGTGTCCGAGCCGGTCGACCCGGAGCCCGTCGACCCGCCTCCCGAGCCCGTCGAGGCATCCGCCGGCATCGAGGTAGCGGCCTGGTCGTCGGTGCTCGGGTCCGCGGGGACGACTGCGGACGTCGTCGGGGCGCCGGCGTCGTCCGCGAGCACGGCCTGCGTCAGGTAGACGGTCGAGCCGAGCGCCCCGGCGCCCACGAGGGCGATGCCCGTCGTGAGCCCCGCGATCATGCGCCGCGTCCATGTGGTGTCCTCGTCGTGCATGCGTCCTTCTCCTTCGTGGGCGTGATGCGGTGCTGTCACCAGCTGAAGCGCTCGCGGTGGAGCTGTGCGCGCGGCAGCCCCGCGGCGCGTGCGTCGGCCTCGACGAGGTCCGCCCAGCGTGCGGGTCCGCAGACGTAGAGGTCCGAGCCGTCGAGGTCGGGGAAGACCGTGGCGATGCGGTGGCCCTGGCCGGCCTGCTCGTCGGCCAGCCACGCGCCGGGTCCGCTGCCGCGGGAGCCGACGCTGGTCAGGACGCGGTGACCGCGGGCGGCGGCCCACGCGATGACCTCGTCCCAGAGGTGCGTCTCCCGGGCATCGCGCGCGCGGAGCAGGATGGACACCGATCCCGCCGGCGCGGAGACGTCCTCGAGGAACGCGCGGACGGGGGTGATCCCGATCCCCGCGGCGGCGACCGCGATGCGGGGGCGGGTGCGGCTGGCCGCCGTGAAGACGCCGTACGGTCCGGCGAACGACACGGGCGTCCCGGGCCGGAGCCGCGCGAGGCCGCCGCTGCCGCGCCCCAGGGCCCGCACCGTGAGCCGCAGGCCCGTGCCGTCGGGTGCGGCGGACAGCGAGAGCGGGTGCGCGTGCCACCAGGTCCCCGCTCCCCAGAACCGCCACATGAGGAACTGACCGCCCCGCGCGGGGAGGCGGTCGAGCAGGCGACCGCGCAGGTGGAGGGACACCACGTCGTCGCCGAGCGGCTCGACGCGGTCCACGACCACCCGGTGCCGGAGGGACAGGAGGACGGGCGTGCCGAAGCGGAAGACCGCGATGCAGCCGAGCGCGATCAAGTACAGCGCGATCCAGTACGCCCGCTGCCACGACGTCTCCGCGAGGACCTGTCCCTGCTGCAGCTGGTGCGGGACGGCGAGGACCACCGCCGCATAGGACAGGAGATGCACGCCGTGCCACGCCTCGTACGGGAGCACGCGGCGGACGGCGATCACGGAGCTCACGACGACGGCCACGAGGGCGCCGAGGCCGAGGATCGCGAGCCGGACGTCGGTCGTCTCCCACAGCGCCACGACCATCGGCCCGATGCCCTCGCCGGAGTCGAGGGAGTAGCCGACCACCAGCAGCGCGCCGTGGGCGAGGAGGAGGTGGAGGGCGGGCTTCCCGAGGCGGCCGTGCAGCGCCATGGCGGCGTCATGGCCGACGAGGCGGTCGATCAGCGGCACGCGGGCCGCGAGGACGAGCATGACCAGGATCAGGTCGGTGCCGATGAGTCCCTCGATGATCCCGAGGACGATCAGGATCCGTCCGTCGCCGGTGATGCGTGCCGCGTCGGACGTCGCCCACAGCAGCACCGCCACCACGGCGGAGGCCCATGCCGCGGCACCGAGGAGCCGCGTCATGCGCGACCGCCGTCGTCCCGCCGCCCGCAGCGCCGCGTCGGCCCGCGGTGCGGGGGCGGAAGGTGCTGGTGCTGGTGCTGGTGCTGGTGCTGGTGCGGGTGCAGGTGGTGGTGCATGCATCGGTGCGCTCATGCCCCGATTCAGCGGCATCGACGCATGAGCCGGCCCTGGCACGGCTATGGACCGGCCATGAACCCGGGCGAGGTGGGACGCCGCCCCGACGCGGCCGGTGGAGCGGTGGCGGTATCGACGGCTGCCGGCACGGGGCCGGGTTCCACCGCGTGCCGCCGGAAGACGAGCGTGCGCTGCACGGCGAAGCCGGCGACGAACAGGGCGGCTCCCGCGCCGATCTTGGCCAGGAGCAATGGGATGCCGGCCGTCGTGAGTGCTTCCAGGAGCACGACGTCGCCGAGCGCGACCAGCGACGCGAGCGCCGTGTACCGCAGCGCCTCCCCGAGGAGCAGACGGCGCTTCGCGCCGCTTTCCGCGGGGAGCGGCGCCGCCGGACCGCGGCCTGTGTGGACGAGGCGGCGGTTGGCGAGGAAGTTGACGGTGCCGCTGATCAGTCGTGCGCCGATCACGCCGATCAGGAGCTCTCCGGTCACGGCGACCAGGGCCCAGAGGGCGATGAGGTCGAGGACGAAGGACCCGATCGCGACCAGGGCATGCAGGATGAGCGGTGCGAGCACCCTCCACGAGTCCGCCATCGGGCGGAAGTGCGAGGACGCGTTGCCCTCGAGGTAGAGCGTCTGGATGGGGATCTCCTCCACCCGTCGCCCGTCGGCGTGCGCCCGCAGCAGCACCCGCAGCTCGTACTCGAACCGGTCCCCCGGCACGTCGAGCAGCCACGCCAGGGATCCCGCCGGGTAGCCGCGGAGCCCGGTCTGCGTGTCGTGGACGTGCCCGCCGGACGCCCGGCGGAGGAGTCCGCGGGACACCGCGTTGCCGAAGCGGCTGCGGAGCGGCACGTCGCCGTCGAACCTCCGCCCGCCGAGCACCATGGAGCCGGTGCGGCGGACGTGGTCGGCGACGCGGAGCACGTCGACGGCCGTGTGCTGCCCGTCGCTGTCGGCGCACACGACGTCCTCTCCGGGGTGGGCGGCTCCGGCGTACGCGATGCCGGTCCGCAGCGCGCGGCCCTTGCCGAGGTTCCGCGGATGGGTGAGGACGACGGCTCCGGCCGCCCGCGTCGCGTCGAAGGTCGCAATGTGGCCGGGCCCGCTGCCGTCGTCGACGACGACCGGGATCACGTCGGGGCGGGCCTCGACGAGGGCGGTCACGAGCGCGGGGAGGCGGACGTCGGGCTCGTAGGCGGGGATGAGGACGATCACGCGGCGCTCGTGGGGATGTAGAGGATGTCGGAGGTGCCGCGCTCGCTCGTCGTCCCGAGCGGCCGGTTCACGAGCTCGCCGTCCTGGACCATGGTCGAGGATCCGCCGCCGTCGATGTTGTACGCGGTCTCGCAGCCGAGGTCGAGCATGATCGCGGCGAGGTCGGGCAGGGTGACGCCCGCGCTGTAGCCGGTGCTGCGGCCGTCGACGACGACCAGGGCGAGGTGGTTCGCGGCGATCACGCCGACGCAGGTGCGGGGCTGGCGGCCCTGGATGGAGTGGTTGCCGAAGTTCGTGTCGACCTCGACCTGGTCGATGCCGGCGACCTCGGCGCCGTCGCGGACGACGGCGGGACCGAACGAGAGGGTGTTCCACACGCCCGCGGCGACCAGCGCATCCGCGCTGGTGGCGGTCTCGTCGTACACCTCCGCGTGACCGTCTCGGTAGAAGGCCAGCCCCTCGCGGGCGCCCGCGTCGCGGAACGCGACGCCGTTCCGGATGACGATGCCGGTGTCGCGGAAGCCGTAGTAGTCGCCGTTGATCGCGAACGCCGCGTCGTTCTGCGCGGCGATGCTCGAGGTCGTGTCGATGATGTTCTCCCCGAACGCGTCGTCCGCGAACGCGGACCGCAGCGCGGTGGCGTCCGTGAGGAGCAGGTCGGCGACGTAGTAGGTGACGAGGTCGTCGCCGGATCCCTGCGTCCGGGTGGTGACGGTGACGGTCGCCGTTCCGGTACTGGTCGAGGCGGTGTCGGTAGAGGCGTTCGCGGCCTCGAAGGCGTCGACGTCGTCGATCTCTACGTGCGGGACGACGAAGCGGTCAAGGGCCCAGCCAGTCCCAGTGGCAGCAAGGCCCAGGGCTGCGGCGCCGCCGAGGAGGAAGGTGCGGCGGGAGGGGCGTCGGGTCGGTTCGTGGGTCATGGGATCAGGGTGCAGAGCTGCATGATGACGATTCGATGAGGCGTCGATGACGCTCCCATGAGCGCGGATTCCCGTCGAGGAGCTCGGTGCGGGCGGGAGGGACGACGAAGGGGAGGCCCCGCGACTCGCCGGACCTCCCCTTCCCTGCTGCCCGCGGGACCGCGGGCAGCTCCGGTGCTAGCGGCCGCCCATCCCGCCGGTCGCGGCCTCACCCGCGGTGACCGTGACGGAGGCGGCCGCTCCCGTGGCGTCGCCCGACGCCGCGAGGCCCCCCGTGCTCGCACCGGAGACCGTGCCGCCGATCGCGACCGAGTAGCTCTCGCCCGTGGTGATCGCGTCGGAGGAGTAGACGATGTTGCCGAAGGACTTGCTCGCCTCGAACGATGCGACGACGGTCCCGTCCGCGTCCAGGATCTGCACGGTCGTGCCGGCGTCGTAGGTGCTGTCGAGCGTCGCGGAGATCCACCCCTGGGTGCTCGTGGTCGCCGGGGAGACGACCATGCCGCTGCTGCCGGCCGCGAGGAGGGTGCCGGCGGAGACGTCGAGGGTGCCGTTCACGTCGAGGGCGCCGTTCCCGCTGCCCTCGGGACCGTTCACCACGACAGTGCCGCCGGAGATGGTGGCGGATCCGTTGGAGTCCAGGCCGTCGCCCTCCGCGTCGACGACGAGGGTGCCGCCGGTGATGGTCAGGGTCGATCCGTCATCACCGCTTCCGCCGCCGCCGGCCATGCCTCCGCCGCCCGTCCGCATACCTCCTCCGGGGCGCCCCCGGTCGGGGCCGTGCCGGCTGCAGGAGCGGTACCCGCCTCCGGTGCTGCGGCGCCGTCCGCCGCCGCGGCCGCGTCGCCCGTGCCGGTCGCGCTCTCCGTCGTGGTGGAGCCCACGGTCGCGTTCACGCCGTCGTCCTGGGTGACCAGGGACGTCTCCCCGCCGTTGACCGTGATGGCGGCGCTCTCGAGCCCCTCGACGGCGGTCGTGATGTCGAGGGTGCCGCCGTCGATCACGAGGGCGGTGTCGGCGTGCACACCGTCGTCTCCGGCGGCGGCGTCCACGGTGCCGGAGACGAGGTGGAATCCGCCCGTGGCGTTGATCGCGTCGTGCTGGGCGTCGATGGTGGTCGTCCCGCCCTCGATGACCGCGATGACGCCGGCGGTGATGCCCTGCGCGCTGGAGTCCGTCGCTGCGGCGGCCGCGTTCGCGGCGCCGCCGCCCGTGGTGACGTCGAGCGTGCCGCCCGTGATGACGACGTCGGTCGTGGCCGCGAGGCCGTCGTCGTCCGCGGTGACGGTCACGTCTCCGTCGGTGATGGAGATGAACCCGCGCGTCGGGTCCTCGTCGTCGTCGGACTTGAGGCCGTCGCCGCCGGCGGTGACGCTGACCGTCCCGCCCTGGATGACGAGGGCGTCCTTCCCGCGGATGCCGTCGTCGGCGGCGGTGACCGCGATGCTCCCGGAATCGATCACCAGGCCGTCCTGCGAGGCGATGCCGTCGTTCCCGTTCCCGGTCACCGCGAGCGAGCCGGTGCCGGTGATGGTGAGGTCGGTGGCGCTGTAGAGCGCCGCGTTCGCCTCGGCGGAGTCGTCGTAGGACGCGGCGTCGCTCAGCGCGTTCTCGGTGCCGGTGGCGAGCGAGATGATGGCGGCGTCCGCCTGCCGGATGTCGATCGCGGCCGTCGTGGTGGAGGAGATGCTCGCGCCGTCGAGGATCAGGGCGACGGTCCCGGTGTCCGCCGTGTCGACGATCACCTGGCCGTCGTCGAGCGTCCCACTGATGCGGTAGGTGCCGGCGGCGGTGATGGTGACGGTGCTGCCGTCGACGGTCACGCCGTCGCCGGAGGTCGTAGCGGTGTCGCCGTCGAGTGCGATGTCGACGGCTTCCGCGTCGTCGACGTAGTCGCCGGAGTCCATGACGGCTTCGTTCGCCGCCAGGACTTGAGCGGCGCTCTGGGTGGCGTCGACCTCGACCGCGGCTGCGGTGGCCGTGGTGGTGTCGGTGCCGGCGGTAGTCGTGGCGATGCCGCAGCCAGCCAAGAGACCGACGCTGAGCAGGAGGGAGACGGCGATGGTCGTGGGGTTGCGGATGGAGCGCTTCGGGGTCATGGGGTGTCCTTCGGTGGGCGCAGGTGAGCGCCGGAGTGTGCGGGATGCCGCGCTCAGGCGGCGGAGGAGGTGGAGGTGGTGCGGCCGTCGGCGAAGTGGCGCCGGAGGACCCGGTTCCACTTGTTCGAGGGCAGGTCGTCGCGGAGGGCGGCGAGGCCCGTGCCGTACTTCGAGATGGTCGAGGGGCGGTGCCCGTGGCTCCAGAGGAGCCGGTCGACGGCGGACGGTCGGGAGCCGGACTTGGTCTCCACGATCGCCACGCGGGGGAGTTCGAGGCGGCGGTCGTCGAGGATCCAGGCGAGGGAGGTGTCGACGGTCGCGCGACTCTCGTCGCTCGGACGAACAGGGTCGTGCGGTCGTACTCGGTCACGAGCGTGGGCCGCAGCCGCTGGGGGCGATGCCCCGGATGCCGGCCTCCTGCAGCGTCGCGTCGACGTGGGCGAGGCCCGCGCCGGTGAGCATCCGCTCGTCGCCGGCGACGTGGGCGACCCGGTCCTTGACGGTGCTGCTGCGGCCGCCACGGGTCTTGACCTCGAGGTTGCACTCGCCGGAGTCGACGTAGCTGCGGGTCCGGACCTTGAAGCGGCGGCGCCGACCGTGCGCGGCCAGGTGGAAGCTCGCGAGCTCGGGGGTGTCGAAGTACACGCTGCGGTACGCGGATGCGCGGCGGCCGTCGAACTCGAGGGCTCGCGTCCCCGGCTCCAGGCCCGCGAGGGCCGCGTCGAGCGCGTGCATCGGCACCACGTACTTGCGGTCCACCCGCGTGAGCAGCGCGGCGCGGGCCACGAGCTCGTCCAGGCTGATGGGGTCCAGCAGGCCGACGGCGGTCAGTGTGCCGACGTGGTTCACGCGGTCACCTTGCCCTGCGGCATGGCCTCGCGGCGGCGGGCCGGGCTGCCGCTCGGACGGACCCGGTAGCGCACGTCCACGACGGTGGTGTCGTCGACGAGGTCGAGGTGCTTCACCTGCGCGCCGCGGATCTCCGCGCCGAGCACGAGTCCCAGGTGCTCCAGGAGCGCGTCGTGGTCCGCGATGGCCATGTCGATCGTCATCGTCTGCTGGCGGTACCGGCCGAACAGGCGCGGGTGGTCGCCCACGACGAGCACGAGCAGGATCAGCGCCATCAGCGACACGTGCAGCGGGTCGATCGAACCGGAGAGACCGGTGATGAGGCCGAGCGCGAGGGCGGAGAAGTAGTACGCGACCTCGTGCTGCGCGATCTCGTCCGACCGCAGCCGGATGATCGAGAGCACTCCGAACAGGCCGAGCCCGAGGCCGGCGCCGATGGTGCTGGACCCCAGGACGAGCGACACGGCGAGCACCCCGACGTTCACGCCGAGGAAGGCGACGACGAGGTCCCGGCGGTGGTGCCGGGGGAAGTAGATGGCGAAGGTCAGGATGCCGACGGCCACGAGGTCGACGGCGATGGGGAGGATGTAGTCCACGGTGGTGCTCCACTGTTCTGTCGGGGTGGAGCACCAGTACGCCGTGCGGGCCTATGACGATCCCATGTACGGCCGATGGGCCGCGTATGGGTGCGGGCGCGATGCAACGGCGGCCACGGGGTGGGGGCAGCGGCGGCGACGGGCAGCGCAGACGCCGGGCCCCGGGCATGATGGTCTGCCTGACGCGCGGCTACTCGAACATCGCAGCGAGCGCGGCGTGCGGATCGCCGTCGACGCGGTGCGCGGACGGGAGGACCGGCCAGAGGACGGCGCCGTCGTCGGGCCACCGCGGGACGACGTGGAAGTGCAGGTGCGGGACGCTGACGGCGGGGTCGCCCTGGTCGCCGGGGACGCCGGCGCCCGAGGCCTGCAGGACCACCGTGCCGGTGGCCCCGAGGGCGCCGTGCATGGCGCGGGCGACCCGCTGCACCAGGGCCGTCGTCGCCGCGAGCGCGGCAGGGGATGCGCGGCGGAGGTCGTCGACGTGCTCCACGGGGACGACGAGCGTGTGCCCCGGGGCGAGGGCCGAGCCCGGGAGCGGCGCGAAGGCCACGGCGTGCTCCTCGCGCTCCACCCAGACGGCCGGAGCCGAGCCCTCGATGATGCGGCAGGACGCGCACGGGACCATCGCGCCAGTCTGGCCCACCCCGCCACCGGCGGCCACCCGACGACCGCCGCGGGACCCGATGCGCGGCAGGCGGCTCGGTAGGCTCGCCGACATGCTCCCCCGGACCCCTGACCACCGTCGTCCGCGGGTCCTGGTGGCGCCCGACAAGTACAAGGGCAGCCTCACGGCCGCCGAGGTGGCGCGATGGATCAGCGCCGGCCTCGCCGAGGGCGCGGGCCCGGACGGCGTCGACTGCGACCTCCTCCCCCTCGCGGACGGCGGGGACGGCAGCGTCGACGCGGCGCTCGCCGCGGGCTACGAGCCCGTCGCCGTCGACGTGACCGGCCCGACCGGCCTGCCGGTCTTCGCGACCGCGGCCCGGCGCGGGGACACGGCCGTGGTCGAGGTCGCCGGCACGAGCGGCCTGGCGGTGCTGCCGGACGGCCGGCGCGACGCCCTGGGCTCCTCCAGCCACGGGGTGGGCGAGGCCATCCGGCACGTGCGCGGGCTCGGCGCGCGCCGCATCGTCGTCGCGCTCGGCGGCAGCGCCACCACGGACGGCGGCGCGGGCCTCCTGCACGCCCTCGGCGTGCGCTTCCTCGGCGCGGACGGCGCGGATATCCGGCCGAGCGGCGGCGCGCTGGGGTCGGTGGACCGCCTCGACCTCACGGGCCTCCTCCCCCTCGACGACGTCGAGCTCCTCGGCGCGAGCGACGTGACGAACCCGCTCACCGGTGCCCTGGGCGCCGCCCGCGTCTTCGGCCCCCAGAAGGGCGCGGGCCCGGCGGAGGTCGACCTCCTCGACGGCGCCCTCGCGCACCTCGTCGACCTCGCCGAGCGCGCCGGCGTCCCGGGAGCGCGCGCCGCGGCCGCCTCGCCCGGCGCCGGCAGCGCGGGCGGGATCGGCTACGCGCTCCTCCTCCTCGGCGGTCGTCTCGTCTCCGGCGCGGGATTCTTCCTCGACCTGCTCGGGTTCGACGCCCGGGCGCAGGCCGCGGACCTCGTGATCACGGGCGAGGGCTCCATGGACGAGCAGACGCGCGACGGCAAGCTCATCTCCGTCGTCGTCCGGCGGAGCGGCGGCCGACCCGTCGTCGCGGTCGTGGGCCGCGACGCGCTCTCCGCCGAGGGGGTGCGCGAGCTCGGGCTCCACGCGGTGCACGCCCTCGCGGACCGCACGGACGAGGACAGCTCGCGCGACCCGGTGCTGTCGGCGCGCCTGCTGCAGCGGATCGGGCGCGACATCGCGGCGACCCTGCTCACGACTCCCCGACGGATCCCGGGCGAGCGCCCGACCGCCTCGCGTGACCTCCGGCCCCGCGGCTCGCGGCGGCGCCACCCATCCCACCCCACCCACACCTCGACACGACGAGAGCAGGACGACATGACACGACGCGTGTGCTTCACGATGCAGCTCAAGCGGGACCGCATCGCGGACTACCTGGCGGCGCACGAGACCGTCTGGCCGGAGATGCGGGAGGCGCTGTCGGAGACGGGCTGGTCGGACTACTCGCTCTTCGTCCGCGAGTCCGACGGCCTGGTCGTCGGCTACCTGGTCACGGACGACTTCGACCGCGCCCGCGCCCGCATGGCGGAGCAGGAGGTCAACGCGCGCTGGCAGGTCACCATGGCCCCGTACTTCGAGTCGTCGGAGGACCCGGACCGGTCGATGGTGCGCCTGGAGGAGTACTTCCACCTCGCGTGACGACCGGCGGCGCCGCCGGAGTGGAGGGCAAGCGTTTTCCCAGCTAGGGTGCTGGGGAGCGCGGCGCCGATGCCCGCACCGTCGCCCCGACCCGCGAGGACGCCCATGGACGCCGACACCCCTACGCCCTCCGCCCCGCTCCGGGTGGGCATCATCGGCACCGGCGGGGTCGCCCACCTGCACGCGGCGGCGCTCCGGGAGCGCGACGACGCGCTGCTCGTGGCGGCGGTCGACCGCGACCCGGACCGCGCCCGGGACTTCGCCGACCGCTACGGGATCCCGACCTGGGGCGCATCCTTCGACGACCTCCCCGAGGTCGACGTGCTGCACCTCTGCACGCCCCCGGGCGTCCACGCCGAGCAGGCGGAGGCGGGGTTCGCGCTCGGGCGCACGTCGTCGTCGAGAAGCCGCCGGCGCTCTCGCTGGCGGAGGTCGACCGGATGACGGCGGCCGCGGACCGCGCCGGCCGGCGCCTCGCCGTCGTGTTCCAGCAGCGAACCGGATCCGCCGCCGCCCACGTGCGCGGCCTCCTGCGGTCCGGGGCCCTCGGGCGCCCGCTCGTGGCGCGCTGCGACACGCTCTGGTACCGCGACGCCGACTACTTCGACGTGCCGTGGCGCGGACGCTGGGAGACCGAGGGCGGCGGCACCACCACCGGGCACGGGATCCACCAGCTCGACCTGCTCGCGCACCTGCTGGGCGAGGTGGACGAGGTCTCCGGGCAGGCGTGGCGCGTCGGCCGGGAGATCGAGACCGAGGACGTGTCGACGGCCGTGCTGCGCTTCGCCTCGGGCGTCGTCGCCGTGGCGCTGACGAGCGCGGTGTCCCCGCGGCAGGCGAGCGCGATCCGGATCGACACCGAGCGCGCCACCATCGAGCTCGAGCACCTCTACGGGCACGGCCACGCCCATTGGCGGCTGACGGCCGCACCGCACGTCCCGGCGGAGGAGGCCGCGTCATGGGCGTTCCCCGAGCTCGAGACGCCGAGCGGCCATGCCGCGTACCTCGACGCCGTGTACCCGGCGCTCGCCTCCGGAGCCCCCCTGCCGGAGGTCTGCGCGGCGCCCGCCCGCTCCCTCGAGATCGTCGCCGCGATCTACCACTCGTCGAGGCGGGGCGCCCCGGTGGCGATCCGGGAGCTGCGGGACGACCCGGCGATGCGGGCGGCCGTCCGCGCGGACGTGGTCGACGTCCGGCCGGGGCGCCGCCCGTGATCGCGGACGACGCCGTGGAGGTCGGCGACGGCATCGCGCGGCTCGTCCTCGACGATCCGCGGACGCCGCCCCGCGACTCGCCCCGCCCGTACCTGCACCCGCTCCGGACGCCCGGCGGGCTCGTCGTCTCCGACCTCCGGCCCGCCGACCACGACTGGCACCTCGGGCTCTCGCTGGCCGTCGCCAACGTCGGGGTGCCCGGCGAGGTGGACGACGTGAACCTCTGGGGCGGCGTGACGTGGGTGACGGGCGCGGGATACCGCCAGCTCGCCAACAACGGCGCGCAGCGCGTCCTCGACCGCGACGGCCCGGCCCTGTCGCTCGCATGGACGGACGCCGCCGGCCGGGTGCTCCTCACCGAGCGCCGCACCCACACGGTCGCCCGGCCCGCCCCCGATCGCGCGGTGCTGACCGTCGAGAGCACGTGGACCCGCGTCGTCGCGGGCCTCGCCTTCGGGTCGCCGACGACCGCGGGGCGACCGGACGCGGGCTACGGCGGTCTCGTGCTGCGGCTCGCCCCGGAGTTCGGCGCCGCCTGCGTGCTGTCGCCCGCGGGTCCGACCACCGCGGACGCGGCCCGGGGCGCGTCCCTGCCGTGGCTGGCGCTCGCGACCGGGCAGGCGACCGTGGCGATGGCCGCCTCGGCCGGCGACCCCGTGCATCCGTCGCCCTGGTTCGTCCGCACGGGCGCGACGCCGATCCTCGGCTCGGCGCCGTTCGCCCGCCGGGTCTGGACGATGCCGGCGACGCCCGTGATGTGGCGCTGGCGCGTGCTCGTGGCCGACGGCGCCCTCGATCCCGACGCGATCGCGGCCGCTCTCGCCTGAGCTCCGAGCCCCGGCGCGCCCCCTCGCGAGGGCGGCGCGGGGGTGCCGGCGAGCGGGTCCGACGACGGTGCTTGACGCGTCGATCCGCGGGACGTACTTTGGGGCAAACGCTTTCCCGAAACGTTTCATCCACGTGCCGGGCATTCGAAACGATGATGTTCTCGAAAGGACGACGATGTTCCGCTCACACAGCACCCGCGTCGCGGCGGCCGCCGCCGTGGCCGTGGTCGCGCTCGGCCTGACCGCCTGCTCCGGCGGCGGCTCCGGCCCCTCCGCCACCCTCGACCCGGACGAGGAGATCACGCTCGACTACACGTTCTGGGGCAACGACGACCGTGCCGCCCGCTACGACCAGGCCATCGCGCTCTTCGAGGAGGAGCACCCGAACATCACCATCAACTCGACCTTCACCGACTACCCGGGCTACTGGGAGAAGCGGCAGACCGAGGCGGCGGGCGGCGGACTGCCGGACGTGATGCAGTTCGACTACACGTACCTGCGCCAGTACGGCGAGAACGGCCTGCTCGGCGACCTGTCCGAGTACTTCGGCGGCGTCATCGACGAGACCACCGTCGCCGACGACCTCCTGTCCACCGGCGAGCTCGACGGCGCGACCTACGCCATCCCCACCGGCTACAGCGCGTGGGCCGTGTTCCAGAACAAGGACCTGCTGGACGCCAACGGGCTGCAGCCCTACGCGGGCGGCGGGAGCTGGGAGGACTACGCGGCGTACGTCGCCGACGTCACGGAGAAGACGGGCGGTGCCGTCTACGGCGGCACCGACTACACCGGCCGCATCCAGAACCTCGAGCTGCAGCTGCGCGCCGAGGGCAAGGAGCTCTTCACCGAGGACGGCGAGCTCGGCTTCACGGAGGCCGACCTGGCGTCGTTCTGGGAGCAGGGCGACGAGATGCGCACGACCACCGGCGTGCCGGCGGCGCGCCTGCAGGAGCTGCTGCCCAAGTCCGGGTTCGGCGCCGCGCTCGCCACCAGCGAGATGAGCTGGAGCAACTTCCTCGGCGGCTACGTCGGCGACAGCGGCGCGTCGGAGATCGTCATGAGCGCGCCCCCCACCTCCGACGAGGGCACGAAGGACCTGTACCAGAAAGTCGGACTGATGCAGGCGATCTCCTCGTCCACCGACCACCCCGAGGCGGCGGCGACGTTCCTCGACTTCCTCATCAACAGCCCCGAGGTGGGCGCGATCTTCGGCGCGACGCTCGGCATCCCCGCCTCCTCGGAGCAGCTCGCCGGCGCCGACCTCGAGGGGCCGGACAAGCAGGTCGCCGACTACCTCGACTCGGTCGAGGACCGCATCGGCGAGGCCCCGGCCGCGCCCGTGGCCGGCTACGGCGCCATCGAGGCCGACTTCCTCGACATCGGCACGAGCCTCGGCCTCGGCGCCCTCAGCGTCGACGAGGCGGTGACGCAGTTCTTCGACGAGACCGCCGTCACGCTCGGGAACTGATCGACGACGGGCCAGGAAGGCACCCCATGACGACGACGACGTCGACCCGGAGCGGCACCCCCGCCTCCGATCGCGTCGCACCCGCGGCCGGCCGGATGAGCACCCCTCGTCCGGTCGGCAGCCCGGTGCGGCGGCGCCCCCGCAGGGACACCCTGGCCGGGTACGCGTTCCTCTCCCCCTGGCTCATCGGCTTCGTCGGGCTCACGCTCGGCCCGATGCTGATGTCCCTGTACTTCTCCTTCACCGACTACAACCTCTTCCGCGCACCCGAGTGGATCGGGCTCGGCAACTTCGAGCGCCTCCTCGGCGACCCGAAGTTCCTGCAGTCGGTGCAGCTGACGCTCGCCTACGTGTTCGTCGGGACGCCGGTGAAGCTCGCCGCCGCCCTCCTCGTGGCGATGCTGCTCAACTACAGCGCGCGCGGCACGGGCTTCTTCCGCTCCGCGTTCTACGCGCCGTCGCTCATCGGCGCGAGCGTGAGCATCGCCATCGTCTGGCGCGCGATGTTCTCCACCGACGGGCCCGTGGACTCGGGGCTGCAGGTGCTGGGTCTCGACGTGGGCGGGTGGGTGGGCGTGCCCGCCCTGATCCTGCCGATGATGATCATCCTGGCCGTCTGGCAGTTCGGCGCCCCGATGGTGATCTTCCTCGCGGGCCTCAAGCAGGTGCCGGCCGAGCTCTACGAGGCCGCGATGGTCGACGGGGCGGGGCCCTGGCGGAGGTTCCGGAGCGTCACGCTCCCCATGCTCTCCCCGGTGATCTTCTTCAACCTGCTGCTCGAGATGATCAACGCGTTCCAGGTGTTCGCCTCGGCGTACATCATCGGCAACGGCACCGGAGGGCCGGCGGGGGCCACCAACTTCTACACGGTGTACCTCTACACGCGCGCCTTCACCAACAACCAGATGGGCTACGCCTCGGCGATGGCCTGGGTCCTGCTGCTGTTCGTCGGCGTCCTCGCCTTCGTGCTGTTCAAGACCCAGAAGAGCTGGGTGCACTACTCGGGAGACTCACGATGACGACCTTCGACACGACCCTCCCCTCGGCCGACACCCAGGTGGTCACGGAGCCGGCCCCGCGCCCGGCCCGCGGACCCGGCGGCGACGCCCCACGACGGCGACGCTCGTCTGGATCGCGGTGATGGTGGTGCTCACCGCGGTGGTCCTGTACCCGCTCGTCTGGATGGGCGCCGCGGCCTTCAAGCCCAACACGGAGTTCGGCGGGCGGACCTCGCTCCTTCCCCAGGACCCCACGATCGACAACTTCGTGAAGGTGTTCGCGGGGGTGGGCGGCGTGCCGCTCTGGCGGTTCTTCCTCAACTCCACGATCCTCGCCGTCGGCTCGGTGATCGGGGTCGTGCTCTCCTCCTCGATGGCGGCGTACGCCTTCGCGCGGCTCGACTTCCGGGGGAGGCCGCTCTACTTCGCCCTCATGATCGGCACGCTGCTCCTGCCGATGCACGTCCTGCTCATCCCGCAGTACACGATCTTCCGCACGCTCGGGATGATGGACACGTACTGGCCGCTGCTCATCGGCAAGTTCCTCGCGACGGAGGCCTTCTTCGTCTTCCTCATGGTGCAGTTCATCCGCAACCTGCCGCGGGAGCTCGACGAGGCGGCCCGGATCGACGGCGCCGGCCACCTGCGCATCTTCCGCTCCATCACCATCCCGCTGATCCGCCCGGCCCTCATCACGTCGTCGATCTTCGCGTTCATCTGGAGCTGGAACGACTTCCTCGGGCCGCTGCTGTACCTCAACACGCCGGATCTCCAGCCGCTGCCGCTCGCCCTCCGCGTCTACAACGACCAGACGTCCGCGTCCGACTACGGAGCGACGATCGCCGTCTCGGTGCTCGCGCTCCTCCCGGTGCTCATCTTCTTCATGGTCTTCCAGCGGTTCCTGGTCGACGGCGTGGCGACGCAGGGGCTCAAGGGATGAGCCGCGGGGACGCGCGGCGGCGGGCACGCCAGGCCCGCGCGGCGGGAGCCGACGGCACCGCCCTCCGCTGGCCGGGGGCGGCCGACCGCTTCGCCCTCTTCGCGGAGGTGCTGTGGACCGGTCTGCTCGTCACGCTGCTCGCGCTCCCGCTCGTCACCCTCCCGCTCGCCCTCGCGGTCGGCGCCCGGCACCTCCGGCGGTTCATCCTCGACGAGCCCGCCCCGCTCCGGACCGCCCTCGCCGAGGCGCGGACGGGACTCGTGCGCGCGCTGCCCGTCGGGCTCGCGGCGGTCGCGGCGGGCGCCGTGCTCGCGCTCGACCTCGTCCTCGTCGTCGGAGGCGCGCTGCCGGGAGGCGCCGCCGTCGGCGCGGTCTGCGCCGCGGCCCTCGCGGCCGGCCTCGTGGTGCTGCTCACGGCGTGCACGCTGTGGTCGCCCGAGGCGCGGTGGGGTCCCCTCCTCCGCGGGGCGGCGGCCCTGGCCGTCCGGGACCCGCGGGGATCCGGCGCGCTCGTCGTCGCCCTGGTCCTCACCGCGGTGGTCACCTGGCAGCTGGCGCCCCTCGTGGTGCCCGCGCTCGGCTGCACCGTGTTCGCCGCCGTCGCCGTGCGCCTGTCGCGGACCCGGGCGTCGTCCCGCGGCTAGCGCTTTCCCGCGCTGATGCCCGGATGGCAGGATGGTCACGATCGCGCCGGCACGGCGCCGGCCGAGGAGCGAGCGATGCACCCGAAGGACCGCGGCACCGCCGTCACCCTCCACGACGTCGCGCGCGAGGCCGGGGTCTCGCTCGCCACCGCGTCCCGCGCCCTCAACGGCAGTGCGCGCAAGGTCAACGAGGACTACCGTGCCCGCGTCGTCGCCGCGGCGGACGCCCTCGGCTACTCCCCCAACCTCCAGGCGCAGGCCGTGGCGAAGGGCACCACCTCCACCGTCGCGCTGCTCGTGAGCGACATCGCCGACCCGTACTTCTCCAGCATCGCCTCGGGCGTCATCGCGGCCGCCGAGGCCGCCGGGCTCGTGGTCACCATCGGCGTCACGCACCGCGATCCCGTGCGCGAGCTCGAGCTCGTCCGCGCCCTCCGCGGCGCGCGGCCCCGCGCGATGCTCCTCGCCGGCAGCCGCGTCGACGACGCGGCCTCCCGCGACGCCCTGGTCGCCGAGCTGCAGGCGTTCGAGCGCGCCGGCGGGCGGGTGGTGATGCTGAGCCAGCGCGCGCTCCCCTTCCCCACGGTGCAGCTCGACAACCGCGCGGGGGCGCGGGCCCTCGCCGACGCGCTCGTCGACCTCGGCTACCGCCGATTCGCGGTGCTCCACGGCCCCGCGACCCTCGTCACCTCCGCCGACCGCCTGGCGGGCTTCGCGGAGGGCCTCGCCGCCCGCGGGGTGGACCTCGATCCGGCCCTCGTCGTCGCGACGGAGTTCACGCGCGACGGCGGCCACGCCGCGATGACGCGCCTGCTCGACGAGCACCCCGGCGACATCGAGCTCGTGTTCGCCGTGACCGACGTGATGGCGATCGGCGCATCGTCGGCCCTCCGCGACCGCGGCGTGGAGCCGGGCACGGGCATCGGCGTCGCCGGGTTCGACGACATCCCGACGGTCAGCGACGTGAGCCCGGCGATCACGACGGTCGCCGTCCCGCTCGGGGAGATCGGCAGCCGCGCCGTCGGCCTGGCGCTCGACGAGGACGCCGATGCCGACGCCGACGCGACCGTCGTGCTGCCGACCTCGGTGGTCGTCCGGCCGAGCACGCCCGGCCGCTCCGCCTGACGCGTCGGTCCCGGCCGCACGCGATCGCGACGCGACGCCCGCGACCACGGGAAACCGCTTGCCCGATGCCCGACGCGGGGCCTAGCATCTGGGTAAACGCTTTCCATAAACGAAAGGGCCCCCGTGTCAGAGACGACCACGCCCCGCACCCTCGGCATCATCATGAACGGCGTGACGGGCCGCATGGGCTACCGCCAGCACCTCGTCCGCTCGATCCTCGCCATCCGCGAGCAGGGCGGCGTCCTCCTCTCGGACGGGAGCCGCGTGCAGCTCGAGCCGCTCCTCGTCGGCCGGTCGGAGGCGAAGCTCGCCGAGCTCGCCGCCCGCCACGGCCTCGAGCACTGGACGACCGACCTCGACGCCGCCCTCGCCGATCCGCGGTGGCAGGTCTACGCCGACTTCCTCGTGACGCGCTCGCGCGTGCCCGCCATCCGGAAGGCCATCGCCGCCGGCAAGGACGTCTACACGGAGAAGCCGGTGGCCGAGTCCTACGTCGAGGCGCGGGAGCTCGCCGAGCTGGCGAGGGCCGCCGGGATCAAGAACGGCGTCGTGCACGACAAGCTCTACCTGCCCGGCCTCCAGAAGCTCAAGCGGCTCATCGAGTCGGGGTTCTTCGGCCGGATCCTCAGCGTCCGCGGCGAGTTCGGCTACTGGGTGTTCGAGGGCGGCTGGCAGGACGCGCAGCGCCCCAGCTGGAACTACCGCAGCGACGACGGCGGCGGGATCGTCGTCGACATGTTCCCGCACTGGAACTACGTGCTGGAGGACCTCTTCGGGCCCATCGAGGGCGTCTACGCGAAGGCGACCACGCACATCGAGGAGCGCGTGGACGAGCACGGCGTGCCGTACACCGCGACGGCCGACGACGCGGCGTACGCGATCTTCGACATCGCCGGCGGCGTGACCGCGCAGCTGAACTCGTCGTGGGCCGTGCGCGTCGACCGTCCCGAGCTGGTGGAGTTCCAGGTCGACGGGACGCTGGGATCCGCCGTCGTCGGGCTGTTCGGCGCGAAGGTGCAGCCCCGCGTCGCGACGCCGAAGCCCACCTGGAACCCCGACCTGCCCGAGACGCACGACTACTCCCGGGACTGGCAGGAGCTGCCCGTCAACGACGTGTTCGAGAACGGCTTCAAGACCCAGTGGGAGCAGTTCGTCCGGCACGTGGTGGAGGACGCGCCCCACGAGTACGACTTCTTCGCGGGGGCCCGAGGGGTGCGGCTCGCCGAGCTCGGGCTGCGGTCGTCCCACGAGGGCCGCCGCATCGACGTGGCCGCGCTCGACGCCCAGGCCGACGCGGAGGCGCTGGCCGCCGTCGAGGTCGCGCCGTGACCCGCGTCACCCTCCTCGACGCCGACGGCGGGATCCGGCCGCACGAGCTCGGCCCGGCGCCCGCGTTCGCGCCGCCGACGGGCCCGCTCGTCTCCCGGGTGGCCTACGCGGCCGCCCACGTCGTCCCCGTCGCGCACGGGGAGAACGTGCCCGGGCATCCCGCGCGGATCGACTGGGACGCGACCCTCGGGTTCCGGCACCGCATCTGGTCGTGGGGGCTCGGCGTCGCCGACGCGATGGACACCGCGCAGCGGAACATGGGGCTCGACTGGCCCGCCACCCGCGAGCTCATCCGGCGCAGCGCCGCGGAGGCCGCCTCCGTCGGCGGGTCCGTCGTCGTGGGCGTCAACACCGACCAGCTCGAGGACGACGTCGTGCCTCTCGAGCGGGTCGTCGACGCCTACCTCGAGCAGCTCGCCGTCGCGGAGGACGCGGGGGCCGGCGTCGTGCTGATGGCCAGCCGCCACCTCGCCCGCGCCGCCACCTCCGCCGCCGACTACGAGCGGGTCTACGCGGCCGTGCTCGCGCGCGCCTCCCGGCCCGTGATCCTGCACTGGCTCGGCGCGGCGTTCGACCCCGCTCTCGCCGGCTACTTCGGGTCCGCCGACACCGCGACCGCGTCGGACACCGTCGTGCGCATCATCGAGGACGGCGGCGACGCCGTGCGCGGCATCAAGATGTCGCTCCTCGACGCGGGGGCCGAGGTCGCCGTGCGCGCCCGCCTGCCCCGCTCCGCCTCCCTCTACACGGGCGACGACTTCAACTACGTCGGGCTCATCGAGGGCGGCGAGGACCCGGACGGCGTCGTCCGCCACTCCGACGCCCTCCTCGGCGCGTTCGCCGCCCTCGCGCCGGCCGCGTCGGCGGCCATCCAGGCCCTCGACCGCGGCGACGTCGCGGGCTACCGGCGGATCCTCGGCCCGACCGAGGCGCTCTCCCGGCAGGTGTTCGCCGCGCCGACGCAGTACTACAAGACGGGCATCGCCTTCCTCGCGTGGCTGAACGGCCACCAGCCGGCGTTCTCGATGGTGGGCGGCCTGCACTCGGCGCGCTCGCTCCCCCACCTGTCCGGGATCGTGCGGCGGGCGGACGCGGCCGGGGCGCTGGAGCGGCCGGAGCTCGCCGCCGAGCGCTGGAACGGGATGCTCGCGCTGCACGGCGTCGAGGCGCCGAGCATGGTCCGCGCGTGACCGCGCAGCACGAGGCCGACGTCGCGGACGCCCCGGCCGCCGCCGCGCACCCCCGGCTCTCGCTCAACCAGGCCACCGTCAAGCACGCCCCGTTGACGCGTGCCCTCGAGGTGGCCGTCGCCGCCGGCATCCCGTCGATCGGGCTGTGGCGGGAGCCCGTGGCCGACGTCGGGCTCGACGCCGCCCGACGGCTCGTCGACGCGAGCGGCCTCCGCGTCTCGTCGCTCTGCCGAGGCGGGTTCTTCACCGCCATCGAGGGCCCGGCCCGGCGGGCGGCCCTCGACGGGAACCGCCGCGCGCTCGACGAGGCCGCGGCCCTCGGGGCACCCGAGCTCGTGCTCGTCGCCGGCGGCCTGCCCGACGGGTCCCGCGACCTCGTCGGCGCGCGTGGACGCGTGCAGGACGCCCTGGCCGAGCTCGTCGTGCACGCCGAGCGGACCGGCGTGCGGCTCGCGATCGAGCCGCTGCACCCCATGTACGCCTCCGACCGCGCCGTGGTCTCGACGCTCGGCCAGGCCCTCGACCTCGCGGCGCCCTTCGCGGCCGAGGCCGTGGGCGTCGTGGTCGACGCCTTCCACGTGTGGTGGGATCCGGAGGTGCTGGCGGGGATCGCGCGCGCCGGATCCGAGCGCCGCATCGCGAGCTACCAGGTGTGCGACTGGGCGACGCCGCTGCCCGCCGACGTGCTCCTCGCACGGCACCTCCCGGGCGACGGCGTCATCGACCTCCCGGCGCTCACGCGCGCGGTCCGGGATGCCGGCTACGCGGGCGACGTCGAGGTGGAGGTGTTCCACCAGGCCGTCTGGGACGAGGACCCGGCGGCCGTCGCGTCCCGCGTGGTGCGCTCGTTCGCGGAGCACGTCGCGCCGCACCTCTGATCCCGCGTGCGGGCGCCGGTCGGCGCCCGCACGCCCCCACGAGAACCACGGAAGGACCCGCGCATGATCGGCTACGGAGGCGACTACAACCCGGAGCAGTGGGACGAGGCGACCTGGCACGAGGACGTCCGGCTGATGCGGGAGGCGGGGGTCACGATGGTGAGCCTCGGCATCTTCGCCTGGGCCCGGATCCAGCCGGACGAGTCCACGTTCGACTTCGCCTGGCTCGACCGGGTCCTCGACCTGCTCCACGCGGGCGGCGTATCCGTGGACCTCGCGACCGCCACGGCGTCGCCGCCCGCGTGGGCCACGACGGCCTACCCCGGGATGCTGCCGGAGGATGCGGACGGATCCGTCTACTGGCCGGGGAGCCGCCAGGCGTACCGCCCCACCTCGCCCGACTACCGGCGGCTCGCGGCCCGGCTCGTCACGGCGATCGCCGAGCGGTACCACGACCACCCGCGGTCGTGCTCTGGCACGTGAACAACGAGTACGCGTGCCACCTCCCCTACGACTACTCCGACGACGCGGCCGCGGCCTTCCGGGTATGGCTCCGCCGCAGGTACGGCGACGTCGAGGAGCTGAACCGGCGTTGGGGCACCGCGTTCTGGTCGCAGCGCTACGGGTCGTTCGAGGAGATCGTGCCACCGCGGAAGGCGCCGTACAGCCACAACCCCGCGGGCCTGCTCGACTTCCGGCGCTTCACGTCGGACGCCCTCCTCGAGCTCTACGTGATGGAGCGGGACATCATCCGCGCGGCGGGCGCCACGCAGCCCGTCACGACGAACTTCATGGGCGCCTTCCGACCGCTCGACTACTGGCGCTGGGCCGCCGAGGTGGACGTCGTCAGCGACGACAACTACGCGGACCCCGCCGATCCAGAGTCCTTCCGGGGCGCCGCGTTCGCCCGCGACCTGATGCGCTCGTTGAAGCCCGGCCGGCCGTGGCTGCTCATGGAGCAGGCGACGAGCGCGGTCAGCTGGCGGCCCGCGAACGCGCCCAAGGCGCCCGGGCAGATGGCGGCGCTCTCCCTCCAGGCCGTCGGACGGGGCGCCGACGCGGTGCTGTTCTTCCAGTGGCGGCAGTCCCGCCGCGGCAGCGAGAAGTTCCACTCCGCGATGCTCCCCCAGGCGGGCACCGGCACGCGCACCTGGCGGGAGGTGGTCGACCTCGGGCAGGCGCTCGGCGCGCTCCCGGCGCTCGGCGGCGATGCGGCGGGCGGCGACGGCTCCGGAGCCTCCGTCGCGCTCGTGCTGGACTGGG
This sequence comes from Clavibacter michiganensis, assembly GCA_002150995.1. GTDB lineage: Bacteria > Actinomycetota > Actinomycetes > Actinomycetales > Microbacteriaceae > Clavibacter > Clavibacter michiganensis_K. The sequence continues at coordinate 1,822,859 of MDHJ01000001.1, read as the reverse complement.
AGAACTGGTGGGCCGTCGAGAACCCCGACCACCCCGTCGTCCTCGACCTCCTGGCGCTCGTCCAGCGGTGGCACGCGGCCTTCCACCGGCAGGGGATCACGGTCGACATCGTGCACCCGACGGCCGACCTCTCCGGGTACTCGCTCGTCGTGCTCGCCCACTCCTACCTGCTCGCCGACACGGGCGCCCGCGGGCTGTCCGCGTACGTGGCCGGCGGGGGCCGGCTCCTCGTGACCGCGTTCAGCGACGTCGTGGACGAGGACGACGCCTTCCGGGAGGGCGGCTTCCAGGTGGGCCTCCGCGACGTGCTCGGCGTGACCGTGCTCGAGTTCGGCGCCCTCCCCGGCGATCCCGTGCGGGTGGAGAGCGACGCCGGGGCCCTCGTCGGCGAGCTGCTGGCGGAGGAGCTCGCGATCCTCGTCGCGCCCGACGACCCGCGGCCGGTCCGCGTGCTCGGCCGCTTCGCCTCCGGCCGCGCGGTCGGGCAGCCGGCGCTCACGGCGCGCTCCACCGGCGCGGGCACGGCCTGGTACCTGGCGACGATCCCGGACGACGCCGGGATGGCCGCGGTCACGGCGTGGGCGGCGGCCGAAGCGGGGGTCCGGCCGGTGCTCGACCTCCCGAGCCCGTGGGTGGAGGCGTCGGTGCGCGGCGACGTCGTCACCGTCGTCAACCATGGATCCGAGGCCGTCGAGGTCGACCTGGGGGCGGTGGGCACCGACGCGGTCACGGGAGCGGCCCTGGGATCCGTGCGCCTCGAGCCCTTCGCGTGGGCGCTCGTTCGGCGCCCCGGGGATGGCACGGCCTAGCCGGCGCCGGCCACCCGCCCTCGCGCGGCGCCGCTCGCGGGGCTACCCGCCCGTGGACGCCCGGACGACCAGCTCGGGCTGGAAGAGCACGTGGCGCGGCTCGGCGTCGAGCAGCAGCTCGACGGCGGTCGCCCGATCAGCGCGCTCGGCTGCCGCACGCTGGAGAGCGGGACCACGGTGGCGGACGCGAACGCGATGTCGTCGTAGCCGATGAGGGCCACGTCCTCGGGCACGCGCACGTCGCCCTGCAGCACGAGCGCCTGCAGCACGCCGACGGCGAGCAGGTCGTTGGCGGCGAACACGGCGTCCGGGCGCGTGGCGGCGGGCCGGTCGGCGACCGCGCGACCGGCGTCCCTCCCGGCGAGCACGGAGAGCGCGTCGGTGGGGATCTCCTCGAGAGTCGCGCCCGGCACGGCCGCGACGGCCTCGCGGGCGCCGGTGAGGCGGTCCGCCACCTGGCGCACGGACGTCGGCCCGCCGACGACCGCGATGCGGCGCCGCCCGAGCCCGAGCAGGTGACTCACCGCGAGTCGTCCCCCGGCGACGTCGTCCACCGCGACCGAGGACACGTCGGGGTCGTCGGCTTCGCGGTCGACCAGGACGCACCTGATCCCGTGGGCCCGGAGCCGGGCGATCCGCGGCGAGCCCTCGCCCTGCGGCGAGATGAGCACGCCCGTCACCCGCTGCTCCTCGAACAGGTCGAGGTACGCGTCCTCCTGCGCGGCGTCGCCGTCGGTGCTCGCGAGGAGGACGGCGAGCCCGGCCTCGGCGGCGCGCGCCTGGGCCCCGCGGGCGAGCTCCGCGAAGAACGGGTTGCCCGCGTCGAGCACCACGAGGCCGACGCTGCGGCTGCGGCCGGCCCGCAGCTGGCGGGCCGCGTCGTTGCGCACGAAGCCGAGCTCCGCGATGGCGTCGTGCACGCGTCGGACGGCGTCGGCGTTGACCCGCTCGGGTCGGTTGAGGACGTTGGAGGCGGTGCCCACGGACACGCCCGCGCGGGCGGCGACGTCGCGGATGCTCACGGCCACGTCGGCTCCTCGGCGTCGGGGTGGTCAGGGGGCGGATGCGGGGCGGTCGCGGACGGCGCCCGGATCCCGAGGCTATGCCATGCCGCGCTCCCGGGACGGACGGGCCGGGTCGGCGGACGGCGCGCGTCGTTGACACGCCGTCCGGTCCCCCGCTACTGTCGTGACATCCCGTGAAACGATTCATGACCGGGACCGCCTCCGACGACGTAGACAAGGACACGCCCGTGACCGAACTCGCCCCGAGATCCTCCACCAGCTCGAGCAGCAGACCATCGAGCTCCCCTCCTGGGCGTTCGGCAACGCCGGCACGCGCTTCAAGGTCTTCACGACCCCGGGCACGCCGCGCACGATCGAGGAGAAGATCTCCGACGCCGCGACGGTGAACCGGCTGACGGGGCTCGCCCCGACGGTCGCGCTGCACATCCCGTGGGACCGGGTCGACGACTACTCCGCGCTGGGGGACTTCGCCGCGTCGAAGGGGGTGTCCCTCGGCACGATCAACTCCAACACCTTCCAGGACGACGACTACAAGTACGGGTCGCTCACGCACTCCGACCCCGCCATCAGGCGGAAGGCGATCGACCACCACCTCGCCTGCATCGACATCATGGACGCGACCGGCTCCCGCGACCTCAAGATCTGGCTGGCGGACGGGTCGAACTACCCCGGCCAGCAGGACATCCGCGGACGCCAGGACCGGCTCGCCGAGTCCCTCGCGGAGATCTACGCCCGGCTCGGCGGTACGCAGCGGATGGTGCTGGAGTACAAGTTCTTCGAGCCGGCGTTCTACCACATGGACGTCCCGGACTGGGGCACCAGCTACGCGCACGTGGCCGCCCTGGGCGAGCGCGCGCTCGTGTGCCTCGACACCGGCCACCATGCGCCCGGGACCAACATCGAGTTCATCGTCGCCCAGCTGCTGCGCCTCGGGAAGCTCGGCTCGTTCGACTTCAACTCGCGCTTCTACGCGGACGACGACCTCATCGTGGGCGCGGCCGACCCGTTCCAGCTGTTCCGGATCCTCCACGAGGTCGTCCGCGGCGGCGGCTACGGTCCGGACTCCCCTGTCGCGTTCATGCTCGACCAGTGCCACAACGTCGAGGACAAGATCCCCGGGCAGATCCGCTCCGTGCTGAACGTGCAGGAGATGACGGCGCGCGCGCTGCTCGTGGACCGCGCGGCGCTGGAGGCGGCGCAGGTCGCCGGCGACGTGCTCGGGCGAACGGGATCCTCATGGACGCGTTCTACTCCGACGTCCGTCCCGCGCTGGCCGCGTGGCGGGAGGGCCGGGGACTGCCTGCCGACCCCATGCGCGCCTACTCCGACTCCGGTCACGCCGAGCGCCTCGCCGCGGCCCGCGTCGGCGGCACGCAGTCCGGCTGGGGCGCCTGAGTCCCGCAGGGCCTCCCCGCCTCGCTCCGCACCCCCGCACGCACCGCTCCCGCCCACCGCGCCACCCGACAGGAACCCGCACCATGACGAACGACACCGCCGCGGAGCTCATCGCCCGCTCGAACCGCCTCGGCGCCGACCCCCGGAACACGAACTACGCGGGCGGCAACACGTCCGCGAAGGGCACGGACACCGATCCCGTCACGGGCGAGCCGGTCGAGCTGCTCTGGGTGAAGGGGTCCGGCGGCGACCTCGGCACGCTGACCGAGTCGGGTCTGGCGGTCCTCCGGCTCGACCGGATGCGCGCGCTGGCGGGCGTGTACCCGGGCGTCGAGCGGGAGGACGAGATGGTGGCGGCGTTCGACTACGCGCTGCACGGCAAGGGCGGAGCCGTGCCGTCGATCGACACGGCCATGCACGGTCTCGTCGACGCGGCGCACGTGGACCACCTGCACCCCGACTCCGGGATCGCCTTCGCGACGGCCGCCGACGGCGAGCGGCTGACGGCCGAGGCCTTCGGCGGGACCGTCGCGTGGGTGCCGTGGCGGCGTCCCGGCTTCCAGCTCGGGCTCGACATCGCCGCGATCAAGGAGTCGGACCCGGACACGATCGGCGTGATCCTCGGCGGTCACGGGATCACCGCATGGGGCGACACGAGCGAGGAGGCGGAGGCGAACTCGCTCCGCATCATCGAGACCGCGACCGCCTACATCGCGGAGCACGGCCGCGCGGAGCCGTTCGGTCCCGTGCTCGACGGCTACGCCGCCCTCCCCGCGGAGGAGCGTCGCGCCAAGGCCGCCGCGCTCGCCCCGCACCTGCGCGCGATCGCCTCGCACGACCGCCCCCAGGTCGGCCACCTCACCGACTCGGCGGAGGTCCTCGACTTCCTCGCCCGCACGGAGCACCCCCGGCTCGCAGCGCTGGGCACCTCCTGTCCCGACCACTTCCTCCGCACCAAGGTGACGCCGCTCGTCGTCGACCTGCCGGCCACGGCATCCGTGGAGGAGATCCTCGAGCGCCTCCCCGCCCTGCACGCGGCCTACCGCGCGGACTACCAGGCGTACTACGACGCCCACGCGACGCCGGACAGCCCCGCCATCCGCGGCGCCGACCCGCTGATCGTGCTCATCCCGGGAGTCGGCATGCTCTCCTACGGGCCCGACAAGCAGACCGCCCGCGTCGCCGGCGAGTTCTACGTCAACGCGATCAACGTGATGCGGGGCGCGGAGGCCATCTCGACCTACGCGCCCATCGACGAGGCCGAGAAGTTCCGCATCGAGTACTGGGCGCTCGAGGAGGCGAAGCTCCGGCGGAAGCCGGCGCCGAAGCCCCTCGCCTCCCGCATCGCGCTCGTCACGGGCGCCGCGTCCGGCATCGGCAAGGCCATCGCCACCCGCCTCGCCGCGGAGGGCGCGTGCGTCGTCGTCGCGGACCTCGACCTCGCGAAGGCGCAGGCTGCAGCGGCGGAGCTCGGCTCGACCGACGTCGCCGTCGGCGTCGCCGTGGACGTCTCCGACGCCGCCGCGGTGAGGGCCGCCGTCGACGCGGGGGTCCTGGCGTTCGGCGGGCTCGACCTCGTCGTCAACAACGCCGGCCTCAGCCTCTCCAAGTCGCTCTTCGACACGACCGAGGCGGACTGGGACCTGCAGCACGACGTGATGGCCAAGGGCTCCTTCCTCGTCTCCCAGGCCGCGGCGCGCGTCCTCGTCGACCAGGGCCTCGGCGGCGACATCGTCTACATCTCCTCCAAGAACTCGGTCTTCGCGGGTCCGAACAACATCGCCTACTCCGCCACGAAGGCGGACCAGGCCCACCAGGTGCGGCTGCTCGCGGCCGAGCTCGGCGAGCACGGCATCAAGGTCAACGGCATCAACCCCGACGGCGTCGTCCGCGGCTCCGGCATCTTCGCCTCCGGGTGGGGTGCCAACCGCGCGAAGACCTACGGCATCGAGGAGGAGGACCTCGGCGCGTTCTACGCGAAGCGCACCATCCTGAAGCGCGAGGTCGTCCCCGAGAACGTCGCGAACGCGGTCTTCGCGCTCTGCACGTCCGACTTCTCCCACACCACCGGCCTCCACGTCCCCGTCGACGCCGGGGTCGCGGCCGCGTTCCTGCGATGACGGCCGTCGCGGCGGTCGACCTGGGAGCCACCAGCGGGCGCGTGATCCTGGGCCACGTCGGCCGGGACGGGCTCCGCCTCCGGCACGTGGCCCGCTTCCCGAACCTGCCGGTGCGCACGCACGAGGGCGACGCATCCGCGCTGCACTGGGACGTCCTCGGGCTCTACCGTGCGCTGACGGCGGGGCTCGCCGACGCGATCCGGGCGGAGCCGGACGTGATGTCGATCGGCGTCGACTCATGGGCGGTCGACTACGCGCTCCTGCGCCGGGGACGGCTGCTGGGCGCTCCTTACCACTACCGCGACGAGCGCACGGGCCGGGGCGTCGACGACGTGCACGCCCGGGTCGGCGCCGAGGAGCTGTACCGGCGCAACGGCCTGCAGCACCTGCCGTTCACCACGCTGTTCCAGCTCGCGGCCGAGCGCGACGTGCTGCGGTCGGCCGACCAGGCGCTGCTCGTGCCCGACCTCATCGGCTACTGGCTGACCGGCACCGCTCGGACCGAGATCACCAACGCCTCGACCACGGGCCTCCTCGACCCGCGCACGCGCACCTGGGACGAGGAGCTCCTCGCCCGCCTCGACCTCCCGAGGGGGGTCCTCGCGCCGCTGATCGAGCCGGGGACACGGCTCGGGACGCTCCTGCCCACGGTCGCGGACGAGCTCGGCGCCCCGGAGGGCCTCGGCGTCGTCGCGGTCGGCTCCCACGACACGGCCTCCGCCGTCGTCGCCGTGCCGTCCACCGACGACCACGTGGCGTACATCTCGAGCGGGACCTGGTCGCTGGTCGGCCTCGAGCTCGACGCCCCGGTCATCACCCCCGAGAGCCGTGCCGCGAACTTCACCAACGAGGGCGGCGTCGACGGACGCGTCCGGTTCCTCCGCAACGTGTCCGGCCTGTGGCTCCTCTCCGAGTCGATCCGCACGTGGGAGGGACGCACCGGCGAGGTCGTCGACCTGGGGTCCCTGCTCGCGGAGGCCGCGGCCGTCCGCGGCGGCGTCACCACGTTCGAGGCCGCCGATGCGCGCTTCGTCGCCCCCGGCGACATCCCCGCCAGGATCGTCGCCTGGTGCGGGGAGCACGGCCTGCCCGCGCCCGCCACCCGGGCGGAGCTCGTCCGCTCGATCCTCGAGTCGCTGGCGGAGGCGTACTCCGCGACGCTCGAGGAGGCCTCCGCGCTCTCCGGCGTGCTCATCGACGCGGTGCACATCGTGGGTGGAGGATCGCAGAACGAGCTGCTGTGCCAGCTCACCGCCGACCGTACGGGCCGGACCGTCCTCGCCGGGCCGGTGGAGGCGACCGCGATCGGCAATATCCTCGTCCAGGCACGGTCGCAGGGGCTCGTCAGCGGGTCCCTCGAATCGCTCCGCGCCCTCGTGATCCAGGCGCACCCGCCGGTGCGATACCAGCCCCGATCCCCCGCCCGCTAGCCGGACGACCACCCATCCCGATCCATCCACAGGAAGGCCGGCGCGCACATGGTGCAACGTCAGATCCCCAAGCCCGTCGAGCTCCTCGAGTACCTGAGCTTCAAGAGGCCCGAGCTCGACGGCCGCAAGCGCCGCCTCGACGCCGCGCTCACCATCGAGGACCTGCGCACGATCGCCAAGCGCCGGACGCCCAAGGCCGCCTTCGACTACACCGACGGGTCGGCGGAGGGCGAGATCTCGATCGCCCGTGCCCGCCAGGCGTTCGAGGACGTCGAGTTCCACCCGCAGGTGCTGCGCGACGTGGCCCACGTCGACACGACCGCCACCGTGCTGGGGGCGACGTCGGCGCTGCCGTTCGCGATCGCGCCGACGGGCTTCACCCGGCTGATGCAGACGGAGGGCGAGATCGCAGGAGCGGGCGCGGCGGCGGCAGCCGGCATCCCGTTCACGCTCTCGACGCTCGGCACCACGTCCATCGAGGACGTGAAGGCCGCGAACCCCCACGGGCGCAACTGGTTCCAGCTGTACGTGATGCGCGACCGCGACATCTCCTACGGGCTCGTCGAGCGCGCGGCCGCGGCCGGCTACGAGACCCTGTTCTTCACCGTCGACACCCCGGTCGCCGGCGCACGCCTCCGCGACAAGCGCAACGGCTTCTCCATCCCGCCGCAGCTGACCGTCGGCACCGTCCTCGACGCGCTCCCCCGCCCCTGGTGGTGGTACGACTTCCTCACCACGAAGAAGCTCGAGTTCGCCTCCCTGAGCGCCACCGGCGGGACCGTGGGCGACCTCCTCGACCTCGCGATGGATCCCACCATCAGCTTCGACGACCTGCGGATCATCCGCGGGATGTGGCCCGGGAAGCTGGTCATCAAGGGCGTGCAGAGCATCGAGGACGCGCAGCGGTTCGTCAACGCGGGCGTCGACGGCATCGTCCTGTCCAACCACGGCGGCCGCCAGCTCGACCGCGCCCCGATCCCGTTCCACCTGCTGCCCGAGGTCGTGCGCGAGGTCGGCCAGGACACGGAGGTCATGGTCGACACCGGCATCATGAACGGGGCGGACATCGTCGCGGCCGTGGCCCTCGGCGCGAGGTCCACCCTCATCGGCCGCGCCTACCTCTACGGCCTGATGGCCGGCGGGCGCCAGGGCGTTGACCGCACCATCGCGATCCTCTCGGACCAGATCGTCCGCACCATGAAGCTCCTCGGCGCGCACTCCCTGGAGGAGCTCACGCCGCAGCACGTCACGCAGCTCGAGCGGCTGCAGCCGCGGGCGCGCCCGCGCGCCTGACGGCGGGCGCCGACGCGACCGGGCGCCTGACGACGGAAGCCGACGCGACCGGGCGCCGACGCCCCGCGCGCCGACGCCCCGCACCTCGAGAGCCCGCGCCCGACGTGCCGGGAGGGAGGCGGCGAGCGGCGTCAGACGCGGGCGGGCGCGGAGACCATCGCGCAGCGGAAGTCGTGCCGACCGGGGCCGACCTCGTGCACGTCCCCGTCCGGGAGCAGCACCTGCCCGGTGGTCCCGGTCGGCAGGACGACCTCGAGGTGCATCACCCCGTCGACGATCTCCCAGCCGGACGAGGACGCGCCGTAGGGCGACAGGTGACGGGCGCGCGCGCGGGTGAGCCCGCCACCCGGCTGCGGCGCGAACCGCATCCGCCGCCACCCGGGTGCGACGGGCGCGATGCCCGCGATGGTGCCGTGCATCCAGTCGGCGACGGCGCCGAGGGCGTAGTGGTTGAAGCTCGTCATCTCGCCGGGGTTCACGGTGCCGTCGGGCAGCATGCTGTCCCAGCGCTCCCAGATGGTGGTCCCGCCCATGCCGACCGTGTAGAGCCAGGACGGGCAGGAGCGCTCGAGCAGCAGGTCGTACGCGGTGTCCGCGTGGCCGGTCGCGGTGAGGGCGCCGGTCACGAGGGGCGTGCCGGCGAAGCCCGTGGCGATCCGGTTGCCGGCCGCGGACACGAGCTCGGCGAGCCGTGCGCCCGCCCGGACGGCGTCCTCGCCCGTCACGAGGCCGAACTCGATGGCGAGCGAGTACGCGGTCTGCGCGTCACTGGTCATCCTCCCGTCGGGAAGCACGTACGCGCGTCGGAACGCCTCCCGGACCTCCTCGGCGACGCGGGCGTAGTGCGCCGCGTCGTCGTCGAACCCGAGGACCTCGGCGGTGCGGGCGAGGTGCAGCGTCGACTGGGCGAGGTAGGCGGTGGCGACGAGGTAGCGGTCCGTCGAGGCGTCCGCGGGGTCCTCCGGCGGAGCGGCGGGATCCAGCCAGTCGCCGAGCTGGAAGCCCTCGTCCCAGAGCCGGTCGGGGCCGGCGAGGGAGACGATGAGATCGACCCACGCCTTCGCGGACGGGTACTGCTGCGCGAGGACGCCGGTGTCGCCGAATCGCTCGTAGAGCGCCCAGGGGGTGAGGACCGCGGCGTCGCCCCAGACGGCGCCGGGCTGGATGGGCTCCCACGACGGGCCTCCGGGGATGCGCGGGATGAACCACGGGACGGTGCCGTCCGGGAGCTGCTCGATGGCGAGGTCCTGGAGCCAGGATCCGAGCATGCCGGCGCAGTCGTAGAGGAAGGAGGCCGTGGGGGCGAAGACCTGGATGTCGCCGGTCCAGCCGAGGCGCTCGTCGCGCTGGGGGCAGTCGGTCGGGATGTCGACGAAGTTGCCGCGGGTGCTCCAGAGGACGTTCTCGTGGAGGCGGTCGAGTTCCGGGTGCGAGCTCTCGAACCAGCCCGTGCGCTCCATGTCGGTGTGGCAGACGAGGGCGGTCACGGTGGAGGCGTCGAAGCCGTCGGGTGCCCCGGTGATCTCGGCGTAGCGGAAGCCGTGCAGGGTGAAGCGCGGTTCCCAGGTGACCGGTCCGGTGCCGGCGAGCGTGATGGCGTCCTCGGCGGCGGCGATGCGGAGCGTCCGCCGGTAGAGCTCGCCGTCCTGGACCACCTCCGCGTGACGGAGGGTGACGACGCGCCCGGCGGGGCCGTCGACGGTGATGCGGAGGCGCCCGACGAGGTTCTGGCCGAAGTCGAGGAGGAACGCTCCGGATCCGGTGCGGCGGACGTCCACGGGGGCGAGCTCCTCGGTGCGGCGCACGGGCGGCTGCTCCATGGCGACGAGGGTCTTGGGGTCACGCACGCCGACGGCGACGGGCGTCCAGTCCCCGCCATCCGCTGCGGGCGTCGACCAGGCCGGATCGTCGAGGCGCTGGTCGTAGCGCTCTCCGTCGTAGAGGCCGCCGAACACGATGGGGCTCGGGCTGGCCTCCCATTCGGCATCGGTCGCGATGCGCTGGACGGTGCCGTCGGCGAGGGTGATCTCGAGCTGTCCGATGAAGGAGAGGTCGGTGCCGTAGAGGTCGTGGTATCCGCCGTTGAAGCCGAGCCGGCCCCGGTACCAGCCGTCGCCGAGCCAGGCGCCGATCACGTTGTCGCCCTCGGTCAGGAGGTCGGTGACGTCGTAGGTGCGGTAGCGGAGACGCGATGCGTAGGAGGTCCAGCCGGGCGCGAGCACGTCGTCGCCGACGCGCGCGCCGTTGATCTCGGCCTCGAAGACGCCGTGGGCGGTGGCATGGAGGCGGGCGGAGGCGATGGGGGCGTCGACGCGGAAGCGCCGCCGCACGCGGGACGGGCGGCGGTCGCTGCCGGCCTCCTCCGGCCAGCTGCCCCCGACGGGAGCGGCTGACCAGTCGGACGGCTGGAGGAGCCCGGTCTCGAGGGCCGTCGGTGCGCTCCACTCCCCCGCGGAGCCGTCCTCGCCGTGGAGGCGGATCCGGAGGGCGACCCGATCGCGGCTGGCGAGCGGCGGGAAGGGCCAGGGGACGAGGACCTGGTCGGCCGAGTGGACGAGTGCGGTGAGAGGTTCGTCGGCGCCGCGGCGGAGCTCGATCTCGTAGGCGCCCTGTCGCCAGTCGTCGGAGGCGGCGGTGCGCCAGCTCAGGCGGGGTGCGGCGGTGCCGATGCCGAGCGGTTCACGGAGGTGCTCGATGCGGAGGGGCCCGTCGATGTGCGCCATGCCTCAGCCCTTGACCGCGCCGGCGGTCAGGCCCTTCTGGACCTGCTTGTTGAGGAAGAGGTAGATCACGAGGATTCCGATCACGTTGAGGCAGATGGCCGCGAACAGCGGGCCGTACTGCACCGAGCCGAACTGGCCGGTGAAGTTGAGGAGGCCGACCTGCAGTGTGCGCAGCGAGCCGGAGTTGGTGAAGGTGAGGGCGATGAGGAGGTCGTTCCAGAGCATGAAGAACTGCACGAGGCCGACCGTGAAGAGCGCGTTGCGGACCATGGGCAGGCCGACCAGGAAGAACGAGCGGATGATGCTCGCCCCGTCGAGGGTCGCTGCCTCGAACACCTCGCGCGGCACGGCGCGGAAGAAGGTGGCCATGAGGAACACGGTGAGCGGCAGGCTCGTCGCGGTGTAGGTGATGATCAGCGGCCAGAGCGTGCCCGTGAGCCCGGTGCGGAAGTACGCGGCGAACAGCGGCAGCAGGATCATCTGCGTGGGGACCATGATCCCGGCGAGGAACGTGAGCAGGACGGCCCCGCGGCCCTTCCAGACGAGGACCTCGAGCGCGAAGCCCGCCATCGAGCCGAGGAGCAGCACGAGGAACAGCGACGGGATCACCGTGACGACGGAGTTGACGGCGTACTGCGCGAAGTTGCCGGTCGTCCACGCGAAGACGTAGTTGTCGAGGTTCCACTGCTGCGGCAGCATCCAGACGGGGTTCTCGAGGAACTCGGTCTGGGTCTTGAAGGAGCCGAGGACCATCCAGATCAGCGGTCCGACGACGATGACCAGGAGGAAGGCGACGAGGATGCCGCTGACGACGCGACCGACCACTCGCCGCGGGGACACCAGTCGGCGGGTGGGACGGGTGACAGGGCGGGGCGCGTCGATGCGCGGCTGTGCGGTGGTGGTCATCGGTCAGCCCTTCGTGGCGTCGCGTCGGTTGGCGCGGAAGATGAGGACCGTCACGGCGAGCGAGACGATCGTGAGGAGGAAGGCGACCGTCGACCCGTAGCCGTACTGCCCGTAGCGGAATGCGGTGTCGAACATGTAGATCGTCAGCGGGCTGGTCGAGGTGCCGGGACCGCCGTTGGTCAGCGCGAGGATGCTGTCGAAGACCTTCAGCGTCCCGTTGATGGAGAAGATCAGCGAGGAGATCAGCACGGGCAGCGAGAGCGGCAGGACGATGCGTCGGACGAGGCCGAAGCCGGAGGCGCCGTCGAGGCGCGCGGACTCGAAGATCTCATCGGGGATGTCGAGGAGGCCGGCGTAGAGGAGCACACCGTAGAAGCCCATCGACCGCCACACGTCCATGACGATGATCACGAGGAACGCCGTCCCGCCGTCGCCGAACCAGTCGGTGGACGACAACCCGATCGCCTCGAGCATCGTGTTGACGAGGCCGTTCTGCGGCGCGATGGCGAACATCTGCTGGAAGAGCAGCGCGACCGCGACGGTGGGCAGGACGACGGGGAAGAACACGAGCGTCCGCACCGAGCTCGACCACTTGCGGAGGACGAAGACGTAGGTGAGCGCGAGGAGGTACCCGAAGCCGACCTGGAGCACGGTCATCACGATCGCGTAGCGGATGGTCAGCAGGAGGGCGTCCCTGACCCGGGTGTCGGAGAGGAGCTCGGCGTAGTTCTCGATGCCGGAGAACTGGAAGCCGATGATGGCGTTGCCGGAGGTGAAGGTGTACCCGATCGAGACGATGATCGGGACGAGCATCACCACGCTGTAGATCAGCAGGGCGGGTCCGACGAGGATCAGGGTCGATCGCCGGTCTCCGAGGAGGGGGTTCATGGGCTGCCTTCTGTGCGGATGGGCGCGTGGCGGCGCGGCTCACGGCGTGCCGCGAGCCGCGCCCGGGTCGATCAGTCCAGGTCGCCCTGGACGAGGGTCATGAACTCCTCGGCGGTGATGGCGCCGGTCACGAGCTGGGCGGCGTTCTGCTGCGAGGTCGTCGTGGCCTGAGCGGAGAAGTACGCCTCGAACCACGGGACGGTCGTGTCCGTGGAGGAGATGAGGTCGCGCACCTCGGTGGTGAGCGGTGACGTCTCCACGTCTCCATCGACGGTGAAGCCGGAGATGCGGCTGCTGTCCTGCAGGGCGACCGTGCCGTAGTTCTCGGTGATGCACTTCACCCAGGCGCGGCTGTCGTCGTTCAGCGCGGACTCGTTGATGGTGAAGGGCAGGCCCACGTTGGCGACGAGCTGGCTGCTGTCGCCGGAGCCGCCGTCGACGTCGGGGAACGGCATGAAGCCGATGTTCTCCTCGCCGATCTCGTTCAGCTCCGGGTCCCCGATGCTGCTGAGGATCCAGCTGCCCATGTAGATCATGGGCGAGCTGCCGTTGAGGAACTGGTTGATGGAGGTGTCGTAGTCGATGGAGCCGACGCCCTGGCCGAAGTAGCCGGCGGCGCCGAGGTCGGCGACCTCCTGTGCGGCCGCGACGTACTCGGGGTCGGTCAGCTTCGCGTCGCCGTCCTTGACCTTCTGCAGCGCGTCCGTGCCGAGGTCGCGCTCGATGTAGTTGCCGATGAGGCGCGTGAGGGGCCAGCCCTGCTCGCCGCTCGCGGAGAACGGCACGACGCCGGCGTCGGCGAAGGTGGCGGCGGCCTCGACGAGCTCGTCCCAGCTCGTGGGGACCGCGACCCCCCGCTCGTCGAACTGCGCCTTGTTGTACCAGACGCCCTCGATGTTGTACTCGGTGGGGAGCACCACGAAGTCCCCGTCGTAGAGGGACTCCACGGTGGAACGGGCCGCGGGCTCGATCCTGTCGGAGACGCCGAGGTCGTCGAACAGGGTGCTGAGGTCGGCACCGCTGCCGGCCTCCTTCAGCTGCAGGGTGAGCTCGCTGGTGTCGACGGCGTACATGACGGGGAGGCCGCCCTGGCCGGCGAGGAGCTGGACCTGCTGGTTCAGGTTGGTCTGCGGGACGGTGTCGACCTTGAGCGGCATGGCCGCCTGCTCGGTGGCGCACGCCCCCTCCGCCAGCGTTTGAAGCGTTCGAGGGACGACCTCGTTCTCGACGTTCCCGAGGACGGTGAACTCCGTGGGGGCCGCGCCCCCTCCGCCGCCGGCGCACGCGGACAAGGCCAATATGGTCACGCCCGCTGCGGTGACCGCAGCAGCCCGACGAGCTGACTTGAGCAACATTCCTCCTTGAATGGCTGGACGCTCCAGAAGTTGAAGCGCTTCAAAGTAAGACACGCCCAGATCGCGATGTCAAGGGGCGTGCGCCGTCCGGGGCGGTACGCTCGGTCGCACCATGACGGTCTCCTCCTCGACTCCCCCGCGCCGGGCACCGCTCATGTCGGACGTCGCGAAGCTCGCCGGCGTCTCCATCGGGACGGTCTCGAACGTCCTCAACAGTCCCGCCGCGGTGAGGGCGAGCACGCGGGAGAAGGTGCTCGACGCCATCTCCACCCTGGGGTTCGTCCCGAACAGCACGGCCCGCAGCCTGGCGGTCGGTCGCGGGACGGCGATCGGCTTCATCGCGGTGGACCTCGGCAACTCCTACTTCCTCGACATCTCCCGCGGCATCGAGCAGGAGGCGGACGCCGGAGGGCGCCGCGTCCTGCTCGCGAACTCGGACGTCGACCTCGGCAAGCAGACGGCGCACCTCGAGCTGTTCGAGCAGGCGCGCGCGGCCGGCATCGTCCTCGCACCCTTCGACGGCCCCCTGGACGAGGTGCGGGCGCTGCGCCGACGGGGGACGCAGGTGGTCTACGTGAACTGGCCGGGTGTCGAGGGCGAGAGCTGCGGCGTGGTCGTCGACGAGGTCCTCGGGGGCGAGCTGTCGGCGCGTCACCTCATCGAGCAGGGCAGGACGCGACTCGCCTTCATCGGGGGGCCCTTCAGCCTGACCGCGGTCCGCGACCGCTTCGAGGGCGCCTCCCGCGCGGTCCGCGCCGTGCCCGGGGTGACGCTGGAGCTCATCACCACGCCGAAGCTCACGGTGCCCCCGGGGATCGCCGTCGGCCGGGAGCTGGCGGGGCGGGACGCGCATTCGCGTCCGGACGGGATCGTCTCCGCCTCCGACGCCCTGGCGGCCGGCATAGTGCAGTCGCTCGTCGTCGAGGGCGTCCGCGTCCCGCAGGACATCGCGATCGTCGGCTACGACGACAACCACTTCGCGGACAGCACGCTGCTGCCGCTCTCGACGGTGGGGCAGCCCGGCGTCGAGATGGGCCATCGAGCCATGCGACTGCTGGCGGAGGAGATCGGAGCGTCCGGCGAGCACGTCCACCAGACGGTCACGCTCTCGCCGCGGCTCATCGTCCGCGCCAGCAGCTCCGGCGGCGCGCTCGGATAGCGATCCGCGGCTACTCGCCCCGCGCCGCCAGGAACGCGGCGAGCCCCACGGGCGGGCGGCCGAGCACGCGCTCCACGTCGCCGCTCACGTGCGCCATCTCCCCCGCGGCCATGGCCGTGTAGGTGCTGACCCACGCGTCCACCTGCCAGCGCGGCGCGCCCCAGCGCTCCCGGGAGGCGTACGCCTCCGCGAGCGTCTCGTCCCGGTAGGTGACCGGGCGCCCGTCGTGCGCGGTGAGCGTCGCCGCGACCTCCGCCAGGGAGAGAGCCTCGGGGCCGGTGAGGTCGTAGGTGACGTCGCGATGCGCCTCGGGATCGCGGAGCACCGCGGCGGCGACCTCGGCGACGTCCGCCCGCGTGACGGCGGCGACGCGTCCGTCGCCGGCCGGCCCGCGGATCACGCCGTCGTCGCCGACGAGCGCGCTGATGAAGTCGAGGTAGAAGGCGTCGCGGAGGAACGTCCAGCGCATCCCGGAGTCGCGGATGCGCTCCTCGGTCGCGTGGTGGTCGCGCGCGAGCGTGAAGGTCGCGTCCGGTGCCGCGCCCGCGAACGACGTGTAGACCACGTGCCGGACGCCCGCCTCCGCGGCCGCGTCGACGAACGCGCGGTGCTGCTCGAGCCGGTGCTCGTCCTCCGCCGCCGAGACCATGAGCAGCGTCTCCACGCCGCCGAGCGCGGCGAGCGACGCTGCGCGGTCCCCGTACGACGCCTCGTGGACGGTCGCCCCCGCGAGCCGCGGCGCCCGGGCCGGCGTGCGCGCGATCAGGCGCGGCGCGAGCCCGGCGTCGGCGAGGCGGTGGGCCACCTGCCCCCCGATGGCGCCCGTGACGCCCGTGACGGCGATCTGCGTGGTCATGGTGGCTCCTCTTGCGCTCGGGGCGTCTCCGTCCGGTGCGGACCGGGTGCGCTCCGCGGTGTCCCGACCCTAGCCCGGACGCGACGCGGCCCCCGCCTCGCCAGGGAGACGGGGGCCGCGTCGGGGCGGATCAGCGCATCACGAGCCGGCGCGCGTCACGATCACGTCGAACGTCGTCGTGCGGACGTTCCCGGCACGGTCCTTCGCGGTGCAGGACACGGTCGTCGTGCCGACGGGGAAGACGCCGCTGCGGGGCGGCGCGCACACCACCCGCACGTTCCCGTCGCGCGTGTCGATGGCCGACGGCAGCGCGTAGGGCACGCGCACGCCGGTCGCCTTCGTGGCGACCGCGGTGATGTCGTCGACGTCGGCGATGCGCGGCGCGGACAGGTCGGCCGGGCGGGCCGGCAGCTTCCGCGCGTCGACGATGCCCCAGTAGGCGGGAGCCGCCTGCAGGTCGTCGTCGAACGGCAGCGGCTGCTCCCACGGACGCGCGATGGGCCACGTCCGCAGCCAGCTGCGGGCGTTGCTCACGCCCCAGAAGGTGACCGAGTCGATGGACGACGACTGCTGGCGGATCATCTGGAAGAGGTCGCGGTAGTAGTAGCCCACCTCGGCTCCGGCCTGCGCGTCGTCCGAGTAGACGGGCGTGTACGGATCCTGGGGTGCGCCGCTGACGTCGGCGCCATCGTTCTGGTTCGACGCGTTCACGTCGAGCTCGGTGATCGCCTGCAGGAGGCGGGTGTCGATGCGCTCCACGGCGCGGATCGAGTCGCGCAGCCACGAGACGGGCCGGGCGAAGTCGACGTGCGCCTGGTGGCCCACCCCGTCGATCGGCACGCCGCGGGCGACGAGCGCGGAGATCAGCTCGAGGTAGTCGGCGCGCTTCGTCGGCAGCTCGGTGTTGTAGTCGTTGATGAACAGCTCCACGCCCGGGAAGTGGGCGCGCGCCAGGCGGAAGCCCTCGTCCACGAAGCCCTCCCCCAGCACCTGGTACCAGCGGCTGTCGCGCATGTCGTGCGCGTTGTCGTTGGGGCCGTCGGCGATGACCTCGTTGACGACGTCCATGGCCCAGATGGGGCTGTCGCCGTCGGGGTAGCGGGCGGCGATGTGGTCCGCGATGCCCCTGACGTGCGCCTCCATGCGGGCCTTCAGCAGCGCCTGGTCGGCGGGGCTGTCGGTGAGGGGGCGGTCGCCGTCGAGGAAGAACCAGGCGGGCGTCTGCGAGTGCCAGAACAGCACGTGGTAGTAGACGTCGGTCCCGGTGCGGTCGGCGAAGTCGAGCAGCTGGTCGAGCTGCGTGAAGGTGAACTGCCCCTCGACGGGCTGCACGCTCTCGGGCTTGCCCGCGTTCTCCGGGGTGAACGCGTCGAACTGGCGGCTCACGAGGTCCGCTCCCGCTCCGACCGTCTCGCGGCCGTCGATGGCGACGCCGACGTGCTCGATGCCGCGGGCGCCGAGGACGTCCCGGAGCGCGGGGATGTCCGTCTGCACGGGCGTCGCCACGGCGTCGCCGAGCTGGAAGTCGTCGAGCAGGAAGTCGGTGCCGACGGTCCCCTCCACGTACACCTGCGCCTTGTCGACGGGGCCGCCGAGCGTGTACGTGCCCGTGAGCTCTGTCCAGGCGTCGGCCGTGACGCGCGCCGCGGCTCCGGCGACGCCGTCGTACCCGCTGCCACCGCCGGTGTCGCGCTGCACGGAGACCTTCAGCGACGCGGGCTCCTCGCCCGCGGCGAGGCGCGCCCACACCGTGACCTCCACCTGCTGCCCGACGGACAGCGCCGAGGTCACGTCGAGGGCGGCGCCGTGCCACTCCTGCGTGCGGTCGGCGACGAGGAGGCTGCCGGATCCGGTGTGCGCTATCGCGCTGGGCGAGATGCGGACGCCGTCGCCGCGCGGCGACCAGCCGTCCGTGCCGCCCTCGAAGCCGGAGCCGATGCCGGCGGGCGCGGCGTCCACGGCCTGTGCGGCGGGGGTGGCGAGGGCGCCGGCGGCCACGGCGAGGCCGAGGGCCGTGAGGGCGGCGAGCCCGCGGCGGCGGGCGGGCCGTCGGCTGCCCTGTCGGGGAGGGCTCACGTCCGCGAGCGCGGACGGCGTGGTGCGGGGAATGCTCATCGTCGAACACCTTCCATGTGGTCCGACGTCGATGTCGGATGCCCTCGACGCTCGCACCCTCCCCAACAGGGGGCAAGGTATTCGAAAACCTTTGTTGTGTTTGGCAACGAAAACGGCGCTGCGGTCACGGTCGCTGTCACGGGGACCCGGCGGATCCGCGGCCGCGTCGTGCCGCGCCGCCGTGCGCTCCGCCCGGCTCAGACCGCGCGCCGCCCGCACACGACGACGGTCCCGTCGTCGTCGCCCTCGTCGTCGTCCTCGTCGCCCTGGGCACCCCCGGCCGCGGACACCGCTCCGGCGCGGTCGCGGTCCCCCTCGCTCTCCTCGGTGCCGGCGTCGAGCCCGGCCGCGCGCAGGGCGTCGACGGCCGCGGGCACCTGCCGGTCCGACACCTCCATGAGGAGGACTCCCCCGGGCGCGAGCCACGCTCCCCCCTCGACGGCCGCCCGACGCAGCACGTCGAGTCCGTCCTCCCCGCCGTCGCGCGTCGCCGCGGGCTCGTGCAGTCGGGCCTCGGGCGGCATGAGCGCGAGTCCTGCGCGCGGCACGTAGGGCACGTTGGCGACGAGCACGTCGATCCGCCCGCGCAGCTCCCCCGGCAGCGCTGCCATCAGGTCGCCCTGGTGCACGGCGGCCCCGCGCGGCACGAGGTTCTCCGCCGCGCACGCGACGGCGCGCGGGTCGACGTCGGCGGCGTGCAGCT
This sequence comes from Clavibacter michiganensis, assembly GCA_002150995.1. Taxonomy (GTDB): domain Bacteria; phylum Actinomycetota; class Actinomycetes; order Actinomycetales; family Microbacteriaceae; genus Clavibacter; species Clavibacter michiganensis_K. Next base: position 1,804,082 of record MDHJ01000001.1, on the reverse strand, counting down.
CGACGCCCGGCACGTCGTCGACGATCACGGCGCCGATGGCCCCGGAGCCGCAGCACAGGTCCACCACGACCGGCCGCGGAACGGCTCGTGCCCGGGCGACCGCGACGCACGCCAGCCGCTCGGTGCGTCGCCGGGGCACGAACACGCCGGGCCGGACGACGATGCGGCGCCCGGCGAAGGCGGCCCAGCCGAGCACCGTCTCGAGCGGCTCGCCGGCGACGCGCGCCGTCGTCATCCGCTCGAGCTCGGCGGAGCGCGCACCGGCATCATCCGTCGGATGCCGGTCATCGGCCTCGGCGACGAGCAGGTCCGCCTCCTCCTCGGCGAACACGCACCCGGCTGCCCGGAGGCGCCCGACCAGCGCATCGAGGGGATCGGCGGCGGGGTGTCCGGGCTCGCGCGGCGCGCTCAGTCGAGCTCCGCGGAGGCCAGGTGGTCGAGCAGCGACGCGACCCGGGTGAGGTCGTCGCCGCGCACGGGAGGCCGAGCCTCGCGGGCCGCCCGCTCGAGCCAGCCCGCTCGCGCCGCGCGCACCCGCAGCAGGAGCCCGCGTCCCGCGTCCGTGAGATGCAGGTACGACCCGGCCTCGTCCTCGGACTCCTGCACGAAGCCCTTGTGCATGAGCGAGGCGAGGCTGGGGACGGTGGCGGCGCGGGCCGTGCGCGTGTCGAGGGCGAGCGAGGCCCGGTCCATGCGCTCCGCGCCGTCGAGCCGGCGCAGGATCAGGATCTGCACGCCGGTCAGGCCGTCCCAGCTCGGGTCGACCGAGACGTCGATGCGCTCGGACAGGGTGATCATGGCGTCGGCGAGACGGGCGTGCGCGGGGGTCGGATCGGTCACGGTGGTCCTCACGGTCGGTCGAGCCGTCCGGATCGGGGCCCGGGGCCCGGGTCAGGCGGGCGGTGTGCCCCTCACGCTAGCCCTCCGTCCGCCGACCGTCCCGCGCCGCCCGCCCGAGGCGCTGACGACCGTCCGGGACGTCGGGCCCGGACGCGACGACGCCCGCCGCGGCCGAGGGCCGGGCGGGCGTCGTGCAGCCGGCGCGCCGGCTGCCGGTCAGGACGGGAACTGCGTGAAGTCCGCCGTCGCCGGGTCGGCGCCGAGGCGCGTGCCGGTCTCGAGGGTGTCGATCTCGGCGAGTTCCTCGGTCGAGAGGTCGACCTCGATGCTCTGGAAGTTCGCGACGATGCGCTCCGGGGTGACCGACTTCGGGATCACGATGCGGCCCTGCGCCAGGTGCCAGGCGAGCACGATCTGGGCGGGGGTGGCGTCGTGCTCCTTCGCGAGGCGCGTCACGATCTCCGACTCGAGGTCGGCGCCCTGGCCGAGGGGCTGTACGCCTCGACCTCGATGCCGCGCTCGACCGAGAAGGTCGAGAGGTCGTGCTGCTGGAACGTCGGGTGCACCTCGATCTGGTTCACCGCGGGCACCACGTCCGTCTCCGCCGCCAGCTTCTCCAGGTGCTCCGGGAGGAAGTTGGAGACGCCGATGGCGCGGATGAGGCCCTCGGCGTTCAGCGCCTCGAACGTCTTCCAGGTCTCGACGTACAGGCCGTGCTTCGGGTAGGGCCAGTGGATCAGGTACAGGTCCACCGCGTCGACGCCGAGCTTGCGCCGGCTGTCCTCGAAGGCGGTGCGGGCGCTGTCCGTGCCCTGGTCGCCGTTCCGGAGCTTCGTGGTGATGAAGAGCTCCTCGCGCGGGATGCCGGTCGCCTTGATGGCAGCGCCGACGCCCTCCTCGTTGTAGTAGCCGGCGGCGGTGTCGATGTGCCGGTAGCCGGCCTCGAACGCGCGCTCGACGGCCTGCTGGGTCTCGTCGGGCGGGGTCTGGAAGACGCCGAAGCCCAGCTGCGGGATGGTGACGCCGTTGTTGAGGGTGATGAGGGGGGATGCCATGTGCTCTCGTCTTCTTCGTCTCGATGGTCGGGGACGGGGATGGCCGTGACGGCCCTCCCGCGTCCTCCCACCGTACGCCCGGCTCCCTCCCGGTCGGCCGGCGCGCGGGGGCGCTCCGCTCCGGGCGAACACGGCACGCGGTGGGCGGACAGCCGAGCGGCCGTCGGGCCGGCCGCCGCGCTAGACGGACCGCCAGTCGTCGCTCGTGATGTGCGAGCCGCCCTGCGGTCCCATCTGCAGCATCCCGCCGTCGACCGCCCAGGACGCCCCGGTGACGTAGCCGGCGGCGTCGGAGGCGAGGAAGGCGATCACGTCGGCGATCTCGTCGGCGTGGCCGGGGCGACCGAGCGGGATGCCGGGGCGGGAGACGCCCCGCGGGTCCTCGTCGGTCTGCCCGGTCATGGGGGTCGCGATCTCCCCCGGTGCGACGCTGTTGACGGTGATCCCGTGACGCCCGAGCTCGAGCGCGGCCGTCTTGACGAGACCGCCCAGGCCGTGCTTGGCGGCGTCGTAGGAGCTCGACCCCACGCGCGGCTGGTGCTCGTGCACGCTGGTGACCGCGATGATCCGCCCGCCGGCGCCCGCCTCGACCATCAGGCGGGCGGCGGCCTGCATCACGACGAACGCGCCCGTCAGGTCGACGGCGATCACGTGCTGCCAGCTGGCGAGGTCGGTGTCGAGGAACGGCGTGGAGTCGCCCGTCCCGGCGTTGCCGACGAGCACGTCGACCCCGCCGAGCTCGGCGGCGAGGCGGGTGACGACCTCCCCGGCGGACTCGAGGTCCGCCGTGTCGAGACGGGTCGTGACGGCGCGCACGCCATGGGAGCGCGCCTCCTCGGCGGTGGCCTCCGCGCCCGCCTCGTCGTCGTGCCAGGTGATGCCCACGTCGAGGCCCGCCTTCGCGAGTGCCACGGCGGTGGAACGGCCGATGCCGGAGTCGGCGCCGGTGATGATCGCTCTTCTCGGTGTGAAGTCCATGCCCTCGAGTGAACGCCGCCCCGGCGGGTGCTGCCAAGGGCCGCGGCGCGCTTGCCCGCGCAGGCGATGCTCCCGCCCGCACGACGGACGGGCGCCGCCCTCTCGCGAGGTGCGGCGCCCGTCGTGGTCGACCGGTGGTGCGGGTCAGCGGCCGGAGGTCTCCAGCACGTAGCCCTCCTCGCCGTGGACGATCGTGTCGATGCCGGCGATCTCGTCCTCGTTCTTCACCCGGAAGCCCATGGTCTTCTGGATGATCGTGCCGATGACGTACGAGAGGACGAAGGAGTAGATCAGCACCGCGAAGGCGGCGAGGGCCTGCTTGCCGAGCTGCTCGAGCGAGCCCGAGTAGATGAGGCCGACGTCGGTGGCGAAGAGCCCGATGTACAGCGTGCCGATGAGGCCGCCGATGAGGTGGATGCCCACGACGTCGAGCGAGTCGTCGAAGCCGAGCTTGAACTTCAGCTCGATCGCGACGGCGCAGACGGCGCCGGCGACGAGGCCGAGGACGATGGCCCAGATCGGCGAGAGGGCGGCGCACGCCGGGGTGATGGCGACGAGGCCCGCGACGGCACCGGATGCGGCGCCCACCGAGGTGGGCTTGCCGTCGCGGATCTTCTCGACGACGAGCCAGCCGAGGATCGCGGCGGCGGGAGCGGCGATGGTGTTGAGGAACGCGATGGCCGCGATGCCGTCCGCGGCGAGCTCCGAGCCGGCGTTGAAGCCGAACCAGCCGAACCACAGGAGTCCGGCGCCGAGGAGCACGAACGGCGGGTTGTGCGGCACGTGCATGCCCTTGGCGAATCCGACGCGCTTGCCGAGGACGAGCGACAGGGCGAGGGCCGCGGCGCCCGCGTTGATGTGGACGGCCGTGCCGCCGGCGAAGTCGATGGCGCCGACGTTGTAGGCGATCCAGCCGCCGTCGACGGTGGACCCGTCGGCGATCGTGAAGTTGAAGACCCAGCTCGCGACCGGGAAGTAGACGATCGTCGCCCAGACGCCGGCGAACACCATCCACGCGCCGAACTTGGCGCGGTCGGCGATGGCGCCCGAGATGAGGGCCACGGTGATGATCGCGAACGTCGCCTGGAACGCGGCGAAGGCGAGCGTCGGGTAGGCGCTCGTCTGCTCGCCGAGGGCCGCCGTGTAGGCGTCGCCGAGGCCGAGCTGGCCGAGGTCGACGCCGAGGATGCCGTCGATGCCGACGAAGCGCGGGTTGCCCGCGGCGCCGTCCGGTCCGTTCCCGAACGTGACCGCGTAGCCGTAGAGCACCCAGAGGAGCCCGATGAGGCCCATGGCCCCGAAGCTCATCATCATCATGCTGATGACGCTCTTGGCCTTGACGAGCCCGCCGTAGAAGAACGCCAGACCCGGCGTCATCAGGAGGACCAGCGCCGCGGCGATCAGGAGGAAGGCGGTGTTGCCTTGATCCATGGTGTTTCACCTCTCGTAGATCGTGCAGGGGTCGCACCGGACTGGAGGCGGGACGCCGCCCGTGTGGTCGGGGGGTTCGGCGAGAGCCGGGTGCCGGGTACGCATCCAGTGTCCGGGGGCGAGGTTTCACGGGCTCGCCGGACGTGTTTCGGGCGCGTTACACGGGCACCGCGCGTGTGAACATCGTGTTTCCGAACCCGTCGGGGATGCTCGACGAGGCCGCCGGCCCAGCTGCGCCGGAGCCCGGTGGGCTATGCGGGGACGGCTACGCGTCGCGCCCGGCGGCGGTGAGCGAGATGAGCCGGGAGATGGCGCGGAGGTACTTCTTGCGGTATCCGCCCGCCAGCATCTCCGCGGAGAACGCCTCGTCGAACGGCGTGCCGGACGCCAGCAGCGGGATCTGGGCGTCGTACACGCGGTCGACGAACGCGACGAAGCGGAGCGCGTCCGTCTGCCCCTGCAGCTGGGTCACGTCGCGGAGCGCGATGACGTCGACGCCCTCGATGACCTTGACGTACTTGGAGGGGTGCAGCCGCGCCAGGTGCGCGACGAGCTCGGGGAAGCCGTCGAGGGTGACGGCTCGGCCGCCCTGCCGCGCCGCGTCGGCGCGCGCGTCGAGGTCGTGGGCCTCGACCGTGACGGCGTGGCCCTCGAAGGCGCGACGGCGGTAGTCGAGGCCGTCGATGCGGATCGTGTCGAACCGGTCGCTCATGGCCTGGATCTCGCGCAGGAAGTCCGCCGCGGCGAAGCGGCCCTCCCCCAGGGCGTTCGGCGGGGTGTTGCTCGTCGCCGCGATGCGCGTGCCGGTCTGGACGAGGTCCGAGAGCAGGCGCGTCATCATCATGGTGTCGCCCGGGTCGTCGAGCTCGAACTCGTCGATCGCCACGAGCGTCGCCCCGCGGAGGATCCCGACGGCGCCCTGGTAGCCGAGCGCCCCGACGAGCGCGGTGTACTCGATGAAGGTGCCGAAGTACTTGGGTCCCGGCATGGCGTGCCAGAGCGACGCGAGCAGGTGGGTCTTGCCGACGCCGAACCCGCCGTCGAGGTACACGCCGGGCTTCGGCGCGGGTGCCTTGCGGCGGGAGAAGAGCCCGCCGCGGGACCCGGCGCGGTCGCCGGAGAACGCGCGGAGCACCTCGACCGCCTGCGCCTGCGTGTCGTACTCGGGGTCCGGCCGGTAGGTGTCGAAGCGGGCCTCGTCGAACTGCCGCGGCGGCACGAGGTGCGCGGCGATCTCCTCGCCCGTGATGCTCGGCGAGCGGCCGACGAGCGCGCCCACCCCCGCGCCCTGCGCGTCGTGGCTCCGCGATCCGATGTCGGCGTTCGTCACAGGTGGGTCTCCGGCTGTCATCGGGAAGGTCCCGCGCAGCGCGAACCGTTACCGTGGATGGTGGTCGACGCGGTGCCCTGGGCGCCCGCGGAACACCCACCAGACTAGACCGCGTCCCACCGAGCGCGGCCCCGCGGCCGCGAGATCAGGAGAGCCCCATGGCCGTCGAGCCGGACACCACCCCCAGGTTCGCCGAGTACGCCCACCCGGAGCGCCTCGTCAGCGGCGATTGGCTCCAGGAGCGCCTCGCCGACGGAGCCCTGACCCCGGGCCTCGTGGTCGTCGAGTCGGACGAGGACGTGCTGCTGTACGAGACGGGCCACATCCCCGGCGCCGTCAAGGTCGACTGGCACACGGACCTCAACGACCCGGTGCAGCGCGACTACGTCGACGGCGAGCGGTTCGCCGAGCTCATGTCGGAGCGCGGCATCTCGCGCGACAGCACCGTCGTCATCTACGGGGACAAGAGCAACTGGTGGGCCGCGTACGCGCTCTGGGTGTTCACGCTGTTCGGCCACGAGGACGTGCGCCTGCTCGACGGGGGGCGCGACAAGTGGGTCGCCGAGGGTCGACCGCTCACCACCGACGCCACCGAGGTCGCGCCCGTGGAGTACCCCGTGGTGGAGCGCCGCGACGAGGAGATCCGCGCGTACAAGGACGACGTGCTCGCGCACCTGGGCAACCCGCTGATCGACGTCCGCAGCCCCGAGGAGTACACGGGCCAGCGCACGACGGCGCCGGCCTACCCGGAGGAGGGCGCGCTCCGCGCCGGCCACATCCCCACCTCCCGCAACGTCCCCTGGGCGAAGGCGGCGGCCGAGGACGGCTCGTTCCGGACCCGCGCCGAGCTCGACGCCGTCTACCGCGAGGGCGCCGGCCTCGGCGACGGCGACGACGTGGTGGTCCTCTGCCGCATCGGCGAGCGCTCGAGCCACACGTGGTTCGTGCTCACGCACCTCCTCGGCTTCGAGGGCGTCCGCAACTACGACGGGTCCTGGACCGAGTGGGGCTCCGCCGTGCGCGTCCCCATCGTGCAGGGCGCCGAGCCCGGGGAGCTGCCCTCCCGATGACCGGCTCCCCGCGCTGCCCGCCGCGCTCGCCGAGATCCGGGACGACTTCCTCGCGCTCGGGCAGCGCGACCGGCTCCTCCTGCTGCTCGACTTCAGCAACGAGCTCCCGGCCCTGCCCGAGCGCTACGCCGAGCACCCGGACCTGCTGGAGCGGGTGGAGGAGTGCCAGTCGCCCGTGTTCATGTTCGTGGAGGTCGTGGACGGCGACGTGCACGTCCACGCCCAGGCGCCCGCCGAGGCGCCGACGAGCCGGGGCTTCGCGTCCATCCTCGCCCAGGGCCTCGAGGGGCTCCCGGCCGAGGAGGTGCTGGCGGTCCCCGACGACTACCCGTCCACGATCGGGCTGGACGCGGCGGTGTCGCCGCTGCGCATGCGCGGCATGACCGCGATGCTCGGCCGCGTGAAGCGCCAGGTGCGCGAGCGGCTCGCCGGGTGAGGATCACGCGGGTCCTGCCCGTCGCGGGACCGGGCGAGGACCCGGGTCCTCGCGGGCTCGACGACGAGGGCACGCGCGACTGGCTCGAGGGCCTCTACCGCCCGGCCTCCGTCGAGCACGTGCGCCTGAACTTCGTCGCGTCCGTCGACGGGAGCGTCATCGGCGCCGACGGGTCCTCCGACAGCCTCAGCAGCGTCGTCGACCGCCGGATCCTCGGGGTCGTCCGCGAGCTCGCGGACGTGGTCCTCGTCGGCGCCGGCACCGTCCGCACGGAGCGGTACGTGCTCCCCCGGCGCACGCCGCTGGCGGTCGCCACGTCCTCGGGCGACCTCTCCGGCCACCGCTTCGACCCCGCGCAGGCCGACGGCCGGCTCGTGGTGCTGTGCCCGCCCGAGGCGCGCGATCGCGCCCTCGCGACGCTCGCGGGCGTCCCCGCGGAGCTCGTGCCCGTGCCCCTCGGCGCCGCGGCGGACGGGCGCCTCGGGGGCGACGACGTCGTCGACGCGCTCCGGGGCCTCGGCCTGACGAGCGTCGTCTGCGAGGGCGGACCCGCCCTCGCCGCCGCACTGCTGACGGCGGGCCGCGTGGACGAGCTGTGCCTGACCACGTCCCCGGAGCTCGTCACCCGCGCATCCCGCTCGTCCCCGCCGGCTCCGGCGTGGACGCGCGGATGCGCCTCGCGCAGCTCCTCGTGGACGACGACCACCGCACCTACGCCCGCTGGACCGTCTCCCGCGGCTGATCCCCTGGTCGCGGCGGGATCGGCGGCCGGTCGCGCCTCCGGCGTGGCTCCCGGCCGCCGGGACGGCGGACCGTAGTCTGCCCACGTGGTAGACACCCGTGACAGCGCCGAGGATCCGCCCGAGTTCCGCGCGGCGCTCGACGCGCTCCGGCGCGCGACCACCCGGTCCGAGCTGGTGCTCACCGAGATCCCCTCGCCCGCCGGCGGGCTGGCCCCGTACGCCGTGGCGCTGGCCGCCGACGTGTCGCCCTCGGGCATGCCGCGGACTCCGAGCTCGGCACGGGCCGGTTCATCCTGCTGCACGACCCGGATGAGCCGGACGCCTGGGGAGGCGCCTTCCGCATCGTCTGCTTCGCCCAGGCGCCGCTGGAGACCGACATGGGCACCGACCCGTTCCTCGCGGACGTCGCCTGGTCCTGGCTCGTGGACGGCCTGGCATCGCGCGGCGCCCGGTACTCCGCGCCGTCGGGGACGGCGACGCGGATCATCTCCACCGGCTACGGCGAGCTGGCCCGGCAGGGCAGCGGTGCCAAGATCGAGCTCCGGGCCTCCTGGACCCCGGCGGACAGCGACGTGACCGCCCATGTGGAAGGCTGGGGGGAACTACTGTGCATGCTCGCCGGACTGCCTCCCGCGGGCGAAGGAGTGACACTGCTATCAGCGCGACGCACCCGGACGTGAACGCCCCGTCCGACACCCCCGACCCCGACGCGACCCTCGCATCCCCGGCGGCCGCACCTCGGCTCGGCCGCCCGGCCATGGGCGCCTCGCTGTTCTCCGACGTCCCGGGATCCACCGCCACCGATGCGGTCGTCGCCCGGACGCGCCCCGCGCACGGCGTCCGGAGGCGCCGATCGTCCCGGACCCCGTCGCCCGAGCGCAGGCGCCGGCGACGGCACCGGAGCCGTCTCCCGCAGCGGAGCCGGCGGACGGACGCGCGCCGCTGCGCGAGGCGGCGGCCACCGGCGACCTCACCGTCATCGACACGCGCGAGGAGTACCTGCGCGCCGTCGAGGCCATCGCCCAGGGCACCGGTCCCATCGCCGTCGACGCCGAGCGGGCGTCCGGCTTCCGCTACAGCCAGCGCGCCTACCTCATCCAGGTGTTCCGTCGCGGCGCGGGCACCTTCCTGTTCGACCCGCCCGCCGTCGGCGGCTTCTCCGAGCTCGACGAGGTCATCCGCGACGTGGAGTGGGTCCTGCACGCGGCCAGCCAGGACCTCGCCTGCCTCCGGGAGGTCGGCCTCGACCCCCGGCGCATCTTCGACACCGAGCTCGCCTCCCGCCTGCTGGGCCTGCCCCGCGTCGGCCTCGGCACGGTCGTCGAGGAGCTGCTCGGGATCCACCTGGCGAAGGAGCACTCCGCGGCCGACTGGTCGACCCGCCCGCTCCCGCGGGCATGGCTCGTGTACGCCGCGCTCGACGTGGAGCTGCTCGTGGACGTGCGCGACGAGATCGCCCGCCGCCTCGAGGAGCAGGGCAAGACGGCCATCGCCGAGCAGGAGTTCCAGGCGACCATCGCCAAGGAGGCCAAGCCCGCCCGGGTCGAGCCGTGGCGCCGCCTCAGCGGCCTGCACGGGATCCGCGGCGGTCGCAACCTGGCCGTCGCCAAGGAGCTGTGGGAGGCCCGCGACGCGTACGCGCGCGAGGTCGACACCAGCCCCGGCCGCCTGGTCCCCGACGGGTCCCTCGTCGCCGTGGCGCGCGTCCTGCCGCAGTCCAAGCGCGACCTCGCCGCCGTGCGCGAGTTCTCCGGCCGCGCGAGCCGGAGCGAGATCGACCGCTGGTGGGCCGCCGTCGAGCGGGGCCTCGCCGCCACCGAGTTCCCGCAGCTGCGCGGCACGGGCGAGTCGATGCCGCCGCCGAAGGCCTGGGCCGACAAGGACCCCGCGGCCGACCGGCGCCTCAAGCGCGCCCGCGTCGCCGTGCAGGAGGTCGCGACCGCGATGGGCGTCCCCCAGGAGAACGTGCTGACGCCCGAGGTGCTGCGCCGCGTCGCGTGGACGCCGCCCGCCGACCTCGCTCCGGGCTCCGTGGCGACGGCCCTCGAGTCGTGGGGCGCGCGGCCCTGGCAGATCGAGGCCACGGCCGCCGCGGTGGCCTCCGCCTTTGTCGATGCCGACCAAGCCGACGACGCGACGGACGACGGGGCCTCGTAGGAACAGTCAACGGATTCGGCTCCCCACCGGCCTCTCCCTAGGGTGGGGGAAATCGATGCGAGGAGGCGTCAGTGGTCGAGAGAGCCGAAGTCCATTTCGTGGACGGGGTCCGCACCCCGTTCGGACGAGCGGGTGAGAAGGGCATGTACTGGCGGACCCGCGCCGATGACCTGGTGGTCAAGGCCATGATCGGGTTGCTGGAGCGGAACCCGCAGGTGCCGAAGGACCGGATCGACGAGGTCGCCATCGCGGCCACGACCCAGACGGGTGACCAGGGCCTCACCCTCGGCCGCACCGCCGCGCTGCTGGCGGGTCTCCCCCGCTCCGTCCCGGGCTACGCCATCGACCGCATGTGCGCCGGCGCCATGACGAGCGTCACGGCCACCGCGGGCGGGATCGCGTTCGGTGCGTACGACCTCGCCATCGCGGGCGGGGTCGAGCACATGGGCCGCCACCCGATGGGCTTCGACGCCGACCCGAACCCGCGGTTCCTCGCCGAGCGCCTGGTGAGCGAGGACGCCCTCAACATGGGCCGCACGGCGGAGCGCATCCACGACCGCTTCCCGTCCCTCACCCGTGAGCGCGCGGACAGGTACGCCCTGGCCAGCCAGCAGAAGACGGCGCTCGCCTACGCCGCGGGGCACATCCAGCCGGACCTCGTGCCCGTCGCCACGCGGAACGACGACGGCTGGGGCCTCGCGACCCGCGACGAGGCCATGCGGCCCGAGACGACGCTCGAGGGCCTCGCCGGGCTGCGCACCCCGTTCCGCCCCCACGGGCGCGTGACGGCCGGCAACTCGTCGGGCCTCAACGACGGCGCCACCGCGGCGCTGCTCGCGAGCGGCGACGCGGTGAAGGAGCTCGGGCTCGCGCCGAAGATGACGCTGGTGTCGTTCGCCTTCGCGGGCGTCGAGCCGGAGATCATGGGCATCGGGCCCGTCCCGAGCACGGAGAAGGCGCTGCGCAAGGCCGGGCTGACCATCGACGACATCGGGCTGTTCGAGCTCAACGAGGCGTTCGCCATCCAGGTGCTCAGCCTCCTCGACCACTTCGGCATCGACGACGCCGACCCGCGCGTGAACGAGTACGGCGGCGCGATCGCCGTCGGACACCCGCTCGCGTCGAGCGGCGTGCGGCTCATGAACCAGCTCGCGCGCCAGTTCGAGCAGCACCCCGAGGTCCGCTACGGCCTCACCGCCATGTGCGTCGGCCTCGGCCAGGGCGGCAGCGTCATCTGGGAGAACCCGCACTTCACCGGCAAGAGGAAGAAGAGGAACAAGTGACCGACATCAGCCGCTTCCGGGAGCTCGTGGCGCTCGATCCCGACGAGGTCGTCACGCACTCGCACGTCCGAGACGTGCCGCTGCCCTCCGGCGGCGTGCTCGCGCTCGTCACGCTTGACAACGGGCGCGACCACACGCGGCCCTCGACGCTGGGTCCCGCGACCCTGCTGGAGCTCGCGGAGGCGCTCGACGGGCTCGCCGGCCGCGCCGCCCGGGGCGAGATCGCCGGGGTGGCGATCACGGGCAAGCCGTTCATCCTCGCCGCCGGCGCCGACCTCAGCAAGGTGGGCGAGATCCCGAGCCGCGAGGTGGGCCGGCAGATGGCGCAGCTCGGCCACGACACGCTCGGGCGGCTCCACCGCCTCGGCGTGCCGTCGTTCACGTTCATCAACGGGCTGGCGCTCGGCGGCGGCCTGGAGATCGGGCTGAACTCCGACTACCGCACGGTCGACGCGTCCGTGCCGGCCGTCGCGCTCCCCGAGGTGTTCCTCGGGATCATCCCCGGCTGGGGCGGCGCCTGGCTGCTCCCGAACCTCATCGGCATCGAGAACGCCCTCAAGGTAATCATCGAGAACCCGCTGAAGAACAACCGCACCCTGAAGGCGGCCGACGTGATGGAGCTCGGCATCGCCGATGCGTCGTTCCCCTCGGCGTCGTTCCTGGAGCAGTCGATCCGGTGGGCCGACGGCGTCATCTCCGGCGCCGTCGAGGTGAAGCGACCGAACGCGCCCGGCCGGCTCGAGCGCCTGGCCAAGTGGGACGTCGCCATCGGCATCGCCCGCAAGTCCCTCGAGCAGCGCATCGGCACGGTCGCCCAGTCGCCGTATCGCGCGCTCGACCTGCTGAAGGCGGCGAAGGGCAGCACCCGCGAGGAGGGCTTCGCCGCGGAGGACGAGGCCCTCGCCGACCTCATCTCGGGTGACCAGTTCCGGGCGAGCATCTACGCGTTCGACCTGGTGCAGAAGCGCGCCAAGCGCCCGGCGGGAGCTCCGGACAAGGCTCTCGCCCGTCCGGTCACGAAGGTGGGGGTCGTCGGCGCCGGGCTCATGGCATCGCAGTTCGCGCTCCTGTTCGTGCGCCGCCTCCAGGTGCCGGTGGTCATCACCGACCTCGACCAGGCGCGGGTGGATGCGGGCGTCGCCGGCATCCACGGCGAGATCCGCAAGCTCGCCGAGAAGGGGCGCATCTCCCCCGACGAGGCCAACCGGCTCACCGCCCTCGTCACGGGCACGACCGACAAGGCCGACTTCGCCGACGCGGACTGGGTCATCGAGGCCGTGTTCGAGGAGCTGGGCGTGAAGCAGGCGGTGTTCGCGGAGATCGAGCAGCACGTCTCCGAGACGGCGATCCTCGCCACCAACACCTCGAGCCTGTCGGTGGAGCGCATCGCCGAGCGCCTCGCGCACCCGGAGCGCGTCGTGGGGTTCCACTTCTTCAACCCCGTCGCCGTGATGCCGCTCATCGAGGTCGTGCGGACGCCGCACACCACCGACGAGGCGCTGTCCACCGCTATGCAGGTCGCGCGGAAGCTCAAGAAGAACGCGGTCATCACCCGCGACACCCCGGGCTTCGTCGTGAACCGGATCCTCGCCAAGGTCCTCGGCGAGGCGATGCACGCGGTGGACACGGGCACCCCGTTCGAGGTCGTCGACCGCTCGCTCGCGCCGTTCGGCCTGCCGATGACGCCGTTCGAGCTGCTCGAGCTCGTGGGGCTCAAGGTCGGCGCCCACGTGCTGGACACGCACCACGCGGCGTTCCCGGACCGCTTCTTCGAGAGCCCGAACCTCCACCGGCTCGCGGACCTCGGGCGCATCTACTCGCGGGACTCCAAGGGCCGCCCGACGGGCTTCGACAAGGAGGCGCTGCGGATCGTGAAGGGCGGCACCGATCCGATGACGGCCGACCAGATCCGGGAGCGCGTCGAGACGGGCCTCGCCGACGAGGTGCACCGCATGCTGGAGGACGACGTCGTGCACGCGGCGGAGGACATCGACCTCTGCCTCATCCTCGGTGCCGGATACCCGTTCCAGATGGGTGGGCTGACCCCCTACCTCGACCGCGTCGGAGCGAGCGAGCGCGCGTTCGGCGACACGTTCCACCACCCGCCCATCCGCGGCGTGGCGTAGCAGCGCCGCACGACGAGGAGGGCCCGGCCGCATCGCGACCGGGCCCGCCTCCGCGAGCGGCGTGCGTCAGGCCTGCTCGTCGTCCTCGCCGGGGATGGAGACGCGCTCCCCGTCCGCGGAAAGGGGCCGCGCCGACGGCACGCGGCTGCCGAGCACCTGGGCGACCACGTCGCGCGCGATGTGCTGCGGGGTGAGGCCCACGCGCTCGAGGATCTCCGAGCGCGTGCCGTGGTCGAGGAACTCGTCCGGGAGACCCAGCTCGGTCACCCCCGTGTCGATGCCCGCCTCGCGGAGGTCCTGGCGGATCCGGGTGCCGATGCCGCCGACGACGACGCCGTCCTCGATGGTCACGACCAGACGGTGCGTGCCGCCGAGCTCCACGACGCTGCGCGGCACGGGCACGACCCAGCGCGGATCGACGACCGTGGCGCCGATGCCCTGGGCCGCGAGCCGCTCGGCGACCTCGATGCCCATGGACGCCATCGGCCCGACGGTGACGATCAGCACGTCCTGCGCGTCCGCGGCGTAGAGCACGTCGACGCCGTCGTCGAGGCGACGGACGGCCTCGATCTCGTCGCCCACGCTGCCCTTGGAGAAGCGCACGACGGTGGGCGCGTCGTCGACCTTCACGGCCTCGCCCAGCTCCTCGCGGAGGCGCGTGGCGTCGCGCGGCGCGCTGAGCCGGATGTGCGGCACGATCTGCAGCAGCGCCAGGTCCCACATGCCGTGGTGGCTGGGGCCGTCCGGCCCGGTGACGCCCGCCCGGTCGAGCACGAAGGTCACGCCCGCCCGGTGCAGCGCCACGTCCATGAGCACCTGGTCGAAGGCGCGGTTGACGAAGGTGGCGTAGAGGGCGACCACGGGGTGCAGGCCGCCGTACGCGAGGCCGGCTGCGCTCGTCACGGCGTGCTGCTCGGCGATGCCCACGTCGTGCACGCGGTCGGGGTGCTTCTCGGCGAAGCGGTGGAGGCCCACGGGCCGCAGCATCGCCGCGGTGATGCCCACGATGCGCGGGTCCTCGTCGGCGAGGGCGAGGATCTCGTCGGCGAAGACGCTGGTCCAGCTCACCGCCTGCGACGGGTCGATCGGCTCGCCCGTCTCGGGGTCGATCTGGCCGACCGCGTGGAACTGGTCCGCGACGTCGCGACGGGCCGGCTCGTAGCCCCGGCCCTTCTCGGTGATGGCGTGCACGATGACGGGGGCGCCGTAGTCGCGCGCCTGCCGGAGCGCCTCCTCCATGGCCTGCTGGTCGTGGCCGTCGATGGGCCCCAGGTACTTGATGTCGAGGTTCGAGTACAGCGCCTCGTTGTCGGTGACGCGGGTGAGGAACCCGTGCAGACCGCCGCGCAGCCCGCGGTACAGGCTGTCCCCGGGCGCCCCGAACACGCCGAAGACGCGCTGGCTGGTCTCGTAGAGCCCGCGGTAGGTGCGCCGCGTCCGCACGGTGTTGAGGAACCGCGCCATGCCTCCGATGGTCGGCGCGTAGGAGCGGCCGTTGTCGTTGACGACGATGATCAGCTTCCGCGTGTTGTCGTCGGAGATGTTGTTCAGCGCCTCCCACGTCATGCCGCCGGTGAGGGCGCCGTCGCCCACGACCGCGACGACATGGCGGTCGGTCTGGCCGGTGATGCCGAAGGCGCGGGAGATCCCGTCCGCCCAGCTCAGCGAGCTCGACGCGTGCGAGCTCTCCACGATGTCGTGCTCGGACTCGGCGCGCTGCGGGTAGCCGGCGAGCCCGCCGGACTCGCGGAGCCGCGAGAAGTCCTGCCGCCCGGTGAGCAGCTTGTGGACGTACGACTGGTGGCCGGTGTCGAAGACGATGGGGTCGCGGGGCGAGTCGAAGACGCGGTGGATCGCGAGCGTCGTCTCCACGACGCCGAGGTTCGGCCCGAGATGGCCGCCTGTCTTGGAGACCTCCGCGACGAGGAACTGCCGGATCTCCACCGCGAGCTCGAGCATCTGCTCGTGGCTCAGCCGGTCGAGGTCCCGGGGTCCCGTTATCGTCTCCAGGATTCCCATGCTGACCGCCTTCCCTCGGACGCCATGTCGCGACGTCCGCCTCATCGAGTGTACGCAGGGCCCTGCATGCACGAAGGAGGCCGGGCGTCGCCGCCCGGCCTCCTCAGCCTCCTGTTACGCGACGAGGCTGCGCAGCACGTACTGCAGGATCCCGCCGTTGCGGTAGTAGTCCGCCTCGCCGGGGGTGTCGATGCGCACGACCGCGTCGAACTCCACCGTCTCCTTGCCCGCGGGCGAGTCGGAGGTGGGCGCGGCGACGACGCGCACGGTGCGGGGCGTGGTGCCCTGGTTCAGCTCCTCGAGCCCCTGGATGCTGATCTCCTCGGTGCCGTCGAGGCCGAGGGTGTCCCAGGTCTCACCGGCGGGGAACTGCAGCGGGACGACGCCCATGCCGATGAGGTTGGAGCGGTGGATGCGCTCGAAGCTCTCGGTGATGACCGCCTTGACGCCGAGGAGGCTCGTGCCCTTCGCCGCCCAGTCGCGCGACGAGCCGGAGCCGTACTCCTTGCCGCCGAGGATCACGAGCGGGGTGCCCGCGGCCTGGTAGTTCTGCGCCGCGTCGTAGATGAACGACTGCGGGCCGTCGGCCTGGGTGAAGTCGCGCGTGTAGCCGCCCTCCACGCCGTCGAGCAGCTGGTTGCGGAGGCGGATGTTCGCGAACGTGCCGCGGATCATGACCTCGTGGTTGCCGCGACGCGAGCCGTAGGAGTTGTAGTCCTTCCGGCCGACGCCGTGCTCGTCGAGGTAGTGGCCCGCGGGGCTGTCCGCCTTGATGGAGCCGGCGGGGCTGATGTGGTCGGTCGTGACCGAGTCGCCGAGCTTCGCGAGGACGCGGGCGCCCTGGATGTCGGTGACCGGCGTGATCTCCATCGTCAGCCCCTCGAAGTACGGGGGCTTCCGCACGTACGTGGACTCGGCGTCCCACTCGAACGTCGCGCCCGTGGGCGTCGGGAGCGAGCGCCAGCGCTCGTCGCCGTCGAAGACGCCCGCGTACTGGTGCGTGAACATCCCGGTGTCGATCGAGCTGTCGATGGTCGACTGGACCTCGTCGGCGTCCGGCCAGATGTCCTTGAGGAACACGTCGTTGCCCTCGGTGTCGGTGCCGAGCGCGTCGGAGTCGAAGTCGAAGTTCATCGACCCGGCCAGGGCGTACGCGATGACGAGCGGCGGGCTCGCGAGGTAGTTCATCTTCACGTCGGGGTTGATGCGGCCCTCGAAGTTCCGGTTGCCCGAGAGGACGGCCGTGACGGCGAGGTCGTTGTCCTGCACCGCGGTCGAGATCTCGTCGAGCAGCGGGCCGGAGTTGCCGATGCAGGTGGTGCAGCCGTAGCCGACCGTGTAGAAGCCGAGGTCCTCGAGGTACGTGGTGAGGCCGGACTTCTCGTAGTAGTCGGTGACGACCTTGGAGCCGGGCGCTAGCGTCGTCTTGACCCACGGCTTCGCCTTGAGGCCCTTCTTGCTGGCGTTGCGCGCGAGGAGCCCCGCCGCGAGCATGACCGAGGGGTTCGACGTGTTCGTGCACGACGTGATGGCCGCGATGGCGACGGCGCCGTGGTCGAGCGTGAAGTCGCGGCCGTCCTCGAGGGTGACGCGCGTGGGCTTCGTGACGGAGGTCGGGCTCTGCGACGCGTGGTGGTGCTCGTGCGTCGAGTGCGCGTCCTCGGGCTGCAGCTCCCCGGGGTCGGACGCGGGGAAGCTCATCGCCGACGCGAGGTCCACGATGTCGTGGTCGACCTGCGCGTAGTCGTTGAGGTCGCGCTCGAACTGCGACTTCGCGTCGGTCAGCTCGATGCGGTCCTGGGGGCGCTTCGGGCCGGCGATCGAAGGGACGACCGTGGACAGGTCGAGCTCGAGGTACTCGCTGAACGACGGCTCGACGGACGCGTCGTGCCAGAGGCCCTGCGCCTGGGCGTAGGCCTCGACGAGGGCGACCTGCTCCTCGCTGCGGCCGGTGAGGCGCAGGTACTCGAGCGTCACGTCGTCGATGGGGAACACCGCGGCCGTCGAGCCGAACTCGGGGCTCATGTTGCCGATGGTGGCCCGGTTCGCGAGCGGGACGGCGCCGACGCCGGATCCGTAGAACTCGACGAACTTGCCGACGACGCCGTGCTTGCGGAGCATCTGCGTGATGGTGAGCACCACGTCGGTCGCGGTGACCCCCGTGGGGATCTCGCCCGCCAGCTTGAAGCCGACGACCTTGGGGATGAGCATCGAGACGGGCTGGCCGAGCATGGCCGCCTCGGCCTCGATGCCGCCGACGCCCCAGCCCAGCACGCCCAGGCCGTTGACCATGGTGGTGTGCGAGTCGGTGCCGACGCAGGTGTCGGGATAGGCCTGGAGGACGCCGCCCACCTCGCGCGTCATGGTGACGCGGGCGAGGTGCTCGATGT
This sequence comes from Clavibacter michiganensis, assembly GCA_002150995.1. Classification (GTDB taxonomy): domain Bacteria; phylum Actinomycetota; class Actinomycetes; order Actinomycetales; family Microbacteriaceae; genus Clavibacter; species Clavibacter michiganensis_K. The sequence goes on along the minus strand of MDHJ01000001.1, from coordinate 1,786,224 downwards.
TGACCTGGTGGACGATGCCGGTGCCCGGCGGGACGACCTTGAAGTCCTCGAACGCCGTCTGGCCCCAGCGGAGGAACTGGTACCGCTCGCCGTTGCGCTCGTACTCGATGTCGACGTTGCGCTCGAGCGCGTCCTCGGAGCCGAAGAGGTCGGCGATGACGGAGTGGTCGATGACCAGCTCGGCGGGCGCGAGCGGGTTGATCTTGGTGGGATCGCCGCCCAGCTCGCCGACCGCCTCGCGCATGGTGGCGAGGTCGACGATGCAGGGCACGCCCGTGAAGTCCTGCATCACGACGCGCGCGGGCGTGAACTGGATCTCGGTGTCGGGCTCGGCCTCGGGCACCCAGTCGCCGAGGGCGCTGATCTGGCTCCCCGTGACGTTCTTCCCGTCCTCGGTGCGGAGCAGGTTCTCGAGCAGCACCTTGAGGCTGAACGGGAGGCGCTCGTGGCCCGCCACGGTGTCGATGCGGTAGATCTCGTAGTCGGTGTCCCCGACGCGGAGTGTGTCCTTCGCGCCGAAGCTGTTGATTGCAGACACGTGGCCCTCTTCCCTCGCTGGATGGGCGCGGAACTCGAATTCCGCCCGTCATCCGATCTTGGTCGCCCGCCGCGGCCGGGTCCAGTAAGGCGACCCTGCACGGGGTGCCCGGCGTGAGGCGGGGACGGCGCCGATGTATCTCGACGTCGAGATGAATCTACCATCGGGCGCGACGGTCCCGTGCCCGGCGCGCGGCCGACGCATCCGCCATCGGTTCCGGCGGCAGTCGAGGCGCCGCGTCAGGCGGCGGAGGGACCGGCCGGAGGCGCGGCGGGGTCCTTCGCGTACACCGCCCGGACGAACAGCCACGAGAGCACCAGGAGCACGCCGTAGAGCGGCGTCCCCATGACCAGGCGCGCGACGCCCAGGGCGTCGATGGAGTCGGCGAGGTAGAGCGGGAGCTGCACCGCGAGACGGAGCGCGAAGAAGCCGACCCAGACGAGGGTGAGGAGCCGGAGCGCACGCGCCTTCCTGCGGTCCGCGCGCCACGCCGTCCCGTCGCCCATGAGGAAGCCCACCGCGACGCCGACGAGCGGCCAGCCGACGACGACCGAGACCAGCAGCACCGCGAAGTACGCGCCGTTCGTCCAGAGGCCGAGCGCGTAGAAGTCGCGCCCCTCGCCCGAGCGGAGCGCGAGGAGCGCGGAGATGACGATGCCGACGAGCCCGCCCACCGCGGGAGCGACGGCGGAGCGCTGCACGAGCCGGGCGACGACGGCGACGACCGCGACCGCCACCGGCACCGCGACCGAGAGGACGATGTCGCGCGTGACGGTGAAGGCGACGAGGAACAGGAGGCCCGGCACGATCGCCTCGAGCACGCCGCGGATGCCGCCCATGGCCTGCAGCAGGGCCGCCGCGGTCATCGTCTCGCCGCGCGCCGCCTGTCCGAGCCCCGCCCGTTCGGCGGCCTGCGCCATGCTGGCGCCGAGGGCGTCGCCCGCCGCCGGCGACCGGGGCGCGGACCCGGGCGCCGAGTGATCACGACCAGGCGCCGCGCCGTCGGCGTCGGGCCCCGCGGGATCCCGGTCGGTCGGGCCGTCGCCCGTCATGCTCAGGAGCCCAGGACGGGGGCCGGGGCATCGCCGACGGGAGCGGCACCGGAGGTGGTGCCCACCTGCGCGGCGGGCATCTTCAGCGGGATGAGGTCCCGCGGGGGCATCGGGGAGGCCCCGCGCACGACCACGACGCTGCGGAAGAGGTCCTCGACGGCGGCGGCGGCATCGGGGTCGGACACCGCGCGGCCGGTGATCACGCCGCGCAGGAACCAGCGGGGACCGTCGACGCCGATGAAGCGCGCGTCGCGCGTGGCTGCCGCGGGCTGGCCGGGCTGCTGCACGACGGGGATGACGGCGTGCAGCTCCGGGCCGAACGGCCCGTCGGCGAGGCGCGTCGTGCCGCCCTGCCGCTGGATCTGCTCGCCGATGGTCGTGCGGATCTCGTGCCACAGCCCGCTCGAGCGCGGCGCGGCGAACGGCTGCACCTGGAGGCTGGACTCCGCGTAGTCGAGGCCGACGGCGACGACCTGCTGCGTGCCCTCCGCCACCTCGAGGCGGAGGTGCAGGCCCTCGCGCGGCAGGATCTTGATCCCGCCGAGGTCGACGTACGGCCGCACGGGGTTCGCCTCGGTCTCGTCCAGGGGCCCCTGGTCGGCGCGGTCGTCGGGGGCGGACTTGGCGTCCTGCACGTGCTCGGCGTCGTCGTCGGTGACGGCGGCGTCGTCCGGCTGGTTCGCGTTCTCGTCGCTCATGTTCGGTCTCCTGGGTCTCGGACGGGGAGGGCGCCGGTGCCCGTGGAGCCGAAGCCCCCCGAGCCGCGGTGGCTCCCGGGCAGCTTCTCGACGGGCACGAAGCGCACCCGGCTGACCGGCATGACGACGACCTGCGCGATGCGGTCGCCGACCGCGACATCGTACGCGGCCCGGGCGTCGGTGTTGAGGAGCGTCACGCGGATCTCGCCGCGGTACCCCGCGTCGACGGTGCCGGGGGCGTTCACGATCGTGATGCCGTGGCGCGCTGCCAGGCCGCTCCGGGGCAGCACGAACGCGGCGTAGCCGTCCGGCAGGGCGATGGACACCCCGGTGCCCACGGTCGCCCGCTCACCGGGCTCCAGGCGGATCGACTCCGCGCTCGTGAGGTCCGCGCCGGCGTCCCCGGGATGCGCGTAGGCCGGGATCGGGGCGTCGCCCGCGATGAGGACGTCGACGGGATCGGGCACGGTCCGAGGCTAGTGCAGGAATCTGATCGAATAGGCGCATGCAAGCGTCCCCCTACAGGGAGCGGCTGTGGCCGGCTCCCTGGCTCTTCGTCGCCACCGCCCTCGTCATCCCCGCGAGCCTGCTCGTGTTCCTGCCGATCAGCGTCCTCGCCGGCGTGGTCGTCGCGATCGTCCTCTACGCCGGCGTCGTGGCGACGCTCGTGCTCACGAGCCCGGTGATCGAGGTCGTCGACGGGCGCCTGCATGCCGGACGCGCGTCCATCGACGTCGCGCAGCTCGGCGAGCCCGAGGGCTTCCGCGGCGCGGAGGCGGTGGCGGAGCGCGGCGTCCGCCTGCATGCCCGGGCGTACCTCGTCATCCGCGGGTGGGTGGATCCGGTGGTGCGCGTGCCCCTGGTGGACCCGAGCGATCCCGCTCCCTACTGGCTCGTCTCGACGAGGTCCCCGGAACGACTGATCGCCGCGATCCGAGGACCACGGCGATCATGACGTGCGGGGAGGCGTCGGGCCTCCGGGGCTCTCGCCCGGCGTCGCTCTAGGCGGCGCACTCCTGGCAGATGGGACCGAGCTTCTCCTGGTGGTCGATCTGCGAACGGTGCTTCACGAGGAAGCAGCTCACGCAGGTGAACTCGTCGGCCTGGGGCGGGAGCACGACCGTCTCGAGCTCGAGGTCGGAGAGGTCGGCGCCGGCGAGGTCGAAGCTCCCGGGGTTGTCGGCATCGTCGACGTCCACGACCCCGGACATGCGGTCCGGGACGCGCTCCTTGAGAGCCTCGATCGAGTCGGAGTCGTCCTCCGTCTTGCGCGGGGCGTCGTAATCAGTTGCCATTCCTGTCCACTTCTCGAATAACCGCCGAACGGAATCGGCGGGCACAGTTTGCATGAATCGCATCCGGATAGCAAACCGCTCCAGAGGCCCTCGCGAGGCGCCTGACCGGCTGTTTCCGATGCGGAGCACCGGCCCGTGCCCGGGCCGCGGATGCGGACTCACACGGTACACCGTTCGCGCACTAACAACCTGCGCCCGGAGGCCGTGATCCCGCCTCCCGGCGCTCTCGTCCGACACAAGTCACGGCGCGCCACGCGTATTCCCCGGAAGAGGGGCCGACTCGTGGCATCGTGAATCGTCCAGTGAGCGCGAGAGGCGTGGAACCCATGCAGGATCTGAAAATCGTCGGAGTCGAGGACGGCGCCCTCGTCGTCGAGACCGCGGGCGGTGAACGGCACCGCCTCGTCATGGACGACTCCTTCCGTCAGGCGCTGCGCCGCCAGTCGGACGCCGGGACGACGACGCGCAAGGCCGCCCCGCGCATCATCCAGTCCTTCATCCGCCAGGGCATGAGCGCCGAGGACGTCGCCCGGGAGACCGGAGCGTCCGTCGACTACGTCCGGAAGTTCGAGGGACCGGTCGTCGCGGAGCGCGAGCACGTGGTGCGCAGCGCGATGAAGGTGCCCGTGCACACGGCCATCGAGGTCGACCCGATGGGCCAGGGCACGCTCTTCGGGCAGGTCATCGAGGAGCGCCTCGAGTCGCTCGGCGCGCAGGACGTGCGCTGGAGCAGCTGGAAGGAGCAGCTCGGCGGATGGCTCGTCAAGGTGGCCTTCACGTCGGAGGAGATCGACCACGACGCCCGGTGGTCCTACGACGCCAAGAAGCACGCACTCTCCCCCGCCAACAACGAGGCGATCACGCTCTCGCAGCAGGGCGAGATCCGCGGTGCCCTCATCCCCCGCCTCCGCGCCCTGCCGCCCGAGGCCGCGGGCACGCACCAGGAGGACGGCGTCACCCGCTTCGACAGCGGTGCCTTCCGCCTCCCCGACCCGCGTCCTCCGCCACCCAGGACACCGCGCCGCAGCCGTGGGAGACGGCACCCCGTCGCGACGAGGGCGCGGCCGTGTCGCACCTCGGCCGCCAGGGCAACCACCCCGCCGGCAGCCAGCAGCCGGCGCGCGTCGCGCAGGTGGAGCTCAACGAGACCGCCGACCTCCTCGAGGCGCTGCGTCGGCGACGGGGCGAGCGGGAGTCCCTGCCGCGCGACGACGAGGGCGACGACGCCGTCGACGACGGCCCCGCGGCGTCCCCCGCCGCTCCCGCCGCGCGTCGCGAGGAGCCGCTGTCCCGCCCGCGCGGCGGCCAGCGCCAGGCTCCTCCCCTGCGCTCCGCGGTGATCCCCGGCATCGGCCGCGTCGACCCGGGATCGGGACGCGACCGCCCGCGCGACGACGCCGACGACGAGGGCCTGCGCACGCCCGCCGCCGGCGAGGGCCGCGGGTCCGCGAAGCCGTCCGGTCGCCGCGGCCGCACGGCCATGCCGAGCTGGGACGAGATCGTGTTCGGCGCGCGCAGCGACGACGACCACCTGGCCTGAGCCGGGGCGACCCGGTCCGGCCGCGTGCGACCGGTGCCGGGTCAGCCGCGTGCGAAGGCGCCGGCCCGGATGAGGGGGACGAGGCGCTCCTCGTCCGAGAACGACCCGTGCTGGCCCACCATGCGCCGCGCGCCCTGGTCGCGCGGCCGTCCGTCGTAGTAGGCGATGAGCGCGCGGGTCGCGACGACGATGTCGCCGATGCGCGCCCCGACGCCCTCCCGCACCGGGCCGTACCAGTCCGCGTCCACGGCCTCCGCGCGCGTCGCCACGTGGGCGCGCGCGCCCTCCGACGCCCGCCAGGCCTCGGCCAGCGCGTCCGGATCCGCGCCCGGCTCCAGATGGAGGTGCAGGCACCGCGGCTCCCCTGCCACGTGGCGCACCCCGGCGACCAGCTCCGGCACCCGGTCGAACAGCACCTGCGACGTGGCCGGCACGTCGACGATGCCGTGGTCGGCGGTGATCAGCGCGCCCTCGCGAGGGCGGAGGCGGTCGAGGAACGGGCCGGCGGCCGCGTCGAGCTCCTCCAGGATGCGCAGCCAGCGGTCCGACTGCCAGCCGTGCGCGTGCGCCGCCTGGTCGAGCTCGGGGACGTAGAGGTAGACGAGCGCGCGCGGCTCACGGTCGAGGAGCGCGCGCGTCGCGGCGAACCGGTCGGCGATCGACTCCGCCGGGACGAAGACCGCCCCGCGGAGGGCCGCGCGGGAGAAGCCGGACCCGGCGTACCGCGAGGACCCGACGACGAAGGCCGGCACCCCCGCGGCCGTCGCGCGCTCGAAGGCGGTCGGCACGGGCTGCCACTGCTCGGGGACGCTCCGTGCGTCCCACCCGGACAGCAGCTTGAGGACGCGGTCGTGGGCGGGGTCGAGCGCGCTGTAGCCCACGAGGCCGTGCTCACCGGCGCGGACGCCGGTCGTGAGCGACGTGATGCTCGCGGCGGTGGTCGTGGGGAAGCCGACGTCCACCACGTCGCGCTTGCGCCACCCCTGCACGAGATGTCGGGCGTGGCCGGCGCGGGAGCGGAGGGCGGCGGACCCGAGCCCGTCGACGAGGACGACGACCGCGCGGTCCACCGGCGGGAGGCCGGCCTCCGACTCCTCCCCCGCGAGGGCGGCGAGGCAGCCGGGCATCACCGCGGTGAGGCTCATCCGGCCGGATCCGGGCGCCGGTAGCATGGGGGCCATCCGGCCCAGTCTGCCACAGCAGCCCCGCGCGCATCCGCGCCGCGACGCCGATCCCGACCCAGAGAGTCCATGAGTCCCTCCACCACGAACACCACGCCCGACGAGCCCGCGGAGCGGATCGAGGACGTCGACGTCTCCACCGAGATGGAGAACTCGTTCCTCGAGTACGCGTACTCCGTCATCTACTCGCGGGCCCTGCCCGACGCACGCGACGGCCTGAAGCCCGTCCAGCGCCGCATCCTCTACCAGATGAGCGAGATGGGCCTCCGCCCCGACCGCGGGCACGTGAAGTCGGCCCGCGTCACCGGCGAGGTGATGGGCAAGCTCCACCCGCACGGCGACACCGCCATCTACGACGCCATGGTGCGCATGGCGCAGCCGTTCACGCTGCGCGTCCCCCTCATCGACGGCCACGGCAACTTCGGCTCCCTCGACGACGGGCCCGCCGCGCCCCGCTACACGGAGGCGCGCCTCGCGGCGTCCGCCCTCGCGATGGTGGAGGGGCTCGACGAGGACGTCGTCGACTTCGTCCCGAACTACGACAACGCCTTCATGCAGCCCGCCGTCCTGCCGGCGGCGTTCCCCGAGCTGCTGGTCAACGGCGCGAGTGGCATCGCCGTCGGCATGGCGACGAACATGGTGCCGCACAACCTCATCGAGGTCGTCGGCGCGGCACGCCACCTCATCGACCACCCGGACGCGTCGCTCGACGACCTGATGGCGTTCGTGCCCGGGCCCGACCTCCCCACGGGCGGCACCATCATCGGCCTCCAGGGCGTCAAGGACGCGTACCTCACGGGCCGGGGCAGCTTCAAGACCCGCGCGCGCGTCTCGGTCGAGAGCCTCACACCCCGGAAGTCGGGTCTCGTCGTCACCGAGCTGCCGTACCTCGTGGGGCCCGAGAAGGTCATCGAGAAGATCAAGGACGGCGTCCAGAACAAGAAGCTGTCCGGCATCACCAACGTGACCGACCTCACCGACCGCACGCACGGGCTCCGGCTGGTCATCGAGATCAAGACGGGCTTCAACCCCGAGGCGGTGCTCGAGCAGCTGTACCGCTACACGCCGCTCGAGGACGGGTTCAGCATCAACAACGTCGCGCTCGTCGACGGCAGCCCGCAGACCCTGGGCCTCAAGGAGCTCCTCCAGGTCTACGTGGCGCACCGGCTCGACGTCGTCACGCGGCGCACGCGCTACCGCCTGGCGCGCCGGCAGGAGCGCCTGCACCTCGTGCTGGGGCTCCTCATCGCCATCCTCGACATCGACGAGGTCATCCAGGTCATCCGCGGCAGCGACGACACCGAGCAGGCGCGCGCCCGCCTCATGGACGTCTTCGACCTGTCGACGCTGCAGGCCGACTACATCCTGGAGCTCCGCCTCCGCCGGCTCACGCGGTTCAGCCGCATCGAGCTCGAGGAGGAGCGCGACCGGCTCCAGGCCGAGATCGCGGAGCTGGAGGCGATCCTCGCCGACCCGCGTCGCCTCCGCTCACTCGTCTCGACCGAGCTCCAGGAGGTCGCGGACCGCTTCGGCACGCCGCGGCGGACCCTCCTCACGGAGGCGGCGCCGAGCGTCGCCGGCGCGTCCAGCCGGCGGTCCGCGCCGGTGCTCGAGATCGCCGACGTGCCGTGCCGGGTGCTGCTCTCGACGACGGGCCGGGCCGTGCGGGTCGACCTCCCGACGGACGCGCCGGGCACGCCGCTCCAGGCCGTCCGCCGGAGCTCGCACGACGCGGTGCTCACCGCGATCGAGACGACGAGCCGCACGCGGATCGGGGCGATCACGAGCATGGGACGCCTCGTGACCATGACGCCGGTCGACCTGCCCGTGGTCCCGGTGGCGAGCGTGCAGCTCGGCGCGGGCGTCCGCATCCGGGACTACCTCGGGCTCACCGACAGGAAGGAGCGCGTCGTGGCGCTCGTGGCGCTCGGCACGGAGAAGGCGATCGCGATCGGCACCCGCCAGGGCGTCGTGAAGCGCGTCGCCCCGTCCGCCCTGCCCGCGAAGCCGGAGTACGAGGTGATCGCGCTCAAGAAGGGCGACGAGGTCATCGGCGCGCGTCAGGGCGCGGAGACGGACGAGCTCGTGTTCGTCACCAGCGAGGCGCAGCTGCTGCACTTCCCGGCCGTCTCCGTCCGTCCGCAGGGCATCCAGGCCGGCGGCGTCGCCGGAGTGAACCTCGGCGCGGGCGCTCGCGTGGTGTTCTTCTCCTCCGTCGCGCCCGAGGGAGCGCAGGTCGTCACGATCTCGGCGTCGTCCGCCACCATCTCCGGCGTCGACCCGGGCCGCGCGAAGGTCTCCGCCTTCGCGGACTTCCCGCGGAAGGGCCGCGCCACGGGCGGGGTGCGCGCGCACGCGTACCTGAAGGGCGAGGACCACCTGGCGCTCGCCTGGGTCGGCCCGGGCCCTGCCCTCGCGGTCGGCCCCGCCGGCGAGGTGCGGCAGCTGCCGCCCACGGGCATGAAGCGCGACGGCTCGGGCATCCCGCTCGAGAAGTCCGTCGGCAGCGTCGGCCAGGCCGTCACGCCCGCCGAGGCGCCGGATGCGGCGTCCGGCGCGGCCGTGGGCGTCGTCGAGTCCGCGGCGGAGGACGGGTCCGCGCCCCTCGACACCTGACGCGCCGGTCGGCATCGACGCGGACGGCCGCGGACCCATGGGTCCGCGGCTGTCCGCGTTGATGCCGACCGGCGCTCCCGCGCCTCCCGTCACACGTCGATGCGGTCGCGCACCGTTCCCGCGCCGTCGATGATGAACTCCTTGCGCGGGGCCACGTCGTTGCCCATGAGCAGCTCGAACATGCGGGTGGCCGCCTCCGCGTCGTCCACCCGCACGCGGCGCAGGGTGCGGTTCCGCCGGTCCATGGTCGTCGTCGCGAGCTGATCGGCGTCCATCTCCCCGAGGCCCTTGTAGCGCTGGATCGGGTCCTGGTAGCGCTTGCCCTGCCTCTTGGCCTGCGCCAGCACCGCCGCCAGCTCACGCTCGGAGTACGTGTAGACGACCTCGTTGGGCTTCGAGCCGGGGTTCATGATCACGACGCGGTGCAGCGGCGGCACGGCGGCGAAGACGCGGCCCTCGTCGATCATGGGCCGCATGTAGCGGAAGAAGAGGGTGAGCAGCAGCGTGCGGATGTGGGCGCCGTCGACGTCCGCGTCGCTCATGATGATGATCTTCCCGTAGCGTGCGGCCGACAGGTCGAACGTGCGCCCGGAACCGGCCCCCAGCACCTGGATGATCGACGCGCACTCGGTGTTCGAGAGCATGTCGGGCAGCGACGCCTTCTGCACGTTGAGGATCTTGCCCCGGATCGGCAGGAGCGCCTGGTACTCGCTGTCCCGCGCCAGCTTCGCCGTCCCGAGCGCGGAGTCGCCCTCGACGATGAAGAGCTCGCTGTTGGCGACGTCGTTGGAGCGGCAGTCCACGAGCTTCGCCGGGAGGGACGAGGACTCCAGGGCGTTCTTGCGGCGCTGCGTCTCCTTGTGCGTGCGCGCCGAGATCCGCGACTTCATCTCCCCGACGACCTTCTCGAGCAGCACGGCGGTCTGCGCCCTGTCCTCGCGGCGCGGCGACGCGAAGCGCTCCGCCATGGCCTTCTGGACGACCTGGGAGACGATCGCGCGGACGGCGGGCGTGCCGAGGACCTCCTTGGTCTGCCCCTCGAACTGCGGCTCCGGGAACCGCACGGTGAGCACGGCGGTGAGCCCCGCGAGCACGTCGTCCTTCTCGAGCTTGTCGGTGCCGACCTTCAGCCGTCGGGCGTTGGCCTCCACCTGCGCGCGGACGTACTTCAGCAGCCCCGCCTCGAACCCGGCCTGGTGCGTGCCGCCCTTGGGCGTGGCGATGATGTTCACGAACGACTTGAACCGGGTGTCGTAGCCCGTGCCCCAGCGCAGCGCGATGTCGACCGCGCACTCGCGGGTGAGCTCCGTCGGCACCATGGCGCCGCCGTCGGTGAGGACGGGGACCGTCTCGGTGAACGTGCCGGACCCCTCGAGCCGCCAGGTGTCGGTGAGGGGGGCGTCGATGGCGAGGTGGTCGACGAACTCGGCGATGCCCCCGTCGAAGCGGAAGGACTCCCGCACGGGCTGCTCCCCGCGGAGGTCCTCGATGTCGATGCTGAGCCCTGGCACCAGGAAGGCGGTCTGCCGCGCGCGGCCGAGGAGCTCCTCGGTGAGGAATGACGCCCCGCGGGTGAAGATCTGCCGGTCGGCCCAGTAGCGGATCCGCGTGCCCGTGACGCCCTTGCGGACCTTGCCCACCACCCGCAGCTCGCTGCCGGATGTGAAGGGCCGGAAGGGGGCGTCGGGGCTCGGCTCGCCCTGGTCGTCGAAGATCCCGGGCTCGCCGCGTCGGAACGACATGGCGTGGGTGCGCCCGCCGCGGTCCACCTCCACGTCCAGGCGCTCCGACAGCGCGTTCACGACGGAGGCGCCCACTCCATGGAGGCCGCCGGACGACGCGTAGGAGCCGGACCCGAACTTGCCGCCCGCGTGGAGCTTCGTGAAGACGACCTCGACGCCCGACAACCCGGTCTTCGGCTCGATGTCGACGGGGACGCCGCGTGCGATGTCCCGCACCTCGACGCTGCCGTCCGCATGCAGCCGGACGTCGATCCGGTCGCCGTGCCCGCCGAGCGCCTCGTCGACGCTGTTGTCGATGATCTCCCACAGGCAGTGCATGAGCCCGCGCGAGTCGGTGGATCCGATGTACATGCCGGGCCGCTTGCGCACCGCCTCGAGCCCCTCGAGGACGGAGAGATGGCGGGCGGAATAATCGGATGCTGCCACGTGCTGTCCTCCATGTGCGTCCGGCGATCGCCGGACGCGAGCCGGTGTCGATCTTAACCGCCACCCGGTGCCTCCCCCTCCGACCCGCCGTCCCCGGCCTGCGCCTACGCGCAGAGCGAAACGGCGGCCGCAGGGTGAGCCGGCACCCGGGAGCACGTGGTGTACTTGACGCATTCGGCTCGACCCAGACCCGACCCGGAGGGGAGCATCACATGACACCGACCGCCACCGAGCGTCCCGTGGACGAGCTCGACAACCACCAGCTCACCGCCAACGACCGCTGCGACAGCTGCGGCGCGCAGGCCTACATCCGAGTCGAGGTCAACAGCTCCGAGCTCCTCTTCTGCGCCCACCACGGCAAGAAGTACCAGGAGAAGCTGTCGGCCATCGCCACGAGCTGGCACGACGAGTCGAGCCGCCTGCTCGACGAGCGCGCCTAGGGCGCGCCACGCGCCGAGGCTCACGCCGACGCACGACGAAGGGCGCGTCCCCCGCGGGGACGCGCCCTTCTGCATGTCCTGCCTCGACCGGCCGACGCGCCTCAGTAGTGCGCGGGACGGGCCGCGACCGTGGCGCGCGCCTCGCGCGCCCACCCGTCGAGGCGGTCCAGCACGCCGGAGATGTCCGCCGACAGCTCGCGTCCATGCCGCGCGAGCGCCGCAGCGAGGAGCTCGTCGGCGAGGCGCGGGTTGAGCGCCAGCACGGGCCCGCCCAGGTGCGTGCCGATCGACGCGCCGACGCGCACGCCCTCGCCGCCGCCCGGCCCCGAGTTGCCGAACCCCGCGCGGACGGTGCCGAGGGGCGGATGATCCCCGATGTCGAGCGTGGATCCGTGGTTCTCGTATCCGACGAGCTCGCCGTCCGGGGTGTCGAGGACGAGGTCGCCCACCCGGCGCTCGGCAGTGAGCGTCGTCCGCACCGGGAGGACTCCGGCACCGACCAGCTCGCCGCCGTCCGGGAGCCGCACCGACTCCCCCAGCAGCTGGAGGCCGCCGCCCACGGCGAGGACGGGCACGCCGGAGCCCTGCAGCGCGATCAGGTGCGGTGCGTGGGAGACGAGGTCCGGCAGCACGGCGCGCTGCGCCGTCAGCGGCCCGGATCCCACGACGACGAGGTCCGCGCCGCCGGGGTGGCCGCCTCCCGGAGCGTGCCGCACGACCTCCGTGCGGATGCCGCGGATGCGCGCCCGCTCCACCAGCACCGTCACGTTGCCCCGGTCGCCGTTGATCCCGAGCTCGTCGGGATAGAGGTGCAGGATGCGCAGGGCGTCGCTCACGCGGGTCCTCCCTCGAGGTCCGTGTAGCCGAGGATGCGGCGGATGGCCATCATCTGCTCGTAGTTGACGATCATGGTCTTGACCCCGCGCGACGGCCTCTCCATGGCGAGGAACGTCTGGACCGCACGGCGCAGGTCGGGCTCGACGCGCCCCACCTCGAGGCCCTCGTAGCCGAAGCGGACGGCGAGCTGGTAGCCCTTCGTGCCGGAGACGACGTCGGCGTGGGTCAGCGCGGACAGGTCGGTGTCGTAGATCCACGACGGGTCGGGCGTGCCGTCGTCCACGGCGAGCAGCACCTGCTCGGGCGGGTCGCCCAGAGCGTCGAGGTTCATCTGCAGGCTCGCGGGGTTCTTCATCATGATGATCTCGATGTCCTCGTCGCCCGCGCGCAGCATCTCGCCGCGCCCGTAGACGGCGGCGACGGACCCGAGCCCCTCGGCGGCGAGCAGAGGGTCGAAGCGCTCCCCGAGCACGCGGCGCGCGGTCGCGAGCGCGCCCGCGGCGTCCACGGCGTAGTGCAGGCCGCGGGACGGGAGCGTGACGGGGATGTCGCCGGACGGCAGCCGGAACACCGCGTCGCGTCCGGTGAGCGCGACGGCCTCGACGCCCGCGGCCACCTGGACGAGGTCCGGTGCCTCGGAGCCGAAGCGCGGGGCGGAGGCGAGCCCGTGCTTGCTGTCGCCGAGCAGCTCCTCGGACACGCCGAACCAGTCGACCGCGGCGGCACCGGACCGTGCCGTCTGCGCCGCGAGGGCGTTGACGTGCGCGTCGTCGCGGTTCGCGACGACCGCCTCCGTCGCGGTGGCCGCGATCCGCTCGAGCATGCCGACGACGCGGTCGGGCTCGTGGAAGCGGTTCAGCTGGTCGATCTGGATGTTGAGCAGCAGGACCGTCCGCGGCGTGAGCAGCGCTGAGAGCGCGACGCCGTAGGCCTCGTCGACCTCGAGCACCGCCACGTCGGCGTCGAGCCGGCCGGAGGCGTCGGCGTCGGCCAGCACGGCCGACGCGATGCCCTGCGGCAGGTTCCCGCCGGAGGGGTTCGTGAACACCCGGAGCCCGTGCGCACGGAGGATCCCGGTGAGCATGTGGGTGGTCGTGGACTTGCCGTTCGATCCCGTGACGGCGACGACGCCGTGCGGGAGGCCGGCGATCGTCCGCTCGAGGAAGCGGGGCTCCAGGCGGAGGGCGACGACGCCGGGCACGGCGGAACCGCCGCCGCGAAGACGAGCGGCCCAGCGGGCGGCCCGTCCTGCGGCGACGGCGAGGCGCAGCGGCACGGCCTACTCGAGGTAGTCGCGCAGCGACTGCGAGCGCGACGGGTGGCGGAGCTTGGCCATGGTCTTCGACTCGATCTGACGGATCCGCTCGCGCGTGACGCCGAACGTGTCGCCGATCTGGTCCAGCGTCTTCGGCATGCCGTCCCCCAGGCCGAAGCGCATGCGGATGACTCCCGCCTCGCGCTCGGAGAGGGAGTCGAGCAGGGACTCCAGCTGCTTCTGCAGCATGGTGAAGCCGACAGCGTCCGCGGGGACCACGGCCTCGGTGTCCTCGATCAGGTCGCCGAACTCGCTGTCGCCGTCCTCGCCGAGCGGCGTGTGCAGCGAGATGGGCTCGCGGCCGTACTTCTGGACCTCGATGACCTTCTCGGGCGTCATGTCCAGCTCGCGCGACAGCTCCTCGGGCGTGGGCTCGCGGCCCAGGTCCTGGAGCATCTGCCGCTGGACGCGGGCGAGCTTGTTGATGACCTCGACCATGTGCACGGGGATGCGGATGGTGCGGGCCTGGTCGGCCATGGCGCGGGTGATGGCCTGGCGGATCCACCACGTGGCGTACGTGGAGAACTTGAAGCCCTTGGTGTAGTCGAACTTCTCGACCGCGCGGATGAGGCCGAGGTTGCCCTCCTGGATGAGGTCGAGGAACTGCATCCCGCGACCCGTGTAGCGCTTCGCGAGGCTGACGACCAGGCGGAGGTTGGCGCCGAGGAGGTGGCTCTTGGCGCGCTGCCCGTCGCGGGCGACCCAGCGGAGCTCGCGCTCGAGCTCACGCGAGATCCCCGGGGTGTTCGCCAGCTTGTCCTCGGCGAACAGGCCGGCCTCGATGCGCATGGCGAGCTCGACCTCCTCGGCCGCGTTGAGCAGCGCCACCTTGCCGATCTGCTTCAGGTAGTCCTTGACCGGGTCGGCGGTGGCGCCCGTGATGGTCGTCGAGTAGACGGGGACGTCCTCGTCCTCCTCCTTGTTCGACAGCACCATGGCACCGGTCGGCAGGGGCTCGAGCACGACGGGCGGGGTGACGGCGCCGCCCTCCTCGACGGCCTCGTCCTCCGAGTCGTCCTCGGCCACGGGGACCACGACGTCGTCGCCCTCGTCGTCGGACGCCTCGCCGGGACCCGCGGCGGCGGCCTTCTTCGCTGCGGTCTTGCGCGGCGCCTTGGCGGGTGCGGCTTCGCCGGCGGCGGCGGCGGCCTTCTTGGCGGCGGCGGCCTTGGCGCGGGCGGTCGGCGCCTTCGCGGGTGCCGTTGCGTCCGCGGAATCGGTCTCAGCGTCGGACTCGGCAGCGGCAGCCGCTGCGGCCTTCGCCGCGGCGGCCTTGGTGGGCGCCTTGGCGGCCGCCGTCTTGGGGCGGCGGCCTTGCGGGCGGGGGCGCGCTTCGCGGGTGCCTTCGCCTCACCCGTCGCGGCGTCGTCGGCCGTGCTGGTCGCGGCAGCCGCGTCCAGGGTGGCGGACGGGGTGGAGGGGGTGGCCATGCGAACACCTTTCGTCCCCACGACGACCGGTCGCGCGCTCCGCGTTCTCGCTGCGGGGTGACCTGCCGGAGGTGGGTCGGGGTTGTTTTCGGACATTGCTAGGACCCATGTCAAGTCCGCGGCTCGTGCACCACCTGGGCGGTGCGAGATGCAGGACATGAACGGGTCCGTACCTGATTATTGCACGGATGGGCGCGCGGACGAGCCACGGCTGCCCCGTGACCGGCGATGTCACGCGCGGCGTCGGCGTCGCCTGTCGATGTAGGCAACCCACAGCGGCCCCACGCGTATTCCCTCGTCGGCGAGCACCCGGCGCGTGCGCCGTCGCGTGCGGACGAGCATGACGGCCCCGAAGCCCACGATCAGGTACTGCACGGCGAAGGCGATGCGGAACGAGTCGAACGAGTAGAGGTCGCTGGGGGCTCCGCCGGCCACGCGGATCCCGTCCTGCACGTCGAGGGCGATGCCGATCAGCAGCATCATCGTGAAGCTCGCGGTGAAGCCCGCGACGTTGACGATCCCGGATGCCGCCCCGAGGCTCCGCGGCGGGTTGAAGGTCCGGGCGAAGTCGAGCCCCACCTGGGAACCGGGCCCGCCGATGCCGATGGCGACGACGACGAGCACCACGACCGCGAGCGGCGGCACCCCCGGCCAGAGCAGCAGCACGGCCCAGGCGGCGCCCATCATGGCGACGATGCCGAGCACCAGGTTCGAGCGCCGGAAGGGGAAGCGCCCCGTGAGGATCCCGATGACGGGCCCGACGACCATGCCCGACGCCACGATGACGATCAGGAGCCCGGAGGCGAGCGCCGGGCTGTATCCCAGGCCGCCGACGAGGAACGGGAACCCCCAGAGCAGGCTGAACATGACACCGGACGACTGCGTGACGAAGTGGGACCAGAAGCCCAGCTGCGTCCCCGGCCGACGGAGGCTCCTCCCGAGCTCGCGCATGGAGTCGCCCCAGGGGATGCGTGCGGGCGGCGCGTCGCCGGCGGGGCGGTCGCGGACGGCGACCACGACGGCGATTAACGCGACGACGGCCACGGACGCGGAGCCGAGGAAGGCGGGAGTCCACCCCGCCGTGTGCAACACCAGGGAGAGGGGCACGGCGGACAGGACCTGGCCGAGCTGGCCGACGTTCGCGAACCACTGGGAGAGCACGGGCACCCGGGGTCCGGAGAACCACGAGTTGATGAGGCGGAGCCCCGACACGAAGGTCATCGCGTCCCCCGCCCCGACCAGCATGCGCCCGAGCACGGCCACCTCGAGGGACGTCGAGAGCGCCAGGGTCGCCTGGCCCGCCACCATCAGCAGCGCGCCGCTCGCCAGCAGCGCCCGTGGGCCGACGCGGTCGATCAGCACGCCCACCGGGATCTGCAGCGCCGCGTACACCACGAGCTGCGTCACGGCCAGCGTCGACAGGAGCGAGGCCGACGCGTGGAACCGCTCCCCTGCCTCGACGGATGCGATCCCGAGGGAACCGCGCTGGAGCACGGAGGAGAGGTACGCCACCATCGCGACGCCGAGGACGATCCGGGCGCGACGTGTGCTGCTCATCGGGACGACGATACCGCCGCCGCCGCCGCCGCCGCCGCCGCTGCTGCCGCTGCCGCCGGGCCCGCCGCTCTTCCCCACGCGGCCACGGCGAGCACGCGACCACGTCCGCGCGGGATCGGCTCCGCGCCTCAGGGAGCCGGGATCAGGCGGGGTCGCCGTCCGCCGGACGCCGGCGCGCGAGGAACTTCTCGAGCTCGGCGGCGATCTCGTCCGCCGTCGGAAGGGCCCCGTCCTCGTCGGTCAGGGGGGACTTCAGGGGCGTGTCCTCCATGTAGCTGTCGTAGCGCTCCTCCAGCGTCGTCACCAGGCGCGCGAGCTCCTGGTTGCCGGCGACCTGCTCGTCGATCCGACCCACGAAGTCGCGGCCCTCCTCACGGAGGCGGTCGGTGGGGAAGATCAGGCCCGTGGCCGCGCTGATGCTCTCGAGCGCGGCGACCGCGGCGAGGGGGAACTCCGTGTCGGCGAGGTAGTGCGGCACGAGGAGCACGAAGCCCGCGACGGGGTGACCCGCGTCGTGCAGGCGGTGCTCCACCAGGTGCAGGGCGTTCGCCGGCACCTGCGTGTGCGGCTTCCAGACGCTGAGCGCGTCGATGAGCTCGGAGCGGTTCCCGCTGACGGTGACGTTGATGTCCCGCGTGTGCGGTACCGGCATCGGGATGCTGTGCACCCAGGTGGTGGTGGAGATGCGGTACCTGTCGACGATGCCGAGCACCGCGGCCGTGAACGCCTCCCAGCGGAAGTCGGGCTCGAAGCCCGTGAGGAGGAGGAACGGCTGGCCGATCTCGTCGTGCGCGAGGTACAGGGCGAGGCGGGCCGGCCGGTAGTCGGCCAGGTGGTCCTGGTCGAAGTAGATGGTGGGGCGGCGGGCGCGGTAGTCGAGCAGCGTGTCGGTGTCGAAGCGCAGGACGTCGCGGTGGCTGAGCGTGCTCAGCAGGTACTCGCTGACCTGCGAGACCCGGAGCCGGCATCGGAGAAGCCGGTCAGGCCGGCGACCAGCGGCAGCCCGGTCGGCACCTCGCCGATGTCCGTGTCGATCTCGTACAGTCCGTCCGCGTCAGCCATGCACCGATCCTAAAGCCGCCCTTCGATCGACCCCGGCCCGACGGCACCCGGTGCGTGGTGCCCAGAGCGAACACGCCGGCCCATCGGACGAGGGGCTCCCGGGGCTCCGCGGGACCACCGCGGACGGGCCCCGCGCGGAGCGGCGGACGCGCCCGCCGTGCGTCGGTAGGCTCGGCGCCCATGACCCTCCCCACCCTCTCCGTGTCCCCCGACCGTGCCGCCGACATGGAGGCGGACGTCCTCGTCGTCGCCGTCTCCAGCGAGAGGGACGGGATCCGCGTGCACGTGCCCGAGGGCGTGGAGCTCGACGCCGAGGGCCTGTCAGCCATCGGCGTGACGGGCGCCCGCGACGAGGTCGTGCGCGTGCCCGGCACGGGGACCGCGGCGCGCGCGATCGCCCTCGTGGGCGTCGGCTCGGCTCCCCTCGACGCGATCGTCCTGCGGTACGCCGCGGGCACCGCCCTGCGGCAGCTGCGCGGAGTCGAGCGCGTCGCCGTGGCGGTCCCCGTCGCGTCGCTCGCGGAGCTCACCGCCGTCCTCGAGGGCGCCGCCCTCGGCGTCTACTCCTTCGACGCCTACCGCCGCGACTCGCTGGCCGGGCAGAAGCCCCGGGCCTCCGCCGTCGTCGTCCTCGCCGACGGCGCGACCTGGACGACGGAGGACGCCGACGAGGCGGTGGCCCGCGCCATCGCCGTAGCCGGGGCGGTCGCCGGCACCAAGGACCTGGTCAACACCCCGCC
Source organism: Clavibacter michiganensis (assembly GCA_002150995.1). Taxonomy (GTDB): domain Bacteria; phylum Actinomycetota; class Actinomycetes; order Actinomycetales; family Microbacteriaceae; genus Clavibacter; species Clavibacter michiganensis_K. The sequence goes on along the minus strand of MDHJ01000001.1, from coordinate 1,767,755 downwards.
CCTCGACCTGTACCCCGCGACGTTCGTGGACGCGGTCCACCAGCGCACGGCCGGGCTGCCCGTCGACGTCCGCGTCTGGGACGAGGAAGCGCTCGCGGCGGACGGCTTCGGCGGCATCCTCGGCGTCGGGCAGGGGTCGACGCGTCCGCCCCGGCTCGTGAAGGTCGCCTACTCCCCGCCGGCGCCACGCGGCACCTCGCGCTCGTCGGCAAGGGCATCACCTACGACACCGGCGGCATCTCGCTGAAGCCGGCGGTGCCCATGATCGGCATGAAGTACGACATGACCGGCGCCGCCACGATCCTCGAGGTCGTCGTCGCCGCGGCCCGGCTCCAGCTCCCCGTCCGGCTCACCGCCTGGCTCTGCATCGCCGAGAACATGCCCTCGGGCTCCGCCATCCGCCCGGACGACGTCCTCCGGATGCGCGGCGGCACGACCGTCGAGGTGCTGAACACCGATGCCGAGGGCCGGCTGGTCATGGCCGACGGCATCGTCGCGGCGAGCGAGGAGCACCCCGACGCCATCGTCGACATCGCCACCCTCACGGGCGCGCAGGTCGTGGCGCTCGGCGAGCGGTACTCGGCCGTGATGGGGGACGACGCGCTCGTCGCCCGGCTCCTCGACGCCGCACGCGACCAGGGTGAGAGCATGTGGGGGATGCCGCTGCCGGAGGAGATGCGGGCGCTCCTCAACTCGGACATCGCGGACATCGCCAACGTCAAGCCGGGCAACCCGGCCGGCGGCATGCTCGTCGCGGGCGTGTTCCTGCAGGAGTTCGTCGGCCGGACCGGCGACGCGGAGGGATCGCCGCGCATCCCGTGGGCGCACATCGACATCGCGGGTCCGTCGCACAACAAGGGCGGCGGGCACGGCTTCACGGGCAAGGGCCCGACCGGTGTCGCGGTGCGGACGCTCCTCGCCCTGGCCTCCGGTTTTTCCCGCGCGTAGTAGGCTCGGAGAGGCCTCCTGAGGGGGTCCCGCGCCTGCCCGGTCGGGCGGTCGCAAGAGACGACCTTGATGCATACGAGGGAGATCCTGGGTGTCGGAACAGAACTTTGACGTGGTGGTGCTCGGCGGCGGGAGCGGTGGCTACGCGGCCGCCCTCCGCGCGGTTCAGCTGGGCAAGACCGTGGGCCTCGTGGAGAAGGGCAAGCTCGGCGGCACCTGCCTCCACCGCGGCTGCATCCCCACGAAGGCGCTCCTGCACTCGGCCGAGGTGGCCGACGTCTCGCGGGAGTCGGAGAAGTACGGCGTCAACGTCACCTTCGACGGCGTGGACATCGCGCGCGTCACCGCGTACCGCGAGGCCATCGTCGCCAGCAAGTACAAGGGCCTGCAGGGCCTCATCAAGGCACGCGGCATCACCGTCATCGAGGGTGAGGGGCGCCTGACCTCCGGCACCACCGTCCAGGTCGGCGACCAGACCATCACCGGCACGAGCATCGTCCTCGCGACGGGCTCGTACTCCCGCACGCTCCCCGGCCTCGAGATCGGCGGCCGCGTCATCACCAGCGAGCAGGCGCTCGAGCTCGACTACATCCCGAAGAAGGTCGCCATCCTGGGCGGCGGCGTCATCGGCGTCGAGTTCGCGTCCGTGTGGCGCTCGTTCGGCGTGGACGTGCAGATCATCGAGGCCCTCCCCACCTCGTCCCGAACGAGGAGGAGTCGATCAGCAAGCAGTTCGAGCGTGCCTTCCGCAAGCGCGGCATCGCCTTCTCGCTCGGCGTGCGCTTCAAGTCGGTCACGCAGGACGACCAGGGCGTCCAGGTGACGCTCGAGGACGGCACCTCCTACGACGCCGACATCCTGCTCGTCGCGGTGGGCCGAGGCCCCGCGACGCAGGGCCTCGGCTTCGAGGAGGCCGGCGTGCGCACCGACCGCGGCTTCGTGCTGACGGACGAGCGCCTCCAGACCAGCGTCCCCGGCGTCTACGCCGTCGGCGACATCGTGCCCGGACTGCAGCTCGCGCACCGCGGCTTCCAGCAGGGCATCTTCGTCGCGGAGGAGATCGCGGGCAACAAGCCCGTGGTCGTCGAGGACATCAACATCCCCAAGGTCACCTACTCGGACCCGAGGTCGCGAGCGTCGGGTACAGCGAGGCGAAGGCGGCCGAGAAGTTCGGCGCCGACAAGGTGTCGAGCTACGAATACAACCTCGGCGGCAACGGCAAGAGCTCGATCATCGGCACCGCCGGATCCGTCAAGGTCGTGCGCGTCCAGGACGGCCCGGTCGTCGGCATCCACATGATCGGCGCGCGCGTCGGCGAGCTCATCGGCGAGGGCCAGCTCATCGTGAACTGGGAGGCCTACCCCGAGGACGTCGCCGCCCTGGTGCACGCCCACCCCACCCAGAACGAGGCGCTCGGCGAGGCCCACCTGGCACTTGCCGGCACCCCGCTGCACGCCCTCTAGCACCCCGTCAACACCGACACACGAGCCGGGTCCGGAGCCGGGCCTGAAGGAGACAACCCCATGAGCGAATCCGTCAACCTCCCCGCACTCGGCGAGAGCGTCACCGAGGGCACGGTGACCCGCTGGCTGAAGAACGTCGGCGACCACGTCGAGGTCGACGAGCCCCTCCTCGAGGTGTCGACCGACAAGGTCGACACCGAGATCCCCTCGCCCGTCGCGGGGATCATCGAGGAGATCCTCGTCCAGGAGGACGAGACCGTCGAGGTGGGCGCCGTCCTCGTGCGAATCGGCGATGGGTCGGGTGGCGGCGACGCACCCGCGGAGGAGCCCGCTGCCGCTGCCGAGGAGCAGCAGAGCGAGGCCCCGGCCGAGGAGGCCGTCGAGGACCAGGTGACGCCGTCCACGGAGGCGGACGACGACGCCGAGGCCCCCGCGCCCGTCGAGCCGGAGCCCGCTCCGGCCGCCGAGCAGCAGGCGCCGGCCCCCGAGGAGACCCCGGCTCCCGCCCCGGCCGCTCCGGCTCCCTCCCCTGCCGTTGCTCCCGCTCCGGCCGCTCCGGCCGAGGCTCCCGCACCCGCCTCCGGCAACGCCGGCTACGTGACCCCGCTCGTGCGCAAGCTCGCCAATGAGCGCGGCGTCGACATCTCCGCCGTGACCGGCACCGGCGTCGGTGGGCGCATCCGCAAGGAGGACGTGCTCGCTGCCGCGGAGGCGGCATCCGCCAAGTCCAGCGCCCCGGCTGCGTCGGCACCGGCGACCCCGGCGGCGGCTCCCCTGGAGACCTCGCCGCTGCGCGGCACGACGGCCAAGATGTCCCGCATGCGCAAGCTCATCGCCGACCGCGCCGTGGTCTCGATGCAGTCCACCGCGCAGCTCACGTCCGTGGTGGAGGTGGACGTGACCAAGGTCGCCCGCTTCCGCGACCGGGTCAAGGGCGACTTCCTCGAGAAGACCGGCGTGAAGCTCTCCTTCCTGCCGTTCTTCGCGCTGGCCGCCGCTGAGGCCCTCAAGGCGTACCCCGTCGTGAACGCCACGGTCGACGGTGACAGCATCGTCTACCCCGACCACGAGAACATCAGCATCGCGGTCGACACCGAGCGCGGCCTGCTGACCCCCGTGGTCAAGAACGCCGAGGGCAAGAACCTCGCGCAGTTCGCCGCCGAGATCGCCGACCTCGCCGCCCGGACGCGCGACAACAAGCTCTCCCCGGACGAGCTCGCGGGCGGGACGTTCACGCTCACCAACACGGGTTCGCGGGGTGCGCTCTTCGACACCCCCGTCGTGTTCCTGCCGCAGTCGGCCATCCTCGGCACGGGCATCGTCACCAAGCGTCCCGTGGTCATCACGGCGGACGGCCAGGACACCATCGCCATCCGGTCGACCGTGTACCTCGCCCTGTCGTACGACCACCGGATCGTGGACGGCGCGGACGCCTCGCGGTTCCTCGTGGCCGTGAAGAACCGACTCGAGGCGGGCGCCTTCGACGCCGACCTCGGCATCTAGCCACCTGCTCGGGACACGAGCGACCGCCTCACCGGTCGTCCATCAGGTCCCGGATCCGCCACCCGGCCTCCCCCCTGACGATCAGGAGGGAGGCCGGTCGGCGTTCCGGCTCTGGCGGTCCCGCCTCCTGGGGCTCCGCTGACCCCGTCTCCGGGAGGAGCTGGACGAGCACGGTGTCGCCCATCCGCTGCGTGCCTCCCACCCTGTCGTCCTCGTGCGACGACGCATCGCCGGGGCCCGCGCCCCCGGCGATGAGCGCCTGATCCGCGTCCTCCGCGGCGGATCCACGTTGATCCGCTCCCGCGAGGCAGGACACGTCGCGGTCATGCACGCACGTGGCACGGATCCGGAGGAGGGCCGAGGCTGCCAGCGCAGGGTCGTCGCCGGCGACGGCGGCGATGTCCCCGTCCGTCACGGGCGGTGTCGTCGCCGCCGCGGACGGTGCCGTGTCCGACGGCACGTCCTCGGACGCCCCATCGACCCGCGCGTCCGCCGGATCGGCCGATCCGCCACGGGCGGAGCTCGCCATGGTCGGCAGGGCGGAGGCGACGAGCGCCACCAGCAGGAGAGCAGCGCCGCCCAGGACCCAGACCCGCGGTCGGACCTCGGCCAGCCCGCGACGCACCCCGTGACGCAGCGCACCGAGGCACCCGGCCGCCCGCACCGCCGCGCGGTCGGGCGTCGCCCGGTGCCGTCGCGCCGAGGCCGTCGGGGTGGCTCCACGTCGGCGCGGGGCGCGGGCGTCGCGGAAGTCGTCGTCCGCACGCGGTTGCGTGCCTCCCGGCCCGAGCCGCCCGACGTCCGGCTGGAGGACCGCGTACCCCGCCAGCCTGTCGCCGCCGTGCGTCGACGCCTCGGCCAGCGGAGCCGCGTCCGCGACCTCGAGGAGGCGGTCCGCGAGCTCGTGCGCCGACAGGTCGGACTCCCCGTGGATGACGGCATCGAGGAGCTCCTCCCACGCGTCCCACCGCTGGTCGGAGACGCGCGGGCGTCCGATCGCCGGATCCCGCAGCGCCTCGGCGATCCGCGCGACCCGGACCAGGTCCTGCCCGATCGGGTCTCCGTCCTGGCCGTCCGCCTCGTCCCGGCCGGTCGACGGACGCGATGATCCCAGGCCGCACAGGAGCGGACGTCCCGACGCGTCGATCAGGACATGGCCGAGGTCGAGCGCGCCGTGGGCGAGACCGGCGTCGTGCAGGTCCCCGAGGCCGCGCAGGATGGACGCCACGAGGGTCACCGTCTCCCCCGGTGTGATACCGCCCCTCCTCGCCACGAGCGAGGCCGCCGTGCCACGCGCGGCGAGCGTCTGCACGAGGCAGACGCCGCCGTCCGCGAGGGTCGCGACGTCGAGGAGGCCGACCACGTGATCCGACTCCACGGACTGGAGGGCGAGGATCTCCGCCTCGCCCCGGCTGCGCTCCGTCGGGGGCACGATCTTCACGGCGACGCTCTCCGCCCGTGCCTCCGGCACCGCCCCCGATGCGCCGGTCGGGCGAGGAACACCTGGCAGCCGCCACCCGTCCCGACGAGCCGCACGAGCCGGTACCCCGCCACCGTGGTGCCCGCCTCCGCGGGGGCGTCCCTCCGGCGCCTCCGGACGCTGCCGGCGCGCTCGTCGAGTCGAGCGTCCCCCGCCTCCGCCCGGTCCCCGGACATCCTCCGGCCCGACCCCGGATGCCGCTCGCGTCGTCCGTGCATCGCTCCTCGTCCTCTCCTCCCCGGACCGTGGGCGTCCTCGGCTGGACGGCGCGGGGTCGCGGCGAGGGCAGTGTGCAGCGGGCGCGACCCGGCCGCCGGGCTCGCCCGCGCACCCGGGGCGGGCGCGCGTGACCATGCCCTGTGAGGGGGCCGGGCGGATGGACCGTCGCGCACGTCCCGGCAGGGGCCCAGGCACCGGTATCGTGGGGATCATGGCCCGCAAGACAGCCTCTCCGAAGGCACCCAAGGAACCCGGCCGCATCAAGCAGATGTGGCAGGTCTTCCAGATGACCCGGCGCTACGACAAGAGCTCGGTCTGGTGGATGCTCCTGGCGCTGGTCGGCCCCATCGTGGTGGGCATCCTGCTCGCGGTCTTCGCGACCGGCGGCAGCTGGCTCACCGCCATCCTGTTCGTCATCGCGGGCGTGTTCGCCGGCATCCTCGCGTTCCTCATCGTCCTGGGGCGGAAGGCGGAGCGTGCCGCCTACCTGCAGATCAAGGGCCAGCCGGGCGCCGTCGGCGTCGTCCTCCGCAGCTCGTTGAAGCGCGGATGGGTGGGCAGCGAGATGCCGGTCGCCGTGAACGGCAAGTCGCAGGACGCCGTGTACCGCGCGGTGGGGCGCCCCGGGGTGGCTCTCATCGGCGAGGGTCCGAAGAGCCGCACCACGCGCATGCTCGAGGACGAGCGTCGCAAGATCGCCCGCGTGCTCCCCAACGTGCCGGTGCACTTCGTCTTCGTCGGTCCGGACGCGGACTCGGTGGAGCTCCACAAGCTGGCGGGGCGTCTCCAGCGGTTCCCCCGCACGATCACCAAGGCGGAGGTCATGGCCGTGAATAACCGCCTGACCTCCCTCGGCCAGAACAGCATGCCCATCCCGAAGGGCGTCGACCCGTTCAAGGTCCGCCCGTCGCGGGCACGCTGATCCAGGTCCGATCGGCCGTTTGCGCGGGCTCCTCGCCCGGCGCAGACTGAGCCCATGGATCCGGCCTCCGCTGCGGCGCTGCTCGGCGTCGACGCGGACGCCGACCGTCCGACCATCAGCCGCGCGTATGCGCGACGTGCACGGGAGACGCATCCGGACCGGCTGCCCGGTGCCACCCCGCAGCAGCTGCGGGCGGCGCATGAGCGGTTCGTCCAGTTGACGCTGGCGCGTGACGCGCTGCTGCTGCGTCGGCGTACGCGCGACGGGGCGTCCCCGTCGGCCGGGACGGCGCCTTCGGCGGCTCCATCCGCATCTCCTCCCCCGCCATCCGCCTCCGCGTCGGCCGAGCGGCTCTCGCCATACGGGCGCTCCCGCCGTGAGCGCGCCCGACGAGGCCTGGGACCGTCGATCGCCGCGGTCTGCGCCCTGGCGGGCGTGCTCGTCGTGCTCGTGAGCTTCCAGGACTCCTCGCGCGCCCGGTTCACGACCGTCGGTGCCGACCTCACGCAGGGCGCCACCGTCGTCGCGGTCCTCGATCCCGCCAGCCGGGCCAGCGAGTGCGTGGACACGACCTCCTGCACCCTCCTCGACATGATCGCCCCCGAGGACTGCAGCGCGGCCCTCGTCCGCTTCGAGGTCACGACCGGGCGGTCCGACGACGGCCGGGAGATGGAGAGCCGGGAGCTCGGCGCAGTCCGCGCCGGGTCCCCGGCCCGTGTGGTCCTCGGCGGGGTCGACCCGGAGCTCGTCTACCTGGGGTGCGAGCCCGGCTGATGCGGTGGCCCACCGTCGGGGTCCTTCAGGCGCGTACGCGGTTCCGTGCGACGGCCAGCCGGTCGCACGCGCGCTCCGACGGTCAGGAGGTGCGGACGAGGACCGTCCCGGAGAAGACATCGTGGAGGCCGCGCTGGTCGGCGTTCCACACGACGGCGGGCAGGACGAGGCAGACGAGGACGGTGCGCACGGCGGGCCGCCACAGCGACACGTACCCGCCGCCCAGCGGCCGGACGCGCATGCCGAGGACCACGTGCCCCACGCTCCCGCCGAGGGTGACGATCAGCACGTACTGCATGACCGCGAAGATCGCGAGCGTCGCCGTGGCGTCGTAGGCGAAGAAGGCCCAGGAGACGAGCACCGCGAGGGCCCAGTCGATGCAGATGCCCACGATGCGGCGGCCGGCACGGGCGACCGAGCCGCGTCCGCGCTCCGGGAGCCCGAGCCGCTCCCCGGCCAGCGGTTGCGGGACGGATCGCCGAGTTCGGGGTACGTGGGAGTCGCGGGCACCTGCCGATCCTAGGCGCGCATCCCGCGGATCCCCTGATCCGCCGGGGTGGCAGCGGCTCGCGACGCGCCCGGGGTCGTCTGCGTAACATCGCGGAAACACGGCGGTTATGGCGAGGTAACCCCTTCCCCCTAGGGTCGGAGGGGCTGAATCCGTCAGTCCCATCCGCTCCGGCCCCCCTTTTGGAGACACCACATGTTCAGAGACTCATCCGAGGTGCTCGCGTTCATCAAGGACACCGACGTCAAGTTCCTCGATATCCGGTTCACCGACCTCCCCGGGGTGCAGCAGCACTTCAACATCCCCGCGTCGACCGTCGACGAGGAGTTCTTCTCCGTCGGCCAGCTCTTCGACGGCTCCTCGATCCGCGGCTTCGCGAGCATCCACGAGTCCGACATGCAGCTCATCCCGGACGTCACGACGGCGTACGTGGACCCGTTCCGCATCGAGCGCACGCTCATCATGGTGTTCGACATCTACAACCCCCGCAACGGCGAGATCTACGCCCGTGACCCGCGCCAGGTGGCCAAGAAGGCCGAGAAGTTCCTCGCCGCGTCCGGCATCGCCGACACCGCGTTCTTCGCCCCCGAGGCCGAGTTCTACATCTTCGACGACGTCCGATACGAGGTGAACCAGCACACGAGCTTCTACTCCGTCGACTCCGAGGAGGGCGCCTGGAACTCGGGACGCGAGGAGGAGGGCGGCAACCTCGGCAACAAGACGCCGTACAAGGGCGGCTACTTCCCGGTCAGCCCCGTCGACAAGCAGGCCGACCTGCGCGACGACATCTCCCTCAAGCTCATCGACGCCGGCCTGATCCTCGAGCGCGCGCACCACGAGGTGGGCACGGGCGGCCAGGCCGAGATCAACTACCGCTTCGACACGATGGTGCACGCGGCGGACGACATCCTGAAGTTCAAGTACATCGTCAAGAACACGGCCGAGCAGTGGGGCAAGACGGCCACCTTCATGCCGAAGCCGCTGTTCGGCGACAACGGCTCGGGCATGCACACGCACCAGTCCCTGTGGAACGACGGCAAGCCGCTGTTCTACGACGAGGCCGGCTACGGCGGGCTCTCCGACCTCGCGCGCTGGTACATCGGCGGCATCCTGAAGCACGCGCCGGCGATCCTGGCGTTCACGAACCCGACGGTGAACTCCTACCACCGCCTGGTCCCCGGCTTCGAGGCGCCCGTCAACCTGGTCTACTCGGCGGGCAACCGCTCGGCGTCGATCCGCATCCCGATCACGGGCACGAACCCGAAGGCCAAGCGCATCGAGTTCCGCGCGCCGGATGCCTCGAGCAACCCGTACCTCGCGTTCGCGGCGCAGCTCATGGCCGGCATCGACGGGATCAAGAACCGCATCGAGCCGCACGAGCCCGTCGACAAGGACCTCTACGAGCTCCCGCCCGAGGAGGCCAAGAACATCCCGCAGGTCCCCGCGTCGCTCGGTGCCGCGCTCGACGCCCTCGAGGCCGACCACGACTTCCTGACGGCCGGCAACGTGTTCACGCCCGACCTCATCGAGACGTGGATCGAGTACAAGCGCGAGAAGGAGATCAAGCCCCTCGCGCAGCGCCCGCACCCGTTCGAGTTCGAGCTGTACTACGGCGTCTGATCGCCACCCGGGCGTGCCCTGACCGGCCGTCCGCAGCACGGGCCGTCCTCCTCCGGGAGGGCGGCCCGTCGTCGTCGGACAGGCACGGGCTCGGAGCGAGCGGTGCCGGTCGGCGGAGGCGTCAGGCGCCGCGGGGATCCGGGCGGTCGTCGATGCCGTAGAAGAGCCGCTCGAACACGGCGCGGGAGCGGCGCGTGACGCCGAGGTACTCCTCCTCGAGCACGGACGCGGAGCCCGGCGGGTACTCCAGGAGGCGGGCGATCGCGTCGAGCGCCGCGCGGTCGGCGGGGAGGACGTCGGCGGTGCGGTTGGTCCACAGCGTCATCGCGGAGCGGACGCGGGAGGCGAGCACCCACGCGTCCCGCAGGCGACCGGCGTCCTCCGCCTCCATGAGGCCCGACTCCACGGCGGCGTCGAGTGCCCCCGTCGTCGTCGGCGTGCGCAGGGCGGGATGGTCGTGGGCGTGCTGCAGCTGGATCAGCTGCACCAGCCACTCCACGTCGCTCAGAGAACCGCGACCGAGCTTCAGATGGCGCGTGGGGTCGGCGCCCTGCGGCAGCCGCTCGTTCTCCACCCGTGCCTTGATCCGCTTGATCTCGCGGACGTCGGCGTCGCCGATGCCGGCCGGGTACCGGAAGCGGTCCGCGAGGGCGGTGAAGTCCGCGATGAGGCCGCTGTCGCCGACGACGCCGCGCGCCCGCAGGAGCGCCTGGGCCTCCCACGTCAGCGACCAGCGCTCGTAGTAGGCGCGGTAGGAGGCGAAGGAGCGCGCGACCGGTCCGTTGCGCCCCTCGGGACGCAGACCGGTGTCGAGGTCGAGGGGCAGGCGCGAGTCCTCGGTGAGGCGCGTCAGCTCGGAGACGATGAGCTGCGCACGGCGCTGGGCGAGCTCGGGATCCATGCCCGCGATGGGGCGGAACACGTACATGACGTCGGCGTCGGATCCGAAGCCGAGCTCGGCCCCGCCGTAGCGGCCCATGGCGACCACGGCGAACTCGGGCCACGGCCCGTCCTCGCGGCGGATGGCGCGCATGACGCCGCGGAGCGTGGCGGTCGTGATGTCGGCGAGCGATGGACCGAGGGTCTCGACGTGGGTGACACCCACGATCGCGCCGATCGCGAGCCGCAGGATCTCCCGGCGGCGCAGGGTCCGGAGGGCGGCCGCGGCGGCGTCGGCCGTGGGGTGCCGGTTGACCGTGGCGACGGCCTCCTCCTCGAGCGCTGCCCAGGTGCGCGGGCGGAGGTCCTCGTCGCGGGCGAGCCAGGCGGCGGCCTCGGGGACGCGGTCGAGGAGCTCGGAGACGTAGCGGGAACCGGAGAGCACCTGCGCCAGGCGCTGGGCGGCGCCCGCGGAGTCCCGCAGCATGCGGAGGAACCACGTGGCCTCCCCCAGGGCCTCGCTGAGGCGGCGGAACGCGAGCAGGCCATGATCGGGATCCGGCCCGTCGGCGAACCACTGCAGGAGCACGGGCAGCAGGTGGCGCTGGATGGCGGAGCTGCGCGACACGCCCTGCGTCAGCGCCCGGATGTGCGCGAGGGCGCCGCGCGCGTCCACGAACCCGATCGCGGACAGGCGGGCCGCGGCCTGGTCGCTCGTGAGCGCGAGCGTCTCCTCGGGGAGCGACGCGACCGCCGCGAGGAGCGGTCGGTAGAACAGCCGCTCGTGGAGGGTGCGGACGCGCGTCTTCGTCGTGGTCCAGCGCGTGACGAGCTCCTCCGCGCGTGCGTCGAGCCCGGTGCTCCGCGCGAGCACGCGGAGCCGCTCCTCGTCCGTGGGCATCAGGTGCGTGCGGTGCAGGCGCTCCAGCTGCAGACGGTGCTCGAGCAGCCGGAGGTAGCGGTAGTCCCGGGCGAAGTCCCCGGCCTCGGTGCGCCCGATGTATCCGGCGTCGGCGAGGGCCACCAGCGCGGGAAGCGTGCCGCGGTGCCGGACCTCCTCGTCGGTCTGCCCGTGCACGAGCTGCAGCAGCTGCACGGTGAACTCGATGTCCCGGATCCCGCCCGGCCCGAGCTTGATCTGCTGGTGCAGCTGGTCGGCGGGGATGTTGTCGGTCACGCGCGTGCGCATGCGCTGCACCTGGCCGACGAAGCCCTCCCGGCTCGCGCTCGACCAGACGAGGGGCGCGACGGCGTCCGCATAGCGCCGGCCCAGCTCCGCGTCGCCGGCGAGCGGCCGGGCCTTGAGGAGCGCCTGGAACTCCCAGTCCTTCGCCCAGCGGTCGTAGTAGGCGAGGTGCGAGTCCAGCGTCCGGACGAGCGCCCCGGCCTTGCCCTCCGGGCGGAGGTTGGCGTCCACCTCCCAGAGCGCCGGCTCGACCTCGTGCTCGTCGATCCCGCGCATCGTGAGGACCGCGAGCCGCGTGGCGAGCTCGACGGCGCGGTGCGGTTCGATGACGGGATCGCCGTCGGCGTCCGTGGCGGCCTCGGCGACGAAGATGACGTCGACGTCGCTCACGTAGTTGAGCTCGCGGGCCCCCGCCTTGCCCATCCCGATCACCGCGAGCCGGGTCGCCCGGATCTCCTCGGACCGGGCCCGGCCGAAGGCGCCCGGAGCCGACAGCTCGGCGCGCGCGACCGCGAGCGAGGCCTCGAGGGCCGCGCCGGCGAGGTCGGCCAGTGCCGCCGTGACCGGGCGGACGGCGACGAGGGGATCCGGGTGCACGAGGTCCCAGGCGGCCACGCGCGCCACGAGAGCGCGGTACCGCACGCGCAACGCCGCCCGGGCAGGGGTGCCCGTGAGGGCGGCGACGCCGTGCTCGTCCGCACCGACCGCGGCGAGCAGCAGCTCCCTCACGTCGTCCGGCGCCGGTGCGTGGCCGAGCGGACGGGCGAACGCGTCGAGCTCGGCGGGGTGCCGGACCAGGAACTCGGCCAGGCCCTCCGACGAGCCGAGGACGCGGGCGAGACGGTGCCGGGCGTCGCCGTCGTCCAGGACGGCGCGCGTCCGGTCCGGGTCGGTCCGCAGCAGCCGCACCAGGGCATCGAGGGCGCCGTCGGGGTCCGCGCTCGGGTGAGCGCGTCGACCAGATCCGCCTCCGCCCACCCCGACAGCTCGGCCGCCTCCGCGAGGGTCGCCCCGACCTCGCTCAGGCGGGCGAACCCGGCGCGGGCGAGCGCGCCGGTCAGTGTCTGTCCGCGTCTCATCGGGTGCTCCGGACTCGTCGGATGCCGCCCGGGGTGCCGGTCGGCCGGTGGGTGGACCGGGTCAGAGCATCTCGAGGTTGGAGCGCAACTCGTACGGGGTCACCTGGGCGCGGTAGTCGCGCCACTCCTGCCGCTTGTTGAGCAGGACGTAGTTGAACACCTGCTCCCCCAGCGTCTCCGCGACCAGCTCGGAGCGCTCCATGAGCTGGATGGCGTGGTCGAGGCTCGAGGGCAGCGGCGCGTACCCGAGGGCACGCCGCTCGGCGTCGCTCAGGCTCCACACGTTGTCCTCGGCCTCGGCCGGGAGCTCGTAGCCCTCCTCGATGCCCTTGAGGCCGGCGGCCAGCATGAGCGAGAACGAGAGGTAGGGGTTCGCCGCGGAGTCGATGGCCCGGTACTCGACCCGGGAGCTGTTGCCCTTGTTCGGCTTGTACAGCGGCACGCGCACGAGCGCGGACCGGTTGTTGTGCCCCCACGTGACGAAGCTCGGGGCCTCGCCCCCGCCCAGAGCCGCTTGTAGGAGTTCACGAACTGGTTCGTGACGGCCGTGATCTCGGGAGCGTGTCGGAGCAGGCCCGCGATGAACTGGCGACCGATGGTGGAGAGCTGGTACTCGGCACCCGAGGCGTAGAAGGCGTTGACGTCGCCCTCGAAGAGGGACATGTGCGTGTGCATGCCGCTCCCGGGCTGCGCCGCCAGCGGCTTCGGCATGAACGTCGCGTAGACGCCCTGCTCGATCGCCACCTCCTTGATGACCGTGCGGAAGGTCATGATGTTGTCGGCGGTGGTGAGGGCGTCCGCGTAGCGGAGGTCGATCTCGTTCTGGCCCGGACCCGCCTCGTGGTGGCTGAACTCCACCGAGATGCCGAGGTCCTCGAGCATGCGCACGGAGCGGCGTCGGAAGTCGTGCGCCGTGCCGCCCGGCACGTTGTCGAAGTAGCCCGCGGCATCGACCGGCTCGGGCCCGTCGACGCCGAACTCCGACGACTTGAGGAGGTAGAACTCGATCTCCGGGTGCGTGTAGAAGGTGAAGCCGCGGTCGGCGGCCTTCTCCAGCGTGCGCTTCAGGACGTTGCGCGGATCCGCGATGGCGGGCTGGCCGTCGGGCGTCGAGATGTCGCAGAACATCCGCGCGGTCGGGTCGATCTCGCCGCGCCACGGCAGGATCTGGAAGGTCGTCGGATCCGGGTGGGCCAGCATGTCGGCCTCGTACGAGCGGGTGAGGCCCTCGATGGCCGAGCCGTCGAACCCGAGGCCCTCGGCGAACGCCCCCTCGACCTCGGCCGGCGCGATGGCCACCGACTTCAGGGTGCCGGTCACGTCGGTGAACCAGAGGCGCACGAACTTGATCCCGCGCTCCTCGATCGTCCGCAGGACGAAGTCACGCTGCTTGTCCATCCACCTGCCCTCTCGTCGGTCTCCAACCTACCGGCTGACCAGGGGCCCGACGGCCCGCCACGGGGGCCCGCCGTAGACTGCCGGACATGCAGAGCCCCGACGCTGCCGTCACCCCGCCCGAGCCCGCCCGCCTCCCTCGGAGCCCGCCGGGCCGCCGAAGAGGGTGCGCATCCGGCACTTCGCGCGGGCCAAGGAGCAGGGCCTCAAGATCACGGGGCTCACCAGCTACGACATGCTCACCGCCGGGGTGTTCGACGAGGCCGGGATCGACTTCCTGCTCGTCGGCGACTCGGCCGGGAACACCGTGCTCGGCTACGACACGACGGTCCCCGTCACGGTCGACGAGCTGATCCCGCTCGCCCGCGCCGTCGCGGCCTCCGCCCAGCGTGCGCTCGTCGTCGCGGACCTGCCGTTCGGCTCCTACGAGTCGGGTCCGGACCAGGCGCTCGCCACCGCGGTGCGCTTCATGAAGGAGGCGCGCGCCCACGCCGTGAAGCTCGAGGGCGGGGTGCGGAGCGCGGAGCAGATCCGCCGCGTGGTCTCGTCCGGGATCCCGGTCATGGGCCACGTCGGCTTCACCCCGCAGAGCGAGCACGGTCTGGGCGGGCACATCATCCAGGGACGCGGGGACGCCGCCGAGGCCCTGCTCGCCGACGCCCGCGCCGTCGAGGACGCCGGTGCCTTCGCCGTCGTCCTCGAGATGGTCCCGCAGGAGATCGCGCGCCGCGTCAGCGCGGAGCTGAGGATCCCGACCATCGGCATCGGCGCCGGCAACGGCACCGACGGGCAGATCCTCGTCTGGACGGACTTCGCGGGCCTCACCTCGGGACGCGTGCCGCGGTTCGTCCGCCGCTACGCGGACATGCGGGCGGTCCTGCTGGACGCGGCCACGCGCTACCGGGACGACGTCACCAGCGGCGCGTTCCCCGCCGAGGCGGAAAGCTACTCCGACTGACGTCGCGTCGGCCGCCGGCACCTCTTCGGCGGCGTCAGCCGCTAGTCGTCGTCGCGCTCCTCGGCGGCCCACTGGTCCGCGCGCTCGCGAAGTCTCTGCGGCGCCCGAGCCGCCTCCTCGGCGGTGGCGAAGGGGCCGATCCGGTGGACGGCCGGGGACAGCATCCCCTTCTCCACCTCGCCCGTGCGGTCGTCGTACCAGTACTGCTCGTCGGTGTCGCTCATGCTGCCGATCGTAGGCCCGTCCGACGGCCGCGCGGAGGGCGGACCGGGGTCGGCCAGCCGGTAGGGTCGCTCTCATGAGCGACGACGCGACGACCGCAATCGGCATCGACATCGGCGGGACGGGCATCAAGGGCGCCATCGTCGACGTCGCGACCGGAGAGCTGCGCAGCGAGCGCGTCAAGCTGCCGACGCCGCAGGGCGGCGAGCCGGAGGACATCGTGGCCACGGTGAAGCAGATCATCGAGGCACTCGGGGAGGTCCCCGCGGGTACCCCGCTCGGTGTGTGCTTCCCCGCCGCGATCGTGCACGGCACGACCATGTCGGCCGCCAACGTCTCGCCGACCTGGATCGGGCTCGAGGCGGAGAAGCTGTTCGAGGAGCGCCTCGGGCTCGAGATCACGTTCGTCAACGACGCGGATGCGGCCGGCTACGCCGAAGCGCGGTACGGCGCCGCGAAGGACGTCCGGGGCCTGGTGATCATGACCACGCTGGGCACCGGGATCGGGACCGCGCTGATCCACGACGGGGTCCTCATCCCGAACGCCGAGCTCGGCCACATGGACGTCGCCGGACGCCGCGACTTCGAGCGCCGGGCCTCGTACGCCGCGAAGGAGCGCGCCCACCTCAACTGGAAGCGCTGGGCTGCGCGGCTGCAGGTGTACTACGGGCAGCTCGAGAAGCTCATGTGGCCGGAGCTGTTCATCGTGGGCGGAGGCGTGTCCAAGAACCACAAGCACTTCCTGCCGCTTCTCCGACTCCGCACCCCGATCGTCCCGGCGGAGCTCCGCAACAACGCGGGCATCATGGGCGCCGCGGCCCTCGCGGCGCACGCCGTGGGCGCGAGCACCCACGCGCCGGCGTCCGACCTGGTGGACAAGACCAGGCCCGAGGACTGAACGCGGACGGCCACGGGCCGGATGCACGACGAGACGGCCGGGACCCTGAGGGTCCCGGCCGTCTCGTCGTGATGCGCGAGGTGCGGATGGGCCGGCTGATACGCCGGGTTCTGTCCCGGTGCCGGAGCACCATGGACGGCCATCTATCTCGGAGCTGCGTCACCGCAGCCCTCCAGCGGTCTACCCGGGGACTGGACGAGCAGCCTGTGCGTCCCCTGTTCGACCTTGCTCCGGGCGAGGTTTGCATAGCCGACCCGATCACTCGGGCCGCTGGTGGTCTCTTACACCGCCGTTTCACCCTCACCCGCCGCTCGCGCGACGGGCGGTCTGCTCTCTGTTGCACTGTCTCGCGGGTCGCCCCGGGTGGGTGTTACCCACCGCCCTGCTCTGTGGAGCCCGGACGTTCCTCGACGCGGTCGGTGTCCCGGAGGATCGACCGCGGCGCGACCGTCTTGCCGACCCATCCGCGTCAACGATCCTAGGGGTGCGCGACGCGATGGTCGCGCGGAGGCGCCTAGAGGCCCGACTCGTCCGTGCGGACGAGGATCGCGCTGGACTCGGGATCCAGCACCACGTCGTCCGGGGCGAGCTTCCGCAGGGCGTCGAGGTCGCTCTGGTTCAGCGTGATGTTGCTGCCGAGCGAGATGCCGCGGTGCAGCATCGCGGCCCCGACGCCGTAGCGCGCGCGCTGCTTCTCGTAGAGGGCGATGAGGTCCGCCGGGAACCGGGGCGCGAGCGCGTCGCGGTCCTTCTGCGCCTGCTCGGCCTGGACCCGCAGCTCCGCGGCCGCCGCATCCCGCTCCGCCTCGGCCCGGGCGATGCGCTCCGCCAGCCCGTCGCGCTCGACGACGACCTCGGCCTGCGCGGCCTGCGCCTCCTCGAGCCGCTGCATGACCTCGAGCTGGACCTCCTCCAGGGTGTCGCGACGGCGCAGCAGCGACTCGAGCTCGCGCTCGAGCGCCTGCACGTCCTTCGAGCTGCCGCCCGACGCGATGCGGGTGCGGTCGCGGTCCATGCGCGCCTGGACGACGGCGACGTCGGACTCGATGCGCGAGAGCTCCGTCCGCGCGTCCTCGACGACGCCCGTCCGCTCCCCGAGCCGGCGGCGGACGAGCTCCATCTCGCGCTGCAGGGCGTCGATCTCCTTCAGCTGCGGGAGCTGCCCGAGCTGCCGCTTCAGGTGCGTGAGCCGGGTGTCGATCTCCTGCAGGTCGAGGAGCTCCTTCTGGATGCTCGGGTCTGCCTTCATGCTCTCCCTCTCGTGGTGCGGCGCCGACGGCCGGTGCGTGCGCACGGTGCGTGTCGTGGATGCGCGCCCGCGGGCGCGCGGTGGGCGGTCACTGCGTGACGACGAAGTCCCAGGGGTCGGTGCGGATGTCGCTGACCGTGACCTCGACGTCCGGCAGGGCCGACCGCAGGGTGTCCGCGGCCTGGTCGAGCCAGAGCCACTCGCTCGCCCAGTGGGAGGTGTCGACGAGGTAGGGCGCGCCGCCGCGGAGGGTCGCCGACTCGCGCGCCTCGCTCGCGGGATGGTGCCGCAGGTCCGAGGTGATGTACACGTCCGCGCCGGTCACCCCGGCCGACCCGAGGAGGGAGTCGCCCGCTCCCCCGCAGAGCGCGACGCGCGTCACGGGAGCGTCGTAGGGGCCGGAGACCCGGATCCCCGTGGCGGTCGGGGCAGGATGCGGGCGAGCTCCCCGGCCAGGCGGCCGAGCGTCGTGGGCGCGGGCAGGTCGCCGACGCGTCCGATGCCGCGCACGCCGCCCTCGGCGGGCTCGAGCGGGCGGACGGTCTCCGGTACGAGGCCGAGGAGCGCGGCGAGCCGTCCCGAGGTCCCGTCCTCCACCACGTCCGCGGTCGTGTGCGCGGCATGCAGGGCGCAGCCGCCGCGGATCAGGTCGGCGAGGAGCGCGCCCTTGTAGCCGGTCTCGGCCACGGAGGTGACGCCGCGGAGGAGGAGCGGGTGGTGGACCAGCAGCAGGTCGGCGTCGACGGCCAGCGCCTCGTCGACGGTCGCGCGGACGGCGTCGACGGCGAGGTGGATCCGCCGCACGGGGCGGCGCAGGTCGCCGGACACGAGCCCCGACGAGTCCCAGTCGGCGGCGCCGGACGGCGGCCAGGCGCCCTCGACGGCACGGACGACGTCGGCGAGGGTGGGGATCACGGTCCCATCGTAACGACGGCCGGGGTCCCGGCCCGTCACGGTGCGGGTGCGGTCAGTCGCGTCGCGCGGAGCGGCGGGACGCGTCGTCGCCGTCGGAGACGGCATCGCCGTCCGCGGAGTCGGAGGACAGCGCGGGCGTCGGGACGAGCGGCTCGAGGGCCAGAGGCTCCGCTGGGCCGAGCCGCGGTGCGTGCTGGATCCGTGCGTCGCGGCGTCGACGACCGACCAGGCGGCGGCGTCGTCGGCCGTGTCGGAGCTCATGGGGCCGATGCTACCGCGACACGCCCGCGGCGACACGGGTGGCACCGCGGGCGGACACGCCGTCGCCGGCCGCGCCGAAGCCCGTCGAGCGGCGACGGCTCGGGGAGGTGGGTTCGGGAGTACTCAGCGCACGCCGCGGGCGGTGAGCGCGTCGCCGAGCTCGTCGGCGTGCTTCAGGGCGACGACGAGGAAGGGCACGACGAAGGTGCGGAGGCCCGCGCGGGCGCCACGGGCCCGCTGGGCCTGGCGGACGTCCCCGGCGAGCCGGCCGAGCACCGGGACGGTCCCCGCGGTCACCGTGAGCAGCAGCGACACCCGCTCGGTGTCGACGCCGAGACGCCGGAGGGGACGCAGCCCGCGCTCGATGCCGTCCAGGAGCTCCGTCACGGTGGTGGTGAGCACGAGCAGGCCCGCGATCGCGATCGCCGCCGTGACGCGTGCGGTGTTCGCCACCGCGGGCTCCGGTCCCAGCAGGACGAGCTGGCTGACGAGGGTGAGGAGCATCACCCAGCGCACGGCCCGCACCTGGCCGACCAGCCGCCGGAGGCCGAACGCACCATCTCCGAGCTGAGCGACCGCGTAGGCGACCACGGCCACAACGGCTGCCGTGCCGGCCGCCCACCAGGTCGAGGGCAGGAGCGAGACGCCCAGCACGACGGCCATGAGAAGGAGGAGCTCGCGTCCCGCGGGCATGCGCCCGAGACGACCGCGCCGCGCATCGCCGGGGGTCAACCGAGCGCCGTCTCGTACGCGGCGATGACCTCCCCCGGCTCCCCGCACCGGATCACCCGCCCGTCGGCGAAGAGCACGGCGGCGTCGCACCGGGCGGCCGCGGCGAGGTCGTGCGTGACGAGCACGAGCCGGTGCCCCTCCTCGAAGAGGTGGTCGGCCACCCGGCGCGCGTTCCGGGCATCGAGGTACGCCGTCGGCTCGTCGGCCACCACCAGCTCGGGTCGCCGGACGAAGGCCCCCGCGAGGGCGAGCAGCTGCTTCTGCCCGCCGGAGAGCTCGTGCGAGGAGCGGTCGGCCAGATGCGAGATGCCGAAGCGCCGCAGCGCCTCGGCGACCCGCGCCGCGGACTCGGCGCGGGGCAGCCGCTCCGGACGGAGCGAGAAGGCGACGTCCTCCGCCACGGTGGGCATGACGATCTGCGCGTCGGGGTTGCTGAAGACCAGCGCGACGCGGCGCCGGAGGTCGCGCGAGCCGCCGGCCGGATCTATGCCGAGGACGCGCAGCTCGCCCGAGCTGCGGTCGACGAGGCCGCCGACGAGCCGGGCGAACGTGCTCTTGCCCGAGCCGTTCTCGCCGATGACCGCCAGGGTGCGCGCATCGACGTCGAGCGTCACGTCGCGGAGCGCCTCGAGCTCGCCGAGGCGGACGCCGACGCCGTCCAGGTGCAGCGCCGCCGGAGGTGCGCCGTCGGGCGCGATCACCGCGCCGCGGTCGTGCCGACGGACGGCCGGGAGGAGCGCCAGCCGCCCGCACGGCGGAACGCGCGCGGGTACCCGCGGACGAGCGTCATGACGATGCCGGTGGCGATGGCCGCCTTGACGAGGTCCCCGGGAGGAAGACGAGGCTCGTGAGAGCGGTCTCGGCCAGCGGCAGGCGCGTGACGAGGCTCTGCACGGGGATGCCGACGGCGTAGATGACCGCGATCCCGCCGGCCAGCATCGCGAGAGCGGTGCGCCAGGCCGTCGGGCGCCGTCCACCCAGGTGCACGACGAGCCCCACGACGGCCGCGCCGAGGATCCACCCGACGAGGTAGCCGCCCGAGGGCCCGAGGAACACGCCCAGGCCGCCGGTGCCTCCCGAGAGCAGTGGGAGACCGACCGCCACGAGCGCGAGGAGGACGGTGAGCGCGAGCGCACCGAGGACGGGCCCGAGCACCGCACCGGCGAGCATGACGCCGAGGGTCTGCGCGGTGATGGGGACGCCGCCCATGACGCTGATGCTGCCGGGCAGTCCCAGCACGGCGACGACCGCGGCCATCACGGCGACCCGGGCGAGATCGGTGGCGTCGAGCCGTGCCGCGCGCTCGGAGCCGGCGGCGAGGGGGCGGGTCGTGGTCATGGGCGTCCTTCGGTAGGAGGCGAGGAGGCGGGCCTGAACGGCGTTCACCTGAACGCCGTTCACTATAGTGGGGGCATGGTTCGACAGGGGGCGACCGGGAGGCACACGCGCGACGACGTCGCGCGGACCGCCCTGCGGATCCTCGACGAGCACGGTCTCCCCGACTTCACCATGCGGCGTCTCGGCGCCGCCCTCGACGTGCAGCCGAGCGCCCTCTACTGGCACTTCCCCGACAAGCAGAGCCTGCTCGCGGAGCTGGCCGACCGGATCGTCGCCGAGGCGACTGCGTCGATCACGGACGCCGCACCGTCGGCCGGTCCCGGCGGCGGGTGGGGCGAGCGCGTCCGAGAGCAGGCCGCCGCCCTCCGACGGGCGCTCCTCGCCCACCGCGACGGTGCCGAGGTCGTGGCGAGCACGACCGCGCTCGGTCTGGGCGCCACGGCGGCCCGTGACGCGCTCTCCGCGGCCGTCGCGGCGGGCGGCGTCGGCGAGCGGGAGGCCGCGCGGGGGCGTCGGCCGTCCTGCACTTCGTGCTGGGGCACGTGACGCACGAGCAGCAGCGGATCGGGCTCCGGCGCCTGGGCCTGCTCCCGGCAGGGACGGGCGGCGAGGATCCGGACGAGGACTTCGCGTTCGGCCTCGACCTGCTGGTCCGGGGGCTGTCGACGCTGGCATGACGCGACGCGACGGGCGGATCGGCTGAGCCGTCGAGGCGATCAGGACGCCGCCGGGACCGGCGGTCCCGAGCGAGGTGGGCCCTGCCGGGCTCGAACCGACGACATCCACGGTGTAAACGTGGCGCTCTACCAACTGAGCTAAAGGCCCTGGCGTCCGGTGACCCGGCGCCTGGCCATGGTAGCCGAGCGCATCGGCGTGCCCGCGCTCCGACGCGCAGGCCCGACGTAGCCTCTCCCCCGTGCCCATCCATCCGTCCCGCCGCACCGTCGCGGAGCCCCGCTGGCCCGCCGCGGTCGGGCTGCTCATCGCGGTGGCCCTGTACGGCATCGCACCGACCGCCGTGCCCCTCGGCGTGCGTGCCGCGGTGGTGGTGATCGCGGTGGCCCTGCTCGTGCCGCTCGTCGCGCTCAATCCCCGGCGGCTGACCCGGGAGACGGCGTGGTCGCGGGGTCTGGGGCTCGCGCTCGGCGGGCTGCTGCTCGCCGCGAACCAGGTGAGCCTCGTCGTGCTGGTGACGGCACTGGTCGACGCCTCGGAGGCGGGGCCGGAGCTGCTCATGACGGCACTCCAGGTGTGGACGACCAACGTCCTGGTGTTCGCGCTCGTGTTCTGGGAGCTCGACCGCGGGGGTCCCGTCGCGCGTCGCACGCATGCGCGGGCGGCTCTGGCGCCAGCCGACTTCCGGTTCCCGCAAGATGAGGACGCAGGCGCCGTCTCCGAGGTCGCGCGACGCTCGTCCGAGCACGCGGACTGGGTGCCGGGCTTCGTCGACTACGCCTACTTCTCGCTCACGAACTCGACGGCGTACAGCCCCACCGACACCATGCCGCTCAGCCACCGCGCCAAGGCGCTGATGGCGCTGGAGGCGTTCGCGGGGTTCGTGATCCTCGCGCTGGTCATCGCCCGGGCCGTCAACATCCTGAGCTGAGACGCGCTGTCCGCGGGCGACCGCCCGATCAGGCCGGGACGAGCGCCAGGTCGCGGATGGCGCTGCGGTACGCCTCGAGCTCGCGCGCCTCGCCCGGCGCCGTGATGAAGCTGCCGCGGATGATGCCGCGGGTGTCGATGAGGAAGGTCGCGCGGTTCGCGAACCCCTTCTCCTCGAGGAACACGCCGTACTCCTTCGCCACCTGGCCGTGCGGCCAGAAGTCGGCGAGGAGCTGGAAGTCGATGCCCTGCTGCTGTGCCCACGCCCGCAGGGTGTGCTTGCTGTCGACGCTGATGCCGATGAGCTCCACGCGGCTGTCGGCGAACAGCGCGAGGTTCTCCTCGAGCTGGCACATCTCGCCGGTGCACGTCCCGAGAAGGCCAGGGGGAAGAAGACGAGGGCGACTGCGCGGTGGCCGCGGTACTCGCTCAACCGGACCCGCTCGCCGAACTGGTTGGCGAGCTCGAAGTCGGGAGCCTGTGTGTCGTTGGCCAGGGCCATGGGGTGCGGATCCTTCCGTGCCGGCGAGTGTCTCCTGTCTGGCACGAGCACCGATCCTACGCCGGGGATCCGCGATGTCCAGCGGCGGGCGGCCGGGGGCGCGTCGCGGGCGGTCGGCATCGGCCATGGCCCGTCGTCGTCCGTCGCGGTCGGTCGGCATGGGTAGGCTGGCTCTCGGCGTACGCGCGGTCTCGCACCCTTCGAGCCCCGTGGCACCGAAGACGATGTCTGCACACCACAGGAAGAGGTCGAGGGTGACTGTCAACGACCAGGATCCGTACTCGGTGAACCACACCGACCAGGATCCGGAAGAGACCGCCGAATGGAACGAGTCCCTCGACGGGCTCGTCGAGACGCAGGGCCGGGGTCGCGCGCGCGACGTCATGCTCAGCCTCCTCAAGCGCTCCAAGGAGCTGCACCTCAACGTGCCGATGGTCCCCACCACGGACTACATCAACACCATCGCGCCGGAGAACGAGCCGGAGTTCCCGGGCGATGAGGACCTCGAGCGCCGGTACCGCGCCTGGATCCGCTGGAACGCGGCCGTCACGGTGCACCGGGCCCAGCGGCCCGGCATCGCGGTCGGCGGCCACATCGCGACGTACGCGTCCTCAGCCGCGCTCTACGAGGTCGGCTACAACCACTTCTTCCGCGGACAGGACCACGCGGGCGGTGGCGACCAGATCTTCGTGCAGGGTCACGCCTCCCCCGGCACCTATGCGCGCGCCTTCCTCGAGGGCCGCCTGAGCGAGCACCAGCTCGACGGCTTCCGCCAGGAGAAGAGCCACCAGGGCGGCGGCCTCTCGTCGTATCCGCACCCGCGTCTCATGCCGGAGTTCTGGCAGTTCCCCACGGTGTCGATGGGCCTCGGCCCGATCAACGCGATCTACCAGGCGCAGGCGAACAAGTACCTTACCAACCGCGGCATCAAGGACGCCTCCGACCAGCAGGTCTGGGCGTTCCTCGGCGACGGCGAGATGGACGAGGTCGAGAGCCGCGGCCAGCTGCAGGTCGCGGCGAACGAGAAGCTCGACAACCTGAACTTCGTCATCAACTGCAACCTCCAGCGCCTCGACGGACCCGTCCGCGGCAACGGCAAGATCATCCAGGAGCTCGAGAGCTTCTTCCGCGGCGCCGGCTGGAACGTCATCAAGGTCGTCTGGGGCCGCGAGTGGGACGACCTGCTCGCCCGCGACACCGAGGGCGCGCTGCTCGACCTCATGAACCGCACGCCCGACGGCGACTACCAGACCTTCAAGGCCGAGAGCGGTGCCTACATCCGCGAGAACTTCTTCGGGCGCGACGAGCGCACCGCGAAGCTCGTCGAGGGCTACAGCGACGACCAGATCTGGAACCTCAAGCGCGGCGGCCACGACTACCGCAAGGTCTACGCCGCGTTCAAGGCGGCCAGCGAGCACACCGGGCAGCCGACGGTGATCCTCGCCAAGACCGTCAAGGGCTACGGCCTGGGCCCGAGCTTCGAGGGCCGCAACGCGACCCACCAGATGAAGAAGCTCACGCTCGACAACCTCAAGCAGTTCCGCGACGAGATGCGCGTGCCGATCACGGACGCCCAGCTCGAGCAGGACCCGTACCTGCCGCCGTACTACCACCCCGGTCAGGACGACGAGGCGATCCAGTACATGCAGGAGCGCCGCCGTGCGCTCGGCGGGTACTCCCCGGAGCGCCGCACGGCGCACACGGCCATCTCGCTGCCGGACGACTCGGCGTACCGCATCTCGAAGAAGGGATCCGGCACGCAGGAGATCGCCACGACCATGGCGTTCGTCCGCCTGCTGAAGGACCTCATCCGGTCGAAGGACTTCGGCAACCGCGTCGTCCCGATCATCCCGGACGAGGCCCGCACCTTCGGCATCGACGCCTTCTTCCCCACGGCGAAGATCTACAACCCGAACGGCCAGCACTACACGTCGGTCGACCGCGAGCTGCTGCTCTCCTACAAGGAGAGCCCGCAGGGCCAGATCGTGCACGTGGGCATCAACGAGGCGGGCGCCCTGGCGGCGTTCACCAACCTCGGCACCACGTACTCCACGCAGGGCGAGCCCCTCATCCCGATCTACGTCTTCTACTCGATGTTCGGGTTCCAGCGCACGGGCGACGCGATCTGGGCCGCGGGCGACCAGATGGCGCGAGGCTTCCTCATCGGCGCGACCGCGGGACGCACGACGCTGACGGGCGAGGGCCTGCAGCACGCCGACGGGCACTCGCTCGTCCTCTCGCAGACGAACCCCGCGGTTGTCTCCTACGACCCGGCGTACGCCTACGAGATCGGGCACATCGTCCGGTCCGGGCTCGAGCGCATGTACGGCGGGGACCACGAGGACCCGAACGTCATGTACTACATCACGGTCTACAACGAGCCGATCATCCACCCGGCCGAGCCGGAGGGCGTGGACGTCGACGGCATCGTCCGCGGCGTCTACAAGCTCAAGGACGGCTGGATCGACGGGCCGAAGGCCCAGCTGATGGCGTCCGGCGTCGCCGTGCCGTGGGCGCTGGAGGCGCAGAAGCTCCTCGCCGACGACTGGGGTGTGTCCGCCGACGTGTGGTCCGTCACCTCGTGGGGCGAGCTCCGCCGCGACGGCCTGGCCGCCGAGGAGCACAACCTGCTGCACCCGCATTCCGAGACCCGGGTCCCGTATCTGGAGGAGAAGCTGCGCGGCGCCGAGGGCCCGTTCGTCGCGGTAACCGACTTCTCGCACGCGGTGCCCGACCAGATCCGCCAGTTCGTCCCCGGGGACTACTCGACCCTCGGCGCCGACGGCTTCGGCTTCTCGGACACCCGCCCGGCCGCGCGCCGCTTCTTCGCGATCGACGGACCGTCGATGGTCGTGAAGACGCTGCAGCGCCTCGCCAAGCAGGGCAAGGTCGACCAGGACGCGCCGAAGTGGGCGATCGACAAGTACCGCCTGCTCGACGTGACCGCGGGCACGACCGGATCGGCGGGCGGCGAGGCGTGAGCTGCGCCGACCTGACGTGACCACGAGCGATCGGCACGACACCGACGTGGAGACCGGGGAGACGAAGGCGGAGACGCTGACGTGGCTCCGGTCCCTGTCGGGGGAGCTGGCGAGCGCGACCCTGCAGCGGCTGGAGGACACGCTGCCCTGGTACGGCGACATGCCACCGGGGCGGCGGTCCGCCGTCGGGCTCGTCGCGCAGGCGGGCATCACCTCGTTCATCCACTGGTACGACGACCCCGACTCCACGCCGTGGATCGCGGCGGACGTCTTCGGCGCCGCCCCGCGCGAGCTGCTGCGCTCGGTGAGCCTGCAGCAGACGCTGCAGCTGATCCGGGTCACGGTCGAGGTCGTCGAGGACCGGGTGCGGGACCGGCACCGAACGGTGCGGGACGCCATCCTCCTGTACTCGCGGGAGATCGCGTTCGCCGCCGCCGACGTGTACGCCCGCGCCGCCGAGGCCCGGGGACTGTGGGACGCGCGGCTCGAGGCGCTCGTGGTCGACAGCATCCTGTCCGGCGAGTACGACGACGAGCTGCCGTCGCGCATCGCCGCGCTCGGCTGGCACGGGCATGGCGAGGTCTCCGTGCTCGTGGGGACCGCTCCGGCTGTGCTGGACGTCGATCAGCTCCGCCGCACCGCCCGGCACCTCGACGCTGACGTGCTCATCGGGGTGCAGGGAAGCCGCCTCGTGCTCGTGATCGGCCGTGCATCGCCCGCGGTCGTCGATGCCGAAGCCCCGGCATCGGAGACGCCGCCCGTGGCCTTCCTCGAGATCGCGACGCAGCTCGAGCCCGGCTTCGGCTCCGGCCACCTCGTCCTCGGTCACGAGGTGCCCAGCCTCGTCGAGGCGTCCCGCAGCGCCCGGGCCGCCCTGGCCGGCTTCGCGGTGGCGCGCTCGTGGCGGAACGCGCCGCGGCCGACGCTCGCCGACGACCTCCTGCCCGAGCGCGCCCTCGCGGGCGACCCGCTCGCGCGCTCCACGCTCATCAACCGCATCTACAAGCCGCTCCAGGCGCACTCGACCGAGCTGCTCGCCACGCTCTGGTGCTACCTCGACACCGGGCGCTCGCTCGAGGCGACCGCCCGGGAGCTCTTCGTCCACCCCAACACGGTGCGGTACCGCCTGAAGCGCGTGTCCGACGTCATCGGCTGGGACGCCACAGGGGCCCGGGAGGCGCTCATCCTGCAGGCGGCCCTCATCATCGGCAGCATCGCCGAGGCCGGCACGACGGTGCCCAAGCAGCAGGGTCCCGGCCGCGCCCGCCCGAAGCGCCAGGCGGCGAGGTGATGCGCGTCGCGTGTGGCCTCGTCACAATGTCGCACCGGATCCTCTGTAGGACGTCGACTCCGGCGCTCCTCATGCGGGGCGGGAGGATGGACGGATGATCATCGTCGTCTGCCCGGGCCAGGGCTCCCAGAAGCCCGGCTTCCTCTCCCCGTGGCTCGAGCACCCGGAGCACGCGCGGCGGCTGGGCGAGCTCGGCGACGCCGCCGGGCTCGACCTCGTCACGCACGGCACGACCTCGGACGCCGACACGATCCGCGACACCGCGGTGGCCCAGCCGCTCATCGTGGCCGCCGGCATCATGGCCCTCCACGCGCTCCTGGCCGACGGCCGCGACGCGTACGTCGCGGGCATCGCCGGCCACTCGGTCGGGGAGATCACCGCCGCCGCCGGCGCCGGGATCGTCTCCGATGCCGAGGCCATGGCGCTCGTGCGCACCCGCGGCGACGCGATGGCCGAGGCGGCCGCCGTCACCCGGACCGGCATGAGCGCCGTCGTGGGCGGCGACCAGGACGCGGTCCTCGCGCGTCTCGCCGAGCTGGGCCTCGAGCCCGCCAACTTCAACGGCGGGGGGCAGATCGTCGTCGCCGGCGCCCCCGAGGCCCTCGCCGCCCTGCAGGCCGAGCCGCTGCGCGGCACGCGCGTCATCCCCCTGCAGGTCGCCGGGGCCTTCCACACCCACCACATGACGCCCGCCGTGACCACCCTCCGGGACGCCGTCGCCCCGCTCACCCCACGCGACCCGCGCTTCCCCATCTGGACGAACCGCGACGGCAGCCGGGTCGAGTCGGGTGCCGAGTTCCTCGACCTGGTCGTCGGCCAGGTGGCCAGCCCCGTGCGATGGGACCTCTGCATGGAGGCGTTCGACGCGGCCGGCGTGACGGGCCTCATCGAGGTCGCCCCGGCGGGTGCGCTCACCGGCCTCGCCAAGCGCGGACTCAAGGGCCTGCCGACGCTTGCACTCTCGACGCCCGACGACCTCCCGGCGGCCATCGACATGCTCGACGCGCATGCCTGATCCCGCCTCACCCGACACCGAACAGGCAGACATGACCGCCCAGTCCCGCCCCACCATCCAGACCGCCCCCGTGGTCGAGCGCTTCACCCGCATCTGGGGCCTCGGCGCCGCGCGCGGCGAGCTCGACGTGCCGAACGAGGACCTCATCGGCCCCATCGACTCGTCCGACGAGTGGATCCGCAAGCGCACCGGCATCATCACCCGGAAGCGCGCGTCGGCCGACGTGGACGCCGTGGACCTCGCGACCACGGCCTCGCTCGAGGCGATCGCCAAGGCCGGCATCCGTCCGGAGCAGATCGGCATCGTCCTCGTCTCGACGGTCAGCAACACCGTCCAGACGCCGTCGATGGCCGCGCTCCTCGCCGACCGCATCGGCGCCAACCCCGCACCCGCGTACGACATCTCCGCCGCGTGCGCCGGGTACACGTACGGCATCGCGCAGGCCGACTCGTTCATCCGCTCGGGCCTCGCCGAGTACGTCCTCGTGGTCGGCGCCGAGAAGCTGTCCGACATCGTCGACCCCACGGACCGCTCCATCTCCTTCCTGCTGGGCGACGGCGCGGGCGCGGCCATCGTCGGCCCGAGCGACACGCCCGGCATCTCGCCGACCGTGTGGGGCTCCGACGGGTCGAACTGGGACGCGGTCGGCATGAGCGGCACGCTGAAGGGCATGCGCGACGGATCCGCCTGGCCGACCCTGCGCCAGGACGGCCAGAAGGTCTTCCGCTGGGCGGTGTGGGAGATGGCCAAGGTCGCCAAGGAGGCGCTCGACCGTGCCGGCATCACGGCCGACCAGCTCGCCGCGTTCATCCCCCACCAGGCCAACATGCGCATCGTCGACGAGTTCGCGAAGCAGCTCGGCCTCCCCGAGACCGTCGCCATCGCGCGCGACATCGAGACCACGGGCAACACCTCCGCCGCGTCGATCCCGCTCGCCACGCACCGCCTGCTCGCGGAGGACCCGTCGCTCTCGGGCGGCCTCGCGTTGCAGATCGGGTTCGGCGCCGGACTCGTCTTCGGCGCGCAGGTCGTGGTCCTGCCCTGAGCCCCACCGCCCCATAAGCTGTTCCGGTCATCACGAACCACGAGGAGATACACATGGCACTGTCCACCGAAGAAGTCCTGGCCGGCCTGGCCGAGCTCGTCAACGACGAGACCGGGATCGCCACCGACACCGTCGAGATGGACAAGTCGTTCACCGACGACCTGGACATCGACTCGATCTCGATGATGACGATCGTCGTCAACGCCGAGGAGAAGTTCGACGTGAAGATCCCCGACGAGGAAGTCAAGAACCTCAAGACCGTCGGCGACGCGGTCACGTTCATCACCAACGCGCAGTCCTGATCGCGCGGACGACGGCCGGTCCCGGTGCCGGGGCCGGCCGTCTCCCCTCCCCTTTCCCGACGTCGAGGAGACGCCACGCATGACCACCCCCAAGAAGATCGTCGTCACCGGGATCGGTGCCACGTCGCCCCTCGGCGGAACGGCGGAGGACACCTGGCAGGCGCTCCTCCGCGGCGAGTCGGGCATCAGCACGCTCGAGCAGGACTGGGTGGCGAAGTGGGAGATCCCCATCACGTTCGCGGGTCAGGCGAAGGTGCCCTCGTCCGAGGTCATGCAGCGCATCGAGACGAAGCGCCTCGATCCGTCCAGCCAGTTCGCGCTGACCGCCGCGCGTGAGGCGTGGGCGGACGCCGGCTCCCCCGAGGTCGACCCGCTGCGGTTCGCCGTGGACTGGGCGACCGGCATCGGCGGCGTGTGGACGCTCCTCGACGCGTGGGACACCCTCCGCGAGAAGGGGCCGCGCCGCGTCCTTCCCATGACCGTCCCGATGCTCATGCCCAACGGCCCCGCGGCCGCCGTCGGCATGGCGCTGGGCGCCCGCGCGGGCATCCAGACCGTGGTCTCCGCCTGCGCGTCGAGCACCGAGTCCATCGCCAGCGCGTACGAGCACCTTCAGGCCGGGCGCGCCGACATCATCGTCGCCGGCGGGTCCGAGGCCTCCATCCACCCGCTGCCCATCGCCTCGTTCGCGGCGATGCAGGCGCTGTCCAAGCGCAACGACGACCCGGCGCGCGCGTCGCGCCCCTACGACATCGCCCGGGACGGGTTCGTCCTCGGCGAGGGCGGCGCCGCCCTCGTCCTGGAGACGGAGGAGCACGCGAAGGCCCGCAACGCCCGCATCTACGCGGAGCTCGTCGGCGGAGCGGTCACGAGCGACGCGTTCCACATCACCGCGCCGGACCCCGAGGGCACGGCGGCGGCCCGGGCGATGGTCCAGACGATCGAGGGCGCCGGCTACTCCCGCGCCGACGTCGCGCACATCAACGTCCACGCCACGAGCACGCCGGTCGGCGACATCGCCGAGTACAAGGCGCTCGAGCGCGTCTTCGGCGACGCGGTGCACGGGATCCCCGTCAGCGCGACCAAGGCCTCCACCGGCCACCTGCTCGGCGGCGCCGGTGCCATCGAGGCGGTCTTCACCGTCAAGGCCCTGGCGGAGCGCACCGCTCCCCCCACGATCAACCTGACGGAGCAGGACCCCGACATCCCTCTCGATGTCGTGACCTCGCCCCGCGCCCTGGGCGACGGCGACCTGCTGGCCATCAGCAACTCGTTCGGCTTCGGCGGCCACAACGCCGTCATCGCGTTCCGCAGCGTCTAGGGGCTGAGGCACGTCGAAGGGCCCCGACCGGATGGTCGGGGCCCTTCGACGTGCCTCGGGCGGGGAGGAGCCGCCGGGAGGACGGCGGTCTTAGCCGACCTTGTGCAGCCAGACCACCGGGCTGAAGTCGCTCGCGTGGCGGAAGGCCTCGAGCTCGTCGTCCCAGGCCTGGCCCATGGCGAGCCGGAGCTCGCGGTGCAGCTCGAGGGTGTTGGATCCGGCCACGTCGAGCGCGTAGCGGATGCGGTCCTCGGGGATGACCGTGTTGCCGGCCGTGTCGGTCTGCGCGAAGAAGACGCCGAGGTCGGGCGTGTGCATCCACCGCCCGCCGTCCCGGCCTGCTCCCGCGTCCTCGGTGACCTCGTAGCGGAGGTGCTCCCAGCCGCGGAGACCGCTGGCGATGGCGGCACCTGAGCCCTCCGGGCCCTCCCAGTAGTACTCGGCGCGCATGGCGCCCTTCAGCACCGGCTGCGGATCCCACGTGAAGTTCACGGCGTGACCCAGTGCACGACCGGCGGCCCATTCGACATGGGGGCAGAGCGCGCGAGGGGAGGAGTGCACGTAGAGCACTCCTCGAGCCGGTCTTGAGTTGGCGACGGGTGCTTCCATGGGTCTCCTCCATCCGATCAGATGCGTCTTCCCCAACGATCTGCGTGCGATGGACGAGCTCCACACCTGCCGGTGCGGCCAGCGCGAGCGCCAACGGGTCTCATCATGCCCGGTGATCCTGGGGATCGGCAACATCGGCCGTGCGACGCGCCGGGCCTCCGCCGGTGCGCGCGGCATCGTCGTGACTCGGCGGGTCCCCCGGGAATGCATTCCCGGAATGCCTAGGCTCCAAGTGACGGTCCGCCGGGCCGGGAGACGAGGCGACGATGTCGGTACGGCACGCCCTCCTCGCGGTCCTCACGGAGGGCACCTGCTACGGATACCAGCTGCGGACGGAGTTCACCCGACGCACCGGGACCGCCGCGCCGCTCAACGTCGGCCAGATCTACAACACCCTCGACCGGCTCGAGCGCGACGGCCTGGTCGTCAAGGGCGCCCCCGATGACGCGGGGCATGTGCCGTACACGATCACGGCCGCCGGCGTCGCGGACGTCGAGGCGTGGCTCTCCGCGAGCGTGGGTGCGGTCGGGACACGGGACGAGCTGCTCGTGAAGGTGACCCTCGCGCTGTCCCTGCCCGACGCCGACGCGCGGGAGGTCGTCCGTGTGGAACGCGACGGCGCGCTGCGGGAGGTGGCCGTGCTCGCCCGGATCCGCCGGGAGCTGGAGGCGGACGAGCGCGGACCGTCGCTCGCGCGCCTGCTCGCCGTCGAGGCCCAGGAGTCGCAGACCGCCGCGCGCCTGTCCTGGCTGGATGCCGCGGAGCGTCGCATCGACGAGTCTCGTGCCACCGGGCCGGGTCCGCTCGGCCTCTCGGTCGCTCCTCGCCGTGGACGTCCGTCCCGACGCACCGAGGACGCGGGCGGCTGAGCTGAAGGCCTCCCTCGGACGCTCGAGCTAGTGGAGCAGAGCGCCGCCCTTCGCGAGCACGTTCTTCTCACCCGCCTCGATGGGCACGGCGAAGCGGTTCTGCTTCGGCGGCATCGGGCAGTTGAAGTTGTAGCTGAAGGCGCAGGGCGGGAGGTAGGCCCGGTTGAAGTCGAGCGTGATCGTGCCGTCGGGCGAGGGAGCGACCATGAGGAAGCGGCCGACCCCGTAGGTGGACTCGCCGCTCGTCGCGTCCGAGAACACCAGGAGGAGGGCGCGGCCCTCGCGGAACGCGGCCAGCTCGTAGTCGACGCCGTCCTTGGTGAAGGTGATCTCCCCCGGCACGACCTTGTCCTTCGTGGCGCCGTCGTCCTTCAGGTGCTCGAAGCCCATCGCGCGACCGCCCTCGATGGGCGTGAAGTCGGCCTTCACGACCCACTCCTCGGAGTACGGGAACGCGTCGATGCCGCCGAAGTCGCGGATCGCCTCGGACCGGGCGTCCCACACGCGGAGCGCGTACGTGCCCTCCTCGCTGGCGATGACGAACGCCGAGACCGTGTCGCTGGCCACTACGGCGGAGGGCTGCGGGTCGTCGCGGCCGCGGACGACCGCCTCGCCGTCCACGAGGACGCCGTCGACGCGAAGCCCGTCGGATGCCGCGGCCTGGACGCGGAGGCCGGAGACCCCGGGCTCCAGCGGGGACCAGACGCCCGGGATCCCGTACACGGGCTGCGCGGCGGCATCGTGCGAGATCCACTGCGTGTTCACGAGCGCGAGGTTCCCCTGCGGCAGCACCACCATCTGCTCCCGACGGGAGCGGTAGACGGCGAGCACCTCCGCGGGATCGGCGGGGGCGGGTGCGGTGGTGGCGGGATCGGTCATCCCCCCATCCTCGCCGTCCGCCCGGCCGCCGCCAAGTCGTCCGCGTGTCCTCGCCCGGGGTTCACGCGGATGGGGCGCGAGCGTACGTTCGGAGCATGAGCACAGACCACGAGAGCACCTCGACCGACGAGAACGGCACGACGACCCACACGGAGGAGCACGTCGAGACGTCCTCCTCCGTCACCGAGGAGAGCGGATCCGGCGAGACGACCCCCGACGGCTCCGGCAGCAACACCAGCGAGGGCGAGGACCACGAGGGCGACGTCGGCTCCGGCGGCTGATCCCCGGCTCATGGCGCCCGCGACGCCCGGTCCCCTGCGGGGCCGGGCGTCGCCGTGCGCGGGCCCGCCGCCTCACTTCGCCTGGGCGTAGTCGTCGACCACCGCGATCGTGACGGGGAAGTCGACGGGGGCACCGCCGAACAGCAGGCGGCCGGCCTCGGCGGCGGCGTCCGTGACGGCGACGCGCACCTCGTCCACCCGGTCGTCCGGCGTGTGCACCATCACCTCGTCGTGGAGGAAGAACACGAGGTGGGGTCGCGACCCCGGCCGCTCCATGGCCGCCAGGCGCCGCCGCAGACCTGCCAACCAGCAGAGCGCCCACTCGGCGGCGGTGCCCTGCACCACGAAGTTGCGGGTGAAGCGCCCCTGGTCGCGGGCGGAGGTGCGCGCGCGGGCGGCGTCGGCCGCGGACGCCTCCCCGGCCCGGCCCACCTGCTGCACGTCCCGCCACGCATCGGACGGGGGCGGCGATGACCGCCCGAGCCGGGTGCTCACCACCCCGCCGCTCTCGCCTGCCCGGGCGGCGCCCTCGACGTAGCCGGTGGCCCGCGGGTACGCGCGGACGAGCCGCGGCATCAGCCGGCCGCTCTCCCCCGAGGTCGCGCCGTACATGGCCCCGAGCATCGCGACCTTGGCGTGGGCGCGGGTGTCGACCACGCCCGTGTCGACGAGGCCCTGGTACAGGTCCGTGCCACGGCCGGCGTCGGCCATGGCCCGGTCCTCCGCCAGCGCCGCCAGGATGCGCGGCTCGAGCTGCGCCGCGTCGGCGACCACCAGCCGCCAGCCGGGATCGGCGCGCACCGCGGACCGGATCTGGCGCGGAAGCTGCAGCGCGCCGCCGCCGCTGGCGGCCCAGCGCCCGGTGACGACACCACCGGGCACGTACTCCGGGTGGAAGCGGCCGTCGCGGATCCAGGTCTCCATCCAGGTCCAGCCGTTGGCCGCGAGGAGACGGGACAGCTTCTTGTGCTCGAGCAGCGGGGCGATGACCGGATGGTCGATCTCCTGCAGCTCCCACTGGCGGGTGCTCGTGGCATCGATGCCCGCGCGTCGGAGCGCCCGCAGCATGTCGGGCGGGCTGTCGACGTTGAGGTCGGGCGCGTCGAGGAGCTCGCGGATGCGGGCGGCGAGCCGCAGGATCGCGGGCGGCGCGCCGCCGTGCGCCGGTCGTCCGCCGAGCAGGTCGACGAGCAGCGCGTCGTGGACGGCGGTGTCCCACGGCAGCCCGTCGGCCGACATCTCGGCGGCGACGAGCGCTCCGGCGGACTCCGCGGCGAGGAGGAGACGCAGCCGGCCGGGCTCCGCGCTGCCGGCGACGGCCTCCAGCTGCAGGCGCAGCTCGGCGACGAGGTCGTCGGGCGAACCGCCCTCCGGGGCGTCCAGGTCGTCGAACAGGGTGGCGGAGGCGGACCGCTCCCGCTCGACCGGCGCCGCCCGATCCCACGGGCCGACCGGCTGACGGGCGAGGGGGCTGTCGGCGGTGAGGGTCGAGAGCCGGAGGATCGCGTGGCAGAGCCGGAGGTCGTGGGAGCGCGCCACGCGCACGCCCGCTGGGAGGAGCGTGCGGGACCAGGCGGCCGTGTCGTCCCACACCCAGCGCGGGGAGGGCCGCTCCCGCTCGCGGGACGCGGCGATCGCGGGCCATTCCTCCGAGGACACGTCGCGCTGCCCCGTGACCGCGCCGGCCGCGTCGAGGTCGAGGAGACGCACGCCGTCCGTCGTCCGCGCGACCAGGATGTGCATGCCCTCATCATCCCGTCACCGACCGACGTCGGAGATCCGCGCCTCTCGCCCCACCGTCGCTCGCGAGCCACTCCCGCACGTCATGCAGGGAAACGCCCACGAGAATCTGCGCGCATCCCCCCTCGGGCGCGGTTCACCCGCTAGGGTTGGTGACAAGTCGTCAGGTCCTCACGATCCGACCGGTCCGCCGGGAGTGTCACGAGGGGCAGACGACCCGCGGTCCCGGGTCCCGGGATCGATGCATCTCTTTTGAAGGAAATTTCGTCATGGCAACAGGCACCGTCAAGTGGTTCAACGCTGAAAAGGGCTTCGGCTTCATCGCTCCCGACAACGGAACCGCGGATGTGTTCGCTCACTACTCCGCGATCGCGACGGGCGGCTACAAGTCGCTCGACGAGAACCAGAAGGTGGAGTTCGAGGTCGCCCAGGGCCCCAAGGGTCCCCAGGCTGAGAACATCCGCCCGCTCTAACGCCACCCGCTCACCGTTGGTGAGCGACGCACGCTGAGCTTCCGAGGACGGCTCCGACCATGTGGTCGGGGCCGTCTTCCATTTAACGCGCGCTCCCCCGTGCGAGAGCATGGGGCGTGCCCTCCTACCGCATCACCATGACCGTCGGCGCGCTCCGACCCGGAGCCGATCCCGCCGCCGTCCTGCCGGCCGCAGCCGCCGAGGCCGCGTGCATCGCGACGCTCGAGGCGAACGACATCCAGGTGGTCCGCGGCGAGCCCCGGCTGACGGTGCGCTTCACCGCCGACGACGACAGCACAGCCGAGCGCATCGCCGCCGCAGTCCGCGCTCGCACGTCCGAGCTGGCCGACGTGCCGAGGGCGAGCATCACGCGCCGGGACGGCGGTACCTGGACGCGGATCTGAGCCCGCCCCCACTCGAGGGCGTCGTCCCGTCAGCACCCGTTCGCGGCGCTCCCCCGTGCTCGCGTCGGTGATGCTGAGGAACCGCTGTAGTCTCTCCCTCGGGAGTCGACGGTGCATCAGGGGGACGCACCATCGGCTTGGGGGACGATGATCGAACAGCAGACGACGCACGAGGACGACGCCCGGGATGAGGCGCCCGCGAGCAGGGTCCGCACGCCGGATCGATCAGCCCGCGGTCTTCGAGCCGATTCCGGCCCCGTCACGCAGGCGCACGGCGCCCGTGCGCACGACTGGCGCAGGACCTACGCCCTCGGGCTCGTCGTCACCGATCTCCTCGTGCTGGTGTGGGTCGTCTTCGGCGTGCAGATCGCGTGGTTCGGCGTCGAGACCTCGGACGTGCAGTTCTCCGGCAACACCGCGGACATCGCCGTCAGCTACTCCGTGCTCTCCGTCATCATCATCGCCGCGTGGATGTTCGTGCTCGGCGTCTACGGCACCCGCGGGTACCGCGTGCTCGGCACCGGCCCGCAGGAGTACCGCCTCATCCTGGACGCGACCGTCCGCCTCTTCGGACTCGTCGCGATCGTGGCCTTCCTCTTCCGCATCGACTTCGCGCGCGGCTACATCATCATCGCGCTGCCGCTGGGGCTCCTCACCCTCTGGCTGAGTCGCTGGATGTGGCGTCAATGGCTCAACGTGCAGCGCTCGAAGGGCCGATACTCCTCGCGGGTGCTGCTCATCGGCTCCGAGCAGTCGACCGCCTTCCTCGCCCGTGAGCTCGCCCGCCAGCCGTTCGCCGGCTACCTCGTGGTCGGCGCGTGCATCCCGTCGGGCATGATCGCGGCGACCCTCCCGGGCAGCAGCATCCCGGTGCTCGGCAAGCTCGACGACCTGCAGGGCGCCATGCGCGCCGTCGACGCGGACACCGTCGTCATCGCCAGCAACGACGAGCTCTCGGCCGAGGGCATCCGAGAGCTGAGCTGGTCGTTGGAGCCGGGGCGGCAGCACCTGGTCGTGGCTCCGAGCCTCACCGACATCGGCGGTCCGCGCATCCACACGCGTCCGGTGGCGGGCCTCCCGCTCATCCACGTGGAGACGCCGCGCTACGAGGGCACGAAGCAGTTTGCGAAGCGCGCCTTCGACATCCTGGCCAGCACGGTGATCCTCGTGCTCTCCTCTCCCCTGCTGCTGGTGATCGCGATGACGGTGCGGTTGAGCACGCCCGGACCGGTGCTGTTCCGCCAGGAGCGCGTGGGCATCAACGGCCGGCCCTTCCAGATGCTCAAGTTCCGCACCATGGTGACGGACGCGGAGGCCCGCCTCCTCGAGCTCGAGAAGCAGGCACGGGATGCCGGCAACTCCGTGCTGTTCAAGATGAAGGACGACCCCCGGGTCACCCCCATCGGGCGGTTCCTCCGGCGGTACAGCCTCGACGAGCTCACGCAGCTCATCAACGTGCTTAACGGCAGCATGTCCCTGGTGGGACCGCGCCCGCCTCTGGCCCGCGAGGTGGAGGCCTACGAGACGAAGGTGCACCGGCGCTTCCTCGTGAAGCCCGGCATCACCGGCCTCTGGCAGGTGAGCGGCCGCTCGAACCTCTCGTGGGAGGACAGCGTGCGCCTCGACCTGTACTACGTGGAGAACTGGTCGATCGTGGGAGATCTCGTGATCCTCTGGCGGACGGCGCGAGCTGTGCTGGCGCGGGAGGGGGCGTATTGAGCGGCGGCACCGTGTCCGCTGACACAAGTGCCGCATCGAACCCCGATGTCGGGGCTCCGCCCCCTACGGGAAAGCGGCGTGAACGGATCGGCCTGCAGTTCATGTGGGTGTCCGGGGCAAGATCGTCGCGGCGCTCATCCAGGCCGCGACCATGCTCCTCCTCGTCCGAGAAGTATCGCCCGCGGAGTTCGGGTTCTTCTCGGCCGCCTACGGTGTGATCACGATCCCGCAGACCCTCCTCGACCTAGGCCTCCCGAGCTTGATAGTTCGCGAACGGGCCCGCGACGCGCGCGCCGGGATCGTGACCACGGCTCTCAAGCTCAACAACGTGCTCTCCTTGTTGATGTCGCTGCTCCTGCTCGGGACCGGGCTCTTCCTCGCCGTCGCAGTCGACTCGGACTACTGGCTCTTACTCCCGTTCGCCCTGTGGGCGGCTGCCGAGCGAAACGCGGATGCGTGGCTCGGGGTGGTACTCGCCGATGGCGATTCCTGGATCAACGTGACGAATCTCGTGTTGCGGCGTCTCGGGAGTCTGGTGTTCTTCGTGCTCCTGACGCGTCTTACCACGATGGAGCCGGTGCTATCCCTCGCCGTCGCATTCGCCGTAGGTGCGGTGCTCTCCTGGCTGTTCGCGCACTTGTTCGTCGCAAGGCGACTGGCACCGGCGTCGCCCATGCCGCTGAAATCTCTCGTCCGGATGTCGTATCCGTACTGGATCGATTCGGTCGCAAGCCAGGCGCGGAACCTGGATGTCGCCTTCACCAGCATCGTGGCGGGTTCCGCGCAAGCCGGCTTCTACGCGGCCTCCGCGCGGTTGACAAATCCGCTGCGCATCCTGCCCAACTCCTTGGCGACGATCCTGCTGCCCGCCGCCTCGAGGCGCGACTCCACGAGCATCGGCGGTCTGCTGAAGCTCGTGCTCCTGGCCACTGCCGGTTTCGCCGTCCTATACGGGACGGGAGCGGCCCTCGTACCTTGGGCGGTACCCGTGTTCCTCGGCTCGGATTACAGCGGCGCGATCGTCGCGTTGCAGGTCACTTGCTTCGGCCTCGTATTCGCATCGGCGGCGAGCCTGCTCTCCACATTGCTCCTGGGAATAGGGCGCAAGCACTTCGTCGCGGGTACGGCGGTCCTGAGTACCGTCCTCTGCCTAGTGTGCGTCCTCATCGGCGCGCTGACTATGGGCGCCGTTGGCGCTGCGCTGGGATTGGCTGTCTCGTACGCGGCGCAGAGCTTCGTCTTGCTCGTCCGCTTGCTGATGTTCATTGCCCGTCGTGAGACCAACAACTGAACCTCTTCGTCTTCATTCGACCGCCCTATCACCGGAGGAGACCCTTCCCCATGGCACGGATCATCCACTACTACGCGCGCTACCTCGAGCACCCCTCCGGAGTCACCGACTCCATCGATCACTGGGCTGACGCCGCACGGAAAGGGGGTTACGAGTCGAAGATCCTCTGTGCTCAGCCTCCCGGAGGCGCTGGTCACCAGCACCGCTCCCCTCTCGTCCGCACCATCGCGCACACTGGACGCGGCCGCGGGTCTTACCTCCCCTGGGGATTGGGGCTTGTGG
This sequence comes from Clavibacter michiganensis, assembly GCA_002150995.1. Lineage (GTDB taxonomy): Bacteria > Actinomycetota > Actinomycetes > Actinomycetales > Microbacteriaceae > Clavibacter > Clavibacter michiganensis_K. Next base: position 1,728,597 of record MDHJ01000001.1, on the reverse strand, counting down.
TGAGACGGGGTGATCTTCTGGTGCTCCACGAGGGATGGGTGCTCAGCAACGTCATCGCCATGGTCGTCGCCCGGATCCGTGGAGCGCGTGTCGTGGTTATGCCCCACGGGGTGTACGAACCCCAGATCGTCGAGAACCAGCGGGATCCTCTCGGCATGCGCAAGCGCCTCGACCGTCTCGTCCTGCGGACGGCCGATGCCGTGCACGTCTTCTATGCCGGAGAGCAGGACGTGGTCCGAGCGGTCGAACCGCGCACCCGGAGATTCATCACTGTGCCCAATGGGGCCGCGCCGGTCGACGAATCGAAGTCATGGCGCGGCGGCGATGATCACTACGTGTGGATCGGCCGCTTCGATGTGTTCCACAAGGGACTGGACAACCTGGTCGGCGCATGGGCCCGCTTGGCAGAGCCTCGTCCGCGTCTGATCCTCGCGGGACCCGACTTCCAAGGAGGACGCGCACGGATTGCGGAGCTCGTGACGAGCCTCGGCCTCAACGAGACGGTCGACTTGCGCGGCCACGTGGGCGGGGAGGAGAAGCAGGCCCTTCTGGCTTCGTGCCGCGCATACGTGCATCCCTCTCGGTGGGAGTCGTGCAGCATCATGCTGCTGGAAGCGTTGGCGGCAGGTGTCCCGAGCCTCATCTCCCGCTCTATCCACGCGGCCGACGAGCTCGGGGACGTGGGCATTCTGGATGTCGTCGACTTGACGAGCGACGAAGACGAACTGTCAGCAGCGCTGAGACGGGTGAACGAGAACGAGGAGATGGGCGAGAAGGCCAGAGCCTGGGCAGCGACAGTTGGATCGTGGGATGCAGTCGGCCGTCGTATGGTCATCGAATACCGATGACATGCCGTAAATTGATCTTATTAACTGGGGGAATTTCGATGGCAGTAGTAGTTGTAGATCCGGGGATGGCGTCGACCAATCTCGGCGACCAAATAATCTCGGATGCTGTCAACAGGCAGTTCGTCAGTCGCCTGGGCGATCAGCACGGGGATGTGACGGTAATTCCCATGCACGGCCCGCTTGCCGAGGAGTCCCGAGCGGCGCTGAGGGATGCGGACGAGGTCGTGGTCTGCGGAACCAACCTCTTGTCGGACCACATGCGCTTCCGAACCAGCTGGGAGTGGCCGCGCGACGACATCGAGCTCACCAAGGGCAAGCTCACCGTTTTCGGGGCCGGGTGGTGGCAGTACCAGCTCGCCGGCATCGATCCCGTGTCGGCGAAATGGATGCGCGCTCTGTCCGGCGGCCGCACCTGGGCCGTGCGGGACGAGTACTCCGCGCGTCGACTGCAGGCCGCGGGGATATCTGCGGTCCACCTCTCGTGCCCGACCCTGTGGGATGTGACGATGCAGACTTTGCCGTACGACGAGGCCCGGGTGATCGTCACGCTCACCGACTACAACCAGGATCCACTCGCGGACAAGCGGCTCCTGGATCTGCTCGCTGAACGTTGCCAGGTGCTCTTCTGGCCACAGGGACCCGGAGATCGGCGGTACATCGAGCAGCTGGTCGGGCCGAGGGCCGAGTTCATCGACGCGTCGCTTTCCGCGTTCGACGAAGCTCTAGACCAGCCGGGTACCGCGTACGTAGGTCTTCGCCTCCACGGTGGCATTCGGGCCATGCAGAGGGGCGTTCCGAGCCTCATACTCACGATCGACAACCGCGCGCGGGAGATCAGCAGGTCCGTGGGTCTGCACGCTCCCTCGAGAAACTCATTCCGCGAGATCCGGGACTCGCTGGGGAGCGGACAGACGGTGGACCTGGCGTTGCCGACGGCCGACATCTCCGCCTGGTCGTCCGCCTGGGGGCTCGCATGAGCCGCGTTGACCTGACGCCGACTGGGCGTGACGTCATAGCTCGCGCACTCGCACGGACATGGGACATCGAGCGGGGTGAGGGGGAGGATTCGCGCGTCCACGTGGCGCGGTTCGGCCTCGTTCTGGTGCTCTCCCGGGAGCAGTACGAGGCTGTGCTGGCGCTGGGAGGCCAGCCCGTCATCATCCATCGGCAGTTCAGCGTCACCGACACGCGCGGTGGACTTCGACTTCGGCTCGGCGCACTGCTGGAGCCGTGGCGGTGGCGGCGGACGCTTCTCAATGAGGGGGTATCAGATTTGATGGTCTCCTCTGGTGCAGGCCGATCCGCCTTTGTGATCGCCGCACGGTTGGCGCGGGTACGCGTCCTGCGATAGGCCGGCCGACGGACTCGGCCACCGGTGGCGCGCCCTCAACGCTGGAGTCGGCTCTCCATGGGAGATAGGGCGGACCGTCCGGTAGGGGGACGTCGTGGCGAGGGCCGCTGGACACGTGCAGGTGACGCCGCTGCCACTGAGTCCCTTCCATCCCCGATCACGCGAGGTGGTGATGGGAGGGCAGAGCCGACGAATTCGGATGCGCACCGAATCGGTCCACTGTTCGAAGCTGAAGCGCATTTTTCGGTGGCGACTTGCGGTAGACGGTCCGCCAAAGCGACCCGGATCAGCGTTGGTCGGCGCGCCGGTTGCCCGCGCCTGCTTTGCTTCGGGTCTCTCGGCTGACCGGCGAGCCACCCGCTCCCCGGCGTGGCCCTTTCGACACGACGAGGATGCTCACGAGGATGACGGCGAGGGTGCTCGTCGCCTGGAGGAGCGAGCCGCGGAGGAGGATCAGCATGTAGAACGACAGGATGGCGGTCGTGATGCCGAAGACCCCTGCGTCGTGGAGGGACATGCTGGAGCGGGAGTCCGCGCGCTTGAGCACGTATCCGAGGATCAGGAAGAGGACCATGACGCCTGCCCAACCTCCGCTGAGGAACGCCTCGGACCAGAAGGGCGCTGAGAGGTTGTCGAAGCTGTATCCCCGGAATTGGGCAAGCATGACTCCCGTGTCAATGGGCTTGTCCGGCCATGCCGACCTCGGGACCCAGAACACGAACGGCCCGAGTAACTGCTTGCCCCATAGCACGCCCTCGACGGCGACATAGTTGACCGAGTTGATGATCTGGGCGAATGAATCGTAGTCACCGCTGTTCACGAAAGCAGCGGCGCCGAGCTGCGACGCAGTGCTCGCGGTCGCCCGACGAAAAAATGAGAAGAGCGGGAACGCAGCCAGCAGCAGGAACACGAGTGTGCCCATGGAAGCCCGTGCTCGACCACGGGTGGCAAATCCTCCGAACAGGACGAGCAAGCTGAATGCCATGGTTCCGAAGAGATACCGCGACGACGTGACGACGTTGATGGCGAAGACGACGGCCAGCAACGCGGCAGGGAGCATGACGGTGAAATCACGGGCCGATCCGGTCGAGGCGCGTTGCGCTCTACGGTATCGGGTCATCGCATGAACGCAGACGAGGAGTGGGAGGGTGGCGACGGAAGCGATGATCGTGGATGTCGCCGGGTCTGGGAAGGCGAGGCTGCGAGCAGCCGCCATCTCGTCTCTGCTCGAGAAGAAGGTCGCCGGACCCAGACGTGCGACGAAGTAGGCCCAAGCCGCAAATCCGACCACGGCGAGGAGCACGATCCGATTCCGAGATAGGGACCATCCGAAGTATGCGCTCATGCGTTCGGGAGCGACCTCCGCCGGTAAACGGGTGCGCTTGGCGATCAGACCGCCGAACATGGCCGCCACGAGACCGAGCAGGACCACACCCAAGGCCTGCAATTCGTACTCCACGGCGATGTTCGGCGTCGTGCCGGGATAGCGCTGGGTGATTACCTGCGCGAACGCGGGCACAGCGATGAAGGTGTAGGCGAATAGCCAGAACGCGTAGGTGAAGAGCGCCTGGCGGCCGGCGCCGATGACCGCTGCCAACCGTGCACCGCTGATGCACAGGATGATCAGGGCGAGCGCGAGCTCGAGGGGTACCGCGCCGTCAGTCGGGTAGGGGACGGTTGCGAAGACGGCCAAGGGGACAAGTCCACAGAGCGTTATGGTCAGGAGCGAGGCGATGAGGCCACCCGCCGTCGCTCCGGGGACGCCGGGCGACGTCCTGGTGACGCGGTATTGACCACGCGCTCCTGGTGCTGGCGATCGGGAGGAGAAGGCGGTCATGCGACGCTCCGATCCGCGTAGATGCTGAGCAGCGCGGCCGCGACGGTGGCGATGCCGAAGTCCTCTGCGAGGCTCTTGCGCATCCCTTCGGCGAGGGCGTGACGTCGGGTGGCCGAGCTGAGGATGCTCTCGACCGCGCCGGCGATGTCGGCGGCCGTCCCTGTTGAGATCACGGCCGCCCCCGCCTCCGCCAGCTCGTGAGCGATTCCACAATCTTCCGTGAGGACGACGGGCGTGCCCACGGAGATCGACTCGAGCACGGTCATGGGGAAGACCTCTCTGACGCTAGGTAGCACGTACACGTCGGCGGCGGCAAGGCGCCTCACCGAATGACCCGGAGCGACGGGACCGTCATAGGAGAGGGGGAGGTCGGCGCGGGCGGACATGAACGCCAGCAAGCGATCGAGATCGCCTTCGTCGGGACCCACCACCGAGAATCTCGCGCTGATCCCGCGGTCGTGCAGCATCGCGGCCGCCTCGGCGAACGCCATGACCCGCTTGCGCGGATGCAGGCGAGCGAGGAAGAGCACCTCGGGAGCTCCGGCTCGAGCGTGCCCACCGGCATCGGTTACCGGTGCGACCCCGTTCCGGATGCGGATCACTCGAGCCTCGCCCCGGGAAACGGACGAGAGCGACGACTCTTCCTCGTCCGTGAGCGCGAGCACGGCGGAGGCGTTGCGAAGGGTCCGGCGGACGGCGAGCGTGTCTGCGACGCGCGCCTGCGGACGCGCATCTTCGATCACCATCCCGTGCGTCTGGAGGACGTAGGGGACCTGGTGTCGACGGCATGCCCCGGCTGCTGCAAGCGCGATGAGGTGGCGTCCGAGGTGGATGTGCACGACGTCGAACTCGCGCACGTGATGCTGAAGGGCCGACTGCAGGCCAGCGGAAACGAGCCCGCTGAAGCCGAGGCCTGGCAACGCACGCGCTCGGAACAGACGGACGTCGACGCCGGCTACTTTCACCTGCGCCTCGCCGTCCCACCCAGCGATGAGGACCACTCGATGCCCTTGGCGCGCCAGCTCGCGGCATTGCTCGATGGCGACTGCGACCGGGCCGCCGAAGGCGCCATCCGATGAGATGTACGGAATGACCTGCGCGATTCGGAGCGGCCTCGTCACGACGCGTTGAACCGCGAGCCGACGACCGCGCAATCCGTGCCCGACACGATCGCGCCGGCCGGGATGCCGCCCACGACCACCGTCATGGGCCGCGCGAGCGCCGAGCGGCCGACGTGCGCACCTCCGAGCACCATGCAGCGGGACGTGATCCACGCGCCGGGCTCGATGACGATGGGCCGCGTGATCAGGGCCATGTCGCGTCGGTGGGCGTGGCTGCCGGTCGTCAGCATCGTCTCCTGGGAGATGACGACGTCGTGGCCGACGGTGATGAGGTCCTGGTTGTGGAACCAGACGCCCTCGCCGATCCACGAGCGGTCGCCGATGCGGAGCTTCCAGGGGAACTTGACGCGGGTGCGGGGGCGGAAGACGACGCCCTCCCCGATGTCCGCGCCGAACGCCCGGAGGGCGCGGATGCGGAGGCCCGAGCTGATCTGCCAGGGGTTCGTGACGAGGAGCAGCTCGACCGCGGCCCACAGGTAGACCGTGCGCTTCGGTCGGTCCCACGCCTGGTGCTCGCCGGGTGCCTGGGACAGGTCGATGACGGGCACGTCGGTCCGGGCGCTCGGGGCGAAGCCGCCCGGAGCGCCGGTCGCCGCGGTCACGCCGGCACCCCGGCGCGGATGGTCGACAGCTGCTGCGCGAAGCGCACGTATCGGGCATGCGCGCTGACGGGCGAGTAGCGGTTCTGGTACATCCGCTGCGCCGCGGTGGTCAGGTGCGCCGACTGCGCCGCGTCGCAGCGCAGGTCCTGCGCCGCCTGGAGCAGGCGCTCGGGCTGGCCGGGCGGGATGATCGCCGCGGCCCCGTGCTCGCGCACGACGCTCTCGTGATGCCGCCGTCCTCGACGGCGGCGATGATGGGGCGGCGGCTGCTCGTGTACGACGTGAGCTTCGACGGCATGCTCATCTCGCGCACGCCGGGCTTCTCGTTGAGCAGGAGCGCGTCGGCCGCGGCGAGGGCGTAGGGGTAGTCGTCGCCGTCGAGCGGCGGCACGAAGCGCAGCGACCGGATCCCGGCGCCCTGCTCCTCGAGCGCCGCGCGCTGGTTGCCGTCGCCGACCAGCACGAACTCGATGCCGAGGTCCCGTGTGTCGGACAGGCGGGCGGCCTCGACGACCGACTCCAGACCCTGCTTCATGCCCATGTTCCCCGTGTGGACGACCGTGAAGGCGTCGTCCGTCCAGCCGAGGCGCGTGCGGGCGGTGGCGGCGGAGACGTCGACCGGCGTGATGTGCGTGAAGTTCGGGAGCCCCGAGATGCACTGCTCCTCGATGCCCTGCTCGATGAGGAGGTCACCGAAGCGCGGGGTGATGACGCCGATGCGGTCCGCGCGGCGGAGGAGGGCGTACTCACCCGAGGCGATGAGACGGGAGGCGCGGCCGCCCGTGGTGCCGGACTCGCCCGCGGCGTTGCCCGTGAGGTCCTGGACGAGCACGCCGAAGGGCCGACGGCCGTGCCCGAGCGCTCCCGCGGCGAGGCCGGCGAGCGAGGGCGTGACGGCGATGACGATGTCGCTCGTGTCGCGGCGGACCTCGCGGAGCGCGCCCTGCAGGAAGCTGGACTCGAGCTTCGCCCGGCCGACCAGGTCGGGCGTCTCCGGGATGGAGTGCCGGACGCGGGTGATGCGGACGCCGTCGCGCATCTCCTCCCAACGGCGGCCCTCGGCGTACCGCTCGTCCTGCAGCTTCCACTGCGGGTAGTGCGGGATGCCCGTGATGACATGCACGGAGGCTCCCGCATCCGTCAGCGCCTCGGCCATCGCCGTCGTGTACGGAGCGATTCCCGTCGTCTCCGGCCAGTAGTTGATGCCGACCAGGCAGACCGTGAGGCCCCCCAGGTCCTGCGACGTCTGCGTGCGCGCAGCGTCGGTCGTTCGTAGATCCCCCATGGGGTCATTCTGCCTGCTCGACGTTTCGATGTCGTTAACGCCCCGCGCGCCGTCGTACCCCGATCGCCGTCGGATGCCGCCGCACGTTAGATTCAACGAGACGGCGCGCGCCGGGCATCGCCCCGCAGCCGTCCACATCACATGAGAATCTGGGGGGATCCATGGCCAAGAAGGCCTTCATCACCGGCATCACGGGGCAGGACGGCTCGTACCTCGCCGAGCTGCTGCTCGGCAAGGGCTACGAGGTCCACGGCCTCATCCGCCGTTCGTCGACGTTCAACACGTCGCGCATCGACCACCTCTACCAGGACCCGCACGAGGACGGCGCGAAGCTCTTCCTCCACTACGGCGACCTGAGCGACGGCTCCCGGCTCACGACGCTGATGATGCAGATCCAGCCCGACGAGGTCTACAACCTCGCCGCCCAGTCGCACGTGCGCGTCTCCTTCGACGAGCCCGAGCACACCGCCGACACCACGGGCACGGGCACGATCCGCCTGCTCGAGGCCGTGCGCCTCTCCGGCATCGAGACCCGCTTCTACCAGGCCTCCTCGAGCGAGCTGTACGGGGCCACTCCCCCGCCCCAGAGCGAGACCACGCCGTTCTACCCGCGCTCGCCCTACGGCGCCGCGAAGCTCTACAGCTTCTGGATCACCAAGAACTACCGCGAGGCGTACGACATGTTCGCCGTCAACGGGATCCTGTTCAACCACGAGTCTCCCCGCCGCGGCGAGACCTTCGTGACCCGCAAGATCACGCGCGCCGTCGCCGCCATCCAGGCCGGCACGCAGGACCACGTCTACCTCGGCAACCTCGACAGCATCCGCGACTGGGGCTACGCCGCCGAGTACGTCGAGGGCATGTGGCGGATGCTGCAGGCCGACGAGCCCGACGACTTCGTGCTCGCCACCGGCGGCAACTTCACCGTCCGCGACTTCCTGGAGACGGCGTTCTCGCACGCCGGGCTCGACTGGTCCGAGCACGTGCGCTTCGACCCGCGCTACCTGCGCCCCACGGAGGTGGATGCCCTCGTCGGCGACGCCTCGAAGGCGCGCGAGAAGCTCGGCTGGGAGGCGACCGTCGACACCACGATGCTCGCGCGCATCATGGTCGACGCCGACATCGCGGCCCTGGCCTCCGAGGGCAGCCCGTGGATCGACACGGTGCGACTCGCCAGCTGGGGCACGGCCGAGCCGACCCCGGTCCAGGCGTGACCGCGGCCCCAGCGGCCGCCGCCCCCGCTGCGGACGAGCGCGACGCCGTCGCCTTCACGCCCGCGCCGCTCGACCGCTCGGCGCGCGTCTACGTCGCCGGGCACCGCGGGCTCGTGGGGTCGGCCATCGTCCGCCGGCTCGAGTCCGAGGGGTTCACCGACGTCGTGGGCCGGACGTCCGCCGAGCTCGACCTGAAGGACCGGGACGCGGTCTTCGCGTTCTTCGCCTCCGAGCGGCCCGTGCACGTGGTGCTCGCGGCGGCGAAGGTCGGCGGCATCCTCGCCAACAGCACGTACCCGGTCGACTTCCTCAGCGACAACCTGCGGATCCAGGTCAACGTGCTCGACGCCGCGCTCGCGCACGGCGTGCAGCGGCTGCTGTTCCTCGGCTCCTCCTGCATCTACCCGAAGCTCGCGCCGCAGCCCATCACCGAGGACAGCCTCCTCACGGGCCATCTCGAGCCGACCAACGACGCCTACGCGATCGCGAAGATCGCCGGGATCATGCAGATCCAGGCGGTGCGCCGCCAGTACGGGCTGCCGTGGATCTCGGCCATGCCGACGAACCTCTACGGCCCCGGCGACAACTTCTCGCCGCAGGGCTCGCACGTGCTGCCCGCGCTCATCCGCCGCTACGACGAGGCGCGGGCGTCCGGCGCGGAGTCCGTCACCAACTGGGGCACCGGAACGCCGCGACGGGAGTTCCTGCACGTGGACGACATGGCGGCCGCGTGCCTGCACCTGCTCGAGCACTACGACGGCCCCGAGCAGGTGAACGTCGGCACCGGCACGGACGTCACCATCCGCGAGATCGCAGAGACCATCGCGCACGTGGTCGGCTACGAGGGCCGCACGGAGTGGGACACCGCGAAGCCGGACGGCACGCCCCAGAAGCTGCTCGACGTCTCGAAGCTCGCCGAGGCCGGGTGGACCTCGTCCATCGGGCTCGACGCGGGGCTCCGCTCCACCGTGGAGTGGTACCGGGAGCACATCACGACGCTGCGGGAGTAGGCGCTCCCGCGACGCACGAGGACGGCCGCCACGCTGAGGCGCGGCGGCCGTCCTCGTGTCCGGCAGCGGATCGGAGGCGACTCGCGCCTGCCGCATCGGGGCCGGCGTCAGGACCCGTCAGCCGCCCGGACCAGCTCCGCGATGTCGAGGCGGCCCATGGCGAGCATCGCCTGCTGGGCGCGGGCGGCGCGGTCCGGGTCGGGATCGCCGAGGAGGGTCGGCAGGATCGTCGGGACGATCTGCCAGGAGACGCCGAACGGGTCGGTGAGCCAGCCGCAGCGGCTCGGGGCGCCGCCGTCGGCGATGAGCGCGTCCCAGATGCGGTCGAGCTCCTCCTGCGTCTCGACGGGCACCGAGAGCGAGAACGCCGGCGTCTGCGGGAACATCGGGCCGCCGTCGAAAAGGATGATCCGCAGCCCCCCGACCTCGACCGTGGCGGAGCCCGCCGGACCGTCGCCCGCGGGCAGCTCGACGATGCGGGAGTCCGGCAGCACCTCCGCGTACAGCGTCGCGGCCTCGCGCACGCGCCCGTCGAGCCAGATGAAGGGGGTGATGGCCTGCATGACGTCCTCGTCTCTCCTCGGACCGTCAGCGTACCGGCGCGGACCCTCCCGCCGGGAGGGCGGCGACGCGCGCGGCCAGCTCGTCGAGGTTCCGGACCTCGCACGTGCGGCGGCCCTCCTCGATGTCGTGGATCATCTCCACGATCATGTCGAAGACCGGCCCCTGGATGTCGCGGTGCACCTGGTCGACCTCGGTCTTCCGCCGGCGCACCATGAGGTCGCGGTAGATGCCGCTGTGGGTCTTGGCGCTCCTCCGGTTGAACGCCGCCAGCCGGTCGAGCGACCCCTCCAGGTCGTCCGGCTCGAAGCCGTCGAACCCCTCGACCTCCACGGGCGCCTGCGCGAGGACCTCGCGGCGAGCGCCATCATGAGCGGTCGGTAGGCCGGTCGGTCGAGCGTGTCGGCGATGGGCAGGTCGGAGACGGCGCCCGCCCAGAGCATCGCGCCGTAGACCTCCTTGCCCCACAGGTAGCCGAGCACGTTGCCGGTCGCCCGGGCGTACGGCAGCGCGTCCACCATCTCGCGGACGCGGGGCGTGATCTCCCCGCCCGCCAGCTCGCCGACGTGGAACGCGGCGACGTTGCCCTGCAGGATCCGGCCGGGACCGAGGAGGTCGGCACCGACGTTGACGAAGCTCGACACCACCCGCTCCGGACCGAGGACGTCGACGAGGACGTCGGCCGTGAGGCCGTTCTGCACGGTGAGCACCCAGCCGTGGGGCGCGAGGCGGTCGCGCAGGAGCTCGGCCGCGGACGCCGTGTGGAGGCTCTTGACGGCGACGATCGCGTGGTCGATGCGGTCGGGCAGGCCGTCCGGCGTCACCGCGTCGACGCGGACGGTGAACTCCTCGACCGGTCCCTCGATGCGGAGCCCGTTCTCGCGGATGGCGGCGACGTGCTCGGCGTCCTGGTCGCAGAGGAGGACGCGGTGGCCGGCACGCGCCATGTGGGCCCCCAGGGTCCCGCCGATGGCGCCGGCGCCGATGACGACGACGTCCATCAGGCGACCTCGACGCTCGGGTGGACGCGCTCGAGGAACGTGCGGAGCGTCTGCTGGAACAGCTCCGGCTCCTCGGTCTGCGGCGAGTGGCCGGAGCGCTCGAAGACGACGAGCTCGGCGCCCGGGATGAGCGACGCGATCGTCTCCGAGGAGCTGACGGGTGTGACCCAGTCCCGGCGCCCCACGGTCACGAGCGTCGGCACGGAGATGCCCGGGAGCCGGTCCTTCACGTCGTAGGCGCCCCAGTTGTGCTGGAAGCACCAGTTGTGCGCCTCGTGCCGGTAGATGCCGGCCTCCACGCGCTCCGCCGACCGGACGGGGTCGTAGTCGAAGTCGTAGAGCGGGATGATCTCCGCCCAGCGCGCCTTGAGGTCCTCGTCGGACGTGATGCGGCCCGACCAGTACCGGTCGAACGACTCCCAGTCGATCTCGATCCGGTCCTGGTTCCGCGCGTTCTCGAACGCCAGCTCGAGGTTCGACCCGTCCGGTGACGTGTCGCGGAGGATGATCCCGCTCACGTGCTCCGGGTAGGCGATCGCGTACTCGAGCGCGATGAACCCGCCGTAGGAGCCGCCCGCGACGATGACGCGGTCGACGCCGGCCCACTGCCGGATCCCGTCGAGGTCCGCAGCCCACTGCGCGTGCGAGTAGGGCTCGATGCCCTCGCTGCGGCCGCAGCCGCGGGCGTCGTACACGATGACGCGGAAGCGGTCGGCGAGCGGGCCGAAGGTCGAGCGGGGCTCCGCGAGGGAGCCGATGCCGCCGCCGCCGTGGTGGGCGATGATGACGGGCGCGTCCTCCGGGCCCATCGCCTCCACGTTGAGGCGGCAGCCGTTGATCGTGATGTCCATGTGTCCTTCTCGTCGCGTGGGTGGTCGGGTCTCGGGTCAGGCGGGTCTCGGGTCAGGCGGGGACGGCGTCGCGCCAGCGGGTGACGGTGCGCTCCAGCACGGAGAGCGGCACGGCGCCGTCGCCGAGCACGACCCCGTGGAACCCCGGCAGCGTGAAGCGGTCGCCGAGCGCCCGGCGCGACTCCTCACGGAGACGCAGGATCTCGCGGCGGCCGATCATGTAGGCGAGCGCCTGCCCCGGCCAGGAGATGTAGCGGTCGACCTCGCTCTGCACGTGGGCGCGCGTCGTGGCGGTGTGCGCCCACATGAAGTCGACGCCCTGCTGGCGGGTCCAGCCGAGGTGGTGGATCCCCGTGTCGACCACGAGCCGGCACGCGCGGAGGGCGAGGAAGGACAGCATCCCCAGGCGCGAGACGTCGTCGGTGTAGAGGTCCATCTCGTCGGCGAGCTGCTCGGAGTACAGGCCCCAGCCCTCGTTGAAGCTGCAGGCCTCCACGTCGAGGTGCCGACGGTAGCGCGGGATGTCGAGCGTCTGCGCGGTGGCGAGCTGCAGGTGGTGCCCCGGCACGGACTCGTGGAACGCGAGGCACTCGTACTCGTAGCGGTACCGGGTCTCCGGGTCCGTTGCGAGGAGGCAGTGCGCGCCCGGGCGGCTGCCGTCCACGGCGGGCGGCCGGTAGTAGGCGACGGCGGAGTGCTCGGCCTCGATGGGGTTGATCACCTCGAGCACGCAGTCGCCGATGTCGTACGGCGGGAAGAGGAGCGGGCGCGCCGCCTGCGCGCGATCGAGGGCGCCCTGCGCCACGTCGATGATCTGCTGGCTGGTCTCGAAGCGGAGGGCCGGGTCGTCGCGCATCCGGGCGGCGATGCGGGGCAGCTCCCGCTCGCCCAGGGCCCGGCCGCCGATCTCCGCCCAGCGCGGGACCATGTCCTCGAGCACCTGGAGGCCGATGCGGTGGATCTCCTCCGGGTCGAGGTCCGTGGTGGTGTGGCGGCGGACGGCGTCGGCGTAGCCCTCCGCTCCTCCGGCGGTGTGCTGGATGCCGACGCGGTCGTCGGGGCGGGCACCGAGGATCAGCTCGTCGGTGAGGCGGGTGGCGAGCCGGGACATGGCGGGGCGGATGGACGCCTCGACCGTGCGGCGGGCGCGGTCCGCGGCGGTGAGCGCGGCGGCGCCGCCCGCACGGGTGGGGCCGAGGAGGGCGTCCTCGTCGAGCGGGAGGGCGAGGTACCCCTCGAGCTGCTGGACCGCGTGCTCGAGGCCCATGCGCGTCGACGGCCGCCCCGCGGCCGTCTCCTCGGCGTACCGGTCCCCCAGCGCGTCGAGGACGCCGGCGATGCCGTCGAGGCGGGAGAGGTAGCGGTCCGCGGCCGGCGCGTCCCCGATGGTCATGGCCGGCACCGCCTGGAAGACGAGGCCCTGCCGGCTCACGTAGCCCTTCGCGGAGGCGTTGGCCGCCCAGAGCGAGTGGCGCGCGTCGTCGGACGCGCCGCGGGCGAGGACGGCCAGGACGTCGCGGTCGGTGCGCTGGGCGTCGTCGAGCTCGGCGTCGTCGAGCTCCCCGGCCTCCCGGGTGATGGCGGCGAGGGCGGATGCGGCGTCGGCGCTGGCGGCCGCGCTCGGGTCGCCGGCCAGGTGGTCGAACTCGTCGATGCCGAGGAGGGTCGCGTTGTAGGGGTCGTACGAGTGCTGGACGTGGAAGTAGCGCTCGCCGAGCGCGGCCAGGCGGGTGGCGGCGGCCGTCGGGGTCGGGGCGGTGGCGCCGGCGGGGACGTGGTCGGTCATGGGGCTCCTGGGCGTGCGGTCGGTCGGGTGCGGGCGGCGGATCAGAACAGCGAGTGACCGCCGTCGATGGACAGGGTCTGGCCGCTGATCCACCCGGCGTCGGGATGGGCGAGGAACACCACGCCGCGCGCGATGTCCTCCGGCGTGCCCGTGCGGCGGACGGGGATGCGCTCGAGGAGCGCCCGCTGGCCGTCGGGGCCGTAGGACTCCCACTGCGCGACGGTGGTGGGGTTGGACAGCACGAAGCCGGGGGCGATGCCGTTCACCGTGATGCCGTGCGGCCCGAGCTCGTGCGCCATCTGCCGGGTGAAGCCGATCTGCGCGGCCTTGGCGGACGCGTAGGCCTGGATCCCGGTGAGGCTGACGCTGCGGCCCGCCCCGGAGGAGATGACGACGATGCGGCCGGTGCCGCGGGCCTTCATCGACCGGGCGGCGGCCCGCGTGCAGGCCATCGTGGTGGTCAGGTTGGCGCGCACGACCTCGTCCCACGCGGCGTCCGTCAGCTCGTCGATGGGGGTGTGCGTCTGGCCGACGACTCCCCCGGCGACGTTCACCAGCACGTCGACGTCGCCGACGTCGGCGAAGAACGCCTCGACCTCGGCCGTGACGCTGAGGTCGACCGTATCGCGGTCGACTCCATGGACGCGGGCGCCGGCGTCGCGCAGGGCATCCGCGATGGCACGGCCGATGCCCTGCGCGGTGCCCGTGACGACGGCGGTCAGGCCGGCGAACGGCAGGGCCGCGGCGGGGGCGCCCGCGGGGGCGACGGCGCCGGTCGCGGTGGGGAGGTCGGTGTCGGTCATGCGCGTTCCTGTCGTCGGGGATGGATCACGGGGCGTCCGCCTCGGCGGGCGGCTCGACGTCGCCCGCGCGGTATGCCCGGAGGATGTGCACGGACTCCTCCCACTGGCGCATGCGCTCGAGGCCGGACTCGCCGGTGGCCTGGAGCACCTGCTCGACGAGCGCCTCGAGCAGCACGAGCAGCGCCGCCATGGAGTCGAACGGGATCCCGTCCACCTTCACGGGGAGGACGACGTCGGCGCCCTCCGCGGCGGGGCTCAGCCACTGGTCGGTGATGATGATGGTCGAGGCGCCCTGCCGGCGCGCGAGCTCCGCGGCCTCCTTGGCCGCGAGCTCGTAGCGCCGCAGGTCGATGATGATCGCCACCGAGCCGCGACCGAGCCGCAGGTACCGCCCGATGTCGTGCCCGAGCGGCTCCCCCACGAACTCGATGCCCGGCACGACCTGGTCGAGCTGGGTCGCGAGGAGCATCGCCAGGAAGCGGCTGAAGTAGCCGCCGGACACCACGACGTGCTTCGGCTTCCCGGCGAGCAGCTGCACGGCGCGCTCCAGCTCGCTCGGCGGAACCGTGTCGCGGAGGCCCTCGACGAGCTGGATCCGGCTCGCCGTGGAACGCGAGAACAGCTCGCCGTCGTCCACGCTGGGCCGGCTGCGCGTGGTGCGGGTCACCGGGCTGTTCATGTGGTGCGTGATCTCGTCGCGGAGGCGCTGCTGGAAGTCCGGGTAGCTGCCGATGCCGAGGCGCGTCACGAGGCGCAGCACCGTGGGGGTGCTGGTGCCCGCGGCCTTGGCGAGGGTGGCGGCGCTGCCGAGACCGGCGCTCGGGTAGCTCGCGAGCAGGGTGCGCGCGACCTTCCGCTCGGCCGGCGTGAGCTCGTCCATGCGGGCGAAGATCTCTTCCTTGAGGGGCATGCTGCGTCCTTCCGTCGGGGCTGGGCGGGATCGTGCGCTCCTATGTCAGCACGACGAGCCGTCCGTCCTGCGGGAACGCCGCGAACAGGGTCGGCGAGTTGTGGGCGATGACGAGCGTGCCGTCTCCGCCCACCGCGACGAGGCCGCCGCTGGCGTGACGCGCTGTCAGCTCGGACTCCACGGTCGCGAGCACGGCCTCCTCGAGGGTGGACCCGAGGTAGCGGACGCGCGACGCGATGTCGTGCGACACCACGCCGCGGAGGAACGACTCGCCCTCGCCCGTGCAGGAGACCGCGGCCACCCCGTCGCGCGCGTAGGTGCCCGCCCCGATGACGGGCGTGTCGCCGACGCGGCCGATGCGCTGGTTCACCATGCCGCCGGTGCTGGTCGCCGCCGCCAGCGCACCGGTGCGGTCGCGGGCGACCGCGCCGACGGTGCCGTGCCGGGCGCCCTGGAGGAGGTCGGCCCGGACCCGGGCGAGCTGCTGGAGGCGCGCCTCGGTGACGAAGTACGCGGGCTCTGCCGTGGCGAGGCCCCAGCCGGCGACGAGCTCGGCCGACGGCGCCACGAGGAGGACGTGGTCGGTCTCCTCGAGGACTGCGCGGGCCGCCCGCACGGGGTTCCGGGCGTGACGGGACACCGCGACGGCTCCGACGAGGCCGGCGCCCGTCATCACGGCCGCATCGAGCTCCGCCTCGCCGTCGGCGGTGAGGGCGGCGCCGCGGCCGGCGTTGAAGAGCGGGTCGTCCTCGAGCCGCTCGACGGCCGCGCACACGGCGTCGAGGGCGGATCCGCCGCGCGCCAGCACCGCGGACCCGGCGTCGTGAGCCCGGGTGAGGCCCGCCTCGAAGGCGGCGGCCTCCTCCCGCGACAGCTCGAGGATCCGCCCGCCCGCACCGCCGTGCAGCGCGAGCGCCGTGCCGTCGGGTCCGGGCGGGACGCTCCACGAGCGCGTGGCCCGCGGCGCCTGCGCGGACTCCTCCGCGAGGCCCATCAGCGGCCCCCGGCCTGCCGGGTGATGTAGTTGACGGCGACGAAGGAGCGGAAGACCTGGAGCAGGTCGTCGCCCTCGATGCGGACGCCGCGCTCGGTCGACTTCTCGGCACCGCGGACCCAGGACGCGACGTCGGCCATGTCGGCCGTCTGCACGTCGAGCTCGAGCACGGCGGGCCGCGCGATCCCCGGCAGGCGCATGCCGCGCTCGGCCACCGTCCGGACGGCCTCCTCGGCGCCGAGCCGGATGAGGCGGCACGACTCGTCGGGGTGGAGGCTGAGCGCGCTGAACCGCGACGCCGACTCCTTGGTCTGCACGTGCACGGCGTCGGGAGCGAACGGCTCCGTCTCCGTCCAGGTCACCGCGTCGCCCGAGACGAACGCGATGGGGACGCCGTAGTGGTCGGCCACGAGCGCGTTGATGCCGCTCTCCCCCACCTCGGTGCCGTTGACGCGTGCCCCCGAGAACACCTCCGGGTTGTACGTGTGCGACATGGTCGACGGCGGGCCCGAGATGGAGCCGTGGTAGCCGACGAGGAAGATCGCGTCGAACGTGTCGTCGAGGCCCTGCATCATGTAGCCGGGCTTGTGGCGGCCCGAGAGGTACCGGGCCCCGCCCGCGATGCGGCGCGGGTCGAGGTTCGCCATGCGGCTGTGGGAGTCGTTGAGCACGATCTCCGTCGCCCCGCCCGCGATCGCGCCCTCGATGGCCGCGTTCACCTCCGCCTGCAGGAGCTCGCAGCCGAGCGTGTAGGCGGCGCCGCTGTCCGGCCGGCACTGCTCCCAGTCGACGACGCCGGCGACGCCCTCCATGTCGAGCGACATCCAGATCCTCATGCGTTCCCCTGTTCCTGTCCGTCGGCGCCCGTGGGGGCGTCGAGCTCTCGGGCCCGGATGCACGCGCTGGCGTGCCCGGGCGTGACGGCCTCGAGGGCCGGGTCGGTGGTGCGGCACGCCGCGACCGCGTACGGGCAGCGCGGGTGGAACCGGCAGCCGCTCGGCACGGCGAAGGGGCTCGGCGGTTCGCCCTCGAGCACGGCCTCGGCGTTGACGCTGCCGGCCGACATGCGCGGGATCGAGTCGATGAGCGCTCGCGTGTAGGGGTGGCGCGGATCCCGGAAGAGCTCCTCCGTGTCGGCGACCTCGACGATGCGGCCGAGGTACATCACCGCCACGCGCTGGCTGAGGTGCTGGACGACCGCGAGGTTGTGCGCCACGAAGAGGATGCTGAGCCCGAGCTCCCGCTGGAGTCGGCGAAGAGCTCGAGGATCGTCGCCTGCACGGACACGTCGAGGGCCGAGACGGGCTCGTCCGCGATGAGGATGTCGGGCCGCACCGCGAGGGCGCGCGCGATCGCGATGCGCTGCCGCTGCCCGCCCGAGAACTGGCTCGGGTACGCGTCCAGCGCGTCCTCCTCGAGCCCCACCAGCTTCAGCAGGCGCACGCTCTCGGCCCGCACCTCCCGGCGGGGCACGATGCGGTGCAGCGTCAGGAGCTCCGCGAGCATCGCGCCCACGCTCATGCGCGGGTTGAGCGACGAGTACGGGTCCTGGAACACCATCTGGATGCGCCGGCTGGCCTCGCGGTCCCGCCGGGCGGGCATCGGCGCGCCGTGGTACTCGACGTCGCCCGAGGTCGGCGCCGTGCTCCCCACCAGGATCTTCGCGAGCGTGGACTTGCCGGATCCCGACTCCCCCACGAGCGCGAGGATCTCGCCCTTGCCGAGGTGCAGCTCGACGCCGTCGAGCGCGGTGAGGTGCGACCCCGCCTCGCTGCGCCGGGTGATCTGCGACAGCACGGATCCGCCCACGCGGTAGGTCTTGGTGATGTCGGCGACGCGGAGCACAGGCGGCGCGGCGGACTCGACCGCGTTCCCGGCTCCCGGCCCCGCGACGACGGCGCTCATGCCGGCACCCCCAGGAACACGCGCGACGACTCGATGCAGGCCGCCCGGTGATCCGGCGCCACCACCTCGAAGGGCGGCATCGCAACGGTGCAGGCCTCGACCGCGAACGCGCAGCGCGGCGCGAACGGGCACCCGGAGGGCCGGTTCGCGACGTTCGGCGGGAAGCCGGGGATGGCCACGAGCTCGCGGTCCGGCTGGTCGAAGTCGGGCGCGGAGTCCAGCAGGCCCTTCGTGTACGGGTGGCGCGGGTCGCGGAACACGTCCTGGACGCGCCCCGCCTCGACCACGTGGCCCGCGTACATCACGGCCATGTCGGTGCAGGTCTGGTTGACGACGGCGAGGTCGTGCGTGACGAACGCGAGCGCCGCGCCGGTCTCGACGCACAGCCGCTCGAGGAGTCGGAGCACCTGGTGCTGCACGGTGACGTCGAGGGCGGTGGTGGGCTCGTCGCAGAGCAGCAGGCGCGGCCGGCAGGACAGCGCCATCGCGATCATCACCCGCTGGCGGAGGCCGCCGGAGAGCTCGTGCGGGTAGGCGCGGGCGCGTCGGGCGGGATCCGGGATGCCGGTGCGGGCCATCATATCCACGGCGAGCTCGAGGGCCGCCTTCCGCGACAGGCCGAGGTGGCGGCGCGGCCCCTCCGCGATCTGCTCGCCGACGCGCATGACGGGGTTCAGCGCGGTCATCGGCTCCTGGAAGATCATCGCGATGCCGGGGCCCATGAGGAGGCGGCGCTTGGCGGCGGGCATCGGCACGAGGTCGACGCCGTCGAACAGGATGCGGCCGGAGAGCACCTCGACGCCCTTCGGCAGGAGCCCCGCGATCGCGCGGAGGGTGAGGGACTTGCCCGACCCGGACTCGCCGACTATGCCGAAGCGCTCGCCTTCGAGGACCTGGAACGACAGGTCGTCCACGATGGCGGTCGGCGGGCCGCCGCGGCGGCGGATGCCGAGCGTGAGGTGCTCCACGCTGAGGAGCACGGCGGGGGCGGGGGTCGCGTCCTGCACGGTCACTTCCTTCTCTCCGGGCTGAGCATGTCGGACAGGCCGTCGCCGAGGAGGGACAGGCCGAGGCTCGTCACCACCACCACGAGGCCGGGGATGGTGGCCTGCTGCCACTGGGTGGTGATGAACTCCTGGCCGTCGACGATCATCGAGCCCCACTCGGCGGTGGGCGGCGCGATGCCGAGGCCGAGGTAGCCGAGGGTGACGATCGCCATGATGTCCATGACGATGTCGCTCATGCCGTAGATGATCGCCTGGCTCAGCACGTTCGGGCCGATGTGCCTGACGAGCACGCGGCCGTGCGACATGCCGCCGAGGCGTGCGGCGACGACGTAGTCCTGCTTCTTCGCCACCAGCACCTCGCCGCGCACGATCTTGGCGTAGGAGACCCACGAGACCGCCGCGATGGCGAGGTAGATGCTCTGCTCGCCGGCGCCGAAGACGAACACCAGGACGATGACCATGACGTAGAACGGGAAGGCGAAGAACACGTCGACGATGCGCATGACGACGGTGTCGAGGATCCCGCCGAAGTAGCCCGAGATGGCGCCCACGACCGTGCCGAACACGAAGGGCAGGAGCACGGCGAGGAAGCCGACCCGGAGGTCGACGCGCGCGCCCCAGATGAGGCGGGAGAGCACGTCCCGGCCGTACTTGTCGGTGCCGAGCCAGTGCTCGGCGCTCGGGGACTGCAGCGCGTTCGGGAGGTCCTGCACGATCGGGTCGTACGGGGCGATGACGGGGGCGAGGATCGCGACGAGCACGAGCGCGCCCGTGATGATCCCGCCGGCCACGAGCGGGCCGTTGCGGTACCAGGGCTGGAGCGCCCGGGATCCGCGCCGGCTGCGACGCCTCGCCTGGAATCCCGCGAGCACCGCGGTCGGGGTGGTGATGCCCGTGCTCATGCCGCGTCCTTCCCGCCGAGCGTGACCCGGGGATCGAGCATCGTGTAGACGACGTCCGTGAGGATGCCGACGATCACGACGAAGAGGGCGACGAAGAGCGTCACCGCCTGGATGGTGGGGAAGTCGCGGCTGAAGATCGCGTTGACCATGAGCGAGCCGAGGCCCGGGAGCGCGAACACCTTCTCGATGACGAGCGACCCGCCCACGAGGTAGCCGAGGTTGACGCCGATGATGGAGACGGTGGGGATGGCCGCGTTCCGGAGCACGTGGTCGCGGAACAGGTGCACGCCCGCCGATCCCTTGGACCGTGCCGTGCCGACGTGCTCCGACTCGAGCACGTCGATCATCGAGGCGCGGAGGCTCCGGATCACGGTGGGGCTCATCGCGATGGCGAGCGTGAGGGCGGGCAGGAACAGGAAGCGCACGTGCTCCGCGGCGTCGCGGCCGTAGCCGCCCACGGGGAACGCGCCGAGGCCGACGGCGAGCAGGAGGATCAGCATGATGCCGACCCAGAACTGCGGCATGCCCTGCCCGACGAGCGTGAAGAGGCGGACGCCGAGGTCGCGGGAGGACCCGGGACGGCTGGCGGCGAGGGCGGCGAGCGGGATGCTGATGACGAGCGACAGCACGAGCGCGTAGCCGAGGAGCGACATGGTGACGGGGATCGCCTGGAAGACGAGCTCCGTGACGGGCAGCTGGTAGGTGAGGCTCGTGCCGAGGTCCCCGCGGACGAGCTGCGCGAGGAAGATGCCGTACTGCTCCCAGATGGGGCGGTCGAGGCCGAGCTGCTCGGTGAGGGCGGCGACGCTGGCGTCGGTCGCGCGCTCCCCCAGGATCGCGAGGGCCGGGTTGCCGGGGAGCAGGTGCGCCATGAAGAAGACGATGAGCGTCACCCCGAAGGCGACCGGCGCGGCTTGGAGCAGCCGGCCGGGGATGAAGCGCAGGCGGTGCAGCATGCTCCTCCTCGAGGCGTGATGCGGTGGACGGCGGGTGGTGCGGGTGGCGGTGCGGCCGCCGGGCATCGTGTGCCCGACGGCCGCACTGTGTAGTGATCGTTACAGTAGCGCGCTGATGTTACGCCGCTGTTACGAGTGTCAGGACGACTTCGTGACGTCCTCGAGGTGGTAGTTGCCGAGCGGCGTCACCTCGAAGCCGTCGATCCGGTCGCTGATCGCGTAGGCGTACGGCGAGTAGTAGAGGTAGGCGAGGAACGCGGACTCCCCCGTCTTCTCCTGCAGCTGCGCGTACAGCTCGGCGCGCTTCGCGTCGTCGGTCTCCAGCTGGGCCTGCTTGTTGATCGCCACGACCTCGGGGTCGTCGTAGTACGTGAACGCCGAGTGCGAGCCGCCCTCGGGATCCACCGCGAAGGACGTCCACTGGTCGGGGTCCGGGATGTCCATGGTCCAGGCCGACAGCGTCATGTCGAAGTCGGAGTCGAGGCGCGCCTGCTTGTTGGCGGTCGGGTCGAGCTGCGTGATCTCGACCGTGATCCCGAGCTCCGCGAGCTCGGACTGCAGGATCTGCGCCACCGACGTCTGGTTCGGGTCGCCCGAGCGGATGAGGAGCTTCGTGGAGAAGCCGTCCGGCATCGTCGACTGCGCGAGCTCGGCCTTCGCCTTCGCCATGTCGAGCTCCGGGGCTCCCGTGTCGCCGTCGTAGTACGGCGTGCCGGGCGACAGGAGCGAGTCGGCCGTCTCGCCGTTGCCGAACAGCACGGCGTCGACGAGCGAGTCGCGGTCGATCGCGTACGCGATGGCGCGGCGCACGTGCACGTCGTCGAAGGGCTTCCGCTGCTGGTTGAAGGCGAGGTAGTCGATCTGCGTCGACGGGAAGGTCACGGCCTCCACGCCCTCGGTGGATCCGAGCGACTCGAAGCTCGACCAGTCGGGGGTGTCGTTGATGTCGATCTGGCCGCCCTGGAGCTGCAGCTTCCGCGTGTTCGCGTCCGGCACGACCGTCCACGTCACGCTGTCGAGCGTCGGCTTGCCGTCCTGCCAGTAGTCGGCGTTCTTGGTGAGCTTGACCGACTGGCCCTTGGTCCAGGAGTCCCAGACGAAGGGGCCCGTGCCGACCGGCGCCTCGTAGAACTCCTCGACGCTCTTGCCGCCGTAGTCGATCGGGACGATGCCGTTGCTGAAGATCGACAGGTCGGCGATGAGCGGGGCCCAGGGGTACTTGAGCTTGACGGTGAGGGTGGTGTCGTCGGTGGCCTCGACGGTGTCGATGGCCGCGTTGACGAAGCCCCAGCCGCTCGCGCCCGTCTTCGTGTCCTCGTCGATGGAGAACTTGACGTCCGCGGCGGTCATCGTCTCGCCCGTCGAGAAGGTCACGTCGTCGCGGAGCGCGATCGTGTAGGTGAGCTGGTCGTCGGAGATCTCGTAGCCGGTGGCGAGCCACGGGTCGACCTTCGACCCGTCCTGGCTGACCATGAAGAGCGGCTCCATGATCTGCTGCATCACGCGGATGGAGTTGTTGTCGAAGGTGGTGGTCTTGTCCATCGCGATGATGTCGGCGGACCGGGCGATGACGAGGTCGCCTCCGGTCGCGGTGCCGCCGTCGCTCGACGAGCTGCCGCCGCCGCCGCATGCGGCGAGGGCGAGCGTCGCGGTGGTCGCGAGCGCGATGGCCGCGACTCGGACGGGTCTGATCATGGTGGGCCTCACTGTCTCGGGCGTCGCCGGGCCGGCGCACGCGGGTCGGATCCGAGGGCGAGCCGATCGCGGCCGACCTCCGGGGAGGATCCGCCCGCGCTCCGCTGCGCTCGTCTCAAAAGTTACAGTAGGGCCTTCTCTTTTCGTTCTTGTTACGTTTGGAATACATTGGCCGACGTGGATCCCCGCAGCGCCGCCGTCCTGCGGCTCCGACCGTTCGACCCGGTGGTCGACGCGCCGGCCCTGCGCTCCTGGCTGCCCGACGAGGCCGCCTTCCGCCTGTTCGCCGGCGAGGACGCGCCGTGGCCGTTCATCGACGAGGACGCCGTGCGGGCCGGGAACCCGGCCGCGCGTGCGTGGACGGCCGTGGCAGCGATCCCGGCGGAGGACGCCGAGGCCGAGCCGCCGGCGCGCGACGCGGGTGCAGCCCTCGAGGGACCGCCCGTCGGCCACGTCGAGATCGTGCCGGACGGCGACCGCGCGGTGCGGCTGGCGCGCATCGTCCTGTCCCCGGAGGTGCGCGGGCGCGGCTGGGGTGCACGGCTCGTCGAGGCGGCCGTCCACCGGGCGGCGGCGGAGGGCGCCCTCCGCGTCGGGCTGTACGTCGTGCCGGGGAACGCCGCGGCGCTCGGCGCCTACGCGCGTGCGGGGTTCGTCGACCGCGGACGGAACCTTGCGCACCCGTCGTACGTGTGGATGGAGCGCGACCTCCGGGCGGACGCGCCGCGCTGACCGGCGCTGGTGGTCCGCCGAGGTCCGCTGCGGACCGCGGCGGCGGTCGGCCGCCGGTCAGCGCGCCCGGCGCCGCATCACGCCGCGGATGCCGCCAGCGCCTCGTCGAGCATCTGCTTGAACGCCGGCGTGATGACGGCCGCGTACTGGGGCGTCGTGTGCACGCTGTCGCGCTTCGTGGGGGTGCTGCCGACGAACGACGGGCAGCGCTCCTCCCAGCAGAACAGCGACGACGTGTCGAGGTAGGGGATGCCGAGCGCCGTGGCGGCGTCCTCCTGGGCGCGGTCGCCCACCTTCCAGGCGCCGGGGATGGAGGCCTGGCAGTCGGCCGGGGTCGAGACCTTCGTGGCGCACGTCTCCAGCGGCTGCCCGACGGGCGGCGAGGAGACGAGCACGACCTGGCCCACGCTGTCGCGCACCTGGCCCACCGTGCTCTGCACGCCCGCGGACCACTCCGCCACGGCGTCGTCGCCGGTGGCCTTCGAGGAGAGCTTCAGGATCTGCCCGTAGCTGTTGCTGACGAAGAGGATCTCCGGCTGCTCCTCCTGGATCGCCCGCACCGCCTGGTCGCGGAACTCGAGGCAGCCGCCCTCGGTGCTGGTGTCGGGGAACTGCCAGTCGACGTCCATCACGGCGCATCCGGCGAAGGTGAGGCCGCGGATGTGGTGCGTCGCCTCGAACAGCGCCCGGACGGTGGGCAGCAGGGTGATCCCCGTGGAGTCGCCGAGCACCATGATGGTCGGCTTGCGCACGTCGCCGAACGAGCACGAGCGCGGGTTCTCCGCGTCGGTGCGGGCGCAGCCCTGGCTGTCCTCCACGGGCACGGCGGACTTCTCGAGGCCGTCGATCGCCGGGTCGAGGGCGGGCCAGCTGGTCGCGGCGAGGGCGTCGCGGATCTGCCCCTGCAGGGCGCCGAGGTCGCCGGCGGCCACCACGCCCGCGTCGACCGGGGCCTCCTCGCCGACGCTGGCGGCCGGTCCTGTCGCGATGGACGAGGCCTCGGAGCTCTCCTGCTGCCGCACGACGGCGAGGCTGATGAAGGTGACCGTGAGCAGCGCGGCCGTGCCGAGGGCCGCGACCTTGGTGCCGGTGGAGGGACCGAAGCCCGGCCGGCGGCGCGAGCGGCGCTTCGCGCGGCGGGCGGCGGCTCCCGGCTCCAGCCACTGGGAGCGGCGGATCGGGTCCTCGAGGCCGTGGTACGACAGCACGGAGAGGCCGAGGGTCAGCACCAGCACGATCACCGGGTAGCCGAGGCCCGCGGTGTCGGACACCGCGGCGAGGATCACGATCACCGGGAAGTGCCACAGGTACAGCGAATACGAGATGTCGCCGAGGTAGCGGGAGACGGGGTTGGTGAGCGGCCACAGGAAGCGCTGGGCCCCGCCGGTGCCGCCCGCGATGACGAGCGCGGCGCCGACCACGGGGATGACGGACCCGGGCGCCGGGATGGGCGAGGCGCTGCTGAGGGCGAAGAGACCGTATGCGATGACCGCGAGGCCCGCCCAGGCGAGCACGGGGCGCGCGGCGTCGGGGAGGCGGCGGAGGAGCGGCGTGGCGACCGCGAGCAGCGCGCCGATCCCGAGCTCCCACGCGCGGGAGAAGGTGGAGAAGTAGGCGACGGCGGCGTTGCCGGCGGTGTCGGCCATCGCCCAGGCGAAGGAGCCGACCGTGAGCACGAGGAGGATCGCGGTGAGGATGCCGTGGTAGCGACCGGCACCCCGGAAGCGCAGCGAGAGCGCGAGGCCGATCGTGAGCAGGATCGGCCAGACGACGTAGAACTGCTCCTCGACGCCGAGCGACCAGTAGTGCTGCACGGGCGAGACGGCGCTGTCGGCGGCCCAGTAGTCGGTGTCGGTGGCGGCGAAGCGCCAGTTGGCGACGAAGAGGAACGCGGCGACGCTGTCCCAGGCGATCGCCGAGGCGCGGCCGGAGAGGAAGACCATCCAGCTCGCGCCGACGGTGACGAGGAGCACGGCTGTCGAGGCCGGGAGGATGCGCTTCACGCGCTTGCGGTAGAACTCCGCGAACGAGATGCGGCCCAGCCTGTCGTGCTGGCGCAGCAGGAGCGACGTGATGATGAAGCCCGAGATCACGAAGAAGACGTCGACGCCGAGGAAGCCGCCGGAGGGCCAGGCCAGCAGGTGGTCGAGGATGACGGCCACCACCGCGAGCGCGCGGAGCCCCTGGATGTCGCCGCGGAAGGACCGGGTGCTGGACCCCTCGGGCACGACGGAGGCGGTCCGTCCCGTGCCGCCGGAGGTCGATGGGCGTGCGCTGGTGCTGGTCATGTCGTCCTCGCGGGTGGGCGGCGTGCGGCGCGCGCGGACGCGACGCCGGCGGGTGGCCGGTGACGGTCGACGCGGCCGGATGGGCCCCGCGACCGGGTGATTTCCTTGCCCATGGTAATCCAGGGGACATCCCGATGGCGGTCCTGCGGGCGTCGTGCTATGCGTCCGTCGGACCCCAGTCCGAGGGGCGGACGGGACGTGAGGGATCGGCGCGGCCACGCACCGGGAGTAGGGCGGACGGGACTTGAACCCGTGACCGACGGATTATGAGTCCGCTGCTCTGACCAGCTGAGCTACCGCCCCGAGGCGGGGGCTAGGCGGCGCCTGAGCCGTCCATGCGTCCGCGTGCCTCGTCCGTGACCGGCGAGGACACGGAGTAGCCACGATACAGGCTCTCGAAGGTCGAGATCGTGCGCTCGATGTCGTGCGAGGCGACCACCGTGAGGCTCTCGCGCTTCATGCGCTGGAGCTCGTCCTCGGGCAGCTCGAGCACCCGGCGGAGCTTGGCGGCGAGGTCGTCGACGTCGCCCGGGCGGAACAGGTAGCCGTTCTCGCCGTCGTGCACGAGGTGCGGGAGGGCCATGGCGTCGGCGGCGACGACGGGCAGCGCGGAGGCCATGGCCTCCATGGTGACGATGGACTGGAGCTCCGCGATGCTCGGCATGGCGAGCACGGTGGCGCGCGTGTAGGCGCGACGCAGCTCCTCGTCGGAGACGTAGCCGGTGAACGTGGTGCGGTCGGCGACGCCGAGGTCGACGGCGAGCTTCTCGAGCGCGGTCTTCTGGTCGCCGCCGCCGACGATCTCGAGCTCCGCGCGCAGCGACTTCGGCAGGATCGCGAACGCGCGGAGGAGCACGTCGATCTGCTTCTCCCCCGTCACCCGTCCGACGAAGACGATGCGGTTGCGGGTGCGCGGGGTGAAGTCGGGCGTGTAGTTGCCGGCGTCGATGCCGCAGGAGATGGCGATCACCCCGCTGAGGCCCGTGTAGCGCTCGAGGAACTGGGCGGCGCGGCGCGTGGGGTCGTGACGGCCTCGGCGCGCCCGAAGGTGCGGCGCGCGGCCTTCCACGCCATCTGGATGGCCTTGTCCTGCCACGCCACCGGCAGCAGGGTGTGCTGGAGCATGTTCTCCGGCATGAAGTGGTTGGTGCCGATGATGCGGATGCCCCGCTTCTCGGCCTCGATGCTGAGCCCGCGGCCGGTGATGATGTGCGACTGGAAGTGCACGACGTCGGGCTGCACGGCGTCGAGGATCCGGGCGCTGTTCTGGTTGATGCTCCACGGGAGCGCGAACCGCAGCCAGTCGTGCGGGTACCAGCGCCAGCTGCGCAGCCGGTGGGCGGTGACCTCCTGGCCGTCGTGCACCTCGGTCCACGTGCCGTGCCGGCGATCGGCGGCCGGGGCGACGATGTGCACCTCGTGGCCGCGGCGGACGAGGCCTCCCGCGAGGCGCTCCGCGAACCGTGCGGCCCCGTTCACGTCCGGGGGAAGGTGTCGGCCCCGATGAGGATGCGCAGCGGCCGTCCGGAGGTCGAGGGCTCGCGCGGTGTCGTGTCCGGGGTGTTCGGCAAGAGGTGTCTCTCCAGTGGGTCGGCGTCCGGTGCGCGCCACGGTGATCCGGGTGGCGCGGGCCGGGTGTCGCAGAGCAACGTATCGCACGGGTCCGAGGACGGCCCGACGGCGCACCGCCGCACGGTCAGACGCTCCCGGGGCCGCGGGCGAGGCGCGCCGCGCGCCGGTCAGGAGGCGTGCGGGTGGTGCTTGGCGAGCTGGAACACCCCGGCCACGGCGATGCCGGCTGCCACGAGGAAGGCCACGCCGGCGTACAGCGGAGCGTCCGCGGCCTCGCCGAGGACGGTCACGCCGATGCACACGGCGACGAGCGGGTCGACGACCGTGAGGCCCGCGATGACCAGGTCCGGCGGCCCCGAGGAGTAGGCCGTCTGGACGAAGTAGGCGCCGAGCAGGGTCGCTGCGACGAGGGCCACGATGCACACGGCCGTGAGCGCGTCGAAGTCGCCCGTCGTGAGCCGGTTGATGACGACCTTCGCGAGGGTCGCGACGAAGCCGTAGAGCACGCCGGCGCTGATGATGTAGAAGATCGCCCGCACGTGGCGGCGGAAGTAGAGGAAGAGCCCCCCGAGCACGACGAGGACGATGCCGAGGATCACCAGGATCGTGATGAGCTCGGGCGTGCGGATCGGGGTCTCCTTGGCGAAGACCGCCGCGAACACGACGAACAGGCCCACCCCGCCGATGCAGAGCGCGACCGCGCGCTTGGCCTTCAGGTCGAGGCGCCTGCCGGTGGCGCGGGAGTTGAGGATCGCCGTCACCACGAGCGCCACCGCGCCGAGCGGCTGCACGACGATGAGCGGCGCGAGCCGGAGGCTCGCGAGCTGCAGGACGATGGCGAGGCCGAGCATCACTGTGCCGGCGACCCAGGAGGGACGGCCGAGCAGGGCGCCGAGCTGGCGGAGGCTGAGGCCCGCCGTGCTCTTCGTCCCGCGCGCCTCCACCTTGGCCACTCCCTGCGACTGCAGCTGCGCGCCGAGGCTGAGGAACACGGCGCCGACCAGCGCGATCGGGATGCCGAGGGCCTGGTAGGGGGTCAACGAGGCGGCCTGGATCACGGGGCTGGCATCGAATGGCACGCCCCGACCCTACCCGGCGGCCCGCCTATCATCGGCAGCATGCCCGTCCTTGCGATCCGGATCACCGGAGACCCCGTCCTGCACTCCCCGGCGCTCCCCGTGGAGGTGTTCGACGACGCCCTCCGCGCCCTCGTGGACGACATGTACGACACCATGGACGCGGCCCCGGGCGTCGGTCTCGCCGCCCCGCAGGTGGGTGTCGCGCTCCGCGTCTTCGTCTACTCGTACGAGACGGACGAGGGCGAGCCGCTGCGCGGCGTGGCCGTGAACCCCGACCTCCTCATCACGCCGGTGCCGGTGCGCGAGGCGGACGAGGACACCGAGGAGGAGGGCTGCCTCTCGTTCCCGGGCGAGCGCTTCCCCCTCGTGCGGGCGGACCGCGCGATCCTCCGCGCGGTGGACCTCGACGGCCGGCCGTTCGAGCTCGAGGCGGCGGGCTGGTTCGCCCGCATCCTGCAGCACGAGTTCGACCACCTCGACGGGCTGCTCTACACGGACCGCCTCGCCCACGAGCACCGGAAGCCCGTGGCGAAGGTCATCCGGAAGAGCGGCTGGGGCGAGCCCGGGAGCTCCTGGCTGCCGGGGCGCGACCACCTCGAGGACTGAGGCGCGGGCGCGGCGCACGCGGCTCCAGGCGAGGGACGAAGGGCGCGAGATGCCGGGCATGCGGCGCCGGGCAAGGGGCGCCGGGCAAGGTAAAAGGCCCCGCGGGTGGAGCCGCGAGGCCTTCGCTCCCCGAGTTGGACTCGAACCAACAACCTGCCGGTTCCGAGTTTCAGCAGGAGGGCGAGCTCATCGAGGGTCGCTTCGGTGAGCGGCCCGAGGTCGACGCGCGGTCCGAGGGCACGGCGGTCGTCACGCCGTTCCTGGTGAAGCGAGCGGGTTAGCGAGGGCCACTCCCCTGGGTCAAGGGGTCTCGTGCGTTCTTCGGTTCGAGACAACGCCTCCGGTCACCGGGGGCGTTTCTCGTGGGTATCCCACACCGAACCCTCGCCTTCGCGCGAGTTCTACCCGACGAGTCTGGTTGGCCCGGTAGGCCACGCCGATACAGTCCGAAGTGGCTGGGGGCTCGACGTGATGAATGAGGGGATCATGCACGACTACACGCAGCACCTACTCGCCGCCGGCCTATCTCAGGGGACGGTGAAGCTCTACCTGTCCAGGCTGAGGATGTTCCAGCGGTGGCACCCTGACCTGCTGCAGGTCACGACCGGGGACCTCGAGGCGTTCCTTGCCGCGCGGCGGTCGACGCTGGCGGCGGAGACGAGGAAGACGTACCGGAGCGCGTTCCGCTCCTACTACCGGTGGGCGTTCGCGATGGGGCTCGTGGACACCGATCCGGCCTATGGGCTGCGGGCGGTGCCCGTCCCGGCGAAGGTGCCTCGGATTGCGCCGGACGACGCCGTTCAGATGGCATGCATCCGGGCGCCGCTCGAGCACCAGGCGATGATCCTGCTCGGCCGGCTCGCGTGCCTGCGTCTTGCGGAGATCACGAGCCTGCACACGAAGCACCGCGAGGGCGACCTGCTGCGCGTCACCGGGAAGGGCGAGAAGCAGCGCATGGTCCCGATCAACGAGCAGCTCATGGTCGTCCTGCTCAAGCTCGAGCGGGAGCAAGGGCCCGGCTTCTACTTCCCGGGGCGGACGACGGGGCACCTGCACAACGCGACCGTGGCGACGAAGATCCGGCAGTGGACGGGCTACAACCCGCACAGCCTCCGCCACGCCGGCGCCACGGCCGCATACGAAGCGAGCCGTGACCTCCGGGCCGTGCAGATGCTCCTCGGCCACTCGTCACTCGCGACGACCCAGCGGTACCTGCATGTCGGGATGGATGCGGTCAGTATGGCCGCCGCCGGAACGATGCTCGGACGACCCGTGGCGCGACCAGTGTTCCCAGCGTGGAATCGAAAAGCAGCGTGACCCGGGTCCGACGAAAGCCAGCAGCAGACCTGCCGCAGCAGATGAGAGGAAACTGTCCGTGCTTATGCGGCAGTACTATGACCGCATGTTGCCATGTTTAATTGAAGATGCTACGAGCTTGGAGTGCTCCAACTTCGCGGTCAGCACAACAACGGCCGTAGCCACGCTTCTAGCCGTCATCATTTCTGTCGTAGTGGCTGTCATTGCTCGTAAAGACGCGGTGGAGGCGCGCAAGGACAAGAAGCAGGCAGATAAGGACGCGATTGCGGCTGCCAAGGATGCTTCCACACATATTAGCCAAACCGAACAAAACCTCGAACTTCAGCGGCGCATCGACCGCGAGCAACTTCAGACGGTGCAGAAAGCTCTCAGGCAGGCAATTTACGTGCGGCTTGATGGCGGATGGGGACCAAAAGACGAAGGTGAATTTGGAGGCCTAGTCAGTACGATCCTCAACCTGTCACCCGAACGGATCTCTAACGTGTCCGTACAATGGCTGGCGAACGGAGCGGAGTCAGGATACGACTTGGCTCTTCGGCGGCCTGGTATCGTGCTCGGGTTGAGTGAGGCTCAGGGGGAGCTATCAGGCGCGAATCGTGTCGTCTCAAGTCACGGTTGGCCGGACGGCGAGCCACATGGCTCGCCGCTCCCGTGGATGATGCGCTTTACCGACGCGTATCTTGATGAGTGGGAGCTGCGCCACCCGAGCCGCGAGCTGATTCTTTTGACGCCCCGGCCCATTTCATCGAGCAGCACCATTCGCGAGGAAGATGGTCCGGCAATTAAATGATATTGCTTTTACGCCGGCTTAGTCGCGCACTTTCCCTGCGGCTGATAGTAGTCACGAATGTCGGCGGTCGCTTTGTAGCCTGCCGGGGTGACGAACAAGGTGCGCGCGGGCGCTCTCGGGCTAGCCGTGAATGAGCCCGCCGCCGCCGGCGCCCAGCTGCACATGCTGACCCGTGGCACCGCGTCCATCCGCGACGACTCGCAGCCGCTCCGGTCGAAGCGGTACATCGCGACGATGACGCTGCAGGCCGAGGGGTGGATCCTCGACGTGAACGCCGGGGGGACGTTCGGGCCGTTCTCCTTCGCGGAGGAGGCGTTCGAGTGGTGGGTCGACCACCGGGACGCACTGCCGCCGTCGACGTGGCAGCCGTGGCGGGCGGGCTCGTCGCCGCCGGGTATCGACGAGGACTGGTCCGGGAACGACGAGCCCTAGCTCGCGCGTACCCGGGGAAGTAGCAGGAACGACGGCGCCCGGTAGAGGTAGACCAGCGGCGTCCTGACCGCGAGCGAGTGCACGAGCAGCGACACCGTGATCGCGGCGGCGCACACGATGACCGGCAGCGCCAGGGTGACCCCGAGCCCAAGATCGAGGTCGGCGGCGCCGAGCGCAGCGCACAGGCCTGCGACGACCAGGACATGCATCACGTAGATCGGCAGCGTCCGCCGCCCCAGGTAGCGCAGCGGTCCGACAAGCCTCGTGTCGGACAGGATGCGGGCCCACGTCACGCCAACCAGGATGGCGAGACATGAGACAGCGAGCAAGACGCCCGGCACACTGGCGAGGTCTAGAAGCTCGACGCTGAGGCCGGCAACTCCGAAGGCCAGCACGGCGAGGATGCCGATTGCTGGACGCGGCTGGGCAGTGAAGCGGGTGAGTGCGCTCCTGCCGTAGAGGCCCGCGAGGAAGAAGATCAGGTACTTGCCCATGCCGTCCCAGCTGAGGCTGTCGAGGTGGAGGACGCTGAAGAACAGCACCGAAAGCACCGCCGCTGTCGTGAGCTGAATCCAGACGGGGAGCGGTTGAGCGAGCTTCGCAACGACGAGGAACACGGCCAGGGCATGCAGGAACCAGAGTCCCGTCGAGGGGAGCACGAAGGCGAGCAGGAGGCCGCGAGGGTCGCTCTCGTAGAGCCGGGAGTCGAGTGGGACGGCGGTGAAGAACAGGAACCGGATGATCGACCAGATGGCGAGTACCCACACGAGAAGCGCGAGGCGCGTGTTCCACAAGCCTCCCCATGAGCGACGGATGGCAGAGCCGGCAAGCAGGCCAGACGCCAGGAAGAAGAGCGGCATGCGGAATGTCACGAAGGCGCTGTTGATCGTGGCCCACACGGGCGATGTGAGATGTTCCTGCATGAGGAGCAGTGCTGAGTGGAATAGCGCGACCAGG
The DNA here is from genome assembly GCA_002150995.1 of Clavibacter michiganensis. Classification (GTDB taxonomy): domain Bacteria; phylum Actinomycetota; class Actinomycetes; order Actinomycetales; family Microbacteriaceae; genus Clavibacter; species Clavibacter michiganensis_K. The sequence continues at coordinate 1,696,185 of MDHJ01000001.1, read as the reverse complement.
ACGATGGCCATGGCGCGCGCCACGTCGAGCCAATCAGCGCGCGCACCTGTGTCCCCCACCTGACTCCCCCTTGCGTTCAGCGCAGCGACTTCGCGCGCGGCGCGGCTGCTGGATGAGGAACCAGCCGCGATGTTCGGCGTGAGGCCACGGCGATGGCCATGACGGCGAGCTGCACTGCCAGCGCGAAGAAGACGAACCGGGTGATGGACCGCAGGTTGTACTGGATCGACTGCACCACGAAGAGGAACACCAGGCCGAGCACCAGGAGTGCGTAGAGCCGCGTGGAGGAGGACGAGAGAAGCCCTGCGTTGAGGCGCTCGATGATTCCGAACACCAGGCCCAGGAAGGCGAAGAAGACGGCGGTGACGACGGCGCCCTGGTTGGCGACTTCTCCGACGGCGGAGTACGGCGTGTAGGTGTTGAGGCGCAGCTGCTGCGAGACCTCGCCCCATCCCAGGCTCGACCCGCTGAAGGGGCTGACCGAGATACGGAAGATCTCCGTGGAGATGGACGGTTCCTCGAAGGCGGTGAGCGCGGTGATGCGGAAGCCGACGAGGACGTTGTTGAGGTTCTCGCGGACCTCGTCCCAGCCGAGCGTGAAGGAGCTGAGCCCGGAGAGGTGCGGCAGGAGGCCGTGCAGGGGCAGGTTGCGGAAGTGCAAGGTCAGCGCGAGGCCGACGACGGAGGACACGAGGGCAACGACGACGGCGGGAATCCGCACCCGGCCTCGGTTCGCGATGATGTAGGACAGCAGCAGGATGATTGGGATGAGGCCGAGCCGGCGAGTGCCGAGCGCGACGAAGTAGACCACGAACGCGCCGATCAGGACGACGGCCAGCGCCCGGGGTCCGCCTTTCGTGCCGAATGCGACGAGGCCGAGGCCGACGATCGCGGCGAGGGATGCCATGGAGACGATGGTCCCGATGAAGCCGCCGCTCACGTCGAAGATGTATGTCGTGCGCATGAGGAGCCGGTCGATCCCGGCGAGCGAGATGGCGACGACGAGGTCCAGCGTGGCGGCGAGGATGATGACGCCCTTGTAGCGGGTGAGGTCCCCGAAGTCGAGGAGGGACGCCATGTCGACGGTGCTTCGCGCGGTTCCTCGAGTGACCCACGCGCCGGCAAGGACGAGGGTCGAGGCCAGCAGGAAGAGGTTCGCCGTGCGCGCCAGGAGGGCGTCGGTCATGGCGAAGTCGATACCGCTGGTGCCGCCGGCGAACGCGAGGCCGTTGACGAGGAAGTAACCGGACAGGCCGATGAGAGTGAGGTAGCCGGCGAGGATCATCGCGGGCGACAGGAAGGCCGGGGCTAGGCGGTATCGGACGAGTAGGAAGACGTACCCGTTGAGGAGGGCTGCGGGAAGCACAGCCGCGAACTCGGGGCGCAGCACCGCTGCCGTGGCGAGTGCGAGGGTCACGGCCGCGAAGGTGAGCAGCGTGATGCTGACCGACCTGCTGGCACGCCCCCGGCCGTGACCGATTCCTTCATGTGCCGAATTCTACGGGCCCGCAGAACGGTAGCCGTCCCCGGGGACAACGAAACACCCCCCGAGCGCCCGCTGTGGGCGGCCGGGGGGTCGATGTACGTTATGGACTACCGTTACCCCTCGACGATGATCGAGTGGCCGAGGTCGTTGGTTCACGACATTACGGTCGCGACTACGTCGAGGGTCGCGCGTTCGCTGCTTTAGCACAGGTACGGCACGTGGAGCTCGTTGACGATGCTGTAGCCCGCGGAGCGTGCCGTCGTGAGACTGAGCGAGGCCAGACCGACGAGGTGGCTTCGGTCGCATTCAGGCTGCAGGGGCGCCCGTCGGCCGTGGTGCTGGTTCCGGCGACTGTTATCGCGCGCAACGCGGTGACCAGCGCTCCGACCGGGGAACTAAACCACGCGCGGCCGGGCGGCGTGGACGGGCCGCCGTTCATCCCGTGCACGACGAGTTGACGCTTCACCAGCGGCTTGATGAGTTCGCTGCCCGCCCTGGTGCCCGAGCCTGGGGTCCCGGATCGTCGCACCGAGCGTGTTCGCAGTGGTGACGGCGTCCGACGAGTCCCCGCGACAGTCGATGAACTTGATTTGGGGGTCGATCTCGATCTCCGTCGCCTGCGTCTAAGTGACGACCTCGGAGTGTGTTGCCTCCTGTGCCCGGTGGCTTTTCCAGACCAGGACCCAGTGCTGCTTCATGCAGACACGTCAGCGTCACGGCTCGAGCGAAGCTCGCTCGGATGACCGGCACGAAGCAGCCCTTCTGGTCGCGGCGCCTGACCTGCGTGACCGCGTTCGATGTGAACGACCTGGCGATCCTGGCGTACGTGCTCAAGGTGCCGGTGTCCCCGTTCATAGCGGCGATCGTGCCGGATGACGTCCCGCCCTCCGGGCAAAGTAAAAGGCCCCGCGGGTGGAGCCGCGAGGCCTTCGCTCCCCGAGTTGGACTCGAACCAACAACCTGCCGGTTAACAGCCGGCTGCTCTGCCAATTGAGCTATCGAGGATCACGTGGAGCAACCTGGAAAGCGTAGCAAAGAATCCGGGCGCCTCCGATCACCTACCGCCGTCCGGGCGCGTCCACGGCGTCCGGCACGGGCAGGTCGGCCAGCCGCGGGGCGTGTCGGACGCCGGAGGCGAGCGCCCCGACGAGCGCTGTGAGCGCCCCGAGGCCGGCGACCAGGATCGCGACGCGGATGCCGCAGGCGGCCGCGAGCAGCCCGCCGACCCCCGCGCCGATCGGATGGCCGCCCCAGGCGACCATCCGCGCCGTCGTGTTGACGCGGCCCTGCAGGTGCGCGGGGGTGACGGTCTGGCGGACGACGATGCCCGACAGCGCCACCGTCGAGGCCGCCGCCTGCCATGCCGCCAGGACGAGCACGCCCAGGACGAGGGATCCGACCACGGCCCATGCGACGGTGAGCGCCGTCTGCGCGACGAGCGCGCAGACCACGATGACGCCGACCCCGTGCCGTCGCTGGAAGGGCCCGAGCGCGCGCGAGGCCACGAGGCTCCCGGCGGCCGCGGCGGCCGCCAGCACGCCGAGGGCCGGGCCGTCGGCCGGCTCGTGCAGACCGTGCACGATCATCACGATCGACGTCCCCGTCACCGCTCCCCCGGTCAGGCTGCTGCCGAAGCCGAGGAGCGTGAGGTCGCGGACGAGCGGCGAGCGTCGGATGTGGCGCAGCCCCTCGAGCACCTCGGCACCGAGGCGGCGTCGGGCCGGCGGCGCGGGTCGCGGCGCGGGCGTCCATCGCAGCCGCGCGAGCAGGACAGCCGAGACGGCGTAGCTGAGCGCGTCGAGCGCGAGGACCGCGGGCGCCCCGAGTTGGGAGACGGCGGCGGCGCCCGCGAGCGGTCCGGCGATGCCGATGACCGTGTAGACGCTCGTCATGGTGGTGGTCGCGGCGGCGACGCGACCGCGGCCCGCGATCGCGGGGACGGCGGAGAAGCTGGCGGCGTCGAAGAAGACGAAGAGCGACGACACGACCGCCGCGACGCCGACGAGGAGCGCGGGGTGCGGGGTCCCGCCGAGGGCCGCGATCGGCACCGCCGCGGTCGCCGCGGCGCTCAGCCACGTGGTCGCCAGCATGGTCCGGCGCGCGTCCCAGCCGTCGACGAGCGCGCCGACCGGCAGCGCGAGCACCAGGTACGGGAGCGCCTCCATCATGGCGACGAGGCCGAGGAGCGCGGCGTCTCCCGTGGTCGTGTAGGCCAGCACGGGGAGGGCCACGGCGGTGAGCGCGTTGCCCGCCCAGGAGACGCCGCGCGAGAGCACGAAGGTGCGCATGTCCCGGGCCACGGGTCCGGAGGCGGGGTCGGCCGGGGCCGCCTCGTCAGCCATGCAGCAGCGCCTCCAGCGCGACCACGCCGTCGACCGCGCGGGAGCCGATGAAGTCGGTGGAGGGCAGCGCGAGCATGCGGCCCTCGCGCACGGCCGCCACGCCCGGGAGCCGGGCCTCGAGGTCGGCGCGCACGCTGTCCCGCTCGGCGTCGGTGGAGTACAGGTAGACGATGGTGCCCGGATCCCGCCGGGCGACGTCCTCCACGCTCACCTCGGCGTAGTACTGGTCGGCGGGGAGCGCGTCCTCGTAGACGTCGCGACCTCCCGCGCGGGCCACGACGTCGCTGTAGAGGCCCCGAGCGTCGGCGTAGACGGCCCCGTCGAAGACCTGCAGGACCGCGAGGTCGATCGGCTCCGTGCCGCGCACCCGCTCGTCGACCGCCGCGAGCCGGGCGCGCTGGTCGGCCACGGCGTCCGCGGCGGCGCGCTCGGCACCGAGGAGCGTGCCGAGCGCCGTGAGGTCGTCGCCCGCGTCGTCCACGTGGCCGGTCGTGACCTGGCCGTGACAGAACGAGCTGATGACGTAGACGCGGATCCCGAGGTCCGCCAGGTCGTCGATGGTGGGCAGCTCGGTGCCGTCGAAGTGGTACTCGCCGTCCGCGACGATGAGGTCGGGGTGGGCGGCCAGCAGGGTCTCTCGGTCGACGGCGCCCGTGCCGAGGACGGGCACGCGGTCGTAGGCGTCGCGGTACGCGTCGAGCGGCGGCGACTGGTCCGTGAAGGCGTGCCCGACGAGGCGGTCGCCCGCCCCGAGCTGCAGGAGCATCTCGGTCACGGCCGGCCAGAGCGACACGATGCGCTGGGGCCCGGTGGGGAAGGAGAGCGTCCGGTCGCAGCTGTCCACGGACACCGGGCCGGAGGACGCGGATGCGGCGACCGGGCCCGCGTCGGCGCCGTCGGCCGCGCAGCCCGCGAGGAGCAGCGATGCGGCGGTGGCCAGGGCGACGGCCGTGATCCGACGCGCATCCCGGCGGCGGAGGCGGACGGCGGCTCCGCGCGTCGGGTGCGGGGGCGAGGCGGGGGCGAGGGGGGTCATGGGCGTCCGTCCGGGATCGAGGTGGGCTGGGGCGAGCTGAAGAACAGGTGGCGGCGACCGGAGACGGGGTGCTCCCCCAGGTGCGCGTCGACGCCGAATACGTCGCGGATGAGGCGCGGCTGCAGCACCTCGTCGGGTGTGCCGCCGGCGACGATGCGGCCGCCCTGCACCACGTGGATCCGATCGCAGTACGCGGCCGCGAGGTTGAGGTCGTGCAGGGCGACGACCACCGTGACGCCGAGGCCCGCGACGAGGTCGAGGAGCTCGAGCTGGGTCGCCACGTCGAGGTGGTTGGTGGGCTCGTCGAGCACGAGGATGCGCGGGCGCTGCGCGAGCGCCGCCGCGAGCATCACCCGCTGGCGCTCGCCGCCGGACAGCGAGCGGACGGACCGGTCGGCGAGGGCCGTGGCACCCGTGCGCGCCAGGCAGGCGTCGACGAGGTCGCGGTCCTCGGCGGTGTCGCGGTCGAGCGCGCCCTTGTGCGGCGTGAGCCCGGTGGCGACGACCTCGCGGACGTCGAGGGCGCCGTCGTCCCCGTGGTCCTGCGTGAGCGCGGCGACGATGCGCGCGGAGTCCCGGGCACGCATGCCGCGGAGGTCGCGCTCGCCGAGCAGCACCCTCCCCTGCGCCACGGGCAGTGCGCGGTACAGGGCCTTGAGGAGCGTCGACTTCCCGCTGCCGTTCGGGCCGACCAGCCCCACGAGCTCGCCGTCGCGGGCCTCGAGCGTCGCCTCAGCGACCGGCGTGGCGCGGCCGATGCGGACGGAGACGTCCTCGATCGCGAGCCTCATCGCGCACGCCCCCCGTCGGCCCGGAGCAGCACCGCGAGGAACACGGGCACGCCCACGAGGGCGGTGACGATGGACAGCGGCAGCTCGCGGGGCGCCGTGAGGGTGCGTCCCGCGAGGTCGGCGAGCACGAGGAACAGGCCGCCGACGAGCGCGGCGAGCGGGAGCAGCCGCCGGTGCGCGGGCCCGACGACGAGCCGCACCAGGTGCGGCGCGATGAGGCCGACGAAGCCGACGCCGCCCGCGACGGAGACCGCGGCGGCCGTGAAGAGCGCCGAGACGACGAACAGGAGCGTCCGGGCGCGGGAGAGGTCCACGCCGAGGGAGGCCGCGCGGTCGTCGCCGAGGAGCAGAGCGTCGAGGGTGCGGCCGGCGGCGAGGAGGCCCACGAGTCCCGCGGCGAGGGCGACCGCGGGCAGGGCGAGCGACGACCAGGTGGCGCCGGAGACGCTGCCGAGGAGCCAGAACAGCACGCCCGCGATCTGGTCGGGCGAGGCCTGCAGCTGCAGCCAGCTCGTGAGGGCCTGGAGCAGCGAGGAGATCGAGACGCCCACGAGCACGAGGCGCGCCGGATCCACCCGGCCCCCGCGCCGCCCGAGGGCCAGCACGAGGGCGAGTGTCCCGATCGCGCCGGCGAAGGCAGCTCCCGTCACGCCGAGGGTCGCGAGGAGGCCCGCGGCGGACGCGCCGACGACGAGGGCGGCGACTGCTCCGAGCGAGGCGCCCGAGGCGATGCCGAGCACGAAGGGGTCCGCGAGCGGGTTCCGGATGAGGGTCTGCAGCACGGTGCCCGCGAGCGCGAGCGCCGCGCCCGTGACGAGCGCCAGCAGCACGCGCGGCGCCCGGTACTCCCAGACGATCTGGTCGTCGATCGGATCGACGCCGGTGTCGGCGGGCGGCGTGCCGAGCACGTGGTGGAGCACCACCTGGAGCACGTGCGGGGGCGACACGGAGACGGCGCCGACGCCCATGGCGACGGCGAGCACGAGTGGCGCGGAGAGGACGAGGGCGGGCACGAGGATCCGCCGTACGCGGCGCGCCCGACGGGCCGGGTCGCCGGTGCGGGAGGCGGGCGGTCCTGCCGCGATGGGCGTCGCGGTGGCCGGGGCGGCGGTCCGGTCGGCGGCGGACGCACGCGAGGGCGGGGTCGGCGTCGGGGGCGGAGGCGGGGCGGAGGTGGCGGGCATGGCGGCTCTCTGTCGGGTGCGGGCGGGGATGGGGGCGATGGGCCGTGGGCGTCCGGCTGGGCGTGGTCGAGGCGGTGCGCGGAGCGCGAGGCGACGGCCGGTGCGCCATGGCGCTCGCGGGCCGCGTCGGGTCAATGCGGCAGCGGGACGGGGCGCGGCGGGCGGGGTGGGGCGGGCGCCGGCCCGCCGAGGAACGGCAGCGCGTGCGGCGCGTTCGAGCGGAGGCCCGGCACCACGACGCGCGTGACGTGCAGCCCGGCGCGCCGCACCTCCGGGAGGGTCACGTCGACCGCGACCACCGTGCGGCCCGCGGCGCGCAGGGACGCGACGAGCTCGGGGAGGCGCGCGGGCCCGTCCCAGCGGTCGGTCACGTCCGCGAGCTCCCTGCGGCCGGTGATCGACCGGTCGAGCTCGCCGAGGAACGTCGCCTGGAGCACGGGGTCGAGGTGCAGCTGGAGGTGGCAGCCGTAGTCGACGACGTCCGCCAGGTCCGGCCGGTAGGAGAGCCGGTAGGCGCGGTCGGCGCGCCAGGGCTTCAGCGGGCTGCCCGGGAGCAGGGCCGCGGCCATGTACGGGCCCGTCGGATCGTCGAGGTCGGCCTGGAACAGCTGCAGCTGGAGCGCCTCCCCCAGCGCCTTGCGGGCGGCCCGCATCGCCCGGCCGCCGCTGGCCATGCCGAGGGTGAGGTACCCGGTGCGGGCGTCGCGGAGCAGCGCGCCGATGACGGGCGGTCCCGCCTCGGACGGGAGCAGGAGCCACCGGCAGGAGAGGGCGTCGGCGGGTCCGCGGGCGAGGTCGTGCAGCGCGCGCGGGACGGCGAGCTCCTCGAAGCCCGCGCCGTCCGTCCACGCGCGGGTCATGGCCTCCCGCTCGAGCACCTCGCAGAGGCCGCCCCAGCGCGCCTCGGCGACCGAGCGGCCGGTCGCGAGCCCGGCCTGCATGATCGGGTGGACCGCCGGCGGCACGAGGAGCGCGTGCGCGACCCACACGAGCGAGGCGGGCACCAGCAGGGGCTCGCCGGCCCCCGCCCGATCGGGCTCCGTGCCGAGCACCTCCCCCTCTGCCCAGTCGACGACGGTGCGCGCGTCGAGCGGCACGACCGGCAGCCGGCCGCCGCGTGCTGCGCGGCGGAGTAGAGCGCGAGCCTGGCGGGATCCAGCACGGGACGGCCCTCCGCCCGGAGCTCGTCGGCCGAGGCCCGTCGGAGACCCGCCGGCACGAGGTTGCCGCAGTACCGCTCGACCGCCTCGCCGACCGCCGCGCCGAGGACCGCGTCCGGATCGGCGAAGGCGTGACCCGCGCCCGAGGCGTCGGAGGCCCAGCCGCAGGACGCGGTGGAGTCGGCGAGCACGGCGTGGGCGAGCGCGAACGCGGGCGGGAAGTGGGCGGGCGTCGCGCGCGGCTCGATGCGGCGGACGATCCCGGTGCGGGCGTCGACGAGGTCGGCGGGCGTCAGCCGGTCGGCGGGCGTCAGCGGCGCGGGGGTGTGTGCGGGGTGCATCGGGTCTCTCATGCCAGGGGGATCGGGTCGGGGACGAGGTCGTCGGCGGAGGCGGGGACGCGGTCGAACCCCAGCCGTCGCGGCACGTCGAGGTAGCGGTCGGAACCGCGCAGCGGGTACGCGGGCGGCCCGTTCCCCACGAGCCCGGGCACCACGACGCGCACGACCTCGAGCCCGGCGAGCCGGACGTCGGGCGTCGTGAGGTCGACGGAGACGGCGCGCATGTCGAGCCGGGCGAGCGCCTCGAGGTGCGCGGGCATCGGTTCGTCCGCGTCGATGCGCTGCAGGTCCTCGAGCGTCGCCGTCGCCGTCGGCCGGAGCCGGTCGAGGTGCGCGCCGCTCATCCGCGGATCGAGGTGCAGCTGCGCGACCGGCGGCAGGTCGGTGAGGCGCGAGCAGCCCGGACCCACGTCGTCGAGGTACCGCCGGTCGGCCCGGTACGGAAGGAAGACGTGCTCCTCGATGCCGCCCGCGCGGACGGCCCGCCACACCTCGCTCCCGGGGTCGACGAGCTGACGCGTGAGCTGGAGGAGCCCGAGCGCCTCCACGAGGGCCTTCGTCGCGGCGTGCTCGGGGGTGCTGCGGCACGCGCTCCCGAAGGCCACCAGGCGGGATCCGTCGGGGTGCTCCTCCTCGAGGAACGCGGCGACCACGGGTGCCGGCGACTCGGACGGCACCTCGAGGAGCCGGATCCGCACGGGCGGCGTCGTGGCATCCTCCGCCCACCCGAGCGCGCCCGTGATCCGGCCGCCGTCGTCGACAGCTCGCGTGGAGGCGCCGCTCGCCCACCAGACGGCGCAGGCGTCCCGCTCCCACAGCTCCTCGAGCGCGTTCCGCTCGGCCATCCGCCGGTCCGTCCCGGCGGCGATGCCCGAGTACGCCAGCGAGTGCCGCGGGACCTCGTGGGCGCGGCTGCCGTGCACGAAGTCGAGCCAGGCGAGCGACGCGGGCACGAGCACGGGGCCGCCGTCGTGCAGGTCGGTGCCGTCCGCCCAGAGCACCTCGTCGTGCCGCGTGAAGGGGCGGAACGGGAAGCCGGGCGCCGCGTGCTGCGCGGGCGAGTAGAGGGCGAGGTCGTCGGGATCCACGGCGCGGAGGCCGCGTGCGGTGAGCGAGGCGTGGGAGGCGCGGACCAGCCGCTCGGGCACGGCGTTGCCGCAGTACCGCTCGACGGCCTCGCCGCACGCCGCCAGCCTCGCCGGCACCGGGTCCCCCGCCGACGCGCCGAAGCCGAAGCCGTCGGCCCGCCACGGCGCGAACCGGTCGGCACGGGACACGGTGGCGCCGTGCCCGACCCATGCGAACGGCAGCCGGGGGTCGGCGGGCTGGCGCGCGAGGGAGGTGACGAGGCCCGTTCGGGCGTCGACGAGGTCGTGGACGCTCATGACGCCGCCCCGCCGGTCGGTCGCGCGTCGGGGTGCTCCGTCGGCGCGGGCGACCCGCCGGTCGTGGCGTCGTCCGCGAGGGGCGCGGGACCCGACGCGATCGGGAGCACGATCACGAGCGGCGTCTCCGGATCGATGCGCACGGCCTGCCGCACCGGCGCCTGCCGCGCGGACGTGTACCTGTCCCCGGGAGGACCGCCGAGGTTGCGGGCGAGCCGCGGGGCGTCGGCGCCCGCGAGCTCCACGACGAGCCGCGTGCCCGGCGCCAGGACGGCCGCCACGGGACCCAGCGGGATGGCGATCCGGAGCCCGCCGTGCGGGCCGGTCGCGGTCGTCTCCCCCACGGCGAGCTCCTGCTCGGCACCGTCGGGGGCCCGGGCGATCAGGCGCGCGATCCAGTCGACGCCGGGCGCGTCCGACGCGGACGTCAGCTCCACCGTCGCGTCCCCGGCCAGCCGGAGCGGCGCGACGAGCGGGAGGGTGCGGGCCCGGACGGCGTCGGGCCGCCGGGCGAGGGCGCGACGATCGACGCCCGCATGACGGGAGGGGCGCGCATCGCGCGGGTCGTGGACGAACGCGAGCACGCCTCCCGCGGACCACGCCAGGCGCGTGCGCGCGTGGGGCGGCGGCCAGTCGACGTGGCGCTCCCAGCCGGCGTGGCGCACGTGCACGTCGGCTCGGCGGGGAGGCAGGGAGCCGTCGAGGGCGTCGCCGATCCAGTCGACGAGCATCCGGCCCCACGGGACCACGGCGGCGTCTCCGTGGTCGAGGTCGCCGACGCGGCCGGACGAGCTCGCGACGAGGTCGTGCTCCCACGGCCCCACGAGGAGGTGCGACGGCGTGCCGGGCACCGCGGATCCCGCGACGCGGTGGTGCTCGAGGGTCTCGCCCAGAAGCAGATCGTGCCAGCCGCCCACGTGCAGCGTCGCGGCGGAGAGGCCGGCCAGCTCGGCGGGCGTGACCTCCTCCCCGGTGCGGGCACCTGCCCCGCCCTCCACGATCCCGACCCAGGACGGCAGGTGCGCGCCCATCTCGTGCGGCAGGTCGAGGACGGGGAGGTGGCGGAGGACGCCGGGCCGCTCGCGGAAGAGGCACGCGGCGAGTCCGTCGCGGCTCGTTCGGGCGTCGCCGCGCTCCAGCCACCAGGACGCGTGCTCGGCGAGGCGCAGGATCCCGCCGCCGCCGAACTTGGTGCGCGCGAGCGCCATGGACGGGCCGAGCGACACGACGCGCGCACGGCGTCGGGGCGCTCGACCGCCATCGCCCAGGCGGTGTAGCCGGCGTAGGAGCCGCCGTAGGCGACGACGCGGCCGTCGCTCCAGGGCTGGGCGGTGATCCAGTCGACGAGGGCCGCGCCGTCCTCGCGCTCCCCGCGGTACGGGGCCCAGGTGCCGTCGGAGTCGTGGCGTCCGCGGACGTCCTGCACGACGTAGGCGAGGCCGCGCTCCCGCCAGCCCCGGCCCTCGGCGAGGTGCGCGGACCGCCCGTACGGCGTGCGCGTCACCACGCACGGCACCCGGCGGGTGGCGTCGGGACCTTCCTCCGGCACGTGCGCGTCGAGGACGAGCCCGCAGCCGTCGGACGCGATCAGCGGGAGCCCGGCGATGCTGCCGCGGCTCACCGCGCGCCCTCGGCGGTCGCGATGGCGGCGGGGCCGGGAGCCGGAGCGGGCGGCTCGGCGAGGTCGACCGGCAGCGGCAGGACGGGATGGCGCTCCACGGTCCCCGAGGCCGTCTCGATGGTGTGCTCGTGGCGGATGCCCCGATCCGCGTCACCCGCGAGATGCGCCGCCGTCTCGTCGAGGACGATGCCCGCGGCGATGGCGGCCGCTCCCGTCCCGACGCCGTGCCACGCGTGGGCGGGTGCACGGCCCGCGATCGCTCGGGCGTCGGCCTGGGCCCACAGCAGGTCGAGCTCCTCGACCACCCGGTGTGCGGCGCGTCGCCGACCGCGGTAGTCGGCGTAGGTCACGGCGCCGGCTCCTCCCGCCGCCTGCAGCGGGCCGATGACGAGGAGCCCGCCCTCCTGGTGGACGCGGTGCCACGGCAGCGCCGTGCGGGCGAGCGCGACACCGAGGACGCGCCACGCGGCGTCGGGCTGCTCGGGGGCGACGGACACGAGGCCGCAGGCGCCGGTGAGGGCGCACGCCTCGGCGAGGTCGAGCGCGGAGGGGACGCCGTCGCGTCCGACGGAGACCGCGCGCCGGCCGAGCAGGGCGTGCAGGGCGTCCGCGACGGGACCGTCGCCGTGGATGGCGAGCGGCGCCGTGCCGGGCAGGGGCCGCACCGCCTCGGCCACGGCGGGGACGAGCGCGCCGCGCTCCCGCAGCAGGCGCACGAGCGGCTCGGCGGGGTCGTCGCCGGATCCCGGATCGCCCTCCCCGGGCACCCCCTCCGCCTCGAGACGGGCGACGACCGCCGCGATGATCTCGTCGGGTCCGGTCACGCGGTGGAACTCCCGGGCGGGGGTGACGTGCCGCCAGTCGTCGGCGCTGACGCGGTAGAGGAGGTGGTGCGGGGCGAGGCGGAGCATCGGGTCTCACGTTCGGGTGGGCGGCCGTCGGGCCGGGCGGCGGATGCGGGAGGGCGTCCCGGCCGGCGCGCGGTGCGCGCCGGCCGGCTTCCCTCTCCTAGTGCTGGAGAGCGAAGGGGTTGTGGACGAGGGCGTTCGTGCCCGGTCCCTGCGGCGCGCTCAGCACGTCGTCGCCCGCGATGGCCTCGACGGCGAACGGGTTGTGGACGAGGGCGTTCGTGCCCGGTCCCTGCGGCGCGCTCAGCACGTCGTCGCCGGCGATCCTGGTGATGGAGACGTCGATCATGTCGGCATCCTTCCTCTCATTGTCGAGAACGGTTCTCAACAGGAGGACTCTAGGCGGAGATCAGCCGGGACGGAGCGGCTGTCCACAGGTACCGTCGGCGCATGGGGATGTTCGAGGTCGTGCAGGCGCGGCCCCACGACGTGGACCGGCTGTGGACGCTGCTCGACGAGGACCACCGCGAGCGGGCGTCGTCGCCCCCGCCGCCCGCGGCGATGGCGGCGGTGCGCCCGGCGGCGGTGCGCCCGGCGGATCCCGATCCCGTCGACGCCGTCGTGTCCGATCGACGGGCCGATGCGCGCTCGCCCGCCGACGCCCTGCCGCTGCTCGAGGCCCGGCGCGACCGCATCGTGGCGCTGGTGACCGACCCCTCGCGTCCCGTGCTCCTCGCCTACTCCGGCATCCGCGCGGTCGGCTTCGCCCTCATGGACCGCAACGGCGTCGGCGGTCGGGTGTTCACCTCGGCGGGCTGGCGCGGGCTGGGTGTCGAGGAGGAGATCCGGGCGGCCGCGCCGATGCTCCTGCGCTGAGCCGCCGGTCCGCGGCCGCACCGCCTCGGAGTCGGCGGTGCGGGGGCCTAGGCGACCGGCAGCAGGTAGGTCGGGCTCGGCACGGCGATGACGTCCGGCGCTCCGGTCGGCAGCCCCGTCGCGGGATCCAGGCGGAACGACGCGACCGTGCCGGACCCCTGGTTCGCGACGTGCAGGCGGTCGTCGACGAGCACGTGGTGCCGGGGCACGGCACCGCCGCAGTCGAAGTCGGCGAAGGGGGCGAGCGCGCCGTCCGGGGCGATGGCGACCACGGCGATCCGCTCGGACCCGCGGAGGCCGACGTAGGCGCGGCGCCCGTCGGCGGACACCTGCACCTCGGCGGCGGAGTCGCGGGCGTCCGGGACGGCGGCGCAGGAGGTGGAGGCGGCGATGCGCCACGTGCCGTCCGCGCCCTCCAGCGCGTGCAGGGTGCCGTCGAGCTCGCCGACGACGAGCACGCGGCCCGACGCGAGGAGGGCGAGGTGGCGCGGGCCCGTGCCGGGCGGCAGGGCGACGCCGGCGACCCGGTCGAGGCGGCCGTCGCGCAGGGCGTGCACGTGCACGGTGTCGGTGCCGAGATCGGCGCTGAGGACGGTGCCGCCACCCACGTGCAGGGTGCTGTGGGCGTGCGCGCCGTCCTGCTGCGGGCGGGGCCCCGACCCCTCGGCGGTGAGGAGCTGGACCGCCTCGCCGAGGCCGCCGTCCGGCTGGATGGGGTGGACGGCGACCGTGCCGTCGCCGTAGTGCGAGGTGAGGAGGAAGCCGTCGACGACGTGCAGGTGGCAGGGCCCCGCGCCGCCGCTCGGCTGGCCTCCCGCCCACTGCAGGGCACCGCCGGGCGCGCGCCGGAAGGCCTCCACACGGCCCGCGGCCTCGCCCACCGCGTAGAGCATCTCGCCGTGCGCGAGGAGGAAGGAGGGCGACGGCGTCTCGACCGCGGTGCCACGACCGCGAGGGCCCCGGTGATGGCGTCGAGCGCGAGGCCGGTGATGCCGATGCCCGATCCCCCGCTGTCGGCGGTGTAGCCGCCCGCCCACATCGAGACCTCGGGTACGGCGGCTTCCTCGGGCGTCATCACGTCGCTCACCCTACGCGGCAGGTGCGACACCCCGGGAGGCGGAGGGCGTCGGTCAGTACCCGGAGGACGGCTCCACGATGCCGACGAAGTCGCCGGTGCGGACGAACGCCTCCGTGTTGAGGCGGATCCGCTCGGCGAGCAGCGGACGCACCATGTCGGGGTGTCCGCGGTGTGCGCGTGACGATGCAGCGCGGCTCGGAGAAGAGCGGGTGGTCGTCGGGGAGCGGCTCGGGCGACGTGACGTCGAGGCCCGCGCCGTGGATCGCGCCCGTCCGGAGCGCCTCCAGCAGCGCGTCGGAGTCGACGAGGGCGCCGCGGGCGATGTTCACGAGCACGGCGGTGTCCTTCATCCGCTGCAGCTGCGCGGCCCCGATGAGGCGTGCGGTGTCGTCGGTGCTGGCCGCGGCGAGCATGACCACGTCGGCGTCCGCGAGCACCTCGTCGAGCCGGTCGGCGGTCACCGTGCGGTCGGCGCCCTCGACCGGGTCGCCGCTGCGACGGACGACCGTGACCGTGCAGTCGAAGGGCGCCAGCAGGCGGATGTACTCCAGCGCGATGCCGCCCGCGCCCACCACCACGACCTCCGAGCCGTACAGCGACAGGCCGCTCGAGGAGCCCCAGGAGGTGGCGCGGGCGCGCTCCGGCAGCTGCCGCAGCGTCGCGAGCGTCAACGCGAGCGCGTGCTCGGCGACGGGCTCGGAGTACGCGCCCTTGGCGCTCGTCCACACGAGGTCGGGCCGGTCGCACTCCCGGAGCGTGTCCGCGAACGCGTCCACCCCGGCGAAGGGCAGCTGCACCCACTGCACCTGCGGGTTCGCGGCGAGCGTGTCGGTGAGCTCGGCGGCGCGTCGGATGGAGAGCCACACGATGCCGCGCGTCTCGGGCGAGAGCTCGGCCAGCTCGCCGCCCCCGTGCACGGCCTCGACGTAGGCCTCCTCCGTGCGGGGCAGCATCGCGACGGGTCCGGGCGTCGGCCGGGCGTCGCCCTCCAGGCGGTGCGGGGTGGCGCCGTCGACGGCGCGGTGGACGCGGCGGCGGGCGGGAGCGGATGCGGCGGTGTCGGTCATGTGCGGGGCCTCCGGGGGTGCGGGATGCGGGCGGACGGTTCGGGGAGCCGGACGGCGGGACGCGGTCGGCCGTCGCGAGGACGGCGGCGCGGAGCCACGCGGCGGCGGGCGACGAGGAGCCGGGAGCGTCGCCGGATCCGGGGTCGCGGGCGGAGCCGGATCCCGTGGCCGCGAGCGACCCCGGCGCGACGCGCAGGTGCGGCTGCGCTCCCGGCCAGGGTCGGACGGACTCGACGTGGACGCCCGCGGGCGCCGGCGGGATCACGGCGTCGGAGGGGCGAGGAGCAGCGCGCCGTCGAGCACCCGCGCGACGACGGTCCCCGATCCGCACCGAGGGCCGGCCGAGCAGGGTCTCGGCGTGCGCCCCGGTGCCGGCGAGGGCCGTCCGCGCGATCGCCGACGCGAGCTCGAGGTCGTGCGCCCGGGTGCGTCGGGTGCCGGGCCGGTCGCCGTCATCGGCCGTCCGTCCCGGCGTCACCCGGGCCCGCGCCCGCGGGACCCCGGTCGGCGGCCGTGCGGGACTCCGCGAGGTCGCGGACGTACGGGTGCGTCGGATCGCGGAGCACGTCGTCCACAAACACGAGCGTGCCGCGGTGCATGACGGCGAGCCGGTCGGTGAGCCGCTCCACGACGGCGAGGTCGTGACTGACCACGAGGGCGGAGAAGCCGCCGCGGGACTGCAGGTCGCGCAGGAGGTCGAGGACGGCGACCCGGCTCATCACGTCGACGCCGGAGGTGGGCTCGTCGGCGATCAGCAGGCGCGGGCCGAGCACGAGGGCGCGGGCGAGCGCGACGCGCTGCCGCTGTCCGCTCGAGAGCTCGTGCGGATAGCGGTCCTGCGTGCCCGGGGGAGGTCGAGCGCGTGAGCAGGGTCACGACCCGGCGGGCGGCGACCTGGCTGTCGAAGCGGCGGTCGCGGGAGAAGATCGGCTCGGCGATGGCCTCGCTGGCGGTCAGCTGCGGGTGCAGCGTGGTGCCCGCGTCCTGCGGCACGTAGCCGATGCCGTACGTCGTGCGGGTCCGGGCACGCGGCCCATGCGGCGGAGGCCCTGGCCCAGCACCGCCGCGTCGCCGCCCGTGATGCGCGGACGGCGGCGCCCTCGTCGCCGGTCGGGACGAGGCCCCGCGAGCACGCGGGCGAGGGACGACTTGCCGGATCCGCTCGCCCCGACCACGCCGAGCACCTCGCCGGGATCCAGGCGCAGCGTGACGCCGTCGACCGCGGGGGCGTCTCCGCGCCGCGCCGGGCGGGGTACGCGAGCCAGGTCGCGGACGTCCAGGACCGGCTCCGCCGGCGCGCCCGCGGCGGCGTCTCGGGGGGTGTGCGTCATGCGCTGCTCCGTCCTCGCGTCGTCGTCCGGCCGGCGGCGTGCGGCCGGACGACGACGGGTGCGGGTTCCGTCCCATCATGCCCGGCGTCGGCCGGACGCGCTCCCCGCCGCCTAGCCGGCAGGCCGCTCGGCGGCGCGGAGGGCGTGCAGCCGAGCGCGCCGCTCGGCCTGCTCGGCGGGATCCGGCACGGGCAGCGACGCGAGCAGCCGCTGCGTGTACGGGTGCTGCGGGTCGCCGAGCACCTGGGCGCCCGTGCCCTCCTCCACCAGCTCGCCGCGGTACAGCACGGCGATGCGGTCGGCGAGGAGGTCGACGACCGCGAGGTCGTGGCTGATGAACAGCGCCGCGAACCCCAGCTCGCGCTGGAGCTCCGCGAAGAGCTCCAGCACCCGCGCCTGCACCGACACGTCGAGCGCGCTCGTCGGCTCGTCGGCGACGAGCAGCGACGGCTCGAGCGCGAGGCCGCGGGCGAGGCTCGCCCGCTGGCGCTGCCCGCCCGAGAGCTCGTGGGGGTAGCGGTCGCCGAACGCCTTCGGCAGCTGCACGGCCTCGAGCAGCTCGTCGACGCGTCCGCGCGCATCCTGCGGCGACCTGGCCCGGCCGTGGACGATCAGCGGCTCGGCGACGCACTCGGCGATGGTGAGCCGCGGGTTGAAGCTCGTGGCGGGGTCCTGGAACACGAACCCGATGTCGCTGCGCAGCTTCCGGAAGTCGCGCTCCCGACCCCAGCATCTCTGTGCCGAGGACCTTCAGCGATCCGCCGGTCACGCTGGTGAGCCCGGCGATCGCGCGGCCGATGGTGGTCTTGCCGGATCCCGACTCGCCCACGAGCCCGAGGACCTCGCGGCCTCGATGTGCAGGTCGACGCCCTTGACCGCCCGGAACGCGGGTGAGCCCAAGCGGCCCGGGTACTCGATCTGCAGGCCCTCCGCGACGACGACGGGCGCCGTCGCGGTGCCCGACGCCTCCCGGGCCCGGGTGCGCACGGCCGCGCGCTCCACGGTCGCCGCGACGCCCTCGCCGAGCTTCGGGACGGAGGCGAGGAGGTTCCGCGTGTACTCCTCCTTCGGCGACGAGAACAGCGTCGCCACGTCGGCCTGCTCGACCAGCGCGAGCGGTACATGACGGCCACGCGGTCGGCGAGGTCGGCGACGACGCCCATGTTGTGCGTGATGAGGATCACGGCCGCCCGAACTCGTCGCGGCAGCGGCGCAGCAGGTCGAGGATCTCGGCCTGCACGGTCACGTCGAGGGCCGTCGTCGGCTCGTCCGCCACGATGAGGCCCGGGTCGAGCACGAGCGCCATCGCGATGACGACGCGCTGCTTCTGCCCGCCGGAGAACTGGTGCGGGTAGTGGTCGACGCGGGTCTCGGGGTCGGGGATGCCGACGCGGCGGAGGATGTCGATCGCCTTCGCGCGCGCCTCCTTCCGGGAGACGCGCCCGTGGGCGCGGAGGCCCTCGATGATCTGCCAGCCGATCGTGTGCACCGGGTTCAGGGCCGTGGACGGCTCCTGGAACACCATCGCGACGTCGCGGCGCACACTGGCGCAGCTTGTCGGCCGAGAGGGAGAGCACGTCGACCGCGCCCTGGCCCCTCCGGTCGCTGAGCAGCACCGCCCCGTCGGTGACGGCGGTGTCGGGCAGCAGGCCGAGCACGGTGCGGGCGGTGACCGACTTGCCGGACCCCGACTCCCCCACGATGGCGAGGATCTCGCCGGGCGACACCCGGAGGGATACGCCGTCGACCGCGCGGACGTCGCCGCCGTCGGTCGCGAACGTCACCCCGAGGTCGCGGATCTCGACGACGTCGCTCATGCGGTCACCTTCTTCTTCTCCGCGCGCTTGCGGGCGCGCAGCTTGGGGTCGGAGATGTCGTTGACGCTCTCGCCGACGAGGGTCAGGCCGAGCACGAGCAGGACGATCGCGACGCCGGGGAAGACGCCCGTCCACCAGACGCCGCTCGCGGTGTCCGCGAGCGCCCGGTTGAGGTCGTAGCCCCACTCCGCGGCTGACGTGGGCGAGATGCCGAAGCCGAGGAACCCGAGGCCCGCGAGGGTGAGGATCGCCTCGGACGCGTTGAGCGTGAGGATCAGCGGCAGCGTGCGGGTGGAGTTCCGCAGCACGTGCACGAACATGATCCGCGGCGTCGAGGTGCCGATGACCTTCGCGGACTCGACGAACGCCTCGGCCTTCAGCCGCACCACCTCGGCGCGGATGACGCGGAAGTACTGCGGGATGTAGACGACGGTGATGCTCACCGCCGCCGACAGGATGCCGCCCCAGAGGCTCGACTGCCCGCCGTTCAGCACGATGCTCACCACGATGGCGAGCAGCCGCGAACGCGTCCACCCCGGCGAAGGGCAGCTGCACCCACTGCACCTGCGGTTCGCGGCGAGCGTGTCGGTGAGCTCGGCGGCGCGTCGATGGAGAGCCACACGATGCCGCGCGTCTCGGGCGAGAGCTCGGCCAGCTCGCCGCCGCCCCGTGCACGGCCTCGACGTAGGCCTCCTCCGTGCGGGGCAGCATCGCGACGGGTCCGGGCGTCGGCCGGGCGTCGCCTCCAGGCGGTGCGGGTGGCGCCGTCGACGGCGCGGTGGACGCGGCGGCGGGCGGGAGCGGATGCGGCGGTGTCGGTCATGTGCGGGGCCTCCGGGGTGCGGGATGCGGGCGGACGGTTCGGGGAGCCGGACGGCGGGGACGCGGTCGGCCGTCGCGAGGACGGCGGCGCGGAGCCACGCGGCGGCGGGCGACGAGGAGCCGGGAGCGTCGCCGGATCCGGGGTCGCGGGCGGAGCCGGATCCCGTGGCCGCGAGCGACCCCGGCGCGACGCGCAGGTGCGGCTGCGCTCCCGGCCAGGGTCGGACGGACTCGACGTGGACGCCCGCGGGCGCCGGCGGGATCACGGCGTCGGAGGGGGCGAGGAGCAGCGCGCCGTCGAGCACCCGCGCGACGACGCGGTCCCCGATCCGCACCGAGGGCCGGCCGAGCAGGGTCTCGGCGTGCGCCCCGGTGCCGGCGAGGGCCGTCCGCGCGATCGCCGACGCGAGCTCGAGGTCGTGCGCCCGGGTGCGTCGGGTGCCGGGCCGGTCGCCGTCATCGGCCGTCCGTCCCGGCGTCACCCGGGCCCGCGCCCGCGGGACCCCGGTCGGCGGCCGTGCGGGACTCCGCGAGGTCGCGGACGTACGGGTGCGTCGGATCGCGGAGCACGTCGTCCACCGCGCCGTAGCCCACGAGCGTGCCGCGGTGCATGACGGCGAGCCGGTCGGTGAGCCGCTCCACGACGGCGAGGTCGTGACTGACCACGAGGGCGGAGAAGCCGCCGCGGGACTGCAGGTCGCGCAGGAGGTCGAGGACGGCGACCCGGCTCATCACGTCGACGCCGGAGGTGGGCTCGTCGGCGATCAGCAGGCGCGGGCCGAGCACGAGGGCGCGGGCGAGCGCGACGCGCTGCCGCTGTCCGCTCGAGAGCTCGTGCGGATAGCGGTCCTGCGTGCCCGGGGGGAGGTCGAGCGCGGTGAGCAGGGTCACGACCCGGCGGGCGGCGACCTGGCTGTCGAAGCGGCGGTCGCGGGAGAAGATCGGCTCGGCGATGGCCTCGCTGGCGGTCAGCTGCGGGTGCAGCGTGGTGCCCGCGTCCTGCGGCACGTAGCCGATGCCGTACGTCGTGCGGGTCCGGGCACGGCGGCCCATGCGGCGGAGGCCCTGGCCCAGCACCGCCGCGTCGCCGCCCGTGATGCGCGGGACGGCGGCGCCCTCGTCGCCGGTCGGGACGAGGCCCGCGAGCACGCGGGCGAGGGACGACTTGCCGGATCCGCTCGCCCCGACCACGCCGAGCACCTCGCCGGGATCCAGGCGCAGCGTGACGCCGTCGACCGCGGGGGCGTCTCCGCGCCGCGCCGGGCGGGGTACGCGAGCCGCAGGTCGCGGACGTCCAGGACCGGCTCCGCCGGCGCGCCCGCGGCGGCGTCTC
This sequence comes from Clavibacter michiganensis, assembly GCA_002150995.1. Taxonomy (GTDB): domain Bacteria; phylum Actinomycetota; class Actinomycetes; order Actinomycetales; family Microbacteriaceae; genus Clavibacter; species Clavibacter michiganensis_K. Next base: position 1,675,667 of record MDHJ01000001.1, on the reverse strand, counting down.
GGGGGTGTGCGTCATGCGCTGCTCCGTCCTCGGCGTCGTCGTCCGGCCGGCGGCGTGCGGCCGGACGACGGGTGCGGGTTCCGTCCCATCATGCCCGGCGTCGGCCGGACGCGCTCCCCGCCGCCTAGCCGGCAGGCCGCTCGGCGGCGCGGAGGGCGTGCAGCCGAGCGCGCCGCTCGGCCTGCTCGGCGGGATCCGGCACGGGCAGCGACGCGAGCAGCCGCTGCGTGTACGGGTGCTGCGGGTCGCCGAGCACCTGGGCGCCCGTGCCCTCCTCCACCAGCTCGCCGCGGTACAGCACGGCGATGCGGTCGGCGAGGAGGTCGACGACCGCGAGGTCGTGGCTGATGAACAGCGCCGCGAACCCCAGCTCGCGCTGGAGCTCCGCGAAGAGCTCCAGCACCCGCGCCTGCACCGACACGTCGAGCGCGCTCGTCGGCTCGTCGGCGACGAGCAGCGACGGCTCGAGCGCGAGGCCGCGGGCGAGGCTCGCCCGCTGGCGCTGCCCGCCCGAGAGCTCGTGGGGGTAGCGGTCGCCGAACGCCTTCGGCAGCTGCACGGCCTCGAGCAGCTCGTCGACGCGTCCGCGCGCATCCTGCGGCGACCTGGCCCGGCCGTGGACGATCAGCGGCTCGGCGACGCACTCGGCGATGGTGAGCCGCGGGTTGAAGCTCGTGGCGGGGTCCTGGAACACGAACCCGATGTCGCTGCGCAGCTTCCGGAAGTCGCGCTCCCGGACCCCCAGCATCTCTGTGCCGAGGACCTTCAGCGATCCGCCGGTCACGCTGGTGAGCCCGGCGATCGCGCGGCCGATGGTGGTCTTGCCGGATCCCGACTCGCCCACGAGCCCGAGGACCTCGCCGGCCTCGATGTGCAGGTCGACGCCCTTGACCGCCCGGAACGCGGGTGAGCCCAAGCGGCCCGGGTACTCGATCTGCAGGCCCTCCGCGACGACGACGGGCGCCGTCGCGGTGCCCGACGCCTCCCGGGCCCGGGTGCGCACGGCCGCGCGCTCCACGGTCGCCGCGACGCCCTCGCCGAGCTTCGGGACGGAGGCGAGGAGGTTCCGCGTGTACTCCTCCTTCGGCGACGAGAACAGCGTCGCCACGTCGGCCTGCTCGACCAGCCGCGAGCGGTACATGACGGCCACGCGGTCGGCGAGGTCGGCGACGACGCCCATGTTGTGCGTGATGAGGATCACGGCCGCGCCGAACTCGTCGCGGCAGCGGCGCAGCAGGTCGAGGATCTCGGCCTGCACGGTCACGTCGAGGGCCGTCGTCGGCTCGTCCGCCACGATGAGGCCCGGGTCGAGCACGAGCGCCATCGCGATGACGACGCGCTGCTTCTGCCCGCCGGAGAACTGGTGCGGGTAGTGGTCGACGCGGGTCTCGGGGTCGGGGATGCCGACGCGGCGGAGGATGTCGATCGCCTTCGCGCGCGCCTCCTTCCGGGAGACGCGCCCGTGGGCGCGGAGGCCCTCGATGATCTGCCAGCCGATCGTGTGCACCGGGTTCAGGGCCGTGGACGGCTCCTGGAACACCATCGCGACGTCGCGGCCGCGCACCTGGCGCAGCTTGTCGGCCGAGAGGGAGAGCACGTCGACCGCGCCCTGGCCCCTCCGGTCGCTGAGCAGCACCGCCCCGTCGGTGACGGCGGTGTCGGGCAGCAGGCCGAGCACGGTGCGGGCGGTGACCGACTTGCCGGACCCCGACTCCCCCACGATGGCGAGGATCTCGCCGGGCGACACCCGGAGGGATACGCCGTCGACCGCGCGGACGTCGCCGCCGTCGGTCGCGAACGTCACCCCGAGGTCGCGGATCTCGACGACGTCGCTCATGCGGTCACCTTCTTCTTCTCCGCGCGCTTGCGGGCGCGCAGCTTGGGGTCGGAGATGTCGTTGACGCTCTCGCCGACGAGGGTCAGGCCGAGCACGAGCAGGACGATCGCGACGCCGGGGAAGACGCCCGTCCACCAGACGCCGCTCGCGGTGTCCGCGAGCGCCCGGTTGAGGTCGTAGCCCCACTCCGCGGCTGACGTGGGCGAGATGCCGAAGCCGAGGAACCCGAGGCCCGCGAGGGTGAGGATCGCCTCGGACGCGTTGAGCGTGAGGATCAGCGGCAGCGTGCGGGTGGAGTTCCGCAGCACGTGCACGAACATGATCCGCGGCGTCGAGGTGCCGATGACCTTCGCGGACTCGACGAACGCCTCGGCCTTCAGCCGCACCACCTCGGCGCGGATGACGCGGAAGTACTGCGGGATGTAGACGACGGTGATGCTCACCGCCGCCGACAGGATGCCGCCCCAGAGGCTCGACTGCCCGCCGTTCAGCACGATGCTCACCACGATGGCGAGCAGCAGCGTCGGGAACGGGTAGATGGCGTCGGCGACGACCACGAGGATCCGGTCGAGCCAGCCGCCGAGGTAGCCCGACACGACGCCGAGGAGTACGCCGACGAACAGCGACAGGATGACGGCGATCACGACGACCGAGAGCGCGGTCTGCGTGCCCCAGACGACGCGGGAGAACACGTCGTAGCCGCCGACCGTGGTGCCCCAGACGTGCGTGGCGTCGGGGGCCGACTGGCGCGGGAACGAGCCGCTGTCGTCGCGCCCCTGCGCGAAGCCGAACGGGGCGATGAGCGGCGCGAACGCGGCCAGCAGGATGAAGAGGCCCGTGATGACCATGCCGGCGACGAGCATGCCGCGCTGGAGGCCCACGCTCTGGCGCACGTGCGAGACGAGCGGCAGCCGCTGGAACAGCGTTCGGCGCGCGGGGACGGGCGCGGGTGCGGTGGTGGTGTCGGTCATGTCAGTACCTCACTCGCGGGTCGATGAGCGCCGCGACGACGTCGACGATGAAGTTCGTCACGGCCACGATCACGGCCAGCAGCGCGACGATGCCCTGCACGGCCACGAAGTCGCGGGCGGCGAGGTACTGCGCGAGCTGGAAGCCGAGGCCGCGCCACTCGAAGGTCGACTCCGTGAGCACCGCGCCGCCGAGCATGACGGCGATCTGGAGGCCGACGACCGTGATGATCGGGATCAGCGCGGGCTTGAGCGCGTGCCGCGTGGTGAGCCGGAACTCGCCCACGCCGCGCGAGCGGGCGGCATCCACGTACTCGGTGCCGAGCGTCGAGATGACGTTGGTGCGCACGAGGCGGAGGAAGATGCCGGCGGTGAGCAGCCCGAGCGCGAGCGCCGGGAGCACCGCGTGCTCGAGCACGTCGCTCACGGCGGTGGGGCTCCCGAGGCGCAGCGCGTCGATGAGGTAGATGCCGGTCGGGTTCTCCAGCCGGCCGAGTGCCAGCTCGACGCGCGTGTCCGCGCGGCCGGACAGCGGGAGGATCCCGAGCCACACCGAGAAGACGAGCTTGAGGAGGAGGCCGGCGAAGAACACGGGCGTCGCGTAGGCGAGGATCGCGAGGATGCGCAGCACGGCGTCGGGCGTGCGGTCCTTGAAGTAGGCGGCGACGAGGCCGAGCGGGATCCCGATGAGGAACGCGACGATGAGCGAGTAGACGACGAGCTCGAGCGTGGCCGAGCCGTACTGCAGCAGCACCTCGCTGATGAGCCGGTTGTCGGTGAGCGAGCGGCCGAAGTTCCCCGTGGCGATCTGGCCGAGGTACTCGAGGTACTGCACGATGATCGGCCGGTCGAAGCCGGCGGTCGCGAGCCGCTCCTGGAGCTGCTCCGGGGTGAGGCGGTCGCCGACCGCGGCGGAGATGGGGTCGCCCACGATGCGCATGAGGAAGAAGACCAGCGTCACGAGGATGAACACGGTCGGGATGATGAGCACGGCGCGGATGAGGATGTACTGGCCGAGCCCGATCCCCTGCTTCCGGGCCTTGGGCTGCTTCGCCCCGGGGGCGCGGACGCGGGGATGGCATCCGGGATGACGGTCACGGCGGGTGGGCCTTTCAGGTCGCAGGGATCGGCGCGGGCAGGTCGTGCCGCGGTCGATGGCACAGGAGTGGGGCGTCCCGCCGCAGCGGGACGCCCCATCCGAGGCGGGGAGGGACGTCAGCGCGACGTCCCTCCCCTGCCGGCTCAGCCCTTGGTGATGGGCGCGTAGCGGAACTTGAACGACGCGTCGAGGGTGACGCCGTCCACGCCCTCGCCGGCGACGGCCACCTGCGAGCCCTGGAGCAGCGGCAATGTCGGCAGGTCGGCCGCGACGGCGTCCTGGATCTGGCCGATGAGCTCGGCGCGCTTGGTGGCGTCGGCCTCCGACAGCTGCTGCGTGATGAGGTCGGCGACGGCCGCGTCGTCGTAGTGGTTCTTGACGAACGACTGCGGGGAGAAGAACGGCGTCAGGTAGTTGTCCGCGTCCGAGTAGTCGGGGAACCAGCCGAGCTGGTATGCCGGGTACTCGTCGTTGACGCGGGCCTTGCTGTACTGGTCCCAGATCGTGGACTGCAGGTTGACCTGGAACAGGCCGGTCGCCTCGAGCTGCTGCTTGATGAGCGCGTACTCGTCGTCCGAGCCCGCGCCGTAGTGGTCCGGGTTGAACTGCAGCTGCAGCGCGACGGGCGTCGCGACGCCCGCGTCGGAGAGGGCCTTCGCGGCCTTGTCCGCGTCGGGACCGCCGTCGCCGTCGCCGTAGAGGCCCTTGAGCGCCTCGTTCGCGCCCGAGAGGCCGTCGGCCACGTAGGAGTAGAGCGGCGTGTAGGTGCCGTTGTAGACCTCGGTCGACAGCTCCTCGCGGTCGATGAGGTCGGCGGCCGCCTGGCGGACGGCGAGGGCCTTGGCCTCGTCGGCCTCGCCCGTGGTCTTGCCGAACGGCTGCGTGTTGAGGTTGAACGTGATGTAGCGGATCTCGCCGCCGGGGCCGTCGATGACCTGCACCGAGTCGTCGTTCTTCAGGTCGGCGATGTCGGTGGCGCCGAGCGAGCGGCCCGCGACGTCGATCTCGCCGTTCTGCACGGCGAGCTTCATGGTGGTCTCGTCCGCGTAGTAGCGCGCGGTCACGCCGCTGTTCGCGGCCTTCGGAGGACGCCCTGGTAGTCCGGGTTCGGCGCGTAGGCGACGAGCTGGTTCAGGTCGAAGTCGGTGATGACGTACTGGCCGGCGAAGGCGTTCGCCGAGACGATGTCGGCGGGGTCCGCGAGCGCGTCGGCGGGGAACACGTCCTCGTCCACGATGGGGCCGGCGGGGCTCGAGAGCACCTGCTCGAAGGTCTGGTCGTTGGCGGTCTTCAGCGTGAAGACGACCGTGGTGTCGTCGGGGGCGGCGACGCTCTCGACGTTCGCGAGCAGCGACGACGGGCCGTTGCCGTTGTCGGCGCCGTTGGCGGCGATGGTCGCGATGCGGTCGAACGTGAACTTCACGTCGCTCGCGGTGAGGGCGTTGCCGTTGGCGAACTTCAGGTCCGGCTTCAGCGTCACGGTGAACTCGTTGGGCGACGTGTACTCGCCGGACTCGGCGATGTCGGGCTCGACGTCGGGGCTGCCGTACGGGCTGTTGAACAGGAACGGGTAGACCTGGTTCTGCACCGCGAAGGAGCCGTTGTCGTAGGAGCCGGCGGGGTCGAGCGACAGGACCTTGTCGGTCGTGCCGACGACGATGGAGCCGCCGCCGGACGCGCCGTCCTCGGCGAGCGGGTCGCCGGAGCCGCCGGAGCAGCCGGCGAGGACGAGGGCCGCGGCGGAGAACCCGGCCGTGGCGAGCAGGACGCGGGAGCGCCGGGAGAATGCGGACGTCATGTTCCGAATGCCTCTTTCGTGGAGGGGATCGCGCCCGTGCATCGAGGAGACACGGACGCTGTGCTGTGAATGATTTCTAACACACGGGAAACAGCAGCCCGGACCCCGGGGAGCCGCCGGCGCGCTTCTTCACATGATCGCAACATGGCCGTCCGCGGGCGCCCGCCCGGCCGCTGACGTCACTCGCGGAGGGCGCGTCGCTCGGCCTCGACCTGCATCAGCTCGCGCTGGATCCCCTGGTACCGCTCGCGCTCGTGCGTGGCGTCGGTGCGCTGCAGCCGCCCGATGAGGTCGGCCTTCCGGCGCAGCAGGTCACGGCCGACGAGCTCCGCCGTGACCCCCTTCACGTAGATCGCGAGCTTGTCGGCGTCGCCCCGGTTCGGCAGCGGCGCGACGCCCAGCTGCTTGACGAGCGTGGCGAAGGACTCCGGCACCTCGAGCGCGACGCGCGAGAGCCAGTCGGCGCCACCGAGCGCCTCCATGCTCGCGATGACGCCGTCGCGCACGACCGCGAGGCTCTCGTTGACGAACGCGACCTGCGCCGCGCGCATGACGAGGTCGTTCCCCACGAGCTCCGGGTGCTGCAGCATCGCCATCAGCGCATCGCGCTCGAGGCGGGTGGCGAGGTCGGTGGGCAGGTCCATGAGCGACATGGACCGGGTGCTGTCCACGATCGGGCCGTCCTCGTATCCGCCGCCGCGACCGTGTCCGCCGCCGTCCTGACCGCCGGAACCGCCTCGCCCGGCGGGCGTGCCGCCCGAGCGGTCGGTCCCGTCGGCGGGCGTGCTGCGGCCCGCGGTCTGCACGGCGCGGCCGACCTCGCTGAGGTCCATGCCCAGCCAGCCGGCGAGCTCCCGCGCGTAGCCGGGGCGCAGGGAGGGGTCGCGGATGTCCGCCACCACGGGCGCGGCGGCCCGCAGCGCGGCCACCCGGCCCTCCACGGTCTCCAGGTCGTGGTCCGCGAGGATCTGCTTGATGGCGAACTCGAACATGGGCTTCTTGCTCTGGATCATGCGGCGAACGGCGTCGTCGCCGCGCGTGAGGCGGAGGTCGCAGGGGTCCAGGCCCTCCGGACCCACGGCCACGTAGGTCTGAGCGGCGAAGCGGCGCTCCTCGGAGAAGGCGCGCATGGCGGCCTTCTGCCCCGCCGCGTCCGGGTCGAACGTGAAGACGACCTCGCCGAGCCCGCTGTCGTCGCCCAGCACGCGGCGGAGGACCTTGATGTGGTCGACCCCGAACGACGTGCCGCACGTGGCGACGGCGGTGGTGACGCCGGCGAGGTGGCAGGCCATCACGTCGGTGTAGCCCTCCACGACGACGACCTGGCGGCCGCGGCTCACGTCCCGCTTCGCGAGGTCGAGCCCGTAGAGCACGGAGCTCTTGTGGTAGACGGGCGTCTCGGGGGTGTTGAGGTACTTGGGGCCCTTGTCGTCCTCGCGCAGGCGCCGTGCGCCGAACCCGACGGTCGCGCCCGTCAGGTCGCGGATGGGCCAGACGAGCCGGCCGCGGAAGCGGTCGTAGGCGCCGCGGTCGCCCTGGCTGAGGAGACCGGCGGTGACGAGCTCGGCCTCCGTGTAGCCCTTGCCCTTCAGGTGGGTGGACAGGGCGTCCCAGCTCTGCGGGGCGAAGCCGACGCCGAAGCGCTGCGCCGCGCCCTGGTCGAACCCGCGCTCCCGAGGAACGTGCGGCCGATCTCCGCCTCCTCGGATCCGAGCTGCTCGACGAAGAACGCCGCGGCGGCCTCGTTCGCGCCGAGGAGGCGCGAGCGGTTGCCCTGGTCGGTGGCGGCCTGGCCGTCCTCGTAGTGCAGCTGATAGCCGATGCGCTGCGCCATGCGCTCCACGGCGTCCGCGAAGGTCACGTGGTCCATGCGCTGCAGGAACGTGTAGACGTCGCCGCCCTCGCCGCAGCCGAAGCAGTGGTAGAAGCCGACCTGGGGTCGCACGTGGAAGCTCGGCGTGCGCTCGTCGTGGAAGGGGCAGAGCCCCTTGAGCGACCCGACGCCGGCCGACTTCAGGGTGACGTACTCCCCCACCACGTCGCCGAGGTTGACCCGGGAGCGCACCTCGTCGATGTCGCTCTTCCGGATCAGGGCCATTGCCTCATCCTACGTCCGGGCGCCGGGGCGTCCCCGGGCGTCGCGGGCGTCAGAAGACGGGCCGCGCGCACAGGCGCTCGTACCAGGCGATGGCCGACTGGTCGGTGAGGCTGGCGACCTGGTCGACGATGACGCGCTTGCGCGCGGCGTCGTCCGCGGCGTCCCGCCAGTCGCCCGCGAAGCCGGGGTCGAGCTCGTCGGCGCCGCGCGCGTGCAGGGCGTCGGCGAGGCCCGCGAGGACCTCGCGCTGACGCGCGTAGATGGGCTGGCGGGTGTTCTTCGACATGACGAACGCGGCGACGATGCCCTTCAGCACCGCGATCTCGGCCTGGATGGCCCGCGGCACCACCACGTGCGCGCCGAAGCGGATGAGGCTCCGGTCGGTGTGGGTCGCGCGCGTCAGCTGCGTCGCCGCTCCGGCGAAGCGGCCGATGAGCTGGCTCGTGAGGTCCTTCAGCGCCGCCTGCGCGCCGCGGCCGCCGTCGTACTCGTCCACCCAGACGTCGAGCGAGTCGAGCCGGTCGAACGCCTGGATGAGCTCCTCGTGGGAGTGGGCCCCGCCGATCCACGCGACCATCGAGTCGACGAGCTCCTCGTGGTCGACACGGGCGCCGAGCGCGCGCACGTCGACGTAGCCGCCGACGATGGCGTCCTCGAAGTCGTGGACGGAGTAGGCGATGTCGTCGCTGAGGTCCATGACCTCGGCCTCGATGCAGCGCCGACCTGCCGGGGCGCCCTCCCGCAGCCACTCGAACGCGGCCACGTCGTCGTCGTAGAAGCCGAACTTGCCGCGACCCGAGGGGTCGGGCACCGACTGGGAGCTCGGCCACGGGTACTTGCAGCTGGCGTCGAGGCTCGCGCGGGTGAGGTTCAGGCCGTAGGGGCGGCCCTCCGGCCCGATGACCTTGGGCTCCAGGCGCGTGAGGAGGCGCAGCGTCTGCGCGTTGCCCTCGAAGCCGCCGACGTCGGACGCCCAGTCGTTGAGGGCCCGCTCGCCGTTGTGGCCGAACGGCGGGTGGCCGATGTCGTGCGCCAGGCACGCCGTGTCGACGACGTCCGGGTCGAGGTCGAGGCTCGATGCGAGCTCACGACCCACCTGCGCCACCTCGAGGGAGTGCGTGAGGCGGTTGCGCGCGAAGTCGAGCCCGGCCATGGGGCTCAGCACCTGCGTCTTCGCGGCCAGGCGGCGCAGCGCGCTGGAGTGCAGCAGCCGGGCGCGGTCGCGAGCGAAGTCGCTGCGCCTCGAGGAGTGCTGCTCCGGGTACCAGCGCTCGGCGTCGGTCTCGCTGTACGTGGACCGCTCCGTCATGCCCTCACCCGCCACTGTTGTGGATCTCCCCGTCCGCGATGTCCATCGCTCCCTGCGCGTCGATGTCCCGGCTCTCGAGCCAGCGGTCCGGCAGCGCCGTGCGCTTCATGCTGCCCTGGCGGCCGCGCGCGCCCTCGGCGCCCGCGCCCGGGTAGGGCTGGTCGCGGTCGAGGGTGGCGAGCAGGCCGTCGATCTCCTCCAGCGAGGACGCCGAGGCGAGCGCCGCCCGCAGGTCGCCGCCGACGGGGTACCCCTTGAAGTACCAGGCGACGTGCTTGCGCGCGTCCCGGCAACCGCGCTCCTCGCTCTCGAAGAACTCGGCGAGGAGCTCGACGTGGCGGCGGAAGGTGTCGGCCACCGCGCCCTGCGAGGGGTGCGCGCGGGGCGTGTCCGCCGGGTCGAGGCCCGCGGCGCGCGCGTGGAAGGCCGCGGCGAGGTCGCCGAACAGCCAGGGCCGCCCGAGGCAGCCGCGGCCGACCACCACGCCATCGGCGCCGGTCTCGTCCATCATGCGGATGGCGTCCTCGGCGGCCCAGATGTCGCCGTTGCCGAGGACGGGCACGCTCGTGATGGCCTGCTTCAGCTTCGCGATGGCGGACCAGTCGGCGTGGCCGCTGTAGTAGTCGCTCGCGGTGCGCGCGTGCAGGGCGATGGACGCGACGCCCGCGCCCTCGGCGGCACGCCCGGCCTCGAGGTAGGTGAGGTGGTCGGCGTCGATGCCCTTGCGCATCTTGACCGTGAGGGGGACGTCGCCCGCCGCCTTCACGGCGCCCTCGACGATGTCGGTGAAGAGCCCGAGCTTCCACGGCAGCGCGGCGCCGCCGCCCTTCCGCGTGACCTTGGGCACGGGGCAGCCGAAGTTGAGGTCGATGTGGTCGGCCCGGTCCTCCGCGACGAGCATGGTGACGGCCTCGCGCACCGTCTTCGGGTCGACCCCGTAGAGCTGGATGGAGCGCACCTTCTCCGACGGGTGGTGCGTGATGAGCCGCATGGACTCGGGCGTGCGTTCGACGAGGGCGCGGCTCGTGATCATCTCGCTGACGTAGAGGCCGGCGCCGAACTCGCGGCACAGGCGCCGGAACGCGGTGTTGGTGATGCCCGCCATGGGCGCGAGCACCACGGGCACGTCGAGCGGGATGCCGCCGATGCGGAGGGCGGGCTCGGCGGCGGGTGCCGGGGCGCCGGGCGCGTCGGCCGCGGAGGGGACGGGGGCGAGGGTCGGAGAGGACATGACGGCTCGATTCTCCCAGACGGGACGGCGGGCGGCGGACGCGGGGCGCGATCGCCGCGGGGACCAGGCGGCGGGCGCCTGGGGAGGGACGGTCAGATGGCCCGACCGGCGTCGATCGCCTCGCGGACGCGCGCGAGGTCGGCGGCTGGGGACGCGTCCTCCGCGGCCGCCGGGTCGGCCGTGGCCGCGCCGGGCACGAGGCACGCGTCGCCCTCGCAGGCGGCGGCGTCGGATGCGCCCAGCATCGTGAACGGGGGCGGCGACGCGACGACGGGCAGCGTGCCGGTGGCGGGCGCCGCGCTCATCGCGCCGTCTCCTCGCCCGCGACGACGCGGAGGGTGTCTCCGTCCCGCGCGGCCAGCGCCTCGCCGAGCGCGGACGCGAAGACGGTCGGGTCCTGCGCGCCGGAGATGCCGAAGCGCTCGTCGATCACGAAGAAGGGCACGCCCTGGATCCCGTACGCCATGGCCTGCGCCTGGTCGGCGCGGACGTCGTCGAGGTGCCGGTGCGTCTCGAGGGCCTCGCGCGCCTCGTCGGCGTCGAGGCCGACCTCGACCGCGAGCTCGACGAGGTCCGGCACGCGGCCCACGTGGCGCCCCTCGGTGAAGTACGCCTTCAGCAGCCGCTCCACCATCTCGAGCTGCACGCCGCGCACGCGCGCCAGGTGCAGCAGCTCGTGGGCGAGGACGGTGTTCGTGTGCTGGAGCGCGTCGTAGTCGTAGGCGAGGCCCTCGGCGGCGGCGAGCCGGGTCATGTCGTCGAGCATGGTCGCGACGCGGTCGGCCGGGATGCCCTTGTGGCCCGCGAGGAAGTCGACCTCGGTGCCCTGGAAGTCGACCGGGGTGTCCGGCGCGAGCTCGAAGGAGCGGTAGGTGATCGCGATCTCGGGCGCACCCGGAGTCCGCTCGGCGAAGGCGCGCGCCCCGGCCTCGAAGCGCCGCTTGCCGACGTAGCACCACGGGCAGGCGATGTCGGACCAGACATCGACGCGGATGGCGGGCAGGGCGGGGGCGGAGGAGTCGGTCACGGCTGGGCAACGCGTCGGGAAGGCGGGGCATTCCGCGGTGTTGCCCGAGCATGGCCGACAGCTCCCCCTCCCCGTCCCTCCCCCGTCCGACGACGCCGCTCACCGCGGACGCGACCGCGTGCTCGCGCACGCCGCCCGTCTCGAGATCGACGTCGAGGTCGTCGACCGCCCGGACGCCGGATCCCTCGAGGAGGCGGCCCGCGGTCTCGGCATCGCGCCGTCGCACCTCGTGAAGTCGCTCGTGGTGAAGCGCCACGACGGCGCCCTGCTGATCGCGCTCGTGCCCGGCGACCGGCAGATCAGCTGGTCCAAGCTGCGCGCGCTGGTGGGCGTCAACAAGCTCTCGATGCCCGCGCCCGAGGTGGCGCTCGCGGCGACCGGGTACGAGCGCGGCACCATCACGCCGCTCGGCGCCCACGGCGACCTGCCCGTCTACGCGGACGAGCGCGTCGCCGGCCGGCGCATCGGGATGGGCGGCGGCGAGCACGGCGTCTCCGCGCTCGTGGACGCGGACGCGCTCGTGGACGCACTCGGCGCGACCGTCGGCGACATCACCGACGAGCTGACGATCCGCCGCCCCTGACCCGCACGAGGCGGGACCCGCGCGAGGCGGGACCCGCGCGAGGCGGGACCCGCGCGAGGCGGGCCGGGGACGGCGGATCGGCCGTGCGGGATCGGCGGGTCAGGCGCCGATGAGCTGCCCGGCCAGGTAGCCCATGAGCTCGTCGAGCGGGATGCGCTCCTGGGCCATGGTGTCGCGCTCGCGCACCGTGACGGCCTGGTCGTCGAGCGTGTCGAAGTCGATCGTCACGCAGAACGGCGTGCCGATCTCGTCCTGCCGGCGGTAGCGGCGGCCGATGGCGCCCGCGTCGTCGAACTCGATGTTCCACACCTTGCGCAGCTCCGCGGCGAGCTCCCGCGCGACGGGCGACAGCCGCTCGTTGCGCGACAGCGGCAGCACGGCGACCTTCACGGGGGCGAGGCGGCGGTCGAGGCGGAGGACCGTGCGCTTGTCGACGCCGCCCTTCGCGTTCGGCGCCTCGTCCTCGTGGTAGGCGTCGACGAGGAAGGCCATCATCGAGCGGGTCAGGCCGGCCGCGGGCTCGATGACGTACGGGATCCAGCGCTCGTTCTTCGTCTGGTCGAAGTAAGAGAGGTCCTGGCCGGATGCCTCGGAGTGCGTCCGCAGGTCGTAGTCGGTGCGGTTCGCGATGCCCTCGAGCTCGCCCCACGCGCCGCCGGCGAAGCCGAAGCGGTACTCGATGTCGACGGTGCGAGTGGAGTAGTGCGAGAGCTTCTCGGCGGGGTGCTCGAAGAGTCGGAGGTTCTCCGGGTCGATGCCGAGGTCCGTGTACCAGGCGAAGCGCTGGTCGATCCAGTACTGGTGCCACTCGGCGTCCGTGCCGGGCTCGACGAAGAACTCCATCTCCATCTGCTCGAACTCGCGGGTGCGGAAGATCCAGTTCTGCGGCGTGATCTCGTTGCGGAAGCTCTTGCCGATCTGGCCGATGCCGAACGGCGGCTTCTGGCGCGCCGCGCTCAGCACGTTGGCGAAGTTGACGAAGATGCCCTGGGCGGTCTCCGGACGGAGGTAGTGCATGCCCTCCTGGTTGTCGACGGGGCCGAGGTAGGTCTTCAGGAGCCCGGAGAAGTTCTGCGGCTCCGTCCAGGAGCCGGGCTGGCCGGTGTCGGGGTCGTTCACGTCGGCGAGGCCGTTCACGGGCGGGTGGCCGTGCTTGGCCTCGTACGCCTCGAGGAGGTGGTCGGCGCGGAAGCGCTTGTGCGTGTGCAGCGACTCGACCAGCGGGTCGCTGAAGACCTCGACGTGGCCGGACGCCTCCCACACCCGTCGCGGCAGGATCACCGAGGAGTCGAGGCCGACCACGTCGTCGCGGCCGTTGACCATGGTCTGCCACCACTGGCGCTTGATGTTCTCCTTCAGCGCCACGCCGAGCGGCCCGTAGTCCCACGCGGAGCGCGAGCCGCCGTAGATCTCACCCGCCTGGAAGACGAACCCGCGCCGCTTGGCGAGGTTGATGACCGGGTCGAGACGCGAGGGGGTTGCCACGATGACTCCAAGGGGTGGGCCGGACTGGGTGCCCGGTCGGCGGACGGCGGGACCCGGCGGATGCCGCGGTCGCCGGGGAAAGGCGGGCCCCAGTCTACGGCGGGGGCGCTCAGTCCTCGTCGTCGCCCGCGGTGCGGCGGTGCGCGAGCTCCACGATGCGCACCGTCTCGAGCGACGCCCGCGGCTCCACCGGCACGGGCCCGCGTCCCCGGACGGCGTCGGCCATCATGCGGTAGAAGTCGGCGTAGCGGCCGCGCTCGGTCGGGATCCGCTCCCCCGCCGGATCGCCCGCCGCCACCACGAGCGTGCCCCACTCGGACTCGGGCGCCTCCCCGAAGCCGGGGTCGGTCGGCGACGCGCCCTCCTTGAGGAGCGGCTCCTGCGGGTCGAGCCCGTGCACGGCGTACGCGCCGGCGGTGCCGAGGACGCGGAAGCGGGGACCGGCCAGCGCGGCCACCCGGCTGACGGTGATGTGCGACTGCACGCCCGACTCGTGGAGCAGCGAGTAGAAGGCGTCGTCGTCGCTGGCGGAGCCGTCGCGGACGGTCGCGAGCTCGGCCGCGAAGTCGACGACCGGGCCGAACAGCTCGAGCGCCTGGTCGATGAGGTGGCTGCCGAGGTCGTAGGAGATGCCCGCGGCGTCGGCCGGGGTCTGGCGGTCCTGCCACCGGTCGCGGACGGGTCCGCCCCAGCGCTCGAAGGTCGACTCGAAGCGGTGGACCTCGCCCAGCCGACCGGACTCGATGAGGGAGCGGACCGTGAGGAAGTCGCCGTCGAGGCGCCGGTTCTGGAAGACGGAGAACGGGATCCCCAGCGCCTCCGCGCGCTCGATGAGCATGAGCGCCTCGTCGACGGTGGCGACGAACGGCTTGTCCATCACCACGGCCAGGTGCGCGTCGAGCGCCTGCAGGCCCTGCCGGAGGTGCGCCGACGCGGGCGACGCGATGACCACCATGTCGAGCTCGGCGGATCGGGCGAAGAGCTCGTCCGCGGACGCGACCACGTCGGCGCCGGGGTGGCGCTCGCGCACCTGCGCGGCCCGGGCGGGGTCGGACGTGCTGACGAGGGCGATGCGGTAGTCGGGGCTCGCGGCGAGGAACGGCGCATGGAACACGCGGCCGGCCAGGCCGTAGCCCACGATCCCCACGCGGATGGGGGCCTCGGCGCCCTCGGGCGCGACGGCGGCGGACGGGGACGCGGAGTCGGGAGTGGTCACGTCCCCGATGCTACTGAGCGCCCGTCCCCCGCTCATCCCCCGGCAGCGCTTCCGGGTCCTCCGCGGACCCCTCGTCCCCGTCGCCCGCGTGGGCGTCGACGGCGCCACCGAACCGACGGTCGCGGTGCACGTAGCTCTCCACCGCGTCCCACAGGTCCTTCCGGCGGAAGTCCGGCCACAGCCGGTCGAGGAAGACCATCTCCGCGTACGCGGACTGCCAGAGCAGGAAGTTGCTGGTGCGCTGCTCGCCGGAGCTGCGGACGAAGAGGTCGACGTCGGGCACGTCCGGGAGGTAGAGGTAGCGCTGGATGGTGCGCTCGTCGACGCGCGCGGCCTTCAGCCGCCCCGCGTCCACGTCCTCGGCGATGCGGCGCACGGCATCCCCGATCTCGGTGCGACCGCCGTAGTTGATGCACATCGTGAGCGTGAGCCCCGTGTTGTCCTTCGTCATCTCCTCGGCGACCCGCAGGTCGTCGATGACGCTGCGCCAGAGGCGGGGGCGACGGCCGGCCCAGCGGATCCGCACGTTCCAGGCGTTCAGCTGGTCGCGACGGCGGTGGATCACGTCGCGGTTGAACCCCATGAGGAAGCGCACCTCGGCGGGCGACCGCTTCCAGTTCTCCGTGGAGAAGGCGTACACCGACAGGTGCGTCGCGCCGAGCTGCACGGCTCCCGCGACCGTGTCGAACCAGGCCTCCTCGCCCGCCTGGTGCCCGGCGGTGCGGGGCAGGCCGCGCTGGTTCGCCCAGCGGCCGTTGCCGTCCATCACCACCGCGATGTGCTTCGGCACGAGGTCGGCGGGGATCCGGGGCGGCTGCTCCCCCGTCCAGTCGAGCGGGAGGTCGGTGCGGCCGGGGACCTCGGGGCGTCGGCTCATGGGGTGGTCTCCTCTGCTCGGGGGCGGTCGGCGGGGATGGTCGGCGCGTCGTCGGGCGCGGGATCCGCGTCGCGGGGGGTCGCGCGCACCAGGGAGGCGGTGGCGGCGGCGAGGGCCGCGGCGGGATCCGGCTCGCGCGCGTCGAGGTCCGGCTCCTGGAGCGGCACGGGCTGCTCCGTAGGCGGCAGGAGCTGGCGGGCGTCGCTCCGGTCGACGAGCCCGAGCGAGCGGATGCCCCGGTCGAGGTGCCACTGCGCGTACGCCGCGACGACGCCGCTCGCACGGGCCTGGGAGCGCGGCGTCGCGGCCTCCGCGTGCCGCCAGTCGCCCGTGAGGAGGGCAGAGAGCAGGGCGAGGGTGTCGGGGTCGAGCCGCGGGGACCCGGGCGGGGCGGCGGCGTCCGCCACCACGCCGCCGAGCTGCACGACGAAGGCGCTGTGGGGCCCGGGCGCGCCCGTCACGGCGCAGTCCTGGAAGCTCGGCGCCCAGCCGGCCATCGACAGGCTCCGCAGCAGGTACGAGTCGAGGGTGAGGCTCGCGCCGTGCTCGCGCCGGCTGAGCGAGCGGAGCGCGCCGACGAGGAGCAGGTACTGCTGCAGCGAGCCCTCGTCCTCGGTGACCCGGTCGGCCGTCTCCACCATGGCGCTGGCGGCCGTGTAGCTGCCGTAGTCGCTCGCGATGAGGGCGCCGTAGGAGGCGATGGACTCGGCCTGGGTGATGATGTCGAGGGTCCGGCCCTCGAAGAACTGGGCGTCGGCGACCATGAACGGCTCGAGCCGGGCGCCGAACTTCGACTGCGTGCGGCGCACGCCCTTCGCGACGGCGCGGATCTTCCCGTGCTGGCGCGACAGCATCGTGACGATCCGGTCCGCCTCGCCCAGCTTGTGGGTGCGCAGGACGACGATCTCGTCACGGTAGAGGGGCACCCGTCGATTATCCGCCCCGCGTCCGACCTCCCCCTGCGCCGCTGCGCGGGCCGGCGCCGGCCGGGCGCGGGACGCGGGGCCCGGCGGGCGGTCGCCGCTGTGCTATCAAGGGGATGCCATGGATCCCGTCCCCCTCACCATCCCGCTCTGGGCGGACCTCCTGGCCGTCAGCATCGGCAGCCTCCAGGGCGCCATGTTCGCCGCGGGCTTCCGCGACCGGCGGCTCGACCTGCTGGGCGTCGCCATCATCGGCACCGCGACGGGCCTCGGCGGCGGCCTCCTCCGGGACGTGTTCCTCACGGTCACGCCCGCGGCCCTCGCGAGCAACTGGCTCATGCTCGTCGCCGTCGCGGCGGCCCTCGGCGGCATGCTCCTCGAGCGGATCTTCACGCGCCTCGACATCGTCATCACGGTGCTCGACGCCCTCACGATCGGCCTGTTCTGCGCCATCGGCACGTCGAAGGCCCTGGCGGCCGGCGTCCCCGAGGTCCCGGCGGTGTTCATCGGCGTCGTGTCGGCGGTCGGCGGGTCGTTCGTGCGCGACCTGCTCCTCAACCTGCCGATCGCGATGATGCACGTGGGCTCGCTGTACGCGGTCGCGGCGCTCGTCGGCGCCGTGATCGTCGTCGCGCTGGCGGCCTTCGGGTGCCCATGTGGGCGGCCGCCATCGTGTGCGTCGCCGTGACGGCCACGACGCGCCTGCTCGCGGTGCGCTTCGGCTGGAGCCTGCCGGAGCAGCGCGCCCTGAGCCGCCTGCGCTTCACGGCCCTGCGCCGACCCCGCCCGCGCCGCTGACCGCGGACGGGCGGCGCCGGCTCGGGCTGCACGCGTTCCCGGACGAGACGCGGCGACGGCCGGGCGTCGCCGCCCGGCCGTCGTCCACGTCGTGCCGCGGGATCAGACCCCGGCGAGCTCCGGCGCCCGGACGCCGCGGCGGATCGCCCGGTTGACGCCGGAGACGATGGCCTCGAGGGACGCCGTGGAGCTGTCCTCGTCGATGCCGACGCCCCACAGGCGCACGCCCTCGACCTCGAGCTCGACGTACGAGGCCGCCCGCGCGTCCCCGCTCGCGCTCAGCGCGTGCTCCACGTAGTCGAGGAGCCGGACGTCGACGCCCTGGTCGGCCAGCACCTGGAGGAACGCGGCGATGGGGCCGTTCCCGGACGCCTCCGCCTGGCGCACCTCGTCGCCATCGCGGAGCTCCACCTGGAGGGACACCGAGCCGCCCAGGTCGCTGGACGTGCGCGTGGACGTGAGCTCGAACCGGCCCCACTTGTCCTCGGCGCGCTCGACCGGTGCCGGGAGGTACTCGTCCTGGAAGACCGACCAGATCTGCGCGCTCGTGACCTCGCCGCCCTCGGAGTCGGTCTTCGCCTGCACCACGCCCGAGAACTCGATCTGCAGGCGACGGGGCAGGTCGAGCGAGTGGTCGGCCTTCAGCAGGTACGCGACGCCGCCCTTGCCGGACTGCGAGTTGACCCGGATCACGGCCTCGTAGGAGCGGCCGAGGTCCTGCGGGTCGACCGGCAGGTACGGGACCGCCCACGGGATGTCGTCGACCGTCACGCCCTGGGCCGCGGCGGTGACCGCCATGGCCTCGAAGCCCTTCTTGATGGCGTCCTGGTGGGACCCGCTGAACGCCGTGTACACGAGGTCGCCCGCCCATGGGCTCCGCTCCGGCACGGCCAGCTGGTTGCAGTGCTCGGCGGTGCGCTTGATGGCGTCCAGGTCGCTGAAGTCGATCTGCGGGTCGATGCCCTGCGTGAAGAGGTTGATGCCGAGCGCGACGAGGTCAACGTTGCCGGTCCGCTCGCCGTTGCCGAACAGGCACCCCTCGATGCGGTCGGCACCGGCCAGGTAGCCGAGCTCGGCGGCGGCGACGGCCGTGCCGCGGTCGTTGTGCGGGTGGAGCGACACGATGATCTCGTCGCGGCGGTCCAGGTGGCGGCACATCCACTCGATGGAGTCGGCGTAGACGTTCGGGGTCGCCATCTCGACCGTGGCGGGCAGGTTCAGGATGACCTTCCGCTCGGGCGTGGGGTCGAGGACCTCGACGACGCGGTTGCAGATCTCGGCGGCGAACTCGAGCTCCGTGCCCGTGTAGCTCTCCGGCGAGTACTCGTAGAACACGTCGACGTCGGGGATCGTCCTCTCGTACTCGCGGCAGAGGCGCGCGCCCTCGAGCGCGATGTCGATGATGCCCTGGCGGTCGGTGCGGAACACGACCTCGCGCTGCAGGACGCTCGTGGAGTTGTACAGGTGCACGATGGCCTGCCGGGCCCCGCGGATCGACTCGTAGGTGCGGGCGATGAGGTGCTCGCGCGCTTGCGTGAGGACCTGGATCGTCACGTCCTCGGGGATCGCCTCCTCCTCGATGAGGCTGCGGACGAAGTCGAAGTCGGTCTGGCTGGCCGACGGGAAGCCGACCTCGATCTCCTTGTAGCCCATGCGCACCAGCAGGTCGAACATGATGCGCTTGCGCTCGGGGCTCATCGGGTCGATGAGCGCCTGGTTGCCGTCGCGGAGGTCGACGGCGCACCAGCGCGGGCCTCGGTGATGCGGCGGGTGGGCCACGTGCGGTCGGGCAGCTCCACCCGGATCTGCTCGTGGAACGGGCGGTACTTGTGGATCGGCATCCCGCTGGGGGTCTGCGTGTTCTTCATGGTCGTCTCCTCGTGCGTGTCGGGGTCAGCCGTGACGGGACTCCGCGACGAGGAGGGCCGGTTCAGGCCTCGCCGCGGCGACTAAGGAGGAGGCGGCCGGACTGCATGCGACCACGGTACACCGCGTCCGCGCGGCTCCGCACCCGGCGGGTCGCCGACCGCGCGCGTGCGAGCCCGACGCCCGCGTCCGGGACCGCGCCCGCGTCCGCCCGGCTCACCGCGCCGAGCGGAGCACGCGTGTGAGGTCCCGCACGGAGGTCGCCGGCAGGTAGGCGCGGGTCAGCGCGAGGCCCACGGCGGGCAGGAGCGTCGCGTCCGGGTAGGCCATGATCAGCGGCACGAGCTCCGGCTGGAACTTGCGCTTGAACTCCAGCAGGGAGCGGAAGCCGTACACGGGCTCGAGGGAGTCGGCGAGGAACTCCAGGATCCGCTCGACCGCGCCCTCCTCCCGATCGGCGCCGGCCTCGGCGGTCGTGCCGCCCCGCGGTGCGGCGGCGCGCGTCTGCGCGAGCGGCGCCGCGGAGAGGCTCATGAACTCGATGCCGTCCTCCTTCATGCGCACGGCCGAGCGCGCGATGAGGAACTCCATCACGCCGTTGATCCCGTCCGGCCGGCGGCGCATGAAGTCGAGGGTCCAGCCGACCACGACGTCGTCGCGCCAGGTGGGCAGCCAGCTGGTCGCGGCCTGCACGCGGTCGTCGGCGTCGACGGCGAGCATGAGCCGGACCGCGGGATCCCGCAGCTCCTCCACGCCGCCGAGGGTGAAGCCCATCTCGGGCAGCTCCTTCTCGGCGACCCACTCCTCCGACATCTGCTCGATCTGGCTCGCCCACGCGATCGGCAGCTCCGCCCACGTGGTCCACTCGGCCCGGATCCCCGCACGGTCGGCGCGGTTGATGGACGTGCGGACGTCCTGCCACCTCTTGCCCGTGGTCTGCCACGTGCCCGGGCGCACCACCGTCTCCTCGGCGACGACGAGCGTCTCCCAGCCCATGTCGCGGAACAGCGGCGACATCGACGCGGGAACGCTGTAGAACACCGGCGTCCAGCCGTTGTCGTCGGCGAAGCGCGCGAACTGGCCGAGCACGTCGCGGAGCGCGGCGTCGTCGTCGGGCGGTCCGAGGGGCGCGGCGGTGGTGATGGCCACGCTGCCGACCACGCGGTACGCCACCACCGTCCGTCCGTCGGCCGCGATCCAGTACGAGTTGCCCGGCCAGGTCGCCATGTGGGACAGCGAGCCGACGGAGCCCCTGCGGAGCGCCGGGCGCACGAGCGCCGGCGCGCGCGGCACCGAGGCGATGCACACGTCGGCGATGGCGCGGAGGGCGGCGATGACGAGGACGATCCAGAAAGCCGGCCCCACGCCGCGGTACACGATGTCGGTGAGCGGGTCGGTCGGCAGGAAGTCGAGCGACTCCCCCCGCAGGAACGACGCCGGGATGAAGCGGTCGGGCGCCTCGGCCAGGAGGTCGCGGAGGTCGACGGTGCGCGTGAAGCCGTCGGGGAGCGCCAGCCCGACGGCCACGAAGAGCGCCATGAGCCCGACGAGGGCCGCGCCCGTCGTCACGAGGAAGCGGCGGATGGCGGGGGCCGTGGACAGGATGGTGAAGTGCCGCCGGAGGAGCACCAGCACGATCGCGCTCCCGAGCGGCAGCAGCACCGACGCGACGAGCGCGGCCACCGCCTCCGGGTGCGCGGAGGGCGACGCGGACAGCCGCGGCGACACCATGTCGCGGTGCACGAGCATCCCGAACGCGTAGGCCGCGAGGACCGCGAGCAGCAGGTTGACGC
This sequence comes from Clavibacter michiganensis, assembly GCA_002150995.1. GTDB lineage: Bacteria > Actinomycetota > Actinomycetes > Actinomycetales > Microbacteriaceae > Clavibacter > Clavibacter michiganensis_K. Next base: position 1,654,759 of record MDHJ01000001.1, on the reverse strand, counting down.
TCACGGCGAGCCACACCGCGAAGCGGCGGCCCCGCGCGAGGCCGTAGGCCGCCACGAGGAGGGCGAGCAGGGGCGCCACCGAGAGCAGGACAGGGCCGACTCCGCCGCCGATCCGCGCGAGCATGATCTCCTGCAGGCAGTCGTGCGTGAAGTCGCTCGAGAGGCACCGGGTGGAGATGGCGTCCCCGGGATCCTGGTCGTCGACGAACAGCAGCGCGATGGGCGCGAGCGGGCCGTAGCGGCTGCGCGAGAGGAGCGCGATGACCGGGCCGGTGCCGAGGATCGCCACGACGGCGGCGAGCATGACGCGCACCTCGTGGTGGGAGCTGCGCTGCCACAGCGCGCCGCCCGCCGGACGGTGCACCAGGGCCCCGAGGACCCCGCCGACGAGGATCGCGAGGAGGCGGTAGAGGTCCGACGGCTGTCCCGAGTAGAGCAGGAACACGAGCACCACGACGACGAGCACGACCCGGATCCGCCGCCGCCACAGCACGCCGGCCCACGCGCTCGACAGCGCGAGGACGCCCGCGACCGCGGTGAGGGGATCCGCTGTGGCGATGCCCCGGACGCCGTGGGACCAGAGCTCGCCGTCGACGAGGCCCTGCGCCTGCACGGCGATGCCGAGGAGCGAGCCCACGGTGCCGGTGAGCACGAAGCCGAGGAGGGTCCGCCACCCGCCCATCAGCCGCTCGGCGACGCCCACCAGCACGAGGATCGCGACGAGCGAGACGAGCAGCTCGACGGGGCCGTCGGTGAGGAAGGCGGCGGTCGCCGTGGTCCACCAGTGGCCCCGCTCCACGACGGGCACGTAGCCGGTGGCGAGCTGGTGGTGCACCGTCCGTCGCCAGCCGTCGGACACGGCGGGCAGCACCGCGAGGGCCAGCACGACGCCGGCCAGGGAGAGCGCGACGGGCTGCTCCAGCAGGCGCCCGCCGAGAGCGCGCGCGGCGCCGGTCACCGTGGGGCCGCCGGGACGGGCGCTCATCGGGCGATCCCGAGCCGCTGGCCGAGCGCGGGCAGCGCGTCCTGGGCGCACCACTGCACGGTGCCCCAGTCGTGGGCGGTGCCCGGCGAGGTGCTGATGCGCGTGGTCATGCCCGCGGCGCCCGCCGCGGCCTCGACCTGCTCCACCTGGGGGCGGTACTGCTCGTCGTCCTCGCCGACGCAGAAGAAGCCGGCCATGTCGGCGTACGGGGTGCGCGTGGCCATGATGGCGGCCGGCGCCGCGGCCGCGTACTGCGCCTCCGAGCCCCCGAACGCGACCGCGACCGTGTCGTCGCCGATCGTGGGGGCCGCCTCGCCCGAGATGTCGACGAGCGACCCGAACAGCTCGGGGTGCGCGGAGCCGAGCTGGGCGGCGCACGTGCCGCCCTGCGAGAAGCCCATGATCGACCACGCGCTCCGGTCGGGCAGCACGCGCAGGTGCGTCCGGATCCATTCCGGCACGTCCACCGTGAGGTACGTGGCGGAGTCCCCGAGCGGCGAGTCGACGCACATGGGGTTCTGGTCGGGGGCGCCGAGCTGGTCCGGCACCACCACGATGGGCGCGAGGCCGTGGTGCACCGCGGCGTAGGCGTCCATGATCCGGTCGAGCCGGCCGGAGTCGACCAGGTCGATCGGGGACCCCGGCTGGCCGGACATCGCGATCACGACGGGCAGGGCGGGCGCGTCGGCGACGAGCGCGGCGGGCGGCAGGTAGACGAGCGCGTCGCGCGCGGCGAAGCCCGACTGCGTCGCCGGGATGGCCGTGGATCCCAGCCGCCCGTGCACCGGGAGCGAGCCGGACGCCGACCAGGCCTCCTCGATCGGGCCGGCGGCGGCGGGGGCTGCGCCGTCCGGGCTGGGCAGGGCCCCGAGGTCGAGCGGCAGCACGCGCGTCAGGCCGAACGCGGCCGCGACGTTCGGGTACTGCTGGATGTCGGCGTTGATGCCGACCGCCGCGGCGAGGACCACCAGCGGGACGAGCAGGACGCCGAGCGCCGTGTGCAGCGCGCGCAGGGAGCGGGACGCCGGTCGCGTGCCCCCGACGCCGGTGACGCTGCGCCGGCCGCGGGCGAGGGCGAGGAGGGCGAGCCCCAGCCCCGTGCCGCCGAGCGCCGTCCACCCGCGGGTCCCGGTGGAGAGCACCACGCCGAAGAGGTCGAGGACGTCCCCCAGGACGAACGCGAGCGCGAGGCCCGCGAGCGCCCCGAGGCCCGCGGCGAGGGCGGCCTCGGCGAGGGCGCGGCGCGGATCTGCCGGACGTGCGCCGCGCAGCCGGCGGGCCCGCATCGCGACGAGGGCGAGGAGCACGAGGAGGACGAGCGGCGCGATCGCCGCCACGGTGACGGTGGCCGGGGAGATGAGCGGCAGGTCGGCGAGATCGTGGAGCACGGGGATCCTCTGGTGCGGGAGCGAAGGCGTTCGAACTTAGCCCACGGTCCCCCGGGGAACGCCGCGGGTCCGCCGTGCGGCTATCCCTGCGGCTGCGTGCCCGTGAGGCGGTGCTCGAACGCGAAGACCACGAGCTGCACGCGGTCCCGGAGGCTGAGCTTCGCGAGGATGCGGCTGACGTGCGTCTTGACGGTCGCTTCGCTGAGGAACTCGGCCTGGGCGATCTCGGCGTTGCTCAGCCCGCGCGCGGCGAGGACGAAGATCTCCCGCTCCCGGGAGGTGAGCGCGGCGAACGCGGGCGGCGCGACGCGGGGCGCGGATCCCGGATCGAAGTGCTCGAGCAGCTGGCGCGTGGCGGAGGCGGCGATGACCGAGTTGCCGGCGTGCACGGTGCGGATCGCCGCCAGCAGGAACTCGGGGTCGGCGTCCTTCAGCACGAACCCGCTCGCTCCGGCCCGGATGGCCCGGGCCGCGCTCTCGTCGAGGTCGAAGGTGGTCAGCACGAGCACGCGGGGCGGCCTCTCTCCGCGGGCGTCGGCCGACCGGAGCACCTCGGCCGTCGCCTGGATGCCGTCCATCACGGGCATGCGGATGTCCATGAGGATCACGTCCGGCCGCTCGCCGCGCGCGAGCTCCACCGCCTCCTGGCCGTTGGCCGCCTCGCCGGCGAACTCGAGGTCGGGCTGCGAGGAGATGAGCATGCGGACGCCCGTGCGGAACAGGGCCTGGTCGTCGACCAGGGCGACGCGGATGGGGGGCATGGGCACGGAGGGTCCTTCGATCGGCGGGGCGGGTGGGAGTTCAGGATCCGGCGGGCCGGTCGTCACGGGCCCGGCGCGCGGCGGAGGCGGCCCCGCGGGCGGCGGCGGTCCGGTGCGGGCTGACGGGCACCCCGGGCGTGGCGGTGCCCGCGGCGGCGGCCTCCGGCGGGAAGAGCTCGTCCAGCGTGAGGGGCCGGCCCGGAGCCTCGGCGCCCGTGCCGACGGATGCGCCGGGGACGGGGACGCGGGGCACGGGGCGGGTCGCCGGCGCGAACGGGATCCACGCCGAGACGGTCCACACGCCCTCGCGCACGCCCGCCGAGAAGCGACCGCCGGAGAGGGTCGCGCGCTCGCGCATGCCGGCGAGGCCGTGCCCCACGGGCTGCGCGGTCGTGACCGGGGCGGGCGGGAGGACGGGCAGGGCGATGATGCCGGTGGTCGTGCGCGCCGGACGCACCGGGTCGGGGAGGGTGCGGCTGCGGACGGCGACCGAGACGCCGTCGGGCGCCCACGCGAGCTCGACCTCCACGGGGTGGCCGACGTCGCCGTGCCGCAGCACGTTGGTCAGCGCCTCCTGCACGATCCGGTAGACGGCCAGCTGCTGGCCGGTGCCGAACTCGCCCGGGCGGCCCGTCTCGACGAAGCCGATCGTGAGACCGGTGGAGCGCATCTGGTCGATGAGGTCGCTGAGCTCCTTGAGCTCGGGCTGCGGGGTGTCGTCCTCGCTGTGGCGCAGCTGCGCCAGGAGGATCCGCACGTCGCCGAGCGCCTGGCGGGCGGTGGTGGAGATGGTGCGGAGCGCCTGGTCGGCGCCCTCCGGGTCCACCTGCCGCGCGTACCGGGCGCCGTCGGCCTGCGCGATCACGACGGCGAGCGAGTGGGCGACGACGTCGTGCATGTCGCGGGCGATGCGGTTGCGCTCCTGCTCCACCACTACGTCGTGGAGCGCGCGGGCCTGGTCGCGCTCGGCCGCGGCCTGCGCGTCCCGGCTCGCGTGCGACGCCCGGGATGCGACGACGAGACGGCCGGCCGTCCAGGAGGCGAGGAGCACGCTCCACGCGCAGAGCAGCAGGAACAGCCAGAGCGTGGCGAACGCCGTCCACTCCCCCGTCCCGAGGGCGGCGCTGCCGACGGGCACGCGGCCCGCGGCGTACGAGAGGTACGACGCGGCCACGACGCCGCCGACGATCGCGGAGGCGAGGCCCAGCGCGCGGACCACGCGGCCGCCGTACGCGGCCGTGCAGTAGACGACGCCCGCGATGGCGAGGTCGCCGGGCTCGACGCTCGAGCCCGCGCCCATCTGGATGACGGCGCCCGCCCACGCCACGGCGAGCGACGATCCGGGCGAGACGCGGCGGAGCGCGAGCGCCGTGCCCATGACGAGCACGAGCACGAGCGAGACCTCGGAGGTCGCGAACGCGAACACCCCGAGGGCGCTGGCGGCGGTGACGCCCACGGAGCCGGGCGCGAGCAGTGCCACGAACGCGGCCGCGAGGGCCACGTCGAGGACGAGCTGGTACCTCGGGATCCGTCGGAGCATGCGACCACCGTACGTGCCGGGCGGGCGCGCCGAGCCTCAGCGGGCCGAGGATCCCCGCGGAGGCGGTCGCATCTCATCCGGGGGATGTACGCCCGGCGCGTCGGCCGGGCCGAGCGTGCGCGCGGCGCGGATCAGAAGCCGAGGCGGCCGAGCAGCTTCGGGTCGCGCTGCCAGTCCTTCGCGATCTTCACCCGCAGCGAGAGGAACACGCGCTTCCCGACGAGCGGCTCGATCTGCGCGCGCGCCACCTGGCCCACGTGCTTCAGCCGCGACCCCTGCGCGCCGATGACGATGCCCTTCTGGCTGTCGCGCTCGACGAAGAGGTTCGCGTAGATCTCGAGGAGCTCCTTGTCCTCGCGCTCGATCATGTCGTCGATCGTGACGGCGAGCGAGTGCGGCAGCTCGTCCTGCACGCCTTCGAGGGCCGCCTCGCGGATGAGCTCCGAGATGCGCGCCTCGAGCCCCTCCTCGGTGACCGCGTCGGACGGATACAGCTGCTCGGAGACGGGGAGCGCCTTCAGGAGCTCGCCCACGAGCGCGTCGAGCTGGATCGCCTCGACCGCCGACACGGGGACGATCGCGTCCCACTCGCGGAGCTCCTGCACGGCGAGCAGCTGCTCCGCGACGGCGTGTCGCGACGCGGAGTCGGTCTTGGTGACGATGGCGACCTTCCGCGCGCGGGGGTACTCGTCGAGCTGCTCGTTGATGAAGCGGTCGCCCGGGCCGATGCGCTCGTCGGCGGGGATGCAGAGCCCGATGACGTCGACGTCGCCGAGCGTCGTCTGCACCAGGGCGTTCAGCCGCTCGCCGAGCAGGGTGCGCGGGCGGTGGATGCCGGGCGTGTCCACGAGGATGAGCTGTCCGTCGGGCCGGTGGACGATGCCGCGGATGGCCTTGCGGGTGGTCTGCGGCTTGGAGCTCGTGATGGCGACCTTCTCGCCCACGAGCGCGTTGGTGAGCGTCGACTTCCCGACGTTCGGACGGCCGACGAAGGAGACGAAGCCGGCGCGGTAGGCGGGCGCGCCGCCGCGGGGCTTCCGCTTCGTCCGGGCGGGCTCGGCGTCGCGGTCGATCCCCCATGCCTCGTCCGACAGGGGCGCCGGCTCCGCCGTCGTGCCGTCGTCGCCGGTGGCGCCGCCGGCGCCGGCCTCGTCGGCGTGGTGCTCCGGCATCGCGTCGGCGGGCGCGGGAGCGGCCGGGTCGTCGTCGCGGGGATCAGTCATGGTCGTGTCCTCTGCTGGCGGCGGCGCCCGCGGGGGCCGCCTCGTGGTCGTCGGGTGCGTCGGCCGCGCGGTCGCGCTCGACGAGGATCGTGCTGATGCGCGTGCGGCGTCCCTCGACCCGGTCGGCCGTGAGGACCAGCCCGCCGACGTGCACCACGGACCCGCGCTCCGGCAGGCGCCCGAGCGTCTTCGCGAGGAGCCCCCGGCGCTGTCCACGTCGTCGTCGTCGAGCTCCAGCCCGAACAGGTCGCCCAGCTCGTCGATGGGGAGCCGGGCGCTCACACGGTACACGCCGTCCCCCAGGTCCTCGTACTCCGGCACGTCGCGGTCGTACTCGTCGCTGATGTCGCCCACGAGCTCCTCGATGAGGTCCTCGAGCGTCACGAGCCCGGCGATGCCGCCGTACTCGTCCACCACCATCGCGAGGTGGTTCGACTCCAGCTGCATCTGGCGGAGCAGCGCGTCGGCCTTCTGCGACTCGGGGACGAACACGGCCGGCCGCGCCAGCTGGTCGACGGTCGTGCGCTCCGCCTCCTGGGGCCGCTCGTAGACCATGCGCGCGAGGTCGCGGAGGTACAGCACGCCCTCGATCTCGTCCGAGTCGCGGCCCGTCACGGGCGCCCGCGAGATGCCACGGGAGAGGAAGAGGCCGAGCGCGCTGCCCACGTGGACGGTCTGCTCGACGACGACCATGTCGGTGCGCGGGATCATGACCTCGCGCACCACCGTGTCGTTGAACTCGAAGATCGAGTGGATGAGCTCCCGGTCGTCCTCCTCGAGCACCTCGAGCTCCGTGGCCTCGTCGACCATGCTGAGCAGCTGCTCCTCGCTGGTGAACGTCGCCACCGTCTTCGGGCGACCCGGCGTGACCCGGTTGCCGAGCGCCACGAGGGCGTCCGCGACCGGGCCGATGGAGACGCGGATCCCGCGCACGAGGAGCGCCGTCCACGCGAGCAGCGGACGCGCGTGCACCCGGCCGACCGAGCGCGGGCTGGCGCCCACCAGCACGAAGGAGACCGCGGTCATGATCGCGGCGGCCACGAGCAGCGTGATCCACCACTCGGAGATCGTGTAGGCGAGCGCCAGCGTGACGAGCACGGCGGCGCTCGTCTCCGCGACGATGCGCACGAAGCTGAGGGAGTTGACGTAGGCGCCCGTGTCCGTCGAGATGGCGAGCATCGATCGTCGCGCCCGCGACGTGAGCGCGAGCTCCTGGATGTCGGCACGGGACAGCGACGAGATGGCGGACTCGGCGGCGGCGAACAGGCCGCCGAGGACGACGAGGAGGAAGGCGGGGAGGAGGAGGGCGAGCATCGGCGGGCGGGTCAGCGACCGCGCTCGCTCATGGCGAACCCGATCAGGATGTCGCGCTGGAGCCCGAACATCTCCCGCTCCTCGTCGGGCTCGGCGTGATCGAAGCCGAGCAGGTGGAGGATGCCGTGCGCGGTGAGCAGCAGGATCTCCTCGAGCGTCGAGTGCCCGGCGGTCACGGCCTGCTCGGCCGCCACCTGCGGGCACACGACGATGTCGCCGAGGAGCCCGGCGGGCGTCGGGCGGTCCTCGGTGCCGGGACGCAGCTCGTCCATCGGGAAGCTCAGCACGTCGGTGGGGCCCGGCTCGTCCATCCACTGCACGTGCAGCTGCTCCATGGCGCCCTCGTCCACCATCACGATCGCGAGCTCCGCGTCGGGGTGCACGTGAAGGGTGTCGAGCGCGTAGGTGGCGAGGCGCTGGATGGTCGGCTCGTCCACCTCGATCGCCGACTCGTTGTTGATCTCGATGCTCATCGGGTGCTCCCAGGGGCGGTGCGTCGCTCGGCGCGGAGGTGGTCGGCGGCCTGGCGCTCCGCGTCGTAGCGCGTGTACGCGTCCACGATGCGGCCGACCAGGGTGTGCCGCACGACGTCGTCGCTCGTGAGGCGGGAGAAGTGGATGTCGTCCATCCCGTCGAGCACCCGGGTCACGAGCTGGAGGCCGCTGGAGCCGGTCGGCAGGTCGACCTGCGTGATGTCGCCCGTGACCACCATCTTCGAGCCGAAGCCGAGGCGGGTGAGGAACATCTTCATCTGCTCGGGGGTGGTGTTCTGGGCCTCGTCGAGGACGACGAACGCGTTGTTCAGGGTGCGGCCGCGCATGTAGGCGAGCGGCGCGACCTCGATGGTGTTGGAGGCCATGAGCTTCGGCACGAGCTCGGGGTCCATCATCTCGTTGAGCGCGTCGAACAGCGGCCGGAGGTAGGGGTCGATCTTGTCGGTGAGGGAGCCCGGCAGGTAGCCCAGCCGCTCGCCGGCCTCCACCGCGGGACGCGTGAGGATGATCCGCTCGACCTCCTTGCGCTGCAGGGCCTGCACGGCCTTCGCCATCGCGAGGTAGGTCTTGCCGGTGCCGGCGGGCCCGATGCCGAACACGATCGTGTTCTCGTCGATCGCCTGCACGTACTGCTTCTGGCCCTGCGTCTTCGGCCGGACGGTTCGGCCGCGCGACTGCACGATGGCCTCGCTCAGCACGTCGGACAGGGTCCGCGCGTCGTCCTCGCCGAGCCGCCGGGCGCTCGTCTCGATCTCCTGGGGTTCCACGTGCTGTCCGTCCTCCACCATCGCCACGACCTCGTCGATGAGCCGGCGGGCGGACGCCACGCCCGCCCGGGTGCCGACGAGCGTGATCTCGTTGCCGCGGACCCGGACGTCGACGTCCGGGTGCTCGCGCTCGATCTGCCGGAGCAGCCGGTCCTGGGGTCCGAGGAGGCGCACCATGAGCACGCCGTCCATCGTCGCCGTCTGCTCGACGCGGTCCTCCGCGTCCGCGGAGGCGGCGCGACGCGGGTCAGAGCCCGACATGGTCCTCCGAGCCGCCGAAGCCGCCCATCACGTGCGCGTGCACGTGGAAGACGGTCTGCCCCGCGTCGGCACCCGTGTTGAACACGAGCCGGAACTGCCCGCCGACCCGCTCGGCGGCGACGCGCGACGCGACCTCGACGACCTCGGCGAGGAGGCCCGGATCGCCCGCGGCGAGCTCCACGACGTCGCGGTAGGCGGCCGACTTCGGCACGACGAGCACGTGCACGGGGGCCTTCGGCGCGATGTCCTCGAAGGCGATGACGCGGTCGGTCTCCGCGACGATCTCGGCCGGGATCTCGCGCGCGGCGATGCGCTCGAAGACGGTGGGCTCGGGAGCTGTGGTCATGCGCCCAGCCTACGCGCGACCCGCGGCGTCACCAGCGACCGAGGACGGCGTTGACGAGCGCGAGCGCCGCGGGACCGGCCGTGGAGGTGCGCAGGATGCCGGCGCCGAGCGCGACGGGCACCGCACCGGCGGCCCGGAGCCCCTCGACCTCGGCCGGGCTGATTCCGCCCTCGGGCCCGACCACGAGGAGCACGTCGGTCGGCGTGGCGCCGTCGGCCGTCGTCAGGTCGAGCGCCGACAGCCGGGCCCCCGCCGTCGGGTCGAGCACGAGCACACGCGCGGTCGCGGCCCTCTGCACCAGGTCCCCCGTCGTCGCGAGCGGCTCCACCTCCGGCACGCGCGGTCGGATGGACTGCTTGACCGCCTCGCGGACGATGGCGCGCCAGCGGTCCCGTCCCTTGGCGACCTTCGCGCCCTCCCAACGGGAGACCGAGCGCTGCGCCTGCCACGGGATGACCGCATCCACGCCGAGCTCGGTCGCCGCCTGCACGGCGAGCTCGTCGCGGTCGCCCTTGGCGAGCGCCTGCACGAGCACGACGCGCGGGGTCGGCTCCGGGTGCACCTCGACCGAGTCCACCCGGAGCTCGAGGCGCTGCGGCTCGACCGCGGCGACGGTGCCGGCGGCGATGGTGCCACGGCCGTCCCCGACGAGGATGCCCTCGCCGGCGCGGACGCGGCTCACGGTCACGGCGTGCCGGGCCTCCTGTCCGGCGAGCACGATGAGGCGGCCGACCGCGAGGTCGGACGCGCCGATGTCGTCGGCCAGGTAGAAGTGCGCCACGGTCAGACGTTGAGGAAGCGGTCGCGGAGCTTCTGGAAGAGGCCCTGCTGGAAGTGCGCGAGGTGCGGCGCCGGCGCCTTGTTGCGCTTCGCGAACTGCTGGATGAGGTCCCGCTCCTTGTGGTCGAGCTTCTGGGGCGTGACCACCTGGATGCCGATCTTGAGATCCCCGCGCCCGGAGCCGCGGAGCTTCGTGACCCCGCGGCCGCGGACCGTGATGATCTCCGCGCTCTGGATGCCCGGTCGCAGCTCGAGGTCCACGGCGCCGTCGAGCGCCTCGATGTGCGCATCGCTGCCGAGGATGGCGTCGACCATGCTCACCTCGACCGTGGCGAGGAGGTCGTCGCCGTTGCGGCTGAACACCTCGTGGTGCTTGACCTTGATCTCGAGGTAGAGGTCGCCGTTGGGGCCGCCCGCCGGGCCGACCTCGCCGGAGCCCGGCATCTGCAGGCGGAGGCCCGTGTCGACGCCGGCCGGGATGTCCACCGGCACCGTGCGGCGCGCGCGCACGCGGCCCTGGCCCTGGCAGGTGGGGCACGGGTGCGGGATGACGGTGCCGTAGCCGCGGCAGGTGCCGCACGGGCTCGACGTCATGACGTTGCCGAGGAGGGAGCGCACCTGGCGCTGGATGCTGCCCGACCCGCGGCAGATGTCGCACGTGACGGCGCTGGTGCCGGGCTGCGCGCAGGACCCGTGGCAGGTGTCGCAGACGACGGCCGTGTCGACCTCGAGATCGCGGTGCACGCCGAAGATGACCTCGTCGAGCTCGACCTCGACGCGCAACAGCGCGTCCTGGCCGCGCTCCTGGCGGGACCGCGGACCGCGTCCGCCGCCGCCCTGCTGGCCGCCGAAGAAGGTCTCGAAGATGTCCCCGAAGCCGCCGAAGCCCTGGCCGCCGCCGCCGAACCCGGCCTGCGGGCCGAGGTCGTACTGCTGGCGCTGCTGCGGATCCGACAGCACGTCGTAGGCGTGCGTGACGAGCTTGAACCGCTCGGCGGCGTCGGGGGCGTCGTTGACGTCCGGGTGCAGCTGGCGCGCCTGCTTGCGGTACGCCTTCTTGATCTCCTCGGGCGTCGCCTCGCGGCTCACGCCCAGTACTTCGTAGTGGTCAGCCACGTCGGGCCCTTCGGTGGTGATGGTCGTGGGGAACAGGGGCGGTGCGCCGGCGTGCGGCCGTCACCGCTCCTCGAGCAGGCGCGAGAGGTAGCGCGCGACCGCGCGCACCGACGCCATGTTGGTGGAGTAGTCCATGCGGGTCGGCCCCAGCACCCCGAGGCGCGCGAGCACGCCGCCGGAGGAGCTGTAGCCGCTCGTGAGCACGCTCGTCTCGCCGAGGCCGAACGGCGCGTTCTCGCGGCCGATGCTCACGGAGACGCCGTGCTGGTCGGCCTCCATCTCGCCGAGCAGGCGCAGGAGCACCACCTGCTCCTCGATGGCCTCGAGGACGGGCGAGATGCTGCCGGGGAAGTCCCGCTCGGTGCGGGCGAGGTTCGCGGAGCCGGCGAGGAGGAGCCGCTCCTGCCGGTTGGCGAGCACCTGCTCCACGAGGGTGCCGGCGAGGACCGACGCGGCCGCGCGCTGGTCGGGCTCCACCTCGTCGGAGAGGGTCTCCAGCCGCGTCGCGGCCTCCGCGAGCCCGAGCCCGCCGATCGCCTGGTTGATGCGCGTGCGCATCACCGCGAGGAACGCGTCGTCCGGGTCGCCCGCGAGCTCGACGACGCGCTGCTCGACGCGGCCCGTGTCCGTGATGAGCACCGTCAGCACCCGGGTCGCGGAGAGCGCCACGAGCTCGACGTGCTTGACGTGGCTGGTGGCCAGCGACGGGTACTGCACGAGCGCGACCTGGTTGGTGAGCTGCGCGAGGAGCCGCACCGTGCGCGCGAGCACGTCGTCGAGGTCGACGGACTGCCCGAGGAAGACGTGGATCGCCTGGCGCTGCGCCGGCGTGAGCGGGCGTACGTCCGCGAGCTGGTCGACGAACAGCCGGTAGCCCTTGTCGGTGGGGACGCGGCCCGACGACGTGTGCGGCGCCGCGATCAGCTCCTCCTCCTCGAGGAGGGCCATGTCGTTGCGGATCGTGGCGGCCGAGACGCCGAAGGCGTGTCGCTCCACGATGGACTTGGAGCCCACGGGCTCGCGCGAGGACACGTAGTCCTGCACGATCACCCGGAGGACGTCGAGCCCGCGTTCCGAGACCATCGCGGCTCCCTCCTGGCACTCGTCGGTTCTGACTGCCAATCGTACCGCCTGGATCCGGGTGCCCGGCATTGCCGGTCGCGCGTCGGCGGCGGTACCGTGAGGAGGCCAGGTACTGCCCGGCCCATCCACGATCCACCGCGATCCGCCGGCCGCCCGGCGGACGCGCGCACCGAGAGGCACCCGGCGATGACCGCACCCGACCCGCACCCCTACGGCGCTCCCGCCCCGCTCACCCCGAGCGAGGACCGGCTGTGGGCGTCGCTCACGCACTTCCTCGCGATCCTCGTCGTGCCGTCCTTCATCGTGTGGCTCGTGTTCCGCGAGCGCGGCCGCTTCACCGACCAGGAGGGCAAGGAGGCGACGAACTGGACCATCAACGTGGTCGGCGCGCTCGTCATCCTGAACGTGCTGCAGGCGATCTTCGTCGTCATCCCGATCCTCGGCATCCTCATCAGCGTGCTGCTGGGCCTCGTGATCTTCGCGGTGGTCGTGGTGAACATCGTCTTCGCGATCATCGGCGGCGTCCGCGTCCAGAGCGGCCGCCCGTACCGCTACCCGCTCAACATCCGGTGGATCAAGTAGGCGGTCGCCGATGAGCGCCCGGATCCGGCACGTCGCCATCGACTGCCGCGACCCGCACGCGCTCTCCCTCTTCTGGGCCGGCGTGACCGGCTTCGCGGAGGACCCGGACGACCCGAACCTCCCCCGCGAGGACGCGGCGTGGCTCGGCGACCCCGTGTCGGGGCTCGGCATCATCCTGCAGCGGGTGGACGCGCCGAAGACCGGGAAGAACCGCGTGCACCTCGACCTGGCTCCCGACGACCGGACGCGCGACGAGGAGGTCGAGCGCGTGCTCGCGCTCGGGGCCGCGCTCGTCGCCGACCGCCGGAACGCCGACGGCAGCGGCTGGGTGGTGCTCGCCGACCCGGAGGGCAACGAGTTCTGCGTGGAGCGGAGCGACCTCGAGCGCGAGGCCGGCGACGACGTCGGCGCGGTCGTGCTCTGATCCGTCCCGCGGGTCGGCGGACCGGCCGATGGCCGAGGCGCCGCCGGCCGGCCGAGGCGCCGGCCGCTCAGTCCTCGAGGAGCCGGCGGACGACCGCGTCGGCCAGCAGGCGCCCGGGCAGGGTCAGGACCAGCGTGCCCGCGAGCGCGGCGCGTGGATCCACGAGCCCGTCGGCGATGAGTCCCGCCACCTGACGGCGGCCCTCGGTCGTGAGGGTGGGGATCGCGAGACCGTCCCGGATGCGGGCGCCGAGGAGGACGCGCTCCACCTCCCGCGTCGCGTCGTCGAGCGTCTCGCGGCCTGCGCCCGGCGAGGCCCCCGCGAGCACGCGGTCGGCGTACGCGGCCGGGTGCTTCACGTTCCACCAGCGCACGCCGCCCACATGGCTGTGCGCTCCCGGGCCGATGCCCCACCAGTCGTGGCCCTGCCAGTAGGCGAGGTTGTGGCGGCTGCGGCGGCCGCCGCGCGCCCAGTTGCTCACCTCGTACCACTCGTACCCGGCCTCGCCGAGCATCCGGTCGGCGAGCTCGTACATGTCCGCCTGCAGGTCCTCGTCGGGTTCGGGCACCTCGCCCCGGCGGATCTGCCGGGCGAGCTTCGTGCCCGGCTCGACGATCAGCGCGTATGCCGAGAGGTGGTCGGGTTCTTGGGCGATCGCCTGCTCGAGCGAGGCGCGCCAGTCGTCGAGGGTCTCCCCCGGCGTCCCGTAGATGAGGTCGAGGCTCACCTCGACTCCGGCGGCCCGGGCGCCCCGCACCACCGGCGCGATGCGGGCGGGGTCGTGGGTGCGCTCGAGCGTCGCCAGCACGCGCGGCACGGCCGACTGCATGCCGAAGGACACGCGCGTGAACCCGCCCGCCGCGAGGGCGGCGAGGTAGGCGTCGTCGACGCTGTCGGGGTTCGCCTCGGTGGTGACCTCGGCGCCGTCGGCGAGGCCCCAGGTCTCCCGCACCGCGTCGAGCATGTGGACGAGGTCGTCGACGGGCAGGAGCGTCGGCGTGCCGCCGCCGAGGAACACGGTGGAGGCGCGACGCGCGGGGACGCCGGACTCCCGGAGCGCGGATCCGGCGAAGCGCACCTCCTGCACGACCTGCGACGCGTAGTCGGACTGCTTCACGCCGCGGAGCTCGGGCGCGGTGTACGTGTTGAAGTCGCAGTAGCCGCAGCGCACGCGGCAGAACGGGACGTGGAGGTACACGCCGAAGGCGCGCGCGTCCGCGCCTTCGGCCGCGGAGGCGGGCAGGAGCCCGTCGGCGGGGGCGGGATCGGCGAGGGGCAGGGCGGACGGCATCCGTCCATCATCCCCCGGCCCGGGCCCGCCCCGGTCCGCCGCCGTCCGGTGGGGTGCCGCCGCTCCGGCAGGATGGGAGCATGACCGACGCCCCCGCTCCCCGGCCGCTGCACGTCCTCTGGGACGTCGACGGCACCCTGCTCCTCAACAGCCCGCGCTCCGGGAGCATGTACCACCGCGCCATCGAGCGGGCGGCCGGCGAGGCGCTCGAGGACCGCACCGTGCACGCGCACGGCAAGACCGACGGGCAGATCATCTGGGAGACCCTCGCCGTCTACGGACTCCCCGAGACGCTGCACCCGGCGGTCCGTGGGCACCTGGAGGAGATGTCGCGCGTGGAGCACTACGGCCCGGGTCGACGCGAGGTCCCCGTGGGGGTGCCGCGGCTCGTCGCCGACGTCGCCGCGCGGGGTTGGACGAACGCCTTGCTCACCGGCAACTCGCCGTTGCGTGCGCGGTACAAGCTCGACGGCGCGGGCCTCGACGTCGACCTCTTCGACTGGGACGCGTCGTTCTTCGGGCACGAGGCCCGCGTCCGCAGCGACCTCACGCGGCGCGCGGCCGAGGCGCTCACGGGCGCGCGGGTCGTGATCATCGGCGACACCCCGGCCGACGGAGTGGCCGCCGAGGCCGCGGGCTTCCCCTTCGTGGCCGTGGCCACCGGCGCCTACGGCGTGGACGCGCTGCGCCTGCCCGACGCCCACGCCGCGCTGGTGGTCCCGGACCTCGCGGTCGGCCACGACGAGGTCATGGCGTACCTCGACGGGCTCGCGGCGAGCTGACGCGCGCGAGCCGCCGCGGATCAGGCGGAGGCGACCGCCGGGTGCAGCGCGCGCAGGTAGCGGCGCATGAAGACGCCCTGCAGCACGCGCAGGACCGGGCTCGCCAGCCGCAGGGGCCAGGTGGCGGGCCGGGAGAAGACGCGGAGGGTGAGCCAGACGCTGCCGTCCGGCTCTCGGGAGACGAGGAACGCCTCCTCGCCGCTGAACGGGTGGCCGTGCACGGTGCCGTACGCGAAGCCGACGCGGTCGGTCTCCTGCACGGTGTACACGACGCGGACGGGCGCCTCGGGGTGGAACGGTCCGAAGGGCATGCGGAGGACCGCCGACGTGCCCGACGTGATCCACGCGGTGCCGTCGTCGCCGTACAGCGTCTCCCGCGGCCGGTCGACGGGGACCTGGGGAACGCCCTCGGCGTCGAACTCGAGCCCGGCGTAGCCCGGGTCGTCCGGGACCTCCTGCTCGATGCGCGTGACGTCGATCCCGGCTCCACGCTGCACGCCCCACGTCATGAGGAGGGCGACGGCCTGCTCGAAGCGCTCGTCGCCGCTGCCGAGCCGCGCGCTCGCCTCGGCGGGACGGTAGCCCTCGGGCGGGTAGGTCATCAGGTCGGCGGCCTGGGTGCCGCCGACGGAGCCGTACGTGACGGCGGTCGCGGTGTAGGTGCTGCGGCGCATGCCCGTCAGCCTACGGCGTGGTCCTCCGAGGGCTCCGGGGTACCGGTCCCCCGGCCCCGACGAGGTCCGTCGCGCCCCTGGCCGCGTGACCCCCGGAGGCATGCCCACCCCCGCTCTGGGGCCGGCCGAGCGCGCCGTTCATCCGTCCGGATGACGCCGTGAGCGTCACGGTCATCCGCTCGCTGTACGGCGGCGAACAAGCGTTATCCACCCGTGATCCGGGGTTCTCTTCGAAGACCTGCGAGGCCGATAGCTTTCGACCACGGCCGGTACGACCGGTCCAGGGGAACGTCGTCACGGATGTCGTCGCCCGGATCCGCCTCGCGATCCGGGAACGATCGACTGATCGGACCGGCCGCACCCGCGCTCACCATCCCACTGCCGTCGACAGCGACGACCACCGAAAGGCCACCGTGAACCGCTCCCTCCCCGCCCTCGTCCTGACCGGAGCGCTCGCGCTCGGTGGATGCCTCGTCGCTGCGCCGGCGCAGGCCGCCCCCGGCGATGGGACCTACTACTCGGTGCCGGGCACGTCGTACCTCTTCGTGGTCGACGCCGTGGAGGGCGAGCCCGCCCTCGGCGTGGCCACCTACGAGGAGTGGAGGGAGGACGGCTTCCCCGCCCCGCGCCCGGCCGCCGTGGAGTACCTCAAGTACACCTGGGACTCGACCGTCTACCAGGACGCGACCGTCGACGGGGTGTCCTTCAGCATGCGCATCGACTACGCCACCTGGCGCTCGGTCGGCTTCCCCACCCCGCGCACGGACCGCCTGGCCGCCGACTCCGCGATCGTCCGCTACGACGGCTCGGACGAGCTGTTCGTGCAGGCCGGCGCCGCGTTCACGGACGACCCGGCGTTCCACAAGCTCACCTTCTCCGAGTACACGCGTCTCGGGTACCCGGACGTGGACTTCGACGTCCCGCCGCTCTTCCGCAAGCTCTCCTGGAACCCGAACATCGTCGGCCCGGTCGACCAGTCGGAGACGATCGGCGTCACGCCCTTCGCCGTCTGGGACTACTTCGCCCGTCCCACCCCCCGGATCGTGCCCTCGTTCGATGGCGACCGCTTCTGCCAGGCACGCGGCTCGGCCGACATCCGCTACGTCGGCATCGCCGCGCCGAACGGCATGAAGCTCAGCTACGGCCAGTGGCTCATGGCCGGCTCCCCCGCTCCCGAGCGCTGCTGATCCGCGGGGCGGGCAGCCGTGCCGCTGCCCGCCCCGTCCCCGCCCCCCCCCCCGCATCACCTCACCGCCTGAGAAAGGCCCTCATGAACCGCTCGCTCCCTGCCCTCGTCCTCGTCGGCGCACTCGCCCTGGGGGGCGCGCTCGTCGCCGCCCCCGCGCAGGCGGCCCCCCAGCACAACGCCTACTACTCGGTCCCGTTCAGCGGTGACCTGTACGTCACCGAGTCATACGAGGGCGTCCGCTACTCGGCGCCGGCCTACTTCGACGACTGGGAGGCCGACGGCTTCCCCCGACCCGTGCCTGCCACCGTCGCCTACCGCGGGTTCACCTGGTCATCGGACATCTACGCCGACATCCAGACGGAGCCGGGGGCTGCATCGACGCTCGGTCTCACGTACGGGCAGTGGCGTGCCGCGGGCTCGCCGAAGCCGACCAGGGACGTCCTGCCCGTCGACTCCGACGTGTTCAAGTACTCCTACTCGGACGAGCTCTTCGTCGGGGTGTTCAGCTTCGGAGACGACGTCCCCGTCAACCACAAGCTCACCTTCGGGGAGTACGCGGCGCTCGGCTACCCGTCGGCGTCCACGCGTTCCGAGGGCTTCCGCAAGCTGTCGTGGCTCCCGTCCATCGTGGGCGCGACGGTGCCGACCTACGAGATCGCCGCCATCGACTTCTGGACCTGGGAGTACTGGGGCAAGCCGACCCCGCAGGTCGTGAAGTCCTTCACCGGCGACCGGTTCTGCCAGACCGCCGGCTCGGCCGACATCCGCTACGTCGGCATCGCCGCCCCGCAGGGCGTGAAGCTCTCGTACGGCCAGTGGCTCGAGGCCGGCTCACCGGCCCCCACCCGCTGCTGATCCCCTTCCCACCGCGAACCCCTAGATAGCGAGACCATGAACCGTTCACTCCCCGCCCTCGTCACCGCAGCGGCACTGCTGCTCGGCGACACGATCGTGGCCCTCCCGTCGGCCTCAGCCACCGCGGCGACCACCGGCACCGTCGTGTACTACTCGAACCCGTTCGACGACCGGCTCATGGCCGTCCGGCCGGGCGACACCTCGCTCGACTCCTACGGCGCCACGTTCGACGAGTGGCGGGCCGACGGGTTCCCGACGCCCGTCCCCGCGAAGGTCGCCTACATCGGCTACACGTGGGAGCCCACGATCTGGGCGGACGAGACGTTCGGCCCCTTCACCTCCACGCGCATGCTCGACTTCGACCGGTGGACGCACGCGGGCCAGCCGGCACCACGCAGCGACCAGCTCGCCTACCAGCACGAGGTCATCCGATACGACGGATCCGACGAGCTCTTCGTCATCGAGGGCGCCTCGTTCACCGACGAGCCGGGCTTCCACAAGCTCACCTACCGGGAGTACGCGAGCATCGGCTCTCCGCCTGTGGACCGCGTCCTGGAGACCGAGTTCCGGAAGCTCGCGTGGTACCCCGCCATCGTCGGACCGAAGGACTTCACGGGCGAGGTCGGCGTCATGGACTTCGCCGTGTGGGACTACTACGCCCGTCCGACACCGCAGGTCGTGGCGTCGTTCCCGGGAGACCGCTTCTGCCAGGCGCCAGGCTCCGCGGACATCCACTACTTCGGGGATGCCGCTCCTCGCGGCGCGCAGCTGAGCTTCGGCCAGTGGCGTGACGCCGGGTTCCCTCCTCCTGCACGTTGCTGACCGCGGCGCCTGCCCTCCTCCGTCCCTCCCATCCGACGCCTCCCGAAGGAGCCCGCACCATGCACCGACCGCTCGCCGCCGTCGCCCTCATCGGCACACTGCTCGTCGGGGGTGCCGCCGCAGCTGCTCCCGCCAGCGGCGCCGTCGACGACACGAGCACCGTCACGTACTACTCGCTGCCGTTCCGCGCCGATCTCGTGCGCGTCGAGGCGCTCACGGACCAGAACCAGACCTTCATCACCACGGCCACCTACGCGCAGTGGCAGGGGGACGGATTCCCGGCGCCGCGTCCCGCCGGGGTGACGTACCACGGGTACACCTGGTCCGCGGACGTGCTCGCGGACCTCAGGTTCGGAGACGACGACCGTGCCGAGGCGACGCGCCTCACCTTCGCCGAGTGGCAGAGGGTCGGCTCTCCGCGACCCGTCACGACCTCCCTGCCGGAGTCCGGCTACGCGTTCCGATTCGGCTCCTCCCCGGAGGTGTTCGTGGACACGGATCTGCTCCTGCGCGACGGCGGGCCGTTGTCGACCACGCACAAGCTGACCTACGCCGAGTACGTCCGGCTCGGTTCCCCCGAGCTGACGGAGACCGTCGCGGACAACTACCCCTTCGCCGACATGTACATGCGGAAGCTGGCGTGGAGCCCGGCGATCGTGTGGGAGATCCCGGACAACGCGAGCGGCGACGTGCTGACGTACGACGAGTGGGCCGCCTTCGCATTCCCGACGCCGCAGGTCGTGGCGTCGTTCCCCGGCGACCGCTACTGCCAGGCCGCCGGATCGTCCGACATCACCTATCGCGGATACGCGGCGCCGGACGGCGTGAAGATGACCTACTCGCAGTGGGTCACCGCTGGCCGGCCGGCTTCCGCCCGCTGCTGATCATCCGCCACTGGACGCGGAAGCGCCCCCTGCCTCACGAGGCAGGGGGCGCTTCGTCCATGCGGGGGCGGGCTACTTGGCCTTCTTCTCCGTGTCGCCGGAGAGCGCGGCGATGAACGCCTCCTGGGGGACCTCGACGCGGCCGACCATCTTCATGCGCTTCTTGCCCTCCTTCTGCTTCTCGAGGAGCTTGCGCTTGCGGGTGATGTCGCCGCCGTAGCACTTGGCGAGCACGTCCTTCCGCATGGCGCGGATGGACTCGCGGGCGATGATCCGCGCCCCGATGGCCGCCTGGATGGGCACCTCGAACTGCTGGCGCGGGATGAGCTCGCGGAGGCGACCCGTCATGAGCACCCCGTACGCGTACGCCTTGTCGCGGTGCACGATGGCGCTGAACGCGTCGACCTGCTCGCCCTGCAGCAGGATGTCGACCTTCACGAGGTCCGAGTCCTGCGAGCCGGCGGGCTCGTAGTCGAGCGACGCGTAGCCGGCCGTCTTGCTCTTCAGGTTGTCGAAGAAGTCGAAGACGATCTCGCCGAGCGGCATCGTGTATCGGATCTCCACCCGGTCCTCGCCGAGGTACTCCATGCCGAGCAGGATGCCGCGGCGCGACTGGCACAGCTCCATGATCGTGCCGACGTAGTCCTTCGGCGCGAGGATCGCGGCCTTCACGACGGGCTCCGAGACGCTGACGATCTTGCCGCCCGGGAACTCGCTCGGGTTGGTGACCGTGACCGTCCGCTTGTCCTCGCTGGTGACCTCGTAGATGACCGAGGGCGCCGTCGTGATGAGGTCGAGCCCGAACTCGCGGGAGAGGCGCTCGGTGATGATCTCGAGGTGCAGGAGGCCGAGGAAGCCGCAGCGGAAGCCGAACCCGAGGGCGACCGACGTCTCGGGCTCGTAGACGAGCGCGGCGTCCGACAGCTTGAGCTTGTCGAGGGCGTCGCGGAGGTCGGGGTAGTCGGACCCGTCGATCGGGTACAGGCCCGAGAACACCATCGGGAGCGGCTCGGTGTAGCCGGGCAGGGCCTCGGTGGCAGGACGCGCCGCGGTCGTGACCGTGTCGCCGACCTTGGACTGGCGCACGTCCTTCACACCCGTGATGAGGTAACCGACCTCGCCGACGCCGAGCCCGTCCGAGGGCGTGGGCTCCGGCGAGCTGACGCCGATCTCCAGGATCTCGTGCGTGGCGCGCGTCGACATCATCGAGATCTTCTCGCGCGGGCTGAGCTTGCCGTCGATCATGCGGACGTAGGTGACCACTCCGCGGTAGGCGTCGTAGACCGAGTCGAAGATCATGGCGCGGGCGGCGCCGTCAGGGTCGCCGACGGGTGCGGGGATGGTGCGGGAGACGCGGTCGAGCAGGTCCTCGACGCCGGCGCCCGTCTTTCCCGACACGCGGAGGACGTCGGCGGGGTCGCCGCCGATGAGGGACGCGAGCTCGGCCGCGTACTTGTCGGGGTCGGCCGCGGGGAGGTCGATCTTGTTGAGCACGGGGATGATCGTCAGGTCGTTCTCGAGCGCGAGGTAGAGGTTCGCGAGGGTCTGCGCCTCGATGCCCTGCGCGGCGTCGACCAGGAGGATGGCACCCTCGCACGCGGCGAGGGACCGGGAGACCTCGTAGGAGAAGTCGACGTGGCCCGGGGTGTCGATCATGTTCAGCGCGTACGTCTGCCCGTCGAGCTCCCACGGCATGCGCACCGCCTGGCTCTTGATGGTGATGCCGCGCTCGCGCTCGATGTCCATCCGGTCGAGGTACTGGGCGCGCATGGAGCGCGAGTCGACGACGCCGGTCATCTGCAGCATGCGGTCGGCCAGCGTCGACTTGCCGTGGTCGATGTGGGCGATGATGCAGAAGTTGCGGATGGACGCGGGGTCGGTCGCGGCGGGCCGGAGGGCCTTCGTAGCTAGGGGGCTCACGCGTTCCTTACGGGTCGAGCGGGTGGAGCGGAACCACGATCATCCCACGGCGCACGCGGCCGGGCCGCCCGGTCGGTGCGGCGGCGCCCGTCGGGTCGGCGGGTCGGCGGGCCATGCCCGCGGACCCGCCGGCCGCTCAGTCGCGCACGATGTCCGCCACGGCCTCGTCGAGGTGCGGCCAGCGGAACCGGTAGCCCGCGGCCGTCAGCGTCTCGGGGACGACCCAGCGGCTCTTGAGCACCAGCTCCGGCTCGGTGCGGAACAGCCACATGCCGACCTCCAGCATCCACCGGTTGGCGGCGAGGCCGACCGGCATGCGGACGGCACCGCGGAGCACCCGCATCAGCCGCCGGTTGGTGACGGGCTCGGGGCTGGAGGCGTTGACGGGACCCTCGAGCGACGGCGTGTCGCGGACGAAGCGGACGATGCCCACCAGGTCGTCGATGTGCAGCCAGCTGAAGACCTGCCGGCCGTGGGTCGGCTGGTATCGGTGATGGGCTCCCGCCCGGATGCGGGACGGGCGCCCGGGGAACCGCCCGTCGAGCTGCGGGCCGCCGAGGCCGAAGCGGGCGAGGCCGAGCAGCGGCTGGAGGGCGCCGTCGCGACCGAGGACGATCGCGATGCGCAGCGCCACCCGGCGGGTCGCGGGCAGGTCGGGCGCGAAGAGGGCCCGCTCCCACGCACGCCCCACCGACGGCGAGAAGTCGTCGCCGAGCTCCCCCGTCGACTCTGTCTGCGGGTGGTCGGTCGCGTGCCGGTAGACCGTCGCGGTCGAGGCGTTGATCCAGACCGGCACGGGCCGCGCGCTGTCGGCCACGGCGCGCGCGAGCTCCGCCGTGGTCTCGACGCGCGAGCGCAGGATCTCGCGGCGGTTCGCGACGCCGTAGCGGCAGTTCACGCTCTTGCCGGCGAGGTTGACGAGGAGGTCGGCGCCGTCGACGAGGCGGCGGATCCCCTCGGCGTCGCCCCAGCGCGCGTCCGCGCCCGAGCGCCCGACCGTGCGGACGCGGTACCCCTCGGCCGCGAGCTCGCGGACGAGCACCTGGCCGATGAACCCCGAGGCGCCCGTGACGACCGCCGTGCGCCGGAGCGCCCCGTCGTCGCTCATGCGCCGAAGCGCGTGCGGCGCTCGACCGTGGTGCCCGTGCCGTCTGCCCACGTGTAGACCGTGTCGCCGCCGATGATGACGTGCTCCGCGCGCGACTGCACGTCGAGCGGGTCGCCGGACCAGATCACGACGTCGGCGTCGAGGCCGGGGGTCAGCGCGCCGACGCGGTGGTCGAGGCGGAGGATCGCGGCGGGGTTCGCGGTGATCGCGCGGATCGCGATGTCCGCGGGCAGGCCGTCCTTCACGGCGAACGACGCCTGGTGCACCAGGAAGTCGATCGGCACGACGGGCGCGTCGGTGGTGATGGCGACCAGGACGCCCGCGCGGTGCAGCGCCGCGAGGTTCGCGACGGCGCGGTCGCGCAGCTCCACCTTGGAGCGCGACGTGATCATCGGGCCGAAGATCACGGGGATGCCGCGCTCGGCGAGCACGTCCGCGATCTTGTCGCCCTCGGTGCCGTGGTTGACCACCAGGCGGTAGCCGAACTCGTCGGCGAGGCGGATGGCGGTCGCGATGTCGTCGTGGCGGTGCGTGTGCTGGTCCCAGGCGAGCTCGCCGTCGAGGACCCGCACGAGGGTCTCCTTGCCGAGGTCGCGGGAGAAGGGCTTCCCCTCCGCGGCGGCGTGGTCGCGCGCGGCCCGGTAGTCCTCCGCGTCGCGGAAGGCGCGGCGGATGACCATGGCGACGCCCAGGCGCGTGGACGGGGTGCGGTCCTTCGCGCCGTAGACGCGCTTCGGGTTCTCGCCGAGGGCGCTCTTCACGCTGACCGAGTCGCTGACGAGCTGCTCGTCGATCGTGCGGCCGCCCCACGACTTGATGGCGACGGACTGGCCGCCGATCGGGTTGCCGGAACCGGGCTTCACCACGATGGTCGTGACGCCGCCCTTCAGCGCGTCGCGGAAGCCCTCGTCGTCGATGTCGATGGCGTCGATGGCGCGCACGGACGACATGTCGGGGTCGGTCATCTCGTTGGTGTCGTTGCCGGCGGGGCCGTTGGCCTCCTCGTGGATGCCGACGTGCCCGTGCGCCTCCACGAAGCCGGGGAGGACCCAGCGTCCGGTCGCGTCGATGACCGTCGCGCCCTCCGGCACGTCGAGGCCGCGGCCGACGGCGGCGACGAGGCCGTCGCGGAGGAGGACGGTGCCGCCGGGGATCGGCGCGCCGTCGACGGGCACGACGTGCCCGCCGACGATGGCGGTGACGGAGGAGGCGGAGGCGCGGACGGGGACGGGGTGATCTGCGGAGAGGGCCATGCTCCGAGCCTAGGACGAGGGCGGCGGGCTACGGCGCCGGCGTGACCGGCTGCGCGGTGGCGGGGTCGGCGGGCGCGGGCAGGCGGCGCAGGCCCTCGAGGAGCACCTCGCGGTCGGCGGCGACGCAGACGCGGATCCAGCCCTCGCCGGACCGCCCGAAGGCGCTGCCCGGGGCGACCGCGACGCGGTCGCGCAGCAGGAGCCGTTCCGCCCAGCCCGCCACGTCCCCGTCGGAGTCGTGGCTCACGTCGATCCAGAGGTAGAACGCGCCGGTCGGCCGCAGATGCCGGATCCCCCGCGCCTCCAGGAGCGCCGTCGCCGCGTCGAGGTTCTCCCGGTAGTGCGCGAGAGCCGCCGCCACGTGCGACTGGTCGCCCGTCACGGCCGCGACCGCCGCCCACTGGGCCGGCGCGCTGACGCAGCTGATGGTCGCCTCCTGCACCGTGCGCATCACCCGCGTCATGCCCGTCGGCACGACCAGGTAGCCCACGCGCACGCCCGTCATGGCGTAGGTCTTCGAGAGCGAGAACGCGGTGAGGACGCGCTGCTCCCCGGCTCCTGCAGGCTCGCCACGCTCACGTGCTCCACGTCGTGCACGAAGCACTCGTAGACCTCGTCGCTGATCACCCAGAGGTCGTGCCGGCGGCGAAGGCCAGG
The DNA here is from genome assembly GCA_002150995.1 of Clavibacter michiganensis. Taxonomy (GTDB): domain Bacteria; phylum Actinomycetota; class Actinomycetes; order Actinomycetales; family Microbacteriaceae; genus Clavibacter; species Clavibacter michiganensis_K. The sequence continues at coordinate 1,630,260 of MDHJ01000001.1, read as the reverse complement.
AGCTCGCGGAGCGTCTCCCGGGAGAAGACGGCACCGAGCGGGTTGGACGGGGAGTTGACCACCAGCACCCGGGTACGGTCCGTCACGAGCCGCTCGAGCTCGGCGATGTCGGGGAGGAAACCGCGCTCGGGCAGCAGCGGGTAGGTGACGGGCTCGGCCTGCAGCATCCGCGCGCCCATGGAGAAGGTGGTGTAGCCCGGATCCGGGACGAGCGCCTCGTCGCCGGCGCCGAGGGTCAGGGTCATCGCCTGGTAGAGGGCCTGCGTCGCGCCGACCGTGACCCACACCTGCTCGGTCTGCACGTCGAGCCCGTTCGCGCGGCGCAGCTTCTCGACGAGCGCCGCCCGCAGCTCGGGGATGCCGGCGTTCGCCGTGTAGTCGGTGCGGTCCGCCGCCCAGGCGCGTCGGGCCGCCTCGCGGATGTGCGGCGCGACCGGCACGTCGGGGTCGCCGACGCCGAGCGCGATGACGTCGTCGACCTCGAACGAGAGCTCGAGGATGCGGCGGATGCCCGACTCGGGCACGGCGGGGATGTGGGACGCGAGACGGGGCACGGGTCGAGGGTAGGCCCGACGGCGGCGGACCGGGATGCCGTCCGGCCTCCCCGTGCGGCCTCCCCCGTCGGACCCGCCGCGGCGCGTCGGTAGGCTCGCCGCATGGGCATCCCCGACTTCATCGTCTCCCTCCGCGAGCGGATCGGCACGGCGCCCCTCTGGCTGTCGGGCGTCACCGCGGTGATCCTCGACGGGCCGCGCGTCCTCCTCGTCCGTCGCGGCGACACCGGCGCGTGGGCGCCCGTCTCGGGGATCCTGGAGCCCGGCGAGGAGCCCGCCGTCGGCGCGTGGCGCGAGGCGGAGGAGGAGACCGGCGTGGACGTGGTGGTCGAGCGGCTGGTGTCGGTCCGGACCACGGGCGAGGTCACCTACCCGAACGGGGACCGCGCCAGCTACCTCGACCTCACCTTCCGCTGCCGCTACGCCTCCGGCGAGGCGCGCGTCAACGACGACGAGTCCTCCGAGGTCGCGTGGTGGCCGGTGGACGCCCTCCCGGACATGCCCGCCGACTACCGGCAGCGGATCCGCGACGCCCTCGACGACGAGCCGGAGACCCGCATCGTGCGGCCCGGCGACCGGACGCCGCCCCCGGTCCGCGACGCGCGGGACACCGCGGCCTGAATTCCCGGCCGCGACCTGGTATCGTCGCCTGTTGGCTTGCGTGTGATCCTCCCCGATCACGCGGTATCGCCGCAGGCGCCCTCTCTCGCTGAGCGGCAACTCACACGACGAAAACTCGAACGGAAGACATAACACGTGGCAAACATCAAGTCGCAGATCAAGCGCATCGGCACCAACAAGAAGGCCCAGGAGCGCAACAAGGCCGTCAAGAGCGAGCTGAAGACGGCCATCCGCTCCGTCAAGACGGCCATCACCGCCGGCGACAAGGACGCGGCCGTCAAGGCCGTCAGCCTCGCGGGCAAGAAGCTCGACAAGGCCGCCAGCAAGGGCGTCATCCACAAGAACCAGGCCGCGAACCGCAAGGGCGCGATCGCCAAGCAGGTCGCCAAGATCGGCTGACCTCCCCTGGACGACACGAAGGGCCCCGCGCATCGCGCGGGGCCCTTCGTCGTGCTCCCGTCGTCTCCCCGCGGGATCGAGCGGCGGGTCAGTCGCGGCCGCGCGACGCCACCGTGCGGACCATGCGCTCCAGCGAGTAGACGGCGTCCCGGCCGCCGCCCTTGACCTGCGCGTCCGCCTCGGCGAGGGCCTCGATGGCCCGCCCGAGTCCCGCGTCGTCCCAGAGCTGGAGGTCGCGCCGGGCCCGGTCGACCTGCCACGGTGCCATGCCGAGCTTCGACGCCAGCTGGCCCGAGGCCCCGGAGACCCCGGAGACCTTCGCCATCGTGCGGATCTTCATCGCGAAGGCCGCGATGAGCGGCACCGGGTCGGCACCCGAGGCGAGCGCGTGGCGCAGCAGCACCAGGGCCTCGCCGCTGCGGCCGGCGATGGCGGAGTCCGCCACGGCGAACGCGTTGATCTCCACCCGGCCGCCGTAGTACTGGTCGACCGTCACCTCGGTGATCTCGTGCGCGGTGTCGGAGATGAGCTGCTGGCACGCCGAGGCGAGCTCGCTCACGTCGTCCTGGAAGGCCGCCACCAGCTGCCGCACCGCGCCCGGCGTGATGGAGCGCTTGGCGGCGCGGAACTCGGCGACCGCGAAGTCGTGCTTCTCGCTGTCCTTCTTCAGCTCCGCGCACACGATCTCGATGCCGCCGCCGGTACCCGCCCGGACGGCGTCGAGCAGCTTCTTGCCGCGCACTCCCCCGGCGTGGCGGAGGACGACGTACGTGTCGTCGGCCGGGGACTCCAGGTACGCGACCGCGTCGAGCAGGAACTGGTCGGAGCACTTCTCCACGTTGACCACCCGGATCATGCGCGGCTCCGCGAACAGCGACGGGCTCGCGAGGGTGATGAGCTCGCCGGGTGCGTAGGAGTCGGCCTCGATGTCGGAGACCTCGATGCTCGGGTCCTCCGCGGTGAGGATGTCGCGCAGCCGACGGATGGCCCGGTCGGCGAGGAGCGCCTCGGTGCCGGACACGAGGACGATCGGCGCCGGCCGGACGGCGTCCCAGGAGAGCTGCGGGATGGCCGCGGACGGCTTGGTCGCCGTGCTGCGGGAGGTCCTGGTGGCCATGCGGCTCCGTCCGGGTCGGGGTGGGGTCGTCCTGCGCGCGCGATGCGCTGCCGGCGCGACGTGCTGCGTGCGCCGACACGCACTGCGAGGCCGCCCCCACGTTGCGGGGCCGCCGCGTTCGGGCGCGTCCAGGTTAGCCGCCGGGTGGGACATCGCCCGGCCTCCGGTCGGCGCCGGCCGACCCGAGCGCCGCGACCGCGATCGCCAGGGCGGTCGCGACGACCAGGGCGACGACGCCCTCCGGCCCCGTCGGCCACGGGATCCGGCCGCCGGGCAGCCGGGACATCACCGCCGCGACCGCGGCGATCCACGACGCGGGCAGCCAGGCGAGCCGCAGCAGGAGGCCGCCCGCGGCGGGCCAGACCGGGAGGAGCACGCAGGCGGCGAGCCCGCCGACCGTCGCGGGAGCGGCCGCCGGCTCCGCGAGGAGGTTCGCCACCACGCCGTGGACGGGCAGGCCGGGCTGCAGCACGAGCAGCACCGGCTGGCAGGCGATCTGCGCGGCGATCGGGATGGCGAGGGCCCCCGCGACGCGCTGGGGCATGCGACGCCCCAGGCGCGCGGCGATCGGCGGGGCGAGCACCAGGAGCCCGGCGGTCGCGAGGACGCTGAGCGCGAAGCCGACGTCGCGGGCGAGCCACGGATCGGCCGTGACGAGGACGACCACCGCGAGGGCCAGGACCGGCAGGCCGCGCGCCGGCCGGCCGGACGCCGTGGAGGCGATGAGCACCGCGGCCATCACGGCAGCCCGGAGCACGCTGGGCTGCGGGGTGACGAGGACCACGAAGGCCGCGAGGGCGGCTGACGCGGCCACCGCACGGAGCGGACGGCGGAGCCCCGCTGCGGCGGCCAGGGCCAGGACGAGGCCGACGACGACGGCGCAGTTCGCGCCGGACACCGCCGTCAGGTGCGTCAGCGAGCTGTCCTTCATGGTCTGCGACAGCTCCGGCGTGACCGCGGACACGTCCCCGATGGCGAGCCCCGGCAGCAGCCGCGCGCCGGGACCGGGGAGGTCGGCCGCGGCGCGGGAGAGGCCCGCCCGCAGGGCGTCGGCGGGTCCGAGGGCACCGGTCGGTGGCGAGACCGTCTCCGGCGCTCCCCGTGCGAGGAGGAGGTAGGCGGCGCGGTCGGCGGGAGCCGCGGGACGTACCGACGCGCTGATCCGCACGGCGGTGCCCACGCCCAGGCGGGCGAGCCCCGGATGCGTCCCGCCCGTCGCGAACACCACGACGGGGACCGGGACCGGCAGGGCGACCGTGCCGTCGTGCACCGCCCCGCCCCTCTCACGGCCGACGTGCAGGGTCGTCAGGCGTCCGACGAGGCGCAGCCGACCGGTGCCGGCACCCGGTCGCCGAGCCCCGCCCGCCATGGCGGCCGGTGGCTCGTCGAGGACGACGTCGGCGACGACCATGCCGTCCGTGGTCACCGCGTCCTCGAGCGCGCCGGGATGGCGGGACGGCTCCCGGGCTGCCGCGGCTCCGAGGAGCAGCGCCGCGACCGAGGCGGACACCGCGACGGCGCAGAGGACGCGGATCACGCGGCGATCGCCGCCGGTGCGGGTGCCGGTGTCGAGGCGGATGCGGCTGCGGCGGCGGCGGATGCACGGTAACCGGCTGAGCGCGAGCGCGGATGCCCCCGTCGTCAGGGCCGCCGCCGCCGCGGCCACGGCGGACGGACACGATGCACCGCGGACCCCGATGGCGGCGGCCGTCGCGACCCAGCCGACCGCGGCGGGGACGGCGAGGCGCAGGTCGATCTGGGGAGCAGCGCCGCGGGACGGTCGCCGGGTGCCGGAGGCGCGCCGCGCGTCCGGCGTCACACCCGGACCAGCGGCGTCAGCGACGCCAGGGTGCGGTCGCCGATGCCCGGGACGCGGCCGAGGTCGGCGACGCGGCCGAAGCGGCCGTGCGCGGACCGCCACGCGATGATGCGCGCCGCGAGGGACGGCCCGACGCGCGGGAGCGTCTCGAGCTGCTCGGCGGTCGCGGTGTTGAGGTCGACCGGTGCCGAGGCGGTCGCGGTGCCGCCCCCGGCGCCGGAAGGTCCCGCGGCCGGGGCCGGGGCCGGGGCCGGGGTCTCGCCCTGCCGCGGGACCACCAGCTGCTCGCCGTCGGAGAGCACGCGCGCCAGGTTGACGCCCGCCGTGTCGGCGCCGTCGGCGAAGCCGTGCGCGGCCGCGAGGGCATCGACAACGCGGCTCCCGGGCGCCAGCGGGAACAGGCCGGGCGAGGCGACGGCACCGACCACGTGGACGAACATGGGCGGCCGGGGGCTCCCCGCGCTCCCGGCAGCGCCGATCCCGTCGTCGCTCTCGCCGTCGACCGCGTCTGCCGCGTCGTGAGCCGGTGCGGCGGCACCCCCCGCGGATCCCGGCGGCTCACCGACGGCATCCGGATCCCCCGCCGATGCCGCCGGGCCACCCGCGGCGCGGTCGCCCTCCCGTACCTCGGATGCCTGCGCGTCCGCACGGGTCGTCGACCCCGATGCCGGACCCTCGGCCGCGGACTGCACGACGGTGACGAGGACTGCCGCGACGAGCGCCGCGCCGACCAGGGCCACCGCGGCGCCCACGCCCACGCGGAGCCGGATGCGCGTCCAGGTCGACGGCACGGGTGCGCCTGCGTGCCCGGCAGACGCTGCCGCGTCGACCAGCGCGCCACGACGGCCGGGCATGGCGTCGCTGCGGCCCCCGTCGCCGCCGTCTCCGTCCTCGTCGCCGTCCTCGGCGCCCTCGCGGTCGGGGGCGTTCCAGCCCGTGGGCCTTCCGCGGGGCTCCTCCCGCGCCTCGGACTCCCCGGCGGATGCGGGCCACCCGGCGGTCTCCCCGCCCCAGGCCTCCCACGCAGCCACGCCGCCGGCGCGTGCCTCCCCGTCTGCGCGTGCCTCGTCGCCGGCGTGTGACTCCCCGTCGTCGGGTCGGGATCCGGGTCCGGGGCGGGGAGGACGGGATGGGCGCATGGCGGCACGGTAGGGGGCGCGACGCGGCGCACCGCGCGCCCGACACGGCTCTGGGGACCGCCGCGGCGGGTCGCGCCTGGGATGGGGCGAGGGCGGCCCGTGTCCGGACCGCCCTCGCCCGCTCTCACCGCGCCGGGAGCGGACCCCGTCAGCCGGCGGGCGTGGTGGTGATGCTCACGATCTTCGGCGCGCGGACGATGACCTTGTCGATCGTGCGGCCGGCGGTCGACCGCTTGACGCCCGCGGTCTCGCGGGCGAGGGCCTCCAGCTCGTCGGAGCCGATGCGGGCGTCGACCTCGAGCTTGTCGCGCACCTTGCCGTCGACCTGCACGACGGCGACGACGGTGTTCACGACGAGGAGGTTGCGGTCGGCCTTCCGCCAGCCGGCGAACGCCACCGACGCCTCGTAGCCGAGGCGCTTCCACATGTCCTCCGCCGTGTACGGAGCGAACAGGCTGAGCGCGACGGCGACGACCTCGGTGGCCTCGCGCACCGCGGCGTCGCCGCCGCCCGGGCCCTGGTCGATGGTCTTGCGGATGGCGTTCACGAGCTCCATGGTGCGGGCGATGACCACGTTGAACTTGAAGGCCTCGAGCATGCCCGGCGCCTCCGCGAGGAAGCGGTGCGTGACGCGGCGGAGCGCCTCGTCGCCCGTCTTCCACTCGACCTCGGGCGCGCTCGTGATGTCGCCCGTGAGCCGCCAGGCGCGGGCCAGGAACTTGGCCGAGCCCGACGGGGAGACGTCCTCCCAGTCGATGTCGTCCTCGGCGGGCCGGCGAAGGCCATGGTGAGGCGGATGGCGTCGACGCCGTGGCGGTCGATCTCGGAGCCGAGGTCGACGCCGCCCTTGCTCTTCGACATCTTGCTGCCCCCGGACAGGACCATGCCCTGGTTGAGCAGGGCGCTGAACGGCTCGGTGAACGTGACGTAGCCGAGGTCGAACAGCACCTTCGTGATGAAGCGCGAGTACAGCAGGTGCAGGATCGCGTGCTCCACACCGCCGACGTACTGGTCGACCGGTGCCCAGCGGTCGGCGTCGGCCGGGTCGAACGCCTTCGTGGCGTCGTTCGGGGAGAGGAAGCGCAGCCAGTACCAGGAGCTGTCCATGAACGTGTCCATGGTGTCGGGATCGCGCACCGCCGGGCTGCCGTCGACCGGGCTCGGCACGTTCGCCCATCCGGTGGCCGCGGCCAGCGGCGACTTGCCCTTCGGCGTGAGGTCGAGGCCCTCGGTGTCGGGGAGACGCACCGGCAGCTGGTCCTCCGGGACGCGGATCTCGTTGCCCTGCTCGTCGTAGACGATGGGGATGGGCGTGCCCCAGAACCGCTGGCGGGAGATGAGCCAGTCGCGCAGGCGGTAGTTCTTCGCGGCGCGGCCGCGCCCCTCCGCCTCCAGCTGCTCGATGACGCGCTTGATGGCCGGCTGCTTGCTGAGGCCGTCGAGCGGTCCGGAGTTGATGAGACGGCCCTCACCGGGCAGCGCCACGCCCGTGCGGCCCGGGAGCACCTCCTCGAGGTCCGGCAGCTCGCCGTCCTCGGAAATGATGCGGATGGCGCCCGTGACGGGCTGCGTGGTGTCGACCACGACGCGCACCGGCAGGTCGAAGGCGCGCGCGAAGTCGAGGTCGCGCTGGTCGTGCGCGGGGACGGCCATGACGGCGCCCGTGCCGTAGTCGGCGAGCACGTAGTCGGCAGCCCACACCGGGATCCGCTCGCCGTTGACGGGGTTGACCGCCGTGCGTCCGAGCGGGATGCCGGTCTTCGGCCGGTCGGTCGTGGAGCGCTCGATCTCGTTGAGGCGCTGCGTGCGCTCGAGGTAGCCGCGGAAGGACTCCCGCACCTCCTCCGACGCGCCCTCGACCAGCTCCGCCGCGAGGTCGCTGTCGGGCGCGACGACCATGAAGGTCGCGCCGTGCAGGGTGTCCGGCCGGGTGGTGAACACCGTGACGGGCTCGTCCCGGCCCTCGATGACGAAGTCGACCTCCGCGCCCACGGAGCGGCCGATCCAGTTGCGCTGCATGTTGAGCACCTTCGAGGGCCACGTGCCCTCGAGCTGGTTGAGGTCGTCGATGAGGCGGTCGGCGTAGTCGGTGATGCGCAGGTACCACTGCGTGAGCTTCTTCTTGACGACGACGGCGCCCGAGCGGTCGGACGTGCCGTCCGCGAGGACCTGCTCGTTGGCGAGGACCGTCTGGTCCACCGGGTCCCAGTTGACCCAGCTGTCCTTCCGGTAGGCCAGGCCCTTCTCATGCATCTTGAGGAACAGCCACTGGTTCCACGTGTAGTACTCGGGATCGCTCGTGTGCAGCTCGCGCTCCCAGTCGAAGGAGAGGCCGTAGCGCTTCATGGAGCGTTTCTGCTGGTCGATGTTCGCGTACGTCCACTCGCGCGGGTCGACCCCGCGCTTGATGGCGGCGTTCTCGGCCGGCAGGCCGAACGAGTCCCAGCCGATGGGGTGCAGGACGTTGAACCCCTGCTGGCGCCAGTACCGGGCGACGGCGTCGCCGAACGCGAACGCCTCCGCATGGCCCATGTGCAGGTCGCCCGAGGGGTACGGGAACATGTCGAGGATGTACTTGCGGGGGCGGCTGTCGCTCGCGTCCGGCGTGCGGAACGGCTGCTCGCGCTCCCACACCTCGGACCACTCGGCCTCGATGGCGCGGAAGTCGTAGGTGTCGCCGGGGGTGTCGGGGTTCTCGTGTGCCAAGGGCGCTCTCGATTCGGTGCGGGGGTCGCGGCCGTCAAGGCCTCGACAAGACTAGTGAACGTGTCGGGCCGCTCCGGAACCCGCGGCGGTCGCCCGCCCGGGCGCGGTGCCCTGCTGGTGCATCCGGCCGGCGCGCGCGGCCGCGAGGAGCGGCGCCGCCTTGACGCGCACCTCCTCCAGCTCCTCCTCCGGGACCGAGAGCGCGGTGATGCCGCCGCCCGCGCCGACCGTGGCGCGGCCGTCCGTCACCACGACCGAGCGGATCACCATGGCGAGGTCCGCCCGCCCGTCCTCGCCGAACCAGCCGAACGCGCCCGCGTAGACGCCGCGCCACCCGCCCTCGAGGGCGGCCAGGATGCCCACGGCGGCGGACTTGGGGGCGCCCGTCATGGATCCGGCGGGGAACAGGGCCCGCACGGCGTCGACCGCGGTGGTGCCGGGCGCGAGCTCACCCTCGACGCGGCTCACGAGCTGGTGCACCTGCGCGTACGCCTCGACGGCGAACAGGCTCGTGACGCGCACGGAGCCCAGGACGCAGACGCGGCTGAGGTCGTTGCGCATGAGGTCGACGATCATGACGTTCTCCGCACGCTCCTTCTCGCTCGCGAGGAGATCGCCCCGTGCGCGTTCGTCGGCGACCGGGTCGGCGTGGCGGGGCGCGTGCCCTTGATCGGCAGGGTGCGCAGGGTGCCGCCGTCGTCGACCTCGACGAAGCGCTCCGGTGAGGCGCTGACGAGCGCGGTGCCGCCGATGCGGAGGAACGCGCCGTGGTGGGAGGGGCTGAGGGAGCGGAGGGCCAGGTGGACGCTTACCGGGTCGACGGTGCCGGGAGCGTCGCGCTGTTCGTGAGGCACAGCTGGTAGGCGTCGCCGCGGCGGATGGAGGCCTGGCAGGAGCGGATGAGGCGCAGGTAGGCCGCGTCGTCGTGCCGCCAGGCGGGGGGCGCGTCGAGGTCGTCGTGGTCGCCTGCGTCACCCGCGTCGCCCGCGTCGCCCTGGGCGAGCGCGCCCGCGACGGGGTCGACCGGCCGCGGCACCGCGGAGGCCGCGACCCGCGCGAGCTCCGCCTCGACGGCGCCGGTCCACGCGTCCCCCTCGCGCGCCACGGCCCAGACCTCCTGTGTCGCGTGGTCGAACGCAAGGAGGCGCTCCACGCGCAGCACGGCGGCCGGGACGGGACCTGGCGCGTCGATCGGCGTCCGGGCGGGGGGCGGGGCGTGGTGGAGGGGGACGGTCTCGGGCCAGGCGTCGTGGGGGATCCAGCCGAGGACGCCGAGCCGGAACGCGAGGCCGGCCGGGAGGTCCGGGGCGGCGGACGGCGTGCCCGGGTCGACGGCCGCGGGGAGCATCGCCGCCAGCCCGGGGAACACGCCGTCGGGCCACTCCGTCACCGTCCCCGCGGATCCGGACAGGTAGCTCCACCCCTCCCCCGCGGAGTCGTCGAGCCACGCCACGTCGCCCGCCGCCTCGTCGGCGTGCAGGTGGAGGAACACGTCGCGGGGATCGTGCCAGGCGGCCAGCCGCCGCCCGACCACCGGCCGCGCGGCCCGCGCGAGGGGCTGCTGCATGCTCCGCCTCCCGGTGTCGTGGGCGCACCCGGCGGCCGCCTAGCCTCAAGGGTATGAGTTCCGAGACGATCCTCCGGTGGACGGCCGTGGGCTGGGCGCCGGAGGCCGAGGACGGCGGCGGAGCGGAGGCCGTGCGCCCCGAGGGCCACCGCGTGCTCGCGGCCGACTCGTTCCTGGTCGACGACGGTCGCGTGCTCGCCCTCGACGTGCACCGGCAGCGCTTCCTCGCTGCGCTCCGCCTGCAGTCGGCGGCCGTGCCGGATCCCGCCGCGTTCCTCGAGGCCGCGGTCGCCGCCCTCCCCCGTCAGGGCGCGTGGTTCCCGCGCGTGGAGGCGCTGCGCGGACCGGGCGGCGACGTGGCCCGGCTCCTCCTGCGTCCCGCGCCGGAGCGCACGCCCTCCGTCGTGCTCCGCGACCACGACGGTCCGGACCCGCGCACGATGCCGCGCGTCAAGGGCCCTGACCTGCACGCGCTCGGCGCCCTCCGGAGCCGCGCCGCGCGTTACGGGGCCGGGGAGGCGGTCATCCTCGCCGCCGACGGCACGGTGGTCGAGGGCGCTTACAGCGCGATCCTCTGGTGGCACGGCGACGCCCTCGCCGTCGTCGAAGGCGACGTGCCGCGGATCCCGAGCGTCACCGAGCGCAGCATCGTCGCCCTGGCGACGGCGCTCGGGGTCGACGTGCTCCACGACCGGGTGCGGCCCGCCGACCTCGACGGGCGCGAGGTGTGGGCCGTCAGCGCGCTGCACGGGATCCGTCTGGTGCGCGGCTGGATCGACGGGCCCGCGACCGCCGCGGAGCCCGGCCGGGTGCGCGCCTGGCGCACCCGGCTCGAGGCCCTGCGCCGCGAGCTGCCGGCGGGCTGACACGGGCGCAGATCCGTCAGGACGCCGGGGACCGGCCCGCTCCGGCCTCGCCTGCCTCGGCGGCCTCGCTGGTCTCTCCGGCAGCCCCGGCCTCGACGGCGCCGATGTGCACGGTGCGGTCGACGAGGTCCGCGGGCACCTCCGTGTGGGTGAGCAGCAGGACGCCCCGGCCCCGGTCGCGCGCCGCGGCGAGCACGTCCCGCAGCACGGCCCGGGCCCGTTCGGCGTCGACCCCCGCCGTGGGCTCGTCGAGCACGAGCACCGGGAAGTCGGCGAGGAGCGCGCGCGCCAGGGCGATGCGCTGCGCCTGGCCACCGGACACGAGGCCGCCGCGGTCGCCGACGCGCGCGTCCAGGCCGCCGCGCTCCGCGGTCCACCCCGCAAGGCCGACTCGGTCGAGCACGGCGACGAGCTCGGCGTCGTCGGCGTCCTCGCGGGCAAAGAGCAGGTTCTGCCGGATGCTCGCGTCGAACAGGTGCGGCGCCTGCTCGCAGAGGCCGACGACGCGGCGGACGGCCGACGGGGGCATCGAGCGCGCGTCCCGCCCGTCGAGGACGTACGTGCCGCCGGATCCGAGGAAACGGACGAGCGCCGCGGCGAGCGAGGACTTGCCCGATCCGCTCTGTCCGCGCACCACGACGGTCTCCCCCGGCCGCACGACGAGCGACACCGGGGCGAGGGCATCCGCCGCGGCGCCCGGCCAGCGCGTCACGAGGTCGCGGATCTCGAGCGTCGCTCCGACGCGTCCGCCGGACCGCCCGTCGGCCGACCGCTCGCCCGGCCCTCCGGCCGGCGCGTCGTCGGCGGGAGCCGGTGCGGCCGGCCCCACGGAGTCGGCGACAGCGCCCTCGTCAGCGTCCGCGCCCACGGGCTCCCGCGGGATCTCGGCCGGGATCGTCGAAGGCACGACGCCGGCCACGCGCTCCGCGCTCGTGCGCACGCGCCGCCAGGCCTGGACGGCGAGCGGCACGGACGTCGCGGTCTCGACGAGCGCGAGCGGTACCAGCGCGGCGAGGGCGAGCCATGCCGGGTCGAGGGCCCCGGATGCGAGGCCGGGGACGCCCCGCAGGACGGTCCACGCGGCGACCGCGCCGGTGCCGGCGAGCACGATGCCCGTGGTCGCGCCGGCGGCGGCCGCGCTGCGGAGGACGGCCCGGCTGAGGTCGCCCGCGGCCCGGTCGACCTCGGCGAGCCGGGCGTCCACGGCGCCGTACGCGGTCAGCACGTCGAGGCTGCCGACGAGGTCGAGCACGAGGTCCTGCAGCCGCGCCTCGAGCGGCGCGATCCGCGTCTCGGCGCGGCCCGCGAGCGCGGAAGTCGCGCCGACCCCGACGACGAGGGAGGCGGCGAGCACGACCAGGAGCGCGATCCCGGCGGCCGGCAGCACCGCCCACACCACCGCGACGCTCGCGACCTGCACCAGCACGGAGACGGCCAGCGGCTGCACGACGCGCAGCGGGAGGTCCTGGAGCCGGTCGACGTCGCCGACGAGCCGGGCGAGGAGGTCGCCGCGCCGGGTGTCGCGGAGGCCGGCGGGGGCGAAGGGCAGGATCCGCTCGAAGACGCCCACGCGCAGCGTCGCCAGGGCCCGGAAGGCCGCGTCGTGGCTGGTGAGGCGCTCCAGGTAGCGGAACGCCGCGCGACCGAGGGCGAAGGCGCGGACGCCCACGATGGCCATGCCGAGGAACAGGATGGGCGGCTGCTCGGACGCGCGCGTGATGAGCCACGCGGAGGTCGCGAGGAGGGCCACGGCCCCGGCAGCGCCGGCGAGGCCCGCGAGGAGTCCGGGCAGCGCGCGCCGCGCGGGCGGCTGGGCGAGGCGCAGGACGTCGTCGCGGTTCACGGCGCCACCTGCGCGCGCCAGGCGGGCTCGGGGGCGATGCGCACCGCACCGAGGTCGGCGGCGTCCACGGAGTCGCCGGGGTCTCCCGGCATGCGCGTAGCTCCTCGCCGACCAGGCGCGGCGCGTCCCGTCGGGGCATCCTCAGGAGCGGCGCCCAACCGCAGCTCGGCGTCGGCCCCGCGCACGAGCGCCGCGCGGTGGCTGACCACCACCACGGCGCGCCCCTGGTCGGCGAGCGCGCGGATCCCCACGGCCAGCCGCGCCTCGGCGGCCGCGTCGAGCGCCGAGCTCGGCTCGTCGAGCAGCACGAGCGGGCAGTCGAGCGCCAGGGCGCGGTGCACGGCGCGGGCCACGGCGACGCGCTGCGCCTGCCCGCCGGACAGGCCCTGCCCGCCCACCCCGAGGCGCAGGTCGGGGTCGATGCCGTCGGCCGCGGCGAGCGCGAGCGCGCGGCGCACGAGCGCGTCGTCGGCATCGGCCACACCGAGCGCGACGTTCTCGCGGACGGTGCCCGCCATGAGGCCCGGCCGCTGCCCGCCCACGCGATGTGGCTCGGATGGAGGGGCCGGAGCCCGGATCCCGCGGCACCGTCCCCGCCGACCCACCCGATCGCGCCCGTGGCGGGCAGCTGCCCGAGGAGCGCCTGCACGAGCGACGTCTTGCCGGCCCCGCTCGGTCCCGTCACGGCGGTCACCCGCCCGCGCGGGAAGCGGGCCGAGACGCCGGCGAGCACGGGCCGGTCGCCCGGGGACACGGCGAGGTCGCGGACCACGAGGACGTCCCGACCGACGTGCCGGCCGAGCCGCCGCCCACCCCGCCGTCCACCGCGCCGTCCCGCGCGTCGTCCCCCGGTGCCCGGACGGCGGCGGATCCCCGTCCCGTCCGCTCCTCGTCGAGGATCCCGAGGAGGTCGTCGGAGGCCGCGACCCCCTCGGCGGCGGCGTGGAACTGCGCGCCCACCTGCCGGAGCGGCAGGAACGCCTCGGGTGCGAGGAGCAGCACGAACAGGCCCACCTCGAGGTCGAGCGTGCCGCCGATGAGGCGGACGCCCACGGACACGGCCACGAGCGCCACCGACAGCGACGCGGCGAGCTCGAGCACGAAGCCGGAGAGGAACGAGATGCGCAGCACGCGCATCGTCTCCACCCGGTACTCCTCGGTGACCCGGCGGATGCGCACCGTCTGCCGCCGGGCGCGCCCGAAGACGAGCAGGGTCGAGAGACCGTCGACCACGTCGAGGAAGCCGGAGGCCAGCTCCGTCAGGCGCGCCCACTGCCGCCGCTGCACCTCCTGCGTCGCCCACCCGACGAGCACCATGAAGACGGGGATGACGGGCAGGGTCGCGATCACGGTGATGCCGGTGACCGGGTCCTGCACGAGCAGCACGGCCACCACGATGGGCGTCGCCAGCGCCGTGAGCAGGAGCTGGGGCACGTACCGCGAGAAGTACGGCTCGAGGGCGGCGAGCCCGGGTCCCACCACGGTGGTGATGCGCGCCCGGCTGCGGGTGGCGGTCCAGGCCGGACCGAGGTCGGCGATCGCCCGCAGCGCCCGCCGGCGGAGCTCCGCGGTCACCTGCGCCGCGCCGCGGGCGCCGACCACGTCGAGCAGCCAGGCCGCCGCGCCGCGCACGAGCGCGGATGCGATCGCCATCGCGAGGACGGGCCCGAGTGCGTCCGCGGCGGCACCGTCGATCGCCCGCACGACGAGCTGCGTGAGCGACCAGCAGAAGGCGACGAGGGCGAGGGTCTGCACGACGCCGACGAGCGCGCCGACCGCGAGCATGGTGCGGGCCGCGGCCGAGTAGCGCAGCAGCCGCGGGTCCAGGGGCTTCACGGCGCCGCTAGTGGGCGGCCCGCGTGATCACGGCGCGCGTGATGCGCTTCCGGAACACCCAGTACGTCCACCCCTGGTAGGCGAGGATCAGCGGCAGCGCGAAGCCCGCCGCCCACGTCATGATCGTGAGCGTGTACGGCGACGACGACGCGTTGGCGAGCGTCAGCCCGTTCGCGGGGTCGTTCGAGGCCGGCATCACGAACGGGTGCAGCGCCGCGAACAGGCTGGCGACGGCCAGCGCGATGGTCGCCGCGAGCAGTCCGAACGCCCACCGCTCGCGTCCTCGCACGTTGGCGAGGTACGACGCGACGAGCGCGACGGCCGCGAGGGCCGAGACGAGCCCCGACAGCGTCGACCCGTGCGCGAGCGTCGTCCAGAGGAGGAAGGCGGCAGCGATCACGATGGTCGCCGCCCCGACCCGCATGGACAGCAGGCGGGCGCGCGCCCGGATCGGCCCGTCCGTCTTGAGCGCCGCGAACTGGAGCCCGTTGACGAGGAACAGCGACAGCGTCGTGAGCCCGCCGAGGAGCGCGTACGGGTCCAGCAGGTCGAGCGTGGACCCCGTGTAGTCGTGGTCCGCGTCCATCGGCACGCCGCGCACGACGTTGGCGAACACGACGCCCCAGAGGAACGAGGGCACGACGGAGCCGACGACGATCATCAGGTCGAACGACCCGCGCCAGCGGTCCGAGGCGCCCTGGTGCCGGTACTCGAACGAGACGCCGCGGAGGATCAGCGTGATGAGGATCGCGAGCAGCAGCAGGTAGGAGCCGCTGAACAGCGTCGCGTACCACTCGGGGAACGCCGCGAAGAGCGCGGCGCCCGCGACGATGAGCCACGTCTCGTTGAGGTCCCACACGGGCCCGATGGTGTTGATGAGCACGCGCCGGTCGGTGTCGTCCTTCGCGAGGAACGGCAGGCTCATGCCCACCCCGAAGTCGAAGCCGTCGAGCACGAAGTAGCCGACGAAGAGGAAGGCGATGACGCCGAACCAGAGGAGGGGGAGGTCCATGGTCAGTACACGCTCGCTTCGCGCACGAGCTCGCCCGTCTCCGGATCGGGCTCCTGCTCCGGTTCCGGGCCCCGCTGGGCGGCCTTCAGGATGAGGCGGAACTCGACCACGGCGAGCGAGCCGTAGACGAGGGTGAAGGCGACGAGCGAGATGAGCACCTGGATCCCCGTGACGTTCGGGGACACCGCCGACGCGGTCTGCAGCAGGCTGAACACGATCCACGGCTGGCGGCCCATCTCCGTGAAGATCCATCCCACGGTCATGGCGAGCAGCGGCAGCGGGGCCGCCCAGATGGCCACCCGCCACATCCACGGGCGCGTGATGGCCCGGCCGCGGCGCGTGAGCCACAGGCCCGCGACGGCCACGCCGATGGCGGCCATGCCGAAGCCGATCATCCAGCGGAACGCCCAGTAGGTGACCCAGATGGTGGGCGTGTAGTCGCCGGGGCCGTAGCTCGCGACGTACTGGGCCTGCAGGTCGTTGATGCCCTCGACCGTGCCGTCGAGCGTGTGGGTCGAGAGGAACGACAGCAGGTAGGGGATGCGGATGGAGAACAGCTCGCTCGACCCGTCCGGCGTCCCCCAGGTGAACACGGAGAACGACGCCGCGGCGCCCGACGACGTGTCGTAGTGCGCCTCCGCCGCGGCCATCTTCATGGGCTGCGTCTGCACCATGGCGAGTCCGAGCTGGTCGCCGGAGAGGATGGTCAGCGCGCCCGAGACGACCATGAACCACATGCCGAAGCGCATCGCCGGCATCATCGTCTCCAGGTGCTGGTTGCGGGACAGGTGCCAGGCGGCGACCGAGATGATGACCGCCGCGGCGCACATGAAGCTCGCGAAGATGGTGTGCGGGAACGCGGCGAGGGCGACCTTGTTGGTGAGCAGCGCCCAGATGTCGGTGAGCTCCGCCCTCCCCCGCTCCTCGTCGATGCGGTAGCCCACCGGGTTCTGCATGAAGGCGTTCGCGGCGAGGATGAAGTACGCCGAGAGGATCGACGCGATCGACACCACCCAGATGGAGGCGAGGTGGAGGCGCTTCGGCAGCTTGTCCCAGCCGAAGATCCAGAGGCCGATGAAGGAGGCCTCCAGGAAGAAGGCCAGGAGGCCCTCTAGCGCGAGCGGCGCGCCGAAGACGTCGCCGACGAACCGGCTGTACTCCGACCAGTTCATGCCGAACTGGAACTCCTGCACGATGCCGGTGACGGTGCCCATCGCGAAGTTGATGAGGAAGATGCGGCCGAAGAAGCGCGTGAGCCGCAGGTAGTGCTGCCGACCCGTGCGCACCCACGCGGTCTGGTAGATCGCGCAGACGAAGGCCATGCCGATCGTGAGCGGGACGAAGAGGAAGTGGTAGACGGTCGTCAGGCCGAACTGCCAGCGGGAGAGGACGAGCGGATCGAGCAGCTCGTTCACCGGTCTGCCCCGCTCATGCCGGTGCGCGGGCGGCGGCTGTCGGGGCGCGGCTCTCGGGCGCGGTGCGGCGATTCGGCGGGGGCGGGGTGCGGTGTCATGGCGACCGGCTGCGCTTCCTGTGGAGGGCGGATCGTGCGGTTCGAGGCTCCATCGCGACACCTCGATTCTACGACTTGTAGACGATCGGCGCGAGTGGCCGGCGACGATCCGTGGAGGATCCCCGCCGGGTCGCGTTCGCCGGGTGGCGGGACGCGCGACACCCGCCGTTCACCCGGCCGGGCGACGCTCGGGGCACGCACCGGATCGGCGTCGACCCGGTGCGCCCGCCACCCCGCGGAGCCGCCCGCCGGCCCCGTCGCCCGCCGGCCGCCCGGATCCGCCGGACCGCCGCACCCGCACCGCGCACGTCGACCGAAGGGCCGCCGCCATGACCTCCTCCGCACCCGCCTCCCCGGCCTCCGACCTCGGACCCCGACCCGCGGCGGCGCCGCCCGCGTCCGCAGGCGCATCCTCGTCCGCGTCCTCCTCGGGGCAGTCGGCCTCCAGCGCGCCCGCGTCCGCCTTCGTGGGGCTCCTCGCCGCCGACGGCGCCCGGCTCACCGGCCGGGTCGCCGACGCCGCGGACCGCCTCGACGCGGGGATCCCGGCGGCGCGATTCGACGCCCGCACCGCATCGGTCGAGGACGCCCTCGTCGTCGCCCTGGCGCTCGTGGCGGGCGGCCTCGACGTGCGCGACGCCGCGCAGCACGCCGCGGCGGGAGATCCCGCACCCGTCATCCAGGCGCTCCACTCCCTCGCGGGCCGCGGCGGCGTCGAGCCCTACCTCCTCCGCAACGGTCTGACCGTCGAGCAGTTCCACGCCCTCCGCGACGCCGTCGTCGCCGTCGGCGGCCGCGAGCTGGACGAGTCCCAGGACTGACGTCGACCCCACCGACGCCCCTCTTTCTGGGGCCATCCCCCGGTGTCCGCATTATGGGGGACCCGGGTAGGGTTCATATCGAGCGCACGGCCCTTACCCCCCCCTTGGGCCAGGCGCTCGCAACCCGACGAGCCCGTCCGTCCACCCCCCCGGACAGGACGGCTCCCGGACCACGGCGATCTCCCCGTCCCCCCGAAGGGCCGAGGTCACCGGAGAGGCCCGGCACCCGTGGCGTTCCCGCGCCCCGTGCCGGGCCTCTCGACCGTCCAGGGCCTCTCAGCCCGTCCCCGCCCCTGCCGACCAGGCGTGCCGGGCCTCTCGACCGTCCATGACCTCTCGACAGTCCCCGCCCCTGCCGACCAGGCGTGCCGGGCCTCTCGACCGTCCATGGCCTCTCGACCGTCCCCGCCCCTGCCGACCAGGCGTGCCGGGCCTCTCGACCCTCCGCCCCGCTCACCGTCGCCCATGCGGGTCGGGCCTCTCGAGCGTCTGCCGCGGTCAGCCGCGCTCTGCGTCTGCGGCCGTCGCGTCGTCGATCAGCGACAGGTGCAGGATCGCGAGGTCCAGCGGCCGCCCGAACTTCCAGCCGATGCCGGGCAGGAGCCCCACCTGTCGGAACCCCAGGCGCTCGTGCAGCCGGATGGAGCCCGTGTTCCCCGCCTCGATGTCCGCGAAGACGGCGTGCTTGCCGGCGGCCCGTGCGTGCTCGACGACCGCCTCGACGAGCGCGCGGCCGATGCCGCGGCCGTGGAAGGCGTCGCGCACGTAGACCGAGTCCTCCACGGAGAACCGGTAGCCCGACATCCGCCGCCACGGTCCGTAGGTGCCGTAGCCGGCGAACTCGCCCTCCACCTCCGCGACCAGGATCGGGTCGCCCGCCTCCGTCGTCTCCCGGAACCACGCCTCGCGCTCCGCGCGCTCCACCGGCTCATCGGTCCACAGGGCCGTGGAGCGCAGGATGGCGTCGTTCCGGATCGCGAGCAGGTCGTCGATGTCGCGGGGCTCGGCGGGGCGGATCCTCATCCCGGAAGGCTACCGGCCGAGGTCGGGCGGACCCGGCCGGTGCGGCAGGATCGAGGCATGGACTGCACCATCTCCCGGGTCGACTGGGACGACGAGGACGCGACGCGCCTCCGCGCCGCCCAGCGCGTCGAGCTCGACGTCCGCTACGGCGGCGACACCGAGCCCGGCACGAAGCCGACCGCGGCCGACATGGCCGCGTTCCTCGTGGCCCGGGACGCATCCGGCGCGGCGATCGGCTGCGGCGGGATCCGGCTGCTCGGCGAGCGCTCCCCCGGCGTCCCGTGGGCGGAGCTGAAGCGCATGTACGTCGTCCCGTCGGCGCGCGGCACGGGGGTGGCCACCGCCCTCCTCCGTGCCCTCGAGGCGGCGGCCCGCGACCTCGGGGTCGTCGACCTGGTGCTGGAGACCGGATCCGAGCAGCCGGACGCCATGCGGTTCTACCGCCGCGAGGGCTGGGCGGAGATCCCCCGCTTCGGCGCCTACGCCGACTCCGAGGGCTCGCGCTGCTACGGGCTGACGCTCACGTGATCCGGCGGCTGCGGCTCCTCGTCCTCTCCTCCCACCCGGGCCCCACCGCCACCGTGACGGTGCTGGCGGCCGGTCTCGCCGTCGCCCTCGGCTACGGGGCGGGGCGCGTGGTCGCGGTCGCGCTGGCGGTGCTCCTCGGGCAGCTGTCCATCGGGCTCTCGAACGACTGGATCGACGCCGAGCGCGACCGCAGCGTCGCCCGCGCCGACAAGCCCGTCGCGCGCGGCGAGGTCACGGTCGGCCAGGTGCGCGCGGCGGCGCTCGGCACGGCGGCGGCGTGCCTCGTCGCGTCCGCCGCGCTCGGCCCGGCGTTCCTCCTCGCGCACGTCGTGCTCGTGGGCTCCGGATGGGCGTACAACGCGGGCCTCAAGCGCACGGCCCTCAGCGTGGTCCCGTTCGTCGTCGCGTTCGGCATCCTGCCGACGGTCGTGGCGCTGGGCGCGGCCGATCCCGTGCCGGCGGCCGCGTGGGCCGTGGCCACCGGCGCCGTGCTCGGCGTCTCCATCCACTTCACCAACGTGCTGCCCGACCTCGACGACGACGCCCGCACGGGCGTCCGCGGGCTGCCGCACCGGCTCGGCCGGGTGCCCTCGGGGCTCGTCGCCTTCGGCGCGCTCGCGCTCGGCGCCGTCGTGGCGGCGGCCGGGCCGGTGATCGCGGATCCCGCGCACGCGGTCACGCCGCTCGCCGTCGCCGGTCTCGTCGTCACCCTGGGCATCGCCGCGTGGGGCGCGGTGCGCGTCGTCACCCGTCCGCCCGGCCGCCTGCTGTTCCAGCTGATCATGGCGGCGTCGCTGCTGCTCGTCGCCCAGGTTGCGCTGAACGCCACCCGTCTCACCTGACGCGCGCGGCCGCGTCCCGTCCCATGGCGTAGACGGAGGCGAGCGCCCCCGCGGCGGGCGAGGCGAGCACGGCGCGGAGTCCCGCGTCGCGCACGAGCCGCGTGAGACCGCGCACCGGCCGGCCGAGCGCCGTGTTGATCTCGGCCTGCACGGCGGCGCGCCGCGCGCTCGCCCGGCGGTCCCGCTCCCAGGCGGCGACGCGGCGGGCGTCCAGGAGCCCGCCCCGGTGCCGCACGGCGTCGACGAGGACGGGCGCGAGGGTGTCGGCGTCGAGCCAGCCGAGGTTCATGCCCTGCCCGCCGATGGGGCTGATCTCGTGGGCGGCGTCCCCGATCAGCAGGGCCCGTCCGGACGCCATCCGGCGCGCGAGCCGCCGGCGGACCCCGAAGCCGCTCACGGTCTCGAGCGTCGCCGCGTCGACCGCGTGCCCGGTGCGGTCGCGGACGATGCGGGCGAGGTCCTCCGCGGTGCCCGGAGCGCCCTGCCCGTCGCGGATCCCGACGACCCAGCGGCGCCGGAGGCCCGGCAGCGGGAACGACTCGACGACGCCGTCGGGATGCAGCGTGACCACCGCGTCGTCCCCCGCCTCCGTGGCGTCCGGGGCGTCGCCCATGAGGAAGCGGTCCGGCAGGTCGCGCCCGTCGACCCCGATGCCGAGGATCTCGCGCATCGCGCCCCGCGTGCCGTCGGCCCCGACGACGAGGAGGGCCGAGACCTCGACACCCGCGCCCTCCGCGTCCCGGCCCGACGCGCGGACCCGGCCGCCCAGGGCGTCGGCGGGATCGGCGTCGAGCCCGGTGAGCGTCACTCCCCGGTGGACGGCTCCCGGTGCCAGGCCGTCGAGGCGTCGCCCGAGGATCGTCTCGGTGCGCCACTGCGGCAGCGCGGCGACGTACGGATGCCCGGTCGACACCCGGTCGAACGAGACCCGCCCGAGCTCCCGGTCCCGCCCGCGGGCGATGCCGCGCCGGACGAGCACGGCCTCGGCGACCATCTCGTCCGCCACGCCGAGCCGGTCGAACGCGTCCAGGGCCGGCGCATGGATCCCGATGGCGCGCGACAGGGTCGCCGGATGGAGCCTGGCCTCCCACACGCGCACGTCGAGCCCGGCCTGCGCGAGGAGCGCCGCGAGGTGGATGCCCACGGGGCCGCCGCCCACGACCAGGACGTCGACGCGGCTCACGGGTGCGCGCGACCGGCGGCCGGATCCCGCACGAGCAGCACCCGGAACGGCACGGCGCCCTCGACGCGCCACCCGGGCGGCACGCGGAGCGCCAGCTCCGCGGCGGTCCAGCTGCGGCGGATGGAGCGGAGCCCGTCGACGTGCACGAACGACCCGCGGGCGACGAGCCGGGACGCCGGGCCGTAGGCCGCGTAGGCGAGGCGGCCGCGCGCGATGTCGCTGTGCAGCGCCCGCGGAGCGAGGGCGGCGGAGTCGGCGAGGAGCGCGTCGAGCGCGCCGTCGTCGAGGTGGTGCAGCACGTGGTTGCTCGTCACGAGGTCGAAGCGGCTGCCCTCCGCCACGAGGTCCGCGCTCGACGCCGCGAGGAAGCGCACGTCGGGATCCGCCGGTCGGGCCTGCGCGAACGCGGTCGCCCGCTGGTCCGGGTCGATGCCGGTGACCGAGAGCCGCAGCCCGTCGCGCCGCGCCCACCGCGCGAGCGCGAGCGGCACGTCTCCCCCGCCCGAGCCGATGTCGAGGAGCGTCGTCGCCCGCTCGGCCGACAGCGTCGGGCGGATCCGCGACCGGTACACGCCGCGCCAACCCGCCACGACGCGGTTCACCATCCCGAAGCGCGCGTACGTCCGCGCGAGGGCGTCCGGGTCGCACCCGGGGTCGTCCATGAGCTCGGTGAGCCCGACGTCGCGGCGGGAGAGGTCCATCAGGCGGTCCGGAGCGTCATCAGCGCCGTCTCGACCGTGAGGCCGGGGCCGAACGCCATGGCGCACACGCGACCCGTGCCCGGTCCGTCGCCGGGCGCGGCGTCGCGCTCGACGCGCGCCTCCCCCGCGACGCCCGGCACGTCGGCCGGCGGCGTGCCGTGCAGGATCCGCCGCAGCACGAACAGCACCGTCGCGCTCGACATGTTGCCGACCTCGGCGAGCGTGGACCGCGACGGCTCGAGCTGGCCGGGCGAGAGCGACAGCCGGTCCTCGACGCGGTCGAGGATGCTCCGCCCGCCCGGGTGGATGGCCCACCGCTCGATGTCCGTCGGCGCGATGCCGTCCAGCTCGGGGACCTGGGCCCACAGCGGCTCGAGCGCGCCGGTGATGTGGTCGTCGATGATCCGCGGCACGTAGCTCGAGAGGATCATGTCGAAGCCCTGGTCGCCGATGGTCCACGCCATGTCCTCCTCGCCCACGGGCGTGAGGACGGTCTCGAACGCGTCGAGGTCGAGCACGGTGGATCCGGTGGGCGCGGGCCGCGCGGTCACGACCGCGGCGCCGGCACCGTCGCCGAACACGGACGACGCGACGATGGTGTCGGCGTCGCCCGACGAGTGCAGGTGCAGCGAGCACAGCTCGACGCACACGACGAGGACGACGGCGTCCGGGTCGGCGGCGCAGAACTGGGAGGCCATGCGGAGCGCGGGGAAGGCGCCGTAGCAGCCCATGAACCCGAGGTGGAAGCGCTGGGTGGAGGCGCGGAGGCCGAGGCCGCGCACGACGTCGTAGTCGGGGCCGGGCGCGTAGAAGCCCGTGCACGACACGGTCACCACGTGGGTGACGTCGGCGGCGTCGATGCCCGCGGCCTCGGCGACGGCGCCGCGTGCCGCCTCGAGCAGCAGCGGGCGCGCCTCGCGGATGTACGCGTCGTTGCGCGCCCCGGTCCCCGGCGTGAGGATCCGCCCGCTCGCGCGGTCGTAGAAGACGGGCTCGGCCTCGTCGGCTCCCGCGGGGAGGGACGGCCCGGTCGCGTCGCCGTCGGCCATGCCGGGGGCGGTGCCGAGCTCGCGGATCACCGTGCGGCGCGTGCGGATCCCGGAGGCCCCGAACGCCGCGGACACCAGCCGGGTGCCGAGGCGCCCGAGCTCGGGCTGGCTGCCGAACAGGTCGCGGACGCCGTCCTGCGGGAGGACGGTCGGCGGCACCGCCGTGGCGATGGAGCGGATCGAGGCGGTCAGCGTCGGCCGCCGGAGACGACGGCCGCACCGACCGCGAGCACGACGGCGAGGGCGCCCGCACCGATCGACGCGGCGAGGGCGGGGTCCTTCCGGGTGAACTCCCGCGTGCGGCGCGAGACGTCGTCGGTGGTGGAGCGGACACGGGCCGTGACGTCGTCGCGGATCGCCCGGGCGCGTCCTGCGGCGTCGGCCTTCAGCTCGGAGGCGCGCGCGGGCACGTCGAGGGCGGTCTCGAGCTCGCGGACGGTGCGGGCGAGCTCGTCGCGGCCCGCCTGGATGTCGCGCTTCAGCTCCTCGGGGCTGCGCTTGGGGGCGGGCGGGATGTTCGCGCCCTCGCCGCGCGGCGCGGACTCGGCCACCGTCTTGTGCTTGCGCACCTCGCGGGCCACGGTCGTCACGGCGCCGAGGACGCTCACCTCGCCGGTCGGGGACTTCTTCTTCGCCATGCGCGGGCTCCTTCGTCGGTCGGACAGCGGTGCGTCCATCATGCTCCGTCCGCCCGGGCGGACGGTGACGGCGCGAGGGGCCGGCGCTCGCGCGACGGCCCCTCGCGGGTGTGCCGGGCGTCGCCGCCCGGCCGGCTCCCCTTAGAAGAGGGCCTTGTCCTTCAGCCAGTCGGCGGCGATGGCGGCGGGCTCCGCCTTCTCGTCGCCCTGGTTGCGGCGGTTCATCTCGGTGAGGTCCTCGGTGGTCAGGGCCGCCGACACCTCGTCGAGGATCGCCGTGACGTCCGGGTTCATCTTCGCCGTGTTGACGAGCGGCACGACGTTCTGCGCCTTGATGAGGTTCTCCGGGTCCTCCAGGGTGACGAACCCGTTGTCGAGGATCGACGGGGTGGTGGAGTAGATGTTCGCGATCTGCACCTGGCCGTCGAGGAGCGCCTTGACGGTGTTGGGGCCGCCCTGGTCCTCGATGGTGACGAGGGTCGCGTCGATGCCGTAGACGTCCGTGAGGCCGGGGATGCCGTACTCGCGCTCGCCCAGCACGGCGCCGCCGCCGACGTTGATGGCGCCCTTGTCCGCGAGGTCCGCGAGGCTGGTCACGCCGTTCGTCTCGGAGTACTCCTTGGTGACGTTGTAGGAGTCCTTGTCCTCGGCGGGCGACTCGTCGAGCACCTCGAAGCCGTCGGGCAGGGCGTCGCCGAGCGCCGAGTAGACGTCGTCGCTGGACGTGGCCGTGGACTCCGTGTCGTAGGCGGAGAGCAGGTTGCCCGTGTACTCGGGGATGAGGTCGATGGACCCCTCCTCGAGCGCCTTGAGGTACACCTCGCGCTCGCCGATCTGCAGGTTGCGGGTGACCTTCACGTCGTTGGCCTCGAGGGCCTGGGCGTAGATCTCGGCGAGGATGACGTTCTCGCCGAACGCGGCGGACCCGACGGAGATGGTGTCGCTCGGGGCGGTCGAGGCCGCCTCGCCCGAGGTGTCGAGGGGGTCGCCGGACGCGCAGCCGGCGAGGGCCATCGCGGTGCCCAGCGCGACGGTGCCGACGAGGAGCCGGCGGGAGATGCTGTGGGACATTGCTGTGTTCCTTTCAGGAGGTGGTGCTGACCGCCGGCCTCGACGAGGTCCGGGCGGAGTCGGGGGTGCGTCCCGAGGCGGCGACGACGCCCCGCGGGATCACGAGGCGCTGGACGACGGCGAAGACGGCGTCGACCGCGAGCGCGAGGGCGGTGACGAGGATCGCCCCGCTGAGCATCAGCGGGAAGTTCCGGGTCGTGAGGCCGGTGAAGATGTACGGCCCGAGGCCGCCGAGGCCGAGGTAGGCCCCGAGCGTGACGGTGCTGATGACCTGCAGGGTCGACGCGCGGAAGCCGCTGATGATGAGCGGCAGGGCGAGCGGGATCTCGACGCGGCCGAGGATCTGCCACTCGGTGAGCCCCACCGCGCGCGCCGCGTCGATGGTCGCCCGGTCGACGGCCAGCACGCCGGCGTACACGCCCGCCAGCAGCGGCGGGATGCCGAGGATCGCGAAGGTGACGATGGGCCCGGTGAGCCCGATCCCGAAGTACAGCCCGAGCAGGACGAGCACCCCGAGCGTCGGCAGGGCGCGGAGCCCGCCGGACAGGCCCACCGCGATGTTGCGTCCTCGGCCGGTGTGCCCGATGTAGAGCCCGGCGGGGACGGCGACGACGGAGGCCAGGGCGATGGCGAGGAACGTGTACCAGAGGTGGTCGCGGAGGCCCAGGGCGTAGCCGCCCGTGCCCGTCCACCGGGACGGGTCGAGGAGGAGCTGGAAGGCCTCGGCGAACTGGTTCACAGGGAGCTCCCTCGGGCCACGAGCGCGCGGCGGCGGGCGCGGCGCCCGCGCGGGGTGGAGGCGACCGACGACCACGGCATGAGGAGCCGTCCGGCCAGCAGGAGCAGCAGGTCGAAGACCAGCGCGATGAGCAGGATGCCGACGACGCCCGTGAGGATCTCCGTGTAGAACGAGCGGCGGTACCCGTTGAGGATGATCGTCCCGAGGCTCTGGATGCCCGTCAGCGCGCCGACGGTCACCATGCTCACCGTGCTGACGGAGATGACCCGCAGCCCCGCGAGGAGCACGGGCCCCGCGAGCGGCAGCTCCACGCGCCAGAAGCGGGCCCAGCCGGAGTAGCCCATGGCCGTGGCGGACTGCTTCACGTCCTCCGGTACGGCCGCCAGCGCGTCCGACGTGATGCGCACCAGGAGCGCGAGCGCGTAGACCGTGAGCGCGACGACCACGTTCCGGGGGTCGATGATCGTGGTGCCGATGATGGCCGGGATCGCGATGAGCAGCGGCAGCGACGGGATCGTGTAGAGGATGCCGCCGAGCGTGAGCAGCGGCCCGCGGACCGGCCGGTAGCGGTTCGCCAGCCAGCCGAACGGGAGGGAGAGCAGCAGCCCGATGAGGATGGGCGGCGCGGCCAGCGCGATGTGCGCGACGGCCAGGTCGAGCACCGTCTGGATGTTCGTGAGGACCCAGTTCACGCGGGTCCCGCACCCTGCGCCGGAGCACCGGGGGCGTGCGCGGCCCCCGCCTCGGTCGCGGCGGCTGCGGAGGCCCGGGCGGTGCGCTCCGCGTCGTCGAGGACGCCGACCAGCCGGCCGTCGCGGTCCACGAGGACGCGGCCCGTGCCGGTCTCCTCGAGGTGGAGCGCGCGCTTGCCCTTGTCGGCGCCGACGAAGTCGCGCACGAAGTCGTTCGCGGGGTTCGAGAGGATCTCCTGCGGCGTACCCTGCTGGGCGATGCGGCCGCCCTTCTCGAGGATCACCACCTGGTCGCCGAGCAGGAACGCCTCGTCGATGTCGTGCGTCACGAAGACGACGGTCTTGTCGAGCTGCGTGCGCAGCCGGATGAGCTCCTGCTGCAGGTCGTCGCGCACGAGCGGGTCGACGGCGCCGAAGGGCTCGTCCATGAGGAGGATGTTCGGGTCGACCGCGAGGCCGCGGGCCACGCCCACGCGCTGCTGCTGGCCGCCGGAGAGCTGCGACGGGTAGCGGTCGGCCATGGAGCGGTCGAGGCCCACGGTGTCCATGAGCGCGAGGGCGTCCTCGCGGGCCTTCCGCTTGTCGACGCCCGTGAGGCGCGGCACGGTCGCGATGTTGTCGACGACCTTGCGGTGCGGGAGGAGGCCGGAGTTCTGCATGACGTAGCCGATGCTGCGCCGGAGCTTCACGGCGTCCTGCGTGGCGATGTCCGTGCCGTCGATCTCGATGCGGCCGGACGAGGGATCGACCATCCGGTTGATCATGCGCATGAGGGTGGTCTTGCCGCAGCCGGAGGATCCCACGAGGACCGTGGTGGTCTGCGAGGGGACGACGAGGCTGAAGTCCTCGATGGCGAGCGTGCCGTCCGGGTACTGCTTGCGGACGTGGTGGAACTCGATCATGGGTGGCTCATTCCTCGTAGGCACTACGAATCGACACTTGCCAGGCACACCAGGGAACCACGTCGCCCGCAGATCGTTCGTACCCGCACGATGGATGACGCCACTTCGTAACATCTGGGCCCTTCCGCGGATAGTGCGCGGGAGGGCGCCCGCGCGCGGCGGCGTCGGGCGTCTCGGCCAGGATGGAGGGCATGACGCGCATCCTGGCTCGGGCCACCGACACCGCCGACCTCGTCGACCTGCTCGACGTCGACCACGCCGGCGCGGACGTCCCCGCCCCCTCCTGGCGCATCGCGCCCGGACAGCGCGTGGCGGTCGTCGTCGACACGCTCCCGCGCCGCGCGGAGGGCGACACGGAGGACCAGGTGCCCGTCCGGCGCCTGGAGTCCGCGCGCCTCGGGCTCATCCCCGCGGGATCCCCGGGCCCGGACCAGGGCCCGCCGCTCGCCGAGGTGCCCGCGGAGTCGCTCGCGTCCCGCCCGGAGCTCCTGCAGGCGCTCGTGTCGCGGCGCGCGGCGGTCCCCGTCTCGGGCTACTACGAGTGGCACGAGACGGACGACGGCCTCCGCACCCCGTACCTCGTCGGGGCCGGCGACGGCGTGGTGCTGCTGGCCGCGCTGTACGAGTGGTGGCGCGACCCGGCGCGGGCCGCCGACGACCCGGCCCGCTGGGTCCTCAGCTGCGCCGTGCTCACCCGCCCGTCGGCCGGCACGGTGGAGGCGCTCGCCGAGCGCATGCCCGTCGTGCTGTCGCCCGACGTGGTCGAGGAGTGGCTCGACCCCACCGCCGAGGGGACGCCCGACCTGCTCCGCGCCGTCGCCGCCCAGGCGGAGGACGTGGTCGAGGAGCTGGCCATCGACGAGGTCGGCCCCGGGATCGACCAGGGCGCACCCGACACCGCCGAGCTCGCCCGAGCGGTGTGACGCCCGGCCGTGCGGCGCCCGCCGGCGGCGTCCGGCGGCTCCCCGGGTCTGGTTGACTGGGCGCGTGGCCCCCTCCTCGAAGAAGAAGAAGCACGCGACCCGCACGCTCCTCGAGTCGCCGGCCGCCGCACCCGTGCTGCACCGAGCGGCGCGCATCGAGGACCGCATCCACGAGATCCGCGAGGGCCGGGCCCGCAAGCGCGGCCTGCACCCGACCGTCATCCCCTACGCGGGGTACGGATCCGTGCGCTGGGTCCGGGTGCTCTGCCGCGTCCTCCTCACCGACCCGAAGAGCAAGCGCGCCCTGGCCGGCGACAAGGTCGTCCGCGGCTGGCGCAGCTTCACGAGCGTGCCGCTCACCGACGTCGACGTCGTGGTGGAGATCAACGGCACCGAGCACCACGTCCGGGCGGACCGCGGCGGGGTCGTCGACACGGTCGTGGAGGCGAGCCTGCCGAGCGGCTGGCACACCATCCGCATCCGGTCGGCGGGGTCGGAGACCGTCGAGGCGCCCGTGTTCATCGTCGGCGACGACGTGCGCACCGGCATCCTCAGCGACATCGACGACACCGTCATGGTCACGGCGCTCCCCCGGCCGTTCCTCGCCGCCTGGAACACGTTCGTGCTCGACGAGCACGCGCGGACGCCCACCCCCGGCATGGCCGTGCTCTACGAGCGGCTGCGGGTGCGGCACGCCGGCGCGCCCGTCATCTACCTGTCGACCGGCGCGTGGAACGTGGCGCCCACGCTCACCCGGTTCCTGTCGCGGAACCTGTACCCGCCGGGTCCGATCCTCCTCACCGACTGGGGTCCCACCGTCGACCGGTGGTTCCGCAGCGGCATGGAGCACAAGCGGCTGAACCTGGAGCGGCTCGCCGAGGAGTTCCCGCGCGTCAAGTGGATCCTCGCGGGCGACGACGGCCAGCACGACGAGCTCCTCTACGGCGAGATGACGGAGCGGCACCCCGACAACGTCAAGGTCGTGCTCATCCGCCAGCTCAGCGCCGGCGAGGCCGTCCTCGCGGGCGGCCGCGCCAAGGCGGAGCGCCGGGCGCTCGACAGCTCCGTGCCGTGGGTCTACGCCCCGGACGGCGCGAGCCTCCTCGCGCAGCTGGACGACCTGGGCCTCGCCGACGACTCGGGGACCCGGATCGGGTCGTAGCCGCGCGTCGCGTCGCAGCCGCGCCTTCGGGTCGGCCGCGTCGACCCACGCACGCACGAGGGCCCCGCAGGACGCGTCCTGCGGGGCCCTCGTGCGTGCGGGGATCAGACGGCGTCGGTGAGCGCCTGGAACTCGTCGTCCGTGAGCTCGATGCCCGCGGCGGCGATGTTGTCCTCGACGTGCGCGACCGACTTCGTGCCGGGGATCGGCAGCATGACGGGCGAGCGGCGGAGGAGCCACGCGAGCGCGAGCTGCGACGGGGTGGCGTCGTGCTGCTTCGCCAGGGCGTCGAGCGGGCCGCCGTCCTTCGCGAGCTCGCCGGTCGCGAGCGGGAACCACGGGATGAACGCGAGCCCCTCGGCCTCGGCGTAGTCGAGCAGCGGCTCGGCGTCGCGCTTCGCGAGGTTGAAGAGGTTCTGCACGGAGACGATGTCGGCGATCTCGCGGGCCGCCCTCACGTCCTCCACCTGGACCTCGGACAGGCCGATGTGGCGGATCTTGCCCTCGGTCTGCAGCTCCTTCAGCACGCCGATCTGGTCGGCGAGCGGGACGGCCGGGTCGATGCGGTGCAGCTGGTACAGGTCGATGCGCTCGAGCCCGAGGTGGCGCAGGCTCAGCTCGGCCTGCTGGCGCAGGTACTCGGGCCGGCCGACGGGACGCCAGTCGCCGGGGCCGGGGCGGGTGAGCCCGCCCTTGGTGGCGACGACCACGTCGTCCGCGTAGGGGTGGAGCGCCTCGCGGAGGAGCTCCTCGGCGACGAACGGGCCGTAGGAGTCGGCGGTGTCGAAGAACGTGACGCCGAGCTCGGCGGCGCGGCGGATGACGCGGACGGCCTCCTGCGGGTCCTCGGGAGCGCCCCAGACGCCGTCGCCCGTGAGCTGCATGGTGCCGTAGCCCAGCCGGACGACGGGCAGGTCGCCGCCGAGGGAGAACGTGCCGGATGCGCCGGCGGGGCGTGCGGTGGTGTCGGTCATGTGGACCCTCCTCGGGTGTCGATGACGAGGCCGGCGTCTGCCGCCCTCGGGACTCCAGGGCCAACGCCCGCGGGCGTCGATCCATGCCCGACGGACGGGATGGGCACCCGACCCTCAGCCTCCGGTCGAGGGTGAGGTGGATCCGCCCGCTCCCCTCCCGGATGTCGGCACCCGTTCCTACACTCGAGGAAGAGGTTCGAACATCCGTTCGAACGACGAGGCGCGGCCGGCGCGACGACGGGAGGAGCGGCATGATGCGGATCGACGAGGACGTGGAGGTCGAGCTCTCCGGGGACGGCTCGCCGCTGCGGTTCACCTGGCGGGGCGTGGTCTACGGGGTGGTCAGCTCGCCCGAGCGGTGGATCGCGCGGGTCGACTGGTGGCAGCGCACGGGCCGCGCGCCCCGCGGCGCGAGCGCCCACCTGCTGGAGATGCGGATGTGGCGCGTCGAGGCCGTGCCGCTCACCACCGGCGCGCGCCGGGTGGACGGCTCGTTCGACCTGAGCGTCGACGCGCGCGGCAGGTGGTCCCTCGTCACGGCGTCGGACGACGAGCTCGACACGCGCCTGTTCGCCTGACGCCGTGGCCGCCGTGGCCGCCGTGGCCGCCGTGGCCGCCGCGCCATGGCCGGGCGCTCGCCGCGGGAGGACGCACGGCGACGCACGGCGGCCCACGGGGAATAGCACGGCGCATCCGCGGCTTCACCCCTGCGGCGCCGTGCACGGCGCCCCCGCACGCGATCACCCGGACCGCGGCGCACGGAGGAGGACCCGCATGGCGGCACTCGAGTGGCTGTTCGACGCGCAGCTCCGCATCGGCGACCAGACGGTGCTCTGGCGCGAGATCGTCGGCAACCTCTTCGGCCTCGCCAGCGCGCTCGGCGGCATGCGCCGGAAGGTCTGGGCGTGGCCGGTCGGCATCGTCGGCAACGTGCTGCTGTTCACCGTGTTCCTCGGCGCCGTGTTCGGCACGCCGAACCCCGTCAACCTGCTCGGCCAGGCCGGACGCCAGGTCATGTTCATCGCCGTCTCCGTCTACGGCTGGCACCGCTGGCGCCAGGCCCGGCACGGCGGCGCGCCGGTCGTCCCGCAGTGGGCCTCGGGCCGGCAGCGGGTCCTGCTGGTGGTGGCCCTGGTCGGCGGGACCGCGATCCTCACGCCCGTCTTCCGCGCCCTCGGCTCCTACGAGCCCGTCTGGGCCGACGCCTGGATCTTCGTCGGCTCGCTCCTCGCCACCTACGGCATGGCCAAGGGCTGGGTCGAGTTCTGGCTGATCTGGGTCGCCGTCGACCTCGTGGGCGTGCCGCTGCTCGTGAGCGCGGGCTACTACGCCTCCGCCTTCATGTACGTCTTCTACGGCGCCTTCACCCTCGTGGGGTTCTTCGTCTGGATGCGGGCGCGCGGCGGCGACGCCCCCGCGGTGGAGACCGCGTTCCCGGATCCGCGCATCGTCGAGGCGCCGACCGACCGCTAGGCCCGGAGCCGCCGCGGCGGCTGGTCCGCTTCGGATGCCCCTCGGATCAGCCCTGGCCGTTGGAGCAGGTGTTCTGCGCCGCGGTCTGCCCGGTGATGCTCGCGTCGAGCACCTCCGAGGTGGAGGACGGCGTGGGGGTCGGCGTCGAGCCGTCCGTCGGGGGCTCCTCCGTCGCGGGCGGCGTGGTCGCGCCGTCGGCGGGGACGCTGCCGGACTCGTCGGACGGCGCGGCCTGGCCGAGGGAGAAGTCCGCGTCCGACGCGAGGAGGCCCACCAGCTGCGCGGCGGCCGCCTCGTCGGGCTGCACGCGGCCGTTGGCGAGCACCGTGCCGGGGTACTGCAGGAACACGACGTCGTCGAGCGGGATGTCCTTGAAGGTGAGCGCCACCGAGACGAGCGTGTCGAGGTCCGCCAGCGAGGTGGAGAGCTGCATGTTGTCGACCACGGCGCGCGCGATGCCGTACAGCTTCGCGGGGTTCGTCAGCGTGTCCGTGCTCTTGATGGTCCGCACGAGAGCGCTGAGGAACACCTGCTGGTTGCCGATCCGGGAGATGTCGCTGCCGTCGCCCACGCCGTAGCGGGTGCGGAGGAACTGCACGGCGTCCTTGCCCTTGAGGCTGTGGAGGCCCGGGTCGAGCGACAGGTCGGTCTTGGGGTCGTAGATGCCGTTGGCCACGCACACCTCGACGCCGCCCACGGCGTTGGACATCTCGACCACGCCGTTGAACTGCACGACGCCGCCGTACGGGATGTCGAGGCCCGTGAGGCCCTCGACCATGCGCACGGTGCAGTCGAAGCCGCCCCGGGACAGCGAC
The DNA here is from genome assembly GCA_002150995.1 of Clavibacter michiganensis. Taxonomy (GTDB): domain Bacteria; phylum Actinomycetota; class Actinomycetes; order Actinomycetales; family Microbacteriaceae; genus Clavibacter; species Clavibacter michiganensis_K. The sequence continues at coordinate 1,597,732 of MDHJ01000001.1, read as the reverse complement.
TCGTTGAGCTGCGCGCGCGTCGAGGCCGCGTACTGGGTGCCGTCGGGACCCTCGCAGGCGGGGATCGGGACGAGCATGTCGCGCGGGAACGAGACGACCGTGGCGCGGGTGCTGTCCTCGCTGATGTGGAGGAGCATCGTCACGTCGTTGAGCGTCGCCGTGCCCACGTCCGCCGCGGCGCCGTACCCGTCGCCCTGGCCCGCGCGGCTGTCGCTGCCGACGATGAGGATGTTCGCGCCGCCGTCGATGCCGCCGAGCGACGGCGGGAGGCTCTGCCCGCCGGAGATGTCGACCTGGTTGGCGGAGACCGTGCGGGAGAGGTCCCAGAAGGCGATGGCGACGACGGAGACCGTCGCGACGAGCGACACCGCGGCGATCGCGGCGACGGCCTTCGCCACCGCGCGACCGGCGCTCGGGCGCGCAGTCGTCCGTGGCGGGCGATGCCGCTGACGCGGGCCCGATCGGCGCGGGTCCTCTGGGGGGCATGCTGCATGGTGGGTCTCTCGTCGCCGGGCGGGGAGGCTCGGGCGTGGTCGCCCGGATCCCCACAGGGTAACCGAGGCCGGTGGAGCGTCTCCTCGGCGCGCGGCCGGATGCGTTAGGAGCCTGCCGCGCCCGCCGGGGCGCCGTCCGCGTGGTCGGCGCGGAGGTGCGCGTCGAGGAACGCGTCGATGCGGCGCCACGCGTCCGCCGCGGAGGCGGGCTCGGGTCCCATGCCGACGGCCCGCAGCACGGGACGCAGCGGGCGCGGACCCGTCTCGGCGTCGTTGAGGAAGGCGTGACCGGCGTCCGGGTACTCGCGCACGTCGTGCGGGATCCCGTGCACGGCGAGGGCGGCCTCGAGCCGGTCGGCGGATCCCGCCAGCTGACGGTCGCGCCCGCCGTAGCTGGCGACGATCGGGCAGGCGCCGTCGAGCACGCCGTCGAGGTCCGCCGGGAGCATGCCGTAGTTGACGCTCGACGCGTCGAAGCCGCGGGAGGCCGCCGCGAGGGCGAAGCCGCCGCCCATGCAGAAGCCGATGACGCCCACGCGTCCGGTGCAGTCGGACCGGCCGACGAGCAGCCGGCGGGCGGACTCGACGTCGACGAACGCGCGCCCCTCCCCCGCGGCGAGCGTGCGGAACGTGGACGCGAGGCAGCGGCGCGCGCCGCCGGCGGAGAAGAGGTCGGGCATGAGCGCGAGGAACCCGGCCTCCGCCAGGCGCTCGGCCTGGCGGCGCATGACGGCGGTCACGCCGAACGCCTCGTGCACCACCACGACCGCCGGCCACGGCCCCTCGCCCTCGGGCACGGCGAGGACGCCGTGGAGGCCCGGAGACGCTCCGGGGCCGGCGGCGGGCAGCGGGATGTCGGTGAGCGTGACGGGCATGCCCTCACGCTAGGGCGCGACCGGGCCGCCGCCGCGGCGGGACCAGGACCCCCAGCGAGCCGTCAGGCGAAGCGGGTCGGCCCCGACCCGCGCGGCTCTACGCGGGTCGGCGCGGGTCGGAGCCGATCAGCGCCAGGCGGTCGGGCCCACGGACCCGGCGCGGTACTCGGCCATCGGCACGCGGTCGCCCTTCCAGGCGCGCATGACGGGCGCGACGATGCGCCAGCAGCGCTCGGCCACGTCGCCGCGGACCGACAGGCGCGGATCGCCCGCGAGGATGCCGTCGAGCACCTCGCCGTACGGCGTGAGCTCCGGCTGCGCGAACTGCGTGCGGAAGGTGGCCTGGGTGAGCGTGAAGGGCTCGCCCGTGCCGTCCATGGTGACCTCGAGTGAGATGCTGTCGGGCTTCAGGTCGATGACGAGCCGGTCGGGCCGGGCCGACCCGTGGAGCCCTCGGGGCAGGTGCGCCACGGGCTTGAACGTGACGACGATGCGCTTGGACGACTCCTTGAGGGCCTTGCCCGAGCGCAGGCGGAACGGGACGCCGGCCCAGCGGGCGTTGGCGATGCCGAAGGTGACCTCGGCGAGCGTCTCCGTCTGGTTCGCGGGGTCCACCCCGTCCTCCTTGGCGTAGGCGGGGACCTTGGCGCCCTCGACGGAGCCCGCGGTGTAGCGGGCGCGGCGGCTGTGCGCCACCGGGTCGCCGTCCCACACCTCCGTGGCGCGGAGCACCGAGGCGATGTTCGAGCGCAGGTCGTCCGGGTCGATGCTGGCGGGCGGCTCCATGGCGAACACCGCGAGCACCTGCAGCAGGTGGCTCTGGATCATGTCGACGAGCGCGCCCGACTTGTCGTAGTACGCGGCGCGGCCCTCGAGCGCCAGGGTCTCGTCGTAGAGGATCTCGACCTTCTCGATGTCGCGCGCGCTCCACACCGACTCGAAGAACCGGTTGGCGAAGCGCAGCGAGACGAGGTTGAGCACCGTGGAGAGGCCGAGGAAGTGGTCGGTGCGGTGGATGCGGTCCTCCGGCACGAGCTTCAGCAGCTGGCGGTTCAGCTGGGCTGCGCTCCGGCTGTTCGACCCGAAGGGCTTCTCGAGCGCCAGCGTCGTGCCCTCCGGCAGGTCGATCCTCTCGAGCTGCTCGCACACCTTGATGGAGATGGCCGGCGGGAGCGCGAAGTAGAGGGCGGGGGCGCCCTCGCACGCCTCCAGGATGCGCTTCAGGTCGTCGAGGTCGGTGGGGTCGGCCTGGACGTACCTCGTGGACGAGACGATGCCCGCCGCCCGGCGCCCCGTGGCGTCCACCGAGTCGAACGCGGCCTTGACCGTGCCCGTCCACTCCTCGGGCGTCCGCTCGCTCCGACCGGTGCCGATGAGCTGGATGCGGCGCCCCCGATCGCTCGCCACGAGGCTGCCGAGACCCGGCAGGAGGAGGCGTTCCGTGAGGTCGCCGCTGGCGCCGAGGATGACGAGGGTGGAGGGTTCGCTGGTCATCCTCCGAGACTACGGGTCGCGACCGCGCGGGAGCCGACCTAGACTGGGCGAGTCGAACATCCGTTCGAACGTCGCGTCCGGGGAGGACGCGAGGGGACATCGCCGGGAGGTGCACGTGAGCTTCACCCACCTGCACGTCGCGTCCGCGTTCTCCGCCCACTTCGGCACCACGGCGCCCGAGACGCTGGTCGACCGGGTCGCCGAGCGCGGCGCGTCGGCCGCGGCCGTCACCGACCGGGACGGGCTCTACGGGGCCGTCCGCCACATCCGCCGCTCCATCGCGGCCGGGGTCTCCCCCGTGGTCGGCGCGGAGCTCGGCCTCACGGGCGAGCACCCGGGCCGCGTGACCGTGCTCGCCCACGGCGGCGTGCAGGGGCAGGGCTGGGCGGCGCTCAGCCGCCTCATCAGCGCGAGCCACGGGCGCGGCACCGCACGGAGCACCGCGCGCAGCGCGCCGGCGGGGATCCCGCGCACCCGTCCGCCCGCGTTCCTCCTCGGCGAGGACGGGCCCGTCGGCACGGTCATGCTGGGGCCGGACTCCGACGTCGGCCGGGCCGTCGCGGCGGGCGACCACGCGCTCGCGTCCCGCCACCTGACCGAGTGGTCGAGGCTCCTGCCCGGCGCGGTCGTCGTCGAGGTGGTGTGCCACTACACGGAGCCCGGCGAGTCCGCGAGCCTCCGCCACGCCGCGCGGATGATGGAGCTCGCCGACGCCCACCGCGTCCCCGCGGTGCTCACCAACGCCGTCCGCTACCTGGAGCCCGACGACGCCCTCACGGGAGACGTGCTCGACGCCGCGGGCACGCTCCGGCCGCTCGGCTCGTTCCGCCTCCAGCCCAACGGCCAGGCGTGGCTCAAGCCGCCCGCCGAGATGCAGGGCATCGCCCGGGAGATCGCGGGCACGTCGTCGCTCGACCGGCGGGCGGGCGAGGCGCTGCTGCGCGCCACCGAGGAGCTCGCCGACCGCTGCCGCCTCGATCCGGACTCGGACCTCGCCTGGCGGAAGCCGAAGCTGCCGGAGAAGTCGGTCATCGGCGTCACGGGCGACCCGGACGAGGCGCTCTGGCGGAAGGCGGAGGCGGGCGTCACCGAGCGGTTCGGGCACGTCGACGAGTCGATGCGGCAGCGCGTGCTCGCCCGCATGCGCACCGAGCTGCAGACCATCACGGGCTTCGGCTTCGCCACCTACTTCCTCACCGTCGCCGACGTGTGCTCCCTCATGCGCGACATGGGCGTGCGCAACCAGGCGCGGGGATCCGGCGCGGGCAGCCTCGTCAACTACCTCCTGCGCATCTCCAACGTCGACCCGCTCGAGCACGACCTCCTCTTCGAGCGCTTCCTCGGCAAGGTGCGCTCGACGCTGCCCGACATCGACATCGACGTCGAGTCCGCCCGGCGGCACGAGGTGTACCACCGGGTGTTCGAGAGGTACGGCAGCAACCGGGTCACGCTGCTGTCGATGCAGAACACCTACCGGGCGCGCGGCGCCGCGCGCGACGCGGGGCTCGCGCTCGACCTCGACGAGCAGCAGATCGACTTCATCGCCAAGAACATCTGGCGCTTCAACGCGCGGGAGTTCCGCGAGGTGCTCGAGACGAAGCCGGAGCTCAAGCCCATCGCCGACCTCGTGCGCGACGACCCGAGCATCGACCTGCTGGTCGACCTCACGGAGCGGCTCGACCGCCTCCCCCGGCACATCTCCATGCACCCGTGCGGCGTGATCCTCGGCGACTCCGACCTCCTCAGCACGAGCCCCGTGCAGCCGAGCGGCATGGGCCTGCCCATGAGCCAGTTCGACAAGGACGACATCGACGACATGGGGCTCCTGAAGCTCGACATCCTGGGCGTCCGGATGCAGAGCACCATGGCCTACGCGCTGGAGGAGATCCACCGCATCCACGGCACGCGCTCGGCCGTCGCGGGCGGCGTCCCGGTGGACGCGCGCTACGTGCACCGCGACGGACGCATCGAGCTCGACGAGATCCCCCACGACGACGAGGAGACGTTCCAGGCCATCCGCACCACCCACACGCTCGGGATGTTCCAGATCGAGTCGCCCGGGCAGCGGGAGCTCATCGGCAAGATGCAGCCCGACGTGTACGAGGACCTCATCGCCGACATCTCGCTGTTCCGGCCGGGCCCCATGAAGGGCAACATGGTCGCGCCGTTCCTCGACACGAAGCACGGCATCACCCGACCCGACTACCTGCACCCCCGGTTCGCGCCGTTCCTCGCGCCCACCTTCGGCGTGGTCATCTACCACGAGCAGGTCATCCGCATCTTCGCGGACTGCATGCAGGTCTCCCTCGCCGAGGCCGACGAGCTCCGCCGCAACATGGAGCGGCAGGACACCGTGGTCGAGGCCGCCTTCCGGGAGCGCACGGCCCGGCACGTCGACGGGCGCACGGGCGTGCGCCCGTTCTCCGACGCCGACGTCGAGCGCGTCTGGAAGGCGCTGAAGGGCTTCGGGTCGTTCGGGTTCTGCAAGGCGCACGGCGCGGCGTTCGCCCTGCCCACCTGGCAGAGCGCGTGGCTGAAGACCCACTACCCGGCCGAGTTCCTCGCGGGGATCCTCACGCACGACCCCGGCATGTACCCCAAGCGCCTGCTCCTCACCGAGGCCCGGCGCATGGGGGTGCCCGTGCTGCCGCTCGACGTGAACCTGTCGCGGGGCGTCTACCGCGTGGAGCGCGTGGAGGGCGAGGCGACCACGGGGCGCACGCGGATCGGCGAGCTGGGCATCCGGCTGTCGCTGCAGGACGTGCACGGCATGAGCGCGGCCGAGATGGAGCGCATCGAGCGGGGGCAGCCGTACGACTCCATCACCGACTTCTACGCGAAGGCGCAGCCGTCGCGCGCGCTGCTCGAGCGGCTGGCCGCGGTGGGCGCGCTCGACTCGCTCGCGACGTCCGCCGACGACCTCGCCGCCCGCGGACCGGCATCCCGCGGCGACGTCATGGCGTTCGTCCGGCGGCTCACGGCGCGCGCCGCGCGGCCCGCCGATCCGGCGGGGCAGCTGCCGCTGTTCGTCGACGACCGCGACCTCATCCCGCGCGGCTCGCCCGATCCCGACGGCCGCGAGCGGGTCGTCGCCGAGCTCGACATCCTGCAGATGGAGGTCACCGAGCACGTGCTGGAGAGCTACCGGCCGATGCTCGACGAGCTCGGGGTCGTCCCGCGGGCGACCTGCTGGGGATGCGCAGCGGATCCGAGGTCGTCGTCGCGGGGATCCGCATCGCCACCCAGACCCCGCCCATGCGCAGCGGCAAGCGCGTCGTGTTCATCAGCCTCGACGACGGCACCGGCTGCTCCGACTCCACCTTCTTCGACGAGGCGCAGCAGCGGGCGGGGCCCATGCTGTTCGGCACGCGCCTGCTCGTCATCCGCGGGCGCACGCGGCGCACGGGCGAGCGCGGCGTCTCCATCCAGGCGGAGGACGCGTGGGACCTGAAGGAGATGTGGGCGCGCTGGCAGGACGCCCGGCGGCAGCGCGCGGCGGCGGGCGGCGGCGACGGTGCCGAGGGCGACGAGGCCCGGGTCGCCTGACCGGTCCCGCTCCGGGATGATGGAGGCACCCGAGACCGCCGCCGGAGGCCGCAGTGCGCATCACCACGACCGTCCGCACCACCACGCGGATCCCGTTCGTCCAGGTGGTCAAGACCTCGGTCGCCGCGGTCATCGCCTGGTTCGCCTGCATCGCCCTGCTGCCCGCGCAGCTGCCCATCTTCGCGACCATCGCCGCGCTGCTGGTCGTGCAGCCGAGCATCAACCAGACCTTCGGGAAGGCGGTCGAGCGCAGCCTCGGCGTGATCACCGGCGTGGTGCTCGCGCTGGTCCTCGGCCTGGCGTTCGGCACGTCGAGCGGCGTGGTGCTCGCCGCGGTCGTCGTGGCGGTGCTCGTGGGGTGGGTCTTCCGGCTGACGCCCGGGTCGAGCACGCAGATCCCCATCAGCGCCATGCTCGTGCTCGCGATCGGCCAGCTCTCGCCGGTCTACGCGGTCGACCGCATCGTGGAGACGATCCTCGGCGCCGCCATCGGCGTCGTCGTCAACCTCGCGATCGCGCCGCCCGTGCTGCACGAGGCGAGCCGACGCGCCGTGGTGGGCCTCGCGGGCGACTGCGCCGCCGCCCTCGACCGGCTGGCCGGCGCGCTGGCGGAGCCGGTCGACCGGGAGGAGCTGCACCGCATGCTGCTCGTCGCCCGCGAGCTGCGGCCGCGGCACACGCAGGCCGTCGCCGAGGTCGACCGGGGGCTCGAGAGCCTGACGCTCAACCCGCTCCGACGGCGGCACCGGACGCTCCTGGAGGCCGACCGGGAGCTGCTCGCGACGCTCACCGTGCTGGTCAACCGGATCGTCGGCATGACGCGCGCGGTGCACGACCGCTACGACCCGTCGCTCGCCGAGGAGCCGGTGGTGCGCGGCATCGCGACCGAGCTCACGCGGGCCGCCCACGACGTCCGCCTGCTGGCCGAGCACGCGATCCCCGTCGACGGCGAGGCCGGCGCGCCCCCGCACGAGGAGCCGGCGCTCACCGCGCCCCTCGTGGTGATGCAGCCGAGCGAGGAGCACTGGATCCTCATCGGCTCGCTCCTGGAGGACATCCGCCGCATCCGCTCGGAGATCATCGGCGGAGCCGAGTGACACGGCCGCTCCCCGGATACAGCCCGCTCGAGCTCGACCCGGATCCCGGCGCCTCGGGCCTCGTGCCCGGCACCACGCCGACGGGCCTCGGCGCCGTGCGGCACCACCACGCGGAGCGCCGCGGCTCCGACACGGCGACGGTGATGCTGCACGGCGCCGCCGGCTCCTGGACCACGTGGACGCCCCTGCTCCGCACCGCGCGCCAGGCGGGCGTCCCCTTCTCGGACGTGGTGGCGATCGACCTGCCCGGATGGGGCGGCTCCGAGCTCGACGCGACGGACGGAGAGGCCACCGTCGACGCCATCGCCGACGCCGTCCGCGCGGTGGTCGACGGCCTCGGCTACGCGCGCTGGCGCCTCGTCGGCCACTCGATGGGCGGCTTCATCGCCCTGCACCTGGCTGCCGGGGAACCGGGTCGCGCGGTCTCCGTGGAGCTCGTCTCCCCCACCACCTACTCGGTCATCGAGAGCGTCGCGCATCCCGTCCGCGCGTTCCGGGTCATCCCCGGCTTCACGATGATGCTCGGGGTGATGCGCACCATGCGCCGCCTCGGCCGCCCGGGCACCGCTCTCATCCGCGGGGTCGGCCGCATCCGGCTGATGCGCCCCGTCGCCCTGCCGCTCTTCGCGCACGGCTGGCGCGTGCGCGCCTCCGTCGTCGCGGCCATCGCGACGGAGGCGCGTCCGCGCGCGTTCTCCCTCGCCGCGGAGGTCACGCGCGGCTACGACGCCGACGGGCTCTGGGCGCGCATCGTGTGCCCGGTCGTCGCCGTGCGCGGCGACGACGACGTCTTCGTCTCCCCGGCCGACCTCGGCCTCCTCGCGCGCACGATCCCCGCGCTCCGGTCCGCGGTCGTCCGGGACGCCGGGCACTTCGCGCACGTCGAGCGCCCTGTCGAGACCCTGCGCGCGCTCGGCCGCCTCGGCTGAGCCGGACGGCGGGCACGACGACGCCCCCTGTCCCGGGAGGAGAGGGGGCGTCGGTCCGCGGAGCGCGGGAGGCGCGGGGCCGGAGCCCCGCGGGGTGGCTAGGCCGCGGGGTCGCGAGGACCGCCTGGATGTCCAGCGTGATGGTGACCTTGTCGCCGAGCAGCACGCCGCCGGTCTCGAGGGCCGCGTTGTAGGTGAGGCCGAAGTCCTCGCGGTTGACGACCGCGGTGGCGGTCGCGCCGAACTTGGTGTTGCCGTACGCGTCCTTGCCGAAGCCGCCGAACTCGACGTCGAACGTGACGGGCTTGGTGACGCCGCGCATCGTGAAGTCGCCGTCGATCTTCGCGTCGCCGTCCGCCTCGACGCGCACGGCGGTGGAGACGAAGTCGATGGTGGGGTTGTTCTCGGCGTCGAAGAAGTCGTTGGTGCGCAGGTGCTGGTCGCGGTTCGGCTCGTTGGTGTCGATCGAGACGATGGTCGCGTGGGCCTTCACCGAGCTCTGCTCGGGGTGGCGCCGGTGACGATCTCGGCGTCGAAGTCCTTGAACGTGCCCTTGACCTTGCTGATCATGATGTGGCGGATGCTGAACCCGACCGAGCTGTGGGTCTTGTCGATGGTCCAGGTGCCGGCGATGTATCCGGGGACGGTGGTGGTGTCGCTCATGTTCGTGCCTCTCGTACGGGGTCATGGGTCGGGCCGACGGCCTCGAGGTTATGCAAGCGCATGGATCCGGGATCCATTCCCGATTCATTTGCGAGTTCACGTACTTTTCGGGCGGCGTTGCCCGGCGCGTAGCGTGGCGGGATGCGCGCGATCACCTTCCCCGCCCCCGGCGGCCCCGACGTCCTCTCCCTCACCGAGCTCCCCGACCCGGTCGCCGGGCCCGGCGAGGTCCTCATCCGCGTGGCCGGCGCGGGCGTCAACCGCGCCGACCTGAGCCAGCGCGAGGGCGCGTACCCGCCGCCCGCCGGGGCCCCGACGCACCTCGGCCTCGAGGTGTCGGGCACCATCGAGGCCGTCGGCCAGGGCGCCTCGCGCTGGAGCGTCGGCGACCGCGTGTGCGCCCTGCTCGCGGGCGGCGGATACGCGGAGCTCGTCGCCGTCGACGAGCGCCACGTCCTCCCGGTGCCCGACGGGCTCGACCTCGTGGAGGCGGCGGGCCTGCCCGAGGTGGTGGCGACCGTGTGGTCGAACGTCGTGCTCGACGCGCGCCTCCAGCCCGGCGAGACGCTCCTCGTCCACGGCGGGTCGAGCGGCATCGGCACCATGTCGATCCAGCTGGCGACGCGGCTCGGCGCCCGCGTGGCCGTGACCGCCGGCAGCCCGGCGAAGCTCGAGGCCTGCCGCGCGCTCGGCGCGGGGATCCTCATCGACTACCGCGAGGAGGACTTCGTGGCGGCGCTCCTCGCGGCCACCGACGGCCACGGCGCCGACGTCGTGCTCGACGCGATCGGCGGCGACTACATCGACCGCGACATCCGCGCCCTCGCCCGCGACGGCCGGATCATGGTGATCGGCGCGCAGAGCGGGGCACCGACGAGCATCGCGCTCGGGCAGCTGATGGCGCGCCGCGGGCGCGTGTGGGGCACGACGCTCCGCGCGCGGGACGCCGACGACAAGGCACGGATCATCGCCGCGATCCGCGCGGACGTGTGGCCGGCGGTCGCCGACGGCTCCGTGCGCCCGGTCGTCGACCGGGTCTACCCGCTCGCCGACGCGGCGGACGCCCACGCCCGCGTGGCGTCCTCGGCGCACGTCGGGAAGGTGCTGCTCGCGGTCCAGGCCGGCGACGCCGCGCTCGTCAGCGGTGGTACTCCGTCATGACGGGCTCCTGCCGGGGGTAGTCGATGGAGGGCACGGCGCGGTAGATCACGTTCGTCGCCATCTCCTCGCACGGGTCGACGGGGACCTCGAGGTGCGGGACTCCCGGGCTCCGGTGCGTGGGCTCCCGCAGCTCCTCGCCGACGTGCTCGCACGTCTCCATCCGCCAGAAGCCGGAGGCCAGGCCCCTGCCCTCCTGCATGGCGCGCTGGATGAACGCGTCCTTCGCCGCGCAGGTGGCGCTCCCCTCCTTCCACACCTTCACGATGTACGCCTCGCTCACCACGCCGTTCGGCATGATCCGGTACCCCCGCAGATGCGGTGCCCCGCCTGCGCCTCGGCGGGCGCGGCGGGGCCGAGCACAGCGGCCGGCAGCACGGCGAGGACCAGCGCGAGGCCGAGGGCCCGGCCGGTCTGCCGGGCGGGGGCGGTGGTCGGGATGGTGCGCGGTGCGCTCGTCGGAGGGGGCATGGTCGTCCTGTCGGATGGAAGGGCGGTCGGGCGGCGAGGCCCGACGGCACCGACGGGGGCGGTCGATGCGCGGGGCCCGGACATCCTGACGGCACCGGCTGCCGGCGCGCGGCGGGCCTCCACACCGCTCAGGCGGCTCCGTCCGAGGGCTCGCGCCCCGCCACGGGCTCCGCCGGAGTGCCGGCGGCTGGCCGGGAGCGGATCCCGACGAGCGACACCAGCCCGCCGGCGACGAGCAGCGCCGCGGTCACGAGCACGACCCGGTGGAAGGCGGCGACGTCGAGCACGGGCCCGGCGACGAGGCCGATGGCGGCGATGGCGACGAGGCCGGCCACGCGGCTGACGGCGTTGTTGACGGCCGACGCGATGCCGGCCTGCGCCGACGGCACGGCCTCGAGGATCGTCGACGTGAGGGGCGCGACCGTCATGGACAGGCCCAGGCCGAACACCAGGATGCCGGGGAGCAGCTGCCCCAGTAGTCGACGGGCTCGCCGACGCGGAGCATCAGCAGGTAGCCCGCGCCGGCGACGATCGGCCCCACGCCCATGAGCAGGCGCGGTCCGATGCGCCCGGCCAGCGCGCCGAACCGCGTCGACAGCAGCAGCATGATGACCGTCGTGGGCACCAGCGCGAAGCCGGCGGAGGTGGCCGAGAGGCCGCCGGTCTGCTGGAGGAACACGGCGATGACGAAGCCGCCGAGCGACAGCGCGCCGTAGATCCCGACGGTCGCCAGGTTGCCCACCAGGAAGTCCCGCTCGCGGAAGAGGGAGAGCGGCAGCATCGGGTGCGGCGTCCGCCGCTCCCGCACCACGAAGAGCACCAGGCACGCGACGCCGACGACGAGGCTCCCGATGACGAGCGGATGCCCGAGGCCCAGCCGCGACTGCTCGATGAGCGCGAAGACGGGGCCGCCGATGCCGAGCGCGCCGAGCACAGCGCCCGGCGTGTCCACGCGCGTTCCGTCGGCGACCGGCGCGTCGTGCGGCAGCCGGGCGAGGAGGACCAGCGTCACGGCGATGGGCAGCACGTTGATGCCGAACACGAGCCGCCAGTCGAGCGCGTCCACCAGCACGCCGCCGAGGACGGGGCCGACGAGCATGGCCGTGCCCGTCCACGCCGTCCACGAGCCGATGGCGCGCGCCTGCGCCGGGCCCCGGAAGGCCTGCGCGATGAGCGCCAGCGAGCTCGGCACGAGGAGGGCCCCGGCCGCGCCCTGGGCGGCGCGTGCCGCGATGAGGATCCCCGCCGTCGGGGCGACCGCGCAGACGAGGGACGTGACGCCGAAGCCGACGAGCCCCCAGCGGAGCACCCGCACGCGGCCGAAGGCGTCCGAGAGGGAGCCGGCGAGGAGGATCAGGGCCCCGAGCGTGATGAGGTACGCGTCGACCACCCACTGCTGCACGACGAGGCCGCCGCCGAGGTCGTCGCCGATGGCGGGGAGCGCGACGTTCACGACGGTGCCGTCGAGGAAGGCGACGAAGGAGGCGAGGACCGCCACCACCAGCACGGTGCGCCCGCGGCCGTCCGCCGACGCCCCCGACCCTCCGTCGGCCGGACCGTCGGGACGGGCGGACGGGGCGGCGGCACGGGGCATGCGCTCAGTATGCGCCGTGGCGGCGCCCGGTCAGGCGGGCGGGCGGCCCGCGGATCCCGCCCGGTCGATCGCGGCCTCCACGCGCCGCAGCACGTCCTCGTCGCCCATGATCCGGAAGTGGCCGGAGGCCGCGACGCGCTCGTCGACGGCGCCCTCGAGCGCGCTCCCGCCGGGGATGTGCGGGTCGAACCGCGCGAACACGCTCGTGATGCGCGCGTTGACCTCGCGCGAGCGGCCGAGCTCCACGAGCGCCTGGTTCCGCGGCGAGAAGTCGCGGATGCTGCGGACCGGGAACAGCCGCGCGTACGAGGAGCCGAGGAACGGGGCGTTGATCGCCACCATCGCGCGGATCCGCCGGTCGGGGTCCCCGAACGCCATCAGGTGCTTGCCGATGAGGCCGCCCTTGCTGTGCGCGACGATCACGACGTCGTGGATGTCCTCGGCCTCGAGGTAGGCCCGGGCGCGTCGCGACATCTCCGCGACCCGGCCCGTGTTGGCGCCCAGCGCGCCGACGACGTGCACGCCGTGCCCGCGCGCGTGCAGCCGGCGGATGATCGGCAGCATGAACTGCCACCGCTCGTACACGCCCGGCAGCACGAGGATCGTCGGCCGGTCGTCGCGACCGTCCTCGAACGCGTGCGCGTCGTCGCGGGACAGGGTCGCCGCGAGCTGCCACCGGAGGACGTAGGCGTAGTCGAGCGCCCAGTCCCACGTCTTGCGGAGCGCCGACAGCGGGGCGAGGGCGCCGGGTGCGTCGGGTGATTCGCGTGCCACCCGTCCATCCTGCCCGGGCCCGACCGGGGTGCGGGGTCCGGCCGCGCTCCGCGGACCGGTCGGGTCAGCCGACGCGGGCATGCTCGACGACGGCCCGGGCGACGCCCACGGGATCCGTGAACATCACGACGTGCGGCCCGTTCGCCACCCGCAGGCTGCCGCGCGGGATCGCGGCGGCCAGGGCGCGCGCGAAGGAGCGGTCGACGACGGCGTCGCGGTGCCCGACGATCACCAGGGTGCGGGCGCGGATCCGGCCGGCGCGCTCCTCGACGCGGTCGCCGATGAGGTGCGGCAGCTGCCGCAGGTAGTAGCGGATGCCGCAGCGCAGGAAGTAGTCGCCGAGCACCACGGCGTTCGAGAGCAGCGGCTCCCGCAGCGTGTCGTGCGCGAGGGCGAGCCCGGCGCGGACGACGCCGCGCTTGCGCGGGTCGAGCGTCGGCGCGATGAGCACGATGCGGTCGGCGATCTCCGGGTGGTCGACGGCGAGCCGGGCGACGATCTGCGACCCCATGGAGTGGCCCACCACCACGGGGTCGACGAGGCCGTGCATGCGCACCACCTCCGCGACGACGGCCGCGTGGTCGGCGAGCGTCACGTCGCGCCGCACGCGCGGCGACTCGCCGTAGCCGGGCAGGTCGACCGCGTACACGTCCCCGTGCTCGGCGAGGAGGGCGGCGACCGGGTGGAAGTAGCGGGACGAGACGCCGATCCCGTGCACGAGGACGAAGGACGGTCGGCGCGCCGGGGAGCCGGCGGTCCCCGAGAGGCCGGCGGGACCCGCCGAGCCGAGGCCCGCGGGCGCGGACGACCGGGTGCGCCCGGCGTTGGCGCCCGGCGAGCGGAACACCTTGATGGCCACGCGGAAGCCGAGCACCGTGCGGCGCTCGAGGTCGTGGTCGACGGGGACGGCCCGGGAGCCGTAGCGACGGGAGAGGAGGAGCCAGCGCGGCGGCGACGACTCGGTGCGGTGGACGTCCCCCGGTCGCCGGACGCGGGTGAGCCGGGCGAGGGGGGAGCGCATCCTCTGCACCCTAGCGGGCCGCCGCCGGGGGTCCGCCGTGGCAGGGACCGCGCGCGCCCGGGCGATGGGAGGATGGACACCCGCCCACCCCGAGGAGACCCGATGAGCCCCGACTGGTCGAGGACGACCCTCGCCGACCTGCCCCTCCGCGACGGACTCCGCGGCGAGGAGCCCTACGGGGCCCCGCAGCTCGACGTCCCTGTGCTCCTCAACGTCAACGAGAACCCCTACCCGCTGCCGGACGAGGTGGCCCGCGCCATCAGCCAGGCGGTCCTCGAGGCCGCGGGCGGCTTGAACCGCTACCCGGACCGCGAGTTCCTCGAGCTCCGCACCGAGCTCGCCGACTACCTCGCGGCCGACAGCGGGCTCCCGCTCGGACCGGAGAACGTGTGGGCGGCCAACGGCTCCAACGAGGTCCTGCAGCAGGTGCTCCAGGCCTTCGGCGGGACCGACCGCGTCGCCCTCTCCTTCGCGCCGCACTACGCGATGTACCCGGAGTACGCGCGCAACACCCTCACCACGTGGGTCTCGGGCCGCCGCCAGGAGGACTTCACGCTCGACCTCGGGAACGTCACGGCGCTCGTCGAGCAGCACCGGCCCGCCGTCGTCTTCCTCACCTCGCCGAACAACCCCACGGGGACGGCGCTCACCACGTGCGAGATCGAGCACGTCCTGTCCGTGGCGCCGGGCGTGGTCGTGATCGACGAGGCCTACGCCGAGTTCCGGCGCGCGGGCGTCCCCACGGCCGTCTCGCTGCTCCCGGACCACCCGCGGCTCATCGTGTCGCGCACCATGAGCAAGGCGTTCGCGTTCGCGGGCGGCCGGCTCGGCTACCTCGCGGCGTCGCCCGCGGTGGTCGACGCGCTCCGCATCGTGCGCCTGCCGTACCACCTGTCGCGCATCACGCAGGTGAGCGCGACGGCGGCGCTCCGCCACAGCGGCGTGCTGCTGGCGCAGGTCGCGTCGCTCCGGGCGGAGCGGGACGCCCTCGTCGACTGGCTCCGCGGACGCGGCTTCGAGGTCGCGCCGTCGGACGCCAACTTCGTGCTCTTCGGCCGCTTCCCCGACCGCCACGCGGTCTGGCAGGGGCTGCTCGACCGTGGCGTGCTGATCCGCGAGACCGGGCCCGAGGGCTGGCTGCGCGTCTCGGTCGGCACGCCCGAGGAGACGGCCGCGTTCCGCGACGCGCTCGACGACGTGCTCGGGACGCCGCGCGACGCCTGACCGATCGACCGCGGGCTCACGGCGGCGGGTGCCGGGCCCGCACCCGCGTCAGGGCCGGAAGCGGATCCCGGTCGCGTCCTCGGCGGCGGCCCACAGCTGCTCCGCCACCGCGGCCGAGCGCGCGTGCTCCGCGACGAAGGCGGGCGCCGGCGCGCCCCGGAGCTCGGACGGGCCGGACGGGCCCCAGAAGGCCCCGCCGCTCACGCCGTCCGCGACGGCCGCATGGACGACGGGCCAGGCGCCGGCGTCCTTGCCCTGGACGAGTACCCGGGCAGGAGCGGCGACGCGTCGGCGGGCCGCGGCGGACCCCGTCGCGAGTGCGCCCGGATCCTGCGGCGGCGTCAGCACGTCGACCGCGTACCCGGGATGCGCCGAGAGGGCGATCCGGTCGGATCCGGCGGCGCGCCACCGGCGGTCGAGCTCGGCGGCCAGCATCATGCACGCGGTCTTCGAACGGCCGTAGCGCACGAGCGCGGGCATGCGGCCCTCCCCCGCGAGGTCGCCGAGGTCGAGGGGCGAGAAGCGGTGCGCGAGGGATCCGAGCATCACGACCCGTCCGCGGGCGCGGAGGCGCGGGGCGAGGCCGGCGACGAGCGCGAGGTGCCCGAGCGCGTTGGTGCCCATCATCTCCTCGAACCCGTCGACCGTCGTGCGGCGGTGCCGGGCGCGGCCGCCCGCGGGGGTGACGCCGGCGTTGGCGACGATGGCGTCGAGGTCCTCGCGGACGGCGGCGACGCACGCGTCCACGCTGTCGAGCCGGGCGAGGTCGAGCGGCACGACCTCCACGTCGGCCCCCGGGACGCGCGCCTGGACGGCCCGCGCGGCGGCGTCCCCGCGCTCGGCGGAGCGGCACGCGAGGAGCACGCGCGCACCCGCGGCGGCGAGCTGCACGGAGGCCCAGAAGCCGACGCCGCCGTTGGCGCCCGTGACGAGCACGGTCCGTCCGGCGAGCTCCGGCAGCGCCGGCGCCCCCGCCGCTCCCGTGGCCCCGACGCTCACGAGAGCGTGCCCACGCGCGTCACGCGCACGACGGCCTCGCCGGCCTCGTTCGACGCGGCGAGGTCGACGACCGCCTCGATCCCCCAGTCGTGGTCGCCCTCGGGGTCGTGCAGCGCCTGGCGGACCCGCCACTCGGTCGCGTGCTCGGTGATGGTCACGAGCGCCTGGCTGCGGGCGTCGCCGTCGGTGAGGATGCGGTCGTACTCGGCGAAGTACGCGTCGAGCGCGTCGCCCCAGGCATCCGCGTCGAAGCCGGACGGCGCGTCCAGCTCGCCGAGTGCGGCCAGGTCCTCCCGGGCCGCCAGCTGCACGCGGCGGAACATCTCGTTGCGCACGAGGATCCGGAACGCCCGGGTGTTGGCGGTGAGCAGCTTCGGCGCGGGCGGCAGCACCGGCGCGTCGCCGGGCGCTGCGGTCGGATGCGACAGCTCCTCCCACTCGTCCAGGAGGCTCGAGTCGACCTGGCGCACGAGCTCGCCCAGCCACTCGATCACGTCGAGCAGCTCCTCGGTCTTCGCCTCGTCGGGGATGGTCTGCCGGAGCGCCCGGAACGCGTCGGAGAGGTAGCGCAGCACCAGCCCCTCGGAGCGCATGAGCCCGTAGAAGGAGATCAGCTCGCTGAAGCTCATCGCGCGCTCGTACATGTCGCGAACCACCGACTTGGGGCTGAGCGCGAAGTCGCCGATCCACGGCTGGCTCGCCGCGTACGTCGTGAACGACTGGTCGAGCAGCTCCTCGAGCGGCTTCGGGTGCGTGACGGACTCGAGCAGCTCCATGCGCTCGTCGTACTCGATGCCGTCCGCCTTCATCGCCTGCACGGCCTCGCCGCGGGCCCTGAACTGCTGCTGCGCGAGGATCGGCCGCGGGTCGTCGAGCGTCGCCTCGACGACGCTGACCATGTCGAGCGCGTAGGTCGGCGACTCGCGGTCCAGGATCTCGAACACCGCGACCGCGAACGGCGACAGCGGCTGGTTGAGCGCGAAGTCGGCCTGCAGGTCGACCGTGAGGGTGATGCGCGTGGGCCCGCCGTCGGGGTCCGCCTCCTGCTCGACGATGCCCGCGGTGCGCAGCGTCCGGTAGATGGCCAGTGCGCGGCGGGCGAGCGCGAGCTGGCGGATCCGCGGCTCGTGGTTGTCCTCGACGAGGGCGCGCATGTTCCCGAACACGTCGCCGCCGCGCGCGATGACGTTGAGCATCATGGCGTGGCTCACCTGCATGCTCGAGGTCAGGCGCTCCGGCTCGGCGTCGATGAGCTTGCGGAAGCTCGGCTCGCCCCACGACACGAAGCCCTCGGGCGCCTTCTTGCGCACGAGCTTGCGGCGCTTCTTCACGTCGTCGCCCGCGCGCTCCAGCATCTTCAGGTTCTCGGTCTCGTGCTCGGGCGCCTGCGCGACCACGGTGCCCGCGGTGTCGTACCCGGCCCGGCCCGCGCGGCCCGCGATCTGGTGGAACTCGCGGGCGTTCAGCTGCCGCATCCGGGTCCCGTCGTACTTCGTCAGGCCCGTGAACAGCACCGTGCGGATGGGGACGTTGATCCCGACGCCGAGCGTGTCCGTGCCGCAGATGACGCGGAGGAGACCCTGCTGCGCGAGCTGCTCCACGAGCCTCCGGTACTTGGGCAGCATGCCCGCGTGGTGCACGCCGATCCCCGCGCGCACGAGCCGCGACAGGGTCTTCCCGAAGGCCGTGCTGAAGCGGAACGCGCCGATCAGCTCGGCGATCTCGTCCCGCTGCTCGCGCGTGACGATCTTGATGCTGGACAGGGCCTGCGCCCGCTCCAGGGCGGCGGCCTGCGCGAAGTGCACGATGTAGACGGGCGCCTGCTTCGTGTCGAGGAGCTCCTCGACCGTCTCCTGCACGGGCGTCACCGCGTAGTGGAAGAAGAGGGGGACGGGCCGCTCGATGCCCGTGATCCGGGCGGTCGGGCGGCCGGTGCGCCGCGTGAGGTCGTCGGCGAGGTCCGTCACGTCGCCGAGCGTCGCCGACATCAGCACGAACTGCGCGTGCGGGAGCAGCAGCAGCGGCACCTGCCATGCCCAGCCGCGCTGCGGGTCCGCGTAGAAGTGGAACTCGTCCATCACGACCTGGTCGACGGGCGTGTCCGCGCCGCCGCGGAGCGCCCGGTTGGCGAGGATCTCGGCCGTGCAGCAGATGATCGGCGCGTCGGGGTTCACCGACGAGTCGCCCGTGACCATGCCCACCTGCGCCGCGCCGAAGAGCTCGACCAGCGCGAAGAACTTCTCGGAGACGAGGGCCTTGATGGGCGCCGTGTAGTAGGAGCGGCGGCCGCGGGCGAGCGCCGCGAAGTGCGCGGCGACCGCGACGAGCGACTTGCCCGTGCCGGTCGGCGTCGAGAGGATGAGGTGGGCGCCGGACGCGATCTCGAGGGCCGCCTCGTCCTGCGCCGGGTACAGCTCGATGCCCCGCCCGAGCGCCCACTCCGCGAAGGCGTCGTAGATCGCGTCGTCGGTCGCCCCGTCCACGGCGAGGCGCGCCGCCTCCTCGGTGAGCGTGGGGGCGAGGGCGGTGTCGGCATGATGCGTCCATCCTCCCCTACCCGCCCGACGGCGGCACGCCGGGGCCGCGCCCGGCCACGCGCCGTCGGGTCGGCCCGTCGCGGGTTCTCCACAGGCCGCAGGACGCCACGGGTGCCAGCGCCTAGGTTCGCCGGATGCCGTCCCTCCCGCTCGACCCGAATCACGGGCGCACCCCCGCCGACCGCGCCGCGGAGCGCGAGCCCGCCCATCGCGCCGCGCAGCCCGCGCCGCCCGCGCCGCCCGCGCAGCCCGCGCAGCCCGCGCAGCCCGCGCCCGTCGACCCGGAGACGGAGCGGGCGCGCCGGCGCGACCGCCGCACGGGCGTCGTCGCGCTCATCGTGGCCAGCGTCGTGCTCTGGGCCCTCATCGCCGCCGCGGTCGCGTTCGCGGCAACCCGCTAGGGGCCCATGGCGGCGGCCTCCCGCCCGCCGGAGCGCTCCGCACCGCCCGGGTATGATCTCCTGTGCCCTCCGACGCCCTCCCCGACGACCCCGCCCAGCCCGTCGTTCCCCCCGTGCCCGTCGACCCCGCCGCCGGCGCCATCGACCCCGCCGACCTCGCCGTCACGCTCCGCGTCCTCGGCTCCCTCGCCGACATCGACGAGGAGCACCCCGACTTCGTCGCCGTGCGCCGCGCCACCGCGTCCATGTTCAAGTCCGTCAAGAAGGCCCGCCGGCTGGAGAAGCGCGAGGCCGTCGCCACCGCCGACCGCGCCGTCGTCGCCGCCACCGCGACGGGCGCGCCCGACCGCATCGACGACGAGACCCGCGGCATCCCGCTCGCCATCACGACGGCCGCCCCGACCGCAGGCACGCTCCTCCGCTCGCGGCCCTGCTACATCTGCAAGCAGCACTACACGCAGGTCGACGCGTTCTACCACCAGCTCTGCCCCGACTGCGCCCGCATCAACCACGCGAAGCGCGAGGCGCGCACCGACCTCACCGGCATGCGCGCCCTGCTCACCGGCGGCCGCGCCAAGATCGGCATGCACATCGCCCTGCGGCTCCTCCGCGACGGCGCGCACACCACCATCACCACGCGGTTCCCCCGCGACGCCGTCCGCCGGTTCGCGGGCCTGCCGGATGCGCACGAGTGGGTGCACCGCCTCCGCGTCGTCGGGCTCGACCTCCGCGACCCGGCGCAGGTCATCGGCCTCGCCGACGCGGTCGCCGCCGCCGGGCCCCTCGACATCCTCATCAACAACGCCGCGCAGACCGTGCGCCGCTCCCCCGGCTCCTACGCCCCCCTCTCCGAGGCCGAGGCGGCGCCCCTGCCCGACGGCCCGATCCCGGAGCTCCTGACGTTCGGGCACACGGCCGACGCGCACCCGGCGGCACTCGCCGCCAGCGTCGCCGCGCACCCCATCCTCTCCACCGCCACGGGCATCACGGCGGCCGAGGTCACGGAGCTCGCCATGACCGCGGGGTCCTCGTCCCTCGCGCGCCTCGCGGCGGGGACGGCCATCGACGCCGGGGGCCTCGTACCGGACCTGCACGACGCGAACAGCTGGACGCAGGTGGTGCACGAGGTGGATCCGCTGGAGATGCTCGAGGTGCAGCTCGCCAACGTGACCGCGCCGTTCCTCCTCGTCAGCCGCCTGCGCCCCGCCATGGGGGCGTCGACGGCCCGGCGCAAGTACGTGGTCAACGTCAGCGCCATGGAGGGGCAGTTCGCCCGCGCCTACAAGGGCCCGGGCCACCCGCACACCAACATGGCGAAGGCGGCGCTGAACATGATGACGCGCACGTCGGCCCGCGAGATGCGCGAGACCGACGGGATCCTCATGACGAGCGTCGACACCGGCTGGATCACCGACGAGCGTCCGCACCCCACGAAGGTCCGCCTCGCCGAGGAGGGCTTCCACGCCCCGCTCGACCTCGTGGACGGCGCCGCGCGCGTGTACGACCCCATCGTCATGGGCCAGGCGGGCGAGGACATCTCCGGCGTGTTCCTGAAGGACTACCGCGTCGCCGAGTGGTGACGCGCGGCACCCCGCGGAGACGACGAGGGGCCCGGACCCGCGCTGCGGTGTCCGGGCCCCTCGTCGTGCGGCGGCTACTCGACGGCGTCGAGGTCGCTCTCGAGCAGCGCCGCGAGCTCGTCGAGCGCCGCGTCCGCGCCCTCGCCCTCGGCCGTCAGCACGACCTGGTCGCCGTTGGCGGCGCCGAGGCTCATGAGCGACAGGATGCTCGTGGCGTCGAGCGGCGTGCCGCCCGGCTTGCTGATCCTGACGGGCATCCCCTGGCGCCGGACGGCCTCGATGAACAGGGACGCGGGTCGGGCGTGCAGGCCCACGCGGCTGCCGATGGTGGCGGTGCGCTCGGTCATGGACGATCTCCTTCTGGTGGGGCGGATGGTCGGGGTCGGGGTCGGGGTCGGGCGGGGTCGTGATCGGGCGGCGGGCCGTCAGGCGGCGACGGGGACGCCCTGGTCGACGGGCGCGGTGGCGACCGCCTCGGGGCGCTTCGCCGTGAAGCGCTTGAGCAGCACCACGAGGAACGCGGAGACGACCGTGCCGACGGCGACCGAGGCCAGGAACCCGAGGAACGTGCCGTTCATCGCGAAGAGCACGAAGACGCCGCCGTGCGGGGCCTGCGAGACGACGCCGAGGCCCATGACCATGGCGCCCGTGACGCCGCCGCCCACGATGCTCGCGGGGATGACGCGCAGCGGGTCGACCGCGGCGAACGGGATGGCGCCCTCCGAGATGAACGCGGCGCCGAGGAGCCACGCGGCCTTGCCGTTCTCGCGCTCCGCCGGGCTGAAGAGGCGGCGGTCGATGACGGTGGAGGCGAGCGCCAGGGCGAGCGGCGGCACCATGCCGGCGGCCATGACCGCGGCCATGATCTGCCACGGCGCCTGGTTGTCGAGCGCCCCGGCGCCGAGGCCGGCGACGGCGAACGAGTACGCGACCTTGTTGATGGGGCCGCCGAGGTCGATGCACATCATGACGCCGAGGATGATCCCGAGCAGGATCGCGGAGGCGCCGGTGAGGCCGGAGAGGAAGTCGTTCAAGCCGCGCGTGAGCGCCGCGATGGGACCGCCGAGGACCATGACCATGAGGCCGGACGCGACGATGGAGGCGAGCAGCGGGATGATCACGACGGGCATGAGACCGCGCAGCCACCGCGGCACGTCGATGCGGCCGATGGCGTAGGCGATGCCGCCGGCGAGGAGGCCGCCCACCAGGCCGCCGAGGAAGCCGGCGCCCATGATCACGGAGATGGACCCGGCGACGAAGCCCGGCGCGATGCCCGGCCGGTCGGCGATGGCGTAGGCGATGTACCCGGCGAGGGCGGGCACGAGGAACGCCATGGAGGCGCCGCCGATGACGAAGGCCACGGCACCCAGGTACTGGGCGAGGCCGCCCGCGGGGAGGTCGGCGAGCGAATTCTGCAGCACGACGTCGGACGCCGTCTCGGTGATGCGGTAGCCGCCGAGCAGGAAGCCGAGCGCGATGAGGAGGCCGCCGCCCGCGACGAACGGGATCATGTAGCTGACGCCCGTGAGGAGCCAGCGCTTGAGCCGCGCGCCGACGCTCTGCGACGACTGCGGCGAGGCCTGCTCGGATCCGGCGGACGCGCCGCCCGCGCCCGGGACGCGCGGGGCGCTCGGGTCCTTCGCGGCCGCGACGGCCTCGGCGACCATCTGGTCGGGCTGGTCGATGCCGCGCTTGACGGGCGACTGGATGACGGGCTTGCCGGCGAAGCGCGCGCGGTCGCGGACGTCCACGTCGACGGCGAAGATCACGGCGGTCGCCCGGGCGATGATCGCGGGGTCGACGGGCGTGACCGAGGAGGACCCCTGCGTCTCGACGTGCAGCTCGACGCCCGCCCGCTTCGCCGCGGCCACCAGCGAGTCGGCGGCCATGTAGGTGTGGGCGATGCCGGTGGGGCACGCGGTCACCGCGATGAGCACGGGTGCGTCGGCCGCGGGTGCGGTCGCCGCGGCGGTCGCGCCGGTCCCGACCGCGTTCGACGAGGCCGTCGCCGGTGCCGTCGACGCCGGGGCGCCCGTCGAGGAGGCCGGCTCGTCCACGAGCGCGCCCTCCACGAGGGAGACGACCTGGTCCTCGGAGGTCGCGGTGCGGAGCGCCTCCACGAACTCCGGCTTGATGAGCGAGCGCGCGAGGCGCGACAGCAGCACCAGGTGCTCCTGGTCGGCGCCGTCCGGTGCGGCGATGAAGAAGACGAGGTCGGCGGGGCCGTCCGGCGCGCCGAAGTCGACGGTGGGCGCCGGGCGGGCCATGACGAGGGTGGCCTCCGTGACGGCGGCGGATCGGCAGTGCGGGATCGCGAGCCCCCCGCCCATGCCGGTGCCGGTCTTCGACTCGCGCTCCCAGGCGTCGGCGAAGAGGGCGTCGGCGTCGGTGGCGCGGCCCTCGGCGACGACGCGCTCGGCCAGCGTGCGGACGGCGTGCTCGCGGTCGGCGCCGAGGTCGGCGTCGAGGAGCACGAGGCGGTTCGTGATGAGCGATGGCATGTTCTTCTCCAGGTGGGGCGGTTCAGCGATCGGCGGCGATCGGGAGGAGCGGCAGGACGGTGACGCTGTCCGGCCGTGTCTGGTCGGGGGACGGCATGGTGCTCCCCGGCAGGGACGCGGCGGCGGAGCCGTGGGCGACGGCCTGCGCGAGCCGCCCCTCGGGTCCGGCGCCGCGGTGGTCGGCCAGCAGGTAGCCCGCGAGCGACGAGTCGCCCGCGCCCACGGTGCTCACGGGCACGATCGGCGGCATGGTGGCGTGCCACCCGCCTTCGGCCGTGGTGAGGACGGCACCGCGGGCGCCGAGGGTCGCGAGGACCGCCCGGCAGCCGCGGGAGACGAGGGCCCGGGACGCGTCGTGCGCGAGGCGCGGGTCGTCCTCGAGCGCGTCGGGGTCGGGGAGGCCCACCAGCTCGGCGAGCTCCTCGGCGTTGGGCTTCACGAGGTCGACGACGGCGCTCGACGCGACGAGCGCCGCCATGGGCGCGCCCGAGGAGTCGACGGCGATGCGCGGCGCGCGGTCACCGAGCTCGGCGCGGACGGCGTGCACCACGCGCGCGGCGAAGTCGTCGTCGAGCCCGGGCGGCAGGGACCCGGCGAGCACGAGCCAGCTCGCCGCCCTGGCGTGCCGGATCACGAGGGCCACGAGCGCGTCGGCCTGGGCGGGCGAGAGCGCGGGGCCGGGCTCGTTGACCTTGGTCGTCGTGCCGTCGGGTTCCGTGAGGGTGACGTTCTGGCGCACCCGGCCGTCGATGTCGAGGTGGTCGAGCGGGATCCGCTCGGCGGCCAGGGCCACGAGCATGGGGTCGTCGAGGCGTCCGGGCAGGAGCGCGAGGGTCTCGAGACCCGACGCGATGAGCGCGCGGGAGACGTTCACGCCCTTGCCGCCCGGCTGCTCGGCGACGCCGCGGGCGCGCTGCACGGCGCCGCGGGCGAGGGCTCCGGCGAGGTCGATGGTGCGGTCGAGGCTCGGGTTGGCGGTGAGGGTGAGGATCACGCGACCATCACCTCCACCTCGGCGCGGGCGAGCGCGTCCCGGAGCGGCGCGTCCGGTGCCCGATCGGTGACGAGCGTGTCGAGGTCGTCGAGGGCCGCGAAGCCGACGAGGGCCTCCTCCCCCGCCTTCGACGCGTCCACCAGGGCGACGGCCCGGCGGGATCCCCGGGTCAGGGCGGTCTTCACGGCGGCCTCCTCCTCGTCGGGCGTGCTCAGGCCGAAGTCCGCGTGGATGCCGTTCGCGCCGATGAAGGCGATGTCCGGCCGCAGGCGCGACAGCTGTCCGAGGGTCGCGGGCCCGACCGCGGCGCTCGTGATGCCGCGGAGCCGGCCGCCGAGCAGCTGCACCTCCACGGCCGGGTTCCGGCTGACGGTCTGCGCGACGACCATCGAGTGGGTGACGACGACGAGCGTGCGGCCCGCCACGTCGGGCTTCCACGCGGCGAGCCGGTCGGCGACGAGGCTCGTCGTGGTGCCCGCGTCGAGGGCGATGGATCCCTGGAACGTGGTGGGGATGAGGCGCATGGCGGCGTCGGCGATGCGGGCCTTGGCGGCCGTGTTGCGGGTGCCGCGCGCGTCGAGGCTCTCCTCGGCGCGCGTGGAGCGGTTGGCGCGGACGGCGCCGCCGTGCACGCGGCGGAGCACGCCGCGCGTCTCCAGCTGGGCGAGGTCGCGGCGGACGGTCTCGGTGGTCACGTCGAACTCGCGGGCCAGGCCCACCACCGCGACACGGCCGGTGCGCTCGAGGAGGGCGACCACCCTGTCCTGGCGTTCCTCGGCGTACATGGGCGGTCTCCTTCGACTCCGTGGGGCACGTGCGCCTCGCGTCCTCGCACTGTAGCCCGCATCCGCAGGAGAAGCAACAAGATCCCACACGGAACCACACGATCGCAGACAGGCGCGCGCTCCGCGGATCGGGGACGGGTCAGCGCCCGAGCGCGGCGGCCTCCTCGCGCAGCACGTCCGCGACGGCATCCGCCTCCCAGGCGAGGCCCGTGGCATTGGGGTGCAGCGGCACGGAGCCCGCGCTCCCGCCGAGGCCGGCGACGTACGCCTCCCCCGCGTCGCCGGCGCACGCGCCGTGCGCGGCGGTCGGGGTCTCCTGGTCGACGTAGCGCGCACCGGCCTCCCGGGCGGCGCGCGCGATCGCGTCGTCGAGCGCCCGCTGGATCCCCGCGAGCCACACCGCGTCCCGGTCGGTGAGGAGCACCTGCCCGTTCACGGTCGCGCCCGCGGTCGCGCGCAGGCAGCCCTCCGCAGGGAGGGCGTCGGGACCGGCCAGCACGGTCAGGTAGCCGAGCGCGACGATGCGGGCGTCGGGCGCGGCGGCGCGGATCCGGGCGAACGCGTCGTCGAGGCGGGCCGAGACCTCGCCGTCGATGCGGGCGCGGACGGCGTCCGTCCCGCCCGCGGGCGCGAGCTGGTCGACGCACGTCGTGCCTCCCGCGGCCACGGGGCCCTCCGGGTCGCGCGCCAGGCACCCGCCCACGAGCGACGGGAAGCCGAGGTCGTTGCCGCCGAGCCGCACGAGCACGACGTCGGCGCCGTCGGCCAGCGCGTCGAGCTGCGCGGGCACCGTCTGCCCGCCGCGCTCCCGAGGGGCCGTGAGGTCGGCCGTCGTGGCCCCGTCGCAGGCCGCGTCCACCAGCTCGGCGCCGACGGCCGCGACGGCGACGCGGACGGACGCGGCGACCGTGCGCCCGCAGACGCCGGGATCGCCTGGGACGGGCTCGGCCGGCCCCGTGCCGGTGGAGTAGCTGTCCCCCAGCGACACGACGCGGAGCGGCTCGGCGTCCGGCGTCGGCGTCACGGGGCTCGGAGCGGAGCAGCCGGCGGCGGCGAGGAGGAGCCCCGCCGTGAGGACGCCGAGGAGGGTTCCGTGTCGTGCTCGGGGAACCCGTCGGAGAGCCGCCCGGCGGGTCACGGTGGCGGGATCGTCGTCGGCGTGGTCCATCCCGTCGACCCTACGCGAGGGCCGCGGGCGGACCGCTCGGCGGCGGGAGCCGGGTCAGTCCTCGGCGGAGCGCCGTCGGGCGTACACGACGACGGCCACGATGAGGCCGACCACGAGCCCGGCGGCCAGCGGGAAGAGGAAGCCGCCCGGGCCGATCTGCGTCACGACGCTGCCGTGGTCGATGCGCGTGTCGACGACGCCGGGCACGTCGAGCCCCGGGTAGCCCTCGGTGCCCTGCGCGAAGGACGTGATGAGGAGCGTCACGATGACGGCCGCGCCCACCACGAACGCGGCCAGGAACCCCAGTACCGCGGATCCGACCACCGACGTGCGGTGCGGGTCGGCGGCGTGCGTCCGGTGCAGGGTGGCGTGCGACATTGTGGAGCTCCAGGGGTCGATGACCTGGGTTACGGTACCCGCGTCCTCCATGTGGAGGACAGTCCCCCGATCGGGGAGCGTCGGCTCGGCCGCCCGGGAGCACCGAACGGGGCTGTCAAGGCCCTTGGCGTCGGTGGGCCGCCGGGCGTCGGGTGGAGCGACGTCCATGACGAGAAGGAGGCACTCCCATGACCGACCTCACGACCGGCCGCCGCACCTGGGCCGAGCTGCTCCGACGACCCGGGCCCTGGATCCAGGTGCACGTCGACGACTCCGTCGACACGGCCGACCCTCCCCAGGTGCTCGAGACCCGGCGGACGAGCGTCCTCGACCGGCTCGCCCGCGGCGGCGCGTCCGACGACGACCTCGCGCTGGTCTCGTCGGCGCTCGCGCACGAGCCCGCGCCCGGCGGCCCGAGCACCCGCATCGTGCTCGTCGAGGGCGGCGAGCTGGTCCTCGACGAGTCGATCCCCGGCATCCCCACCGAGCCCGAGTCCGTCGGCGTCGTCCCGGTGCCCGACCTCGTGCCCCTCCTGGAGCGCGAGCCCGAGCGCATCGTCTACGTGGTCGTGGAGACCAGCCGGGACGGCGGCGAGGTGCGAGTCCTGCGTGCGGGCGCGGACGAGCTCGTCGACGAGCGCGCCGTCGAGGGCCGGACCGACACGCTGCACGCCGTGCAGACGGGCGGGTGGCGCCAGGACCGGCTGCAGCACCACGCCGAGGAGATCTGGCGCCAGACGCAGGGCGAGCTCGCCGAACGGGTCGACGACGTGGTCCGGCGGCACCGGCCGCGCCTCCTCGTCGTGGCCGGCGACATCCGTGCCCGCCAGCTGCTCGAGGGGAGCTCGGAGCGGAGGCCCGGGCGATCCTCTCCGTGGAACCGACGAACACGCGCGCCGACGGCGCCGACGGCCGGGCCCTCGAGGACCGCGTCCGGACGGAGCTGCAGCGGATCCTGGCGGCGGGCGAGCGGGACGTCCTCGACCGCGTGGCCCAGCACGACGGCCGCGGTGACGGCTGGGCCGAGACGCGGGTCGGCGCCGTCGTGCGCGCCCTCGCGAGCGCGCAGGTCGACACCCTGGTGCTCGACGCCGACGCGCTCCGCGACCAGCGCCTGCTGGCGCTCGGCGGCGCCCCGTGGATCGCGGCCGCCCCGGAGGATGCCCTCGGCGCGCAGGTCCTCGGGCACGTCCCGGCGCACGTCGCCCTCACCCGCGCGGCGCTGCTGACCGACGCGCGGGTCGTCCTCACGGACTCGACCACTGCGCCGGACGGCGCGGACGCCATCGGCCTGCCCGGCGGCGCATCGGTCGCCGCGCTCCTGCGCTGGCCCGAGGGCCCGGCCGTGCCGGGGACGGGCACGACCTCGTGACGGCCCTCTCCGACCCCGTACGCCGCGCACCCACCACCGCCACGAGCCCCGAGGAGGCACCATGACCGACGCACCCACCCACGACGAGCTGCCCCTGCCCGACTTCGACCACGTCCCGCTCGCGACGCTCCCGCAGCGCATCCTGCCCCTGGACGAGCGCGAGCTCCTGCTCCTCGTCGCCTACGAGGGCGCCCACGGGGACCGCCTGCCGGTGATGCAGGTGCTCGAGCGGCGCCTCGAGGCGCTGCGCGACGGCGCCGACCCCTCCGGCCGCATCCCGGACGCCATGCCCGAGGTGGCGGAGGGCGGTCACGTGGAGCGGGTGACCCCGGCGACGAGCGGACCGCCCGTGAACCCGCCGTCGCACGGCGACCCGACGAACCCCGCGCAGCCCCGCTGAGCCAGGCAGGGCCCGGGAGCGGGAAGAGCCCCGCTCCTCCGTGAGGAGGAGCGGGGCTCGAGGGTGGATCTGAGGGGATTCGAACCCCTGACCCCCTGCATGCCATGCAGGTGCGCTACCAACTGCGCCACAGACCCGTTCTCCGCTTCCCTGCGGAAGCGACTCGTCTACATTACTACACATTCCGACCGCCCCATGACCAGGGCATCCTCCCCGCCGGTCCCGGCCCGTCGTGCCGCGGGATCCCGGGCGCACACGGCCGTGACCGTGCTCGGAGGATCCGATGGGCGGGCAGGGTCGAGCGCCGATCCGAGACGAGCGCCGGTCCGGCGCGGCGGCCGGACCGGCGTCGCGGCCGATCAGGAGGCGGAGGCGCTCGGCTCGATCTCGAGCTCGACGACGGGGCAGTCCTTCCAGAGGCGCTCCAGCGAGTAGTACATGCGGTCCTCCTCGGTGAAGACGTGGGCGACGACGTCGCCGAAGTCGAGGAGGATCCAGCGGCCCTCGCTCTTCCCCTCGCGGCGCAGCGGCTTCGCGCCGGCCTCGATCATCTTGTCCTCGATCTCGTCGGCGACCGCCTGCGCGTTCCGCTCGTTGCGGGCCGAGGCGATCAGGAAGACGTCGGTGAGGGGCAGGGGCCCGGAGACGTCGAGCGCGACCAGGTCGATGGCCTGCTTGGAGTCGGCAGCGGAGGCGGCGACCTTGAGCAGGTCGAGGGCGCGGGGAGAAGCGGTCACAGAGTCCTTCCGGGACGGGTGGGGTGGTGCAGGGGTTCAGAATACATTCGTCATGAAGGCGACGATGACGAGGCCCGCGCCGATGACGGCGACTCCCCCGGCCGTGACCGCCGCGACGACGGGTGCCGTGAAGCGCTTCCGCGGCGGCGGCTGGACGACGGCGCGCGTCGAGGTGTGGGTGCTGACCGCACGGCTCGCGCGGACGGGCTCCGAGTCGGAACCGGCCGGGGCGTGATCGTGGTCGTCGCCCTGCTCGAGGATGCGGTCCATGTCGGCCGTGTCGAAGCGGTCCGGATGGGTGCCCATGGAGCCGAGGCTGCGGGGCAGGTCGATCGAGCCGGTGATGATGATCTCGCCCGTGCTGTTCAGCGCCTGCTGCATGTCGCCCGCGTGCGGCACGGTCGGGAGGATGAAGTGGTTGCCGGTGTGCGGCTGGTCCTCGTCGACCTGGTCCTGGACGGACCAGTGGCCCGTCGGCGGCGTGAAGGGAGTGCGGACGTCGGCGCCGGCAGCGGCGGCTCCGGTCGGCTCGGCCGCGCGGTCACCGGGGTCGACGCCCTCGAGGTCCTCGGACGCGGCGGAGGCGCGGGTCCCGAACGCCGGCTCGAGCGACGGCGCGGCGGGACCGGTCGCCCAGGAGGCGGGCTCGAGCGACGGCGCCGGGCGGGGGTCCTCGTCCCGGCTCGGCGTGTGCGCGGCCAGCGGGGGCACCGTCGGCTGCTCCCCCGAGCTGTCCACGTCGCGGCCCGCGGCGTCGCCCGAGGGCACGATGGGCGCGAACGGCCAGGCGGAGGGGGTCTCGGCGGACGTCGTCCCGGAGCGCGCGGGCCCCTCGGTCTCGCGGCCGGCATCGGCGTCCTCGACCGGGACGGCCTCGATCTCCTCGGCCTCCTGCGCGGGGACGGCCTCCGCCTCGACGTCGGCGGCACGCCGGTAGGCGCTGCCGTACGGCGCCCGCGGGCGGGGGGTCGCGCGGGACCCGCGGCCGTAGCGGACGTACGGCGGCACGGACGCACCGGACCCGGCAGGGGGCGCGTCGTCGACGGCCACGGCGTCGCGGCCGCCGGTCGCGGCGGCATCGCCATCGGCGGCGCCATCGCCACCGGCGTCGGCGTCCCCGAGGGAGCGGACGGCGTCGCGGACGGGGATCCCGGGGCACCCTCGTGCTCGGATCCGCGTTGCTGACGCGCGGCCTCCTCGGCCTCGCGGATGGCGCGGAGCTGGCGGCGGGTCAGCACGCCGCCCGACAGGAGGATGGCGGAGGTCTCGGGACCCACGCCGGACGACGCGGCCGGGACCGCGGCGGTGTCGGGCGCGACGACGACCTGGTCGGACGCCCGGGCGGACTCCGGCGCGGGGGCCTCCCCCTGCGGCGCGTCCCCGGACGCGTCGACGACGGAGACGGAGCCATCGGGTGCGGTGTCGACGGAGGCGGCGTCCTCGGAGGCGGCCCCGTCGGACGAGGAGGCGACGGCGGAGACGGAGGCGGGACCGGCGCCGGGACCGGACGTGTCCGGGCGGGGGTCGGATGCGTCCGCGGGGACGTGGTCGGCCGGGGCGTCGTCCGCCTCGTCGATGCCGAGCGCGAGGGCGCGGGCCCGCTCGGCGGCGCGCATCTCGCGGCGGCTCAGCCCGAGCGTCTGGGGAGCGGGACCGTCGTCGAACGAGGTCGGCCCGGTGTCGGGCGCGTCGTGGGAGGGGGTCATTGCGGGCTCCGATACAGATGGTGCTTGGAGATGTACTGGACGACCCCGTCGGGGACGAGGTACCACACGGGGAAGCCCCGTCCGACTCGGCTCCGGCAGTCGGTCGAGGAGATGGCCAGCGCCGGCACCTCCAGCAATCTTACGTCGGCATGCGGGAGGGCGCTCTCGGTGAGGTCGTGCCCGGGACGCGTCACGGCGACGAAGTGCGCCAGGTCCCACAGCTCCGCGACGTCCTTCCACCCGAGGATCTGCTGGATGGCGTCCGCGCCCGTGATGAAGAAGAGCTCCGCGTCCGGGTGCGTGCGCCGGATGTCGCGGAGCGTGTCGATCGTGTACGTCGTGCCGGCCCGGTCGATGTCCACGCGGCTCACGGTGAAGCGCGGGTTCGCCGCGGTCGCGATCACGGTCATGAGGTAGCGGTGCTCGCCGTCGGTGACCGTCTGCTTCTGCCACGGCTGGCCCGTGGGGACGAAGATCACCTCGTCGAGCTGGAGGTGCTGCTGCACCTCGCTCGCGGCGACGAGGTGGCCGTTGTGGATGGGGTCGAACGTGCCGCCCATGACCCCGATGCGGAGGCGCGGGGTCGCGGGTGTCGTCATCTGGCGGGTGCTCGCGCTCAGTGCGCCTGGTCGGCGGTGCCGTGGCCCTGCTCGGCCACGGGGGGCTTGCCCCACTTCTCCGAGTGGCGGTTGCTCACGTCGCGGAAGCTGAACATGACGACGCCCAGGGCGATGAACGCGACCGCGGCGACGGCCGGGAACACCCACAGCGGAGCGGCGAGCTCCATGGCGTGCTCGGTCTCGGCGAGGAGGGTGGTGGTCAGCGCGTGCATGGGATCTCCGTTCGTGGCACGCCCCGTGGTGCGGAGGCGGCGCCTGCCATCCTATCGGCGACCCCCTCGCGGGGTGCACCGGGTCCGGGCGTGCCGTGGCGCGCTCCGGATCGCCGCCCTGGACCGCGTCCGGTCAGCCGCGGACCTGTCCGCTCCCCCGCACGACCCACTTCGTGCTGGTCAGCTCCTGCAGCCCCATCGGCCCGCGCGCGTGCAGCTTCTGCGTGGAGATGCCGACCTCGGCGCCGAAGCCGAACTCGGATCCGTCGGTGAAGCGCGTGGAGGCGTTCACCATGACGACGGCCGAGTCGACGGCCGCGAGGAAGCGCTCCGCCACGGCGACGTCGGATGTGACGATGGACTCGGTGTGGTGCGTGGACCAGCGGGCGATGTGCGCCACGGCGTCCTCCACGGAGTCGACCACCCGGACGGCCAGGTCGAGCGCGAGGTACTCCGCGGCCCAGTCCTCCTCCGTGGCGGGGACGGCGGCGGGCCACAGCGCGCGGACGGCCTCGTCGCCGTGCACCGTCACCCCGCGGTCGCGCAGCGCGTCGAGCACGTCGGGGAGCACGCGCGGCGCGGCGTCCCGGTGGACGAGCAGCGTCTCCATGGCGTTGCAGACGCTGGGGCGGCTGACCTTGGCGTCGACGGCGATGTCGACGGCCATCCGCGCGTCGGCGGACGCGTCGAGGTACACGTGGACGACGCCCGCGCCGGTCTCGATCACGGGCACGGTCGACTCCTCGACGACCGTGCGGATGAGCTCGGCGGATCCGCGCGGCACCAGCACGTCCACCAGTCCCCGCGCGCGCATGAGGCGGGCGGCACCGGCGCGTCCGTGCGCGTCGACGGTCTGCACGGCGTCCGCGGGGAGGCCGGCGCCCTCGAGCGCCGCCCGCATGACGTCGACGAGGACGGCGTTGGTCCGGAGCGCCGCCGAGCCGCCGCGGAGGACGACGGCGTTGCCGCTCTTGAGCGCGAGGGCGGCGATGTCCACGGTGACGTTCGGCCGGGCCTCGTAGATGGCGCCGACGACGCCGAAGGGGACGCGCACCTGCGAGAGCAGGAGCCCGTTGGGGAGCGTGCGGCCGCGCACCACGTGACCGAGCGGGTCGTCGAGCGCGCGGATCCCGGCCACGGCATCCGCGAGCGCGGCGACGCGGCGCGCGTCCAGGGTCAACCGGTCGAGGAGGCCCGTCGCGAGCCCCGCGGCCCGTCCCGCGTCGAGGTCCTGCACGTTGGCCGCGACGATGCGGTCCGCGTGCGCGACGAGGGCGGCGGAGACCGCGTCGAGCGCGGCGTCGCGCTGGCCGGACGTGCGGGCCGCGACGGCGGTGGACGCGGCGCGGGCGGCCGCCAGGATCCGCTCGAGCTCCGCGTCCGGTCCGTCGGCGCCGCCGGATGCAGGGGGAACGGCGGGCTCGGCGGGGGCGGCGGAGGCGATCGTGGGCATGGACGGAAGCCTAGCCAGCGGCCCGACGACGGGCGGACGCGACGAGCGGACGCGACGGCCGGACGCGACCGCCGGCCTGGCGTGGCGCGGTCAAGCGCGGGGCGCGAACCAGGTGCCGACGTGCCCGCCGGCGAGGGCATCCGCGACCTGGGCGGTCGAGGTCAGGAGCACGCCCGTGCCGGCCTCGGCGGCCAGGCGAGCGGCGGCGACCTTGGTGACCGCTCCCCCGGTGCCGACGCCCGTGCCGGTGCTGCCGATCTCGACGCCCGCGAGCTCGTCGCCGAAGTCGACGTGCTCGATGCGGCGCGCGCCCGGCTCCTGGGGCGGGCGCGTGTAGAGCGCGTCCACGTCGGAGAGGAGGAGGAGGAGGTCCGCGTCGACCAGCCTCGCGACGAGCGCCGCCAGCCGGTCGTTGTCGCCGAAGCGGATCTCGTGCGTCGCCACCGTGTCGTTCTCGTTGACGATGGGCAGGAGCCGGAGGCCGAGGAGGCGCTCCATGGCGCGCTGCGCGTTCTCGCGGTGGTCCGGCGCCGCGAGGTCGCCGGCGGTGAGGAGCACCTGCCCCGCGACGATGCCGTAGCGGTCGAGGCTCTCCTGGTAGCGGAAGACGAGCACGCTCTGTCCGACCGCGGCCGCCGCCTGCTGCGTGGCGAGGTCCGCCGGGCGGTCGTCGAGGCGCAGGAACGGCATGCCCGTGGCGATGGCACCCGACGACACCAGCACGACCTCCGCGCCGCGCGCGTGGACCGTGGCGATGGCGTCCACGAGGGGGCCGATCTGCCCGGTGTTCTCCCCGCTGATGGACGACGAGCCGACCTTCACCACGATGCGGCGCGCCGTCGCGATGCCCGCGCGCGCGGTCGTGCCCATCGGCTACGCCTTCTCGTCCGCGGAGGCGTCCTCGTCGGTCGCGTCGTCGTCCGCCCACAGGCCGGCCTCGCCCTCGCGCACGAGCTGGGCGCGGGCCTCCGCCTTGGCGTCCATGCGGGCGAAGTAGTCCTCGCGACGCGCCTGGTTCGTGCGGCGGTTGAGCGGGTCGACGCGGGCGTCCGCGCCGCGCGGGCTCGTGATGAGCTCGGCGGTGGAGGTGAGGGTGGGCTCCCAGTCGAAGACCACGCCGCTGCCCTCGCCGATGACGACGCTGGAGCCGGCGACGGCCCCGGCCTTGAACAGCCCGTCCTCGACGCCGAGCTTCGCGAGCCGGTCGGCCAGGTAGCCGACGGCCTCGTCGTTGGTGAAGTCGGTCTGCTGGACCCAGCGCTCCGGCTTGGTGCCGAGCACCCGGTAGATGTCGCCGTAGCTGCCGCCGTCGACGCGGATGGTGAAGGGCTTCTCGTCCACGGCCCGTGGACGCAGCACGATCCGCGGGGCCTCGGGCTCCTCGGCGGCCTTGGTGCGGGCATCCTCCACGAGCTCGGCCAGGGCGAAGGACAGCTGGCGCAGGCCCTCGTGGCTGACGGTGGAGATGTCGAACACGCGGTAGCCGCGCGCCTCGAGCTCGGGGCGCACGAGCTCGGCGAGCTCCTGGGCCTCGGGGACGTCGATCTTGTTCAGCGCGATGAGCTGGGGGCGCTCGAGCAGCGGCACCTGGCCCGCGGGCACCGGGTACGCGGCGAGCTCGGTGAGGATGATGTCGAGGTCCGAGATCGGGTCCCGGCCGGGATCGAGCGTGGCGCAGTCGAGGACGTGCAGCAGCGCGGAGCAGCGCTCGACGTGGCGGAGGAACTCGAGCCCGAGGCCCTTGCCCTCGCTGGCGCCCTCGATGAGGCCGGGCACGTCGGCGACGGTGTACCGGGAGTCGGCCACCTCGACCACGCCGAGGTTCGGGTGCAGGGTCGTGAAGGGGTAGTCGGCGATCTTCGGCTTCGCGGCGGAGATGGACGCGACGAGGCTGGACTTGCCCGCGGACGGGTAGCCGACGAGCGCCACGTCGGCGACGACCTTCAACTCGAGGACGACGTCGCCCTCGTAGCCCTGGGTGCCGAGGAGCGCGAACCCGGGGGCCTTGCGCTTGGTGGTGGCGAGCGACGCGTTGCCCAGCCCGCCCTGCCCGGCCTCGGCGGCGACGTAGCGCATGCCCGGCGTGGCCATGTCGGCGAGCTCCTGGCCGTCGGCGTCCTTGACGACCGTCCCCACGGGGACGGGGAGCTCCAGGGTCTCGCCGAGCGTGCCGTGGCGGTGGTCGCCCATGCCGGGGCCGCCGTTCCGCGAGGAGCGGTGCGGTCCGCGGTGGTAGGCCAGCAGGGTCGTGACCTGCGGGTCGGCGACGAGGACGATGTCCCCGCCGTTGCCGCCGTTGCCGCCGTCGGGGCCGGCGAGGGGCTTGAACTTCTCGCGGCG
Source organism: Clavibacter michiganensis (assembly GCA_002150995.1). Taxonomy (GTDB): domain Bacteria; phylum Actinomycetota; class Actinomycetes; order Actinomycetales; family Microbacteriaceae; genus Clavibacter; species Clavibacter michiganensis_K. The sequence continues at coordinate 1,562,209 of MDHJ01000001.1, read as the reverse complement.
GACAGAGACGCAGCCGTTGCCGCCGTTTCCCGCCCGCAGGTGGAGGGTCACGGTGTCGACGAATGTCGCCATGGCTGTCGCTCGTTTCTTCTCGGGGTGTCTCCTGCGGAACGCACGCAAGGGCGGGCCGAGGCCCGCCCTTGAGGTGCTGCGCGGCTGGGCCGCTGCAGGATCGTGCTGTCGGCCTGCGCTAGGCCGGGACGACGATGTTGACGACCTTGCGGCCGCCCTTGACGCCGAACTCCACCGAGCCGGCGGAGAGGGCGAACAGCGTGTCGTCGCCGCCACGGCCGACGTTGACGCCGGGGTGGAAGTGCGTGCCGCGCTGGCGGACGATGATCTCGCCGGCGCCGACGACCTGGCCGCCGAAGCGCTTCACGCCGAGGCGCTGGGCGTTCGAGTCACGGCCGTTGCGGGTAGAGCTCGCGCCCTTCTTGTGTGCCATCTGCTTCTCCCTGCGTTCTCGTGCTAGTTGATCTCGGTGACCTGGACGCGCGTGAGGTCCTGGCGGTGCCCCTGGCGCTTCTTGTACCCGGTCTTGTTCTTGAACTTCTGGATGACGATCTTGGGACCGCGGAGGTCGTTCAGGATCTCGGCGCTGACGGTGACGTCGGCGAGCTTCGCCGCGTCCGTGGTGATGGTGTCGCCGTCGACGAGCAGGACCGCGGGGAGCACGACCTTGCCGCTCTGCTGGTTCTTGACCCGGTCCATCGTGACGATGGTCCCGACCTCGACCTTCTCCTGCCGACCGCCGGCGCGCACAACTGCGTAAACCACTTTTCCGTACCTGTTTTCTCTCGCGGGCTTGACTCACTGGGGACATGACGCCCTGTGGCCCGAATCATTGGAGGAAGTCTGCATGCACGCGCACGACCTCGGGGGACGGCGCATGCCAGCGACTCACGTTACCGGAACGCCGGACAGGGGTCAAACCGCGGACCCCCGGCGTCCTCCATGGATCATACGCGAGCATCCGGCCGCCGAGCCGCATGCGCGCCGGGCGCGTCGCGCGGCGGTCCGCCCCGGGGCCGGGGCGATGGACGCCTGCCTATGCTCGCAGGATGACCGTGCTCCTCGACCGACCCGCATGGCCCGCGCACGGCACCCTCTGGGCGCACCTGGTGAGCGACGCGTCGCTCGACGAGCTCCACGCCTTCGCGCGCGCCGCCGGGATCCCGGAGCGGAGCTTCGACCGCGACCACTACGACGTGCCCCAGGCGCGGTACGCGGAACTGGTCGCGCGCGGCGCCCTCCCCGTGTCGAACCGGGACCTGGTGCGGCGGCTGCAGGCCAGCGGGCTGCGCGTCACCCAGCGCGAGCGTCGGGCGCCCGAGACCTGACCGTCGTCCGCACGGTGGACGACGAGGGGCCCGGAGCATGCGCTCCGGCCCCCTCGTCGTCCGGCCGTCCCCAGGACAGCCGCGGGATCAGCTCGCGTCGTCGGCGGCGGCCGCCGGCGTCGTCAGCGTCGGGGTCGAGACCCGGCGGCTGCGTGCCCGCCCCTGTCCCGGCTCCTTGGGCTGCGGCAGCGCGTCGAGCACGGAGCCGAGGAGCTGCTCCGCGTCGGCCGAGCTGACGCGGCGCGGCGCCGTGCGGGCGCTCGCGACGGGGATGTCGAGGATCTGCACGGGCTCCAGGCGGATGGCCTCGCGCGGCTCGAGCGTCGAGAGCGCGGGCTCCTCGACGGCGGCATCGGCGGGGGTCGGGTCCTCGGCGGGAGCCGCGGGCTCCGACGTGGAGGGCGCCTCCTGCGCCTCGACGGTCGCGGACGACGCGCGTCCCCGGCCTCCCCGGCTGCGCCGCGGACGGTCGCCGCGCCGCTGCTCGTCCGCGGCTGCCGGAGATCCCGCGGACGCCGCGGGCTCGGCCTCGTGCGCCGCCGATCCCTCGTCGGGCGTCCGCACGACGTCCTCGACCCGGTCGATCGCCTCGTTCACCGTCTGGATGGTGCTCGTCGCGATCTTGGCGAGGGCGGAGCGCGCGTCGTCGGTGATGCTGTGGGTGCTCGCCGCGGGCGTGCGCTGCTGCTGCGCCTGTCCGCCGCCGCGCCCGCCGCCGTTGCCGCCGTTGCCGTTGCCGCCGTTGCCGCCGCCGTGGTCCTGGCCCTTGCCGCCGCGACGGCGGCCCTGACCCTGGATCGGCTCCTGCGGCGTCTGCTTGTGCTCCATGAGCGGGTCGTGGTGGATGATGATGCCCCGCCCGGCGCACGTCTCGCAGTTCTCCGAGAACGACTCCAGCAGCCCGAGGCCGAGCTTCTTCCGGGTCATCTGCACGAGCCCGAGCGAGGTGACCTCGGCGACCTGGTGCTTCGTGCGGTCGCGGCTCAGGCACTCCACCAGGCGGCGCAGCACGAGGTCGCGGTTGCTCTCGAGGACCATGTCGATGAAGTCGACGACGATGATGCCGCCGATGTCCCGCAGGCGCATCTGGCGGACGATCTCCTCCGCCGCCTCGAGGTTGTTCTTGGTGACGGTCTCCTCGAGGTTGCCGCCGGATCCGACGAACTTGCCCGTGTTGACGTCGACCACGGTCATGGCCTCGGTGCGGTCGATGACGAGCGAGCCGCCGGAGGGCAGCCAGACCTTCCGGTCGAGCGCCTTCTCGATCTGCTCGCTGACGCGGTGCTCGTCGAACGAGTCCCTCTCGCCGCGGTACGTCTCGACCCGGTCGATGAGGTCGGGCGCGACGCCGCGGAGGTAGCCCTCGATGATCTCCTGGGCGTCGCCGCCGTCGATGACGAGCTTGTGGAAGTCCTCGTTGAAGACGTCGCGGATGATCTTCAGCAGCAGGTCGGGCTCGGAGTGCAGGAGCGCGGGCGCCTGCGCCTTCTCGACCTGGCGGCTGATCTCCGCCCACTGCGACGTGAGCCGCTCGACGTCGAGCTTCAGCTGCTCCTCCGTCGCGCCCTCGGCGGCCGTGCGGACGATGACGCCCACGTTCTCGGGCAGCACCTCCTTCAGCGTCTTCTTCAGGCGCGCGCGCTCCGTGTCGGGGAGCTTCCGGCTGATGCCGTTCATGGAGCCGTTGGGGACGTACACGAGGTAGCGGCCCGGCAGGCTGACCTGGCTGGTGAGACGGGCGCCCTTGTGGCCCACCGGGTCCTTGGTGACCTGCACCAGGACGCGGTCGCCGGGCTTCAGCGCGACCTCGATGCGGCGCGCGTGGCTGCCGCCGCCCTTGTCGGCGTTGGCGGCCTCCCAGTCGACCTCGCCGGAGTAGAGCACGGCGTTGCGGCCGCGGCCGATGTCGATGAAGGCGGCCTCCATGCTCGGAGCACGTTCTGGACGCGGCCGAGGTAGACGTTGCCGATGAGGGACGCCTCGTCGGCGCGTGCGACGTAGTGCTCCACGAGCACCTGGTCCTCGAGCACGCCGATCTGGATCTTGCCGTCGCGCGAGCGCACGATCATGCTGCGGTCGACCGACTCGCGGCGGGCCAGGTACTCGGACTCCGTGAGGACGGGGCGGCGGCGGCCGGCGTCGCGGCCGTCGCGGCGGCGCTGCTTCTTGGCCTCGAGGCGGGTGGAGCCCTTGATGCGCTGCGGCTCCGTGATGAGCTCGGGCTCGCGGGGCGTGCGGACCTTGACCACGGTGCCGGGAGCGTCGTCGCCGTCGCGGCCCTCCTCGCCGGTGCGGCGGCGCGCGCGGCGGCGCACCGAGGGGGCGTCGTCCTCGTCGTCGTGGTCGTCCTCGCGGTCGCGCACGCGACCGTCGCGGCCCGCGCTGCGGTCCTGGCCGCGTCCGCTGCGACGCGAGGAGCGCGAGGGGCGGTCGTCGCGGTCGGCGTCGTCGTCCTCGTCGCGGTCGTCGTCGCGCCGGTCGTCCCGCGCACGGCGGGGCGGCAGCGGGGCGATGTCGGGGGCCTGGAAGAAGACGGACAGGGACGGGAGCGTGCGAGCCGGGGCGGCGGGGGGTTCCGTCGCGGGCTCCTCGTCCGCGACGGCGTCCGTGCCAGCGGCGGCGTCCGTGCCGGCGGCGGCGTCCGCGGAGGCGGGCTCGGGAGCCGGGGCGGCGGGCTCGGGAGCCGGGGCGGCGGGCGCGTCGGCGGGCTCCTCGGCGGAAGCCGCGACGGCGGCCTTGCGCGGGCGCGCTTCCGCGGGGCCCGGGCGGCCGGTGCCCCGTCGGCGGGCGCGGCGGCCTCCGCGGACGCGGGAGCCTCGGCGGACGCGGACGCGGACGCGGGCGCGGGCGCGGGCGCGGGCGCTGAGGCGGACGCGTCGACGCTGGCGTCGTCCGGCTGGGCGGCCGCGGGCGCGGAGGCGGCGGTGCTCGCGCGGCGGGAGCGTCGGACGACCGGCGCCTCCTGCTCGACGGGCGCGGACTGGGTGTCGTCGTTCTCGTTCAGGGTGTGGCCCTTCGCTACGGAGGCGGGCGTGCCGCTCGCCTCGGGGGACGCGGACGCGGGGAGGACGGGCGGGCCGCCGGTCTCCGTCGCCGCGGTCGGCTCGGCGCGGCGGCCGGTCAGCCGCTCGAGGAGGCTGGGTCGCCTCCTGCCGGTGTTCTCGTCTCTCTCCACCATCTCTGGTGCACTCCTCAACCGGACGGTACGGCCGCGCCGTATCCCGGTAGCTCTCCGAGTGGATCCCCGCCTTCGCGGTTCTCCGTCGATCCTGGTCTGCGACTTCCGGCCCGAGGCTACGGTCGTGCGCACTGGTACGGAACTGGCTATCCGCCGCCGGACGTGCCGTGCGGCCCGGGTCTGCCCCGGGAAAGACTCTTCATGGCGGTCGTCCCGCGCGGCGGGTCGACCTGCCAGCCAGTATCGCACGCCGACGCCCACCCGGCCGTCAGGGTCACGGCCGGGCCGTCTGCCATGATCTCCCGATGACCGCGACCCGGGCCCCCGTGCACCCCCGTTCCCTGGCCCTCCTGCTCGTCGTCACGGGCGTCGTCGGGTGGATCGGGTCGTTCGTCCTCGTCCTCGAGCGGCTGCACCTGCTCGAGGAGCCGGGCGCGTCGCTCTCGTGCGACATCAACCCGTTCATCTCCTGCGCGACGGTCATCGAGTCCGCGCAGGGCGCGCTCCTCGGCTTCCCGAACCCGCTCATCGGGGTCGCCGCCTTCGTGGTGCCCGTCGTGCTCGGCATGGCGCTCCTCGCCGGGGCGCGGTTCGCGCGGTGGTTCTGGACGCTCTTCGCGCTCGGCACGCTGGGCGGCTGGCTGTTCGTCACCTGGCTCTTCACCCAGAGCGTCTTCGTCATCGGTGCGCTCTGCCCGTACTGCCTGCTGGTGTGGAGCGCGATGATCCCGCTGTGGTGGGGCACGCTGTCCGCCACCGCGCGGTCGGGTCTCATCCCGGTGCCCGCCGGGATCCGCCGGGCCGCGGACGCGGTGGCGCCCTACGCGTGGGCCGTGGTCGTGCTGAACTACGCCGTCATCGTCGTCGCGATCATCGCGGCCTTCCCCGCGCTGATCCCGACGCTCCTCGGCTGAGCGGGCCGGGACGTGCGAGAGGGGCCGACCGGATCCGGTCGGCCCCTCTCCGCGTGCGCTCCGGCTAGAACCAGAGGGCGAGCTCGCGCGCCGCGGACTCGGGCGAGTCGCTGCCGTGCACGAGGTTCTGCGCGACCGCGAGGCCCCAGTCGCGGCCGAGGTCGCCGCGGATGGTGCCGGGCGCGGCTCCGGTCGGGTCGGTGGTGCCGGCGAGCGACCGGAAGCCCTCGATGACGCGGTTCCCCGCGAGGCGCACGGCGACGACGGGACCGGACTCCATGAACTCCACGAGCGGCTCGTAGAACGGCTTGCCCTGGTGCTCCTCGTAGTGATGCTCGAGCAGGGCGCGCTCGGCCTGCAGCATGCGGAGGTCGACGATCTGGTAGCCCTTGGCCTCGATGCGGCGGAGGATCTCGCCGGTGAGGCCGCGGGCGACCCCGTCGGGCTTCACGAGGACGAGGGTCTCCTGGACGGGTGCGGTCATGGGGGGATCTCCTACGGGGTGGGAGCCGGCGGCTCGTCGGTCGGTCGGTGGTCGGTGGGGAGGCCGTGGGCTCCGTCGGCCGCGGCGGCCTGCTCGTCGAGCATGGCCTGCTCCCAGGCCCCGCGCGCGGCGGCCTTCTCGCGGTCGATGCGGGCGCCCTGGACCATGGCGTAGATCCAGAGGAGCAGGAAGAACCCGCCGACCGCGTACATGGCGGGCAGGACGAGGCCGGTGAGGACCACGAGGACCTGCACGACCCAGCCGGCGCGGACGCCGAGCGGGGTGCGCAGCGAGCCCACGACGGCGAGCATCGCGAGCACCAGGAGCGCGCCGCCGCCGAGCGCGGGGAGCGCCGGCAGCGCCTCCAGGCCGAAGGCGACGAGGCTCGCGAGGAACACGACGATGACCTGGAAGCCCATGACGATGGACCCGAGGATCTCGACCGTGGTGCGGGGCGGACGGGGGCGGCGCGTGCGGGCGGGCCGCCCGTCGGTGCTCACGCGGTCTTCCAGCCCGCCTGGTCGGCGTGGGCCATGGCCTCGCCGACGAGGAGGATCGAGCCGGTGACGAGCGCCGCGCCCTTCTCGGTCTCTCCCGCGGAGTCGCGGGCGTCCTCGAGGGCGGTGCGGAGGTCGGGCTCGACCGTGACGCGGTCCCGGCCGACGACGGCGACGACGACGCGGGCCAGCTCGTCGGGGTCCACCGAGCGCTCCGACGTGGAGGCCGTGACGATGAAGTGGTCGACGACCGGGGCGAGCTCGCGCACGATGCCCTCCGCGTCCTTGTCCGCGAGGACGCCGAGGACGGCGGTGACGCGGTCGAACGTGAAGTAGACGGGCAGCGCCGCCGCGAGCGAGGCGGCGCCCGCGGGGTTGTGGGCCGCGTCCACCAGCACGGTCGGCTCCGTGCCGACGACCTGCAGCCGCCCGGGGCTCGTCGCCGTGGCGAGGCCCTCCGCGAGCACGTCGTCGTGGATGGCGTGGTCGCCGCCGCCGAGGAACGACTCGACCGCGGCGATCGCGACCGCCGCGTTCTGCGCCTGGTGCGCGCCGAACAGGGGCAGGAACACGTCGCGGTAGGTGCCCGCGAGGCCCTGGACGGAGACGACCTGGCCGCCGACGGCGAGGGTCGTGTCGAGGAGGCGGAACCGCTCCCCCTCCATGGACCAGGTGGACTCGGTGAGCTCGGCCGCGCGCGTGAGCTCGGCCACCACCTCCGGCGCCTGCGCGGCGGAGACGACGTCGGACGCGGGCTTCACGATGCCCGACTTGGTGCGCGCGATCTCGGCCACCGTGGATCCGAGGCGCTGCGTGTGGTCGAGCGAGACGGGCGTGAACACCGCGACCTCGCCGTCGGCGACGTTGGTGGAGTCCCACTCGCCGCCCATGCCGACCTCGACGACCGCGACGTCCACGGGCGCGTCGGCGAACGCCGCGAACGCGAGCACGGTGAGCGCCTCGAAGAAGGTGACGGGCTCCTCGCCCGCGGCCACGAGCTCCTGGTCGACCATGTCGATGAAGGGCTCGACGTCGGCCCAGTTCCGGCTGAGCGCCTCGTCGGTGATGGGGAGGCCGTCGACGACGATGCGCTCGTTGAACCGCACGAGGTGCGGGCTCGTGAACAGGCCCGTCCGGAGGCCGGCGGCGCGGAGGATGCTCTCCGTCATCCGGCTCGTCGACGTCTTCCCGTTGGTGCCGGTGACGTGCACGATCTTGTACGCGCGCTGCGGGTCGCCGAGGAGCTCCACGACGCGACGCGTCGCCGACAGGCGCGGCTGGGGCGCCTGCTCCCCCACGCGCGACAGGAGCGCCTGGTACACGAGGTCGCCCTCGCGCTCGAAGTAGTTCTCGTCGTCGACCTCGCGGCCCGCGACGATCGACCGCTCGGCCTCGCGGCGGAGCTCCGCGGCGTCGTCGGCGAAGAGCTGGTCGTCGCTCAGGCCGTCGACGTCGGGGTCGAGGGCGCGCGCGGCCGCGTCGACGCCCTCGTCGCCCTCGGGCTCGAAGTCGTCGTCGCGCCGGGGCTCGTCGTCGTCGAAGGGCCGTCCGCCCTGCTGGTCGCTCATGCTCGCTCCACCTCGATGTACAGGGGCGATCCGCCGCCGACGGTGATGCCGGCTCCCGGATCCGCCACGGCGTCCGCGTCGATGCGCAGCGCCACGGCCAGGGTCTCACGCGCGATGAGGTCGCGGAACCGCTCCGCCGCCTCGGCGCCCGCCGCGTCCAGGCGGATCACGAGGGCGATGCGGTCGCTCACCTCGAGTCCCGCGCCCTTCCGCGCGTCCTGCACGTTGCGCACCACGTCGCGCGCGAGGCCCTCGGCCTCGAGCTCGGGCGTGAGGGCCGTGTCGAGCAGGAGGAAGCCGCCGCCCGGCAGGAGGGCGAGCGCCTGGTCGGCGCGGTCGCCCGCGACCTCCAGGACGAGCTCGTACTCGCCCGCCACGAGCGGCACGCCGCCCGCGACGACCTCGCCGTCGGCCTCGGTCCAGTCGCCGGCGCGGGCGGCCTGGATGACCTGCTGCACGCCCTTGCCGAGGCGCGGCCCGGCGACGCGCGCGTTCACCGTCAGCCGGCGGGTGATGCCCGCGTCCGACGCGCTCGTGGCCGTGAGCTCCTCGACGGAGACCGCCTTCACGTTCAGCTCGTCGCGGAGGATGTCCTCGAACCGGGCGAGCCCGTCGGCGTCGTCGCTCACCACGGTGAGCCGCGCGAGCGGCTGGCGGACCCGGAGGCCCGACTGCTTGCGGAGCGAGAGCGCCGTGGAGGCCACCTGGCGCACCCGGTCCATCACCTCCACGAGCCGGTCGTCGGCCGGCAGGTCGTCGGGCTCGGGCCAGTCCTCCAGGTGGACGCTGCGCCCGCCCGTGAGGTCCTTCCAGATGCGCTCGGAGACGAGCGGCAGGAGGGGCGCCGCGACGCGCGCCACCGTCTCGAGGACCGTGTACAGGGTGTCGAACGCGGCCGTGCGCGTGACCGTGCCGTCGGCCGCGGTCTCGACGCCCGCCCAGAAGCGGTCCCGGCTGCGGCGGACGTACCAGTTGGTCAGCACGTCGGCGAAGTCGCGCAGGGAGGCCGCCGCGAGCGTGGAGTCGAGCGCCGTCATGTGCGCCGTCACCTCGGTGACCAGGCGGCGGGTGCGGGCCAGGACGTAGCGGTCCAGCACGTCGTCGCTCGTCGTGTCGCGGTGCGCCTCGTAGCCGCCCGGCGCCGCGGAGTTGGCGTAGAGCGAGAAGAAGTACCAGGTGCTCCAGAGCGGCAGCAGCACCTGCCGGACGCCCTCGCGGATGCCCTCCTCGGTCACCACGAGGTTGCCGCCCCGGAGCACGGGGCTCGCGAGCAGGAACCAGCGCATGGCGTCGGATCCGTCCCGGTCGAACACGTCGTTGACGTCCGGGTAGTTGCGCAGCGACTTCGACATCTTCTGGCCGTCGTTGCCGAGCACGATGCCGTGGCTCACGACGCTCGAGAACGCGGGTCGGTCGAACAGGGCCGTCGAGAGCGCGTGCAGCGTGTAGAACCAGCCGCGGGTCTGCCCGATGTACTCGACGATGAAGTCGGCCGGGCTGTGGGCGTCGAACCACTCGCGGTCCTCGAACGGGTAGTGCACCTGCGCGAAGGGCATCGATCCGGAGTCGAACCAGACGTCCAGCACGTCCTCGATGCGGCGCATGGTGGAGCGGCCGGTCGGGTCGTCGGGGTTCGGGCGCGTCAGCTGGTCGATGAACGGGCGGTGCAGGTCCGTGGGGCGCACCCCGAAGTCGGCCTCGAGCTCGTCGAGGCTGCCGTACACGTCGATGCGCGGGTAGGCCGGGTCGTCGCTCTTCCAGACGGGGATCGGGCTCCCCCAGAAGCGGTTGCGGCTGATGGACCAGTCGCGGGCGTTGCCGATCCACTTGCCGAACTGCCCGTCCTTGACGTTCTCCGGGGTCCACGAGATGTCCTGGTTGAGGCGCACCATGTCGTCGCGGAAGTCGGTGACGCGCACGAACCAGCTGGACACCGCCTTGTAGATGAGCGGGTTCTTGCAGCGCCAGCAGTGCGGGTACGAGTGCTCGTAGCTCGCCTGGCGGATGAGGCGGCCCTGCGCCTTCAGCATGCGCGTGAGCGTCCTGCCGGCGTCCGACCACAGCTCTCCCGCGACCTCGGGGACCGTGTCGACGAAGCGGCCGCCCTCGTCGAGGGACAGGATCACGGGGATGCCGGCGGCGGCGCAGACCTGCTGGTCCTCCTCGCCGTAGGCGGGGGCCTGGTGGACGATGCCGGTGCCGTCCGTGGTCGTGACGTAGTCGGCGACGAGCACCTGCCACGCGTTCCCGGTGCCGAAGCGCTCCGTGTCGGCGTAGAAGTCCCACAGGCGGTCGTAGGCGACGCCCTCGAGCTGGCGGCCGAGGACCGTGCGGGACACGGCGGCGCGCGCCTCGTCGGCGGACGCGTAGCCGAGGTCCTTCGCGTAGTTCCCCACGAGGTCCTGCGCGATGAGGTACTCGGACCCGAGCACCTCGGCGGCGAGCTGCGCGGACGACGCGCGGGGCAGGGAGTCGGGCGCCTCGGAGTCGGGCGTGCCGGCGGGGCCCGCGGGCACGACGGCGTACGTGATGTCCGGCCCGACCGCGAGCGCCATGTTCGTGGGCAGGGTCCAGGGGGTCGTCGTCCAGGCGAGCGCGCGCACGGCGGTGAGGCCGAGCGACTCGGCCTTGGCGCCGACGAGCGGGAACGTGACGGTGACCGACTGGTCCTGGCGCATGCGGTAGACGTCGTCGTCCATCCGCAGCTCGTGGTTGCTCAGCGGCGTCTGGTCGTGCCAGCAGTACGGGAGCACCCGGAAGCCCTCGTACGCGAGGCCCTTGTCGTGCAGCTCCTTGAAGGCCCAGATGACCGACTCCATGAAGTCGATGTCGAGGGTCTTGTAGTCGTCCTCGAAGTCGACCCACCGCGCGGAGCGGGTCACGTACTCCTCCCACTCCCCCGTGTACTCGAGCACCGACCGGCGCGCGACGGCGTTGAACGCCTCGACGCCCATCTGCTCGATCTCGCTCTTCTCGGTGATGCCGAGCTGGCGCATGGCCTCGAGCTCGGCGGGCAGGCCGTGAGTGTCCCAGCCGAAGCGGCGGTGGACCTGCTTGCCGCGCATGGTCTGGAAGCGCGGGAAGGCGTCCTTGGCGTAGCCGGTGAGGAGGTGCCCGTAGTGCGGGAGGCCGTTGGCGAAGGGCGGGCCGTCGTAGAAGACCCACTCGTCGCATCCCTCGCGCCGCTCGACGGAGGCGCGGAAGGTGTCGTCGCGCTTCCAGAACGCGAGGATGCCGGTCTCGATCTCCGGGAAGCGCGGGCTCGCCGCGACCTGGTCGGGGGCGTGCGGGTCGTCGGGGACGGGACGGGGGTAGGTCATGGCATCTCCTGCGGCGTCGGCTCTCCGCGAGGACGCCCGGAACCCGTGTGCGGATCCCCGAGCGCGGTACCACCCCGCTTGCCACGCGACGCGCGGCCACTCTCCAGAGGCGATGACGGGCCCGACCCGTTCGGTTCTACCTGCCCCGCGGTCGTCCGTGCGGGGCTCTCTTCCGAAGGCTCCCCGGTGATGGCCGGATCGGCGCCTGTCCCACGATCCTAGCGCGCGCTCCCGCGGGTGCCGCAGCCCCTAGCCGCCGAGCTGGGCGCGGTAGGCGTCCGCCCGCCAGGGGAGCTCCAGCTGGTCGCGGCCCGCGGTGTCGGGGTGACCCGCGAGGAGCGTGCGGATGTCGTCGAGCGCCCGAGCCCGCTCGGGGTCGGGCATGACGACGACGCGGCTGATGGAGCCCGCGAGCGCCACGACGTCGTCGGGGGTCGTGCGGTGGCGGTGGGGGAAGGACGCGTGCTCGACCGGGCCGAAGCCGGGGAACGGGCCGGGCTCCTGCCCGGGCCCGCGCGGGCGGCGTCCCGGCTGGAGGAGCGCGTCGAGCTCGCGGACCCAGTCCTCGCGCACGTCCATCGCGTTCCACACCAGGCAGAGGCGACCGCCGGGGCGGAGCACGCGCGCGGCCTCGCGGGCCGCCTCCCCGGCGTCCATCCAGTGCCACGCCTGCGCGACGAGGACCGCGTCCTCCTCGCCGTCGCCGAGGGGCATCGCCTCGCCGGATCCCGCGCGGACGTCGACGTCGGGGGACGCGGCGGCCAGCACGGCGCGCATGCCGGCGTCGGGCTCCACCGCGGTGACCTGCAGGCCGCGCGCGGCGAGCAGGCGCGTGAGCTTGCCGGTGCCCGCGCCCAGGTCGACGACCCGGCGGGCGCCGGCCGGGAGCATCCACTCCACGGCCGCCTCGGGGTAGCCGGGGCGCACGCGGTCGTACTGGTCGGCCACCGCGCCGAAGCTGGCGGCGAGGGCGGCGTGGTCGGGATGGCGGGCGTCGTCGGTCATGGGGCCATCCTGCTCCGCGGACCGGGGCGCGGGAGGCGGCGCGCGGCGCCCCTCCGGCGACTCAGCCGAGCTGCGCCGCGAGCGCGGGACGCAGCGGGTCGAGCGCCCGCCGCACGGCGTCCTCGAGCGGTCCGCGGGTCACCCCGTCCGCGGCCCACGCGACGACCGCGGCGGCCGTCGCGGCGGCGACCACGGCGGCGGCGACCCGGACGCGCGCGTCGGAGGCGCGGAGGCCCGAGCCGCGCGCCAGGGCCTGGGCGACGGGATCCACGAGCGGCGCCGCGCGGGCGACCCCCTCGCCCGCGACGGCCGCGCCGAGCCCCATCACCTCGTGCTGGGTCAACGCCAGCGGCAGCCACCCCTCGCCGCGGTCGCGCGCCGCGTCCAGGAGCGACTCGACCACGCCGTCCACGGGCGTCCGTCCGGCGTCCGCCGCGGCGAGCGCCTGCCCGAGCGCCCGGAGCGTGTCGTCGAGGCCCGCCCAGAGGAGGTCGGCCTTGGAGGCGTAGTAGTTGAAGAAGGTGGCGCGGCTGACCCCGGCGCGCTGCGCGATCTGCTCCACCGTCGTCGCCGCGTAGGTGTTCTCGAGGAAGAGCTCGGCGGCGGCCTCCTCCAGGGTCGCCCGCGACGATCGGCGCGGACGGCCGGCGGGACGGGCGGAGGTCATGGGCCCATCCTGGCGCACCGGCGTCGGTGGGGTCCCGTATTGTTGGACGCGGTACAGAAACCACTCCCCGCGCCCGACCGGCGCTCCCACCGGAAGCTCCCATGATCCCCACCTCGCGCGCCCGCGCCCTCGCGGGCCTCGGCGCCCTCGCCGCGACCGCCCTCGTCCTCTCCGGCTGCACCTCCGCCGCCCCGAGGCGTCCACCACGCCCGTCTCCGGTGGCACGCTCGTGTACGCGTCGGGCGACGCCGAGCCCGAGTGCCTCGACCCGCACGTCGGCGGCAACTACCCGCAGGCGCTCGTGTCCTCCCAGTTCCTCGAGCCGCTCGTGTCGCTCGACGGGGAGGGCGGCATCACGCCCTGGCTCGCGGAGACCTGGACCTGGAGCGACGACGGGCTCGGCCTCACCCTGCAGCTGCGCCAGGGCGTGACCTTCACCGACGGCACCCCGTTCGACGCCGACGCGGTGGTGGCGAACATCCAGCACGTGCAGGACCCCGCGACGCTGTCGAGCACCGGGTACCTGGCGCTGCAGGCCGTCGCCGACGCGACGGCCGTCGACGCCTCCACCGTGCAGCTGACGCTCTCCACCCCCGACAGCGCGCTGCTGGAGTCGCTCTCGCAGCCGTGGCTCGCCATGGAGTCGCCCGCCGGGATCGCCCGCGGCACCGACGAGAACTGCGCCCAGCCCATCGGCACCGGGCCGTTCCTCGTCGAGCGCTGGGACCGCCAGCAGTCCGTCTCGCTGATCCGCAACGACGACTACTCGTCGCCCCCCGCCGACGCCGAGCACAGCGGGCCCGCCTACCTCGATCGCGTCGACTGGCGCTTCCTCCCCGACTCCGCCTCCCGCTACGCCGCCCTCCAGAGCGGCGAGGTCGACGTGATCGACAACGCGCAGCCCGACGCCATCGCCTCCGCGACGGCCGCGGGGACCCTCGGCGAGCTGGACGCGCCGCGGCCCGGCGCGTCCAACCGCATCGAGCTGAACTCCGGGCAGGCGCCCTTCGACGACGCGCGCGTCCGCGAGGCCTTCATCCGGTCGGCCGACGTCGACGCCGGCATCACGGCGCTGTTCCAGGGCACGGCCGAGCGCTCCTACTCGCCGCTCGCGAGCACCGAGCCCGCCGGCGTCTCGGACCCCGACCCGTTCGAGATCGACGTCGACCGGGCGGGCGAGCTGCTCGACGCGGCCGGCTGGTCGGCGCGGGACGCCGACGGGATCCGCACGCGCGACGGCCAGCGCCTCACGCTCCGCTTCCCCGTGAGCACCAACCAGTCGATCCCCGCCGAGCAGTCGCTGTTCGAGCAGATCCAGGCCACCACGAAGGAGGTCGGGTTCGACGTGCAGCTCGAGCCCATGGACCTCGGCTCCTGGTACGAGGCGCTCGGGACGACGCGTACGAGCTCGTCAGCGCGCCCTACACCAAGGCCGGACCGGACGTGCTGCGCATCCTCTACGACACCTCGGGCATCACCCCCGCGCCGAGCGGCTACTTCGCGAACCACGCCAAGGTGTCGGTCCCCGAGATCGACCAGGCGCTCGCCGAGGCGCGGTCCACGACCGACCTGGAGCGCCGCGACGCGCTCTACGCCGACGTGCAGCGCCGGGTGATGGAGGGGCACTGGATCCTGCCGCTCTACGACCAGCAGAACCACTTCCTGCTCGGCGCCGACGTGCAGGGCCTCCGCGCGCTGCCGTCGGTGGCGACGCCGACGCTGTACGACACCTGGCTCGCCCGGTGACCCGCGGCCGCGCCACCGCACCCCGCTCCCGCGTCCCCGCCCTCGCGCGGGCCGTGGGGCGCGGATCGGCGGCGCGGTGCTGGTGCTCTGGGCGGTCGCGACGGTGACGTTCCTCGCCGTGCGGCTCATCCCGGGCGATCCGGCGCAGGCGATCCTCGGCGGGCCGGGCTCGCAGGCGCCGCCCGAGGCGGTGGCCGCGGTGCGCGCGGAGTACGGCCTCGACCAGCCGCTGCTCGTGCAGTACCTCGCCCAGCTCGGCCGGCTCGTCCAGGGCGACCTCGGGCGCTCGTACGCGCTCCGCGAGGACGTGGCCGCCGTCCTCGCGCGCCAGCTGCCGGGCACGCTGCTCGTCGCGGTGCTGGCGCTCGCGGTGGCATGGGTCCTCGCGCTCGGGCTCGCCCTGGTCTCGACCGGCGCCGGCCGCGTGGCGGGGGCGCTCGGGGCGGGCGTCGAGATCGTGGCCGCGTCGCTGCCGCACTTCTGGATCGGCGTGGTGCTGATCCTCGTGTTCTCCACCGGCCTCGGCTGGCTGCCCGCGGTGAGCGGATCCACGCCCGCCGGCCTGGTGCTCCCCGTGCTCACGCTGGCCATCCCGCTCGCCGGCTTCCTCGGCCAGATCATGCGCGAGGCGCTCCTGGACGCCCTCGACTCCCCCTTCGCGCTCGCCGCACGCGCCCGCGGGGAGTCCGAGGCGGGCGTCCGGCTCCGGCACGCGCTCCGGCACGCGGCCGCGCCGGGGATCGCGCTGTCCGGCTGGGCGTTCGGCTTCCTCATCTCCGGCGCCGTGGTCGTCGAGCAGATCTTCGCCCGGCCCGGCCTCGGACGCACGGCGCTCTCGGCCGTGACGAGCCGCGACGTGCCCGTGATCGTGGGCGTCGTGCTCGTGGTGGCGGTGATCTACATCGTGCTCACCGCCGTGACCGACCTGCTCGCGCGCCTCGTCGACCCGCGCCTGGTCGACGCCCGCACCGGACCGGTGCCGACCGCCGCGCCCGGAGCCGACGCGGATGCCGACGCACGGGCGGTCACGCGATGAGCGATCCCCGCGCCGAGACCCTCCTCGCGTCCGTGCCCTCCCGACCGCCGCTCCGGGTCCTCGCCGCCGCCGGCACCGCGGGCGCCGCCCTCGCGGTCGCGCTCCTCCTGGCCGCCGCGCTCGTGCCCGGGCTCCTCGCGCCGGGGGATCCGCTCGCCATCGCCCCGGCGGAGGCCTTCCGTCCGCCGGGCACCGGGCACCTGCTCGGCACCGACGAGTCGGGGCGCGACGTCCTGACGCGCGTGGTGCACGGCGCCGGCCCCAGCCTCGTCATCGGCGTGAGCGCGACGGCCATCGGCCTCGGCCTCGGCGCGGTCCTGGGCCTCCTCGCGGCGCTCCTCGGGCGCATCGCCGACTTCGCCGTCAACCGCGTCATCGAGGTCGTGTTCGCGTTCCCGGGCCTCCTGCTGGCGCTCTTCCTCATCGTGATCCTCGGGCCCGGCATCGGCAGCGCCACCCTCGCCGTCGGGATCTCCGCGGCGCCCGGCTACGCGCGCATCATCCGCGGCCGGGTCATGTCGGTGCGCCGGTCCCCGTACGTCGAGGCCGCCACGGTCCTCGGGCGTCCGCCGCTCGTCGTCCTCGTCCGGCACATCCTGCCGAACACCGCCGCGCCCCTGTTCGTGCTCGGGACGCTCGGCGTCGGGCAGGCGATCGTGTGGGCGTCCTCCCTCAGCTACCTCGGCCTCGGCACGGTGCCGCCGGATCCGGAGTGGGGCGCGATGCTCGCCGCCGGGCGCACCTACATCGGCTCCGCGCCGTGGCTGACGGTCGTGCCCGGCCTCATGATCGTGCTCACCGCCACGGCCTCGACCGTGCTCGGCCGCGCGCTCGAGCGACGGGTCCGGGCCTCGTGAGCGGCGATCGGGCGACCGGGGACCGTGCCGCGACCACCCGGGCCGCCGCGGGTGCGTCCTCTCCGCTGGCGCTCCGCGTCGAGGACCTCCGGGTCTCCTTCGGGGGCGTCCCCGTCGTCCACGGGGTCTCCCTGCGCATCGCCGCCGGCGAGTGCCTCGCCCTCGTCGGCACCTCGGGCTCCGGGAAGAGCGTCACGGCGCGCAGCCTCCTCGGGTTGGCGGGCACGGGCGCCGAGGTCCGGGCCGACGCCCTCGAGATCGCCGGCCGCGACCTGCGCCACGCCGGTCCCCGCGAGTGGCGCCGGGTGCGCGGCACGGGAGTCGGGCTCGTGCTGCAGGACGCGCTCTCCTCGCTCGACCCGCTGCGCCCGATCGGCCGCGAGATCGGCGACCCCCTCCGCCTGCACGGCATCCGCGACGCCCGCGCGCGGCGGGCGCGCGTGCTCGAGCTGCTCGAGCGGGTCGGCATGCCGGATCCCGCGACGCGCGTGCACCAGCGTTCCGGCGAGCTCTCCGGCGGGCTCCGCCAGCGCGCGCTCCTCGCGGCGGCCCTGGCCCTCGACCCGCCGCTGCTCGTCGCGGACGAGCCCACTACGGCGCTCGACGCCACCGTGCAGGCGCGCATCCTCGACCTGCTCGCCGACCTGCGCACGCGCGGCCAGGCGACCCTGCTGGTGAGCCACGACCTCGCGGTCGTGGCCCGCCTCGCGGACCGCGTCGCCGTGATGCACGACGGCCGCATCGTGGAGGAGGGCCCCACCGCGGACGTCCTGGGCTCCCCCGCCCACCGTCGCACCCGCGCCCTCGTCGCGGCGGTCCCGACGGGCGTGCCACGAGGCGTGCCGCTCTCGGAGGCGCGGCTCGCGGCCGTCGCCTACCGCACGCCGGCGCCCGGCGGATCCCCGGCGTCCCCCGCCGGTGCCGCCGGGGAGGTCGTCCTCCGCGCCACCGGCCTCGGCCGGTCCTACCGCGGCCCGGGCGGCACCGTCCGCACGGCCGTCGACGACGTGGACCTGGAGGTCCGCCGCGGCCGCACGCTCGGGCTCGTCGGCGGGTCCGGGTCCGGCAAGACCACGGTCGCGCGGCTCCTCCTCGCGCTCGAGGAGCCCGACGCCGGCACCGTGACGCTCGACGGGCAGCCGTGGAGCGGGATCCCCGAGCGCGCCCGCCGCAGCCGTCGTCCCCGCGTCGGCGCCGTCTACCAGGACCCGCTCGCGTCGTTCGACCCGCGCTGGACGGTCGGCCGGATCCTCCAGGACGCCCTCGTCGTGGCGGGACTCCACGGCGCGGAGGCCGTCGACTCGCCGGCGACGCTCCTCGCGCAGGTCGGCCTCGATCCCGCGCTCGTGCTCCGCCGCCGCCCCGCGCGCCTGTCGGGCGGCCAGCGCCAGCGCGTCGCGATCGCCCGCGCCCTGGCGGCCCGCCCCGACGTGCTGCTCTGCGACGAGCCGGTCTCGGCCCTCGACATCGCCGTGCAGGCCCAGGTGCTCGACCTGCTCGACGAGCTGCAGCGCCGACTGGGCCTCGGCATCCTGCTCATCTCCCACGACCTCGGCGTCGTGGCGCACATGAGCGACGAGATCCTCGTGATGGACGAGGGCCGCGTCGTGGAGCGCGGGTCCGCCGACGATGTGATGGCTCGCCCCGCCCATGCGGTCACGCGGGCGCTCCTCGCGGCCGTCCCCCGGCTCGACCCCGGCCCGGCGCCGCGCTGAAGGCCCGGCGCCACGCTGACGGCCCGGCGCCACGCTGACGGCCCGGCGCCACGCTGACGATCGGGCGCCGCGCTGACGGCCCGGCCTCAGACCCCGGCGTGCCGGTCGAGGAACGCGTACAGCTCCCGGTCGTCCACCCCCGGGAAGGCCCCGCGCGGCAGCGGCGCGAGGATGTGCGCGTGCAGGCGCGCGCTCGGCCACGCCCGATCCCGCCACCGGCCGGCGTCCGCGGGGTCGGCGCGACGGCAGCACGACTCGTCCGGGCACCGCGAGGCGCTCCGCGCGGTCGTCTCCCGGCCGCGGAACCACCTGGCGTGCGCGAACGGCACGCCCAACGTGATCGAGTACTCGCCCTCCGCCGTGGACCCCGTCTGCGTCGAGCACCAGAACGTGCCGGCCGGCGTGTCCGTGTACTGGTGGAACTCGGTGGTGCGGTTGGTCCGGTCGAAGGCGCCGCGCGCCGCCCACTCGCGGCACACCGGCTGGCCCTCGACGGCGCCGGTCACGTCGACGGGCAGCGGCAGGCCGTCGTTCTCGTACGCCTTGTAGACCGCGCCGTCCCCGCCCACGCGCAGGAAGTGCACGCGGAGGTCGAGGTGCGTGGTGCTGATGTTGGTGAGCCGGAGCGCCGCCGCCTCGTGGGTGACCCCGAACGCGTCCCGGAAGTCCTCCACCGCGAGGTCGCGGCGCGACTTCGCCTCCGCGAGGAACTCGACCGACTGCGTCAACGGCATCAGGCACGCGGCCGCGAAGTAGTTGATCTCCAGCCGCTGCCGGAGGAAGTCCGCGTAGCTGGCGGGCTCCTCGTGCCCGAGGACCCGGTGCGCCATGGCCTGCAGCGCCATCGACCGCAGGCCGTGGCCGCCGGGGATCGACGCCGGCGGCAGGTAGATCCGGCCCTCGCCGAGGTCGGTCACGGAGCGCGTGGACCGCGGCAGGTCGTCCACGTAGATGAGCTCGAAGCCGAGCCCCTCCGCCATCCGGCTCACGCTGCGGTGCGAGAGGGCGCCCCGGCTGTGGCCGACGTCGGCGAGCATCGCCTCCGCCAGCTCCTCGATGGCGGGGAGGTGGTTGTCGCGGGCCCGCATCATGAGCCGCTGCTCCGTGTTCGCGCGACGGGCCTCCTCGGGCGTGGCGATCGACTCGCGGGCCCGCCGCGCGAGCTCGCGGTGGAGGCCGACGAGCGCCTCGAGGGTCTCCTGCGGCAGGGCGCGGCTGGCGGGCACCGCGGGCAGGCCGAGCCCGCCGTAGAGCGGGGAGCGCTGCGCCCGGTCGAGCTCGATCTCGAGGGCCGAGCGCGCGTCGGGCGCCTGGTCCGCGAGCAGGTGCGTCACGTCGACGCCGAGCGCGCCCGCGATGCGGCCGAGCGTGGAGAGCCGGGTCTCGCGACGCCCGTTCTCGATCATGCTCAGCTGGCTCGGCAGGATGCCCGCCCGCTCCCCCAGCGCCTGGAGCGTGAGCCCCGCGCCCTTCCGCGCGTGCCGGATGCGCCGTCCGATGACGAGCTGGTCCATTCCTTCACCTCTCCGTGAACATCCGCGCTTGTTCACGCCTACGGATCGCCGAACCCCATCCTGGCCGGTCCCAGGCTGGAACAACAGCCCGATCGACGAGGACGGAAGCCATGACCACGATCCAGGACGCACCCCCGCTCAGCACCGCCGACCGCGCGCACGACGGCGGCCCGGGCGCATCGCCCCGCGCCGCCGGCCCGGACCGCGGCGACGCCCCCCTCCCGCCCGGATCCGCCGCCCCGGCGCACGCCCGCGATCCCCGCGTCGCCGCCTGGGTCGCGGACGTCGCCCGGCTGACCCGCCCCGACCGGGTCGTCTGGTGCACGGGGAGCGTGGCCGAGTACGACCGGCTGACGCGGGAGATGGTGGACGCGGGCACGCTCATCCGCCTGAACCCCGAGTGGCGCCCGCACAGCTTCCTGGCCCGCAGCGACCCCGCCGACGTCGCCCGGGTCGAGGACCGGACGTTCATCTGCTCGGAGGACCCCGCCGACGCCGGTCCCACCAACAACTGGCGCGACCCCGCGACGACGCGCGCCGAGCTCGACGACCTGCTCGCGGGGTCCATGCGCGGGCGCACCCTGTACGTCGTCCCCTTCTCCATGGGGCCGCTCGGCGGCGCGATCTCGCAGCTCGGCGTGCAGATCACCGACAGCCCCTACGTCGTCGCGAGCATGGCGCTCATGACCCGGATGGGCGACGACGCGCTCCGCCGCATCGGCCCGGACACCCCCTGGGTGCGGGCGCTGCACGGGCTGGGCGCGCCGCTCGTCGACGACGCGGGCCGACGCACCGCCGACGTGGCCTGGCCGCACAACGCCGACAAGCGCATCTGCCACTTCCCGGAGGCGCGCGAGATCATCTCGTTCGGATCGGGGTACGGCGGCAACGCCCTCCTCGGCAAGAAGTGCTTCTCGCTGCGCATCGCGTCCGTCATGGCGCGGGACGAGGGCTGGCTCGCGGAGCACATGCTCCTGATCCGCGTGACGAGCCCCGAGGGCCGCCGCTTCCACGTGGCCGCCGCGTTCCCGTCGGCGTGCGGCAAGACGAACCTCGCCATGCTCACCCCCACCATCCCCGGCTGGACGGTCGAGACGCTGGGCGACGACATCGCCTGGCTCCGTCCCGACGTCCAGGGGCGCCTGCGCGCCGTGAACCCCGAGCGCGGCCTCTTCGGCGTCGCACCGGGCACGGGCGAGGCCACCAACCCGAACGCGATGGCGGCCGTGTGGGGCAACGCGATCTTCACGAACGTCGCGCTCCGCCCCGACGGCGACGTCTGGTGGGAGGGCATGACGCCGAGGCCCCCGGCGGGCCTGGTCGACTGGCAGGGGCGACCGTGGTCTCCCGCGTCCGGCACCCCGGCCGCGCACCCCAATGCGCGCTTCACGGTCGGCATCGAGCAGTGCCCGTCGCTCGCGGACGACTGGGACGACCCCGACGGCGTCGTGGTCGACGCGATCCTCCTCGGCGGGCGGCGCGCCACCAACGTCCCCCTCGTCGCGGAGGCCGAGGACTGGGAGCACGGCGTCCTGATGGGCGCGACCATGGCCTCGGAGCGGACCGCGGCCGCCGAGGGCCGGGTCGGCGAGCTGCGGCACGACCCCTTCGCGATGCAGCCGTTCTGCGGCTATGACATGGCGGACCACTGGCGCCACTGGCTCGAGGTCGGCCGGGGGCTCGGGCCCGGGGCACCCCGCGTCTTCCAGGTCAACTGGTTCCGGACGGGCGCCGACGGCGCGTTCCTCTGGCCGGGCTTCGGGGAGAACGCGCGCGTGCTGGAGTGGATCCTGCGTCGCGTCGAGGACCGGGTGCCCGTGCGTCCGAGCCCCGTCGGCGGGCTGCCCCGCACGGCCGACCTCGACGTCGCCGGGCTCGACCTCGCGGACGGCGCCCTGGAGGAGCTGCTGGCGCTCGACCCCGCGTCCTGGCTCGACGAGCTCGACGCCGTGGACGCCCACTTCGCCCGCTTCGACGGCCGTGTGCCCACCGAGCTCACGGGACGGGTCCAGGCCATGCGCCGGGCCTTCCAGGAGGCGGCGCACGGGCGGTCCGCCTAGCCCGGACGGGCAGATGCGCGGGGCCGGGAGCCCCGCGAATCCGGCCGTCGCGCCCCCATCCGGTAGCCTGGACCCCGCACAGCAGGCACCTCACCATCGACACGGTGCCGTCCACACGAGGGAACCGGAGCACGCATGGCTGACGAACGACGTCCGGACACCACGCGGGAGGCGACCGCACCGCCCGTCGCCCGGGTCCCCGACAAGCCGGCCCTCGAGGGCCTCGAGGCCAAGTGGGGCAGCCGCTGGCAGGCCGACGGCACGTACGACTTCCGCCGCGACGAGGCCGCCGCGGGCACCGTCTTCTCCATCGACACGCCGCCGCCCACCGCGAGTGGATCCCTCCACATCGGCCACGTCTTCAGCTACACGCACACGGACGTCGTCGCCCGCTACCGCCGGATGCGCGGCGAGTCCGTCTTCTACCCGCTCGGCTGGGACGACAACGGCCTCCCGACGGAGCGCCGCGTCCAGAACTTCTACGGCGTCCGCTGCGACCCCACGCTCCCCTACGACCCGGGCTACGCGCCCGCGGAGACCGGCGGGACGTCCAAGCCCGGCGACCAGCAGCCCATCTCCCGCCGCAACTTCATCGAGCTGTGCGAGCGCCTCACCGAGGAGGACGAGAAGCAGTTCGAGGACCTCTTCCGCACCCTCGGCCTCAGCGTCGACTGGCGGCAGACCTACCGCACCATCGGCCGGGAGGCGCAGGTCGCCTCGCAGCGCGCGTTCCTCCGGAACCTCGCCCGGGGCGAGGCCTACCAGGCCGACGCGCCCACCCTGTGGGACGTCACCTTCCGCACCGCTGTCGCGCAGGCCGAGCTCGAGGACCGCGAGCAGCCGAGCGCCTACCACCGCCTGGCGTTCCACCGCCCGGACGGCGACGACGTCGTCATCGACACGACCCGCCCGGAGCTCCTCGCGGCGTGCGTCGCCCTCGTCGCCCACCCGGACGACGAGCGGTACCAGGGCCTGTTCGGGACGACCGTCACGACCCCCGTCTTCGGCGTCGAGGTGCCGGTGCTCGCGCACCACCTCGCCCAGCCCGACAAGGGCTCCGGCATCGCCATGGTCTGCACGTTCGGCGACCTGAACGACGTCGTGTGGTGGCGCGAGCTGCAGCTCGAGAACCGCGCCATCGTCGGCTTCGACGGCCGCATCGTCTCCGAGGCGCCCGCCGCCATCACGTCGGACGCCGGCCGCGCGGCGTACGCCGCCCTCGCCGGCAAGACGGTCTTCTCCGCGAAGGCCGCCGTGGTCGAGCTCCTCACCGAGTCCGGCGAGCTCCTCGGCGAGCCGCGGAGGATCACGCACCCCGTCAAGTTCTACGAGAAGGGCGACAAGCCCTCGAGATCGTCTCCACCCGCCAGTGGTACATCCGCAACGGCGGCCGGGACGAGGAGCTCCGTCAGGGCCTCATCGGCCGCGGCCGGGAGATCGGCTTCGTCCCCGACTTCATGCGCGTGCGGTACGAGAACTGGGTCGGCGGCCTCAACGGCGACTGGCTGGTCTCCCGCCAGCGCTTCTTCGGCGTGCCCCTGCCCGTCTGGTACCCGCTCGACGCCGACGGCAACCCGGAGTTCGAGAAGGCCATCACGCCCACCGAGGAGCAGCTGCCCGTCGACCCGTCGTCGGATGCGGCCCCCGGGTACACGGAGGACCAGCGCGGCGTGCCCGGCGGCTTCCAGGGCGAGCTCGACGTGATGGACACCTGGGCCACCTCCTCGCTCACCCCGCAGCTCGCGGGCGGCTGGGAGCGCGACCCGGAGCTGTTCGACCTCGTCTTCCCGTTCTCCATGCGGCCGCAGGGGCAGGACATCATCCGCACGTGGCTCTTCTCCACGGTCCTCCGCGCCGAGCTCGAGCACGGCGCCGCACCGTGGCGGACGGCGGCGATCTCCGGCTGGATCCTCGACCCCGACCGCAAGAAGATGTCGAAGTCGAAGGGCAACGTCGTCACGCCCGCGGCCACGCTCGAGCAGTTCGGCTCGGACGCGGTGCGCTACTGGGCGGCCTCCGCCCGGCTCGGCGTCGACGCCGCCATGGACCCGCAGAACCCGACCCAGATCAAGATCGGCCGCCGCCTCGCGATCAAGGTGCTGAACGCCGCGAAGTTCATCCTGTCCTTCGAGGCCCCCGCCGACGCCCGAGCCACGCACGCCATCGACGTGGGCATGCTCGCCGCCCTCGCGGAGGTCGTCGAGACCGCCACGAGCGCCCTCGAGGAGTACGACCACGCGCGTGCCCTCGAGGTCACCGAGAGCTTCTTCTGGACGTTCTGCGACGACTACCTCGAGCTCGTGAAGGACCGCGCCTACTCCGCCGACGCCGACCCGGCCGACCGCGGATCCGCGGTCGCGGCCCTCCGCGAGGCGCTCGACGTCCTGCTGCGCCTGTTCGCCCCCTTCGTGCCGTTCGCGGCGGAGGAGGCGTGGAGCTGGTCCCACGAGGGCTCCATCCACACGGCCGCCTGGCCCACCGCTCCCCGGCCCGACGCCCCGGCCACGGGCGGCACGGCCGATCCGCGGCTCCTCGGCCTCGCCGGCCGGGCCCTCGTCGGCATCCGCCGCGCCAAGACCGACGCGAAGGCGTCCCAGAAGACCCCGGTCGCCGAGGCCGTCGTCTCGGCGTCGGCGGACGACATCCGCTCGCTCGAGCTGGTCGCGAGCGACCTGCGCGCCGTGGGCCGCATCACCGACCTGCAGTTCACCGAGGGGGACGGCCCGGCCGTCACCCGCATCACGCTCGCGCCCGTCGAGCCCTGAGGAGAGACCGACGCATGACCATCTCGATCCGCCCCGTCCGCGACGGCGACTTCTTCCCCTGGTTCGACCTGTTCGTCGGCTACGCCGAGTTCTACGGCACCGAGCTGACGGACGAGCACGCCGTGCTGGCCTGGAGCCACATCATCGACGACGCGCACGCGAGCACCGCGCTCGTCGCCGTCGACGACGCGCACGAGGGCGCCCTCGTCGGCCTGGCCCACTTCCACCGGTTCGCCCGCCTCGCGCGCGGCACCGACGGGCTCCTGCTCGACGACCTGTACGTCCGCGAGGTCTCGCGCGGCCAGGGCGTGGGCGAGCAGCTGGTCACGGCCGTCGCCGCGGCCGCGCGCCGTGACGGCGCGAGCATGCTCCGCTGGATCACCGCCGAGGACAACGCCCCGGCGCAGCGCCTGTACGACCGCGTGGCCCGCCGCACCACGTGGGTCACCTACGAGCAGGACGTCTGATGCAGCTCGGCACCCGCTGGCCCCTCGGCGGCACCGCTCCGGCGGAGCTCCCCGAGGTCGTGCTCCTCGCCGTGAAGACGGTGGAGTCCGACGTGGTGGCGCTCGACGCCGACACGTCCGCGTGGCGCTGGACGCTCACGTGGCTGGAGCGCAAGCCCGTGGTCGAGCTCGACGACGGCACGGTCATCCGCTACGACCCGATCGAGGACGCGGCGACGATCACCATCCCGGGCGAGTCCACGGACGACCCCTTCGACGACTGACCGACAGCACGCAGCCTGCGGGAGGGGCGGGCTGCGCCGCCGCTCCGGGGCCGGGGGGAGGCGCGGCCGGTGACCGCTGTGCCATCCTCGAGGTCAGGAGCGACCGGCCCGGACCCCGCCGGCGGTCGATGCCGTGGTGCCCGCGACGGGCGCCCGCTGAGACGACAGGGGACGACATGGACTCCGCCGGTGCGAGGACGGACGGCGAGGCCGTCGCGACGACCGGTCCCCCGGCCGACGGCGACCCGACCGACGAGGCGCTGGGCCGCCTGGCCGAGGCGGTGATGACGCTGTCGGACGACATGCACGAGGCGCTGGTGCCCGTGTGGGAGCCGCTGACCGGCCTCCAGGTGCTGTTCCTCCGGATCATCGCGCGCTACGACCGGGTGACCCGCGTCGATCTCATGGTCCGGTGCCGCACCTCCCGCGCCGCCGTCACCCCGGGGCTCGCGAGCCTCGTGCACCGGCAGTTCGTCGTCGAGACGCCGGACGGGGACGAGACCGTCCTGACGCTCGGCCCGTCGGGGCGCGAGATGCTCATGCGCATCGACCGCGCGCGCGTCGCGTGGGTGCGTCGCGCGCTCGCGGCCCACGGCGGCCGGCTCGACGACGAGGTGGACCGGACGACGGCCGTCCTCCGGAGCCTCCGGGACGTCGACGCCCCCGGTTAGGGCGCCCGTCGGCCGCCATCACGGGTCGCGCGTCACGGGTCGGCGCGCGCGACGGCGCGGCAGGGGTGCGGTTCAGCGCCGCGCGAGGATCTCCCCGTGCGGCATCGCGAGGAAGCCGTCCTCGTCCGCCGCCCACTCCTGCCATCCCGCGCGGATGGCCTGCAGGTCGGCGTCATCGGCGAAGCCGCCGTCGAGGGCCTGGCCCGCGAAGGACGAGGCCACGGCCCGGTCCGCCCACGCGCCGCCCCACCAGGCGCGCTCGTCGTCGGAGGAGAAGCACCAGACGGAGGCGCTCGAGGCGATGTCGGTGAAGCCCGCCGCCCGTGCCCAGGCCTTCAGCCGCGATCCGGCGTCGGGCTCGCCGCCGTTGGCCCGGTGCACGGGCAGGTAGACGTCCGCCCACCGCCGGAGGCCGTCGGACTCCGGGAACAGGGCGACCTTGGAGTAGATGACGTCGCGCGCCGCGACGAGGCCGCCGGGCCGGGTGACGCGCCGCATCTCCGCGAGCGCGCGCACGGGGTCGCCGACGTGCTGCAGCACCTGGTGCGCGTGCACCACGTCGAAGGACGCGTCGTCGTAGGGCAGCTCGTACACCGAGCCGACCACGAACTCGACGTTGCCCGTCCCGCGGTCCCCGGCGAGGGACTGCGCCTGCCGGACCACGTCGTCCGACATGTCGAGGCCCACCACGCGTCCGGGCGCGACGATGTCGGCGAGCTCCACCGTGATGGTGCCGGGACCGCTCCCGACGTCCAGCACGTCGAGGCCCAGCCGCAGGTGCGGCTCCAGGTAGGCGGCGGAGTTCCGGACGGTCCGCGCGCTGTGCACGCGGAGGACGCTCTCGTGGTGGCCGTGGGTGTATCGCTCGCTCGTCACCGTCCGAGCCTAAGCGGGCGTCCGGCCTAGGCTCGACCGTATGACGACGCCCCCGAATCCCTTCCTCGAGCCGAGCACCCTCCCCTATGGCATGCCCCCGTTCGCCGACATCCGCGAGGAGCACTTCCGCCCCGCCTTCGAGGCCGGCATCGCGGAGCACCTGGCCGAGGTCCGCGCGATCGCCGACTCCCCCGAGCCGCCCACCTTCGAGAACACGCTCGTCACGCTCGAGCTCGCCGGCCGCACGCTGGACCGCGTCAGCCACGTGTTCTTCACCCTCACCTCGGCCGACAGCTCGGAGTGGACCCGGGAGCTCGACGCGTGGATCGCGCCCGAGCTCGCGGCGCACTCCGACGCCATCCGGCTCGACTCCGCCCTGTACGCGCGCATCCGCACCGTGCACGACGGCCGGCACGAGGCGGGCCTGGACGCCGAGTCCGCCTACCTCGTCGAGCGGTACCTGGCCGAGTTCACCGTGGCCGGCGCCGGCCTCGACGACGCGGCGAAGGACCGCCTCCGCGACCTGAACCGCCGCCTGTCCACGCTGACCACGCGCTTCGAGTCGAACCTCCTCGAGGACACGAACGACCTCGCCGTGGTCGTGGACGATCCCGCGCAGCTCGACGGACTCGGCGAGGGCGCAATCGCCGCCGCGGCCCAGGCCGCCGCCGACCGCGGGCTGGAGGGCCGGCACCTCATCACCCTCGTCCTGCCGACCGGCCACCCGTACCTGGCGCAGCTCACCGACCGCGCGCTCCGCCGGCGGATCATGGAGGCGTCGCTCGCACGCGGCGCCCGGGGCGGCGCGCACGACAACCGTCCGCTCGTGCTCGAGATCACGAGCCTCCGGGCCGAGCGCGCCGCCCTCCTCGGGTTCCCGAGCCATGCCGCCGCCGTCACGTCCGACCAGACGGCCCGGACCCCGGAGGCCGTGGCCGAGATGCTCGGCCGGCTCGCTCCCGCCGCGGCCCGGAACGCCCGCGCGGAGGCCGTCGAGCTGCAGCGCGTCATCGACCGCACGCAGGAGGAGCTGGGCGAGCCGACCTTCGAGCTCGCCTCCTGGGACTGGGCCTTCTACAGCGAGCGGGTCCGCACCGAGCGCTACGACGTCGACACGGAGCGCATGCGCCCCTACCTCGAGGCGGACCGCGTCCTCCACGACGGCGTCTTCCGCGCGGCCACGCTGCTGTACGGCGTCACGTTCGCCGAACGCCCCGACATCCGCGCCTACCACCCCGACGCCCGCGTGTTCGAGGTGCGCGACGAGGACGGCGGTCCGGTCGGCCTGTACGTGCTCGACCTGCACACTCGCGACTCGAAGCGCGGCGGGGCGTGGATGAACCCCCTCATCTCGCAGAGCGCCCTGCTCGACACGCCCACGGTGGTGCTCAACAACCTCAACGTCCCGAAGCCGCCCGCGGGCCAGCCGACGCTCCTCAGCTACGACGAGACGAACACGCTGTTCCACGAGTTCGGGCACGCGCTGCACGGTCTGTTCGCCCGCGTCACGTACCCGCGGTTCGCCGGCACGAACGTCTTCCGCGACTTCGTCGAGTTCCCGAGCCAGGTGAACGAGATGTGGATGCTGTGGCCCGAGATCCTCGCGTCGTACGCCGTGCACCACGAGACCGGCGAGGCCATGCCCGCGGAGCTGGTCGCCGCCGTGCAGGCCTCGAGCGCCTTCAACGAGGGCTTCCTCACGAGCGAGTACCTGGGCGCCGCCCTCCTCGACCAGGCGTGGCACCGCATCGGCGTCGACGACGTGGTCGAGGACGTCGACGTGTTCCAGGCGGAGGCCCTCGCCGCCGTCGGGCTCGACGTGCCCGCCGTGCTCCCCCGCTACGCGTCGAGCTACTTCCAGCACACGTTCGCGGGAGGCTACGACGCTGGGTACTACTCCTACATCTGGAGCGAGGTGCTCGACGCCGACACGGTCGAGTGGTTCCACGAGAACGGCGGCCTCACGCGCGCGAACGGCGACCGGTTCCGCTCACGGCTGCTCGGCGTCGGCGGGTCGAAGGACCCGCTCGACGCGTACCGTGACTTCCGCGGGCGCGACGCGGTCATCGAGCCGCTGCTCGCACGCCGGGGACTCGCCGACTGAGGCACCGCCCGGGACGACGAGAGCGCCGCACCTGCGAGGGGTGCGGCGCTCTCGTGCGTGAGCCGGGGGCCGAGCGGGCCAGCCGGTCAGCGGGTCAGGCGGACTTCTCCGCGCGCAGCAGGGACGCGCGCGGCACGATCGTGGGCGCGGCGTTCTGCACCACGGACTCGCGGGTGATCACGACCCGGCCGACCTCGTCGTCCGACGGGATGTCGAACATGATCGGCCCGAGCACCTCCTCGAGGATGGCGCGGAGCCCGCGGGCTCCCGTCTGCCGCAGCACGGCCAGGTCGGCGATGGACTCGAGGGCACCCTGCTCGAACTCCAGCTCCACGCCGTCGAGCTCGAACATGCGCTGGTACTGGCGCACGAGCGCGTTGCGCGGCTTGGTGAGGATCTCCATCAGCGCGCGCTGGTCGAGCTGGGTGACCGTGGTCACGACGGGCAGGCGGCCGATGAACTCGGGGATGAGCCCGAACTTGTGCAGGTCCTCGGGCAGCACCTCGCCGAACACGTCGGCGTTGACGTCCTTGCGGTGCAGCGGGGCGCCGAAGCCGATGCCCTTCTTGCCCGCGCGCTGGCTGATGATGTCCTCGAGCCCCGCGAACGCGCCGGCGACGATGAAGAGCACGTTGGTCGTGTCGACCTGGATGAACTCCTGGTGCGGGTGCTTGCGCCCGCCCTGCGGCGGCACGGAGGCCACCGTGCCCTCGAGGATCTTCAGCAGCGCCTGCTGCACGCCCTCGCCCGAGACGTCGCGCGTGATGCTGGGGTTCTCGGCCTTCCGCGCGATCTTGTCGACCTCGTCGATGTAGATGATGCCCGTCTCGGCGCGCTTCACGTCGTAGTCGGCCGCCTGGATGAGCTTCAGGAGGATGTTCTCGACGTCCTCGCCGACGTAGCCGGCCTCCGTCAGCGCGGTCGCGTCCGCGACGGCGAACGGCACGTTGAGGCGCTTCGCGAGAGTCTGCGCCAGGTAGGTCTTGCCGCAGCCGGTGGGGCCGATGAGCAGGATGTTGCTCTTCGCGATCTCGATCTCGTCGCCCACCGTCTCGGCCGGGCCGATGGTGCCGACGGCGCGCACGCGCTTGTAGTGGTTGTACACCGCGACGGACAGGGCGCGCTTCGCGGCCTCCTGCCCGATGACGTACTCGTCGAGGAAGCCGAAGATCTCCTTGGGCTTGGGGAGCTCGAACTCGCCCGTCGTCTCCTCGCTGGCCTCGGCCAGGCGCTCCTCGATGATCTCGTTGCAGAGCTCCACGCACTCGTCGCAGATGTAGACGCCCGGTCCCGCGATCAGCTGCTGGACCTGCTTCTGGCTCTTCCCGCAGAAGGAGCACTTGAGCAGATCCGCGCTCTCGCCGATGCGTGCCATGAATGCCTCCCCGGAAGTCGTGCGGTGTGCCACGAGCCTAACCCGTGCATGGGACATCGCCCGGACCCCTGGGAGCACGGCCCGTCGCGTGGTATCGGCGGTCGCGGATCCGTCACACGGCGCAACACACGGGGCGTCGTGGAGCCGGCGCACCCACCATGTCGGCATGACCGAGAACCCCGCCACCGCATCCCCGGACGCGCTGTCCTTCGCCTACTGGGTCCCGAACGTCTCGGGCGGCCTCGTGACGAGCGACATCGAGCAGCGCACCCACTTCGACTTCGACTTCAACGTCGAGGTCGCGCAGCTCGCCGAGCAGCGCGGCTTCGACTACGCCCTCAGCCAGGTGCGGTACGCCGCGTCCTACGGCGCCGACCAGCAGCACGAGTCCACGTCGTTCTCGCTGGGCCTCCTGCTCGCCACCGAGCGCCTCAAGGTCATCGCGGCCGTGCACCCCGGGCTCTGGCACCCGGGCGTGCTCGCGAAGTGGATCATCACGGCCGACCACATGTCGCACGGCCGCGCCGCCGTCAACGTGGTCTCCGGCTGGCTGAAGGACGAGTTCGTCGGCTTCGGCGAGCCGTGGCTCGAGCACGGCGAGCGGTACCGCCGCACCGAGGAGTTCATCCGGGTGCTCCGAGGCCTCTGGACCGAGCAGGACTTCACGCACCTCGGTGACTTCTACCGGATCCACGACTTCACGCTGAAGCCGCCGCCCGTCGCCGTGCCGGGCCGGGCGCACCCCGAGATCTTCATGGGAGGCAACAGCACCGACGCGCGCGCCATGGGCGGCCGCGTCACCGACTGGTACTTCTCCAACGGCAAGGACTTCGCGGGCTTCGAGGAGCAGCGCGCCGACGTGCTGGCGTCCGCGCGCGCAGCCGGCCGCACCGAGCGCGTGCGCTTCGGGCTGAACGGCTTCGTCATCGCCCGGGACACCGAGCAGGAGGCGCAGGAGGTGCTCGAGGAGATCATCGCGAAGGCCAACCCCGACGCGGTCGAGGGCTTCCGGCAGGCGGTGAGGCAGGCGGGCGCGTCGACCGGCGACGGGAAGGGCATGTGGTCCGACTCCACGTTCCGCGACCTCGTGCAGTACAACGACGGCTTCCGCACCGGGCTCATCGGCACGCCGGAGCAGATCGCCCGCCGCATGGTCGAGTACCGCAAGCGCGGCGTCGACCTCCTGCTGCTCGGCTTCCTCCACTACCTGGAGGACATCGACCGGTTCGGCACGGACATCCTGCCCATCGTCCGGGAGCTCGAGCGCGAGGCGATCGAGCGCGGCGAGCTGGAGGAGCCGGCCGCCTGACCCGGACGCGCAGGAGGGGCGGTCGGCATCAGCCGACCGCCCCTCCTCCGTGCGGGTCCTAGCGGGCGGGGATCGCCGCCGTCAGGTTCTTGCGCGAGGTGAGCACCTGGTCGATGAGGCCGTACTCCAGGGCCTCGTCGGCGCCGAGGATCTTGTCGCGCTCGATGTCGCGGTTGATCTGGTCGCGGTCGCGGTTGGTGTGCTTCGCGAGCGTGTCCTCGAGCCAGGAGCGCATGCGCATGATCTCCGCCGCCTGGATCTCGATGTCGGAGGCCTGTCCGCCGCTGGACTCGCCCGTGGCGGGCTGGTGGATCAGCACGCGCGCGTTGGGGAGCGCGAGGCGCTTCCCGGGCGCTCCGCCCGCGAGCAGGACAGCCGCCGCCGAGGCGGCCTGACCGAGGCACACGGTCTGGATCTGCGGCGAGACGTACTGCATCGTGTCGTAGATCGCCGTCATGGCCGTGAAGGAGCCGCCGGGCGAGTTGATGTACATGACGATGTCGCGGTCGGGGTCCATCGACTCGAGCACGAGCAGCTGCGCCATGACGTCGTCGGCCGACGCGTCGTCGACCTGCACGCCGAGGAAGATGATGCGGTCCTCGAAGAGCTTCGCGTAGGGGTCCTGCCGCTTGTAGCCGTAGGCCGTGCGCTCCTCGAAGCTGGGGAGGATGTACCGCGACGACGGGCTCGTGGCGGTGGAGCCGGCGCCGCGGGCGCCGCCGAAGGTGGGGAGTTCCATGTTCTCTTCTCTTACCTGTCTACTCTGTCGCGGGCTCTAGGAGGTCTCGGTGCCGCCGCCGCCGACGACGTCCGTCGCCGACTCGCGGATGTGGTCGACGAAGCCGTACTCGAGGGCCTCCTGGGCGGTGAACCAGCGGTCGCGGTCGCCGTCCTCGTTGATCTGCTCGGCCGTCTTGCCGGTCTGGCCCGCGGTGATCTCGGCGAGGCGCTGCTTCATCGAGAGGATGAGCTGGGCCTGCGTCTGGATGTCGCTCGACGTGCCGCCGAAGCCGCCGTGGGGCTGGTGCAGCAGCACGCGCGCGTTCGGCGTGATGTAGCGCTTGCCCTTGGTGCCGCTCGTGAGCAGCAGCTGGCCCATGGAGGCGGCCATGCCGATCCCGACGGTGACGATGTCGTTGGGCACGAACTGCATGGTGTCGTAGATGGCCATTCCCGCGGTGATGGAACCGCCGGCGAGTTGATGTAGAGGAAGATGTCCTTCTCGGAGTCCTCCGCCGCCAGCAGCAGGATCTTCGCGCAGATCTCGTTCGCGTTGTCGTCGCGGACCTCGGATCCGAGCCAGATGATGCGGTCCTTCAGCAGTCGGTCAAAAACACCGGGTACCAGTGTCGGTTCGGCCATTGTTCGAGCTCCCATTCATTCGTCGCTTCGAGTCACGAATCTATCGGAGCGCCGTCCGCCCGATCGCCGTGTTCGCCGCGGGCGGAGCGGTGCCGCCGCCGCGGGCGGAGCGGTGCCGCCGCCGCGGGCGGAGCGGTGCCGCCGCGCGGGCGGAGCGGTGCCGCCGCCGCGCCGCAGGACGCACGAGGGCCCGGGGAGCGTCTGCTCCCCGGGCCCTCGTGCTGCCGACCGCGTGCATGCGTCCGGCGGATGCGACTACTCCGAGTCGGCGGCCTTCGGGGCGGCCTTCTTCTTGGGCGCCGCCTTCTTCTTCGGCTTCTCGGCGGGCGCCTCCGCGACGGCGGCGGCCTCGGCGGGGGCCTCGGCCTCCTCCGCGGGAGCGTCGGCGACGACGGCCTCGGCGTCCGCGTCGGCGGGCTCGGCGGCATCGGCGTCACGGACGACGGGCTGCGTGAACTCGGTGACGTCGACGACCTTCCCGTCGGCGTCCACGACCTTCGCCTTGTCGAGCACGACCGCGAGGGCCTTGTTGCGCGCGACCTCGCCGACCATGGCGGGGATCTGGTTGTTCTGCTGCAGCACCTGGACGAACTCGTTCGGCTCCATGTTGTACTGCTGCGCGCCCTGGATGAGGTACTGGGTCAGCTCGTCCTGGCTGACCTTCAGCTCCTCCTTCTCGGCGATGACGTCGAGCAGCAGCTGCTGGCGGAACGCCTTCTCGCTGGACTCCTTGACCTCGGCGCGGTGCACGTCGTCCTCGAGGCGGTTCTCGTTCTCGAGGTGGCGGTGCACCTCGTCCTCGACGAGCTTCTCGGGGACGGGGATCTCGACGCCCTCGAGGAGCTTGTCGACGATCTGGTCGCGGGCCTGGGTGACCTGGCCGAACACCTTGGACTTGCCGACCTGGGTCTTGAGGTCCTCGCGCAGCTCGTCGATGGTGTCGAACTCGCTGGCGATCTGGGCGAAGTCGTCGTCGGCCTCGGGCAGCTCGCGCTCCTTGACGGACTGGACGGTGACGGCGATCTCGGCCGTCTCGCCCTCGTTGTCGCCGCCGAGCAGCTTCGACTCGAAGGTGGTGCTCTCCCCCGCGGTGAGGGACTCGAGCGCCTCGTCGATCCCGTCGATGAGGTCGCCGGAGCCGAGCTCGTAGGAGATGCCGCTCGCGGTGTCGACGGCGTTGCCGGCGATGGTCGCGGTGAGGTCGATCTGCACGAAGTCGCCCGTCTTCGCGGGACGGTCCACCGTGATCAGCGTGCCGAAGCGGCTGCGCAGGCTGTCGAGCTCGGTGCCGACCTCGTCGTCGGTGACCTTGACGGAGTCCACGGTGAGCTCGAGGCCCTCGTAGGACGGCAGGTCGAACTCGGGGCGGACGTCGACCTCGATCTCGAGGAGCAGGTCGCCGGTGAGGTCCTTGCCGGGCCACTCCTTGACGTCCGCCTCGGGGCGGCCGAGGGGACGGATGTCCGACTCCTTGACCGCGGCCTGGTAGAAGCCGTCCATGCCGTCGTTGACGGCGTGCTCCAGCACGGCCTCGCGACCGACGCGCTGGTCGATGATGGCGGGCGGCACCTTGCCCTTGCGGAAGCCGGGGATGTTGACCTGCTCGGCGATGTGGCCGTATGCGTGGTCGATGTGCGGCTTCAGGTCTTCGGGGGTGGCAGAGATCGCGAGCTTGACGCGCGTGGGGCTCAGCTTTTCGACCGTGGTCTTCACGTGTGGAGTTCTCCTGTATTCGCGGTACGCGCCTCGGCTGAGACGGCATTTCGTCGTCGGGGATGTGGTCGGGGCGACAGGACTCGAACCTGCGGTCTTCCGCTCCCAAAGCGGACGCGCTAGCCACTACGCTACGCCCCGGCTGCCACGCATTCCCTCGGTCGGCGCGGGCACCGTGCACCTCGACGTGCAGGCGCGCGGAAGCCGATCCGACCGTGGCACAGCCTATCCGACTCGTGCCGGGCGCTGGTCACCGGCGGCGGGAGGCTGCGCTACGCTGGACCCCGCGCATCCGGCGTGCGGCCCCTCGGGGCGGCGGCACCGGCATCGCGGGGATGTAGCTCAATGGTAGAGCCTCAGTCTTCCAAACTGATCACGCGGGTTCGATTCCCGTCATCCCCTCTCCTGGTCCCTCTCCCCTCCCGTGCACGCGGTCTCCCCGCGGTGGCTGCGTCCGACGCCGGCGGGCGGCTTGCGGCCGCATCCGCCGCCCCTCCCCAGGTGCCGCCCCTCAAGACGGGCCCCCGTTCGGGGTCCCGGCCCTCACGGCGGGCCGGGTTGCCGATAGCGTCCTGAGCGGCGGGTGGATGCGCGGATCCGCCCGAGCGAGCGCAGGGGGCGTACATGGTCACGGACGACGCGGGAACCGGCCCTCGGACGGATGCGGACGACGGCGCGGCACCTCGTGCCGGAGCCTCCTGGCCGGATCGCGCCGAGCATCTCACCCGCACGGACCTGTGCCCCTCCTGCTTCGCCCCGCTCGGCGCCCTGGTCTGCGCCAGGTGCGGCCTCGACGTCCGGGCACCCGGGGCCGCCGAGGTCCTCCGCGTGTCCGCGGACATCGTCCGGCTCGTCGACGACCGCACGCGGCTGCTCGGCTCCATGCGCGACTGGGCGGCCGCACGCACCGCGGAGGCTCACCGCGCTGCGCGCACCGCGGAGACGGCGCGCACCGAGGCCGCGGGTGCGGTCTCCCCGTCGACAGCCGCCGGCATCGCCCCTCCTCGAGCCGTGCCGCCCAAGCCGGGCTGGGCACCGCCGGCGGATCCGGCCCGCACGCCGGCGACGCTCCCCAGGTCGGCGGAGCCCGCCGCCGCTGTGCCTCCCGCCGCTGTGCCTCCCGCCTCTCGTCCCGCGCCGGCCGCCCCGCGCCGCCGGTTGAGCGTGCCGGTCGTGATGCTGAGCATCGGCGTCGTGCTGCTCTCCGTGGCCGCCGTGTTCTACGTCGTCTACGCCTTCGTCACCTACGGGCTCCTCGTGCGCGCGGCCATCACCGGCGCCGTGACCGTCGCCGCCTTCGCCGCGTCCGCGGTCCTCGCACGGCGACGACTGGCCGGGACGGCGGAGGCGGTGGGCGTCGTCGGCGTCGTCCTCCTCCACCTCGACGTCTGGGCGGTGCGGGCGTACGACCTCGCCGGGGCGGGATCCGCGGATCCGTTCCGCTACTTCGGCGTCGGCACCCTGGTCGCCTCGGCGGTCCTCCTCGCGCTCCGCCCGCTGCTGCGGGTCCGCGCGATCGGGTTGGCGGGTTGGGCCGGTCTCCCCGTCGCCGCCGGGCTGCTCGCGGCCTCCGCCTCCTCCCTCGATCCGGCCACGCGCACCGCGCTGGCGCTCGCCTTCGCCTCCGCCGTGTCGCTCCTGCACGCGCTGCCCCAGGCGCGCGCTGGTGGTCGCCCTCCTCGTGGGAGCGGCTCATGCTCCGTGTCGTCGGCGTCGCCACCGCGGCCGGGGCTCTCCTCGCCGGAGCGGCGAGCGCCGCCGACCCGGGCGCGGTCCCTGCGGTCCCCCTCCTCCTCGCAGCGACCGCGGCGGCCGTGCACGCCGCGCTCCTGTCGTCCAGCACGCCCGCCGTCACGACGGCCGATCACGGCGACCGCGAAGGCGGCGACGACGACGCCGCCCGCACTCCCCCGGCGGCCGCGACCTGGGGCACGCGGCCGCTGCGCATCCTCGCCTCCGTGGTCGCCGGCGCCGGTGCCGCCATGGCCGTCCCGGTCACGGCAGTCACCGGCGGTCCAGCCCTCCTGACGCTCTGCGGACAGCTGGTCGCCGCCGTCCTGGTCGTCGCGGTGCTCGACGTGGCCGCCGGGCGTCTGACATCGCCCCTGCACGCCGCGTCCGCCCGTGTCGCTCGGTCGGCCGCGGGCGTGGTCGCGATCGTCGCCGCGCTGCCCGTAGCCCTGACCGCGGCAGGCGGCGCCGCTGCGGCGATGGTCGCCGGCCTGCCCCCATGGGCGCTCGAACCCGGAAGCGACCCGGTGCGGGAGCTGGCGCGGGAGACCGGCGCCCTCGGGGCGGCGGCCGCCGACAGGGCCGCGGTCCTCGGCGTCGTCGCGGCCTGGCTCCTCGTGCTCGGCGCCTCGGTCCTCGGGCGTCGGCTGGCTGCGCGACGCGGCGCCCTCGCCTGGTCGGGCGCGGTCGTGGTGGTGGTCGCGATCCCCGCCATCGGCCCGCTCGCCGCGGTCGTGGCCCTGTACGTCCTCGTGGCGGCCGCCGTGGTGGCGCTCGGGATCCGGACCGAGGCGGCCCCAGCCCGCAGCGACCTGTCCACCGCGGATGCCGACGGCACCGTCCCCGCGCCGGAGCCGGGGCCGACCGCCGGCGCCCGCGTCCTCCTCGATGCCCGTTCCGCTCCCGTGAGCGCGCTCGGCATCGCCGCCGCCGTAGCGGGCTGGCTCGCCTCATGGGGCAGCGCACCCACCTGGTGGGCAGCCACCCCCGTCCTCCTGGGGCTCCTCGCCGTCGTCGCCCGCACCGGGGACAGCGCCGTGGCTCGTGGCGGCGCCACCGTCGTCGCGGCGGCGGGCACCCTGCTCTCCGTCGCGGCCCTGGCGCCGTCCTTGCGCCACGCCGGCGTCATCGGCGGACCTCCCCCTCCGCGACCTTCGGAGATGCGTCCGATCCCGTGGTCCTCGTGCTCGCGACGTCCGGTGCCCTCGTCCTCGTCGCCGGTCTCCTCCGCTCCGCGCCCGGGGCGCGGCGGAGCCTGGTGCTCGTCACGTCGCTCCTCCCCGGGCTGGTCGCTTCCCTCCTCGTGATGCTGGCGGGAGCCGACGGCGCGGGCGGGCGCCTGACCTCCGCGCCCGCCTGGCCCGTGGCAGCGCAGGTGCTCCTCGCCGCCGGACTCGTCGCATGGACAGCCGGGGGTGTCGGGCTCCGCCCCCTCCCGCCGCGTCCCGAGCGCACCCCCGGCGAAGTCGTCGAGCTCCTCGAGCCCCTGGGCTCCGGGCAGCGACCGATCGTCGCCGGGCTCGGGGTCGGGGCCGCGCCCGCCGAGGACGCGCCCGCTGAGGACGCGCCCGCTGGAGTCCCGGCTTCCATCCCGTCGCGTCGATCCCCCGGTCCGCGCAGCCGGATCACCCGGGAGCGGCTGACGAGGTCGGCGACGGCTGCGCTGACAGCGCCGGTGGGCCTCGCCGTCGTGATCACGGTCGCCGTCCTGCTGCCGTCGCGCGGGCTGACCTCCGGCATCCTCCCCGCCGCTGTCGCCCTCGTGGTGATCGCGGCAGGGCGCCTCGCCTACCTCCGCGCGTCCCGGGCGCTGCGCGTGGCCCTGGACGCCGGCTCGGTCGCAGTGGGCGCCGCGGCGCTCCCCATCGCGGTCGTCGGGGGGCCCTCGGCGGACGAGAGGACCGGGTGTGGATCCCGCTCGTCGTCCTGGCGGTCGCCTCCCTCGTCCTCTCGACCGCCGCCGACGGCCTCCTCCTCTCCCGCAGCGCGCGGCGCATCTGGGCGTGGACGGCCCTCGGCCTGGGGATCGCCGCACTGTGGTCGCGCCTCCTGGCGACGGACGTCCGCCTCGTCGAGGCCTACGTCCTGCCGATCGCCGGGACGCTCCTCGCCGTCGCGGCCCTGCTGCATCGGGCAGCGCTCCGCGTCGACCGGCCCGAGGCCGACGCGCACGGTCCGCGGGTGCGACGGGGTGTCACCTCACTGGTGCTCGCGGGGATCCTCACGGCCGCCCTCCCCCTGGCGCCCGCCGGACGCGCGGACGACGTCTTCCGGCCGCTCATCGCCACCGCGGTGCTGGCCGCGCTCGCACTGTCCGCCGCCGCGGGACTCGGCCGGGTCCCCTCCGCCGTCCGCCCGCTCCTCCGCGCGACGGTCGTCGGCGGCGGTCTGGGGCTCCTCGCCCTCGGCGCCACCCGTGCGATCCGCTTGGCGGCAGCGCCGGTCGAGCGCACATGGGCCGTCGACGCGCAGCTCGTGGTCACGTGCGCGCTCCTGGTGGCGACGGGCGCCCTCGTCCTGCGGGCCGCCCGGGACGCCGTCGACAGCCTCATCGCCGGGGCCGCGATCGCGGTGGTCCCCGCCCTCACGGCGCTGGTGATGGTCCTCTCCGTCCGGCCCGAACAGGGCGTGACGCGACCCCTCGCCGCAGCCGTCCTCCTGGTGTCCGGCGCCGGCGCCCTCCTCGCGATCCGCACGGCGCATCGTCGGGTCCTCGACGTCGTGACGGCCGTGGCCCACATCGCAGCGGTCGTCGTCGCCCTCGCGTCGTGGCGATCGGCGTCCCCCGCGGCGGACACCGGGGCGGTCGCGGTGCCGGTCGTGACCGCGGTCCTCATCGCCGCCGTCGGCGCCGCGGCGCGCCTGGGCGCCCGGACCGCGGAAGCCGGCGGCTCCCGTCGGGTCCAGCGCCCGGCGGGGTACGCGGCGGACGCGGCCGTGGGCGTGCTCGTGCTGGTCGCCGTCGCCGCGACCGCCGTGGTGGACGCGCCGGGTCTCCCGCTCGCCCTGCTCCTCGCGGCGAGCGCCGTGCTGATCACGTCCCTCGATCCGCGGTCCGCGGGTCGCCGCAGGCTGGGCTGGGGTGCCCTCGTCCTCGGTTCGGCCGCCCTCTGGGTCGCGCTCGCCGCGGGGACGTCGGATCGGTCGAGCCGTACGTCCTCCCGCCGGCCGGGGTCCTGCTGCTCGTCGCCGCCGCTCTCGAGCGGGGCCCGCTGTCATCCCTCCGTGCCGGCCCGGATGGGTCGCGCCGCACCGGGAGCGGCGCGCCGCTGCTACTCGCCGCCCTCCTCCTGGCGGCCGTGCCGACCGCGGTGGCGTCCTGGGAGGGCGGGCCCGTGCGCGGCCTCGTCCTCGGCGGCGGCGCCGGAGCCTGCCTGATCCTCGCCTGCGCCGCACTAGGCCGGTCGGTGGCGCCGACGCCGACGCTCGAGCGCACCGCCGGCTCAGCTCCCTCCGAGCGCGCTCGCAGATCCCTGCTCGTCGCGACGGCGGCCCCGGCGGCCCTCGCCGTGCTCCTCGTCGGCCTCGGCCGTCCCCTCGCGCAGCTGCTGGCCGACGCGCCCGCCACCCCGGGACGCACGGACCTCTGGTCGCTGTCGAGCGGCGTCGTGCTGATCCTGGCGGTCGCGCTCCTGGGCACGGGGGCGGAGGCGCCTCCGCGTGCGTCGCGCCACGACGCGCCGGCGACTCCGACCCCGTCGGCGGCCGCGCCCTCGACAGCCGGGCCGTCCGCACCCGTCGCCGCGGTCCCCGGCGGCGCCCTCGTCGCCGTCCTGGCCGTCGCGCCACGCGCACTGGCACTCGCGGCGCTCGCGGGCGTCACGATCGTCGGCACCGTCGCGATCATCGTCGGGCACGGTGCCGCCCTCCCCGGCACGACCGCGCGATCCGCGGTCCTCGTCGCCCTCGTCGCCCTCCTCCACGTCGCGGCGGCGAGCAGCGGTGCCCGGGCCCCGCACGTCGAGGGCGGCGACCATGGCGACGGCGACGACCCCGGCAGCGACGCGGCGACCGGCCCCGCCGAGCACCGGTCCACCCCGGAGCCTCGACCCTCGCGGCGGGGCCCGCTCGTCGACCCGCTGGTCGCGGTCTCCGCCCTCGTCGCGGCCGTGCTCGCGGCCGCCGTCCTCGCAGCCACCGGTGCCGCGGATCCGGTCGAATGGGTCACGGTGCCCGTCGCCCTGGCCCTCATCGCGGTCGGCACGCGGCGGATGGCGGACGACCCGACGGCGGGCAGCATGCGCCATCTGGCACCCGGGCTCCTCGTCCTGATGGTGCCGCCGCTGCTGGCCGACCTCGGCCCCTCCCCCGCATGGAGGATCGTCGCGCTCGGCGTCGCGGCGCTCGCGGTGCTCCTCGTCGGAGCGTCGCGGCGCCTCCGGGCCCCCTTCCTCATCGGGGGTGCCGTGCTGCTGGTCCACGCGATCGCCCAGCTCTGGCCGTGGATCCGCGACGCGTCGGCGACGGTGCCGTGGTGGGCCTGGGCGGGCATCGGCGGCGTCGTGCTCATCGCGGTGGCCGCCCGCTACGAGCGGCGGATCCGCGACCTCCGCGAGGTCGCGGCCCGCGTCTCCGCCCTGCGCTGAGCGGTCGCCGGGAGCCCACGCGTCCCGGTAAGCGATGCCTCAGCTTGCTTGCGGCGCTCGACGAGGTGCGCGAGATTGAGGTCACCGTCCGCAGCCCGCAGACCCGTCCACGTTCGAGGAGAACCCATGACCGACACCGTCCACGTCCCCACCAGCTCCGCCTCGGCCGACGTCGCCGCCGGCGTCGCGCAGTTCCTGAGCCCCGTCGTCGTCAACCTCCAGGCCCTCGCCGTCAACGGCAAGCAGGCGCACTGGCACGTCCGCGGCGCCAACTTCATCGGCGTCCACGAGTTCCTCGACGTCCTCGTCTCCCACGCCCAGGACTGGGCCGACACCGCCGCCGAGCGCGTCGTCGCCCTCGGCCTCCCCATCGACGCCCGCATCGAGACGGTGGCCGCCTCGACCACCACGGCTCCGCTCACGCCCGGCTTCCGCCAGTCGAGCGCGACCATCGCCGAGGTCATCGCGCAGATCGACGCGACCATGGAGCTCGTCAACCGCGCGGTCCAGGAGCTCGGGGAGATCGACGTCAACAGCCAGGACGTGGCCATCGAGATCGCCCGCGGTCTCGAGAAGGACCGCTGGTTCCTGTTCGCGCACATCAGCGAGTAGCCGGCCGACCGGCACGCGCCGACGGACGAGGGGCCCGGATCCAGCAGGATCCGGGCCCCTCTCGTCATCCCCGCGCGAGGAGCGCGTCTCGGGCCCTCCAGCGCCCGCAGCCTCGGGGACGATGCACCGTCACGCCCCGTGCATCAGGCCTGGCAGTACGGGCACCAGTAGAGCTTCCGCCCCGCAGCCTCCTCCATCACGATGTTCGTGCCGCACACGCGGCACGGCAGGCCCTCGCGGTGGTACACCCAGTGGCGGTCGGCCCGGTTGCGGAGCGCCGCGTCGAGCCTCTTGCCGCGCAACCCGTCCATGGTCATCATCTGCCCCACCTCGACGCCCTTGCGGAGCAGCTTCGACCAGTCCTTCCAGAGACCGCGCACGACGTCCTCGGGCACGTCGCGCCCCGGGGTGTGCGGGTTCTGCCGCGCCCGGAACAGCAGCTCGGCCCGGTAGACGTTGCCGATGCCGCTGACGACGGCCTGGTCCATGAGCAGCAGCCCGATGGCGGTGGGCTTCTTCCGCACCGTGGCCGTGAACCGGTCCTCGGAGCGCTTGCCGCCCTCGACGAGCGGATCCGGCCCGAGCTTGTCGATGGCCTGCTGCACCTCCTCGGCGTCCGCGACCACGCATGCGGTGGGGCCGCGGAGGTCCGCCACGGCGTGCTCCGTGAGCAGGCGCACGCGCACCTGGCCCACGGGCTCCGGCGGCCACGCCTCCGAGGAGAACGGGTCGTGGACCTTCTCCTGCTCGGCCATGCGGAGGCGTGCGCGACGGGGTGCCCCGATGCTGGCGAGGGAGTCCTCGGCGGCCGTGTCCACGGGCGCGGCGTCCACGCGCTCGTCGACCGGCACGTCGCCGCGCATGCCGTTCTGTCCCATCCGGTTCAGCGTCGACACGTCGCCGGCGAAGTCCCATGCACCGTAGAGCCCGAGGTGCACGCGGAGCCACACCCCGCCGTCGAACTCGAGGAACATCTGCTTGCCGACGGCCTTCGCGCCGAGGAGCCGCCGCCCGTCGAGCACGGCGGCGCCCTCCGCGAATCGGCCCTGCGGCGACGACGCCTGCACCGCGTCGCCGACGAAGTGCGCCTCGAACTGCTTCGCGATCCGGTGGATCGAATGCCCCTCGGGCACGGCGGCCTAGTCGGTGACGGGGTGGCCGGCGATGGCTCCCGTCGTCTCGTACTCGGCGAGCTGCGCGATGCGGCGCGCGTGGCGCTCCTCGGCGGAGAACGGTTCGGCGATGAACGCGTCGATGAAGGCCGTGGCCTCCTCGACGGTGTGCTGCCGGGCGCCGATGGAGATCACGTTCGCGTCGTTGTGCTGGCGCGCCAGCACCGCGGTGGACGGGTTCCAGACGAGAGCGGCCCGCACTCCCTCGACCTTGTTGGCCGCGATCTGCTCGCCGTTGCCGGATCCTCCGAAGACGACGCCCAGCGCCGGCGTGCCGGCGCGCTGGTCGGCGACGACGGCGCGGGCCGCGCGGATGCAGAACGACGGGTAGTCGTCGAGCGGCTCGTAGGCCACCGGCCCGTGGTCCACGACGTCGTGGCCGGCGGCCGTCAGGTGCTCGCTGAGGAACCTCGAGAAGTCGAGTCCCGCGTGATCGGTCGCGATGTGGATGCGCATCGGTGCATCCCTCTCTGCCGCCCGGGCGGCGTCGTGCCCGCGGTGCGGGCGGTGTCGGTCACGCGGCGAGCGGGCGCCGCGTGGCGCCCGCTCGCCGCGTGCGCGACGGGGATGGGTCAGTCGAAGACGGGGCCCACGGTGCGCGAGCGCTTGATCTCGAAGAAGCCGGGGTACGCGGCGACGGCCACGACGCCGTCCCACAGGCGGACGGCCTCCTCGCCCTTCGGCGCCGGGGAGATGACGGGGCCGAAGAAGGCGACGCCGTCGACCGAGATCACGGGGGTGCCGACGTCCTGGCCGACCCGCTCGATGCCGTCGAAGTGGCTCGCGCGCATCGGCTCGTCGTAGCGGTCGGTGCGGCTGGTCTCGGCGAGCTCCGCGGGGAGGCCGAGCTCGGCGAGCACCTCGGGGACGACGACGTCCGCGTCGGTGTTC
Organism: Clavibacter michiganensis; assembly: GCA_002150995.1. GTDB lineage: Bacteria > Actinomycetota > Actinomycetes > Actinomycetales > Microbacteriaceae > Clavibacter > Clavibacter michiganensis_K. Next base: position 1,518,411 of record MDHJ01000001.1, on the reverse strand, counting down.
CCCTGCAGGTGGATGCGCGTCCCGAGCGCGTCGTAGAGCGGCTTGACGTGCGCGGCGCCGTGCTCGGCCTCGACCGCGGCGACGAGGCGCGTGAAGCGGAGCGCACGCGGGAGGAACTCGGCGAAGTGCGGGTCGTCGGCCTTGTCCTCGTTGAGGACGGCGAGGCTCATGACGCGCCAGGTGATGTCGAGGTCCCGGTGGCGGGCGACCTCGTCGACCCAGCGGGAGGTCATCCACGCCCAGGGGCAGGAGGGGTCGAACCAGAACTCGACGGCGGTGGTGCGGGGGCTGCTCTGAACGTCGGACATGCCGCCAGCCTAGGTCAGCCGACGGAATAGGATCGGCTCCGAAGCGGCGCCGCTCCGCCTGGGCACCCGCGGTCCCCGACCGCCCGGTGAATCGTCACGCGAGGCGCGTCCGCAGGCCCACCCACCTCACGGACGAGCAGGAGCACCATGCCAGGAGAGAACCTCACCCGCGTCGAGGCGGAGGAGCGCGCCGCGCTCCTCGCCGTGTCCGAGTACGACGTCGCGCTCGACCTCACCCGCGGGCCGAGGTGTTCGGATCCACGACGACCGTGCGCTTCACGGCGACGGCCGGCGCGTCGACCTTCATCGACGCCATCACGCGCACGGTGCACTCCGTCACGCTCAACGGCCGCGAGCTCGACCCGGCCGACGTGAGCGACGGCGTGCGCATCCGCCTCGACGACCTCGCGCAGGAGAACGAGCTGACGGTCGTCGCCGACGCGATGTACACGAACACGGGCGAGGGCCTGCACCGCTTCGTCGACCCGGTCGACGACGAGGTGTACCTCTACTCGCAGTTCGAGGTGCCGGACTCGCGCCGCATGTTCGCGGTGTTCGAGCAGCCGGACCTCAAGGCCGTCTTCCGCTTCCGGGTCACGGCGCCGGCGCACTGGGAGGTCGTCTCGAACTCCCCCACGCCCGAGCCGACGGCCGCCGCCGACGGCGCGTCCACCTGGACCTTCGAGCCCACGCTCCGCATGTCGAGCTACATCACGGCGCTCATCGCGGGCCCCTACGGCGTGGTCCGCAGCGAGCTGACGTCGAGCGACGGCCGCACCATCCCGCTCGGCGTGTTCGCGCGGAAGTCGCTCATGGAGCACCTCGACGCCGACTACGTCTTCGACAAGACCCGCGAGGGCTTCCGCTTCTACGAGGAGCGCTTCGCGTACCCGTACCCGTTCCCGAAGTACGACCAGCTCTTCGTCCCCGAGTTCAACGCGGGCGCGATGGAGAACGCGGGCGCCGTCACGTTCGTGGAGAGCTACGTCTTCCGCTCCAAGGTGACCGACGCGGTCAAGGAGCGCCGGGTCACGACGATCCTGCACGAGCTCGCGCACATGTGGTTCGGCGACCTCGTGACCATGAAGTGGTGGGACGACCTGTGGCTCAACGAGTCCTTCGCCACCTACATCTCGACCCTCGCCACCGCCGAGGCCACCGAGTGGACGGGGGCCTGGACGACCTTCAACGCGGGAGAGAAGTCCTGGGCGTACAACCAGGACCAGCTTCCGAGCACGCACCCCGTCTACGCCACCATCAACGACCTGGAGGACGTGCAGGTCAACTTCGACGGCATCACCTACGCCAAGGGCGCCTCGGTCCTCCGTCAGCTCGTCGCCTACGTCGGCCAGGACGAGTTCCTCGCGGGCGTCGCGGCGTACTTCCAGCGCCACGCCTTCGGCAACTCGATTCTCCGCGACTTCACGTCCGAGCTCGAGGGCACGAGCGGACGTGATCTCGAGCGCTGGACCGACCTGTGGCTGAAGACCTCGGGCGTCAACACCCTGCGCCCGGAGATCCAGACGGACGAGGACGGCGTGATCACGTCGTTCGCCGTGCTGCAGGAGGCGGCGGCGGACTACCCGACGCTCCGCCCGCACCGCCTCGCCATCGGCTTCTACGAGCTGCGCGACGCGCACCTGGTCCGCACCGAGCGCTTCGAGCTGGACGTCGACGGCGACCGCACCGAGGTCGCCGAGCTCGTCGGCCGCCCGCGTCCGGCGCTCGTTCTGCTGAACGACGACGACCTGACGTACGCCAAGGTCCGACTCGACGCCGCCTCCCTCGAGGTCGCGATGCGGCACCTCGCCGCCTTCGAGGACTCCCTGGCCCGCTCGCTCGTCTTCGCCTCCGTGTGGGACGCGACGCGCGACGGTGAGATCCGCGCCCGGGACTACGCGCGCCTGGTGCTCGACAACGTCGCCACCGAGGACGAGTCGACCGCCCTCCGCTACGCGCTCGCGCAGCTCACGGTCGCCGCGTCCTCGTACTCGGCGCCGGACCACCGTCAGGAGCTGCTGGCGACGGTGGCGACCGAGCTCTGGGCCCTCACCGCCCAGGCGGCGCCCGGATCCGACAACCAGTTCCAGTTCCTGCGCACGTTCGCGCAGGTCGCGGCGGAGCCCGCGCAACTGGACCACGTGCAGGCGCTCCTCGACGGCACGGAGACGCTCGAGGGCGTCGAGATCGACGCCGACCTGCGCTGGGAGCTGCTCACCGCGCTCGTCGCGGGCGGGCGCGCGGGCACGGCGGAGATCGACGCGGCGCTCGCCGCCGACCGCACGGCGACGGGCGCGCAGTCCGCCGCGCAGGCGCGCGCGGCGCTGCCCACGGCGGAGGGCAAGCAGGCGGCGTGGGCGTCGGTCTGGGAGGCCGACACGGAGCCGAACACGATCGTCCGCACCACAGGGCTCGGCTTCCGTCGCGCCGCGGACACGGAGCTGCTCCGGCCCTTCGTGGGCGCGTACTTCGACGCGCTGCAGGGCGTGTGGGAGTCGCGGAGCTACGCCATCGCGGCGGCGCTCATCGGCGGCTTCTACCCGTCGCCGCTCGCCGACGAGGAGCTCCGCGACGCGACCGTCGCCTGGCTCGACGCGAACCCGAGCCGCCGGCGCTGCGCCGACTCGTCAGCGAGCTGCTGTCGGGCGTCGAGCGCGCCCTGCGGGCGCAGGCGAAGGACGCCGAGTAGCCCGATCGCACCACCGCACCATCCGACGGGGACGACCGCGCAGGCGGGCGTCCCCGTCGTGGCGTCGGATGCGGGCGTCGGGCGGGGCGGTCCGACCCGACGGCTGCGCTCCTGCCCGGCTTCCCGATCGTCCAGGGAGCCCGCCGGTACACTCGTCCGGATGACCTCCCCTCTCCTCCTCCCCGCCGGAAGCGCGTCGCGATGGACCTGAGCATGGTGTGCTGCGGCGACGGCTCGTTCTTCTCCACCTGGGGCACGCTCATCCAGGTCCTCTCGATCCTCATCGGCGCGGTCCTCGCCCGCTGGATCCTGCTCGTCGTGATCCGCAACACGGTCGACCAGATCGTGTCGGGCGTCAAGAAGCGCCAGAACGTCGACGACACGCAGTCGATCCAGGCCTCCCCGCTCACGGCCGTCCGCGTCGTGCAGCGGACGCGGACCCTCGGCAGCGTCCTCAGCAACATCACGACCGTCGTCATCGTCGTGATCGCCATGTCGCTCCTCATCGAGACCACCGCCCCCGGCGTCCTCACCTCCCTCGCCCTCCTCACCGCCGCCCTCGGCGCGGGCCTCGGCTTCGGCGCGCAGAACATCGTGAAGGACATCCTCAACGGCATGTTCATGGTCGTCGAGGACCAGCTCGGCGTCGGCGACGTGGTCGACGTGGGTCCGGCGACGGGCGTCGTCGAGACCGTCGGCATCCGCATCACCACCCTCCGCGACGTCAACGGGACGCTCTGGTTCGTCCGCAACGGCGAGATCCTCCGCGTCGGCAACATGTCCCAGGGCTGGGCCCGCGTGGTCATCGACCTGGCGGTCCCCTACGAGACCGACGTGCGGGCCGTGCAGGAGCGCATGCTCGCGACCGCGACGGAGCTCGCGGGCACGCCCAAGTGGCGCTCGCGCATCGTCGAGAAGCCCGAGCTGTGGGGCATCGAGTCGATCTCCGAGTCCGCGGTCGTCATCCGCATCGTCGTCAAGACCCGCAGCAACGCCCGCGACGACGTCTCGCGCGAGCTCCGCACCCGTCTGAAGGCGGCCCTCGACGCCATGGGGGTGACCCTCCCGTCGCTCGCCGCCGTCGTCCTCACCGGCTTCGACAGCGCGGCGAGCGTGGGCGGGGCGCACCCTCCCCGCACGGCCTCGACGCCCGTGCAGCAGCCGGAGGCGCCGGCACCCCGGAAGCGCGCCCGCAAGGTCACGCAGCGGCACCCGGGGGCCTCCGCCACCGGATCGTCCTCCCCGGTCGTCCGCGGGGCCGCGGGCGCCCGACCCGACCCGCGCTCGACGGACATGATGCCGGCCCCGCCGGCCGCGCCCCCGCGCTCGGCCGACGAGGAGCTCGACGAGGACGAGGTCACCGCGACCTGGACGGTCCTCCCCGAGGATCCGGCCGCGGCGAAGCCGCCCCGTGATCCGCGCGGGCCCCAGAAGCCCGCCACCCCGCCCGAGGAGTCCTGATGGCCGACCTGCTCGCGAGCTCCTTCTACGGCGACGTCGGCGGCCGCCCCACGTTCGAGAAGCTCGTCCGAGAGTTCTACCGGGGCGTGGCGGAGGACCCCGTGCTCGTCGCGATGTACCCGGAGGAGGACCTCGAGGGCGCCATCCAGCGCCTCACGGGCTTCCTCGAGCAGTACTGGGGAGGTCCGACGACCTACAGCGAGGAGCGCGGCCACCCGCGCCTGCGCATGCGGCACATGCCGTTCCGGGTGAACCCCGACGCGCGCGACCGCTGGCTCGCCCACATGCGCGTGGCCGTCGACACGCTCGACCTGTCGCCCCTGCACGAGGCGCAGCTCTGGGACTACCTCGAGCGCGCGGCGCACGCCATGGTCAACACCTTCGACGAGAGCTGACCGCGTCCCGCATCCGGTCCCGATCGAGCGACCGGCTAGAGACGCCGCACGAGCACGTGCCCGCGCGAGGTGGTGAGCCGCGTCCACGGCCCGGAACGGAGCACCGCGACGGGCGCCTCGTCGTCCGGCGTCGTGCCCGGCACGGGATCCGGCCCGAGGAAGCCCAGGCTGTAGGCGGCGAAGGCGCCCCCCGCCACGACGTGCGGCGCGCCCTCGACGGCGCGCCCCCACACCTCGCCGCGCACGCGCGACACGATCTGCTCGCCGATCCCCGTCGGCACGGCCGCGGCGACCTCGTCGATCCCCGCACGAGCGGCGCCGCGGAGCACGGCCGGCGACACGTCCTCGACGCGCTCCCAACCCGCGCGCGGCGGTGAGATGCCCGCCCACGGCGCCGTCGCGGTGTCCGGCGGCACCAGGACGCCGACCGGCTCCCCGGGGGCCCCGGTCGCCGGCCCCTCCAGCCGGGCGAGGCGGTCGAGCAGCGCGCGGATCGGCACGACGCTGTCCACGGGCGCCTGCGTCTCGGCCGCGAAGGTGCGCAGCCCGAGCACGGTCGGCGAGCGGTCCAGGAGGCCGGCGGGCTGCAGGACCGACGTGTAGACGGCGAGCACTCCCCCCGATCCGATGAGGCGCACGGCCCCGTCGTCGACGCGGGCGGAGCGGCCGAGGAAGGTCTGCAGATCGCCGAGGGCGAGGGCGTCCCGGAGGGCGAAGGAGGGCTTCATGGCCTGTCTAAGCTACTGGATGCGCCCCGGCGAACCGCCGGGCGCCCGGTCACCCGAGGCCGGCCCGCCAGGCGGAGGAACCATGACCGACCACGCATCCGACATCCCGGACGAGGGCCCGCTCGCGGGCCTGCTCACCGCCCTCGACCTCACCGACACGGGCGCCCGCACGAGCGAGGACATCTCCACGGGCCCCTCGCAGTGGATGCCCATGGGCCGCGTCTTCGGCGGGCAGGTGCTCGCCCAGTCGCTGGTCGCCGCGATGCGCACGACCGACGCCGACCGTCGCCCGCACAGCATGCACGGGTACTTCCTCCGCCCCGGGGACGTCACCAAGCCCATCACCTTCTCGGTCGACCGCATCCACGACGGACGCTCGTTCTCCACCCGGCGCACGCAGGCGTACCAGGACGGCCGCCCGATCCTCTCGATGATCGCGTCGTTCCAGGACGCGGACGAGGGGCTCGAGCACCAGGCGCCCATGCCCGAGGGCATCCCGAGCCCGAGACCCTGCCGAGCGCCCGCGACGTCCTCTCGCGCATCGACCACCCGGTCGCCGCGCACTGGGCGAACGACCGCCCCTTCGACATGCGGCACGTCGAGCAGCCGGTCTACTTCGGCGCGGCCGAGGAGCGCGTGGCGCACCAGGCCGTGTGGATCCGCGCGCTCGGGCGGCTGCCCGACGACCCGGCCGTGCACCTCGCCTCGCTGGCGTACGCGAGCGACTACTCGATCCTCGAGTCCATCTACCGCCGCCACGGCCTGTCGTGGGCGACCCCGGGGGTCAAGGCCGCGAGCCTCGACCACGCGATGTGGTTCCACCGCTTCGGGCGCGCCGACGAGTGGATGCTCTACGTGCAGGAGTCGACGAGCGCCCAGGGCGGACGGGGTCTGTCCCTCGGCCGCATCTACTCGCGCGACGGCGTCCTCCTCGCGAGCGTCGCCCAGGAGGGCATGGTGCGGGTCCCGACGGAGCCCGGCGTCTGAGGAGGATCCGGGCCGGCCGACGGCGCTCGACACGGGAGGCGCCGCGGACCCGGTTCAGCCGCGCCGGCTGAACCCCACGGGCTCCTCGAGGTAGCGCGTCCACGCGGCGCGTTCGTCGTCGGAGATGCGCCGGGGACGCCCCGTCCGGGCGTCCACCAGCACGATGGTGGTCGACGCGCGCGCGTAGAGCGCGGCGGGCTCGACGCCCGCCGGGGTCCGCACCTCGTAGCAGGCCTCGAGGCTGGATCCCCCGAGCCGCCCGAGCCACACCTGCACGTCGAGCGGCCGACGCCCGTAGGAGATCGGCAGCAGGTACTCGATCTCCTGCCGCGCGATCATCGTCATCGTCTCCGCGCCCGCCGTCGCGTCGATGAGCGCCATGCCCGGGTCCACGCCGTCGCCGTCGTCCCCGCTCCGCCAGAAGGCCCGCACGCGGGCCTCCTCGAGCAGCCGCAGCACCTCCACGTTGTTCACGTGGTCGTAGGCGTCGAGGTCCGCCCAGCGGAGGTGGACGGGGACGTGGACCCGGGTCACGCCGCTAGTCCCGCGTGAGCTTGCGGTAGGCGGAGCGGTGCGGCTTCGCCGCGTCCGCGCCGAGCCGCTCGATCTTGTTCTGCTCGTACGACTCGAAGTTGCCCTCGAACCAGTACCAGTTGGCCGGGTCCTCCTCGGTTCCCTCGTAGGACAGGATGTGCGTCGCGATCCGGTCGAGGAACCACCGGTCGTGGGTGATGACCACGGCGCAGCCGGGGAACTCGAGGAGCGCGTTCTCCAGGCTCCCGAGGGTCTCGACGTCCAGGTCGTTGGTGGGCTCGTCGAGGAGGAGCAGGTTGCCGCCCTGCTTCAGGGTGAGCGCGAGGTTGAGGCGGTTGCGCTCACCACCGGAGAGGATGCCCGCCTTCTTCTGCTGGTCGGGGCCCTTGAAGCCGAAGGTCGAGACGTAGGCGCGCGCGGGCACCTCCTGCTTGCCGACCTGGATGTAGTCCTGGCCGTCCGATACGACCTCGAAGAGGGACTTCTCGGGGTCGATGCCGCCGCGGCTCTGGTCGACGTAGGAGATGTCGACGGTGTCGCCGACCTTGAGCTCGCCGGCGTCGAGCGGCTCGAAGCCGACGATGGTCTTGAACAGCGTCGTCTTGCCGACGCCGTTCGGGCCGATGACGCCGACGATGCCGTTGCGGGGCAGCGTGAAGGACAGGTCGTCGATGAGGACGCGCTCGCCGAACTGCTTGTGGAGCTTCTTCGCGTCGATGACCTGCGATCCGAGGCGCGGACCGACGGGGATCTGGATCTCCTCGAAGTCGAGCTTCCTCGTGCGCTCCGCCTCAGTCACCATCTCCTCGTACCGCGCGAGGCGCGCCTTCGACTTCGCCTGGCGGCCCTTCGCGTTGCTGCGCACCCAGTCGAGCTCCTCCGCGAGGCGCTTGGAGAGCTTCGCGTCCTTCTTGCCCTGGACGCTGAGCCGCTCCTGCTTCTTCTCGAGGTAGGTGGAGTAGTTGCCCTCGTACGGGTACAGGCGGCCGCGGTCGACCTCGGCGATCCACTCGGCGACGTGGTCGAGGAAGTACCGGTCGTGGGTCACGGCGAGGACCGCACCCGGGTACTTGGAGAGGTGCTGCTCGAGCCAGAGCACGCTCTCGGCGTCGAGGTGGTTGGTGGGCTCGTCGAGGAGGAGCAGGTCGGGCTTCTGGAGCAGCAGCTTGCAGAGCGCCACGCGGCGCTTCTCGCCGCCGGAGAGGTTGGCGACGGACGCGTCGCCCGGCGGGGTGCGCAGGGCGTCCATGGCCTGCTCGAGCTGCGAGTCGAGCTCCCAGCCGTCGGCGGCGTCGATGGCCTCCTGGAGCGTGCCCATCTCGGCGAGCAGGGTGTCGAAGTCGGCGTCGGGCTCGGCCATGGCCGCGGCGATCTCGTTGTAGCGGTCGACCTGCGCCTTGAGCGGGCCGACGCCCTCCTGGACGTTCTCGAGCACGGTCTTGGACTCGTCGAGCTCGGGCTCCTGCATGAGGATCCCGACCGTGTAGCCGGGCGACAGCTTCGCCTCGCCGTTGCTGGGCGTGTCGAGGCCCGCCATGATCTTCAGGATCGTGGACTTGCCCGCGCCGTTCGGTCCGACGACGCCGATCTTCGCGCCGGGGATGAACGACATGGTGACGTCGTCGAGGATCAGCTTGTCGCCGACCGACTTCCGGGCGCGGACCATCGAGTAGATGTATTCAGCCATGCCCCGAGTCTATTGAGTGCCGCGGCGACCGGGTGCCGCACGCCGGGGGCGGCGACCGGCGTTCACCAGTCGATCGCGCGGGTCTGCCCGACCAGGCAACGGTCGGACGAGAGGGCGGGTTCCACGTGCGCGCTGAAGCCGTCCTGCGCCCGCTGGCCGATGAGGCAGCCGTCGTCCAGGCGCACCGACACGAGGATCGAGTCGACCGAGTTGCCGAGCGGGGTCGCGTCGGCGGTCACCTCCATGCGGTCCTTCGGGAACCCCGCGGCGACCAGGGCATCCACGAGGGCGCGACCCTGCGCATTGGGATCGGCGGCGACGACGCCGCCCGCCGTCGCCTCGAAGGCGGGCAGGTTCTCCTCTGCGGTGCCGCCGGCGTCGACCGGCGCGATCGTGGGCTCGGCGGACGCCGTGGCGGCCGGGCTCGCCGCCGCGGTGGGGGTCGCCACGTCCGGAGCCGGTGCGTCCGTGCAGCCGGAGAGGAGGAGGGCGCCGAGGATCGCGGGCGCCGCCAGGGCGCGGACGGCGCGGGTCACGCGGCGGACTCGTCCGCGCAGGCCCGCTCCGCGTCGCGGTCCGGTGCCGGCGGGATGGCGAGGTCGTCGCCGTGGACGCTCCCCTGGTCGTCGTCGAGGGAGGATGCGCTCATGCTCGCGAGGATATCCCGGGCGATGGCCTCGAGCTGGGAGGTCTGCTCCGCGGTCAGCGGGTCGAAGACCGTGCGGAGCACCTGCTCGGCGTGGCCCGGGGCCGCCGCCTCGAGCGTCGCGCGCCCCTCGTCGGTGAGCTCCGCGAGGAGGCTCCGCCCGTCACGGGGCGACGGGGAGCGGCGCACCCACCCCAACTGCTCGAGCCGCGTCACGGCGTGCGAGGTGCGGCTGGCGGAGGCCTGCAGCGCCCGCGCCAGCACGCTCATGGGGAGGGCGCCCTCCTCCGCCTCCGACAGGCGCACGAGGATCATGTAGTAGGCATGCGGCATTCCGGAGTCGTGCAGGAGCTGACGCTCGATCCGCTCGCTGACGTGCTTCAGGGCGACGATCACGGTCCGCCACGCACGCTGCTGGTCCGCTTCGAGCCACCGGGGGGATCCGCTCATGGTCCGATCCTAGGCTCCGCGGTCCGCCCGTCACCGGTCGGGTGCCGTCTCCGTACCAGCACCGCGTCGGCGACGAGCTCGACCGCGTCGTCCTCGGGGCTGACAGCCCGCCGGGGCGTCAGCCGCCCCCGGACGATCACCTCGTCGCCGACCCCCAAGCACGCCAGGGCCCGCGCGGCTCCGGCGCCGGAGCAGACCGCGAGCAGCCCCGGATCACGGGACGCGAGGCGGAGCGCGCTCGCACACGGTGCCGGTCCGCGCCTCGCGGCCACCGGACCGAGGACGAGGGACGCGACCTCCCAGCCCTCGGCGGTGCGGATGCACCTCGGGGCACATGTGACCGATCCGCGGAGCACCACGCGCACCGCCCCTCCGACCTGGTCGTCGGCCCGCCTCGTGCCCGCCATGCCGCTCCCCTCGCGCGGTCCGGCGACCGCGGGAGCAGGATGCGCCCCGCGTTCCCGACACGACGACGGAGGGTGCCGTTCACGCGCGGCGCGCCGTCTCCGCCACCTGGGGAGGGGCGGCGGGTGCCCGGTCCTCGCCGGAGCGGGCGCCTCAGTGCTCGTCGAAGCGGAGGTCGTCGTCCTGACCCGCCCGCAGGGCCGACTTCGCGATCTCCAGGGACGGGTAGGTGCCGGCGACGACGCCGCGGTGCAGCGGGCGGACCTCGTACCGGTCCTCGTGCGAGTGGATGGACGCGAGCGCGCCCGTGGTCCCGAAGGCCACCCAGGTCTTGCCCGCGGTGCGCGGGACACCGGTCGTGCTCGCGCTCGTGCTCGTGCTCGCACCCGTGCTGGTCGTGGTGCTCGTGGTCATCGACATCGTCGTCGCCTCTCCTCCCCGGGCTCCGTCGCCCGGACGTGCCGAGCGTACGCCGACGCCCCGCGGCCGTACAGGCCGCGGGGCGTCGGAGGTGCAGGGGTCAGGCGGCGCGCACGTACTGCGCGAACGACTTCCTCACCTTGTTGACCTTGGGCACGGCGACCGCGTTGCAGTAGCCCTGGCCCGGGTTCTTCGCGAAGAAGTCCTGGTGGTAGTCCTCCGCGTCGTACCAGGTGCCGACCGGCTCGATCGTGGTGACGGCCGTGCCGTCCCACAGTTCGCCGGCGCGGGCGATCGCGTCCCGGAACAGCCGCTCCTGCTCCGCGTCGGCCGGGAACATGGCCGAGCGGTACTGGGTGCCGACGTCGGCGCCCTGCCGGTTGAGCTGGCGCGGGTCGTGCAGCGTGAAGAACACGTCGAGGATGACGTCGGCGGGGATGACCTCCTCGTCGAAGACCACCTTCACCGCCTCGGCGTGCCCGGTCGCGCCCGTGCACACGGCGTCGTAGGAGGGGTGGGCGGTGTGACCGCCGATGTAGCCGGAGATGACGTCCTGGACACCGTCGAGGGTGCGGTACACCGCATCGAGGCACCAGAAGCAGCCGCCGGCGAGGATGAATGTCTGCATGGTCGTCGAACCTACTTCCCGTCGATGCGCGCGAGGTCCGCGGCGGTCGACATGGGAGGGAACCGTCATCGCACCGCGGGCATTCCACGGGGCCGGGATGTCGGTGGTCCGCCGTAGCTTCGGGGACATCGGGACACCGCCGGGCCGGCGGCACGAGGACGGAGGACACCATGCCCAGCATCACCTACACCCCCCTGGCACGATCGGCAGCCCAGGTGCGCGAGCTGCACGACGGGCTCCTCCGCGTCACCCGGCCGGACGGCGCCGTCCTCGGCTACGTCGAGCGCGTGCAGGAGTCCCGGGGCGAGCGGTACCGTGCGAAGCGCCTCCGACGCGACGCCCAGGGGTTCGTCCCGCTCGGCGACTTCTGGGCCCTCCAGGACGCGGTCGACTGCCTGCGCTTCTGAGTCCGCTCCCCCGGCTGCACCGGCACGACGCGCCCGCGCGGCCTCCCCGGCAGAGCCTGCGGCCCGGGGTACGGTCGCCGCATGCAGTGGTGGAATGATCTCCTCGATGCCCTCGCGTCCGAGCGGGGCACGCAGCTCCTCTCCGGCGTCGTCGTCCCCTTCGTCGCCATCGTCGTGGCCGGCGTGATCGCCGCTCTCATCGCGCGCGGTGCCACGCAGCGGATCCTCGCCCGTCACGATCGCGAGGTGAAGGCCGCCGCCATCGGGATGCTGGTCGACGCCGCCCGCCAGGCGTCGGTCTGGGACGGCCTCTCGGCTCCGGAGCGCGTCCTCGCCGACCGCGCCGCGGGCGAGGCCGACATCCGCATCCGCCTGCTGCCGGTGAAGGGCGCCGCCACCGCCGCCACCTGGGCGGCCCACGAGATCACCGAGTTCAAGCGGGGCAGCGGCAGCTTCGGCTTCCAGTTCGACGCCCAGCTCGCGGAGTTCCGCGACCGCATCGTGGAGTGGCAGCACCACCCGGGCCGCGCCCGCAAGATCTTCCAGGGCGACATCTCGCGCTGGCAGTTCGAGGACGACCAGCCGACGGCCGATTCCCGCGCCGCAGGCTCCTCCACGCGTCCGCAGGAGCAGGCCGCCGCGGCGCCCGTCCCCGTGCCGTGGCGCAGCGGATCCGACGACCAGCCGGCGACCGAGCGCCCCGTCGAGTCGCCCGACGAGCAGTACAGCCCCCCGGTGCCCTACTCCGCCGCCGCGAACTCCCGCACCGCGGAGGGCGAGCGACGCTGACGTCGCCCCCCTCGTGAGAACGCCCCGCACCTCTCGAGAGATGCGGGGCGTTCTCACGTCGACCGGGGTACGGGGTCACTTCCACCAGTCGTCGAACATGCTGGCCGGAACCCGCCGCTTGTGCTCGGTGCTCGTGTAGCGGGCCTCGATGGCCTCGGCCACCTCGTCGTCGACGTCACGGCCCTCGAGGAAGTCGTCGATGTCGGCGTAGGTGAGGCCGAGGTTCGCCTCGTCGGTCTGGCCAGGGGCGTCGTCGAGGAGATCCGCGGTGGGCGCCTTCAGGTAGAGCCGCTCCGGCGCCTCGAGGTGCTCGAGCAGCGCGCGGCCCTGGCGCTTGGTGAGGCCGGTGAGCGGGAGGACGTCCGCGCCGCCGTCGCCGTACTTCGTGAAGAAGCCGGTGACCGCCTCGGCCGCGTGGTCCGTGCCGATGACGAGCAGCCTGGCCTGACCGGCCAGCGCGTACTGCGCGACCATGCGGGACCGCGCCTTGACGTTGCCCTTCGTGAAGTCGAGCATCCGGTGCCCGGCGGCGTCCGAGTACTCGGCCTCGAAGCCGTCGACGGCCCGCTTGATGTCGAAGACGACGCTCGACTTCGGCTGGATGAAGCGGAGGGCGAGCTGGGCGTCCTCCTCGTCCGCCTGCACGCCGTACGGGAGCCGCACGGCCACGAACTCCGCGAGGAGGCCCTCCGCGGCCAGCTCCTCGATCGCGAGCTGGGCCAGGCGTCCGGCGAGGGAGGAGTCCTGCCCGCCGCTGATGCCGAGGACGAAGCCCTCGGCGCCGGTCGACCGAAGGTAGGCCTTGAGGAAGTCCACGCGCTTCCGGACCTCGTCGGCGGGATCGATGGTCGGACGCACGTCGAGGGCGTCGATGATCTGTGACTGGATGTCGCGCATGCGTCGAATCTACGTCCGATCGCCTGCGCCCGACAGCCGGTCCCCCCGGCGCGACTCGAACGCGCAACCGTCGGATTAGAAGGCCGATGCTCTATCCATTGAGCTACAGGGGGTCGAGACGAGGGTACTACGCGGGGTCGGCGGGGCCCGAGGACCCGGCATCGGTCGACCCGGGCAACGCGTCCATCGCGCGCGCCACCGCCTGCAGCACCTGCGGGGCGGTCGGCACGCCCTCCGCGCGCAGGACCTCGCGGTCACCCGCCCGCACGACGATGGTCGGCGTCGAGCGGATGCCCTCGGCCTCCGCGCGGTCGGGGTGCGCCGCCACGTCGAGCTCCTCGACGTCCAGCCACGGCAGGAGGCCCTGGACGTCGGCGAGGACGCGGCGGGTGGCCTGGCAGGGCACGCAGAAGAGCGACGAGAACATGACGACGCGCACGCCGTCGGTCGACGTGGGACCCGCGGCCCCCTCCCCGGGGATCAGGACAGGAACGCCGCGACGGCGGCGACGACGGAGACCAGGGCGAGGAGCAGCGAGACCGACACCAGCACGAGATGCACCGTGTAGAAGGCCGTGCGCGAGCCGTCGTCGGCCCGGGCCCGAGGGTCCGCCGCGACCCGCTTCAGGAACCGCGGCCACACCACGGCGTTCCAGACGCCGTTGACGAGCAGGAGGACGGCGAGGAGGGTGATCACTCCCCCATGCTAGGCGGGCCGGATCCGCGGCGTCCGGGGCCGCCGATAGGATCGGGGGATGGGCAACAACGCTGACCGGCTGGTGTGGATCGACTGCGAGATGACGGGGCTCGACCTCGCGATCGACGAGCTGGTGGAGGTCGCGGTGGTAGTCACCGACTTCGACCTCGTGCCCGTCGACGACGGCTTCACCATCGTCATCAACCCCGACCCCGCGGCGCTCGCCAACATGGGCGAGTTCGTCACCGACATGCACCGCTCTTCGGGCCTCCTGGACGAGATCCCCGCGGGCGTCAGCCTGGCCGATGCCGAGTTCGCGGTGCTCGAGTACCTGCTCCAGCACGTCCCGAACGGCGGCAAGGCGCCCATCGCGGGCAACACCATCGGCACCGACCGCGCGTTCCTGGCCAAGTACATGCCGCGCGTGGACGCGCACCTGCACTACCGCAGCGTGGACGTCTCCTCCATCAAGGTGCTGGCGAAGGAGTGGTTCCCCCGCATCTACTTCAACTCCCCCGCGAAGAACGGCGGGCACCGGGCGCTCGCGGACATCCTCGAGTCGATCCGCGAGCTCGAGTACTACCGTCGGGCCGCGTTCGTGCCCGCCCCCGGGCCGGCCACCGAGGACGTGCAGGCCATCTCGGCGGACGTCACGTCCGCGTGGGCTCCGCGGCTGTAGTACCATCGTCATGGCCGTCCGCGAGAGCGGGATCGGCCGCATGGTGGGCGTAGCTCAGTTGGCAGAGCGCTGGCTTGTGGAGCCGGAAGTCGCGGGTTCGAGCCCCGTCGTCCACCCCACCGGGAAGGGCCGGGATCCGAGAGGGTCCCGGCCCTTCCGTCGTCCCCGGCGCACCCGTCGGCGCCCGTCCCGGATCCTCCCCGAGGCCCCTCCCCGAGGGCGTGTGCGAGGGTGGAGCGTGCTGACCTGCGGACCCGAGGACTTCGAGCGACTGGTGATCGACGAGCTCGACGAGCTGCCCGATGAGATGGTCGACGGGCTCGAGAACGTGGTCTTCGTCGTCGAGGACCGTCCCGAGGACGGATCGCTCGACCTCCTGGGCCTGTACGACGGCGTCGCGATGACCGAGCGCGGACAGTACGGCTTCGGCGAGATGCCGGACCGGATCCTCGTGTACCGCGAACCGCACCTGCACGAGGCCGAGGACATGGACGCCCTGCGGGACCTCGTGCACGTCACGCTGGTGCACGAGATCGCGCACTTCCACGGCATCGACGACGACCGGCTGCACGACCTGGGCTGGGCCTGACGCCTCCCTCGGACGCCTCGGTGCCGGTGCCGGACGCACGACCGCCCGGAGCCGCGTGGCGGTCCGGGCGGTGGTCCGGCGCCTCAGGCGCCGGTGCTCGTGCGGGTCAGAGCTCGAGGGACTCGTCGTCGCCCTCGCCGAGGACGTCGTCGCTGCCGTCGGCCACGAAGGTGTACGTGACGCGCTGCTCGCCCGCGACCTCGGACACGGCGCCGGCACGGTACTGGAACAGCGACTCCTTGCCCTCCACGGCGGACATCGTGCTGATGGTCTCGTCGTGCGTGCCGTCGACGAGGACGCGGGTCTCGGTGGTGCCCTCGAGCGGGCCGTCGGCGAAGACGGCGAGGTAGCGGACGTCGGACGATGCGGAATCGGTCATGGCCTCAGGCTACCCGGCCGTCGGCACGGCGTCCGTGCGCACGACGACGTCGGCCAGCGCGCGTGGATCCTCCCGCGCGAGGTGCCGCCGCCACTGCGCGTCCCAGCGCTCCCACTCGACGGCGAACGGCGCCCCGTCCCGGGCGATCGCGCGGGCGCGCCGGACCTCGTCGTCGGCCTCCACCCAGATCCGGTGAGTCGCCAGTCGGGACGTGAGGCGCGTGAGGGACCCGCAGCCCTCCACGACGAGCGGCCGGTCCGGATCGAGGTCGCGCCAACCCGCGGGTGCGTCGCGCGCCCAGTCCCAGCGCCGCCACCGCGGGCGTCCGCCGGGCCGCATCGCCGGCAGGACGTGCCGCTCGAGGTGACGAGACGCCGCCTCGAGCCCGTCCCACCCGGGATACACGTCGTCGAGGCGGAGCAGCTGCGCTCCGGGCTCGAGACCCGCGGCCGCGTCGCCGACGCGGACGAGCGCGTCGGCGAGCGTCGACTTGCCGGAGCCCGACGGGCCGTCGACGAGGACCAGCGCCGGTCGCCGCTCCCCCACCTCAGGACGCAATGAAGTCCCAGGTCCCGGCGGCCACGGCCGCGGACACCGCGACGGCCGCGACGATGACGGCGACGGCCAGCACCAGCGCCTCGCGGCGGCCCACCACGCTCGGGCGGGCCCACGTGCGCGTGCCGGTGCCGCCGAAGCCCCGGGCCTCCATCGCGGTCGCGAGCTTGCTGCCGCGCCGGATCGACAGCACCAGGAGCGCGAACGCCTGCCCGGCGAAGCGGCGGACCCTGCCGCGGTCGGCGACCCCGCGCGCGCGCCGCGCCAGCTCGAGCGACCGCCAGTCGTCCAGCAGGAGCCCCACGAGCCGGACGCCGGCCAGCGCGCCCAGGACGAACCGGGACGGGAGGCGTGCCACCTGGGCGAGGCCGTCCGCGAGGTCGGTGGGGTCGACGTCCGAGAACAGGATGAGCGAGGCCACGCCGATGGCCAGGACCCGGAGCGTCGTGGCGACGGCGAGCAGCACCGAGCCCTCGCTGACGACCACCAGGAGGAACTGCGCGTACACGTCCCCTGAGGTGCGACCGTAGAGGAGGATCGTGAGCCCCGCGCCGGGGGCGGCGATCCACACGGGGATGCCCCGCAGGAGGAACGCGCGGGCGCCGACGCCGGCCAGGGGCAGGAGCAGGAGCTCCAGCAGCAGGGCCGCGCCCGCCGAGACGACGTCGAGGCTCAGCACGAGCACGAGCGTCAGCACGAGCGCGGCGGCGAGGCGCGCCACCGGGTTCACGGCGGCGAGGCCGGTGGCGCGGGCAGCGTGCAGCGCCACGGGCAGCCCGCTCATCGCACGACCTCCAGGCTCGCGGGAGCGCCGGCGAGGGGGTCGAGCCGCAGGACGTCGTCCGCCAGCGCGTCGACGAGGTCGACGTCGTGCGTGACAGCCAGGACGCCGACGCCCTCGCGGTCGACGAGCTCCGCCAGCAGCGCGACGAGCTCCGCCCACGTGCGCGCGTCCTGGCCGAAGGTCGGCTCGTCGAGGACGAGGAGGCGCGGGGCCGTGGCGAGGGCGGTCGCCACGGAGAGGCGGCGCTTCTCCCCGCCGGAGAGCGTGAACGGGTTGGCCCGTGCGAGGCCGTCGAGGCGCAGGCGGACGAGCAGCTCGTCGACGCGGCGGGTCGACTCCGCGGGGTCCATGAACACGGCGCGCGGCCCGACCTCGAGCTCGGCGCGCACGGTCGAGGCGAGGAACTGGTGCTCGGGATCCTGGAACACGGTGCCCACGCGCGCCGCGAGCTCGCGGGAGCGCCAGGCCGCGGGGTCGGCGCCGAGCCCGGCCGCGAGGTCCGCCTCCGCAGCGACCCGGCCCGCGATCGGGGGCAGCAGTCCGCCGAGCGTCAGCGCGAGGGTGCTCTTGCCGCCGCCGTTGGGCCCGGTGAGGGCGGTGACCCGCCCGGAGACGAGACGCAGGTCGACGCCGTCGGCCACGCGCATGCCCCGGGCACCGCCGCGTCCGACGGCCAGGTCGTCCGCCCGCACGAGCGGGACCGTCGCCGGGCGACGACGGACCGGAGCGGAGGGCTCCCGCCCGGGCACCCACACCCCCGCCGACGCGAGCCCGGCGCCCTGCTCGCGGAGGACGGCATCGGGCGGACCGTCGGCGAGGATCCCCCGTCGGCCGCGAGGACGACCACGCGGTCGACGAGGTCCTGCCACACGGCGACGCGGTGCTCGATGACGACGAGCGTGGCGCCCGTCGTCGCGACGACCGCCTCGACGGCGCGCCGCACCTCGCCGACGCCCTCGGGGTCGAGGTTCGCGGTCGGCTCGTCGAGGAGGAGGAGCCCCGGGCGCATGGCGAGCACGCCGGCGAGGGCGAGCCGCTGCTTCTGGCCGCCGGAGAGCGCCGTCGTGGACCGGTCGAGGGCGACGTCGAGGCCCACCGCGTCGAGGGCGGCGCGGACGCGGGGCCAGATCTCCTCACGCGGGACGCCGAGGTTCTCGCAGCCGAACGCCACGTCGTCGCCGACACGGGAGAGGATCACCTGCGCGTCCGGATCCTGCAGCACGAGCCCGGCGCGGCCCCGGAGACCCGCCGGGTCCCGGCCGTCGACGCGGAGCGACCCGCGGGCCTCGCCCTCGTCGTCGCCGCCGAGCACGCCCGCGAGCGCGTGCATGAAGGTCGTCTTGCCGGCACCGGACGCGCCGAGCAGGAGCACGCGCTCCCCCGGCTCGATGACGAGGTCGACGTCCCGGACCGCCCAGGCGCTGCGGCCGGCGTGCCGCCAGCCCCAGCCCTCCGCGCGGACGGACGCCCCGCCGACCGGACCCGCGGGCACCCCGTCCGCCAAGTGGACGCGGGAGGCCGCGGGACGGCGAGCAGGCCGCCGCACGGTCAGACGCGGGCCGCGGTGTCGCGGCCCGAGGCGAAGCGCGAGAGCGCGCCCGTGCGGGCGAGCGCCCGCGCGACCAGCCACGAGAGGAGGCCCGCGATGACCGCGCCGGAGACCAGCGCCGCGATCGTGTAGACCGTGGCGAACAGGGCCGACGACCCCGGGTAGTAGGTGATGAGGTCGGTGATAGCCATGGCGAGGCCCGCGCCCATCCCCGCGAGGACGGCCACGTAGGCCCGCCAGTTCGCGTAGAGGAACACGAGGAGCACGAGCTCGGCCCCGAGGCCCTGCGTGAGGCCGGAGAGCAGGGTGCCGACGCCCCAGACGTTGCCGACCATCATGGAGACGAAGGCCGCGAGCAGCTCGCCGTAGAGTGCGGCGCCGGGCTTCCGGATCACGATGCCCGTGAGGACCCCGGCGAACAGCCACCCGCCACCCGCGAGCGCCTGCAGGCCTGGGAGGAGGGGCTCGAAGAAGCCGCCGATGGGCACGGAGGCCGTGTTCCAGAGGACGAAGACGAGGCCGGAGGCCACGCCGAGGACGCTGGCCACGACGATGTCGATGACGCGCCATCGCGAGCGGAGGCCCGAACGGGGAGCGCGGGGGCCGTCGGCCGACGAGGCGGAGGCGGGTGCGGTGGTCGAGGATGATGCGGTCACTGTCGTGCCCTTCTAGGTGAGAGGGAGAGGGCACGGGTAGAGAAAGGAAACCTCCCTGCGCTGGCATGATCCAGATCAGGTTCGACGGTCGAAGATTGGGGATCTTCCTCTCAGCCCGGCTCACCGGACTCCCGTGTTCCCGCCGAGCATAGCGCCCGCGCGACCCGACGCGGCGGCACCGTGCAGCCGCGCCGGGCGACCGAGGGCGGCCGGACGCACGGGAGCGCGGGCGCCCGAGGGCACCCGCGCTCCGCGGTGGTCGTGCTGCCGGCTACTTCAGCGTCTTGATGAGCTTGACGAGGACCTTGCCGGAGATCCAGATGACGGGGGTGGCCACCGCGAGCAGGGCGATGACGTTCGGCTGGAAGCGCACCTCGCCGTCGGTGGCGATGTAGGCGCCGATCGGCCAGGTGGCGCCGCCGCCACCGCCGCCGCCCGCGACGTTGCCGTCGGAGTCGGGGAGGTCGCTGCCCCGCCGAAGCCGTACCAGGCGAATGCCACGGGCACGATGGTCGAGCCGTCGATGTCGAGGGGGTCGCCGTAGACCGTCCCCACTCCGGCGTTCTTCACGTTCTCTGCGAGCTGTGCGACGAGGTTGGTCATGCGTCCCACCGTACCCCGCGGGACCCGGCGGATGCGGGTCGATCCGGGTCCTCACGGTACCCTCGCCCCTGGTGCGTCGCTGCGTCGCATCCGGCCCTCCCCGCCGCTGCGGCCGATGCGGATCCACCGCCTGCCCCGCCCCCGACGGATCGCGATCCCGCGCGCCGTCGGCGGACGAGTCGACCCAACTGGAGGACCACTTGCACACCTGGCCCGGAAACCCCTATCCGCTCGGCGCGACCTTCGACGGGAGCGGCACCAACTTCGCGCTGTTCAGCGAGGTCGCCGAGTCGGTGCAGCTGTGCCTCATCGAGGAGGACGGCACCGAGACGCGCGTGGACGTCACCGAGGTGGACGCGCACGTGTGGCACTGCTACCTCCCGCACGTGCAGCCGGGACAGCGCTACGGCTACCGCGTCACCGCGCCCTACGAGCCGGAGGCCGGCCACCGGTCGAACCCGGCGAAGCTCCTCCTCGACCCGTACGCCAAGGCCACCTGCGGCGAGTTCGACTGGCACCCGTCGCTCTTCGCCTACGAGTTCGGCGACCCCGACAGCCGCAACGACGAGGACTCGGGCCCCCACATGATGCTCGGCGTCGTGGTCAACCCGTTCTTCGACTGGGACGGCGACCGGCTCCCCCGCACCCCGTACAGCGAGTCCGTCGTCTACGAGGCCCACGTGAAGGGGCTCACGCAGCTGAACCCGCGGGTGCCCGAGGAGCTGCGGGGCACCTACGCCGGCATCGCGCACCCCGCCGTGATCGACCACCTGCAGCACCTCGGCATCACCGCGATCGAGCTGATGCCCGTGCACCAGTTCGTGCAGGACAACACGCTGCTCGAGAAGGGGCTCCGGAACTACTGGGGCTACAACACCATCGGGTTCTTCGCGCCGCACAACGCCTACTCCTCCACGGGCGAGCTCGGGCAGCAGGTGCAGGAGTTCAAGTCGATGGTGCGCGCGCTGCACGCGGCGGGCATCGAGGTCATCCTCGACGTCGTCTACAACCACACGGCCGAGGGCAACCACCTCGGGCCGACCCTCTCCTTCAAGGGCATCGACAACCAGGCCTACTACCGGCTCATGGAGGACGACCCCACCTACTACATGGACTACACGGGCACCGGCAACTCCCTGAACGTCCGCCACCCGCACTCGCTCCAGCTGATCATGGACTCGCTGCGCTACTGGGTCACCGAGATGCACGTGGACGGCTTCCGCTTCGACCTCGCGTCGGCCCTCGCCCGCGAGTTCTACGACGTCGACAAGCTCGCCACCTTCTTCGAGCTCGTGCAGCAGGACCCGGTGGTGTCGCAGGTCAAGCTCATCGCCGAGCCCTGGGATGTGGGCCCCGGCGGATACCAGGTCGGCAACTTCCCGCCGCAGTGGACCGAGTGGAACGGCAAGTACCGCGACACCGTGCGCGACTTCTGGCGCGGCGAGGCGTCCTCGCTCGGGGAGTTCGCCGCCCGCATCACGGGATCCGCCGACCTGTACGAGCACTCGGGCCGCCGACCTGTGGCGTCGATCAACTTCATCACCGCGCACGACGGCTTCACGATCGCCGACCTCGTCAGCTACGACGAGAAGCACAACGAGGCGAACGGCGAGGGCAACGCCGACGGCGAGAGCCACAACCGCTCCTGGAACATGGGAGTGGAGGGGCCGACCGACGACCCGGCCATCCTCACGCTGCGCGGCCGACAGCAGCGCAACATGCTCGCGACGATGATCCTGTCGCAGGGCGTGCCGATGATCCTGCACGGCGACGAGCTCGGCCGCACCCAGCAGGGCAACAACAACACGTACGCGCAGGACAACGAGATCAGCTGGGTGCACTGGGACCAGGCCGATCAGCCGCTCGCGGAGTTCACGGCGTCGGTCGTGCGGCTCCGCAAGGAGCACCCCACCTTCCGGCGCGGGCGCTTCTTCGACGGCCGACCCGTGCGCCGCGGCGAGGGCGAGCCGCTGCCCGACATCGTGTGGCTCGACGCGGACGCGACGCCCATGTCGGACGACGACTGGGAGTCCGGCCTCCGCGCCATCGGGATGTTCCTCAACGGCAACGGGATCCGCGGACGCGACCGTCGCGGCGAGGACATCTACGACACGCACTTCCTGCTCTACTTCAACGCCCACGACGCCCCCGTCGCGTTCACGCTCCCGTCGGACGAGTACGCGGACGCCTGGGAGACCGTGATCGACACTGCGGGCGTCGGAGCCGACTCGACGGCCCTCCGCGCGAGTAGCGTCGTCGATGTGCAGGCCAAGGCCCTCGTGGTGCTCCGTGCCTACACGGAGCCCGAGGTGGAGCCCGACCACTCGGTCGCGGCGAGCCTCGCCGTCCTCACCCACGCGCAGGCCGACCGGCCCGCCGCAGAACCAAGGAGCGACATCAGTTGAGAACCCCCATCTCCACCTACCGGTTCCAGGTGCGGGAGTCCTTCGACCTCGCCGCGGTCGCCGACCAGCTGCAGTACGTGAAGGACCTCGGCGCGGACTGGGTGTACCTCAGCCCCATCCTCACGGCGGAGCCCGGATCCGACCACGGCTACGACGTCGTCGACCACTCGCAGGTCGACCCTGCTCGGGGCGGCGCGGCCGGCATGCGGGCCGTCGCCGACCGCGCTCACGAGCTCGGCCTCGGCGTGCTCGTGGACATCGTCCCGAACCACGTCGGCGTCGCGACCCCCGTCGAGAGCCTGTGGTGGTGGGACCTCCTCACGCACGGCACCGCGAGCCGCTACGCGGACGCGTTCGACGTGGACTGGGACTTCGGGGGCGGCAAGGTGCGCATCCCCGTGCTCGGCGACGGCGAGTCGGAGCTCGACGAGCTGCAGCTGGTCCGGGGCGACGACGGCGCCGTCGAGCTGCGCTACTACGACACCCGCTACCCCGTCGCCCCCGGCACCGCCGAGGACGACGCGGACGCGCGGACGGTGCACGCGCGCCAGTCCTACGAGCTGATCAACTGGCGCCGCGCCGACGCCGAGCTCAACTACCGCCGCTTCTTCGCGGTCAACACCCTCGCGGGCATCCGCGTCGAGCTGCCGCGCGTGTTCGAGGAGTCGCACGCCGAGATCTCCCGCTGGTTCCGCGAAGGGCTGGCCGACGGCCTGCGCGTCGACCACCCCGACGGCCTGCTCGACCCCAAGGCGTACCTGGACGACCTCGCGCGCATCACCGGCGGCGCCTACGTGCTCGTCGAGAAGATCCTCGAGCCCGGCGAAGCGCTCCCCACCGACTGGGCGACCGCCGGCACGACGGGCTACGACGCGCTGGCCGAGATCGACCGCGTGCTCGTCGACCCCGACGGCCAGGTCGAGCTCGACCACCTCGACGCGTCGCTCCGCGGCCTCCCCCAGGGAGAGGTCGTCAGCTGGGCCGACATGATCCGCGGGACCAAGCGCGGCATCGCCGACGGGATCCTGCGCAGCGAGGTGCTCCGCCTCGAGCGCCTCGTGGAGGACGCACCCGCGGACGCCGCCGACGCGCTCGCGGAGCTGCTGGCGACCTTCCCCGTCTACCGCAGCTACCTCCCCGGCGGTCTCGCGCACCTCGAGCAGGCGGCCGACGCCGCCCGCGCCAGCCGCCCCGACCTCGTCGGCGCCATCGACGCGCTCATGCCGCAGCTGTCGGACCCCGCCACGGCCGTCGCCCAGCGGTTCCAGCAGACGAGCGGCATGGTCATGGCGAAGGGCGTCGAGGACACCGCGTTCTACCGCTACTCCCGCCTGGTGTCCCTCAACGAGGTCGGCGCCGACCCGTCGATCTTCGCGATCGACGTCGACGACTTCCACGCGCGCCAGCAGGAGCGGCACCGCATCGCTCCGCACGCGATGACCACGCTGTCCACGCACGACACCAAGCGCGGCGAGGACGTCCGCGCCCGGATCGACGTGCTGTCCGAGACGCCCGAGGCCTGGCGCGAGGCCCTCGAGCAGCTCCGCGAGGTCGCGCCCACCGGCGACGGCCCGTTCGAGAACCTGCTCTGGCAGACCCTCGTCGGCACCTGGCCCGCGTCCCGAGAGCGCCTGCACGCGTACGCCGAGAAGGCGTCCCGCGAGGCGGGCGACTCCACCACGTGGACCGCGCCGGACGAGGCCTTCGAGGAGCGCATGCACGCGCTCGTCGACTCGGCATTCGACGACCCGCGCGCCCGCAGCATCGTGGCGGGCCTCTACGACCGGCTCTCCAGCCCCGGCTGGTCGAACGCGCTGGCGGCCAAGGCGATCCAGCTGACGGCCCCGGGCATGCCCGACGTGTACCAGGGCAGCGAGCTGTGGGAGACGAGCCTCGTGGACCCGGACAACCGCCGCGAGGTCGACTTCGGCATGCGCCGCGCCGCCCTCGACGCCGTGCTCACGGGCGCCGAGCCCGCGATCGACGAGACGGGCGCCGCCAAGCTCCTCGTCTCGGCGCGCGCCCTGCGGCTCCGTCGCGACCACCCGGAGCTCTTCTCGGGCTACGAGCCCCTGCACGCGACGGGCGACGCCGCGGCCCACGTCATCGCGTTCGACCGCGGCGGCGCGATCACCGTCGCGACCCGCCTCCCCGTGGGACTCGAGACCGGCGGCGGGTGGGGCGCGACGTCGCTCACGCTGCCCGAGGGCGACCTCGTCGACCACGTCAGCGGCCGTCGCCTGCAGGGCGGTCGCGTCTCCGTCGCGGCGCTCCTCGCGGACTACCCCGTCGCGATCCTCGCGCCCGCATCCACCGCCGCCGACATCACCTCCGGGAGCTGAGCATGACCGACGACCGCTTCGACATCTGGGCCCCGAAGGCCCGCACCCTCGCCCTGTCCGTGGGCGACGAGCGCCTCCCGCTCTCCCCCGTGGGCGACGGGTGGTGGACCCTCGACGCCGAGCGCGCCGAGGCCCTGCCCTCCGGCGACCTCGACTACGGCTACCTCGTGGACGACGCCGACACGGCCCTGCCGGATCCCCGCTCGCGGCGCCAGCCGGAGGGCGTCCATGGGCGCTCGCGCACCTACGACCCCTCGTCGTTCGCCTGGACGGACCAGGCGTGGACCGGCCGGCGCCTCGCCGGGGCCGTCATCTACGAGATGCACATCGGGACGTTCACGCCCGAGGGCACGCTCGACTCCGCCATCGACCGGCTCGACCACCTCGTCGCGCTCGGCGTCGACCTCGTGGAGGTGCTGCCGGTCAACGGCTTCAACGGCACGCACAACTGGGGATACGACGGGGTGCTCTGGTACGCCGTCCAGGAGACCTACGGCGGCCCCGAGGCGTACCAGCGCTTCGTCGACGCGTGCCATGCCCGCGGACTCGGCGTCGTGCAGGACGTGGTCTACAACCACCTCGGCCCGTCCGGCAACTACCTGCCCGTCTACGGCCCGTACCTGCACGAGGCCTCGGCCAACACGTGGGGATCCAGCCTCAACCTCGACGGCGAGGACTCCGGTCCCGTCCGCGAGTACATCATCGACAACGCGCTCATGTGGCTCGGCGACTACCACGTGGACGCGCTGCGCCTCGACGCGGTGCACGCGCTCGTGGACCACACCGCGACGCACCTCCTCGAGGAGCTCGCGGTGCAGGTCGACGTCCTCGCGGCGCACGTCGGACGGCCCCTCACGCTCATCGCGGAGTCCGACCTGAACGACCCGGAGCTGATCACGTCCCGCGAGGCGCACGGCTACGGCCTCGACGCGCAGTGGAGCGACGACTTCCACCACGCGGTCCATGTGGCGCTCACGGGCGAGACGACCGGCTACTACGAGGACTTCGCCTCCCTCGGCGCGCTCGCCAAGGTGATCACGCGCGGGTTCTTCCACGACGGCACGTGGTCGTCGTTCCGCGGACGCGTGCACGGGCGGCCGCTCGACACCGAGCGGATCCCGACCCACCGCCTCGTGGTCGCGAACCAGAACCACGACCAGATCGGCAACCGCGCCACGGGCGACCGCCTCACGGCGACGCTCGACGAGGGCGGCCTGGCGCTGGCCGCGGTGCTCACGCTCACGTCGCCCTTCACGCCCATGCTCTTCATGGGCGAGGAGTGGGGCGCCACCACCCCGTGGCAGTTCTTCACGTCGCACCCGGAGCACGACCTCGGCGAGGCGACCGCGAAGGGCCGCATCGAGGAGTTCGCGAAGATGGGCTGGGACGAGTCCGTCGTGCCGAACCCGCAGGACCTCTCGACGTTCGAGGACTCGAAGCTCGACTGGTCCGAGCTCTACGGTGCGGAGGCGCCCGGATCGCGCCACTCCCGCCTGTTCGCGCTCTACAGCGAGCTGATCCGTCTCCGCCGGGCGCACCCCGACCTCACCGACCCGCGGTTCGCCGAGGTCGAGGTCGAGGTGCACGAGGAGGCGCGACTGCTCGTCATGGACCGCGGCGAGCTCTCCATCGTGGTGAACCTCTCCGACGAGGAGCGCCGCGTGCCCGTCGTGGGCGAGCGGCCCGCGCTACTGCTCGCGACCGCGACGGGCGTCGCGCTCGGCGATGACGAGGTGGTCCTGCCGGCTCGCACGGCCGCGATCCTCGGACCGGTGGCGGACTCCTCGGAGGCGCTGCTCTCCTGATCCGCCGACCGCGGGGCGGGGGCCGGGCGGCGCGGGAGCGTCGGACGGGCCCCGCCCCTTTCCCGTCGCATCCGCGTGATACGTTGCCGGGGCCACGGCCCGACGACCGATCGATCGTCGTCGAGCGTCCGTCCGGCCGCCCTCTCCCTCGACGCGAAGGACACCCGTGCGCATCTCCGTCATCGGCTGTGGCTACCTCGGCACCGTGCATGCCGCGTGCATGAGCCGGCTCGGGCACGACGTCGTGGCCATCGACGTCGACGCCGAGAAGATCGCCTCGCTCCAGCAGGGCGTCGCCCCGTTCTTCGAGCCCGGGCTCCCTGAACTGCTCAGGGAAGAGCTCGACACCGGTCGGCTTCGGTTCAGCACCGACGCCGCGCAGGTCGCCGGAGCCAGAGTCCACTTCATCGCCGTAGGCACGCCGCAGAAGCGCGGGAGAACGCCGCCGATCTCACATACGTCGACGCCGCCGTCGAATCCCTCATGCCCCACCTGTCCGCGGGCGACGTCGTCGCCGGAAAGTCGACTGTCCCAGTCGGTACCGCGCGCCGCCTCTCAGAGCACGTCAACGCGCGGGTACCCGACGCCACGCTGATGTGGAACCCCGAGTTCCTCCGCGAGGGCTTCGCCGTCGAGGACACGCTCGCCCCCGACCGCTTCGTCTACGGCCTCCCCGCGGGCGAGGCCGGCGAGACCGCCCGCGCGGCGCTCGACGAGGTCTACGCGACGGCGCTCGGCACCGGGACCGCGCGGGTCACGACCGACTACGAGACCGCCGAGCTCGTGAAGGTGTCGGCCAACGCGTTCCTCGCCACCAAGATCTCCTTCATCAACGCCATGGCCGAGGTCTGCGAGGCCACCGGCGCCGACGTCACGCAGCTCGCGGACGCGATCGGCTACGACGATCGCATCGGACGGCGCTTCCTCAACGCCGGCATCGGCTTCGGCGGCGGCTGCCTCCCGAAGGACATCCGGGCGTTCATGGCCCGAGCGGGAGAGCTCGGCGCCGACCAGGCGCTGACGTTCCTGCGCGAGGTGGACTCCATCAACATGCGCCGCCGCGTGCGCGCCGTCGACGTGGCGCGCGAGGTGTGCGGCGGATCGCTCCTCGGGCGCAACGTGGCCGTCCTCGGCCTCGCCTTCAAGCCCGAGTCGGACGACGTGCGCGACTCGCCGGCGCTCAGCATCTCCGCGCAGCTCCAGCTGCAGGGGGCCCGCGTGCTCGCGACGGACCCGTACGCGAACGAGAACTCGCGCCGCCGGTTCCCGGAGCTCACGTACGTCGACACGTGGCAGGAGGCGGCGCGCGACGCCGACGTCGTCATGCTGCTCACGGAGTGGAAGCAGTACCGGGCCATCGACCCGGCGGAGCTCAAGGCCATCGTGTCGACGCCGGTCATCGTCGACGGGCGCAACTGCCTCGACCCGCTGGCGTGGCGCGCGGCGGGGTGGCGCTACCGGGGGATGGGCCGGCCCTAGCCGTCCCGCCCGCCCGACGGCGCCGCCCGCCCGACGGCGCCGTCCGAGGGGCAGCGCCGTCCGAGGGGCAGCGCCGTCCGAGGGGCAGCGCTGTCCGAGGGGCAGCGCGACTCTCCGTCCGTCCGCGGGGGCGCGGACGTCAGCGGATCGAGATCAGCTGCCGGAAGTCGCCGCCGCGCCGAACAACGCTGCGCCGGCGGTCAGCAGGAACACGAGCACCACCACGGGGATGAGCAGCAGGACGCCGTTGAGGATGAGGCCCGCGACCGCGAAGCCGCGGCCGGCCGGCTCCCGTCGGATGCCCACGATGCCGAGGACCAGCCCCACGATGGGGCAGAGGAACGTCCAGAAGAAGACGACGGAGACGAGGCCGATGACCATCGACGCGACGCTGAGGCCCTTCGGCGGCGCTGCCGCGTAGACCGGCTGCCCCCAGGACGCGTACGCGGGGGCGGGGGGCACGGGCGCCGGCGCCAGGCCGTACGGCGCGGGCCCCGGCGCCCAGGGCGCAGGCGAAGGCGCGGGACTCCTGGCCGGCACCGCCTCGACGTGCTCCCCGACCGGGGCCGGTGCGGGTCGGTCGTCGGGAACGGGAGCGGCGGGATCGGTCATCGTGGTCCTCGTCAGTCGGGCGGATGTCCCGGGAGGATACCGCGGGCGGCCGCCTCGGTGCGAGGATCCGACACGGTCGCGCCCTTCGCACCGGGCCGGCGGAGGAGCGACGCCGGGCCGATGGCCCCGCGGCCGAAGCGCTGCGCGGCCTGGTCGACCGTGCGCTCGGCCTCGCGCCACCCCTCGTCGACGTCCCACAGCGCCACGGGGCGGCTGTCGGCGTCGTCGAGCTGCTCGGCGCGCACCCCTACCAGCCGGATGCGGTCCCCCGGCCGGGCGACCTGCTCGTAGACGGCGCGGATCTCGTCGTAGATGCGCCGGGCCACGTCCGTCGGCTCGGACAGCGTGCGCGAGCGCGTGATGGTGCGGAAGTCGGAGTACCGGAGCTTGAGCGAGACGGTGCGCGCGGTGAGGCCCGCCCGCCGCAGGCGCTCGGCGACGCGCGTGGCCTGGCCGAGGAGCTCCCGCCGGATGATCTCCGGGTCGGTCACGTCGTCGTGGAACGTGTTCTCGTGGCCCATGCTCTTCTCCTCGCGGTGCGTGCTCACGCGGCGGGGGTCGCGGCCCCAGGAGAGGTCGTGCAGGCGGGCGCCGGCGGACTCGCCGAGCATCGACTGCAGGGCGGGCAGGGGCGTGTCGGCGATGTCCGCGACGGTGCGGAGACCGCGCCGCACCAGCGCCTCCTCCGTCGTCCGCCCCACGCCCCAGAGCGCGCCGACGGGCAGCGCGTGGAGGAAGGGCAGCGTCTCGGCCGCCGGGACGACGAGCAGCCCGTCGGGCTTGCAGCGCGTGCTCGCCAGCTTGGCGACGAACTTGGTGGACGCCGCGCCGACGGAGCAGGTGAGGCCCGTCTCCGCGTGCACGCGGCGCCGGATCATCGCGCCGATCTCGGCGGGTGGGCCGAAGAGCCCCCGGGCGCCCGCGACGTCGAGGAACGCCTCGTCGATGCTGAGGGGCTCGACGAGCGGGGTGACGTCGCGGAAGATGCCCATGACCACCTTCGACCAGTGCGCGTACTTCTCCATGTGCCCGCCGATGACGGTGGCCTGCGGGCAGAGCCGGAGGGCCTGCGCCATGGGCATGGCGGACCGGACGCCGAACCGACGCGCCTCGTACGTGGCGCTCGTGACCACGCCGCGACCGGAGGACCCGCCGACGATGACGGGCGTGCCCCGCAGCTCGGGGCGCTCGAGCAGCTCGACGGCCGCGAAGAACGCGTCCATGTCGATGTGCAGGATCGTGGCCGCCGAGTCGTCCGCGCTCGCGTCGGACGTGCGTCGGGTGGATCCGTCCTGCCTGCTCATGTCGTGTCCACGCTAGCCGGGCCCCCCGACATCGGACGCCGGGAGCCGTTCGGAGCCCCGGCGGCGCAGGACGGAGGCCGCTCAGGCCGCGGGCCGCTCCCGGTCATCGGCATCGTCGCCCCGACCGGGGCGCGGGTCGACCGGCGAGGACCCCGAGGCACCGGGCCCGTCCGCGAGCCGCGCGATGCGCTTCAGGGCGGCCTCGTGGCTGGTGGACTGCTCGCCCATGACCCGTCCGGCGACGCCGAGCATCACGCGGGTCGAGGCGAGGGCCGGCAGCGGGAAGGGCCCGAACGACGCCCGGTCGAGGCCGAGGAGCTCTCTGTAGCGCGGCTCCAGGGACGCGACCGCGCCGGCGAAGAGGACCCGGTAGGCCGGGAGCATCGAGGCGCGCAGCGGCGGCTCGCGGAGGAACGAGATCGTCTCGCGGGTGCGCTCGTCGGCACGCAGGAGACCCTGGTCGTGGAAGGCGTCGATCTGCGCGTGCAGCTCCGCGTGGGAGCGCGGCGGCGCATCGACGCCCATCAATTCGCCGGCCTTCGCCCACTCGGCGACGTACCGGTCGGGGCCGCCGGGGATCGGGGGCCCCCACTGGAGGTGCGTGCTGAGGAACGCGTCGGTGAAGACGATGTGCACCCACGACAGGAGGTCGGGGTCGTTCGCGCTGTAGGGGCGCTCGACGCCGCGCCCGTCGACGAAGGTGCCCTGCACCTTGCGGTGGTACCCGCGGACGCGCCGGCTCACGTCGACCGCCGTGTCGCGGTCGCCGAACGACGTGGTCACGACCCAGCGGACCGTGCCGGCGAGCCGGCCGAGCGGGTCCTCGCGATAGCGCGACCAGTCGTGCACGCCCGCCATGGCACCCGGGTGGAGCGTCTGCATGAGGAGGGCGCGGATCCCGGCGACGAGCGACGGCATGCCCCCGTGCACGGCCCACACGGCCGAGCCCGGCCCGAACCAGCCCTCGTCCTCGCCCCGCTCCAGGTCCTGGATCCACTGGGGCCGGCCCTCGGAGTCCGCCGAGAACGTCTCCAGGATGTGGGACTTCCAGCGCTCCGCGAATCTGCTCACGTCCACGAACCTATCCCCCCGTCCGGGCCGTGAGGAGGCCCACGCGCCCGCGATGCCCGCGGGGGCCATGACGGGTCTCTGGGCGCCACCCCCGTGCGGGGGCGTGGTCGCGCGCGTCCCGTCATGCATCGAGGAGCGCGACCAGCGCGGCGACCGTGCGGGCGTTGCGTGCCGTGACCGAGACGCCCAGCCCGCGCCAGAAGGACGCGGGCACGCGGGACCGGGACACCCCGTCGGGGTGCCACGAGTAGACGGCGTCCGGCCCGACCGACACGAGGTCGGGGGCGATGTCGTCCTCGGGCGGCGCGGGCGGCATCGGCCGCTGCGGCCGGTCGAGGAACGACACGATGAGCCGGGAGGGATCGTCCGCGACCCACGCGGACGGGATGCTCGCCGCGATCCGCCGGAAGTCGTCGGCGGCGACCAGGTGCACGTCGGCCGTGACCCCGGTGGCGAGACGCACGGCGTCCTCGATCGCGACCGCCGCCCCGCGGCCGGGCGGCCGATCGTGGTCGACGACCGCGTTGCCGCTGCGCAGGTGCGTCCGGACGCTCCGGTATCCGAGGCCCTCCAAGGCCGCCGTCAGGTCGGCCATGGGCACCTGCTTCGCCCGCCCGACGTTGATCCCGCGCAGCAGCACGACCGTCCGTTCCACGCGCCACCCGCTCCCCGCGGCTCCGTCGCCGTCGTGACCAGTGTGCCGCGCGCGGGCCGCCGGCGGTACGGCCGGGGCCCCACCGGACGGCCTGTCCGCGTCCGGCCGGCCCGATGCCGGGCGCGACGGGCGCGCACACGACGGACGTGCTCGCGACGGCCGTGCGCGCGGCGGACGCACGCGCGCGGGCGTCACTCCCCCGACGGGCCGAACTGCTCGATGCGGATGGCGTCGCGGCCGACGCCCGCGTCGAGGAGGAGCCGCGTCGCTCCTCCGGCGAAGGCCGTGGACCCGCAGACGAAGGCCACGTCGGCGCCCTCGGCGAGTCCGGCGACCTCCTCCGCCCGGAGCCGGCCGAATCCGCGCGCACCGCGGCGCTCCCGCGTGGTCGCGACGAGCGCGCCCGCGGCCTCGAGCTCGTCGAGGCAGGGCACGTCCGCCGCGGTGCGCGCCGACACGGCCGCGCGGACGAGGCCGGGGACGCCGAGGTGCCGGGCGTGCCTGATCATCGACACGATCGGCACGGCGCCCGTGCCGCCGCCGAGGGCGACCGCGGGGGTCGCGCCGTCCCAGACGAGGAACCCGCCGATCGGCAGGCGCATCTCGATCTCGTCGCCGACGCGGGCGACGTCGGCGAAGAAGCCGCTGACCTCGCCGTCCTCGTAGCGCTCCATCAACAGCTCCACCCCCGGCTCGTGCGGGGCGGAGAGGAGGGAGTACGAGCGCTGCGCCGTGTACCCGTCCTCCGCGCGGAGGCGGACGACGCAGTGCTGCCCGGGGAGGTGCGGGATCCGGTCGGGCACGTCGAAGCGGAGGAGAACCGTCGCCGGCGTCGGGTGCTCGATCCCGGTGATGGTCGCGGTCCGCCACTCGCCGCCCACCGAGGCGGGCCCGGTGGCGGCGGCGCTCAGCGGTCCCCCTGGTAGCGCTGCTCGCGCCACGGGTCGCCCCGGTCGTGGTAGCCGTTGCGCTCCCAGAACCCCTGCTGGTCCCGGTCGAGGAGCGTGAGCCGGGCGATCCACTTGGCGCTCTTCCAGAAGTAGAGGTGGGGCACGAGCAGCCGCGCCGGACCGCCGTGGTCGGGGCTGAGCGGCCGGCCGTCGGCCTCCCACGCGATCCAGGCCCGGCCGCCGCGGACGTCCTCCAGCGGCAGGTTGGTCGTGTAGCCGGAGTGCGAGGTCGCCAGGACGAAGCGAGCCTCCGGGAGCGGGCCCGCCGCGTCCAGCAGCGTGTCGACGCTGACGCCGGCGAAGCGCGTGTCGAGGCGGCTCCACGTGGTCACGCAGTGGATGTCGCCCGCGTACTCGGAGCGGGGCAGGGCGTGCGCCTCGTCCCAGTCCCATGCAGTCGGGCGCTCGACGAGGCCGTCGACCGCGATGGACCACCGCGACTCCGGCAGGTTCGGCACCGCCTCGGCCGTGAGCACGGGCCAGCCGCCGTGCGTGTCGTACTGGCCGGGAGGGAGGCGGTCGGCCGGTCCCTTCCGCGGGCGGCCGACGAAGCCGCGGGTGATGCCGGTCATGGGCGCCTCCTCGAGGGGCGGTGGGCGGACGGGTCGTGTCCATCATGGCGCGCGGGATGCGGGGCGCGGGGGCGCGACGTCGACGGATCCGCCGTATCCGCCGACGCGGCCGGCCGTCGGTAGCGTGGGCGGGTGACCACCTCGCTCGTGCTGATCAGCGACACCCATCTGCCGAAGCGCGCGAAGGACCTGCCGCAGGCGCTCTGGCAGGCGATCGATGCCGCGGACGTGGTCGTGCACGCGGGCGACTGGGTCGACGAGGCGACGCTCGACGCGCTCGAGGCGCGGTCGGCCCGCCTCGTCGCCTGCTGGGGCAACAACGATCCCGAGGGCCTCCGGGCGCGGCTGCCGGAGATCGCTCGGGTGCTCATCGAGGGCGTCCGCATCGCGGTGACCCATGAGACGGGGGCGTCGTCGGGACGGGAGCTGCGCATGGACGCGGCGTTCCCCGACACCGACGTGCTCGTCTTCGGCCACAGCCACATCCCGTGGGACACCGTGACGCCCGCGGGGCTCCGTCTGCTGAACCCGGGCTCGCCCACCGACCGTCGGCGCCAGCCCGACTTCACCTGGATGACCGGGACGGCGGCGGACGGCCGGCTGGACGTCGAGCTGCACCGGTCCGCGACCCGCGACTGACGACTAGCCGGCGGCAACCGGGGGCGCGGCCTCGGCCTCGGCGTCGCCGACGCTTCCGCAGAAGTCGAGGATCGCGCCCTCCAGCACGTCGGCGAGCCGCCGGACGGAGTCGACCTCGGCCCACTCCTCGTCCGCGTGCGCGCCGCCGCCCGTGACCCCGAGGAGGATGCAGGGGATCCCCGCCGCCTGCACGAGCCCTGCGTCGGTCCAGAACGGCTCGCCGCGGTGCGGGATCGGTGCGCCCGTGACGCGGGCGCCGCTGTCGAGCACCGCCCGGGCGAGGGGGCCCTCGATGTCCGCCTCGAACGCCGCGCGCGCCACGAGCACGACGAGCTCGGCGGCCATCCCCGGCGTGCGGGCGGCCACGGCGGAGAGCGCGGCGCGCAGCTCGGCCTCGACCTCGGCGGTGGACTGCCCGGGCAGGAAGCGCCGCTCGACCGTGAGGACGCACGCGTCGGCGACCGTCGCCGCATCCGAGCCGCCGTGGATCCGCGAGACGCGCACCGCGCCCGTCCCGAGCAGCGGATGGCGCGGCCCGTCCGCCAGGCGGCCAGCGAGCGCGTCGAGCTCCCGCAGGACGAGGCCGGCGTGCGCGATCGCGTCGACGCCCTGCTCGGGCATCGACCCGTGGGCGGCACGTCCGCGCAGCCGGACCTCGTACCAGCCGAAGCCGCGGTGCGCGACGATCGCCTCCGACTGGCTGGGCTCGGAGATGACGGCGCCGTCGACGACCGTGCCGTCCGCGGCGAGCGCGCGGAGCGCCTCCTCCGTGCCGATGCTGGCGAACTCCTCGTCGGCGACGAGCGCGAGCACGACGTCGCCGCGCGTTCCGATCCGCCGGGCGCGGTCGGCGGCGACCATCATCGCGGCGAGCCCCGCCTTCATGTCGAAGGCGCCGCGGCCGAGGAGCCGCCCGTCCTCGACCACGGGCGCGGTCCCGCCACGCACCGGGTCGCCGGGCGGGACGGTGTCGAGGTGCCCGTCGAGGAGGATCGTCCGGCCGCCGCCCGTCCCCGGCGCGGTCGCGAGCACGGTGGGTCGGCCCGGGGTGCCCTCGAGCACGCGCACCACGAAGCCGCGGGCGCGCAGCCACGCGGCGGCGTGAGCGGCCATGGCGGCCTCGCCCGCCCCTCCCGCCACCAGGTCGGGGTTGGTCGAGTCGATGCGGATGAGCTCGACGGCGAGGTCGACGGGATCGACGTCGCCCGCGTGAGCGCGCTCGTCCTCGTCGCCGGGCCGGGCTGCGTCCACCGCCGAGCTCACGGACGCGGGGGGAGGTCGTCCGCCGGGCGCCCGGAGCGCCGGGGCCCGTGTCGTCCGCGTCGCCCATCTCGTCCAGGAGGCGCAGGGCGCTCTGCGGGACGACCACCCGGCGTGCCGGGACGTCGCCGTCCGCATCGTCCGCGCCGAGCTCCACGATCCACGACCGTCCCCGGGCGGTCGGAACCGGGCTGACGCTCCGTAGGCCGTCCGAGGCGGTCGCGACCACCAGGCCGACCGGCTCGCCGTCGAGGCCCGGGTCGCCCGTCGCGGACGCGCCGTCGACGATGACCACCACGGCGCCCACGCCGATCGCATGCGAGGCGGTCGCGTCGCCCTCGTCGTCGGATCCGTCCCGGCCGCGTCTCGTCCACATGCCCCGATCCTCCCATCGGGCGTCCCGCGCCGACGCCCGGCGCGCGGCGGCGGTCCCGCGGCGGCGGCCGCGCGGCGGCGGTGCCGCGCAGGGGCTCCGCCGCCGCTGGCCGCACGGGCGACGCCCGGCCACGGCGGCTAGCGTGGGGATCCCACCCCAGGAGGAGTCCGCGTGCCCCGTCCCACCGACATCATCATCAGCCCGCTCGACGGGAAGCGCGCCGTCGTCACCGGCGGCAACAGCGGCCTCGGCCTCGAGACCGCCCGCCGGCTGGCCGCCGCGGGCGCGTCCGTCGTCCTCACCTCCGCGACCCCGAGCGCGGCGAGGAGGCGGCGGGCACCATCCGGGACCGCCACCCGGGCGTCCACGTCGAGGTCGGCTCGCTCGACCTCGCCGACCTCGCCTCCGTCCGCGCCTTCGCCGACCAGGAGCGGGAGCGCGGGCCGATCGACGTGCTGGTCGACAACGCGGGCGTCATGGCGCCGCCGGACCGCCGCGAGACGGCGGACGGCTTCGAGATCCAGCTCGGGACGAACCACCTCGGGCACTTCGCCCTCACCGGGCTGCTGCTCCCCGCGCTCCGTGCCGCGGAGGCGCCGCGCGTCGTCGTCGTCTCGAGCCTCGCGCACTGGATGGGCCGCATCGCGTTCGGCGACCTCCAGTCGGAGCGCCGCTACAGCCCGTGGGCCGCGTACGGCCAGGCCAAGCTCGCGAACCTGCTGTTCATGCGCCGCCTCCAGGCGCTGTCCGACGAGCGCGGGTGGGGCATCACGGCCGCGGCCGCGCACCCCGGCGTCACCTCCACGAACCTCGCGAAGAACGGACCGGGATCCGGCCCGAAGGGCGCCATGAGCGATCTGGCCGCCCGCTTCGGCCCGGCCGCGCAGGGCCAGGACGTCCGCGTGGGCGCCCTCCCGCAGATCCAGGCGGCGACGGGCCTGGGCGTCCACCCGGGCGACTACTACGGACCCTCGGGCGCCGGCGGCATGAGCGGGATGCCGCACCTGGCCGCGTCCAGCCCCTGGTCGAAGGACGTGGAGCTCGCGCGCCGCCTCTGGGACGCGTCCGAGCAGCTGACCGGGGTCGTCTACCCGGCCTAGCCCGCGACCGATGCACGGCCGATGCGCCCGGGTTCCGCCCGGGCGCATTCCCTATGGTGGGGACATGAGCATCGACGCCGACCGGCCCTGGGTACGCAGCTACGCGGACGGGGTGTCGGCGGACATCCCGCCGG
This sequence comes from Clavibacter michiganensis, assembly GCA_002150995.1. Lineage (GTDB taxonomy): Bacteria > Actinomycetota > Actinomycetes > Actinomycetales > Microbacteriaceae > Clavibacter > Clavibacter michiganensis_K. Next base: position 1,481,786 of record MDHJ01000001.1, on the reverse strand, counting down.
TGATCGGGTCCCTCGTCGACATGGTCGAGCGGTCCATCCAGCGGCACGCGAAGGCCGTCGCGCTCGAGTTCTTCGGACGCGAGACCACGTACCGCGAGATGGGCGACCAGATCAGCCGCGCGGCCGAGGGGCTCCGCCGGCTCGGGGTGCGCAAGGGCGACCGCGTGGCGCTCGTGCTGCCGAACTGCCCGCAGCACATCGTCGCGTTCTACGCGGTGCTCCGGCTCGGCGCGATCGTCGTCGAGCACAACCCGCTGTACACCCCGCGGGAGCTCCGCCACCAGTTCGAGGACCATGGCGCCCGCGTCGTCATCGCGTGGAACACGGTCGTCGGGACGATCCAGGACATGCCGCGGGACGTGCCGGTCGACACGATCGTCTCGGTGGACCTGCCGGCCGCGATGCCGCTCGCGACCCGCCTGAAGCTCCGCCTCCCCGTGCCGGCCGCGCGCCGCGCCCGCGCCGCGATCACGACGCCCGTCTCCGGCACGACCACCTGGGAGGAGCTCGTCGGCCACCGCCGCATCGCCGCGTCGAGGCCCCGTCCGGAGCTCGACGACGTCGCGATCCTGCAGTACACGAGCGGTACGACCGCGAGCCCCAAGGGCGCGGTCCTCACCCACCGCAACCTGCACGCGAACGCCATGCAGGGCCGTGCCTGGGTCCCCGGCCTCGCGGATGGCGGCGAGACCGTCTACGGCGTGCTGCCGATGTTCCACGCCTACGGCCTCACGCTCTGCCTCACCTTCGCCATGAGCATCGGCGCCCGCCTCGTGCTGTTCCCCAAGTTCGACGTGGACCTCGTCCTCGCCGCCGCCCGGAAGCACCCGCCGACGTTCCTTCCCGCCGTCCCGCCCATCTACGAGCGGCTGGCCCGGGGCGCGCAGGCGAAGCGCGTCGACCTGTCAGGCGTCCGCTTCGCCATCTCCGGCGCGATGAACCTGCCCGTCTCCACCGTCGAGCTCTGGGAGGGCCTGACGGGCGGGTACCTCGTGGAGGGCTACGGCCTCACCGAGACCTCGCCGGTCGCGCTCGGCAACCCGATCGGCCCGTCGCGGCGGCCCGGGACCGTGGGCGTGCCGTTCCCGAGCACCGAGGTGCGCGTCGTCGATCCCGAGGACCCGACCGTGGACCGGGCACCCGGCGAGGAGGGCGAGCTGCTCATCCGCGGGCCCCAGGTCTTCCAGGGCTACTGGCGTCGACCGGACGAGACGCGCGCGGCGCTCCTGGAGGGCGGCTGGTTCCGCACGGGCGACATCGTGCGCGTCGACGCGGACGGCTTCACGACCATCGTCGACCGGATGAAGGAGCTCATCATCACGGGCGGCTTCAACGTCTCGCCCAGCGAGGTCGAGGACGTCGTGCGCGGCGCCCCGGGCGTGCAGGGCGCCGCGGTCGTCGGACTCCCGTCGTCCGACGGCGGCGAGGACGTGACCGCCGCCGTGGTGCTCGAGCCGGGCGCGACCCTCGACGAGGCCGCGATCCGCGCCCACTGCCGCGCGCACCTGACCGCCTACAAGGTCCCCCGCCGTGTCGTGCAGGTCGACGCGCTCCCCACGTCGCTCATCGGGAAGGTGCTCCGCCGCCAGGTGCGCGACGACCTGCAGCGCGAAGGCTGACCGCCGCCTGGCAGGACGCTCCCCGGTGCGGGCCGGACCGGGCCGCGGCCCTACGGTGGGAACGCACCGTTCGTGCACCAATGATCTGAGGAGCACCATGACCCGAGGCATCGCCGTCGTCACCGGAGGATCGGCCGGGCTCGGCCGCGCGACCGTCCGCGAGCTCGCGGACCGCGGCTGGGACGTCGCCGTGCTCGCCCGCGGCGAGGACGGCCTCGCGGGCGCCCTGGCCGACATCGAGGCCCGCGGACGCCGCGGGCTCGGCATCTCGACCGACGTCGCCGACCGCCTGGCCGTCGAGGCCGCCGCCGACCGGGTCGAGGACGAGCTCGGCCCCATCGACCTCTGGGTCAACGACGCCATGGTCGGCGTCTTCGGCGAGTTCCTCAGCACGGACCCCGCCGACTTCGAACGGGCCACGGCGGTCAACTACTTCGGCTTCGTCAACGGCACGCGCGCCGCACTGTCCCGCATGGTCCCGCGCGACCGCGGTCACGTGATCCAGGTCGGCTCGGCGCTCGCCCACCGCGGGATCCCGCTCCAGGCCGCGTACTGCGCCGCCAAGCACGCTGTTCAGGGCTTCACCGAGTCCGTCACGACGGAGCTCATCCACAACCGCAGCGCCGTCCGGATCTCCACCGTCGACATGCCCGCGCTCAACACCATCCAGTTCAACTGGGTCAAGTCGCAGCTCCCGCACCACCCGCAGCCGGTGCCTCCGATCTTCGAGCCGGAGGTGGGCGCGCAGGCCATCGCAGCGGTCGCCGAGAAGCCCAAGCGCCGCAACTGGGTAGGCGAGCCGACCGTCATGACGGTGCTGGGCAACCGCTTCGTCGCGAACTGGCTCGACGGGTACCTCGCGAAGACCGGCTACACGGGCCAGCAGGCCGAGGACAAGACGCAGCCCATGCTGCCGACGAACCTCTACTCCCCCATCCCCGGCGACCAGGGCGCGCGCGGCATCTTCAGCGACCGGGCCCGCACCATGAGCCCTCAGGTCTGGCTCGTCCGCAACCGCGCCAAGGCCGTCGCCATCGGCGCGGGGGCCGCGCTCTCCGGCGTCGTCGCCGGGGCCGTCGCGCTCCGACGCCGCTAGCCTCGGACCATGGGTGACATCGACGCGATCGTGGTCGGCTCCGGACCGAACGGGCTGGCCGCGGCCGTGACGATGGCGCGGGCCGGGCTCCGCGTCCAGGTGCACGAGCGCGCCGCGACCATCGGCGGCGGCAGCCGCACCGCGGAGCTCACGCTCCCGGGCTTCCACCACGACATCTGCTCCGCGGTGCACCCCATGGCGCTCGCCTCGGGCTTCTTCCGGGCCTTCCAGCTCCATCGCCGCATCGACCTCGTCGTGCCGGACATCTCCTACGCGCATCCGCTCGACGGCGGACGGTCGGGCGTCGCCTACCGCGACCTCGACCGCACCGCGGACGCGCTGGGCGTGGACGGCCGTGCCTGGCGCCGGCTGATGGGCCCGCTCGCGGCGGAGGCCGACCGGGTGGCGCAGTTCACCAACGGCCCGCTGCTGCAGGTGCCCCGGCACCCGCCCACCGCGATCCGCCTCGGGCTCCGCGCGCTCGAGCAGGGCTCGCCGCTCTGGGACGTGCGCTTCCGCGGCGACGTGGCGCCCGCGATGTTCACGGGCGTCGCCGCCCACGCCATCCAGACCATGCCGAGCATCTCGACCGCCGCCGCCGCGCTCGCCCTCGGCACGTACGCGCACGCGCGCGGCTGGCCGGTGCCCGTCGGCGGGAGCCAGGCCATCGTCGACGCGATGGCGGACGACCTGCGGGCCCACGGCGGCGACATCGTCACGGATTCCGAGGTCGCCTCGCTCGACGAGCTGCCCCGCGCCCGCGCGGTGCTGCTCGACACGAGCGCCCGGGCCCTCGCGCGCATCGCGGGCGACCGACTGCCCGCGCGCTACCTCCGGGCCATCCGCCGGTTCCGCTACGGGAACGCCGCCTCCAAGGTCGACTTCGCCCTGTCCGGACCCGTGCCGTGGACGGATCCCGAGCTGCGTCGGGCCGGGACCCTGCACGTGGGCGGGACGCGCGCCGAGATCCAGGCCGCGGAACGCGACGTCGCCGCCGGACGGCACAGCGACGACCCGTACGTCCTGGTCGCGCAGCCGTCGATCGTCGACCCCGGTCGCGCACCCGCCGGGCAGCACGTGCTGTGGGCGTACACGCACGTGCCCGCGGATCGACGGTCGACCAGACCGAGGCGATCACGCGGCAGATCGAGCGGTTCGCGCCCGGCTTCCGGGACCTGATCCTCGCGTCCTCGAGCATCGACGCCGTGGGCATGGAGGAGCACGACCCCAACTACATCGGCGGCGACATCGCGGCCGGCGCCGCGACGGTGCGGCAGCTGCTCGCCCGCCCGGTCCTCTCGCCGGATCCGTGGCGGACGCCCGCCACGGGCGTCTACCTCGCCTCGAGCTCGGCCACCCCCGGCCCCGGCGTGCACGGGATGGCCGGGTACCAGGCGGCGCGCAGCGCGCTCCGGCACGAGTTCGGCATCGACCGCGGGCCGAGCCTCGGGCTCTAGCCGCGTGTCCAGCGGATGGATTACCGCAGCCTGAGCGTCCGCGGCAGACTGGGGGCATGTCCCTCACCCGTCGCCGCATGCGCTGCTCCCCGTCCGACGTCGTCGAGGTCCTCTCCGACGGCTGGCTGTTCCCCGCGTGGGTGGTGGGCGCGTCCCGCATGCGCGCCGTGGACGACGCGTGGCCGGCGGCGGGCTCGCGGCTGCACCACTCGTTCGGCTCCTGGCCCGTGCTGATCGACGACGCCACAACCATGCTGGAGTGGGACCCGCCCCTGCGCATGGTCATGCAGCCGAAGGGCTGGCCGCTCGGCGAGGCGCGCGTCACGGTCGAGGTGCGGACGCTCGCGGACGGGTGCGAGGTGCGCATGACCGAGCGCGCCGTGCGCGGGCCGGGCCGGTTCGTGCCGGCACCGCTGATGGACCTGCTGCTGCACGCCCGGAACGTCGAGACGCTCCGCCGCCTCGCCTACCTCGCCGAGGGCCGGCACGCCGGACGGTCCTGATCCACGCCCGCCCGTCGCCCCCGCGACACCGGCCGCGACCCGCCCGCGACCTAGAGTGGGAGGGGTGACCATCCCCACGGACCGGCCCTGGCTGGCCAGCTACGCGCCCGACGTCCCGCACGAGATCGACCTCCCGCAGGGATCGCTCGTCGACATCGTCGACCAGTCCGTGCTGCGCTTCCCCGACGGGATCGCCCTCGACTTCCTCGGGGCGGAGACGAGCTACCGGGAGCTCGGAGCGCTCATCGCCCGCGCGGCCCGGGGCCTGCACGACCTGGGCGTGCGCGCCGGCGACCCGGTGGCGATCGTCCTCCCGAACTGCCCGCAGCATGTGGTGGCCTTCTACGCGGTCCTGCGCCTCGGGGCGGTCGTCGTGGAGCACAACCCGCTCTACACGCCGCGCGAGCTCCAGCACCAGTTCGAGGACCACGGCGCCCGCACCGTGATCGCGTGGGACAGGTCGGTGGCCGCCATCCAGGCCCTGCCCGACGCCGTGCGCCCCGAGCGCATCGTGTCCGTCGACGTCACGCATGCCATGCCGTTCCGCACGCGCCTGCTGCTCCGGCTGCCGGTGCCGAGGGCCCGCGCCGCGCGCGCGGCCATCGCGGCGGAGGTCACCGGGACCACGCGCTGGGAGCGCATCACGGCGTCGGAGCCGCTCGCCGCCGACCACCCGCGTCCGTCGGCGGAGGACCTGGCGGTGATCCAGTACACGAGCGGCACGACGGGAGCGCCGAAGGGCGCCGAGCTCACGCACCTCAACCTGAGCGCCAACGCGGCCCAGTCGCGGGCGTGGGTGCCCACGATCCCCCGCGGCACGAGCGTCGTCTACGCCGTGCTGCCGATGTTCCACGCCTACGGCCTGACGCTGTGCCTCACGTTCGCGATGAGCATGGGGTCCCGCCTCGTGCTGTTCCCCCGCTTCGAGCCGGACCTCGTCCTGCAGGCGATCCGCCGCCACCCGCCGACGTTCCTGCCCGCCGTGCCGCCCATCTACGCGCGCCTCCGGGAGGCGGCCGCGGCGGACGGCGTGTCCCTGGCCGGCATCTCCATCTCCATCTCCGGGGCCATGGCGCTCCCGGAGTCCGTCGTGGTGCCGTGGGAGGAGCAGACGGGCGGCTGGCTCGTCGAGGGCTACGGCCTGTCCGAGTGCTCCCCCGTGCTCATGGCCAACCCCGTGGGCGATACGCGGCGCGCCGGCACGGTCGGGCTCCCGCTGCCCAACACGGAGGTGCGCGTCGTGGATCCCGAGGACCCGTCGCTGGACCGGCCCGCGGGCGAGCCCGGCGAGCTCCTCGTGCGCGGGCCCCAGGTGTTCCGCGGGTACCACGGCCGACCGGAGGAGACCGCCGCCGTGCTGCTGGAGGGCGGCTGGTTCCGCACGGGGGACGTGGTGACGATCGACGCGGACGGCTTCGTCCGCATCGCCGACCGCATCAAGGAGCTGATCATCACGGGCGGCTTCAACGTCTCGCCGTCGGAGGTGGAGGACGCGGTGCGCGAGCTGGACGGCGTCTGCGACGCCGCCGTGGTGGGCATCCCCCGCGAGGGCGGCGACGAGGAGGTCGTCGCCGCGGTCGTGCTCGAGGACGGCGCGACGCTCGACGAGGGGGCCGCGCGCGCCGAGCTCCGCGACCGCCTGACGGCCTACAAGGTGCCGCGCCGGATCGTGGTGCTCGACGAGCTGCCGACGTCGCTCCTCGGCAAGGTGCTGCGGCGGAAGGTGCGCGAGGGGATCGTGGCGGGCGGCTAGAGGAAGTCGCCGCCGCCGAAGCCGCCGCCGAGGTCCGCGCCGCCGAAGTCGCCGCTCCCGAAGTCGCCGCTGCCGAAGTCCCCGCTGCCGGGGTCGCTGCCCGCGTCACCCGCACCGGCATCGCCCGCACCGGCATCGTCGGCCCCCGCGTCGCCGGCCCCCGCGTCGCCGCCGGCCGCATCCGCGCCGGCCTGGTCCTGTCCGACGCCGTCGGGGATGAGGGCCTGGGCGATCGCCGATCCGACCACGACGCCCGCGATGGTGCCGAGCATGGATCCGGCGATCATCCCGCCCATGCCCATGCCGCCACCCGCGCCCGCGAGGCCCCCGCGCGGTCCGAGCGTCCGCTCCAGGGTGCCGGGGGCGCGCATCTCGGAGCGCGTGGCCGACCGGGCGAGGGACTCCGGGCGGTCGTCGACGGGGGCGTCGCCCTCGGCCGCGTCGGAGCTGAGCTGGCGGAAGAGGATCTCGCGCTGCTCGGGGCTGAGCTTCTGGAAGGCCTCGACGTGCACCTCCTCGATGCGCTCCGGCGGGGCGGTGCGGAGCAGGTAGCGGTAGCGCTCGACGGCCACCTCGTCGGGGCTGCGCTCGGGGGCGCTGCGGGCGGAGGCCCGGGCGCGCTGGTCGTCGGGCTGCTCGTCGCGGCCCAGGAGCCTGTCCAGGAATCCCATCGTCATGCCTCTCGCCGGGGCCGGATCGGCGCGTCTCGCCGACCGCGTCAGCCGACGCCAACGTATTCCGCCCACCGGGGAGACCCGTGGGAGCGGGATGGGGATCAGGTCAGCGCGCCGCGCGGCGTCGCTGCCCGTGACGGCGGACGGCGCGCCCGACGAGCAGGAGCAGGAGGATCCCCAGCACCGCGTACACCGCGTAGTCGAGGTACTGCGCGTACTGGTCGATGAGCTCGTACTGGCTGCGAGCGCGGCGCCGAGGCCGATGAGCGCCCCGTTCCAGAGCCCGCTGCCGGCGATCGTGTAGAAGCTGAAGGTGCCGAGGTGCATGCCGGCGGCACCGGCCGGCAGCGAGATGAGGCTGCGGACGCCCGGCACCAGCCGGCCGAAGAACACGGCCGAGCGGCCGTGCCGGTGGAACCACGCGGCCGCGACCTCGAAGTCGTGGCGCTCGACGAGCGGCAGCCGGGCGAGCACGCGGATCGTGCGCTCCTCGCCGGCCTTCCGCCCGAGCCAGTACAGGAGGAGGGCGCCGAGGTAGGCGCCGAGCGTGCTGGCCACGATCACGAGGACCAGGTTCATGCGGCCGGTCGCGGCGACGAAGCCCGCGAGCGGCAGCACCACCTCGCTGGGGATGGGCGGGAACACCGTCTCGATGAACGTCATGGCGCCGACGCCGACCTCGCCGAGCGCCTCGATGACGCGCGCGGCGGTGCCCACGAGCCCGTCGAGGCCCTCCAGGGGGTCCTTCCCCGCTGCGGCGGGGTGGAGGCCCGCGATGGCGGTCGTCGGCAGGATGGTCGGCGGCAGGAGGGCGATCACCCGTCCACGGTACCGGGCCGTCCCCGGGAGGACGCGGACGCGTCGCCGGGCGGATCGGCCGCGGGCGCGACATCCCGCGGCACCGCGGACGCCGCCGCACGGCCGTCGCGTAGCGTGGCCGGGTGCCGTCCCCGACCCGCCTCCCCCCTCCGCTCCGCACCTCCCTCGCGCTCCTCGCCGCCGCCGGCCTCGTCGCCGGACTCGGTGCGTGCACCGCCCAGGACACCGCCCCCGAGGTGCTCCGGCCCGTCACCGCGAGCCCCGACGCGCCGCTGACCGTCGTCGGCGACGCCGACGGCTCCGCCGCGTCCGTCGCGATGAGCGGGAGCCTGTTCCGCTCCGCGCCCGTGGCCGTGCTCGTGCCCGCGGACGACGCCGCCGCGCAGGAGCTCGGCGCCGAGGCCGCCGTCGCGCTCGGAGCCCCGCTGATCGTCCAGGGCGCGGGAGCCGCGCCGGAGATCGAGCGGCTCGGATCCTCCGGGGTGCTCGCGGTCGGCGACCTGCCGGAGGACGACGCCGACGCGCTCCCCGGGTCGACGACCGTGGTGCGCGCCGACCACGCGGACGACGTCGCGCGCCTCACGGGAGCGGCGGTCGCGGATGCCGACGCGGACGCCGACCCGGCGGCCGCGGTCGCGCGGGTCGCCGCCCTCCCGGCTCCCGACGCGGACGCGTCGACCCCGGCGGCCGCCCCGGCCACCTCACCGACGGGATCCGACGGCGCCGCCCTGCCGCCCACCGCGCCCGCCGCCGCCCTCACCGGGGTGCACGCGCTGGCCACCGACGCCGCCGCCTCCCTCGCCGCGGTGGCCACGGCGCGCGCCGCGGGCGTCGGCGTGACCGTCCTCCCCGAGGCCGCCCCGGACCCCCGGGGCTCCGCCGACGCGGTGACCGCCCTGCACGACGCCGGTGCCACGAGCACCATCGCCGTCGGCGCCGCCTACGCCGACGACGCCGCGCTCGAGGGACGGATCCGCAGCGCCTCCACCGGCGACGAGCTGCCCGGTGGCGGCCAGCTCGTCCTCCCCGGCAAGCGCTACGTCGCCCTCTACGGCGCCGCCGGCACCGGCGCGCTGGGCGTCCTCGGCGAGCAGGGTCCCGCCGATGCGGTGGCCCGCGCCAAGGCGCAGGCGGCCGAGTACCAGCCCTTCTCCGACGAGCCCGTCATCCCCATGTTCGAGCTCATCGCCACGGTCGCCGCGGGTGCCGCCGGGGATGACGGCGACTACTCCTCGGAGGTGCCCGTCGAGACGCTCCAGCCCTGGATCGACGCGGCCCGCGACGCCGGCGTCTACGTCGTCCTCGACCTCCAGCCCGGCCGCACCGACTTCCTCACGCAGGCGAAGCGCTACGAGTCCGTGCTCGCGCAGCCCGGAGTGGGCCTCGCGCTCGACCCGGAGTGGCGCCTGGGGCCCGACCAGGTGCCGCTGGAGCAGATCGGCAGCGTGTCCGCGGCCGAGGTGGACGCGACCGCCGACTGGCTCGCCGGCCTCGTGCGCGACCGGGGCCTGCCGCAGAAGATGCTGGTCCTGCACCAGTTCCGGCTCGCGATGATCCAGGACCGCTCGACCCTCGACCTGTCCCATCCCGAGCTCGCGATGCTCGTGCACGCCGACGGACAGGGTGGACAGCGCGACAAGCAGGCCACGTGGCGGGCGCTGCACGCCGACGCCCCCGCCGGCCTCGCGTGGGGCTGGAAGAACTTCATCGACGAGGACACGCCCATGCTGACGCCCGAGCAGACGATGCGCGACGTCTCCCCCGTGCCCGACCTCGTCACCTACCAGTAGGAGCGGGTCCGGGCACGGCGCGCGACGCGCAGACCGCGACGGTGCCGCCCGGCGACGATGCGGGTCCGCGCGTGACGGCTGGGGCGGTGGCGCTCAGGACTCCGTGACGACGCCGGCCTCCACGTGCCAGTGGCGGTCGAGTCGCACCGCGTCGAGCATCCGCCGATCGTGGGTCACGAGCAGCAGCGTGCCGTCGTAGGACTCGAGCGCCTGCTCGAGCTGCTCGATGGCCGGCAGGTCGAGGTGGTTGGTCGGCTCGTCGAGGACCAGCAGGTTGACCCCGCGGGCCTGCAGCAGGGCGAGCCCCGCGCGGGTCCGCTCGCCCGGGGAGAGGCCGTCGACCGGGCGCGTGACGTGGTCGGCGCGGAGGCCGAACTTGGCGAGGAGCGTGCGCACCTCCGCGGGGGACATGTCGGGCACCTGCTCGGCGAAGGAGTCCGCGAGCGGCAGTTCGCCGCGGAGCGACGCGCGGGCCTGGTCGATCTCCCCCACCTGGACGCTCCGGCCCGGCGACGCCTCGCCGGCGTCCGGGGCGATGCGGCCGAGGAGGAGGCCGAGGAGCGTGGACTTGCCGGCACCGTTCGGCCCGGTGATGCCGATCCGGTCGCCGCCGTCGACCTGCAGCGACACGGGTCCGAGCGTGAAGCCGCCGCGGGTCACCGCCGCGTCGCGGAGGGTCGCGACGACCGCGCTCGAGCGGGGGCCCGTCCGATGGTGAAGGCGAGCTCCCACTCCTTGCGGGGCTCCTCGACCTCCTCGAGGCGCGCGATGCGGCTCTCCATCTGGCGGACCTTCTGGCCCTGCTTCTCGCTCGACTCGGCGGACGCCTTCCGACGGATCTTGTCGTTGTCGGGCGCCTTCCGCATCGCGTTCCGGACGCCCTGCGACGACCACTCCCGCTGCGTGCGGGCGCGGGCGACGAGGTCGGCCTTCGTGTCCGCGAACTGCTCGTACGCCTCCCGCGCGTGGCGGCGGGCGACCTGGCGCTCCTCGAGGAACGCGTCGTAGCCGCCGTCGTAGACGCGCACGCTGTCCTGCGCGAGGTCGAGCTCGACGACCGTGGTGACGCATCGGGCGAGGAACTCGCGGTCGTGGGACACGAGCACGACGCCGCCCCGGAGGCCGCGCACGAAGGACTCGAGGCGCGCGAGCCCGTCGAGGTCGAGGTCGTTGGTGGGCTCGTCGAGCAGCACGACGTCGAAGCGGCTGAGGAGGAGCGCGGCGAGGGCGACCCGGGCCGCCTGCCCGCCCGAGAGCCCCGCGGTGGGGAGGGCCGGATCGAGGTCGAGCCCCAGCTCCGCGAGGGTCACGGGCAGGCGCTCGTCGAGGTCGGCCGCGCCGCTCGCCATCCAGCGGTCGAGCGCCGAGCCGTACGCGTCGTCGGCGCCGGGCAGGCCCTCGCCGAGCGCGACGGCGGTGCGGTCGAGCTCGGCGGTCGCCTCGGCGCAGCCCGTGCGGCGCGCGACGTACCCCGTGACGGTCTCGCCCGGGATCCGCTCGTGCTCCTGCGGGAGCCAGCCGATGAAGGCGTCGGCGGGCGACAGCAGCACGCGGCCGTCCTGCGGCGCGTCGACGCCCGCGAGGAGCCGCAGGAGGGTGCTCTTGCCGGCGCCGTTGGCACCGACGAGCCCGACGACGTCCCCGGGCGCGACCGTCAGGTCGAGCCCGGAGAACAGCGTCCGGTGCCCGTGGCCCCCGGAGAGGCCGCGGGCGACGAGGGTGGCGGTCACGAGGCCTGCGCGCGCTCCAGGACGAGCTCGCGCACGCGGGCTGCGTCCGCCTGGCCGCGCATGGCCTTCATCACGGCGCCGATGACGGCGCCGGCGGCCTGCACCTTGCCGTCGCGGATCTTCGCGAGCACGTCGGGCTGCGCCTGGAGCGCCGCGTCGATCGCCGCGATGAGCGGGCCGTCGTCGGAGACGACCGCGAGACCGCGGGCGTCCACGACCTCCTGCGCCGTGCCCTCGCCGTCGATGACGCCCTCGACGACGTCGCGGGCGAGCCGGTTCGTGAGCGTCCCGGCCTCGACCAGCTCGATCACCGACGCGACCTGCTCGGGCGTGATGAGCGTGGCGGCGTCGACCCCCGCGCGTTGGCGATGCGGGCGATCTCGCCCGTCCACCACTTGCGCGCGGCCTGGGGCGCGGCGCCCGCCTCGACCGTGCCCACGAGCTCGGTGAGGAGGCCCGAGTTCACGACGTCCTGGAACTCGAGGTCGGTGAAGCCCCACTCGCCCTTGAGGCGGCGGCGGCGGATCGCGGGCGCCTCGGGCAGCGCGGCGCGGAGCTCCTCGATCAGCTCGGGGCTCGGCTGGACGGGCAGCAGGTCGGGCTCCGGGAAGTAGCGGTAGTCGTCGGCGTCGCTCTTGGGGCGGCCGGCCGACGTGCGCCCGGTGTCCTCGTGCCAGTGCCGGGTCTCCTGCGTGATGGTGCCGCCCGCGGCGAGGATGGCCGCCTGCCGCTGGATCTCGTAGCGGATGGCCCGCTCCACCGAGCGCAGCGAGTTGACGTTCTTGGTCTCCGTGCGGGTGCCGAGCTTCCCGGAGCCGCGCGGGCTCAGCGAGATGTTGGCGTCGCAGCGGAGGTTGCCGCGCTCCATCTTGGCGTCGGAGATGCCGAGGGCCACGACGATGTCGCGGATGGTCGAGACGTACGCCTTGGCGAGCTCGGGCGCCTCGGCCTCGGCGCCGTAGATGATGTCGGTGACGATCTCCACGAGCGGCACGCCGGCGCGGTTGTAGTCGACCAGCGAGTGGTCGGCGCCCTGGATGCGGCCCGTCGCGCCGCCCACGTGCGTGAGCTTGCCGGCGTCCTCCTCCATGTGCGCGCGCTCGATGGGCACGGTCACGATGCGCCCGTCGGGCATCTCCACGTCCACCTGCCCGCGGAACGCGATGGGCTCGTCGAACTGGCTGATCTGGTAGTTCTTCGCGAGGTCGGGGTAGAAGTAGTTCTTCCGGGCGAAGCGCGAGCTCGGGGCGATCTCGCAGCCGAGCGCGAGCCCCAGGCTGATCGAGTAGCGCACGGCCTGCTCGTTGACCACGGGCAGCGAGCCCGGCAGCCCGAGGTCCACCGGCGTGATGTTGGTGTTGGGCTCCCCGCCGAAGAAGTTCGGCGCGTCGGAGAACATCTTCGTGCGCGTGTTCAGCTCCACGTGCACCTCGAACCCGAGCACGGGCTCGAACATCTCGATGGCCTTCTCGTAGTCCATCAGCTCGGCCTTGGCCATCAGTGCGTGTCTCCGTCCGTGGTGCGGGTCGCCGCGCGCGCGAGCTCGGGTGCCTGGGCGAGCAGCGGCCCGCCCCACTGCCGCTCGAGGATCTGCTCGAGCGCGGCGCCGACCGTGTAGAGGCGCGCGTCCTCGCGGGCGGGCGCCATGAACTGGATCCCGACGGGCAGCCCGTCCTCGGCGCGAGCCCGATGGGGAGGCCGATGCCGGGGACGCCCGCGAGGTTCGCGGGGATCGTCGTGAGGTCGTTGAGGTACATCGCCAGCGGGTCGTCGAGCTTCTCCCCCAGCTTGAACGCCGTGGTCGGCGCGGACGGCGTGACGAGCACGTCGACCTGCTGGAACGCGGCGTCGAAGTCGCGCTGGATGAGCGTGCGGACCTTCTGCGCGCTGCCGTAGTAGGCGTCGTAGTAGCCGGCGCTCAGCGCGTACGTTCCGAGGATGATGCGGCGCTTGACCTCGGGGCCGAAGCCGGCCTCGCGGGTGGCGGCCATGACGTCCTCCACCGTGCCGCCGCCGGGCGGGTTCACGCGGAGGCCGAACCGCACGGAGTCGTACTTGGCCAGGTTGCTGGAGGCCTCGGCGGGCAGGATCAGGTAGTACGCGGCGATGGCGTGCTCGAAGTTCGGGGCGGAGACCTCGACGATCTCGGCGCCCGCCTGCTCGAGGAGCGCGAGCGCCTCGCGGAATCGCTGCGTGACGCCGGCCTGGAAGCCCTCGCCGTCCAGCTGCTTCACGACGCCGATGCGGAGGCCCTTCACGGACCCGTCCCGCTGGCCGGCGCGCGCCGCCTCGGCGAAGGAGGGCCAGGCGTCGGTGAGGGACGTGGAGTCGCGGGGGTCGTGCCCGCCGATGACGTCGTGCACGAGCGCGGAGTCGAGCACCGTGCGGGACACGGGGCCGACCTGGTCGAGGCTCGACGCGAGCGCGATGGCGCCGTAGCGGCTGACGCCGCCGTAGGTGGGCTTGACGCCGACGGAGCCGGTCACGGCGGCGGGCTGCCGGATGGAGCCGCCCGTGTCGGAGCCGAGCGCGACGGGCGCCTCGAACGCGGCGACCGCGGCCGCGGATCCGCCGCCCGAGCCGCCGGGGATGCGGTCGAGGTCCCACGGGTTGTGGGTGGGCCCGAAGGCGGAGTGCTCGGTGGAGGAGCCCATGGCGAACTCGTCCATGTTGGTCTTGCCCAGCGGCACGAGGCCCGCGGCGCGGAGGCGCCGCACGACGGTGGCGTCGTAGGGCGGGGTCCAGCCCTCCAGCATGCGCGAGCCGGCGGTGGACGGCATGTCGACGGTGCAGAGGACGTCCTTGATGGCGATGGGGACGCCCGCGAGGGGGCCGAGCGGAGCGCCGTCGGCGCGCTGGGCGTCGATCTCGGCGGCGCGCCCGAGCGCCGCCTCCCCGGAGACGTGGAGGAACGCGCGGACGTCGCCGTCCACCTGGTCGATGCGGTCGAGGTGCGCGCGCACGGCGTCCACGCTCGACACGTCGCCCGTGGCGAGCCGGTCGGCGAGGGCGGAGGCGCTGAGGCGCGTGAGGTCGTCGGTCATGGTGCTCCTACTGCTCTTCGCCGAGGATGGCCGACACCTTGAAGCGGCTGCCGTCGTGCTCGGGGGCGCCCGCGAGCGCCTGGGCGGTGGTCAGGGTCTCGCCCGGCACGTCGGGCCGGTAGACGTTGACCAGCGGGATCGGGTGGCTCGTGGCGGGGACGTCGGGCGTCGCGACCGCCGTGACCTTCGCGACCGAGTCCACGATGAGGCCCAGCTCCTCGGTGAGGGTCGCGATCTCCTCGGGGCTCAGGCGGATCCGCGCGAGGCCCGCGAGGTGCTCCACCTGCTCCCGGCTGATCTGCTCCGTGGGGGTCTGCGCGCCGTCGGCGCCGCGGGCGGGGGTCGTCTCCCCGCCGGTCGCGTCGGCGGGCTCGGGCCGGGTGTCGGACATGCGTCTCCAAAGGACTGTGAGCGGGGGTACCGGGAGATTCTATTAGCGTGGCCCCCATGCCCACCGCAGCCCGGAAGCCCACCCGATGCCGATCCGGGCGCCGCCTCGGCCTCCGGGTGGCGGCCGCCGGGGCCCTGGCCCTCGTCGCCCTGTCCGGCTGCGCGCCCGTGAGCGACGTGCGCGGCAACTGGCACCTCGTGGCCGGCAGCGACGCCGACGGCGACCTGGGCGTGGCCGACGCGCTCGTGACGATGCGCGTCGGCGGCGGGCAGGTGAGCGGCCGCGGCCCCTGCAACGACTACTCCGGCCCGATCGGCGACCCGGGGCCCGGCATGCTGCGGGACGTCGTGCCCGGCGAGCTCCCCTGCGGCGACGGGGGCCTCGAGGCGCGCTACCTCCGCGACCTCGCCGGGGTGTCCGCCCTCGCGGTCGAGGACGGCCACCTCGTGGCATCCGGACCCGACGACGTGCGGCTGGAGTACGCCGAGCGCAGCCGCGGCTGAGCCGGCAGGCCGGCTGCGGTGCCGCTACCGGCCGCTCGCGTCCGTCATCGCGTCCTCGGCCACCGTGCGGCCGAGCCCGATGAGCGCGAGGTTCCGGAACGACTCCGTGCCGCGGTCGAAGTAGCTGTTGTGCCCGACGACGCCCGCGAGCGCGCCGTCGGCGGACACGCCGGCGGACGATCCCGTGCCGGCGACGCCGAAGTGCTCCGCCCCGAACGACGCGCTGCCCGGATCCGAGCCGAAGTACGACGAGCCGACGACCGGGTCCCAGGGCGCCTCGCCACGAACACGCGACCGGCGGGCACGTCGAGCTGCGCGGCCTGGCGCACCGCGCCGCCGGGCGACCCGACCATGGCCAGCGCGTCGACGGCCGCGCGGCCGCTCGAGAGCGCGAGCATCGACGCCGTCGACCCGTAGGAGTGCGCGATGACGCTCACGTAGGGCGGGTCGTCCGACCGGATCCCCTGGATGCCCTGGATGGCGCCCTCCAGGTACTGCGCGCCCTCCTCCGCGAGCGCGAGCGTGCCGATGCCCGTGAGGTCGGGCGTGCGGTAGCCGATCCACGCGATCGCGGCGGCCCCTCCCGGTCCCCCTCGCCGGGGACGCGTCCGAGGAGCGCCGCCTGCTGCTGCTGCAGGCGCGCCGCCACGTCCGTCCAGTCGACGAGGCGGTCGGCGACGGAGTAGTACATGCCGGGCACGACGATGCTGACGTAGGCCGCCGTATCGAGGTCGCCCAGCACGATGCCGGCGCGTCCCGGCCACGCCGTGTCGAGCGTCAGCAGGGAGCGCTCGGGTCCCCCCGGAGAGGCCTGGAGCGCGTCGCGCACCTCGGCCAGCATGCGGAGGTCCCGCCCGAGGAGCTGCTGTGCGCCGCGACCCGACGTGGTCCGGGCGGCGGCGCGCAGGGCGGCCTCCCGCTCGTCGAGGAGCCGGCGGTTGGCGGCGTCGCGGTCGACGACGGGCAGGCCCTCGAGGTTGCCGACGAGCTCCGGCATGCCCTCCGAGAGGGCACGACGCGCGGAGGGGGCGAGGCCCGACCACCACGCCGCGACGCCCGACGCCGCGGGTGGGCGGCGGATGAGCTCGCGGATCGTCGTCGGGATGCGGGACGACAGCCTCTGGAGCTCGGGCACGTCGAGCGCGGGCAGCCCGCCGAGGATCGCCACCGGGGACGCGTCGCGGAGGGCGGCGTCGGAGACGTCCCCGTCGAGGAGCCGCTGCACGACGCTCCCGGGGCCGGGCAGGCGCGCTCCCGCCGCGGGATAACCGGCGTCGGGACCCGCGAGCACCGCGGGCGGACGCGTCGCCGCCCGGGCGCCGTCCGCAGGCGCGACGACGGCCCCGACCAGTCCGCAGACGATGGCCGAGACGGTCAGCACCACGCGGACGCGAGACGGCACGATTCCAGATCCCCCGAGAGCCGGAGCGGGAGGGCTCGCACCGGGGACTGGCGGGCCGCGCGCCGACGCACCCGGTCATGCTATCGGCGCCGCGCCCGAGAGCACAGGGCCGGTCAGGACGCGGACACGCCGCCCTCCGCCGTGTCGTCCGGCGCGTCGCCGGCCGCGTCGTCCGCGGCGGGTGCGGCCGCCGCCGGCTCCGCGTCCGGCTGCGGCTCCTCCTCGGGCAGCGCGATGGCGTCGGGACCCTGCTCCACGAGGAGGCGGAACTCCGCCGCGTCGATGATGCGCACGCCCAGGGCCTCGGCCCTGCCCAGCTTCGAGCCCGCGCCGGGACCGGCCGCCACGTAGTGCGTCTTCTTGCTGACGCTGGAGCCCGCCTTGCCGCCCGCCGCCATGATCGCCTCGAGCGCGCCCTCGCGGGTGTAGCCCTCGAGGGAGCCGGTGGCCACCACCGTCAGCCCCGCCAGCACCCCGCCCGCGGCGGCCGCGGCGCCCGGACCCGGGTGGCCGGGGACGGCGGTGACGACGCCCGCGCGCTCCCACCGCTCCACGATCTCCCGGTGCCAGTCGACCTCGAACCAGTCGATGAGGGCGTCGGCGATGATGCCGCCCACGCCGTCGACGGCGGCAAGCTCCTCGCGGCTCGCGGCCCGGATGGCGTCGAGCGAGCCGAACCAGCCGGCGAGGGCCCGTGCGGCCACCGGCCCCACGTGGCGGATGCTGAGGGCCACGAGGATGCGCCACAGATCCTGCGTCTTGGCCTTCTCGAGGTTCTCCAGCAGCACCTCGGCGGACTTCGACGGGACGGACGCCTCGTCGCCCCACGGCTCGGCCGGGTCGAACGCGCCGTCGCGCTTCGGGACCCGCTTGCGGCGGAACGGCGTGACGCGCTTGGCCTCCCCCGTGCGCTCGTCGACCTTCACCATGCCGGTCTCGGCGTCGCGGACGACCACCGTGATGGGCACGAGGTCGGCCATGGTGAGCTCGAAGAGGCCCGCCTCGGTCTCCAGCGGCGGCACCTCGGGCTCGAGCGGCTGCGTGAGCGCGGCCGCGGCGACCTCGCCGAGGCCCTCGATGTCGAGCCCGCCGCGCGAGGCGACGTGCTCGACGCGGCCCCGCACCTGCGCCGGGCAGCTGCGCGCGTTCGGGCACCGGAGGTCGATGTCGCCCTCCTTGGCGGGCCTCAGCGGCGTGCGGCACTCCGGGCAGAGAGTCGGCATGACGAACTCGCGCTCCTGGCCCGTGCGCAGCTCGACGACCGGGCCGAGCACCTCGGGGATGACGTCGCCGGCCTTCCGGAGCACGACCGTGTCGCCGATGAGCACGCCCTTGGCCTTCACGACCTGCTGGTTGTGCAGCGTGGCCTGGCGCACCTCCGAGCCGGCCACCTCGACCTTCTCCATGACGGCGAACGGCGTGGCGCGACCCGTGCGGCCCACGCTCACGACGATGTCGAGGAGCGTCGTGGTGACCTCCTCGGGCGGGTACTTGTACGCGGTCGCCCAGCGGGGGGCGCGGCTCGTGGCGCCCAGCTCCTCGTGCAGGCCCAGGTCGTCGACCTTGACGACGATGCCGTCGATCTGGTGCTCGACCTCGGCGCGGTTCGCGCCGTGGCGGCGGACGAAGGCCGTGACGTCCGCGATGTCGTCGAACACGCGGAAGTGGGTCGAGATGGGCAGCCCCCACCCGGCGAGGAGGCCGTAGACCTCGGACTGCGCGGACACCCCCGCGTCGGCCTCGAGCTCTCGGACGGGCCACGCGCCGATGCCGTGCACGAGCATGCGGAGGCGGCGGATGCGCGCGTGCATGAGCTCGAGGCGGGCGGGGCTCTTCCCGTCCTCCTTCTGCCGGAGGCTCCCCGCGGCGGCGTTGCGCGGGTTGGCGAAGACGCGCTCGCCCACCTCCAGCTGGCGGGCGTTCAGCTCGTCGAACTCCGCGACGGGGAAGAAGATCTCGCCCCGGACCTCCACGAGCGGCGGGTGCCCGGTGCCGGCAAGGCGCTCCGGGACGGTGCCCATGGTGAGCACGTTCCGCGTGACGTCCTCGCCCACGACGCCGTCGCCGCGCGTCGCGGCCGTGACGAGCACGCCGTCCTCGTAGCGCAGGTTGATGGCCAGGCCGTCGATCTTCAGCTCGCTCAGCCAGCGGACGCGGCCGCTGCCGGCGTCGCGCACGACCTTGGCGGCCCACTCGGCGAGCTCCTCCTCGCTGAAGACGTTGTCGAGGCTCAGCATGCGCTCGGCGTGCGTGACGGGCGCGAAGAGCGTGGTCTCCGCGCGGCCGCCGACGGTCTGGGTGGGGCTGTCCTGGCTGCGGAGCTCGGGATGGGCCTCCTCCAGCGCCTCCAGCTCGTGGACGAGCGCGTCGTAGTCGCCGTCGGAGACGACGCTGCCCGTCTGGCCGTAGTACTCGTCGCGGTGGCGCTCGATCTCGGTGCGGAGCGCGTCGACCCGGTCGGACGCGGCCCGGAGGTCGTCGGAGGTGGTGGCGGGCACGGCGTCGGATGCGGTGGTGGCGTCGCTCATGTCGCGGCTACTCCCCTGCTGCCGCGCCGACGAGGGCGTCGGCGTCGCGCATCGGCGGCCGCGCGCCCGCGACGGCGCTCACGGTGCGGTCGATGGTGACCTGGCCGAGCACGCGCGTGCCGGCGTAGACGACGGCGGTCTGCCCGGGGGCGACGCCGTGGAGGTGCTCGCGGGGGGTGATCACGAGCTCCAGGGTGCCGTCGACCCCCGACACCCGGGCCCGGGCGGGGACCGGGTCGGCGTGGGCGCGGATCTGCACGTCGCAGTCGAAGGCCTGGTCGGGCCGCGTCGGCGGCGTGCCGGCCCACGTGAAGGAGCTCCCGGCGATCTCCCGGATCGCGAGCGCCTCCTGCGGGCCGACGACCACCGTGTTGTCCTTCGGCCGGATCTCCAGCACGAAGCGCGGCCTCCCGTCCGCCGCGGGGGTGCCGATCGCGAGGCCCTTGCGCTGGCCCACCGTGAACGCGGCGGCACCCGCGTGCGCGCCGATCACGTCGCCCGCGCCGTCGAGGATGTCGCCGGGCTCGGCGCCCACGCGGTCGGCGAGCCAGCCGCGCGTGTCGCCGTCGGGGATGAAGCAGATGTCGTGGCTGTCGGGCTTCTGCGCCACCTGGATGCCGCGGGCCGCGGCCTCCGCGCGCACCTCGGCCTTGGAGGGCGTGGACCCGAGCGGGAAGTAGGAGTGGGCGATCTGCTCCGCCGTGAGCACGCCGAGCACGTACGACTGGTCCTTCGCCCAGGCGGCGGCGCGGTGCAGCTCGGGCCGCCCGTCCGGTCCCTCGAGCACGTCCGCGTAGTGGCCCGTGCAGACGGCGTCGAAGCCGAGGTCGAGCGCCTTCTCGAGGAGCGCCGCGAACTTGATCCGCTCGTTGCAGCGCATGCAGGGGTTGGGGGTGCGCCCCGCCCGGTACTCGGCCACGAAGTCGTCGACGACGTCGGCCGCGAACCGCTCGGAGAAGTCCCACACGTAGAAGGGGATGCCGAGGAGGTCGGCCGTCCGCCGCGCGTCCATCGAGTCCTCGACGGTGCAGCAGCCGCGGGATCCGGTGCGGAGCGTGCCGGGCATCCGGCTGAGGGCCAGGTGCACGCCCGTCACGTCGTGCCCGGCCTCCACGGCCCGGGCGGCGGCCACGGCGGAGTCGACTCCGCCACTCATCGCTGCGAGGATCTTCACCCTCGGAGCCTACGCGCCGCGCGTCCCGCGAGCCCCGCCCGGGAGGCCCGCGCGACCGCGTCCGGGAGGGCGGCGAGGACCGCGTCCACGTCGGCGTCGGTGGTCGTCCGGCCGAGCGTCATGCGGAGGGCGCCGCGCGCCTCGTCCTCGGGCACGCCCATGCCGAGGAGCACGTGCGATACCTCGGGGACGCCGGCCTGGCAGGCGGAGCCGGTCGAGACGGACACGCCGGCCATGTCGAGGAGCAGGAGGAGCGAGTCGCCCTGGCACCCGGCGAAGGTGAGGTGCGCGTTGCCGGGGAGCCGGCCCGCGGGGTCCGGGTCGCCGCGGAGGACCGCGCCGGGGACGTCGCCCAGCACCGTGCGGACGAGCCGGTCGCGGAGGGCGGCGAGGCGGACGCGCTCGGCGTCGAGCTCGGCGACGGCGAGGGTCACGGCCACGGCGAAGGCCACGGCGGACGCGGCGTCCTGCGTGCCCGAGCGCACCTGCCGCTGCTGCCCGCCGCCGTGGATGAGCGCGTCGACCCGTGCGTCGCGGGCGAGGACGAGGGCGCCGGATCCGACCGGCCCGCCGACCTTGTGGGCCGAGACGCTCACGGCATGGACGCCGGCGTCGCGCCACCGCCGGAACGGGACCGGCACGTGACCGAGGGCCGCGACCGCGTCGACGTGCACGGGCACGCCGTGGGCCGCGGCGAGCGCCGCGAGCTCCTCCACCGGCTGGATGGTGCCGACCTCGTTGCTGGCGGCGAGGAAGGTGAGGAGCGAGACGGAGCCGGGATCCGCGGCGAGCGCGGTCGCGACGGCGGCGACGTCGATGCGGCCGAGGGCGTCCAGCGGCAGCCGCTCGACGACGGCCCCCTGGCGCTCGAGCCACCCGACGGTGTCCACGGTGGCGTGGTGCTCGCCGTCGGGCACGAGGATGCGCGTCCGACGGGGGTCGGCGGCCGTGCGCGCGGCGTGCAGGCCCTTGATCCCGAGGTTCACCGACTCGGTGCCGCCCGAGGTGAGGACGACCTCCACGGGCTCCGCGTCGAGGGCGCGGGCGATGGACTCGCGGGCCTCCTCGAGCACGCGACGGGCCTCCTGGCCGTGCGAGTGGATGGAGGACGGGTTGCCGACCAGCGTGAGCGCCCCGGCGAGCGCCGCGATCGCCTCCGGCCGCAGGGGGGTCGTGGCCGCGTGGTCCAGGTAGACCGTCATGCCATCTACCCTAGGTCGCATGCCGCGCCCCGGACCGCCCGAGCCCCTGGGGCTGACCCCCGCCGACACGGGCGGCACGCTGCGCCTCGTGAGCCACGGCGCCTCGAGCGTGGAGCTCACCGTCTCGGCGGTCGACGATCCCCGGCGCGTGGCGCAGGTGGTCCCGATGGAGCGCGACGAGCACGGCGTGTGGACGGGGTCCAGCGAGCTCCTCGTGCCCGGCACCGCGTACTCGGTGCGGGTCGACGGCGATCCCTCCCCCGGCGACGCGTTCGACCCGACCCGGCACCTGCTCGACCCCTACGCCCGCGGCCTCGTGCAGGTCGGCCCGGCCGCGTGGCGCTCCGTCGTCACGCGCCCCGTGCCCGACGCGGAGCGCGCCGCCCGCCGCGCCGCCCGGCCGGTCGTGCCGCGGGACCGCCAGGTCGTCTACGAGATGCACGTGCGGGGATTCAGCAAGCTCGACGAGCGCCTGCCCGAGGAGCTGCGCGGCACCTACGCGGGGCTCGGCCACGCGGAGTCGGTGGCGCGCCTGGTCGACCTCGGGATCACGACGGTCGAGCTCCTGCCGGTGCACGCCTCCACGAGCGAGGAGCGGCTGCGCGCCCAGGGGCGCATCAACCACTGGGGCTACAACACGCTCGCCTACCTGGCGCCGCATGCGCCCTACGCCACCCGCCGCGCCCGCGACGCGGGGGCCGACGCGGTCGCGGACGAGTTCCGGGCCATGGTCGACGCCCTGCACGCCGCCGGCATCCAGGTCGTGCTCGACGTGGTGTACAACCACACCGCCGAGGAGGGCGCGGACGGCCCGGTCACGAGCCTCCGGGGCATCGACGGGTCGCGCTACTACCGGCACACCCCGGACGGGACGCCCATCGACGTGACCGGCTGCGGCAACACGCTAGACCTCTCCCGGCCCGACGCGCAGCGGCTCGTGCTCGACAGCCTCGAGCACTGGTCCGATGTCATGGGCGTCGACGGCTTCCGCTTCGACCTCGCCGTCACTCTGGGGCGCGACGAGCACGTGGACTTCGACCCGGGGCACCCGCTCCTCCGCGCCATCGTCGAGGACGAGGCGCTCGCGGGCCTCCTGATGATCGCCGAGCCGTGGGACGTGGGCATGGGCGGCTGGCGGACGGGCGGGTTCGGATCCGGCTGGAGCGAGTGGAACGACGGCTACCGCGACCGCGTGCGCGACTTCTGGCTCGCCGACGTCGCCGAGGCCCGCCGCTCGGGACGCGCGCCCCAGGGCGTCGGGGCGCTGGCGTCGTGCCTGGCGGGGTCGTCGGACACGTTCGCGGCCGAGCGCGGACCGCTGGCGTCCGTCTCGTTCGTCACGGCGCACGACGGCTTCACGCTGGCGGACCTGACCTCGTACGACCGCAAGCACAACAGCGGCAACGGCGAGTCGAACCGCGACGGGACGGACGCGAACCGCTCCTGGAACCACGGGGTGGAGGGACCGACGCGCGACGCGGCGGTCCTCGCCGCGCGG
Source organism: Clavibacter michiganensis (assembly GCA_002150995.1). Taxonomy (GTDB): domain Bacteria; phylum Actinomycetota; class Actinomycetes; order Actinomycetales; family Microbacteriaceae; genus Clavibacter; species Clavibacter michiganensis_K. The sequence goes on along the minus strand of MDHJ01000001.1, from coordinate 1,458,603 downwards.
CGCCGCACGTCGCGCAACCTGCTCGGCACCCTGCTGGTGTCCGCGGGCATCCCGATGCTCACGATGGGCGACGAGCGCGGCCGCACGCAGCGCGGCAACAACAACGGCTACTGCCTCGACAACGAGGCGACCTGGGTGCACTGGGACGAGGACGCCTGGCGCCTCGACCTGCACGCCACCACCCGGCACCTGCTGCGCATCCGTCGGGAGAACCCGGCGCTGCGCCCGGTGCGCTACGCCTCGCCCGAGGCCGCGGTGCCGAGCGCGTCGGTGCTCTCGTGGCGTGACGCCGAGGGCCGGCCGATGACGGAGGGGGCGTGGGCCTCCGCCGACACGCGGACCCTGCAGTGGATCACGACCTCCACGCCCGAGACGGAGGAGCCGAGCACCGTCCTCGTCGTCGTGCACGGTCTCGAGGGGGGCGTCGACGTCACGCTCCCCGCGCAGCCCGGCGTCGCCGCGTGGCACCTGCTGTGGACGAGCGAGTGGGAGCGCCCCGAGCCGGTGACGGAGGACGATGCCCCGGGCGACCGGGTCGCGGTGCAGGGGCCCTCATTGCGCGTCTACCGCGCCCGCTGACCGCGCGCCGGCCCGCCCGCGGGTCCGTCCGCTCGTCCGCCCGCCGGGCCGCCACCTGGTCCGCCCGCGTGGAGGGTCCGGCGCCTGCGGGCGGGACGCCGCTCCCGGACGGGGGCCGCGGCGGGTTCGCGTCGCCGGGCGGTCGTGTGCTCTGCTGGACGGGCCCGCACGATCCCCCGCGCTCCGCCGCGCCCGAGACCGAGGACGCCGCACGTGACCGACGAGACCCCCGCCCGCACGCCGACCGCTCCCCGAGGACGGCCCTCCCGCTGCGCGCCGCCGGCTGTCCCGGCGCGCGCTCGTCGCGGCGGGCGGGGTCGCGGCCCTCTCCGCCGTGGCGGCGATCGCCGGCTGCACCACGACGCCGCGCCCCGCCGATCCCACCGCCGATCCGGAACCCGCGCCGTCCGCGGACCCCGACGACCCGCCCGCGCCCGCCGTGACGGAGTCGGGCGGCCCGCCCGTGGAGCCCATGACGTACGCGCCCGACGACGCGCTCGCGGGCTTCTACGCGCTCCGGGAGAGCGTCCGCGAACGGCGCCTGACCATCGGCGTGCTCGGCGACAGCATCGCCGAGGGACAGGGCGCGTCGACCCTCCAGCACGCGTACCCCGCCCAGCTGCGGGACCGGCTGCGGGGCGCCTACCCGTCGGGCGCACGCGGCGGGCTCGACTACATCGCATCCCGGCACCAGATCACCGTCCCCGCCGACCAGGGGTTCCGGTTCTCCGGGACGCCCACGGCGGGAGGCCGGCACGGCTGGGGACGCCGCGTCGTGCCGCTGACGGAGGCCTCGGGGCCCGGCACCTACACGGCGCGCATGACGTCGGCGCGGATCTGCTGGTGGGCGCCCGGGCTCGATGCCGCGATCACCGTCCAGGTCGACGACGGGGCGCCCGAGGCGGTCCGCGCCGAGGCGGGCGGCTCCCTCACGTGGACGAGCCCGCAGCTGGACCCGGGCGAGCACACCCTCACGGTCGCCGGCGCGGGCGGGCGCCCCGAGCTCGAGGGCGCCTGGCTCTTCGACGGCGACGAGGAGCGCGGCGTGCACGTCATCGAGGGCGGCAACTCCGGCTCGCAGCTCTGGCAGCTCTCGGAGCTCGCCCGCCCGGACGGGGTGAGCACATGGATCCGCTCGGCGCCGCGCTTCGAGCTCGACCTGTGGATGCCGGAGCACCTCATCAACGACGTGGTGGTCCGCACCCCCGAGCAGGTGCGCTCGGACGCCCGGGTGCTCATCGAGCTGATCCGCACGACGAGCAAGGCGCCCATCCTCTTCACGCCGCCGTACGAGCGCACGACGCTCCCCGTCGCGGGCACGACGTGGGCCGACTACATCGGGGCGCTCCGCGACGCCGCGTCGGCGGATCCGCTCGCGGACGTGTTCGAGATCGGCGCCTACATCCCGCGCATGGTCGGCGAGGGCGCCTCCGACCCCTACGGCTGGATGGGCCCCGACAACCACCCGAACGACCGGGGGTACGCCCGCTTCGCCGAGGTGCTCGCGGCGAAGCTCCAGGCGACCCCCGCCTGACGGGTCAGCCCGCGACCGCCACCAGCCCGGGCTCGGCGCTCGAGGCCAGCAGCTCGTGGCGCGGGACGACCCGGACCGTGTAGCCGAAGGGCCCCGCGCTCGTGAGCGGCACGGCACCGGCGTACTCCTGCTGGCCGTCCCCGCTCCCGACGGCCTCGAGCGGGTGCCGGACGACGTCGGTGAGCACGTCGCCGTCTCCGGTCGCCCCGTGCACGACCTCCACGGTCACGTCGTCGCGGCCGAGCCCGCCGAGGTCCACCCAGGCGCGCACCCGGAGCTCGTCGCCCACCTGCGCCTGCTGCCCCACGCCCTCGGACTCGACGTGGGCGACCTGCACCGACGGCCAGGCGGCCGCCACGCGGCCCCGCCAGGCCGCGAGCTCGCGGGCCCGGGCGTGGTCGTCCGCCGCGACGATCCGCTGCGCGCGACCCGCGGGCACGTACAGCCGCTCGACGTACTGGCGCACCATGCGGTCGGCGCTGAGCTCGGGCGACAGCGTCGCGAGCGTGTGCCGGATGTCCTGCACCCAGCCGGCGGGCACCCCGTCGGCGTCGCGCTCGTAGAAGCGCGGCGCGATGCGGTTCTCGATGAGGTCGTAGAGCGCGGTCGCCTCCATGGCGTCGCGCTCGGCGCCGTCGTGCGCGCGGTCGGCCGACGGGATCGCCCAGCCGTTGCGGCCGTCGGAGTACTCGTTCCACCAGCCGTCGAGGATGGAGAGGTTGAGCGCGCCGTTGAGCGCGGCCTTCATCCCGGAGGTGCCGCACGCCTCGAGCGGGCGCAGCGGGTTGTTGAGCCAGACGTCGGTGCCGGGGTAGAGCAGCTGCGCCATGCCGATGTCGTAGTCGGGAGGAACACCAGCCGCCCGCGGATGCCGGGCTCCCCGGCGAACCGCACGAGCTCCTGGATGAGGCGCTTGCCCTCGTCGTCGGCCGGGTGCGACTTGCCCGCCACGACGATCTGCACGGGCCGGTCCGGGTCGGTGAGGATGCGGCGGAGGCGCTCCCGGTCGTGGAGCATGAGCGTGAGGCGCTTGTAGGTGGGCACGCGGCGCGCGAACCCGATGGTGAGGACCTCGGGGTCCAGCACGTCCTCGAGCCACGCGGGCTCGACCGCGCCCGGGTTCTGCTCGCGCCAGGCGCGGGTGACCCGGCGGCGCGCGTCGGCGACGAGCTGGCGGCGCATGCGGCCGCGCACGTCCCACAGCTCGCCGTCGGTGACGGCGGACGACGACCAGTCGGCCGCCGTGGTGTCCCACGTGCCGAGGCGCTCGCGGGCGAGCGACATGAGCATCGGATCCGTCCAGGTCGGCGCGTGCACGCCGTTGGTGACGCTCGTGATCGGCACCTCCTCGGTGTCGAAGCCCGGCCAGAGCCCCGAGAACATGCCGCGGCTGACCTCGCCGTGCAGCTGCGAGACGCCGTTGGCCCGCTGCGCGAGACGCAGGCCCATGAGCGCCATGTTGAACACGTCCCGGCTGCCGCCGTCGTGGGTCTCGGCCCCGAGCGCGAGGACGCGGTCGGCGGGCACCCCGGGCAGCAGCGCGTCCGTGACGTGCGCGCGGACGAGCTGGACGTCGAAGCGGTCGATGCCGGCGGGCACGGGCGTGTGCGTCGTGAAGACCGTGCCGGCGCGCACCACCTGCAGGGCCTCGTCGAACCCGAGGCCCTCGGCCATGAGCGTGGAGATGCGCTCGACGCCGAGGAACCCGGCGTGCCCCTCGTTGGTGTGGAAGACGCGCGGCACGGGCGACCCGGTGACGCGGGAGTGGGCGGCGATGGCGCGCACCCCGCCGATGCCGAGGAGGAGCTCCTGGTGCAGGCGGTGCTCGCCGCCGCCGCCGTAGAGGCGGTCGGTGACGCGGCGGAGCTCGTCGTCGTTGTCGGGCACGTCGGTGTCGAGCAGCAGCAGCGGGATCCGGCCGACGCGCGCCACCCAGATGCGCGCGTGCAGCGTGCGGTCGCCGGGGAGCCCCAGGGAGACCTGCACGGGCGCCCCCTCGCCGTCGCGCAGCACCTGCAGCGGCAGGCCGTCGGGGTCGAACACCGGGTAGGTCTCCTGCTGCCAGCCGTCGGACGAGATGCCCTGCCGGAAGTACCCGGAGCGGTAGAAGAGGCCGACGCCGACGAGCGGGACGCCGAGGTCGGAGGCGCTCTTCAGGTGGTCGCCGGCGAGGATCCCGAGGCCGCCGGAGTACTGCGGCAGGGCCGCGGCGATGCCGAACTCGGGCGAGAAGTAGCCGACGGCCTCGGGCACGTCGCCGTCGAGGGACTGGTACCAGCGGGGCTCCCGCACGTAGGCGCGGAGGTCGGCGCGCTGCTCCTCCGCCCAGGCCACGAAGGCGTCGTCGGCGGCGAGCTCGCGCAGCCGCCCCTGGTCGACCGCGCCGAGGAGCGCCACCGGGTCGTGGCCCGTGCCCTCCCACAGCTCCGGGCTCACGTGCGCGAACACGCGGCGGGTGGGCTCGTACCAGGACCACCGGAGGTTCCCGGCGAGCTCGTCCAGCGCGGACAGCTCCTCTGGGAGGACGGCACGGACGGTGAATCTGCGGATGGCCTTCACGGGACTCCCTCGGACCGGCGGCGGCGGGCGGATGCGCGCGGATGGGACCCGAGCCTAGGGGCGCGGGAGGGACCGCACCAGGGTGCCCGAGCGCGGGTGCGCTCCGGCGGACAGGCGGTGACGGCCGCGTGTCGGGCATCCGGACGGCGTCCGACACCGCCGCGCCGAGCGACGGCGGGACGGCGCACGGGCTACGGTCGAACAGTGACCACACCCCAGGACGGAACCGATCCCCTCTCCCGCCCGGTGCGCGGCCGTGCAGCCCGCAAGCTCGCCAAGGCCCAGAAGCTCCAGGACGCCCAGAAGCCGGCGGCCCCGAGGCCCCCGCTGATCCCCGAGGCGCCCGCGCAGGCAGCGCCCGCGCCCCTGCCCGAGCCGGTCGACCCGGAGCCCGTGCGCGCGCCGGTCGAGCAGGTCGAGGCGGTCGAGCCGGAGGCGCCGATCGCGCAGCCCGCCGCACCCGAGGCCGCGGCCGTGCCGGCGGCCTCCCCCGCTCCCCGTCACGCCGCCCCGGACGCCGAGGTCGACGCGAGGCCGGCGACGCCCGCGGCCGACGCCGCGCCGCGCTCCGAGCCGGCCGCCGCGATGGCCGCACCCCGGCCGACGGCCCCCGAGCCCGCGGCACCCGAGCCGGCGGACGACGAGTACGTCCCCGTGATCGGCCGCATCCCGATCCTGTCGCTCACCCGCAGATCGAGGACGACCTCTGGCCCGCCAAGTCCTTCGTGCACGACGTCGTCCCCTTCGGCGCGACGATCTTCCGCGAGGGCCACGACCTCATCGGCGCCGACGTCGAGCTCACCGACCCCGCCGGGCGGACCACCTCGCACCGCATGTCCCTCGACGCCGCGAAGCCCGGCCTCGACCGGTGGACCACCCGGGCGCAGCTGGAGACCCAGGGCGTCTGGACGTGGCGCGTGAGCGCCTGGTCGGACGACTACGGCACCTGGCTGCACAATGCCGAGATCAAGGTCCCCGCGGGCCTCGACGTCGACGTCATGCTCGCCCTCGGCGCGGAGCTCCTCGAGCGCGCCGCCGCGGACGACGCCCGCACCCCCGACGACCAGGGCGTCCTCCGCGATGCGCTCGCCGGCCTCGCCGACACCGGACGCACGGCCGAGGAGCGCCTCGCCGCCGCCACCTCGCCCGAGGTCCACGCCGCCGTCGACCGCGTGCCGGTCCGCAGCCTCGTCACCCTCTCCCCGCGCGCACGATCGTGGTGGAGCGCGAGCGCGCCGCCGTCGGATCCTGGTACGAGTTCTTCCCCCGCTCCGAGGGCGCCGTCCAGCACGCGGACGGCTCCTGGACGAGCGGCACCTTCCGGACCGCGGCCGACCGCCTGCCCGCGATCCGCGACATGGGCTTCGACGTGGTCTACATCCCGCCGGTGCACCCCATCGGCCGCACGAACCGCAAGGGCCCGAACAACACCCTCACCGCGGGACCGCACGACCCGGGCTCGCCCTACGGCATCGGCTCCGAGGACGGCGGGCACGACAGCATCCACCCCGACCTCGGCACGGCGGACGACTTCCGTGCGTTCGTCGACGCGGTCGCCGCGCACGGCATGGAGCTCGCGATCGACATCGCGCTCCAGGCCTCCCCCGACCACCCGTGGGTCACCACGCACCCGGAGCTCTTCACGACGCTGCCGGACGGCTCGATCGCGTTCGCGGAGAACCCGCCGAAGAAGTACCAGGACATCTACCCCCTGAACTTCGACAACGACCCGGAGGGGTCGTACCGGGAGATGCTCCGCGTCATGCGGGTCTGGCTCGGCCTCGGCGTGAGGATCTTCCGCGTCGACAACCCGCACACCAAGCCGCTGGTGTTCTGGGAGCGCCTCATCCACCAGGTGATGCGCGACGAGCCCGACGCGATCTTCCTCAGCGAGGCGTTCACGCGGCCCGCGATGATGCGCACCCTGGCCAAGATCGGCTTCCAGCAGTCGTACACGTACTTCACCTGGCGCAACACGAAGAAGGAGCTCGAGGAGTACCTCACCGAGGTCAGCCACGAGACGAGCGACTACCTGCGCCCGAACTTCTTCGCGAACACGCACGACATCCTCACGCCGTACCTGCAGTTCGGGGGGCGCGCCGCGTACCGCATCCGCGCGGCCATCGCGGCGACCTCGTCGCCGTCGTGGGGCATCTACTCCGGCTACGAGCTGATCGAGAACGTCGCGCGCCCCGGCGCCGAGGAGAACATCGACAACGAGAAGTACGAGTTCAAGCCCCGCGACTGGGCGCGGCAGGAGGAGCTCGGCGGGTCCATCGCGGCGGAGATCACGCGCCTCAACGAGATCCGTCGGGAGCACCCCGCGCTCCGCCAGCTGCGGAACCTCGACGTCCATTGGAGCGACGACGACTCGATCCTCGTGTACTCCAAGCACCTCGCGGCCGAGCACACGGGCACCGGCGAGGCGGACACGGTGCTCGTGGTCGCCAACGTCGACCCGCACTCGGCGCGGGAGACGCAGGTCTACCTCGACCCGACCCGCTTCGGCCTCGCCGAGGACGCCGTGTTCGACGTCGAGGACCTCCTCACCGGCGACGTCTACACCTGGTCGACCTCCAACTTCGTCCGGCTCGACGCGTTCACGCACCCCGTGCACGTGCTCCGGGTCCACCCGACCGCATCGAAGGGATGACGGACATGACCGACACCACCCCCCAGCAGGATCCCCGCGACGAGAGCGCCCCCGACCCGCGCGACGGCGCCGACGTCGTCGTGCCGCCCGCGGCCGAGCCCGACCCCGCGCGCGGCGCGGACGTCACCGTCGACCACGACGCGGCGACCGCCGCGGCATCGGACAGCGCGCCCGGCGACGCCGCACCCGACGCGGCGCCCCTCCCCGAGGTGGCCGACGACGACCTGCGGGCCGTCGCCGAGGGCGTGCACTCCGGCCCGCACTCGGTCCTCGGCCAGCACCCCGTGGGCGACGACCTCGTCGTGGTCCGCGCCCTCCGGCCGCTCGCCGAGGGCGTCGCCGTGGTCCTCGCCTCGGGCGCCCGCGTCGAGCTCGCGCACCTCGGGCACGGCGTCTGGCAGGGCGCGCACGAGCTCGGCCTCCAGGACTACGAGGTCGAGGCACGCTACTCCGACGGCGGCACCTGGACCTCCGACGACCCGTACCGCTTCCTCCCCACCGTCGGCGACCTCGACCTGTACCTGTTCGGCGAGGGCCGCCACGAGCGCCTCTGGGACGTCCTCGGCGCCCAGCACCGCGAGCACTGGGGCGTCGCCCGCACCTACGTCGGCGTCGCGTTCGCGGTGTGGGCGCCGCACGCCCGCGCCGTCCGCGTCATCGGCGGCTTCAACGGCTGGGACGGCGTCCAGCACGCCATGCGCCGCCTCGACGGCAACGGCGTCTGGGAGCTCTTCGTCCCGGGCGTCGAGCCCGGCGTCTCGTACAAGTTCGAGATCCTCACGCAGGCGGGCTCCTGGATCGAGAAGGCGGACCCGATGGCCCGCATGACCGAGGTCCCGCCCGCCACCGCGTCGCGCGTCGAGACCAGCGACTACAGCTGGGACGACGCCGCCTGGCTCGAGCAGCGGGCGGCGCGCGACCCGCACGAGTCCCCCATGAGCGTGTACGAGATGCACCTCGGCTCCTGGCGGCCCGGCCTCGGCTACCGCGAGGTCGCCGGTGAGCTCGTCGCGTACCTGCAGGAGCTCGCCTACACGCACGTGGAGTTCCTGCCCCTCGCGGAGCACCCGTTCGGCGGGTCCTGGGGCTACCAGGTGTCCGGCTACTACGCGCCCACCTCGCGCTTCGGCAGCCCGGACGACCTGAAGCACCTCATCGACACCCTGCACCAGGCGGGCATCGGCGTCATCGTGGACTGGGTCCCGGCCCACTTCCCGAAGGACGCGTTCGCGCTCGCGCAGTTCGACGGCCAGCCGCTCTACGAGCACACCGACCCCCGTCGGGGCGAGCAGCAGGACTGGGGCACGCTCGTCTTCGACTTCGGCCACTCGCAGGTCCGCAACTTCCTCGTCGCGAACGCGCTGTACTGGTTCGAGGAGTTCCACGTCGACGGCCTCCGGGTCGATGCCGTGGCCTCGATGCTGTACCTCGACTACTCGCGCGAGGAGGGCCAGTGGCTGCCCAACGTGCACGGCGGACGCGAGAACCTGGAGGCGATCAGCTTCCTGCAGGAGGTCAACGCCACCGCGTACCGCACCCACCCCGGCGTCGTCATGATCGCCGAGGAGTCCACGAGCTTCCCCGGCGTCACGCGCCCCACGAGCGACGGCGGCCTCGGCTTCGGGCTCAAGTGGAACATGGGCTGGATGCACGACACGCTCGACTACTCGGCCGTCGACCCCATGTACCGCGCCTACCACCACGGCCAGATCACGTTCTCGATGGTCTACGCGTACACCGAGAACTTCCTCCTCCCCATCAGCCACGACGAGGTCGTGCACGGGAAGGGCTCGCTCTTCGGCAAGATGCCGGGCGACCACTGGCAGAAGCTCGCCAACGTGCGCGCCTACCTTTCCTTCATGTGGTCGCACCCGGGGAAGCAGCTGCTGTTCATGGGCCAGGAGTTCGGGCAGCCGTCCGAGTGGAGCGAGGAGCGCGGGCTCGACTGGTGGATCCTCGACCAGCCCGTCCACCGCGCCCTGTTCGACCTCGTCGGCTCCCTGAACCGCACCTACGTCGACACGCCCGCCCTCTGGGCGCTCGACAACGATCCGGCCGGCTTCGAGTGGATCGACGCGGGTGATGCGCAGCGCAACGTCCTCGCCTTCCTCCGCCGCGACCGCGAGGGCAACCAGGTCGCCGTCGTGCACAACTTCTCCGGCGCGCCGATCTCCGGCTACCGTCTGGGGCTGCCCCAGGCGGGCGTGTGGGAGGAGATCCTCAACACGGACGCGGAGCAGTTCGGCGGATCCGGCGTCGGGAACCTCGGCGCCGTGCACGCGGGCGACGACGGCTGGCACGGCCGGCCGGCGTCGGCGGAGCTCACGCTCCCGCCGCTCGCGGGACTGTGGCTGCGCCTGCGCCAGGACCCGGCCGACCTCGTCGCCGTCGAGGCGCCCGCGCACGCGGCGCCGGACGCCGACGAGTCGCGCGCCGACGGCACGCCCTTCGGCGGCGTCGAGGACGCGGCCGTGCTGCCGCAGTCGTCCGACGAGCAGCCGCCCGTCGAGGCACTGTCCTCGACGGACGACGCACCGGCCTCGGACGACGGCACCCCGCCGGTGCCCACGGTCTGACCCGCCCCGCATGACGACGGCGCCGCATCCCCACGGGGGTGCGGCGCCGTCGTCGTGCGGGCGGGAGGCGCGTCAGCAGAGCAGGCGCGTCAGTACAGCAGGCGCGTCAGTACAGCAGGCGCGTCAGTACAGCAGGCGCGTCAGGCGGCGGCGGGCGACCGCGACGCGCGGGTCGTCGAGCCCGACGACCTCGAAGTGCTCCAGCAGCCGCAGGCGCACGGCCTCCCGGCCGTCCGCGTCGAGCGAGGGGAACAGCGCGAGGAGCCGGTCGAACGCATCCTCCACGTGCCCGCCCGAGAGGTCGAGGTCGGCGACGAGGAGCTGCGCGTCGACGTCCGCTGGCGCGGCGGCCGCGGCGGCGCGGATCTCGTCGGCGGCGGTGCCGTCGAGGCGGTGGAGGAGGCTGACCTGCGCGAGGCCCGCGACCGCGAGGGAGTCGCGGGGGTTCTGCGCGATCGCGGTGCGGTACTCGGCCGCGGCGGCCGCGTAGTCGCCCTGCTCGATGTGGGCGTACGCCTCGGCGTGGTGCGGCGGCAGCGGCTCCTCGACCGGGGCGGCGGGCACGGCCGATCCGCCGGGCGCCGTGGCGGACCCCGTGACGCCGTTCTGCTGGGCGAGCTCCAGCACCTGCTGGATGACGTCGCGCACCTGGTCCTCGGGGATCACGCCCGCGAACAGGCCGACGGGGCGCCCGCCGATGAGGGCGGCCACGGTCGGCACGGTCTGGGCCTGGAACGCCTGGCCGAGCTGCGGGCTCTGGTCGACGTCGATGCGGACGAGGAGGACCCGGCCGCCCTGCTCGGTGACGACGCGCTCCAGCACGGGCGACAGCTCGCGGCTGGACGCGAGCCCCGTCGAGACGAGCTCGACGATGACCGGGACAACCGACGAGATGTCGAGGAACTGGGTGAAGGTGCCGTCATCCGCCGCGAGCACGAGGCCGGGCACGTCGACCGTCTGCGGGGCGCCCGCGGCGTCGGCGGGGGCTCCGGGCGACGCAGCTGCCCCGGCGGGCGCGGGCCCTCCGGGGGTCGCGGCGGGCGCCCGGTTCACGAGCGAGGACAGGTCGACGGCGCCGCGGAGGCTCGCGGCGGAGGGGGGCACGTTCGTCATGGGAGCTCCTTGGCCGAGGTGATGTGGGTGCTGGAGGCGTACAGGCGGATCTTCTCGCCCGAGTTCACGGGCGGCACGTACATGAGCATCTGCGCCGTGCGGACGGTGTCGAAGCCCTTGGCCGAGTCGGTGAGGCCCGTGATCGCCTGGACCTCGGGGTTGGCGTTGACCTTCGCGCCCTCGGTCGTGGGCTTGGCCACGATGCCGAGCTGCACGGTCACGCTCACGAGCGCGCCGGACTCGACCGTCGACATCGCGACGGGCGTCGCCGTGTCGGCCGTCGCGGCGAACTCGACGGTGCCGGTCTCGCCGATGGAGGCCGGGAAGTCGACCTTCCGCTTGGCGTCCTGCGCCCGCACGCCGTCGTCCGTGGCGTCGAACAGGTCGGCGTACTGGCTGCCGTCGCCGTTGTTCAGCACGTCCGCGTACGCCTCGGACAGCTGGTCGGGCTGGAGGGCGAGCAGCTTCACGTCCGCGGCCAGGCGGGCCGCGCCGATGGCGGCGGGGGCGACGTCCGGGAGCGCGGCCGTGGTGCTGACGGGCATGGCGTAGACGACGCGGTAGTTCTCCCGCGGGCTGTCCTGCACGAGCGTCAGGGACAGCGTGGGCGCGTCGTCGGCGTCCGGGTCCTTGACGACGGCGGCGATCGTGCGCGGCCACGTCAGCGTGGCCTGCGGGAGGGTCAGCTGCAGGTCGCCGGCGGGGATGGCCGGCACCGCCGGGATGTCGGGCTTCGCCTTCCGCACCTGGTAGTCGGAGGTGCGCTCCTGGAGCGCGGGACCGGCGAACCGCGGGGCGAGCGTCGCGGCGTCGAGGGACTCGTCGGCCGTGGCGGCGACCTCGGCGACGCGGGAGACGATGCGCTCCGCCTGGTCCTCGGTGACGACGGGCGGGTCCGCGTCCTCCGCCTCGCGCGCCGCGTCGAGCGACGACGACGGCGTGGGGGTCGCCGTCGACCCGACGCCCGCGGCGAGGTCGGCCGGGGCGCCCTGGGCGGTGCAGCCGCCGAGGGCGAGGCCGGTGACGACCAGGACGGGCAGCGCGACCATGCCGCGGCGCCCGCGCCCGCGGGGGGCCGGGGCGGCGCCCGTGCCCGCGGTCAGCGCCGCGCGCCGGGCACCGGGGCCGACGCGCGGGATGCGCGGGCCGCCGCGCGGCGGCAGGTTGCGGCGCGGGCCGCGGCTGCGGCGCAGGTGGCGGATGGCGAGGAGGTACAGCACGAGGCCGACGACGAGCAGCACGATGCCGCCGATCACGAGCGGGACGACCCAGGGCGACTCGCCCTCGGTCGGCCAGGAGACGGAGACCTCCGCGGGCGCGGCGGCCTGCCCGTCGGTGGCGACGAGGAGGCTCACGTCGTCGGGGAGCCGGGTGCTGAGCTCGAGCTCGCCGTCGCCGGTCTGCTCCGCGAGCCAGAGGTCGGATCCGCGCGGGTCGGTGACCGCGGCTTCCGTGCCGGCGTCGGTGCCGGCGTCCGTCCCCGCGTCCGTCCCGGAAGCGTCGGCGGTGGGGCTCGGCGTGGGCGCGGGGGCGGGGGCGTCGGCCCGCACGACCTCGGTCGTCATGGCGCCCTGGTCGTCGACCGCGACGCGGGTGTACGGGCTCGTGCCCACCCAGGCCTCGACGTCGACGGTGGGCGCGTATGCCGCGAAGACCTCGCCGTCCCGCGGATGACGGTGTCCTGCAGGCCCGGGTTGGCGTTGAGCGCCTTCCCGTCGACGACCGTGTACGCGGCGCCTCCCGCGGACGTCGTGGCCGCGGTGAGGCGGTCCGGCCCGGCCAGGAAGGTGTGCTGGGCGATCCCCAGCCCGATCATGAGGGCCGCGACCACGAAGGTCGCGATCGCCAGGACGAATCGCACGGGTGTCTCCTCTCGTGTCGTCGCGGGCGGAAGCTGCGTGAGCGGCGGTCGGGCGGGCCGACCACGGCTGCCGGCGAGCACGGGTGCTCTCGCGACGTTCCGCCGTGCTGCGGGCGGACCGGCGGCGGACGACGACATCGAAGGATACCGGACGACCCTGGGAGCGCCTCCGCCGGCCGCTCGGCACCCGGGGCGACGGCCGGGCCCGCGAACCGCCGACTCGGTAGGATCGGCACCTGCCGCGCCTCCGTCCGGCGTGCGCGCGCCCCCGCGAAGGAGTCCCCGTGCCCCACGACGACACGCCGTTCAGCCCCGCCATGCGCGGCTACAACCGCGACGAGGTCGACCGGGCCGTCGCCGACCTCCGCCGCGAGCTCATCCGCTCCAACCAGCAGGGCGCCGAGAGCCGGGCCGAGGCGGAGCGCCTCCGCCGCAGCGAGCAGGAGCTGCGCGACGAGCTCGAGGAGGTCGGCAGCCCGACGTTCGCGGGCCTCGGCACGCGGCTCGAGGCGACCCTCCGCGTGGCGGAGGAGCAGTCCACCCGGCTCGTGGCGCAGGCGGACGCCGACGCGGCGCGCCTCCGCCGCTCCACGCAGGAGGAGACGGACGCGCAGCGCGCCGAGGCCGAGGCCACCGCCCGCCACCTCGTCGACTCCGCCCGCGCGCAGGCGGCGCAGATCCTGGACGCCGCCCGTCGCGAGGCGGACGACCTGCGCGAGCGGGCCGACGACCGCGCCGAGGGGCTCCGCAGCGACGCGGAGCGCGAGGCCGCGGCGCTCCTGCTGCGCACCCGCACCGAGGTCGCCGACCTCCGCGGGGCCGCCCGCCGCGACACCGACGCCGAACGCGCCGAGGCCGCCCGCGAGGTGGCGGAGCTCCGGGCCCGGGTCGACCGCGAGACGGACGAGGCCCGGCGCGATGCGGCCGACCTCGCCCGTGACACCGCGCTGGCCCGCGGAGCGCTCGACCGCGAGCTGGCCGATGCCCGGGCCCGCCACGACGAGACGGTCGCCGAGGAGCGCGCGGACCTCGACCGCGACGTGCGGGAGACCGAGGAGCGCCTGCGGCTCGACGAGGAGACGCAGCGCATCGCCCTGACGCGGCTCGACGAGCAGACCCGCGCCGACCTCGACCGCGAGATCGAGCAGGCGCGCACCGACTGGGAGCGCGAGCTGCAGGCGTCGCGCGACGACTTCGACCGGCGGATCCACGCGGACCGCACCGCGTTCGACCGCGACGTCGAGGAGACCCGCGCCGCCCTCGAGCGGGAGATCGCCGAGACGCGCGAGGCGCTCGACCTGGAGGTGGCGACCGTGCGCGGCGACCTCGTGCGCGACGTCGACGAGGCGCGGACGGACCTGGCCCGCGACATCGCCCAGGGGACCGAGACCCTGGAGCGCGAGACGCGCGCCACGCGCGCCCAGCTGGAGCTGGAGTCGGTCACCGCGCGCTCGGCGCTGGAGCGCGAGATCGCCGAGGCCGAGGCCCTGGAGGCCGACCGCCGCGAGGCGGAGCGGCTCCGCCTCGAGCGCGAGGCGGCCGACGTCCGGCGCGGCATCGCCGCCGAGGCCGAGGAGGCGCGCCTGCTCCTCAGCCGCGAGATCGAGCAGGGCCACCTCGACCTCGATGCGGAGATCACCGCGCGGCGCGACCACGACGTCCGCGAGACGGCCGACCGCCAGCGCGAGGCCGCCGATCGTACCGCCGCCTACCTCGCCGAGGCCGAGGCGCGCCTCCATGAGGTCACGGCGCTCCTCTCCTCCACCCGCGACGAGGCCGAGGCCCTCGCGGTCGAGAGCCGCGAGGGCGCGCGGAAGGCGCGGGAGGACGCCGACCACGACGCCCGCGCCGCCGTCGCCGACGCGGAGCGCCGTGCGCGCGACACCGTCGCCGACGCCGAGCGCCGTGCGCGCGAGGCCGTCGCCGACGCCGAGGAGCGCCTCGACCGCATTAGGATCGAGCGCGAGGCGGTGGCCGCGTACCTCGAGAACGTCCGCGGCGTGCTGACCCAGGCGGACGGCTCCTCCTCCGACGAAGCACCCCGCACCGCGCGCTGAGCGCCCGCCGACTCGGAAGAGCCCACGTGAAGATCCAGAACCCCTACCGTCTCGGCCTGCTCGCGGGTCTCGGCGTCCTCACCGCGCTCGTCATCGGCGGCGCGCTGGTCTCCCTCGGGACCGTCCTCACCTACGTGGGCACGGCGATCTTCCTGGCGCTCGGCATCGACCCGCTCGTCACCTTCCTCGAGCGCAAGGGCGTGCCGCGTCCGCTCGCCATCCTCGTCATCTTCCTGGTCCTGCTCGGATCCCTCGCGGGCATCCTGCTCGCGGTCATCCCGGTCGTCGTCAACCAGGCGAGCCTGCTCGTGACGCAGATCGTCGAGTACGCGCAGAGCGTGAGCGGCGACCAGTTCATCGAGAACCTGCAGTCGTTCGTGCCGCGCGAGGTCTTCGACGTGCAGAGCGGCGCCGACCAGCTCATCCAGTACCTCACCAACGCGGCCAACGTCGCGACGATCACGGGCAACGTCCTCAACGTCGCCTTCACGATCGGCAACTTCCTGTTCGGCATGGTGATCATCGTGATCCTCACCATGTACTTCACGGCCTCGCTCAACTCCTTCAAGAGCGGCCTCTACAAGCTCGTGCCGGCTACACGGCGCGCGCGCTTCGCCGACATCGCCGAGCAGATCACGCAGTCCGTCGGCCGCTACGTCACCGGCCAGGTGGGGCTCGCGCTCTGCAACGGCGTGCTCAGCTTCATCTACCTGAGCATCGTGGGCGCGGCGCTCCCCGCCGTGTGGGCGTTCATCGCGTTCCTGTTCTCGCTGCTGCCGCTCGTCGGCACCATCACGGGCTCGGCGCTGATCGTGGTCGGGCAGATCGTGCTCCTGCCCGAGTCGATGAACACCTGGATCGCCGTGGCGGTCTACTACCTCGTCTACATGCAGGTCGAGGCGTACGTGCTGAGCCCGAACATCATGAACCGGGCGGTCAAGGTGCCGGGCGTCATCGTCGTCATCGCGGCGCTGACGGGCGGCACCCTGCTCGGGGTCCTGGGAGCGCTCATCGCCGTGCCGGTGGCCGCGGCGGTGCTGCTCATCATCCGGCAGGTCGCCATCCCGCTGCAGAACGAGCGCTGACCGCCCCGCCTCGCGCGGCCCGCGGCATCAGCCCGCGGGCGGCCACTCCGTCGGGAGCGGCAGCGCCTGCGGGTGGACGGTCCGGACGATCTCGGTGAGGACGCGCGACACCTGGGTCTCCCCCACCCACAGGTGCTTCGCGCCGTCCACGGCGATGAGCTCCGCCTCGGGCACCGACGCGAACCGCTCGCGGGCCTCGGCGGGCTGCAGGAAGTCGTCGTGCTCGGGCACCAGGATCACGAGGCGGCGCGGATCGCCGTGCCAGGCGGCCACCTCGTCGGCCGTCGCCCGGTGCAGCGGCGGGGACAGCAGGATCGCGCCCTCCACGGGGTGCTGCCGACCGTGCCGGAGCGCGACCTCGGTGCCGAAGGACCAGCCGACGATCCAGGGGGCGGGCAGCCCGCGCTCGGCGACGAGGTCCATCGCGGCCGCCAGGTCGTGGCGCTCGGCCTCCCCGCCGTCGAAGGCGCCGTCGCTCGTGCCGCGCGCCGACGTGGTGCCGCGGGTGTTGAAGCGGAGCACCGCGAGGTCCGCCATCGCGGGGAGCCGGAGCGCGGCCTTCCGCAGCACGTGGGAGTCCATGAAGCCGCCGGCCGTCGGCAGCGGGTGCAGGGTCACGAGCGTGGCGACGGGATCCCGGTCCGCCGGCAGCGCGAGCTCGCCGACGAGCGTGAGGCCGTCGGCCGTCCGCAGCTCGACGTCCTCGCGGCGGGCGGGGAGCTCGGTGGAGCTCGTGATGGGGCGGGGGCGGTGTCCGTCATGAGACCTTCCAGCAGTGGGTGTGCCAGTGGCGGCGGGCGGCGAGGTCGCTCTGCTCGCCCATCATCCCGTCGGCGCGCCAGGCGACGACGTGCGCGTGGCCGGGCTCGATGTCGAGCGTGCAGCCGGGGCAGCGGTAGACCTTGACGGCCCGGGCGGCCGAGACGGGCTGCACGTTCCAGACGCGTCCGCGACGGGTCTCGGTGTGCTGCGAGCCGCTCAGGAGACGCGCCAGGACGTCCTCCTCCTCGTCCTCGCGCAGCCGTCTCCCCCGGGGTCGATTGCTGCGCGGCATGATCCGATCCTAGGCCGACCCGGCGGGCCTCCCGTCAGCCGGCGTCGCCCCGCCGGCCGAGGCGCGCCTCCTCCTGGTCGAGGATCCGCTGCGCCCGGGCGAGCACGCGCGAGGGGTGCTCCCCCGCCCCGCGGGCCTCCCGGAGGGCCTCGCGCTCGGCGTCGAGGGCCTTCCGCCGGAGGAGGAGGTAGGCGGCGCGCGGCGTCAGTGACGCGTCGAGGTCGGCCGCCATGTCGTCGGCCCGCTCCGCGACCCGCTCGGCCTTCATCGCGGTGTCCCGGCGCACCCGCTCGACGGTCTCGTCGTCCACCACGGTCCCCTCCGGGAGCGCCCGCACCCCCTCGTCCACGGCGCGCATGCCCGCATGGGTCAGCTCCGCGACGAGCTCGGCGAGGTGCCGCTGGTCCTCCACCGCGTCGCTCCCGCGGATCCCGCTCAGGCGGATGACGGTGGGCAACGTCCCTCCGTTGACGAGGAGGCTGCCGATGGCGACCGTGAAGGCGATGAGCACGAGCTGTGCCCGGTACGGCGTCTCCGACGGCAGCGACTGCGCCGCCGCGAGCGTCACCACGCCGCGCATCCCCGCCCAGCGAGCACCAGCCCGCCGCGCCAGCCGAGCCCCTGCGATCGGAGGGCGCGCAGGTCCGCGCCCCGGCGGCGGAGGATCCGAGCGGCGGCCCGCTCCCGTCGGGAGGGCCGCTCGTCGCCGCGCGCGCTCCGCAGCCGCTCGAGGCCGCGCCGGACCCGCCGCGTGCGCGCCGCAACGTGCGCCTCGTGGCGCCGGAGCCCGAGCAGGAGCGGCACCAGGAAGCCGAAGCGCAGGAGGGTCAGGACGACGA
Source organism: Clavibacter michiganensis (assembly GCA_002150995.1). Classification (GTDB taxonomy): domain Bacteria; phylum Actinomycetota; class Actinomycetes; order Actinomycetales; family Microbacteriaceae; genus Clavibacter; species Clavibacter michiganensis_K. Next base: position 1,440,693 of record MDHJ01000001.1, on the reverse strand, counting down.
GGGTGAGGATCCCGTACGCCACGGCCGTGCCGACTCCGAGGTCCGCCTCGTGCACCTCGTCGACGATGTCCCGGAGCTCGAGCCCCATGAGCAGGAACACGCCGTTCTCGAGGAGGAACAGGACGGTCCGCCAGTTGAGCCGCTCGTTGATGCGCGACGACGCCGAGAGCGTCGACGCGCTCCGGTGCCCCGACCAGATGCCGGCCGCCACCACGGCGAGCACGCCCGAGGCGCCCACCTCCTCGGCGGGGATGAACGCGACGAAGGGCACCGCGAACGAGATGGCCGTGTCGAGCACGGGATCGTCGAGCCGCCGCCGCACCTCGGTGGTCACCACGCCGACCGCGAGCCCGATCGCCAGCGCGCCGGCGGCGGAGAGGAGGAAGCCGCCGGCCGCCGCCCACAGGTCCACGGACGCGCCGACGGCGGCGATGGACGTGCGCAGGAGCACGAGCGCGGTCGCGTCGTTGACCAGCCCCTCCCCCTCCAGCACCGTGACGAGGCGCGGCGGGAGCCCCAGGCGCCGGGCGATGCTCGTGGCCGCGACGGCGTCGGGCGGGCTCACGACGGCGCCGAGCGCGAGGGCGCCCGCGAAGGACAGGTCGGGGAAGAGCGCGTACAGGAGGAGGCCGATCCCGAAGGCCGAGACGAGGACCAGGACGACCGACAGGCTGACGATGGTGCGGAGGTTGCGACGCAGGTCGACGAGCGGGACGGTGACGGCGGCCCCGTAGAGCAGGGGCGGCAGCACGCCGGCGAGGATCAGCTCGGGCGGCACCTCCACGGGCGGCACGCCGGGCAGGTACGAGATGCCGACGCCGACGAGCACCAGCACGAGCGGTGTCGCCACCCGGATCCGCCGTGCCAGGAGCGTGACGGCGACCAGGATCGCGATCCCGGCGACGCCGAGAGCCGCGTAGTCCATGCACCGAGGCTAGCCCGGCACAGGATCCCCCGGCGTCACGCGCGGGAGGGGACGGACAGGCTCCCGGTCAGTACCAGTTCTTCAGGACGCTGTGCGCCTTCGCACCGCACGGGGAGCCGTAGCGCGAGTCGATGTAGCCGAGGCCCCAGGTGATCTGCGTGGCGGGGTTCGTCTGCCAGTCCGCACCTGCCGACGCCATCTTGCTGCCGGGCAGGGCCTGCGGGATGCCGTAGGCGCCGCTCGGGTTGTAGGCGTTGACCCGCCACCCGGACTCCTTGGTCCACAGGTAGTCGAGGCAGGCGTACTGGTCGTCGCCCATGCCCCGCGCGGCGAGGATGCTGCGGGCGATGCCCTTCGCGCTCCCGGGGTCCGGTATGGCGATGGCGCCGCCGCCCGAACCCGTGCCCGGGGACTTCGCGGCCGAGCCGGATCCGGTGGACGGCGAGGGCGTCTCCACGGGCGGCGGCGGGGGCGGCGGCGGCGGCGCCACGCCCTCGAAGCCCGGCTCGATGTCCACGGCCGTCTCGGCGTCCGCGACCGTGAGGCTCTGGGCGTCCGCCCGGGCCAGCTGCGCGACGGTGGTCTGGTACTCCTGGTACTGCGGGTTCGCGACCGCGCCGGACGTCGGGTCGACCACGTTGACGAGCATGAACGCGGCTGCGGCACCGAAGGCGATGGTGGGGGCGACCGCGCGCGAGAACGCCGACCGCCGTCGCGGGACGGACCTCGGTGCGGCGGTGAGCGGCTGGCGAGGAGCGAGATCGTGCGCGTGTCTACCCATGTCTGGCATCGACTTTACCGAACCGTTACCGAGATGGCGACTCCAGGAGCGGATCCGGGGCGTGCACCCAGGCGGGGACCCCACCGGGGAGGGACCGCAGGTGCGCTCAGCGGACGGCGTTCATCACGTCGATGACCGCGTCGAGGAGCAGGTCGACCTGGGCCTCCCGGTAGCCGCCCCGGCGGGGGTGGAACGCGACCGTGCGCACGTCGTCGACGCTCATGGGCTTCGTGCCGCGGAAGTACTTGGCGATGCGGTCCGCGAACCGGTCCACCTCGCGCCGGTCGTACCCCGTCGTCAGGAGCCCTGCGCGGTCGAACCGCTCCCCCGACGGCCTGCTCACCCGGTCGAGGATCTCCTGGGCGGCCCGGCGGGCCTCGGCGTTCCACGCGTCGGCGCCGACCCGGGCGACGGTGCGGTCGCGCTCGCGGACGGCGAAGGCGTCCTCCAGGCGCTCGAGCACCCGGTCCACCGCAGCCGCGGCGTAGCCGCCGCGCCGCATGTCGAAGGACACCCGGCGGATCGTCTCGGAGGTCAGCGACCGGTCGGCCTCGTCGTCGTACGCGCGGCGCGCATCGCGCAGGAACGCATCGACCTGGGCCGGTTCGTAGCCGCGCTGGCGGCGCCCGGCGCTCGGGAAGGTGGTGGTCATCCGGGACATCCTACGAGGCACCGCCCGTGACGATGAGGTACAGCGCATAGGCCACGGCGGCCGACGGCAGCACGGAGTCGAGGCGGTCGAGGAACCCCCGTGGCCCGGGAGCCAGGAGCTGATGTCCTTCACACCGAGATCGCGCTTGATCAGCGACTCGGCCAGGTCGCCCAGCGTCGCGGTGACCAGGATGACGAGGCCGAGCACGATCCCGAACCACCACGCCTGCTGGATCATGAACAGCGAGAGCAGGATGCCCGCGAGCACCGCGGCCGCCGCGGCGCCGGCGAAGCCCTCCCACGTCTTCTTGGGGCTGATGGTCGGCGCCATGGGGTGCTTGCCGAAGTTGAGCCCCGCGATGTAGGCGCCGGTGTCGCAGCAGACGACGAGGATCAGGAAGGCGAGCGTCCACCACTCCCCGCCGTCCTCGGCGGTGAGCAGCACGGCGAAGGAGCCGAGGAGCCCCACGTAGGCGAGGAGGAAGGTGCTCGATCCGATGTCGCCGAGCACCGCCCGCGTCGACGTGCGCCGCGCGGGCAGCACCTGCTCGACGATGCGCCACAGGGCGAGGAAGGCCATCGCGCCGAGGAGCCCGAGCCACTGGCCGTCCGGACGCCCGTAGTACGTGATCGGGAGCAGCGCGACGACAGCGATGACCGACCCCACGCGCGGGACACGGCGCCCGGCCTGTCGGAGCGCCGTGGCGAGCTCGTAGGCCGTGAACGCCATGAGGGCGATCGCGATGAGCAGGAAGAGCTGCTTCTCCACCACGAGGCTCACGAGCACCACGCCGCCGAGCAGGAGCCCGACGGCGACCGCGAAGAGGAGGTTGCGGCCGGTGCGCGCGTTGATGCGGTCGTTGGTCGCCTCGAGGGAGGCGCGCGTGGCTCGGACCTGCGCGGTGAGGTCGGCGCGCGTCGCCTGGACCTGGGCCTCGAAGTCGGCGCGCGTCACGCGGCCGCGATGACGGCGGATCCGCGGCGCCCCGTCGGGCCCCGATGCGGGCGGGACCACGGGCGCCCGCTCGGCGGGATCCTCGGGGCTGACCACCTAGACCTCGAGGAGTTCGGTCTCTTTGCGCTTCAGCGCGTCGTCGACCTGGTCCGTGTGCGTCTTGGTGAGGGCCTCGAGCTCCTTCTCCCCGCGGGCGACCTCGTCGTCGCCGACCTCGCCCTTGAGCGCGTCGAGCTCGTCCTTCGAGCGGCGGCGGACGTTGCGGACGCTCACCCGCCCCTCCTCGGCCTTGCCGCGGACGATCTTCACGAACTCCTTGCGGCGGTCCTCGGTGAGCTCGGGGAGCGTCAGGCGCACCATCTCGCCGTCGTTGCCGACCGTGGCGCTGAGGTTGGGGACGTTGACGAGGGCCTTCTCGATCTCCTTGAGGGCCGTCTTGTCGTAGGGCGTGACGATGAGCGTGCGGGCCTCGGGGTTGTTCATGCTGGCGAGCTGACCGAGGGGCGTGGGGCTGCCGTAGTACTCGACCATGACCTTCTGGAACAGGGCGGGGTTGGCACGGCCCGTGCGCACGGTGCCGAAGTCCTCCTTCACCGACTCGACGGCCTTGCCCATCCGGTCTCGGGCATCTGCGAGTACTTCGGCGACGGTCACGGGATCTCCTTCGGTAGCGCGGACGCGGTGGGCGTCCGATCGATCTTAACGCGGTCGGGGCGGCACGACCGCCCGGCACGGCCCACGGGGCATCGCGCCGGGCGGCGGCTCTCGTCAGTTGGAGACGATGGTGCCGATGCGCTCGCCCCGGATCGCGCGGGTCACGTTGCCGCCCGGCTCCATGCCGAAGACGACCATCTTCATGTCGTTGTCCATGCACAGGCTGAAGGCGGTGGAGTCGACGACCTTGAGGCCGCGCTGCAGCGCGTCCTGGTAGGTGACGGTCTCGAGGAGGGTCGCGGAGGAGTCCGTGCGCGGGTCGCCCGTGTAGACGCCGTCGACGCCGTTCTTCGCGACCAGGACCTCCGTGGCCGAGATCTCCAGCGCCCGCTGGGCGGCCACGGTGTCGGTCGAGAAGTAGGGCAGCCCGGCGCCCGCGCCGAAGATGACGATGCGGCCCTTCTCGAGGTGGCGCACGGCGCGACGCGGGATGTACGGCTCGGCGACCTGGGTCATGGAGATGGCCGACTGCACGCGGGTGGCGGCACCCGCCTGCTCCAGGAAGTCCTGCAGGGCGAGGGCGTTCATGACGGTGCCCAGCATGCCCATGTAGTCGGCGCGGCCGCGGTCCATGCCGCGCTGCGAGAGCTGGGCACCGCGGAAGAAGTTGCCGCCGCCGACCACGATGGCGACCTCGACGGTCTTCGCGGCCTCGGCGATCTCGCGGGCCAGCGAGCTCACGACGTCCGGGTCGACGCCCATCTGGCCGCCGCCGAAGGACTCCCCGGAGAGCTTGAGGAGGACGCGGCGGGTGGTGGTGTCATCGGTCATGGTGCTGTTCCCGTCCTTGCGTTCCGGTCGCCGGATCCGGCCCCGGTCCAATCTAGTGCGACGCCCGGCGGGGGCGGCGGCGGATCGCGGCGCCGCACCCCGGCGGGCATGGAGAGGGGAGCCCGGGTCGCATGCGACCGGGCTCCCCGTGGTGGTGCTAGGCGCCGACCTTGAAGCGGGCGAAGCCCGTGACCGTGAGGCCCGCGGCCTCGACGACCTTCTTGACCGACTGCTTGTTGTCCTTCGCGTAGTCCTGCTCGAGGAGCGCGACCTGCTTGAAGAAGCCGGTGAGGCGACCCTCGATGATCTTCGGCAGGGCGGCCTCGGGCTTGCCCTCGTTGCGCGAGATCTCGGTGACGATGCCGCGCTCGGCCTCGACCTTGTCCGCCGGGACGTCCTCGCGGGCGAGGTACTCCGGGTTGGCGAACGCGATGTGCTGGGCGATGCTGCGCGCGGTCTCGGCGTCCGAGCCGGTGTAGTCGACGACCACGCCGACCTGGGGCGGCAGGTCCTTCGACGTGCGGTGCAGGTAGATCTCCTGGTGCTCGCCGTCGAGGCGGGCGACGCGGCGCAGGGCGATCTTCTCGCCGAGGATCGCGGCCTGGTCGCTGATCAGCTGGTCGACGGTCTGCTCGCCGGCGGGGGCCTGGAGGGCCTCCTCGACGGTGGATGCGCCGGCCGCGACGACGGCGGCGAGGACGGACTCGGAGAGCGCGATGAACTTGTCGTTCTTGGCGACGAAGTCGGTCTCGCACGCGAGCTCGATGAGGGTGGCGGCGCCGTCCTTCTCGGACGCGGCGACGAGGCCCTCGGCGGTGGAGCGGTCGCCGCGCTTGGCGTTGCCCTTCTGGCCCTTGAGCCGCAGGATCTCGATGGCCTTCTCGATGTCGCCGTCGGCCTCGACCAGCGCGTTCTTGCTGTCCATCATGCCGGCGCCGAGGCGGTCGCGCAGCTCCTTGACGTCAGCGGCAGTGAAGTTCGCCATGCTCATGGACTCCTTCTGTAGGTGATGATCCGGGGGTCTCCCGGTGGTGAGTGCCCGACGGGCGGGCGCGGTTGCCCGCGCCCGCCCGTCGGGATGGTGCGTGTGCTCGGACTACTCGGAGACCGTGGCCGTCGCGGCGGGCGTCGCCTCGGCGTCGGTGGCCTCGGCCTCGAGCTTCGCCTCGGTGGTGGCGTCGGACTCGGGGGCGTGGACGGGAGCGGCGACCTCGTCGTCGGACTTGGCCGCGTTCTTGGCGGAGACCTCGGCGTCGACGTCGTTCTCCTCGACGGGCAGCGCCGCCTTGGCGGCGTCGCCCTGCTCGAGGAGCTCGCGCTCCCAGTCGGCCAGCGGCTCGGCCGGGGCGGAGCCCTCGGCGTCGGGCTTCTGGTGGCGCTGGATGAGGCCCTCGGCCGCGGCGTCGGCGATGATGCGCGTCAGCAGCGCGACGGACCGGATCGCGTCGTCGTTGCCCGGGATCGGGTACTGGACCTCGTCGGGGTCGCAGTTGGTGTCGAGGATGCCGATGACGGGGATGCCGAGCTTGCGCGCCTCGTCGATGGCGAGGTGCTCCTTCTTGGTGTCCACGACCCACATCGCCGACGGCGTCTTGGTGAGGTTCCGGATGCCGCCGAGGCTCTTCTCCAGCTTGTCGCGCTCGCGGCGCTGGATGAGGAGCTCCTTCTTGGTGAAGCCGCGCGTCGTGTCGTCGAAGTCGACGAGGTCGAGCTCCTTGAGGCGGTTGAGGCGCTTGTGCACCGTCTGGAAGTTGGTCAGCAGACCACCCAGCCAGCGCTGGTTCACGTAGGGCTGGCCGACGCGCTGCGCCTGCTCGGCGATGGACTCCTGCGCCTGCTTCTTGGTGCCGACGAAGAGGATGGTGCCGCCGTGGGCGACCGTCTCCTTGACGAAGTCGTACGCCTTGTCGATGAGGGCCAGCGACTGCTGCAGGTCGATGATGTAGATGCCGGAGCGCTCGGTGAAGATGAACCGCTTCATCTTCGGGTTCCAGCGCGTCTTCGGGTGACCGAAGTGGACGCCGCAGTCGAGCAGCTGGCGGATGGTGACGACGGCCATGGCCGTACTCCTGTTCCGGCGCGTCGCTGTGCGGCGCGCCTCGTCGGTTCGCTCGGCGGTCGGGACGACCGCTGATCCTGGTGCCCGGCGCGCATCCGCTCCGCTGGCGACAGGGATCGTCACCGAGAGGAGACCGAGTGGATGCGGCGGCCTGATGGGCACGCGTAGTCACCCGACCTGGATCGGGTGCTGGTCGATGGTACCACCCGCACGGCCCGCGACCGGGCGACGCGGCGGATCAGGCGCGCGCGGCGTCCTTGCGCTTCCGGGGCTTGTCGACGAACAGGGTCTCGGCCTCCTCGAGGGACATGCCGTTCGTCTCCGGGATCCTCGTGAGGACGAACACGAACGAGAGCGCTGCGAAGGCCGCGTACATCCCGTAGGTGAAGGGCAGCGAGAAGGCCGACAGGGCGGGGAACGACACGGTGATCGCGAAGTTCGCGATCCACTGCGCCATGGCCGCGACGCCCAGCGCCTTCGCGCGGATGCGGTTGGGGAAGATCTCGCCGAGGAGGACCCAGACCAGCGGTCCCCACGACGCGCCGAACCCGATGACGAAGACGTTGGCCGCGATGATCGCGATCACGCCGAAGGGCTGCGGCAGCGAGACCTCGCCGCCCTCGGTGGAGGACTGGCTGAAGCAGATCGCCATGACGGCGAGCGAGACCGCCATGGCGAGCGAGCCGGACAGGAGGATGGGGCGACGGCCGATGCGGTCGACGAGCGCGATGGCGATGAAGGTCACCGCGACGTTGGTCACGGCGGTGATGACCGATGTCAGCAGCGACTGGGACTCGTCGAAGCCCACGGCCTGCCAGAGGGTCGTGGAGTAGTAGAAGATCACGTTGATGCCGACGAACTGCTGGAAGACGGACAGGATGATGCCGATCCAGACGATCCCCTGCAGCCCGAACCGGTTCCCCCGGAGCGTCCCCGTGCGCTTGGCGACGCGGTCCTCCTCGATCTGGCGCGCCAGGTCCCGGCTCGCGCGGTCGATGTCCTCCTGCTTCCAGACGCTGGCCAGGATCTCCTGCGCCTCGTCCTTCCGGCCCTTCTCGACCAGGTAGCGGGGGGACTCCGGGAGGCGGAAGGCGAGGACGCCGTAGACGATCGCCGGCACGGCGCAGACGAGCAGCATCCAGCGCCAGGCCTCGAGCCCGAACCAGAACCCCTCGGACGCCCCACCCGCCGCCTCGGCGAACACGGCGTCGGAGAGCAGGGCGGTGAAGATGCCGAGGGTGATCGCGAGCTGCTGCAGGGAGGCCAGGCGACCGCGGAGGAGCTTCGGGGAGATCTCCGCGATGTACGCGGGGGCGACGACGGAGGCGATGCCGATTCCGAGCCCGCCGACGACGCGCCAGATCGTGAGGTCCCAGACGCTGAAGGCGAACCCGGAGCCGAAGGCGCTGACGAAGAAGAACGCGGCGCCGACGATCATCGTCCAGCGGCGGCCGAACCGGTCGGCGATCCGGCCGGCGAGGTACGCGCCGACCGCGCACCCGAGGAGCGCGCTCGCCACGGCGAAGCCGATGAGCGTCTCGCTGAGCTCGAACCGGCCCTGGATGGCGGAGACCGCGCCGTTGATGACGGACGAGTCGAACCCGAAGAGGAAGCCCCCCACCGCTGCCGAGACCGCCAGCCCGATCGCGCGTCGCTGGAGCTTCTTGTCATCCCGGGGGGTCGTCGTCTCGTCCACAACGGTCCACTCTGCCACTTCTCCGCCGGACCGGTCACCCCGCAGGATGCACCCTCCGAGCGCGGGATGCTGCCTCCCCCGGCAGCCGTGCGCGCTGCCCGGGAGAGGAGGCGCCCATGCGCGACGGCGTTGCCGTGAGGAGGGTGGGCGCGGTCCTGGTGGCGTCGGGCCTCCTCAGCGGGATCGGGGCGTCGACGTCGGCAGATGCCGTCCCGCGCGGGGTCCCGCCCGCCCTGTCCGCGACCTTCGCGTCGCGGACCGCGGCGCCGCGATGGTCCTGGCCGGTGGATCCTCCGCATGCGGTCACCCGGCGCTTCGAGGCGCCGAGCACCCCCTACGGGCCCGGCCACCGCGGCATCGACATCGCCGTCGGACCGGGCACGGCGGTGCACTCGCCCGCCGACGGCATCGTCTCCTTCGCCGGCGTGGTGGTCGACCGGCCGGTCGTCAGCATCCAGCACGCCGACGGGCTCGTCTCCTCGATGGAGCCGGTCGTGCCGGGCGTCTCCACGGGCGACGCGGTCTCCGCCGGCCAGGTCGTCGGCGTCCTCGCCGAGGGACCACGGCACGAGCCCGACGGCGGGCTCCACCTCGGCGCCCGACTCCACGGCGCGTACGTGGACCCGCAGGCGCTCCTCGCCGGCCTTCGCCACGCGGTGCTCCTGCCCCTCGATCCGTGAGGCTCGAGGAGGGAGGCGGGAGGCGTCCGGCGCCCCGATCTCCGTGAGCGCCGCGACGTCCATGACGCGCGAGGTCCCGGGCGCACCAGGCCCGGCCGCCGCCGTCGCGGAACGCCGTCTCCGGAGCGCGGCCCGGATGCATCAGGCCCGCGGGTGGGCTCCCTCGTAGCTGCGACGCAGGCGCTCGACGGACACGTGCGTGTAGATCTGCGTCGTCCCGAGGCTCGCGTGACCCAGCATCTCCTGGACCGTGCGGAGGTCCGCCCCGCCGTCGAGGAGGTGGGTCGCTGCGGTGTGCCGGAGCGCGTGCGGCCCCTGGGGGCCCGACCCGGGGAGGTCCGCGAGCAGCGCGGCCACGAGGCCGTACACGGCGCGGGAGCCGAGGCGTCCGCCGCGGGCCCCCAGGAACAGGGCGGATCCGGTACGGGCCGCGACGAGCCGAGGGCGCCCACGGTCGACGTAGGCCGCGAGTGCGTCCGCGGCGGGGACGCCGAAGGGCACCACCCGCTCCCGGTCGCCCTTGCCGACGACGCGCACGGTGAGCCGCGAGTCGTCCACGTCGCCCAGGTCGAGCCCGGTGAGCTCGGAGACCCGCAGGGCCGAGGCGTAGAGCAGCTCGATGACCGCGAGGTCGCGGAGCGCCGCCGGGTCGTCCTCGGCCGCCCTCTCGGCGAGCTCGACGAGGAGCGCCGCCATCTGCTCCCGAGCGAGGACCCGCGGGAGGTGCGTTCCCGCGCGAGGGGCCTTGAGGCGCACGGCGGGGTCGGCATCGACCCGGCCCGTGCGGAGGAGCCATGCCCCGAAGCCGCGGACGGCCGCCGAACGACGTGCGAGGGTCGCGGGCGCGAGGCGGGCCTGCGATCCCCGCCACAGCCAGTCGCGCAGGACCTCGAGGTCGAGGCTCCGGGAGACGGTGACGCCCTGGCGGGCGGCGTGGGCCGCGAGATCCCGGAGGTCCGCGGAGTACGCCCGCACGGTGTGGGCGGCGCTCCCCCGCTCCTGGCTCAGGGACGTCGCGAACTCCGCGATGTCGCGCTCCAGCGGTGTCCCGCCCGCCGGGCCGGATGTGGCGGACCGCCCGTCGCTGCCGTCATCAGCTCGCGCTCCTCCCATGCCCGAAGGCTACGGGCACCGCCGCATCGCGCTCGTCGGCGCGCGGAGCGGGCGGCGGCTGGACGCAGCGGGACCAGGATCCGTCGAGGCCCGGACGGTGCCGGGAGCGGCAGGCCGAGCCGCAGCGTCCCCGTCACCTCGACGCTCGTGCCGGTCACCGCGCCGACGGCCGTCGCACCCATCCACCGTCGGGCCGCGCCACGTGCCCCTCGAGCTCGAGCAGCCCCAGCACCGACGACGTCTCGGCCACGCCGAGTCCGGCGCGGGCCGCGACGTCCGACGTCTCCCGGGCCCGCCGCAGAGCCAGCGCGTCGAGGACGCGCCCGACGCGCGGATCGCCGTGGGACGGCTCTCCCGCCTGCTCCGTGACGCCGGGCGGAGCCTCCGATGGCGGACCCAGCGGCCCGCCGTCGGCCTCGTGCCGTGCGGCGACGCCGCTCCAGCCGGGCACCAGTTCCATCACGTCGTCGGCCGAGGCGACGAGGGCGGCTCCCGACTCGCGGATCAGCCGATGGCAGCCGGAGGAGGACACGCTCGTCACCGGCCCGGGAACGGCCCCGAGGGGACGCTCCAGCGCGAGGGCGTGGTTGGCGGTGTTGAGCGAGCCGCTGCGCGCGCCCGCCTCGATCACGACGGTGGCCGCGCTCACCGCCGCGATGAGCCGGTTCCGCAACAGGAAGCGCCACCGGGTGGGGGACGCTCCGCACGGTAGCTCCGACACCACCGCGCCCTCGCGCCGCATCCGCTCGAAGAGGTCCGCGTGCCCCGCCGGGTAGAGGCGGTCCACCCCTCCGGCCAGGAAGGCGACCGTCCGGCCACCGGATCCCAGGGCCGCGCGGTGCGCCGCGCCGTCGATGCCGTAGGCGCCGCCCGACACGACGGCGACGCCGCGATCGACGAGACCCGCCGCGATGTCCGCCGTGACGTGCTCGCCGTAGCCCGTCGCGGCCCGGGCCCCGACGATCGCCACCGAGCGCGACAGCGCCGCGAGCGCCTCCGGTGAGCCGGTGGACCAGAGGACCAGCGGTGCGTGGGGTCCCAGGTCGTCGGCGCCGAGAGGCCACAGCGCGGCACCCGGCACCAGGACGCGGGCGCCCACGGCCCGCGCGGCACGCAGCCGGGCCAGAGCCTCGGTCCGCACCACCCGGGGTCGCCATCGCTCGACCGCTGCTCCCACCTCGTGCTCGAGGGCGACGCGTCCGTCCTCGTCGAGATCGAGGCCCGCATCCCGCATCGAGCCGACGACGGCGGGCGCGGGACAGCCGTCGACCAGGGCAGCCAGGGCGGTGCCGGCCCGAGGACGCCGATGACGGCACCCGCCACGCGGTCGCCGGGCTCGGCGATGCCGGACCAGGTGCATCGCGCGGCGTCCTCCTCCGGGGTCCACCCGTCGTCCACGTCGCCGGGCTCGACCCGATCGGGGCGGAGCGCGGTCATCAGGTCGCGGAGCTCCCTGGCCGGGAGCCCGAGACGCGACACCGCGAGGGTGCGTCGGGCACCCGGTCCGCGATCGGGAGCGTCCGCGGTGCTCACGACGCACCCCGGAGGAGGAGCGCCCGCCCCAGGTGGTCCGCGTCAGGACCGGCAGCGCCCTCGAGGTCGGCCAGCGTCCACCCGATGCGGAGGACGCGGTCGTACCCGCGCATGGTGAGCATTCCGCGGTCGAGGGCGCGGTCGAGCGACGCCGTCGCCGCGCGGGCCACGCGCGCCTCACGACGGAGCCACGTGCCGGATGCACGCGCGTTGGTGCTCCAGGACGTCTGCGCCCAGCGCTCGGCGGCGGCCTCGCGCGCGGCCGCGACGCGCACGCGCGCCGACGCCGTGGTGGTCCGGGGCGACGCATCGGCGGCGAGGTGCACCGCGGTCGTGACCCGACGCACGGCGAGACGGATGTCCATGCGGTCCATGAGCGGCCCGGACAGACGTGCCAGGTAGCGCCGCCGCGCCTGGGGCGGGCACGAGCACTCCGCGCCCGGGATGCCGTACGAACCGCACGGGCACGGGTTGGCGGCCATGACCAGCTGGAACCGACCGGGGAAGTGCGCGATGCCGTTGGCGCGGTGGATGCTGATGACGCCCGACTCCAGCGGCTGGCGGAGGCAGTCGAGCACCGCACCCGAGAACTCGGGTGCCTCGTCGAGGAAGAGCACTCCCCCGCTCGCGCGGACGGCGGCCCCGGGGCGGATGCGTCCGCTGCCGCCGCCGACGATGCCGGCGGCGCTCGCGGTGTGGTGCGGGGCCTCGAGCGGAGGCCGGACGGAGAGCTCCGGGCCGAGCCTCTCCCCGCACAGCGAGCGGATGCAGCCGACCTCCAGCGCCGCCTCCTCGTCGAGGTCGGGCAGCAGCCCCGGGAGCCGCTGGGCCAGCATCGTCTTGCCGGCCCCGGGCGGGCCGAGGAGGAACATGTGGTGGCCGCCCGCCGCGGCGACGACGAGCGCCTCCACCGCCTCCTCGTTGCCGACGACGTCCCCCAGGCACGGCTCCGGGGCGCCCACGTCCCCGGTGGGCCGCGCTTCCCCGACGCTCGATGCGGCGACCGCCGGCCCGACGACGTCGTCGGGCTCCGGGTCGAGCTCCGCCCCGTGGTGGATCGCCGCGTCGCGCAGCCCCGACACCGGGATGACGTTCACGTCGGGCACGAGGGACGCCTCGTCGGCGTGGCAGCGCGGGACCATGACGCGCCGCACACCCGCTCGACTCGCGGCGAGCACCGCCGGGAGGATGCCGTGCGTCGGACGGAGCCGCCCGTCGAGCCCCAGCTCGCCCAGGTGGACCGTGCCGGCGACCGACTCCGCGGAGACGGAGCCGCCCGCCGCGAGCACCGCCAGGGCGATGGCGAGGTCGAAGCCCGACCCGTGCTTGGGCAGCACGGCCGGCGAGAGGTTGACGGTGACGCGGCGTACGGGGAACTCGCATCCCGCGTTGCCGGTCGCGGCGCGGACGCGCTCGCGGGCCTGGCTCAGCGCCGCGTCCGGGAGGCCGATGAGCACGAACCCGGGGAGCTGGCTGGTGATGTCCGCCTCGACGTCGACCAGCGCCCCCTCGAGTCCCGAGAGCGCGACCGCGAGCGTGCGACCGACGGCCATCAGCAGGCGCTCCGCACGACCTCGATCGACGGCCGTCCCCCGCGCGGCCAGACCACGCCGACCACGTCGATCCGCACGCGCCCGCGACGCTCCGGGTGGGCCGCGCACCAGAGCCCCGCCAGCACCCGCAGCCGCGCGGCCTTGGCGCGCGTCACCGCCTCGAGGGGGTGCCCGAAGCCGAGGCCCGCACGCGTCTTGACCTCCACCAGGACGGTCGTGCCCCCATGCGTCATCACGAGGTCGATCTCGCCTTCGCGACACCGCCAGTTGCGCTCCACGAGCGCGTAGCCGTGGTCGATCAGATGCCGTGTGACGAGCTCCTCGCCGCGTCGTCCCAGGTCGTGCTCGCGTGTCATGCGCACCTCCGAGGGCAGGATGCGCTGCCGCCGGGATGCGTCCCGCTCATCGACCCCACGAGGTGCGGCGCCATGCGCGGCGCACCCTGGGGAGGGACCCGGAGGAGCCCTACTCGTCGATCGCCAGCTCCTTGGGGAGCTCGAACTCCTTGGCCGACAGCTCCTCGACGTTGACGTCCTTGAAGGTGAGCACCCGCACGGACTTGACGAAGCGGTCGGAGCGGTACACGTCCCACACCCACACGTCGGTCATGCTCAGCTCGAAGTAGAAGTCGTGCTCCGTGTCGCGACGCACCAGCTCGACCTCGTTCGCGAGGTAGAAGCGCCGCTCGGTCTCGACCACGTACTTGAACTGGGACACGATGTCCCGGTACTCCCGGTAGAGCGCGAGCTCCACCTCGCGGTCGTAGTCCTCGAACTCGTCGTCATCCATGGTCCGTCGATACTATCCGGCCCCGGAGCACGCGACGTCCGGCCGGTCCTGCCGCCGGCCGCGCCGCGCGGGGCCCGGAGCAGGCGGGGAGGGCGACCGGGACGGAAGCGGGACGGGTCAGGCGACCGTCGGCTGGAGCACCCCGCCGAGCCAGGTGCGCCGGTGGATCCGGCTGGGGCCGCTCGCGCGGATCGCGTCGAGGTGCGCGGCGCTGCCGTAGCCCTTGTTGCCGGCCCAGCCGTACTCCGGCGACTCCTCGTGCCACGCCGCCATGAGGCGGTCGCGATGCACCTTCGCGAGGACGGACGCGGCAGCGACGGACGCGCAGTCCCGGTCGGCCTTGACCCTGAGGCGCACCGGGACGGGATGCGCGAGCGCGGGCGTGAGCCAGTCGTGGGAGCCGTCGAGCAGCACGACGCTCTCGAGCAGCGGCACCCCGAGGTGGTGCAGCTCGACGAGGGCGCGACGACCCGCGAGGCCGAGGCACGCCGTGATGCCGAGCTCGTCGACCTCCTCGGCGGACGCCATGCCGACCGCGTGGTGCAGCACCCAGGCGGAGACCGGCGGGTGCAGGGCCTCGCGGCGCTTCTCGCTGAGCATCTTCGAGTCGCGGAGGCCCGGGGGGAAGGCGCCGCAGTCGGCGCCGACGGCGGCCATGCCGACCGCGACCGGGCCGGCCAGCGCACCCCGCCCCACCTCGTCGCAGCCGATGACGAGCGCCGCGCCCGCTCCGAGGAGCTCGAGCTCGATGTCGAGGCTCGGGTCCGCGACCGGCATCAGCCGGCGGGTGCGGCTTCGGGGACGTCGCCGAACGTCTCGGGGTGGTCGCCGAGGATCGTCCAGCGGTCGATGGGCCACGTGATGACGAAGGCGCGTCCGACGACGTGGTCGATGGGCACGAACCCGTCCGTCGGGCCGTCCTGGTTGTAGCGCGAGTCCGCGGAGTTGCCCCTGTTGTCGCCCATGACCCACAGCGAGTCGGCCGGCACGGTCACGTCGAAGTCGATGTCGGACGCACGCGTGTCGCCCGGGACCAGCTTGATGTAGGGCTCGTCCAGCGGCACGTCGTTGACGCTCATCTGCCCCAGCGAGTTGCAGCAGACGACGTGATCGCCCGGCAGGCCGATGAGGCGCTTGATGAGGTGGTCGTTGCTGTCGGACGCCGACAGGCCCACCGTGGTGAGCGCCCAGTCGACGGCCGCGGCGACCGGGGGCTTCGCGACCTCGGGCGACGGCAGCAGCCAGCCGCCGGGATCGCGGAACACCACCACGTCACCGTGCTGCAGCGGCATGAGCCGCGGCGTCAGCTGGTTGACGACGATGCGGTCGTCGATCTGGAGGGTGTCCTCCATCGACGCGGACGGGATGTAGAACGACCGGATCAAGAACGCCTTGATCAGGATCGAGACGAGGAGGGCCACCACGAAGATGACGAGGACGTCCCGCAGGAACGTCTTCCATCCCCGCGACCCGCTGCCGCTGTGCCTGCCCGAGGATCTGGTCTCCACGGGCGCCGTGCTGTCTGTCATTTAACCGCCTGAGCTCCCGGCAAGTGTATGTGCCGGGAGCTCGGGGGATGACGCTTGGGGATGCGCTAGGAGCGCTTCTCCTTGATCTTCGCCTTCTTGCCGCGCAGGTCGCGCAGGAAGTACAGCTTCGCGCGGCGCACGTCGCCGCGCGTCACGACCTCGATGTGGTCGATGACCGGGGAGTGGACCGGGAAGGTGCGCTCGACGCCGACCTGGAAGCTGACCTTGCGGACGCAGAACGTCTCGCGGACGCCCTCGCCCTGACGGCCGATGACGATGCCCTGGAACACCTGGATGCGCGAGCGGCTGCCCTCGACGATGTTGACGTGGACCTTGACCGTGTCGCCGGCGCGGAAGTCGGGGATGTCCGACCGCAGCGACGCCTTGTCGACGGAATCGAGGATGTGCATGGTGTACCGCTCTCTGCAGCCGCCACGGGTCGACTGCGCATCAATGTCTGGAAGGGGAACGGCCCGCATGGATGGCCGACTCCCCCGTGGCAGGGTCGGCGGCAGGCACGATCGCCCATTGTGTCACCTCGGGCGCGTCGAGCGCAAAGCGCCGGGCCGTGGACGCCGCCGGTCAGTCGAGGCGGATCGTCCGCCCGGCGTCCGGGCCCTCGGCCGCGCGCCACTCCGGGGGACGCGGCTGCGCGTCGCGCTCGATGACGGCGATGACCTCCTGCATGCGCTGGCGCGTCTCTGCGAGGAGCTGCCGGACTCCGAGCGCAACGAGCGCCACGGCGGCCAGCACCGCGACCACCGCGCACCACGTGCTCGCGGCCGAGTACGTGCCCGCGCCGGCGACGGCGAGGGTGAGGACGCCCATGACGACCGCGTCCGTCGAGGAGACCGCCCGTGCGGTCCGGACCGAGCGCCGCGCCAGGATCAGGCCGAGCCCTGCGAGCAGGGCGACGCCCAGCGCCGCGGCGCCGAGCCCGACGAGGAGCAGCTCCCACCCGCCGGAGCCGAAGGCCGCCCAGCCGACGAGGAGCCAGGCGGGGAGGACGACGACCGCGGCGAACTGCCAGCGGTAGAGCGCACGGCGGAGTCGGAGGGCCGGGGACTGCTGCATGGAGCAATGGTACGAGGCGACCCTGGGCGCCGCGGGAGGGTCCGCTGAGCACCCCTCCCGTAGGATCCATGGCGTGATGGAACTGCGAACGCCCGCCGAGATGGACCAGATGCGACCCGCCGGGGAGTTCGTGGGCAGCGTGCTCACGGCGCTCGCCGCGCAGGCCGACGTCGGCGTGAACCTCCTCGACCTCGACCGCGCCGCCCACCGCATGATCCGCGCGCGGGGGCCGAGTCGTGCTACATCGACTACCACCCCTCGTTCGGCGCCATGCCCTTCGGCAAGGTGCTCTGCACGTCCGTGAACGACGGCGTGCTGCACGGGCTCCCCCACGACTACCGCCTGCGGGACGGCGACCTGCTGAGCCTCGACTTCGCGGCGTCCGTGGACGGGTGGGTCAGCGACTCGGCCGTCAGCGTCATCGTCGGCACCCCGCGCGAGGAGGACGTGCGCCTCATCGAGGTGACGACCCGCGCGCTCGACGCCGGGATCCGCGCCGCGCAGCCCGGCGGCCGCACGGGCGACATCTCGGCGGCCATCGGCGCGGTGGCCACGGAGGCGGGCTACTCGGTCAACACGGACTTCGGCGGCCACGGGGTCGGCCGCACCATGCACGGCGACCCGCACATCGCGAACCAGGGTCGGCCGGGCCGGGGCGTCCCGCTGCGCCCGGGACTCGTCATCGCGATCGAGCCCTGGTTCCTCCAGAGCACGGACGAGATCTACACCGACCAGGACGGCTGGACGCTCCGCAGCGCCGACGGGTCCCGTGGTGCCCACATGGAGCACACCGTCGCGATCACGGAGTCCGGCCCCGTGATCCTCACCGCGCGCTCCTGAGGCTGACGACGGCCGCGCCCCGAGGGGCGGCGGGCATCGCAGCTCGCGGCTAGTCGGCCAGCAGGTCGGGCCGGACGCGACGCGTGCGCTCGAGCTGCTGCTCGCGCCGCCACGCGGCGATGGCGCCGTGGTTGCCGCTGCGCAGCACGTCGGGGACCTGCAGCCCGCGCCACTCGGGCGGCTTGGTGTAGCTCGGGTGCTCGAGCAGGCCGTCGGAATGGCTCTCCTCCACGAGGCTCGCGGGGTTGCCCACGACGCCCGGGACGAGCCGGCCGATCGCCTCGATCATGGCCATGACCGCGACCTCTCCGCCGTTCAGCACGTAGTCGCCGAGGCTGACCAGGCGGACGCGCGCGCGCGTCGCCGTGTGGTCGACGACGCGCTGGTCGATGCCCTCGTAGCGGCCGCATCCGAAGGCGAGGTGGCCCTCCTCCGAGAGCTCCTGCGCCATGGCCTGCGTGAACACCTCGCCGGCCGGCGACGGGAAGATCACGACCGGATCGGTGCCGTCCGCCAGGACCTCGTCGACGGCCTCGCCCCAGGGCTCCGGTCGCATGACCATGCCGGCGCCGCCGCCGTACGGCGTGTCGTCGACCGTGCGGTGGCGGTCGTGCGTGAAGGCGCGCAGGTCGTGCACGCGGAGGTCGATGAGGCCGGACTGGCGCGCGCGGCCGAGCAGGGAGATGTCGAGCACCCCGAAGAACTCGGGGAAGATCGAGACGATGTCGATCCGCATGTCAGCGGGCGTCGTCGCCCTCGGGGGCGGCATCCGCGGGTGCGGCGCCCGCGGGAGCGGCGTCCGCGGGGAGGTCCTCGCCGGGGGCCGGGATCGGCTCCTCCGGGACCTCCTCGAACAGGCCGAGCGGCGGGGTGACGACGAGCGTGCCGGCCGCGACGTCCACGGAGGGGACGATGGCCTGCACGAACGGCACCAGGACGGTGCCGGAGGGCGTGTCGACGTGGAGGAGGTCCTGCGCCGGGAAGTGGTCGACGAGGGAGACGGTCCCCACCTCGACGCCGTCGCGGAGCACCCGGAGGCCGACCAGCTGGTGGTCGTACCAGGCGTCGGGCTCGTCCGCCTCGTCGGCGGGCGGCGTCATCCAGAGGATGGCCTTGGCCAGCGACTCGGCGGCCGTGCGGTCGGCGACGCCCTCGAAGAAGCCGACGGGGTGGCTGTTGTACCAGCGCAGCTCGGTGAGCGTCAGCGTGCGGCCGTGCCACGGCGAGGTCTCGGGGACCTGCAGGCTGAACTCGGCGCCGGGGACGAAGCGCTTGTCGGGGTCGTCCGTGAACAGCTCGAGCTTGACGGCGCCCTTGAGCCCGTGCGCCTTGGTGAGCCGGCCCACGCGGAACGCCGCGGGGTCACGGAGGTCGTCGTCAGGAATCGGTGTCCACCACATCGACGCGGACGCGCTGGCCGTCGGCGAGGGCCGAGACGAGCGTCCGGAGGGCCTTCGCGGTGCGACCCGCGCGGCCGATGACCCGGCCGAGGTCCTCGGGGTGCACGCGCACCTCGAGGACCTCGCCGCGGGGGGATCCCTTGCTCGTCACGGAGACATCATCCGGGTGCTCGACGATGCCCTTGACCAGGTGCGCGAGCGCGGGAGCGAGCATGGGCTAGGCCTGCTCCTCGGTCGCCTCGGCCGGGGCCTCGGCGGCCTCGGGCGCGGGGGCGGCCTTCTCGGTCTTGGGCTTGAGGACCGGCTTCTTCTTCTCGTCCGCGACGTAGGCGGGCTTCGCCTCGCGGGTGCGGACGGTGGAGACGGCGTCCTTGTCGCCCTTGAAGCGACCCCAGTCGCCCGTGAGCTTGAGGAGGGCCTCGACCTGCTCGGTGGGCTGGGCGCCCACGGAGAGCCAGTACTGCGCCCGGTCCGACTGGACCTCGATGAACGAGGGCTCCTCGGTGGGGTGGTACTTGCCGATCTCCTCGATGACGCGGCCGTCGCGCTTGGTGCGCGAGTCGGCGACGACGATGCGGTAGTACGGCGCGCGGATCTTGCCCAGGCGCTTCAGACGGATCTTGACAGCCACAATTCTCCTGAATTTTCTTGTGTGGGGTGAACTGACGGCCGTGAGCGTGGGGGCACACTCGGCATTGGTTCGATGGGGTCTCGCGGCGCCTGATTAGAGGGTCGGACGATCGCGGACTCGACAGATCATTATGGCAGACGCAGGGCTGCGCCGGGACATCCCCCGCGGCGCGCCACGCGGCGTCGCACCGGCGCCCGCCCTCGGACCGCGTGGCATGATCGGACGACACCCGGCGCATGCGCCGCCAGGACCCGTGGACGGCAGGACCCGCATGCAGATCGACTTCGCCCATCAGCCCCCGTCCCGCGTCGGGATCGAGTGGGAGCTCGCGTGCGTCGACCGGGGCTCCGGGGAGCTCGCGGGCGTCGCGCCCGAGATCCTCCGCTCGTTCCCGCACGACGACGCGCACCCGCACGTGACCGGGGAGTTCCTCACCAACACGGTGGAGGTCGTCAGCGCCCCGCACGCGCGCGTGGGCGACGCCGTCGACGACCTCGCCCGCCTCATCGAGCAGGTGGTCGACGTCGCCGACCCGCTCGGCATCGACCTGATGTGCGCCGGCACCCACCCCTTCAGCGTCTGGCCCGACCAGGAGGTCACGCCCGGCAACGAGCGCTACGCGACGCTCCTCGACCGCACCCGGTGGTGGGGCGCCAGATGATGATCTGGGGCGTGCACGTGCACGTCGGCATCGACGACGCGTCCAAGGCCCTGCCCATCCTCAACGCGCTGCTCGTGCACCTCCCGAGGTTCCAGGCGCTCAGCGCGTCGAGCCCGTTCTGGTCGGGTCAGGAGACGGGGTACGCGTCGAACCGCGCCCTCATGTTCCAGCAGCTGCCGACCGCGGGGCTGCCGCCGGAGATCGGCTCGTGGGCCGAGTACGAGCGGCTCGTCGCCGACATGACGCACGTGGGCGTCATCGACCACCACAGCGAGCTCCGCTGGGACATCCGACCGGCGCCCAAGTGGGGGACGCTCGAGACCCGCGTGTTCGACGGCGTCTCGACGCTCCGGGAGATCGCCTCCCTCGGCGCCCTCGTGCAGTGCCTCGTGCACGACATGTCGGCGTCGCTCGACCGCGGCGAGGAGCTGCCGCGGATGCAGCCGTGGTTCGTGCGCGAGAACAAGTGGCGCGCCGCCCGGTACGGGATGGACGCGATCATCATCCAGGACGCCGCGGGCGCGGAGGCCCTCGTCGGCGACGACACGCGCGCCCTGGTCGAGCGCCTCTCCCCCACCGCCGACGCGCTCGGCTGCGAGGCCGAGCTCCGCGGCATCCTCGACATCGTGGACCGCGGCGCGAGCTACCAGCGGCAGCTGCGCGTGGCGGAGGACAACGACGGCGCCCTGGCGCCCGTGGTCACGCACCTCGTGGAGGAGCTGCGCTCAGGTCTCGGTCGGTGACGCGGGGCACACTGTGGAGGTGAGCCCCGCCGTCGACATCGTCATCCTCGTCGTCGCCGTGCTCGCCGCCCTCGCCGGCTGGCGCCGCGGGGCCATCGTCACGGTCGCGGGCCTCGTCGGCATCGTCCTCGGCGTCGCGCTGGCGCTCGCGATCACGCCCGCGTTCCTGGCGCTCCTCGACGAGTTCGGGGTCGCGGACGGCATCCAGCGCACCTTCGCCGCGGCGCTCCTCATGCTCGTGACGACGTCCCTCGTCAGCGGGATCCTCGCGCAGGTCGCGAGCGTCCTCACGCGCCTCCTCCGACCCCGTGGCGCCGCCCGCGGGCTCGACCGGGGCGTCGGCGCCGTCGCGGGACTGGCCGCGTGGGCCGTGTCGGTCTGGTTCATCGGGGGCTTCCTCGGCTCCAGCGGCGTGATCCCCGCGGTGCAGCTGGCGTCGTCGTCGCGCATCGTGGCGGCCCTCGACCGCGTCAGCCCCGTCTCCAGCGGGACGGCCCTCTCCGCCCTCGACGACGCCCTGCACGACGTCGGCTACCCGCGGGTGTTCGCGAACGGCGAGGAGTCCATCGCGGACACCGCGGCGCCCGACGAGGACGTCCCCGAGGCCGTGCGCCGGGCGGCGTCCAGCGTCGTGAAGGTCCTGTCGTCGGCCCCCGCGTGCGGCACCTCCTCGTCCGGCAGCGGCTGGGTCGTGCAGGGCGAGCGCGTCGTGACCAACGCGCACGTCGTGACCGGATCCGACGAGGTGTTCGTGCAGCAGGGCGGCACCGGCGAGCTGCTGCCGGCACGGCTCGTGGTGTTCGACCCCGCGCGCGACGTCGCGATCCTCGCCGTGCCGGGCCTCGCCGCCGCGCCGCTCGCCCTCGGCGAGGAGCTCGTGGCCGCGGACGAGGCCGTGGTCGCCGGGTACCCCGGCGGCGGGCCGTACCAGGCGACCGGGGCGCGCATCCGCGAGGTGGTGGAGGCGATCGGCACCGACATCCAGCACGAGCAGCCCGTGACGCGGGAGGTGTACTCCGTGCGCGGGACCGTGCGCCCCGGGGACTCCGGAGGCGCCCTCTTCGACGCGCAGGGCCGCGTCGTCGGGCTGCTGTTCGCGACCTCGACCGTCGACGCGCAGACCGGCTACGCGATGACGCTGGACGAGGTCGCGCCCGTGCTCCAGCAGGCGGGGGCGAGCTCCCCCGTCGACTCCGGGCGCTGCGCGGTCTGACGGCCGTGCGCCCGCGGGTGCCGCACGTGCCGATGTCGGGGCGTCACGCCTCGACGACGGACAGGACGTTGCCCGCCGGGTCGCGGAACCAGGCGATGTCGGGCCCGTTGCCGCGCATGATGCCCCGCGCGTCCCTCGGCATGTCCGCGTAGATGGCCGTCTCGATGCCGCGGGCGTTGAGCTCGACCACGGCCTCCTCCACGTCGTCGACGGCGAGGTTGAGGACCGTGAACGTGGCGGGCACGTGCCCGGGCTTCGGATAGACGAGGACGCGCGCGCCGGAGCCGGGCAGCACGAGGCGGATCATCCCCATCTCCGGCACCTCCTCGACCTCGAGGCCGAGCGTGCCGCGGTAGAACGCGAGCGCCGCGGGGACGTCGTCGACGCTGAATCCGCTGAAGGCGGTGACGGGTGCGAACACTGGGGGCTCCTCAAGCTGGACCGCGACGGGCGCCGCGGTGCTGACCCCACGGTGGCACGCGCGCGGCGCCGCGTCGAGGGGGACGCCGGAGGGCCCCTGCCGCATGCGCGACAGGGGCCCTCCGGGTCGGCCGGGGATCAGCGGCCGAGGAACTTCTGGAGCGACGCGAGCTCCTCCTCGCTGGGCGCGCCGTCGGCGCCGCCCGCCCGCTTCCCCGCGAGGCCGAAGCCGGAGCCCTGGGGTGCGGCGGGGCCGCCGATGCGCTGGCCGGACGCGAGCGCCGCGTTCTCCTGCGCGCGCTTCGCGGGATTGCCCGACTTCGAGCCCTTCTTCTTCTGCTGCACGGGCTTCCGGCTGGAGTGCGCGCCCGGCATCGGACCCATGCCGGGGATCTGGGGCATGCCGCCGCGGGCGACGGTCCGCATCATCTTGGAGGCCTGCTCGAAGCGCTGCACGAGGCCGTTGACGTCCGTGACCGTCATGCCGGAGCCCCGGGCGATGCGCAGCCGGCGCGACCCGTTCAGGAGCTTCGGGTTCTGGCGCTCGGCCTTCGTCATCGACTGGATGATCGCCTCCGTGCGGACGATCTCCTTCTCGTCGAAGCTCTCCAGCTGCTCCTTCATGGCGCCCATGCCGGGCAGCATGCCCATCATCTTCTTGATGGAGCCCTTGCCCCGCAGCTGCTGCATCTGCTTGAGGAAGTCCTCGAGGGTGAAGCTGTCGCTCGCGAGCTTCGCGGCGACCTCCATGGCCTCCTCCTCGTCGAAGGCCTGCTGGGCCTGCTCGATGAGGGTGAGGATGTCGCCGAGGTCGAGGATGCGGCTCGCCATGCGGTCCGGGTGGAAGGGCTCGAAGTCGTCGAGGCCCTCGCCCGTGGAGGCGAACATGATGGGGCGGCCCGTCACGGAGGCGACCGACAGGGCCGCGCCGCCTCGTGCGTCGCCGTCGAGCTTGGAGAGCACGACGCCCGTGAAGTCGACGCCCTCCTGGAAGGCCTTCGCGGTCGCGACCGCGTCCTGGCCGATCATGGCGTCGATGACGAACAGGACCTCGTCGGGGTCGGTGGCCTTGCGGATGTCCGCGGCCTGCTTCATCAGCTCCTGGTCGACGCCGAGGCGGCCGGCCGTGTCGATGATGACGACGCTGTACTGCTTGTCGGCCGCGTGCTTCATGGCGTCCTTGGCGACGCGCACGGGGTTGCCGCGCCCGTTGCCGGGCTCCGGGGCGAAGACGGGGACGCCCGCCTGCTCGCCCACGACCTGCAGCTGCTGCACCGCGTTGGGGCGCTGGAGGTCGGCCGCGACGAGCATCGGCGTGTGGCCGTCCTTCGCCAGCCACTTGCCGAGCTTCCCCGCGAGGGTGGTCTTGCCCGCGCCCTGGAGGCCGGCGAGCATGATGACCGTCGGCGGGCGCTTGGCGAACTGGATGCGCCGCTGCTGGCCGCCGAGGATGCCCACGAGCTCCTCGTTGACGATCTGCACGACCTGCTGGGCGGGGTTCAGCGCCTGGCTGACCTCGCCGCCGAGGGCGCGCTCGCGGACGGATGCGGTGAACGCCTTGACGACGTCGAGCGCGACGTCGGCCTCGAGCAGCGCGCGGCGGATCTCGCGGACGGTGCCGTCGACGTCCGCGGCGCTGAGCTTGCCCTTGCCGCGCAGGTTCTTGAAGGTCTCGGCGAGACGGTCCGAGAGTGTTCCGAAGGTAGCCATGGTGGTCCCAGCTTAACCGGCGCCGGATGCACGCCGGTCCCCGGGTCAGCCCACCAGGTTCTGCGCGAACACGTGGGGGGTGAATCCCGTGAGGTCGCCGATGCCCTCGCCCTGGCCGATGAGCTTGATGGGGATGCCCGTGCGCTCCTGCACGTTGAGGATGAAGCCGCCCTTGGCGGAGCCGTCGAGCTTGGTGATGACGAGGCCCGTCACGCCGCCGTGCTCGATGAAGGCCTGCGCCTGCGCGAGCCCGTTCTGGCCCGTGGTCGCGTCGAGGACGAGCAGC
Source organism: Clavibacter michiganensis (assembly GCA_002150995.1). Taxonomy (GTDB): domain Bacteria; phylum Actinomycetota; class Actinomycetes; order Actinomycetales; family Microbacteriaceae; genus Clavibacter; species Clavibacter michiganensis_K. The sequence continues at coordinate 1,415,966 of MDHJ01000001.1, read as the reverse complement.
ACCTCCGCGATGGGCGACTGCTTCTCCACGACCCGGCGGATCTTCGACAGCTCGTCCATGAGCCCGCCCTTGGTGTGCAGGCGGCCGGCGGTGTCGATGATGACCATCTCGGTGCCGGTGCGCATCGCGTGCTCGACCGTCTGGAACGCGACGCTGGCGGGATCCTGCCCGGGCTGCTGCGGGCGCACGATGTCGGCCCCGGCGCGCTCGGCCCAGGTGGCGAGCTGGTCGACGGCGGCGGCGCGGAAGGTGTCCGCCGCGCCCACGACGACCGTGCGGCCGTAGTTGCGGAGGAACTTCGCGAACTTGCCGATGGTGGTGGTCTTGCCGACGCCGTTGACGCCGACCACCAGGATCACGGCGGGGCGCGCGCTGAGCTTCAGGGTCGGATCGTGCTTCGCCAGGCGCTCCTCGATGGACTCGCGGAGCATGCGCTGGAGGTCGCGCGGGTCGGTGGTGCGGTAGCGGTCGACCTTCTCGTGCAGGTCCTCGATGGTCGCCTCGGTGACGTCGGGGCCGAAGTCCGCCGTGATGAGCGCCGTCTCCAGGTCGTCCCACGTGGTCTCGTCGATGGTGGGCTTCGCGAACATGCCGCGGAGCGCGCCGGAGAGGGACCAGGGGGTGCGGGCTGCCATGTGCCCAGCGTAGCCGCGCGTCAGGGCGCGGCCGGCTCCGCTGCTGCGGCGGCGGCAGCACCGTGCTCGGCAGCATCCCGGCCCGCGGAGGGCGCCGCCGCGGGCTGGTCGCGGCTGACCCGCTGGCCCACGACCGCGCTCACGCCGTCCTGCCGCATGGAGACGCCGTAGAGCGCGTCGGCGATCTCCATGGTGCGCTTCTGGTGGGTGATGACGATGAGCTGCGACGTGTCGCGGAGCTGCTCGAGGATCGTGAGGAGACGGCCGAGGTTCGCGTCGTCGAGCGCCGCCTCCACCTCGTCCATGATGTAGAAGGGGCTCGGCCGCGCGGTGAAGATCGCGATGAGCAGGGCCACGGCCGCGAGCGAGCGCTCCCCGCCGGAGAGCAGCGACAGGCGCTCGATGCGCTTGCCCGCGGGGCGCACGCTCACCTCGATCCCCGTCGTCAGCAGCTGGTCGGGGTCCGTGAGGTGGATGCTGCCCGTGCCGCCCGGGAAGAGGATCGGGAAGACGCGGTCGAACGCCTGGCGGGTGTCCTCGAACGCGTCGGCGAAGACGCCCTGCATGGTGCGGTCGATGTCGTCGATGATCGTGAGGAGGTCCGCCCGCGTCGCCTGGAGGTCGGCGAGCTGCTCGGTGAGGAAGAGGTGGCGCTGCTCCAGCGCGGCGAACTCCTCCAGCGCCAGCGGGTTCACGCGGCCGAGCTGCGCGAGCCGGCGCTCGGCCTCCGCGAGGCGCGCACGCTGCTCGTCGCGGTCGAAGGGGCGGGTGGGGCCGGGCGGGTCGTCGTCCGCGGCGGCGGCGGGGACGTCGTCGGGGTCGTCCGCGGCGTCGGCGTCGGCGTCGGCAACCGCGGCGTCGGCTCCCGAGGCTGCATCGGCGTCGGCATCTTCGACGCGCGCCCGCCGGCGCGGCGGCAGGGGCGCCTCGTCGGGCACCGGCACGTCGGGCCCGTACTCGGCGACCAGCACCTCCTCCCCGAGGCCCAGCTCGCTCGCCGCGCGCTCGAGCAGCTGCGACACCTGCAGGCGCTTCTCGTAGATCTGCAGCTCCAGGCCGTGCACGTCCTCGGTGATCCCATGGAGGCGCGCCCGCAGGTCGGCCTCCTCGCGGCGGAGCGCGGCGAGCTCGGCGTTCCGGCCGGAGCGGGCCTCCTCGGCGCGCGCGAGGACGAGCCGGGCCTCGGTCGAGCTGCGGTCAGCGGCGCGCACGACGGCCGGCAGGGCCTCGGCGACGGACGCGGCCCGCGCGATCTGCCGTCGGCGGATGACCTGACGGCGGGCCGCCTCCTCGGCGGCCGCCCGCTCCGCGGCGAGCCGGCGCTCGAGGGCGACCGTGCGCTCCTGCTCCGCGCGGACGCGCTCGCGCGCGGTCTCGACCTGCAGGCGGGCCTCGATCTCCGCCTCCCGGGCGGCCTCCCACTCGGCGACGAGGGCGTCGCGTCCGCTGGCGTCGAGCACCGGCCGCGGTCGGGACCGCGCCTCGTCGAGCGCGCGGCGCGCGGCGTCGGACGCGGCCACGGCCTCATCCACGGACGCGCTCGCGAGGTCGAGCCCCCGCTGCACGCGCGCGAGCTCCGCGGCGGCGGACTCTGCCTGGGCACGGGAGCGGCTGAGGCGCTCGGCGTGGGCGGCGAGGCGCGCGTCCGCCTCGCGGAGGCCGCCGAGGGCGGCGGCGGCGCGCTCGCGGGCGGCGCGGAGGCGCTCCCGGCCGGCCGCGAGGTCGACCTGCAGGTCGTCGATGCGGGCGCGGACCCCCGTGAGCGTCGTCGCGGCGGAGTCGCGGGCCGCGACGAGCTCGAGCTTGGAGCGCGTGGCACCGGATCCGCCGCGCAGCACGTGCGCGGACACCACGTCCCCGCCGCGCGTGATCACGGTGGCGGGGGCGTCCGGCGCCTGCGCGAGCTCGACCGCCCGGGCCAGGTCGTCCACGACCACGACGCCCGCGAGGATCCGCCGGACCCCGTCGGGCGCGTCGACGACGGAGGCGATCGCGACGGGGGCGCCGCCCCCCGCACCGCTCGCCGCGCCCTCGGGCGTGGCATCGGCGTCCGCGGACCCGGCGTCGCCCGCGACCACGACCTCGACGCGTCCGAGGTCGTCGTCGACGGCGCGGCGGAGGGCGGCCACGGCGTCGTCGCGGGTCTCGGCGAGCACGGCGTCGGCGAGGGTCCCGAGCGCCGCGGCGACGGCGGCCTCGAAGCCCGGCCGGACGTGCACGTGCTCGGCGACGAGTCCGCGGACGCCGGGAAGTCCGGCGGCGACGAGGTCGCTCGACCCGTCGCGCTGGTCCAGCGCGCTCGCGAGGGCCTGCTCGCGGGCGGACAGGGCGTCCCGCTCCCGCTCGCGGGCGTGCAGCTCCTCGCGCACGGCCTCGATGGCCGACTCCTCGCTCGCGACGTCGGCCTGCGCGTCCTCGTAGGCGCGCGTGAGCTCGGATCCGCCCTGCTCGTCGGCCTCGCCCTCGGCCTCCCCGCGCTCGCGCTCGGCCTCGGCGGCCTGCAGCCGGGCCCGCGCGGCGTCGAGCGCGTTCTGCTGGCGGAGGACCTCCCGCGGACCGCGGCGAGGCGGGAGCCCGCGGTCTCGGCGTGCCCCTGCAGCCCGGCGATCTCGAGGTCGTGGCGGGACACGAGCGCGCTCTGGGCCTGGATCTCCTCGTCGAGCGCGTCGAGCGCCTGACGGGCTGCCGCGGTCGCCTGCCGCGCGGACGCCCAGCCCGCCTCCGCGACCGCGATGAGGGCGACGAGCCGGCCGGCCTCGTCGCGCGAGTCCTGCACCTGGGCGGGCGTGGTGCCCCCGGCGGCCTCAGGGGCGTCCTCCGCGGATCCGAGGAGCGCGAGCCGCTGCTGCGCGAGCGACAGCAGGCTCCGCAGCCGCTCCTGCACCTGCTCCAGGGCGAACGCCGTGCGCCGCGCGCCGTCGACCTCGTCGCCCTCCTGCTCCTCGACGATGCGCGCGGAGCGGAGCACGGCCCGGTCGAGCCGCTCCTGCAGGACCATCCGCTCGGTCGTCCGCTCCTCCTCGGTGCGCGTGTGCTCCGCGAGGGCCCGGCGGAGGCCCACGACCTCGTCCGCGACCAGACGCGCGCGGGCGTCCCGGACCACGGCCGCGACCGTCTGCGCCTGGCGCGCCACCTCGGCCTGCCGCCCGAGCGGCTTGAGCTGGCGGCGGATCTCCCCCGCGAGGTCGCTGAGGCGGGTGAGGTTGGCCTGCATGCCCTCGAGCTTCCGGAGCGTGCGCTCCTTGCGGCGGCGGTGCTTGAGGATGCCCGCGGCCTCCTCGATGAAGCCGCGCCGCTCCTCCGGGGTGGCGCGCAGCACGTTGTCGAGCCGGCCCTGGCCGACGATGACGTGCATCTCGCGGCCGAGGCCGGAGTCGCTGAGGAGCTCCTGCACGTCGAGGAGGCGGCAGGACGTGCCGTTGATCGCGTACTCGCTGCCGCCGTTGCGGAAGAGCGTGCGCCGGATCGCGACCTCGGTGTAGTCGATGGGCAGCGCCCCGTCGGCGTTGTCGATCGTGAGCGTGACCTCGGCACGGCCGAGCGGCCCGCGCGTGGAGGTGCCGGCGAAGATGACGTCCTCCATCTTGCCGCCGCGGAGGGTCTTGGCGCCCTGCTCGCCCATCACCCAGGCGAGGGCGTCGACGACGTTGGACTTGCCGGATCCGTTCGGCCCGACGACGCAGGTGACGCCCGTCTCGAACTGGAACGTGGTCGGCTGCGCGAACGACTTGAACCCCTTGAGGGTCAGGCTCTTCAGGTGCACGCCCGTCGCCCTCCTCGCGTGGTGGTCCCGATCACGGTACCGGACGGGCCGGTCGCGGCCGGGAGCCGCGCGCGGGCGGCGTCCGGCCGCGCGCCGCCGCTAGCGTGGTGGAGCGCCGACCGCCGCGGACGTGCGCGTCACCGCCACCGCCGAGGGAGCCGCCCATGCCGCACGACGCCGACGCCTCGCCCTCCACCGTCGAGGAGGTCCGCCCGCCGACCGCTCCGGGCGCCGCCGGGTGGGACGACTTCGTGGCGCTCACCGACGTGGTCAACCGCGCCCAGTCCCGCGACCTCGGGCACGACGCGTTCGTCTGGCTGCCGCAGGAGCTCATCCCCGACTACGCCGACGTCGCCCACGTCCGGAAGCGCCTGCTCGCCGCGCGGGTGGACGGCCGGATCGTCGGCCGCGGGCTCCTCTCCACCTGGCTCAACGACCCGACCACCTCCGACGTCGCCGTGTCCGTGCTCCCCGAGCATCGGCGGCGCGGGATCGGCCGGGAGCTCCGGGAGCGCGTGGAGCGGATCGCCGTGGACGCGGGCTGCCGGACGCTCACGGCCTTCACGATGCACCGCCCGGAGGCGGACGGGTCCCCCATCCCCTCGCCCACCGGGGTCGGCGCGGTCGGGGCGGACGACCCGTCGTCGCGCTTCGCGGTCGACGCCGGCTACCGCCTCGGCCAGACCGCGCGGACGAGCGCGCTCGACACCCGGGAGGCCGCGCCGACGCTCGCCGCACGCCTCTCCGACGCCCGCCGCGCCGCGGGCGACGACTACCGCGTGCTCTCCTGGGTCGATGCGACCCCGGAGCACCTGCTCGACGACCTCGCCGTGCTGCACACGCGCATGTCGACGGACACGCCGGCGGGCGACCTCCCGCAGGAGGAGGACCCGTGGGACCCCGACCGGATCCGGGACGCCGAGGCCCGACGCGCGGCCGCGGGCCGCACGGGTCTCACGACCGCGGTCGAGCACGTGGCCACGGGGCGCCTCGTGGGCTTCACCGAGATCGCCGTCTCCCCCAGCGGCCGGCGCTCCGACGGCCACGCCTACACCTACCAGCAGGACACGCTCGTGCTGGCCGAGCACCGCGGCCACCGCCTCGGCATGCTCCTCAAGGTCGAGAACCTGCGCCACCTGGCACGTGAGGCGCCCGAGGTCGACCGCGTCGTCACCTGGAACGCCGACGAGAACCGGCCGATGCTCGCGGTGAACGAGGCCCTCGGCTTCCAGCACGTCGCGACGAGCGGCAGCTGGCTGCGCGCCGTCGACGACGCGCGCTGACGTCACGTCGTGCCGCGAGGGCGCCCCTCGCGTGACGCCCGAGCCGCTCAGGCGACGGCGACGTCCGGGTCGGGCAGCGCCTGGCAGCGCGGGCAGAGGTGGGATCCGCGGTTCATGAAGGCCTCGCGGACGATCGGCGTGCCGCAGCGGGGGCACGGCGTCCCCTGCTGCCCGTAGGCGTTGAGCGAGTGCGAGAAGTAGCCGGATGCGCCGTTCACGTTGACGTACTGCGCGTCGAAGCTCGTGCCCCCCTCGGCCAGCGCCCGCGCGAGCACGTGCCGCACCTCGGCGAGGAGCCGCAGCGCGCGGCCGCGCCCCAGGGCGTCCGTGGGGTGGGCGTAGTGGATCCGCGCGGCCCACAGGGCCTCGTCGGCGTAGATGTTGCCGATCCCGCTCACCAGGGTCTGGTCGAGGAGGGCCCGCTTGATGCCGGTGCGCCGCCGGGCGAGCCTCGACAGCAGCTCCTCGTCGTCGAAGGCCGGGTCGAGCGGGTCGCGGGCGATGTGGGAGACCTGCGTCGGCACGAGCGCGGCGTCCGAGCCCCGCCCGCCAGCGTGCCCGTCGGTCGTGGCCACGAGCCGGTCCACGGCCATGGACCCGAAGATCCGCTGGTCGACGAACGCGACGACGAGCTCGCCGTGCGCGGGGTGCTCGATGCCCATGCGGATGCGGAGCAGCCCGTCGGGGTCGGATCCCGGCTCGCGGAGGAGCACCTGCCCGCTCATGCCGAGGTGGGTCACGAGCGCGCGGGGACCCGTCCCGTCGCGTCCGGCATCGGGTTCCAGCGGGAGCCACATGAACTTGCCGCGGCGGACGGCGGAGGTGACGACCCGGTCGACGAGGAGCTCCGCGAACGCGCCCTCGAGGGGATCGTGGCGCTTGAGCGAGCGGGCGTCGAGGATCTCGACGCCCGTGATGCGGGCGCCGGACACGGCCGGCGCGAGGCCGGCGCGGACGACCTCGACCTCGGGGAGCTCGGGCACCGCGGGTCAGGCCGTGGTGCGCGCCTCGAGGCGGGTCCACGCCTCGAGCGCGGCCGTCATCTCGGCCTGCTTCTTGCTGGATCCCTCGCCCGTGGTGCGCACGGCCTCGCCGACGGAGACGACGGCGTGGAAGCGCTTGCTGTGGTCGGGACCGCTGTCGCTCACGTCGTAGACGGGCGCGGGCAGGCCCTGGCGCGCGGCGGACTCCTGGAGCGCCGTCTTCGGGTCCATGGCGGCGCCGAAGCGCGCCGGGTCCTCCAGGAGGGGCGCGACGAGGCGCAGCACGAGGCCGGTGGCGGCCTCTCCCCCGGCGTCGAGGTAGCAGGCGCCGATGATGGCCTCGACCGTGTCGGCGAGGATCGACGACTTGGCGCGGCCGCCCGTCAGCTCCTCGCCCCGGCCGAGCAGCAGGTGCTCGCCGAGCCCGATGCCGGTGGCGACCTCCGCGAGGGCGACGCTCGAGACGAGGCTGGCACGCCGCTTGGCGAGCTCGCCCTCGTCGAGGTCGGGGTTCTCGAGGTAGAGCATGACCGTGACGGCCTGCCCGAGGATGGAGTCGCCGAGGAACTCGAGGCGCTCGTTGTGCGGGATGCCGCCGTGCTCGTACGCGTACGAGCGGTGGGTGAGCGCGAGCTCGAGGAGCTCGGGGCTCACGTCCACGGCGAGGAGGCGCCGGAGCGCGTCGCGGTCGCCGTGGACGCGGGATCCCGTGGTGCCGGTCATGTCCGACGTCCCGTGCGGGCGTCGACTAGACGTCGGCGACCTTGCGGCCCTTGTACTCCATGTACAGGGGCGTGCCGGCGGCGTCCTCGATCACGCGCGCGCGGTGCGGCATGGAGTAGACGACCTTGCCGTTCTCGATGGTCTTGACGAGCGTGGGAGCCTCGGCCTTCCACTGCGAGCGGCGCGCACGCGTGTTGGATCGGGACATCTTCCTCTTGGGTACGGCCATGACTAACTCTCATCTCTCTGCGTTTCGGTGTCGGCGCCTTCACGCGCCGCACCGCTGTCTTCGGAAGCTCGGAAGCCGGACAGGGCTGCCCAGCGCTGATCGATCTCGGGCTCCGGGTCGGAGTCCGCGAGGACCAGGCTGATGCCGGGACCCAGATCGAGATCGAGGTCCTCGCCCGGCACTTCGGGCTGGAACGGCAGTGACAGCACGACCGCATCCCGGATGACCGGCTCCAGGTCCACGTGCTCGTCCTGGACCTGGTAGTCGAAGGCTTCATCACGAGAGTACGCGAACATCTCCGCGAAATCGACCTGGACACGCTCCTGCATGTCGGCGAGGGTGCGCGCGGACTGGCCGTCGGCCACCGTGTCTACCTCGCCCGTGGCGAGGATGCCGTCGTGGAGGGACTCGAGGCGGACGTGCACGCGCATCTCGCGGCCCGCGGGGACGGCGATCAGGCCCTCCCCCATGCGCTCGGGAGGTCGATGGTCAGGTCGAGCTCGCGCATCTCGCCGGGGCGGTGCACGATGTCGTGGACGTGCACCGTGAATGGGGTCTTCTGGAACCTGGACACCCGTACACGGTACAGGTCGTCAGCCGGCCCGTCGGACGGCCAGCGCCTCCGCGACGGCTGCCGGGACGTAGGGCGCGACGTCGCCCCCGAGGGCCTCGACCTGCCGCACCAGCGAGCTCGACACGTGGGCGTGCGCGGGATCCGGGAGCAGCAGCACGGTCTCGACGTCCGCCAGGTCGCGGTTGACGAGGGCCATCGGCGTCTCGTACGTCACGTCGAGCTGCGAGCGGACGCCCTTGACGAGCACGGTCGCGCCGATGCGCCGGCAGTAGTCCACCAGGAGGCCGGCTCCCCAGGAGTCGACGCGCACGGTGGCCGGGAGGCCCGCGTCCCGGATCACGCGCTCGATGAGCGCCACGCGCTCCGCGAGCGGCAGCATCGGCGTCTTGCCGGGGTTGTGCACCACGAGGACCACGAGCTCGTCGTAGAGGCGGGCGGCCCGCCGCACGATGTCGAGGTGGCCGAGCGTGACAGGGTCGAAGGATCCGGGGACGACGGCGATCCGCTGCATCCCGTCAGCCTACGGCCGGGTCTGGTCAGTTCTTGTCGAGGAAGGCGCGCTCCTCGTCGTCGAGCCGGCGGGCGAGCGCCCGGGCGAGCGCGGGGTGGCCGTCGAGCGTCGGCGACGCCTCCAGGACGTCGTGCGCGTGCTCCCGCGCGGACTCGATGAGGTCGCCGTCCTGGGCGACGCGCAGGAGCCGGAGCGACGAGCGGCCGCCGGACTGGTTCGTGCCGAGCACGTTCCCCTCCCGGCGGAGCTCGAGGTCGACGCGCGCGAGCTCGAAGCCGTCGAGGGTCGCCGCGACCGCGTCCACGCGCTCCCGCGCCACCGTCTCCGGCTCCGCGTGGGTGACCATGAGGCAGAGGCCGGGGACGCCGCCCCGGCCGACGCGGCCGCGCAGCTGGTGCAGCTGCGAGACGCCGAAGCGGTCCGCGTCGAGGATCACCATGGTCGAGGCGTTCGGGACGTCGACGCCCACCTCGATGACGGTCGTGGCGACGATCAGGTCGATGCCGCCCGCGGAGAAGGCGCGCATGACGCGGTCCTTCTCCTCCCCCGACATGCGGCCGTGGAGGACGGCGCGCCGGACGGACCCGAGCCGCGGGTGGGCGGCGAGGAGCGCGTCGACCTCGGTGACGGTGGCGAGGGCGGGCCGCGACGGCGCGTCGGCGGCGTCCCCCGCGGCGTCCTCGTCCTCCGCGTCGGGATCCTGCGGATCGATCGCGGGGCACACGACGAACGCCTGGCGCCCCTCCTGGATCTCCTCCGCGGTCCGCTCCCAGACCCGCTCGATCCACGCCGGGTGCTCGTGCAGCGGCACGACGAACGACGCGATCGGCTGGCGGCCGCTCGGCAGCTCGGCGATGGTCGAGACGTCGAGGTCGCCGAACACCGTCATGGCGACCGTGCGCGGGATGGGCGTGGCGGTCAGCACCAGCACGTGCGGCGGGGTCCCGCCCTTCCGGCGCAGGGCCTCCCGCTGGTCGACGCCGAAGCGGTGCTGCTCGTCGACGACGACGAGCCCCAGGTCGAGGAACTCCACGCGGTCGCCGAGGAGCGCGTGCGTGCCGACGACGATGCGCGCCTGCCCGCTCACGATGCGCAGGAGGGCGCGCTTCCGCTCCGCCACGGGGAGCTGACCGGTCAGGAGCGTCGGCATGAGCTCGGCGGCGAGGTCCGGCCCGAGCGACGCGGTCAGCGAGCGGAGATGCTGGCTCGCGAGGACCTCGGTGGGCGCCAGCAGCGCCGACTGGCCGCCCGAGTCGGCGACCGCGAGCATCGCCCGGAGCGCCACCAGGGTCTTGCCGGAGCCGACCTCGCCCTGCACGAGCCGGTTCATCGGCCAGGTGCGCGCCATGTCGGCCGCGATCTCCTCGCCGACGAGGCGCTGGTCGCCCGTGAGCTCGAACGGCAGCTGCGCATCGAGCCGGGCGAGCCGGCCGTCGGGACGGGGCCCCGCGGGGTAGCGGGGAGGGCGCGGGCCGCCTGGCGCCGCTGGAGCAGGGCGGTCTGCAGGACGAACGCCTCCTGGAAGCGCAGCGCGTCGCGGCCGCGTCGCCAGTCGACGTCCTTCTCGGGACGGTGCACGCCCTCGAGCGCCGCGCGGAACGGCAGGAGGCCGCGCTCGGCGCGCACGTCCGCCGGCACGGGGTCCTCGAGGTCGGCGACCGCGTCGAGCGCGAGCGCCACCGACTTGGCGACCTGCCAGCTCGCCATCGACGCCGTGGCCGGGTAGATGGGGATCGGCATCTCGGCCCACCGCCGCGCGGCCGCGTCGGGTTCCCCGCCCGAGAGCTCCGGACCCTCGTGCGCGTCGAAGAGCTCGTAGTCCGGGTGCGCGAGCTGGAGCGCGCCGCGGTAGTCGCTGACCTTGCCGGCGAAGATCCCGCGCACGCCCGGTACCAGGTCCTTCGCGCGCCAGGCCTGGTTGAAGAAGGTGAGGGTGAGGAAGCCGCGGCCGTCGGTGATCCGCACCTCGAGGATGCTGCCGCGCCGCGCCCGCATGGGCCGCTCCCGGACCTCGCGCACCTCCGCGACGATGGTGGCCTGCTGGTCGACCGGCAGCTCGGCGAGGGCGGTCAGCTCCCCGCGGCGGGCGTAGCGGCGCGGCAGGTGCTCGAGCAGGTCGGCGACCGTGCGGAGGCCGAAGGCCTTCTGCAGCACCCCGGCGGTGCGGCCGCCCACGACGCCCGCGAGCGCGGCGTCGGATCCCGTCATCCCTCGAGTGTACGAGGGGCGTCCGACGCTCCCGGCCCTGCGGGCGGGTCGGCGGGCAGGTCGCCGTCGACCCGGGGCCGCCGCCGCACCAGCGAGCGCGGGGCGGCGACGGCGAGCACGCGGTCGAGGCGGCCCGCGCGGGCGCGGAGAGCGTCCCCCAGCGCGACGAGGGCCGCGGCCTGGCTCGCGCCGGCCACTGCGTCGACCGGGGCGTCGGCGCGGGCGAACCGCTCCCGCTCGCGGACGCCGACGAGGAGCGCCACCGGGTCGGCGAGCGACGCGTCGTCGGCGGCGAGGCGGTGGCCGAGCGCGCGCGGCGACTCCGTGTCCCGGATCCGGACGCCGAGGTCCACCGCGGAGTCCTCGGCCTCGCGCCACGCGGTGCCCGCGGGCGCGTCGCCGGCCGTGAGCGCCCCCAGCCGCCCAGCGCGGCGGGCGCGGCGCACGAGGGCCGGCACCGCGAGCAGGGCGAGCGCGAGGAGGGCGAGGGCTCCCGTGCCGAGGGCCGTCCAGGGGATGCGGACGGCGGTCGCGCCGCTCGCGCCGGGCGCGGCGGACGAGGTGGGAGCCGGCGTGGCGGACGGCGTGGGCTCCGCCGCCTGGCTCGGCGTCGCCGACGGCGTGGGAACGGTGGTCGGCGCCGCCGAGGGCTGGGCGTACGGCGCAGCCTGGCCGCGCCCGGGGGTGGGCTCGAAGGCGATCCAGCCGACGCCCGAGAAGTACAGCTCCGGCCACGAGTGCAGGTCGTGGGATCCGACCCGGTAGGTCACCTGGTCGCCGTCGCGGCCGACCTCGTCCCCCGGCAGGTACCCCACGGCGACGCGCGACGGGATGCCCGCCTCCCGCGCCATGATCGCCATCGCCGACGCGAAGTGCACGCAGTACCCCGAGCGCGCCTGCAGGAACTCCCCCACGACGTCCACGCCGCTGCCGTCGTAGCCCTGCTCGACGGGGGCCTCCTCCGAGTAGCGGAACTGGCCGCCGGTGAAGAAGTCCTGGAGCGCGAGCGCCTGGTCGAAGGGCGAGACGATGCCGTCGAGCACGTCGGCCGTCGTGGCGGCGACGATGTCCGGGGTCCCCGTGGGGATGTCGAGGTACGGCCGCAGGTCGCCGTCGGTCGCCGCGGGGACGGCGGCCAGCTGCTCGGGCGTCGGGCGCGGGAGCTCCGACCGCACGGTGTAGCTCTGGTCGCGGCTGTCGGAGTCGGACGAGCGGATCGCGAGGCCCTGCTCCGACCAGCGCCACGAGCCCTCGAGCCCGTCGACGCTGCGGGGCGCGTAGGGCGCCGGCAGCCAGGCGCTCGACGAGCCCTCCACCTGGACGCGGGTGTCGACCTCCTCGACGGGCACGTCGGACCCGGCGCCGAGGTCCGGCCCGATGGCGTCGACCGTGTTGCCGTCCGGCGGCCGCAGCGGCGACGGCGCCCACTCCTCGCCCTCGAAGCGCGACAGGGTCGTGACCTTGAAGTAGAGGGGCGTCTCCGTGGCCGTCGTGTAGCGCAGGGCCTCGACGTCCACGGGACGGCGGAGGTCGTCGCCGAGGTCGAGGATGGGGTTGACGACGCGCGAGCCGCCCTGCCCGGAACCGGACGCCGTGGGGAACGTGGCGGACGTGAGGCCCGGGACGACGGCCGGCGCGACGAGCGAGATGACGACGGCTCCGGCGGCCAGGGCGCCCGCGGAGACGAGCGCGGCCCGCGCGGATCCGGGTGGACGCGCGGACGACCGGCGGCGGACGGGCGGCGCGCTCGTTCCCGGGCCGCCGAGCAGCCCGGATCCGCGCCAGCCGCCCTCCCGGTCCGATTCGCGGGCGTCGGCGGCGAGCACGCCGAACCACGCCAGCGCCGTGATCGCGAAGGACGCGACCGAGAACTCGCCGGCGAGGACGGCGCCGGGGACGGACACGAGGACGAGGAGCGGGAGGCCGGTGATCGCGGGCAGGCGGAGCACGTGCGCGAGGACGTCGAGGACGACCGCGAGCGCCCCGACGGAGGCCACGATGACGAAGACGATGGACGCGAGCGGCGGGACCGGGGCCGAGCGCCGGTAGATCTCGTCCCCGGCCTGCTCGCCGACGGCGAGGAGCGTGCGCAGCGTCTCGGGCGTGGGCACGACGCCCAGCACGGCGGTGCGGCCGGCGAAGACCAGGGTGACGAGGAGCACGAGGACGACGAGCGCGCCCGCGGAGGCGAGCAGGCGCGGGACGCCGGCGGCACGCAGGAGGGCCGCGGAGCCGAGGACGGCCGCGACGACGAGGATGCACAGCACGAACCAGGCGCCGGGCTCGACGAGGATGTGGAGGCTGGCGGCACCCGCGAGGAGGGCGACGCCCAGCGCGGCGGTGAGCGGCCAGCGGGCGGCGGCGCGACCCGAGCCGCGTCCGCGTCCGCCGTCCCCGACGCTCCGCCGCGTCCGCCGCCCGCGCCGCGGGGGCGCCCGGCGGGACCGCCGATGCGCTCGCCCGGGAGGGGCCGCGGCTCGACGCCCCAGGCCTGCCGGCCGCCGAGGCCGACGGAGTCGAGGTCGGTCATCGCGCCATCTCCTCGGTGCGGCCGGCGCGCCAGGCGTCGGCGGGGCGCGTGACCTCGTCGAGGACGACCGTGTGCCAGCCGGCGTCGCGGAGGATGCGCTGCGCCTCCGCGTCGTCGCGACCGCCGACTCGGCCGGTCGCGGCGAGGAACGCCACCGCGGGACGGCATGCCGCGCCGAGCCCGGCGAGCCGGTGCGCCTCGTGCTCGTCGAGGTGCCCGAGGACCGCGTGGACCGGGACGGCGCGACGGCTCCGACGGAGGTCGGACAGGACCTCCTGCACGCCGTCGCGCTCGGGGTCGACGGCCGCGGGACGGACCTCGGCGAGGTGCAGCAGGAGGTCTCCCTCCGCGGCGGAGTCGCCGGGCGGGAGGGCGCCGGCGCCGGCGGATCCGCCCGCCGTCTCCACGAGCTGCACCGAGTACCCGCCGCGCTGCAGGTGCACGCCGATCGACGCGGCGAACGACACCGCGCGCTCGAAGGCGCGGTCGCCGTCGACGTCCGCGTCCGGGTCGGAGTCCGAGTGGAGGGGGAAGCCCGCCGCGCGGGTGTCGAGCAGCACGAGCGACCGGGGCTGGAGCGCTGCTCCTCCTGGCGCACCATGAGCTCGCCGTGGCGGGCGGTGGCGCGCCAGTGGACGCGGCGGAGCGGGTCGCCCGCCCGGTACTCGCGCGTGCCGAGGTCGTCCTCCCCGCCGTCCGCGCGGCGCTGCACGCGCTCGGACTCGCCCTCGGAGGAGACCTGCCCGCCCGGCTCGGCCTCGAGGTCCGCGATGCGCGGCGTGACGACGAGCCGGGAGGTGCCGCCCCCGACGTGCCGGAGGACCATGAGTCGGAAGGGGTCGTGCTCCTCCACCGCGAGCGGCCCCACCTCGTGGAGGCCGCGGCGCTCGGGCGTCAGGTCGTACCGGAGGACCGGACGGGCCGAGGACCGGCGGGATCCGCGGGCGAGCCCCCGCAGGGACGGCAGCTCCGCCGGCGGGGTGGCGCCGTCGGGGCCCGGCACGAGGTCGACGGCCCAGGCGCGCGGCGTGGGCACAGGGCCGACGTTCGCCACGGAGACCGTCACGGTGGTCGGCGTGCCCGACTCGACGACGTCGGCGGTGAAGGTGCGCTCGACGTGCAGGCGCACCCGGGCGATCACCAGCCAGACAGCGGCCAGCAGCGGGAGGGCGAGGAGCGCGACGCCGATGAACACGAACTCGCGCCGCCCCGCGATGAAGGCGCCCGCGAAGGCGGCGACGCCCGCGGCGAGCAGGGCGATGCCGCGGAGGGTCGGGTGCGGGACGGCCTCGATGCCGATCCGGCGCATCAGGCGCGCGAGGGGCGGCACGGGGTCAGCGCGTCCGTCCCGCGGCGCTGAGCGGCACGGCGGTCGAGGCGACGATGCGCTCGAGGATCTCGACGACCGCGGCCTGACCCCGCCCGCGCTGCCCGAGCGCGCGCCCGGTGGCGACGAGCCGGTGGGCGAGGACGGGTGCCGCGAGGGCGTCGACGTCGTCCGGCAGCACGAAGTCGCGTCCGTCGAGCGCGGCGCGCGTCTTGGCGGCGCGGATGAGCTGCAGGGTGGCGCGCGGGCTCGCGCCGAGGCGGATGTCCTCGTGGCCGCGCGTGGCCTGCACGATGGCGACCGTGTAGCGCGACACGGGATCGGAGACGTAGACGCCGCGGGCCGCGTGCATCATCGCGTCGAGCTCGTCGGCGTCGACGACCGGGCGGAGCTCGTCGAGGGGGCTCACGGTGTCGCGGGAGCGCAGCATGGCGAGCTCGGCGGCGGCGTCGGGGTAGCCCATCGAGATGCGGGCCATGAAGCGGTCGCGCTGCGCCTCCGGCAGCGCGTACGTGCCCTCCATCTCCACCGGGTTCTGCGTGGCGACGACCGTGAAGGGCTCCTGCAGGCCGTGCGTGACGCCGTCGACCGTGACCTGCCCCTCCTCCATGCACTCGAGGAGCGCCGACTGAGTCTTCGGGCTCGCGCGGTTGATCTCGTCGCCGATGACGATGTTGGCGAACACGGCGCCCGGCTGGAACTCGAAGCGGTGGTCGGCCTGGCTGTACACCGAGACGCCCGTGACGTCGGAGGGCAGGAGGTCGGGCGTGAACTGGATGCGGTTGACCGTGCAGTCGACGCTCCGCGCCAGCGCCTTGGCGAGCATGGTCTTGCCGACGCCCGGCACGTCCTCGATGAGGAGGTGGCCGCCGGAGAGGAACACCGTGAGCGCCATCCGGGTGGCGTCGTTCTTGCCGGACATGACGCTGTCGATGTTGCCGAGGATGAGGTCGGCGAGCCGGCGCACCTCCTCCAGCGGCATGGCGGCGGACCCGCGGCCGGCGGGGGCGTGCGCGCCGGCGCGGGAGGCCGGGCGGATGCGGGCGGGGTGGGGGCCCGATCCGGCGTGCAGGGGAACGGACTCGGACTCGGGGCTCGTCACGCAGATCCTCCAGCGTCGTGGGCGTCCCTGGAGCATACGTCAGCGACCCGGGCGCGTCCGGGGAGGGGACGGCCGCGGACAGGGCGGGTAGCATCGTGGCCCGTGCACCCCGCCCCGAACGACGTCGTCCCGCGCTCCCCGCGAGCGGCGTCGTGACCCGCATCGTCGCCGGGTACGCCGGCTCCCTCGTGCTCCGCGTCCCGCGGACGGGCACGCGCCCCACGAGCGACCGCGTGCGCGAGGCGCTGTTCTCCGGGCTCGAGGCCCGGGACGCGCTCGACGGCGCGCGCGTGCTCGACCTCTACGCCGGATCCGGCGCCCTCGGGCTCGAGGCCGCCAGCCGGGGCGCGGTCGACGTGGTCCTCGTGGAGCGCGCGGTTCCCGCGGCGGCCGTGTGCCGGTCCAACGCCCTGCTCATCGAGCGGGCGGCGCCGGCCGGATCCGCGCTCCGCATCCGCGTGGCCGCCCAGAGCGTCCACGCGTTCCTCTCGGGTGACCGCGGCTCCTACGACGTCGCGTTCCTCGACCCGCCGTACGAGGTCGGCGACGGCGAGCTGGCCGAGGAGCTGGCCGCCCTCGTCCCGCGCCTCGTCGACGGCGCGGTGGTGATGGTGGAGCGCAGCTCGCGCTCCGCGGAGCCGTCGTGGCCCGCGGGCCTCCGCCTCGACCGCCGGAAGGCGTACGGCGACACCGTGGTGTGGTGGGCGGTCGCGGACGCGGACGGTAGCGGCTCCTGACGCGCGGCCGGCGCTGACGCGCCCCGTCCGCTAGCGCGCGCCGTCCCAGTCGGCGTACGGGTCCCAGCCGCCGAGCGCCGTCCGCGGACCAGCGTACGGGCGGCCGTCGACGGTGACGGCGGGTCCGGTCGCGCCGGGCTCCCCGACGGCCCCGATCGCCCGGAAGGGCTCCGGGAGCGCGGTCCCGGCCGGGAAGGCGGCGACGAGGGCGTGGTCCTCGCCGCCGGTCAGGACGAGGTCGAGGGCCCGCGGCGGCAGGGACGGATGCGCCGCGGCGACGCGGCGCGCGTCGGCCGCGAGGTCGGCCGTCCGGAGGTCGATGACGACGGCGCTCGCGCGCGCCATCCGGGCGAGGTCGAGCAGGAGCCCGTCGGAGACGTCGAGCATGGCGCTCGCCCCGGCGCGCGCGGCGGACGATCCCGCGGCGAGCGGCGCGACGGGCGCCAGCTGCGCCTCGACGGCGTCCGGGTGCGCCGCGCGCAGCTCCCGGGCGAGCCGTGCGTCGGGGACCGGCTCGCCGTCGGGCCCCGCGCTCCTGGCCTCGTCGAAGAGCAGCTGCACGCCGGCGGCGGCCATGCCCAGGGTCCCCGCCACCGCGATCACGTCGCCGGGGCGGGCGCCCCGCGCAGCACCGGGTCGCGTCCCTCGAGGTCGCCGGTCGCCGTGACGGTGATGACGAGCGCGTCCGAGACGGACAGGTCGCCGCCCACGACGCCGCAGCCCGGGGCCTGGAGGATGCAGCCCTCGCGCAGCCCGTCCGCGAGGGCCTCCAGGTCGGCGACGCGCGTGCCGGCGGGCGCCGCGATCGCGACGAGGAGGGCCGTCGGGCGCGCGCCCATCGCCGCCACGTCCGCGAGGTTCGAGGTCGCGGCGCGGCGACCGAGGTCGTGGGGCGTCGACCACGCGAGGCGGAAGTCGGGACCCTCGATCATCATGTCGGTCGTGATCACGAAGCGGCCGTCCGGGGCGCGCACCACGGCGCAGTCGTCGCCGGGGCCGACGTCCGCGGAGTCCGCGTCGGGCAGGCGGGCGACGATGCGGGCGAGCGTCGCCAGCTCGCCGGCGCTCCCGAGGGTGGCCGCGTCCGCGTCCCCTCCATCCGCCCCGCCGTCGCTCGGATCCGCGGTCGAGGCCGTCCCAGGAGTCGTCACGACAGCCACGCTAGCCTGATCGGGATGTCTCCCCGCCGCCCCGCCCGTGCCCTGCGCACCGCCGCCGCAGCCGCCGCGTGCGGCGCCGCCCTCCTCCTCGCCGGATGCTCCCCGACGGTCTCCCTCGAGGCCGCTCCGGCCGCCACCGACCCCCTGTGCGCCGACGTGGTCGTGCACCTGCCCGCCCAGCTCGGCACCGCACCGCTGCGCGAGACGGACGCGCAGGGCACGGCGGCGTGGGGCGACCCGCAGAGCACCGTCATCCTCCGCTGCGGCGTCGCGACCCCCGGCCCCACCACCGACGCGTGCATCAGCTACGACGACGTCGACTGGGTGGAGGACGACTCGCGCTCCCCCGACATCCGGTACACGACCTACGGCCGCACCCCCGCCGTGGAGGTCGTCATCGACTCGACGCAGGCCAGCTACACGGCGCTCACCGACCTCAGCGGCGTCGTGGCGGTCATCCCGCAGGAGGCGCGCTGCGTCAGCGCGCAGGACCTGGGAGACGCGCCGCCGCCGGAGGGGTGACCGGCACCGGTCCGGTCGCGGCAGGGCCCCGCCCCGCGGGGACGGCCCCGGCGGACCGGCGGAGGCGGCGCTCCGCGAGCGCGCGACGTCCCGTCCGTCGCCAGCGCAGCCACGGCAGCTCGTGCGGCCAGTGCAGGGTCAGCGAGGTCATCCCCCGGCTCATCCGCAGCGGCAGCGTCGACGGGCGCGTCAGCGGCCGCATGCTGATGCCCATGCGCAGGTGCGGGTCGAGCACGATGCGGCGCTCGGGCCCGAGGTGCACGGAGAGGTCGATGTCGTCGTGGAGGTGCGTCCCCTCGCGGTGCACCTCCGTGCGCACCTGGCGCCAGGCATCCCGGCGGAGGGCGAAGTTGGACCCGAACAGCGGCGGGTGCCCGAGCGCGAGCGTCACCGACGCGAAGTACGCGCCGAGGTAGACGACCGCCGCGACGCCCCGGAGGGCCCGCGGGCCGTCGAGGAACCGCGCCGCCCCCGTCACGGCGTCGACGTCGGGTCGGGCCGCGAGCACGTCGCCGAGCCGCTCGATCCAGTCGGCGGGCGGCACGCAGTCGGCGTCGAGGCGCGCGATGACCTCGTACCGCGCGGCGTCGTACCCGGTGCTCGCGGCCGCGGGGATCCCGACGACCGGCTCCGACACGACGCGCGCGCCGGCCTGCCGCGCGACCCGGGCGCTGTCGTCGTGCGACGCGTTGTCGACCACGACGACCTCGTCCGGGGCCACGGTCTGCCCGGCGAGGGCCTGGAGGCACGCGCGCAGGTGCCCGGCGTCGTCGCGCACGGGGATCACGACCGACACCGTGGGCCGGGCCGTCGCGCCGGGCGCGCGCAGCACGAGGTCGGCACCCTCGGACGTGCCGCTCACGGCCGTCCGGCCGCCGTGAGCCCCGGTCGCCGGGCGCGCCCCGGTCGCCGGGCGCGCGGCGGTGCCGGGTCGGGCGTCGGGGTGGAGGCGGGGTCGGGCGAGGGATCGTCCTACGAGCATGCTCCGAGCCTAGGCTCCTCGGACGCGGCGACGGACCGTCAGCGGACGGGGCGATCCGCCTCCCACGCGAGGGCCACGTCGATCAGCCGCGAGATGAGGTCCGGGTAGGCGAGCCCGGACGCCTCCCAGCAGGCCGGGAACATCGAGATGGGCGTGAAGCCCGGCATCGTGTTGATCTCGTTGAGCACGAACCCGTCGGCGGTGAGGAAGAAGTCCACGCGCGCGAGCCCCCGGCCGTCCACGGCCCGGAAGGCCCGGACGGAGAGCTCCTGCATGCGGGCGAGCTCCTCGGCCGTGACGTCCGCGGGGCACACGAGGTCGATGCCGTCGGCGCCCAGGTACTTGGCGTCGAAGTCGTAGAAGTCGCGGCCGGAGACGACGATCTCGCCCGCCACGGACGCGCTCGGCGCCCGCCCGGGGCCCTCGTCGAGGATGGCGCACTCGACCTCGCGGCCGACGAGTCCCGTCTCGACGAGCACGCGGTCGTCCTCGCGGAACGCGACGGCGAGGGCGGCGTCGAGGTCGGCGGGCGCCGCCACGCGGCTGACGCCGACGCTCGACCCCGCCCGCGCGGGCTTCACGAAGGCGGGGAGCCCCAGCCCGGCGGCGCGCTCGCGGACCCCGTCGGGATCGGCGGCCCACTCGTGGCGGGACACCGTGATCCAGGGCGCCACGTCGATCCCGGCCGCACGGAGCACGGTCTTCGCGAAGTGCTTGTCCATCCCGAGGGCCGAGGCGAGCACGCCCGAGCCGACGTACGGCAGGCCCGAGAGCTCCAGGAGACCCTGGACGGTGCCGTCCTCGCCCTGCGTGCCGTGCAGGATCGGGAAGACGAGGTCGACGGAGCCGAGGGACCGCTCGCCGCCGTCCGCGTCCTGCACGCGCAGCTCGCGGCTGGAGGCGTCGTCCGGCCAGCGCACGCGCGAGCCGTCGTCGACGACCTCGGGCAGCGCGTCGGCGTCGAGCGCGAAGGCGCGCGCGTCGTCCGCCTGCAGCGTGAAGGCCCCGCCGCGGGTGATGCCGACGGGGATCACCTCGAAGCGGTCGCGGTCGATGGCGCCGAGCACGCCGCTGGCGGTGGCGCAGCTGATGGAGTGCTCGCTGGAGGTCCCGCCGAAGAGGAGGACGACGCGGGTGCGTGCGGTCATGGTCATTCCCCCTGGGGAGTGTCGTCGTCGGTGGTCAGGTGGGGCGCGATGTCGCGGGGAGACAGGGTGCCCGCGAGCACCTGCTGGACCTGCTCGACGATGGGCATGAGCACGCCGCGCTGACGGGCGAGCTCGAGGACGGGCGCGACGGAGGAGAGTCCCTCCGCGGTCTGCTGCATGCTCTTGACCACGTCCGTGAAGCTGTACCCCTGGCCGAGCAGGCGGCCCGCGGTGTTGTTGCGGGACAGCGACGACTCGCACGTGGCGATCAGGTCGCCGAGCCCCGCCAGGCCCGCGAGCGTCTCCGCCCGGGCGCCGTAGGCCACGGAGAAGGCGGTCATCTCGGCGAGGCCGCGCGTGATGATCGAGGCCTTCGTGTTCTCGCCGTAGCCGACGCCGTCGACGATGCCGACCGCGACGGCGATGAGGTTCTTCAGGACCCCGCCGAACTCGGTGCCGATCACGTCCGTGTTGACGAACGACCGGAAGTAGGTGCTGCGGGCGATCTTCGCCACGCGCTCGGCGGTGGCCTGCTCCGCGGACGACACCACGACGGCGGTCGGCTGCTCCCGGGCGATCTCGAGCGCGAGGTTCGGGCCCGACGCGACGGCGATGCGCTCGGGCCGATGCCCAGGACCTCGGCGATCACCTCGCTCATCCGGAGGCCGGTGCCCTTCTCCACGCCCTTCATGAGGCTGACGACCACGGCGTCGGACGGGATCAGGTCCCGCGCCTGCTCGAGGTTCGCTCGGAGCGTCTGGCTGGGTACGGAGACGAAGACGTCGGTCGCGCCGGCGAGCACGCGCTCCAGGGACGGGTCGGCGGTGAGGCGCTGCGGCAGGTTGATCCCGGGGAGGTAGTCGCTGTTGCGCTTGGCCTCCGTGATCTCGCGGGCGAGCTCGGGCCGGCGGGCCCACATGAGCACGTCGCTGCCGCCGTCGGCCATCACCTTGGCGAACGTGGTCCCCAGCTGCCGGCGCCGAGGACGACGATGCGGCGCCGCTCCTCGAGGGCGTCGGCACCCGGGTCGGTGCGGGGGTCGGTCGCGGGGCTCGCGGTCGCGTCACTCAAATCGGCCGGTCTCCTTCTGGTTCCTCGAGCGGGGGTCCCAGCGCTCGGTGGGGGCGGTCTCGCCGCGCAGCTCCTCGACGAGCTCCGTGATGGCGGCCATGACGACGGCGGTCGCCTCGGTCAGGGTGGCGGAGTCGAGGCTCCGGTCGCGGAAGCGCGCGAGGTCGACGGGCTCGCCGATGACGACGTGGATCGTGCTCCGCGGGAAGAGGCGCACGCGCTTCGAGTAGCGGCCCATCAGCTGCTGCGTGCCCCAGTGCGCGGCGGGGATCACGGGGATGCCGGACTGCAGCGCGAGGCGCACGGCACCGGTCTTGCCGCGCATGGGCCAGAGGTCCGGGTCGCGCGTGAGGGTGCCCTCGGGGTAGACGACGACGATCCGTCCGTCCCGCGCGAGCTCCGTGGCCTGGGAGATGGCCTGGCCGCCGCGGACTCCGCCGTCGCGCTGCACCGGGATCTGCCCGGAGCGGCGGAGGAACCAGCCGACGACGGGCACCTCGAAGAGCGAGGCCTTGGCGAGGAAGCGGGGCAGGCGCCCGAGCTTCCACGCGACCGCGCCCATCACGACGGGGTCGATCTCGCTGTAGTGGTTGGGCGCGAGCACGTAGGAGCCGGTGCGCGGGAGCCGCTCGGGGTTCCGGATCTCGAACCGCACCGCCATGTTGAGCACCGGCAGGACGAGGGCGGCCAGCACCCAGAAGATCGACGGTCGGGCCTTCTCGTTCGCCATGGCGTCTCCAGTCCGGTGCCGGTCGTCGTCCTCGTCGTCCGCCTGATCCGCCCAGGCGGCGTGCCGGACGCGTCCACTGGACGCGCCCGGCTGGCGTGGGCGGCGCGGACGCCGCCCGTGGTGCTATCCCTCGTAGGAGAAGTCGGCGCCGAGCTGGCGCAGCTTGCCGATGAAGTCCTCGTAGCCGCGGGAGATGATCCCGACGTTGCTGACCGTGGACCGGCCCTCGGCCGTGAGCGCGGCGATCAGGTGGCTGAACCCGCCGCGGAGGTCGGGCACCGTGATGTCGGCGCCGTGCAGGTGCGTCGGCCCCGTGATGACGGCGGCCTGCTCGAAGTCGCGACGCGCCACGCGGCGCTCGTGGCCCTCGAGGCCCTCCTTGTGCACCACGATGTCCGCGCCCATCTCGTTGAGCGCGTCGGTGAAGCCGAACCGGTTCTCGTACACGGTCTCGTGGATGATCGAGACGCCGGGCGCCTGCGTGAGCGCCACGACGAGCGGCTGCTGCCAGTCCGTCATGAAGCCGGGGTGCACGTCGGTCTCGATGACCACGGGCTTGAGGTCGCCGCCCGGGTGGTAGAACCGGATGCCGTCCTCCTCGATGTCGAACGCGCCGCCGACCTTCCGGAACACGTTGAGGAACGTCATCATCTCGGCCTGGCGCACGCCGCCGACGAAGATGTCGCCGCCGGTGGCGAGCGCGGCGGAGGCCCAGCTCGCGGCCTCGTTGCGGTCGAAGAGCGCACGGTGCGTGTAGCCCTCGAGCCGGTCGACGCCCTCGATGAGGATGACGCGGTTCGGCTCGACGGAGATGATCGCGCCCATCTTCTGCAGGATCGCGATGAGGTCCATGATCTCGGGCTCGATGGCCGCGTTCTTCAGCTCGGTGACGCCCTTCGCGCGGACGCCGGTGAGGAGCACCTGCTCGGTCGCGCCGACGCTCGGGTAGGGCAGCTCGACGTTCGCGCCCGTCAGGCCGTCCGGCGCGGTGAGCCGGATGCCGCTCGGAGCTTCTCGACGACGGCGCCGAAGGCGCGGAGCGCGTCGAGGTGGAAGTCGATGGGGCGGTCGCCGATGCGGCAGCCGCCGAGGTCGGGGATGAACGCCTCGCCGAGGCGGTGCAGCAGCGGCCCGCAGAAGAGGATCGGGATGCGCGAGCTGCCCGCGTGGGCGTCGATGTCGGCCATGTGGGCGCTCTCGACGTCCTTCGGGTCGAGGATGAGGTCGCCCTCCTGCTCGCCCTTGCGGAGCGTGACGCCGTGGACCTCGAGGAGCCCGGAGACGACGCGGACGTCGCTGATGTCGGGGACCGAGCGCAGGAGGCTGGGCGTCTCGCCCAGCAGCGAGGCGACCATGGCCTTGGTGGCCAGGTTCTTCGCCCCGCGGACCTCGATGCGGCCGCGCAGCGGGATGCCGCCGTTGATCACGATGGAGTCGGACAGGAGGCCCACCCGCTCCCCCGCCTTCTTGGCGTCGCTGACTAGTGAGTTCATTCAGTTCTCCAGAGCTGCCGGCCGGGCCGGCAAGGTGCGCGGGCGCCATGAGGCCCGTCGTGATTCGAAGGTGGTGATGGCGTCCTCGTCCCGGAGGGTGAGGGCGATGTCGTCGAGCCCCTCGAGGAGCCGCCACCGAGTGTATTCGTCGATCTCGAACGGGACCGTCAGGCCGGGTGCCGTGGCGACCCGCTCGACGAGATCGACGGTGAGGTCGAGCCCGGGCTCCGCGTCCATCGCGGCCCACAGCCTCTCGACGTCGTCCTCGCTCACGAGTCCCGTGAGGAGGCCCTGCTTCCCCGAGTTGCCGCGGAAGATGTCGCCGAACCTCGGGCTGAGCACGGCGCGGAAGCCGTAGTCGCGGAGCGCCCACACGGCGTGCTCGCGCGAGGAGCCGGTGCCGAAGTCCGGACCGGCGACGAGGACGGTGGCGCCCTCGTAGACCGGCTGGTTGATGAAGAAGGCGGGATCCTGGCGCCACTGGTGGAACAGCGCGTCCTCGAACCCGGTCTTCGTGACGCGCTTCAGGAACTGCGCGGGGATGATCTGGTCGGTGTCGACGTTCGACCGCTTGAGCGGCACGGCGGTCCCGGTGACGATGCTGACCTTCTCCATGCTCAGGCCTCCTGTCCGACGGCGGCGGCATGGCGGATCGACTCGGCGTCGACGACGCCGTCCTCCTGCAGGTCCCACGGGCTCGAGAGCGTGCCGCGGATCGCGGTGGCCGCGGCGACGAGCGGCGACACGAGGTGCGTGCGCCCGCCCTTCCCCTGGCGGCCCTCGAAGTTGCGGTTGCTCGTGGAGGCGCAGCGCTCGCCCGGCGCGAGCTGGTCGGGGTTCATCCCGAGGCACATGGAGCACCCGGCGAACCGCCACTCGGCGCCGAAGTCGGTGAAGACCTTGTCGATGCCCTCGGCCTCGGCCTCGAGCCGCACGCGCGCGCTGCCGGGGACGACCATGACGCGGACCCCCTCGGCCTTCGTGCGGCCGCGGACGATCTCCGCGGCGGCCCGGAGGTCCTCGACGCGGCTGTTGGTGCACGAGCCGATGAACACGGTGTCGACCGCGATCTCCTTCATGGGGGTGCCCGGGGCGAGGTCCATGTAGGCCAGGGCGCGCGTCGCCGCGGCGCGCTCGTTCGGGTCGGCGATGGCGGCCGGATCCGGCACGGGCTCGCTCAGGGAGACGCCCTGGCCGGGGTTGGTGCCCCACGTCACGAAGGGCTCCAGCGCGTCGGCGTCGAGGAAGACCTCGGCGTCGAAGACCGCGTCGTCGTCGGTGGCGAGGGTGTCCCAGTAGGCGACGGCCTCGTCCCAGTCGGCGCCCGTGGGAGCGTGCGGCCGACCGCGGAGGTAGTCGTACGTGGTCTGGTCGGGCGCGACCATGCCGGCGCGCGCGCCGGCCTCGATCGACATGTTGCAGATCGTCATGCGGCCCTCCATGGAGAGGGAGCGGATGGCGCTGCCGCGGTACTCGAGCACGTAGCCCTGGCCGCCGCCCGTGCCGATCTGCGCGATGACCGCGAGGATGATGTCCTTGGCCGTCACGCCGGGGCGCAGGGTGCCCTCGACGGTGACCGCCATGGTCTTGAAGGGCTGCAGCGGCAGCGTCTGCGTGGCCATGACGTGCTCGACCTCGCTGGTGCCGATCCCGAGCGCCATGGCGCCGAACGCGCCGTGGGTGGAGGTGTGCGAGTCGCCGCAGACGACGGTGATGCCCGGCATGGTGAGCCCGAGCTGCGGACCCACGACGTGGACGATCCCCTGCTCGATGTCGCCGAGCGAGTGCAGCCGGATCCCGAACTCCTCGGCGTTCCTCCGGAGCGTGTGGATCTGCGTGCGGCTCGTCAGGTCGGCGATGGGCCGGTCGATGCCGATCGTCGGCGTGTTGTGGTCCTCGGTCGCGATCGTGAGGTCCGGTCGGCGCACGGGGCGGCCGGCGAGCCGGAGGCCGTCGAAGGCCTGCGGGCTGGTGACCTCGTGGACGAGGTGCAGGTCGATGTAGAGGAGGTCGGGGGTCCCGTCCTCCCCCTCGGCGACCAGGTGGTCGGCCCACACCTTCTCGGCCAGGGTCTTCGCAGGCTGCACGCGGCTCTCCTCATGGCAGGGGCGCGAGGGTGCCCTCGCGCATCATGGGAGTCTAACGCCGGGCGCTCCCGGCTATTCCTCGGGCGACGGCGCGCCCGCGGACCCGGCGGGGGCCGCCGTGCCGTCCTCGACCTCGGAGCGCGCCTCGATCACGACCACGGTGACGTTGTCGCGGCCGCCGGAGGCGAGGGCCTGCGCGACGAGCGCGTCCGCCGCGCGGTCGACTCCCCCGCCGTCCTCGCGCGCGAGCTGCAGCACGGCCTCGATCGAGCGGTCGTCGAGCTCCTTCGTCAGGCCGTCGGAGCAGATGAGGAACACCTGGTGCTCCGCGACCGGCAGCAGCCACTCGTCCGCGGCGACCTCGTCGTGGGATCCGACCGCGCGGGTGATGAGGTTCCGCACGGGGCTCCGCTCGGCCTCGGCGCGCGTCATCCGGCCCCGGTCGACGAGCTCCTGGACGGCCGAGTGGTCGATGGTGACCTGCTCGAGGCGGCCGTGCGACCACGCGTACACGCGCGAGTCGCCGACGTTGAAGACCATCCAGAGGGCCTCGCCGTCGTCCGACCGCACCAGCGCGACGCCGGCGAGGGTCGTGCCCGCGACGGTGCCGGGCGGGTCGTCGCCCGTGATGAGGTCGCCGATGGCCTCGTTGGAGGCGTCGACCGCCTCCACGATGAGGTCGCGCGTCACGGGCGCATCGCCCGACAGCCCGCCGAAGGTCTCGACGAGCGTCGCGCTGGCCCGGTCGCCGAACGCGTGCCCGCCCATGCCGTCGGCCACGAGCCAGACGGGAGGGTCCGCGAGGAGCCCGTCCTCGTTCACGGCGCGCACGCTGCCCACGTCCGTGCGGGCGGCCCAGGTCACGTGGATCCGGCGCCCGCCGAGCGCGATGGTGCGCGCCTCGGTCACCGCTCGGCCCGGTCGTCGTCGCGCTCGACGGCCGCCTCGCTGCCGTCGGCCGGGGCGACGGGGATCCCGTCGGCGCGCATCTTGACCAGGCTGGCCACGGTCGCGACCGCCATGGACGCGAGGATCACCACGAGGCTCACGAGCGTCGGGATCTCGGGCGCCCACTCGATGCCCTCGCCGCCGTTGACGAACGGCAGCGTGTTCTCGTGCATCGCGTGCAGCACGAGCTTCACGCCGATGAAGAAGAGGATGAACGCGATCCCGTACTTGAGGTACACCAGCCGGTCGAGCAGCCCGCCCAGCAGGAAGTACAGCTGGCGGAGGCCCATCAGCGCGAAGATGTTCGCGGTGAAGACGATGAACGGCGACTCGGTGATGCCGAAGATGGCCGGGATCGAGTCGAGGGCGAAGATCAGGTCCGTGGTGCCGATCGACACGAACACGATGACCATGGGCGTCAGCACCTTGCGGCCGTCGATGACGGTGCGCACCTTCGAGCCGTCGAAGTCGGGTGCGATCTTCAGGCGTCGGCGGAGGAACCTGATGAAGAGCGAGTCCTCGCTGTCCTCGTCCTCGTCGCCCACCGCCTGCTTGACGGCCGTGTAGAGGAGGAACGCGCCGAAGATGTAGAAGATCCAGCTGTAGCTCTCGATGAGCTCGGCGCCTAGGAGGATGAAGATCCCGCGCAGCACCAGCGCGATGATGATGCCCACCATGAGCACCTCCTGCTGGTACTTCCGGGGCACGCTGAACCGGCTCATGATGATCACGAAGACGAACAGGTTGTCGATGCTGAGGCTGTACTCCGTGAGCCACCCGGCGAGGAACTGGCCGGCGTGCTCCGTGCCGCCGACGACGAGCATGATGACGGCGAAGACCAGCGCGAGCCCCACGTAGAACGCGACCCAGAGGCCGGACTCCCGGGTGGACGGGACGTGCGGGCGCCGGTACACGATCAGCAGGTCGGCGACGAGGATGACGACGAGGATCGACAGCGAGACGATCTCGAACGGGAGGGGCAGCTGGGGCACGCGGAGGCTTTCTGCAGCACGGGAGCGGCACGGTCATGCCTCGTCGAAACTACAGGTCGGCCGACGGGTTGTTCACAATTCCCCCATCCGGGGCATCCGCTCGGCGGCCCCGCATTACGTTGGTCCCTCACCACACGAGAGGGACGCCCCATGGCCGTACTGGCGAACGAGCTCGACGCATCCGACCACGGAGGGGACGACGCGGGACCCCGTCGCCGCGGGCCCCGCACCACCGGCGACGCCCGCATGAGCATCATCGAGGCGGCCCGCATGCTGTTCATCGAGTCGGGCGCCGACCGCGTGAGCGCCCGCCGCATCGCGGCCGCCGCCGGGGTGGACCCGAGCCTCGTCCGCTACTACTTCGGCTCGCTCGAGGCCCTGCTGGAGGAGGCGCTCCGCCCCTCGGAGGACCTCCTGGCCCCGTACCTCCACTTGCGCGGACTCCCCGTCGAGGAGCGCGGCGCGGCCCTCGTGGACGCGGCCCTCCACACGTGGGAGCACCCGGTGGGGTCCACCATCATGCGCTGGGTCACCGTGTCGTCGGACCACGACAGCGGCGCCTACAAGCGGTTCGCCGAGGCGGCGCCGCAGCACTGGATGAGCGCGCTGCCCGGGGGATGCCCGCCGAGGAGGCCGGCATCCGCAACTCGCTCGTCGGCGCCGCCCTCGGCGGCATCGCCATCACCCGGTACATCTGGCGCATGGAGCCGATCGCGAGCATGCCCCGCGAGACCGTCGTCGCGCTGCACGGCCCCGTCGTGCAGGGGTTCCTGACCGGCCCCCTGCCCGAGGTCCCCGCCGTCACGCCCCCACCCGGCGCCTGACCACGGACAACCAACCGGCGCCCGGCGCCGGCGCCGGATCAGCCCCGGTCGGTCAGGTCCGCGCGGACCGCGAGCGGCTCCCGCACCAGCTTGTGCGGCGCGGCCTGGGCCACGGGCTTCAGGGTGAGCAGGTCCACGTTCACGTGCGGCGGGAGCTCCACCGCGTGCACGATCGCCTCCGCCACGTCCTCCGCCGTGAGGGGACCCGGCACGCCGTCGTAGACCGCGTCGGCCTTCGCCCGGTCCCCGCCGAAGCGCACCAGCGAGAACTCCTCCGTGCGCACCTGGCCCGGCGCGATCTCGATCACGCGGATGGGCTCCCCCGCGAGCTCGAGGCGGAGCACGCCCAGCATCGCGTGCACGGCGGCCTTGGCGGCGTTGTAGCCGCCCCCGCCCTCGTAGGGCACGTGGGCGGCGATGGAGCTGACGGTCACCACGTCGGCGCTGCCGCCTGCGGGCACGCCCGCGCGCAGCAGCGGCAGGAGCGCGCTGGTCACGCGCTGGACCGCGAGCACGTTGATCTCGTACATCCACGCCCAGTCCGCCGCGGACCCGCCCTCGACCGTGTCGGTGCCGACGGCTCCGCCGGCGTTGTTCACGAGCGCGTGGACGTCCCCGGTCTCCCGGAGGTGGTCGCGGAGCGCATCCACGTCGGCCTGGACGGTGAGGTCGGCCACGGCGTACGTGGCACCGGTCTCCTCGGCGAGCGCCCGCAGGCGGTCCTCGCGGCGGGCGACGCCGACGACGTCCCACCCCCGGCTCCGGAACAGGCGGACGGTGGCGGCGCCGATCCCCGAGCTCGCACCCGTGACGACGACCCTCTTGCTGCTGGACATGACCCCAGCGTAGGGAACCCGGGCGCCGGCGGGTTACGCCGCGCGACGGGTCGCGTTGACCGCCCACGGGCCGTGTTCCTACTGTCGAGGTGCGCTCGCACGGGCGACACCGACGCATGAGGGAAGGCACCACCATGAGCGACCACGACGAGGACCGGGCAGCGGGCTGGCGCTTCGAGACGCAGCAGATCCACGCGGGGGCCGCTCCGGATCCCGTCACCAACGCGCGCGCGACGCCGATCTACCAGACGACGTCGTACGTCTTCAAGGACTCGGCGCACGCGCAGGACCTCTTCGCGCTGGCGGAGTTCGGCAACATCTACACCCGCATCCAGAACCCCACGCAGGCCGTCGTGGAGGAGCGCGTCGCCGCGCTCGAGGGCGGGTCGGCGGCGCTCCTCGTGGCGTCGGGCCAGTCGGCGTCCACCTTCGCGGTGCTCAACATCGCGCAGGCCGGCGACCACATCGTCTCCAGCTCCTCCATCTACGGGGGCACCTACAACCTCTTCAAGTACACGCTCGCGAAGCTCGGCATCGAGACGACGTTCGTCGAGGACCAGGACGACCCGGAGGCGTGGGCGCGGGCCGTGCGCCCGAACACGAAGCTCTTCTTCGCGGAGACCATCGGCAACCCGCGCATCAACATCCTCGACATCCGCAGCGTCGCCGACCAGGCGCACGCCGCGGGCGTGCCCCTCATCGTGGACAACACCATCGCCACCCCGTACCTCATCCGGCCGTTCGAGCACGGCGCGGACATCGTCGTGCACTCGGCGACCAAGTTCCTCGGCGGGCACGGCACCGTGATCGGAGGGCTCGTCGTCGACGGCGGCCGCTTCCCGTGGTCGGAGCACGCCGAGCGCTTCCCCGGCCTCACCACGCCGGACGCCTCGTACCACGGCGTCACCTACACCGAGGCGCTCGGCGACGGGATCGCGTACATCATCAAGGCCCGCGTGCAGCTCCTCCGCGACCTCGGCGCCTCCATCGCCCCGGCGAGCGCCTGGCAGCTGATCCAGGGCATCGAGACGCTGAGCCTCCGCATCGAGCGGCACGTGCAGAACGCGCAGGCCGTCGCCGAGTGGCTCGACGCCCACGAGGACATCGCCGCCGTCTACTACTCGGGTCTCCCCACGAGCCCCTGGTACGCCGCGGCCAACCGCTACGCGCCGCGCGGCGTCGGCGCCGTGCTGTCCTTCGAGCTGAAGGGCGGGGTCGACGCCGGGCGCGCCCTCGTCGACTCGCTGCAGCTGTTCAGCCACCTGGCGAACATCGGCGACGTCCGCAGCCTCGTCATCCACCCGGCCTCCACCACGCACTCGCAGCTGACGCCCGAGCAGCAGCTCACCGCCGGGTCACCCCGGGCCTCGTGCGCCTTTCCGTGGGCCTGGAGAGCATCGACGACATCATCGACGACCTCGCCGCGGGGCTGCGCGCCGCCCGCGCGGTCAAGGACGCGGCGATCGACTCGTCGCTCCAGGGCGCCGGGCCGGTCGGGGCGTAACACTCGGCGCGCGCCCGTCGCGGATGGTTCACTGATCGGGATGGACTGGCAGACACCCGAGGACACCGTCCCGTCGAGCCTCGTGACGGACGCGCAGATCCGCTCCCTGATCGGCCGCCCGCCGGCCTCCGGGGCGTGGCGCGAGGGCGATCCCGTCGCCGACCGCCTCTTCGCGTCGGTGGGCGGGATCGACCTGGAGGCGGGCGGGCGCATCCCGTCGGTGCGCGTGGCCTACGAGACCTTCGGTGAGCGCGCGCCCGACGGCCGCAACGCCGTCCTCGTGCTGCACGCGCTCACCGGGGACAGCCATCTCCGCGGTCCCGCCGGACCCGGGCAGCCCACCGGGGGCTGGTGGTCCGGCATCGTCGGCCCGGGGCTCGCGATCGACACCGACCGCTGGTTCGTGGTCGCGCCCAACATGCTCGGCGGCTGCCAGGGCACCACGGGACCGGCCTCCCTCGCCCCGGACGGCGCCGAGTGGGCCGCCCGCTTCCCCTACATCACCATCCGCGACCAGGTCCGCGTGCAGGCGGCCCTCGCCGACGCGGTGGGCATCGACGTGTGGGCCGCGGTCGTGGGCGGCTCCATGGGCGGCATGCAGGCGCTCGAGTGGGGCGTCGGCCACCCGGACCGCATGCGCCGCCTCGCGATCCTGGCGGCACCTGCCATCTCGAGCGCCGACCAGATCGCGCTCAACTCCGTGCAGGCGGAGGCCATCCGCATGGATCCCGCCTACCGCGACGGCGACTACCACGACGCCGCCGACGGCGACGGCCCGCACCGCGGCCTCGCCCTCGCGCGCCGCATGGCGCTGCTCAACTACCGCAGCCCCGACGAGCTGAACCAGCGGTTCGCCCGGTCCTGGCAGAGCGGGATCAGCCCCATGGGCGACGAAGGACGCTACGCGGTGGAGTCCTACCTCGACTTCCACGGCAACAAGTTCACCCGGCGGTTCGACGCCACCAGCTACATCCGCCTCATCGACTCGATGAGCTCCCACGACGTGGGACGCGACCGGGGCGGGGTGGAGGCGGCGCTCGGCCGGGTGCGCGCGGCCACGCTCGTGGTCGGCATCGACAGCGACCGCCTGTTCCCCGTCGCGGACCAGCGCCGCATCGCGCGTGCCGTGCCCGGGTCCATCGACGGCGGGGAGGTCGTGGTCGTCTCCTCCGACTACGGGCACGACGGCTTCCTCATCGAGAACGCGGCGGTGGGCCGCGAGCTCGCCCGCCTGCTCGACCAGGACGCGTAGCGGCGCCGGGCGCCCCGGCGCCCCAGTACGGGGGTGAGTTGGGCGCGCGGCATCGCCCCGCCGCATCATGCGTTCCTATGCTTCCCCTGGGAGCACGCCGCCGCCCCCGGGCACCGGCGTACGAGGGGAGCACCGATGAGCCGACGTCCGCTGCAGGCGACGGGGCAGGGCCAGCGGGTCCGCGTGGCGCTCGTCGACGACCACGTCCTCCTCCTCGACGGGCTGAGCGCCCGCCTGTCGCGTCCGCGCACGGGCGTCGAGGTCGTCGCGACGTCGCCCACCTGGAGCGGCCTCGTCCGTGACGAGCGCTTCCCCGACGCGTTCGACGTCGTCGTCCTCGACCTGGCCCTCCGCGACGACGTGCCGGTGGCGCAGAAGATCCGGACCCTGACGGGAGCCGGCCTCACCTCGGTGCTCCTCAGCACGCACGCCGACCCGTCGACCATCCACGGCGCGATGCGCGCCGGGGCGTCCGCCGTGGTGCCGAAGGCCGAGTCCTCGGAGGAGCTGATCGCGAGCATCCACGCCGCCGCGGACGGCACGCCGCGGCAGACCGCGCTCGTGCAGCGGGCCATGCAGGACTTCCAGGCCGAGGAGGACCCGCGGCTGGGGCAGCAGGAGCAGCGCGCGCTCGTGCTCTACGCGGGCGGGCGGTCGATCCGCGACGTCGCCGAGGCCATGAGCACCACCGAGGAGACGGTGAAGTCGTACATCAAGCGGGGGCGCCGGAAGTACCTGCACGCGGGGACGGACCTCGGCACGAAGCTGCTGCTGCGCCGCCACGCGATCCGCCACGGCTGGATCGCGCCGGAGTAGTCGGACGCGGCCCCTCCGGGCGGCGATCCTAGGACATGCGCACGATCGGCACGGGCTTCCGCCTCGACGCGCCACGCGCTTCCCGCGCCCCCATAGGATCGGAGGCACACCGAGCGCACGCCACCGGCGTCGGCGCACTGCGAGCGGGGACCCGATGGATCGCATGAAGCGCGAGCGCGAGCGCCTGCTGCAGCGGACCGCCCGCGTCTACGGCCTGAGCTTCACCGCGGTGGCCGCGCTCTGCATCCTGCTCCCGGGCGAGATCCCCGCCCCGCGGCGGCGGGCAGCACCGCCCTCCTGGTCGTCCTCGCGGTCGCGCTGTGGCGCATCGGCACGGATGCCCGCGCACGGTGGATGCTCGTCGTGCTCGCCACCGGCATCGCCGCCATGGTCGTCGCCCAGCTCGGCGGCCGCTCGGCCTCGTCCCTGACGGCCCTCACCCACCTGTCCGCGGGCGCCGTGGGGTCCCTCGCGCTCCTGGAGACCATCCGGCCCGGACGCCTCCGCATCGTCGCGGCCGCCTTCGTGCTCACGAGCGCGGTCGCCGTCGGGACCGCGTGGTCGACGGAGGCGTTCCCCTACGTGGTGCTCGTCCATGTGTTCGGCTGGCTGCTCGCGGCCATCCTCGGCTACTGGCTGAGCGTCGCCGTCCGGCGGGTCGGCCGCCGCATCACCGACATCGGGCGGGCGCACCGTGCCGAGCGCATGGCGAGCGAGCTCGAGGCCCAGCGCCGTCAGGGCGCCCGGCTCCTCCACGACACCGTCCTCGCGACGCTCACCCTCCTCGCGCACTCCGGCGTCGGCGTCACGCCGCAGGCCATGCGCCAGCAGGCGGCCGACGACGCGCGCCTCCTCCGCCAGCTGCGGCTCGGCGCCAACCCCACGCCCCAGGCGTCCGGCGGCTACACGCTCGAGCCCGTCGAGCAGTCCGTCCTCGGCAACACGCTGGAGTCGGTCAAGCAGCGCTTCGGCCGGATGGGGCTCGAGGTGAGCTGGCACGGCACCGGGCAGGTGCTGCTCCCGAGCGACATCCTCGACGCCTTCCTCCTCTCGCTCGCGGAGTGCCTGGAGAACGTGCGCCGGCACGCGGGCGTGACCGAGGCGCACGTCACGATCACCGACGACGACACCACGGTGCGGGCCATGGTGACCGACGCCGGCGTCGGCTTCGACCTCGCGCACGTCGACCAGGCCAAGCTCGGCTTCAAGGAGTCCGTCGTGGCGCGCCTGGCGGACGTGGGCGGCAACGCCCGCCTGTTCTCCTCCCCGGGGTCCGGCACCACGGTGGTCCTCGAGGTGCCCAAGTGAGCCGCCGCGCGCCCGACGCGCCGCCGCGCACGAGCCGGCGCGTCCGGCTGCCGGAGGGCACCCCGGCGCAGCCGACCTCCATCGGCCTCGGCTACCTCGGCGCGGGATCCGCGGTCGTCTGCGCCCTCGCCATCGGCTACGGCCTCGTCCGCTTCGCGCTCGACTACCGCCTGCTGCCCTCGCCCGGCCTGACCACGACCGCGTGGATCCTCCTCGTCGCCCTGCTCGCGGGGTCGGTGATCGCGGTACGCGCCCTCCGCGACCGCATGCCGGGTCCGCTCATGGCGGTCTTCGTCGCGGGGCTCGGCGTCGTGGTCGCGCTCGACCTCGTGGCGGTCTGGCC
This sequence comes from Clavibacter michiganensis, assembly GCA_002150995.1. Classification (GTDB taxonomy): domain Bacteria; phylum Actinomycetota; class Actinomycetes; order Actinomycetales; family Microbacteriaceae; genus Clavibacter; species Clavibacter michiganensis_K. The sequence goes on along the minus strand of MDHJ01000001.1, from coordinate 1,381,345 downwards.
GCTCGGCGACGTGATGCAGCACGCCACGGCGGGCATCGCCGCCGGCGCGGCGCTGCTGACGACCGTCACCTACCGGCCGGCCCGGGAGGTGCTGGCCGTCGACGTCGCCCTGGGCGCCGTGCTCCTCGTCGTGTTCCTCGTCTCCGACCCGGTGGGACCCGCCGACCTCGCCCCCGAGATCTCCGCCATCGCGCGCGCCGTGGTGCCCGCCGCGTTCGGCGTCGCGGTCGTCCGCGGGTTCCGCCGCGTGACCGAGATGGAGCTCGACCGCGTGCTCGTGCAGAGCACCGTCTCCGCGCCCCGCTACGCCGTGGGGATGCTCGCGAGCGAGGAGCTGGCGCGCCTGGACCTCGCCGCCGAGCAGCTCCTCGACGACGTCGCGAACGGGCGCGAGCCCCTCCCCCTGTCGCCGCTCGCCGCCTCCACGGCCGCGTCGCTGGCGACCGAGCTCCGGCTGCACCTCATCGAGGGCCGCCGCGAGACCTGGCTGCACCACGCCATCACGGAGTCGGAGTTCCTCGGCCCCGACGTCACGCTCAGCGACCCGAACGCGCTCGCCGGCCTCCTCGACCGCCGCCAGCGCGACGGCCTCCTCTCGGCGGTCTGGCTGCTGCTCACGTCGACCGAGCGACGCGCCGGCGTGCCCGGAGTGTCCGTGCAGCTCGCCCTCGGCCCCCTGCGGGGTCGGGCGGCCGGGGCGACGCCCACGCCGCTGCGCCGGGCGATCGTGCCGATCGTCATCACGACGACGGGGCTGCCGCGCACCCGACTGGATCCGTCGACGTGGGATGCTATCGACAAGGTCGGCACGCACGCGGAGAGCACCCGCGGGACGAGCCTCCTCATCACGATCGACTGCGTAGTGGACAACCCCGCCGACCGGTGAGGGCCCTCATGAGAACCGGAGAGCACGTGTCAGCTGAGAACCGACCGATCACCCTCGCCATCGTGGACGACCACCGGATGCTGCTCGGAGCCCTCACCGAGTGGATCCGCAACGCCGCGTCCGACATCGAGATGGTCGCCGCCGTGTCCACCTGGCCGGAGCTCCTGACGCACCCGCGCTTCCCCGTCGACGTGGTGCTCCTCGACCTCGACCTCAAGGACAACCTGCCCATCTCGCTGAAGATCTCGACGCTGAAGACCACGGGCGTGAAGACGGTGCTCATGAGCACCTACTCCGAGCCCAACGTCGTGCGCGAGGCGCTCGCCTCCGGTGCCCTCGGCTACCTGGTGAAGAGCGAGGACGCGAGCATGATCGTCGACGCCATCCGGCTCGCGGCCGACGGCCAGTCGTACATCTCGGCCGAGCTCGACCTCGCCATCAACAGCACCGACGTCGGCGGGGTGCCGAAGCTCAGCGCGCAGGAGCGCCGGGTCATGGCCCTGTACGGCGGCGGCGAGCCCGTGAAGTCGGTGGCCTACAGCCTCGGCATCTCCGAAGAGACCGCCAAGTCGTACCTCAAGCGGATCCGCGAGAAGTACCGCGTCGCGGGCTTCGACGTGGGCACCAAGGTGGCGCTCCGGAAGCGCGCGATCCAGGACGGCATCCTCCTCCAGGGCGAGTAGCCGCAGCGCCGGCGCCGGCGCCCGCAGAGGCCCCGGCGCCCGCCCCTCAGCCGCCCAGCGCGATCGGCTGCGTGGTGGGTCGCCGGCCATCCACGGGACGTCGCGCGCCGCGTCGGCGCCGGTCGAGGCCGAACGCCGCCAGGGCGATGAGGAGCCCCGCCACGCTGAGACCCACGCCCACCAGCGCGGGCGACGTGTAGCCGAGGCCCGCCGCGACGGTGACGCCCCCGAGCGCCGCGCCGAGCGCGTTGCCCGTGTTGAGGGCGGAGTGGTTGAGCGCGGCGGCGATGGACTGGGAGTCGTGCGCCACGTCCATGAGCCGGATCTGGATCCCGGGCGACAGCGCGGCGGCCGATCCCCCGATGAGGAAGAGGAAGGCGAACAGCCCCACGGGATGGGAGGCGGTGAGCGCCAGGCCCACGAGGGAGACGATGAGCAGGCCGAACAGCGACAGGATGGCGAGGCGCACGTCGCGGTCCGCCCACCAGCCGCCGGCGAGGTTGCCCGCCGTCATCCCGAGGCCGACGACGACGAGGGCCAGCGGCACCGACCACTCGGGCAGCCCCGTCACCTCCGTCACCATCGGCGCCACGAACGTGTAGACGGCGAAGAAGCCGCCGAACCCGATCGCGCCGATCAGGAGGGCGAGCCACACCTGCAGCCGCGTGAATGCGCGGAGCTCCCGCCGGAGCGTCGCCTCGGGGTTCCCCGCCTGCGCGGGCACGGCGAGGAGGACGGCGACGAAGGTGGCGGCGAAGATCGCGGCGACCACCAGGTAGGCGACGCGCCATCCCGCGTTCTGCCCGATCCACGTGACGATCGGCACGCCGATCACGTTGGCGATGGTGAGCCCCGCGAGCACGAAGGCGACGCCGCGGGCGCGCTTGCCCTCCCCCATGAGCTGCGCCGCCACGAGCGAGGCGATCCCGAAGTAGGCGCCGTGCGGGAGGCCCGCCACGAAGCGGGCCAGGACGACGAGGCCGAAGCTCGGGAGGATCGCGCTGAGGACCGTACCGAGGGTGAAGGCGAGCAGCAGCCAGAGCAGCAGCTTCCTCCGCGGCGCGCGCGCCGAGGCGGCGGCGATGGTCGGGGCACCGACGACCACGCCGAGGGCGTAGGCGCTGATGAGCGTGCCCGCCTGCGCGTTGGCGGCCTCCGTCGAGCGCGCCGCCACGTCGGGCAGGAGGTCCGCCGCGAGCTGCGGCAGGAGCCCCATGGCGACGAACTCCGTCGTGCCGATGGCGAACCCGCCCATCGCGAGGGCGAGCAGGGCGACGCGGACGCGGGCCGGCGACAGGGTCGCCCGCCCGGGGATGGGGGGATTCACCCGACGAGCCTACCGGTGGTCGGGATCCGCTCGAGAAGGCGCCGCGCGCGGTCAGGCACCGGCGTCGCGCGCCTCCAGCGCCGACTCCAGGCGCTCCAGCTTCCCGGTGAGCTCGCCCGCGTACCCCGGGCGGATGTCCGCCTTGAGCACGAGCGACACGCGGGTCCCGAAGGGGGCGACGGCCTCCGTCGCACGACGCACGACGTCGAAGACCTCGTCCCAGTCCCCCTCGATCGTCGTGAACATGGAGTCCGTGCGGTTCGGGAGGCCGGAGGCGCGGACGACCGCGACGGCGGCCGCGACCGCGTCGTGGACGGACGCGTCGGGCGCGTCGCCCCCGCTGGGAGCGACGGAGAAGGCGACGAGCATGGGGACCCCCGGGATCGACGGCGGCGGTTGTCCGGGCGGGCGCCCGGCGGCCGGCCGGATGTGGGCCCAGGCTATCGACCCCGACCGCCCCTGTGGACGGTCGCCGACGTCGATCCCGCCTCCCCGCGAGACTCGTCGGGTACTTGAGAGTTCACAGAACGGGTCGGCCGCGGTCCGGCCGCCCGCATCGCACCAGAGGAGCATCGCCATGGAGAAGAAGACGAAGATCATCATCGGGATCGCGGGCGGCGCGGTCGTCCTGGTCGGCGGCTTCGCCGCGTTCGGCGGCCCCCTGTACCAGCAGCTCGCCGGCGCGCCCGACGCCGTGCCGACGCTCGCGGCCACACCCGCCGCGGGCGGGCCCGTCGGTGACCTCTCCGGCGAGTGGACCGTCGGAGGGTCGTCGTTCGCGGGCTACCGCGTCGACGAGGTCCTGAACGGCACGCCCGTCACCGTCAACGGCCGCACGGACGCCGTCACCGGCGAGATCACGGTCGACGGGACCCGGGTCACCGCAGGCACCATGACCGTGGACGTGACGAGGATCGCCACCGACCAGCCGCCCCGCGACGCCTACTTCCAGGGCGAGGCGATGCAGACCGCCGAGTTCCCGACGGCGACCTTCACGCTCACCGAGCCGATCGCCGCCGACGGGGTGCAGGCCGGCGTGCCCGCCACCTACGACGTGACCGGGGACCTGACGCTGCACGGCGTCACCCGGTCCGTGACGGCGCAGATGCAGGCGTCCTTCACGGACGACGGCGGACAGATCGTCGGCTCGATCCCGATCACCTTCGAGGACTTCGGCATCCAGGCGCCGAGCCTCGGCTTCGTCACGGTCGAGGACCAGGGGTCGGTGGAGTTCTCCCTCGACGTGGCGCCGAGGGCCTAGCCCGCGGGCGTCCCCGCCAGCACGTCGCGCACGGCCCTCGGCATCGCCTCCGCGACGTCGAGGGCCGTGACCGGTCCCCCGCCGGACGCGATCGCACCGGCCCTCCCGTGCAGCCACGCGGCGGCGGCCGCCACCTCGGCGAGATCCGCGAGGGGCTCCGCCGAGCCTGCCAGCCGCGTCGACGCCCCCGCGACGAGCGCTCCGAGCGCGCCGCCCAGCACGTCCCCGGAGCCGGCGGTCGCGAGCCACGGCGTCCCGGCGCGCACGGCGATGCGCGCCGAGCCGCCGACCACGAACGTCGTGGCGCCCTTCAGCAGCACGCACACCCCGAGCTCCCGCGCCGCGCGCTCCGCCCACGTCGGGGCGTCGGCCGCGATGTCCTCCGCCGAGGCGCGGATCCCCGCCTCGTCGAGGAGACGCGAGAGCTCCCGGAAGTGCGGCGTCACGACCACCGGCCCCGTCGCGCGGCCGACGAGGTCGAGCGCCCCGGCGTCCACCACCGACGGCAGTCCCTGCTCGAGCGCCGCGACGACGTCCGCGGTCGTCGCCTCGTCGCGGTGCGACCGGTCCATCCCGGAGCCGACCAGCCACGCCTGCACGCGGCCGTCGGCCGTCACGACCTCGGGGCGCCGCGCGAGGACGGACGCCGAGGCCCCCGCCGGACCGAGGTAGCGGATCATGCCGAGGCCGGTGCGCGCGGCCGCCTCCACGCCGAGGACGGCGGCCCCCGGGTAGCGGTCGGACCCGGTGCGCACGCCGAGCACGCCGCGCGTGTACTTGTCGTCGTCGTCCCGCGGCAGGCGGACGGCCCGTCGGGTCCGCTCCGCGTCCTGGCGGATCCAGCCCTCGGGTACCCGGTCCGTGCGCGCATCGCTCATCCCCTCACGATAGGCGCGTGGGAATGCGGCGACCGCGCCGCGCCTTGGTCCCATGAGGCCGACGTCGCCCTCCGCCCGTCCCCGCGCGCCGCGCCTCCCGCCGAGGTGCGCGGCCGCCCGCCTGGAAGGAACCCCATGCCCACGTCCCCGCTCTTCGAGCCGATCACCGTCCGCGGCGTCACGGCCCGCAACCGCATCTGGGTCGCGCCCATGTGCCAGTACAGCATCGACGCGCGCGACGGCGTGCCCGGCGCCTGGCACCTGGCGCACCTCGGCTCCTTCGCCCGCGGCGGCGCCGGCCTCGTCATGGCCGAGGCCACGGGCGTCAGCCCCGAGGCGCGCATCACGCCCGAGGACACGGGCATCTGGGACGACGCGCAGCGTGACGCCTGGAAGCCGATCGTCGACTTCATCCACGAGATGGGCGCCGTCGCCGCCATCCAGCTCGCCCACGCCGGCCGCAAGGCCTCCACGTACTCGTTCTCGGGCCGCGGCACCATGCCCGACGCGGAGGGCGGCTGGGAGACGGTCGCGCCCTCGGCGGAGCCGTTCCCCGGCTACGGCACGCCCGTGGCGCTCGACGCGGACGGCATCCGGAAGGTCGTCGAGGACTTCGCCGCCGCCGCGCGCCGCTCGGTGGACGCGGGCTTCGACGTCCTCGAGATCCACGCCGCGCACGGCTACCTCCTGCACCAGTTCCTGTCGCCGCTCAGCAACCACCGGGACGACGAGTTCGGCGGCAGCCTCGAGAACCGGGCGCGCCTGCTGCTCCAGGTCGTCGACGCGGTGCGCGCCGAGGTGCCGGACGTCCCGCTCCTCGTGCGCTTCTCCGCCACCGACTGGGCGGGCGACGCCGGCTGGGACGAGCGGCAGACCGCTGCCGTCGCCGGCTGGGCCGCCGAGCGCGGGGCCGACTTCTTCGACATCTCCACCGGCGGCAACACCACGGGCGTGACGATCCCGGTGGCCCCCGGCTACCAGGTGCCGTTCGCGGAGTACGTGAAGGAGCACGCGCAGGTGGCGCTCAACGCCGTGGGGCTCATCACCGAGCCCGCGCAGGCGGAGGCCGTCGTGGCCGAGGGCCGCGCGGACGCCGTGATGCTCGGTCGCGAGATGCTCCGCGACCCGCACTTCGCGCTCCGTGCCGCGCACGAGCTGGGCGTCGAGATCGACTACTGGCCGAAGCAGTACGACCGCGCGCGCTGGGCCTCCTGACCCCGCGGCGCACCACGACGACGACGGCGCGGCACCCTCCGGGGTGCCGCGCCGTCGTCGTGCGTCCGGGTCAGACCCGCCGGGTGGCGTCCTGCACCTCGCCGACGAGCTCCTCGATGATGTCCTCGAGGAACAGCACGCCGGTCGTCTCGCCGGCCTCCGTGAAGGCGCGGGCGAGGTGCGCGCCGGACCGGCGCATCATGGCGAGGGCGTCCTCGAGCTCGGTGCCCTCGAACACCGAGACGAGCTGGCGGATCCGCTTGGCCGGCACGGGCCGCACGAACTCGTCTGCCTCGTCGAGGTCGATGACGTCCTTGAGGTGCAGGTACCCGGACGGCTCGCCCCGGTCGTCCACGATCACGTAGCGGGAGAACCCGTGGCGGGCGACGGCCCGCTCGACCTCCGACGGCGACGCGGTCTCGTGGAGGCTGACCAGCGCGTCGAGCGGGATCGCGATGTCCTGCACCTTCTTGCCCGTGAACTCGAACGCCGCGGTCAGCGCGCCCGTCCGGTCCTCCAGCACGCCCTCCCGCGTCGACTGGTCGACGATGCCCTGCACCTCGTCGAGCGTGAAGGCGCTGGCCGCCTCGTCCTTCGGCTCGACCCCGAACAGGCGCAGCACGCCGTTCGAGACCCCGTTGAGCGCCAGGATGAGGGGCTTCACGACGCGCGCGATGCCCACCAGCGGCGGCGCGAGCAGCAGTGCCGCCCGGTCCGGGACGGAGAAGGAGATGTTCTTCGGCACCATCTCGCCGAGGACCACGTGGAGGAACGACACCAGGAGGAGCGCGATGACGAACGCGATGGTGGAGATCGCCTCGTCCGGCAGCCCGGTGGCACCCAGCGGGATCTCCAGCAGGTGGTGGATCGCGGGCTCGGAGACGTTGAGGATGAGCAGCGAGCACACCGTGATGCCGAGCTGCGTGGTCGCGAGCATCAGCGTCGCGTGCTCCATGGCGTAGAGGGTCACCCGGGCGGCGCGGCTGCCCTCCTCGGCGCGCGGCTCGATCTGGGACCGCTTCGCGGAGATGACCGCGAACTCGGCCCCGACGAAGAAGGCGTTGACGGCGAGCAGCACGACGAGCGCGATGATCCCCCCGGCGTACTCACCCACGGGTCGGCTCCTTCCGTCGGGCCTCGCGGTCGGCATCGGCCCGGCGGCCGGCCTCGCGATCGGCCTGGCGCACGGCCTGGCGGTCCGCCTGGCGCTCTGCGCGGGTGGTGCCCACCGCGGTGGCGACGGGCTCCGGCACGGGGGTGAAGCGGATCCGGTCGATACGCCGGCCGTCGAGCCGCTCGACCCGCAGCGTGCCGGTCTCGAGCTCCAGCTCGTCGCCGACCACGGGGAGCCGGCCGAGCTCGCTCATCACGAAGCCCGCCGCGGTCTCGTAGGGGCCCTCGTCGGGGATCCGGAGGCCCGTGCGCTCGAGGAGCTCGTCGGGCCGGAGCATGCCGGGGAACGTCAGCGAGTCGCGCGAGCGGACGACGCCGGCCCGGGTGCGGTCGTGCTCGTCGGCGAGCTCGCCGACCAGCTCCTCCACCAGGTCCTCGAGCGTGGCTACCCCGGCGGTGCCGCCGTACTCGTCGACCACGACGGCCATCTGGAACCCGCGTCCGCGCAGCTCGCCGAGGAGGTCGTCGAGCTTCATCGTCTCGGGCACGCGGATCGCCTCGGACTGCAGCGCGGTCACGGGCACCTGGGCGCGCTTCTCGCGCGGCACCGCGACGGCCTGCTTCACGTGCACGAGGCCGATGACGTCGTCCACGCCGTCGTCCGTCACGGGGAAGCGCGAGTAGCCGGTGGTCATGGCGAGCTCGATGACCGTCTGCGCGCTGTCGGTGCGCTCGACGGACTTGACCCGCAGGCGCGGCGTCATGACGTCGGACGCGGTGAGGTCCGCGAAGCGCAGCGTGCGGCTGAGGAGCATCGCCGTGTCGTCCTCGAGGAGGCCGGCGAGGGCGGATCGGCGGACCAGCGAGGAGAGCTCCTCGGCGCTCCGGGCGCCCGAGAGCTCCTCCTTGGGCTCGATGCCGACGAGCCGCAGGATGCCGTTGGCGCTGTTGTTGAGCAGCACCACGGCGGGCTTGAACACGGTGGTGAACATCGCCTGGAACGGGATCACGAGCTTGGCCGTCTCGCGCGGCAGCGCCAGCGCGAAGTTCTTGGGCACGAGCTCGCCGATGATCATCGACAGCAGGGTCGCGACGACGAGCGCCACGACCGTCGAGACGGGCGGCACGAGGCCCTCGGCGAGCCCCGCGGACGTGAGCGGCCCGGCGAGGAGGCGGCTGAGCGCCGGCTCCATCGTGTAGCCGGTGAGCAGCGTGGTGAGGGTGATGCCGAGCTGGGCGCTCGAGAGGTGGGTGGAGGTGATGCGCAGCGCGCGGATCGGCGGGCCGAGCCGCTTCTCGCCGCGCTCCTGGCGCTTCTCCAGGTCGGAGCGGTCGAGGTTGACGAGCGCGAACTCGCTGGCCACGAAGAGGCCGGTGCCGAGGCTGAGGACGAGGCCCGCAGCCAGGAGGAGCCATTCATGCAAGGGAGCGGCTCCCGGGCGCCGGGCGCGCAGCCGGCTTCAGGTGGAGGGGCGCGCCGAGCGGGGGTCTATGAGCAGGAGGGGGTCGTCCATCGTCCGTCGAGCATACCGGGGCTCACCAGCCCACGGGCAGGGGCTTGCCCTCCTCGTAGCCCGCCGCCGACTGGATCCCCACCGCCGCCCGTTCGGCGAACTCGGCCCGGGTGCGGGCACCCGCGTAGGCGAAGGCGCTCCGGACGCCGGAGGTGATCGTGTCGAGCAGGTCCTCGAGGCCCGGCCGCAGCGGGTCGATGCGGATGCGGCTGGTCGAGATCCCCTCGGCGAACAGCGTCCGCCGCGCCAGCTCGAACGCCTCCCGGCGGCCGAAGCGCTCCTGCACGGCGCGCGTCGACGCCATCCCCCAGCTCTCCTTGGCGAGCTGGCCGTCCTCGTCGACGAGCAGCCGCCCGGGCGACTCCACGGTGCCCGCGAACCAGGACCCGATCATGACGCTGGCCGCGCCCGCCGCGAGGGCCAGCGCGACGTCGCGGGGGTACCGGACTCCCCCGTCCGCCCACACCAGGGCCCCGGACGCCCCCGCCGCCTCCGCCGTGTCGAGCACCGCGGAGAACTGCGGGCGCCCCACCGCCGTCATCATGCGGGTGGTGCACATGGCCCCCGGGCCCACGCCGACCTTGACGATGTCGGCGCCGGCGCGGACGAGGTCCCGGGCGCCCTCCGCGGTCACGACGTTGCCGCCGACCAGCGGCACGTGCGGGTCGAGGGCGCGGACGTCGCGGATCGCGCGGAGCATCGCCTCCTGGTGGCCGTGCGCCGTGTCCAGCACGAGGACGTCGACGCCGGCGGCCAGGAGGGCGCGGGCCCGGCCCACCGGGTCGCCGTTGACGCCGACCGCCGCCCCGACGGCGAGGCGCCCGTGCCCGTCGACCGCGGGCGCGTAGACGGTGGAGCGGAGGGCGCTGCGGCGGCTGAGCGTGCCCACGAGGCGGCCGTGGGCGAGGACCGGCGCGAAGTCGAGGCCCGCGGCGTGCATCAGGTCGAAGGCGGCGCGCCCGGTCGGCACGTCGTCGGCGTCGAGGGAGGCGAGCGCGCCGTGGGGCAGGTCGCCGAGCCGGGTGCCGTCGGGGATCCCGGCCAGCTGGGTGCCCACGAGGCAGCCCACCATCCCGCCGTCGGCGTCGCGCAGGACGATGCCGTGCCCCGCGATGGGCGGGAGGAGCTCGCGCGCCTGGCCGACCGTGGCGTCCACGGGGAGCTCGAGCGGCGAGTCGTAGGCGACGGGCGCCGCCTTCACGTGGTGGATGGCGGCGTCCAGTTCCTGGGGCCGGAGGTCCTGCGGGAGGATCGCGATCCCGCCGCGGCGGGCGAGCACGGCGGCCAGCCGCGGGCCGGTGACCGACCCCATGTTGCTGGCCACCACGGGGATGGTGGCGGGGGTGCCGTCGCCGGGCGTCAGGTCGACGTCCATGCGGCTGGCGACGTCGGACCGGCCCGGGCTCAGGAACACGTCCGAGTAGGTCAGGTCGTGGGCGGGAGCCTCTCCGGTGAACCTCATGGCACGACGGTAGACCCGGCGTCCGGCCGGGCGCCAGGCCGCCGCGCGGCGTCGGCCGCCGACGCGCCGCTCCCGCCTTCCCCACCGGGGGAAGGCCTAGGCTGGGGGATCGTGACGCGCGGACGCGAACGGGCCGCGCGAGGCAGACGACTGACGTGAAGAGAGCGGGCGATCAACTGTGTCGAGCCAGGTGACTGGTACGGGGACCGATGACGGTTCCACGGGCGACTTCGGAGCCAACGAATGGCTCGTCGACGAGATGTACGAGAGGTACCTCGTCGACAAGGACTCGGTGGACCGCAGCTGGTGGCCGATCCTGGAGAACTACCACAGCACCGTGATCGAGGGCCGCGAGGCGACGCCGGCCACCGGCGACCAGACCGCCGAGGCGCAGATCCCGGAGTCGGACAGCACCTCCGCCCCCGCCGCGACGAACACGGGAGCCCCGGCAGCGTCGCCCGCCCCCTCATCTGCCGGCCAGCCCGACGCGCCGGCGCAGCAGCCCGCCACCGGCAGCCAGCCCGCGGCGCGCACCACGAGCATCGCTCCGAAGCAGCAGCCCATCCCCGCGCAGGCCCCGGCGAAGGCGCCCGCCAAGAAGGGCGCGGAACCCGCACCCGAGGGCGAGGACCAGGTCTCCCCCTCCGCGGCATGGCGAAGAGCCTCGCGACCAACATGGACGCCTCGCTCACCATCCCGACCGCGACGAGCGTCCGCACGATCCCGGCGAAGCTGATGATCGACAACCGCATCGTCATCAACAACCACCTCAAGCGCGCCCGCGGCGGCAAGGTGTCGTTCACGCACCTCATCGGCTGGGCGCTCATCCAGGCGCTCAAGGAGTTCCCGAGCCAGAACGTCCACTACGACGAGGTCGACGGCAAGCCGAGCGTCGTCTCCCCGGCGCACATCAACCTCGGCATCGCGATCGACATGCCGAAGCCCGACGGCACGCGCGCGCTCCTCGTCCCGAGCATCAAGGGCGCCGAGGCCATGACCTTCGGCGAGTTCCTGTCGGCCTACGAGGACCTGGTGAAGAAGGCGCGCGGCAACAAGCTCGCCGCGGGCGACTTCGCCGGCACCACCGTCTCGCTCACCAACCCGGGCGGCATCGGCACGGTCCACTCCGTGCCGCGCCTCATGAAGGGCCAGGGCGCCATCATCGGCGCGGGCGCCCTCGAGTACCCGGCCGAGTTCCAGGGGTCCTCCCCCAAGACGCTCGTCGAGCTCGGCATCGGCAAGACCATCACGCTGACGAGCACGTACGACCACCGCGTGATCCAGGGCGCCGGCTCCGGCGAGTTCCTGAAGATCGTGCACGAGCGCCTCATCGGCCAGCACGGCTTCTACGAGGACATCTTCGCGGCCCTGCGGATCCCCTACGACCCCATCCAGTGGGCCACGGACATCAACGTCGACCTCTCGGAGCGGGTCTCCAAGACGAGCCGCGTGCAGGAGCTCATCAACGCGTACCGCGTCCGCGGGCACCTCATGGCGGACATCGACCCGCTCGAGTACCAGCAGCGCACGCACCCGGACCTCGAGATCACGAACCACGGGCTCACCTTCTGGGACCTCGACCGCGAGTTCGTGACCGACGGCTTCGGCGGCCGCCGCCAGGCGCTCCTCCGCGACGTGCTCGGAACCCTCCGCGACTCCTACTGCCGCACCATCGGCATCGAGTACATGCACATCCAGCAGCCCGACGAGCGCCGCTGGATCCAGGGCAAGGTGGAGCAGCCCTACGCGAAGCCCACGCACGACGAGCAGATGCGCATCCTGTCGAAGCTCAACGAGTCCGAGGCGTTCGAGACCTTCCTGCAGACCAAGTACGTCGGGCAGAAGCGCTTCAGCCTCGAGGGCGGCGAGTCCACGATCTCGCTCCTCGACACGCTGCTCCAGGGCGCCGCCGACCACGGCCTCGACGAGGTCGCGATCGGCATGGCCCACCGCGGGCGCCTCAACGTGCTCACCAACATCGCGGGCAAGAGCTACGGCCAGATCTTCCGCGAGTTCGAGGGCACCCAGGACCCCCGTACGGTGCAGGGCTCCGGCGACGTGAAGTACCACCTCGGCACGGAGGGCACCTTCCGCGGGGTCCACGGCGAGGAGATGCCGGTGTACCTCGCGGCGAACCCGTCGCACCTCGAGGCCGTCAACGGCGTGCTCGAGGGCATCGTCCGCGCGAAGCAGGACCGCAAGCCCATCGGCACGTTCTCGGTCCTGCCGATCCTCGTGCACGGCGACGCGTCGATGGCCGGGCAGGGCGTGGTCTTCGAGACCCTGCAGCTCTCGCAGCTGCGCGCCTACCGCACCGGCGGCACGGTCCACATCGTGATCAACAACCAGGTGGGCTTCACCACGCCGCCGACGGAGTCCCGCTCGTCGGTCTACTCGACGGACGTGGCGAAGAGCATCCAGGCGCCGATCTTCCACGTGAACGGCGACGACCCGGAGGCCGTTGCGCGCGTCGCGCACCTCGCCTTCGAGTTCCGCCAGGAGTTCCACAAGGACGTCGTCATCGACCTCGTGTGCTACCGCCGACGCGGCCACAACGAGGGCGACGACCCGTCGATGACGCAGCCCCTCATGTACAACCTCATCGAGGCCAAGCGCTCGGTGCGGAAGCTGTACACGGAGGCGCTCGTCGGCCGCGGCGACATCACCCAGGAGGAATACGACGCCGCCCAGAAGGACTTCCAGGACCGCCTCGAGCGGGCCTTCGCGGAGACCCACGCGGCGCAGACCTCGTCCATCCCCATCCAGACCGAGGACGCCGGCGCGGTCGCCGACCTCGAGCGTCCCGACTCCCAGCAGGACGACGGCCACGGCGAGCCCGAGACCACGGGCGTGTCCGAGGCCGTGGTCCACGCGGTCGGCGACGCCCACGACAACCCGCCGCAGGGCTTCTCGGTGCACCCGAAGCTGCAGGCGCTGATGCGCAAGCGCCTCGACATGAGCCGCAATGGCTCCATCGACTGGGCCTTCGGGGAGCTCCTCGCCATCGGCTCGCTGCTGCTCGAGAACACCCCCGTGCGCCTGGCCGGCCAGGACTCCCGACGCGGCACGTTCGTCCAGCGCCACGCGGTGCTCCACGACCGCGACAACGGCCAGGAGTGGCTGCCCCTCGCGAACCTCAGCGACCGGCAGGCGCGCTTCTGGATCTACGACACGCTCCTCAGCGAGTACGCGGCCATGGGCTTCGAGTACGGCTACTCCGTCGAGCGGCCCGATGCGCTGGTGCTCTGGGAGGCCCAGTTCGGCGACTTCGCCAACGGTGCGCAGACCGTCATCGACGAGTTCATCTCCTCGGCCGAGCAGAAGTGGGGCCAGCGCTCGAGCGTCGTGCTCCTGCTGCCGCACGGCTACGAGGGCCAGGGGCCGGACCACTCCTCGGCGCGCATCGAGCGGTTCCTCCAGCTCTGCGCCGAGCAGAACATGACCGTCGCACGGCCGTCGACGCCCGCGTCGTACTTCCACCTGCTGCGCCGCCAGGCGTACTCGCGGCCGCGTCGCCCGCTCGTGGTCTTCACGCCCAAGGCGATGCTGCGCCTCCGCGGCGCGACGAGCGACGTCGAGGCGTTCACGTCCGGCAGGTTCGAGCCGGTCATCGACGACGTGCGCATCGAGGACCGCGGCGCCGTCCGCCGGGTGCTCCTCCACTCGGGCAAGGTGCACTACGACCTGCTCGGCGAGCTGGAGAAGCGCCAGGACACGTCCATCGCCCTCGTGCGGCTCGAGCAGTTCTACCCGTTCCCCGAGGAGCAGGTGCGCCGCGTCGTCGAGTCGTACCCGGACGCGGAGGTCGTCTGGGTGCAGGACGAGCCGGAGAACCAGGGCGCGTGGCCGTTCGTGCACGTGGAGCTCGACCGGATCCTGCCCGACCGCCTGGTGCGCGTGGTCTCCCGCCCGGCCGCGGCGTCGCCCGCCGCGGGCTCGAGCAAGCGCCACGCCACGGAGCAGACCGATCTGATCTCCCGCGCCACCGCGGAGTGATCCCGGGGCGCCGCGCCCCGCACGACGAGAGGCCCGGTCCCCCAGGGGATCGGGCCTCTCGTCGCATCGTCGACGCCACCGCGCGGTCAGGCCGACGGGCGCCGGCGTCCGGCGGTCAGCCGAGCTTCGAGTAGCGGATGCCGGACGCGTGGTAGCCGCGGCGCGCGTAGAAGCGCGTGACGTTGTCGCGCGCGGCGGCCGAGGTCGCGAGGAAGCGGGTGGCGCCGTGCTCCCGGGCCCACGCCTCGTAGTGGCGGATGAGGTCGGAGCCGATGCCGCCGGCCTGTCGGCCCTCGCGCACCACGAGGATGATGAGCTGCGCGATCGGCTCGTCGTCGGCGAGCCCCCACATGAGGTGCCCGCCCGCGAGGCCGGCGATCTCGCCGGCGTCATCGCGCACGACCCACGTCTCGTGACCGGCCGCCGCGGTCATCCGCGAGAGGCGGGCCGCGACGCGCTCCTCGTCCACCTCGTAGTCGAGCAGCCGCAGCAGCTCGACGATGACGGTCAGGTCGGAGGGGGACGGCGTCCCGAGGGACTGGATCGCGTTGGTCACGTCCCGAGATTACCGGGACCGGGCGACCGCTCCGGTCAGTGGGTCGCCTGGATGGACCGCAGCTTCTCCATCACCTGCATGCGGAGGTCCTCCGGAGCGGCCTCCGAGCACGCCCGGCGCACCGTGTCCCGGAGGACGACGCCGACGCGGTGCTCGCGCGCGCAGTCCGGGCAGTTCGCCATGTGCTCGCGGATGTCGGCGGCATCCGCCTTGTCGAGCTCGTGGTGCAGGTACTCCTCGAGATCCTTCTTGGCCTTGTCGCAGCCGCAGTCGCTCATTTCGTCGCTCCAGTGAGGTGCGCGGTGGAGATGCCCCGCTCGCGCGCGTAGTCGGAAAGGAGGCCCCGCAGCATCCGGCGGCCTCGGTGGAGGCGGCTCATGACGGTGCCCACGGGGTCTTCATGATGTCGGCGATCTCCTGGTAGGAGAAGCCCTCGACGTCCGCGAAGTAGACCGCCATGCGGAAGTCCTCCGGGATGGACTGCAGCGCGTCCTTGACGGTGCTGTCCGGGAGGTGGTCTATGGCCTCCGCCTCGGCGGAGCGCGTGGTGGTGGCCGTGGCGGACGTGGCGCCGCCCAGCTGCCAGTCCTCGAGCTCGTCGATGGTCCCGTTGTAGGGGTCCCGCTGCTTCTTGCGGTAGTTGTTGATGAAGGTGTTCGTGAGGATCCGGTACAGCCAGGCCTTGAGGTTCGTGCCCTGCTTGAACTGGTGGAAGGCCGTGTAGGCCTTCACGAAGGTCTCCTGCACCAGGTCCTGCGCGTCGGCGGGGTTCCGCGTCATGCGCAGGCCCGCGGCGTAGAGCTGGTCGATGAACGGCAGCGCCTGCTCCTCGAAGAGCTCGCGGTTGTCGCCCGGCTGCGCGGGGCGCGGCTCCGCGTCCTCGGCCCGCTCCGCCTCCTGCTGGTCCGCGGCCTCCTCCGTGGAGTGCACGACGGCCTCCACGAGCTCCGCGGGCGCGGCCTGCGGGGTCGACGCATCGCCCCCGGTGGTGTCGGCCGGCGCGTCGTGACTGGTGTTCCCTGAAGTGGCCATCAAGGCAGATTCTACGGCGCGCACGAGCTCGGCGGACGGGGCCGCCGGTGCTGTCCTCGTGATCACGGGTGATCCTTCCCGGCCCGGGGTCCGGGCCTGCCGGACGTCTGCCCGGTACTCTGGTGAACCCATGGAGATCTTCAGGTATTCCGGTCCGACCTTCAGCCCGTACGACGACGACCGGACGCACCAGCCGGTCCCGACGGACGACGGCCCCTGGGCGGCGCCGGTGGCCGACGGCCCGCTCGACGCCACGGTGCCGCTGCCGGGATCCAAGAGCCTGACCAACCGCGAGCTCGTGCTGTCGGCCCTCGCGGACTCCCCCTCGATCCTCCGGGCGCCCCTGCGCTCGCGCGACACGAGCCTCATGATCGAGGCGCTGCGCGCGCTCGGCACCGTCATCGACGAGATCGACGGCGACGGGGCCTTCGGACCCGACCTCCGCATCACGCCGGCCGAGCTCGCGGGCGGCGTCACCATCGAGTGCGGGCTCGCCGGCACCGTCATGCGCTTCCTGCCCCCCGTGGCCGCCCTCGCCCTCGGCCCCGTCTCCTTCGACGGGGATCCGAGCGCGCGCCGACGCCCCATGTCGGGCACGATCGAGGCGCTCCGAGCCCTCGGGGTGGACGTCAATGACGACGGCCGGCGCGCGCTCCCCTTCAGCCTCTACGGGACGGGCGAGGTCCCGGGCGGCGAGATCGGCATCGACGCCTCCGCGTCGAGCCAGTTCGTCTCGGGGCTGCTGCTCGCCGCGCCGCGCTTCGCGGAGGGGCTGCGGCTCCGCCACACGGGCACGTCGCTGCCGAGCATGCCGCACATCGCGATGACGATCCGCACGCTCGCCGAGCGCGGCGTCGTGGTCGAGAGCCCGGAGCCCGGTCTCTGGATCGTGCCGTCCGCGCCCATCGCCGGTCGGGAGGTGCGGATCGAGCCCGACCTGTCGAACGCCGCGCCGTTCCTCGCGGCGGCGATCGTCGCCGGCGGCCGCGTGGCCGTCCCCGGCTGGCCCCGGGAGACGACCCAGGTCGGCGCCGACCTCGCGCACCTCCTGCCGCGCTTCGGCGCGACCGTCACCCGCGAGGGCGACGCGCTCGTCGTCGACGGCGGCCCGGGCCTCGCCGCCGGGGGCCGCATCCCCGGGGTCGACCTCGACCTCAGCACGGGCGGCGAGCTCGCGCCCGCGCTCGTCGCCCTCGCGGCCCTGGCCGACGGACCCAGCCGCATCACCGGCATCGGCCACCTCCGCGGACACGAGACGGACCGCCTGGCGGCTCTCGCCGCGGAGATCACCGGGCTCGGCGGATCCGTCACCGAGCTGGAGGACGGCCTCGAGGTCACGCCGGCACCGCTGCACGGCGGGCCCTGGCGCGCGTACGAGGACCACCGCATGGCCACGGCCGGCGCGATCATCGGGCTCGCCGTCCCCGGCGTCGAGATCGACGACATCGGCACGACCGCGAAGACCCTCCCGGAGTTCCCCGAGCTGTGGATCGGGCCGCTCCTCGGCCGTGCGCCCCGCGCGGCGGTGGACCCGCTCGCCCTCGGCGGTCTCCTGTGAGCTGGCTCGCGGACCCGGAGGAGGACGACGGCGTCTGGGACGCGTACGACGAGTCCTCCGTCCGGGTGCGCCCGAACCCGAAGGGCAGCAAGCCGCGCAGCAAGCACCGGCCCGGGCACGCGGACGCCGTCGAGGGGCGGGTGCTCACGGTGGACCGCGGCCGCTTCGGCGTGCTCGTGGGCGAGGACACCCCGGAGGAGCACACGCTCACCGCGACCCGCGCTCGCGAGCTGGGCAAGAAGGCCGTGGTCACCAACGACCGGGTCGACATCGTCGGCGACACCTCGGGCGACGAGGGCAGCCTGTCCCGCATCGTCCGCATCGCGCCGCGGCGCACGCTGCTGCGCCGGAGCGCCGACGACTCCGACGCCGTGGAGCGCGTGATCGTCGCGAACGCCGACCAGATGCTCATCGTCGTCGCCGCCGCCGAGCCCGAGCCCCGCGCCCGCCTCGTCGACCGCTACCTCGTCGCCGCGTTCGACGCGGGCATCCAGCCGATCCTCTGCATCACGAAGTCGGACGTCGCCGACCCGGCGCCCTTCGCGGCCCACTTCCGCGTCCTCGACGTGCCCGTGGTCCTCAGCCGGAGCGACGACGTGCCCCTCGACGAGCTGCGCGCCCTGCTCGCGGACCGCACGACGGTCGCCGTGGGTCACTCGGGCGTCGGCAAGTCCACGCTCGTCAACGCGCTCGTGCCGGATGCGCGCCGGGCCACCGGCGTCGTCAACCAGGTCACCGGGCGGGGTCGCCACACGTCGAGCTCCACCGTGTCGATGCGGGTGGAGACGGGCGGCGGCGGCCACGGCTGGATCATCGACACCCCGGGCGTCCGGTCCTTCGGGCTCGGGCACGTGGACCCCGCGAACATCCTCCGCTCGTTCGCCAGCTACGCGCACCTCCCGGAGGGCGAGCCGCCGGGCGGCATCCCGCTGACGGAGGCGCACGACTGGGAGATCGTCGACCGGGTCGAAGCCGGGGAGCTGGGCGACGCGGGACGGGAGCGCCTGCACTCGCTGCAGCACCTGGTCAGCAACCGGTCGGACGCCGCCAAGGCCGAGTGACCGGCCCCGGCGCACCCGATCGCTAGGCTCGTCCCGTGGCCTCCGAACCCCTGCACTCCCTGTCGTCCGACCTGCGGCTCGCACGGGAGCTGGCCGACATGGCCGACTCCATCTCGCTCGACCGCTTCCGCTCGGCCGACCTGTCGATCGAGACGAAGGCCGACTCGAGCTGGGTCACGGACGCCGACATGTCGGTCGAACGGGCGATCCGCGCGGGCATCGCCGAGAGCCGCCCCCACGACAGCGTCCTCGGCGAGGAGTACGGCACGTCCGGCTCGTCGTCCCGGCAGTGGATCGTGGACCCGATCGACGGCACCTCGAACTTCGCCCGCGGCGTGCCCGTCTGGGGCACGCTCATCGCCCTCGCGATCGACGGGGTGCCCGTCGTCGGCGTCGTGAGCGCCCCCGCTCTCGGGCGGCGCTGGTGGGGTGCCACCGGGCTCGGTGCCTACGTCGACGACACGCTCGGCCAGGCCACGACCTCGGAGGAGCGGCGCATCCGCGTCTCCGACGTCGCACGGCTCGAGGACGCGTCCATGAGCGTCGCGGGGGTGCAGCGCTGGCGCGACGCCGACCGGCTCGAGGAGCTGCTCGACCTCTCCGCGCGGGTGAAGCGGTCGCGGGACTTCGGCGACATGTGGGCCTACATGCTGCTCGCCGAGGGGCTCCTCGACATCGCGGGCGAGCACGACCTGAAGCCGTACGACATGGCGGCGCTGATCCCGGTGATCCAGGAGGCCGGCGGACGCTTCACGTCCGTCGACGGGGAGCCGGGACCCTGGCACGGATCCGCGCTCGCCACCAACGGGCACCTGCACGACGCCGTGCTGGCGGTCGTGGCGCGCTGACCCGCGTCCCACAGATCCCGTCCGGCCATCCGGCGCCGGCGCTCGAGGTCAGGCGGTCTCCGCCCGCTCCCGACGGCGGCGCTGGCCGAGGTCCACGAGGCCGATGGCGAGGGCCACGGCGACCAGCCCGATCGTCACGAGGAAGCCGTTGCGGAACCCGTCGTGGTAGACCGCCAGGCTCGCTCCCCCGTCGCCGGACGCCTCCGCGTAGAGGGTGCTGAAGAACGTGGCCGACGCCGCCGCGACGCCCACGGCCGTGCCGACGCGCTGGCCGACCTGCGCCATGGACCCGGCGACGCCGCCCTCGGTGACGGGGATCTCGGCGAGGGTGAGGGTCTGGTTCGGGGAGATGACGAAGCCGGCCCCGACGCCCGCGACGAGCATGGCCGCGGCCATCGCCCAGGGCGTGATCTCGGCGGGGGTGAGCACGGCTGCCAGCAGGAGCAGGGTGATGCCGACGGCGACGATCACGAGGCCGATGACGACGAGCTGACGACCGAGACGGGAGACGAGACGTCCGCCGATCCACGCGGTGACCGCCGACGACAGCGCGAACGGGATGCTCACCATGCCCGCGAACACGGGCGCCAGGCCGAGGCCCTGCTGGAGGTACAGCGTCGTGAGGAGGAACACGGCCGGGATGGCGGCGAAGTACGCGGTCGCGATGAGGATCCCGTTGCGGTAGGAGCCGAGGGAGAAGAGCGCGAAGTGGACGACCGGCGACCGGCCGCGCGCCTCGTACCGCCGCTCCCACGCCACGAAGAGCCCGGCGGCGACGGCGGCCCCCGCGAGCCACAGCCAGCGCAGCGGATCGTCGTCCGGCCCGCCCGTGGTGAGGACGAACGGCAGCATGAGCGAGAACGTCGCCACGGCCAGGAGGAGGATGCCGACGGGGTCGAGGCCCGTCTTCCCCTGCGGACGTGCCTGCCGCCGGGGCAGCAGCCTGAGGGCGAAGGCGATGGCCACGATGCCGAGCGGGATGTTCATCCAGAAGAGCAGGCGCCACCCGTCCTCCGGGCCGCCCAGCTGGATCAGGAGCCCGCCGAGCGTGGGTCCGAAGGCGGTCGAGATGCCGACGACGGCGCCGAACAGGCCGAAGGCACGCGCCCGCTCCTCCCCCTGGAAGAGCTGCTGGATGAGACCGAGCACCTGCGGCATCTGGATGCCCGCGGCGACGCCCTGCAGGATCCGGGCGATGACGAGCGTGCGGACGTCGGGGGCGATCGCGCAGAGGAGGCTGGCGATCGTGAAGGAGCTGAGGCCGATGACGAACATCAGGCGTCGGCTGCGGATGTCGCCGAGGCGCCCGGCGGGCACGAGCGCGAGCCCGAACGCGAGGGCGTACCCGGCGACGATGAGCTGGAGGTCGGTGGATCCCGCCCCGAGCGAGGACTCGATCGACGGGAGGCCGACGTTGACCTTGGAGAGGTCGAGGATCGTGAGGGCGGCCACGCCGACGCAGACCCAGAAGGCCTGCCATCGGGTGCGCTCCTCGTCGGCGGTCCGGGGCGTGTCCGTCGTGGTGTCGCGGGTCATGTGCAATCGAATCCCATACACGGGCTATGTATTCCCGCTCCCGCGAGCGAGGGCACCGTGCCCGGACCAGCTTGCTCCTCCTGCAGGGTGGACGGCCAGGACACCCTCACGACGACCCTGCCGTGGGATCGACCGAGCGGCTCGGCGCGCAGGCGGCAGCGCGCAGGCTGCCGGGCGCACGACAGAGGCCCCGTCCGCGGGGACGGGGCCTCTGTCGCACTGGACTGATCCGGAGCCTCGACGAGCGTGGAGCATGCGACGCGATGGTGGAGATGCGGGGAATCGAACCCCGGTCCACTGCTGTAATCCTGCGCCTTCTACGGGTGTAGCCAGGAAAGGCGTTCTGCTCGGCCCCGACTCTTGCTCCTGGCATCTGAGTCGACGGGCCCAGCCACAGTGCGAGTCCCACACGGCCCTGAGGCACGACCGCGCAGCAATCTCTCTATCTGTCGCCGGTTGCCGGTTAGAGAGCATCACCGGACCGACGGACCTCTTAGTGCTTTCGCTTAGGCAGCGAGAGCGAAGTCAGTGCGCTTGGAATTGGCACTTGTGTTGTGCAGGGAGCGTTTACGAGATAGCCCTGCATCCTCGACCCGCTTCTCGCAGTTTTGCAGGCAATGTCGAAACCGATCATCCCCATGCACGACCGTGCACCTGACGGTGCCCGAGCCGGGTCGCATGTTCCACGCTGTCGAGTTGTCAATCGCGGTCACGGATGAACGTGACCAGCCCTCTACGATAGCCGACGGGAGCCAGTGGCGCCACCGTGAGGAGACGCTGGCCGCTAGTCGCCGAGGCGCCGGTGCGACGCCATGGCCCGGTCGGCCTCGCGCTTGTCCTGACGCTCGCGGAGCGTCTGGCGCTTGTCGTACTCCTTCTTGCCCTTCGCGATGGCGAGCTCCACCTTCGCACGGCCGTCCACGAAGTAGAGCTGCAGCGGGACGACCGTGTAGCCGCCCTCCTTGACCTTCGTGTGGATCTTGAGGATCTGGTC
This sequence comes from Clavibacter michiganensis, assembly GCA_002150995.1. Lineage (GTDB taxonomy): Bacteria > Actinomycetota > Actinomycetes > Actinomycetales > Microbacteriaceae > Clavibacter > Clavibacter michiganensis_K. The sequence goes on along the minus strand of MDHJ01000001.1, from coordinate 1,359,425 downwards.
CTTGTGCAGGAGCAGCTTGCGCTTGCGACGCACGGGGTGGTTGTTCCACGTGCCCTGGTTGTACTCCGGGATGTGGACGGCATCGAGCCAGGCCTCGCCCGCGTCGACGAACGCGTAGCCGTCGACGAGCGAGGCCCGCCCCTGCCGGAGCGACTTGACCTCGGTGCCCGTGAGCACGAGGCCGGCCTCGTAGGTCGACTCGATGGTGTAGTCGTGGCGCGCCTTGCGGTTGGTCGCCACCACCTTCTCGCCACGTTCCCTGGGCACGGTGGTCTCCTCGATGATGATGGGTGGGTCCGCCCGGATCCGGGCAGCCCATCAGTCTACCGGCGGATCAGATTCGCAGGTAACGGCTGATGGCGAAGTTCGCCGACACCGCCGCGAGCACCACGCCGACGCCGAGGAGGATCGGCACCACCAGCAGGGCGTCGTCCATGTTGACGAGCGATATCGAGGTGAGCCGGGTGCTCAGGAACCCCTGGACGAAGAACCGAACTAGGGCCACGGTCGCGGCGCTCGCGAGCACCGAGCCGATGAGCGCGGCGAACACGCCCTCCAGGATGAACGGGGTCTGGATGAAGCGGTTCGACGCCCCGACCAGCCTCATGATGCCCAGCTCCCGTCTCCGCGAGAACGCGGACAGCCGGATCGTGGTGGCGATGAGCAGGGCGGCGGCGACGAGCATGAGCCCCGCGATGCCGACGGCCGTGAGGCTCGCGGCATTGAGGATCGAGAAGATCTGGTCGAGGTACTGCCGCTGGTCCGTCACGTTCTCGACGCCGGCGAGACCGGACAGGCTGTCGCTCAGGATGTCGGACTTCGAGGGGTCCTTGAGGTTCACCCAGAAGGCCTCGTTGAGGAACTCCGGCTGCACCAGCTCCGTGACGGGGTCGCCCTGGAACTGCTCCTGGAAGTTGGCGTACGCCGTGTCCTGGTCCTCGAAGTAGTACCTGTCGATGAACGGCGCGAGGGTGTCGCTCTCGAGCTGCTGCTCGACCGCGTCGATCTGCTCCTGGGTGGCCTTGCCGTTGACGCACGTCTCACTCGGCACCGAGGTGTCGGTGCAGAAGTCGATCGCCACCTGCGCGCGGTCGTACCAGTAGTTCTTCATCTGGCCGATCTGCATCTGCAGGAGGACCGCCGCGCCCACGAAGGTGAGCGAGATGAAGGTGACGAGCACGACGGAGACGACCATGCTGACGTTCCGTCGGAGGCCGTTGCCGACCTCGGAGAGCACGAGTCCGAGTCTCATCGCGTGGGCCCCACATCCTGTGCGCCGGTGTCGTCCGGCGACTCGCCGCGGGCGCGGAGCCCCAGCTTCTCGGCCAGCCCGAGCTCGGCGAGCTCGGCGTCGTCCCGTCCGTCGACCGGCGAGGATCCGCCCTGGCCGTCGGACAGGTCGGGCAGCCGGATCACGCCGGTGCCCTCGGGGAGCCGGCGGATGGAGCCGGTGCTCGGCGCGGCGGGCGCCGCGCCTCCCCCGTTGCGCCGGCTGGGTGGCGCGGCGGGCGTCGCCGCCGCCGCCGCCGGAGCGTCGTCCGCGGAGGTCCTGTCGGCGCGGTCATCGGCTCGGCCGTCGGGAGCCGTGTCGCCGACCACCGGGATGGCGCGGGACGGCATCTGCTCCACGGACTCCGTACGGACGCGCTCCGCGTCGACCCGCGGTGCGCGAGGCTCCTCGGAGGCCGCCGCCGCGGCGGGCTGGGCCGCGGGACGGTCGGGAGCGGGATCCACGCGGGCCGCCTCCGCGAAGGCGGACGGCGCGGACGCGGACGGGGCGGACGCGGACGCGGACGGCGCGGAGGTCGGGACATCGGCGCGGGTCGGGGCGACCTCGTCGCGGTCCTCGCGCGGCTCCCGGACCGGGGACGTGGCCGGCACGATCGGCACGGCCTCGGGGTCTGGGGCCGACGAGGCGGGAACGGGGGCGGCGGTCCCGGCGGTGCCCGGCGCGACCTTCTTCGGGGACCTCCTCGCGGCCTTGGCGGCGGCGGTCTCGCGGGCCGCCTCCTCCTTGGCGCGGGCCTTCTCGTCCGCGCGACGCTGCTTGTCGCGACGGGCCTGCTCCCGGCGCTCCGCGCCGGTGGCGGGCTCGGCCGGTGCGGACGGGCGGACGGGTGCCGGCAGCGGCGCGGCGGGCACGAACACCGGCGTCGGCGCAGCGACCGGCGGGTGCTCGGGGTTCACGCCGACAGGGTTCTCGGCAGTCCGGGGCAGGTCGATCGCGGAGGTCTGGTACTGGCCGCCGAGCTCGTCGCGCACGACCTCGCCGCCGATCAGCTCGATGACGCGCTTCTGCATCTGGTCGACGATGCCGGAGTCGTGGGTGGCCATGATGACCGTCGTGCCGTTGGCGTTGATCCGCTCGAGCACCTGCATGATCCCGGCGCTGGTCAGCGGGTCGAGGTTGCCGGTGGGCTCGTCGGCGAGGAGCACTGCGGGCTTGTTCACCACGGCGCGCGCGATGGCGACGCGCTGCTGCTCGCCGCCGGAGAGCTCGTGCGGGAGCCGCTGCTCCTTGCCCTGCAGGCCCACCATGGCGAGCACGTCCGGGACGGCCTCCTGGATGAAGCCGCGCGACTTCCCGATCACCTGGAGCGTGAACGCGACGTTGTCGAAGACCGACTTGTTGGGGAGCAGCCGGAAGTCCTGGAACACCACCCCGAGGCTCCGCCGGTAGTAGGGGACCTTGCGGCTCGACAGCTGGTTCAGCTGCTGGCCCAGGACGTGGATCGTGCCCTTCGTGGGCCGGTCCTCCTTGAGCACGAGACGCAGGAAGCTGGACTTGCCGGACCCGGATGCGCCGACGAGGAAGACGAACTCCCCCCGGAGGATCTCGAGGTCGACGGAGCTCAGCGCCGGTCGGGGGTTGCCGGGATACACCTTGGATACGTGGTCGAACCTGATCATGTCGGTACGACCCTAGGCACCGGACCCCCTGATCGCCGCATCGACTCACCGCGGGGAGCACTCCCCCGCACTCTCTCAGGCGCGGTCGGGCGACTTCCTCCAGCGGATCCCCGCGGAGATGAAGCCGTCGAGGTCGCCGTCGAAGACGTTCGACGGGTTGTTGACCTCGTGCTCGGTGCGGAGGTCCTTGACCATCTGGTACGGCGCGAGGACGTAGCTGCGCATCTGGTCGCCCCAGCTCGCCGTGATGTTGCCGGCGAGCTCCTTCTTGGTGGCCGCCTCCTGCTCGCGCTGGACGAGGAGCAGGCGCGACTGCAGCACCCGGAGGGCCGCGGCGCGGTTCTGGATCTGGCTCTTCTCGTTCTGGCAGGTCACGACGATGCCGGTGGGGAGGTGCGTGATGCGCACCGCCGAGTCCGTCGTGTTGACCGACTGGCCGCCGGGCCCGGACGACCGGAAGACGTCGACCCGCATGTCGTTCTCCGGGATCTCGATCGACTCGGTCTGCTCGATGAGCGGGACGACCTCGACGGCCGCGAACGACGTCTGGCGCTTGCCGGCGGAGTTGAAGGGGCTCATGCGCACCAGCCGGTGCGTGCCGGCCTCGACCGAGAGCGTGCCGAAGGCGTACGGCGCGTCGATCTCGAAGGTCGCCGACTTGATGCCCGCCTCCTCCGCGTACGAGGTGTCGAGCACGGTGGCGCGGTAGTCGTGCTGCTCCGCCCAGCGCAGGTACATGCGCATGAGCATCTCGGCGAAGTCGGCCGCGTCGACGCCGCCGGCGCCGGCGCGGATGGTGACCACGGCGGGCCGCGGGTCGAACTCGCCGTTGAGGAGCGTCTGCACCTCGAGCTCGTCCATGATCCTCGTGATGCCGTCGAGCTCGACGACCGCCTCCTCGGCGGACTCCTCGTCGTCCTTCGCCATCTCGACGAGCACGTCCAGGTCGTCGAGGCGGCGCTGCAGCTCGTCGATGCGCTTCAGCTCGCTCTGGCGGTGGCTGAGGTCGCTCGTGACCTTCTGGGCCTTCTCCGTGTCGTCCCAGAGGTCGGGCTCGCCCGCCTGGGCGCTCAGCTCCTCGACCTCCTGCTGCAGGCGCTCGACGCCGACGACCGAGCGGATGTTGGAGTACGTGTCGCGCAATTCTGTGATCCGCGAAGAGAAGTCCTGGTCGATCATGGTGCCGCCCAGCCTACCGTCCGGCCCGCAGGGACCGTCCGGGTGCGGGACCCGGCGCGAGTAGGGTCGGACGCGATGCCGACCCCGAGCCCCCCTTCTCCCTGCGCTCGGTCGCCCTCCCGGCGCTGCTGCCCGCGCTGCTGTTCTCCATCGGCGAGGGCGCGATCATCCCCATCATCCCGATCGTCGCCGGCAGCCTCGGCGCCTCCCTCGCGATCGCCGCGTTCATCGGCGGCATGATCATGCTCGGCGAGCTCGTGGGCGACATCCCGAGCGGCGCCGTGGTGAGCCGGATCGGCGAGCGGACGGCCATGATCGGCGCGGCCTTCGTCTCCATCGGCGGCCTCGTGCTCTGCCTCCTCTCGCCGAACCCGCTCGTGCTCGGCGTGGGCGTCTTCCTCATCGGCGTCTCGACCGCGGTGTTCGCGCTCGCGCGGCACGCGTTCATGACGAGCTTCGTGCCGCAGGCGTACCGCGCTCGCGCCCTCTCGACCCTCGGCGGCACCTTCCGCGCCGGCTACTTCGTGGGGCCGTTCCTCGCCGCCGGCGTGATCCACGTGACGGGGGCGTCGCAGTCCGCGTTCGTGATCCACATCGTCGCGTGCCTCGCGGCCGCCGTGACGCTGCTCGTCCTCCCCGACCCGATGGACGTCGTGCGCCGCAACCGCGCGGCCGACCTGCAGAGCGCGGCGCCCGCGACGGCCGGTGAGCCGCAGGACGACGAGTCGGTCGGCGCCGCCGCGGGAACCGCTCCCGCGGCCCGCGCGTCCGCGGGCCTCCTGGGGACGCTCTGGCGGTTCAAGGGCGTGCTCGTCAAGCTCGGATCCGGCGCCGCCCTCATCGGGTCGATGCGCGCGGGCCGCGGGGTCCTCCTGCCCCTATGGGCCGTGAGCATCGGCATCTCGGACGCGAACACGGCCCTCATCATCGGGATCGCCGGCGGCGTGGACTTCGCCCTCTTCTACGCGAGCGGCCAGATCATGGACCGCTTCGGCCGTCTCTGGAGCGCGGTGCCGTCGATGGTCGGCCTCGGCCTCGGCTACCTGGTGCTCGCCCTCACCCCCGACCTCCCCACGGCCGTCCAGTGGTTCATCGGCGTCGCCATGTTCATGTCGGTCGCGAACGGCGTGGGCTCCGGCATCCTCATGACGCTGGGCGCCGACCTCGCGCCGCGCGAGGACCCGGCCCCCTTCCTCGGCGCCTGGCGCTTCACGGGCGACGCCGGCAGCGCCGCCTCCCCGCTCCTCATCGCCGCGCTCACCTCCGTCACGTCGCTCGCGGCGGCCAGCGGCGTCATGGGCGTGCTGGGACTCATCGGCGCCGGCATCCTGATCCGCTACGTGCCGCGGTACGTGCCGCGGAAGCCGCGACCGGCCTCCTGAAGGAACCGCCTCCCCTGCCCGCACACCGTCCGGACGCGTCGGCTCAGCCCCCTCCCGCGGGACCGGCCGTCGCCGCTCCCGGACCGACGAGCACGCTGCGGGCGGTGCTCGTGACCGCGATGCGGATGCCCTCGGGGGCCATCAGCGAGGCGACGGGCGGCACCCATCGGGCGGACAGCGCGACGCGCGCGCTCCGGCCGTCGGGGGATGCGGCGCCGTCGACGTGCAGGTCGCGCAACCCGTCGACGGGCTGCTCGGCCAGGTACCGGGAGACCGCCGACGCGACGCCCGTGTCCGTCAGCCGCGGCAGGGCGACGCGCTCGCCGTCGGCCGTGTCCGACGGACGACCGCCCGTGGAGTCGACGTCGAACGACTCCGCCCCGGCGAGCGCCGCGGCATCGGCCACGGAGAAGAGCCGCACGCGCTCGAGGTAGAGCGACGATGCCGCCGAGACCATCAGGATGACCGCCAGGCCGAGCGCGCATGCGGCGATCACGAGCGGGAGGACGGACCCCTCGTCCCCCTGGACCGCGGTCCTCCTGCACGCCGGGCGTCCCCGCTCGCGACGCGTCACCGCGACGATCACCGTCCTCCGGGGACGAAGGCGGAGACCCGCGCGTCCGCGTCCCCGTGGACGGCGATCGAGCCCGGCGCGTCGGGACCCGCGACGGGCGGAGCCAACGGCAGATCGGCCGCGACGCGGACCGACACGTGCACCCGCGCTCGCGGCGCATGGCACCGGAGCGGATCCGGCGAGCAGGTGATGTCGAGCGCGATCCCGCCGGGGGCGACCCCGTGATCGGCGAGCGCGACCTCCACGGCGGCGCGCGCCTCCCGGCGGCCGGCGGCGTCGTCGTCCGCGCGCACGAAGACGCGGGCGGCCTGACGTGCTGCGCCCTCGGTGCCGAGCGCCGCGCCCTGGATCGCCGAGAGCGCCAGGACGAGGTACACGAGGGGCACGAGCAGGAGCACCCCTGCCGTGATGAACTCCAGCGCCGCGGACCCCCGCTCGTCAGCCCAGTCGCTCGACGGCCGCATGTCCCGTCACCTCCATCCCGTGGTCGATGCCGGCGAGTCCCACGAGGGGCAGCGTGGTCCGCACCGTCACGCTGACGACGGCATGCCCGAGCGACGTGCCGCCGTCCGCGCTGACGTCCTCGGCGTAGCGCGCGCCCACGGCCGTCGTGATCAGATCGCGGGTGCGCTCCACACCGTCGGCGCGGGTGGCTCCGGCGAGCGCGGCGGTACGGGCACCCTCGGCGGCCGCGTCGAGGACGGTGGTCCGCACGTGGAGCGCGAGCGCCAGCTGCACCACCGACAGCGCGAGGACGACGAGCAGGGCTCCGACCATGACGAACTCGGCGGCTGCCGAGCCGCGGTCGTCGCGCATCAGAACGAGGTGACGCGGTCGATGGCCTGCGTGAAGACGTTCTGCAGCAACGGACCCGCCACTCCCCACAGGATGATGACGAGGCCCGCGGTCATCAGCGTGATGAGGACCCAGCCGGGCACGTCGCCGCGGTCGTCCTCCCACTCGTGGCCGGACGTCGTGTCCTCGCGCCGTGCTGCTCGTCGGTCGGTCATGTCGTGCCTCTCGCTCGTGCCGGTCCCGGGCGATCCGGTCGGCGGTCGGATGGTGCGTCGATCGGTCGCGGTGGTCCTAGAGCCCGAGCTGCAGCACGAGGACGCCGGGGAAGAGCGCGAACAGGATCGTGAGCGGCAGGATCAGGAAGACCAGGGGCACGAGCATGGCGACCTCCTTGCGGCCTGCGCTCTCGAGGAGATCCCGCTTCGCGACCTCGCGGGCGTCCTGCGCCTGCGCGCGGAGGACCTCCGCCAGCGGCGTGCCCCGCTCCAGGGACCCGGCGAGCTGGTCGACGAGGCGGGACACGGACGGGAGGGCGAGCCTCCGAGCCAGGTCGTCGAACGCACGGGCCACGGCGATGCCCGTTCCGACGTCGGCGACGACGCGACCCAGCTCGCCGGCGAGCTCGCCCGAGCCCACGCGGGCGACTCGTCGGAGCGCGTCCAGCAGTCCCTCTCCGGCGGCGAGGCTGAGCGCCAGGAACTCCAGGACCGTGGGCAGCTCCGCGGAGATCCGCGCCACCCGGCGCCGGGCCCTCCGGTCGAGCGCGGAGTCGCACGCGACCAGGCCGGTGACGGCCGCCACCACCGGCACGGCGACCAGCTGCGCCGGAGGCAGGTTCCCCGACGTGAGGGCGGCGCCGCCCACGAGGGCGGCGCCGAGCGCCCCGGCGGCCGTCCCCAGGACGAGCGCGACGAGCTGACGAGAACGGTGCCGTTCCACGTCCTCGTCGGAGCCGGACTGGCCGAGCAGCCTCTCGATCCGCTCGGTGCCGCCGAGCACGCGCTCGAGCGCACGGCGGACGGGGACGACGGCGGGCGCCCCGAGCGTGCCCAGCACCGGCAGCGGATGCACCGTCGTGAGCGCCAGGTGCCGGCGAGCGCCCTCCGAGACGTCGAGGACGTGGGGCGCGACTCGGTCCAGCAGGCGCGCACGACGGAACCGCGGGACGGCGCCCATCATGGTCCAGGCGCCCATGCCGGCGACCAGCCCCAGGAGGGCGCCCCAGGGCTCGGCGGCGATCACGCGAACCACCTGCGGTCCTCCGGCAGGCGCCCGAGGGCGAGCATCGCCCGGTAGGCGATGGCGGAGACGGCGAGCCCCACGGCGATGACCACGGTCCCCGCTGTCGTGTCGTACGCGGTCGCGGCCTCCGGACGCGTGGAGAGCAACGCCAGGATGATCCACGGCGCGGCGACCCCGAGCTTGGCCGCGTTGACGACCCACGACTGCCGCGCCTCCGCCTCGCTGCGGATCGCGGCCTCCTCGCGCAGGAAGCGGGCGAGCCCCCGGAGCACGTCCGGGAGCTGTGTGCCGCCGACCTCGCGGGCCATCCGCAGCGTCTCCAGGATGCGGTCGGCGGTCGGGTCGGCCAGCCGCTCCTTCAACTCGTCGAGCGCGACGGCGAAGCTGCCGGTGGTCCGGTGGACGGCGGCGAACTCCTGGAACGCCGGCCGGAGCACGGCGGGGCCCGCGACGGCGAGCGATGCCACCGCGTCGGGCAGCCCGAGGCCCGCTCGGACGGCGCTGACGAGATGATCGACGACGTCGGGCCACACCGCGCGATGGGCGCGTCGCCGCGCGGAGGAGCGCGCGCCCACGACCGCCCACGGGAGCACGAGGCCCGTCAGCGCTGCGGCGAGCGCGGCGCCGTCCACGCGGAGGACGGCCTCCACCAGCGCCCCCGCGGCGACCCCCACGAGCGCCGAGAGGGCGAGGAACGCGCTGACCGACACCTGGGGCAGGCCCGCGTGGGTCAGGCGATCGTGGACCCGGGCGGTGAGGCCGCGCCCGCGAGCCGGCCGACCCTCGACCACCGGCCACAGGCGCGGTGCCAGGAGGAGGACGATCCCGGCACCGAGCGCGAGGCCGAGGGCGACGCTCACGGGGCCCCCACGAGGATGCGGAGCGGGTCGAGCCCGGCCGCCCGGTACTTGGCGAGGTGCGTGGGCTGACCACCCGTCGCGGTGAGGATCCCGTCCTCCAGGGCGAAGACCGAGCTCGCCTCGATGACCATGCCGCTGTGCCGCCCGCCCGGCGCGAGGATCTCGACGACGCGGCGGGCGCCCGAGGGGCGGACCTCGAGGTGGACCACCAGGTCGACCGACGTCGCGACCGTGGGCACGACGAACGCCGCGTCGATGTTGCGCCCCGCCAGCAGCGGCAGCGTGCACAGCTTGACGAGCGCCTCCCGCGCGCTGTTCGCGTGGATCGAGCACATCCCCGGGACCCCCGAGTTGAGCGCGATGAGGAGGTCGAGGCACTCGGCCTCCCGCACCTCGCCGACCACCAGGCGATCCGGCCGCATGCGCAGCGCCTCCTTGATGAGGCGCCGCAGGGTGATCTCGCCCGAGCCCTCGAGGCTCGGCTGCCGGCACTGCAGCGCCACGACGTCGCGACCCGCGGGATCCAGCTCGAAGGTCTCCTCCACCGTGACGATGCGGTCGGACGTGCGCACCGACGCGAGGAGCGCGTCGATCATGGTGGTCTTGCCGGTGTGGGTCGCGCCGCTCACCACGATGGACAGGCCGGCGCGCACGCTCATGCGCAGGAACTCCGCGGCCTGGAGCGGAAGGCTGCCGAGCGCCACGAGGTGGTCGAGGTCGCGGATGCGGCGCGAGAACTTGCGGATGTTGACCGCCCAGTGCTGCCGCGTGACGTCCGGGATGACGACGTGCAGGCGCGACCCGTCGGGCAGCGAGGCGTCGACGAAGGGGGTCGAGAGATCGACGCGGCGCCCGGATGACTGCAGCATCCGCTCGACGAGGTCCCGCACCTCCGCCTCGGACAGCACGAGGGGCGTCAGCTCCGGGACGCCCGCGCGCGCGACGAAGACGCGCGTCGGCGAGTTGATCCACACCTCCTCGATGGAGTCGTCGTCGAGGAGGGGCTGGAGGGCGCCGAAGCCCGTGAGGCGCGCGAGCACCTGCCGCTCCGTGGCCGCCTCGTCGTCGAGGAGCCGGGAGTCGGAGCCGAGGGCCTGCTCCGCGAAGCGGCGGACCTCCTCACGGACGAGGGCGGCGGTACCGCCCGGTGCCGTCGACGCCCCCTCGTCACGCAGGCGCTCCCTCACCCGCCCGGCGATGGTGTCGAGGGGGGTCCGCGTCTGCATCCGGACAGGATGCTGATCGGGGAGCCCGCCGCGCGTGCCGTCCACAGGCCGACGCGTCAGCGCCGGCCCGCGGGCGTCAGTACCCCAGCTCCGCCTTCGCCGCCGCGTACGCCGCGCGCACCGCCGGCACGCCCGGGGCGTCGAAGACCTCGTCGCCCGCGAGGGGCCACTCCGGCAGGCTCCCCGTGAGGATCCACGCGGCCTGCTTCGCGGCGCCGTCGGCGACGAACTCACCTGCGTCCGGCACGTGGATGGGGACGCCGAAGATCGTCGGCGCGATCTCGCGCACTGCCCGGCTCTTCGCCCCGCCGCCGATGAGGAGCACGCGCTCCACCTCCACGCCCTGGCGCGTGATCGCGTCGAGGCCGTCGGCCAGGCCGCACAGCATGCCCTCGACGTGCGCGCGGGCCATGGTCGCCGGCGTGCTGTTGCGGAGGGTCATGCCGTGCAGCGACGCGGTCGCGTCCGGGAGGTTCGGCGTGCGCTCGCCCTCGAAGTAGGGCAGGAGCACGAGCCCGTCGGATCCCGCTGGCGCCTCGAGCGCGAGCTCCGAGAGCCGCGCGTGATCGATGCCGAGGAGGCGCGCGCCGCCGTCGAGCACGCGGGCCGCGTTGAGGGTCGCGATCAGCGGGAGGAAGTTGCCCGTGGCGTCGGCGAAGCCCGCGACCGTGCCGGAGGCGTCGGTGATGGGATCCGCCGTGACGGCGAACACCGTGCCCGACGTGCCGATGGACACGACCACGTCGCCCGGTACCGCACCGAGGCCGAGCGCGGCGGCGGCGTTGTCTCCCGCGCCGGGGCCGACGGGGATGCCTGCCGGGACACCGGGGATGCCGTTGCCCGTGACGCCCGCGGACTCCCCCGGGCCGAGCACGCGCGGGAGGCCGACCACGCGGCCGAGCGCGCGCTCGAGCAGGTCGAGGCGGTAATCCCCCGTGACGCTCGACCAGTACGCGGTGCCGCTCGCGTCGGAGCGGTCCGTGGCGAGGGCGGCCAGGTCCGGGGAACTGACGCCGTGGCCGAGGAGGCGCCAGGTCAGCCAGTCGTGCGGGAGTGCGACGGCGGCGACGCGGGCCGCGTTCTCCGGCTCCGCGTCGCGGAGCCAGCGGAGCTTGGTGGCGGTGAACGAGGCGACCGGGACGACGCCGGTGGCGCTCGCCCAGGCGTCGGCGCCCAGCTCGTCGCGGAGGTGGGCGGCGGCCTGCGCGGAACGGGTGTCGTTCCAGAGGAGCGCGTCGCGGACGACCGCGCCCGACCCGTCGAGGCAGACCATGCCGTGCTGCTGGCCGCCGACCGAGATGGCGGCCACGTCGTCGAGGCCGCCCGCATCGGCGATGGCCGCGAGGAGGGCATCCCACCAGGCGGAAGGATCCACCTCCGTGCCGTCGGGGTGGGACGCGCGGCCGGAGCGCACCAGGGCGCCCGAGTCGAGGTCGCGGACGACCACCTTGCAGCTCTGCGTGGAGGAGTCGATGCCTGCTACGAGTGTCTTCGTTGTCACGATCAACATATTAGGGGGCGTCCTAAGCTGGTCGGGCACCCGCGGGAGTGGTGGAATCGGTAGACACGCAGGATTTAGGTTCCTGTGCTTTCGAGCGTGAGGGTTCAAGTCCCTTCTCCCGCACCGTCGTCTGCTTCCCCCAGACCGGTGAGCACCCCTCGACCGGGGGTGGCCGCTTCGCGGCGGGATCCGGGGCGCTGGCGATATCCTGTGCTGGCCGCAGGCCGCTTCCGCGCGCCCCGCGACCCACCACGACTGGAGCCCCACGTGCATCCCCTGCTCTTCGACTTCCTCGACTCGACGACCCTCATCGAGTCGTTCGGGGGATTCGCCCTCATCGGGATCTGCCTCATCATCTTCGCCGAGACGGGCCTGCTCTTCGGCTTCCTCTTCCCCGGCGACACCCTCCTCGTCATCGCGGGGCTCACCCTGCCGGGCATCACCGGCATCGACATCTGGTGGATCTGCCTCGCCATCGCGTTCTCGGCGTTCGCCGGCGGCGAGGTCGGGTACCTGATCGGCCACAAGGCGGGTCCGCGGGTCTTCGAGCGCAAGGACTCCGGCATCTTCAGCCGGCAGAACGTCGTCCGCACGAACGCCTTCTTCGCCCGCTTCGGCGGCCTCGCGGTCATCGCGGCGCGCTTCGTGCCGATCGTCCGGACCTTCGCGCCGATCGCCGCGGGCGTCGGTCACATGGACTACCGGAAGTACTCGTTCTACAACGCCGTCGGCGCGATCATCTGGGGCGCCGGCCTCACCTGGCTCGGCAACCTGCTGAACGGCTTCCCGCCCATCCGCGACTTCGTCACGCACTACATCGACTACGTGCTCCTCGGCGCGGTCTTCGTGACGCTCGTGCCCACCGCGATCCACTTCCTCCGCGCCCGCAAGCACGCCCGCGACGAGGAGGCGGCGGGCGTGGCCCCCGCCGGCGAGGACCTCGCCCTCTCCCCGAGAACTTCGACCAGGACCCCTCGAACGACCCGCGCCGCTGAGTCCCGTCGCGATCCCTATCCCCGGCACGGCAGTCGGCGATGCGTCGCCGGTGCGGTGCACCGGTCGTCGGCAGCGGACCCGCTGCGTCAGACGTGGTGCCGGTGCTCGTGCCCGGCATGCTCCTCCGGCTCCAGCTGGAACGTGCTGTGCTCCACATCGAAGTGGTCGTCGAGGCACCCGGCCAGCCGATCGAGCAGCTCTCCGGTGCGGCCCTCGCGGAAGACCTCCTGCTCCACGACCACGTGCGCGGTGAAGACCGGCGAACCGGAGGTGATGGCCCAGACGTGCACGTCGTGGACAGCGGTCACGCCGGGCGTCTCGAGCAGGTGCGCGCGGATGCGCTCGGGCTCGGTGCCGGCGGGCGTCGACTCGTTCAGCACGGTGACCACGTCGCGGAGCAGGACGGCGGCCCGCGGCACGATGAGCGCCGCGATCACGAGCGAGGCGATGGCGTCGGCGCGGCCGAAGCCGGTGAGCGCGATCACGATGCCGGCGACGATGGTCGCGACGGACCCGAACGCGTCGCCGAGCACCTCCAGGTAGGCACCGCGGAGGTTGATGGAGGTGCCCGCTCCCCCGCGGAGGACCAGCAGCGCGATCACGTTCGCGACGAGCCCGACTACGGCTGCGAGGAGCATGATGCCGGCGTCCACCTGGGGCCCCTCGGGCGCCAGCAGCCGCTGCACGCCGTGCACCGCGACGTAGACGGCCACGCCGACCAGGATGAGGCCGTTCACCAGCGCTCCCAGCACCTCGCCGCGCTGGAATCCGAAGGTATGGCGATCGGTGGCGGGACGCGCGGCCACGATGGTGGCGACGAGGGCGATGCCGAGGCCGAGCAGATCGCTCGTCATGTGACCGGCGTCGGCGAGCAGCGCGAGCGATCCCGAGACGAGCGCGCCGACCACCTCGACGACGAGGACGGTGGCCGTGATCGCGATGGCGATGACCAGGCGGCGACGGTCGGTGGTGGCCGCGCCGTGATCGTGCGTGCCGTGGCCCATGCGTCCACCGTACGGGCACGCGAGCATGGGGATCCACCCGCTGGCGCAGTCGGGAACGACTCCCGCTCTCACGAGGTCGGGACGGCGGCTCAGCCCTCGCCGAGGAGCTCCCGACGCACCACGGGCATGATCGCGTCGAACGCCCGCGCGCGGTGGCTGACCCGGTTCTTCTCGTCCGCGTCGAGGGCCGCGGCGCTCGCTCCGCCGGTGTCGGGACGGAAGACCGGGTCGTACCCGAAGCCGCCTTCGCCCTGGACCTCACGGAGCACGGTCCCCTGCCACACGCCCGTCGCGGTCCGCTCGACCAGGCCGTCCGCCGTCGGCACGACGAGCGCAGCCGCGCAGACGAACCGCGCGCCGCGATGGGCGTCCGGCACGTCGCCCAGCTGCCAGAGCAGGAGCTCGAGGTTCTGCGCGCTGTCGCGCGCCGGGCCCGCCCAGCGCGCGGAGAAGATGCCGGGCGATCCGCCGAGGACGTCGAGGGCGATGCCGGAGTCGTCCGCGAGGGCCGCCCGCCCCGTGTGGAGCGCCGCGGCACGCGCCTTGACGAGCGCGTTCTCCTCGAAGGTGGTCCCGTCCTCCACGGGCTCGGGGCCGTCGTAGGCGACGAGGTCGATGCCGGCGAGGCGGGATCCGAGGATCCGGCGGAGCTCCTCGACCTTGTGGGCGTTGTGCGTGGCCAGGACGAGGGGGATCACCGGGGCTCCTCAGCGCCCGAGGGCCTGGGCCTGCAGCGCGGTGAGCGTGGTGCCGCCCCCGAGCGCGAGGTCCAGCAGGGCGTCGAGCTCCGCGCGGTCGAAGGGCGCGCCCTCGGCGGTGCCCTGGACCTCGACGAAGGAGGCGCTGCCCGTCATGACGACGTTCATGTCGGTCTCGGCGCGCACGTCCTCGACGTAGGCCAGGTCGAGCAGGGGCTTGCCGTCGACGATGCCCACGGAGACCGCCGCGACGCTGTCCTTCAGCGGCGTGGCACGCTGGGCGATGAACTTCCGCTCGCGGCCCCACTCCAGCGCGTCCGCCAGTGCGACGTAGGCGCCCGTGATGGCCGCGGTCCGGGTGCCGCCGTCGGCCTGCAGGACGTCGCAGTCGATGACGATCGTGTTCTCGCCGAGGGCCTTCATGTCGACGACGGCTCGCAGGCTCCGGCCGATGAGGCGGGAGATCTCGTGCGTGCGGCCGCCGACCTTGCCCTTCACGGCCTCGCGGTCCATGCGCTCGTTGGTGGCGCGCGGGAGCATGGCGTACTCGGCGGTGACCCAGCCCTGGCCGCTGCCGGCCTTCCAGCGCGGGACGCGGTTCGTGAACGAGGCGGTGCAGAGGACGCGCGTGCGCCCGAAGGAGATGAGGGCGGATCCCTCGGCCTGCTCGCTCCAGTTCCTCTCGATGCTGATCTCGCGCAGCTGGTCGGCGGCGCGGCCGTCGTGGCGGGTGGTGTCGTCGGTCATGTGCGGCCTCGGCTCGGATCGGGGGTGGACGGGGTGCCGACGGCGTCCGGAGGCGTTGCCGCGTCCGGCCGCACGCGGCGGGGAAGGGGGATGGCGCCCGTCTCGACGAGCTCCACGTGCGAGACGCCGGCGCCGAGCATGCGGTGCGCGAGCGTCTCGAAGTCGGATGCGCTGCCGCCCGTGGCCTCGTAGCGGATGACGGGCGGAGCGTCCGTCCGACGCTCGAGGCCGGCGGACACGAGCTCGCGGTAGACGTCCTTCGCGGTCTCGGTGTCGCTCGAGACGAGCGTCACGTCCGGGCCCATGAGCAGTGAGATGGCGCCCTCGAGGAACGGGTAGTGCGTGCAGCCGAGGACGAGCGTGTCGATGCCCGCGGCGCGCAGGGGCGCGAGGTACTCCTCCGCCGCCGCCATCAGCTCGGGGCCCGAGGTCTCGCCGCGCTCCACGAACTCGACGAATCGCGGCGCCTCCGCGGAGGTCAGGGCGAGGTGCGGAGCGGCGGCGAAGGCGTCGTCGTAGGCACGGCTCGTGACCGTGGCGTGGGTCGCGATGACGCCGACCCGGTGGTTGCGGGTGACGCTGACCGCCGTGCGGACGGCGGGCTGGATGACCTCGACGACCGGGATGTCGTAGCGCTCCCGCGCGTCCCGGAGCATCGCGGCCGACGCGGTGTTGCACGCGATGACGAGCATCTTCACGCCGCGCTCGACGAGGTCGTCGAGCACCGCGAGCGCGTAGCGGCGGACGTCGGCGATGGGCTTGTCGCCGTAGGGAGTGTGCGCGGTGTCGCCGATGTAGATGATCGACTCGCGCGGCAGGAGGGTCGCGACGGCGCGGGCGACGGTGAGGCCGCCGACGCCGGAGTCGAAGATCCCGATCGGCGCGTCGCTCATCCCGTCAGCCTACCGGCGGGCTCCCGCCGGCGAGCCCGAGGGCGGACGGGCCCGCGGGCGGACGGGCCCGCGACGGGCCGCCCGATCACAGCGACCGCCGCGCGTCCTCCTGGGCGATGAGCTCCGGCAGGTCCTTCAGCCGCTTCAGCCCCGCGAGCGGCTGGTTCATGCGCGCGTTGCCCTGGAGCCGGTCCCGGTTCCGGTCGAGGAACCACCAGTAGCCCGCGGTGTAGGGGCAGGCCGTCGGGCCCACCCGCACCTTCGGGTCGAACGGGCAGCCGGAGCAGTGGTCGGTCATGCGGTCGATGTAGGCGCCGCCGGCCGCGTACGGCTTCGTCGCCATGCGTCCGCCGTCGGCGTGCAGCGCCATGCCGACGACGTTCGCGGGCATGACCCACGGCGTGCCGTCGACGAAGGAGTCGATGAACCAGTCGTTCATGGCCTTCGGGTCGTAGCCGCGCTGGAGCGCGAGGTTGCCGAGGATCATGAGCCGCTCGATGTGATGCGCCCAGCCGTGCGTGCGCACCTTGTCGACCACGTGCGCGAGGCAGGCCGCCTCGATGCCGGAGGCGTCGAGGCGCTGCAGCGCGGTCGGCACGCCGCGGTGGGCGTCGAGGCGGTTCTCGGCGACGTAGTCCTCGTCGAAGGCCCAGTAGAGGTGCCACACGTAGTCGCGCCATCCCATGATCTGCCGCACGATGCCCTCGACGCTCTGGATGGGGGCCCGACCCACCGCGTGCTCGGCGACGATGCGCTCGATGACGTCCGCGGGGTCCAGCACGCCCATGTTCATGGTCGCGCTGAGGAGGGAGTGGGCCATCGTCCAGTCGCCCGAGAGGGACGCGTCCTCGAACGGCCCGAAGTCGTTGAGGCGGCTGGCCACGAAGTCGTCGAGCGCGGCGCGTCCCTCCTCCGGTGTCACGGCGAAGCGCCGGGGTCCGTCCTCCCCCACCAGGTGGACGACGCCCTCGCGCTCCCACCGGTCGAGGTCGGCGCGGACCTCGGCGTCGATGTCGTCCTCCTCCGGCCACCACGGTTCCGGCAGCCCCAGCGTCGTCGCGCCGCGCGGCGGCCTCTCCCGGTTGTCGTGGTCGAAGTTCCAGCGGCCGCCGACCGGGTCGTCGCCGTCCATGAGGATGCCCGTGCGCGCCCGCGACCACCGGTAGAAGTCCTCCATGACGAGCCGGTTCGACGTGCGCCCCGCCATCCACTCGGCGAACTCCTGCTCGCTGGTGATGAAGCCGCGGCTCGGCAGCACGTCGGCGCCGATGTCGGCGACGAGCCTCCGCAGCCCGCGGGACGTGGGGTCGACGACCTCGAGGTCGCGCCGGTCGGCCACGACGTCGCGGTAGTGGTCGACCTGGTGGAACTCCACCCGTTCGCCGAGGGCACGGGCACGGTGCCGGATGCCGGACAGGATGAGGTGCGCCTTCGCCCGGTGGTAGGGCCGCCGGGCGAGCAGTCCGCGCGACTCGATGAGCAGCACGGGCCCGCCGTCGTCGAAGTGGTCGCCCAGCTGGTCGGCGAGGATCCATCGGGTGCGCTGCATGGTGCGACCCTAGGCGGGACCCCCGTCATGCGGCCGGGGCGTGCGCCCGGCGGATCGGACCTGCCGGGAACGGCCGCCCTAGGCTGGGCGGGTGCACCAGTCCACCTCCCTCCTCACCGACCGCTACGAGCTCACGATGCTGGACGCCGCCTTGAAGGCCGGCACCCACGACCGCGAGTGCGTGTTCGAGTGCTTCGCGCGCCGCCTCCCCACGGGTCGGCGGTTCGGCGTGGTCGCGGGCACGGGACGGCTGCTGGAGCTCATCCGCGACTTCCGCTTCGGAGACGACGAGCTCGAGTACCTGCGGTCCGAGCGCGTCGTGGGCGAGGACGCCCTCGCCTGGCTCGCCGACTACCGCTTCCGCGGCCGGATCACCGGATACCGCGAGGGCGAGGTGTACTTCCCCGGCTCGCCGCTGCTCACGATCGAGGCGCCCTTCGCCGACGGGGTCATCCTCGAGACCCTCGTCCTCAGCGTGCTCAACTACGACAGCGCGGTCGCGAGCGCCGCGGCCCGCATGGTGCAGGTCGCCGGCGGACGCCCCCTCGCCGAGATGGGCTCGCGACGGACCGGGGAGCGCTCCGCGGTGGCCGCCGCGCGCGCCGCGTTCGTCGCGGGCTTCAGCGCGACCTCGAACCTGGAGGCGGGCCGCACCTGGGGCGTCCCGACGATGGGGACGGCCGCCCACTCCTTCACTCTGCTGCACGACACGGAGGAGCAGGCCTTCCGGGCGCAGGTGGCCGCGCTCGGCGCGGGCACGACGCTGCTCGTGGACACCTTCGACGTCCGCGAGGGCGTGGAGACCGCGGTGCGGGTCGCCGGGCCGGGCCTCGGCGCCGTCCGGCTCGACTCCGGCGACCTGCCGGTGCTGGTGGGCGAGGTGCGCGCCCAGCTCGACGCGCTGGGCGCCACGGGCACGCGGATCACCGTCACCAACGACCTCGACGAGCACGGCATCGCGGGCCTGGCTGCGTCCCCGGTGGACTCGTACGGTGTCGGCACGTCGCTCGTGACCGGATCCGGCGCTCCCGCCGCGGGCATGGTGTTCAAGCTGGTCGCGCACCGCGACGCGGGTGGGCAGGGCGAGTGGGTGCCCGTCGCGAAGCGGTCCACCGGGAAGCAGAGCCGCGGGGGCCTCAAGGGGGCGCTGCGGCGGCACGACGCGCAGGGCACCGCCACCGCGGAGCTCGTGACCGTGGGACCGCACCCGGAGCGGCTCCCCGGCGACCGGGACCTCCTCGTCACGCTGGCCGAGGACGGGCAGCCCGACGCCCGGTGGATGGGCCGAGCGGGCACGTCCGCGGCGCGCGAGCACCATGCTCGCGTCGTGCGCGACCTGCCGGTGCAGGCGTTCCGGCTGCGCGCGGGCGACCCGGCGATCCCGACGGAGCAGGGCACCGCCGTCTGAGCCGCATCTCGCAGCCCCGCCGTTGCGTGCAGGAGCCGCCTACTCGTCCTTCATGCGCTCGTAGATGCGCTTGCAGTCGGGGCAGACGGGGAACTTCTCGGGATCGCGACCGGGCAGCCACTTCTTCCCGCAGAGCGCCTTGACGGGCTTGCCGCTGAGGGCGGACTCGAGGATCTTGTCCTTCTTCACGTAGTGCGAGAAGCGCTCGTGATCGCCGGGCTCGATCGTCTCCTGCTCGAGGAGCTCCTCGAGCTCGCGGTCGAGGGTGTCGGTGCCGCCGCCCTGCGCGGGTCGGCCGGGGTCCTGTTCGATGCTGAGGATGACCATCCGCCCAGTGTACTTTTCCCGTGCGCCGGAACCCGCGGAGCGGGTGGACGCAGCCGATGCCACGGCCCGCCGTGCCCCGCGGGTCAGTGCCGCTGCGCGAAGGCCAGCAGCTCGGGACCCCGGCGCTCGAAGACGCGGCCGCCTCCCGCGACGCCCGCGACGAGCGTCACGACCCCGATGCCGAGACCGACGACGAGCGACCACGCCGGGTACGCACCCCCGTGCGCGAGGCCCAGTCCTCCGAGCCACGCCGACGGCAGCGCCAGCACCACTGTGGCGATGAACGTGAGCGTGGGGACCGTGGAGCCGCCGGCCCCCGACGTCTGCGGCGCGTGGAACGGGCTGTCGCCGGGACGCGAGGCGGGGTACGGGAAGCGCGCGGAGAAGAGCGAGGACAGCCCGACGCCGTTGAGCAGGACCCCCGCGCTGACGCCGATCACGGACGGCAGGACGGTGGAGGCGCCGAACCCGAGCGCGCTGAGCGGCGCGCCGATCGCGATGAGCGGCACGCCGATGGCGAGGACCGGCACGATGCGCCCGATGCGGTCGGCGGTCCCGCGGATGCCGGACACCACGTGCAGCCAGACCGCGGTGTGGTCGTGCGCGGTGTCGTTGTGCACGCTCCATCCGAGGAACAGGGCCATCACGGGGAGCGGCACGAGCGCGAGCACGTGCGCGTCGACGTCGACGATGACCAGGGGCACGAGGAGCACGAGGGGCAGCACGGGGATCAGCACGAGGGTCGCGCGGTAGCGGGGGTCGCGGATCCAGTACGTGACGCTCCGAGCGGCGACCGCGCCGGTGGGCGACGCACCGAAGCGGCCGAACCAGCCGAGGCCGGACTGGGCTCGGCCGCCGCCGGCGCGGTCCGGTGCGGTGAGCGCCCAGGGCACGAGGCGCACCCAGGCGAGCGCCAGCAGCGCGGCTGAGAGGAGGGCGACGAGGAGCATGCCCGCAGCGGCTCCCGCGTCGCCGGCGACCGCGGCCGCCGGCGCGGCCCAGGCCGCCCCTATCGGCGTCCACGCGAGGACGCCGAGGGCTCCGCGCGCGGGCCGGAGCCCGTCGTCGAGGAGGTCGGCCTGCGCGAGGGCGACGACGGCGGGCACGAGGAGGACGGCGACGAGGCCCGCGGCGAGGCCCGTCGCCTCCCGTGCCCGGCGCGTGCTGAGCAGCACGCCGGCGAGGACGGTGCTGATGCGCGCCACGAGGACGCACGTGACCACGGCGGCGAGGCCGGCGACCACGGCCACCGCGCCGGTGACCGGATCCCGGGACCACGTGACGACGGTGGTCATCGCCACGACGACGAGGACGACGCCCGGCGCGCTCACGAGGGCGGCGACACCCAGGGCCAGGGCGAGTCGCCGCGGCTCGATCCCGTAGGGGGCGAAGCGCCGCGGGTCCAGGGCGTCCTCGGATCCGAGGACCGGGGGCACCAGGAGGGCCCCGAGGACGACGAGGGAGCCCCCGGCCACGACGACGTCGCGCGCCGAGCCGACGTCCGCGTCGCGGAGGCCCGCCAGCGCGCCGACGGCGAGCACCGTCACGAGGATCCCGTACACGCCGGCGGCGACGATGCCGAGGACCTGCCAGGGACTGCGGCGGAACGCGTTGGCGAGGAGGGCGAGCCTCAGTCGGAGAACGAGTGCAACCACGAGAACCCCTCCGCCGTGCGGCGTCCGCCGGCCAGCGCCACGAAGCGCTCCTCCAGGGAGCGTCCCGCCCGGACCTCGTCCATGGTGCCCGCGGCCAGCACCCGGCCGTTGACGATGATCGCCACGTGGTCGCAGATCCGCTGGATGAAGTCCATGCCGTGGCTCGACAGCACGACGGTGCCGCCGTGCGCCACGTAGTCCTGCAGGATCTCCACGACGTTCGCCGCCGAGACGGGGTCGACCGACTCGAACGGCTCGTCGAGCACGAGCATGCGCGGCGAGTGGATCATGGCGCAGGCGAGCGCGACCTTCTTGGCCATGCCGGCGGAGTAGTCGGTGACGAGCCGGCCGACGGCGTCCTCCAGGCCGAAGGCCTCGACGAGGTCAGCCGCCCGGCTGCGGATCTCCGCGTCGTCGAGCCCGCGGAGGGCCCCGGAGTAGTGCAGGAGCTGGGCGCCGGTGAGGCGGTCGAAGAGGCGGAGCCGGTCCGGCAGGACGCCGATGCTGCGCTTGGCGGCGAGAGGGTCGCGCCAGACGTCGATGCCGTTCACGGTCACGGTGCCGCCGTCGGGACGCAGCAGGCCGGTCACCATCGACATGGTCGTGGTCTTGCCGGCGCCGTTGGGGCCGACGATCCCGTAGAACGATCCGGCGCGCACCGTGAGCGCGATGTCGTCGACGGCGACCTTCTCGTCGAACCTCTTGGTGAGGCCCTGGATGACGAGGACGTCCTCCCCCAGCTCCGGAGCCGCGGCGCGGTCGCCGCGGACGGAGGGGGTGAGCGCGGTCTCGCGGACCCCGGGAAGGTCGGGACGCGTCGGGCGCGGGGAGGTGAGGCTGTCGGTGCGTACCGTGACCGGCTGTGCGGCCGGGGGCTCGACGGCGGCCGGCTCGACGGCGACCGGCTCGGCCGCCGCCGGTCGAGCGGCGTCGGGCTCGGCGTCGGCGGGACCCGCAGGCGCGACTCGCCCCGCATCCTCCTCGATCCGCGTGCCGTCCTCTGGCGCGACGTCGTCCTCTGGCGCGACGTCGTCCTCCGGCCCGACCCCCTCCTCCGGAACGGAGCGGGGATCATCCGCGGAGTGCGCTTCCACCTCTCGCGCCAGATCCTCTGCGTGCTCGGCCGGGTCGACCTCGGTCGAGACGCCGGTCGTGGCGGACGCCTGCGGCGAACGGTCGGGGCGCGTCCCTGCCTGGCCGTCGGCCTCGGGATCGGCAGAGGCCTCGGCGAGCAGCCCACGGAGTCCGTCGACGCCGTCGTCCGGAGCCTCGTCGGCCTGCGGCGCGGCGGCCGGCACCGGCACCGCGAACTCGGCATCCGGAGTGGAGCGATCGGGCTCCGGCGCACGGTCGTCGGCGGCGACGTCGATCGGGTCCTGCGCTTCGGGAGCCTCGGCGGCCTCGGCGCTCCCCGCCGGGCGCTGCGCGCGTGTGCGGCGGCGCACCCGCGGCGAGCGGGACGGCGTCGCCGCGGTCGGATCCGCACCGTCGTCACCGTCGCCCGGGGCCGGGGCCGGGCGCACGGACCTCGCGACGACTGCGGCGGCCTTGGTCCGCGGAGGCGTGGGCGCGACGACGACGGCCGGCGCCGTCCGCGGCGAGGGTGCCGTGGCGCGCCGCGGCACGCGCTGACCGGGCCGGGGCGCGCGCGGGACGGCAGCCGGTGCGACCGGGTCGCCGAGGGGATCGGGACCGGTCCCGCCCTCGTCGGTCGGGCGCTCGAGGGCGTCCGTCGGCGCTCCCTGCACGACCCCGTTCCCGGACTCCGCCTGGGCATCGGACGCGGCGTCGGGCGGGGTCGTCTCGTCGGGCTCGTCGGTCACGGCCCCACGTTACCAAGGCGCCCCTCCGGGCCGATGCGGACCCCGAGGGCCGTCGCGCCCGGTCCCGGCACCGGTCCGCCCGGCGCCGACGCCGGGCGACGATCATCACGAAAGGGACACGACCCGCCCCCTTCTACCACCTATTTCCTCACCCGCGGCCTACGATGGGGGAGGCATGACGGAGTGTCGATCAGGAAACCCGCGGGTGAAGTCCCGGCGAACCCTCGACCCCGAGGGATCCCGGTAGCACTCGGCACCCCGCATCGAACGGAGAACACGTGACCACGCAGGTAGTCATCCTGGCGGCAGGCATGGGCAGCCGTCTCGGCCGCAGCCTCCCCAAGCCCCTCACCGAGCTCAGCGACGGCCGCACCATCATGGGCCAGCAGTTCGACAACATCCGCTTCGGCCTCGGCGAGGACGCCAAGGTCAGCATCGTGGTCGGCTACAAGCTCGACCACATCATCGACGCGTTCCCGGACGCCGACTACATCTACAACGAGCAGTACGACCAGACGAACACGTCGAAGAGCCTGCTCCGCGCCCTCCGCGCGTCCGCGCCCGGCGGCGTCCTCTGGATGAACGGCGACGTCGTCTTCGACCCGATGATCCTGCGCCGTGCCGCGGCGATGATCGCGCGCGACCAGTCCTTCGTGACGGTGAACACCTCCCGCGTGTCCGACGAGGAGGTCAAGTACACGACCAGCCCCGAGGGCTACATCCGCGAGCTGTCCAAGACGGTGAAGGGCGGCCTCGGCGAGGCGGTCGGGATCAACTACGTCTCGCGCGCCGACAAGGCGGTCCTCATCCGCCAGCTCGCCCGCGTCGCCGACCAGGACTACTTCGAGCGTGGAATAGAGTTGGCGATCGAGCAGGACTCCCTGCTCGTCGAACCGGTAGACATCTCCGACCTGTACGCGGTCGAGGTCGACTTCGCGGAGGACCTCGAGAGGGCCAACCTCTTCGTCTAGACCGCCTCGGGGATGCTGATGCAGAGGATCCCCGCCGTGCCCGATGCCGCCCGCCCCGGTCGCGCATCGCGTACCCCGCGGCGCGCTACCGCCGATCGCTCTGGCTGCTCACCACCCGCGACCTGAAGGTCCGGTACTCGACGAGCGCGCTCGGCTGGTTCTGGTCGATCCTCGACCCGCTGGTGATGTCGGGCATCTACTGGTTCGTCTTCACGGTGGTCTTCTCCCGCGACGTCGGCGAGGAGCCGTACATCGTGTTCCTGCTCGCGGCGCTGCTGCCGTGGATGTGGTTCACGGGAGCGACGAGCGACTTCACGAAGGCGTTCAGCTCCCAGGCGAAGCTGGTGCGCTCGACGCGGATCCCGCGCACCATCTGGGTCCTCCGCCTCGTGTTCGCGAAGGGGTTCGAGTTCGTGGCGAGCCTGCCCGTGCTCGCCGTGTTCGCGGTCGTCGCCGGCGCACGTCTCGACGTGCACGTGCTGCTGTTCCCCCTGGCGGTCCTCATCCAGGCGGCGCTGCTGCTCGGGATCGGGCTCATCGTCTCGCCGCTCGTGGTGTTCTTCCGCGATCTCGAGCGCGCCGTGAAGCTCGTGCTCCGGTTCCTCTTCTACGCCTCCCCCATCGTCTACTCCTCCCGCGACCTGCCTGCGGAGCTCCACCCCTGGGCCGCGCTGAACCCGCTCACGGGGATCTTCGGCATCTACCGCTCCGCGTTCTTCCCCGCCGAGCTCGACTGGTACGCGGTGGGCGTCAGCGCGCTCATCTCCGCCGTCCTCCTCGCGATCGGCGCCCTCGTGTTCCGCCGCTCCCTCCCCTCCGTGCTGAAGGAGATCTGATGGACGCCGCAGCGACGGACGCGCGGACCGCGTCCCCCGTCATCGCCGTCGAGGACGCCGGCATCCGCTTCCGACGCAACCGCAAGGCGCGCCGGAGCTTCAAGGACCTGTTCGGCGGGTCGACGAGGCGCGCGCGGCCCGGCGAGTTCTGGGCGCTGCGCCACGTCTCTTTCGAGGTGCACGCGGGAGAGGCGATCGGCGTCGTCGGGCGGAACGGCCAGGGCAAGTCCACCCTGATGAAGCTCGTGGCGGAGGTGCTCATCGCCGACGAGGGGCGCATCGACGTGCGCGCCGGCGTCGCGCCGCTCATCGAGATCACGGGCGGGTTCGTGAACGACCTCACGGTGCGCGACAACGTCTACCTCACGGCCGGGCTCCACGGCATGTCCAAGGCGGAGATCGACGCCCAGTTCGACGAGATCATCGCGTTCGCGGAGATCCCGGACTTCGTGGACACGCCCTACAAGCACCTCTCCAGCGGCATGAAGGTGCGCATCGCGTTCGCGGTCATCTCGCGCCTCGACGAGCCCGTGCTCCTCGTGGACGAGGTCCTCGCGGTGGGAGACCGCTCCTTCCGGGAGAAGTGCTACCACCGGATCGAGGAGATGCTGGCCGAGGGACGCACGCTCTTCTTCGTGTCGCACAACGAGCGGGACCTCCGCCGGTTCTGCACGCGCGGCCTGTACCTCGACAAGGGCGCGCTCGTGCTGGACGGCCCGATCGACGAGGTCGTCGACGCGTACAACGCCGACCACGGCCCGAAGAGCCCGCCCGCCCCGTCCGCCGGCTGAGATCCCCTCCTCCCCAGCACCGCCCCTGCACAGGCGCACGACCGCGCCCGTCGCACGCCGCCCCTACCGTGCACGCATGCTGCGACCCGTCCCGCCCCTGCCCGTCCGTCCGGATCCCGAGCCCGCGTACCGCGTGCCCTGGCACTTCGACCGCACCCTGGAACGCCCCCGGTTCGCGCTCGTCAACGTGGGCGACGAGGTGCTGCACGCCATCTCGCTGCACCTGCTTGGGTCGGGCACGATGCTCTCGCGGGCTCCCGTCACCGTCCGCCCGGGAGAGCGCCTCTCGACGACCATCCGCGGCGACGACCTGGCCCTCGACACGGTCCTGGTGGTCCGCTGGTTCCGCCCGGACGGAGGGGAGTACCTGTGGCGGGTCAGCTTCTGACGGGCGAGTCGCCGCGGCGGTCGCGCTCCCGCTCGAGTCGGATGAGGTCGGCGCGCGAGTCGCCGTCGTCCTGCGGCAGCATGTCCGCCGTCAACCCGGTCACCAGGATCCCGGCGTCCACGTCGAGGCCGCTCGCGATCTTGACGATGTTGCGGAGGCTCGGGTTGCGCTGGCCCCGCTCGATCTTGCCGAGCGCGGTCCAGTGGATGCCCGAGAGCTCGGCGAGCGTCTCCTGGCTGATGCCGATGCGCTGTCGCTGTTCGCGCACGCGCGCTCCGAACTCGGCGGCGGCGTCGGATACGGGGGTGACCATGGCACATGCTTATCCGCCACGTGAAGGAATGACCAGAGCCGTGGTGCCCCGACTGTCCGCGCCCGCTCTTCTCCGGATAGGGCGATGCCCACCGACGATCCGCGAGACGACGAGGGCACGAACCCCCCAGGGGCCGCGCGTAGGCTCGGAGGATGAACGACGCTCCCGAGCTCGACCCGTCCGTGGCCACCGGCATCGATCGTCTCCTGTCCGTGCAGCGGCCCGTCGTGCTCGCCCACATCCGGTCCATCCGCGCCCGGCACCCGGAGGCGTCGCCCGACCGCATCATCGCCATCCTGGAGAAGCGGTTCCTGGCGGCGGTGACCGCCGGCGGTGCCGCGGTCGGTGCCAGCGCGGTCATCCCGGGCGTCGGCACGGGCGTGTCCCTCGCGCTCACCGGCGTCGAGACGGCCGGCTTCCTCGAAGCGAGCGCCCTCTTCGCGCAGTCCATCACGGAGGTCCACGGCATCTCCGTGGAGGATCCCGCCCGAGCCCGCGCGCTCGTCATGACGATGATGCTGGGGGCCCCGGGAGCCCAGGTCATCCAGCAGTTCACCGGGCAGTTCTCCGGCCAGCCCGTCGACCGCAACGCCAACTGGGGCCGGGCCATCACCTCCGGGCTGCCCTCCTTCGCCATCGGGCCGATCGCGGACCGCATCAAGCGGGCCTTCATCAAGCGCTTCGTCGTCAACCAGAGCGCGAGCGCCATCGGGCGGGCCGTTCCGTTCGGCATCGGCGCGGTCATCGGCGGCGCCGGCAACCGGATGCTCGGCGGCAAGATCGTCGCCAGCTCGCGTCAGGCGTTCGGTCCGGCTCCCGCCGTGTTCCCCGAGGAGCTCGCGGTGCCGGAGCGGAAGCCCCGCGTCATCCGCGTCGCCGAGAAGAAGGCCGCCAAGCGCTGAGCCGCTCGTCGGCGCGCGTCGACCACGGCGACACCACCGAGCGTCGCGTCAGGCGTCCTCGTCCTCGTCGTCGACCTGCTCGTCACCCGGATCCGTGGTCGCGTCGCGGAGGTGCAGGGCGGCATGGCGGTCCCACTCCCCCATGAGGTGCTCGATGGCCGCGTGGAAGCGCGCTGTCGCCGCGCCCGGTGCGGTGTCGCCGAAGTAGTGCCGCACCCACGCCGCAAGCCGCCGATCGGCCGCCGCGTCGTGCTGGAGCGCGTCCAGCCGCGCGACGATGCCGTGCGCGTCGTCCGCCGTCAGCCACTCGCAATCGGAGAGGTAGCCGTCGGTGTCGATCTGCGCCTCGGGTCGCACGGGACGCGTGACCATCAGCGGCCGACCGGCGGCCAGGCGGTCGTAGACCATGGCCGAGATGTCGACGATCGCGAGGTCCGCCGCGGACAGCTGCCAGGCGAGCTCCCGTGAGCGGTCCACGACGTGCTGCGCCGCCGGGTCCTCCGCGTTCGCGCGCTCCAGCATCGCCGCGATCTCCCGGTTCGCGCGCGCGTACTCGGGGTCCACCACCCCGGATCGCGGGTGCGGGCGGTAGACGACGCGGTGGCTGCCGGTCGCGATCAGGTCGCGGACCAGGGGCACGCCGTGCGAGGCGATGGAGCCGTACGCGGCAGCGGGCCGGTCCCCTTCCCAGGTGGGCGCGTAGAGCACGACCGTGCGGTCGTCCGGGGTGTAGGGCAGCTCGCCGGAGTAGTGGTCCGCCTGCGGGCGGCCGATGGGGATGGCCCGGCGGTCGAGGTCGTAGTCCCACAGGACCTTGCCGAGCCGGGAGCGCGCCGCGTCCCCGGCGATGAGGCTGTAGTCGTAGGCCTTGAACTGGTTCGTGTCATGTACATCTTGTCGGACTCGCCGTGGTTGACGAAGACGTGCCAGCGGCGCCCGTACCGCATCATCTGGAAGTTGCGCGTGTTCTGGTTGACGTACAGGACGATGCGGATGTCCTGCTCCGCGATGACCCGCTCGAGGTCGGCGACGCGACGCACGTACTCGACCGGCAGCGGGCTCTCGTCGAGGAGGGCGTTCGCACCGCCGGGATGGCGGCTGAGGATGACGACCGGGTGCGTCCGGGCCAGCTCGAGCAGCGGGCGGTACCACTGGCGGATCTGGTACATGTTCACGGCCGAGTCGGCGAAGTACACGGCGATGCGGTACTCGCCGGTCGGCGACGGGGCGCGGAGCGCGAGCTTCCGCTGCAGGGTCCCCCGTGCACGGCGCTGATGGACCAGCGAGCGGACAGCGCGCACGGCGAGGCGCGCATCGTTCAGGAGACCCATGCATCCACCGTAGCCAGCGCTCGGGGCCGCTCCCGACGAGCCCCGGCCGGGGGCGTGGAACGGTGTGCGATCGTGACCGTGCGTTCGCGCATCACGATCAGATGACGGGCGGCCTGCCCGCGCGCGTCATGCGGAGGACGGTGCGCCACGACATGGGGCGGCGTGGCCCGGGCGACGTCGTCCAACCCTCCCGCCAGCCGCGCAGCCAGGTGCCGAGGCCGTCGCGATGGCGAGCGCTGCGGAGCAGCTGCACCGCGGTCCACGACCCCACGTACACGGGCACGAGCGGGAGGGGCAGGTTCCGGCGCGCGAGCCAGACGCGGTTGCGGGCGTTGAGCCGGTGGTACTCCGCGTGGCGCGTGGGGGCGACCGCGGGATGGTGCGCCACCAGGTCGCCGGCGTACCAGGCGCGCAGACCCTGGTCCCAGACCCGCCACGCCAGCTCGATCCCCTCGTGGGCGTAGAAGAACGCGCCCGCCCATCCGTCGGCCGCCTCGAACGCGTCGCGGCGCACGACGACCGCCCCCTCCAGGACCGACATGACGGCGCTGGACCGTGCGGCATCCCCCTTGCGGATGCGCGGGATCCACCGCCGCGGCGTGGCCGCGCCCGTCGGGTCGACGATGCGCGGCTGGATGAGCGCCACCTCCGGCATGCGGGCCATGAGCGCCCGGCAGTCGACCAGGAACGTCGCGCTGGGCACGGTCTCGTCGTCGTCGAGGAAGAACAGGGTCTCCCCCGCCACCTTCGGGACGCCCGCGTTGCGACCGGCGGGGATCCCTACGTTCGCGGGCAGGTGCAGACCGCGGACGCCGTCGGGCAGGCCGACCGGGTCCCAGCCGTTGCCGACCACGACCACATCCGTGACGACGTCCCGTTGCCGCAACACCGACGCGAGTGAGGCGGCGAGCCCCTCCGGCCGGCGGCCCTGGCTCAGGATGACGACGCCGACGCGCGGCAGCGGCGACGTCACGCGGAGGTCAGCCGACGCGACGTGACGATCATCACGAAGTGCCCGACGAGGGCGAGCACCGAGAGCGGCACGAGCGCGATCAGCAGGACCCGGTCGGTCTCCGGCTGTCCCGCCACGAGGCCCACGAGCGCGACGACGAACACGACGATGGTCAGCTCGACCGAGTGGAACATCCGGTGGAAGGGCAGGAACCGCACGGCCCGGCGCGCGACCGCGATGAGGGAGTGCTGCGACGCGACCGTCCCGGCCCCGACGGGCGCCTTCGGCAGGTCGGCGGACGCGCGGGCGACGCGCACCATGTCGTTCAGCGCCTTGTTCAGCACGATGACGAGGGCGAGGGCGAACGCGAGCGTCGTCCAGGGCAGATCATCCGGCGCCTCGAAGGGGTACGCGGCGGCACGGATGCCCAGGGCCAGCGCGATCAGCATCTCGGTCGAGTAGTGCCCGACCGCGTCGAGGAAGTGGCCGACCGGCGACGAGGTGCGCCGCCAGCGCGCCACCTCCCCGTCGCAGCAGTCCACGAGCATCTGCAGTTGGCCGAGGACGAGCGCGAGGGCGGCGCCCGCGATGCCCGGGATGAGCAGGGCCGCGGCGGCTGCCCATCCCGTGAGGATCATGACGACGGTGACGCCGTTGGCGCTGATGGGCGTCCGCAGGAGGAGCCAGGTGACGTAGGGCGAGAGGTCGCGGAGGTAGAGGTGGGCCGTCCAGTGCTCGGCGTTCGCCCGGAGGCGCACCTCGGGGGGCTGGGTCACGCGCCGCAGCTCCGCGATGGAGGACGGCAGGCCGCGGTCGCCGGTGCGGGGGTCGCTGCTCATCGGCCCGTGTGCCCGTCGAGGTCGTCGGTGAGCTCGAGGAATCCGAGCACGAAGCCCGTGCCCCAGCTGAAGTGGATGGACGGGAGCACCGCGGCGAACCGCAGCATCGTGGCCGCACCGTCCCGCGAGGCCACGGTGACGGTGCTCACCAGCACGAAGCCGGCGTAGACGCCGGGGACGACGAACGCGGCGACGAGGCGGCGCAGGCTCGGCACCCCGATGGCCGGGCCCACCAGGCCCGCGACGCCGAGGACGAGACCGGCCGCGACCCCGGCGACGGCGACGGGCGGCACGAAGTAGCGGACGGAGTTCTGCCGCGTGTACCGGCGGGCGAGCTCCCCGCGCCACAGGCCGGTCGCGAAGAACTGCCGGATGAGCGACCGGAACGTCGAGCGGGGCCGGTAGGTGACCTTCATGCGGGGCGTGAACCAGACGAGGCCGCCGCTCTGCCGGATCCTGCGGTTGAGCTCCCAGTCCTGACCACGACGGACGCCCTCGTCGAACAGCCCGACGTCGACGAGGCGCTCGCGCCGGAACGCACCGAGGTACGCGGTCTCCGCGGGACCCTCCTTGCCGCCGACGTGGTGCGCGGTGCCGCCGAGGCCGACCCGGGCGCCGTACGCACGGGCGACCGCCTTCTCGAACGGCGTCCGTCCCTCGGCCGACATGAGGCCGCCGACGTTGTCCGCGCCGGTCGCCTGCAGCGTCTCCACCGCGATCCGGGTGTAGTCGGGCGGGAGCAGCGAGTGCGCGTCGACGCGGATGACCACGGGATTCCGCGTCGCGCGGATGGCGGCGTTGAGGCCGCCGGGAGTCGAGCCCGTGGGGTTGTCGACGCTCGTGATGCGCGAGTCGGCACGCGCCATCTCCCGGACCACCTCGGTCGTCCCGTCGGTGCTCGGCCCGAGCGCGAGGACGACCTCGAAGTCGCCGGCGTAGTCCTGACGCATCATGCTGTCCACGGCCGCCCGGACGTGGTCCACCTCGTTGAGGATCGGCATGACGTACGAGACGGCGGGCAGTTCGCCGGGGCTGCCGGCGACGGGGTCTCGTCGCGGGTGGTGCGCCATCTGAGCCGATCTCTTGGAGGAGGTGCGGCCGGGGCCGTCGGGGGCCGAGCCTCGCAGCACATTACCAGCCCGCCCCTCCGCCATGGACGCAGAGGAGGGGCGGACCGGCGCTCACCGGTCCGCCCCTCCTCGCGGGTCAGGGGCTACTGCTGCAGCGTGCCGAGCGTGATGGCGACCTGCTGCGTCTGGCCACCGCGGATCACGGTCAGCTGAGCATCGCTGCCGCCGGCCAGCGCCCGGACCTGCGCCGTGAGGTCGCTGGCCTTGCTGATCGGGACGCCCTCGAAGGCCGTCACGATGTCGCCGCTCCGCAGCCCCGCGGCGGCTGCGGCGCCTCCGCTCTGGACCTCCACGATGAACGCGCCGCCGACCGGGGTCGTGTTGTCGGCCGCGGCCGCGTCGCGGGCGCTCGCGCCGAGCAGCCCGTGCGACGCGCTGCCACCCGCGATGATCTCCTTGCCGACGCGCTGGGCGAGGTTCGACGGGATGGCGAAGCCGACGCCGATGCTGCCCGCGGTCGAGCTCGACCCGCCGGCGTTGGCGATGGCCACGTTGATGCCCATGAGCCGACCTTCGCGGTCGAGGAGCGCGCCTCCCGAGTTCCCGGGGTTGATGGCCGCGTCGGTCTGGATGACCGGCAGGCTGATGGTGGCCGCCGCCTGGGGCTGGCCGCCCGTCCCGCCCTGGCCCCCCTGACCCTCGTTGCCGAAGGGCCAGAAGTTGAACGGCGTCTCCTCGCTCTGGCTGCCGTCTCCCGGCGTCTCGGGAGCGGCGGACGAGGCCACCTGGATGCTCCGGTCGAGTGCGCTGACGATGCCGTCGGTCACCGTGCCGGACAGACCGAGCGGCGCGCCGATGGCGATGGCGTCGTCACCGACGTTGAGCTTCGAGGAGTCGGCGAACTCGATGGGCGTGAGCCCGCTCGCCCCGTCCATCTTGATGACCGCGAGGTCGACGACCGGATCCGTGCCGATGAGCTGGGCCGTGTAGAGGGCGCCGTCCGCGGTCTTCACCTGGATGGTGGGGTTGCCGGTCTGGCCGTCGAGCGTCACCACGTGGGTGTTGGTGAGGATGTACCCGTCGCTCGAGAGCACCACGCCCGAACCGGTGCCGCCGCCCTGCGCGCCGGCGACGCTGATGGTGACGACGCTGCCGGACGCCTGCGCGGCGACGGCGGTGATGGGCGTCGCATCGTCCGGGTCGTTGACCGTGATGTTGGCCGGAGCCTGGCTGGCCGCCTCCGTCGAGCCGTCCTCGTGCGCGACCGCCCAGACGGACAGACCGCCGGCGGCTCCCCCGATGAGGGCGCCGACCGCGAGCATGGCGACGAGAGGGAGGGCCTTGTTGGCCTTCCTGCGGGGCGCCGGGGTCGTCTCCGCCGACGGTCCGTCGCCGGCGGCCGCTGATTCCGCGACGGGGACGGTGGTGGTGGCAGCAGGCCGCTCGGCTTCCGGGCGGGTGCCGTAGGCGAGCGTGTCGCGCTGGTCTGCGGGGGTGGGTGCCGGGTGGGCACTCGCTGCGGGACCGGCGGGCGCGGGCCAGGACGATCCGTCGCCGGCCGGGTCCGAGGAGCGCGACGATGCCGGGCCTGTGGCGTCCGGGCGGCCAGGCACCTCGCGGTCGCCCTCGTGCTCGTCTGCGCCGTGGCTTCTGTCGGTCATCGGTGGTGCTCCTCTCAGGTCGTGCCAGCTTCCAGGGCGAGTCTGGGCGTTGCCTATGGCTGCCCTGACAGCGCGCCGTCCGCAGAGGCCAGGTCCCGAAGGACGACCAAGGCGTCGGTGTCGCTGCTCGCCTGCTGGGTCGAGCGTACGCGGGAGCCTGCGCCCGAGCAGGTCGAGGAGTGCGTGGCGGTCGGACGCCGGGACCTCGCGGCGTCTCAGCATCCGGGGCCGGCGTGGCGGGTCCCGCACGGCCCCGGCACCAGGACCGTGGACCCCTGCACGACACGGATCATCACCGGACCCACCAGCACCGGCAGCGTCCCCGGGATCGACTGCCACGCACCCCGTCGAACCGGTACGACGGCGCGTACGCGATCGTCACCGACACCTGACGTTCCCCGACCGTCGCGAACACGTGGCTCGTGGCCGTGGGCGTGAAGTCACCCTGACCCAGCTGCGCCCACGACGCACCCGGACCCTCCACCGCCGTCGTCGTGCCATCACCGTGGTCCCACGCGAACGACACCGGCACGAACCGCACCTGCGCCGGCCGCCCCAGCAGCACCCCGTCGACCACCTGCGCTACCGCATCCGTCACCAGGTTCACCGGCACCCCCACCAGCGCCCACCCGTTCGGCTGCGACCGGATCGACGCCGACCGCGGCACGAACTGCGCCACATCCTCCATCGTCACCCCCGCAACCCCCTCCACCACCGGCGCCGGATCCGCCGCCTTCACCGGCGACCTCGCCGGCGGCAGGAACGCATGCCGACCATCCAGACACGACCCCCGCCCCGGCAAGCACCCCCCATCCGCATCCGCCGCCAACCGGTCCTGCCGCGGCACCGGATGCGGCACCACCGGAGTCGGCGGCCCATCGTCGGTGATGGCCTGACCCGTCGAAGGCCGAGAGGAGCCGGAATCCGGCAGCGCCACGACTCCCGACACATTGACGGTGGCGCCGGTGATCCGTCCCGCCGCGCACACGCCCCCACTGCTCGTGCGGCCGCTGCACGGCGAGTCGGACGCTTCTGCCGGAGTCGCTGACGCGCACGCGATGAGGATCAGGACGGCAGCCACCGTCGAAGCGGCCCTCATGCGCACGCGCGCACCTCGTCGTTTCGCACGAAGTCGCTGATTCGCCAGTCGCCGCCCTCGACCCTCACGGCCTTGATCTGGAGGCTGAGCAGGGCCTCCCTCTGCGGAGTCACATCGGTGCCTCCCGCATCGACGAACCGGGTCCCGCCGACGTCGAGGCATGCTT
Organism: Clavibacter michiganensis; assembly: GCA_002150995.1. Lineage (GTDB taxonomy): Bacteria > Actinomycetota > Actinomycetes > Actinomycetales > Microbacteriaceae > Clavibacter > Clavibacter michiganensis_K. The sequence continues at coordinate 1,325,337 of MDHJ01000001.1, read as the reverse complement.
GCGCGACCATGTACTCGCCGCTCTGCGGGTCATCCCCTCGGTCGGTCACGGAGAACCTACGGAAGGTCTCCTTCCCCACGATGCGACGTCCCGAGGCTCGGTCGGACGCGAGGCTCTCGAGGTCCGACTCGAGTGCTCTCCCCGTCAACAGGCCGCGCAACTCGTCCTCCGTCTCCTCGTCCAGCGGCAGGTCCACGTAGCGCGTGTAGAGATCCTTGAAAGCCGCCGCGTCCCACTGCTCCTGCGACAGCGCCGGGGTCGGCGGGCCCTGCGGGCTCGGCGCCTCGGGGGCGGCGCATCCGCTGAGGACGCATGACAGGAGCAGGAGGGCGAGCGAGCCGGTCAGCGTCCCGGTCACCCGCCTCGGTCGGTGGCGCGGTCGCTCGTGCATGGTCGTCTCCCCCTGGGCGTGCGGATCCCGCGAGCAGGAGGGGTGCGGCGGCACCCGGCATCGCGGTCCAGGAAAGGTAGCCGTGCTGGTGCGAGGCGGAGCGGGAGGGTCCACATGAGACGCGCTGTCCGGCGGCACGCCCGCTGTGCGGGAGGCGGCCCGCCGTCTGCGCGCCATGATGGGCGCATGACGATACCCGGCGCGTGGGTGCGCGCGGCCCGCGGGGCCATGCTGCTCTCGCCCGACGGGACGCCCGGCACCACCGTGTTCGCGGAGATGAGCGCACTCGCCGCCGCTACCGGTGCGATCAACCTGGGGCAGGGCTTCCCCGACGAGGACGGACCGGGCGAGGTGCTCGAGGCGGCGCGCGCGGCGATCTCCTCCGGGATGAACCAGTACCCGCCGGGTCGCGGCACCCCCGGGCTGCGGCAGGCGATCGCCGCCCACCAGGCTCGCTTCTACGGGATGGCGATCGACCCGGAGACGCAGGTGCTCGTGACCGCGGGTGCGACCGAGGCCATCGCGGCCACCCTCCTCGCCCTCGTGGAGGAGGGCGACGAGGTGGTGACCCTCGAGCCGTTCTACGACGCCTACGGGGCGCTCATCTCGCTGGCCCGCGGCGTGCACCGCACCGTCCCGCTGCGCGCCCCCGGCTTCCAGCCGCGGCTCGACGACCTGCGCGACGCCATCACCGACCGCACCCGCGTGATCCTCCTGAACGACCCGCACAACCCCACTGGCACGGTGCTCAGCTGCGAGGTCCGCGAGCTCGTCGTGGAGCTCGCGATCGCGCACGACGTCGTGATCGTCACGGACGAGGTCTACGAGCACCTCGTGTTCGACGCGTCGCACGTCCCGGTCGCCACCCTGGCGGGAGCCCGCGAGCGCACCGTGACCATCTCCTCCGGCGGGAAGACCTTCCGCACCACGGGCTGGAAGGTGGGCTGGCTGACGGCGCCCGCGCCCCTGGTCTCCGCGATCCTGGCCGTCAAGCAGTTCCTGACGTTCGTGAACGGCGCGCCGTTCCAGCCCGCCATCGCGACCGGACTCGCCCTGCCGGACCGGGTGTACGACGGCATCGCGGACGACCTGCGGCACAAGCGCGACATCCTCGCGGCGGGGCTGACGGCGGCCGGCTTCCGGGTCCACCTGCCGCAGGCCGGCTACTTCATCGTGGCCGACGCCGCGCCGCTCGGGTTCGCCGACGCCCGGGAGCTGTGCCTGCGGCTGCCCGACCTCGCCGGCGTGGTCGGGGTGCCCCTCTCCGCCTTCTGCCATCCTCCGCTCGCCGCGGAGCACGCCTCGCTCGTGCGCTTCGCGTTCTGCAAGCGGATCGACGTGCTCGAGGAGGCCGTGCGACGCCTCGGCGCCCTGGCGCCCGGGACCGCCTGACCCGGCACCCTGGTACCAGGACCGCCTCGGGGCGGGGGCCGGAAGGGGGACGCGTCGCCGAGGAGGCCGCCCCTAGCGTTGGTCTCGCGGGCGCTGGGTCCGCACATCCACCCTGAGGAGGCAGCGCGCATGATCGTCGCTGAGAACCTGACCAAGCGCTACGGCGCGAAGACCGCCGTGGACGGCGTGAGCTTCACCGTCCAGCCGGGCATGGTGACCGGATTCCTCGGTCCGAACGGCGCCGGCAAGTCCACCACGATGCGCATGATCGTCGGGCTGGACGCCCCGACCTCCGGATCGGTGACCGTCAACGGCCGCCGCTACCGCGACCTCCAGGCGCCGCTGCACGAGGTCGGCGCGCTCCTGGACGCCAAGGCGGTGCACACGGGCCGCAGCGCCTTCAACCACCTCCTCGCGATGGCGGCCACGCATGGCATCCCGCGCTCGCGGGTCGACGAGGTCATCGAGATGACGGGCCTGCAGCCGGTCGCCAAGAAGCGGGTGGGGGGCTTCTCCCTCGGCATGGGGCAGCGCCTCGGCATCGCCGTCGCGCTCCTGGGGACCCGCGCACGCTCATCCTCGACGAGCCCGTCAACGGCCTCGACCCCGAGGGCGTCCTCTGGGTGCGCAACATCACGCGCTACCTCGCCGGCCAGGGCCGCACGGTGCTCCTGTCCTCGCACCTGATGAGCGAGATGGCGCAGACCGCCGACCACCTCATCGTCCTCGGTCGCGGCCGCGTGCTGGCCGATGCGCCCGTCGCCGCCGTGGTGGCGGGAGCCACGAGCGGACTGGTCCGCGTCCGGTCGCCGCACGCCGACCGGCTCGGCCAGGCGGTGTCGCGACCCGACGTCGTGGTCACGAGCGTCGAGCGCGACGTCATCGAGATCACGGGCCTCACGGCCGCGCAGGTCGGCGACGCCGCCCTGTCGGCGGGAGTCGTGCTGCACGAGCTCACGCCCGTCTCGGCGTCCCTCGAGGACGCCTACCTGTCGCTCACGCAGGGCGACGTCGAGTACCACAGCGCCGCAGTCGGCACGACCGAGCAGGAGACCGCACGATGACCGCCACCAGCACCCCCTACGCACCCGCCCCGGTGACCACGGGCCGTCCCACGCTCGTCCGCCTCATGCGCTCCGAGTGGATCAAGCTCCGCACTCTGCGCTCCACCGTCTGGTGCTTCGCGCTCGTCTTCCTCCTCCTCGCCGGATTCTCGGCGCTCTTCACCCCGTTCGTCGTGGATCAGCTGCAGGACCAGCTGGGCGTCCCGGGCCTCCCTGCCGCCGACCTGCTGGTGTCCGTCGGCCTCAGCGGCGTCACGCTGTCGATGCTCGTCGCGGGCGTGCTCGGGGTACTCGTGATCAGCGGCGAGTACTCCACCGGAATGATCCGCTCGTCGTTCAGCGCGGCGCCCCGGCGTCTCGGGGTCATCGCCGCCAAGGCGATCGTCTACACGGTCGTGACCTTCGTGGTCACCGCGATCGCGGTCGCCGTCGCCCTCCTGATCGCCCGCGCGTACTTCTCCGCGGCCGGCGCGGAGGTCGACGTCCTGGAGGGCGGGTTCCTGCTCTCGGCCCTCGGCGGCGTGCTCTTCGTCGTGCTCATCGGCCTGATGGGCTTCGGGTTCGGCCTCCTGCTGCGCAACGGCGCGGCGGGGATCGGGGCCCTCGTCGGCCTCGTCCTCGTCGTGCCCATCGTCGGCCAGCTGCTCGGCGCAGTGCTCGACTGGGTCCGCGACCTCGAGCCGTACTTCCCCCTGAGCGCGGGCAACCGCCTCTACAGCGGCGGCAACGGCGCTCCCGGGGAGATGGAGTTCTGGCAGGCGCTCCTGGTCATGCTGGCCTGGGTCGCCGTGATCCTCGTCCCCGCCGTCGTGCTCGCCCGGAAGCGGGACGCCTGATCGACGCGGAACGGAGGGCGCCGTCGGGCGCGGCGGACACCGCCGCGCCCGACGGCGTCCGCCTGCCGACCCCGCCCGGCGCGGTCCGCGGGTGGATGGCCCGGCATCCGCGGACGGTCGACGCCGTCATCGCGGTCCTGTTCACCTGGGCGTCCCTCGCCGGCGTGGCCGTCAGCGACATCCGCTCCGACCTCCCCGGGGCCGTGGTCGTGCTCGTCGCCCTGTCGCTCGGCGTGGGCGCGGCGCTGATGCTCCGCCGCAGCCGACCGGTGAGCGTGCTCGTCGTGAGCGGGCTCGGCACGGCGGCCTCGGCCCTGATCTCGGGCACCTTCGACTTCGGCGCCCTCCCGCTCGCGCTCTACGCCGTCGCGGTCCACGGGTCCTCGCGTCGCGCGTGGCTGGGGCTCGGCGGCTCCGCGATCCTCGCCGCGGTCGTCGTGCCCACCACGGCGCGCACCGGGCCGCTCGACCTCTCGGTCGCCTCGATGCTGGTGTTCAGCCTCATCCCCATGCTCATCGCGACGCTCATCGGGACGAACGTCGGCGGACGGAAGCGCTACGTGGAGGCGCTGCGGGACCTCGCGGTGCAGCTCGCGCGCGAGCGCGACCAGCAGGCGCGGCTCGCCACGGCGGCCGAGCGCACCCGCATCGCCCGCGAGATCCACGACATCGTCGCCCACGGCATCACCGTCATGGTGACGCTCGCCGACGGCGCGGCGGCCAGCGCGGTCACCCGCCCGGAGCTCGCCCGCGACGCGATGCGCGAGGTGGCGGACGCGGGTCGGTCGTCGCTCTCCGAGATGCGCCGCATGCTCGGCGTGCTCGCCGAGGAGCCCACCGCCGGCGATGCGAGCCCTCCGTCCCTCCGCGCCCCGCAGCCCGGGCACGCCGAGCTGGCCGCCCTCGTCGACTCGTTCCGGTCGACCGGCCTGCCCGTCCGCTTCACCACGACGGGCACGCCGCCGGAGGATCCGGGACGCCAGCTCGCCGTGTTCCGCGTGGTGCAGGAGTCGCTCACCAACGTGCTCCGGTACGCGCCGAACGCCGAGCGCGTCGAGGTCCGGGTCGACCACGGGCCCGACCGGATCACCGTGGAGGTCACCGACGACGACCGCACGGGTCCCGTCGTCCCGCCCGTCCCCGGCAGCGGACGCGGTCTCCTCGGCGTCACCGAGCGCATGGCCGTCTACGGCGGCACCGCGTCCGCCGGGCCCCGCGCGACCGGCGGATGGCGGGTGCTCGCGAGCATGCCCGGCGGCTCGGACGACGTCCGCCCGGGCGACGCGGCCGGGGCCCGCGACCCGCACGACACCCGCCCCCGGATCCAGGAGGACCGATGACCGACAGCCGAACCCCCGTCCGCGTGCTCATCGTGGACGACCAGGCGCTCGTGCGCATGGGCTTCCGCATGGTGCTCGACGCCGAGCCCGGGATCGCGGTGGTGGGCGAGGCGGCCGACGGCCGCGCCGCCGTGGCGCGCGCGGCCGAGCTCGCACCCGACGTCGTGCTGATGGACGTGCGCATGCCCGGCATGGACGGCATCGAGGCGACCGCCGAGATCGTCGCCCGGCACCCGTCGACCCGCGTCATCGTCCTCACCACCTTCGACCTCGACGAGTACGCCTTCGCCGGGCTGCGCGCGGGCGCGAGCGGGTTCCTCGTGAAGGACACTCGGCCGGAGCACCTCATGCAGGCGATCCGCGCGGTGGCGGACGGCGACGCGGCCATCTCCCCGCGCGTGACCCGGCGCATGATCGAGCTCCTGGGACCCGCGATGCCCGCGGCCGGAAGCGCCGCGGGCACCGGGGAGGGCGCCGCCGACCCGCGCCTGCGCCCGCTGACCGCGCGGGAGCTGGAGGTGCTCACGGCGCTCGCGGAGGGGCTCACCAACCAGGAGATCGCCGGGCGCCTCTACCTGTCGGAGTCGACCGTGAAGACGCACGTCGGCCGGGTGCTCGCGAAGCTCGACGTGCGCGACCGCGTGCAGGCGGTCATCCTCGCATACGACTGCGGGCTGGTGCGGCCGGGTGCGTGACGGGACGCCCCCGGGGTCGTGGACGGGGCGCCCGGCACGAGAGGATGGGCGTGCCGGCCGGACGCCGGGTCGACCCGTCAGGAGCGCTGTGACCACGACCATCGCGGGCACGCGCCGCGCCCGCCTCGCCCCCTCCGCTCGCCGGGCCGCCGATCCACCCGCCGGCGACCCCGGCGCCGGCACGAGCACCGGATCCGACACCGACCTCCTCGAGCGCTCCGCCACCCCTCCGGTGTGGAGCTGCGTGGTCTGGAACGACCCGGTGAACCTCATGACCTACGTCTCCTACGTCTTCCGCAGCTACTTCGGCTTCCCGCGCGAACGGGCCGACGAGCTGATGCTCCGCGTGCACGAGGACGGACGGGCCGTGGTCGCGACCGGGATCCGCGAGGAGATCGAGCGCCACGTCCTGGCGATGCACGGATACGGGCTCTGGGCCACGCTCGAGCGGGTCGACGCGTGAGGGCCTTCCGCGCCCGTCCCGACGGGACGGTCGCCGCGCACCTGGAGCCGCACGAGGTCGCCCTGCTCCGCGGCCTCCTCGGCGAGCTGCGCGGCATCCTCGACGCGGGCGCCGCCCCGGGCGGCGCCGAGGACGGCGGGGCGCCCTCGCCCGTCGCCGAGCGGCTGCTGCCGGACGCGTACCCGGACGACGCCGAGGCCTCCGCGGAGTTCCGCCGCTTCACCGCGGACGACCTCACCGAGGCCAAGGCCGCGAACGCGACGACCGTGGAGGCGACGCTCGCCGAGGCCGATGCGCGCGGAGCCGGGCGGCGCGGGTTCCTGGTCGTGCTCGACCCCACCGGAGCGCAGGCCTGGCTCCGCACCCTCAACGACCTCCGGCTGGCGATCTCCGTGCCGCTGCGGATCGACGAGGCCGACGGCTGGCGGGACCGCGCACCCCGCGAGAGCGCGGGCATCTACGACTGGCTGACCTTCGCGCAGGGCTCGCTGATCGAGGCCGTCGACCGCTGACCCGGCGACGCACAGCGCCCGGCGAGCATGATGGAGGGGACCCGCGGACCCGTCGGCCCACCGGGTCCCGTCCGCAGGAGAGGAGCAGCATGCGCGTCGTCGTCATCGGAGCGACCGGGAACCTCGGGACCGGGGTGCTGCGGCGCCTCCACGCCGCGGGCGCGGAGATCGTGGGCGTCGCCCGGCGCATGCCCGACGCCGCGCTCGCCCCGTACTCCCACGCGACGTGGCGGCTCACCGACATCGGCGCCGCGGGCGCCGTCTCCGGTCTCGCCGCGACCATGCGGGGCGCCGACGCGGTCATCCACCTCGGCTGGGCGCTGCAGCCGAACCACCGCGAGCGCGTGATGCACCGCACCAACGTCATCGGCACGGCCCACGTGCTCGCCGCCGTCGCGCAGGCCGGGGTCCCCCAGGTGGTCGTGGCGTCCTCCGTGGGCGCCTACAGCGCGGCGCCGAAGGACCGTCCGCGCGACGAGACCTGGCCCACGGGCGGGATCCACACCTCCCACTACTCGCGGCACAAGGCCGAGAACGAGCGCGCGATGGACGCCTTCGAGGCGGCGCACCCCGACGTCGTGGTGACGCGCATGCGACCCGGGCTCGTGATGCACGACGAGGCGGCGGCCGAGATCGCCGCGCTGTTCCTCGGGCGCTGGATCCCCACCCGCTGGCTGGGCCTCGCGACGCGGACGCCGGTGCTGCCGCTCCCCGGCAGCTGGTGTCGCAGGTCGTGCACAACGAGGACGTGGCGGACGCGTTCTGGCGGGCGGTGGAGCGCCGGGCGCCGGGCGCGTTCAACATCGCCGCGGATCCGGTCGTCGACCCCGCCCTCGTGGGACGCCTGCTGGGAGCGCGCGTCGTCGCCGTGCCGCTGCCGGCCCTCCGCGCGCTCGTCTCCGCGAGCTGGCGCCTCCGCGTGCAGCGGACGGATCCGGGATGGATCGACATCGCCGCGAACGTGCCCGTCATGTCGACGACCCGCGCTCGGGAGGTGCTGGGATGGGTCCCGGCGCACCCCGCCGAGGACGTGCTGGCCGAGTTCGGCCGCGCCTTCGTGCACCGCACCGGACGCGACGGCTCGGCACCGCTCGCCGGATGAGCGAGGAGGCCGACTTCGTCGCCGCGGCCCTCGAGCGCGAGGGCGCGTGGTACCGCGCGGAGGCCGAGCGGGAGCGCCTGCGGTCGGACCTCGGGTTCGTGGCGCGTCCGTCGGCGCGGTGCGCGGCACCGTGCGGGACCTCGGCCGCCGACGCCCGGGGATGACGCGGGACGAGGCGGTGGCGCTCGCGTCCGAGCTGTGGCGCTCGCGCGTGTACGAGATGCGGTTCGCGGCCGTCGTGCTGCTGCAGGAGCACGTGACCCGGCTCGACAACGGCGACCTCACCCGCATCGAGGGCTTCGTGCGGGACGCCCGCCTGCGGGACCTCGTGGATCCGCTCGCCCTCGACGTCGTCGGTCCGCTCGTCGAGCGGCTGGCCGGCGCGGGACGCGCACGCGCCGACGCGGCGCTCGACCGCTGGGCCGGCGAGCAGGACGTCTGGCTCCGCCGTGCCGCGCTCCTCGCGCCGTCGCGGCCGCTGCGCGCCGGCGGCGGCGACTGGGACGGGTTCCTGCGCCGCGCCCGCACGGCGCAGGCGGCGCCGCGGGGCGGGCACGACGTGGTGCGCGAGGCGGTGGACCGCGTGCGCGACCTCGTCCGCGCGACGCGGCCCGACCTGGCCGCGGATCCGGTCCCGGGCGTCTGAGCGGCCGCGCCGTCGACGGCTCGGTCCGCATCCGCCCGGCACCCCACGGCGCTCCGCCGCCGGTACGGTCGGCTCATGACCTTCGACGACGACGCCCGGATCGACAGCAGCAAGGTCACGCGCCGCCGCGGCCGCGGACGGACGACCGGCATCGCCGCGGGCGGGGGCGGGCTGCTCGTGGTGGTCGCCGTGATCCTCGTGCAGCAGTTCACGGGCGTCGACCTGTCGCAGCTGGTCGGCGGCGCCGGCGGCAGCGGCGGATCCGGGTCGTCGGGCCAGCAGGACGAGGCCATCGAGGGCTGCACGACCGGCCGCGAGGCCAACGAGGACGTCGAGTGCCGCATGGCGGGTGCCGCCGACTCGCTCGACACGTACTGGACCACGGCTGCCGTCGAGGCCGGCGTCGCCGACTACTCGCTCCCCGGCTTCGCCCTGTTCGACGCCGCCACGAGCACGGGCTGCGGTGACGCGACGAGCGCGACCGGGCCGTTCTACTGCCCGCCCGACCGCAGCCTGTACCTCGACACGACCTTCTTCGACGAGCTGCGCACGCGGTTCGACGCCACGGGCGGGCCCCTGGCGCAGATGTACGTCGTCGGGCACGAGTGGGGCCATCACATCCAGCAGCTCTCCGGGGCCTTCGACCGCGCCGACCGCTCGGGCACCGGGCCCGACTCCGACTCGGTGCGCCTCGAGGTGCAGGCGGACTGCTACGCCGGTGCCTGGATCGGCGCGGCCGCCGAGGTGCGCGACGACACCGGCCGCGCGTTCCTCGAGCCGGTCACGGCCGCGGAGGTCGCCGATGCGCTCGACGCCGCGGCGGCCGTGGGCGACGACCGGATCCAGGCCTCCGCGGGCGGAGCGGTCGACCCCGACACCTGGACCCACGGATCCGCGGAGCAGCGCCAGCGCTGGTTCGAGACCGGCCGCGCCGGCGGCCCCGCCGCGTGCGACACGTTCGCCGTGCCGGGCGCGGAGCTCTAGGGCGTCCCCGGCCCCGGCTCGTCGGCGGGCGCGGGCGGATCCGTGCGGAACCCGACCAGCCGGTGCGTGCCGTCGCAGTAGGGCTTGATCGACGACACCCCGCAGCGGCAGAGCGCGACCGTGCGGCGGGACCGCGGGACGGGCCGCCCGTCCGGGCCGACGATCTCGAACTCGCCGCGCACGAGCAGCGGGCCGTCCGGGTAGGCGATGATCCGGGGCGGCTCGGCGGCGGCGCTCGGGCCGACGGCGCCGGTACCCGGCCCGCCGCCTTCGTGGCCGACGGTCGGCGTCATGCCGCACCCGCCGCACCCGCGGCGTCCGTCGCGGCCGTGGAGCCGGGACGCAGCGACGACCGCCCCGCCTTCCAGCTGGCCAGCACATGGGCGCCCACCCAGCCCTCGACCTCGAGGCATGCCGCGGCACCGAACATGACGTCGTCGAGCAGGTGGGGCTCGGACTCCACCAGGCCGCCGGCGAGGTCGTGCGCCGCGATCTGCTCGTGCACGGCGTCGGCCTCCACGTGCTCGTCGTAGTACCACGCGACGTCGTCGCCGAAGCCGAGCCGGCGGATCCCCGCCGCGTACAGCCGGCTCGGGACGCTCGAGGTCATCTCGAAGGCCGCGAGGTGGCCCACGATCGCGCCGCGCAGACGACGGTTCAGTCCGAAGAGGGACATGGCGTTGGACGACGCGAGCGTGACGGCGGGCACGTCGTCGAGGTAGGCGCCGTAGCAGTCGCGCAGGCCGACCCCGCGGAGCGTCGCGCCGAAGATCGTCGCGTGGACGCGCTCCGGGCGGCCGCCGCCGTACTCGTCGGCCTGGATCTCGACGAGCGCGGCCTTCGCGCGGCCGCGGAGCCGCGGGATCGCCCACGAGTGCGGGTCGGCCTCCCCCAGCGTGTAGACGGAGCGCTGGACGAGGAGCTCGCGGAGCTGCTCCGCGGTCGCCGTGCGCGCCACGTACCGCGACAGCGACGGGCCCCCGTCGGCCGACGTCAGGGCGAACAGCGCCGCCGCGACGGCCGCGGACGTCGGCTCGGGGAGCTCCGGCACGGTGACGCGCTCGCGGAGCGCGGCCTCGAAGGCCGCCTCGAGGATCCCGCGGACGGCGATGAGCCGCGGATCCCACTCGCGGTCGTCGTCCACCCCGGCGAATCCCGCGTGGTGCAGCTCGTAGAGGCAGAAGAGCGCCAGCTGGACGTCGTCGTCGTGGACCACGTCATCCGTCTCGGCGAGCGCCTCCGCGGCCAGGCCGGCGAGGTCGGCGGCGGGCGCGCCGGTGTCGGCACCGGTGCCGAGGAGGTCGGCGACCAGGGCCCGGCTGAGGGGCCCGCGGCCGGCGGGGACGGGGGACGGGTGGGTGCGGGACGCCTCATGGGCGGCGGCGAGCAGATCGGTCATGCATCGAGCCTCCTCCGCGCCCTGGTACCCCGGCCGGGCGTGTCCCGGGGTCCGCCGGGAGCGGTAAGGGATCGGGTCGACCGCGGCGCCGGACGGAGCGGGGCCCGGGATCCGGGATACTGCGGGGAGCCCCGCGTGCGATGCGCGGCGGCCGGCGCGAGGAGGTGCCCATGCGACGCGGCACCAACCTGCCCGCCATCGGCGGATACAACCGCACGGTGGTGCTCGACGCGGTCCGCCGGGCCACCGAGGGCGCCAGCCGCTCCGAGGTCGCCGAGCGCACCGGCCTCAGCGCCCAGACCGTGACCAACGTGACGCGCCGGCTCATCGACGAGGGGCTCGTGCGCGAGGGCGGCACCGTGATCCGGGGGCCCGGCAAGCCCCGCACCCTCCTGCACCTGGTGGCCGACGGCCGGTTCGCGGTGGGCGTGCACGTGGATCCGGCCGTCATCACCTCCGTCCTCCTGGACCTCGAGGGCACGGTGCTCCGGCACGTCAGCAGCCCGACGCCCTCCGCCTCCCGGCCCGACGAGGTGGTGGCGCTGGTCGCCCGGCTCGTCGACGGCCTCATCGTGGACGCGGGGGTCGACCGCGCAGCGGTGCTCGGGGTCGGGCTCGCCGCGCCGGGCCCCATCGACGTGCGCGCCGGGCTGGTGCTGGACCCGCCGATGCTCCCCCTCTGGCGGCACGTGCCCCTCCGGCAGGCGCTGAGCACCGCGACCGGACTGCCCGTGCTCCTCGAGAAGGACGTGACCGCGGCGGCCGTGGCGGAGCTGTGGTTCGGCACGGGCGACCGGCGGCACCTCGCGTTCGTGTACTACGGCACGGGCTTCGGCACCGGGCTCGTCCTCGGCGGCGAGCCGGTGCGCGGCGCGAGCTCCAACGCCGGCGACGCCGGGCACATCATGGTCGCGTCCCGCGGGCGGCGCTGCACGTGCGGGCGCGTCGGGTGCGTCGGCGAGCTGATCACGCCGCACGCGCTCGTGCGCCAGGCCGTGGAGGGCGGTGTGCTCACCGCGGCGGACGTGTCGGACGCGGCGCTCGCGGAGGCGGCGGCGAGCGGCGACGCCGTCGACATGCGACTCATCGGCGAGGCCTTCCACGCGCTCGCGGCCCGTGCGGACGCGGAGGACGGCCCCGCGCGGCGCATCGTCGAGGCGGCGGCCCGGCACCTCGCGCACGCCATCGTGATCCAGGTGAACCTCCTCGACGTCGACGAGGTCGTCTGCGGCGGCCCCTTCTGGCACCCCATCGCCCGGCTGGTGCTCGAGACGCTGCCCGAGGAGGTGCGCCGGTCCCCGGCGCTCATCGCCAAGCACCCCGTGCGGGTGGTCGAGTCGGCGGTCGGCGAGGACGTCGCCGCCGTGGGCGCCGCGTGCCTGGTGCTCGACAACGCGTTCTCGCCGCGCCCGTCGGCCATGCTCATCCGCGCCTGACGGGCTGCCCGCACCGCTCCGCCGGCCGCACCGCTTTCCAGGCCGCACCGATCCCCCGGCCGCCGCGACGCCGCGGCTGTCCTCCTCGCGCACCGTCACCGGATCGTCACCAGGATGTCTTGACATGGATTAGTCCATACGTTTGGCTAACCCTCGACGACCGGCGATGACGCCGACCGTCCGAGCCAGTGGAGCAAGGGAGCACCATGTCGAACCATCTGCCGCACCGCAGGACGCGAGCCCGCATCCTCTCGATCACGGCGGCCTCCGTCGCCGCCCTCCTCCTCGCCAGCGGCTGCTCCGGCGGTGCAGGCGGCGGCGACGACGGGAAGACCATCAAGGTCGCGTACCAGAAGTTCGGGACGTTCACCCAGATGGACGCCCACATGAAGGAGACCGCGAAGACCTTCGAGGCCGCGAACCCCGGCATGAAGGTCGAGTTCGTGCCCATCGCCGCGCAGAACGACGACTACTTCACGAAGCTCGCGCTGATGAACCGCTCGGCCTCGACCGCCCCCGACGTGATGTACGAGGACACCTTCAAGGTGAAGTCCGACGCGGCCGCCGGCTACCTCCTCCCCCTCGACGACCAGGTCGCCGGCTGGGAGGACTGGGACATGTTCTTCGACTCCGCCAAGGAGGCCGGCGTCGGCGAGGACGGCAAGGTGTACGGGATCCCGATGGGCACCGACACCCGCGCCCTCTGGTACAACAAGGACCTCTTCGCCCAGGCCGGCCTGCCCGTGCCGTGGGAGCCGAAGACGTGGGACGACGTGCTCGACGCGGCGAAGACCATCAAGGCCGAGCTGCCCGACGTGGTGCCCATGAACGTCTACTCCGGGAAGCCCCAGGGCGAGGGCGCCACGATGCAGGGCTTCGAGATGCTGCACTACGGCACCCCCACCGGCACGCTCTACGACGAGTCCACGAGCAAGTGGCTCACCGGCTCGCAGGGCTTCATCGACTCGCTCGGCTTCATCGAGGACGTGTACCAGGGCGGCATCGGCCCGAAGCCCGAGGAGGCGCTCGACACGAACATCTCCACCATCGTCGGCGGCGAGTGGCTGCCGCAGGGCAAGCTCGCCATCGACCTCGACGGCTCGTGGCTGAGCGGCACGTGGCTCGAGACGGGCACGAACCCCTGGCCCGAGTGGAGCGACGTGATGGGCCAGGCGCCCATGCCCACGCAGGATGGCGCCGCCCCGGCGCGGTGAGCATGTCCGGCGGCTGGACCCTCGCGGTCGGTGCGAAGACCGCGAACCCCGACAAGGCGTTCGAGTTCATCGCCGACGCGCTCGACAAGGAGGGCTCGCAGTCGTACGACATCGCGGCCAGCCAGATCGCGGTGCGCAGCGACGTGGCCGAGGACCCGGAGTACGTCTCCTCCAACCCGACGTTCGAGTTCTTCTCCTCCATCGTCGACGTGACCCACTTCCGCCCCGCGACCACCGACTACAGCCGGATCTCCAACGCGATCACCGTCGCGATGGAGTCGGTGATGACCGGCCAGCAGTCGCCCGAGGAGGCCGCGGCCGCCTACGACGACGCGCTCGTCGGCATCGTCGGCCAGGACGGGACGCAGAAGGCCGAGGACTGACCCGTGGCCACCATCGCCCCCGTCCCGGTCGGCCCCGACGCCGGTGTGCGCGGCGCCGACCGGCGGGGCGCGGCGGGGTCGGGGCCGGGGTCCGGCGGACCGCCGCCGGTCCGCCCGGGCCGGGCCCGTGCCCGCGCGCTCCGCACCGGGGCGCGCACCATCCCGCTGCTCCCCTCGATCGTCCTGCTCGCCCTGTTCCTGCTCGGGCCCGTCATCTCGAGCCTCTACGGCTCGTTCACCGACGCGTCCCTCACGGGGTACGCCGCTGGCGGCGCGCAGTTCATCGGCTTCGACAACTACACGGCGCTGTTCGCCGACCCGGACTTCCCCAAGTCGGTGCTCCTCACGCTCGCGTTCGTGTTCTTCTCGGCGGTCGTCGGGCAGAACGTCGTCGGTCTCGGCCTGGCGCTCCTCATGCGGCAGGGCAACCGCGGCGTGCGCGCCGTCGTCGGCACGTTCGTCATCGCGGCGTGGGTCCTGCCGGAGATCGTGGCCGCGTTCGCCGCGTACGCGTTCTTCAACGACGAGGGCACGCTCAACACGATCCTCGGCTGGTTCGGGATCCAGGGCGCGAACTGGCTGTACGGCCTGCCGCTGCTGTCGGTGATCCTCGCGAACGTGTGGCGCGGATCCGCCTTCTCGATGCTCGTCTACGCGGCGGCCGTGCAGGAGGTGCCGCCGGAGATCACGGAGTCCGCCGAGGTGGACGGCGCGACCGGCTGGCAGCGGCTCGTCTTCATCACGCTGCCGGTCATCCGCCGCAGCATCTCGACGAACCTGATGCTCACCACGCTGCAGACGCTCTCGGTCTTCACCCTCATCTTCGTGATGACGGGCGGCGGCCCGGGCACGAGCAGCTCGACCCTGCCGATCCTCGCCTACCAGGAGGCGTTCCAGTTCTCGCAGCTGGGCTTCGGCACCGCGATCGCCACGATCATGCTCCTCGTGGGAGCCGTGTTCTCGGTGATCTACATCAGGGCCCTGCGCCCGGAGGTGGACTGACCATGGCCGTGACCACAGCGATCCCGGCACCCGCCCGGGCCTCCCGCGGGAGGCGGTCCCCGCGGCCGCCCGGCTCCCGCATGACGTCCCCGAGCGGCCGCGTGATGCGGGCCGTCTCGAACGGCGTGCTCGTGCTCGTCGCCCTCTGCTTCGCCGTGCCGCTCGTGTGGCTGGTGCTCGCATCGTTCGACCCGTCGGCCACGCTATCGGCGAAGGTGCCGGACGAGTTCACGCTCGACAACTTCACGGCCGTGCTGACGCCGGAGATCTCCTTCATCCCGCTGATGAACAGCCTCGTGCTCTCCGGCGGCTGCGCGATCGTGACGGTGGTCGTCGCGATCCTCGCGGCGTACCCGCTGTCGCGGTACCGGATGCGGATCAACAAGCCGTTCCTCTACGGCATCCTCTTCGGCACGTGCCTGCCCATCACCGCGATGATGGTGCCCGTCTACAGCCTGTTCGTGACGCTGGACCTCATCGACTCGATCGGCGGCACGGTGTTCTTCCTCGCCGCCACGAGCCTGCCGATGGCCATCTGGATGGCGAAGAACTTCATGGACTCGGTGCCCATCTCCCTCGAGGAGGCCGCCTGGACCGACGGCGCGTCGATGATGCGCACCCTCACCCACATCGTCGTGCCGCTCATGCGGCCGGGGATCGCGGTGGTGTTCATCTTCGTGTTCATCCAGGCGTGGGGGAACTTCTTCGTCCCCTTCATCCTGCTGCTGAGCCCGGACAAGCAGCCGGCCGCCGTGAGCATCTTCAACTTCTTCGGGCAGTACGGCTCCGTCGCGTACGGCCAGCTCGCCGCGTTCTCGCTCGTCTACTCGGTGCCCGTCATCGCGCTGTACGTGCTCGTCTCGCGGACGCTCGGCGGCTCCAACGCGCTCGCCGGCGCCGTGAAGGGCTGACCGGCCCGCGCATCCACCCGCACCACCACCGCACCACCCGCCGCCGGACGCCGACGCCCGCGCGGCGCACGCTGGAGACACCCGTCCGCGGTCCGTCCGCGCCATCGTCAGGAGATGACCATGCCCCTCACCACAGCCCTCGCCGAGGCCCGAGTCGCGCGCTTCGTGGTCGACCGCCTCACCCCGAACGTGTACCGGCGCCGCATGCCCCTCACCATCGAGGCGTGGGACGCGCCCGGCGAGCCGGTGCCGTTCGCCGAGGCGGTCCGGCAGGACTACCGCCCGTTCGCGGTCGGCACGCCGTGGAGCCGGGCGTGGGGCACCACGTGGTTCCACGTCACCGGCACCGTGCCGGACGACGCCGACGCGGACGGCACGTCGCTCGAGGTCCTCGTCGACCTCGGCTTCAGCGACCGCCAGCCGGGGTTCCAGGCGGAGGGGCTCGTGCACCGGGCCGACGGCAGCGTCGTCAAGGCCATCGAGCCGTACAACGGCTACGTGCCGCTCGAGGCGATCGGCCAGGGCACGGCGCCCGGCACGACCATCGACCTGTGGATCGAGGCGGCGTCGAACCCGGACGTCGGCGGCAACGACTTCTACGGCGAGACCCCGCTCGGCGACCCGGCCACCGCGGGCGACGACCCCATCTACACGATGCGCACCCTCGACCTCGCGTGGCGCGACCTCGCGGTGTACGAGCTCGACCGTGACGTCTGGACCCTGCAGGGGCTGCTCGGGCAGCTGGATCCCGCCTCCTCCCGCCGCGTGGAGATCCTCTCGGCGCTCGAGCGGGTGTGCGACGCCGTGGACCCCGACGACGTCGCGGGCACCGCCGCCGCCGGGCGCGAGGTGCTCGCGCCCGTGCTCGCGGCTCCGGCGCACGCGAGCGCCCACCGCGTCACCGCCGTCGGCCACGCCCACATCGACTCCGCGTGGCTCTGGCCCGTCCGCGAGACGCGGCGGAAGGTCGCCCGCACGTTCTCGAACGTCCTCGCGCTCATGGACGAGGACCCGGACTTCGTCTTCGCCGCGTCCAGCGCGCAGCAGTACGCGTGGCTGAAGGAGGACCACCCGCAGCTGTTCGAGCGCCTCCGCCGGCGCGTCGCGGAGGGGCGCTTCATCCCGGTCGGCGGCATGTGGGTCGAGTCGGACACCAACATGCCGGGCGGGGAGGCGCTCGTGCGCCAGCTCGTGCAGGGGAAGCGGTTCTTCCTCGAGGAGTTCGGGATCGACTCCCGCGAGGTGTGGCTCCCCGACTCCTTCGGCTACACGGGCGCCCTGCCGCAGATCGTGCGGGGCGCGGGCGCCGAGTACTTCTTCACGCAGAAGCAGTCGTGGAACGAGACCAACACGATGCCGCACCACACGTTCCTGTGGGAGGGCATCGACGGCAGCCGCGTCTTCACCCACTTCCCGCCGGTGGACTCCTACAACTCGGACCTCTCGGCGGAGGACCTCGCGCGCGCCGAGCGCCAGCACGCCGAGAAGGCCGTGAGCAACGCCTCCATCGTCCCGTTCGGCTGGGGCGACGGCGGCGGCGGGCCGACCCGCGAGATGACCGCGGCGGCCCACCGCACGCGGGACCTCGAGGGGTCGCCGCGCGTGGAGCTCGGCACGCCGCTGTCGTTCTTCGACCGGGCCCGGGCCGAGATCCGCGACCCCCACGTGTGGTCGGGCGAGATGTACCTCGAGTTCCACCGCGGCACGTACACGTCGCAGGCGCGCACCAAGCAGGGCAACCGGCGCAGCGAGCACCTGCTGCGGGAGGCGGAGCTGTGGCTCGCGCAGGCGGCCGTGCGGGACCTCGTCGCGTACCCCTACGACGAGCTGGACGCGCTGTGGCGCACAGTGCTGCTCCTGCAGTTCCACGACATCCTGCCCGGCACCTCCATCGCCTGGGTGCACCAGGAGGCGGAGCGCGAGCACGCCCGCGTGCAGGGCCGGCTGCGGGAGCTCGTGGCCGAGGCGCAGCGCGCGCTCGCCGGGTCGGGCGACCGGCGGATCGCCTTCAACGCGGCCCCCGTCGACGCCCGCGGCGTCAGCGCCCTGTCCGCCGGCCCGGTGGAGGACGACGGCGACGCGCCCGCGCCCGTGGCGGACGGCGACGGCTGGGTCCTCGACAACGGCCTCGTCCGCGCGCGCTTCGACGCCGACGGCACCGTTTCGTCCCTCGTCGACACGGCGTCGGGTCGCGACCTCGTCGCCCCCGGGCAGCGCCTCGGCCTGCTGCAGCTCTTCCGCGACACCCCCAACCAGTGGGACGCGTGGGACATCGACGACGCCTACCGCCGGAACCGCACCGACCTCACCGACGTCGCCTCCGTCCGGATCGACGGCGCGGCGCTCGTGGTCGAGCGCGCGTTCGGCTCCTCCCGCGTCACGCAGACGTGGACGATGCCCGCGGGCGAGCCCGAGCTGCAGGTCGTCACCGACGTCGACTGGCACGAGCGGCAGAAGCTCCTGAAGCTCGCGTTCCCCCTCGACGTCCACGCCGACCGGGCCGCGTCCGAGGTGCAGTTCGGCCACGTGCAGCGGGTGACGCACGCCAACACGTCGTGGGAGACGGCGCGGTTCGAGACGGTCGCGCACCGCTGGGTGCACGTGGGCGAGCCCGGGTTCGGCGTGGCCGTGGCCAACGACGCGACCTACGGGCACGACGTGACGCGGATCCCCCGCCCCGACGGCGGCAGCGCGACGCTCGTGCGCCAGTCGCTCCTGCGCGCCCCGGTGTTCCCCGACCCGCACGCCGACCAGGGCCGCCACGTGCTGCGCTCCGCGGTGCGCGTGGCGCCGGACGTGCTCGACGCCGCGGACGCGGGCTACCGGCTGAACCTGCCGGTGCGCGAGGTCGCGGGCGACCACGGCGTCGCGCCGCTCGTCACGTCGTCGAACGCCGCCGTGGTGATCGAGGCGGTCAAGCTCGCCGAGGACCGCTCGGGCGACCTGGTCGTCCGGCTGTACGAGGCGCGCGGCGGCCGGGAGCGCACGGTCGTCCGGGTGGACCCCGACGCCGGGCTGGGCGCGGCGCACCGCACCGACCTGCTGGAGCGGCCCGTCGACGGCGCTCCCGCCCACGCCGCGGGCGAGCCCGTCGAGATCACCCTGCGGCCCTTCGAGATCGCGACCCTGCGGATCGCCCGCCGGTAGGCGCGAGCGACCGCGGCGAGGGGGCGGCTCCGGTCCGACGACCGGGGCAGCCCGGCCGCCGTCCGCTGCGGGGAATCCGGCGGTCACCCGGACGGGGGCGGCGCCGATCCCGCCGCCGCTGCCGGGGACCGGGAGGATGGACGCGGGGCACGCGCCCCGACGAGAGGGCTCCATGAACGCCGACGACGCGGCCGCGGACGACACGACCGCCGAGACCGCCGCACCGACCGGGCCTCCCGCGCAGGCCGCGCGCGCCGCCGCGCCCGAGGATCCCGGGTACGGGCGCCGCCGGATGGCGCGCATCGGCGCCCGGGCGCTCCTCGCGTGGATCGCCGAGGTCGTGACCCCGCGCCGCCGGCTCGTCGCGCTCGGCTCCGGCCTCGTGGCGGGCGTCGCCATGGCCCTCCTGATCCGGCCCGTGCTCGCGCGCGCGGACGGCGAGGCGACGTCGGCGGCGGCCGCCGTGCTGCTCGGGATCATGGTCGGCGCCGCCGTCGGGATCATCCCCGTGTCCGTCTGGCTCACGCGCGCGATCCGTCGCCACCCGTCCGTCACCGGGTCGCATCCGTCGTGGCGCGACTCCGCGCTCCTCGACCGCGCGGTGGACGCTCGCGGGCGGGTGACGATCCAGCCCGGGACCGCGGAGCGCGTCGCGACCGAGTCCCGCCGCGCCATCGCCTCGGCCGCGGTCGGCGTGCCGGGCGCCGTCGTCATGGGCGTGCTCGTGCTGGTCGGCGCGCCGGCCTACGCCGTCACCCGGGACATCGGGATGCTCGGCTGGTTCCTCCCGGTCTACGCGCTCCTCTCCGTCTCCGGGCTCTGGACGTCGGCGCGCACGGCCGGCCCCATGGCGCTCCTCCGCGACGCCGCGGACGCGGAGCTCGCCCTGCCCGAGTCCGAGCGCCCGCCGGCACCGCCTCCCCCGGCGCCGCCGCACGGCAGCCGCCTCCCCTGACCGCGGTCCGTCGTGCGCGCGGCGACACGCGCGGACGTTCCCTCACATGACGAATACGGTGGACGGATGAAGGCACTCCAGTACACCCGCATCGGATCCCACCCCGAGGTCGTCGAGATCGAGAAGCCGACGACCGGCCCCGGCCAGGTCCTCCTCCGCGTCACCGCCGCCGGCGTCTGCCACTCCGACGAGTACGTCATGAGCCTGTCGGAGGAGGAGTACCGCGCCGCCGGCTACCCGCTCCCCCTGACGCTCGGCCACGAGGGCGCGGGCGTCGTCGAGGAGCTCGGCGCCGGCGTCGAGCACCTGTCCGTCGGGGATGCCGTCGCCGTCTACGGGCCCTGGGGCTGCGGACGCTGCCACCCCTGCGCCGAGGGCCGCGAGAACCACTGCAAGAACGCCGCCGCCGAGGGGATCCAGCCTCCCGGGCTCGGCGCCCCCGGTGCGATGGCGGAGTACATGATCGTCGACGACCCGCGCCACCTGGTCCCGCTCGGCGACCTCGACCCCGTCGCCAACGTCTCCCTCACCGACGCCGGCCTCACCCCGTACCACGCCATCAAGACGTCCCTCCCGAAGCTCGGCGCCGGCACGACCGCCGTCGTCATCGGCACCGGCGGCCTCGGGCACGTCGGCATCCAGATCCTCCGCGCCCTCAGCGGCGCGACCGTCATCGCCCTCGACGTGGACGACGAGAAGCTCGAGCTCGCCCGGCACGTGGGCGCGCACCACACCGTCATCAGCGATGCCGACGCCGCCGACGGCATCCGCGCCATCACGGGCGGGCGCGGCGTGCAGGCGGTGTTCGACTTCGTCGGCGCCGCGCCGACCATGGCCACCGCCGTGCAGGTGGTCGAGGCCGGCGGCGACGTCACGATCGTCGGGATCGGCGGCGGATCCGTCGAGCTCGGCTTCGGGCGCATCGCGTTCGACGCCGCCGTGCGGATCCCCTACTGGGGCAGCCGCTCCGAGCTCATCGAGGTCCTCGACCTCGCGCGCTCCGGCCAGGTGACCGTCGAGACGCAGCGGTACTCGCTCGACGACGCCCCGGACGCGTACACGGCGCTGGCGGCGGGCCGGGTCCGCGGCCGCGCGGTCATCGTCCCCTAGCCGCCCAGCAGCCCGTAAGCCGCGGCAGTACGCGGCGCTGTCGCGGATCGACAGCGACACGCCGCCCGCGCTGTGAGTCTCCCTGGTGCGATGCCGGAGCGGCTGTGGGAGTGTGAGTCCTGGTTGCCCCAATCCCCGGCCGCCTGCGTCGTGTCCCGACACGACGTCGACAGACAGCGGCTCGCCGAGGGCGGTCCGCTCCACCTGGCCGAGAGGCCACGGACGAACGAGCTGACCATGACAGACACCACCTCAGCCCCCCGCATCGTGCTGACCAGGCCCAAGCGCGGCGGCGGGGCGAACCCCACCACCGAGTACTCGGGCCTGCTCAACACGGTCCGCGACGCGGGTCTCCTGAACCGCCGCGTCGGGTTCTACGTGCTCATGTTCGCCGGCATCACCACGGCCCTCGTCGGGCTCGGCGCGGGCTTCGTGCTCCTCGGCGACAGCTGGTTCCAGCTCCTCATCGCCGCGGGGCTCGGCATCATCTTCACCCAGTTCGCGTTCCTCGCCCACGAGGCCTCGCACCGCCAGGTGTTCGAGTCGGGCAAGGCCAACGACATCGCGGGCCGCACGCTCGCCAACCTCTTCGTCGGCATCAGCTACTCCTGGTGGATGACCAAGCACTCGCGCCACCACGCGAACCCGAACGTGCTCGGCAAGGACCCGGACATCGAGCGCGACGTCATCTCCTTCACCCCGGAGGACGCGGCGCGCGCCAAGGGCGTCTACGGCTGGTTCACCCGCCACCAGGGCTACGCCTTCTTCCCCATCCTCATGTTCGAGGGCCTCAACCTGCACGTCCACGGCTTCCGCACCGTCTTCGGCCGCGGCAAGGTCGACAAGCGCTGGCTCGAGATCTCCATGCTGTCCACGCGCATCATCGCCTACCTCGCGGTCGTCTTCTTCTTCCTCCCCCTCGGCATGGCCTTCGCCTTCGTCGGCGTGCAGCTCGCGGTCTTCGGCGTCTACATGGGCGCCTCGTTCGCCCCGAACCACAAGGGCATGCCCGTCCTGCCGAAGGACTCCAAGGTCGACTTCCTCCGCCGCCAGGTGCTCACCTCGCGCAACATCAAGAGCACGTGGCTGACCGACATCTACATGGGCGGCCTCAACTACCAGATCGAGCACCACCTGTTCCCGAACATGCCGCGGCCCGCGCTGAAGCGCGCCCAGGTCATCGCCAAGGAGTACTGCGCGACGCACTCGATCCCCTACACGGAGACCACGCTGCTGGCCTCGTACGGCATCGTCGTCGCGTACCTCAACCGCGTGGGCCTCTCGGCCGGCGGCGACCCGTTCGACTGCCCCGCCTCGGCGGCGTTCGGGCGCTGATCCCGCTCCCGTCCCACCCGACGCCCCCTCTGCGCCGCCCTCCCCGGTGGCGCACAGGGGGCGTCGTCGTGGTGGCGGGCTCCGAGGAGGCCGCGGTCGCTACCGGGAGCCCCAGTCCCATGACGGCGCGCTGAGGAGCCCCTGCCCGCGGAGCCGCGTCTCCCCGAACGGCTTCTCGAGCACCAGCTCGCCCGCCTCCGCGTGCTCCGCCACGGCGGCCGCGAGGCCCGGCGCGTGGGTGACCACCAGGATCTGCACGTGGCGCGACGCCGCCGCGATGAGCTCGCCGAGCGCCGGCAGGAGGTCCTGGTGGAGGCTCGTCTCCGGCTCGTTGAGCACCATGAGCTCGGGCGGAGCGGTCGTGAGGAGGGCGGCCGTGAGCATGAGCATCCGCAGCGTGCCGTCCGACAGCTCGGCGGCGTCGAGCACGCGCAGCATGCCGGGCTGCCGGAGGCCGAGCGAGAGCACGCCGTCCTGGGAGCGGACGACGACGGTCGAGCCCGGGAACGCCCGGTCGACCAGGGCGTCGAGCGCCGCGCCGTCGCCCCACTCCCGGATGGTCTGCACCGCGGCCGCGAGATCCGAGCCGTCGCTCGCGAGGACGGGCGTGCGCGTGCCGACCCGCGGCCGGCGCGCGGGGGCGTCGGCATCGGTGCGGAGGTGGTCGTAGAAGCGCCACCCGCTCATGCGGCGCCGGAGGATCATCGCCTCGGGGCTCGTGACCGCGTCGGCCACCTCGCTGAGCACGCTGAGGTGCGGCGGCACCATGGCGGGCACGTGCATCCAGCCGTCGGTCTCGTCGCGGACGCGCACGTCCTGCCACCGGCGCTCCAGCACGAGCGACCGGGGCCGGGCCATGGGGCCGCTGAACAGCAGCTCGCGCTTGATCTCCGGATCCCGCCCGAACATGGTCGGCGGCCGGGCCGACGGGTCGCGCTGCGGGATGCCGAGGTCGACGAGGTAGCCGAGGTCGTCGCCCGCGAAGCCGAGCCGCAGCGCGATGGGGCCCTTCCGCATGGTGCCCTGCACCTCGTGGTCGCCGTCGCGCATCGCACGGCTGAGCCCCTCGGGCCCGGCCCACAGGACGGCCTCGAGCCCTCCCTCGCGGGCGAGCGCGCCGACCGCCCCGCCCTGGGCCATGTCGGCGATGAGGCGGAGCGCCCGGTAGACGTTCGACTTGCCGCTGCCGTTGGCGCCCGTGACGACGTCGAGGCCCGTGAGGGGCAGCGCCAGGTCGCGGACGGAGCGGTAGCCGGAGACGGCGAGGGTGCGGATCATGGGGCGACCCTCCCATGCACGCCCGACAGGGGCCCGCGCGGGGTCAGGCGTCCTGCGGCACCCGCACGGTGAGCCCGCCCGGCAGCACCTGGATCTTGAAGCCCACGGCCTTGCCGAACGGGTCGCCGTCGAGCTCGATGTCCTCCTCCTTCTCGAGCCGGACCACGACCTCCTCGGCCGTGCGGTACTCGAGGGCGCGGACCTCCTTCTCGGGCCCCATGAGGCGACGGCCCGCGGCGGTGCGACGGATGACGCCGTTCTCCCACGCCACCTTCACCCAGATCTGGATCCAGCCGAAGAGCCCCTCCGGGCGCATGAGGACCACGTCGAGGATGCCGTCGTCGACCGCGGCGTCCGGCAGCAGCAGGATGTTGGCGGGCAGCGAGCCGCAGTTGCCGACGATGAGCGTGTGCGCCCGGCGGCGGTGGGTGCTGCGTCCGTCGATGCGGTAGCGCAGCCGCAGCTGGTCGCGGTCGCGGAGCGCCTTGAAGATGGCGTCGACGTACGCGAGCCAGCCGACCCTCTTCTTCAGCTCCGAGTCGGTGTTCGCCAGCATCTTCGCGTCGATGCCGACGCCCGCCATGACGACGAAGACGTGCTTGTCGCGCGTCTCGTCCTCGCGCAGGATCTCGATGTCGGCGAGGTCGACCTTCCGGTCGTGGCCGGAGAACGCGGCCTGCAGCGAGTGCTCGACGTCGTTGAGCGTGAGCTTGAGGTTGCGGGCGAGGAGGTTGCCCGTGCCCGAGGGCAGGAGCCCGAGCGAGACGCCGGACCCGGACATGCCCTCGGCGACCGCGCGGACGGTGCCGTCCCCGCCCGCCGCGATGACCATGTCGACGTCGTGGGACAGCGCCTCCTCGGCCGCGCCGCGGCCCGGGTCGTCCACGCTGGTCTCGAACCAGAGGGTCTCCTCCCACCCGGCGACGCCGGCCGCGTGCGCGACCTTCGCCTTCAAGGACGCGAGGTCGACCTTGACGGGGTTGTAGACGACGGCGGCGCGGCGTCCGGACCCGTCGGCGGGTGAGGGTGCGGGAGCGGAGGCGGGGGTGGAGGACGTCATCATGGTCACCCTACCGACGCGGGAGCCCGGCGCGGGCCGCGGGTCCCCGGACGCGTGGGGCGGCTGAGGACGACGGAGCCGACCCGCGCGCGGGGCGCGGGTCGGCTCGGTCGTCGGACGGGCGGCGGCGTCAGGAGCGCCGGGCCTCGTCCTCGTCCCCGAGGGGCTCGCGGTGCTCCGCCACCTCCGGGTCGATCGCGTCGACCGAGAGCTGGAAGTGGTCGCCGTGCTGCTCGACGCCGTGGACGACCGCGTCGCGCATCATCTCGACCGCGACCTGGCGGCGCACGATGAGCGGATCCGTGCGCAACTCGCTCCACAGCGCGTAGCAGGCGACCAGCATGACGATGACGAACGGGAGCGACGCCACGACCGTGAGGTTCTGCAGCCCGGTCAGGGCCTCCGTGCCTCCCCGCCGATGGCGAGCATGATCGCGGCGACCGCGCCCATGACGACGCCCCAGAACACGACCACCTTGCGGCTCGGGTGCAGCGCCCCGCGCTGCGACAGCGTCCCCATCACGATGGACGCCGAGTCGGCGCCCGAGACGAAGAAGATGGCGACGAGCAGCATGACGAGCACGGTGCTGACGCTCGCGAGCGGGTAGTGCTCGAGCAGCTGGAAGAGGGTCGAGTCGGACACCACGGCGCCGTCGATGGTCATGTCGCCGTCGGTCTGCTGCGCGTGGATGGCGGAGCCGCCGAAGATGGAGAACCAGACGAGCGCGACCAGGCTCGGCGCGAGGAGCACGCCCACCACGAACTCGCGGATGGTGCGGCCGCGGCTGATGCGCGCGATGAACATGCCGACGAACGGCGTCCACGAGATCCACCAGGCCCAGTAGAAGACCGTCCAGCTGGAGAGCCAGGCGCTCATCTCGTCGCCGCCGGTCGCCGCGGTGCGCGACGCCATCTCGGTCATGTCGCCGAGGTAGGCGCCGAGGGTCGCGGGGATGAGGTTGAGGATGAGCAGCGTCGGGCCGACGACGAAGACGAACGCCGCGAGCACGACGGCCAGCACCATGTTGATGTTCGACAGCCACTGGATGCCCCGGGCGATGCCCGAGACGGCGGAGAAGATGAACGCGATCGTGAGCACGACGATGATGCCGATGAGCAGCGGCGCCGTGGCCTCGTCGACCCAGCCGTTGAATTCGAGGCCCGCGCCGATCTGGGTCGCGCCGATCCCGAGGGACGCGGCGGAGCCGAACAGCGTGGCGAAGATGGCGAGCATGTCGATGACCCGGCCCGCCCAGCCCTCGGTGCGCTTCGTGCCGAGCAGCGGCTGGAAGATGGAGGAGAAGAGCTGCTTGCGTCCCTTGCGGAACGTGCCGTAGCCGATGGCGATGCCGGCGACCGCGTAGATGGCCCAGGGGTGCAGGCCCCAGTGGAACATCGCGGTGGCCATGGCCGTGCGGATGGCGGCCTCCGACTCCGGCTGCGTGGTGCCGGGCGGCGGGGAGACGAAGAAGCTGAGGGGCTCCGCGGCGCCGAAGAACATGAGGCCGATGCCCATGCCGGCGCTGAACATCATCGCGATCCACGACACCGTCCTGAACTGCGGCTTCTCGTCGTCCGCGCCGAGCTTGATGCGGCCGTAGCGGCTCGCGGCCAGCCAGATGACGAAGATCACGAAGAAGCTGGCGGCGAGCACGAACAGCCAGCCGGTCTTCTCGATGACCCAGCTCTGCGCCGCGCCCGAGATGGAAGCGAGCCCGTCGGTGCTGACGATGCCCCAGACCACGAAGCCGACCGCGAGGACGGCCGTGACGCCGAAGACCAGGCGGTCGATCCGCGGGTGCTCGGGCTCGTACAGGTCGACGGACCCGGTGAAGCGGGCCTCGAGGAGACGGTGGTCGGAGTGGTCGCGGCGCGGGGGCCGGGTGCCGTCGGGGCCGGGTCGTCGACCCGGGAGGAGCCTGTCGAGGAGGCGTGCTGCGGACGTTCGCGTGGAGGTCATGGAGGGGATGGGCTCCTGGAGGCTCGGATGTCGGGCGCCGTCCGCGGGTGTCCCGCGAGCGACCGGGTGAGTCTAGGCGGGGGCCTGGCGATCAGCCGATTCGTGCCCGGCGCTTGCCTTCCGCTATGGGGAGGGGTAGGACGTCGCTGGTCGTCAGGCCCGCGGCAGGGAGGCAGGGACGGCCAGGGGGAGGGTCGCCACCACGCGCGTCCCGTGCCCGAGGCGGCTCGTGATCCGCACCGCGCCGCCGTGCGCCGTCACCGTGCGCTCCGCGATGGAGAGCCCGAGGCCGAGCCCCGGGACCGCGCCGTCGCGCGCCGACTGCGCACGGAAGAAGCGGTCGACGACGTGCCGCTGGTCCTCCTCGCTGAGGCCCACGCCCGTGTCGACGACCGAGAGCACGGCCTCGTCGCCCTCCCGGGCGAGGACCACGTCGATCCGGCCCGACGGCGTGAACAGCACGGCGTTCGCGACGATCGCCTCCACGACCTGGACGAGGCGCTCCGCGTCGCCGTCCAGCGCGATCCCGGGCTCCAGCCGCGCGTCGAGCGCGAGCCCGCGCTCGGCCGCGCGCGCGGCGGCCGCGTCGACGACCGCCCGCACCAGGGCGGTGAGGTCCACCGGACCGCGCCGGAGGACCGGCGCAGCATCGGCGCCCGCGAGGAGGGAGCCGATGATGGCCGCGAGCTGGTCGACGTTCCGCTGGATGACCGCCAGCTCGTCCGCGATGCCGAGCTCCGCCGGATCGTGGAGCTCGTCGAGCAGGTCGAGGTAGCCGACGATGCTCGTGAGCGGCGTCCGCAGCTCGTGCGAGACGGTGGCGAGGAACTCGTCGCGCACCTGCACGGCCTGCGCGAGGTCCGTCACGTCGTAGGCGGCGAGGACGGTGCCCGTGCGCTGGCCCGCCCGGCGCCCGATGGCGCGGACGGAGAGCACCAGGGCGCGCTGGTCGCCCGGCTGCCCCACCCAGTACACCGGGCCGTGGACCTTGTCGGCGTAGAGCGCCTCCAGCAGCAGCCTGCCGTCGCGCGCGACGGGCGTGACGCGGTCGGATCCGAAGACGGCCGTCGCCCGGCCGGTCGCGTGGTCGTACCCCGCGATGTCGAGGAGCGCCCGCACGGCGGCGTTGCGGATGACGGGCCGGTCGTCCGCGTCGAAGAAGACGATGCCGACGTCGACGGCGTCGGCCACGTCGCGGATCGCGGCCGTCTGCTCGCGGGACTCCTCGAGCAGCCGCGCCTGCGCGGCCGTCGCCTCCGCGAGCTCCCGCCGGTCGCGCCGCTGCGTGGCGGCGGCCTGCGCGGCTGCGGCGACCAGCAGGGAGGTGAGGAGGAGGCCGCCGAGGAGGTCGGCCCATCCGGCGCGGGTCGCGGGCAGCCCGCCGTCGCGCAGCACCGGGAAGAGGGTGATGGCGAGCGCGCCCGCCACCGCGACGGGCACCCCGCCCGAGGGGAATCCGAAGACCAGCCACAGCAGCGGGAAGATGACGAGCAGGGACGCCGCCGGCAGGGACGCCGCCGTCGCGTCGCGGAGGAGGGCGACCGCGACGAGGTCGAGCGCCGGCACCGCGATGATTACCGCGGACGGGACGCGGCTGCCCGCGATGACGGCGCCGAGCGCCGATCCCGCCACCACCAGCGCGAGCGCGGCCACGTAGGCGGGATCGCCCTGGATCCGGGCTCCACCACGGCGACGATGACCGCGACGACCGCGCAGCTGAGGAGGAACGGGATCTGCGCGCGCGTCGCGCCGCGCCGCCGGCGGGCGTCGACGGGGGACGGCCGGGCGGGGGTGGGAGAGGGCATGCGCCGCGCTCCTCGCTCGGCGTCGGTGAGAGCCGTCGCCCGAGCCTAGACCGCGGGCTCCGCGCCGCACCCCTCGGATGCTCCCGCGAGGCCCTTGAGCGGGAGCCGGGACGGGCTTGCGGGAAAGCTCATCGGGACTTGCGGATCCCCAGCGGGTGGCTTGAGACCGCTCCGTCAGAGTGGTGATCGTCGAAGGAACACCGGTCGGCACCGCGGGAACGCCGACGAGGCGCCGCCGCGGGACCGGAGACGACCGGCGGGCAACCCACCCGCCGCCTCCCCCACAGCATGCGCGGCACACCGCGTACGAGAACAGGAACCCCCCATGAACAAGATCGTCTCCGGTGCCGTCGCGGGTGCCGCTGGAATCGTCCTCCTCCTCGGCGGCGCCGGCAGCTTCGCGCTGTGGAACGCCAACGCCACCGTCGCGGCCTCCTCCGTCTCCTCCGGCAACCTGGCCCTCGCCGCCGACACCACGGGCGTCTGGACCGACATCACCAACGGCGGCAGCAAGGTCATCGACCCCGCGACCTACCGCATCGTCCCGGGCAACGTCCTGCAGTACAAGAGCGCCCTCACGGTCACGGCGACCGGCGACGCGCTCTCCGCGGACCTCACCTACAACCCGCTCTCCATCACGGGCGACGCCGCGCTGAAGGCCGCCGTCACCACCAAGCTCGACGTGACCTCGACCGACGCGAGCATCACCGCCGGCACCGCCGCGAACACCTTCACGGTCAAGCCCTCGACGGCTGCCTCCAAGGTCAACGTGGTCCTCACGGTCACCTTCCCCTCCACCGCGACGACCGGCCAGAACGGCACGCTCTCCTTCGACAAGCTCGCCTTCACGCTCACGCAGCGCACGATCTAGTCCCGTACTCCCCTCTCCGCGGTGACGACGCCCGCGGGAGGGGGCTCCACCCGCACCACCCGCACCACGATCCGGAACGAGGACGACATGCCGAGGAACGAGGCCCCCGCCCCGCGTCCCGCACGCGGTCGCCGCTCCGCCCAGCCCGTCCGCCGCAGCCCCCTCCGCTCCGCCTGGCTCACCACGGGCCTCCTCACCGCCGTCGTCGTCGCCTCGCTCACCGCGACCGGCGGCAGCTACGCGCTGTGGAACGGCGTGGCCAGCACGCAGCCCGCGAGCGTCTCGAGCGGCACCAGCGGCCTCGTCATCACCCAGCAGTCCGCCCTCGACGTCTCCCGCCTCCTCCCCGGTCAGGGCGCCCTCGGCACCTTCACCGCGCGGAACACCGGGACGGTAGCCTTGGACGTGGCCGTATCCGCCCGAGGCACCTCCTCGAACACCGCCTTCCCCGGCGAGCTGTCGGTGCGCCTCGGCCCCGTGGCCTCCGCCGCCGCCTGCGTCTCCGGCGCCACCACCTGGTCCGGCCGCCCCGGGCAGCTGACCACCACCGGCTCCTTCGCCCGCATCCAGCCGGGCGCCTCGGCCGTCGTCTGCACCGAGGTCGTCCTCGACCAGGACGCCCCGCAGTCCGTGCAGGGCGCCACCGCCCAGCTGACCTTCGCCGTCGTCGGCACGCAGGTGCAGCCGTGAGCCGCCGGCCCCGCGCCGCCCGCAGGCCGGGCCGCCTCCACGCCGCGCTCCTCGTCGGCGTCACCGTGCTCCTCGTCGGGATCGGCGGCACCGCCGGCCACGCGCTCTGGGCGTCGACCGTCACGACGGGCGCGAACGTGCAGAGCGCGACCGTCGCGGTCACCGAGGCGGGCTTCGACCGGCTCGCGGGCGAGGTCACCGCGCAGAGCCCCAGCCGCACGGCCACGGTCCTCGTCACCAACACGGGGTCGACCCGCGCCGCGTGGACCGGCACCATGACGGCGGCCTTCACCACGGCCGACGACCAGTACCTCGCCCGCAACGTGCGCGTCGTCGTCTGGACCGCGACGGGATCGACCTGCACCGCCACCACCGCGCCCGGGTCGGACGCCGCCACGGGCAACTGGATCGTGCCGCCCGCCCTGTCCGGCACCCTGTCCGCCGGCCAGGCCGTCACCTGGTGCGTGCGCACGACCGCGACCGCGTTCCCGACCGGCGCCGCCGGAGTCACCGCGACGCTCACGACCGTGCTCGGCTCCGGCAGCTGGACCGGCCGCGACACCGCCGCCGCCCGGCAGACGACCCCCGCCCCCGCCGTCACCGGCGGCTTCAGCTGCCAGCCGACCGACGGGAACTGGTACGTCATCGTGGGCTGGGACGTGACGAAGGCCCCGCTCGAGACCTGGTACGCGGTCATCGTCAACGGCACGACGATCGCCAAGTCGCAGGGCTACTACGGCAAGGCCACGATCAGCGCCGCCGAGGTGCCCGCGACGCTCGCCGCCGACGGCCCCGTGAAGGTGCGCGTCGACCGCCTCGACGCGAACGACCGGAGCGTCGGCCAGGTCGCCGGCGGCACCATCACGGCCATCACGCAGAACGGCGCCCGCGGCTTCCGCTGCGCCTGACCCCACCCGAACCGAGCCGGACGACACGAGAATGAGCCCCCTCCTCCCCCGCATCCGCCGCCCGCGGCAGGCCGACGCCGCCGACCGCGCCGCGGACGACGCCGGTCGCCCCGCCGACGGCGCGGCACCCGCTCAGCCCGACGCCGGCACGCGGACCCGCGGCGCCGTCGCGCAGCTGCTGCGCTCCGTGGGCGTGGGCGTCAGCGTCGGGATCCTGCTCCTCGTCGTCGCGCTCGCGGGCGTGCTGCTCGTGGTGCCGAAGGCCACCGGGTCGGTGCCGCTCACGATCCTCACGCAGTCGATGGAGCCGACCCTGCCGCCCGGGACCCTGATCGTGGTGCGGCCGGTGGACACCGACGCGCTCGAGGTCGGCGACGTGGCGACCTACCAGATCCGCTCGGGCGACCCGCGGTCATCACGCACCGCATCACCGCCATCTCCTCCGCCTCGGACGGCTCGCGGTCCTTCACCTTCCAGGGCGACAACAACGCGTCGCCGGACTCGCTGCCGGTGGCGCCCGGGCAGATCCAGGGCGAGGTCTGGTACTCGGTGCCGCTCGTGGGCTGGGCCAACCAGGCCGTCAACGGGCAGGCCCGCGGCTGGATCATCCCCGCCGCCGCGGTCGCGCTCCTCGCCTACGCCGCGGTCACGATCGTGACGGGCGCCGTGCAGGCCCGCCGTCGCCGTCGGGCGTCCGCCGCTGGGGACGCCGCCGCCGCGGACGTCGTCGGAGCGGCCGACGAGGCGGCCGTCGACGAGCGCCGGTCCCGCGGACGCCACCGCGGCTGAGCGCACGACGGCATCCGGCTCCACCGGACGATCCCGCGGCAGAGCCTGCCTACAGCATGGCGCCCGCACGACCGACGGCCCGGCCGGACCCCGCGAGGGGCCGGCCGGGCCGTCGGTCGTCCGGGTCGCGGGTCAGCGCCCGGAGCGGCGCTTGCTGTACACGTCGAAGGCGACCGCGAGCAGCAGCACCAGTCCCTTGATGACCTGCTGCCACGCCGCGTCCACCGAGAGGATCGACAGGCCCTGGTTGAGCACGCCCATCACGAGGCCGCCGATGACCGCGCCGACCACCGTGCCCACGCCGCCCTGCACCGCCGCGCCGCCGATGAACACCGCGGCGATGGCGTCGAGCTCGAAGCTCTGGCCGGCCGAGGCGACCGCGCTGCCGGCGCGCGCCGTGCTGACCACGCCCGCGAGCCCGGCGAGGAGCCCCATGTTGACGAAGATGAAGAAGTTGACCCACTGGGTCTTCACGCCCGACATCATCGCGGCGAACAGGTTGCCGCCCATCGCGTACACGTGCCGCCCGAACACCGTGCGGGTGAGGAGGAACGAGTACAGGAGCACGAGCGTCGCCAGGATGATCAGGATGATCGGCGTCCCGCGGTTGTACGCCAGCAGGTAGCAGAGGTACATGATCGCGAAGACGGCGATGGCCGTGCGGATCCAGAACGAGGCCCCGCGCTCCCGCGGCAGCTCGAGCTTGCGGAGCGTGGCGCGGGTGCGCAGCTGCTGCACCACGAGCGCGAGCGACACGAGCGCGCCGATCCCGAGGGTGATGAGGTCGGGCGCGCCGGTCGTCGGCAGGTTGCCGCTGCCGATGGAGTTGAACTCGGCCGGGAGGCCCGAGATCGTGCCGCCGGTGAGCAGCACCAGCGCGACGCCGCGGAAGACGAGCATGCCCGCGAGCGTCACGATGAACGCCGGGATCCCGACGAAGGCCACCCAGAAGCCCTGCCACGCGCCGATGAGCGCGCCCACGACGAGCGAGAGGACCACCGCGGTCCCCCACGGCAGGCCCCACTCGTTCATGCTGAGCGCGGCGACCGCACCCACGGTCGCGACGACCGAGCCCACCGACAGGTCGATGTGGCCCGCGATGATGACGATGACCATGCCCATCGCGAGGATCAGCACGTACGCGTTCTGCTGGATGAGGTTCGCGACGTTGCCCGGGTAGAGCAGCCGCCCCTCGGTGAGGATCTGGAACAGCAGGATGATGACGGCGAGGGCCGCGAGGATCCCGTACTGGCGGAGGTCGACCCGGCGTCGCGGGCGCTTCTTGATCCCGTCCGGCGTGGGAACGTCCGGCGCGGTGGCCTGCTCGGGGATGACGGTCACTGGTCGACTCCTGACTTCCGGCTGGCGGTCATGTGCCGCATCAGCTCCTCCTGTGTCGCGTCGGCCCGGGTGACCTCGGCGGTGAGCCGCCCCTCGGCGATCGTGTAGATCCGGTCCGAGAGGCCGATGAGCTCCGGCAGCTCGGAGGAGATGACGATGACCGCCTTCCCCTCGGCCGCGAGCTGGTTGATGATGCTGTAGATCTCGTACTTCGCCCCCACGTCGATGCCGCGGGTCGGCTCGTCGAGGATGAGGACGTCGGGACCCGAGTAGATCCACTTGCTGAGGACGACCTTCTGCTGGTTGCCGCCGGACAGCTTGCCGACCACCGCCGCGACGTCGGGCGTCTTGATGTTCATCCTCTTCCGGTAGTCGTCCGCGACCGCGTACTCGCGGTGGCGGTCGATGACGCCGAGGCGGACGAGCTTGGAGAGCGCGGCGGCCGAGACGTTGACCGTGATGCTGCCGATGAGGTTGAGCCCGTAGCGCTTCCGGTCCTCGGTCGCGTACGCGATGCCGTTCTTGATGGCCTCGCTCACGGTGCGCGTGCGGATCTCCTTGCCGTCCTTGAAGATCCGGCCGGTGATGCCGGATCCGTAGGAGCGGCCGAAGATGCTCATGGCGAGCTCGGTGCGGCCGGCCCCCATGAGGCCGGCGAACCCGACGACCTCGCCCGCGCGGACGCTGAACGACGCGTCGTCCACCACGATCCGGTCGACGTCCACCGGGTGGTGCACGGTCCAGTTCTCCACCCGCAGCTTCTCCTCGCCGATGCGCGGCTCGCGCGGCGGGAACTGGGCGTCGAGCGGGCGGCCGACCATGGCGCGGATGATGCGCGTCTCGATCTCGTCCGAGTCGGTGACGGGGAAGGTCTCGATGGTGCGGCCGTCGCGGATGACCGTGACGTCGTCGGCGATCGCCCGGATCTCGTTGAGCTTGTGGCTGATGATGATGCTCGTGATGCCCTCGTCGCGCAGCAGGCGGATGAGGCC
Source organism: Clavibacter michiganensis (assembly GCA_002150995.1). Classification (GTDB taxonomy): domain Bacteria; phylum Actinomycetota; class Actinomycetes; order Actinomycetales; family Microbacteriaceae; genus Clavibacter; species Clavibacter michiganensis_K. Next base: position 1,291,327 of record MDHJ01000001.1, on the reverse strand, counting down.
GAGCAGGTGCGCGGAGTCGTCGTCGTTGAGCGCGGCGGTCGGCTCGTCGAGGATCAGGAGCTTGACCTCCTTGGAGAGCGCCTTCGCGATCTCCACGAGCTGCTGCTTGCCCACGCCGAGCTCGAGCACGCGCGTTGCCGGGTTCTCGTCGAGCCCGACGCGCCTCAGCAGCTTGACGGCCTCGAGGTTCGTGCGGTTCCAGTCGATGACGCCGCCGCGCGAGAGCTCGTTGCCGAGGAAGATGTTCTCCGCGATGGAGAGGTAGGGGCTGAGCGCGAGCTCCTGGTGGATGATGACCACCCCGTCGCGCTCGCTGTCGTTGATGGATCCGTAGCGGACCTCGCGGCCGTCGATGGTGATCGTGCCCTCGTACGAGCCGTGCGGGTACACGCCGCTGAGCACCTTCATCAGCGTCGACTTGCCCGCGCCGTTCTCGCCGCAGATGGCGTGCACCTCCCCGCGGCGGACGGTCACGTCCACGCCGTCGAGGGCGCGCACGCCGGTGAACTCCTTGACGATGCCGGTCATCTGCAGGATGACGTCGTTCATTCCTGTTGCTCCTGGTTCCCGTTCGGGTCGGTCGCGCTCGCCGGGTCGGCGCGCGCGGGGTGGAGACGGATGCGCGGCCGACGGGCGCCCGGCGTGGTGCCGGGCGCCCGTCGACCGCGGTGCGGGCTACAGGCCGACGTCGGAGGCCTTCAGGAAGCCGGAGTCGATGAGCGTGGTCTGCACGTCGTCCTTCACGACCACCTGCGGGTCGAGCAGGAACGACGGGACGACCTTGTTGCCGTTGTCGTACGAGTCGGTGTCGTTGACGGTGACGTCGTCGCCGGCCACGATCTCGCCGATCATCTTCTGGACCTGGTCGCCGAGCGCCCGGGTGTCCTTCCAGACGGTCATGGACTGCTTGTCCGCGAGGATCGCCTGGACGTTCGCCTTGTCGGCGTCCTGGCCGGTGATGACGGGCCAGTCGGCGCCGGGCGCGTAGCCGGCGCTGGAGAGCGACGCCTCGATGCCGAGCGCGAGGCTGTCGTTGGGCGAGAGCACGACCTGGACCTTCTGGCCGCCCGTGTAGAAGGACTGCAGGCGGTTGTCCATCTCGGCCTGCGCGTCGTCGGATCCCCAGCCGAGGATGCCGATGGACTGCCAGTCCTCGCTCGTGGCGGGCGACTTGCCCGAGGGCACCGTCAGCTTGCCGCTCTCGACGTAGGGCTGGAGGACGTCCCAGGCGCCGCCGAAGAAGAAGCCGGCGTTGTTGTCGTCGGGGCTGCCCGCGAACGGCTCCATGGTGAAGGGCCCGGCGGCGTTGTCGAGGTCGAGCTGGTCCTTGATGAACTCGCCCTGGAGCTGGCCCACCTTGTAGTTGTCGAAGGTCGCGTAGTAGTCGACCGCGTCGGTGCCGTTGATGAGGCGGTCGTACGCGATGACGGTGACGCCCTGCGTCTTCGCGTCCTCGAGGGCCGGGCCCAGGGTCTTGCCGTCGACGGCCGCGACCACGAGGATCTTGGCGCCGCCCGCGACCTGGTTCTGGATCTGGCTGATCTGCGCGTCCGTCTTGTTGTCGGCGTACTGGAGGTCGACCGCGCAGTCGTCGGCCTCGAGCTTGGTCTTCAGGCCCTCGCCGTCGTTGATCCACCGCTCGAGGCTGCGGGTGGGCATGGAGATGCCCACGTTGCACTCGGTGCCGGACTCGTCGCCGCCACCGGCCGAGCCGGTGTTCGTGGCGCCCTGGGGCGCGCACGCGGTCATGCCGACGGCGACGCCGGCGAGGAGGAGGAGGGAGCTGATCTGTCGTGCGTGTCGTCCGGATGCCATGTCGGCGGGTCCTCTCGGGTGGCCCGCCCGGGCCGTGCGGGCACCGGGCCGCGCGTCGTCGCGGGAGCCGTGCGGTGCGCCGACGCGTCCTCGGGTCGGGTGCTGCTGTGGTGTGGAGGTGCTGGGCGACGCGGAGCGGACAGCCGGTCACGGGCGGTCCGCACTTTTGTCGTCGGTCAGAACTTATCCATTTCCCTGGCCGCCGATACGGCTCCGGCCAGACGTTACCCAAGCGTTACCGCGGTGTCCCGCGGTCGGGGGCGGCCGCGCGGCCGGCGGCCGTGCCCGCGCGGATCGGACAGGCCCTCGCGCGGGGGCGGACGGCGGCGTAGACAGGTCCGATGAGCATCGATCGCCGCCCCGCGCGGCTCCCCCGCGTCCTCGCTCCCCTCGCCCTCGCCGCCGCCATCGGGCTCGCCGGCTGCACGGGCTCCCCCGGCGGATCCGCCACGACGCCGCCCGCCGACGGGCCCGCGAGCGTCGCCCCGACGTCGGCCCCCGCACCCTCGGCGTCCGCGACCCCGGCCGCCTCCGACGGCGCCACCGGCGACCCGGCCGCCTCCGGCGAGGACGCCCGGTGCACGGTCGACCAGCTGAGCGGATCCGTCGCGCCCGCGTCCGGACCCGGCGGCGACCCCGGCGAGGGCACGGGGATGAGCCAGCAGCGCGTCACCGTGGTCGTCGCCAACGCGTCCTCCACCGCCTGCAGCCTGCAGGGTTGGCCGGGCGTCTCCTTCGTCGGCAACGGCGACGGCACGCAGCTCGGCGTCCCCGCGACGCTCGACCGCGCCGCCGACCACCCGACCGTGCGGCTGGCTCCCGGCGCCTCCGCCCAGGCGCCGCTGCACTACACGGAGCCGGGCGTGTACGCCGACGCCGAGTGCGGCACGACCGACGCCGACGGCCTGCGAGTCTACCCGCCCGGATCCACCGCGTCGCTCTTCATCGCGTGGCCGCAGGCGGCGTGCACCACCGCGGACCACGCCCTGCTCGAGGTGGGCGGCTTCGTCGCGTCCTCCTGATCCGGGACGCCCGCGCGCGTCGGCTCAGGCGTCGGCGGGCCGTGTCGCGGACGGCAGCAGGCCCAGCTCCATCGCCAGCGTGACCGCCCGCGTCCGGTCGCCGACGCCCAGCTTCTCGAAGACGTGCAGCAGGTGCGTCTTGACGGTCGCGGGCGTCACGTGCAGCTCGGCGGCGATCCGGGCGTTGGTCCGGCCGATCGCGACGAGGGCCAGCACCTCGGTCTCCCGGGGGCTGAGGGCCGGCGCCGGGGCCGGCGGATCGGCGGCCGGTCGGGCCACCTCGCGCACGAGCAGCGCCGCGATGGCGGGCGCGAGGGCCACCTCGCCGCGCGCGACGGCGCGGACGCCCGCGAGGATCTCGTCCTCCGGCGCCGCCTTCAGCAGGTACCCGCGGGCGCCCGCCTCGATGGCCGTGAGGATGCTCGCGTCCGTCTCGTAGGTCGTGAGCACGAGCACGCGCACGTCCGGCGCCTCCTCGCGCATGCGGGCGGTGGCGCCGACGCCGTCGAGGACGGGCATGCGGAGGTCCATGAGGACGACGTCCGGCCGCTCGGCGCGGGCGAGGGCGACCGCCGCCTCGCCGTCGGCCGCCTGGCCCACCACCTCGATCCCCTCGGCGGAGGCGAGGAGGGCGGCGAGGCCGGCCCGGACGACGGGGTGGTCGTCGACGACGGCCACGCGGATCGGCCCCGCGGCCGTGCGCGCGCCGCCGGTCATGCGCGTGCCCGCGCGGGGACGGGCGCCGCCGCGGGGAGCGCCGCCGCGTGCGCGGGGATCCGGGCGGTGAGCCGCGTGCCGTCGGGGCCGCTCGCCACCTCGAGCAGTCCGCCCGCGGCGTCGAGCCGGCGCCGCATCCCGTCGAGCCCGTAGCCGGAGGACGGGCTGCCCGCGTCGAAGCCGCGGCCGTCGTCGTGGACGCCGAGCACGACGTCGGCGCCCGCGCGCGCGAGCACCAGCTCCACCGCGGTCGCGCCGGCATGGCGGCGGACGTTCGCGAGGCCCTCCTGGGCGCAGCGGAGCAGGATCACCTCGGCGTCGCGGTCGACGACGCCCGCGCCGTCGGCGGTCCGCACGCCGACGGGGATCCCCGTCTCCCGCTCCATCCGGGCGCCGAGGCGCGCGAGCGCGGGCCCCAGGCCGTCGCCGAGCTCCACGGGGGCGGTGGCCGCCACGATGGACCGGGTCTGCGTGAGCGCGTCCCGCGCGCTCTCCTCGAGGAGCGCGAGGGTCGCGTCGGCGGCGTCCGCGTCGGCGCCGCGCAGCTCGCGCCGGCCGCGCTGGGCGAGCATCACGAGGCCCGTGAGGTCCTGGGCGACCGTGTCGTGCAGGTCGGCCGACAGCCGCTGCCGCTCGCGCGCCGCGCCCGCCTCGCGGCCGAGCTCCTCGACCTGCGCCTGCGCGGCCCGGAGGCCCTCGAGGAGTTCCAGCCGTTCGCGGCTGAGGTCGGCGATCCGGGTGATCCAGAGGCCGAGGGCGATGCTCCCGCCGAGGCTCAGCCCCTGCGACACGGCCATGGTGGGCAGCGCGCCCGGCAGGTCCCCGAACCCCGCGACGAACCCGAGGGCGATCGACGCGGTGAGCACGAGGGTGCCGAGCACGGCGTCCCGCACGCTCGTCGTGAGCAGCCACACGAGCGGACACAGCACGCACTGCACGACCGCGAACGACGACATGGTCGCGACGCCCCACGTGGCGACGGGGATCACGAGCACGAGGAACACGACGGCCGACCGCTCCGGGCGCTCGGGAACCGAGGCCGCCGCGGCCGCCGACGCCACGAGCGCCGGGCGGCCCACCACGAGGTACAGCGCCGACATCGCCGCGACGGCCGCCAGCGTCGGGGCGGGGTCGTCGAGCCCGGTGACGGCGAGCACGACGAGGAGCGCCATGGTCACGGCGTAGGCGACGTGCACCCAGCGGGTGGGGATCATGCCCCGAGCCTGCCAGCCGCCGGGTGCGCGCGCACGCTCAGGAGTCCCGTCGGATCCAGCGGAACGTGACGGCCGCGGCGACCGTGCCGAGGACGAGCCACAGGAGGAGCACGACGAGGACGCCCCCGAGGTCCCACGACCCGCCGGCCTCCACGGCCGCGAGCGCCTCGGGCAGGAACACGGCGCGCATGCCCTGCGCCATCCACTTCAACGGCAGGAGGGCCGCCACGTCCTGCAGCCAGCCCGGCAGCATCGTGAAGGTCAGGTAGACGCCGCTGATGAACTGCAGCACGAGCACGATCGGCGTGATGACGGCCGTCGCGGAGGCGCCGGAGCGCGGGATGCGGCTGAGCGCGATGCCCAGCACGGCCGACGACGTGATGCCGAGGGCGTAGACCCAGGCGGCCGTCGCCCACCGGCCCGCGTCCGTCGGCAGCTCCACGCCGAAGGCGACGCGCGCGACGAGCAGCAGCACGGCGATCTGCAGCAGGGAGGTGACGATGACCTGCCCGGCCTTGCCGAGGAAGTAGGACAGCACGGGCAGGGGCGATCCCGCGAGCCGCTTGAGCGTGCCGTCGCTGCGCTCCATGGCGATGTCGACGGCGAGGTTCTGCACGCCGCTCAGGAGGATGCCCGCGGCGATCATGCCCGGCAGGTAGTAGGCCGCGGCGGAGACGCCGCCGGATCCGTCGGGCGCCGTGCCGAGGTTGCCCGCCGAGCCGAAGGCGACCGAGAAGATCGTCAGCATGATCACCGGGAAGAGGAACGTGAAGATGATCGTGTCGGTCTGCCGGAAGTAGCGGCGCACCTCGTAGCGGATCCGGTGGATCCCGAGGGCGAGCACGCCCGGGAGCGCGGCGGCGGCCGGGGCCGGAGCGGTTCGGGTCTCCCCGGCGGGACGGACGGCGCTCATGCCGCCACCTCCTCGGCGGGCGTCGCGGGCGCGGCGGGTGCGACGGTCGCGGACCCCGCGCCGGCGAGCAGCCCCAGGTACACGTCCTCGAGGCTCGGCCGGACGATGCGCAGGTCCCGCGGCTCGCCGCCGGGGTGGCGGCCGACAGCCGCGCGACGAGGGCGCCCGGGGTGCGGGTGCGCTCGTCGTGGGCGCCGTCGTCGTCCCGCCAGAGCACGCGCGGGATCCGCGCCTCCTCTCCGCCGATCTCGTCGAGCCGGCCCATCGCCACCAGGCGACCGCCCGCGATCACGGCCGCCCGGTCGCCCAGCTGCGCCGCCTCGTCGAGGTAGTGGGTGGTGAGGAGGATGGTCGTGCCCTCGGCCTTGAGCTCGCGCACCAGGTCCCAGAACCGGTGCCGCGCCTCCGGGTCGAAGCCCGTCGTCGGCTCGTCGAGGAACAGCAGCTCGGGGCGGCCGATGATCCCGAGGGCCACGTCCACGCGCCGTCGCTGGCCGCCGGACAGCGCGCGCAGCAGGGTGCCGGCCTTCTCCGTGAGGCCGACGGCCTCGATGGTCGCGTCCACGTCGCGCGGCCTCGGGTACATGCGCGCGAAGTGCGCCACCTGCTCGCGCACCGTCATCGCGCCGCTCTCGGAGCTCGACTGGAGCACCATGCCGATGCGGGCGCGCCAGGCGCGGCCGCCCTTCGCCGGGTCGACGCCCAGCACCGTCGCGGAGCCGCCGCTGCGCAGCCGGTACCCCTCGAGGATCTCGATGGTGGTGGACTTGCCCGCGCCGTTCGGCCCGAGGAGCGCGAACGTCTCGCCGCGGTGGATGTCGAAGGTGACGCCCTGGAGCGCGGTGGTCGTGCCGTAGGTCTTCTCGAGGTCGCGCACGCTGACGTGCTCCTCGACGGCTGCTGTGGTCATGGGTCCAGCGTGCCGGTCGCGCCGCGGGAGCGGAACGGCCGAGCGGTCGATCCGCGGCATCCGCCGATCGGTGGATGCGGCGCTCCCTCGCGTGGGGGTCGCCCGGGTCCCGGCGCGACCGCCAGGCTGGGCGCATGACCACGAGCCCGACGCCCGCGCCGCCGACGCCCTACAGCCGGCCCGTGGTTGCCGGGGAGCGCATGCTCGCGCCCGACCTCCTGCGCGGGATCGCGCTGCTCGGGATCGCGCTCGCCAATTCGGTCTACTTCATCTCCGGGCGGCCGCTCGGACCGCTCGCGCGCCCGACGGACGGCACCGCTCTCGACCACGTCGCCGACGCGCTCGTCGGCACGCTCGTCGACAACCGCGCGTTCCCGCTGTTCACGATGCTCTTCGCGTACGGCTTCACGGTGGTCCTCCGGCGTCAGGCCGCCGCGGGCGTCGACGGCCCGCGCGCCCGCGGGCTCCTGGTCCGCCGGAGCCTCGGGCTCATGCTGTTCGGGGCGCTGCACGTCGTGCTGCTCTTCGAGGGCGACATCCTCCTCTCGTACGGGATCCTCGGGCTCGGCCTCGCGGCCGCGTACCGGGCGGGCGACCGCGTCGTCCGGCTGCTCGTGTGGGCCCCCGCGATCGTGTTCCTGATCGTCGCGGGCGCCGACGGGTTCAGCGCGGACGACGGGTCCGGCTCCGCGCTCGGCCTCGGCGGCGACGGCTCGTTCCTCGGGGACCTCGGTTCGCGCGCGATCGCCCTGGCCGCCATCCTCGTCGCGACGCCCGTGTCCGTCGGGGCGCTCGTGCCGCTGGCCGCCCTCGGGATCCTGCTCGGCCGCCGCCGGGTGCTCGAGGACCCGGCCGCGCACCTGCCGCTCCTCCGTCGGCTCGCGCTCATCGGCCTGCCCGTGAGCGTGCTGGGTGCGCTGCCGCTGGTGCTCGCGACCGTCGGCGCGCTCGACGCGGGTCCCGTCGCCCTCTACCTCGTGGCGGTGCTGCACGGGGCGACGGGCGTCGGCGGGGCGCTGGGGCTCCTGGGTCTCGTGGGCTGGGCGGTCGCCGCGCGGGCCCGCCGCGGGGATCCGGCGCCCGGCCCGGTGCTCGGGCCCTCGCCGCCGTCGGCCGCCGCTCGATGAGCTGCTACCTGCTCCAGTCGGTGCTGTTCGCGATCCTGCTGGAGCCGTGGTCGCTGGGGCTCGGCGTGGGAGCGGGCTCGGCGCGGATCGCGCTCGTCGCGATCGGCGTGTGGCTCGTCACCGTCGCATCCGCCGTGGCGCTCGAGCGCGCGGGGCGGGCGGGCCCGGCCGAGTGGGCGATCCGCCGCCTCGCCTACGGCCGACCGACGCCGGGACCCGCGGGCCCTCCGGCGCCGGCCCACCCGGTCAGCGCGGGATGAGCCCCTCGGCGCGGTAGCGCTCGAACAGCTCGAGGAAGCTGTCGAGGGTGCGGTGATGGGTCGTGAACCCGGCCAGCCGGCTCTTGCTGATGTCGGTGACGACCTCGATGTCCCGGCCGAGGTCGGCGTCGGTGTGCCACCACGACGCGATGCGGCCGAGGTCGGGCTCGACGAGCCCGGCGTCACGGGCGATGCGCGCCCACTCGTCCTCCATGCCCGCCATCTGCGCCTCGAGCGGGCGGAGCGCGTCCTCGAAGCCGACCGGCTCCACTCCGAAGCGGGCGGCGAGGCGCGGCCACATCCAGCGCCAGCGGAAGACGTCGCCGTTGACGACGTTGAAGGCCTCGTCGCGGCCCGCCTCCGTCGTCGCGGCCCAGACCATCTGCTCGGCGAGCACCGTCGCGTCGGTGACGTCCGTGAGGCCGTCCCATTGCGTGCTGCTGCCGGGGAACACGAACGGGAGCCCGAGGTCGCGGCAGATCGACCCGTAGACGGCGAGTGTCAGTCCCATGTTCATCTGGTTGCCGACCGCGTGGCCGATGACCGTGTGGGAGCGGTGCACCGACCAGGTGAAGCCCTGGCGGGAGGCCGCAGCGAACAGCTCGTCCTCCTGCGCGTAGTAGAAGTTCGGCGCGTCGAGGCGCGGCTCGTCCTCGTGGAACGGGGTGTCGGGCATGGCGCCCTGGCCGTACGCCTCGAACGGGCCGAGGTAGTGCTTGAGGCCGGTGACGAGCGCGGCATGGACGACGGGCGCGCCGTCGAGGGCGGCGAGGAGGTCGCGGACCATGCCGCCGTTGACGTCGATGTTCTCCTGCTCGGTGGCCTGGCGGGACCACGCGGTGAAGAAGACGTGCGTGGGGCGCTCGTCGGCGAGGGCGCGGCGGAGGTCGTCGGCGGAGCGCAGGTCGGCGCTGATCCAGCGCACGCCAGGCCGCTCGGCCCCGGCGCGGCGGCTGAGCGCGAGCACCTGCCAGCCCTCGGCCGTGAGCCGCTCCACGAGGGCGGATCCGCTGATGCCGGTCGCGCCGACGACGAGCGCCGTGCGGCCCGCGGCCGGGTCGGACGCGAGCGCGGGATCGGCGACGGACGGTGCGGGGACGGGGGTCTCTCGGATCTCGGTCATCCCCTGCCCCAACGGCGACGAACCGCCCGGGCATTCCGGGCGGCTCGTCGCGGGCGTGTCGGCCGCGGCGCTCGCGGGCGCGCGTCCGGCCGGCGGGGCGTCAGGCGGGGTGCGGTCCGTCGGTCTCCGCGTCGGCCTCGCCGTCGACGCCGTCGCTGCCGGTGGAGACGGCCTGCGTGGCGGCGGGGTCGGCCGGCTCGTCGGCGAGGCCCGCATCCGCCGTGCGCCGGTCGAGGTCCGCGGCCATGGCCTCGGATCCGCTGTCCCGGTGGTCGTAGGCGACCTGCTCGGCGAGCCCGGCCCGCTTCTCCTCGGCGGTCGCGTCGCCGGCGCCGTCCATGATGGGCTGGTCCTGCTCGTGGGTGCTCATGATCCGACCGTACGCTGTCGCGAGCGCGTCTCGGATCCGCGCGCCGCTTGTCGGCTGCCCGCGCACCTGCCACGCTCCGGGGACACCACCAGGCAGGAGCGGACATGACGGACGACGGCGGACTCTCGAAGGACGAGCGCGAGGCGGTGAAGCAGCGCGCCCGGGAGCTGCGCGAGGAGGCGAAGCGGCAGAAGTCGGCCGACAAGCAGGCCGCGGCGCTCCAGGGCGTGCTCGACGCGCATGCGGCGATGCCCGACGACGAGCGGGCGATCGCGGAGTGGCTGCACGCCCTCGTGCTCGAGCACGCGCCGGACCTCTCCCCCAAGACCTGGTACGGCTTCCCGGCCTACGCGGACGCCGACGGCAAGCCCGTCGTGTTCTTCCAGCCCGGGTCGAAGTTCGGCACCCGCTACTCGACGCTCGGCTTCCAGGACCCGGCGCGGCTCGACGAGGGCACCATGTGGCCTACCTCGTATGCGCTCACGTCCGTGGATCCCGCGAACGCGGAGCGCGTGGCGGAACTGCTGCGGCGGGCCGTCGCCGGCTGATCGTCCCGACTCCGGGCGGCCACCGCCGCGCCCGCCCCGGACGGTGCGGGACCGGACGCGGCAGGACCGCCGGCGTCTTCAGCGCCCGTCGACGATGGACATGAAGCCCGCGAAGGCGAACACGGCGGGCACGAAGAGCAGCAGGAAGCGGAAGGCCACCCAGGCGGCCCAGCCGAGGCAGCCGAGCGTCCCCGTCCGGGCGTCGCGCACGTCCAGCCGGCGGCCGTCCTCGGCGATGCGCGGGAGACGGGGATCCGGCGGCTGCTCGTCGCGGTCCTCGCGCAGCGGCGCGGGCGGACCGCCGCCGCCGAGCAGCACCCGGTCGTCCCGGTAGCGGCGCGCCCGGCTGACGAGGCGCGCGCCCGCGCCGTCGATGATCCGGCCCGCCTCCTCCCACGGCTCGGGCTGGGAGTGGTCCGCCGGGTCGCGGCGGAAGAACACCACGCGCCGGTCGATGACCTCCACGTTGTAGTCGCGGGCGTCGTCGACGAGCGCGGCCATGACGTCGGGGGTGAGGAGGTAGAGCGCGTCGCGCTCGTACTCGCCGGGCGCGTAGAGCCGGAAGTGCCGGTCGAAGTCGCCCTCCAGGGAGAGCCGCTGGTCGCGCCGGACGCTGGCCGGCAGGTCGCTGCCGCGCCGGTCGTTCGCCGTCGCGTCGAGCACCAGATGCGGGAGCGGCACGGGCAGGGCGAGGGCCACGTAGGTCCACCCGCCGTGCGTGGCGCCCCGGCGGCGGATGACGCCGAACTCGGCTCCGGTCGTGCGGAAGCGCGGGGTCGCGCTGACGCCCGTCACCCCGCCCGTGATGAGCGCGCGGAAGGGGGCGCCCTCCACGGGGTCCGGCTCGAACCCGTTGGCGAGCGCGGTGAGGTGCTGCCGCCACTCTCGGCCGCGGGACCGCGGCGACGGGGGCTGCGCCGCCCAGCGGTGCAGGAGGCGCGATCCGAGGAACCACGCGCCCAGGACGACGGCCGCGCCGGACAGGCCCGCGATGGTCGACGGGGTGACGGTGCCGTCGCCCCGGCCGTCGGTCACGACACCCCAGGTCATGAGGACGAGGCACAGGGCCCAGAGCAGGAGGGAGTCGCTGACGTGCGCCAGCACCTTGCGCCGCGACGGCATCCACCGCGGCCGGGCCCCGGTCCGCACGGCGCGCATCGCCCGGGCGACCTCGTCGTCCGGCGCGCTCAGCCAGTGCACGTCCATCGGCGCCCCCTCGCGCTCCAGGCTAGGTGCCCGGCCGACGGTCGCGCACCATGCGGCGGCCGGCACGCGCCGTGCGGCGGGCGGGCGTCAGCCGCGCCGGGTGGCGCGGAGGAGGCCCGCGCCCGCGGCCACCCCGAGCGCCAGCACGACGGCCGCGAAGGCCGTGAGCACCGCGACCGGGGCCACCCGGGCGAGCGCGACGCCGGCGACGAGCGCGGGCACGGCCATCCCCGCGTAGGCGACGAGGAACACCGCGGCCAGGACCTCGCCGCGCCGCGCCGGCTCCACGAGCGCGCCCGCGGTCGCGAGGGCGTTGCGGAACGACAGCCCGACGCCCGCCGCCGCGAGCACGCCGCCGGCAACGAAGAGCGCCAGGGACGCGAGGATGCCGCCCGCGGCCAGCAGCACGAGGCCCGCGGGCAGGAGGACCAGCGACACCGCGACCTGACGCCGTCCGTCGAGGCGCGCCGCGACGAGCGGGGACACGGCGGCCGCGGCGAAGACCGCGAAGGACACGGATCCGGACAGGAGCCGGCCGGTCTGCCCGAGCGTCGTCGCGAGGAACGTCGGCGCGAGGGAGGTGAAGAGCCCGAAGACCGCGAACCCGGCGAACGCGGCCGCCGCGGCCGCGGCGAACGCCCCGCGCGAGGCCGCGGGGATCGCCACGCGCTGCGGCCGGTACGGGCGCCGGAGCGCGGGTGCCCGCACCGTCTCGGGCACGAGCGCCACGGCCCCCAGGGCCAGGAGCAGCAGGACGAGGAACACGGCGTGCGGCACGACGAGCGGCGCGGGAAGCAGCTCCGCGGCGAGCCCGCCCGCGAGCGGCCCGAGCGCGAGCCCGCCGATGTTCGCGACGCCGGACACGGCGGCGGCGCGCTGCGGGGACCCCTCCGGCCGGGCCGCCGCGTGCAGCTCGCCGAGGTGCGCCGTGGCCGTGGCGGTCAGCATCCCGACCCCGACGCCGCTGACGAGGCGCGCGACGATCAGCCCCGGCACCTCCGGGAACAGCAGGAACAGCGCGGCGGAGACGACCTCGACGCCGACCGCCAGGAGCGAGAGGCGCCGACGCCCGACCTGGTCGCTGAGGTGGCCCACCAGGAAGAGGCTCGCGACCACCCCCACCGCGTAGGCGGCGAAGACGACCGTGAGCACCCAGGTCGGGAAGCCGTCGCGCTGCTGGTAGAGGGCGTAGAGCGGAGTGGGCACGGTCGCGTAGGCCATGACGACGGTGAAGGCCACGGCCGTGGTCCAGAAGCCCGCGGCGTGCGCGAGACGGTGGCGGGGTCGGGAGGCGACGGCGGCGGGCGGCGTCAGGAGCGCGGTGGTCATGGTCCGAGGGTCCGCCGGTGCGCCCATCGTGTCCAACGGATGATCCTGGCGATGCCCATCGCCATGGACGATGATGCTCGCATGGAGACGCGCCAGCTGGAGTTCCTCATCGCCGTGGTCGAGGAGTCGGGCTTCACGCGCGCCGCGCGCCGCCTGCACGCGACGCAGTCCACCGTGTCGGCGTCGGTGCAGGCGCTGGAGCGGTCGCTCGGCACGGTGCTGCTCGACCGCTCCACGTCGCCCGTGTCCCTCACGGCCGCGGGCGAGCGCCTCCTCCCCCTCGCGCGTGCCGCCGTGGCGGCGGCCGACCGGGTCTCGTCGGAGGCGCGCGACTCCGGGCGGGAGCTCCGGGGGCGCGTGCGGCTCGGCGTGTTCGCGAGCATCGACCTCATCGGCCTCCCCCGGCTGCTCGGGCGCTTCCACGCCGCGCACCCGGCCGTCGACCTCCAGCTGGTCACCTCGCCCGAGGGGACCCGCGGGCTCGCCGACGACCTCGCCGCGGGCCGCCTCGACATCGCGTTCGTCGGCCTGCCCCCGGGCGACCTGCCCCGGCTCCGGCTCGAGACCGTGCGGGAGGTCCCCACCGTGCTGCTCCTGGCGCCCGGGCACCGGCTCGCCGACCGTGCCCGGATCCGCGTCCGAGACCTGGTCGACGAGATGTTCGTCGACACCCCGCCGGGCTTCGGCAACCGCGTGCACGCCGATCGCCTCCTCGCGGCGCACGACGTGGGGCGTCGGGTGGGGATCGAGGTCGCCGACCTCACGGCGGTGCCCGCCTACGTCGAGGCGGGGCTCGGCGTCGCGCTCGTGCCCCTGCTCGCGGACCCGGGGCGCTGCGCGGTGCACCGCGTCCCGGGACTGGACGCCCCGTGGCTCCTGTCGCTGGCGGTCCGGCGCCACGCGGTGCTCGAGCCGGCGGCGCGCGCGCTGCTCTCCGCGCTCCGGGAGGCGCACGCCGCGTCGTGGACGGAGCGGGAATGATCCCGCGTCCCATGCGTTTGCATGGACATGGCCCGGCCGGGCCGCACGAAGGGAGCGCACCATGACCGCCACCACCCAGGGACTGCACCACGTCACCGCCATCGGCGGCGATCCCCAGCGGAACGTCGACTTCTACGTCCGCGCGATGGGGCTCCGGCTCGTCAAGCGCACGGTGAACTTCGACAGCCCGGGCAGCTACCACCTCTACTACGGCGACGCCGAGGGACGCCCCGGCTCGCTCCTCACCTTCTTCCCGTGGAAGGGCGTGCCGGCGGGACGCGTCGGCGCCGGCCAGTCCACGACGACCGCCTTCTCCGTGCCCGCCGGGAGCCTCGGCTGGTGGACGGAGCACCTCCGCGGGATCGGCGTCGACCCCTCCGTCTCGACCGTGTCCTCCGCGGAGGAGCGACTCTCGCTGCGCGACCCCGACGGGCTGCAGATCGATCTCGTCGCCTCCTCCGTCGCCGACCCCCGCGACCCGTGGGACTCCGCCGAGGTGCCGGCCGAGCACGCGATCCGCGGCCAGCACTCCTCGGTGCTGACGGTGCGGGACCCCGCGGGCACCGCCGCCGTCCTCACCGACGACCTCGGCCTCCGCCTCGTCGACGAGCGCGACGGCCGCTTCCGCTACGCCGCGGGCGACGGCGGACCGGGCGCCCTCGTGGACGTCGTGGCCGACCCCGCCGCGCAGCCGGGCCTCACCGCCGGCGGCACCGTGCACCACGTCGCCTTCCGCGTGCCGGGCCGCACCGAGCAGCAGGCCTGGCGCGACGAGCTCGTGGACCGCGGGCACCAGGTCACGCAGATCCTCGACCGGCAGTACTTCACGTCGATCTACTTCCGCGAGCCCGGCGGCGTGCTCTTCGAGATCGCGACCGACACGCCCGGCTTCGACATCGACGAGCCGCTGCTCGAGCTCGGCCGCAGCCTCCGCCTCCCGCCGTGGCTGGAGCCGAGCCGCGCGGACATCGAGGCCGCCGTCCCCCCGCTGCGGCTGCCCGACGAGGAGCCCGAGGCCTCCCCGGCCCGCGGCGACGCCTCGTGAGCGGCCTCCTCGACCGGACGCCGCACGAGTTCGTGCCGGGCGCCGGCACGGGACCCGTGGTCCTCGGACTCCACGGCACGGGCGCCGACGAGCGTCAGGGCGTCGAGCTCGCGCGGCTCGTCGCACCCGGGCAGCCCGTGCTCGCGCCCCGCGGGAGCGTCCTCGAGGGATCGGCGACCCGCTGGTTCCGCCGCCACGCCGAGGGCGTCTTCGACGTCGACGACGTGGTGGCGCGCGCGGCGGAGCTCGCCGCGCTGGTCGAGGAGGCCCGGTCGGCCTACGCTCTCCAGGGCCGCGCGATCCTCGCGGTCGGGTTCTCGAACGGGGCGAACATGGCGCTGGCGACCACGCTGCTGCATCCGGCCGCGGTGCCCGCGACGATCGCGTTCTCCGCGCGCTGGCCGCTCGGGGACCGGATGCCGGCGGACGACCTGGCGGGCACGTGGATCACGATGCTGAACGGGGACGCGGACGCCATGGCGCCGCTGGTCGACGTGGAGCGCGCGGTCCGCGAGGCGCTCCTGCGCGGATCCGACGCCGTGTCGCACGTGCGGCCCGGCGGCCACGGGCTGGATGCCCGGGACCTCGATGCGGCGCGCGCCCGCATCGCCGCCGGCTGACGCCGCCCCGACCCCCGCCCACCACCGCCCCCTACCGGAAGCCGTGCATGCCCGAGATCATCGCCTGGGTCGTCTCCTTCGTCGTCGTGACCGTCGTGGTCTCGGGGGTGGCGGGCCGTGCCGGCTGGTCGGCGCCCGTCGCGCTGGTCGCCGTCGGCGCGGCCCTGTCGTTCGTGCCGGGGGTGCCGCAGATCGAGATCGAGCCGGACGCCGTGCTCTACGGGCTCCTGCCGCCGCTGCTGTTCGCCGCGGCGATCCGCACGCCGCTCGCCGACATCCGGGCCAGGCGTGACAGCATCGTCGTCCTGTCGGTGGGCGTCGTGGTGGTGACCCTCCTCGTGTTCGGGCTCACCCTCTGGGCGCTCGTGCCCGCGGTGGGGCTCGCGGCGGCTCTCGCGCTCGGCGCCGTCGTGGCGCCCACCGACGCCGTCGCGGTGTCCGCGGTGGCGGGGCGGGTGCGGCTCCCCCGGCGCGTGATGTCGATCCTCGAGACCGAGAGCCTCCTCAACGACGCGACCGCGCTGGTCGCGCTGAACACGGCCATCGCGGCGATCGTGGGCATCGTGCACCCCGTCGACGTCGCCGGCGGGTTCGTCGTCGCCGTCCTGCTCGGCGTGGGCGTCGGCCTCGGGGTCGCGTTCCTCTTCTCGGCGGTGCGGCGCTACCTGCGCTCGGCCGTCCTGGACACGAGCCTGTCGCTCGCGATCCCCTACGTCGCGTTCATCCCGGCCCAGGAGCTCGGCGGCTCCGGGGTGCTGGCCGTGGTCGCGGCGGGCCTGGTGCTCGGCTACCGCGCGCCGCTGATCCAGTCGCCCGAGGCCCGCATCGCGGAGTCGGTGAACTGGCGCACCATCCAGTTCCTGCTCGAGAACGCGGTCTTCCTCCTCATCGGGCTGAGCCTCGCGGGCATCGTGCGCGGGCTCCCGAGTCGAGCCTCGACGGCTGGCGGATCGCGGGGCTGTCGATCCTCCTGCTGGCGGTGCTGGCCGCGGCCCGCTTCGTCTCCGTGGCGCTGGCGAAGGTGCTGTTCGACCACGGGCCCGCGCGCCTCCGGGCCCGCACCTGGAGCTGGCGGACCGTCACCGCCGTCTCCTCCGCCGGCGTCCGCGGCGTGGTCACGCTCGCCGCCGCGTTCCTGCTGCCGGAGGAGACGCCCGAGCGGGAGCTGCTCCAGTTCCTCGCCTTCGTGATGGTGGCGGGCACCCTCGTGGGCGGCCTCGCGCTGCCCGCGATCATCCGCCGCCTCCGCCTCGGGCACTCCGCCGACGACCAGGAGCGCTCCGACCGGGACCGCCTGCTCGACGAGGCGCGCGAGGCCGGCATCCGGGCACGCGACGACGCGATGCGCGAGGAGGGCGCGGCGCCCGACGACGACGCGCTGCCCGAGACGACCAGCGAGCGGCTCGCGCACGACCGGGTGCGGCGCCGCATGATCGACGCCGAGCGCACCGCGGTCCTCGCCGCCCGCCGCGAGGGACGGTACCCGGAGCTCGCCGTGCGCGCCGTGCTGTCGATGATCGACGCCGAGGACGTGGCCCTCGGGCGTCGCGAGGCGGACGAGGCGCGCTGAGGGCCGGCCCGTGGGACCGGGTGCGGTGGGCGTCGCGACCGGGTGGGGATGACGCCGTCGGCGGGGATCCCGTCCGACCTACGATGGGCACCCCGCGACCGCCCGAGCCCGGAGGATCCATGCCCGCTGCCTACGAGATCGTCGACGTCGAGCCGGACGTGTTCCTCGTCCACGGACCGCACGTGAACTGGGTGGTGCTCACCGAGGGGACCGACGTCACGCTCGTGGACGCCGGCTACCCGGCGGACGCCCCGGCCGTGATCGCCAGCCTCGCGGAGATCGGCGCCCGCACGGGAGCGGTCGACCTCCGCGCGGTCCTCCTCACGCACGCGCACGGCGACCACATCGGCGGCCTCGGCGAGGTCGTCGCCGCCCGGGCCGACGCGCCCGCGGTGCTGGCCGGACCCGACGAGGTGGGCCACGTGCGGCGCGACTTCCTCCACCAGGTCACGCTCGCGCAGGTCATGGAGCACGCCGACGACCCGCGCGTGATGCGGTGGGCGGACGCCGCCGTGGCCGCGGGCGGCCTCCGCGCCGAGGGCTACCCGGACGTCCGCGCGCACGCGATGGACAGCCCCCTCGACGTGCCCGGCCGACCCGTGCCGCACGCCACGCCCGGGCACACCCTCGGCCACACGTCGTACGCGATCCCCCGGCTCGGCCTCGTGATCTCGGGCGACGCGCTCGTGACCGGGCACCCGACGAGCGCGGTCGAGGGACCGCAGCAGCTCGCGCGCATGTTCCACCGGGACGCGGCCCGCGCCGACGCCGCCTTCCGCGAGCTCCTCGCGCTGCCGACCGGCACGCGCGTGCTGCCGGGGCACGGGCGCCTCGCGACGCTGGGCGCGCCGGGGGCCTGAGCCGGCGTGCGGGCGCCGGGCCGGCCCGGCGCCCGCGGCCGCGGAACCGGAACCGGAACCGCCGGGGCCTCGCATGCGCCGGGCCCCACGGTGAGGTCGCGGCAACGCGGCGGGTCCCTGCCCGCAACGCGCCGGAAACGACCCCGCGCTAGCGTCGGCGGGACACCGATCGCCCCGGCATGCCGGCCGCATCCGACCGGAGGACCCGTGACCGCAGCGACGACGGACGTGCACGCCGATCACGTCCGCACCGTTGACGTCGGTGCCCACCACCTCCGCACCGATGACGTCCGTGCGGATCCCATCCGCGCCGACGACGCGGCGGCCGTGGTCCTCGCCGGGGGACGCGCCCGGCGGCTCGGCGGCATCGACAAGACGGCCCTCTCCCGCGACGGCGTCTCGCTGCTCGACGACGCGGTGCGCGCGGTGGGCGGCTGCGCCCGCGTCGTCGTCGTCGGGACCGGCAACCGACCGGGTGCCCGCACGGACGGCGCATGGCGGCGGGCGGGATCCGTGAGCCGGGTCGACGAGGCACCCGCGCACGGCGGGCCGGCCGCCGCACTCGCCGCGGGGGTCCGCGCCCTGACGCCGGACGCGCTCCCGGACTGGATCCTCGTGCTCGCCGCCGACCTCGCGTTCGCGCCCGCGGCGGTGCGCGCGCTCCTGCCGCTGCGGCACGACGCCGGTCTCGCCGACGGGCGGGACGCGATCGTCGCCCGCGATCCCGGCGGGCGGGCCCAGCCGCTCCTCGCCCTGTACCGGGCGGCTCCGCTCGTCGCCGCGCTCGACGCGATCGACCGCGCCACGGGCGTCGACGGCGCCTCGCTCCGCCGGGTGCTCGACGCGCTCGGTGCGGATCGCGTCGCGCATGCCGACCTGCCCGCCCGGCTGTGCGCCGACGTGGACACCCCCGATGACGCGCGCGCCCACCGGCTCCGCCTCCCCGACGACAGGATCCCCGATGCCCGCTGACACCTCCCCCTCCGTGCTCGACGCCTGGGTCGACCGGGTCGCCGCGCTCCTCGAGCTGCCCGCGCAGGAGGTCGAGGTGGCGCTCGTGCTCGACCTCGCCCGTGACGCCGCCCACGGCGTCGCCCGGCCCGCCGCGCCCCTGACGACCTTCCTGCTGGGCCTCGCGGTGGGGCGGGCGGGCGGCACGGCGGCCGACGCGCGGCGGCTGGCGGCGGAGATCACGGCCGAGATCGACCACCTGCGGGACCCGGTCGGTCCCGTCGCCGTGGACGGCGGCGCTGCGGGCGGGGACGACCTCCTCCGCGCCGACGCCGCACCCGCCGCCGCGGACCAGGACCTGGGCGGCCGGGCATGACGCCGACGCGGACGGAGCCGGCGGACGCGCGGTCGACGCGAGCGGCGGTCGTGCCGTCGACGCCCGCGACGCCCGCGCCGCTGCGGGACGCCGACTGGGACGACGCGCGCGCCGCCGCGCTCCTCCTCGGCGGGCGCATGCGCGCGCGCGGGGCCGCGTCGGCGGAGCTCGTGCCGCTGGGCGACGCCCACGGGCGCACGCTCGCCGCGGACCTCCGCGCGCGCGCCGACCTCCCCGGGGCCGACGCCTCCGCCATGGACGGGTGGGCGGTCGGATCCCCCGGGCCAGGACCGTGGCGCGTCGGCGACCCCGTCCTCGCCGGGCACGCACCGGCTGTCGTCGCCCTCGCGCCGGACGAGGCGCGGCCCATCGCGACGGGCGCCCCGTGCCGCCCGCGACCGCCGGGATCCTCCGCAGCGAGCACGGCGACGTCGCGTCCGGCATGCTCCGGGTCAACGCCCTCGCGCCCGGGGGCCGGGCCCGGGCTCGGGCCGAGATCCGGCCGGCGGGCGAGGAGGCGCGCCGCGGCGACGTGCTGCTGACCGCCGGCACCCGGCTCACCGCGGTGCGGCTGGGGCTCGCGGCCGCGGCCGGGCACGACCTCCTGGAGGTCCTGGCGGCGGCGCGCGCCGACGTGGTCCACCTGGGCGACGAGGTCGTCGACCGGGGCGTCCCGGTGCCGGGCCGGGTGCGCGACGCCATCGGCCCCGCGCTGCCCGCGCTCCTCGCCGCATGCGGGCTCGGCAGCGGATCCACCCTGCGCGTCCCCGACGACGCCCGCGCCACGCGCGACGCCATCGCGCAGGCTACCGCCCCCCTCGTGGTCACGACCGGCGGCAGCTCCCGCGGCCCCGCCGACCACGTCCGCGCCGCCCTCGACGCCCTCCGCGCGCGGCTCGTCGTCGACGCCGTGCGGATGCGACCCGGGCATCCCGTGATGCTCGCGGAGCTGCCCGACGGACGCGGCGTGCTCTGCCTCCCCGGCAACCCGCTCGCCGCGATCGCCTGCCTCCTGTCGTTCGCGCCGGCCGTCGCCGACGGCCTCGCCGGGCGTCCGCTGCCGGTGCCGGCCCGCGCCGTGGCCGGGGCCGAGCTGCCGGGCGGCGGATCCGGGACCCGGCTGGTCGCGTGCGCCCTCGACGCGGACGGCCGGCTCGTGCCCGTCGGGGCGCAGGGCCCGGGCATGCTGCGCGGCCTGGCGGCCGCGGACGCGCTGGCGGTCGTCCCATCGGCCGGGGCGCGCGCCGGGGAGCACGTGCGCGTGATCCCGCTGCCCGGCTGACCCCCGGCGGCGGCGGGCCGTCGGGCCCCCGAACCGCCGACACGCCACCACCGCGGCCGGCGACCGGCCACCGGACGGTCACCGGCAGGCGCCCTCAGAGCAGCGCGGCCGCCCGCCCGCCCGCGGACGCGAGCACCTCCTGGATGCGGCCCCGGCACGTCCCGCAGCCGGTCCCCGCGCGCGTGCACGCACCGATCCCCTCGACCGTGGTCGCGCCGTCGGCGGCCGCCTGCGCGATGGTGCCCGCGGTCACGCCGTTGCACCAGCACACGGTCGCGTCGGGCGCGAGCGGGTCTCCCGAGGGCAGCGCGCCGGCGTCGGCGGCGTCGAGGCGGAGGAGCACCGACCGGTCGGCCGGCAGCTCGCCGCCGCGCTCGAACAGGAGCGTGAGCTCGGCGCCCGCGCGCGGCATCCCGACCGCGACGAACCCGACGAGGACCCCGTCGCGCGTCACCGTCTTCACGTACGCGCCGCGCGCGGGGTCCGTCCACACGGCCACCTCGCGGGGCGCGGGGCCGGGATCGGCCGCGGCCCCCGCCGCGCCCGCGCCCGTGCCCGTGGCGTCGGCGGCGCAGTCCGCGGCGTGCGCACGACCGGGGCGGCGGCGACGCCTCGGCGGGTCGTCCCACGGCTCGGCGGTCACGTCCCCTCCCGCGACGACGTCCACGCCCTCCGCCTTGAGCATCACGACGGGCGGGCGCCCGGAGTCGGCGGCGGCGGCCGTGCGCCCGCTCCCGGCCGCCGCGCGCCGCCCGGAGCCGACGCCTCCGCCGCGAGGAGCGCCGCGAGGGCGTCCGCCTGGCGCCAGCCGGGACCGATGAGGCCCGACGGGCCGCCGGGCACCTGGCCGTCGGGCCGGGCGGAACCGGGCACGGCGACGTGGGCGCAGTCGCCGATGGCGAAGACGTCCGGATCCGTCCAGCTCCGGAGGTCGCCGTCCACGAGCACCCCGCGGCCGACCGCGAGGCCCGCCGCGGAGGCGAGCTCGTCCCGGGCCGTGACGCCGCAGGACAGCACGAGGAGGTCGCCGTCGATGCGGCCGCCGTCGGCGAGGAGCAGCGCCTGGAACCGCTCGTCGCCGGTGCCGCGGTCGTGCAGCAGGACGCCCTCGGCGCGGGCGTGCGCCGCCATGGCGACGCCGGCCGCGTCGGCCGCGTGGCTGAGGGTGCGCCCGCCGCCCCGGTCGAGGTTCCGGGCCATCGGCACGTCGCCGTGGTGCACGGCGACGACGTCGGCGCCCCGCTCGGCGGCGGCGAGCGCGAGCTCCATGCCGAGGACGCCCGCGCCGAGCACGATGACGCGGCGCCCGGCGCGGACGGCCTCGCGCACCGTCCGCGCGTCGCGCAGGTCCCGCAGCGCGACGACCCCGACCGGCAGGGGCCGGCGTCCGTGGTCGAGGGCGTCCGGGTGCCCGGGGACGTCGCCGCGGGCATGCCGGGATGCCTCGAGCCCGTCCATCGGCGGGACGTGCGCGCGGGCGCCCGTGGCGAGCACCAGCCGGTCGTAGGCGACCTCGCCCCCGAGTGCAGGGCCGCCGTGCGGCGCGCGCGGTCGATCGCGACCACGGCGTCGCCCCGGGTCACGCGGACGCCGGCCTCCTCGGCCGCGGCCGTGCCGGCCACCTCGAGGCGTGCCCGGTCGGCGCGCCCCACCGCGTGCTCGGCCACGAGCACGCGGTTGTACGGGTCCTCCTCCTCGGCGCCCACCACGACGACCGCGACGGATCCCGTGCGGACGACCGGGAGGAGCTCCTCGACGAGGCGCGCGGCGACCGGGCCGTGGCCCACCACGAGCACGCGGAGCGGGCCGCGGGAGCCGTCAGCCACGCGCGGGCTCCTCGGACGGCGCGAGAGCGCGGACGGTCACGGGCGTGCGCTTGAACTCGGGCATGGCGGAGACGGGATCCACCGCGGCGGCGGTCAGCAGGTTCGCGCACTCGGACCCCGCGTAGTGGAACGGCAGGAAGACCGTGTCGTGCCGGATGCCGGCCGTCACCTCCGCGACCGCCCGCACCTCGCCGCGCGCGTTCGCGATCGCGACCGGCGCCCCATGGGCGATCCCGAGCCGGACCGCGGCGGACGGGTGGATCTGCAGCCGCGCCACCGGCTGCGCGTCCTGCAGCTCGGGCACCCGCCGGGTCTGCGCCCCCGACTGGTAGTGCTCGAGGAGCCGCCCGGTGATGAGCGTGAGGGCGCCGCCGACGGGTGCCGGGTCCTCCGCGGTCACGTCCCGCGGGGTGACGGCGACGAGCCGCGCCCGGCCGTCGGGGTGAGCGAAGCGGTCGGCGAAGAGGCGCGGCGTCCCCGTGGATCCGGCCGGGTACGGCCAGAAGCCCTCGACGGCGTCGTCGTCCAGCAGGGCGTGGCTGAGGCCGGAGTAGTCGGCGAGGCCGCCCGCGGAGGCGCGCGCGAGCTCGTCGAAGACGACGGCCGGGTCGGTGGGCCAGGTGGAGGGCGCGTCGAGCCGGGCCGCGAGGGCGGCCATCACCTCGAGCTCGCCGCGCACCTCGGGCGGCGGGTCGACCGCTCGGCGGCGGCGGATGACGCGGCCCTCGAGCGACGTGGTCGTGCCCTCCTCCTCCGCCCACTGCGTCACGGGCAGCACGACGTCGGCGAGCGCGGCGGTCTCGGAGAGCACCAGGTCGCACACCACCAGCAGGTCGAGCCGCGCGAGGGAGCGGCGGACCGCGCTCACGTCGGGGGCGGAGACGACGACGTTGGATCCGTGCACGAGGAGGCAGCGGATGCCGCCCGGCTCCCCGAGCTCGCCGAGCAGCTCCACGGCGGGGACCCCGGGTCCGGGGATGACGCCGGGGTCGACGCCCCAGACGGCGGCGACGTGCGCGCGGGCGGCCGGGTCGGCGATGCGCCGGTAGCCGGGCAGCTGGTCGCACTTCTGGCCGTGCTCGCGACCGCCCTGCCCGTTGCCCTGGCCGGTGAGCGTCCCGTATCCGGATCCCGGCCGGCCGGGGAGCCCCAGCAGGAGCGCGAGGTCGATCGCCGCGGTCGCCGTGTCGGTCCCGTCCACGTGCTGCTCGACGCCGCGCCCCGTGAGGATGTAGGTGCCGCGCCCGTCCGCCAGCCGCCGCGCGACCCGGCGGATGTCCGCGACCGGCACGCCCGTGACGGCCTGGACCCGCTCGGGCCACCACGCGTTCGCGCTCCGGCGGACGGCGTCGAGGCCGGTGGTGCGGGCGTCGACGTAGGCGTCGTCGGCGAGGCCCTCGGCGAGCACCACGTGGATGAGCCCGAGCAGCAGCACGAGGTCGGTCCCGGGGGCCGGCTGCAGGTGGATCCCCTGCCCGTCGTCCGTCAGGTGCGCGGTGGCGGAGCGGCGCGGGTCGACCACGACGAGCCCGCCCGCGGCGCGCGCCCCGCCGAGGTGCCCGATGGACGGCGGCATGGTCGCGGCCACGTTGGAGCCGAGGAGCAGGATGGTCGACGCGCCGTCGAGGTCGGCGACGGGGAACGGCAGCCCGCGGTCGACGCCGAACGCGCGGTTCCCGGCCGCGGCCGCCGACGACATGCAGAAGCGCCCGTTGTAGTCGATGCGGGACGTGCCGAGCGCCAGCCGGGCGAACTTGCCCAGCTGGTACGCCTTCTCGTTGGTGAGGCCGCCGCCGCCGAAGACGCCCACGGAGTCCGCGCCGAACCGGGCGCGGCTGTCCCGGAGCCGGTCGGCGACGAGGTCGAGCGCATCGTCCCAGCTCGCGCGGACCAGGTCGCCCGCCGCGTCGCGCACGAGCGGGTGGGTGAGGCGCCCGGCCGCCGTCAGCACCTCGGCGCTCGTCCATCCCTTCCGGCAGAGGCCGCCGCGGTTGGTGGGGAAGTCCCGTCCCGAGATCGTGAGCACCGGGCGGGCGGGCGTCGGCCCGGGCGCCGCGCCACCCGCCGCCGCCCCGCCCGGGGCGACGGCACGGCCGTCGGCGACGGACGGCGACAGCGTCATCGCGCACTGCAGCGCGCAGTACGGGCAGTGCCCGCGCGTGCCCGGGTCGATCGCGGCGGCCTCGCGCATCAGACGCGCGTGCCGGCGGCGGTCCCGCGGCGGATGCCGCCCGCGCGGAGGTAGACGAGCCCGGTGACCGCGAGCATGACCGCGTACGCGACGACGAAGCCGCCGAGGCCGGTCGTGTACCCGCCGGTCTCGGTCTTCGAGAGGCTGAGCACCTGCGGGATGATGAACCCGCCGTACGCCCCGAGGCCCGAGATGAGGCCGAGCGCGGCCGCGGTCTTCCGCTGCGTGCCGACGTCGCCCGACGAGCGCCCGGCGCGCGCGGTGCCGGAGCGCAGCGCGAACACCGCGGGGATCATCCGGTAGGTGGCGCCGTTGCCCATGCCGCTGGCGGTGAAGAGCACCAGGAACAGCACCAGGAACAGCGGGAAGCTCCCGATCGGCAGCGTCGCGATGACCGCGACGACGGCGAGGCCCATGGCGACGAAGGCCCCCATGGTGACCGCGGCGCCGCCGTGGCGGTCCGCGAGGCGCCCGCCGAGGGGACGGGCGAGCGACCCCATCAGCGAGCCGAGGAACGCCAGCGACAGCGTCGCCGAGCCCACGGCGAAGGTCGAGAGCTCCGGGAACTCGTCCGAGATGAGCTTGGGGAAGACGCCCGCGAAGCCGATGAAGGAGCCGAAGGTGCCGATGTAGAGGAACGCGAGGATCCACAGGTGCGGCTCCCGGAGGGCCGCGAGCGACGCCGTCAGGTCGGCCTTGGCGTGGGACAGGTTGTCCATGCGGCGCCAGGCGCCGAAGGCCGCGACGAGGATGAGCGGCACCCAGACCCAGCCCGAGAGGGGCAGGTCGAGGGTCGCCGCGGCGCCGACCGTGATGACGAGCGGCACGACCAGCTGCGCGACCGACGCCCCGAGGTTGCCGCCGGCGGCGTTCAGCCCGAGCGCCCAGCCCTTCCGGCTCTGCGGGTAGAAGTACGTGATGTTCGACATGGAGCTCGCGAAGTTCCCGCCGCCGAACCCGGCGAGCGCGGCGACCGCGAGCAGCACGCCGAACGGCGTCTCCGGGTTCCCCACGCACACGGCGAGCGCGATCGTGGGGATGAGCAGCAGGAGCGCCGAGATCACCGTCCAGTTGCGGCCCCCGAAGCGCGGGACCATGAACGTGTACGGGAAGCGGAGGGTCGCGCCGACGAGGCTCGGCATGGAGATGAGCCAGAACACCTCGCCGGTGGAGAGGTCGAACCCCGCGGCGGGCAGCTGGACCACGACGATCGACCACAGCTGCCACACGACGAAGCCGAGGAACTCGGCGAGGATCGACCAGCGCAGGTTGCGGGCCGCGATGCGCGAGCCGCCGCCCTCCCACTGCGCCGGGTCCTCCGGATCCCAGCCGTCGATGACGGAGCCGTCGCGGAAGGAGAGGCCGGGGGCCGAGGCGCCGTGCGCGTCGACGGTGCGGGACCCGGGCGCCGGCGCACCGGCGGAGGTCGGCGGTGCGGAGGGCGGTGCCGCGGGCAGGCCGGTCGCGGTCCTCGGGTCGGTCGCGGTCGGGAGGAGTTCGGTCATGTCGTGTCTCCTGGTGGTCGGGGTGGATGCGGGAGGGCCGCGGGCGCGGCGGGGCCGGTCGACGGGACGCGCCGGGTCGGCGCGTGCCGCGGCGCGGCGGACGGGAGCGGAGGCGCAGCGCGGACGGGTCGGGGGCGCAGCGCGGTGGACGGGACGGCCGGCGCGGATCAGCGCGCGGGCACCGTGGCCCGCTCGTGCAGCTCGACGACGATGTCGACGAGCTCGGGCGGTGGCGCCTCGCCGTCGACGAGGAGGGGGGCGCTCGTGGCGTCCCCTCCCGCGCGCTCGGCGAGGGTGGCGAAGTAGCCGGGGCGAGGAGGTAGGTGGCGACGACGACGCGGGAGCCGGGATGGGCCTCCCGCTCGGCGCGCACGGCCGCGGGCACGCGCGGCCGTGCGGCGGAGATGAAGGACGTGACGACGTCGCGGCCGAGCTCGGCGGCGAGCAGGGCGCCCACGGCGTGGCAGTCGGCGACGGCGCCCGCGTCGCTGGATCCGGCGGCGGCGAGCACGACGCGGTCGCCGTCCCGGAGCCCGGCCTCGCGGAGGCGCCGGGCGAGGACGGCGGCGAGGCGCGGATCCGGCCCGAGCGCCCCGGTCACCCGCACCTCGCGCGGCGCGGCGTCGGCGGCCGCCTCCGCGAGGTCGACGTGCACGTGGTAGCCGGCGCTCAGGAGCAGGGGCACGACGACCACCGCGCGAGCCGGATCGTCGAGGCCGTCCATGGCGGCGGGCACGTCGGGCTGCTGGACGTCGACGTGGGCGTCCACGACGCGGAGGTCGGGGCGCGCCTCGCGCACCGCCTGCACGAGCGCGGTCACGGCGCGGCGGCCCGCGGGGTCCGACGTGCCGTGGCTCGCCGCGACGAGCGCCGCGCTGCGGGCCACCTCCACGACGCCGTCGCGGACGCGGCTCCGCCACACGGGCAGTCGCAGCTCGGGCCGTGTCAGGCACTCCCCCGTGTCGAGGTCGAACACGTCCTTGTGCAGGGGCGACGCGATGGTGGTGCGGCCGCCCCGGGAGCCGACGATGCCCCGCGCCATCACGAACGCGCCCGTCGCCGGATCGGCGTGGCCGACGGCCCGGACGCTCCCGTCCGGCAGGCGGAGGAGCGCGACCTGGTCGCGGCCGACCAGCGCGGCCTCGCCCCAGAGCGGCTCCAGCTGGTCGAGCCGGCACACGGCGAGCCAGGGGCCCGGCGACGCCACGGCGGCGTCGGGGGCGGTGAGCTCCGTCATGGTCATGCGGTCTCCTCGCGGTCGGTGCTCGGGCGGATCGGCGGCCGTCCCGGATCGGGGCGGCTCGTGTCGGCAACGCTAGGGACGCGGTGTTTCGGGCTCCGACCGTCGCCGTGACGGCGGCGTAACGAACACCTCTCGCCTGGTCGGTGTCGGCGTGAGGCGCCCGTCACACGGCGTGACACGGGGCAACGACCCGGAAACGGGGCGTGCCTAGCGTGGGAGGACACCCGAGCAGGAGGTCCGTCATGAGCGCATCCGGTGCCACGCCGTCCGATCCGCACGCCGCCCCGACACGCGCCGCGGCGTCCCCGACGTCCGCGGGCGTGGTCCCCGCGCCCGGCACGCCGACGACGGGCCCCGACGGCGTCCGCCGCGTCGTGATCGTCGGCGGCGGCCCCGCGGCGCACCGGCTCGCCGAGTCCCTCGCCTCGCGCGTCGACGCGGGATCTCCCCCGCTCAGGATCACCGTGGTCGGCGACGAGCCGCACCTCCCCTACGACCGGGTGCAGCTCTCGAAGCGGCTGCACGGCGAGGTCGACCTGACGCTCGGCGCGCCCGCGTTCTGGGACCACGTGTCCCTCGACTGCCGACCGGGGCGCCTCGCCACGCGCGTCGACCCCGCCGCCCGGACCGTGCTCCTCGACGACGGCGCGGTCCTCGCCTACGACGAGCTCGTGCTCGCGACGGGCAGCGCCGCCTCCGTGCCGCCCATCGAGGGCGCCGCCGCCGGCCGCGTCTACCGCACCCTCGCTGACGTGGCCGACCTGGTGTCCGAGGTCGCGGCCTTCCGCGAGCGCCACGGGCGGCCGGCGAACGTGGTGACCGTCGGCGGCGGGCTGCTCGGGCTCGAGGCGGCGGGCGGCGTCCACGCGCTCGGCGCGCGCTCCGCGGTCGTGCACTCCGGGCGGTGGCTCATGTCGTCGCAGCTGGACGAGGGCGCGGGGCAGGCGCTCGGCCGCATCATCCACGGCCAGGGCATCGAGCTGCACCTGGGGGTCCGCCCGACGGCGATCCTCACGACGCCCACCGGCCGCGTGACCGGCATGACGCTCACCGACGGCCGGACCGTGCACGCCGACGTCGTGGTCTTCTCCATCGGGATCACGCCGCGCGACGAGCTGGCCCGCGACGCCGGCATCGACCTCGGCCCCCGCGGCGGCGTCGCGATCGACGCGGCCTGCCGCACCTCCGCCCCGCACGTGTGGGCGATCGGGGAGGTCGCCGCCGTCGACGGCGTGTGCGTGGGCCTCGTGGCGCCCGCCAACGCCATGGCCGAGACGGTGGCCGACCGGATCACCGGCGGCGAGGCCCTGTTCCCCGGCATCGACGACGCGACGAAGCTCAAGCTCTCCGGCGTCGAGGTCGCGTCGTTCGGCGACGCCATGGGCCGCTCGCCGGGGGCGCTCGAGGTCGTCTACGCGGATCCCGCCCGTGGGCTGTACCAGAAGATCGTGATGAGCGACGACGCGCGCACCCTCCTCGGCGGCGTGTTCGTGGGCGACGCCGCCCCCTACAGCGCGCTCCGCCCTCTGCTCGGCCGCGAGCTCGGCGGGGAGCCGGGCGCGTACCTCTCGGCCGCCGGCGCCGAGCCGCCGGCCGCCACCGACCTCCCCGACGACGTGCAGGTCTGCTCCTGCAACGACGTGAGCGCGGGCGACGTCCGCCACGCGGTCCGCGGCGCGGACGGCACGCCCGGCTGCACCGACCTCGCGGAGCTGAAGGCCTGCAGCCGCGCGGGCACGCAGTGCGGGTCGTGCGTGCCGCTCGTGAAGAAGATCCTCGACACGGAGCTCGAGGCCGCCGGCGTCGAGGTGTCGCGCGCCCTCTGCGAGCACTTCGCCGTCAGCCGCAGCGAGCTGTTCGAGACCGTCCGCATCCTCGGCCTCACCTCCGCCGCCCAGGTGTTCGAGCGCCTGGGCGCGGGCCTCGGCTGCGACGTGTGCAAGCCCGTCGTCGCCTCCGTGCTCGCCACGCAGACGAAGGGCTACATCCTCGACGCCGGCCAGGGGCCCCTGCAGGACACCAACGACCGCGCCCTCGCCAACATGCAGAAGGACGGCAGCTACTCGGTGGTGCCGCGCATCCCCGGCGGCGAGATCACGCCGGCGAAGCTCAAGGTCATCGCGGAGGTCGCCGAGGAGTACGACCTGTACACGAAGATCACGGGCGGCCAGCGCATCGACATGTTCGGCGCCCGCCTCGAGCAGCTGCCGGAGATCTGGCGCATCCTCGTCGATGCCGGCTTCGAGTCCGGCCAGGCGTACGGGAAGGCGCTGCGGAACGTCAAGTCCTGCGTCGGATCGACGTGGTGCCGATACGGCGTGCAGGACGCGGTCGCCATGGCCGTGCACCTGGAGCTGCGCTACCGCGGCGTCCGGTCCCCGCACAAGTTCAAGATGGGCGTCTCCGGATGCGCGCGCGAGTGCGCCGAGGCGCGCGCGAAGGACATCGGCGTGATCGCGACCGAGACCGGCTGGAACCTGTACGTCGGCGGGAACGGCGGCTTCACCCCGGTGCACGCCCAGCTGCTCGCGAAGGACCTGGACGACGCGACCCTGATCCGCTACATCGACCGCTACCTCATGTACTACGTGCGCACGGCCGAGCGCCTGCAGCGCACGGCGCGCTGGCAGGAGGAGCTGGAGGGCGGCCTCGAGCACGTGCACCAGGTGGTCGTGGAGGACTCGCTCGGCATCGCGGAGGAGCTGGAGCAGGCGATGGCGCTGCAGATCGACGGCTACGAGGACGAGTGGGCGGCGACGCTCGCCGACCCCGACCGGCTCCGCCGCTTCCGGTCGTTCGTGAACGCCCCGACGACGCCGGATCCGGCCATGGCGCGCGTCGAGGAGCGCGGCCAGCGGCGGCCCGCCTTCCCGGAGGAGCGCGACGGATCCGTCATGCTGTCCGGACCCTCCATCCCCGTCCGGAAGGCCTGATCCATGCAGTTCGACCTCGATGTCCTGGGCCGCCGCGTCGTCGTGGTGGGCGGCGCGGCCGCGACGCGCCGCCTCACCGCCGCCCTCCGCGCGGACGGCGCCGACGTGGCGCTCGTCCCCGACCACGCCGCCGGCGCCGCGCTCGACGGCGCCGACGGCCCGCCCGAGATGGTGCTGTGGGTGGAGGGCGACGCGGTCCGTCGCGCCGCCGTCGCCGAGGCCTGCCGGGTCGCGCGCGTCTGGTTCCAGGTGCGGGAGGGGACCGCTCCCACGCCCCTCGGGCACGTGACGCTCGTGGGCGGCGGCCCCGGCGATCCCGGCCTCATGACGGTCGCGGCCCGCGCCGCCCTCGCGGAGGCCGACGTCGTGCTGCACGACCGGCTCGGCCCCACGGACGACGTGGCCGCCTTCGCCCCGGGCGCCCTCCTCGTCGACGTCGGCAAGACCCCCGGCCACCACGCGGTGCCGCAGCGCCGGATCGAGGAGCTGCTCGTCGAGCACGCGTGCCGGGGCCTGCGCGTCGTGCGCCTCAAGGGCGGCGACCCGTTCGTCTTCGGGCGCGGCGGCGAGGAGGTCATCGCCTGCCGGGCGGCCGGCGTGCCCGTGACCGTCGTGCCGGGAGTCACGAGCGCCGTGTCCGTCCCCGCCGCGGCCGGGATCCCCGTGACCCATCGCGAGGTGAGCCGGGCCTTCACGGTCGTCTCCGGCCACGTGCCGTTCGGCGAGGACGAGCTCTCCCACCTCGTGGGGCTCGGCGGGACGCTCGTGGTGCTCATGGGCGTCAACACGCTCCCCCACCTCGTCGCGGGCCTGCAGCGCCACGGGATGCGCGCGGACATGCCGCTCGCGATCGTCGAGCGCGGCTACGCCATCGACCAGCGCACCACCGTCACCACGGTCGCGGGCGTCGCGGGCCTCCTCGGGACGGTCGCGCCGCGCTCCCCCGCCGTGATCGTGGTCGGCGAGGTCGTCCGCGTCCCCGGCTGGGCGGAGGAGGCCGCGGCCGCCGGCCATGCGCCGTGGGAGGATGACCGGCGGGCACGGGCGACGCCGTGACCGCCGAGGGGGTGGCCGCCATGACCGGATCCGACGCCGAGCCCGGCTTCCGCCCCGACCAGCTCGAGGGCTTCCGCATCGCCGTCACGTCCGACCGTCGCTCCGAGGACCTCATCGCCGCGTTCGAGCGCCGCGGCGCCGACGTGGTGCACGCCCCCACCATCCGCATGACGGGCGTCAGCGACGACTCCGCGCTCGAGGCCGAGACGCGCGCGATCATCCGCGATCGTCCCGACGTCCTCCTCGCCACCACCTCCTACGGCATCCGCCGCTGGTTCGAGGCCGCCGACGCGGCGGGCGTCGGCGACGAGCTGACCGAGGTCCTCGGCCGGGCGCGGATCCTGGTGCGCGGGCCCAAGGCCCGGGGCGCCATCCGCGCCGCGTCCCTCGACGACCACGGCATGAGCGAGCGGGAGACGACGACGTCGCTCGTCGACCTGGTGCTGCGCGGCGACGTGGCCGGGCAGAGGGTCGCGGTGCAGCTGCACGGCTTCACCGACCCGGTGCAGCTCGCGCGCCTCGAGGCCGCGGGCGCGCACGTCCTGACCGTCGCCCCCTACCGCTGGACGGTGCACGAGGACTCGGCGCGCGTCCTGCGGCTGGTCGAGGCGGTCTGCACGGGCGGGATCGACGCCGTCACGTTCACGAGCGCGCCCGCGGTCGAGGCGCTGTTCACCACGGCGGATGCGGCGGGCCGGCTCGAGGACCTCCAGGAGGCGCTGCGCACGCTGGTGGTCGCGGCGGCCGTCGGTCCGGTGACCGCCGCGCCGCTCGTCGAGGCCGGGATCCTGCCCATCACGCCCGACCGGTTCCGCATGGGCGCCCTGATCCGGCTGGTGTGCGCGCACCTGGAGGAGTCGGGCGTGGCGCGCGTGGAGACCGGGCACGGCGCCGTGCAGCTGCGCGGCCGGCTCGTCGTGATCGACGGCGAGCGCCTGACGCTGAGCCCGGTCCCGCTCGCCCTGTTCCGGGCGCTCGTCGCCGCCGAGGGCGCCACGGTGCCGCGGCGGGTGCTCGCGCGCGCGACGCCGGAGCTCCTCGACGACCACGCCGTGGACGTCGCGATCTCGCGGCTCCGGCGGTCGCTGCCCGATGCGGGCATCGTCCAGACCGTCATCAAGCGGGGGTACCGGCTCTCCACCGTCTGAGCGGGGAAGACGGCGGCGCGGCGGCTCGGCCGCTCGGCGGCCGGCGGTGAGGGGCGGGCGGCGGCGCTGCGGCGCAGGGCTGCAGCCCGGTCTCCACCCCGGGGACGAGGCGCGGGGGCCGCGGGGAGGACGCGCGGCGGGGTCCCGTCCGCGAGCCTGGGGTCATCGCCCGACCGGGCGGTCGATCTGGAGGATCCCGTGCCCGTTTCCGTCGCCCCCGCCCCCGCCCCGACCGCGCGCGTCGCGGCTCCCGTCGCCCTCGCACCGCGCCCCGGCGATCCCGCCTGCGTCGCGTTCTCCGGCTCCGGCGCCTTCCGCCACGCGGGCACGACCAGCCTCGAGGTCGACCTCGCGCCGCAGGCCGCCGCGACCGCCGCCTGAGCGGCGCCTGAGCTGCGGACGGACGGCGCCGCAGGCCGGAGCGCGCCGGCGGATGCCCCGACGCGACCTCGTCGACGGCCTCCCTCTCGGGTCCGGCGGGCTCGCCGCGGGGGCACCGGACGCCCCTGACTGGGGGTGCCCGGGCCATCCGACGCGCACCCCGGGGCTTCACGGTCGCCCCGCCCGCCGCCTAACCTGAGCGGAGGAGACCTTTCTCCAGCTGAGGAGCACCATGTCGTCGACCCCGCCGCCCGCCTCCCCGACGTCGGTCACCCCGTCGTCCGACGAGCCCGGCTGGTTCGGCGACGGCGAGGGCAACCAGCGCTTCTGGGACGGCAGCCGCTGGACGCCGCTCGTCTCCGGCCGCCGCGTCTTCCCCGGCCGGGCGTCGTCGACGCCCGAGCCGCGCCTCATCTCGGAGTCGCCGCTGCCCGAGGGCTACGCGCCCGGCGCCGCGTCCCTCGCCTCGCCCACGGGATCCCCCGCCGGACCTTCGGCGTCCGCCCCGCCCGCCGGCGCACCGCTCGCGCCGCCCACGGGCTCGCCCGTCGCACCGCCCCCCGGCTACCCGATGTCGCCGCCCACCGGATCGCCCGTCGGCCCGCCCACCGGCCCGCCCGTCGCGTCCCCGACCGGATCCCCCTCGACGCGCCCGCCCGCACCTCGTCCGTCGCCGGCGCCTTCGCCCCGCCCGCCGCCGCCGCGATGCCCGCCCCGCCGCGGCCGGCCACGAGCGCCGCCTCCGCTCCCACGCCGCGCGCCGCCGGCACGGCTCCCGCGCTCCGCGGTCGCAGCACCTGGCCCTGGGCCGCCCTCGCGGTCGCGGCCGTGCTCGTCATCGCCGCGGCCGTCATCGCCGGACTGCCGGGGCTCCTCATCGCCCTCGGCGTGGTCGCGCTCATCGCCGGGCTCATCCCGCTCGTGCGGGACGGCTCCGCGTGGATCCCCGGCATCCGCAGCCGCGCGGCCGGCGGCGTCGCCGCGGGCCTCGCCCTCATGCTGATCGCCGGCGGCGCGGTCGCCGCGACCCTCCCGACGCCCCAGGACGACGTCGCCGATCCCGACGCCCTCGAGATCTCCGACGCGCGCCCCGTGCCGGAGACCACGGACCTCGCCAACCCCCTCCCCGTCTCCGCGGACGGCCTGGTCGAGATGGTGGACGTGACCCGCATGCGCGCCGTCGACGCCGGGGACACGCTCGCCGCGTCCGGCTTCGGCATCGCGTTCGCCGACGCCGCGGGCAGCGCGCTCGTGCGCCAGGACGTGTGGATCGTCGCGCGCCAGGACCCCGCCGCCGGCACGCGCGTCGAGCCCGGATCCACCGTCACCCTCACGCTCTCCGCGCCCGCACCGGATCGGATCGCCCTGCCGATCGTGCCCAAGGCACCCGACATCCCGGCCCGGCCGGGAACCCGACCCGGCACGCAGCCCGGCACGCAGCCCAGCACCGGAGGCGGCGGGATCGGCGGTAGCGGCGGCAGCGGCGGCGGGACGCCGAGCACGCCGGCACCCACCACTCCGTCCGAGCCGTCGCCGCAGCCGACCACGGATCCGCCGGTCGACCCGACGCCCGACCCGCAGCCGACGACGGACCCGCCGGTCGACCCCGGCCCCACCGATCCGCCCGAGCCGACCACCCCGCCTGTCGACCCCGGCCCCACCGATCCGCCCGAGCCGACCACCCCGCCTGTCGACCCGGGCACGGGCGGCGAGCCGGTCCCCGAGACGCCGCCCGCCGAGGCCTAGACCCCCGACGCGTCCGATCGGGGGTCGGCCGCGGCCCCGGCGCCGCCCGCCCCGTTGCCGCCCGCCCGCAGGTGCGCCCGCTGCCCGTCGCGGTCGAGGATGGTCAGGATCTCCGCCACGCCGCGGTGCGCACCCATCCCGTGGGGGACCATGGTCGAGAACTCGGCCGCGTCGCCCTCCTCCACGAGGATCGTGCGCTCGCCCAGCTGCAGGCGCACCGTGCCCGACAGCACCGTGAACCAGTCGCGACCGGGATGCACGCCCAGCTGGTCGACGGGCACCGGCCGTGTCGGCGTCATGCGGATCTTCGCGACGAACACGCCAGACTCCCCGCGCCCGCCGCGCGAGAGGATCCAGGTCGTGCGCCCCGCCTCCGCGTCCTCCTGGGGACGGATCACGACGTCGGCGTCGTCGCCGGACTCGATGAGCGCGTCGAGCGACGTCTCGAGCGCCTGGGCGATGGGCACGAGCTGGTCGAGGGCGATGCGGCGGTGACCGGTCTCGATCCGGCTGAGCGTGGAGGGGCTGAGGAAGCACCGGGCCGCGAGCACGTCGAGCGACCAGCCCCGTGACTCCCGGAGGCTCCGGATGCGCTGTCGGACGAGGGAGTCGAGATCGGTCTCTTGCGTCATGGGCAAGATCGTATGCGCCAGGAGCAGGCGTGCGCCACCCTGGGAGCATGCACCGCCACGACGCTCCCGTTCCCCACGACGCTCCCGCTCACCGGCACGCTCATGCTCACCCGCACGCTCATGCCCACCCCCACGCCCCCGTGCGCCCGGACCACGGCCCGCACGGTCCCGCGGACGGCCCGCACGGGCCCGCCGACGCGTCGCTCGCCGTGATGCTCGACCTCGACGCCCGCATCCTCCACGGACACCTCCGCGAGCTGACCGCCTGGGTCCGCCGGCTCGCGCGCGACACCGCGGGCCGCGTCGTCGTCGACCTCGGCGCGGGGACCGGCACCGGCACGGTCGCGCTCGCCCGTCGCTTCGACCGGGCCGAGGTCGTCGCCGTCGACGCGAGCGATCCGATGCTCGCCCGCGTGGCCGAGCGCGCCGTGGTGGACGGGCTCGCGGACCGCATCCGGACCGTGCGCGCGGACCTCGACGAGGGCTGGCCCGGGCTCCCCCCGGCCGACGTGATGTGGGCGTCGCTCATGCTGCACGAGGTGCGGGATCCGGCGGCGCTCCTCGCCCGCATCCGCGACGGCCTCGCCCCCGGCGGGCTCCTCGCCGTGGTCGAGATGGACGGGCCGCCGCGCTTCCTGCCCGACCAGCTCGATCCGGCGCTCGGCCGCCCGGGGCTCGCCGGGCGCCTCGACGACGCGGTCACGCACGGCGGGACCGGCGGCCCGTCGCACCCCGACTGGGCGCCGTGGCTCTCCGAGGCGGGACTCATCGACGTGGAGACGCGCGCGTTCCGCATCGACCCGGATCCGGCGGACCCGGTCGCCGCGCAGGCGACGCTCCCCTACGCCCGCGCGTGGCTGACCCGGGTGCGCGACCGCTCCGGCGACCGGCTCGACGCCGACGACCGCGCGGCCCTCGACGCCCTCCTCGACCCGCGCGGCCCGCACGCGCTCGAGCGCACCCCGGGCGTCCGCCTCCGCGGCACCCGCACGGCGTACGTCGGGCGCCGGCCGCGCTGACCGGACGCGGCGTTAGCGCGGCCGGTCAGCGCGGCCGGTCAGCGCGGCCGGTCAGCGCAGCCGCGTGAGCGCGAGGTGCGCCAGCAGCGCCGCCATGTCGCCGAGCACGGCGTCGTCGAACACGACGTACGGCGAGTGGTTCGCGGCGCACGAGGAGGGATCCACCCCGTCGGGCGACGCGCCCACCATCACGAAGGCGCCGGGCACGCGCTCCAGGACGAAGGAGAAGTCCTCCGATCCCATCATCGGGTGGGGCATGGTCGCGTAGCGCCCGGGCCCGAACAGCGCGGCCACCGCCTCCTCGACCCGCAGGACCTCGTCGGCGTCGTTCACCGTCGGCGGGTAGTGGCGCGAGAACTCGGCCGTGGTGGCGAGCCCGTGGGCGTCGCCGATGCCCTCTGCCAGCCGCACGGTCTCCCGCTCGAGGATCGCCAGGGCGCCCTCCGAGTGCGCGCGCACGGTCGCGCCGAGGCCCGCCGTCTCCGGGATCACGTTCCGCGTGGCGCTCCCGTTGAGCATCGTCACGGACAGCACCGCCGGGTCGAACACGCTGGTGCGGCGGGCCACCATGGTGGAGAGCGCGAGGGTCAGCTCGGCCACCGCGGGCACCGGGTCGGCGACCTTCCAGGGCGTCGACCCGTGGCCGCCGTCCCCGCGGTACGTCGCGTAGAAGCTGTTCGAGCTGGCCATGACCGGCCCCGGTCGCGACTGGAACGCCCCGCGCTCGCCGGGACCCACGTGCAACGCGTAGGCGGCGACGGGCAGCGAGCCCGAGGCGTCGAGGAGCCCCTCCCCGATCATGATCTCCGCGCCGCCCCAGCTCTCCTCGCCGGGCTGGAACATGAGGAGCACGTCGCCGACGAGCTCCTCGCGCCGGGCCGCGAGGAGGCGGGCGGCGCCGACGAGACCCGCGGTGTGCAGGTCGTGGCCGCACGCGTGCATGCTGCCGTTGGTCGCCTGGTAGTCGAGGCCCGTCTGCTCGGCGAGCGGCAGGGCGTCCATGTCGCCGCGGAGGAGCACGGTGGGCCCCGGGGATCCGCCGCGGAGCACGGCGACCACGGAGGTCGTGGCGGTGCCCGTCGTGATCTCGAGGCCGAGGCCCTCGAGGGCGGCGAGCACGGCGGCCTGCGTCGCGGGCAGGACGAGCCCGGTCTCGGGCTCGGCGTGCAGACGGCGCCGGAGGTCCTGCAGGCCGGGGAGCAGCTCGGCGGCGGCGGCGAGCAGCGCGGCGTCGGGAGCGGCGGGCGCGCCGGCGGATGCGGCGGGCGCGGTGTCGGTGTCGGTGTCGGTGTCGGTGTCGGTGTCGACGGTCATGCGGGGATCCTCGTCTCTCGGTCGGCGGTGGCCTCGGCCGCGACGCGGTCCAGGAGGCCGATGGTGTCCTTCACGACGCGGCCCGCCTGGGCCACGACGAGCACGTTGTCCGGGTCGCCGAGCCCGGCGATGTCGGCGAGGGGGTCGACGTCGGTGATCACGAGGTCGGCCAGGCGCCCGGCCTCGAGCGTGCCGGTCGTCCCGGCGATGCCGAGGAGCTCCGCGGCGGTCCGGGTGCCGGCGACGATCGCGTCCATCGGGTCCATGCCGAGCTCCGCCATCCACGCGAGCTCCCGCAGGTTCTGGCCGTGCGGGCCGACGCCCGAGTCGGTGCCGAGCGCGATCCGCACGCCCCGCTCGATGGCGTGCGCCACGTTGACCTTCGTGATCCCGGTCCACCGCGTCTTCTTCGCGTAGTGGTACGGCTCCATGCGGTCGCGGTCGATGCCGAGGAAGACGGTCGAGAGCGTCGGCACGAGGAACGTGCCGCGCTCCCCCATCATGTCGATGGCCTCGTCGTCGATGCCGTACCCGTGCTCGACGCTCGTCACGCCGCCGAGCACCGCGGCGTGGATCCCGGCCGTGCCCTGCGCGTGCGCCGCGAGCGGCGTCCCGCCGTGCCGCTCGAGCTCGTCGGCGATCGCGCGGACCTCGTCGATGCGGAGCCCCTCGTCCTCGGGGGCGTCGTGCGGGCTGCCCATGCCGCCCGTCGTGCAGATCTTCACCACGTCGGCGCCCGAGCGGAGGATGCGCCGCGTCGCGCGCCGCACCTCGTCCACCCCGTCGGCGATCTCCGACATGGCCTCCGTGTGCGTGTGCACGGCGCCGCCCGGCAGGTGGAAGTCCCCGTGCCCGCCCGTGTGGCTGATGACCTTCACGGCGACGTGCAGCCGTGGGCCGACGATGAGGCCGCGCTCGACCGCGATGCGGTACCCGGCGCTCAGGCCGCCGAGGTCGCGGGCCGTGGTCACGCCCGCCTCGAGCGTGCGGCGGATCCGGTCGGCCGTCTCGAACGCGATCACGGCGGGCTCGGTGGCGACGCGGTGGTACGGGCCGTCGGCGCTGTCCATGGACAGGTGCACGTGCGTGTCGATGAAGCCCGGCAGCACCGTGCGACCGGCGAGGTCGACCGTGCGGGCGCCGGGGGCGGACGGGGCGCCGGCGGCCGGCCCGGCGTAGGAGATCACGCCGACCTCGTCGACGACGAGCACGGCGTCGTCCAGGGGCGGACGGCCGGTGCCGTCGATGAGGCGCGCGCCGGTGAGGCGCATCCCGGCGAGCGCGGGACGGGGGGTCGGGACATGGGGATCCTCTCGTGCGGGCGGATGGGGCGGGAGCCGGCGCGCGGCCGGCCCCCGGTCGGTCGATGGAGGAGGGTCAGTCGATGGAGAAGCCGGGCGCGCCGGGCACGGCCGCGAGCAGCGACCGCGTGTAGGGGTGCTGGGGGTCGGCGTAGACCTGCTCGGTCGGCCCCTGCTCCACGACGTCGCCGCGGTAGAGCACCACGACGTCGTCGCTCACGTGCCGGACGACGGCCAGGTTATGCGAGATGAACAGCATCGACAGCCCGAGCTCGCGGCGCAGTCGCGCGACGAGGTTCAGGATCTCCGCCTGCACCGACACGTCGAGCGCGGAGGTGATCTCGTCCGCGACGACGAACTCCGGCCGCACGAGGAGGCCCCGCGCGATGGCGATGCGCTGCCGCTGGCCGCCCGAGAACTCGTGCGGGTAGCGGTCGATCGCGTCGGCCGGCATGCGCACCACGCGCAGCCACTCCGCGATGAGGTCCCGGTGGCGGCGCACGTCCGGGTGCCGCGGGTCCACCGCCTCGGCGAGCGCCTGCCCGATGGTGCGGCGGGGGTCGAGGGACGAGTACGGGTCCTGCGGGATCATCTGCACGCGGCGGCGGATCGCCGCCCGGTCGCGGCGCCCGAGCGTCCGCACGTCGACGCCGCCGATGCGGATGCTCCCCGCGCTCGGCCGGACCGTGCCCACCAGGGCCTTGGCCAGGGTGGACTTCCCGGACCCGCTCTCGCCGACGAGGCCGACGGTGCGGCCGGTGCCGACCGTGACGTCGACGCCGCGCAGCACGCGCACCGACTGGGATCCGCTGCCGAAGACCACGTCGAGGCCGCGCACCTCGAGCATCGGCGGGCCGTCGGGGTGCCGCGGGGCCCGGATGGCGCTCGGGCTCGGGCTCGTGCTGGTGCTCGGGCTCGGGCTCGTGCCGGTCGCGCGCACGGCCGGTCGGACGTCGGCGTCGTCGATGCGGGCGCTCATCGCGCCACCTCCTGGGTGTCGGGCCGGGTGCCGGCCGTGCGGTCGGGATCGGCGCCGGGACCGGCCGCCGTGCGCGCCTGCTCGCCGCGCCAGTCGACGACCGGGAGCTCGCCCACCCGCTCGGTGAGGCTCGGCGTCGCGGCGAGGAGGGCCCGCGTGTAGGGGTGCACGGCCGTGGCCGCGTCGAGCCGGTCCGCGTCGATCTCCTCCACGATCTCGCCGCCGTTCATGACGAGCACGCGGTCGCACAGGGCGCGGACCACGCCGATGTCGTGGGAGATGAACATGACCGCCGTGCCGGTGTCCCGGTTGAGGCGCTTCAGCTCGCGGAGGATCTCGGCCTGCACGGTGACGTCGAGGGCGGTGGTCGGCTCGTCGGCGATGATCAGCTTCGGGTCGACCGCGAGCGCGGCGGCGATCATCGCCCGCTGCCGCATGCCGCCGGACAGCTCGTGCGGGTGCTGGCGCATCCGCTTCTCCGGGAGCGTCAGGTGCACGCGGCGGAGCGCGTCGAGCACGGTCGACCGGGCGGCGGCGCGGGACTGCCCGCGGTGGGTGCGCAGCACCTCCGTCAGCTGGGTCCCGAGCCGGAGCGCCGGGTTGAAGGTGCTGCCCGGGTCCTGGTACACGAGGCTGACGGTCTGGGCGAGGACGCGCGGATCCACCCGGCCGAGCAGGTCGAGGTCGTCGAGCCGCATGGTCGCGGCCTCCGCCTCCAGCCCGTCGGCGAGGAGCCGGGCGACGCTCATCGCGGTGAGCGACTTGCCGGACCCGCTCTCCCCCACGATGCCGACGATCTCGCCGCGGCCGACCGTGAACGAGATGCCCTTCACGAGCGGCACCCCGGCGGAGGTGCGGACCCACAGGTCCTCCACCCGCACCATCGCGTCGAGCCCGGGGACGAGCGTGGTGCCGGCGCCGCGGACGGCGGCGGCCGACGCCCGGCGGCCGGCGCGGGGATCGGCGGCCGCCGCGAGCCCGTCGCCCACGAGCATGGCGGCGAGCCCCGTGACGACGATGAGGACGGCCGGGCCGACCGTCTGCTCGGGGCGCCCGGAGAGCAGCGACGGCAGCGCCTCGTTGAGCAGCTTCCCGTAGTCGTACTGCGGCGACTGCACGCCGAGGCCGACGAAGGACAGGGCGGAGATGGCCGTGAGGGACTGCGCGAACGTCGAGGCGGCGAGCACGAGGAGCGGCTCGGCCATGTTCGGGAGCATGTGGTCCGTGACGATCCGCCGGTCCCCGACGCCGAGGAGGCGGGCGGTGGAGACGTAGTCCCGCTGCGACACCTTCGCGGCGAGGTTCGCGGTGAGCCGCGCGAAGGTCGGGATGCCGGCCACGCCGATCGCGACGACGGCCGGGCCCGCGCCGGCCCCGAGGATCGCCGCCACCACCAGGGCGAGGAGGAGGCCGGGGAAGGCGACCATGGCGTCGATGACGCGGAGGCACACCTCCCGGGCCCGCCGCGGCAGCAGCCAGACGGCCGTGCCGGCGACGATCCCGGCGAGGACGGCGATGGCCGTGGCGCCGAGCGTCATGAGGAGCGTCAGCCGCGTCGCGACGAGGCTCCGGGCGAGCATGTCGTGCCCGGCCTGGTCGGTGCCGAGCGGATGCGCAGCGGAGGGCGCCGCCGCCCGCTCAGCCATGGTGTCCGCCTGCTCCTGCAGGAGGAGCGGCGCGACGATCCCCACCATCACCACGGCGGCGAGGAGCACGAGGCCCGTCACGAGGCCGGGCGTCCAGTGGAAGCGGCGCGGCGTGGCACCGGGCGCGGGGGCGAGGGGCCGGGCGGTCGTCGCCGAGGCGGTGGCGCTCGTGGTGGTGTCAGTCATGTCGTCCTCCGAGGGTGCGCGAGTCGATGAGGCCGAGGGCCACGTCGACGAGCAGGTTGACGAGCGCGGCGATCATCCGAGGACGAGCACCATGCCCTGGATCACGGGGAAGTCGCGGTCGAGGATGGCCTTGATGATCCCGGTGCCGAGCCCCGGCAGGGCGAAGAC
Source organism: Clavibacter michiganensis (assembly GCA_002150995.1). Classification (GTDB taxonomy): domain Bacteria; phylum Actinomycetota; class Actinomycetes; order Actinomycetales; family Microbacteriaceae; genus Clavibacter; species Clavibacter michiganensis_K. The sequence goes on along the minus strand of MDHJ01000001.1, from coordinate 1,249,814 downwards.
GCTCTCGATGATGAGCGCGCCGCCGAGCATCCCGCTGAGGATCAGTCCGCTCAGGGTGAGCGTCGTGGTCAGGAGGTTCGGCAGCACGTACCTGAGGTGCAGCGGGAGCGCGCCGAGCCGCCAGCCGCGGGCCGTGCGCACGTGGTCCTCCTCGAGCACCACCTGCGTCTCGCGGCGGACCACGCGGCTGATGGTGCAGATCGGGCCGATGGCGAGCGCCGCGATGGGCAGCACGTAGGCGGCGGCTCCGGCGCGGGCGTTGTAGGCCGGCGGGAACAGCGGCAGGATGCCCACCCCGAGCGCGAGCAGCACCACCAGGATCGTCGCCATCACGTAGCCGGGCACCGAGTCGAGGAAGCCCGTGACGGCGCCGAAGGCCGTGTCGAGCCACCGCCGGCGGCCGCCGCGCGTCTGCACGCCGATCAGCATCCCGAGGGGCACCGCGACCACGAGGACGACCGCGATGCCGACGAGCGCGATGGTGGCCGTGAACGGCAGCCGGTTCTCGATGATGGTCGCGACCGGCTGCCGGTACTGGAAGGAGGTGCCGAGGTCGCCCTGCGCCAGCTGCGCGACGTACGCGCCGAACTGCTGCAGGACGGGCTGGTCGAGCCCGAGCTCCGTGCGGAGCGCCTCGATCTCGTCGACGGACGCGTCCGCTCCGGCGAGCGCCACCGCCGACTCGCCCGGGATGAGCTGCACGATGAGGAACGACAGGAAGACCAGCGCGACGAGCGTCCCGACGAGCCCGAGGGCCCGGCGCACGGCGAAGTCGAGCCAGACGGAGCGGCCCCGGCGGGCCGGGCGGGTGCCCCCGCCCGGGACCGCGGGGTCGCCCGGGGAGGCGACGGCCGCGGCGGGAGCGGCAGCGGCGACGGTGTCGGCGGTCATCGAGGATCCCCGGGTCACTCGGCGACGACGCGCATGGTGGACGGGTCGATGTAGTCGTCGAAGGCGCGGATGCTGATGCCCTCGGCCGTCACGACCGTGGTCGGCACGGCCGCGAGCGGCGCGGCGGACACGGTCTCCAGCACGGACGCCTGCGCGGCCTGCATGGGCCCGCACCGCTCCTCGGGGTCGACGACCGCCATGGCCTCGGTCAGCGCGGCGTAGCCCGCGTCGTCGACGACGCCCGTCTTGTTGCGGCCGCCGTCCTCCTGGCTCGGGCCCATGACGCGGAGCAGCGACGAGGTGAGCGTGCCCATGAGGTTGATGTCGCCCTGCAGCGTCACGTCCCAGCCCGTGGGCGAGCCCGTCGTGGTCGACCAGTTGGCGTTGTCCAGCTCGTCGTAGGAGACGTCGGCGCCCGCCGCGCGGAGCACCTCGGCGATGTACTCGTTGCCGACGCCGAACAGCTGGGTGCCGACGAGGCGGATGGGGACGCCCGCGAGCGCCGCGGACGCCGCCTCCGGGTCCTCGGGGACGAGGAGGCCGTCGTCGGTGCTGACGCAGGAGACCGCGTCGGAGCTGACCGAGGCGATGCGCTCGCCGCGCCCGTCGGTGAGGACGTCGGTGAGGGCCACGCCGTCCACGGCCTGCGCGACGGCTCGCCGGAGGTCCGGGCGGCCGGCGAACGGCGATCCCTCGCGCTGGTTGAACAGGAGGTACGACGTGAGGCCCGTGACCTGCGTCGGCGTGAACGCGTCGTCGCCGTCGAACCGCTCGACCTCCTCGCCGCTGAAGCTCGCGACGTCCACCCCGCGGGACAGCAGCTGGGTCGCGAGAGTGGCGGGGTCGGCGATGGGCGTGAAGGTCACGGTCGTCGCCGGCGTCCCCTCGAGCGGATCCGCGAAGGCGGGCCACGCGTCGTAGTCGTCGCGGAGGGTCATCTCGTAGGAGACGGCGGGCTGCGACGCGGTCAGCGCGTACGGCCCGGAGAACGCGCCGGGCACCGTGCCGGCGAGGAGCCCCTCCGGGTCGGCGAGCCCCGCGGGGCACACGATGCCCGAGTGCGGCAGCGTCATGCCGGTGAGGAAGTCGGCCCAGTCCTCCGACAGCGCGACGTGCACCGTGCCCGCGGCGTCGTCGGGGGTGATCTCGGCGGATGCTCCCCCGAGCGCGAGGGTGCGCCCGGTGGAGGCGGTGACGGGATCGGCGAAGCGCGTGAGCGAGTCCGCGACCACCGTCGGCGTGATGGGCGTCCCGTCGGCGCAGCTGGCGTCGTCGCGGATGGTGAAGGTGTAGTCGGAGGCGCTGGCGGCCTCCCAGTCGGTGGCGAGGCCGCCGACGAGGACGTTGCCGTCGTCCTTGCGGAGCAGCGTGTCGAAGAGCATGCGGTCGACGACGTAGTCGTCGGCGGCCCGGGCGAGGGCGGGGTCGAAGCCGCCGGGGTCGGTGCCGAGCGTCGCGTTGATGCTGTCGCCCGCGCTGCCCGCCCCTCCCGAGGCGCACGCGGTGAGCGAGAGGGCGGCGAGGGCGGCCAGCGAGGTGGCGGCGAGGTGGCGTGGTGCGGGCATCGGTCCTCCGGTGGGGCGGGTGCTGCGGATGGGGAGAGGGGCGTCGTCGCCGCCGGGGCGACGGATGCGCCACCGGTCCGCGCCGTGCGGCGCGATGTGACGATGCTGCGCCTGGCGCGCCTGCTCCTTCGCCTTCGAGGCACGCATCGGCAGGATTCTTGACACCTCGCGCATCCGGATGCCAGATTCATGCCATGGCCGACCCCTTGGATTTCCAGCTCATTAACGCCGTGCAGATCAGCCCGCGCATCTCGTGGGCCCAGCTGAGCGGGATCCTGCAGGTCGACGCGTCGACCCTCTCGAGGCGCTGGCAGCGCCTTAGGGACGACCGGGTCGTGTGGTCCACGTGCTTCTACCTGGAGCCGCCGAGCGCGGGCGCGACCGAGGGGCTCGCGCTCCCCCGCCGCACGGCGCTCGTCGAGGTCATGTGCCGTCCGGGCCACCGCGAGGACGTCATCCGGGCGGTCTCGGGCCGCCGGCAGATCACGAGCGTCCACTGCACGAGCGGTTCCCGGGACCTCTACCTCACCCTCTCGGCGGCCGACCTCCTCGCCATCGACCGGCTCGTCGACGAGCTCGGCAGCTCGGTGCCGGGCATCGCCGGCACGCGCACCCACCACGTCCGCCGCTTCTTCCAGGAGGGGTCGAGCTACCGCGTACCCGCCCTCACGGCGGCGCAGGCCCGGGCGGTCGAGGCGACGCTGCCGCAGAACCCCCGTCGCGCGACGCCCACGCAGGCGTACCTCGACCTCATCGAGGCGCTCACCGACGACGTGCGGCGGCCGGTGTCCTCCGTGCAGCAGCGCGTGGGCAAGTCGCTCGCGTCGGTGTCGCGCGGCATCGACACGCTCCTCGCGGCCGGCTGGGTGGGGTGGCGCATCGACTTCGCCTACAACCTGCTCGGCTGGGAGAGCTCGGCCATGATCTGGCTGAGCGTCGCGCAGGCCGAGATGGAGAAGGTCGCGGCGGCCCTCCGGCTGTTCCCGCAGCTGCGCATGTGCGCCTCCGTCACCGGGCAGGCGAACCTCGTCGCGTCGCTGTGGCTCCGGAACCTCGAGGAGCTCGACGACATCGAGAGCAAGCTCACCCGGGTCTTCCAGAACCTGCGCATCGTGGACCGTTGGGTGGTACCGCGCGTCGCGAAGCGCACCGGACACCTCTTCGACGACGAGGGACGGTGGAGCTCGTTCGTGCCCATGGGGCTGGACGCCCACGTCGACGGGTGAGGGCGGCCGTGCCGCGCGTCGGGCTCGGCGCGCCGGTCGGGCTCAGCGCACCGGTCGGGATCAGCGCGCGCCCGGCTCCGGGTCGTCCGGGCGCGCCCAGGCGATCGCGACGAGCCGGCGCAGCACGTCGAGGTCCACGTGGTCGAGGGTGCGCACGTACACGCAGCCGGCGCCCTCGGTGAAGGTGCCGAGCGACGGGAGGAGGGCCGCGCCCGCGGGCAGGTCCTTCAGGCCGTAGAGGGAGAGCTGCGCCTTCCGCGGCGAGAAGGCGGTGCGCGGCCAGGTCCCGCGCGTGCGCGGATCCCGGGCGGAGACGAAGCGGAAGCTGCCGTAGCCGACCATCGAGGGTCCCCACATCACCGGGTCGACGCCCGTCACCTCCCCGAACACCTCGGCGAGCCGGATCCCGTCGGCGCGGCGGCGCGGAGGCGTCGCGGCGTCGAGGAACGCGGCGACGTCCTGGTCGGTGGGCATCGTCTTCGCTGCGGCCATGCCGCCAGTGTGACGGTCCGGGCGGGCCGCGGCCAGCCCTGCCCGCGCGTGGGCGGTCAGGGGGCTGCGGGTGCGGTCGCCGCCGGGCGTCCGGCGCGTCCGCGGACGAGGCGCACCGCGAGCGCCGCCAGCAGCACGGCGACGGCCGCGGCCGCCCCGCCGCGCGTGATGGCGGCGAACACGACGCCCCGCAGCGCGTCGACGTCGCGCGGCACGCCCTCGACGACGACGGGCACGAGCACCGCGGCGAGGCCGATCAGCGCCAGGGTCGCGGCGAGCGCCCGGCGCAGCGCCCGCTCCCCCGGGCGGGCGCCGGCGCGCGGCGCGGTGCACGGCTCGGTGCGCCGCAGCCAGCGGATCCCCGCGACCACGAGCACGACCATCCCGCCGATCGAGGAGGCGTACTGGATCCACCGGAACCCGGGCAGCGGGCCCCACTGCTCCGCGAGCGCCGGCAGGAGCTCGGTGCCGAGGCGCCCGGCGTGCGTGAACGCGTCCCAGGCGACGTGCGTCAGCACCCCGACGAGGAGCGCGGCCAGGGCGAGGAGCGCGCCGCGGACGGTCGGCCGGGATAGCCGCGCCCACGCGCGCGGCAGGCGCGACGCGATGCGGGCGGCCAGCAGCGCGTCGGCGGCCGGCCGCAGCAGGAGCAGCCAGACCCCGAGCAGCACGCCCGCCGCCGGGAGCGCGGTCGCGAACAGGCTCGGGAAGGCGTGCGTCGCCGCGTAGTCGAGGCCGACGGGCAGGAAGAGCGGCACGTCCGGGGCCATCGCGCCGGCCGCGACGGCCGCCGCGGGGAGCGGCCCGCGGACGGCGGGCAGCGCGACGACGGCGTGGCTGACGGTGAAGGGCACGGTCCATCCTGACGCGATCCGGCCCGGCACCGCTCCGCCCGCCCCGTCCCGCCGTCCCCGCCCCGTGCGTCCCGGATGCGCCCGCCGTGGGGTGCGGATCGTCCCCGACCCCCTACCGTTGAGGCATGAGCACTGACGACACCGCATCCACCCCCGACGCGGACGCCGCCCCCCGCACGACCTTCAGCGACCTCGGCCTCTCCGACCAGGTGCTCAAGGCACTCAAGGACGTCGGCTACGAGACCCCCTCGGCCATCCAGGCCGCCACGATCCCCTCCCTCCTCTCCGGCCGCGACGTCCTCGGCGTCGCGCAGACCGGCACCGGCAAGACGGCCGCGTTCGCGCTGCCGATCCTCTCCAACCTCGACGTCGCGCAGAAGACGCCGCAGGCCCTCGTGCTGGCGCCCACGCGCGAGCTGGCGCTCCAGGTGTGCGAGGCCTTCGAGCGCTACGCGTCCGGCATGCGCGGCGTGCACGTGCTGCCCGTCTACGGCGGCCAGGGCTACGGCGTGCAGCTGTCGGCGCTCCGCCGCGGCGTGCACGTGGTCGTCGGCACCCCCGGCCGCATCATGGACCACCTCGACAAGGGCACCCTCGACCTGTCGCAGCTGAAGTTCCTGGTGCTCGACGAGGCCGACGAGATGCTGAAGATGGGCTTCGCGGAGGACGTCGAGACGATCCTCGCGGACACGCCCAAGTCGAAGCAGATCGCGCTGTTCTCGGCCACGATGCCCGCGCAGATCCGCCGCATCTCGGGCAAGTACCTGCAGGACCCCGAGGAGATCACGGTCAGGAACAAGACCACGACCTCCGCGAACACCACGCAGCGGTACCTCATGGTGTCGTACCCCCAGAAGGTGGACGCCCTCACCCGCATCCTCGAGGTCGAGAACTTCGAGGGCATGATCGTGTTCGTCCGCACCAAGAACGAGACGGAGACGCTCGCCGAGAAGCTCCGCGCCCGCGGGTACGCGGCCGCCGCGATCTCGGGCGACGTCGCGCAGGCGCAGCGCGAGCGCACGGTCGAGCAGCTGAAGTCCGGCAAGCTCGACATCCTCGTCGCCACGGACGTCGCGGCCCGCGGCCTCGACGTGGAGCGGATCAGCCACGTCGTCAACTACGACATCCCGATCGACACCGAGTCGTACGTGCACCGCATCGGCCGCACGGGTCGCGCCGGGCGCAGCGGCGCGGCCATCAGCTTCGTCACGCCGCGCGAGCGCCGCCTCCTCACCGCCATCGAGAAGGCCACCCGCCAGCCGCTCACCGAGATGCGCATGCCGAGCGCGGAGGACGTGAACGTCACGCGCCTCACCCGCTTCGACGACGCCATCACGGCGGCGCTGGACGACCGCGAGCGCCTCGACGCGTTCCGCGACATCGTCGGCCACTACGTGAACCACCACGACGTCGTCGAGTCCGACGTGGCGGCGGCCCTCGCCATCGTGGCGCAGGGCGACACGCCGCTCCTCCTCTCCGCCGACGACCTGCGCCCCCCGCGCGTCGAGCGCGAGCGCCGCGACGACCGCCCGTCCCGCGACGGCGACGACCGCGGCGAGCGCCGCCCCGCCCCGCGCGCGGCAGCGGGAACATGGCCACCTACCGCATCGACGTCGGTCGCCGTCACCGGGTGGAGCCGCGCCAGATCGTCGGCGCGCTCGCCAACGAGGGCGGCTTCAGCCGCGAGGACTTCGGGCACATCGACATCCGTCCGGACTTCTCGCTCGTCGAGCTGCCCGCCGGCCTCGACCAGGACCGGCTCGACCGCCTGTCGAGCACGCAGATCAACGGCCGGCCGATCGACATCCGCCCCGACCGCGGCGGCCCCCGTGCCGCCGAGCGCGGCGCGGCGCCGGAGCGCCGCGGGCGCAAGCCCCGCGACTGATCCGCGGAGCCTCCTCGCGACGCTTCCGCGACGCCGACGACGGCCCGTCCCCGCGCATGGGGGCGGGCCGTCGTCACGTCGCGGGCGGCCCTGCCGCCATCCCCGATCCCGGCCGGTAGCGTGGGCCGATGGATCCCGTCACCCTCCGCACGCCGCGCCTGACGCTCCGCCCGCCCGTCGTGGGCGACGTCGACGCGATCGTGGCCGCCTGCCGGGATCCCGCGATCCAGCGCTTCGTCCCCGTCCCCGTGCCGTACGGCCGCGACGACGCGGTCGCGTACGTCACCGGCCTCTGCGCCGACGGCTGGGCCGCCGGCGACCGCCTCACGTGGGCCGTGGTCGAGGGCGACGCGCTCGTCGGCACGGTCGGCCTGCACGACGTCGCGGACGGCGCCGCGGAGATCGGGTACTGGCTCGCGCCCGGGGCACGCGGTCGCGGGCTCATGCGGGAGGCAGCCGCCGCCGTCGTCGACCACGGGTTCGACAGGATGCCGGGCCTCGGCCTGGCGCGCATCGGCTGGCGGGCCTACGCCGGGAACGCGGGATCCGCCGCCGTCGCCCGCGCCCTCGGCTTCCGCTTCGAGGGCGTCGCCCGGCTCGGGGCCCTCGGCCGCGACGGCCGCGAGGACGACTGGCTGGCCGGCCTCCTCGCGACGGACGACCGGTCGCCGCGGCCCTGGCCGGTCCTCGCGTGAGGTGGATCGCACCGACGCCGACGCGCTCATGGGCGACGGCGCCGGCGCCCCGATCCGCCTAGGGAGCCGGGATCGTCAGCGCCCACGCGCGGAACGACGCCGCGTCGGCACCCGTGAGCACGGCCGCGGGGCCGGGCATGGGATCGCGGACGGGCACGAGCGCGAGCGCGTCGCCGGGGAGGCCGACGAGCACCTCGCCGACGAGGGAGTCGGGCGACGCCGTGTCCACGCGCACGAGGCAGACGGTGCCGCCCGGGACCTCCGGCCGGTCCGCGTCGACCGACTCCGCCATGCCGCCGCGGCCGGTGGCCAGGGCGTGCAGCTCGTCGACGCGGAAGCGCTGCGCCACGTCCCCGGCCACCAGCAGCACGCCCGTCTCCGTCGCCCCGCGCCGCCCGACGGGCACGTCCGCCAGCGTCGCCGACAGGCCGGATCCCGACCACGGCCGGATGCTCGCGAGCGGCCGCGGCTGGCTCGCGCGCGACCGCTCCTCGGGGCTCCGGCGCCACGGCCACTCGTCGCGGGAGAGGAGGGCGCCGACGAAGGCCCCCGCCACGAACGGGATCGACGCCCCGAGCATCGACGAGGCGTTCAGGGCGGCCGCGACGCCGACCACGCCGACGAGCAGCAGGACCCGGACCCAGCCGTTCCGCACGACGTAGACGGCGAGCGCCACGGCGATGCCCGCACCGGTGAGCCCGAGGAACGCCCACAGCGGCACGGCGCCCGGCCGCAGCGCGGCCACCGCGGAGAGCACGAGGACGACGGCGATGAGGACGCCCGTGAAGAGCATCGCCCCTCGGCGCTCGCGGGCGGTGCGGGACGGCTTCGACGGGGACACGGGGCTCCTGGTGGGCGGCTCGGGGTCGGCGGGGTCCGGATGCGGACCCCGCCCAGCCTGCCCGAGACGGTCCCGGCGGCGGCACCGCGCCACGGCCCCCGAGCGGGTGCCGGGCGGCCGGGTGCCGGTCGGCCGCCCCTCGAGTGACGCCGCTCAGCCGACGACAGGCCGCTCAGCCGGCGACGCGCCGCAGCTCGAGCACGCCCGGGATCAGCTGCCGCGTCGGGATCTCCCCGCGCGCGAAGTCCCCCCACACCTGCCGCACCCGCCGGGCGTCGCGCTGGATCCCCTCCCACGGCGCACCCGCGAGGAGCCCGGCGCCGCGCCACGCCTCCTCGTCCCCGAACAGGAGCGGCAGGTCCACGGTGTGCGCGGCGCCGAAGGGGCTCCCGGGCGCCGCCCAGCGGATCGCGTACCGGTGCGCCGTGCCGCCGGCCCGCGCGTGCCGGCGGGCGAGGCGGCGGCCCGGGCGGCCGTAGACGATCCCCGTGACGGCCGCCACGGCGGCACGGCGCACGAGCGGCCCGACGACGGGCAGCCGCGTGAGGCGCGCGAGCCACGGGATGCCCGGCAGGAACAGCCGCGCCTCCTCGGCGGTGTTCCCGATGAGCAGGTCGATCCCGGGTGCCGCCCGCGCCCAAGCCGCCTCCAGCCGCGACTCGGGCGGCAGCGGCTCCTGCCCGTACTGGGTGCCGAAGGGCATGGCGCCGATGAGTCCGAACGGCGCCGCCGCGCGCTCCGCCTCGGCCTGGCGGGCGACCACGTCCGCCACGGGCATGTGCGCCGTGAGCCCGCGGGTGGCGCGCGCCATGGCCGCGTTCATCCGGCGCCGTCCGCGCGCGATGCCGAGCGGCGCGCTCTGCACGATCGCGCGGCGGAACAGCCCCGCCGCCTCCGGCACCGCCATGAGGTGGGCGACCGCGTCGCCGCCCGCCGACTGCCCGAACGCGGTCACGCGGTCCGGGTCGCCGCCGAACGCGCGGATGTTGCGCGCGACCCAGCGGAGCGCCTGCAGCTGGTCGAGGAGGCCGAGGTTCGCCGGCCGGTCCCGCCCGTCGCCGAGGTAGCCGAGGAGCCCGAGGCGGTAGGTGACCGTGACGACCACCACGCGCTGCTCGGCGACGAGGGGAGCCGGATCCATGATGGGCACGTCCCCCGCCCCGGACACGTACGAGCCGCCGTGGATCCAGACCATCACGGGCAGCGCGGCGTCCGGCCCGGCGTCGCGCGGCATCGTGACCGACACGCGCAGGCAGTCCTCGTCGACGGCGAGCCCGGAGAAGCTCCCGAGCACGGCGTCGAGCTCCGCCATCGGCGCCTGCGGGCAGGCGGGCGCCCAGGAGGTCGCGTCGCGCGGCGCCGTCCAGTCCGGGTGCGCGACCGGCGGGGCGAAGCGCTCCGCGGTCGCGTACGGGATGCCGGTGGCGCGGACGACCTCGCCGTCCGCCCAGCCGACGACGGGACCGCAGGGCGGGGAGAAGGCGCTCATCCCCTCGACGCTACCGTTCGGCGGATGTTCGCCGGCTCGCCGCGAGCCGCCCGGATCGCGGTGCTACCGTGACGCCATGCCGCGTCTGATCGACCACGCCCGTCGCGAGGACGAGCTCGCCGAGGCGGTCTGGCGGGTCATCCGCCGCGACGGCGCGAGCGGGGTGTCGGTCCGCACGGTCGCCGCCGAGGCGGGCCTCAGCACGGGATCCCTCCGGCACAGCTTCCCCAGCCGCATCGACCTCGTCGCGCACGCGACGGCGCTGGTGGCGGAGCGCACCTCGGCGCGCATCCGCAGCCGGCGCGCCGACCCCGATGCCCGGCGGCGCGCGGTGCGCGTCCTCGCCGAGCGCCTGCCGCTCGACGACGCGCGGCGGGCGGAGGCGGAGGTCACGGCGGCGCTCGTCGCCGAGGCCGCGTCGCACCCCCGCCTCCGCGAGGTGCGCGCGCGGGCCCACGCGGCCGCCCGCGAGACCTGCCTCGACCAGCTCGCCCTGCTGCGCGCGGCGGGGCTGCTCCGCCCCGACGCGGATCCGGAGGCGGAGGCCGACCACCTGCAGGCGCTGGTCGCGGGCCTCGCCCTGCAGCTGCTCGTCGCCGAGCCCGATGCGGCACGCGGCGCCCGTGCGCTCGACGTCCTGGAGCGCCACGTGGACGCGCTGGTGGCGCGCCGCCCGGCTCGAGTCGACGCCTAGCCCGCACCGAGGCTCAGCCCGCGGCGAGGCTCAGCCCGCACCGAGGCTCAGCCCGCGGCGGCCTCTCCGCCGAGCCGGGCACGCAGCTCCTCGACGCGGGCGCGGATGTCGTCGCGCACGAGCCGCATGCGCTCCATGCCCTCGATGCCGCGCTCGGACGGCTCGTCCGTGATCCACGTCTCGACCGCGACGCCCTGGTCGCCGTCCACGTGCGCCTCCGCGCCGAGCACGACCACCAGGTCGGCGGCCCGCACCATGTCGTCCGTGAGCGGCTTCGGGTGCTCGTCGCCCACCTCGATGCCGAGCTCCGCGAGCGACTCCACGGCGAGGGCGTTCAGCGAGGAGCCCGGATCGGTCCCCGCCGACGCCACGCGCACGGCATCCCCGGCCGAGTGCCGGAGGAGGGCCGCCGCGAGCTGCGACTTGCCGCCGTTGCGGGCGCAGACGAACACGACGTGCGGGTGCGGCATGGATCCTCCGAGGCGGGACGGCAGGGCGGCGGCGATGCGACGGTCGCCTCCCCCATAGTGGCATCCCGGCGCCGGGGTCCAGCCCCCCGCCCAGATCCGGGTCGCCTCCCGCACGGGAGTTGGCTGGACGCTCACCCACCACGAAGGAGGACCACCATGAAGGCCGTCGTCTACAAGGGACCGTTCGACGTCGCGGTCGAGGAGGTCCCGGATCCCACGATCCAGGGCCCGCTCGACGCGATCATCCGCATCACCAGCGCCAACATCTGCGGCTCCGACCTGCACCCCTACGAGGGCCGGGTCGAGTTCGAGTCCGGCATGGTGTTCGGCCACGAGAACATGGGCGTCGTCGAGGCCGTCGGCGCCGGGGTCGACCGCATCAGGGTCGGCGACCGCGTCTCCGTCCCCTTCAACCTCGCCTGCGGCACGTGCCGCAACTGCACCGCGGGCTCCACCTCCGCGTGCCTGCGCGCCAACCCGTCCGGCCAGCCCGGCGCCGGCTTCGGCTACCCCGCGATGGGTCCGTACTGGGGCGGCCAGGCGGAGCTGCTCCGCGTCCCGTGGGCCGACTTCAACCTGCTCGAGCTCCCCGAGGGCACCGAGCACGAGCTCGACTTCACGATGCTGTCCGACATCTTCCCCACCGGGTACCACGGCACCGAGCTCGCGAAGGTCGCGCCGGGCAAGACCGTCGCGATCTTCGGTGCCGGACCCGTGGGCCTCATGGCCGCGCACAGCGCCATGATCCGCGGCGCCTCCCAGGTCTTCGTCGTCGACTACCAGGAGGACCGCCTCGCCCTCGCCGAGGAGTTCGGCGCCACGGCGATCGACTTCTCGAAGGTCGACGTGACCGAGGCCATCACCGACCTGACGGACGGCTTCGGCGTCGACAGCGGGGTCGAGGCCGTCGGCTACCAGGCGCACGACCACACCGGCGAGGAGCACCCCGAGATGGTGCTCGACGCCCTGGTATCCGTCGTGCGGGCCACCGGCGCGATCGGCGTCGTGGGCGTCTACAACCCGTCGGACCCGAAGGGCGCCACCGACGAGGCGAAGGAGGGCCGGGTCGCGTTCGACTTCGGCACGGCCTTCACCAAGGGCATCAGCATCGGCACCGGCCAGTGCCCGGTGAAGAGGTACAACCGGGAGCTCCGCGACCTCATCATCCGGGGCGCGCGACCCCCGGCCGCATCGTCTCGCACGAGCTCCCGCTCGACGACGCGGTCGACGCCTTCGACAAGTTCGACAAGCGGGTCGACGGGTACACGAAGGTCGTGCTGCACCCCGCGGCCTGATCCGACGCCGGGTGCGGCATCGTCCCCGCCGCACCCGGCACCGTGGCCGTCGGGGCCGCTACCTCGAGATCTGCACCGCTCCCGTCGCCCGCTGGTACGCGGCGAAGAACTTGTCGCCCATCGCCCGGGCCCCGGCGGCCGTGTAGTGGATGGAGTCCTCGGCCCTGCTGTAGCCGGCCGCTCCGGGGACGTAGGACACGTTCGACCGCAGCGCCGGCATCCCCTGCTGCGCCGTGTCGATCGCCTGCCGCAGCGGCGAGGCGTTCATCCACTCGGGCACCATGCCGCCGATGAGGAACGGCACCTCGCCGTAGCGCGCACCCAGACGGTCGACGAGGTCGAGCAGCATCCCCTGGTACCCGGCGGCGTCCGTGCGCGTCGCGTCGGACTCCCCCTGCGCCCAGACGACCGCGACGAGGCGGTTGTCGGGATCCTGCGCGAGCGCCTGGTCGATCTGCCCGAGCGCGCGGGTGAACAGGTTCACGCGCGACCTCGTGTCGGCGGGGTTCCAGGCGTAGGAGCCGTCGCCCGTCATGCTCGTCGACGCCATCGCGGCCGGCACGATCAGCACCTTCCGGCCCGGGCGCGCGTCGGCGAGCAGCCGGCGGCCGAGCTGCATGCCGGGTCCGACGGACTGCACGCCGCCGGTGGTCGTCCACGTGGTCACGTGGCTGAGCGAGTCCTTCGCGGGCACGATCTGCCCCGCCCGCGTGCCGCTCCCGGACAGCTGGTCGAGCCCGGGCACGCTCACGTCGACGGCCGGATCCCAGCCGGTGCCGACGCCCTGCGCGTTCGACTGGCCGAGCACCACGACGACGTCGTAGCCCTCCCCGGTGGACTCCACGGTCCGCGCGGCCGACGTGCGCGACGTCGGCGCGTAGCCCGCGGCGCTGCCGGTGACGGTCACGGTGACCTGCGACCCGGCATCACGCGGCGCCGGCACGTAGGTCGCGGTGGTGCGGCCGGGCACCACGACCCCGTTGCGCTTCCAGACGTAGGTCAGCGTCGTGGCCTCGGGGGTCCACGCGGCCGTCTCCGCCGTGAGCGTGGACCCGACGGACGCGGTCCCCGTGATGGCGGGGCTCGGCGCCGAGGCGAACGGCTCGTCGCCGGGTGCGGGGGCGGGCTGCGCGGGCGGCACGTCGAACGCGTCGACGACCACGGCGGTGGGCTCGCTCGTGCGGCTCGCGCCCTGGTAGCCCGTGCGCGTCCCGGTGACGGTCACGGTGATCCGGGTCCCGGAGTCCGCCCGGCGCACGGCGTACGCGGAATCGGTCGCGCCGAGCACGGCGACGCCGTCGCGCGCCCAGCTGTAGGAGTACGCGGTCGCCTCCGGCGTCCACGCGGGCGTCTGGACGCGGAGCGCGCCCCCGGCGACGGCGGTCCCCTGGATCACCGGAGCGGCGGTCGCCTCGAACGGCAGCGCCGGGGCGGGTGGCGGCGGCGGGACGGGCGTCGCGAGCACCGGGGTCCCGGGGCTCGTCCGCGTCTCCGTGATGTAGCCCGCCTTCGTGCCCGTCACGGCGACGGCGATGCTCGTGCCGACGTCGGCCGCGACGACCCGGTAGGCCGGTCCCGTCTGGTCGGGGATCGGCACGCCGTCGCGGAGCCACTGGTACGCGAACGACGGCCACGGCGCCCAGGTGCCGGCCTTGACGGTGAGCGTGTAGTCGACCAGCCCGATGCCCGTCATCGACGGGTCCGGGGCGGCCTCGAAGGCCACGTCGGGGACGGGCTCCGGCTCGGGCTCCGGGGCGGGCGGCGGCGGCGCGACCTCCGGGAGCGGCACGAGGAGGCCCGCGCTGTCGAGGGACTGCGTGACGTAGCCGGTCTTCGTGCCGGTGACGGTCACGGCGATCGTCGTCCCCCGGTCGCCCTCCTGCACGCGGTAGGTGACGGCGGTCTGGTCCGGGATGGCGACGCCGTCGCGGGTCCACCGGTAGGAGAACGCCGGCCACGGCGTCCACACGCCGGCGCGGGCGGAGAGCGTGAAGCCGACCTGGGCGGTCCCGGCGATGGTCGGCGTCGAGGCGACGGGGTAGGGCACGTCGGCGGGCGGCGGGGTGGGCTCCGGCGTCGGCGTGCTCGCGGCGGGCACCAGCAGCTCCGCGCTCGTGAGCGAGCGCGTCGCGTACCCGGCCTTCGTGCCGGTCACGGCGACGCTGATCCGCGATCCCGCATCCCCCGCCTGCACGCGGTAGGTCACGCCGGTCTGCCCGGCGATCGCCTCGCCGTCACGGAGCCAGGAGTACGAGAAGGCGGGCCAGGGCGACCACGTCCCCGCGCGCGCGGACAGCGTGAAGCCGACGCGGGCGGTCCCGGCGATCGTCGGCGTCGCCGCGGCGGCGAACGGCAGCGCCGCCGGGGTGGTCGGTGCGGGAGTCGGCGCGATCGTCGGGGTCGGGGCGGGCGTGGCGGTCGGCGTCGGCGCAGGCGTGGCTGTCGGCGTCGGAGCAGGCGTGGCGGTCGGCATCGGCGCAGGGATGGCGGTCGGCGTCGGCGTCGGCGTGGCTGTCGGCGTCGGCGTCGGCGTCGGCGTCGGCTTCACGGTCGGCGTCGGCGCGGGCGTCGCCGTCGGCGTCGGATCCGGCGTCGGCTTCGGCTTCGCCGGCACCGCCATCGGCTCGCTCGTCATGGAGGTCGTCGCGTACCCGGCCTTGGTGCCGGTCACGGTGACGGCGATCCCCGTCCCCGCGTCCGCGTCCGACACCCGGTAGGTCACGCCCGTCTGCCCGCCGATGGCCACTCCGTCGCGGGTCCACACGTAGGAGAACGCGGGCCAGGGCGTCCAGGTCCCGGCCCGGGCGGTCAGCGTGAATCCGACCTGGGCGGTGCCCGCGACGGTCGGCCGCGGAGCCGCCGCGAAGGCGGCGACGACGGGCACGGGGACGGCCGCGGTCGGCGCGCTCGTCTGCGTGCTGGCGTCGTAGCCCGAGCGGCTGCCGGTCACGGCGACCGTGATGACCGCCCCCGCGTCGGCGGCGCGGACCGTGTACGCCGTGCTCGTCTGGCCCGTGACGGCCACGCCGTCGACGAACCAGGCGTACCTGCTCGTGGTCGCGGCGGGCGTCCAGCGTGCGGTGGACGCCGTGAGGCGCTGCCCGACGGCGGCCGTCCCGGCGATGACGGGAGCGGGCGTCGCGGTGAACGGCGCGAGCGCGGCGGTCGCCCGCAGGATCCGCATCATCGACGCGGCGCTGGGCGTGCCGGCGACCTCGTCGGATGCCACGACGACGCGCGTCGGGACGCTCGCGGCCTCGGCGGCCTCGGCGGTCGGCTCGACGGCCACGAGCAGCGCGACCCCGAGGCTGAGCCCCGTGACGGCGGCGACGAGTCGTGCGCGTGCGGACGCCGGACGCGCCCTCCGTGCCGCGGCGCGGCGGACGGCAGAGTGGTGCTCCCCCAATGTGATCCCCCCAGATCGTCGAGGCCCGATTCGCCTCGTGTGGAAATAGTTGCATACGCACGGGGTACGGAGTGACGCCTGTCCAGCCCGCATCGCGCCCTTGCCGCGCTCCGGTCTCCCCATGGCTCCCCTCCGCAGGCGCGGGACCCGGACCCCGGACCTCGGACGCCGGATGCCCCCGCTCCGCACAGCTCCCGCCCGGCACGGGCCCCTACCCTGATCGTGACCTGCCCCGCCGCCGGATCCGCCCGGATCCGCCCCCGCCCCGGAAGGCCCCATGACGAACGCCCCGCACCCCGACGCCGCCCGCCCCGCCGAGACCGGGTCCCGGACCTCCCGGCCGTCCGACGCTGCCGCGGCGCGGGGATCCGCCGCGGTCACCGGCATCGCCGCGCTCTTCCGCGGCACGCGCGAGCGCTCCGACCGGCCGTCGCGCATCGGCCGTGCCTTCGCGGTGATCGCGATCATCGAGGCCGTGACCTGGACGGGTCTCCTGGTCGGCATGCTCCTCAAGTACGTGACCGAGACCACGGAGCTCGGCGTGTACGTCTTCGGCCGCCTCCACGGGGCCGCGTTCGTGCTGTACGTGATCGTCACGCTCGTCGCCGCGGCGCACCTGCGCTGGGGCTGGAAGCCCGCGCTCGTCGCCGGGCTCGCCGCGATCCCCCCGCTGGCCACGCTCCCGGTGGAGGTCGGCCTGCGTCGCCGCGGCTACCTGCGCCACCCCGCCGGCGTCGACGACGCGGCGCGCGCGACGCCGGCGTCCGCGGTCACGGGCTCCCGCGGGGCCTGAGGGCCGCGACGCCCGCGGATCAGATGCCGGTGTAGCGCCCCGGCCGGTGGTTGAGTGCGAGCACCAGGTTGAGCAGCACGGCGCCGAGCGCCGAGAGCACCACGCCCAGGACGGACACGACCGTGAGGCCGAGCAGGATGACGAGCACGTCGAGGATCATCTGCGCGTAGCCCGCCCGGAACCCGAGGCGCTCCTGCACGACCAGCGCGACGATGTTGAAGCCTCCGAGGCTGGATCCGTGGCGGAACACCACCAGGAGGCCGATCCCGACGAGCAGGTTCCCGGCCAGCACCCCGTACACGGGCTGCAGCTCGAGTCCCGTGACCATGAGCGGGTGCAGCGTGGAGAACAGCGACACGAGCGCGACCGAGACCGCCGTCCGGATGGTGAACCGCCATCCCTTCTTCCACACCGCGAGCGCGAAGAACGGCGCGTTCACCACGAAGAACAGCACCCCGAACGGCAGCACGCCCGTGTAGCTCAGCAGCAGCGCGAGGCCGGCGGTGCCGCCGGTGACCGCGCCGCTGTCCCGCAGGAGGAACAGCCCGAACGACGCCACGAAGGTGCCGGTGAGGATCCCGAGCACGTCCTCGATGACGGAATGCGGGATGCCCGCGGTGGTCGCCTCGCCCGGGGCGATGGCGGGCGGGGCGGGCAGGGGCTCGGACGCGGAAGCGGTCATGGCGGTCTCCGGGGTGAGGGGACGGGGTGCGCGCGGGCGGTCGTGCCGCGTCCCGCGCAGGGACCAGCATGGCGGATCCGCGGTGCGCCGCCGACCGCGCGGCCGCCGATCGCGCCCGCCGCGCCGGGCGGCGCGCCGTCAGTCGGCGAAGATCGCCCCCACGGGCTCGCGCTTCTCCGCCTGGAACCGGTCCTCGGCGCGGCCGAGCGCCCAGTAGGCGGAGAGCGACAGGGCGCGGCGGTCGAGGCCCCAGCCGTCCTGGAGCAGCCCGCGGAGCTCCTTCATGGCACCGCGCTCCCCGTGCGCGAAGACCTCGACCTCGCCGTCCGGTCGCGGGAGGCCCCGCACCGCGTCGACGAGGAGCGCGCCCGGCACGACGTCGGGGACGCGCGACCGGTGGATCCAGCGGAGCTCCAGCCCGGCCGGTCGCGCGAGCGCCAGCTCGTCGTCGGGCCCGTCTACCTCGACGAGCGCGACGCCGCGGGCGTCGGCGGGCATCGCGGCGAGCGCCGCGGCGACGGCGGGGAGCGCGGAGTCGTCACCGACGAGCAGCCGGACGACGGCGGGGTCGTCGGTCGGCCGGTGCATGCCGCCGGGTCCGCTCGCCTGGAGCAGGTCCCCGGGCCTCGCGGACGCGGCCCACGGCCCCGCGAGCCCCTCGTCGCCGTGCACGACGAAGTCGATCGCGCAGGTGCCGGCGACGGGATCCGCGTGGCGCAGCGTGTAGGTGCGGACCGCGGGCAGCGCCTCGGGCGACAGCGTCTCCCGGAGCGCCGGCAGGTCGAACGGCGGGACGGCGCCCGAGCCCGGCCGGGGCAGCATGAGCTTCACGTAGGCGTCGGTGGCGGCGAGGCGGTCGGGCGCCGCCTGCGCGAGGAGCGACCGCGTCCCCTCCCCGCCGAGGTGCACGCGCACGAGGTGCGGGCTCAGCCGCTCGGTGCGGATCACCTCCATGACGTGCGCGGCGCGCGGCGCGCGGGCGGGCCGGTCGGACGGGGCGGGCGGGGGAACGGAGGCGGGCGCGTCGGTCATCGAGGACGATCCTCCGCCGCGCGGGGCCCGCCCGCAACGCGAGCGGCGGATGCCCGGCGGAGCCGCACCCGGCGCATGGCTCGCTGCCAGCCGCGATGCGCGCCTACACTGACCGCGTGGTCGACATCGTCGTCACGGGGCTAAGCGCCAACTCCGTGCCGTACATCGAGGCCCTCGAGCAGCAGCGTGCCCTGCACGCCGCCGTCGTCGCGGGCCGGGCGCAGGACACCGTCATCCTCCTCGAGCACCCCTCGGTGTACACCGCGGGGAGGCGCACGGAGCCCGGGGACAGGCCGCGCGACGGCACGCCCGTGGTCGACGTCGACCGCGGGGGCCGCATCACGTGGCACGGCCCGGGGCAGCTCGTCGGCTACCCGGTCGTCCGGCTGCCCGAGCCGCTCGACGTCGTCGCCCACGTGCGCCGCCTCGAGGACGTGCTCATCGCCCTCCTCGCCGACCTCGGCATCGCCTCCTGCCGCATCGACGGCCGCTCGGGCGTCTGGATCCCGGGCGCCGGCCGCGGCGGGCGCGACGAGAAGATCGCCGCCGTCGGCGTGCGCGTCGCCGAGCGCGTCACCATGCACGGCTTCGCCCTCGGCTGCAGCAACGCCCTGGACGCCTACGACCGCATCGTGCCGTGCGGCATCCGGGACGCGGGGGTCACCACGATCAGCCGCGTGCTCGGCCGCACGGTCACGCCCACCGACGTCGTCCCCCTCCTCCGCCCGCACCTCCTCCGCGTCCTCGCACCGAACGGATCCCCCATGCCCGACACCGCCGTCCCCTCCCCCGTCCCCGCCGAGGCCCGCGCATGAGCGCCGCGCCGGACGGCCGCCGCATGCTGCGCCTCGAGGTGCGCAACGCCGAGACGCCCATCGAGCGGAAGCCCGACTGGATCAGGACGCGGGCCCGCATGGGGCCCGAGTACCAGGCGCTGCAGCAGCTCGTGAAGGCGGAGGACCTCCACACCGTCTGCCAGGAGGCGGCATGCCCCAACATCTACGAGTGCTGGGAGGACCGTGAGGCCACCTTCCTCATCGGCGGGTCGCAGTGCACGCGCCGCTGCGACTTCTGCCAGATCGACACCGGGAAGCCCGCGGACTACGACACCGACGAGCCCCGCCGCGTCGCCGACTCGGTCCGCCGCATGGGGCTCCGGTACGCGACCGTCACGGGCGTCGCGCGCGACGACCTCCCCGACGAGGGCGCGTGGCTGCACGCGGAGACGGTGCGGCGGATCCACGCCGACAACCCCGGCACGGGCGTCGAGATCCTCGCGACCGACTTCTCCGGGAACCCGGACCTGCTCGCGGAGGTGTTCTCCTCGCGCCCCGAGGTCTTCGCGCACAACGTGGAGACGGTGCCGCGCATCTTCAAGCGCATCCGCCCGGCGTTCCGCTACGAGCGCTCGCTCGACGTGATCACGCAGGCGCGGGACGCCGGCCTCATCACCAAGTCGAACCTGATCCTCGGCATGGGCGAGACGCGCGAGGAGGTCTCGGAGGCGCTGGCCGACCTGCACGACGCGGGCTGCGACATCATCACGGTCACGCAGTACCTGCGCCCGACGCCCCGGCACCTGCCGGTCGCCCGCTGGGTGAAGCCGGACGAGTTCGTCGAGATCAAGGGCGAGGCGGAGGCGATCGGCTTCCTCGGCGTCCTCGCGGGTCCGCTCGTGCGGTCCTCCTACCGCGCCGGGCGCCTCTGGGCGCAGTCGATGAGCGCCAAGGGGCGCGCGCTGCCGCCGGGGCTCGACCACCTCGCGGACCCGTCGCGCGGCTTCGCGCAGGCCGTCGGCTGACCGGTCGGCGTCCGGCGGGACGGCGGACCTGTCGGCTCGCTGACGAACCGGCTCCTCCCGGGCCCGCGGCCAGGTCCGCGGCATATCGTCGGGAGCACCGCGCACACCCCACAGCAAGGAGCTCGACATGGCCGCCACCTCCCCGACCGCAGGATCCGCATTCGGAGACGCCGCCGACGGCGTGTGGCAGGCGATGGAGTCGCTCCGGGCCCGCTTCGACGCGCGGGGGTCCGGCAGCACCGGCGCCGGCCACGGCCACCCGCACGGGCAGCACGACGTCCGCCGCGCGGTCCTCGCGCTCCTCGCCGAGGAGCCCATGCACGGCTACCGCATCATCCACGAGATCACCGAACGCAGCGGTGGCACCTGGACGCCGAACGCCGGGGCCGTCTACCCGACCCTGCAGCTCCTCGCGGACGAGGGCCTGATAGCGGCCGAGACGACCGATGGACGGAAGACCTACGCGCTCACGGAGACGGGCAGGTCCACGGTCGCGCGCGACGGCATCACGGCGCCCTGGGCCTCCCCGTCCGATGAGCACGGGCACGACGCGCACGACCGCCGCGACCGCTCCGCCCTCCCGAAGGCCGGCCTGTCGCTCGCGCAGGCCGCGGCGCAGGTGCAGCGCACGGGCAGCCCGGCGCAGGTGGCCGAGGCCGTCTCCGAGCTCGACGCGGTGCGCCGCCGCCTCTACGCGATCCTCGCCCAGGAGTGACCGCGGCCACGGCCGGCGCCGTCCCCGGGGCGCATCCCGAGGCCGACGCCCCGGAGACGCGCGCCCGCTACCGCCGCATCCTCCGCTTCGCCGCGTGGAACCTGGCGGTCACGTGGTGGTACGAGCTGTTCCTCCCCCGGGTGGGTCTCCGGCGCATCGCCGACCGCACCCGCACGCGGCGCATGAAGCGGTTCGCCCGCCGCTTCCGCGTGCTGGCCGTCGAGCTCGGCGGGCTCATGATCAAGGTGGGGCAGTTCATGTCGTCGCGCCTGGACGTCCTGCCGCCCGAGATCACGGCGGAGCTCGAGGACCTGCAGGACGAGGTGCCCGCGGTCCCGTTCCCCGAGATCCGCGCCCTCGCCGAGCGCGAGCTCGGCATGCCGCTCGCCGAGGCCTTCGCCTGGGTGGACGAGACCCCCGTCGCCGCCGCGTCGCTCGGCCAGGCGCACCGCGCCCTCCTCGGTCCCCTCGACTCGGCCGACACCGGCCTCACCGGCGCCGTCATCAAGGTCCAGCGGCCCGGCATCGACGACATCGTGCGCATCGACCTGGCCGCGCTCCGGCGCATCGGCGGCTGGCTCACGCACGTGCGGCTGGTCTCCGACCGGGTGGACGCGCCCGCGCTCGTCGAGGAGTTCGCCGAGACGAGCCTCGAGGAGATCGACTACCTGCACGAGGCGCGCAGCTCCGCCCGGTTCCAGGAGATGTTCGCCGCCGACGAGCGCGTCGCCGTCCCCGAGATCGTCTGGGAGCGCAGCACCCGGCGCGTGCTCACGCTCGAGGACGTCACGGCCATCAAGATCACCGACCACGAGGGGCTCCTCGCCGCCGGCATCGACCCGGTCGACGTCGCGCCCGTGTTCGCCGCGGTCATGTTCGACCAGCTGTTCGCCGACGGCTTCTTCCACGCGGACCCCCACCCCGGCAACGTCTTCGTCACCCCGGTGGCCGACGGCTCCGTGGAGCAGGGCTGGACGCTGACCTTCATCGACTTCGGGATGATGGGCGAGGTGCCGCCGAGCACGCGTCGCGGCCTCCGGAAGATGCTCATCGCCGCGGCCTCCCGCGACGGAAAGGGCCTCGTCGACGCCGCCCGCGACATCGGCGTGCTCCTCCCCTCCGCCGACACCACGCAGCTCGAGCTCGCCATGACGCGCCTCTTCGCCCGCTTCGGCGGCCTGGGCTTCGCGGAGCTGCGCGAGGTCGACCCCCGCGAGTTCCGCGCCTTCGCGAACGAGTTCCAGGACGTCGTCCGCACGCTCCCGTTCCAGCTGCCGGACGACTTCCTGCTCATCATCCGCGCGATGTCCCTCACGTCGGGCGTCTGCAGCGCGCTCGATCCCGCGTTCAACCTCTGGGACTCCGTCGAGCCGTACGCGCAGCGCCTCATCCGCGAGGAGCGCGGCAACGTCGTCCGCGACCTCGGCACGCGCGTCTCCGGCACCGCGGGCACCATCGCCCGCCTCCCGAGCCGTCTCGACGCCCTCCTCACGCGCATCGACGACGGCGCCCTCCCCATCAGCGACCCGACGCTCGAGCGCCGCGTCGGTGCCCTGGAGCGCACCCTGCGTCGCGCCATCTCGGCCCTCGTCTTCGGCGCGCTCCTCGCGGGCGGCGTGCTCCTGCGCCCGGACGACGAGGTGCTCGGCACGGTCCTCCTCGTGGTCTCCGTGCTCCCGCTCGCGCAGGCGCTCCTCCCGGGCCGGCGCGGCGTCTGACCGGCACGGCGCCTGGCCGGGGTCGCCGCGGACCGGCACCTGTCCGCTCGGTGTCGGTCGTGACGCCGTGTGACGCCGTGCCCGCAGCCCTCCCCGATCATCTGCCTACGGTGAGCCCACCGACCCGACGGCACGAGGAGACACCATGACCGACACGACCATCCAGGCGCAGATCGCCGACTTCGACCGCGGCTTCGCCGAGCAGATCGGGCCGGACCTGTCGGCCGTGTTCGCCGCCGAGCAGCGGTCCCTCCGCGAGGGCGGCGTCCCCACGGGGGCGGTCTCGCCCGGCGACCGACTGCCCGGCGCCACCCTGCTCGATCCCGACGGCGCGGAGGTCGACCTGGCCGCCGTCCTCGGCACCGGTCCCGCCGTCGTTGTGCTGTACCGCGGCGCGTGGTGCCCGTACTGCAACCTCACCCTCCGCCAGTACCAGGCCGAGCTGCTGCCGGCGCTCCGGGAGCGCGGCGCGGCGCTCGTCGCCGTCAGCCCGCAGACGCCCGAGGGCAGCGCGCAGGCCGTCGCCGGCGCGGGCCTCGACTTCCCGACGCTCTCGGATCCGTCCAACGCCTTCGTGCGCGCGCTCGGCCTCGTCACGGAGCCGTCCGCGGAGGCGCGCGCGGCGCACGCGCAGCTCGGCTTCGACGTGGCCGACAGCAACGCGGACGGCACGGGCGACATCCCGTTCCCCACGGTGATCGTGGTCGACGCCGACCGCACGGTCTCCTTCGCGGACGTGCACGTCGACTACACGACGCGCACCGAGGTGGCCGAGATCCTCGCGGCCGTGGACGCGCTCACCGCCCGCTGACGACACGGGGGGGGCGCCTGCGCCCCCTCGGGGAACGCACCCGCCGGGGAACACGACCGCTGGGGAATACGACCTTCGGGGAACACGACCCCCGGACACGCAGAAGGCCCGGTCTCGAGGAGACCGGGCCTTCATCTTGTTGCGGGGGCAGGATTTGAACCTACGACCTCTGGGTTATGAGCCCAGCGAGCTACCGAACTGCTCCACCCCGCGCTACGAGGAATACATTACCAGACCTCCGGGGCGCTCGTGACCACTCGGCCCGCTCGGGTGGCTCCGTCACTCCCTCACGACGAGGACGGCCCCGGCAGCACCCGCATCGCGGGGCCACCGGGCCGTCTCGTGGGCCGCCGGGCTACTGCTCGGCGCCGCCCAGCTCGATGGCCCGTGCCAGCGCCTCGGTGAGCCGCTGGTCGGCCTGCGCCGCCGCCACGAGGTCGTTGGCCGCGTAGGCCGCCTCGCGGTCCTGCAGCGCCTGGCCGGCCGCGGCCAGCGCCGCCTGCACGTCCTGCGCCGGAGCGGCGGGCGTCGTCGGCGTGGGCGTCGGGGTGGAACCCGTCTCCCCGTCGGTCGACCCGTCGTCGGTGCCGGTGCCGTCGTCGGTCACGGGCGTGGTGGGCACGCCCTCGTCACCGGCCGTGGCACCCGAGTCCCCCTCGAAGATGCTGTCGAGGGCCGCGTCCAGCGTGTCCTCGAACGCGATCTTGTCGCCGAACGCCACCAGCACCTTGCGGAGCAGCGGGTAGCTCGTGTCGCCCGTGGAGCGGACGTACACGGGCTGCACGTACAGCAGGCCGCCACCGACCGGGAGCGTCAGCAGGTTGCCGCGCACCACGGAGGTGCGGCCGCCGCGCTCCAGCAGGTTGAGCTGGTTCGCCACGTTCGTGTCGGAGTTGAAGTTGTTCTGGATCTGCGTGGGTGCCGGGATGGTGTCGTCGTTCGGCAGCGTCAGCAGGCGCAGCTTCCCGTAGTCCGGCGCCTTCTCGCCCGCTGTGCTCCCCGCGTCCGAGTCGACCCCGAGGTAGCCCGTGAGCACGCTCCGGGCGGTGTCCTGCGTGGCCGGCGGGATGAAGGTCGTGTACAGCGAGAACTTCGGCTCGTCCTGGCCCGGCATCTGCATGGTCAGGTAGTACGGCGGCTGGAGGCTCGCGGTCGTGCCCGGGTCCGTTGTCGCGGTCGGGTCGTTCGGCGTGGTCCAGAGGTCCTGGTTCGAGTAGATCGAGCCCGGGTCGGTCACGTGATACTTGCCGAGGACCGCGCGCTGCACCTTGAACATGTCGGCCGGGAAGCGCAGGTGGCTCATGAGCTCGCCCGAGATGTCCGAGATCGGCTCGAGGGTCGAGGGGAACACCTTCTGCCAGGTCTTGAGGATCGGGTCGTCGGTGTCCCACGCGTAGAGCGTGACCTTGCCGTCGTACGCGTCCACGGTCGCCTTCACCGAGTTGCGGATGTAGTTGATCCGGTCCGTCGGCACGAGCGGCTGCGTCTGCTGCGAGTCCGCGATGAGGCGGCTCATGTCCTGGCGCTCCGAGTACGGGTACTGGTCGCTCGTCGTGTAGCCGTCCACGATCCACACGACGCGGCCGTCGACCACGCTGGGGTACGGGTCCTTGTCGATGGTCAGGTACGGCGCCACCTTGCCGACGCGCTGCGCCGGGTCGCGGTCGTACAGGATCTGCGACTGGTCGTTGACCTGGCTCGCGAGGAAGATCTGCTCCGACTGGAACTTGAGCGCGTAGATGAGGCGCTTGAACACGTTGTCGACCTTCGGGCCGCCGTTCCCCTGGAACGTCGTGTACGTCTCGTCCGCGCCGTCCTCGCCCGACGGGTAGTCGAGCTCGACCTTGTCGCCGGACTCGGGGCCGCCGACGATGGAGTAGTCGGGCGAGTTCTCGCCGAAGTACACGCGGGGCTCGAAGTCGCCGAGGTCGCCCGAGGCCGGGATGCCGGACTCGAGGAAGACCGGCTGGCCGTCGCTCGTGCGCTGGGTGCCGTAGGCGGCGACCAGCGAGTAGCCGTGCGTGTACACGAGGTGCTGGTTGACCCACGAGGTGCCCGTGTTGGTGGGGCTGAGCTCGCGCACCGCGACCACCGTGTCCTGCACGCGGCCGTCGATCTGGTACCGGTCGACGTCGAGGTTGTCGCCGAACTGGTAGTACTGGCGGAACTGCTGCAGCTGGCTGAAGGCGTCGCCCACGACGGCGGGTCGAGGATGCGGATGTTCGCGGTGGTCGCGGCGTCCTCGCGGAGCGCGCCGGGCGTGGTGTCCGTGGTCGCGTCGTAGGGGATCTCCTCGATGTCCGCGAGCCCGTAGGCCGCGCGGGTCGCCTCGATGTTGCGCTCGAGGAACGGCGCCTCGTAGGCCCGCTCGTTCGGCTCCACCTGGAAGCGCTGCACGACGGCCGGGTAGGCCGTGCCGATGAGGATGCTGCTGACGATGAGACCGGCGGTGCCGATGATCGGCAGGCGCCAGCGGCCGATGACCGCCGTGACGATGAACAGCAGCGCGACGACGGCGGCGATGCCGGCGAGGATCGCGCGACCCGGGATGACCGCGTTCACGTCGGAGTACGCGGCACCCGTGATGAGCTGCCCGTTGGCCTGGTTGACGACCGAGGAGTACTGGTCGAGCCAGATGCTCACGCCCTGCAGCAGGAAGTAGACGCCCGCCGTGATGGCGATCTGGATGCGAGAGCTCTTCGAGATGCGCACCTCGCGGCCCGTGAAGCGCACGGCGCCGTAGAGGTAGCTGGTGGCGAGGACGCCGAGCATCGAGATGATGACCACGGCCGAGGCGAAGCCGACGACCGCGTGTAGAAGGGCAGCTCGAACATGTAGAACGACACGTCCAGCCCGAACTGCGGGTCCGTCGTGCCGGCGGGCGTGCGGTTCAGCCACAGCAGCGTGCGCTGCCACCCGCTCGACGCCGAGACGCCGGCGAAGAGGCCGAAGACGGCGGGGATCGCGAACATCGCGAGGCGACGCAGCGGCTCGACGACCTGCTGGTAGCGGTCGAGCTGCGAGTTGAGCTTCGCGTAGACCGGCCGGGAGCGGTACGCCACCTGGATGCTGACGAACACCGGGACGGCCATGGCGAGGAACCCGACGAGGAACAGCGCGATGCCCGCGCCCCACTGCGTCAGCAGCACTCCCAGGTAGCCCAGCTGGTCGTACCAGAGGACGTCGGCGTAGAAGCCGGCGAAGATGAAGAACGCGATCACGAGGGCGGCGATGATGGCCGCGGTGATGGCGAGGGGGGCTCGGCTCCGTCTGGAGGGCCGGGCGGATGTGCTTGTCACGTGTGTGCCTCAGAGTCGGGGACAGCGGAGCCCTCATCCTAGGCGGGGCCCTTGCCAGGAGCCTGCGAGCGATCAGGGGTCCCGATCTGGTAAGGGGGCCCTCTCGATCGGGGCCGGTCCCGGTCGGCCCGGTCGTCCTCAGCAGGTGGGCAGCGCGGCCAGGTCCCCGCCGGAGGAGACGGCGTCGAGCGCGGCCAGCGAGTCGTCGAGCGTCCGGACGGAGAAGACGCGCAGCCCGTCCGGCACGTGCCCGCGGACCTCGTCGCAGTTCTCGGCCGGGGCGAGGAAGTACTCGGCCCCCGCGTGCTCCGCGCCGAACAGCTTCTGGCGGATGCCGCCGATGGGCCCGACGGTGCCGCCCGCGTCGATCGTGCCCGTGCCCGCGATGGCGTGCCCGCCGGTGAGCGAGCCCTCCTCGAGCTTGTCCATGATCCCGAGCGCGAACATCATCCCCGCGCTCGGCCCGCCGACGTCGTCGAGCTGGATGTCGACCTCGAACGGGAACTCGTACGCCGTGGAGGTGACGATCCCGATGACCGGACGGCCGTCGCGCTCCGCCGGCGTCACCTCGACGGTGCTCTCCTGGCCGTCGCGCGTGATCCCGAAGGACAGCGCCGTGGCGGTTCCCGCCTCGGCCACGCGGGCCTGGAGGTCGGCGAGGTCGACCACGTCGGCGCCGTCGACGGTGCGGATGGCGTCGCCCGTCCGCAGGGGGCCCGCCGCCGGGGAGCCGTCGAGGACGCTCTGCACCTGCAGGGTCCGCGGCACGTCGATGCCGAGCTCCGTGAGGGCCGCGGCGACCGCGTCCTGCTGCGAGTCGGTCATCTGCACCTGGTTCTGGGCGTCGCGCTCCTCGGCGGTCTGGTCGGCGGGGAACACCGCCTCCATCGGCACGACGCTGCGGCTCGGGTCGAGCCAGGCCGAGACCACCTGGAACCAGTCGGGGCGCTGCGCCGGGTTGCCGACCACGCTGACCGTGAGCATGTCGAGGCGGCCGTCGGTCGGGTAGGTGGTGCGGTCCGGGATGGAGATGAGGGGTCGCTCCGTGCCCTCGTGGTCGCTCGTGCCGAGCGTGTCGAAGACGGGGCCCGGCTGCTCGATGACGTACGGCGAGGGCAGCAGGCCGAGTGCCAGGGCGAGCACGGCGCCGGCGCCCGCGAGCACGCGGCCGACCCGGCGGCGGCGCGGGGGCCGGGGTGCGCGGGGGCGTGCTGGGCGAACAGGCTCATCCGGGGTCCTCGCGGTCGGGGCGCGCGATGGGCCGGGATGCGGCCGCGCGTCGGGTTCTCAGGCGGCCCCACGGCCGCTGTTCGCGGCGGGCGGAAGCCGCGAGGGCTCAGCCTAGGCGAATGCGGATGGGTTTCCCGTGGGCGCGGGCTAGCGTGGTCGCACGGGTCGCGACCCCGCGATCCGCCCCCTCCGACCCCCCGGGAGACCCTCCATGGCCGACGAGCCCACCCGAATCCCGAGGACGAGTTCCGCCGCATGCTCGGGCGGTTCCTCGGCGCCGACGGGCAGATCGACCCCGAGAAGCTCGCGGGCGCGGCGGGCCTGCCGCAGGACCCGGAGATGGTGCGCCAGCTCCTCGCGCAGCTGCAGGGCGCGCTCAGCAGCACCGGGGACGGCGTCGACTGGAAGGTCGCCCGCGAGGGCGCGCGGCAGCTCGCGGCCGCCGAGCAGACCCAGGTGACCGCGGACGCCTCCGCCCCCCTCGACCAGGCGTTCCAGGTCGCGGCCCTCTGGCTCGACGAGGTCACGTACGTGAGCCAGCTCACGGTCGCCCCGCGCCTCATCACCCGCGCGCAGTGGACCGAGCTCACGATGCCCGTGTGGACGCAGCTCGCCGAGCCGGTCGCCCTCAGCATCGCCGACTCCCTCACCGACGTCCTGCAGCAGAACGCGCCCGAGGAGATGCAGGGCATGGTCGCCGGCGCCGGGCGCATGATGCGGAACCTCGGCGGCACGCTCTTCGCCATGCAGCTCGGCCAGGTCGTGGGGCAGCTCTCCACGGAGGTCGTCTCCGGCGGCGACGTTGGCATCCCTCTCCTCGACGACCAGCAGGCCGCGCTCCTGCCCCAGAACGTGGCGGCGTACGGATCCGGGCTCGACGTGTCCGAGGACCAGGTGCAGATCTACCTGGCCGTGCGCGAGCTCGCCCACGCGCGCCTCTTCCGGCACGCGCGCTGGCTCCGCCTGCAGCTCATCTCCTCCATCACCGAGTTCGCGAAGGGCGTGCACATCGACACCGAGCGGCTCGAGTCGCTCGCGGAGGGCTTCGACCCGTCGAACCCCGAGGAGCTCCGGCAGGCGATGGTCGACGGCTCCCTCATCCCGCCGAAGACGGACGCGCAGCTCGCCGCCCTGGCCCGGCTCGAGACCATGCTCGCCCTCATCGAGGGATGGGTGGACGTGGTCACGGCCGCCGCCACCGTCCGGCTCCCCCGCGCGTCGGCCATCGCCGAGACGGTCCGCCGCCGCCGCGCGACCGGCGGCCCCGCCGAGTCCGCCTTCGCCACCCTCGTCGGCCTCGAGCTCCGCCCGCGCCGC
The DNA here is from genome assembly GCA_002150995.1 of Clavibacter michiganensis. Classification (GTDB taxonomy): domain Bacteria; phylum Actinomycetota; class Actinomycetes; order Actinomycetales; family Microbacteriaceae; genus Clavibacter; species Clavibacter michiganensis_K. The sequence goes on along the minus strand of MDHJ01000001.1, from coordinate 1,220,613 downwards.
CTCCGCGAGGCGGCCGCCATGTGGCAGGCCGTGTCCGACGGGGTGGGCGCCGAGCAGCGCGACGCGCTGTGGTCGCACCCGGACGTCCTCCCCACCTCCGAGGACATCGACTCCCCGCAGGCGCTCGTGCAGCGCCTCACACAGGGCGATCCGGAGCCCGACGAGGTCGACCAGGCCCTCGAGGACCTGCTGAGCGGATCCGACGCCGGACGTCCGGTGGAGGACGGCCAGGGCCGCGCCACCGAACCGGGCACGACGCCCGACGACGGACCGGACGACGGCGCCGACGGGACGGACCCCCGCCCCGTCTGACGCGACGAGCACGCCAAGCCGGGGCCGGCACTGCACTGGCGGTGCCGGCCCCGCGTGCATGCCCGCCTGTGGATGCGCCCCGCGCGCGTCTCGGCCGTCGGGCACTCTCCGCGCCCATGGCCATCCGACTCGATCCCCGCCTCCCGCTCGTCTGGCGCACGCCGGACTCCCTCCAGATCGGCGTCGACCGCCCGCCCGTGGTCCTCACGGCCGTCTCCCGGCTCGACGAACGCCTCCTCGACGCCCTCCGGCACGGCATCAGCCGCGGCGGGCTGGACATGATCGCCGCGACGGAGGGCGCGACGCCGGCGCAGGTGACGCAGCTCCTCGACCTGGTGCGGCCGGCGCTCGTGCCCCCGCGCGACCCCAGCGTCGCCGCACCCGATCCGGACGGGGCGTCCGCCGGACGACATCCCCGAACCGGCCCGGTCGCGGTGGTGGGCGTCGGCCCCACCGCGCAGCTCGTGGCGGACGCCCTCGTGCGCGCCGGGCACGGCGTGCGGCGCCCGCACCCCGCCGAGGACGCGGATCCGCGCACCGCCCTGGCCGTCGTCGTCGCCCACTTCGCCATCGCCCCGGCCGTCTACGGCCGCTGGTCCCGGGAGGACGTGCCGCACCTGCCGGTCGTGCTCGGGGACCGGCAGGCGACGGTGGGCCCGCTCGTGGAGCCCGGGAGGACGGTCTGCTGCTACTGCCTCGACCTCGCGCGCCGCGACGCGGACCCGGCGTGGCCCGCCATGGCGACGCAGCTGCTCGGCCGCGACAGCGGGTCCGACGCGGGGCTCGTGCCCGCGGAGCTCGCCGCCCTCGCGGCGCGGCCCGTCGACCGGCTGCTCACCGGCGGCGGGAACGCGCTCGACGGCCACCAGGTGGTGCTCGACGTGCGCACGGGCCGCCTCACGCGCCGCGCTTCGCGCCCCCACCCGCTATGCGGGTGTCGAGCTCTGCCAGGAACCGCGACGGCTCCCGCTGGCCCGACCGCTGCGGTCCGCTCCGGCTCCACGACAGCCGGAGCCCGGAGCGCGCGCGCGTGATGCCGACGTAGAGGAGGCGCCGCTCCTCGTCCACCGCCTCGAGCGTCTGCGCGTAGCTGATGGGCACCAGCCCCTCGCTGAGCCCCATCAGGTAGACGTGCTCCCACTCGAGGCCCTTGGCGGAGTGCAACGTGGCGAGGGTCACCGCGGAGACGGTGGGCTCGTGCTGGCCGGCCTGCCGCTCGAGCAGCTCGTCCGTGAAGGCGCGGAACGTGCTGCCCGCGGGCATGCGCTCGGCGAGGCCCATGATCGCGTCGAGGGACTCCCAGCGGTCGCGCACGGCGCCCTGCTGCTCGGGCGGCTGCTGGCTCCAGCCGAGGCCGCGGAGCACGTCGCTCACCGACTTGAACAGCGGCTCGCCCGAGATCGAGACGGACGCGCCGCGGAGCGCGAGCAGCGCCTGCTTCACCTCGGCGCGGTCGAAGAACCGCTGCGACCCCCGCACCTGGTAGCTGACGCCCGCGTCCCCGAGCGCCTGCTCGAGCACGGCCGCCTGGCCGTTCATGCGGTACAGCACGGCGATGTCCTCGGGGGCGATGCCGGACTGGATCTGCTGGGCGATGGCGCCGGCGACGGCCCGCGCCTCGGCGCCGTCGGACGGGAACGCGCTCACCTGCGGCGCCGTGAAGCCCGCGCGGCGGCCCGGCGCGGCGGCGGACCCGCGACCTTCCGCGGTCGCCGCGCCCGTGCCGTCGCCGTCGGGATCCGCGTCCGCCGAGACGAGGGTGAGGGCGCCCGGCCGCCCGCGCATCAGCCGGTTCGCCGCCTCCGTGATCCCCGACGTCGACCGGTAGTTGCGCTCGAGCCGCACCACGGCCGCCTCGGGGAAGCGGGACGGGAAGTCGAGCAGGTAGGCGCTCCTCGCGCCCGCGAACGAGTAGATGGTCTGGCTGGCGTCGCCGACCACGCAGAGGTCGCGCCGGTCGCCCATCCAGAGGTCGAGGAGGGTCTGCTGCAGCGGCGAGACGTCCTGGTACTCGTCGACCACGAAGAACCGGTACTGCTCGCGCACCTGCTGCGCCACCCACGGCTCCGCCTCGATCATCCCGGCGGTGGCGAGCAGCACGTCCTCGAAGTCGAGCTGGCGGCGCTGGTCCTTGATGTCCTCGTAGGCCTGCAGGAGCGCGACGGCCTGGTCGGGGTCGAGCTGCGGGGCAGCGTCCGGGTGGTCCTGGCCGCGAGGCCGTACTGCTCGAGGGAGGTCATCGACACCTTGCGCCACTCGACCTCGGCGGCCATGTCGCGGAGGGCGGCGGTGTCGAGGCGGAGGCGCAGCGACTCAGCGGCGTGGCCGAGCATCCGGCCCTTGCTCTCGATGAGCCGGGGCATGGTGCCGCCGACCACCTGCGGCCAGAAGAAGTTGAGCTGCTTGAGCGCGGCCGCGTGGAAGGTGCGGGCGGCGACGGGCCCCGCGCCGAGCTCGCGGAGGCGCCCCCGGAGCTCGGCCGCGGCCCGCGAGGTGAAGGTGAGGGCCATGACGCGCTCGGGCGGGTAGACCCCCGCCTGGATCCCGTAGGCGATGCGGTGCGTGATGGCGCGCGTCTTCCCCGTCCCGGCGCCCGCGAGCACCACGACGGGCCCGAGGAGCGCCTGGGCGGCCAGCCGCTGCTGGTCGTCGAGCGCGTCGAGGAGGGACTCCGCGGTGGGGGCCTCCTCCGCCGGCTCGGCGACGGGAGGCGTCGGGGCGGGTCGGCGACCGGATCCGGCGGGGTCGGGCGAGGCGGGGGCGAGCTGGTCGATCACGGTCGGCGGGTCACCACTCCCGCTCGCCGTCCTCGAGGGGGCCGCCGTACCACTCCTCGATGATGGCGCGTGCGATGGACGACGGGCCGGGCAGAGCGATCTCGCCGAGCGACGCCTGGAGCTCCTCCCGGCTGAACCAGCGCAGGTCGATGATCTCGATGCCGTCCGGCGTCGCCGGCCCGCTCGTCGCGGAGACCCGCGTGAGGAAGCCGACCATCACGGACGCGGGGAACGGCCAGGGCTGGCTCCCGAGGTACCGCGGGTCCTCGACGGTGACGCCGGACTCCTCCAGCACCTCGCGCTTCACGGCCGCCTCGAAGGACTCGCCCGGCTCGACGAAGCCCGCCAGCAGCGAGTAGCGGTCGCCTCCCCACATCGCGTTGGCACCCAGGAGGAGGCGGTCGTCGGCGTCGACGACCCCCATGATCACCGCGGCGTCGGTGCGCGGGAACACCTGCGAGCCGTCGGAGGGCGCGCGACGCACCCAGCCGCCCTGCTCCACGACGGTCGGCTCGCCCGTCTTCGGGGAGAAGGGGTGCGACGCGTGCCAGTTGGCGGTCGCCAGGGCGCCGGTGAAGAGCGCGGCGTCGCGGTCGTCGAGCTGGACGGCCGTGGCGCGGAGGTCGAGCCAGCGCTCCGCGGCGGGCTCGAGCTCGGCGGCCGCGGCGTCGGTCAGGACGGCGGCGACGACGGGCGTGCCGACGGGCTCGCCCTCGTGCGCGATCGTCGTGCGGCCGAGGTAGATGCGGATGGTCGCGGCGGTCACCCGCTCGACCGGCAGGAGGTCGAGGGCCGCGCTTCCGTCGGCGACGGCGCCGAGCGCGCGGCGGTCGTGCAGGGCGAGGACGCGCGTCCCGGGATCCGCCCAGAGCTCGTCGAACAGGGCCGGCGAGTCGCGGGTGAGGCCGTCGCGGTCGACGCCCTCGCGGGACAGGGGCAGGCGGGAGAGGAAGCTGTCGAGCACGGGTGACCAATCGACTTCGAGGGCGGACGGGCCGAGGGGCGGGACGGCGGTGCCGCGGTGCGCCGACGGTGCGCGGGTGGGACGGGAAGCGCGTGGCGCGGTGAGGCGGAGGGCTCCCAGCGACCTAACCTGTAGGGCATGGCCAGATCCCACCTCACTCTAGCCGCGCTGGCGACCTCGGCCGTCGCGGGGCTCGACGTGGTCCGCAGCACCCCCTTCACGGCGGGCGGCGCGGGCGACTTCGACTCCGCGCTGCTCTCGACCCGGGACGGCCATGAGCTGCTCGTGCGCGTGCCCACCACCCAGGCCGCCGAGACCGAGCAGTCGGCCGACCTCGTGGCGCTGCGGGCCCTGAGCACGGGGATCCGCTCCCGCCTGCCCTTCCAGGTTCCCGAGTTCCGGGGCCAGGCGCCCATCAAGCCCACCCGCGGTTTCGTCTACGGGCACATCCCGGGACGCGTCATCTCGTTGGATGAGATCCCCGCCGGCGACGGCCTGGCCCGCTCCATCGGCGCCGCCGTCTCCGCGGTCCACAGCCTGCCGACCGGCTTCGTCGCCGACGCCGGCCTGCCGGTGCTCTCGGCCGCCGAGATCCACAGCCAGACCGCGGCGCTCATCGACCGCGCGGCCGCCACCGCCCTCGTGCCGAGCCTCCTGCTGAGCCGGTGGGAGGAGGCCCTCGACGACGCGTCGCTGTGGCAGTTCCAGCCCGCGGTGGTCAACGGATCCGTCCAGGCCTCCTCGTTCCTGGTCGACGGCGACGCCGTGACGGGGATGATCGGCTGGTCCGAGCTGCGGGTCGCGGACCCCGCCCACGACCTGCACTGGGTGCTGGGCGCGCGTGCCGAGCACGTGGCCGAGAGCGTCTTCCGCGCCTACAACGCCGCCCACCACGTGACGGTGGACCGCCAGCTCAAGCAGCGCGCGCTCCTCTACGCGGAGCTGGAGATCGCGCGCTGGCTCCTCCACGGGACCGACACCCGCGACCCGGCCATCGTCGACGACGCCGTGAACATGCTCAGCGCGCTCGTGGACACGGTGCGCGCCGACGAGGGGCAGCGCATCGCCCACGAGACGCTGCCCGTGATGGACGTCGACGAGGTCGAGCAGATGCTCGACTCCCGGCCTCAGCCCACGATCGGCCCCGACGGCGCCCGTGACGCATCCGGCGTGCGCGCGCCCGACCAGAGCGCCACGAGGTCCTCCTCGGAGTAGACCCGCTCGGGCTTCAGCGACATGTCGTCGGCGACGAAGTAGAACTCCGCGTCGATGAGGTCGGGGTCGATGCCGCGCCACTTCGCGAACGCGAGGCGGTACAGCGCGAGCTGCAGCTGCTTGAGCTCGAGGTCGGCCGCGTCCTTCGGCGTGCGGCCGGTCTTCCAGTCGACGACCCGGTAGCGCCCGTCGATGAGGAACACCGCGTCGATCTTGCAGATGACGACCTGGCCGGCGAGCTCCATGTGGATCTCGACCTCGACCTCCTCGGGCCTCCGCGACGCCCACTCGCTCGCCTCGAAGACCGCCCGCAGCCGGTCGAGGTCCTGCTGCTCCACGGGCGGCTCGGTCGGGTCCTGGTCGAGCTCGACGGCGGACGCGTCGATCACGTCGGCGGTGCCCGCGGGCCCGTAGCGCGCCTCGACCCAGCCGTGGAAGAGCGTGCCGAGGCGCGTCTGCCGGTAGGGCCGCTCGGGCATGGGCCGGCGCAGCCGCGCGGCGACGGCGGCGGGATCGCTGACGAAGTCCTTGAAGCGGGACGCCGGGATGCGCGTGGGGAGGTCCACCAGCTCGGCGTCGCGGGCGCGGGCGTCACGCTCGGCGAGGAGGAGGTCGATGTCCCGGCTCCAGACGGTCTCGCGCGCCGGGTCGGCGTCCGCGACGGCCTCGGCGGCCGCCCGCACCCGCGCCTCCCGGGGTCCGAGCGGCGGGAGCGGCCACGCGACGCGGGCCGATCCGGGCTCGAGCGGATTCTCCTCCAGCTCCGGGGCCTCTGGGAGCGCGTCGGGCGCGATGAGCCCGACCTCCTGGATCTCGCGGAGGAAGGCACCCGGCGACCGGGGCTTCTGCTGGGTGGACCAGAACGAGCCGGTGAGGAGGAGGTCGGAGCGCGTGCGCGTGATCGCCACGTACGCGAGACGCCGCTGCTCGGCGGCGTTCCGCTCCTCGAGCTCCTCGCCGAAGGCCTCCATCGCCTCGGCGAACTCCTTCTGCGTCTCCACGCCGCGCCAGGCGAGCGAGGGCAGCTCGGCCGAGTCGCCGCGGAACTCGAAGGGCAGGGCGCCGAACGCGACCCAGCCCCTCTTCTCCCGCAGCGTGCCCGGCAGCTCGCCCTCGACCATGCGGGGCACGGCGACGACGTCCCACTCGAGGCCCTTGGAGCCGTGGATGGTGAGGATCTGCACCGTCCCCGGCTCGGGCTCCTCCGTCCGCGGCGCGAGGTTGTCGCGTCGCTCCGCCTCCGCCAGCCACGCGAGGAACGGGCCGAGCGTCCCGGCGGAGTCGCCCTGGAGGTAGCCGGCCACCTGCTCGGTGAAGGCCTCGAGGCTCGCCCGCCCCAGCGGGTCGGTCTCGTTGGCGGCGACCTCGATGTCGAGCAGCAGCTCCTGCTGCACCACGGTGACGAGGTCGACCAGGTCGAGCCCGACGCGCGAGCGCAGCACCTGCAGCTGGCGGCCGACGGCGCGGAGGCGCCCGAGGCCCTCGGCGCTCAGTCCCTCGAGCGCGCGGTGGCCCTCGGGCGCGCCGACCACGAAGTCGAGCGCATCGACGACGGATCCGACCTCGTCCGGCACCACCGAGGCGCGGAGGCCCTGGCGCACCCCGTCCTCGAGGGGCCGCTGCGCGTGGTCGCGCGCCATGAGCCAGGACGCGATGCGGGAGAGCGCGTGCACGTCCTTCGCGCCGATGCGCCAGCGGGCGCCCGTGAGCAGGCGCACGAGCTCGCTGCCCGCGGTGGGATCGTGCAGCACGCGGAGCACGCACACGAGGTCGACGACGGCCGGCTGGTCGAGCAGGCCGCCGAGTCCCAGCACGCGGAACGGCACGCCGCGGTCCGCGAGTGCGGTAGTGAACGGCTCGACGCCCTTCAGGGACCGGCAGAGCATCGCGGCGGAGCGGGGGCGGCCGTCGGATCCCGGCTGCCGCAGCCGGTCCGCGAACCACGCGGCGACGCTCGCCGCCTCGTCGGCCACGGTCTCCTCGTACGCGACGTCGAGGCGCCCGTCCCCCGCGTCGGGGCGGGGCTCGAGGCGCGCGACGGGGATGCGGGAGGCCGCCGTGAGCGGCTCGACGATGCGGTTCGCCGCGCCGAGGACCGCGCCCGGGTTCCGCCAGCTGGTGGAGAGGGCGTAGACCGGCACGTCGGCCGGGCCCTGGCCCTCGGGCGCGAAGTCGGCGCCGAAGCGCGCGAGGTTCGCCGCGCTCGCGCCGCGCCAGCCGTAGATGGACTGGTGCGGGTCCCCCACCGCCATGACCGGCGTGCCGCCGAACAGGGTGGAGAGGAGCCGGGTCTGGACGACCGAGGTGTCCTGGTACTCGTCGAGCAGCACCACGCGGAACCGCTTCCGGTGCTCCTGGACCACCTGCGGCACCCGCTCGCAGATGGCGAGCGCGAAGGCCACCTGGTCGCTGTACTCCACGAGCCCGCGGCGGGTCTTCTCCTCCTGGAACGCGATGGCCAGGTCGACGAGCGGCGGCAGCGCCCCGACCGCGGCGACGGCCTCGGCGGCGGGCGCCCTGCGGATGCGCGCGGAGCCGAACGGCAGCTCCTCGAGGCCGACGAACGACCCCGCGAGCCGCACGACCTCCGCCGGGTCGGCCACGTTCTCGCTCATGGCCCGGCTGAGGGAGATGACGGCCTGGGTGATGGGATCCACGCCCCGCCCGAGCTCCAGGAGCCGCGGGTCGGTGCTCTCGACCACGAGGCGGCGCGCCAGCTGCCAGGCCGACGCCTCCGTGAGCACGACCGACTCCGCCTCGCGGCCGATGAGCGTCGCGCTGTCGCGGAAGATGCCGTTCGCGAAGGCGTTGTAGGTCTGCACGGTCGGCGTCGCGAAGGCGTCCGCCGGCGCGGCGGCGAGCCCCGCCTGCTGCAGCTGCTCGATGCGGGCGCGGATGCGCACCCCGAGCTCCCCCGCGGCCTTCCGCGTGAACGTGAGGCCGAGGATCTCCTCGACCCCCACGTGCCCGTTGGCGAGGAGCCAGACGACCCGGCTCGCCATGGTCTCGGTCTTGCCGCTGCCGGCGCCCGCGACCACGAGGCCGGGCTCGAGCGGCGACTCGATGACCCGACGCTGCTGCTCGGTGGGGCTCGGCAGGCCGAGCGCCTCCGCGATGGCGCGGGCGCTCACCGGCTGCCGCGCGAGGTCCCCGCGGGCGTCCGCGAGGCCGTCCGCGCCCCATCCGCGCACACCGCTCATGCCGTTCCCGCCGCTCACGCCGACACCGCCCGCACGAGGTGGATGCGGTACCGACGGGCGGACCCCGGATCCCGCTCCCCCAGGTCCGGCGTCCCCTCGAAGGACGCCCCGGCCATGCCCTCGGCGGCGTGGACGATCCGCGCCCGGAACCCGTCGAGCTCCTCGCGGGTCAGCGGCTCCTGCGGCAGCTCGCGGTAGGGCAGGCCGCGGGCGCCCCCCGACACGTAGAGCAGCTTGGCGCCGCCGGACGGCGCGTCGGCGGGCACCTGCTCGAGGGAGCGCTCGACGAAGGCGAGCTGGTAGGAGCCGAGCTGCGCGTGCGCGGGGATCTCGGCCCGCGTCGGGTGGTGCCGGCCGGTCTTGAGGTCGACGATGACCACCCGTCCCTCCTTCGTGAGCTCGATCCGGTCGATCATGCCGCGGAGGCGGGCGACGCCCACCTCGAGCTCGAACGACCCCTCGGCCGCGAGCATCCGCCCGCCGTCGGCCGCGAAGTCGCGGAGGTAGCCGCTGACGCCCGCGATGAGCTCCCCGGCTTGGCGCCGCTCGCGCTCGCCCACCCACGGCGACTCGAAGGGCAGCTCCCCCCAGCGCTCGTCGAGCCGGGCCTCGAGGGCCGCGGGGCGGAGGTCGGCGTCCGGATCGAGGCTCGCCTCCTCCATCACGGCGTGAACGATGGTGCCGATGCCCATGGCGGTGCTGGTGGACCCGCCGGACGCCTGGTCCACGAACCAGTTCAGCGGGGACCGCTCGAAGGCCTCCAGGCGCGAGGGGGACACGGAGACGCGCGCCGCGGGATCGGAGAGGTCGACGACCGGCTCCGTCGTGGACGGGTCGCGCAGGCCGTACCACTCGGCCGGATCCGCCCCCGTCACCCCCTCGGCGGCGAGCCGGGCGAGGGCCGACGCGGCCGCGAGGCCCCGCTCCCGCGTGGCATCCGCCGGCCGACGGGCCGTGCGATCGCCGGAGACGACGCTGCCGTCGTCGAGGAGCACGGCGTCGCGGTGCACGACGGCGAGCTCCCGGCGCAGCGCGCCGACGAGGCCGCGGAGGGACAGCGGGTGGTCGGGGCGGATCCGCAGCGCGGCCGGCGCGTCCTGCGCGACGCTGCCGGCGTCGGCGGCGGCCCCCGCCTCGGCGAGCCCCGGGGCCGGCGGCACGAGGCGCAGGAACGGCGACGGCGCCTCCTCGTCGTTGGCCGTGGCGCTCAGCACGACCGCGCGCGACGCCCGGGAGACGGCGAGCGCGAGCATCCGCAGCTCGTCGCCGAGGACCTCGGCCCGCTCGTCCACGTCGGCCCGGTCGAGGCCGCGCGCGACAGCGGAGAGGCGCTGGGGGTGCAGCAGGGATCCGCGCAGCCGCAGGTTCGGCCACACGCCCTCCTGCAGGGCGGCGACGGCGACGACCTCGTAGCCGGCGCCGACGACCGCCGACGGCGTGGCCACCAGCACGGTGTCGGCGAGCGGCTGGGGCGAGAGCGTGTCCTCCGGCACCTCCGCGCCGAGCAGCTCCTCCACGAAGTCGGAGGCGGGTCGGCCCGGGTTGCGCTCCACGAAGCGGCGCGCCGCCGTGAACAGCGCCACGACGCCGTCGAGGTCGCGGTTCGCCTGGTCCGCGACGATGCCGGTCTGCAGGGCCTGCTCGAACCACGGCTTCGCGAGGCCGGAGCCCTCCCACAGGTGCCAGAGCAGCTCCTCGATGGTGCCGTCGGCGGCCGCGAGCTCCCGGGCGCCCTGGAGCGTGCGCGCGAGCCGGGCGAGGCGCCGGGCGGGTGCGAGGTCCAGCGTCTCGAGGCGGCCGGGCGCCGCCAGCGCCTCGACGAGCAGCTCGTCGCTCGACCGGTGCCCGTCGCCCGCCAGCTCCTCCTGCCGGAGCGCCAGGCGCAGGCGGCGGAGCGCGACCCCGTCGAGTCCGCCGAGGGGGCCCGTGGCGAGGGCCGCCGCGACCACCGGGGTGAGCGCCACGCGGCCCAGGGCCACGTCGACGGCGCCGATGAGCGCGAGCGCTGCGAGGTCGTCGCGCAGGGCACGACCGGCGACCGCGGTGCGCGTCGGCACCTCCGCCGTCGCGAGGCTGCGGGCGACCTGCGGGACGAGGGACCCGGATCGTACGAGGACGACCATGCGCGCCCACGGGACGCCGCCGAGCAGGTGCTCCTCGCGCAGCCGCCGGGCGAGGCGCGCCAGCTCGATCGCCCGCGTCGGCGCCTCGATGACCTGGATCGGGTCCGGCCCGTCCACCCGGCCCGGCGCCGAGGCCGCCTGCCGCTGTCGTCCGGCGCCCGCCGCGCCGATGCGCGCCGTGACGGCCGAGGTGAGCGCGCGGAGCGCGGGCGGCTGCCGGTGCACGCGGTCGAGGACGAGGGTGCGGAGGTCGGGAGGCCGAGCACGCTGGACAGCCGGCCCAGCGCCGCGGACTCGGCGCCGCGGAAGGTGGCGGCCGCGACGTCGGGGTCGCCGAACGCGACCACGTCCGCGCCGCGGGCCGCCAGAGCGCGCAGGAGGGAGAGCGTGGCCACCGTCGCCTCGTGGAGGTCGTCGACGACCACCAGCCGGATCCCCGTGAGCGCCTCCCCGCGCGACACCACCAGCACGGCCTCCGCGAGGAGCTCCGCGCTGTCCAGGTGGTCTCCCCGGAACGCGTCGACCACGTCCTCGTACTCACGTGCGAAGTCGGCCGCGGCGATCCACTCGGGGACGTCGTGCACCCGGCCGAGCCCGGCGAGGGCGTCGGGGCGGACGCCCTCCTCCGTCGCCCGCATCAGCAGCTCGCGCAGCTCGGTGCGGAAGGCGCGCAGCCGCCGCACCTCGACGCCCAGCGGATCCGGCCATGCGGGCCCGGTGCCCAGCTCCTCGTGCCCGGCGAGGAGGTCGGCGATGATCTGGTCCTGCTCGGCCCCCGTGAGCAGCCGCGGCGGCTCGGTGCCCGTGTCGGAGGCGCGGCGGGCGAGCACCTCGAAGGCGACCGACGTGGCCGTGCGCGCGAGCGGGCCCAGCGTGGGCACGCCCACCCGGAGGGCGAGCTCGTCGCGGAGGCGGGTGGCGGCGGCGCGGGACGGCGCGAGCACCAGGACCTCGGCGGGGTCGAGCCCCTGCGCGAGGATGCGCTCGGCCACCAGCTCGCGCAGCACGGTCGTGCGCCCTGATCCGGGTGCGCCGATGACGGCGGCGCTCGTGCCGACGGGCAGCTCCAGCACGGCGCGCTGCGACGGGTCGAGCTCGACGACGGGCCCCGTGCCGCCGGCGACGGAGGCGGACGGCTGGCGGAATCCCCGGATGGTCACGCGCCCACGCTACCGGCGGCCCCCGACGTCGACCGCCCGCGGGCGCCCGTCCCGCGACCGCCCTCGGGAGCCGCCCGCCGACAGGCCGGACGCCCGCCCGCGCCCCCGTGGGCGGCCGCCCGTCCGCCCTCAGTGAACGCCGCGGGCCCGCGCGGGCGGGTGCCCTAACCTCAAGGGAGCACCGTCGCATCCGACGCATCGAAAGGCACCCCCGTGGAAATCCGTATCGGCCTCGTCAACACCGCCCGCGAGCTCTCCTTCAGCACCAAGCAGACGCCCGAGGAGGTCCAGGAGACCGTCACCGCGGCTGTCCGCGACGCCGCGCCCTTCATCTCGTTCACCGACGAGAAGGGCGCCACCCACCTCGCCGTCACCGCCCACCTCGCCTACGTGGAGCTCGGCAGCGCCGACGCCCCGCGCATCGGCTTCGTCCGCTAGCCCGCCGCTCGTGGAGCTCCTGTTCGTCGCGCTCGTGGGTGCCGTCCTCGGCCTCGTGGCGCGCTACGCGCTCCCCCACCGCGCGACGCACGGCGTCCTGCTCGTGCCCGCGATCGGCACCGCCTCGGCGATGGCCGCCTGGGTGGCGCTCACCTGGGCCGGCCTCCCCTGGGACCAGGGGGTCATCTGGATCGCGACGCTCGCCGTCGCGGCCGTGGTCGCCGCGGGAGCCGACCTGCTGATCGGCCGTCGCCGCACGGCCGCGGACGCCCGCGACCTGGCCGCGATCGGCGGCTGACCGCAGGAAGCCGCACGACACGACGCCCGGCCCCGCAGGGACCGGGCGTCGTCGTGTCGGCGCCGCGCGATCGCGTCGGCGTGGGGCAGGGGTCTCCGAGAGGGTGGCGCGGGACCGGATCAGGCCGTCAGGCCGAGGGCGTCCATGCGCCGCGTGTGGGTCGTGATGATGCCGGCGAACACGGGCTCGAGGTGCACGCGCGCGTCGTCCGGGTCGGCGAGCGACGCGCGCATCGCGGTCCCCGCGACGAGGAGCGTGTCGCCGACGAGCCGGCGCCCCCACATCGCGAGTCGCGACGCGAGGCGCGGGTCGCGGCGGATCCCGGCGCGGACGGCGTCGACGATGCCCTGCTGCCCGACGCCGGAGGACAGCAGGACGACGACCCGCTGGCGCTGGTCGGAGGGCAGCGACGAGGCGAGCCGGACGAAGAAGTCGTCGAGCAGCCCCGTGGTGATGTAGGCGGAGAGCAGGGTCTCGTACCAGTCGGCGCCCGAGACGGTGGCGGTGAACCGGTCGAACGCCGCGCGGTGCGGCTCCATGACGACGCTGGGGTCGCCGTCCAGCCGCTTGATCTCCGCGGCGAGCGCCTGGTGCTTGCCGAGCGCGATGCCCGCGGCGGTGGACACGGCCTCCTTGCCCGCGAGGTCGGGGGCCTCGGCGACGGCGCGCGACAGGGTCTCGAAGACCGTCAGCTGCAGGTAGGCGACACCGCCGAGGAAGCGCAGGGTGTCGGGCGAGAAGTCGTCCACGCTCACGGTCGGCGACGACGACCGGCGCTTCGACTCGCCGCGGGACCGGACCCGGGGCGCCTCGATCGTCGTCGACCGGCGTCCGAACATCTTGAGCACGTGGCCAGCGTATAGGGAGCGGGAGGCGGTGTCGGGGCCCCCGCCCGCTAAACTCGCCCGTGGTCCCTCAATGGAAGGGCCCCATCGCGCCCGCAGAGCAGCAGTCCGGGCGTGGACCGCACCGCTAGACAGGGCACAACGTGACTTTCACCGAACTGAACATCGACGAGGACATGGTCCAGGCGCTCGCCGGCCACGGGATCCTCGAACCCTTCCCCATCCAGGAGCAGACCATCCCCCTGGCGCTCTCCGGCCAGGACATCATCGGCCAGGCCAAGACGGGGACCGGCAAGACCTTCGGCTTCGGCCTCCCGCTCATCCAGCGGCTCGGCCTCGCGCCGGAGCCGGGCGTCCAGGCCCTCGTGGTCGTGCCGACGCGCGAGCTCGCGGTCCAGGTCACCGAGGATCTCCAGATCGCCACCGCCAACCGCGCCACGACCGTCGTCAGCATCTACGGCGGCAAGGCGTACGAGGGCCAGATCGAGCAGCTGAAGGCGGGCGCGCAGATCGTCGTCGGCACCCCGGGCCGCCTCCTCGACCTCGTGGGCCAGCGCCTGCTCTCGCTCAAGGACGTGCGCGAGATGGTGCTCGACGAGGCCGACAAGATGCTCGACCTCGGGTTCCTCTCCGACATCGAGAAGCTGTTCGCGCAGACCCCCGCGGTGCGGCACACGATGCTGTTCTCGGCCACCATGCCCGGCCCGATCGTGGCGCTCGCCCGTCGCTTCATGACGAAGCCCATCCACATCCGGGCGACGGACCCGGACGAGGGCCTCATGCAGGCCAACATCCGCCACCTCGTCTACCGCGCGCACAACATGGACAAGGACGAGGTCATCGGCCGCATCCTCCAGGCCGAGGGACGCGGCAAGACCGTGATCTTCACGCGCACCAAGCGCGCCGCCGCGCGTCTCGTCGAGGAGCTCAACGACCGCGGCTTCAACGCCGCCGCCGTGCACGGCGACCTGAACCAGGAGCAGCGCGAGCGGGCCATGGCCGCCTTCAAGGCCGGCAAGAAGGACATCCTCATCGCCACCGACGTCGCAGCGCGCGGCATCGACGTGCTCGACGTCACCCACGTCATCAACCACACCATCCCCGAGGACGACAAGGCGTACCTGCACCGCGTCGGCCGCACGGGCCGCGCGGGCAAGACCGGCATCGCGGTCACCTTCGTCGACTGGGACGACCTGCACAAGTGGGCGCTCATCAACCGCGCCCTCGAGTTCGGCCAACCGGAGCCCACCGAGACGTACTCGTCCTCGCCGCACCTGTTCACCGACCTCGACATCCCCGCCGGATCCAAGGGCCGCCTCCGCGCGACCCCCACGGTCAACCCTGACGGCACGCCGCGTGAGCGCCCGGGCAGCCGGGGATCCGACTCGGGTCGCGACGGTGGACGCGGAAGTCGTGACGGCGGAGGTCGTGACGGCGGACGGGGCGGCAGCCGCGACGGCGGACGCTCCGGCGGCGGCGACCGCTCCGGCAGCGGCGACCGAGACCGCTCGCGCAGCCGCAGCACGTCGACCGCGACGGCGACCTCCCCTGCCGAGGCCACCGCCGCCATCGGCAGCGAGCAGCCGAACACGGCAGGCGGCCATGACGCGCCCCACGCCGACGGCCAGACCCGCCCGCGCTCGCGCAACCGCCGCCGCCGCTCAGGCGGCGACCGCCCGACCGCGACGTCCTAGGGCCGCAGGCACGACGGAGGGGGCGCATCCGCGGGATGCGCCCCCTCCGTCGTCTGCCGAGGACCGAGCTACACGGGGAGTCGCAACCTCACCCGGAACTTCCCCTCCAGGGCTTCCTGGAGGTCGTACATGAGCTGGAGACCCTCCACGTCGTACCAGCGTCGCCGCTCCTCCGATCCGAACAGCCCGGTCTCCCAGTCCATGTGCGCGTTGAAGAACGCCGCCCATGCGATCAAGCGATCCTTGAGCTCCTGGGAGATCAGGGTGTCCCAATCCAACGGAGGGCCGGGCCACATGATGTCGTCGAGCGGCCACTTCTGAGAATAATCGACTGCGAGGATGAGGTCCTTGAGCGGCCGCCGCTCAGCCACAGTTGTCCACCAGATGGGTCGGAAAAGAGGTGATGATCTTCTTGTCGTTGGCGGATACGATCACCGTCGGGTTGTAGGTATCCACGACGTTGCCTTCCTCGTTCTTGATGAGAATGGGTGCGGAATAACAGAGCTTCCCATCACCCTCGTCCTTCGGGAAACCGGGACCGGGCGCTGTGACTGTGGATCCGGTGGCGAAGACCATGAAGTCGTCCCAATACGCCCCACCACCGGCTCCGTGCCCGCGGCGGGAGTCGAGGGCGCGGGGATCTCGTAGGTGGCGGTGGCCGCGCTCGCTGGCGAGGCCAGCGCCAGCGGTGCGGTCACGAGGCCTGCAGCGGCCACGCCCAGCGCTGTCACCCGCGTCCGATGGCGCGTGGCTGTCGTCATGTTCCGTTCTCCTCTTCGAACCGTCCGCACGATCACGTGCGGATGTGGCCCCGAGCCAGGCGTCCCGGGGTGCGCAGAAGCTACCTGCGCAGCCGATCGACGGAGCGCACGTTCCACAGCACCCGGCGGGACCCTCCCGCGCGGCGCCTCGCCACCCAGGAGGCGGCCGCTCGACGGACCGGGACGTTCAGGCCGCGGTGGCGGAAGGCGGGATGACCGGCGCCCAGCCCGTGGCGCGCTCGACGATGCGCGCGAGCACGGCGGGCTCGGTCGTGTTCTCGGCGAGCCGGTTCGGCTTGCCGTCGCCGTGGTAGTCGCTGGATCCCGTCACCTCGAGCCCGAAGCGGTCCGCGAGCTCCGTGAGGCGCACGCGCGACGCGGGCGGGTTGTCGCGGTGCCGCACCTCGAGGCCGAACAGGCCGGCGGTGACGAGCGACGTCATGCGCGAGTCCGACAGCACGCGCTCGGGCCCGCGGGCACCGGGATGCGCGAGGACCGCGAGGCCGCCCGCCGCGGTGATCAGCTCGACGCCGAGGATCGGGTCGGGCGCGAAGTGCGGCCGGTAGTAGCCGCCCTGCCAGTGGAGGATGCTCTCGAAGGCCGCCGAGCGGGTGGCCACGTGGCCGCGGGCCACGAGCGCGTCGGCGATGTGGGGGCGGCCGATGGTGCTGCCGGGCGTGGTCTGGGCGAGCACGTCGTCCCAGGTGAGCGCGTAGTCGCGGCCGATGCGCCCGACCATCGCCTCCGCCCGGGTCATCCGCTCGCCGCGCACCCGGGCGGTCATCGCCGCGAGGTCGGCGTCCTCGGGGTCGAACAGGTAGGCGAGCACGTGGACGCTCGCGTACTCCAGCTGCGTGCTCATCTCCATGCCGGGGACGAGGGTGATGCCGTGCGCGCGGGCCGCGGCGGAGGCGTCCGCCCAGCCCGCGGTGGAGTCGTGGTCGGTGAGCGCGACGGCGGAGAGCCCCTGCGACGCGGCCTGCGCGACCAGCTCGGCGGGCGTCTCGGTGCCGTCGGAGACGGAGCTGTGCGTGTGCAGGTCGATGGGACCCCGCTGCTCGTCCGGCATCCGTCCATCCTACGCGGCGGCCCTCGCACGGCCCGTCGGCCGGGCCCCCGGCGGGCGCTCTCCCAGAGAGCCGCCATAGTGTCGTGTACGTCATGGGTCGGATCGTCGGAGCAGCAGTCATCCTCGTCACCGCCGCAGGACTCCTCCTCGTCACCTGGCCCCAGCTCCTCGGGCTGGAGCAGACGTACCTGGTGGCCCACGCCGTCGCCATCCGCGGCGCCCTCGTCGCGGCAGCGGCCGCGGTCCTCGTCGTGACCCTTGTCCTCTGCCTCGCGATCCGCCCCGGGCGGCGCCTGCTCGGTAGCATCGCCCTGCTGCTGGTGGTCTTCATCGGCGCGAACTCCGCCGTCCTGGCGACGCGCGGGCTCGGCGACACGGCCTTCGCCGAGCCGCAGGAGTCCGACGTGACGGTGCTGTCCTGGAACACGCTCGGCGGCGCCACCGGCGCGCGCGCCGTCGCCGACCTCGCCATCGAGTCGGGCGCCGACGTCGTCACCCTCCCCGAGACGCGCGAGGAGACCGGCGCCGAGATCGCCGTGCTCATGCGCGAGGCCGGCCGGCCGATGTGGGTGCGCACCACTGCCTTCGACGACGTGGCCGCGGCCCGGTCCACCACCATCCTCATCAGCGCGGCCTATGGCGACTACCGGGTCGACGAGTCGCGCGGCACCACGAGCGTCCTGCCCACGGTCATCATGGAGCCGGTCGACGGCAACGGGCCCGTCATCATGGCGGTGCACCCGGTCTCCCCCATCCCCGAGCAGATGGACAACTGGCGGGCCGACCTCGCCTGGCTCGGGCAGCGCTGCGACGAGGGCAACGTGATCATCGCGGGCGACTTCAACGCCACGCTCGACCACATGAGCCGGTACGGCGGCACCCCGACGGAGCGCGACCAGGTGACCGACCTCGGCCAGTGCGTCGACGCGGCGCGCGCCTCGGGGAACGCGGCGGTCGGCACCTGGCCGACCGACGTCCCCGCGCTCCTCGGCACGCCCATCGACCACGTCATGGCGACGCCGGGATGGAAGGTCACGGGCTTCCGCGTGGTCGAGGACCGCGACGGGGCCGGCAGCGACCACCGTCCGATCGTCGCGCAGCTCACGCCGCTGCGCTGAGCCGCCCCTCCCCTCCTGCGCCGCACCGCAGGTGGGATGATCGGAGGATGGCCGAGAACACCGACACCACGTCCGAGACCACGCGCGAGACCACCGCCACGGAGATCGCCGCCGACGCAGCCGCGCCGCTGGCGACGACCGAGACCGCAGCCCCGCGATCACCGCCCCGGCCGCCGCGACCGCCGGCGGATCCGGCGCCGCCCCGGTCCCCCGCGCCACCTCCAACCGCAGCACCACCCCCGCGAGCACCGCGTTCAGCGGCTTCGTGTCCACCGGGTGGGCCGACCGCGAGGAGGTGGACCCGCCCGCCCGCGAGCAGGCGCCCTACGCCGCCGAGCGCCGCCGCCGCCTCTCCGCGCTCCACACGGGAACGCGCCTCGTGATCCCCGCGGGCCGCCTGAAGCAGCGCAGCAACGACACGGACTTCCCCTTCCGGGCGCACTCCGCGTTCGCGCACCTCACCGGCTGGGGCTCCGACAGCGAGCCGGGGGCCGTGCTCGTCCTCGACCCCGTGGCCGAGGGGTCCGCCGCCGACGGCTCCTCCCACGAGGCGACGCTGTACTTCCGGGAGCGCGCCGGCCGCGACAGCGACGAGTTCTACGCGAACGCCGAGATCGGCGAGTTCTGGATCGGACCGCGCCCCTCGCTCCGGCAGGTCGCCGCCGACCTCGGCATCGCCACCGCGCCCCTCGCTCGGGTCGACGCGGCCATCGACGCCGGCGGCCCCGTCCGCGTGATCCGCGAGGCGGATGCCGTGATCGCCGCCCGGGTGGACGAGGCCCGGGCCGCGGGCGGAGCCACGGACGACGCGTCCGACGCGGACGCGGTCCTCGCCCGTGACGCCTCGGAGCTGCGCCTCGTGAAGGACGACTACGAGATCCGGCAGATGCGCCAGGCCGTCGACACCACCGGCCGTGGCTTCTCCGACGTCGTCGCCGACATGCCCGCCGTCACCGCGCACGCGCGCGGCGAGCGCCTCGTCGAGGGCGTCTTCAACGCCCGCGCACGGGCCGACGGCAACGCGGTGGGCTACGACACCATCGCCGCCTCCGGACCGCACGCCTGCATCCTGCACTGGACCCGCAACGACGGCCGCGTCCTCCCGGGCGACCTCATCCTCATCGACGCGGGCGTCGAGCTCGACAGCTGCTACACGGCCGACATCACGCGCACGCTCCCCGTCTCCGGCACGTTCACCGACGTGCAGCGGGAGGTCTACGAGGCCGTCCGCGAGGCGGCCGACGCCGCGCTCGCGATCGTGCGTCCCGGCATCCGCTTCCGCGAGGTGCACGCCGAGGCGATGAAGGTGATCGCCCGTCGCGTCGCCGACTGGGGCATGCTGCCCGTCACGGCGGAGGAGGCGCTCGAGGCCGACAACCAGCACCACCGCCGGTACATGGTGCACGGCACGAGCCACCACCTGGGCCTCGACGTCCACGACTGCGCGCAGGCCCGCCGCGACATGTACATCGACGGGATCGTCGAGGCCGGCATGGTCTTCACCATCGAGCCCGGCCTCTACTTCCAGCCCGACGACCTCACGGTGCCGGAGCGCTTCCGCGGCATCGGGGTGCGCATCGAGGACGACATCCTCGTGACGCGCGACGGAGCCGAGAACCTGTCCGCCGGCATCCCGCGCACGGCGGACGAGGTCGAGGCGTGGATAGCCGGCCGCTCCTAGCGGCCGAGCCGGGCGGGGTGCCGCCGGGCGGGGCGCGCGGGATCAGGCCCCTGTCGCGCCCTGCTCGCCCACGGGCCGGTCGGTCGACGTGGGCGGCGCGGTCGGCTCGGGGGCCTCGGGTCCGCCCTCCTCGGGCACGCGCTCCCCATAGGGGCCCGCGGGACGCGCGGCGGGAGCCGCGGCGGGAGCCGCGGCGGGAGCCGCGGCGGGAGCCGCGGCGGGCGGCGGCGTGGTGACGACGGGCTCGCCGTAGACCGACGTGCCGACTCCCCCGATGCCGAGCACGTTGCGGGCGCGGTGCATCGAGTCGGGCTCGACGACCACCGAGTAGCTCGTGGCGGTGACCTGCATGACGGAGGTGAAGTCGCGGCGGCGGCGCGTGATGCTGTAGCTGACGATGCCGAAGATCGCGCCGAACCCGACGCCGATGATGACCGCGCCGACGACCGAGGAGATGTTCGGCACCGGCGAGAACAGGAACGTCACGAGCCCCAGGAACAGGCCCAGCCACGCGCCGCTGGCCGCCCCCGCCGCCGCGGCGCGGGCGGAGGTGAGCTTGCCGGTGACGCGCTCCACGCTCGTCAGCTCGTTGCCCACGATGCTCACCTGCGTGACGGGGAAGTCGGCCTCGGCGAGCGTGACGACGGCCTTCTGCGCCTCGTCGTACGTCTCGTACGTCGCCACGGGCTCGCCCTTCGGGAGCCGGGGCATGCGGGCACGGGAGCTGCGTCCGAGGAGGGGTGAGGTCACCCCTCCAGTGTCCCACCCGGTGCCGGGCGGCGGCTGGGCGAGCGACTAGATTGACTCTGTGAGCGCCTCCCGAGTCTTCGTCGCCCGGCTCGCCGGGTGCAGCGTGTTCGACCCCGCAGGCGACCGCGTCGGGCGCGTGCGCGACGTGCTGGTCGTGTACCGCAAGGACGATCCGCCGCGCGTCGTGGGCCTCATCGTCGAGATCCCGGGCAAGCGCCGCGTGTTCCTCTCCATCGGACGGGTGACGAGCATCGGCTCGGGCCAGATCATCACGACAGGGCTCATCAACCTGCGCCGCTTCGAGCAGCGCGGCGGCGAGGTGCGGGTGATCGCCGAGATCCTCGGGCGCCGGGTGCGCCTGCGCGACGGATCCGGGAACGCCGTCATCGAGGACGTCGCCATCGAGGAGTCGGGCCAGGCCGAGTGGGAGGTGTCGCAGCTCTTCTGCCGCCGTCCCCGCACGAGCCCCTCCCCCTTCGCCAAGGGCGCCACCATCTTCGCCACGTGGAGCGACGTGGCCGAGCTGCAGGACGACGGCGTCGCGCAGTCCGCCTCCCAGTTCCTCGCCGCGTACTCCGACCTGCTGCCCGCCGACCTCGCCAACACCCTGCTCGACCTTCCCCAGGCCCGGCGCCTGGAGGTCGCCGAGGAGCTACCCGACGCCCGGCTCGCCGACGTGCTGGAGGAGATGCCCGAGTCCGAGCAGGTGCAGATCATGGCCACCCTCGACGACGACCGGGCCGCCGACGTGCTCGACCAGATGCAGCCGGACGACGCCGCCGACCTCATCGCGCAGCTGTCGGAGGAGCGCGGCGAGGCGCTGCTGGAGCTGATGCAGCCGGAGGAGGCGGACGACGTCCGCATGCTCCTCAGCTACGCGCCGGACACGGCGGGCGGTCTCATGACCACCGACCCCGTCATCGTGTCGGGCGACGCGACCGTCGCGGAGGGCCTCGCGCTCATCCGACGGCACGAGCTGGCGCCCACGCTGGGGGCGGCCGTCTGCGTGACCCTGCCGCCGTACGAGCCGCCGACGGGCCGCTTCCTCGGCATGGTGCACTTCCAGCGGATGCTGCGCTACCCGCCGCACGAGCGCCTCGGCACCCTGCTCGACCAGGGCCTGGAGCCCGTCCGCGCCGACACCAGCGCGGCCGAGGTCTCCCGCATCATGGCGAGCTACAACCTCGTCTCGGTGCCCGTGGTGGACGAGAACCACCGCCTCGTCGGCGTGGTCACCATCGACGACGTGCTCGACCACCTGCTGCCGGACGACTGGCGCAGCGCCGATGCCGAGCGCGAGACCCGCAAGCGCGCCACCGCCCGCTTCCACGGCACGGCCACGGCCGCCATCCCCACCGCAGGACCCGTACGAGGACGGAGGATCCCCCGTGGCACGGCAGAGTAACCGCGACGTCCGCCTGGACGCCCCCAAGGGCCTCCGCACCACCGTCCTCCCGATGCGCAACCGCGCGAGCCGCGACCGGTTCGGCCGCTTCACCGAGTCCATCGCGCGCGGCATGGGCACGCCGTGGTTCCTGGTGGGCCTCACCCTGTTCTGCGTCGCGTGGATCGGCTACAACACGTACGGACCCGCGTCCGCCCGCTTCGACTCCGCCGCGCTCGGCTTCACGGCCCTCACGCTGATCCTCTCGCTCCAGGCCTCGTACGCCGCGCCGCTCATCCTCCTCGCGCAGAACCGCCAGGATGACCGCGACCGCGTGCAGATCGAGCAGGACCGGCAGCGCGCCGAGCGCAACGTCGCCGACGTCGAGTACCTCGCCCGCGAGGTGGTGTCCCTCCGCCTGCAGATGAAGGACGTGGCGTCGAAGGACTTCATCCGCGCCGAGCTCCGGCAGCTCCTCGAGGAGCTCGACCGCCGTGACGACCCCGAGGCGGACGACGCCGAGGGCGAGGGCCGCCGCAGGACGCATGGCCGCTGAGGCCGCCGGCACGGCGCCGCTCACCGCGGACGCGGTGCGGCAGGCGCTCGCGCGCGTGGTTGACCCGGAGATCCGCCGGCCCATCACGGAGCTCGACATGGTCTCCGACGTGCGCGTCGAGGACGGTGGCGTGGCGCACGTCGACATCGCCCTGACGATCGTCGGATGCCCGGCGGCGACCTCCATCGAGCGCGACGTGCGCGAGACGGTCGCGGCCGTGCCGGGCGTCGTGCGCCTCGAGCTCACCGTGGGGGTGATGAGCCCTGAGCGGCGCCGTGCGCTCACCGAGCGGCTCCGCGGGCCGGCCGCCCAGCGGGGCATGCCCTTCGGCCCCGACAGCCTCACGCGCGTCTACGCCGTCACGAGCGGCAAGGGCGGCGTCGGGAAGTCGACGCTCACGGCCAACCTCGCGGTCGCGCTCGCGGCGAAGGGGCTCGCCGTCGGGCTCGTCGATGCCGACGTGCACGGGTTCTCCATCCCGGGCATCCTGGGGCTCGTCGACCAGGACGGCCGCTCGGCGCAGCCCACCCGCGTCGGCGACATGATCCTGCCGCCCGTCGCCCACGGCGTGAAGGTAATCTCCATCGGCATGTTCCTCGACCCGGACGCCGCCGGGGGCACCGCCGTCTCCTGGCGCGGCCCGATGCTGCACCGCACCATCCAGCAGTTCCTCACGGACGTGTTCTTCGGCGACCTCGACGTGCTGCTGCTCGACCTGCCGCCCGGCACCGGCGACGTCGCCATCACGGTGGGGCAGCTGCTGCCGCACGCCGAGGTGCTCGTGGTCACGACGCCGCAGCCGGCTGCGGCAGACGTCGCCGAGCGCAGCGGGCTGGTCGCCCGGCAGACGGGGCAGCGCGTCGCGGGGGTCGTGGAGAACATGGCCGGGCTCGCGCAGCCCGACGGGTCCGTCCTCGAGCTCTTCGGCGCGGGCGGCGGCGAGGAGGTCGCCCGGCGCCTGTCGGCGGGGCAGGACGATCCCGTCCCCCTCCTCGCGAGCGTCCCCCTCAGCGTCGCCCTCCGGGAGGGCGGCGACGCAGGGGCACCCCTCGTCCTCGCGACGCCGGGGGATCCCGCCGCTGTGCAGATCCAGCGCGTCGCGGACCACCTGGCCCGGCGCGGCCGCGGTCTCGCGGGCCGGCGGCTGGGGCTCTCCGTCTCCTAGGCGCCACCCGACCAGGCGCCCCGACGATCCCGGGACGCACGAGGAGGACGGCACCCCGCGGGCTGCCGTCCTCCTCGTGCGTGCTGCGCGTGCTGCCTAGACGTGGCTGCGGTGCGTGCGGGTCGGCACGGCGCGGTAGCCGTCGCGTGCGGTGACGACGACGGTGCCGGCGACGGCGGAGACGGAGAGGGCGGCGACGGCGATGAGGAAGACGGTCATGGTGGTGCTCCTGCGGGAAGGCGGATGGCGGCGCATTCCGCCGCACCTCCAGGAGACCACCGCGCATCGTTCAGGACAAGCTCATAGTCCTTGCCTGGCTGTGTAGCCTGGCTGCATGGACATCCGACGCCTCGAGCTCCTCCGGGAGCTCGCCGACCGGGGCAGCGTCGGGGCCGTCGCACGCGCCGCGGGGCGCACGCCGTCCGCGGTCTCCCAGCAGCTCAAGGTGCTCGAGCGGGAGGCCGGGGTGCCGCTCACCGAGCGGTCCGGCCGCGGCATCGTGCTCACCGACGCGGGCCGCGCGCTCGCGCGCACGGCCACCGACATCGCCGTCGCGGTCGCGCGCGCCGAGGCGCTGTGGGAGGACTTCCGGCACCAGCCCGCGGGCGAGGTCACGCTGGCGATGTTCCCCACCGCCGGGCAGATGCTGCTCCCGGGCCTCCTCGACCGGGTCGCGACGATCGCCGACCTCACCGTGCGGGCCAGCGACCGCGACCCGGCCTCCCGCGCCTTCGCCGACCTCACGGCCGACTTCGACGTCGTCATCGCCCACTCGCTCGCGGGGCGGGGACGTGGCGCGGGCTCGGCCTCGTGATCGTCCCGCTCATGGTGGAGCCGCTCGACGTCGCCATGCCGTCGGGCCACCGCCTCGCAGGTCGCGCGTCCGTGAGTCCCGCCGACCTCGGCGGCGAGCCGTGGATCGGCGTGCCGCAGGGGCTCCCCTTCGACCGGATCCTCCTCGACATCGAGCAGGCCCTCGGCGCCCCCGCCCGGGTCGTCCAGCGCGTCAACGACACGCGCATCACCGAGTCCCTCGTCGCCTCGGGCCACGGGATCGCGCTGCTGCCCCGTTACACCGCGGGTCAGCACGACGGCGTGGTGGTGAAGCGGCTCACGGGGGTCGTGTCCCGGCGGCACGTGCACGTGCTGCTACGGCCCGACCGCGCCGAGCGTCCCTCGGTGCGGGCCGTCGTGGACGCGCTCCGCGAGGAGGCGCGCACCGTGGACGCGCGCTTCAGCGCGAACGGCTGAGCGACACGGTGCGAGGGGACCGCGTGGGGCCCGCGCACCCGACTGAACAGCCCGGGTCATCGGCATCCGGCACCGTGCGGACGGCCGTCCCGCGTGAGCGTGGGACGACGTGCGTCAGGTGGCCTCGACGTCGAAGGGCGCGGGCTGGGCGGAGGCGGCGGCCGCCTCGCGTTCGAGTCGCTGACGACGGGCGATCGTGGTCTCGACCGGCACGCGCGGCTTCGTGACGACGGGCTCGTCCTCGAACAGCGCCTCCTTGATGATGCGGCGCGGGTCGTACTGGCGGGGGTCGAGCTTCTTCCAGTCGACCTCGTCGAACTCCGGCCCGAGCTCGTCGCGCATGCGCTCGCGGGCTCCGGTGGCCATGCGGCGGGCCGCCTTCACCAGATCCGCGAGCTTCTGGGTGTACAGCGGCAGCCGCTCGGGGCCGAGCAGGAACACCGCGATGATGCCGATGAGCATCAGCTTCTCGAACGTCAGGCCGAACATGGTCACAGGCTAGCCGGTCGACGCCCGATCTCCACCCGTCCGCAGGCTCCCGTCAGCCGGCGCGGCGCATCGGGGCGTCACCGGACACGCCCCCGTCGGGCGTCCGACCGCGGGGCCGATACCCTGGTGACCCGGAAGAGGGAGGTGCCGCGTGTCCGACCAGGAGACCGGGTGGAAGTTCGCCGAGGACGTCGTCGTGGAGGACGAGCACATCGCCCTGGCCCGCCAGCACTCCCGCGAGCTCGGCATCGAGGCCGTCTCCCCCGCCGTCGGCGCCCAGCTCTCGCTCCTCGCCGCCGCCACCCGTGCCACGAGCGTCATCGAGATCGGCACGGGCGCCGGGGTCTCCGGCCTCTGCATCTTCCGCGGGGCTCCGCGCGCCGTGCTCACGAGCATCGACGTGGAGTTCGACCACCAGCAGGCGGCCCGCGAGATCCTGGCCGACGCCGAGGTCCCGGCGAACCGCGTCCGCCTCATCACGGGTCGCGCGCTCGACGTGCTGCCCCGCATGAGCGACGCCAGCTACGACCTGGTGCTCGTGGACGCGGATCCCGCCCAGGTCATCGAGTACGTCGAGCACGGCCTCCGACTCGCCCGCCCGGGCGGCCTCGTCCTCGTGCCGCACGCGCTCTGGCGCGGGCGCGTGCAGAACCCGGCCGCGCGCGACGCGCAGACCGCGGCGTTCCGCACGCTCGTGCAGGAGACGGCCGGCTCCGGTGCCGTCGTCGCGTCGCTGTCGCCCTCGGGCGACGGCCTGCTGCAGATCGCCCGGACCGGGCGCTGAGCGCCGACGGTCGACACCGGGGTGCGGGAGGACTACAGGGCCGCGACGCGACGGCCCGCGAACTCGAGAGCGCCGCGACGCGACAGCGCCCGCCCCGTCGTCGACGGGGCGGGCGCTGTCGCGTGATGTGCGTTCCGACTAGCTCGCGCTGGTGACCGCGGCGAGGGCGTCGTGAAGCTCCTTCGCTTCGGCGTCGTTGACGGAGACGACGAGTCGTCCGCCTCCCTCCAAGGGCACGCGCACGATGATGAGCCGGCCCTCCTTCACGGCCTCCATCGGTCCGTCGCCGGTCCTGGGCTTCATGGCTGCCATTCGGCTCCCCTTTCGTGGATGTGCGTCCATTATCCCGCATCGACACGGCCCTCGATGAACGCGCGGCGCCGTGCTACGGCCGCGGCGCCCCCGTCCGGCGGTGGAGGGGGGCGCCGCGGTCCACGTCGCGGGGTGCGGAGGACCCCGTCACGGCGGCGTCCAGTCCCCCGCGGTGGTACGCCACATGAGGTCGATCCAGAGCCACTGCCCGACGACCATCGCCGCCACGACGCAGACCCGCCAGGTCCGGGAGCGGGGCACGGCGAGCGCGCCGGCCAGCGGGATCATCGGCAGCAGCAGCCGGAAGACGCTCGACTGCGGGAAGAAGACGGCGAGGAGGTACAGGCCGTACGACGCGATCCAGATGCGCAGGTCGGGACCGAGCGCCCGCACGGAGGGGCGCGTCAGCATGAGGGCGAAGGCGGCGACCACGAGGAGCACGGCGATGGTGCCCAGGGGACCGCCGATCCAGAAGCCGCCCGCGTCGAACCACGCCTCGAACGGGACCAGGTGGCGGTACCCGACGTAGGACGCCCGCCAGGAGAGCTCCGTGTCCGTGTACGCGGAGACGGAGCCGGTGCGGATCGCGGCGATGACGGGCCACGCGGCACCCGCGACGAAGGCCGACATCCCGGCGAGGACGAGGCGCGCGCGCTCGGCGCAGGGGAACGGGTCGCGCCGCGCCGATCGGAGCCGCAGGACGCCGTGCAGCAGCAGCGCGAGCGCGAACGCCAGCCCGAGCGGCCGGGTGAACGCCATGACCACGACGACGGGCGCGAGGAGCGCGTAGCGCCGGTCGACGAGGAGGAGCAGGGCCGTGAGGAGGAGGAGCGTCTGCAGGCTCTCCGCGTACGCCACCTGGAACAGCGGCGAGACCGGCGCCACGCAGACGATGACGACCGCCGTCATGACGGACGACGGGGAGAGGAAGCGCGACAGCAGCCGGTGCAGCACCAGGACGGCGCCGGCGCCCGCCACGACCGACACGGCGACGGCCGCGGCGGCGAACGACGCCCCGGTCACGTGCTGCACGGCGCCCACGACCGCCGGGTACACGGGCATGAAGGCCCACGCGTTCGCCTGGACGTGCCCGGCGGCGTCCACGGGGAGGACCGACGGATAGCCGGACGTCAGGATGTCGCGGTACCAGCCCGCGTCCCAGAACGTCGCGAACCGCAGGTACGTCGGGGACGCGTCGGCCCACGGGCTCCGGATCTGGCCGCGGGCCGACAGCACCATGAGCACCGTGGTGAGCGCCCGGCTGGCGACGTAGATCCCGAGGACCGCCGCCCACCACGGCAGGAACGGGGCCCGGCGCGCCTCGGGGAGGTCGTCGACCCGGGCGCGCCGCGCGGGCCGGGTCAGCGCGCCGTCAGCCACGCCCGGAGGCCGCGCTCGCACGACGTGATCTGCGCGACGTCGACGCGCTCGTCGTCCGCGTGGGCGAGGAGCGGGTCCCCGGGGCCGTAGTTGACGGCCGGCACGCCGAGGGCGCTGAAGCGGGCGACGTCGGTCCAGCCGTACTTGGGGCGCGCCTCGCCGCCGACCGCCGCGAGGAACGGCTGCGCGATGGCCGCGTCGAGGCCCGGGCGCGCCCCCTCGGCCAGGTCGACGACGGTGATCTCGAAGCCGGGGAAGAGGCCCGTCACGTGCGCGACGGCCTCGGCGCCCGAGCGGCTCGGGGCGAAGCGGTAGTTGACGTGCACCATCGCCTCGTCGGGGATGACGTTGCCGGCGATGCCGCCGGAGACCCCGACCGCGTTCAGCCCCTCCCGGTAGACCAGCCCGTCGACCTCCACCTCGCGCGCCTCGTACGCGGCCAGCGTGGCGAGCACCGGTGCGATCCGGTGGATGGCGTTCTCGCCCACCCAGGAGCGGGCTGAGTGCGAGCGCTTGCCGAACGCGCGGACCTCCACGCGGAGGTTCCCGTTGCAGCCGCCCTCGATCTCGGAGCGCGTCGGCTCGCCGAGGATGGCGAAGTCGCCCTCCAGCAGCTCCGGACGCGTGCGGGCGAGCCGGCCGAGGCCGTTGAGGCTGTCGGAGACCTCCTCGTGGTCGTACCAGATCCACGTGATGTCGTAGGCGGGGTCGTCGAGCTCGGCCGCGAGCACCAGCTGCACGGCGACGCCGGCCTTCATGTCGACGGTGCCGCGCCCCCAGAGGTACTCGACGCCGTCCTCGTGCTCGGTGCGCGTGGGGAGGTTGCGGTTGAGCGGCACGGTGTCGATGTGCCCCGCGATGACGACGCGGCGGTCCCGGCCGAGGTGCGTGCGCGCGATGACGGCGTCGCCGTCCCGCTCGACGTCGAGGTGGGCGCATCCGGCGAGGGCGCGCTCGATGGCGTCCGCGAGCGGACCCTCGTCCCCGGAGACGGACTCCATGTCGCAGATGCGGCGCGTGACCTCCACGCTCCCCGCGGTCAGGTCGAGCTCGGGCACGGCAGGGGTCTCGGTCGGCATGCCGAACATCCTAGGTCGGGGGCGGTGGGCTCCATCGGGGAGCACCGGGACGGCGCGGCCCGATCGGTACGCTGGCCGCATGGCCTCCCCCGCTCCGTCCCCGTCCGCCGCGCACGCCGCCGGGTCCGTCCCCGCCTCCGGATCCGCGTGGGGCTACGGCCTCGCCACCGTCGCCTCCGACGGCACCGTCCTCGACACCTGGTTCCCCGCGCCGGAGCTCGGCGCGCTCCCCGCGGGACGCGACCGCTGGATCGCGCCGGCCTGGGTCGAGGAGCTCGCGGTCGCCGATCCGCGTCGCGGCGTCACGGTCGACATCGTCACGGTCGAGATCGACCTGCAGACGCCCCCGGCGTCCACGCCCGACGCGTACCTCCGCCTCCACCTGCTCAGCCACCTCCTCGTGCGGCCCAACGGGCTGTCGCTGGAGGGGATCTTCGGCCACCTGCCCATCGTCGTCTGGACGAACGCCGGCCCGGTGCACCCCGACGACTTCGACCGGCTCCGGCCGTCCCTCCAGCGGGCGGGAATCGCCGCGCACGGCGTGGACAAGTTCCCGCGGCTGCTCGACTACGTCACGCCGGACCGCGTCCGCATCGCCGACGCGTCCCGCGTGCGCCTGGGCGCGCACCTCGCACCGGGCACCACCGTCATGCACGAGGGCTTCGTCAACTTCAACGCCGGCACGCTCGGGTCCTCGATGGTCGAGGGGCGGATCTCGCAGGGCGTCGTCGTCGGCGACGGCTCGGACGTCGGCGGCGGCGCGTCCATCATGGGCACGCTCTCGGGCGGCGGCACGGACCGGGTGACGATCGGCGAGCGGGCGCTCCTCGGGGCGAACTCGGGCGTGGGCATCTCCATCGGCGACGACAGCGTCGTCGAGGCCGGCCTCTACGTGACCGCGGGCACCAAGGTCCTCCTCGTCGGCGCCGCGCCCGGCGCCGACGGCCGCGCGCCCCAGGTGAAGGCCGTGGAGCTCTCCGGCCGGCCGGGGCTCCTGTTCCGCCGCAACTCCCTCACGGGGGCGGTCGAGGCGGTCCCGCGGCGCGGCGGCGGGTCGATCCTCAACGAGGCGCTGCACGCGTAGCGGCCGTCCGCCCCGCGCAGCACCACGGCCCGGGCGTCAGCGGCGCAGGACCCGCCGGCGCGGGGCGGGGGCGTCCGCGGGCGGGTCGATCCGCAGGACGTCGACCACGACCGCGGTCACGTTGTCGCGTCCGCCGTTCTCGAGCGCGTGCACGACGAGGGCCCGCACCGCCGTGGCCGCGTCGTCCGCGCGCAGCAGGTGCCCCCGGATCTCCGGGTCCGACAGCTCCTTGGTGAGCCCGTCCGAGCACACGAGCAGGCGGAGCCTCGCGGTGACCGGCAGCAGCCAGTAGTCCGCCTCGGCCGCGTCGCCGACGCCGACCGCGCGGGTGATGATGTTGCCGTCCGGGTGCCGGTCGGCCTGGGCGCGGGTGAGGCGGCCGGCATCCACCATCTCCTGCACGACGGAGTGATCGACGGTGACCTGCTCGAGCACGTCGCCGCGCAGCTGGTACACGCGGGAGTCCCCGACGTTGAAGACGGCCCAGTACGGGCGATCCGAGACCAGCGTGAGGCAGGCGCCCGTGACGGTCGTCCCGGCGTGCAGCTCCAGGTCGCCGGTCTCCTCGCGGATGTCCTCCACGGCGCGTTCGAGCGCGGGCTCCACCCCCTCGGGATCCGCGAAGCCGGACTCGGCGCGCCCCTGCTCCTCGGCGAGGCGGCGGATGACCGCGTCGCTCGCCACGTCGCCGGCCGCGTGCCCGCCCATGCCGTCGGCGACGGCGAAGTAGGGCACGGCGGCGAGCAGGCTGTCCTCGTTGTGGTCGCGGCGGAGCCCGCGGTCGGTCGCCGACGCCCAGCCGAGCACGAGGATGCGGCCGTCCGGCAGGGCGAGGGAGGTCTCCGCGACGTCCGCTCCGATGGCGGTCATCGGGCGGACAGGATCTCGAGGACGACGCCGTCGCCCAGGTCGATGCGCGTGCCGGGGACGACCACGAGGGACTCCCCGGGGCGCAGCGCCAGCCGCTCGGCTCCCGGTGCCAGCACGGCGGTCCCGTTGGTGGAGTCGAGGTCGGTCACGACGACCACGCCCGAGTCCTGCCGCAGCGCGAGGTGCGTGCCCGAGATCTCGCCGAGCGGCGAGGGCACGGCCACGAGGCGCGGCTCCGCGCCGCGCACGACGCGCGGCGGACGCGGGCGTCGGCCCACGATGACGGGCGCGTCCAGCGGGATCCTCTCGCCGCCCGGCTCGCCGTCGCCGGCCTCCTGCGGGCGGCCCTCGCGCACGACGCGGAACGCGTGCACGGTGTGCATCGTGTCGTCCTCGCCGTAGTCCGGGAGGGTGCGGATCGCGACGGTCGGGATGCCGGCGGAGCGGGCACGGGCGGCCGCGTCGGGGCCGCCCTCGGCGGGGATGGCGGCGGGCACCGGGGCGCCGGCCGGGTCCGCGGGCGGGGCATCGCCGTCCGGGGCGGTGGGATCCGGGGCGTCGAGGACCGTGGCACCCAGCGCCCTGTCCGTGGCGTCCGATGCGCCGGCGGTCGCGTGCGCCCGTGCATCCGGCGACTCGAGGCGCCAGGCCACGGCGTCCGCGGCGACGGCGCCCGCGACGAGCGGGAGGCCGTCCTGCGCATCCGTCGCAGCCCGGTCCGCGGGGGCGCCGGCGCGGTAGGCGCGGACGCGGTCGAGGGTGGCCAGGTAGAACGGCTGCGCCTGGCGCGCATCGACGCGGCGCGGCTCCGCCGGGAGGCCGTCGGCGTCGTCGGCCTCCACGTCGACGACGGCGTCACCGCGGAGGACCACCTGCAGGCGCACCCCCGCGTCGCCGCCGCGCTCGTGCACGAGCACGGCGAAGGAGCGCACCTCGTCCGGCCCCCGGAGCGGGAGCGCCGCGACGATCGACTCCGCCGCCGCGGACGGGCCGGCGAGGATCCGCCAGACGTCCTCCACCACCCGCGGGCGGCCCCGGCCGGCAGCACGACGACGGCGTGCGGGGTGACGACCGCGAGGCCCGGGGAGCCCGCGCGGGCGGGAGCGGATCGGTGGGAGCCCTCGATCACGTCATCGGCTCCATCGAGGATCGGCGCCCGGTCGGGCGGTGGGCGCCGGGCCTCGGGCGGCCGGACGCGCTGATCACGATGCTACCGCGCGCGCGTGCCCCAGCCGAGGGGTGCGCGGCCGCCGGATCGCTCGGCTCGCGGGGCCGCTCGGAGGGGCATCTGCGCCGCTCCCGGCGCGGGTCGCCGCGGATCCGGTTGCCCGGCCCCCTCCGGACTGCCATGCTCGGACGATGAGCACCCCGCAGCGCCCCTCCGCCCGGGGGCTCCCCGTGGACGCCATCTCCCGCTCCATCGTCGATCAGCTCCGCGAGGACGGCCGCCGATCGTACGCGGAGATCGGCAAGGCGGTCGGGCTGAGCGAGGCCGCCGTCCGCCAGCGCGTGCAGAAGCTGACCGACGCCGGCGTGATCCGCATCGTCGCCCTCACCGACCCGCAGCAGCTCGGCCTCACCCGCCAGGCCATGATCGGCGTCACCGTGAGCGGTGACGTGCGCATCGTGGCCGATGCCCTCGCCGCGATCCCCGCGGTCGACTACGTCGTCATGACGGCCGGCACCTTCGACCTCCTGGCCGAGGTGGTGTGCGAGGACGACGAGGAGCTCGTGGAGCTGCTCAACGCGCGCATCCGGGGCCTGGAGGGCGTGGTGAGCACGGAGACGTTCGTGTACCTCAAGGTCCACACGCAGGACGGCCACGGGCGGTCCCGGTGACCCCGGCACCGCGCGGGGGCTCCTCCCGCGGCCCGTCGCACGCGCGCACTCCCCCGACCTGCCCGCGCCTGCCGTGATCCACGCCTCGCGTCGTACCGTCGCCGCATGATCCCCTCCTCCCCTGCCACGCTCCCCGCCCCGCGAGCGGAGCGCACGACGTCCCGGTCGCTCGCGTCCGGGACCGCCGACGCCCACCGGGGCACCGAGCTGCCCCCGACGACCGCCGTCCACGAGCTGCCGCCCGGCACCGCGCTCCTGCGGATGCCCTCGCCCGTGGGCCGGCTCGAGATCGTCGGCGAGGGGGATCGCGTCGCGTCGCTCTCCATCGCGACGGCCGACCGCCTGCCGCTCGACCACCTCGACGACCAGCCGAGCGCCGTGCTGGAGGAGACGGCCCGCCAGCTGCGGGAGTACTTCGCCGGGCGGCGCCAGGTGCTCGACGTGCCCCTGGCGCTCCGTGGCACCCCCTTCCAGGTCGCCGTCTGGCGGGCCCTCGCGCGCATCCCCCACGGCGGCGTCACCACCTACGGCGCCCTGGCCGAGGCGGCGGGTCGACCCGGCGGAGCTCGCGCGGTGGGCGGCGCCGTGGGCGCCAACCGGCTGTGCCTCCTCATCCCCTGCCACCGCGTACTCGGGGCCGACGGCCGCGTCACGGGCTTCAGCGCCGGCGACGGGGTGGAGACGAAGGTCCGGCTGCTGGCGCTCGAGGGATCGGTGCTCGCCTCGTGACGGCCTCCCTCGTCACCGGGGACGACGGCCTCGCCCGATGCGCCTGGTCGGCCGCTGACCCGGAGTACCGCAGGTACCACGACGAGGAGTGGGGTCGCCCGCTCCACGGCGACCGGCCGCTCTTCGAGAAGCTGTGCCTGGAGGGCTTCCAGGCGGGGCTCTCGTGGATCACGATCCTCCGCAAGCGGCCCCGGTTCCGCGAGGTCTTCCACGGGTTCGACGTCGACGCGGTCGCGGCCATGGAGGAGGACGACGTGGAGCGCCTCATGGGCGACGCGGGGATCATCCGCAACCGCGCCAAGATCGAGGCGGCGCGCGGGAACGCACGCGCCGTGCGCGCCCTCGTGGACGCGCGCGGCGACGGTGCGCTCGACCGCATGGTGTGGGCGCACGCGGAGGATCCCGCCACCCGACCTCGACCGGCGACCGCTGCGGACATCCCGGCCGTCACCCCCGGGTCGACGGCCCTCAGCCGGGAGCTCAAGCAGGTCGGCCTCCGCTTCGTCGGCCCCACGACGGTCTACGCGCTCATGCAGTCCTCCGGACTGGTCGACGACCACGTCGTCGGCTGCCACCGCGCCGGCTGACCGCGAGGTCCGCGAGGCCGGCGGCGCCCATCGGCCGGAGGCACAGGTCGGCGCACCTCCGGTCCGCGCGCCTTGGGTCGGCGCGCCTCCGGTCAGTGCGAAGCGGCCACCAGCACGAGCTCGCCGTCGGCTCCGCGGGACAGCTCGATGCCGCTGGCCGCCGCCCAGTCCAGGAGCTCCGCGACGGACGCGAGGTCCCGCCCGCCGAGGATGAGCGCCCGCACGAGCTCGCCCTTCGCCTTCTTGTTGAAGTGGTTGAGGGCGCGCACCGTGCCGTCCGCCCCGCGCGCGACGACGCGCACCACGGCCGAGTCCTCGTGCCCCGGTCGCGGACCGAGGGCCGCGTAGCCGTCGGAGCGGAGGTCGAGCACGAGACCCGGGACGTCCTCGAGGACCCGGCGCACCGACGCGGCCCAGTGGGCCTTCATGCGGACGCCCGGCAGGCGGCTGTCGTGCGAGAGCCGGTACGCCGGTATCGGGTCCGTCGCCCGCACGGGGCCGAGGAGGGCCGAGTGCACGGCCACGTGCCGCCCCGCGAACTCCAGCTGCGCCGGATCCAACGCGTCGGCGCGGATGGGGTCGTAGAGCACCCCCGTGTAGCGCAGCAGGGCCGGCATGGTGGGCGACGACTCCACGACCCGGTCGCGCTCCACCTCCGCCGCCTGACGCGGACCGAGCTTCAGGACCCGCGTCGCGGCGTCCGCGTCCTGGGCGAGCTCCGCGACCGCGCGCACGATGGTGCGCCGCTCCGCGGTCAGCTCGGGGAAGGCGAGCCGGTCGAGGTCGAGCCGCGTGCCGGCCTCGCCGCCGTCGCGCTTCGTCTCGGACGGGGGCAGCAGGACGAGCACGGGACCTCCGGGGACGGGTGGACGACGGCGCCGCGGAGGGCCGATGGACGGGAATGGCAGGCGCCGGTCCGAGCGCGGAGGCGGGACCGCGCGCGGGACGCCCGCCATCGGGGCGCCGCCGGAGACGCGCAGCGCGCACGACGGACGCACGACGGCGGACGGCCCCCGAGGGGACCGCCCGCCGTCGGACGGAGGTGGTTCTACGCGACCAGGGCGGCCTGGCGCGCGACCACGGTCACGTTGTCGTTCTCGACCGAGAGGAAGCCCTCGTCGGCGTCGGCCGTGATCACGGCACCGCCGTCCTGCGTGATGCGGACGTTGCCGGTCGCGAGGATCGCCAGGAGCGGCTCGTGACCGGCGAGGATGCCGATCTCGCCCTCGCTCGTGCGCGCGACGACCATGGAGGCCTGGCCGGACCAGACCTGCTGGTCGGCCGAGACCACGGTGACCGTGAGATCAGCGCGGGCCATCTCAGCCGTTCTCCTTCTGGATCTCGGACCAGCGGCGGTCGACGTCGTCGAGGTCGCCCACGTTGAAGAACGCCTGCTCGGCGACGTGGTCGTACTCGCCGTCGGCGATCTTCGAGAAGGACTCGATGGTGTTCTTCAGCGGCACCGTGGAGCCCTCGACGCCCGTGAACTTCTTCGCCATGTACGTGTTCTGCGAGAGGAACTGCTGGATGCGGCGGGCACGGCTGACCGTGACCTTGTCCTCCTCGGAGAGCTCGTCGACGCCGAGGATCGCGATGATCTCCTGGAGCTCCTTGTTCTTCTGCAGGATCGCCTTGACGCGGGTGGCCGTGTCGTAGTGCGCCTGGCCCAGGTACCGCGGGTCGAGGATGCGGCTGGTGGACGTCAGCGGGTCGACGGCCGGGTAGAGACCGCGCGACGCGATCTCGCGGCTGAGCTCCGTGGTCGCGTCGAGGTGCGCGAACGTGGTGGCCGGCGCCGGGTCGGTGTAGTCGTCCGCGGGGACGTAGATGGCCTGCAGCGAGGTGATGCTGTGGCCGCGGGTCGACGTGATGCGCTCCTGGAGCACGCCCATCTCGTCCGCGAGGTTCGGCTGGTAGCCCACCGCGGACGGCATGCGGCCGAGCAACGTGGAGACCTCGGAGCCGGCCTGCGTGAAGCGGAAGATGTTGTCGATGAAGAGCAGCACGTCCTGGTTCTGCACGTCGCGGAAGTACTCGGCCATCGTGAGCGCGGACAGGGCCACGCGCAGGCGCGTTCCCGGCGGCTCGTCCATCTGGCCGAAGACCAACGCGGTCTTGTCGAAGACGCCGGCCTCCTCCATCTCCATGATGAGGTCGTTGCCCTCACGGGTGCGCTCGCCGACGCCCGCGAACACGGACACGCCGCCGTGGTCCTGCGCGACGCGCTGGATCATCTCCTGGATGAGGACGGTCTTGCCGACGCCCGCTCCGCCGAACAGGCCGATCTTGCCGCCCTGCACGTACGGGGTGAGGAGGTCGATGACCTTGATGCCGGTCTCGAACAGCTGGGTCTTCGACTCCAGCTGGTCGAACATCGGGGGCTTGCGGTGGATGGGCCAGCGCTCGGTGATCTCGATCTTCTCGCCGCCGACGTTGTTGAGCACGTCGCCGGTGACGTTGAAGACCTTGCCCTTGGTGATGTCGCCGACGGGGACCGAGATGGCCTCGCCGGTGTCGCGCACCTCCTGGCCGCGGACGAGGCCGTCCGTGGGCTTGAGGGCGATGGCGCGCACCAGGTCGTCGCCGAGGTGCTGGGCGACCTCGAGC
This sequence comes from Clavibacter michiganensis, assembly GCA_002150995.1. Taxonomy (GTDB): domain Bacteria; phylum Actinomycetota; class Actinomycetes; order Actinomycetales; family Microbacteriaceae; genus Clavibacter; species Clavibacter michiganensis_K. The sequence continues at coordinate 1,184,092 of MDHJ01000001.1, read as the reverse complement.
GTGATCTCCGTGGAGTCCTCGCCGATGGTGATGGTGGTCTTCAGGGCGTTGTAGACCGGGGGGATCGAGTCGTGCGGGAACTCGATGTCCACGACCGGGCCGGTGACGCGTGCGATGCGTCCGACGCCGGCCACCCTGTCGGTGTCGACCGGCGCAGTGGCGGTGTCAGTCATTGGTGTCTCTCTTCTTCATTCGTGGAGCGTGAGGTGTTACTTGCTGGAGGCGAGCGCGTCCGCGCCGCCGACGATCTCGGAGATCTGCTGGGTGATCTCCGTCTGGCGCGCGTTGTTGCGCAGCCGCGTGTAGGTGGTCACGAGCTTGTCGGCGTTGTCGCTCGCCGACTTCATGGCCTTCTGGCGCGCGGCGTGCTCGGAGGCGGCCGACTGCAGCATGGCGTTGAAGATGCGGCTCTCGATGTAGACGGGCAGCAGCGCGTCGAGCACGTCGCCCACCTCGGGCTCGAACTCGTAGAGCGGCAGGACGGCGCCCTGGTCGGGTGCCTCCACCCCCTCGACGACCTCGAGCGGCAGCAGCCGGACGACCTCGGGCTTCTGCGTGGCGATCGACACGAAGCGGTTGAAGACGATGTGGATCTCGTCCACGCCGCCCTCGGACGCCGATGCCACGAACTTCTCCACGAGCGCGTCGCCGATGGACTTGGCCGTCTCGAACTCCGGCTTCTCGGTGCTTCCGGTCCAGATGCGCTCCGAGGAGCGCTTGCGGAACTTGAAGTACCCGACGGCCTTGCGCCCGACGAGGTAGTACACGATCTCCTTGCCCTGCGAGCGGAGGAGCTCGGCGAGCTGCTCCGACTCCTTCAGGACGCTGGAGCTGAACGCGCCGGCGAGGCCGCGGTCGGAGGCGAAGACGACGATCGCCGCCCGCTCCACCTTCTCGGGCTCGGTCGTGAGGATGTGGTCGACGTTGGAGAACGTCGCCACCGCCGAGACCGCGCGCGTGACGGCGCGCGAGTACGGCGCGGACGCCGCCATCCGCTGCTGCGCCTTCTGGATGCGCGACGCGGAGATCAGCTCCATCGCGCGGGTGATCTTCTTCGTCGTCTGCGCGGACTTGATCTTCTGCGTGTAGACCCGGAGTTGCGCTCCCATGAGTCTCCCTATCGGTCTCGGTCGGTGGCGGATCGGTGAGGCGAGCGCGTCAGCGCTTGCCCTTGACGATCTGCTCCTGGTTGACGTCCTCGGCCTTGGCGGGCTCGAACCTCTCGGATCCCACGGAGGCGAGCGGCTTGCCCTCGCCCGTCTGGAACTCGAGCTTGAACTGGTCCACGGCCTTGTCGAGGGCGTCGGTGATGTCGTCGGTGAGGACGTTCTTCTCCTTCAGCTGCGACAGGACCTCCGTGTTGCGGTGGAGGTGGTCGAGCAGCTCCCGCTCGAAGCGGAGGATGTCCTCGACGGGTACCTCGTCGAGCTTGCCCTTCGTGCCCGCCCAGATCGAGACGACCTGCTCCTCGATGGGGAACGGCGAGTACTGGGGCTGCTTGAGCAGCTCGGTGAGGCGCGCGCCGCGGGCGAGCTGGCGACGGCTGGCCGCGTCGAGGTCGGACGCGAAGATCGCGAACGCCTCGAGGGAGCGGTACTGCGCGAGCTCGAGCTTCAGCGTGCCGGAGACCTTCTTGATGCTCTTCACCTGGGCGTCGCCGCCGACGCGGGACACCGAGATGCCGACGTCCACCGCGGGACGCTGGTTCGCGTTGAACAGGTCCGACTGGAGGAAGATCTGGCCGTCGGTGATCGAGATCACGTTGGTCGGGATGTAGGCCGAGACGTCGTTGGCCTTCGTCTCGATGATGGGCAGGCCCGTCATGGAACCGGCACCCAGCTCGTCCGAGAGCTTGGCGCAGCGCTCGAGCAGGCGGGAGTGCAGGTAGAAGACGTCGCCGGGGTACGCCTCGCGTCCCGGCGGACGGCGCAGGAGGAGCGAGACGGCGCGGTAGGCCTCGGCCTGCTTGGACAGGTCGTCGAAGATGATGAGGACGTGCTTGCCGCCGTACATCCAGTGCTGGCCGATGGCCGAGCCGGTGTAGGGCGCCAGGTACTTGAAGCCGGCGGGGTCGGACGCGGGGGACGCGACGATGGTCGTGTACTCCATTGCGCCGGCCTCCTCGAGGGCGCCGCGCACCGAGGCGATGGTGGAGCCCTTCTGGCCGATGGCGACGTAGATGCAGCGGACCTGCTTGTTCGTGTCGCCGGACTCCCAGTTGGCCTTCTGGTTGATGATCGTGTCGATCGCGATGGCCGTCTTGCCGGTCTGGCGGTCGCCGATGATGAGCTGGCGCTGGCCGCGGCCGATCGGGATCATGGCGTCGATGGCCTTGATGCCGGTCTGCATGGGCTCGTGCACGCTCTTGCGCTGCATGACGCCGGGCGCCTGGAGCTCGAGCGCGCGACGGCCCTCGGAGGCGATCTCGCCCTGGCCGTCGATGGGGTTGCCCAGCGGGTCCACGACGCGGCCGAGGTAGCCGTCGCCGACGGGGACGGAGAGCACCTCGCCGGTGCGGCGCACCTCCATGCCCTCCTCGATGCCGGCGAACTCGCCGAGCACGATGACGCCGATCTCGCTCTCCTCCAGGTTCTGGGCGAGGCCCAGGGTCCCGTCGGCGAACGTGATGAGCTCGTTGGCCATGACGCCGGGCAGGCCCTGCACGTGGGCGATTCCGTCGCCCGCGTCGAGCACGTAGCCGACCTCGGTGGTCGAGGCCTTGCCGGGCTCGTAGGACTGCACGAAGTCCTTGAGCGCGTCCCGGATCTCGTCGGGGCTGATCGAAAGTTCTGCCATCTTCTTTCCCTTTGCATTCACGAGGGCCGACGGCCCCCGAGGTGACGCCCGCCGGTCAGGCGAACTGGAGTCTCAAATCGTTGATCCTGGTGGCGACGCTGCCGTCGATGACGTCGTCGCCGATCTGGACGCGGAGGCCGCCGACGAGGTCGCGGTCCACGACCTGGTTCAGCTCGACCCGCCGGGAGTACCGGCGGCTCAGCGCCTGCGCGAGCCGCTCCGACTGCTCGGGCGACAGGGGCGTGGCGACGCGGACCGTGGCGATGGTGAAGCCCGCCTGGTCGGCCACGAGGGTGGCGGCGGAGCGCACGAGCTCCCCCATGCGGCGGCCGCGGGGCTGCTGCACGAGCTGCTCGACGATGACGATCGCCTGCTCCGACGCCCGGCCGTCGAGGAGACGGTGGACGAGCGTGGACTTGGCCACGGGGTCGCCCAGCTTGTCGCCCAGGGCGAGCTCCAGGGCATCGTCCGTGGAGACCGCGCGGCCGAACGTGAACAGCTCCGCCTCGATGGGAGTGCCCTCCGGCGCCGAGATGGCCGCGGCACGGATGCCGAGCTCCTCGATGCCCGCGAGCAGCTCCTCGTGCGAGGACCAGCGGCCGTCGACGACCGCGCGGAGGACGCGGAGCGCCGGCTCCTGCACGGTGGCACCGAAGACCCGGTCGACGATGCTGTGCTTGACCTCCGGCGCGATGCCGGTGTCCGCCAGCGCGGAGAGCAGGTGCGTGGATCCGCCGATGGCGCGGCCAGCCCCGAGGAGCTGACCGGCCGTCGACAGGTCGACGCCCCGAGCTCCGCGAGGACGCGGCGGGCCGAGTCCAGCGATGCGCGCGATGCACTGCCCATCAGCTGGCGGATCCCGTCCTGCCGGCGGTCTCGCTGGCCTCCAGGTCGGCGAGGAACCGGTCGACGAGCGCGGTGGAGCGCTGGTCGTCCGTGAGGCTCTGGCCGATGACGCCCGACGCGAGGTCGATCGCGAGCGACCCGACCTCGGACCGGAGCGAGACGACCGCCTGCTGGCGCTCGGCCTCGATCTGCTGCTGCGCGCTGGCGGTGATCCGGGCGGCGTCGGCCTGGGCCTGCTCCTTGATCTCCGCGGCGATCGCCGTGGCGTCGACCCGGGCCTGGTCGCGGATGCGACCGGCCTCGGCGCGTGCCTCGGCGAGCTGGGCGGTCAGCTCGGCCTTGGCGGCGTCCGCCTCGGCCTGCGCGCGCTCGGCCTTCTCGATGCCGCCGGCGATGGCCTCGGTGCGGCCGTCGAGCATGGCGTAGACGCGCGGCAGCGCGTACTTCCAGATGACGAGCAGGAGGACGACGAACACGACCGCCGACCACACGATGTCGTAGACCGCGGGAAGGAGGATGCTCGGCGCTTCTTCACCTGCCGCCATCACGTTGTGGGGCGTGAGCATGTGCGTGTCCCCTAGTTGGTGAAGATGAAGTAGGTCGCGAGGCCGATGAGCGCGAGCGCCTCGGAGAACGCGATGCCGAGGAACATCGTGGTGCGGAGGCTGCCGGCCATCTCGGGCTGGCGGGCCATGGCCTCGACGGTCTTGCCCGCGACGATGCCGACGCCGATGCCGGGGCCGATCGCTGCGAGGCCGTAGCCGACGGTCGCGATGTTGCCGTTGATCTCGGCGAGAATGATGGGGTCCACTGGGGTTTCCTTCCGGTTGGGTGATCTCGTGGGTGGACGAGATCGCTTAGTGCTCCTCCGCCACGGCCATCTGGATGTAGACGGCGGTGAGGAGGGCGAAGATGTAGGCCTGCAGGACGGCGACGAGCAGCTCGAAGAGCGTGAACGCGAATCCGAGGACGAGGGTGCCGGCGCCCAGGATCTTGAGCGCGCCCTGCGCCTCGAAGAGGAAGAACCACGTCGCGGAGAAGCAGAGCACCAGCAGGAGGTGCCCCACGAGCATGTTCATCAGGAGTCGGAGCGTGAGCGCGACCGGTCGGATGATGAACGTCGAGAGGAACTCGATGGGCGTGAGGAGGAGGTAGACCGCCTTCGGCGCACCGGCGGGGAACAGCGTGTTCTTGAAGAACATCACGCCCCGGTCCTTGATGCCGGCGTAGATGAAGGTGACGTACGCGACGACCGCGAGCAGCATCGGGAGGCCGATGACCGCGGTGCCCGCGATGTTGAGGAACGGGATGACGCCCGTCAGGTTCATGCCGAGGACCAGGAAGAAGATGGTCATGAGGATCGGCAGGAAGCGCCGGCCGTCCTTCTTGCCGAGGATGTCCTCCGCGATGTTGACGCGGACGAAGTCCACGCCCATCTCCATGAGGTTCTGCCCGCGGCCGGGGACGAGCGACAGCTTCCGCGTGCCGACGACGAACAGGACCACGAGGACCACCATCACCAGGAGCCTGATGAGCATGATGCGGTTGAGGTCGAAGCCCGTGCCCTCGAAGAAGGCGATCGGCGGGAAGAACTCCGACAGCGTGGGAGCGTGGAACCCCTCACCCGAGTCTTCAGCGGCGAGGGTGATGATGCTGGGTGCAGCGGTGGCTAACAGCGCTATCTCCTGTTTCGGGGCGTGGAGCGCGAGCTCTCGCGGCGACGAACGGATGGGGTGAGAAGACGCCGGCGTGAGGTGGTTCTGGGCACGGCCCGACGGGAATCGTCACGAGAGAGACTATCAACAATGAGGGTGCCCTGACTAATCGCGTCCGCGGCGCGGAGCGGTCGGGCGGGGCGCCTAGCGCCCGGGCAGGTGGGCGTCGCTGACGTAGCCCACGCGCGCCTTGGTGATGACGATCATGTCCACCACCAGCGCGCCCACGACGCCCACGATGACGGTCACGAAGAGCACCACCAGGTTGATCCAGGGCTGCTCCTTGAGCGCGAGCGTGATGGCCAGGAACACGACGAACTTCAGCAGCCACGCGCCGAGCACGACGGAGAAGAACAGCGTGGGGTAGATCGGCGAGGACTGGAACCGGTTCGCGAACAGGATGCTGCCCGCCGTCAGGCCGAGGAACACGAGCGCCATGGCGCTGCCGATGACGGCGCTGAGGAGCCCGCGGCCGCCGTCGACCGCGAAGCCGACGATGCCGCCCACCACCGCGATGGCGAGGGCGAGCACGGCGCCGGCCACGAGGATGCGGGAGAAGACGTCCTTCTTGGCGGCGGGGCGCTCCGCGGGCACGGGGGCGGGGGCGCTGTCGGTCATGGTGTCTCCTTGCTGTCGCCCGGGTGCGGGCCGTCGGTGGGTCGGGTCGCGATGGCCCCGGTGGCGAGGCCGGCGTGCTCGCGCTCGACCGTCGCGAGCTCCGCCTCGCTGAGGCGCGCGAGGGGGCGGTCGGGGGCGGCCTCGTCGAGGGGGTCGAACGCGGCGGCGTCGTCGGAGTCCGCGTCGGCGGGGACCAGCTGCGCCGCGGCCTCGAGGCGCTTGCGCCGGCTGAGCGGCGCGAGCGTCACGACGGCGCAGGCGATCATGCCGACGGCGATGAAGCCGACGCCCCACGCGTACGGCTGCACGACGAACATGAGGAGGCACCCGGCCGAGACGACGCCCGTCCACGCGTAGAAGATGAGCGTCGCGTGCAGGCGCGAGTGGCCCATGTCGAGCAGACGGTGGTGGAGGTGCTTGCGGTCGGCGCTGAACGGCGACTTGCCCGCCTTGAGGCGCCGGAACACCGCGAGGGCGAAGTCGAGCAGCGGCACGATGAGGATCGCGAACGGCAGGAGGATCGGGAGGAACGCCGGGAGGAGCTGGGAGCGGCCGAACGTCTCCGGGTTGGGGTCGATCTCGCCCGTGACGGCGATGGCGCTCGTGGCCATGAGGAGCCCGACCAGCAGCGCCCCGGCGTCGCCCATGAACAGCTTGGCGGGATGCCAGTTGAAGGGGAGGAACCCGAGGCAGGCGCCGATGAGGATGGCGCTGATGAGCGACGCGAGGTTGAAGCGCTCCGTCTGGCCGGTCGCGGTGTCCGAGAGCAGGAAGCTGTAGAGGAAGAAGGCGCCGTTGGCGATGATCGCGACGCCGGCGACGAGGCCGTCGAGCCCGTCGATGAAGTTGACGGCGTTCATGACGAGGACGATCGCGAAGATCGTCAGCATGATCGACATCTGCGAGGAGCCGACGGTGAGGCCGCCGATGGGCAGCGAGGAGATCGCGACGCCCTGCCAGGCGAGGAGGCCCGCGGCGAGGATCTGCCCGGCCAGCTTGATCATCCAGTCGAGGTCGTAGACGTCGTCGAGGACGCCGATGACGACGATCATGAGCGCGGCCCCGAGGATCGCGATGACGGGGCCGGGCCGGTCGAAGACCAGCCCGAACCAGGAGACCTGCGACGCGACGGCGAACGCCACCAGGATGCCGGCGAACATGGCCACGCCCCCCAGGCGCGGCGTCGGCCGGGTGTGCACGTCGCGCGCGCGGATGGCGGGATACAGCTTGTAGCGGTAGCCGAGCTTCATGACGACCATCGACAGGACGAGCGTGATGACCGCCGAGACGACCGCCATGGCCGCGTAGTAGGTCACCGGGGGTGCGCGGGCGGATCCGCGGGGGGCTCGGCGGAGGCCTGCGGCTCCTCGGATGCCGGCTGCGCGTCGAACGCCCGCTGCGCGTCGGGCTCGACGAACGCCGGGTAGGTAGGGCCCGCCTGCGGGTCCGCGGGGGCGGCCGGCTCGGGGACGCGGTCGCCGCGCTCGGCGCCGCTCGCCGTGCCGCGCGGCGTCGCGGGCTCGTCCGGCACGAGGGCGGGCTCGGAGTCGGACGTCTCGTCGGCGGCCTCGGGGCCCGACGCGTCGTCGGCGGACTCGGACGGCGCCTGCACGACGGGCTCGAGCTCGTCGCCGATGAGGTGCTGGATCTGCGCGCGCGTGACGGCGCCCTCCCGGACGATGCGGACGCGGCCGCCGGCCGCGGTGACGCGCGACGCGTCGACGATGGTGGAGGCCGCTCCCCCGGCGGCGCCGCCGTCGAGGAAGATCTCCACGCTCTCGCCCAGCTGGGCGACCGCGTCCTCGGCGCTGGCGGCGGCGGGCTCGCCCGTTCGGTTCGCGGACGACACCGCGAGCGGGCCGGTCTCCGCGAGGAGCTCCAGCGCGTACGAGTTGGCGGGCATGCGGAGCGCCACGGTACCGCGCGTCTCGCCGAGGTCCCAGACGAGGGACGGTTGCGCCACGAGGATCACCGTGAGGCCGCCCGGCCAGAACTCGTCGACCAGGCGGCGGACGACGTCGGGGACGAAGTCGGCCAGGGCGTCGAGCGTGGACTGCCCGGGGATGAGGACGGGCGGCGGGGCGTCGCGTCCGCGGCCCTTCGCGTCGAGGAGCCGCTGCACCGCCTGGGGGTTGAACGCGTCGGCGGCGATCCCGTACACGGTGTCCGTGGGGATGACGACGACCTCGCCGCGGCCCACCGCCTGTCGGGCGAGTCTCATGCCGGTGAGGAGGTCGGTGTCGACTGAGCAGTCGTAGATGCGCGCCATGTCGTCGCTCATCGTAGCCGAGCCGGTCGCCCGGGCCCTGAGCGGGGCGTCCGCGCCGCGCCGCCGCCCGCATACTGGGGCGCGTGACCTCCGCGCCCTCCTCCCCCGATGCCCGCGGGCTGCTGTTCGTGTTCGACATGGACGACGTGCTGTACGACCACGACTGGCGGGGGCCGGCCGACCGCATCACCCAGGCGACGGGTCACGACCTCGCCGAGCTCCGCCGGCGCTGGTACAACGACGACGGCGAATGGGCCGCGGAGGCGGGTCGCTTCGACGCCGACGCGTACCTCGACGCCTTCTGCCGCGCCGTGGGCGTCGAGATGGACGAGGACGAGTGGGTCCGCCGCCGACGCGCGTCGATGGTGGTGCGTCCGTCGGCGCTCGTGGCCGTGGCCCGGGCCCGCGAGGCCGGGCGCATCACCCTCCTCACCAACAACAACGCCCTCGCGGCGCGTCATCTGCCGACGCTGGCCCCCGAGCTGGTGCCCCTCTTCGGGCTCGAGCACCTGCGGACGTCGAGCGGATACGGCGCACGGAAGCCCGATCCCGCCGTCTTCCGCGGGGTGCTCGCCGCGTACGACCACCCGGCCGAGCGGACCTTCTTCGCGGACGACCGGCTCGACAACGTCGCCTCGGCGCGCGCGCTCGGGATCACCGGGCACCACGTCCGCGGGCCCGGGGACCTCATGCCGGCCGTCGAGGAGTTCATCCGGCGCGCGGCCCCGGCGCAGGCGCCGGGCGCGGCCCCGGGCTGAACCCGCGCGCAGTCGAGCACGCGGTCGCGGTGGATGTCGCCCGACGTCAGCGGACGGCGGTCGTCGCGCGGTCGCGCCGCGTGAGGTCCTGGTGCGTGGCCGTCGCGCGCCAGCCGTCGGCGTCGAGCAGGGCGCGGATCGCGTCGCCCTGCAGCTCGCCGTGCTCGATCACGAGGGCGCCGCCCGGGTGCAGGAGCCGCCGCGCGGTGGCGGAGACGAGACGGACGACGTCGAGGCCGTCGGTCCCGCCGTAGAGGGCTAGCGCGGGATCGTGCAGCCGCACCTCCGGGTCGCGCGGCACCGCGTCCACGGGGATGTACGGCGGGTTGGACACGACGACCGAGACCGTCCCGTCGAGCGCGGGGAAGGCGTCGGCCAGGTCGCCGAGGACGAGGTCGACGCGGGGTGCGATCCGGGCGACGTTGCGGGCCGTCCAGGCGTGCGCGGCGGGCGAGACCTCGACGGCGTGGACGCGGGCGTGCGGCACCTCGGTGGCCAGCGCGAGCGCGAGCGCGCCGGATCCCGTGCCGAGGTCGACGGCGACGGGCGCATCGCCGGGGGCCGCGCCCAGCGCGTCGATCGCGAGCTGCGCGACGTGCTCCGTCTCGGGACGCGGCACGAACACGCCGGGGCCGACCTGGAGCTCGAGGGAGCGGAAGTGGGCGACGCCCGTGATGTGCTGCAGCGGCTCGCGGCGGGCACGGCGCGCGGCCAGCTCGAGGACGCGCGCGGCGTCCGCGGTCGCGACGGCCGCGCGCGTGATCGCGCGCGACTGCACCTGCCCGCGGGAGAGCCCGAGCACGTGGCCGATCAGGAGCTCCGCGTCGACCGCGGGGTCCTCGACGCCGGCGGCGGCCAGCGCCTGCCCGACGCGCATGCGGAGGGCGTCCACGGTCGAGGGGACGCCCTCCCCGTCAGGCACGGGCGAGCGGGCCGCGCGCCCGGGTGCCGAGGGCGGCGGATCCGCGCGATGCGGTGCCCGCCACGCCGGGTCGGGCCGTCACGCGTCCGTCCCGAGCGCGTCGAGGCGCGCCTCCTCGTCGGCCAGGATGCACGACTCCACTACCGGGTCGAGGGCGCCGTCCATCACGGCGTCGAGGTTGTACGCCTTGTAGCCCGTGCGGTGGTCCGCGATGCGGTTCTCCGGGAAGTTGTACGTGCGGATGCGCTCGGACCGGTCCATCGTGCGGATCTGGCTCCGGCGCACGGCCGAGGCCTCCGCGTCGATCTCCTCCTGCTGCTTCGCGAGCACGCGGGCGCGCAGTACGCGCATGCCCGCCTCGCGGTTCTGCAGCTGGCTCTTCTCGTTCTGCATCGCGACCACGATGCCCGTGGGCAGGTGGGTGATGCGGACGGCGGAGTCGGTCGTGTTGACCGACTGGCCGCCGGGGCCGGACGAGCGGTACACGTCGATCTTGAGGTCGTTGGGGTCGATGGCGACCTCCTCGACCTCCTCCACCTCGGGGATCACGAGCACGCCCGCGGCCGAGGTGTGGATGCGGCCCTGCGACTCGGTCGCCGGCACCCGCTGGACGCGGTGCACCCCGCCCTCGTACTTGAGGTGCGCCCACACGCCGAGCGCGGGGTCGTCCGAGGTGCCCTTGATGGCGACCTGCACGTCCTTGTAGCCGCCGAGGTCGCTCTGCGTCTGGCTGAGGACCTCGGTCTTCCAGCGGCGCGACTCGGCGTAGTGGAGGTACATGCGCAGGAGGTCGGCGGCGAACAGCGCGGACTCCGCGCCGCCCTCCCCCATCTTGATCTCCATGATGACGTCGCGCGCGTCGTCCGGGTCGCGCGGGATCAGGAGTCGCCGGAGCTTCTCCTGCGCCTGGTCGAGCGACTCCTCGAGGCCGGGGATCTCGTCGGCGAACGCCGCGTCCTCCTCGGCCAGCTCGCGCGCGGCGGCCAGGTCGTCGCCCAGCTGGGTCCATTCCGCGTGGGCGGCGACGATGCGGCTGAGCTCCGCGTAGCGGCGGTTGACCTTGCGGGAGCGGGCGGCGTCGGCGTGCAGCTCGGGGTCGCCGAGCTGCTGCTGGAGCTCCTCGTGCTCCTCCAGCAGCTGGACGACGGACTCGAACACGCGTCAGCCCTTCTCGTGCGCGCCGTGCCCGTGGCTCTGGTGGGACACGCCGTTGGCGGTGTTGGGCATGGAGGCCTGCACCTTCATCAGGAACTCGACGTTGGACGTCGTCTCCTTCAGGCGGCTGAGGACGATCTCGAGGGCCTGCTGCTGCTCGAGCCCGGCGAGTGCGCGGCGCAGCTTCCAGGTGACCTTGACCTCGTCGGCGCCCATGAGCATCTCCTCGCGGCGCGTGCCGGAGGCGTTGACGTCGACGGCCGGGAAGATCCGCTTGTCGGCGAGGGCGCGGGAGAGGCGGAGCTCCATGTTGCCGGTGCCCTTGAACTCCTCGAAGATCACCTCGTCCATCTTGGATCCGGTCTCCACGAGCGCCGTGGCGAGGATCGTGAGCGACCCCCCGTGCTCGATGTTGCGCGCCGCCCCGAAGAAGCGCTTCGGCGGGTAGAGCGCCGACGAGTCGACGCCGCCCGAGAGGATGCGGCCCGACGCGGGCGCCGCGAGGTTGTAGGCGCGACCGAGGCGGGTGATGGAGTCGAGCAGGACGACCACGTCGTGACCGAGCTCCACGAGGCGCTTCGCGCGCTCGATGGCGAGCTCGGCGACCGTGGTGTGGTCCTCGGCGGGACGGTCGAAGGTCGAGGCGATGACCTCGCCCTTCACCGTGCGCTGCATGTCGGTGACCTCCTCGGGACGCTCGTCGACCAGGACGACCATGAGGTGGACCTCGGGGTTGTTCGTGGCGATGGCGTTCGCGATGGCCTGGAGGACCAGCGTCTTGCCGGCCTTGGGCGGGGAGACGATGAGGCCGCGCTGGCCCTTGCCGATCGGCGACACGAGGTCGATGATCCGCGTCGTGAGCTTGGCGGGCTCGGTCTCCAGGCTGAGGCGGTCCTGCGGGTACAGCGGCGTGAGCTTGCCGAACTCGACGCGGTTCGCGGCCTCCTCGGGCGGCAGGCCGTTGACCGAGTCGATCTTCACGATGGCGTTGTACTTCTGGCGGCTCTGGCTGTCGTTCTCGCGCGGCTGGCGGATGGCGCCGACGATGGCGTCGCCCTTCCGCAGCGAGTGCTTCTTCACCTGGCCGAGCGAGACGTACACGTCGTTGGTGCCCGGCAGGTAGCCGGACGTGCGGACGAACGCGTAGTTGTCGAGCACGTCGAGGATGCCGGCGACGGGCAGGAGCACGTCGTCCTCGGTGACCTCGGGCTCGAAGTCGTCGCCGCCCTGGCCGCGGCCGCGCTTGCGGTCGCGGTAGCGGCTGCGCCCGCCCCGGTCGTCGTCGCGGCCGAGGTCGGCGCGGGCCTGGTCGGCGCGCACGTCCTGCGTGCGGTCGCCCTGGCCGCGGCCGTTCTGACGCTGGCGGCCCGTGCGGGCCTCCTCCTGCGCCTCGTCGTCGGCGTCGGGCTCGCGGGGCGCCTGATCGCGGGGTGCCTGGTCGCGGCCGCCCTGCTGCTGGTCGTCCTGGTCGCGGCCTCGGTCGCGGTTGCGGCGGTTGCGGCTGCGGTTGCGGCCGCCCTCGCGGGGCTGGTCGTCGCGGCGGCCGTCCTGTCCGTCGGCGTCGCGGTCGTCGCCCTGGCGCTCGGGCGCGGAGGCCTCGGCGGCCGGCGCGGACGCGTCCTGGGCCGGGGCGGTGGTCGCGTCCTGCGCGGCCGTCTCCTGGGAGTCGCGTCCTCCGCGGCGGCGGCCACGGCCGGAGCGCTGCGCGGGAGCCTGCTCCTCGGTCGACGCGTCGGCGGCGGGCGCCTCGGCCTCGGCGGGGACGAGCTGGTCGGCCGTCTGGCCGCTGTTCACGTGCTGCGCGGCCTGGCGGGGGGCCTCGGCGGCGGGGTCGACGACGCCGGCGCTCGAGGCGCGGCGCGATCCACGGCGACCGGTGGGCGCCTCGGTGCGGCTCTCATCGGCACGGGGCGCGTCGGTACGGGGCGCCTCGGTGCGGCCGGTGGTGGCCTGCGCGATGCGCGCCTCGAGGCCGGTGCTCGCGGGCTCGGCGACGGCGGGCGCCTCGACGGGCTCCTCGATGCGCTCCGGCACGATGCGGGCGGTGGTGGCGCGGCGGGATCCGCGGCCGGAGCGGGAGGGGGCCTCGGCGGCAGGCGCCTCGGCAGCAGGCGCCTCGGCAGCAGGGGCCTCGGCGGCAGGAGCGGCGTCCGCGACAGGAGCGGCGTCGGCGACGACGGGCTCCGGGGCGGGTGCCTCCTCGACGACGGGCGCCGCGTCAGCGGCAGCGGTCGCGTCGGCGGCGGGTGTCGCGTCGCCGGTCTCGGCGGGCGCGTCGGAGGCGACGGCCTCCGTGAGGGCGGGGACGGTGAGTCCCCGGGCAGCCTGGATCTCGGAGATCGCGGTCACGAGCTCGCCCTTCCGGAGCTTGGAGCCGCCCGGGATCCCGAGCTCGGAGGCGATGGCCTGGAGCTGGGAGACGCGGAGCGCGCTCAGGTCCGCGACGGTGGCGCGGTTGTCGACATCGGTCATGTGCGTGGGTCCTTTCCCCGATCCGCCGGGACGAAGCCCGTGCGGAGGAGAGCCGATCGCGTGCGTCTCTGCCGAGCGGCGGACGGTCTGATTCCGTCCGGAGCTGCTGTCGGGCACGAAGGCACGGGATCTTGCAGAGACGACAGCGGGTGAGTGGTGAGAACGACCACCGGGACCGGATCTCCGACGCGCGTGCGTGGATCCGTCGACCCCGGGGTCGCGATGAGCCTAGCACCCGGCGCACCGCCCGCGGGGGAACGGCGCGCCGGGTCGTGCGGATGCGGCTACGCGGCGGATGCGGCGCCGGCGTCGACGACCTGGACCGTGCAGCCCTTGACGTCCACGGCGAGCATGAGCGCCTGCCACGGCGAGGAGCTGCGCTCCGCCACGAGCTCGGCGGCCGTGAGCCGCTGGCCCGGGTCGCTGCCGAGGACGAGGAGCGACGGGCCCGCCCCGGAGACGACGGCCGCGTAGCCCCGCTCGCGGAGCAGGTGGATGAGCTGGTTCGTCTCGGGCATCGCCGCGGCGCGGTAGTCCTGGTGCAGGCGGTCCTCGGTGGCGGCGAGCAGGAGCTCGGGGCTCTGGATGAGGGCCGCGATGAGGAGCGCCGAGCGGGAGACGTTGAAGATCGCGTCCTCGTGCGGGACCGACTCCGGCTGGAGGCTGCGCGCGAGCGCGGTGGACATGGTGGCCACCGGCACGAGCACGAGCGGCGAGACGCCGCGGTGCACGGCCAGCTTCTTGTGCTGCGGCCCGGCGCCGTCGACCCAGGCGATGGTGAGGCCGCCGAAGAGCGCGGGCGCCACGTTGTCCGGGTGCCCCTCCATCTCGGTGGCGAGGCGCAGCAGCGCGTCGGCGTCGATCTCGACCGTCCCCTGGAGGAGGCCCTGGGCTGCCATGATGCCGGAGACGATGGCGGCGCCGGAGGAGCCGAGGCCGCGGCCGTGCGGGATGCGGTTCTCGGCGACGAGGTCGAGGCCGGGCATCGGCTGGTCGAACGCGGCGAAGGTGTGCGCGATGGCGGTGACGACGAGGTTGGACGCGTCGGTCGGCACCTCGCCCGCGCCGACGCCGCGGACGTCGACCGTCGCACCGGGCTCGTCGCGGACCGTGACCGTGAGGTCGTCGTAGAGCGCGAGCGCGAGGCCCAGGGTGTCGAAGCCGGGGCCGAGGTTGGCGCTCGTGGCGGGCACGCGCACCTGCACGCGCCGGCCGAGTGCGAGGGGCGAGCCGGTCCGGCCGTCGGTCACGACGCGACCAGGTCGAGCACGCCCGCGATCTCGGCGATGTCGACGCCGACGCTCGTGGGGGCGACGTCGGAGCCGTCGGCCGTGCGGAGCGCCCACTGCGGGTCCTTCAGCCCGTGGCCCGTGACCGTGAGGACGACGGTGGCGCCCTTCGGGATCTGCCCGGCCTCGGCGCGCTCGAGGAGCCCCGCGACGCTGATGGCCGACGCCGGCTCCACGAAGATGCCGACCTCGGCGGACAGGATGCGGTGCGCCTCGAGGATCTTCGCGTCGGAGATCGCGCCGAAGTAGCCGTCCGTGAGCAGCTGCGCCTCGAGGGCGAGCTTCCACGACGCGGGGTTGCCGATGCGGATGGCGCTGGCGATGGTGTCGGGGTCCTTGACGATGGCGCCGTCGACGATGGGCGCGCTGCCCGCGGCCTGGAAGCCGAACATGCGCGGGAGGCGCGTCGCGTTGCCGGCCTCGAGGTCCTCGCGGTAGCCGCGCGTGTACGCGGTGTAGTTGCCGGCGTTGCCGACGGGGATGAAGTGGAAGTCGGGGGCGTCGCCCAGGACCTCGACGACCTCGAACGCGCCCGTCTTCTGGCCCTCGATGCGGTCGTTGTTGACCGAGTTGACGAGGTGCACCGGGTAGTTCGCGCTCAGCTCCCGCGCGATGTCGAGGCAGTCATCGAAGTTGCCGCGCACCTGGAGCAGCTGGGCGTCGTGCGCGACGGCCTGGCTGAGCTTGCCCATCGCGATCTTGCCCTCGGGCACGAGCACGGCGGCGGTGATGCCCGCGTGCGTCGCGTACGCCGCGGCGGACGCGGACGTGTTGCCGGTCGACGCGCAGATGACGGCCTTGGCCCCGTGCTCCACGGCCTTGGAGATCGCCATGGTCATGCCGCGGTCCTTGAAGGAGCCCGTGGGGTTCATGCCCTCGTACTTGACCCAGACCTTCGCACCCGTGCGGGCGGACAGGGCGGGCGCGGGGATGAGCGGGGTGCCGCCCTCGCCGAGCGTGATGATCGGGGTGGCGTCCGTGACGTCGAGGCGGTCGGCGTATTCGCGGAGCAGTCCGCGCCATTGGTGGGCCATCAGGCTCCTTCTACTCGGAGGACGCTCGCGACTGCCGTCACCGCGTCGAGGTTCGACACCGCGTCGACGGTGGCCCGGAGGGCCGCGTCGGTGGCGCGGTGCGTGCCGATCACCAGGCTAGCGGTGGGCCGGTCGCCCGCCCCTCCCGCCACGGGAGCCTGGTGCGTGGTCTGCTCCAGCGTCTCGACGGAGACGCCGTGCTCGCTGAACAGGTGCGCGATGCGGGCGAGCACGCCCGGCTCGTCCGCCACCTGCAGCGTGATCTGGTACTGCGTCGTGATCGCGCCCACGGGCAGCGTCTCGAGGTCGGCGTGCGCCGACTCGGCGACGCCCGGCCCGCCGACGACGTGGCGTCGCGCGGCGGAGACGACGTCGCCGAGCACGGCGGACGCGGTCTGCACTCCCCCGGCGCCGGCGCCGTAGAACATGAGGTCGCCCGCGGCCTCCGCCTCCACGAAGACGGCGTTGTTCGCGCCGTGCACCGCGGCCAGCGGGTGGTCGCGCGGCACGAGGGCCGGGTAGACGCGGGCGGAGACGCCGTCGCGCCCGGTGGCGGGATCGGTGAGGCGCTCGCAGATGGCCAGCAGCTTGATGACGTATCCGGCCTTCCGCGCGGAGTCGAACTGCGCGGACGAGAGCCCGGTGATGCCCTCGCGGTGCACGGCCTCGACGGGCACGCGCGTGTGGAAGGCGAGGCTCGCGAGGATGGCGGCCTTCTGGGCGGCGTCGTAGCCCTCGATGTCGGCCGTGGGGTCGGCCTCCGCGTAGCCGAGCTCCGTCGCCGTGGCCAGGGCCTCGTCGAAGCCGAGCCCGTGGGCGTCCATCTCGTCGAGGATGTAGTTCGTCGTGCCGTTGACGATCCCGAGGATCCGCTCGACCCGGTCACCGCGAGGCTGTCGCGCAGCGGCCGGATGATGGGGATGGCGCCCGCGACGGCCGCCTCGTAGTAGAGCTGGGCGCCCACCTGCTCCGCCGCCGCGAAGAGCTCCGGCCCGTGGGTCGCGACGAGGGCCTTGTTGGCGGTCACGACGTCGGCGCCGGAGCGGATCGCCTGGAGGATGTGCGTGCGGGCCGGCTCGATGCCGCCCATCAGCTCGATGACGATGTCGGCGCCGAGGATGAGCGTCTCCGCGTCGGTGGTGAGGAGCTCGCGCGGGACGGACGCGTCGCGGGGCGCGTCCGCGTCGCGCACGGCGATGCCCACGAGCTCCAGCCGCGCGCCGACGCGCTGCGCCAGCTCGTCGCCGTGCTCCCGCATGAGCCGCGCCACCTGGGTGCCGACCGAGCCGCACCCCAGCAGGGCGACGCGCAGGTTCCGGTACTCGATCATCGTGCTCCGTTCACGTCGGGGGATGCGGCGGCGGTCCTGTCGTCGACGGATGCGCCCGCGACGGGCGTGCCCGCGACGGGCGTGCCCGCGTCGCGCGCGAGGAGGTCGTCCACCGTCTCGCCGCGCACGATCACGCGCGCCCGCCCGTCGCGCACGGCGACGACGGGCGGACGGCCGATCCAGTTGTAGTTGCTCGCGAGCGACCAGCAGTAGGCGCCGGTGGCGGGGACGGCGACGAGGTCGTCGGGGCGCACGTCGCCCGGGAGGTAGTCGGCGAGGACGACGAGGTCGCCGCTCTCGCAGTGCCCGCCGGCGACCCGGACGAGCGCGGGCTCGGCATCCGACGAGCGGCTGGCGAGGCGCACGCCGTAGTCGGCGCCGTAGAGGGCCGGCCGGGCGTTGTCGCTCATCCCGCCGTCGACGCTGACGTAGCGGCGGACGGCCGTCTCGGCCTCCTCCGCGACGCGCGGTCCTCGACGTCGCCCGTGACGGACTCCGCCTCGGCGACCGCGCCGTCGACGCCGCCGACGGTCACGAGGACGTCCTTGACCGTGCCCACCGTGTAGAGCGTCGCGGTGGACGGCCCCACGATGCTGCGGCCGGGCTCGACCGCGATGACCGGCACCGCGATGCCGCGGCGCGCGCACTCGTCGCCCACGATGCGGGTGAGGCGGCGGGCGATCACGGGCACGGGCACGGGGCGGTCGACGGACGTGTAGGCGATGCCGAAGCCGCCGCCGAGGTTGAGCTCCGCCACCGGCCCGTCGGCGAGGAGCAGCTCGTGGAGGTCGAGGAGCCGGCGCGCGGACTCGACGAAGGCGTCGGTCTCGAAGATCTGGCTGCCGATGTGCGCGTGCAGGCCCGTGAAGGAGAGGGACGCGTGCGACCGGATGCGCGCGACGACGTCGGGTGCGTCCGCGAGCGTGATCCCGAACTTCTGGTCTTCGCGCGCGGTGGCGAGGTACTCGTGCGTGTGGGCGTGCACGCCGCTGTTCACGCGGAGCCGCACGGCCTGCACGCGGCCGTGCGCGGCGGCCGCGGCCGCGATGCGCTCGACCTCGATGACGCTGTCGACGACGATCTGGCCGATGCCGACCCCGACCGCGCGGTCGATGTCGACGACGGGCTTGTTGTTGCCGTGGAAGCCGAGGCGGGCGGGGTCGGCGCCGGCGGCCAGCGCGACGGCGAGCTCGCCGCCGGAGCACACGTCGATGTGGAGGCCCTCCTCCGTCATCCAGCGCGCGACCTCGATGCTGAGGAACGCCTTGCCCGCGTAGTACACGCGCGCGGTCGTGCCCACGGCCCCGGCCTCCCGCGTGAAGGCGGCGAGCGCCTCCGCGGCGCGTCCCCGGACGTCGTCCTCGTCCATCACGTAGACCGGCGTGCCGAAGCGCTCGGCGAGCTCGGCGGCGCCGACGCCGGCGATGCGGATGGCGCCGTCGGACCCGCGGACGGCGCCGCGGGACCAGACGGCCGGATCGAGCGCGTTGGCGTCGTCGGGCGGCCGCAGCCAGGACGGAGCCAAGGGGTTCGCGGTCACGTGGGTCACCTCTTCGGGCGCGGGGCGGACGTGCGGGATGGCGAGCGGACCCGGTGTGGTCCCTGAAGCCGAAAGGGGGCGGTGCGAGCCATCCTACCGAGGCGCGCCGGGGCGCCCGGCCCATGTGACGCCCGCTCCGACGGGCCGGTGCGAGGGGTCAGCCGCAGGTGCCGGACACCCCGACCGAGTCCCGCGTGAGCTTCAGCGACGTGGACCGCACCGTGACGGAGGCGCGCCCGTCGGCGATGGTCACGTCCTGCACGTCGACGCCCGCCGGGAGGTACTGGGCGACGCACACCGGGTAGGTGATGTCGCGGATGCCCTGGATCGTCTGCGCGAGGTCGACCTCGAACGAGCCCGCCTGCACGGTGACCTCGGCGGGCGTGATGACCACGGTCGAGGGGTCGCGCAGCACGGGGGTGGCGGCGACCGTGTAGCCGAGCGTGAGGCCGAGGACCCGCGTCGACCCGCTGTAGCCGAGCGTCCCGTCCCCGAAGAGCAGGTCGGGCGGCGTGCCCGCCGTGCGCTGCAGCAGCGCGCTGGCCGGCGCCTGGTCCATCGACACGGTCGCGACGACCTCGCCGACGGTGCGCTCCTGGTCGGTGGGCACGTCGGTGGCGACGATGCGGGCCTGGAACGGCGTCCCGTCGGCCTGCAGGTTCGGCCCCTCCAGCACCACGCGGTCGAGGGTGCCGCGGATGAGCTGCGGGATCACCCAGTCGCCCTCGATGGAGACGTTGACCCGGCCCGTGACCTGGCCGGGCAGCTGCTCGGCGATCCGCTGCTCCGCCTGGTCCTCGGCGACGCCGCGGACGGTCTGGTCGACGATGCGCAGGCCGAACGCGAGCCCGACGCCGATGACCGCGAGGACGATGAGCCAGATCACCACCGTGCCGCCGCGCGGCCCGCGTCGCCGACGCCGGGCCTCGCGGGGGTCGCTGCGCTCGGGCGCCCCGAACACCTCCGTGCCCTGGAACCGTCCCGCCATGCCCTGCTCCACCTACATGCGCTCGGGGGCGGAGACGCCCACGAGGTCGAGTCCGTTCGCGACGACCTGTCGGACCGCGTCGTTCAGCCACAGGCGCGTGCGGTGCAGGTCGGTGACCTCCTCGTCGCCCCGCGGGACGACGCGGCAGTTGTCGTACCAGCGGTGGTAGGAGCCGGCGAGCTCCTCGACGTACCGCGCGACGCGGTGCGGCTCGCGGAGCTCCGCCGCCTGGGCGACGATGCGCGGGAACTCCTGGAGGAGCCCGAGCAGCGCCGACTCCGTGGGGTGCGTGAGCAGCTCGGGGGCGAAGGCGCTCCGGTCGACGCCCGACGCGGCCGCGTTCCGGTCGACCGCGCAGGTGCGCGCGTGGGCGTACTGCACGTAGAAGACGGGGTTGTCGTTCGTGCGCTTGCCGAGCACAGCGAGGTCGATGTCGAGGTTCTGGTCGGCGGAGGAGCGCACGAGCGAGTAGCGGCCCGCGTCCACGCCCACCGCGTCGACCAGGTCGTCGAGCGTGACGATGGTGCCGGCGCGCTTGCTCATCTTCACGGGCTCGCCGTCGCGCAGCAGGTTCACCATCTGGCCGATGAGGATCTGCAGGTTGACGCCCGGGGTGTCGCCGAAGGCCTCCACCATGGCCATCATCCGGCCGACGTAGCCGTGGTGGTCGGCGCCCAGCATGATGATGTTCTGCTCGAAGCCGCGCTCGCGCTTGTCGAGGTAGTAGCCCAGGTCGCCGGAGATGTAGGCGGGCTCGCCCGTGGAGCGGATCACGACGCGGTCGCGGTCGTCGCCGAACGTGGTGGTGCGGAGCCAGACGGCGCCGTCCTCCTCGAAGACGTGGCCGAGCTCCGTGAGGCGGGCGACGGCCCGGTCGACCGCGCCCGACTCGTGCAGCGAGTCCTCGTGGAAGAACACGTCGAAGTCGACGCCGAAGTCGTGGAGCTTCTGCTTGATCTCGCCGAACATGAGCTCGGTGCCGGCGCTCCGGAACACCTCCTGCTGCGCCTCGCGCGGCAGCGCGTCGATGTCGCCGTCGTAGCCCTCGACCACGCGCGCGGCGATCTCGCCGATGTAGGCGCCGCCGTAGCCGTCCTCCGGGGTGTCCTCCCCGAGGTGGCTGGCCAGGAGGCTCCGCGCGAAGCGGTCGATCTGGGACCCGTGGTCGTTGAAGTAGTACTCCCGCGTGACGTCCGCGCCCTCGGCCTGGAGGATCCGGGCGAGGCTGTCCCCGACCGCGGCCCAGCGCACACCGCCGAGGTGGATGGGGCCGGTCGGGTTCGCGGAGACGAACTCGAGGTTGATGCGGATGCCGTCGAGCGTCGTGCCGCGCCCGTACGCCTCCCCGGACTCGACGATGGTGCGCGCGAGGGCGCCGGCGGCCGCCGCCTCGAGGGTGATGTTGATGAAGCCGGGCCCGGCGACGTCGACCGCGGCGACCTGCGGCAGGGCCCCGAGCTCCTCGGCGATCTCCGTGGCGATGGCGCGGGGGCTCTCGCCCAGCGGCTTGGCGATGCGCATGGCGATGTTCGTGGCCCAGTCGCCGTGGTCGCGGTTGCGCGGGCGCTCCAGCACCACCATGTCGGGGCTCAGCGTGAGGGCGTCCCCACCGGATCGTCGTCCCGCCGTCCGAGCCACGATGTCGAACAGGGCGCCGGTCAGGTCGGGGGTCGTCATGGGGAACGATCCTACCGGCGGGCGGGATGCCGCCCGGCCGGTGGGGCGCGCCTCCGCCCGCCCGTCCCGCGGGCCGTCGTCGTGCCCGTCGGCCCCTCCCCCGCGCGCCCCGGGGACGGTCACAGCGGCGTCACCCCCGGCCTCGGTAGGGTGTCGATCCCGCCTCCCCGCACGTGGCCCGTCGCCGCGCGCCGACCGTCGCACCCGCGGCGCGTCAGGATCCGAAGGAGCACCACCATGCCCGTCCGCCTCCCCGCGCCCGCTCGGAGCCGCGTCGCGCGGCCCGCTCCCCTCGTCGTCGCCGGCCTCGCCGTGACGTTCCTGCTCGCCGGCTGCTCGAACCCGCAGCCGCTGCAGCCCACGACGCCCGACCCCTCGGCGAGCGCCGGCGGCGGCCAGGCGCCGGGCGGCGGATCCGGCACGGGGGCGAGCGCGTCCCCCACCCCCGCCCCGCCGAAGGGCACGCCCGTCACCACCACGTGCGACCAGCTGCTGCCGGACCTCGCCTCGTTCGGATCCGGATTCGCCTCCCAGCCCCTGCCGGCCGACACCTCCGCCGACGGCCTCCGCGCCGACGTCCTCTCCATGCAGGGCATCGCGTGCGCCTTCGCGTCGGAGGACGGCACGACGGTCGAGATCGACGTGGCACAGCCCGTCGCGGCGGAGCTGCAGTCGCGGCGCGACGCCGCGATCCTCCAGGCCGACCCCATCGCGGGCTACCCCGGGGGCGTCGAGGCCTACTTCGAGCTGCAGGACGCGGCGGGCGTCTCGACCATCTACTCGTCGGAGCACATGGTCGTCATGCGCTCCGCCGCGTTCTTCGAGCCGGGCGACCACGCGGAGCTCGGCAACGCGGTGCTCGCCACCATCGGCGGCTGACCCCGCGTCGGCGCCCGACCCCGCCGCGCCGGATCAGCCCAGGCGGACGGGCGCCGCGAGGTCGTCGACGGGCAGCTCGTCGACCGTCGCGAGCACCTCCATGCGGGAGATGGTCACGAGGCTCCGCGTGTTGGTGAGGAACGCGGTGTCGGAGGCGTCGCGTCCCGTGGAGATGCGCACGAGGCTCTGCCGGGGCGCGAGGCCGGTCGCGTCGACCACGTGCCAGGCACCGTCGACCCACGCCTCGGCCACGGCGTGGAAGTCCATCGGGCTGAGGCCGGGGGCGTACACGGCCGCGAGGCGCGCGGGCACGTCGAGGGCACGGAGCATCGCGATGACCAGGTGCGCGTAGTCGCGGCAGACCCCGCGTCGCGCGAGGAGGGTGCGGACCGCGCCGTCCGTGGGGAGGCTGGATCCCGGCGCGTAGCGCAGCGACCCCGCGACGTAGGCGCGCACCGCGGCGAGGAGCGGCAACCCCTCGAGGCCGCGGAACTCGCCGCGCGCCGTGGGGAACAGGGTGTCGGACTCGCAGTAGCGGCTCGGTCGGCGGTAGACCCAGAGGTCGACGTCGTCGAGGGGCGCGGGGTCCCGTCGCCCGGTCACGGTCGCGCGGTACTCCATGGTCAGGACGCCTGCCCCGCTCGTGAGCACGTGCAGGCGGGTGTCGTGCCGGTCGACCACCTCGGTCGCCTCGACCGGGACCCCGTCGAGGGCGAAGGCCAGGGACTCGGACGCGATGTCGGCGCCGCGGGCGACGGCGACCGCGAAGGCCATCTCGCTCTCGCCGGAGACCTGCAGCTCGAGCATGGAGGAGACGTCGCGGCGCATGCGTCCATCGTGGCATCGGATCCGCCCGACGACACCCGCGAGCGATGCCGCGCTCGCGACGGCCGGGGTGGGGCAGCGGGTCAGGCGGCGACGCCGGCCGCGTCGACCGGCTCGCGCAGCGCGCACGCGTCGGCGAGCGCACCGAGGAGGGCCGGCAGCTGGTCGCGGTCGGCGCCCGCGTCCTCGGGGTGCCACTGCACGCCCGTGACGGGAGCGGACTCGTGCTCGACCGCCTCCGGCACGCCGTCGGGAGCGACGGCCACGACGCGGAGCCCGGTGCCGGGACGGTCGACGGCCTGGTGGTGGGCGCTGCGGACGACGAGGTCGGTGGATCCGAGGGCGTCGGCGAGGCGGCTGCCGGCGGAGACGCGCACGTCGTGGTCGCGCATGACGGCCGTGATGTCCGTGGCGTCGTTGCGGTGCCCGCCCACGCCCTCGATGTGCTGCTTCAGGGTGCCGCCCAGCGCGACGTTGACGATCTGGGCGCCGCGGCAGATGCCCAGCAGAGGGGTGCCCTCGGCGACGGCGCGGCGCACCAGGGCGATCTGACCCGCGTCCGCCACCTCGCGGTGGGGGGAGCGCCCCTCGTACTCGGCGGCTCCGCCGTAGAACCGCGGGGCGACGTCCTCGCCGCCCATGATCACCACGGCGTCCGCCTCGCGGGTGCGGGCGAGCAGCGACTCGACGCCCTCGTCCTCCGCGGCGATGTTCTCGACCAGCCATCCCGCGGCGTCGGCCACCTCGGCGACCCGCGCGTTGAGGCCCTGCACGAGCGCGTTGTAGGCGGCGGCCTCGGGACGGGATCGGGTCACCTGCACGACGGCGAGGCGGCGGAGGGGGGTGGGCATGGATCCAGTGTGCGGGCTCCTCGGCGCCCCCGCACGTCGCGCGTCATCTGCCGCAACACGCGACGACGCACGGGGACGCGGCCGGGTCAGGGCCAGACGAGCGTGTGCGTCCAGGACCCGTCGGGAGCCGCGCGGTACATGATCCGCAGCTGTCCGTGGTCCTCGGTCGCCTGCCAGAACTCGACCGTCGTCGGCTGGAGGACGTAGGCCTGCCACGACTCGGCGACCAGCTCGGGATCCGCGTCCACGGCCTCCCGCGCCCGGGCCACGCGGGCGTCGCGCTCCTCGGAGTCGGGCATCGGCTCGCTCTGGTCGCCGGCGATCACCTCGGCGCGCGACGCGGGATGGCGGGCGAGGAAGTCGCGCTCGCTGACCTCGCGGTCGCCGTGGAACACGGGACCCGTCGCGCGGACCTGCCGCCCGCGCTCCCGCCAGTACGCGACGAGCGCGGCCCGCGGGTTGGCCTCGAGGTCGCGGCCCTTGGGGCTCTCGGCGAGGGAGGAGAACCACAGCGCGCCGGGCTCGTCGTCGACGGTGGGCGTCACGTCCTTCAGCAGGAGCGTGCGCGCGCTCGGGCGGCCCTCCGCGTCGGCGGTGGCGAGCACGACCGCGTTCGGCTCGGCCGCGTCGTGGGCGACGGCGTCGCGGATCCACGCGATGACCAGGTCGATCGGGTCGTCCGGCAGGCGGGCCGGGTCGAGCTCGGGGAAGTCGTGGGGCTTCGGCTTCGCGCCCCTGAGGAGTTCGCGGACCGGGGTGGAGTCGTCGTCGTCTGCCATGCCCCGAGCCTAGGCCGCCGGGCTCCGCGCGCCCGGGGACGGGCGGCGGGAGGGCACGGGGGCGCCGTGCGCGGGGAGCGGGGGCACATGATGCCCCATGCGGGGGGGGGCGCCTTCGACGCGCTCCGGCGATCGGATTGGTCGACCGTCCACTGTTTTTTTCCAGTACCGGCGGGCGTGGTCGACGGCGGTCGGTGCCGTTACCGTCGTCATCAGGCCCGCTCCCCCAGTTGGGCCCAGCACCACGCGGCGGGAACCCGGGACCCGTCCCGGTCCCGCCGCGTGTGTTCTCCGCCGTCCTCCGCACCCGCCTCATCGCGGCGCGCGTCGAGTCGACAGCGGTCGCTCGGCCGGACCGCGGCGGGTCGTGAGCCGTCGCGGATCGCCCTCCACGGACGAGCCGCATCCGACGTCGAGACGGACGCGACGCCGTCGGCGGCACGGGATCCGCCGGCGCGCAGGGTCCCCACCGGGGCGCAGTCGCCGAACGGCGCGCACTCGCTGGGTGGCACGGCCCGGACGCACGAGAGGCCGGTCCCGCGGACGGGACCGGCCTCTCACCGCACCAACACGGGACATGGGAAGGTGTGCCCCCAGGAGGATTCGAACCTCCGCCCCTGCCTCCGGAGGGCAGTGCTCTATCCCCTGAGCTATGGGGGCCAGGGTGCGCCATGGCGCGGATCCAGGGTAGCACCGGCGACGAGCCCCGCCGTGCCGCCCGTCCCGCGCCGCATTCCCTCCGCCGAGGAGACTCCCCGCTCCAGCACAGGCGCGGCACGCCAAGATGGTCCCAGGACGACCGCCGCGCCGCCCGGGCACGGCGGCCTCCCATCCCCACGAGGAGATCACCCGTGAAGCTGTCCCGCATCGCCGCCGCCGCCACCGGCTTCCTGCGCACGTCCAAGGGCCAGGACGTCGGCCGCACCGCCATCGACAAGGTGTCCGGGTTCGCCGACAAGGCCACCGGCAGCAAGCACGCCGACAAGATCCAGAAGGCCCGCGAGGCCGCGGACGAGCAGCTGCGGAACCTCGGTCCGATGGCGGCCGCGGCCAGGGCCCGACGCCGCCCGCGAACCCGCCCCGCCGCTGAGCGCCGGGAGCGTCGAGCTCACCCTGGACGCGGCGTCCGACGCCCGGGTCCGGGAGGCGTGGCGTGCGCTCGCGGACGCCGGCCTCCCGAGCCTCGCCGACCACGCCGGGGCGACGAACCGCCCGCACGTGACGCTGCTCGCAGCCGAGGGGCTCGGCGGGTCCGCGGACGACGCCCTCCGTGCGATCGCCGCGTCCGGTCCGCTGCCGAGCGTCCGGCTCGGCGGCCTGGTGGTCTTCGGCGTGCCGCCGCGCGGCCTGGTGCTCGCGCGCCAGGTCGTCGTCGACCGCGCCCTGCTGGACCTCCACGCCCGGATCCACGCCGCGGTCGACGCCGCACATGCCGGACCGGACGAGGACTCGGATCAGGACGGCCCCGCCGCTCCCGAGGTCGTCCCCCACACCCGTCCCGGGGCGTGGACCCCGCACGTCTCCCTGGCGCTGCGCCTCACGGCCGAGCAGCTGGCGGAGGCGGTGACGGCGCTCGGGCGCATCGAGCCGGAGGAGGCCCCGGCCGCCGGGCTCCGCCGCTGGGACCCGCGCGACCGCACCGTGCGGGATCTGGCGTGACCCGGGCGGGCGCGTGGCCCACGACCACCGCACGGCACCCGGCCGCTAGCCTGAGGGAGCACGACCTTGAGACGACGGAGGAGTCGCATGCCGCGGTCCGCGAGATTGCTGGGGGCCGCGCTCGCGCTCGGCCTGTTCGGGGCCATGGTGCCCGTCGCCGCGCAGGCGACGGAGCCGGTCGACTTCGGCGGGGCGACGATCCTCGACCAGGTCGACGCGGTCACGTCCGCGCAGGAGCAGGAGATCCAGCAGGCGATCGACCAGCTGCGCGAGCAGACCGGCGTGACCCTGCACGTCGCCTACGTCGACACGTTCACCGGCGAGTCCACGCCGGAGGCATGGGGCCAGGCAGCGAACTCGGCGAACGGCTTCGGCGCGTCCGACGCGCTCCTCGCCATCGCGGTGGACGGGAGGCAGGTGTCGTTCGGCGCGCCGGAGCAGCTCTCCGCGTCCGCACGCGACCAGCTGCTCGCCAACGGCATCCGCCCCGAGCTCCAGGACGGCGATTGGGCGGGAGCCGCCACCGCGGCCGCTCAGGGCATCGAATCGCAGACGCAGACGGGCACCGGGACCGAGACGGAGACCGGGGCGACTCCCTCGAACGCTGCGGGATCCGGCATCGACTTCGGCCTCGTCCTGCTCTACGTGCTCGGCGCGATCCTGCTGGCCACCGTCGTCACGACGCTGCTCGGGCGTCGGAAGAAGCAGAAGGCCGTGGCCGCGAAGCGCCAGGAGGCGCTGAAGGAGATGCAGTCGGCCGAGCAGCGCGCGGGCAGCATGCTCGTGCAGCTCGACGACGCCCTGGAGACCAGCGAGCAGGAGGTCGGCTTCGCGGAGGCGGAGTTCGGCGCCGACGCGGTCGGCCCCTACCGCGAGACGCTCGCGTCGGCGGGCGGCAAGGTCCGCGAGGCGTTCGCCCTCAAGCAGAAGCTCGACGACACGATCGAGGACACCGACGAGGAGCGGCGCACCTGGGCCGCGCGCATCGTGGAGCTGTGCGAGGAGGCCCGCGCCGAGCTCGACGCGCAGACGCAGTCGTTCGAGGAGCTGCGCGCGCTCGAGCAGAACGCACCCCAGACGCTCGCCGCCATCGTCACCGACGCCGAGGCGCTGAAGACGCGCATCGAGCGCACGCAGGAGGCCGTCGACCTCCTCGGGCGGCGCTACGCGGGGCCCTCCATGACGACCGTCACCGGCAACGTCGAGCAGGCGCGCTCCCTCCTCTCCTTCGCGACCGACACCGCCCAGGAGGCGGCCGCCTCCATCCGCTCCGGCGACAGCGCCTCCTCGGGCGGGCTCGCGGTCAAGGTGCGGGCGGCTCAGCAGGCGGTCGGCCAGGCCGGCAAGCTGCTCGACGTCGTCGACCGTGTCTCGTCGGACCTCGAGCACGCGTCCACGCGCGTGCAGGAGGAGATCGCCGACGTCCGCAGCGACATCCAGGACGCCCGCGCCGCCCAGCGCGGCGGGCGCATGCCGGAGCTGACCCGCCTCGTCCAGTCGGCGGAGCAGGCCATCGCCGACGCGAAGCCGCTGCAGGGCCGGCTCGCCGACCCCCTCACGAGCGTCACCCTGCTGCAGGAGGCCGAGGCCCGGCTCGACGAGGCGCTCGCCCCCGTGCGCCAGCAGCAGGAGCAGGTGGAGCGCGCCGTCGGCTACCTGCCGCGCGCGCTGTCGACCGCCGAGAGCCAGGTGGCCACGGCGCGCGACTTCATCTCCACCCGCCGCGGCGCCGTCGGCGAGCAGGCGCGCACGCGCCTGGCGCAGGCCCAGCGCGCGCTCGATGACGCCCACGAGGCGGCCCCGCGCGATCCCGTGCGCGCCGTCGCCGCGTCGCAGGCGGCGACCGCCTACTCGGCCCAGGCCATCGAGGCGGCGCAGCGCGACCTCGACCAGGGCGGCGGCTACGGCGGCTACGGCGGCGGCATGATGGGCGGCCGCGGAGGCGGCGACGCGTTCGGCGGCGCCATCATGGGCGGCATCATCGGCGGCCTGCTGAGCGGTGGTGGCGGCTGGGGAGGCGGCGGCGGAGGCGGCGGCGGCGGCGGCTTCAGCGGCGGAGGCTTCGGCGGAGGCGGCGGCTTCGGCGGCGGCGGATTCGGCGGCGGCGGCGGCTTCAGCGGAGGCGACTTCTAGCGGCCGGCACCACCCCGCACGCGCACGACCGGCGCGACACACGAGAACCAGGACGAGAGCGACCCATGATCAACCCATTCCGACGTAGCAGTAGACGAGAAGGAGCAGCACCCATGTCCAAGCAGTCCATCCTCGGCCGCATCGCCCAGCTCGCGAAGGCCAACATCAACAACCTCATCGACCAGGCCGAGGACCCGCAGCTCATGCTGGACCAGATGGTGCGCGACTACACGGAGAGCATCCGCGAGGCCGAGAGCGCCGTCGCCCAGACCATCGGCAACCTCCGGATGATCGAGGACGACCACCGCGAGGACGTCCAGGCCGCGGGCGACTGGGGTCGCAAGGCCCTCGCCGCGAGCCAGAAGGCGGACGAGTACCGCAACGCGGGCAACACCCCGAACGCCGACAAGTTCGACGCGCTCGCCCGCGTCGCGCTGCAGCGCCAGATGCAGTCGGAGAGCGAGGCGAAGGGCGCCGAGCCCACCATCGCGTCGCAGACCGAGGTCGTGGAGAAGCTCAAGCAGGGTCTCGACACGATGCGCGGCAAGCTGCAGCAGCTGTCGTCCAAGCGCGACGAGCTGAACGCCCGCCAGAAGACGGTGCAGGCGCAGTCGCAGGTGCAGGACGCCATGAAGAGCATCGACATCATGGACCCGACCAGCGAGGTCAGCCGGTTCGAGCAGAAGATCCGCCGCGAGGAGGCCCGCGTCCGCGGCGCCGAGGAGCTGCAGGCGTCGAGCCTCGACGCGCAGTTCGAGGAGCTCGAGGACCTCGGCGAGCTGACCGAGGTGGAGGCGCGCCTCGCCGCGCTCAAGTCCGGCGGATCCGCGCCGAAGCAGGTCACGTCGGGCGAGTAGCCCGCACCGCACCGCGGGCGCCGTCTCCTCCGGGGGCGGCGCCCGCGGTCGTTCCCGCCGCTGCGGGAGCTGGGAGCCGGGTGCACGTGCGGAATGCACCGTCCGGACCGCCGGTTCCCCTCCCCATGACCAACATCGGAATCATCGGCGCCGGACTCATCGGCAGCCAGCTCGCCCGCCTGTTCACCTCCACCGGCCACGACGTCGTCATCGCGAACTCGCGCGGCCCGGAGACGCTCGCCGACCTGATCGCCGAGCTCGGGGATCAAGCGCGCGCCGCGACCGTCCAGGAGGTCGCCGAGGCGGGCGAGATCGTCGTCGTGACGATCCCGCTGAAGAGCATCGACACCGTGCCGGTCGCGCCGCTCGCCGGCAAGGTCGTCATCGACACCGACAACTACTACCCCGAGCGCGACGGCCACATCGCCGAGCTGGACGACGAGTCCACGACGACGGCGGAGATGCTGCAGCGGCACCTGCCCGAGTCGAAGGTCGTGAAGGCGTTCAACCACATCTACGCGGCAGACCTCACCACCGACGGCACCCCCGCCGGCACCGAGGGGCGCCGCGCGCTCGTCATCGCGGGCGACGACGCCGAGGCGAAGGCCGCGGTCACCGCGATCCTCGACTCCTTCGGCTACGACGCCGTCGACGCGGGTCCGCTCGCGGAGGGCTGGCGGATCCAGCGCGACACCCCCGGCTACGGCCCGAAGCTCGACGCGGCCGGCCTCCGCACCGCCCTCGCCGAGGCGAAGCGCTACCGCGACATGTAGTCCTCTTCCTCCCTCCCGACGATGCCCGTCGCCCGCGGTCCAGACCGCGGCCGGCGGGCATCGCCATGTCCGCCGCCGCACGCGATACTGGGGGTGTGCCCGCCTCCTTCGTCGTCGTCCCCCAATGGCAGGGCTCGGGCTCGTCCCGCGCCATGAGGCTCGCGGACGGTGCGGCGGCGATCCGCGGCGACCTGCCCGCGTCCGCCACCCGCGTCGTCGAGGTGCCCGTCGAGGCGGGCGAGTCGCTCGGCACGGGCGTGCTCCGCTACGCCTCCCTCCTCGCGGTGCGCACGCGGCAGGAGGCCGCGCTGCAGGCGGCCTCCGCCGCGGCGGCCGGGCCGCTCGTCACGATCGGCGGCGACTGCGGCGTCGAGGTCGCGTCCATCGGCCACGCGGCCCGCGCGCACCCGGGCCTCGCGGTCCTCTGGCTCGACGCGCACGCCGACCTCAACACCCCCGCGTCCTCGCCGTCCGGCGCCTTCCACGGCATGGTGCTCCGTGCCGTGCTCGGGGAGGGCGTCGACGGGCTGGAGCTCCCCGCGGGCACCGTCACGGCCGACCGGGTCGTGCTCGCCGGCGTCCGCGCGCTCGACGACGCCGAGTCGGAGCTCGTGGACTCCCGCGGGATCCAGCTCGTCGGCGCGGACGCCGTGGGTCCCGAGGCCGTCGTCCGGGCACTGCGCGCGACCGGCGCCACCGACGTCTACGTGCACGTCGACCTCGACGTGCTCGATCCGGGCGGCATGGCCGGCGTCGGCTACCCGGAGCCGTTCGGGCCGGACGTGCAGGCCGTGACCGACACCATCAAGGCGCTGCGGCGGTCGTTCGGCCTCGCGGGCGCCGGCATCACCGAGTTCGCCCCCTCCTCCCCCGCCGCCGCGGTCGACGACATGGGCACGATCCTCCGCATCATCGGGGCGCTGACCGGCCCCGTCTGATCCGCCGCCCGGCCGTGAGGTCCCGGACGGGAGGTCGCGTCCCGGCGCCTGCCCTGCGAGTCTGGGACGGAATCGACGAGGAGACCGCTGTGACCGACGACGCCCGCACCGCATCCGCCCCGACCGCTCCCCGCCACCGGGCGCCCGGACGGCCCGACCGGCACCACCCCCGACGACGCACCCCGCGTGCGGGTCGAGCGGCGGGGCCGCATCCTGCTCATCGGGCTCGACCGGCCTGCCAAGCGCAACGCCGCCGACATGCGGATGCTGCGCGAGCTGGCGAGCGCCTACGGCCTCCTCTCCCGCGATCCGGAGCTGCGCGTCGGCGTGGTGCACGCCATCGGCGACCACTTCACGGGCGGCCTCGACCTCGCCGACGTGGCCCCGAACATCGGGCGCGGCCCGGGCGGCGGCCTCGACGCCGTACCCGACGACGGCATCGACCCGTGGCAGGTGAGCGGACCCGCCGTCGGCAAGCCCGTCGTCCTCGCGGTGCAGGGCACGTGCCTGACCCTCGGCATCGAGCTGGCGCTCGCCAGCGACGTCGTCGTCGCGGCCGCCGGCACGCGGTTCGGGCAGATCGAGGTGGCCCGCGGGATCCTGCCCTTCGGCGGCGCGACGCTCCGGTTCCCCGCCGTCGCGGGCTGGGGCGACGCCATGCGCTGGATGCTCACGGGCGACCTCTTCGACGCCGAGGAGGCTCGGCGCATGCGGATCGTGCAGCTCGTCGTGCCCGACGGCGAGCAGCTCGAGGCGGCCGTCGGCATCGCCGAGCGCATCGCCGCGCAGGCGCCGCTCGCCGTGCAGGCCACCCTCCGGAACGCCCGCACCGCCCTCCGCGAGGGGGCGGACGCCGCCGCCGCCGCGCTGCCCGCGGAGCTCGTGCGGCTGGCCGGATCCGAGGACGCGGCGCGCGGCATGCGCGCGGCGGCGCTGCGGGAGCCGGCCGAGTTCGTCGGACGCTGATCCGCCCACCGACCGGCGGCGAGGGCTGCCGGGGGCCGCGAGTAGGGTCGGGACCATGACCTC
Source organism: Clavibacter michiganensis (assembly GCA_002150995.1). GTDB lineage: Bacteria > Actinomycetota > Actinomycetes > Actinomycetales > Microbacteriaceae > Clavibacter > Clavibacter michiganensis_K. Next base: position 1,151,960 of record MDHJ01000001.1, on the reverse strand, counting down.
CTACGACCTCATCGTCATCGGTGCCGGCCCCGTCGGCGAGAACGTCGCCGACCGCGCGAAGCAGGGCGGGCTCTCCGTGCTCGTCGTCGAGTCCGAGCTTGTCGGGGGCGAGTGCTCCTACTGGGCCTGCATGCCCAGCAAGGCGCTGCTCCGCTCCGGCAGCGCCCTCCGCGCGGCCCGCGCCGTCGCGGGATCCCGGGAGGCGGTGACCGGCGACCTCGACGTGGCCGCGGTGCTCGCGCGCCGGGACTCGTTCACGAGCTCCTGGTCCGACGAGGGCCAGGTGAGCTGGCTCGAGGGCATCGGCATCGACCTCGCCCGCGGGCACGGCCGCATCACCGGTCCCCGCCGCGTCACGGTGACGGCGCCCGACGGGTCCACGGTGGAGCACGAGGCGACGCACGCCGTCGCCGTCTCCACGGGCACCGCCGCCCTCCTCCCCGACATCCCGGGCCTCGCCGAGGCGCAGCCGTGGACGAGCCGCGAGGCCACCAGCGCGGAGGTCGTCCCCGACTCCCTCGTCGTCATCGGCGGCGGCGTGGTCGCGGCCGAGATGGCGACCGCGTACGCGTCCCTCGCAGCACCGTCACCCTCGTCGCCCGCAGCGGGCTGCTCACGGGGCAGGAGCCGTTCGCGGGCGAGCTCGTCGCCGACAGCCTCCGCGGCATGGGCGTCGACGTGCGGCTCGGCGCGTCGCCCTCCCGCGTCACGCGCGACGGCGACGAGGTGCTCGTCGAGCTCGGGGACGGCTCCTCGATCACGGCCGCCGAGGTGCTCGTCGCGACGGGCCGCACCCCGCGCACCGAGGACCTGGGCCTCGACAGCGTCGGCCTCGAGCCGGGCGCCTACCTCGACGTCGACGACACCATGCTCGTCACGGGCGATGTCAACGCGGGGTCGCCGTGGCTGTACGCGGTCGGCGACGTCAACCACCGGGCGCTGCTCACCCACCAGGGCAAGTACCAGGCGCGCGCCGCGGGCGAGGTCATCGCCGCGCGCGCGACCGGCGGCACCGTCGACGACTCCCCCTGGGGCGTGCACGTCGCCACGGCCGACCACCGCGCGGTCCCGCAGGTCACCTTCACCGACCCCGAGGTCGCGAGCGTCGGTCTCACGGCGAAGGCGGCGGAGGACGCGGGCCTCCGCACCCGCGTCGTCGACTACGACCTCGGATCCGTCGCGGGCTCGAGCCTCCACGCCGACGGCTACGCCGGGCAGGCGCGCATGGTGGTGGACGAGGAGCGCGGCGTCATCGTCGGTGTCACCTTCGTCGGCCCCGACGTCGCCGAGCTCCTGCACTCCGCCACGATCGCCGTCGTCGGCGAGGTGCCGCTGACCCGCCTGTGGCACGCGGTGCCCTCCTACCCCACCGTCAGCGAGGTGTGGCTGCGCCTGCTCGAGACGTACGGGCGGCCGACCGCGTGATCCGGTCCGGCCTCGGCGCCGTCGCCGGCGCGGGCCGCGGCGTCCTGCTCGACTCGCCCGTCTCGCGCGCCGGCAGCGGCATCGCGACCGCGTTCGGGCTCGCCGTCGGCCTGCCGCTCAGCACGGGCGAGGTGCGCCGGCACGGCGACCTCATCGTGCTCACGGGCCTCCCGTCCTGGGTCTTCGGCCGCGGCGGCACGTGCGTCGGCCGGGTCTACCTCACCCGCGACAACGCCGGCCCCGCGGTGCTGGAGCACGAGGCCGTGCACGTGGTGCAGTGGCGCCGGTACGGGCTGCTGATGCCGGTGCTGTACTGGTGGGCCGGGCGGGATCCGCTCCGGAACCGCTTCGAGATCGAGGCGGGCCTGGAGAAGGGCGGCTACCGGTGACCGGTCCGCTCGAGGGCCGCACCGTCGTCATCACGGGCGCGAGCTCCGGCATCGGGCGCATCGCGGCGCGGGAGCTGCACGACCGCGGTGCCGACATCGTCGTGGTCGGGCGCGATCCGGAGCGCACGCGCGGCATCGCCGCGGAGCTCGGCGCGCGCCATGTGCTCGCCGACATGGACCGGCTGCACGACGTGCGCGCCCTCGCGGCGAAGCTCCTCGACAGCTGCCCGCGGATCCACGTGCTCGCCCTCAACGCCGGCAGCCTCGTGCCGCGGCGCGCGATGACGGTGGACGGGCACGAGACCACCTTCCAGCGCAACGTCCTCGCGCCCTTCCTCCTGACCCGGCTCCTCCTGCCGCGGCTCGAGGAGACGCAGGACGGGCTGCGCGGTGCGGAGAGCCCGGTGCGGGTCATCGGCACGGCGAGCCGCGCGAACCTGTGGGGACGCGTGCGCCTCGACGACCTCGACTGGCGGAAGCGCCCGTGGCTCGGCGGCTGGCAGGCGTACGGCACGTCGAAGGCGATGATGATCCTGATGATGCGCACGCTCGCCGAGCGCGTCGGCCCGCTCGGCATCGAGGCGTGCTCGTTCCACCCGGGGCTCGTCCGCACGTCGTTCGGGTCCGACAGCACCGTGATGAAGGCGGTGCTCGCGCTCTCGATGGGCGCCTACGGCATCTCGGCGGAGGCGGGCGCCGTGCCGCTCGTGCAGCTGGCGTCGGTGCCGGACGTCGCGGCGCCGAACGGCACCTACTTCGACCAGCTCACCCCCGACGGGAGGACGACGGCGCAGGCCGCCGACCGGCGTCTCGGCCGTGAGCTGTGGGCCGCGCTGGAGCTCGCCTCCGGGACCGACGGGGCTCCGACCCGCGCCGGAGGGATCCGCGGCTGACGGCACCGGAGCCGGCGGGCGCGGGCGCATCGTGCGCGCGCGGCTCAGGTCGTCGCGAGGAGGTGCAGCAGGTCGTCATGGCCACCGACGTGGCCGCCGAGCAGCACGCTGACCTCGGTGACGGGGTGCTCGTCGGAGATCGGCGCGGCGAACACCATCATCTCGCTCGCCCACGCGCCCACGGCCCGTGCGACCGCGACCATGGGCTCCGCGGGTGCGCCGTCCGTCCCCCGGCCGGCGCGCGAGATGACCGTGACCACCATGCGCGGCGGATGCGTGAGCCGCACGTCCACCGAGGCATCCGGCACCTCGACGAACACGCTGCCGCGCGTGCACATGGGCAGGACGGCGAGCGCCGCCTGCGCCTCGGCGAGGCCGGACTCGTCGGTGACGAGCAGGACCTGGCGCTTGGTGCCCTTCGCGGTGCGCGAGCGGGTCGCCCCGGCCACGGTCAGGACCCCTCGGCGGCGCCGCGGCGCCAGTAGCCCATGAACGCGACCTGACGGCGGTCGATGCCGGTGTCGCGCACGAGGAAGCGGCGCATGGCCTTGATGCAGCCGGACTCGCCGGCGAGCCACGCGTAGAGCGTCGAGCCCTCGTGGACGATGGGCGCGTCCCACACGATGGCGTCCGTGTCGTCCTCGGCGAGCGGCTGCTCCGCGGCGGCGAGCGCGACCTCGGGGGTGGCGATGGCGCCCACCTTCACGTGGCAGTCCACCCAGTGGCGCACGGCCTCCTCGAGGCGGGAGCCGTTCGGCCGGCCGTCGCGCGGGAGCCAGGTGAGGTTGACGCCCTTCGGGACGCGCACCTCGAGGCGGTCGCCCGTGACGGGGACCTCGATGAAGGCGCAGCCCACGGCGTCGTCCGGCAGGGAGGAGAGGATGTTGCAGATGGCGGGCGCGGCCGTCTCGTCGCCCGCGAGGAGCAGCGAGCGCGCGTGCCCGGGGTGCCACTCGATGCCGAGGCCGCGCGCGGGGCTCAGGGCGTCGGGGCCGATGAGCACGATGTCGTCGCCCACCCGGGCGGCTCCCGCCCAGCGGGACGCGGGGCCCATGTCGCCGTGCAGGGCGAAGTCCACGTCGACCTCGCCGGCCTCGCGGCGGACGGCGCGGGACGTGTACGTGCGCAGCGGATTGCGCTCGGCGTCCGGCAGGGCGCGCCACCAGGCGAACCAGTCGTCGCCGCCGACGCCCGACAGGTCGGGCAGGCCGTGCTCGGCGACGGGCAGGAGCAGCTTGATGCGCTGGTCGAGGCACTCGTCGCCGAAGTCGCGGAGGTCCTCGCCCTGGAACGTGATCCGGAGGAACGTGGGGCTCAGGCGCTCGGTGCGCGCGACGCGGGCCGCGAAGGGGCGGTACGCCGGGCGCTCCGCCTCGGGAGACTCGACGGTCGCCGGTTGCTCCTCGACCGCGGGCTCCACGTCGGCGCTGCTGCTGGCGAGGGTCGCGGAGGAGGTAAGCACAGCCTAAGTATGGCATGCCTTACCTCATCGGTCGAGGGCGTCCGCCCGGTCGGGAGCCGGATCCACGGGAGGATGTCAGGGTGATCGCCCCCGTCCTCGTCGCCGTGTTCGTGGGCGCCGTGGCCCAGCGCGTGACCGGCCTCGGGTTCGCGCTCGTGGTGGCGCCGGTGCTCGTGATCCTCCTCGGGCCCTTCGACGGCGTGATGATCGTGAACCTGTGCAGCGTGCTGTCGGCCGGCCTCATCCTCGCGAGCGCCGTCCGCGACGTGGAGTGGCGGCGGTACCTGCTGCTCGCCGGGCCCGCGGTCGTGGGCATCGTGCCGGGTGCGCTCCTCGCCTACCTGCTGCCGGAGCCCGCGCTCGAGATCGGCATCGGCTGCCTGCTCGTCGCGGCGCTCACCACCTCCCTCGCCCTCCGGCGGACGAGCCGCGTCATCGACGGCCCCGGCGTGATGGCCGGCTTCGGCTTCTCTGCGGGCGTGATGAACGCCGCGGCGGGCATCGGCGGCCCGAGCGTCAGCGTCTACGCCGTGGTGAGCCGCTGGGAGCAGCGCGGGTTCGCGGCCACGCTGCAGCCGTTCTTCCTCACGACGGGCGCGGTGTCGCTCATCACGAAGCTCGTCCTCGCGCCGGATCGGTGGCCCGACCTCGGGGCGGCCGCGTGGATCGGCATCGTCGTGACCCTCGTCGCGGGCGTCGGCGCGGGCACGCTGCTCGCACCGCGGATCCCGACCCGCGCCGCCCGCGCGGCGGTCGTGGTGCTCGCCTTCGCGGGCGCCGTGACGGCCATCGTGAAGGGCGTCGCCGGGCTGGCCTAGGCCGCGACCCGGATGCCGACCCGCGCCGCCGTCACCACTGCGGCGGGTGACGGCGCAGCCAGCCGAGGCGGCGTTCGAGCTGCCGCCCGATCGCGAGCAGCGTCGCCTCCCCGCCCGGCCGGCCGATGAGCTGCACGCCCATGGGCAGGCCGTCGTCGGTGAGGTGCACGGGCAGCGTGATCGCCGGCAGGCCCGTGACGTTCGCGAACGACGTGTACGGCGTGTACCGCACCTGCTGGGCGAAGTTCCGCTCCCCGTCCTCCGCGTCGTACCAGCCGAGCGGGCGCGGCTCCATCGCGAGGGCCGGCGTGAGCACCGCGTCCACGTGCGCGAACTGCGCGATGACGCTCCGCTCGAACGCGGTGAGCTGGGCGAGCGCGCGCGACAGGTCGCGGGCGGAGAGCGCACGGCCCCGCTCCACGAGCCAGCGCGTGAGCGGCTCGAGGAGCTCCAGGTCGGCGCCCTCGGCGGGGATCCCGGCGGCACCGACCTGCCAGATCGTGCGGAACGCCGGGGCGTACGTGGGATCGGGCGCGAGGGCCAGGTCCTCGAGGCCGTGGCCGACGTCCGCGAGCTCGCGCACGGCGACGGCGAGCGCGTCGCGGGCGGAGGGGTCGAGGACGATCTCGTACGCGTCGTCCCACGGCGAGGTGGTCATCACGCCGATCTGGAACCGGCCCTCGCCGCGGACGGCCGCGCCCAGCAGGTCGCCGTCGCCGTCCTCGGGTGCGCGCAGGGTGAACGGGTGCGGGATGCGGCCGTTGACCCGGCCGATCATCGCGTCGAGCAGCATGGCCGCGTCGGCGACCCCGCGGGCGAGCGGTCCGGGGACGACGAGCCCGGCGAGCGACTCCAGGCCGGACTGCGCGGGCACGAGGCCGCGGGAGGGCTTCAGGCCCACGAGGCCGGTGGCGGCGGCGGGGATGCGCACGGATCCGCCGCCGTCGGTCCCGGGCGCGAACGGCAGGAGGCCGGCGGAGACGGCGACCGCCGCTCCCCCGCTCGACCCGCCGGCGCCGCGGGTGGTGTCCCACGGCGTGCGCGCGGGAGGCGCGACGAGTCCCTCCGTGTAGGAGGGCAGGCCGAACTCCGGCGCGCTCGTCTTCCCGAGGCTGATGCCGCCGGCGTCGTCGAGGATCTGCGGGATCGGATCGGTGCGCTCCGACACGTGGTCGCGGAAGAGGCGCGAGCCGAACGTGGTGCGGACGCCCGCCCGCTCGGAGAGGTCCTTGTCGCCGAACGGCAGGCCCCACAGCGGAGCGGTGCGCGGCACCTCGCGCTCGACGTGGCGGGCGCGCGCGAGGGCGCGGTCGGCGGTGACGGTGGTGAACGCGCCGAGGCCCGGATCCAGCCGCTCGATGCGCTCGAGGTAGTGCGTCACGAGCTCGGTCGGCGTGACCTCGCCGCGCTGGAGCTGGTCCCACTGGTCCTGCGCGCTGAGGTGGTGGAGTTCGAACACCGCTCCAGCGTAGGCCGGGCGGCGCCCGGCGCGACGGTCGCCGGACGCACGGACGGGGCGGGCGCCGGTCGTCCCGGCACCCGCCCCGTCCGTCACGGGCGCGCTCGCGTCAGCGGCGCGCGGCCGCCGAGGCACGGCGGCGGAACGCGACGAGCGCGAGGCCCAGCGCCAGCGCGGCGAGCGAGGTGCCGAGGACGGGAGCCGCCTCGGATCCGGTCGCCGCGAGGGTCGGCTCCGTGCTCGGGGCCGGGACGACGCCCGTGCCCGACGGGACCACGGATCCGGCCGCCGTGTCGAGCGCGTAGAGCACCGAGGCGCCCGTGCTCGGGAGCAGGAACGCGAGCTGGTGCGCACCCGGCGCGAGGTCGGCCGGGACGGTGAAGCGGACGCTCGCGCGCCCCTGCTCGTCGGTCGTGTCGACCACGGCGGCGTCGATCGGCGTGCGCGCGACCTCCTCGCCGTCGATGAGCGTGACCACCTCCGTGTCCTGCACCGGCGCGTTCGAGACCAGCAGCGACGAGAGCTCGTACGTGCGCTCCTGGCCGGCCGAGGGACGGGCGCCCGTGGTGTCGACGATGCCGACGGACCGCGTCGCCGAGTCGGGGTCGACGGGCGAGAACTCGGTGATGTAGTCGACGAACGCGGTGAGGTCGACGCGGCCGGAGTCGCTCTGCTCGGTGGTGTTCGCGAGCGCCGTGAAGTTGTCGCCGCCCTCGGCGAGGAAGCTGTTCGCCACCATCGTGAAGACGCGCGCGGGATCCACCGGCTCGCCCTGGAAGAACACGCCCGTGATCCGCTCGCCGCGCGCGGCCGTCGGGTCGTACGTGTACGTCAGGTCGCGCGACAGGCCGAGCTTGAGGAACGGCCGCGAGGAGCCCTCGGGCTGCCACTGCTGCTCGAGCACGGCCTTCACGCCCGCGCCCGTGATCCGCGCGACCGTGAGGGTGTTGGCGAACGGCTGCACGATGGCGGCCTCCTTGTAGGTCACCTCGCCCTCGGAGTCGCCGGCGCCCGAGGACGCGACGGTGAGGTCCTGGCGGATGCCGCCCGGGTTCATGAACGCGATCTCGGTGCCCAGGTCCTCCTGGGTCGCCCACAGCTGCGCGTCCGCGACGAGGTTGCCGATGGTGGACTCGCCGCCGCGGTTCTCGGCGCCGTCCGACTGGCGGGCGCGCGTGATGTCGCCCGAGATCTCGCCCACGGTGCGGCTGCCGATGACCTCGGCCTCCGCGACCGCGTCGTCGACGATGCGCTGCACGGCGGGATCGGCCGGGAACGCCGGCTCCCCCTCAGCGGTGAGGAGCGGGACGAGCTCCGACGAGATGGAGGTGAGCGCCTTGGTGGCGGGGTCCACCGTGAGCGACAGGTGCCCGAGGTTCGTGCCGTAGCTGCCGGTCTGGAGCACGGGCAACGGCAACGCCTTGCCGGCGACGGGCAGCTCGTAGTCGTAGCCGAGGTGCGTGTGGCCGGAGACCACGGCGTCGACGTCGGCCTGGACGCCCGTGACGATGCGGCCGAAGACCGAGTCGTCGGTGAGCGCGGACTCGTCGGAGGTGGACGCGCCCTCGTGCACGACGAGGACGACCACGTCGGCCTCGCCGTTGGCGTCGTCGCCGTCGCGGAGCGCGCGGGCGGTCGCGGTCGAGGAGTCGACGACGCTGCCGACGTCGAGCGTGGCGAGGCCGGCCGGGCTCACGAGCTCGGGCAGGGACTCGGTCGTGGCGCCGACGAACGCGACGCGCACGCCGCCGATCTCCTGCACGTCGTAGGCCGCGTAGGCGTGCTCCGTCGTGCCCTTCTCGTACAGGTTCGCGGAGATGTACGGGAAGTCGGACGCGGGGACGACGCGGTCGTCGACGTCGTCCCGGCCCTGGTCGAACTCGTGGTTGCCGAGCGTCGACACGGACACGCCCATGGCGTTCAGCGCGGCGAGCGTGGGCTCGTCCTGCTGCGACAGCGACGTGAAGGTGCTCGCGCCGATGTTGTCGCCTGCGGAGATGAGCGTGCTGTTCGGGTTCTCGGCCTTCGCCTGCTGGAACGCGCCCGAGATGACGGCGGCGCCCGCGGTGGACGACGTGGTCTCCAGGCGCCCGTGGAAGTCGTTGATGGAGTAGACGTCGATGGCGACGTCGCCCTCCGCGGCGGACGCGGGCGCGGCGCCGAGGCCGAGGACCGCGGTGGCGGACAGGCCCGCCACGACGGCGAGGGCGCCGGAGCGCGCGGCTCCGGACGGGCGGCGGGTGGGGGCAGGGCGCATGCGGGACATCCTCGTTCGTAGGCGGCGGTGAGCATTACCTTACGGAGCTTGGGTTTCCATGGGGTTAACGCGCGCATCCCCTCGGAGGGCCGTCATCTCCGGCGTCACCCGCCGGCCGCCGACGGCGTCAGCCGCGCACGAGCCCGGCGAGCTCCGCGCGCGTGGACGCGCCCATCTTCCGCAGCAGGTTGGCGACGTGGAACTTCACGGTGTTCTCGCTGATCCCGAGCGACGCGGCGATGGCGCGGTTCCTCGACCCGGCGGCGACCAGCGCGAGCACCTCCCGCTCACGTGCGCTGAGGCCGGCCTCCCCCGCGGCGTCCAGGCCGGCCGCCGGCGCGTCGAGCGGCAGGCGCACGGCGATCTCGGAGCCCCAGCCGGGCGTCGCGGCCACCTCGAGCGTGCCGTCGAGCGCCGCGACGCGGTCGGTCAGCCGCCGGAGCGCGTCGAGGTCGGCGGTCGTGGAGCCCGCGCCGTCGTCGCGGATCCCGACCAGGAGGTTGCTGCCGTCGCAGTCCCACTGGATGCGCACGCGCGTGACGTCCGGCTCCTCCACGAGCGCGAGCACGGCGCCCCGCACGATGGCGCGGCCCGCGTGGGCGACCTCCCCGGGGAGAGCGCGCCCGTCGACCGGCGGCTCCACGAACTGCACGTCGAGGTCGCGGAACCGCACGAGCGGGCGGAGGTCGTCGCGGAGCCGGGCGAACGCGCGGGCGACGGGCTCCTCGCCGAGCGAGCGGTCGCGGTCGGACGCGGCGCGGAGCTCCACCATGGCGTTGGTGGCGAGGTCGGCGGCGGTCTGGCGGGCGGCCGCGTCGCCGGTGCGGGCGCTGCGCAGCACCGCGAGCAGCGACTCGAGGGTGGTCGCGTGCGCGTCGCCGAGCTCGGCGACGACCCGGGCGCGCTCGGAGGAGACCGCCCGTGCCTCGGCGAGGTACGCGGGCGGGGCCGCGGCGACCTGCTCCCGGATCCCGTGCGCGACGCTCCGCCACAGGGCCCGCACCAGCTCCCGTGCGCCGGGCACGTCGTCGTCCGCGGCGACGGGATCCACCAGCACGAGGAGCGCCCCCGTGTCGGCCCGCCACGCCGCAACGGTGCGGGGCCGGCCTCCCACGGGGTGCTCGACGGCCCAGGCACCGCCGGCGTCCGCCCCGTCGAGGCTCGCGAGGATCCGGTCGAGCTCGGCGATGGTGACGTTCTCCACCACCTCGGCCTCGCCCGCCTTCTTGCGGGGGCGGCCGGTGCAGTCCTCGGTGAAGATCACGAGCGCGCGGTGCGCGACCACGGGCTGCAGGAGCCCGGACATGGCCGGCGCCACCTCCTGGAGCGGGGCGGCGAGCGCATCGTGCAGCCCGTCGAGGAGCGCGACCGGGTGGAGCACGGGGTGGTCGGCGGGGCCGGAGGCAGGATGGGTGCGGGAGGGCATCCGGCCACCGTACGCCCACCCGATCCGCCGTCTCTCCGCGCGCTGCCCACTCGGACGGGTAGGCGGATCCACCCGTCGGGTGGGCGGCGCCGCGGAGCCGGGAGGAGCACCATCGTCAGGTGACCGACTCGACGACCGCCCCCGCCCCCTAGGCGACGCCCCCGTGGACGTGGCCGCCGCCCTCCGCCTGATCTCCGAGGAGGGCACCCGCGTCGCCCAGGCGCTCGCCGGCCCCGACCTCGCCGCCCGTCTCGACGAGGCCGCGCGCGAGGTCCGCGCGGGCCGCCGTGTCTTCACCCTGGGTGCCGGCCGATCGGGGCTCGCCCTGCAGATGACCGCCATGCGGTTCATGCACCTGGGCCTCGACGCGCACGTGGTCGGCGAGGCCACCTCGCCCGCCATCGAGGGCGGCGACGTGCTGCTCGTGGCGAGCGGATCCGGCACCACGACCGGCATCGTCCGCGCCGCGGAGACCGCCCGGGACGTGGGTGCGCGCATCGTCGCCCTGACGACCGCCGACGGCTCGCCGCTCGCCGACCTCGCGGACGTCGTCGTCCTGATCCCGGCAGCCGCCAAGCAGGACCACGAGGGCACGGTCTCGGCGCAGTACGCCGGCGGCCTGTTCGAGCTCAGCGTCGCCCTCGTCGGCGACGCCGTGTTCCACGCGCTGTGGCAGGCGTCCGGCCTCTCGGCCGACGAGCTGTGGCCGCGCCACGCGAACCTCGAGTGACCGTCGGCCACCCGATCCCACCCCACGAACGCACCACGACAGGAAGAGGAACCACATGAAGCTCCAGGTAGCCATGGACGTGCTCACCATCGCCGACGCTCTCGAGCTGGCCGGCAAGGCCGCGCCGCACGTCGACATCATCGAGCTGGGCACCCCGCTCATCAAGGCCGAGGGCCTCTCCGCCATCACCGCCATCAAGGAGGCGCACCCGGACAAGATCGTCTTCGCCGACCTGAAGACGATGGACGCCGGCGAGCTGGAGGCCGACATCGCGTTCTCCGCGGGCGCCGACCTCGTCACCGTCCTCGGCGTCGCGGGCGACAGCACCATCGCGGGTGCCGTGAAGGCCGCCCGGAAGCACGGCAAGGGCATCGTCGTCGACCTCATCGGCGTCCCCGACAAGGCGAAGCGCGCGAAGGAGGTCACCGAGCTCGGGGCCGAGTTCGTGGAGATGCACGCGGGCCTCGACGAGCAGGCGGAGGACGGCTACACGTTCGGCGACCTGCTCGAGGCCGGCAGGGCGTCCGGCGTCGCGTTCTCGGTCGCGGGCGGCGTGAAGCCCGGCACCATCGGCGACGTGCAGGACGCGGGCGCGGTCGTGGCCGTGGCCGGCGGCGCGATCTACTCGGCCGACGACCCGGCCGCGGCCGCCGCCGAGCTGCGGGCCGCCATCCGCTGACGCACCGCATCACCCGAGCGCCGCGCACCCCGTCCTCGGACGGGTGCGCGGCGCTCGTGGGTCCGGCGGCCGGTGGAGTCGTCCCCGGGGCCGGGGGCCCGGCACCTGCGGCCGATGGCGCGACGGCGGGGCTCAGCCGAGCGCGGCCAGCACCTGCAGCTCCTCGGCGCGCGTGAGACCGGATCGGCGGGGCCGATCGAGCCCGCGCGCCCGCTCGTCGTCGAGCACGTCCCGCACGGTCTCCGCCAGCGGTCGCCTCCGCGCCCCGAGGGCCCGGATCCCCGCGTCGCTGCGCGCCGTGAGGCCGACCGCATCATGGGGCAGCCACAGCGGGAGCGAGCGCGGTCCCGCCCAGTGCCGGACGTCCGCGGCCGTCAGCTGAGCGTCGGTCGCGACGACCCGCTCGCCCGTGGACCCCGCCGCCTCCGCCGCGAGGTCGAGCACGTCCGCGAGCGGCACGCTCTCCCCCACGGCGTCGACCACGCCGTCGAGCCGCCGAGCGCCCACGTCGACCACCAGGTCGACGAGGTCCCGGGCGTCGATCACCTGGGCGCGTCGACCCTCCGCGTCCGGCACGAGCACGGGCCCGTCGCCCGCCAGCGCTGCCCGCGCGGGCCAGTAGCCGAACCGGTCGCTGTCGTCGCCCGGTCCGACGACGAGCCCGGGCCGCACGATCATCCGCCGTCCCGCGAGCGCCGCGGTGACGGCCCGCTCGGCCGCCGCCTTCGCCTGCCCGTAGTCCTCGAGGTCCACCGGCTCGACGACCGCGGCCGTCTCGTCGTCGCCGGGCCGCGCGGGTGCGGCGTAGACCGAGACGGTGCTGACGAGGGTCCAGTGGCGGGCACGGTCGGCGAGCGCGGCGACGGCCGTGCGGGCGTGCTCCGCGGAGGAGGTGAGGTCGACGACCTCATCCCACTCCGTGCTCTCGACGGCCGCGTACGCATCGGCGCGGTCACGGTCCGCGCGCACGAGCCGCGTGCCGTCGGGGGCGGGTCCGCCCGTGCCGCGCGCCAGGCAGGTGACCCGGTCCCCGCGCGCCGCGAGCCGCGCCGCGACGAGCCCGCCGATCCACGCCGTGCCGCCGAGCACGAGCACGTCCCGCGGGGCGGGCGTCGCTCCTGCCGCGTCGTCGCGCACCCCGGCCCCGCTCACGATCCGCTCGGGGCGCCGGCCTCCCCGGACGCACGGAGGCCGTGTCGGCCACGTCGATCCGGCGCACGCCGTCCTCCTGCTCCGTCACGTCGACGCGGGGGTCCGCGTCGGATTCCACCGCCTTCGGCGCCGTCGTCAGCTGCTCGTGCCGCTCCTCGTCGAAGCTCCGGTCCGGGTCGTCCTGCTGCATGCGTCGCGCCTCTCGTCGCCTCCACCGTACGCGGCGCCGGTCGACCGCCGCGGGCGCGCCGTCCGCACCCCGCCGCCGGCCATACCCCGCCGCCGCCCGCACCCCGCCGCGGGCGCGCCGTCCGCACTCCGCCGCCGTCCGCCCGCTGCACCCCGCCGCCCTCCACCGCCCGCCCTCCGCCGTCGGGGGGATCCGCCTCCCGGCGCCCCGCGTACCGTGGCGGCATGAGCGCACAGGAGCCGACCCCCGACCTCCCCCGACGTCACCGCCGTCCGCACCGCCGTCCGCACCGCCCTTCGCACCGCCGGTGTCCCCGGCCGCCGCGGGGGCGCCGAGCGTCCCCGCCGCTCCCGCCGGCTGGTCGGGCGCCCCCGCCGTCCCGACCCTGCCGCCGCTCCCCGAGCGCCCGCCGGTCCCGTACCACCACGGCCTCCGCGACACGGGCGGGCCCTGGCGGGGCATCGTCGCGATCCTCCTCGGCGCCGTGGCGTTCTTCGGCCTCTCGCTCGTCTTCGGCGGCATCGCCTTCGCCATCGAGGCGTTCCGCGGCCGCATCGACCTGGAGGACCCGGCGTCCCTCACCACGATGACGCCGATCATCCTGCTCGCCACGAACCTGTCGCTCGCCGCCCTCATCCCGGTGTCGATGCTCCTGCAGCGCTGGCTCTTCGGCGTCCGCATGGGCGCGCTGTCCTCCATCGCGGGCCGCTTCCGCTGGCGCTGGCTCGGCCGGGTCGCCCTCGTGATGGTGCCGGTGTTCCTCGTCTACATCGGCGTCACGTTCGCGCTCGACCCGTCCGGCGAGATCCGCGTCGACGGGGAGGTCGTCACCTACCTCGCGATCGTGCTCCTCACGACGCCCCTGCAGTCGGCCGGCGAGGAGTACGGCTTCCGCGGCCTCGTGCAGCGCTCGGCCGGCTCCTGGTTCCGCAGCACCCGCGTCGCGCTCGTCGTCGGCGCGGTCCTCTCCAGCGCGCTGTTCGCGCTCGCGCACCTCGCCGAGGACCCGTGGCTCATCGCCTACTACTTCGTCTTCGGCATCGCGGCCACGATCTCGGCCCGCCTCACCGGCGGCCTCGAGGCCCCCGTCCTCATCCACGCGCTCAACAACACCCTGCTGTTCATCCCCACCGTGCTGCTCGGCCAGATGTCGGAGAGCTTCGACCGCAGCGCCGGCACCGGCGGGCCGTTCATGCTCCTGCCGATGGCCGTCGTGCTCGGCTCGGCGCTGCTGACCGGCTGGTGGGCACGGCGTCACCGCGTGGAGACGAGGGCGCCCCGCCCGCTCACGGCGAAGGAGGTCCGCCGGGAGCAGGAGCGGGCGTGGTGGGAGCAGGAGCGGCAGCGCCAGGCGTCGCTCGCCGCATGGCCCGCGCCCACCGACCCGGGGACTCCGCGGGCTTGAGCGTCAGCTGCATGGTGACGGTGCCGAGCCAGCGCCCGAACTTCCAGCCCACGCGGCCCATGCGCCCGCTCTCCGTGAAGCCCAGGGACGCGTGCAGCCGGATGGAGGCGTCCGCGCCCTGGTCGGCGATGACGGCGATGACCTCGCGGAGGCGCGCCTCGCGGCAGGCCTCGACGAGCGCCTCCAGGAGCGCCCGCCCGAGCCCCTTGCCGGTGGACGCGGCGCCGAGGTAGATCGAGTCCTCCACCGTCGTCCGCGACGAGCGGCGAGCCCCGACCGGCTCGACGAGCGCGTAGCCGAGGACCTGCCCCGACGGGGAGACGGCGACGAGGAACGGCATCCCCATCCGCTCGAGCTGGCCGAACCGGCCGCGCCACCGGGCGAGCGTCATGCGGGTCTCGTCGAACGTGACGGTGCTGTTCATGACGTAGTGGTTGTAGATCTCGCGGATGTCCGGGAGGTCGGAGCTCGTCGCCCGGCGGATCTCGTAGCTGAACTCGGGCACGGGCGGAGCGGGCTTCCGGAGGTGGGCGGGCAGGCGCCGCCGGGTCTGGTATTCCTCCTCGAGCATGCCTGGATCCTACGGGGGCCGGGGCGCGCGCGACCGGCCTCGGTCGGCGGACGCCCGGACGCGGCGGCGGCGGCCGGGTCGGCTCAGAGCCGCCAGTCGACCGGATCCGCGCCCTGCTCCGCGAGCAGCGCGTCGGCCCGGCTGAACGGCCGCGACCCGAAGAAGCCGCGCGACGCCGACAGCGGGCTGGGGTGCACGGAGAGGATCGACGGCACGGGCGCGAGCAGCGGCGCGAGCGATCCCGCGTCCTTGCCCCAGAGGATCGCCACGAGCGGGCCGCCGCGCGCCGCGAGCCCGCGGATGGCGCACTCGGTCACGGCCTCCCAGCCCTTCCCCCGGTGCGACGCGGGCGCCCCGGGACGGACCGTGAGCACCCGGTTCAGGAGCAGCACCCCGCTGCGCGTCCAGGCGGTGAGGTCGCCGTGGTCGGGGGTGGCGATCCCGAGGTCCTCCCGCAGCTCCCGGTGGATGTTGACGAGGCTCCGCGGCACCGGCCGCACGTCGGGCTCCACGGCGAAGGACAGCCCCACGGGATGGCCCGGGGTCGGGTACGGGTCCTGGCCGACGATGAGCACGCGCACGTCGGCGAGCGGCTGCTGGAACGCGCGCAGGACGCGGTCGCCCTCGGGCAGGTAGGGCCGTCCGGCGGCGACCTCGGCGCGGAGCCACTCCCCCATCCGCGCGATGTCGTCGGCGACGGGGGCGAGCACGTCGGCCCAGCCGGCGTCCATGAGCCCGCGCTCGACGAGCTGGGGCAGGGTCAGCGCCACGCGATGGGGATCAGGACGCGCCGGCGGAGCTGACGGTGACGCCGGTCTCCGAGCCGATGACCGACCAGACGCTGCCGCGCCCGACGACGACCAGCTGGCCCTCGCCGACGATGAGCGCCGTGCCCTCGTCGATGGCGACCCCGCCCTCGACCAGTCCCGCCTCGGTCGCCGCGATGAGGCGCGTGAGGGTGCCCCACTGCGCCGCGTGCACGTCGACCGCGACGTCGATCAGGCCGATGCCCTGCTCGACCGTGACCTCGTCGAGGTCCTCGCTGGCGTCCTCCTGCACGACCTCGACGTCGCCGATGCGCCAGCCGCCGACGATGGCGGTCTCGGCGGCCACCGCGGCGCCCGCGGAGAAGCCCGCGTAGGGCACGCCGGCGGTGACCTGGCGGCGGATGTCGCCGAAGACGGGCTCGAGCGCCTGGCGGTACGCGGGGGTCAGGCCGCCGCCGACGACGATGCCGTCGACGTCCTGCAGCTGCGCGACCTGGATGGACCCGCCCTCGGGCGCGAGCACCGCGACGGGCTCGCAGGGTCCGGCGGCGCGCAGGGCCTGCGCGTAGCGGTCGAACTCCTCGGCGCCCAGGCCGTCGTGGACGAGGACCACGGCGATGCGGGCCGGCTCCAGCCGGGCGGCATCGGTCGCCCTCGTCGTCGCCTCGGACAGGAACCGCGCGAGGAGGGGGGTGTCGTCATCCGACAGGCCGCCTCCGACCAGGTGAACACTCACCCCTCGACGGTACAGGGCCTGGCCCGGGAGCGCGTCCGGTCCGGGGCCCGCCGCCGACGCCTCCGCGGCGGTCGGACGCCCGCCGGGGGTAATGAGAAAGCCCGGCACCTCCATGAGGAGATGCCGGGCTGTACGTGACCCCAACCGGATTCGAACCGGTGTTACCGCCGTGAGAGGGCGGTGTCCTAGGCCGCTAAACGATGGGGCCGTTTTCGCAACTCGTCGAGTATGCCACAGCGCGCACACCCCGCCAAATCGAGCCCCGACCGGGTCGGATCCGCCGCGCGCGCGGCCGCCGCCACGCCTCCATCGCGCCCCCGATCGCCGCTCCCGGGCGCCCCCGCGTCCCGGGTTTGCCCCGCAGGGCCCGGACGGTGTTGGCTCCACTCATGCGATTGACGAAGCTCGAGCACGCGGCCCTGGTCCTGGAGATGAGCGGACGGAGGCTCTTCATCGACCCGGGCTCCTTCACCACCCCCATCACGGAGGCGATGAACGCCGACGCCATCGTCATCACGCACGAGCACCCCGACCACTGGACCCCGGAGCAGCTGAAGCGGATCCTCGACAAGAACGAGGGCGTCCCCATCTACGCGCCCGAGGGCGTTGCGGCCGCCGCCGCCGACTTCGACGTGACCGTCGTGCACGCGGGCGACACCATCGAGGTCGGGTCGTACACGCTGCGGTTCTTCGGCGGCGCGCACGCCGTCATCCACGAGTCGATCCCCGTGGTCGACAACCTCGGCGTGCTGGTCAACGGCACGCTCTACTACGCGGGCGACTCCTTCGTCGTCCCCGAGGGCGTCGACGTCGACCTCCTCGCCGCCCCGGCGGGCGCCCCGTGGATGAAGATCAGCGAGTCCATCGACTACGTCCTCGCCGTCGCGCCGCGTCGCGCGTTCCCGACCCACGAGATGGTGCTCTCGGCCGCGGGCAAGGCCATGTCGAACGGGAGGCTGCAGTGGGCGACGGAGCAGGGCGGCGGCGAGTTCCACGCCCTCGAGCCCGGCGATAGCATCGACCTCTAGGCCCTGTTCGGGCTCTCGAGGAGCGGACGCGGGGTCATTCGGCATGGACGGACTCGCCGCGGCGTCGCTCATCATCGAGTTCCTGACCTGGATCGCGCTCGTCCCCGGCGTCCTCCTCTACGTCGCCGGCCTGTCGATCCGCGTGGTCGGCCGGCGCTGGACGGCCACCGAGGGCCTCGTCGCCGAGCGTCCGGCGGATCCCGACGCACCGACATCCGCGCCCACGCGCGTCCTCCGCTGGTTCGACGGCGACGGCGACGTGCACGAGGCGCCCGCCGACACGCACGAGACGCGCGACCTCGACGCGGGTTCCGACGTGCGCGTGTGGTTCGCGCCGCGCTCCCCGTGGCGCGTCCGCACGCACGCCCCCGAGCTCGACGGCCGCGCCCTCCGCGTCACCGGCCTCGTGCTCATCGGCATCGGCGCGGTCGCGGCGGTCGCGGGCATCGTCCTGCTGTTCCTCGAGTAGCCCGCCGCTGCGCCGCGCTCGGCACCTGGGCATCCGCCGCGTGGTCGGACGGGGCCCATGCGGACGTATAGGCTCGTCGTCGAAGGGGAGTACTCCCGTCCGGCGGTCGTGTCGTCAATACGGTCGGACCACTCCGACCCGTGCGGCCGGTTCTGCGAGCAGGGCTCGCGGGGTGGAGGAGACCTTCAGTACCCCGTCGGACCGCTGCGCGGTCCGAGTACTGGAGAACCCCACATGGATGTCCCCTTCTGGCTCTGGGCCGCGACCATCGCGGCCGTCCTCGGCCTGCTCGTCTTCGACTTCTACGCGCACGTGCGGAAGGCGCACGAGCCGACCCTGAAGGAGTCCGCCACCTGGTCGGTGGTCTACATCGTCATCGCGCTCGTCTTCGGCGTGGGCGTCGGCGTCTTCTCGAACTGGACCTTCGGCGGCGAGTACTTCGCCGGCTACGTCACGGAGAAGGCCCTGAGCGTCGACAACCTCTTCGTCTTCCTCATCATCATGTCGAGCTTCGCGGTGCCGCGGGCCTTCCAGCAGAAGGTGCTGCTCGTCGGCATCGCGATCGCGCTCGTCATGCGCGGCATCTTCATCGCCCTGGGGTCGGCCATCATCGACAACTTCTCCTGGGTCTTCTACCTGTTCGGCGCGCTGCTGCTCGTCATGGCGTACAAGCAGATGAAGGAGACGCACGACGAGAGCGAGTCGGACTCGAAGCTCATCCGCACGCTTCGCCGCGTCATCCCCACCTCCGAGGACTACGACGGCGACAAGCTGACGACCCGCATCGACGGCAAGCGCCTCTTCACGCCGATGTTCCTGGTGATGCTCGCCATCGGCCTCACCGACGTGCTGTTCGCCCTCGACTCCATCCCGGCGATCTTCGGCCTGACGCAGGAGGCGTACATCGTCTTCACCGCCAACGCCTTCGCGCTGCTCGGCCTCCGCCAGCTCTACTTCCTCATCTCGGGACTCCTCGAGCGCCTCGTCTACCTCTCGCAGGGCCTCGCGGTCATCCTCGGCTTCATCGCCGTGAAGCTCGTGCTGCACGCCATGCACGTCAACGAGGTGCCGTTCATCAACGGCGGCGAGCCGATGCTGTGGGCGCCCGAGATCCCGATCTGGTTCTCGCTGTCGTTCATCCTCCTCACCATCACCGTCGCGACCGTCGCGAGCCTCGCGAAGACGAAGCGCGACGCGCAGGCCGTGGAGGGCACGGACGCGGCCGAGGCCGCCCACGCGGACAACGCACCGGCGGATGCGGACACCCGCGCCGGGCGCGACTCGGGACGCAGCGTCGAGAGCGACGCGGACGCGACGCGCCGCTAGCTCTCCCCCGCACGCGACGACGCCCGCTCCCCACGAGGGAGCGGGCGTCGTCGTCGGCGGCCGCGGGCCGGGCGCTCACGCCGGCGCCCCGACGCCGCGGCACTCGAGCCGGCGGGCTCAGGTCACCGAGCTCAGGTCACCGAGCTCAGGCCGGCGTGCTCAGGCCGGCGTGCTCAGGCCGGCGTGCTCAGGCCGGCGTGCTCCGGCCGGCGTCCTCAGGCGGGCGCGCTCAGACCAGCGGGCCCTCCGGGATCATGCCCTCGGCCGTGAGCTCCGCCCACAGCTCGTCCGGCAGCGGACGCGCCGCCCGCGCCGTGCCCTCGCGCACCTCGTCCGCCGTCGCCATGCCGAGCGCGACCGTCGTGACGGCCGGGTGCCGGAGGGGGAACCGGATCGCCGCCTGCGGCAGCTCCACGCCGTAGCCCGCGCAGATCTCGGCGATGCGCCGGGCGCGGGCCAGCACCTCCTCGGACGCGGGCCCGTACTCGTAGGTCGCGCCGTCCGCCGGGGAGTCGGACGCCGTGACCCCGCTGTTGAAGACGCTCACGGCGATGACGCGCGTGCCGTGCTCCTCGGCCGCCGGCAGCACCTCGTGGAGCGCCGTCTGGTCGAGCAGCGTGTACCGGCCGGCGACCATCGCGAGGTCGAGCGCGCCCGTGCCGATGAGGGCCGCGAGCGAGCGCGGGGTGCCGGACCCGACGCCGATCGCCCGCACGACGCCCTCGTCGCGGAGGCGCACGAGAGCCGGCACGGCCTCCCGCACGGCCTGGTCGAGGTGCTCGTCGGGGTCGTGGATCAGCAGCACGTCCACGCGGTCGAGGCCGAGGCGCGCCAGCGAGTCGTCGAGCGAGCGGCGGACGCCGTCGGCGCTGAAGTCCCACCGCCGCACGTGGTCGCCGGGCACGTCGAACAGGTCGTCGTCCCGCCGGCCGTCCGGTGCGTCGACGGGCTCGAGGACGCGCCCGACCTTCGTCGACACGACGTGCTCGTCGCGCGGGTGCTCGCGGAGCACCTCCCCCAGCCGGCGCTCGGCGAGGCCGAGGCCGTAGTGCGGGGCGGTGTCGAAGCACCGGATCCCGGCGTCCCACGCGGCGCGCACGGCGTCGCGTGCCTCGTCGTCGGTGCGGGAGCGGTAGAGGTTGCCGAGGGGCGCGGTGCCGAGGCCGAGCTCGGGCAGGTCGATGCGGCTCATGGATCCAGCATGCTCCGGGCGCGCGTCGGCGCCCGCCGGGGTGCGGCGGGCGCCGACGGGAGGCGCGGCTCAGTCGAGGCGCGGCTCAGCCGAGGCGCGGCTCAGCCGAGGCGCGTGCTCCCGATCCCGCCGTCCACGTCGAGCAGCGCGCCGTGCACGAACGCCGCCTCGTCGGAGACCAGGAACCGCACGGCGAAGGCGATGTCGACCGGGCGCACGGGCACGCCCGCGACGGTGGTGGCGGTCATCGCGTCGAGCACGGCGGCGTCCGACGCGTTGCCGGGCGTCGCCGTCACGCCCGGCGCGACGCTGTTCACCCGCACCCCGCGCGGCCCGTGCTCCGCCGCCCACGTGCGGGTCATCTGCTCGACGGCGGCCTTGGACGCCGTGTAGGCGGCGCCGAACGGGACGCCGACCCGCGACATCCACGAGCCGATGTTCACGACGGCCCCGGAGCCCCGCTCCGCCATCGCGGGCGCCAGCTCGCCGACGAGCACGTGCGGCGCGCGCACGTTGACCGCGAGGACGGCGTCGAGGTCGTCGTCCGCGAGCGCCGAGGTCGGGCCGACGGGGTAGATCCCGGCGTTGTTGACGAGGATGTCGACCCGGCCGCCGAGCGCGGCGACAGCGTCGGCGGCGAAGCGGCGGATGCCCGCGGCGCTCCCGGCGAGGTCGGCGGGGACCGCGTGCGCGGTCCCGCCCGCCGCGGCGATCTGATCGACGACGTCGCGGGCGCGGGCCTCGTCGCGGCCGCTGACCACGACCTCCGCGCCCGAGGAGGCGAGCACGCGGGCGATCGCCGCGCCGATGCCGCTGGTGGATCCGGTGACGACGGCCGTGCGGCCGGCGAGCCGGGTGTCGGGGACGAGGGACTGGAGGACTTCTTCGTTGGACTGCATGGTCCAATTGCTACCACAGACTGGACCGCATGGTCCACTGCGATAGCATCGGGACATGGCCGAGCCGAGGATCACCGAGCGCGGGCGCCTCACGCGCCAGCGCATCATCGAGGCCACCGGCGAGCAGATCCTGGCTACCGGCATCGGCGGCACCACCCTCGACGACGTGCGCGCAGCCACCCTGACGAGCAAGAGCCAGCTGTTCCACTACTTCCCCGGCGGCAAGCTCGAGCTCGTGCGCGAGGTCGCGGACTGGGAGGGCCGACAGCTGCTGGAGGCGCAGGAGCCGCACATCCACGACCTCGGCTCCTGGGAGTCGTGGGAGGCGTGGCGCGCGGCGCTCGTCGAGTACTACATCGGCCGTGGACGCTGGGCCTGCCCCATCGGCTCGCTGGCGACCCAGGCCTCCGCCGTCGACCCGGAGCTCGAGCGGGCCACCGCCGAGGCGATGCGCTCGTGGCGCGCGTTCCTCGCCCGGGGCGTCGAGCGGATGCGGGAGGCGGGGCTGGTCGCGCCGTCCGCGGATCCGCAGCGCATCGCCACGGTCATCCTCGCCGCCATCCAGGGCGGCCTGGTGCTGAGCCAGCCGGAGCGGTCCGCCTGGCCGCTCGAGGCGGCTCTCGACACGGCGCTCGCGCCGCTGCACGTCGTCCGTCCCCCGCGCGCCGCCTGATCGCACACTTTCCTTCGAGCAGGCGCATCCCCGCGGCGTACGGTCGGAGCATGGAATTCAGATACCTCGGCAACTCCGGCTTCAAGATCTCCGAGATCACCTACGGCAACTGGCTCACCCACGGCTCGCAGGTGGAGAACGACACCGCGACCGCGTGCGTGAAGGCCGCGCTCGAGGCGGGGATCACCACCTTCGACACCGCGGACGTCTACGCCAACACCAAGGCGGAGACCGTGCTCGGCGAGGCGCTCAAGGACGAGCGGCGTGCCTCGATCGAGATCTTCACCAAGGTCTTCGGGCCCACCGGCCCCAAGGGGCACAACGACACCGGCCTCTCGCGCAAGCACATCATGGACTCGGTCGACGCGTCGCTCACGCGCCTGCAGACCGACTACATCGACCTGTACCAGGCGCACCGCTTCGACTACGAGACGCCCCTGGAGGAGACGATGCAGGCGTTCGCCGACGTCGTCCGCCAGGGCAAGGCGCTCTACATCGGCGTCAGCGAGTGGACGAGCGAGCAGCTGCGCGCCGGCCACGCGCTCGCGACCGACCTCGGCTTCCAGCTGATCTCGAACCAGCCGCAGTACTCGGCCCTCTGGCGCGTCATCGAGGAGGAGGTCGTGCCGACCTCGAAGGAGCTCGGCATCTCGCAGATCGTGTGGTCCCCCATCGCGCAGGGCGTGCTGACGGGCAAGTACAAGCCCGGCCAGGAGCTGCCGTCCGGATCGCGCGCGACCGACGACAAGGGCGGCGCGAACATGATCAAGCGCTTCATGAACGACGACACGCTCTCCCGCGTGCAGGAGCTGCAGCCCGTGGCCGACGAACTCGACCTCTCGCTCGCGCAGCTGGCCGTCGCGTGGGTGCTGCAGAACGAGAACGTGGCGTCCGCCATCATCGGCGCCTCGCGTCCCGAGCAGGTGCACGAGAACGTCAAGGCGTCGGGCGTCGAGATCCCTGCGGAGCTGCTGTCCCGCATCGACGACGCCCTCGGCGACATCGTCGAGAAGGACCCGCGGAAGACCGACGAGAGCTCGCCGAAGACCCGCGAGGCCTGATCGGCGCTCCCTCCCCGCACGTCCGCGGCCCCGCTCGAGATCCTCGGGCGGGGCCGCTCGTGCACCTGCCGGTCACCCCGCGGACAGACGACGCCCGGGCGGGCCCCAGCAAGCGCGGCGTAGGCTCGGAGGATGGAATTCCGCTACCTAGGCAACTCAGGCTTCAAGATCTCCGAGATCACGTACGGCAACTGGCTGACCCACGGGTCGCAGGTCGAGAACGACACCGCCGCCGCGTGCGTGAAGGCGGCCCTCGAGGCCGGCATCACCACGTTCGACACGGCCGACGGCTACGCGAACACCGTCGCCGAGAAGGTGCTCGGCGACGCGCTCAAGGGCGAGGACCGCGACGGCCTCGAGATCTTCACGAAGGTCTACTTCCCCACCGGCGCCAAGGGCCACAACGACACCGGCCTCTCGCGCAAGCACATCATGGCGTCCATCGACGGATCGCTCGGCCGGCTCCAGACCGACCACGTCGACCTGTACCAGGCCCACCGCTACGACTACGAGACCCCGCTCGAGGAGACGATGCAGGCGTTCGCCGACGTCGTCCGCCAGGGCAAGGCGCTGTACATCGGCGTGAGCGAGTGGACCCCCGAGCAGCTCCGCGAGGCGCACGGCCTCTCGCGCGAGCTGGGCTTCCAGCTCATCTCGAACCAGCCGCAGTACTCGGCCCTCTGGCGCGTCATCGAGGAGGAGGTGGTCCCCACGTCTGCCGAGCTCGGCATCTCCCAGATCGTGTGGTCCCCCATCGCCCAGGGTGTCCTCACGGGCAAGTACAAGCCCGGCCAGGACCTCCCCGCGGGCTCGCGCGCCACGGACGACAAGGGCGGCGCCGACATGATCTCCCGCTTCATGAACGACGACACGCTCAGCCGCGTGCAGCAGCTGCAGCCCGTCGCGGACGAGCTGGACCTGTCGATGGCGCAGCTCGCCGTGGCGTGGGTGCTCCAGAACGAGAACGTCGCCTCGGCCATCATCGGCGCCTCGCGCCCCGAGCAGGTGCACGAGAACGTGAAGGCGTCGGGCGTGAAGATCCCCGCGGAGCTCCTCACCCGCATCGACGACGCCCTCGGCGACATCGTCGAGAAGGACCCGTCGAAGACCAGCGAGAGCTCCCCGAAGGGCCGCCTCGCCTGATCCGCACCACCTGAACACGACGACGGCCCCGCTCGAGCAGATGCTCGGGCGGGGCCGTCGTCGTGCACTGCGGCAGGTTCCCTAGCTCCGATTGAGCCCGTGCCGACGCGTGTCGAGCGCGACCTTGAAGTGGCTCTCGGACGCGTCGATCACGGACGTCGGCGTGGAGGGGTCGAAGACGCGCAAGAGCGAGTAGCGGAAGCTCGACGGATCCAGACCCCGCAGCTCGACGTTTCCCCCATGCCCATTGATCGCATACGTGTTCCAGCGCTGACGGATGTTCTCGACGCCGTCCGCCTTCCCGACGTGATGGCGACCGTCGCGGGTATCGGTGATGAGGTAGATGCCGGCCACGGAGGCGAGCGCTGTCCGCCATGACGCGTAGCGCTGCTCCTGCATCACGGCCTGCAGCTGTGCGTAGTCGACGATGAGGCGATCGAATCCGGGGAACGGCACTGGTTGGGCGTCCTCGATGCCCAGGACGGGGTACGACGCTGCCGTGAGTGCGCGCATCCACCACGAGCGGGGAGAACGCCAGCCGATCACCAGCCGTTCACGCAGGTCGGCCATGTGATCGGACACGGCGATGTCGAACAGGCGGAGAGTGCCGTCGTCGCAGATCTCCCCACGATTCTCGACGACGGCCCAGAGCCGGGCCCGATCACCCCCCTCACGGATGAACACGACCCAGAAGCGCGGCGGCGTCCTCGGGAACCGCTGCACGTCCGCGGATTGCGTCCGGGTGTATTCGAGGACCTCGGCATCCGTCGAGTCGGCGTGTATGCCCCGCAATCCGCTGTCTTCGTGCTCGCGCACATACGCATGTCGGATCACCAGCGCGTCCGGGATGGGGATCCCCGCGTCGAGCATCAGCGGGTGGAGCGACAATGCCATGTCAGGTCCTCTGCCTCGTGTCACTTCGAGACTACGAGGCCCTGGGCTGCCTGCATCTGCCCCTCTACGCGACCAGAAGGGAAAAGGAATAGGCCCGGAGAACCGGGCCCGTCATTTCCTGCGTATTCAGTGCTGGGGTACCTGGACTCGAACCAAGAACAAAAGAATCAGAATCTTCCGTGTTGCCAATTACACCATACCCCAAGGCCCCGATGCGCGATCGGGCCTCGTCGAGTGTAGCCCATGGGCCGGATGCGCGCCAAACCGAGGCGGCCTCCGCGGGCTCCCCCGCGTGTCAGGCCCGCGGCAGCAGGTCGCGGTTGATCGCGCTGGCGGCGCGCGCGCCGAAGCCCGCCGCGATGATGAGCTGCTGCGGCCCCGGCTGCGAGCTGTCGCCCGCCGCGTAGACGCCCGGGTGCGACGTGCGGCCCTCCGCGTCGACGGCGATGTGACCGTCGTCATCGGTGTCGAGGTCGAGCCCCGAGAGGAAGTCGAGCGCCGTCGAGTAGCGCGGGCGCACGAAGCCGCCGGTGCGCGCCACGACCGAGCCGTCCTGCATCCGGATGCCCGTGACGGCGGCGCGCTCGCCCTCGATGTCGGCCACGGGCCGGCGGTCGACGCGGATCCCGAGCGAGCCGAGCAGGCGCTCCCCCGCCTCGTCGACGTGCGCGACGCCGTTCGTGAAGACGATGATGTCGCGCGACCACTGCGAGAGCAGCAGCGCGCGGTCCACGAGGTCGTCGGTCTCGCCGATGAGGGCGAGCGGCTCGTCGCGCTTCTCGTAGCCGTCGCACTCCATGCAGCTGTGCACGGCGGTGCCGTAGTAGGCCCGGATGCTCGGCAGGTCGGGCAGCGTCTCCACGAGGCCCGTGGCGATCAGGATCCGCGTCGCGTGCACCACGCGGTCGGGGGCGCGGCGGACGCCCTTCGCGCGGATCGTGAAGCCGCCCTCGGCGGGCTCCGCGGACTGCACGACGGCGAGCTGGAACTCGCCCTCGTCGTACGCCTCCACCTCGACCTGGCCGAGCTTGCGGAGCTCCAGCGGCGAGATCCCGTCGCGGGTGAGGAAGCCGTGCGACATGAGCGTGGCGGCGTTCCGCGGGCGGCTGCTGTCGAGCACGAGGGTGCGCCGACGGGCGCGCACGAGGTTCAGCGCGGCGGACAGGCCCGCCGGGCCCGCGCCGATGACGACGACGTCGTAGGAGTCGCCCGTCGCGGTCGAGCCGGTTGCCGAGGCACCGGACGCGGCGGCGTCAGGCACCGAGCATCCCGGCGAGCCGGTCGAGGCGCGCGATGGTCTCGTCCTTGCCGAGCAGCACCATCGACTCGAACAGCGGCGGCGAGATGCGGCGGCCCGAGACGGCGACGCGGAGCGGCCCGTAGGCGAGGCGCGGCTTCATCCCCATGCCGGTGATGAGCGTGTTCTGCAGCACCTGCTGCACGAGGTCGATGTCCCACTCGGTGTGCGGGACGCCCTCCAGCGCGCCGCGGGAGGCCGCGAGCACCTCGGGAGCGTCGTCCTTGAGCGCCTGCACGGCCGCGTCGTCGTAGGGCAGCTGGTCGGCCGTGGTGAACAGGAACGAGAGGAGGTCGGGCGCCTCGCCGAGCAGCTGCATGCGCTCCTGCACGAGGGGCGCCGCCGCGTCGAGCATCCGGCGCTCGTCGTGCGTGAGCTCGGCGCCGACGACGCCCGCGGCCTGGAGGTACGGCACCAGGCGTCCGGCGAAGTCGTCGAGCGCGAGCAGGCGGATGTGGTCGCCGTTCAGCGACTCCGCCTTCTTCAGGTCGAAGCGCGCGGGTGCGGGCGTCACGTCGGCCACGTCGAACGCGGTCACCATCTCCATGCGGGAGAACACGTCGCGGTCGTGGGTGAGCGACCAGCCGAGGAGCGCGAGGTAGTTGATGAGGCCCTCGGGGATGAACCCGCGGTCCCGGTGGTGGAAGAGGTTCGCGTCGGCGTCGCGCTTGGAGAGCTTCTTGTTGCCCTCCCCCATCACGTAGGGCAGGTGCCCGAAGCGCGGGATCGCGTCGGCCACGCCGATGTCGATGAGCGCGTGGTACAGCGCGATCTGGCGGGGCGTGGAGGAGAGGAGGTCCTCGCCGCGGAGCACGTGCGTGATCCCCATGAGCGCGTCGTCGACGGGGTTCACCAGCGTGTAGAGCGGCGCGCCGTTCGGGCGCACGAGCACGAAGTCGGGGAACGAGCCGGCCGGGAACGTCACGGTGCCGCGCACGAGGTCGTCGAACGAGAGGTCGGTGTCCGGCACGCGGAGGCGGAGGGCGGGCGAGCGGCCCTCGTCCCGGAACGCCTGCCGCTCGGCCTCCGTGAGGTCGCGCTCGAAGTTGTCGTAGCCCATCTTCGGGTCGCGGCCGGCGGCGCGGTTGCGCGCCTCGATCTCCTCGGCGGTCGCGTAGCTCTCGTAGAGGTGGCCGGACTCCGTGAGGCGCGCGATCACGTCGAGGTAGAGGTCGGTGCGCTGCGACTGGCGGTACGGCGCGTGCGGACCGCCGACGCCCTCGCCCTCGTCCCAGTCGATCTCGAGCCAGCGGAGCGCCTCGATGAGCTGCCCGTAGCTCTCCTCGCTGTCGCGCGCCGCGTCGGTGTCCTCCACGCGGAAGACGAGCTTGCCGCCGGTGTGGCGCGCGTACGCCCAGTTGAAGAGCGCCGTGCGGATGAGCCCGACGTGCGGGGTCCCGGTCGGGGACGGGCAGAACCGGACGCGGACGTCGGTCCCGGAAGCGGTGGTCACGGGGTGCGCGGTTGTCTCAGTCATCCTGCCTCCGATCCTAGGGCTCGGGCTGGGGCTCCCCGTCGGTGCCGGGCGCCCGGTCGACCGGCGGCGACCCTTCCGCGCAGTACGGCTCGAGCAGGTCCCAGCGGTCGTACTGGTCGCCGGGCGGGATCCCGCACTCGAGGAGCACGGTGCCCGCGGAGCGCGTCGGATCGGTGCCGGTGAGCGACCCGCTCGACCGGAACGCCCCGTCGCAGCCCGTGACGGTGAAGCGCGCGGAGAGGGTGGAGCCGAGGTACCCGAGGACGTACCGCGCCGCGCGGTCCAGCTTCGGGTCGAACGAGGAGATCTGCAGGTCGCCGCCGAACCGCCGGCCGACGAGGTCGCGCTCGCGCAGGTCGTCGCGCAGCAGCGACGACCAGGCCCCCGCCGGGCTGAGGGGCGCGACGGTCTCCGCGGAGCCGACGCCCGTGCCGTCGACCGAGAGCGCGAGCGGCGGCACGAGGAGGGTGTCGTCCCGGGTCACGCGCTGGATGGTCGACCCGAGGCCCGGCTGCTCCCCGTGCTCGGGAGCCGCACCGCCATCACCCGCACGGCGAGCAGCTCGGCGACCGGCCCGGCTTCCGGCTGCGCCCAGTCGATCGCGAGGTCGTCGGGCGTGCAGCCGGCGGGCAGGTCGACGTCCGGGGGCGCCGCCACGGTCGGCGTGGCCGACGGCGACCCCTCCGCCGCCGGATCCGGCGTCTCCAGCCCGTAGTCGGACACGTCGTAGACGCACCCCGAGAGGACCGCCACCGCGACGGCCGCCAGCGCGATGCGCGCGGGACGGCCGGGGCGGGTCATGGTCAGGCGCGGGCGCGCGCGGGGTTGGAGAGCGTGCCGATGCCCTCGATGGAGACCTCGACGACCTGGCCGTCGGTGAACGGGCCGACCCCCGCGGGCGTGCCGGTGAGGATCACGTCGCCGGGCAGCAGGGTCCAGACGCGCGACGCGAAGGCGATGAGCTCGGGGACGGTGTGCACCATCTCGCTCGTGCGGCCCGACTGGCGGAGCTCGCCGTCGACGCGCGTCTCGATGAGCGCGTCCGCGAACGAGCCCTCCGTCTCGATGACCGGGCCGAGCGGGCAGAACGTGTCGTAGCCCTTGGCGCGCGCCCACTGGCTCTCGGAGTGCTGGATGTCGCGCGCGGTCACGTCATTGCCGATGGTGAAGCCGAAGATCGAGCGGTGCGCGTCCTCCACGGACACGTCCCGCGTGATGCGCCCGATGACCACCGCGAGCTCGCCCTCGTGCTCGACCCGCTCGCTGTCGGCGGGAAGGCGGATCACGTCGTCGGGCCCGACCACGGCGGTGTTCGGCTTCAGGAAGATGAGCGGCGTGGTGGGCGCCTCGCTGCCGTGCTCGGCGGCGTGCGCCCGGTAGTTGCGGCCGACCGCGACGACCTTGGAGCGCGGGATGACGGGGGCGAGGAGGCGCGCGTCGGCCAGCGGCACGCGCTCCCCGGTGGTCTGGTAGCCGCTGAACATGGGATCCCCGGTGAGGACGACGAGGTGGTCCTCCTCCTCGTCGAGGATGCCGAAGCGGGGGTCGGTGCCGGTGCTGAATCGCGCGATCTTCACGATCTCGACCCTAGCCGCCCGACGCCCGCGCCCCGCCCGGATCCGGCCGCTACGCGTCGAGGCGCGTGAGCCACCCGTGGCGGTCCGGCACGCGGCCGTACTGGATGTCGGTCAGCTCCTGGCGGAGCGACATCGTGAGCTCGCCCGCGGGCGCGTCCGGGTCGCCGACCGAGAGGCCCTCGCCCATCAGGCGCCCGATGGGCGTGATGACCGCCGCCGTGCCGCACGCGAACACCTCGGTGATCTCGCCCGACTCGACGCCCTCGACCCACTCGGAGAGCTCCACGCGGCGCTTCTCGACCGTGAGGCCGCGGTCGCGGGCGAGCTGCAGGATGGAGTCGCGCGTGATGCCCTCGAGGATGCTCTCCGAGTCCGGCGTGACGATGCGGCCGTCGCGGTAGACGAGCACGATGTTCATGCCGCCGAGCTCCTCGAGGTACCGGCCCTCCTCGGAGTCGAGGAAGAGCACCTGCGCGCACCCGTGCGACGCGGCCTCGGCCTGCGGGAGGAGGGACGCGGCGTAGTTGCCGCCGGTCTTCGCCGCCCCCGTGCCGCCCTTGCCCGCGCGGGAGTACTGCGTGGAGAGCCAGATGGAGACGGGCGCGACGCCGCCCGTGAAGTAGGCGCCCGCGGGGCTCGCGATCACGTAGTAGCCGACGCGCTGCGCCGAGCGGACGCCGAGGAAGCTCTCGTTGGCGATCATGAACGGGCGCAGGTACAGGCTCTGCTCGGCGGCGCGCGGCACCCAGTCGATGTCGGTGCGCACCAGCTGCCGCACCGACTCGATGAAGTCCTCGGTCGAGAGCTCCGGCAGCGCCATGCGCCGGGCCGAGCGCTGCAGGCGCGCCGCGTTGCGGTCGGGACGGAACGTCCAGACGGAGCCGTCGGCGTGCGCGTACGCCTTCATGCCCTCGAAGATCTCCTGGGCGTAGTGGAGGACGCTCGCGGCGGGATCGAGCTGGAGCGGTCCGTACGGGACCACGCGGGCGTCGTGCCAGCCGGCGTCGACGGTCCAGTCGATGTGGACCATGTGGTCCGTGAAGTGCTTGCCGAAGCCGGGGTCGGCGAGGATCGCCTCCCGCTCGGCGTCGGCGCGGGCGCTCTCCGACGGGGTCCGGTCGAAGGAGAGGGGGAACGCGGTGGCCGCGTCGTCGTGGGCGGCGGTGCCGGTGGTGGTGCTCATGGGGTCCTTCAGCGGTTCGTCGAGAGCGAGCGGATGACGGCGTCGCCGACCTCCGCGGTGGATCGGGGTGCCGCCTCGCCCGCGGCGCGTGCGGCCAGATCGGCGGAGACGGCCTCCGTCACGCGGGCGGCGGCCTCGGGCAGGCCGAGGTGGTCGAGCAGGAGCGCGACCGAGAGGATCGCCGCGGTCGGGTCGGCCTTGTGCTGGCCCGCGATGTCGGGCGCGGACCCGTGCACCGGCTCGAACATGCTCGGGAACGCGCCCGTGGGGTTGACGTTGCCGGAGGCGGCGAGCCCGATGCCGCCGCTGACGGCGGCCGCGAGGTCGGTGATGATGTCGCCGAAGAGGTTGTCGGAGACGATCACGTCGAAGCGCGACGGGTCGGTGACGAGGAAGATCATCGTGGCGTCGACGTGCAGGTAGTCGACCTCGACGCCCGGGTGCTCGGCGGCCACGCGGTCGACGGTGCGCTGCCAGAGCGACCCGGCGAAGGTGAGCACGTTGGTCTTGTGCACCAGGGTGACGCGCTTGCGGGCCCGCTTCTCGGCGAGCTCGAACGCGAAGCGGACGGTGCGCTCGACGCCGTGGGCCGTGTTGACGGACACCTCGGTCGCGATCTCGTGCTCGGTCCCGCGGCGGAGCACGCCGCCGTTGCCGGCGTACGGCCCCTCGGTGCCCTCCCGCACGACGACGAAGTCGACCTCGCCGGGCGCGGCCAGCGGTGAGACCACGCCGGGCAGCAGGGTCGTGGGCCGGAGGTTGACGTAGTGGTCGAACGCGAAGCGGAGGCGCAGCAGCAGGCCCCGCTCGATGATGCCGCCCGCGAGCCGGGCATCGCGGGGGTCGCCGCCCACCGCGCCGAGCAGGATCGCGTCGTGCTGGGCGAGCGCGGCCAGGTCGGCGTCCGTGAGGATCTTGCCGGTCTCGAGGTAGTGCCCCGCGCCGAAGGGGTACTGCACGGTGTCGAGCGCGACGTCCGCGGGCACCGCCTCGCGGAGCACGCGCAGGGCCTCGTGGACGACCTCCGGGCCGATGCCGTCCCCGGGGACGACGGCGAGCGAGATGGTGCGGGGCATGGATCCTCCCGGAGCTCGTGGGTGTCGGGCCAGGTTACCCGTCCGCCGCGGGCACCCGCGCGCTACGGTTGAGCGGTCCGACGACCCGACGGGCCTGACACAAGGAGCACTCCCATGAGCATCGGCCTCGGCATCTTCCTCGTGGTCGTCGGCGCGATCCTCGCGTTCGCCGTCGACCTCACCGTCCCCGGCGTCGACCTGCAGCTGGTCGGCTACATCCTGATGGGCGGCGGCGCGCTGGTCATCATCATCGGCGTCGCGCTCCTCGCCCGCCGCCGCACGGCCGTGAGCGAGACGCGCACGCGCATCGACCCGGCCACCGGGCAGCGCATCACGCGCAGCGAGCGGTCGGACGACAACATCGTCTGATCCCGCCGCCTGAGTCCGCATCGGGCCCGTCACCTCGCGAGGTGACGGGCCCGATGCGCGTCCGGTCGCCGCGGGCCGCGTCATCGCGCGACGGAGCGGACGCCGGGATCAGTCGTGCGAGCTGGCCCGGCGCAGGCTCGTGAGCGACAGCACGATCGCGCCGACCATGAGCGCCGCGCCGATGATCGAGGTCGTGACCACTCCCCCGTCGAACGCGGTGTGCGCCGACTCGAGGAGCGCCGCGCCCATGTCCGCGGGCACGCGCTCGGCGACCGACACCGCTCCCCCGAGCGTCTCGCGCGCCGCGACGGCGTCGCCGTCCGAGAGGCCGGCCGGCAGGACGAGCCCGGTGCGGTAGGTCGCGGTGAGGATGCTGCCCAGCACGGCCGTGCCGAGCACCGCGCCGACCTCGTACGCCGTCTCCGACACCGCGGAGGCCGCGCCGGCCTTCGCGGGCGGGACCGCCGCGATGATCAGGTCGTTGGAGATGGTCTGCGACGCCCCGATGCCCGCGCCGAGCAGGCAGAACGCGACGACGAGGAGCCCCACCGACGCGCCCTTGCCGGTGACGGCGAGGATCACGTACGCGACCGCCGAGAGCGACAGCGCGATCGCCACCACCCGGGACGGGCGTGCGCGCGCCACGATCGGCACGATCACGAGCCCCGAGACGATGACCACGACCGATCCCGGGATCAGCGCGAACCCGGCGGCCAGCGGGTCGAGCCCGGCCACGAGCTGCAGGTGCTGGGTCACGAAGAAGAGGAAGCCGACGAGCGACACGACGCTCAGCAGGTTGACGAGCACGGCCCCCGTGAAGACGGGCTCGCGGAACAGGGCCACGTCGAGCATGGGGTTGCGAGCACGGGACATGCGGCGCACGAAGAGGATGCCCGCGAGCACCCCCACGACGGGAGCGGCGATCGCCAGCGGCGTGACGCCCTCCGTGGCGAAGGTCTTGATGGAGTAGACGATGGGCGCGACCGTGGCGAGCGACAGCAGGATCGCGACCGCGTCGATGGGGCCGGGCGCGGGGTCCTTCGACTCGGGCACGAGGATCGGCGTGAGGATCAGCAGGGGCAGCAGGACGGGCACGGCGACGAGGAACACCGATCCCCACCAGAAGTGCTCGAGCAGCACGCCGCCCACGAGGGGGCCGAGCGCGGAGCCGCCCGAGAAGCCCGACGCCCAGATGGCGATGGCCAGGCGGCGCTGCTTCCGGTCGGTGAAGATCGAGCGGAGGAGCGACAGCGTGGAGGGCATGAGCATCGCGCCGAAGAAGCCGAGCGCCGCGCGCGCGGCGATGAGCTGGGACGCGTCGGTGGCGAACGCCGCGAGCGCCGAGACCAGGCCGAAGCCCGCGGCGCCGATCATCAGCAGGCGGCGCCGGCCGTAGCGGTCGCCCATGTTGCCCATCGCCACCAGGAGCCCGGCGAGCACGAGCGGGTAGGCGTCGATGATCCACAGCTGCGCGGCCCGGACGGCTCGAGGTCGCGCGCGATGGACGGCATGGCGAAGCTCAGGACCGTGTTGTCGATGGAGACGAGCAGCACCGGGAGCATGAGGACCACGAGCGCGGCCCACTGCCGTGTCCCGGCGCGGCCGCCGGTGGCGGGGGCGGTCGTGGAGACGGATGTGGTGCGGGGGGTGGACATGACGGGGCTTCCTGACGTCGGGAGGCGACGGCGCGGGGCGCGCGGACGGGGCCGGGGACGGCCGGAATCACTGTACCGTCCGGTCGGTACAGTCGGCAACCCCCGGCTACGCTGGACCCATGCCCGACACAGACCCCGACGATCCCTCGACCGCCGGGACCGCCGCCGGCTCCGCGCGCGACCGCATCCTCGACGCATTCGAGGAGCTGCTCGTGCAGCAGGGCGAGCGGGGCACGACCCTCGAGGCCGTCGCCTCCGCCGCGGGCGTCTCCAAGGGCGGGCTCCTCTACCACTTCGGCGGCAAGGACGCCCTCGTCGAGGGGCTGCTCGAGCGCATGGCGGCCCTCGCCCGCGAGGACGTGGAGCGGCTCCGACGGGCCGAGCGGGGGCCGGTCGACCGCTGGATCCGCGGGTCGCTGTCCACCGCGACGCCGTTCGACCGCGCCTACGTCGCCACCTCGCGGCTCGCCCAGGGCAACCACCCGCGCGCGCGCGACACGCTCACGCACCTGCAGGAGGAGTGGGCCGCCGTGATCCTCGAGGCCGTCGGGGACCCGGCCGTGGCCCGCGCCGTCCTGCTCATCGGCGACGGCCTCTACTACAACAGCGCCCTCCAGCCGTGGCTCGGCGGATCCGCCCCCGCGGACGACGCGCTCGACGCGCTCATCCACGTGGTCGACGACCTGGTGCGCCTCCGCTCCGCGCGCGGCTGACCGCAGGCCGGGCAACCTGTGCACGCGTGAGGGCGGCCGCCGCGGCGACCGCCCTCGCGGATGGTGCCGGACGCCTCAGTCGGCGATGTCGATCTCGCGCAGCGACGTGGCCTGGATGGCCGTCCGCACGTTCTCGAGCACGCCGTCGGGACGGGCGAGTCGACGCTCAGGACGCTGAGCGCGCGCCCTCCGGCCTCCTGGCGCGCGATCTGCATGCCCGCGATGTTGACCTCGGCGTCGCCGAACTCCTTGCCGTAGACCGCGACGATGCCGGGGCGGTCCTCGTACTTCATGACGATGAGGTGGCGGCTGAACGGCACCTCGACGTCGTAGCCGTCGATCTCGACGAGCTTCTCGATCTGCTTGGTGCCCGTGAGCGTGCCCGAGACCGACACCTGGGTGCCGTCGGAGAGCGCGCCGCGGATGCTGAGGACGTTGCGGTACTCCTCCGACACGGCGTCGGTGATGAGCCGCACCTCGAGCCCGCGCTGCTCGGCGAGGAGCGGCGCGTTGACGTAGGAGACGTTCTCGCTCACCACGTTCGTGAACACGCCCTTGAGCGCCGCGAGCTTCAGCACGCTGACGTCGTACCCGGCGAGCTCGCCGCGGACGACCACGTCGATGCTGGTGAGCGCCTCGTGCGCGAGGCCCGAGAACACCTGCCCGAGCTTCTCCATGAGCGGGATGCCGGGACGCACGTAGGGGTCGATGACCCCGCCGGCGACGTTCACCGCGTCGGGCACGAGCTCGCCGCCGAGGGCGAGGCGCACGCTCTTGGCGACCGAGACGCCGGCCTTCTCCTGGGCCTCGTCGGTCGAGGCGCCGAGGTGCGGCGTGACGATGATGTTGTCGAGCTCGAGCAGCGGCGACCCGGTGGGCGGCTCGCTGACGAACACGTCGAGGCCGGCGCCCGCGATCCGCTTCGACTTGAGCGCCGTGTACAGCGCGTCCTCGTCGATGATGCCGCCGCGGCTGGCGTTGACGATGCGCAGGGTGGGCTTGGCGAGAGCGAACTGCTCCGTGGAGATGAGGCCCGTCGTGTCGGGCGTCTTGGGGATGTGGATGGTGATGAAGTCGGAGACGCGCATCAGCTCGTCGAGCGGGAGGAGCTGCACGCCGAGCTGCTGCGCGCGGGCCGGGGTGACGTAGGGGTCGTAGGCCACCAGCGTGGCGCCGAAGCCGACCAGCCGCTGCGCGACCAGGGTGCCGATGCGGCCGAGGCCGACGATGCCGATGGTCTTCTCGTACAGCTCCACGCCCGTGAACGAGGAGCGCTTCCAGAGGCCCTGCTTGAGCGAGGCGCTCGCGTCCGGGATGAAGCGGGCGAGCGAGAGGATGTGGCCGATGGCGAGCTCGGCGGCGGAGATGACGTTCGACGTGGGCGCGTTCACGACCATGACGCCCGCGGTGGTGGCAGCCTTGATGTCCACGTTGTCGAGGCCCACCCCGCGCGGGCGACGACCTGCAGGCGCGGCGCGGCGGCGATGGCCTCCGCGTCGATGCGGGTGGCGGAGCGGACGAGGACCGCGTCGGCCTCGGCGAGCGCCGCGAGCAGCGCCGGGCGGTCGGTGCCGTCCACGGATCGGACGTCGAAGTCGGGCCCGAGGGCGTCGACGGTGGCGGGCGAGAGTTCTTCGGCGATCACGACGACGGGCTTGGTCAAGAGCGGTCCTTCGGGCGGGGGCGGCTGGGACCCTCACATGCTAGTGGCCCCAGAATGGGCCGATGAGCGATGTGACGTGGGACGCGATCCAGCTCGCGGTGCGGATCCTGCTGGCCCTCGCGTTCGTCGGGATGGGCCTCGCCCACTTCGCGCCGGGCGCCGCGCGGGGCATGGCGGCGATCATCCCGCCGTCGTTCCGCCGCCCGGGCATGCCGTCCCCCCGCGCGCTCGTGCGCTTCACGGGGCTCTGCGAGATCGCCGGAGGCGTGGGCCTCCTCGTGGAGCCGGTGCGCCTCGCGGCCGGCATCGCGCTGGCCGTGTTCCTCGTCGCCGTGTTCCCCGCGAACGCCTACGCCGCGCGCCATCCGGAGCGCTTCGGCCGCATCGCGATCCCGCTGGTGCCGCGCCTCGTGGCGCAGGTGGCGCTGATCGCGCTCGTGCTGTTCGCCGGCTGGCCGCTCTAGCCGCCGCGGCCCGCAGGCCGCTCGCCCGTCCTCCGCGTGGCCCCTAGACGAGCGGGAGCAGGGCGGCGAGGCCCACCGTCAGGGCGCTCGCGGCGGCGAGACCCGCGAGCATCACCAGCACGCGCGCGGCGACGGGTCGGCCGCGCGTGGCGCGGGCGGCGAGCACGTACGCGACCACGGGGACGAGGATCGCGCCGATGAGCGTCGCTAGGGTGCCCGGTCGGAGCGTCCCCCCGAACGCCGTCGCGATGTCGCGGAAGGCCGTGTACTGGTCGACGGCCTGCCACACCAGGATCCCGTGGGCGATCGCGCCGAGGACGCCGACGATCCAGCCCGCGCGTGTGGGGCGGCCGCGCCGTCGGACGCCGGGCGTCGCCGCGGCCGCGTCCGCGTCCGCCGAGGACGGGACGGCGGTCACCGGGCCACCAGCCACGGCCACGGGAAGAGCAGCAACGCGCCGACGGCGAGCACGAGCACGCGGCGGCCCGTCCGCAGACCCCGCGCCACCACGACGACGGCCGCCAGCCAGAGGAGCGGCGCGAGCACGGTGAGGGCCTCGGTCGCCTGCGCGACGCCGACCTGGAGGGCGGATCCGGCGCTCGACGGGTTGTCGCGCACGACGAAGAACCAGGCGATGGCCTCGAGGACCGCGACGGCGCCGAAGAACGCGAGCGCCACCACCTCGGGCGACGCCTCGGGAGCCGCGTCGTCGGTGAGCCGCCCGCGCGGCTCGGCGCGCTCCGCGGCGGAGAGCGCGTCCGCGTCGGCCTCGTCGGCGCGGCCGGCGGATCCG
Organism: Clavibacter michiganensis; assembly: GCA_002150995.1. Taxonomy (GTDB): domain Bacteria; phylum Actinomycetota; class Actinomycetes; order Actinomycetales; family Microbacteriaceae; genus Clavibacter; species Clavibacter michiganensis_K. The sequence continues at coordinate 1,114,649 of MDHJ01000001.1, read as the reverse complement.
GCGGCGCGCCGTGCGGCCGTGGCGCCGAGCGCGGAGGCCCGGCCGGAGCCGGTCGCCGCCGGGGCGTCGGCGCGGCGGGGCACCGCCCGCTGCGGCTCGGGCGAGCGGGCGAGCGTGGGATCCGCCTCCTCGCCGGCCCAGCTGAGGGCGTCGTCGTCGGGGGTCCGGGGCATCCCCCGATGGTACGCGGTCGCATCTCCGCACCTGCCGCACAGGCGAGCGGGCATCGCGGGGCCCGGGACCGACGGACGCCCGGCCGCGCGAGGCGGCCGGGCGTCCGGTGAGGCAGGAGGAGCGGGGACTAGCGGGCGACCGAGCCGTCCGTGTAGTCGTCGTCGGCCTTGTTCCACGCGAAGAGCTTCCGCAGCTCGCGGCCCGTGGACTCGATCGGGTGCTGCTCGCCCTTCTTGCGCAGCTCGAGGAACTCCGGCGCGCCGGCGTCCTGGTCCGCGATGAAGCGCTCGGCGAAGGCACCGGACTGGATGTCCGCGAGGACGGCCTTCATGTTCTCCTTGACGTCCGGCGAGATGACGCGCGGGCCGGAGACGTAGTCGCCGTACTCGGCGGTGTCGGAGATGCTCCAGCGCTGCTTCGCGATGCCGCCCTCCCACATCAGGTCGACGATGAGCTTCAGCTCGTGCAGCACCTCGAAGTACGCGATCTGCGGCTGGTAGCCCGCCTCGATCAGCGTCTCGAAGCCGTACTGGACCAGCTGCGAGGTGCCGCCGCAGAGCACGGCCTGCTCGCCGAACAGGTCGGTCTCGGTCTCCTCGGTGAACGTGGTGCGGATGCCGCCGGCGCGCAGGCCGCCGATGCCCTTGGCGTAGCTCCACGCCATGTCCCAGGCCTTGCCGGACGCGTCGACCTCGACGGCCACGATGACGGGGACGCCGCGGCCGGCCTCGAACTCGCGGCGCACGGTGTGGCCCGGGCCCTTCGGGGCGACGAGCACGACGTCGACGCCCTCGGGCGCCTCGATGTAGCCGAACCGGATGTTGAAGCCGTGCGAGAAGACGAGCGTCTTGCCCTCGGTGAGGTTGTCGCGCACGCTCTCGGCGTACAGGCCGCGCTGGTGCTGGTCGGGCGCGAGGATCACGATGACGTCGGCCCAGGCGGACGCCTCGGCGGGGGTCTGGACCGTGAAGCCCTGCTCCTCGGCCTTGGCGCGGCTCTTCGAGCCCTCCTTGAGGCCGACGACGACCTCGACGCCGGAGTCGCGGAGGTTCAGCGCGTGCGCGTGGCCCTGCGAGCCGTAGCCGATGACGGCCACCTTGCTGCCCTGGATGAGCGAGAGGTCGGCGTCCTTGTCGTAGACGATGTCAGTCACGTGGTGGATCTCCTTGTTCTGTCGTCCCCGCGGGTGACGCGAGGGGCGGTGCCGGGCAGCCCCGCGCGGACGCGGGGTCGGATCTGATGGGTCGGGAGGCGGGCTACGCCGTGCGGAACACGCGGTCGGTGATGGACTTCGACCCGCGGCCCATGGCGAGGAGGCCCGACTGCGCGAGCTCCTTGATGCCGAAGGGCTCGAGCACGCGGAGCAGGGCCTGGACCTTGCCCGAGTCGCCCGTGACCTCGATGATGAGCGCGTCCGTGGCCACGTCGACGACGCGGGCGCGGAAGAGGTTCACGGCCTCGAGCACCTGCGAGCGGGTCGTGTTGTCGACGCGCACCTTGACGAGCAGGTGCTCGCGCTCGACCGCCTGGCCGGGGTCGAGCTCCACGATCTTGATGACGTTGACGAGCTTGTTCAGCTGCTTGGTCACCTGCTCGAGCGGGAGCGCCTCGACGTCGACGACGACCGTGATGCGGGACAGCCCCTCGATCTCGCTGGCGCCCACGGCGAGCGACTCGATGTTGAAGCCGCGGCGGGCGAACAGGCCCGCGACGCGGGTGAGGAGGCCCGGCTTGTCCTCCACCAGGAGGCTCAGGATGTGGCTCACTTCTCGGTCCTCCCGGTCTCGGCGAGGTCGTCGTCCCAGTCGGGCGCGTGGTCGCGGGCGTACTGCACGGCGCTGTTGCTGAGGCCCTGCGGGACCATCGGCCACACCATCGCGTCGCGGCTGACCACGAAGTCGATGACGACCGGGCGGTCGTTGGTCGCGAGCGCCAGGCGGATCGCGTCGTCCACCTCCTCGGGCTTGGTCACGCGGATCCCGAGGGCGCCGTAGGCGTCGGCCATCTTCACGAAGTCGGGCACCATGCGGGTGCCGCCGCCCGTGTTGAGGTCGGTGTTGGAGTAGCGGCCCTCGTAGAACAGGGTCTGCCACTGGCGCACCATGCCGAGCGACGAGTTGTTGATGATCGCGACCTTGATGGGGATGTCGTTGATCGTGCAGGTGGCGAGCTCCTGGTTGGTCATCTGGAAGCAGCCGTCGCCGTCGATCGCCCACACGTGGCGGTCGGGCTGGGCGACCTTCGCGCCCATCGCGGCGGGCACCGAGTAGCCCATGGTGCCGGCGCCGCCGGAGTTCAGCCAGGAGTTGGGGCGCTCGTACTTGATGAACTGCGCCGCCCACATCTGGTGCTGGCCGACGCCGGAGGCGAACACGCCCTCCGGGCCGGTGATCTCGCCGATGCGCTGGATGACGTACTGGGGCGCGAGGGCGCCGTCCGCGGGCGGCGTGTAGCCGAGCGGGAACTCCTCGCGGAGCCCCTCGAGGTACGTCCACCAGTCGGCGATGTCCTGCGGGGCGGAGGCGGCGGCCTTCGCCTCGCGGAAGGCGACGACGAGGTCGGCGATGACGTCCTTCGCGTCGCCCACGATGGGGACGTCGGCGATGCGGATCTTCGAGATCTCGGCGGGGTCGACGTCGACGTGCACGACCTTCGCGTTCGGGGCGAACAGCGACGCCTTGCCGGTGACGCGGTCGTCGAAGCGGGCACCGAGCGAGACGAGGAGGTCGGACTCCTGCAGCGCCAGCACGGCCGGGACCGTGCCGTGCATCCCGGGCATGCCGAGCTGCTGCGGGTGGGAGTCGGGGAAGGCGCCGCGGGCCATGAGCGTCGTGACGACGGGCGCGCCGACCGCCTCGGCGAGCGCCAGCAGCTCCTCGTGCGCCTTGGCGCGGATGACGCCGCCGCCCACGTAGAGCACGGGCTTCTTGGCCTCGACCAGCAGCTGCGCGGCGGCCTGGATCTGCTTGCCGTGCGCCTTGACGACCGGGCGGTAGCCGGGCAGGTCGATCTTCGGCGGCCAGTGGAACGGCGCCTCGAGCTGCTGCGCGTCCTTCGTGATGTCGACGAGCACCGGGCCGGGGCGCCCCGTGGAGGCGATGTGGTACGCCGACGCGATGGTCGACGGGATGTCCTCGGGCCGTGTCACCAGGAAGCTGTGCTTCGTGATGGGCATCGTGATGCCCACGATGTCCGCCTCCTGGAAGGCGTCGGTGCCCATGAGGGTGGAGAAGACCTGGCCCGTGATGGCGAGGAGCGGGACCGAGTCCATGTACGCGTCCGCGATGGCGGTGACGAGGTTCGTCGCACCGGGCCCGGAGGTCGCGATGCAGACGCCCGTGCGTCCGCTCGAGGACGCGTAGCCCTCGGCGGCGTGCCCGGCGCCCTGCTCGTGGCGGACGAGGATGTGGCGCAGCTTCGTCGAGTCCATGAGCGGGTCGTAGGTGGGGAGGATGGCGCCGCCGGGGAGGCCGAAGATGTCGTCGACCCCGAGGAGCTCGAGGGTGCGGACGACGGCCTCGGCTCCGGTGAGCATCTCGTCGCCCTGGTGGGCGGTGGGGGCCTGCGGCGTGGGCGGCGGGGTGGGCAGAGCTGGCATGGGTGCGCGATTCCTGGGAGAGGGTGCGGAAGGTGAGGAGGGGGTCATCCCGTGATCGCGCCCTCGGCGGCCGAGTGCACGAGACGGGCGTACTTGGCGAGGACTCCGCGCGTGTAGCGCGGCGGGAGAGGTGCCCACCCCTCACGGCGGGCGGCGAGCTCGGCCTCGTCGACCAGTAGGTCGAGCGTGCGAGCGGCGATGTCGACGCGGATCCGGTCTCCATCGCGCACGAAGGCGACGGGACCTGCGTCCACCGCCTCGGGAGCCATGTGGCCGATGCACAGTCCGGTTGTGCCGCCTGAGAATCGACCGTCCGTCAAGAGTAGTACATCCTTGCCGAGGCCCGCGCCCTTGATGGCGCCGGTGATGGCGAGCATCTCGCGCATGCCGGGGCCGCCCTTCGGACCCTCGTAGCGGATGACGACGACGTCGCCCTTCGAGATGCGGCCCTCCGTCAGCGCGTCCATGGCGGCGCGCTCGCGCTCGAACACGCGGGCCGGGCCCTCGAACACGTCGAGGTCGAAGCCGGCGGTCTTGACGACCGCGCCCTCCGGGGCGAGCGACCCGTGCAGGACGCTGATGCCGCCGGTCGCGTGGATGGGGTCGTCGAGCGTGCGGATGACCGTGCCGTCGAGGTCCGCGAGGTCCATCGACTCGAGGTTCTCCCGCATGGTGCGGCCCGTGACCGTCATGACGTCGCCGTGGAGGAGGCCCGCGTCGAGCAGGGCCTTCATGACCACGGGCACGCCGCCGACGCGGTCGACGTCGTTCATGACGAAGCGCCCGAAGGGCTTGAGGTCGCCGAGGTGCGGGACGCGGTCGGCGATGCGGTTGAAGTCGGACAGCTGCAGGTCGACCTCGGCCTCGCGCGCGATGGCGAGGAGGTGGAGGACCGCGTTCGTGGAGCCGCCGAACGCCATGACGACGGAGATGGCGTTCTCGAACGCCTCCTTGGTCATGATGTCGCGCGCCGTGATGCCCTTCGCGATGAGGTTGACCACGGCCTCGCCGGAGCGGTGCGCGAAGTAGTCGCGGCGGCGGTCGGCGCTCGGCGGCGCGGCCGACCCCGGGAGGCTCATGCCGAGGGCCTCGGCGACGCTCGCCATGGTGTTGGCCGTGTACATGCCGCCGCAGGCGCCCTCGCCCGGGCAGATGGCCTTCTCGATGCGGGTCAGGTCCTCCTGGCTCATCGTGCCGGCCTTGCACGCGCCGACGGCCTCGAAGGCGTCGATGATCGTGACGTCCTTCTCGGTGCCGTCGGAGAGCTTGACCCAGCCGGGCGCGATGGACCCCGCGTAGAGGAACACCGACGACAGGTCGAGGCGGGCGGCCGCCATGAGCATGCCGGGCAGCGACTTGTCGCAGCCGGCGAGGAGCACCGAGCCGTCGAGGCGCTCGGCCATCATCACGGTCTCGACGCTGTCGGCGATGACCTCGCGGGAGACGAGCGAGAAGTGCATGCCCTCGTGGCCCATGGAGATGCCGTCGCTGACGGAGATGGTGCCGAACTGGAGCGGGTAGCCGCCGCCCGCGTGGACGCCCTCCTTCGACGCCTGCGCGAGGCGGTCGAGGCTGAGGTTGCAGGGGGTGATCTCGCTCCAGGAGCTGGCGACGCCGATCTGGGGCTTCACCCAGTCCTCGTCGCCCATGCCGACGGCGCGGAGCATGCCGCGCGCCGCGGTGGCCTCGATCCCATCGGTGACGTCGCGGCTCCGGGGCTTCATGTCGATCTCAGGCATGGCATGAGTTTAGGTCCTCGCCGGGAGCACTCCCGGCGTCGGACGGAGCGGACGGAGCCGCGCGGACGGGCGGGATCGTCAGCCGATGCCCGGGGGCAGGCCTCCGGCGCGCGCGTCGTCGTCCCGGCCGTCGTGCCCGGGGTCGGAGGCCGTGGGCGCGGCGACGGGCGACTCCGCGTCGCGGGGGCCCGCTCCGCCGGCGACGTGGCCGGCCTCCTCGGCGGCGATGTTCTCCGCGGATCCCACGGGCAGCGTGGACGCATCCACCTCGTCGGCCGCGCGCAGCTCGTCATGGGCGCGGTCGATCGCCTCCTCCAGCTCGTCGACGAGGAGGTCCTCGCGGAGGAAGTGGCGGAGGCGGTATCCCGCGCGGCCGACCATGTGCGCCGAGATGGGAGCCGTCAGCATCTGGAAGAGGAGGACGGGGACGAGCATCACCGCGGTGCTGAGGCTCTGCGACTGCAGGGCGAGCGCGAGGAGCACGAGGATCACGCCGAGGATCTGCGGCTTGGTCGCGGCGTGCATGCGCGCCAGCGGGTCCGGGAAGCGCAGGAGGCCCACGCCCGCCGCGACCGAGAGGACGCCGCCCAGGATCAGCAGCACCAGGCTCACGAGGTCGAGGGCGTCGGCGAGCGGGCCGGAGACGAGGACGTCGTTCACGACGGGTCCTGCTTCGAGACGTAGCGGGCGACGGCGACCGTGGCGAGGAACGCCGTCATGGCGAGCACGAGCATGACGGGGACCGTGCGCGTGTGGCCGTTGTAGATCATCTCGGCGCCCAGCACGCAGATGAGCGTGGTGAGGAGCACGTCGGACGCGATGATGCGGTCGAGGATGCTCGGGCCGCGGACGATGCGGACGACGGCCATGACGGCCGCGGCGAAGAACAGCGCGCCGACCACGACGTAGCCGACCTGCATGACGACGCTCATGAGAGCTCCTCCCCCGTGGTCGTGATGAGTCCGGCCTCCAGGTCGCGATCGCGCACGAGCTCGTGCGCGCGCTGCTTCCGGCTCTGCAGGAGCGGCTCCCGGCCGGACTCCCGGCGCTCGCGGTTGATCCGCCAGATGTCGTCGGCCGTGCCGAGCGTGTACACGATGCGGCTCTCCACCCGCAGGGTGTTCTCGCGGACGCGCTCCACGTCCTCCGGCGTCGGCGTGCCGAGGGCGTGCAGGTAGAGGATCGACCGCTCGCGGTCGGCCTCCACCACGATCGAGCCGGGGACGAGCGAGACCACCTCGGCCGTGAGCGTCATCACGAAGTCGCTGCGCGTGTGGAGGTGCACGGCGATGACCGCGTTGACGGGGACGCGGCGCCAGTCGAAGGCCTGCGCAGCCACCTGGAAGGACGCGCGCACCAGGTCGACGGCGAAGTGGCCGAGCAGGATGAACGCCCACCGGATGTCGAACCGGCCCGACAGCTCCACGGGCGGCAGGTAGAACACGCGCGTCACCAGGAGCGCGAGGACGATGCCGGTGACCACCGAGATGACCGTGACGTGGCCCCAGAGGAGGAGCCAGAGGATCACGAGCCACACGAGCAGGGGCAGCTGCACGAGCAGGGTCAGCCGCTCGGCCCGGGCGCGGGCGCGACGCGGCGTCATCGGACGCCTCCCGGGAACACGGTCTCGACGTAGCCCTGCTCGCCGGAGCCGACGCCGGACCCGGGACCGGTGAGGCTCTCCCCGCGCGCTCGGCGAGCGCGTAGACGGGGCCGGCGAAGACGGTGAGGGCGACGCTGACGACGACCATGCCGGCCGTCGCGCCCGTCATGAGCACGGGCGTCTTCCGCACCGTCGTGACGGCCTCGCCGCCCGGGCGCTCGGAGAGCTGGTCGAGCAGCGGGGACTCGTAGTCCTCGACCTCCTCCGCGCCGCGCCAGAACGCCATGTTCCAGACGCGGGCGAGGGCGTAGAGCGTGAGGAGGCTGGTGGCCGCCCCCGCCGCGATGACCGCGTAGGTGAGCCAGCCGCCGACCTCGGCACCCGAGTCGAAGAGCGCGACCTTGCCGATGAAGCCGGAGAACGGCGGGATGCCGCCGAGGTTCAGCGCCGGGATGAAGAACAGGATCGCCATGACCGGCGCCGCCTTCAGCAGTCCGCCGAGCCGGTTGATGGACGTGCTGCCGCCCGTGCGCTCGATGAGACCCGACGCGAGGAAGAGCGTCGTCTGCACCACGATGTGGTGGATCACGTAGTAGATGGTCGCCGTCATGCCCGCGACGGTGTTGAGGGCGATGCCGAAGATCATGTACCCGATGTGGCTCACGAGCGTGAACGACAGGAGCCTCTTGATGTCGGCCTGCGCGACCGCGCCGAGGATGCCGATGACCATGGTCAGCGCCGCGACCACCATGAGCGCCGTGGAGAGCTGGTCGGTGGGGAACATGACCGTCTCCGTGCGGAGGATCGCGTAGACGCCGACCTTCGTGAGCAGACCCGCGAACACCGCCGTGACGGGCGCGGGCGCCGTCGGGTAGGAGTCCGGCAGCCAGAACGACAGCGGGAAGACCGCCGCCTTGATGCCGAAGGCGACCAGCAGCATGATGTGCAGGATCAGCTGCACGTCCGGCGGGATCTCGTCGAGCCGCACCGAGATCTGGGCGATGTTCACCGTGCCGAGGGCGCCGTAGATCATCGCGATCGAGGCGAGGAACAGCATCGACGAGACCAGGCTGACGACGATGTACGTGACGCCCGCGCGGATGCGCGCCTCCGTGCCGCCGAGGGTGAGGAGCACGTAGCTCGCCACCAGCAGGATCTCGAAGCCGACGTAGAGGTTGAACAGGTCGCCCGCGACGAAGGCGTTGAACACGCCCGCGGCGAGGATGAGGTACGTCGGGTTGTAGATGGAGACCGGCGTCTCGCCGTCGCCGTCCTCGAGGCCCTGCCCGATCGAGAACATGAGGACCGCCAGCAGCACGATCGACGAGATCAGCAGCATCAGCGCGGAGAGCCGGTCGACGACGAGCACGATGCCGAACGGCGCCGCCCACCCGCCGACCTCGACGGACTGGCCGCCCTGTTGGTCGACCAGCACGAGGAGCACGGCACTGATCGCCACGACGATCACGAGCGCCAGCACGGAGACCGCCACCTGGAGGCGGCGCTGACGCGCGGCGACGAGCGCGGCGGCCGCGCCGAGGAGGGGCACCAGGACGACGAGCGGGATGAGGGACTGGAACACGGTCACTTCGCCTCGCCCCCGTCCGTCGCGCCACGGTCGTCCCGTTCCGCGCGGATGGTGCGGAAGTCGCGGTGGTCGTCGTCGTCGGCGGAGTCGTCGATGGCTTCTTCCAGGTCGGATCGGTTGTCGCGCAGCTGCCGGGCGGAGGCGATGGCCGCCTCCGCGTTGGTGCCGAACTCGGTGTCGTCGTCGTCCGGGACGGTCGGCTCCTCGCCGAGTCCCGTGCGCGGCCGCGCATCGCGAGGTCGTCCTCGTCGTCCGTGACGACGTCGGCGTTCGCCAGGCGCCAGGAGCGGTAGATGAGCGCCATCAGGAACGCGGAGACGCCGAAGGTGATGACGATGGCGGTGAGGATGAGGGCCTGCGGCAGCGGGTCCGCGTACTCCGACGGGTCCACGTCCTCGTCGTAGATGGGCGCGAGGCCCACCCGCCCGGACATGATGAGGATGAGGATGTTGGTCGCGTTGCCGACCAGCAGGAACCCGAGGAGCACGCGCGTCATGCTGCGCTCGAGCATGAGGTAGATGCCCGTCGCGTACAGCGCGGCCATGATCACGACGAGGGTGACGGAGACGCTCACACGCTCACCCCCTGCTCGGTCTCCATGCCGTCCGCTCCCTGCTCGACCGTGCGGTCGCTCTCCTCCTGGCGGTCGACCTCCGCGCCGAGGCTGCGGAGCACGTCGAGCGTGAGGCCGACGACGACGAGGTAGACGCCGACGTCGAAGAAGGTGCTGGTGACGAACTCGACGTGCCCGATGAGCGGCACCTCGGTGTCGATCCAGGTGGAGGTGAGGGCGTCGGCACCGAAGACGAGGGGCACGGCGGCGGTGCCGACCGCGAACACGAGGCCCGTGCCGAGCACGCGTCCGGCGTCGACGGGGGCCGCCGCGCCGAGCTCGTAGCGGCCGCCGGCGAGGTACCGGGCGACGAGGGCCATGCCCGCGAGGAGGCCGCCGGCGAAGCCGCCGCCCGGCAGGTTGTGGCCGGCGAACAGCAGGTAGACCGAGACGACGATGAGGCTGTGGAAGAGGAGGCGCACGACGACCTCGAGCAGGATCGACCGGTTCTGGGGCGCGAGGGTGCGCCCCGCCAGGAGCCAGGGGCTGCGCTCCGAGCGCCGGCTGTCCTTCAGCGCCTGGCGGGCCTCCATGCGGGGGCCGTCGGCGCCCTGCTCGACCTCGAGCGGAGCGGCGTCCGGGTCGCGCCGGCCGGAGAGCCGGGCGAGGAGGCTGCGGCGCGACGGCGCCGTGAGACGGGGCAGCGAGTCGGTGCGGCGGTTGAGGAAGATGAGGCTGGCGACGCCCGTGGCCGCCACGATGAGCACGGAGATCTCGCCCATGGTGTCCCAGCCGCGCATGTCGACGAGCGTGACGTTCACGACGTTGCTGCCGTGGCCCTGCTCGTAGGCGAGGCGCGGGAACTCGAGCGAGATGGGCGTCGCCACGCGGGCGCCGAGCGCGACGACCGCCACCGTGGACATCAGCACGGCGACCGCGATGCCGATCGACGCCCGCCAGACGGGATGCACCGAGCGGTTCCGCTCCCCCAGCCGCACCGGCAGGCGGCGGAGGACGAGCACGAACGCGACCAGCGTGATCGTCTCGATGAGCACCTGCGTGAGCGCGAGGTCGGGGGCGCCGTGGAGCGCGAAGAGCGCGGCCATGCCGTACCCGGTGACGCCCACGAGGACGACCGCCTGGAACCGCTTGCCGGCGCGCGCGGCGGCGATGGCCGCGACGATCATCACGATGCCGATGACGGGCTGCGCGGGGTGGTCGAAGGGCACCGCGGTGGTCGGCCAGGACCGGTTGAGCGCGAGCGCGGCGCCGACCGAGCCGATGAGCACCAGCAGGATGACGCCCAGGTAGAACGGCAGCGAGCCGCGCTGCGTGGTGGCGGTGGTGCGCGCCGCGACCCGGTCGATGAGGCGCATGGACGCCCAGTAGATGCGCGCCGCGTCGATCCACGACGGCACCCGCGACTGCAGCGCGAACACCCCGTCGCGGAGGCGGAACATCGCGAGGCCCACCACGAGCGTGCCCGCGGAGATGAACAGCGCGGGCTCCAGCCCGTGCCAGAGGGCCAGGTGGTAGGTGTGGTCCGGCTCCCCGGACGCCCCCGCGCTCACGGCGGGCAGCGTGTCCGCGTACCCGGCGACCCAGCCGTCGACCGACGACGCGAGGAATCCGAGCACCAGCCCGGTCGCGGCGAGGACGGCGGGCGGCACGAGGAAGTCGAGGTGCTCGTGCACCGGCTGGACCTCGTCCACCCCGCGCTTGCGGGCGAACGCACCCCACATGAAGCGCGCGCTGTAGGCGACCGTGAGGCACGAGCCGACGGAGACGCCCACGAGCGCGACCCAGCCGAGGCCGCCGCCGAGCTCCGCGTCGAGGAGGAGCCCCGAGAGCACGGCCTCCTTGGCGACGAAGCCGAGGAACGGCGGGAGGCCCGCCATGCTGGCGAGGGCGAGCGCCGTGATGACCGCGAGGACCGGCGCCTTGCGGCCGAGCCCGCTGATCTTGCGCAGGTCGCGGGTGCCGGCCCGGTGGTCCACCACGCCCACGACGAGGAACAGGGTGGCCTTGAACAGCGCGTGCGCGAGGAGGAGGGCGACGCCCGCGAGGGCCGCGTCGCGCGTGCCGTAGCCCACCACGACGGTGAGGAACCCCAGTTGGCTCACGGTGCCGTAGGCGAGGACGAGCTTCAGGTCCATCTGCTTCAGCGCGCGCCAGCCGCCGACGAGCATGGTCGCGACGCCGAGGCCCACCAGGAGGACGCGCCAGCCCGGGACGTCCGCGTAGCCCGGGGCCAGGCGCGCGATGAGGTAGATGCCCGCCTTCACCATCGCGGCGGCGTGGAGGTACGCGCTCACGGGGGTCGGCGCGGCCATGGCGGCCGGGAGCCAGAAGTGGAAGGGGACGAGCGCCGACTTCGAGAGCGCGCCGAGGAGGACCAGCACGACGGCGACGGGGATCAGCGGGCCGCCGGGCGGATCCGCCACGAGCGACGCGAGGCTCGTCGTGCCGCCCGCGACCGAGAGGATGACGAGCCCGACGAGCATCGCGAGCCCGCCCGCCGTGGTGACGAGGAGCGCCTGCAGGGCGGCGCCGCGGCTCGCCTTCTTGCCCGTGTAGTGGCCGATGAGCAGGTAGGAGAGGACGCTCGTGGCCTCCCAGAACGTGAACAGCACGAAGACGTCGTCGGCGAGCACCAGGCCGTACATGACGCCGGCGAACGCGAGCAGGAGTCCCGCGAACCGTCCCAGGCCCTCCTCCGACGAGCGGAAGTAGCGGGCGCAGTACAGGAGCACCAGCGCGCCGACGCCCGTGACGACGAGCGAGAGGAGCCACGACAGCGCGTCCATGCGCATGTCGAGGGCGATGCCGAGCGACGGGATCCAGGTGAGGCGCTCGACGACCTCGCCGTCCGGCAGGACCGCCGGCGCCTGCGCGACGGTGTAGGCGAAGGCCGCCGCGGGCACGAGGGCGGCGACGAGGAAGGCACGGACGCCCATGGCGCGGGCGAGGAACGGCACGGCGACGGACGCCAGGAGGAACACCGAGAGGAGGACGAGCACGTGCGGTCTCCTCTCGCGAGTCGGCTGGTGTCCCAGTCTACCTGGGCTCCGCCTGGGAGTTCGGGGACGGGTGCGTCAGCGGGACAGGAGGGCGGGGTCGCCGCGCAGGTCCGCGAGCACCTGCAGCACGCGCGCCACGTCGTGCGGGCCGTCGACGCGGAAGTCCGCCGCGGTCGCGCCCGCACCGCTCTTGAGGCCGAGGTCGCCGGCCTGGAGCGCGGCGAAGGCGTCCTCGTCGGTCACGTCGTCGCCCGCGTAGAAGACGGCCGTGGCCTCCGCGTAGCGGCGCAGGTGCTCCACCGCCTCGCCCTTGGTGGCCTGCCGGATGCTGAACTCCAGCACGTCCTTGCCGGAGCGCACCTTGAGGCCGTCGACCTCGGCGTGCGCCTCCTGCGTCGCCACGAGGTGCGCGATGCGGCTGTGGCGCTCGGTCGCCAGGCGGGTGTGCAGGGCGAAGCCCGCCGGCTTCTCCTCGATCCAGACCTCGTCGAGCGAGTCGGCCACCTGGCCGAGCACGTCGGAGAGGACCCCGCGCTGCTCCAGCTCGTCGGCGTCGAGCACGAGCTCGATGTCGTCGCTGTCGAGGCGGATCTCGACGCCGTGCGAGCCCACCAGCAGCACCTCGTCCGGCAGGTCGGCGACGGCCTCGAGGCTCCGCAGCGCCCGACCGGAGACGAGCGCGACGCGCGTGTCCGGGAGCGCGAGGAGCGCGAGCACTGCGGCGCGGGCCTCGGGGACGGCGCGCGCCTTCTCGGGGTCGTCGACCTCGGGCGCGAGCGTGCCGTCGAAGTCGAGGGCGACCAGGAGACGCGGCGTGCGCGCCAGCTCCGTGAGCGCCTCGAACAGGCGGCCGGGGAAGCCGCGGCCGCCCTTGGCCTGGATGTCGGTGTCGAGCTCGACCACGGGCGCTACCAGCCCTCGTCCATGAGCGGCTCGACGACCTCTTCGTCGGGGCCCTCGTGGATGGAGGCGGCGTGCGTGCGCCCGAGGTCGGCGAGGAACGAGCTCGACCAGGCGGCGACGTCGTTCTCGAAGACGCGCTTGCGGAGCGAGCGCATGCGCTTGCGCTGCTCGGCGACCGGCATCTCGATGGCGCGGAGGATCGACTCCTTGAGCCCCTCGATGTCGTGCGGGTTCACGAGGAGCGCGGCCTTCAGCTCGTCCGCGGCGCCCGCGAACTCGCTGAGCACCAGGACGCCCTGGTCGGAGTGCTTCGTCGCGACGTACTCCTTGGCGACGAGGTTCATGCCGTCGCGGAGCGCGGTGACGAGCATCACGTCGGCCGCGAGGCACAGCGCGACCATCTCCTCCTTGGGGTACCCGTGGTGCAGGTAGCTGATGGCCGTGTGGCTGATGGAGCCGTAGTCGCCGTTGATGCGGCCGACCGTGAGCTCGATCTCGTCCCGCAGCTGCCGGTACGTCTCGACGCGCTCCCGGCTGGGGCTCGCGACCTGCACGAGGGTCGCGTCCTCGACCTTGACCCGGCCGTCGGCGAGCAGCTCCCCGAAGGCCTTGAGGCGGTGCCCGATGCCCTTCGTGTAGTCGAGCCGGTCGACGCCGAGGAGGATCGTGCGCGGGTTGCCGAGGTCGGCGCGGATCTGGCGCGCGCGCTCCTGGATGGCGGGGTCCTTGGCCATCTCCTCGTAGCTCCGCGCGTCGATGGAGATGGGGTAGTGCTTCGCGATGACGGGCCGGGTCCGCAGCTCGCGGACCGGCTTCGAGGGCTTCGTGCCGGGGACCGTGAGCGCCACGCCGCCGCGCACGGGCACGTCGACCGTGGATCCGCGGGTCGTGTACCCGAACAGCCGACGGACGGCGCGCGTGAAGTTGCCCGCGTCGGCCACCCGCTGGAAGCCGATCACGTCGGCGCCGAGGAGGCCCTCGATGATCTGGGTGCGCCACGGGAGCTGCGAGTAGATGCCGTAGGGCGGGAAGGGGATGTGGTTGAAGAAGCCGATGGTGAGGTCGGGGCGCTTCTCGCGCAGCATCTTGGGGACGAGCTGCAGCTGGTAGTCCTGCACCCACACCGTCGCCCCCGGCGCGGCGGCGAGGGCCGCGGCGTCGGCGAAGCGCTGGTTGACCGTGACGTACGTGTCCCACCACTCGCGGTGGTAGCTCGGCTGCGCGATCACGTCGTGGTACAGCGGCCACAGGGTGTCGTTGGAGAAGCCCTCGTAGTACTCGGCGAGGTCCTGCTCGGAGAGCGTGACGGGGATGATCGAGATGCCGTCGTCGACGAAGGGCGCCACGTCGTGGTCGGCGATGCCCGGCCAGCCGATCCACGCGCCCTCGTTGGCGCGCATGACGGGCTCGAGCGCCGTGACCAGGCCGCCCGGCGAGTGGCGCCAGGAGGTGGTCCCGTCCGCGGCGACGACGCGGTCGACGGGGAGGCGGTTCGACACGACGACGAGGTCGTAGGTGCCGGGCTCGACCTCGTCGGCGCCGGTCGTCGTCGGCTCGGTCGCGGAGGAGGTGGATGAGGGTGGCGGAGTCACGGTTCCCGTCTCGGTCGCGCAGAGCTTCGTGGTGCCTGCTCGGCTCTCATGAGGCTACCAGCCCGGTCGTCGCCCGACCGGGAGGAGGGTGGCCCGTGACCCCCGCGTCACATGCGCAGCACCGCCCGCGCGGCGTCGTGCAGCGCGTCGCCGTAGGCCGGTCCGTGCGAGGCGGCGTGCACGGCGAGCGGGTGGAGCTGGTGCAGCGGGACGCGGGAGCGCCAGCCCGCGACGAGGGATCCCGTGTCCGCGTACGCGCCGAGGAGGTCCTCGAGCCCGGCGCAGCCGAAGAGCGCGAGCATGGCGAGGTCGGTCTCCCGGTGGCCGCCGTGCGCGGCCGGGTCGATGAGGACCGCGCCCGTCCGGGTCCACTGCACGTTCCCCGACCAGAGGTCGCCGTGGATCCGGGCCGGTGGCAGCCCGTCGTCGAAACGGCCGTCGGCGCATGCCGCGCAGGCGCGCTCCACGTCGGCCGCCTGCGCCGGGGTCGCGTGCCCGGCGTCGACCGCGCGGCGGAGGTAGGGCAGCACGCGCTCCCGGGCGTACCAGGCGCCCCAGCCTCCCGCCCGCGCATCGCCGTCCGCCGTCGGCCGCGTCGCGGCGGCCTCCACCGACAGCGCCTGGCGCCCGATGAAGGCCGGCCCGGCGAGCCTCGGCGGAGGCGACCCGAACGCGGGGCGCCCGCGTCGTGCGTCGCGGCGAGCGCCGTGCCGAGGGCGCGGGCCGACTCCCGCGTCGGTCGCGCGGGGCCGAGGCGCTCCAGGTCGATGCGGCCGGGCGCGACCGCGACGACGCGGACCACGCGCGCTCCCCGCGGGCCTCCGCCTCGGCGAGCCACGCGAGACCCGCGGCCTCCGCCTCGAAGAACCCCGGCGGGGCGTCCGCCCGCTCCTTGCGGAACACCCGCCCGTCCGATGCCGTCGCCATGCGCGTCCCTCCCGATGCGGGCGGCGCGCCGCCCCTCCACGACGTCCGTCGATGACCCCCAGCCTGCCGTCATCACGTGTCCGCGTCGCGCATCCGACACGCGCCGGACGGGCCGCGTACCCCGAGCGCCCAGTGACGGCGGGTACGCTCACCGACGTGATCCGTGTCGGAATGAGCACGACCTGCGTGTACCCCCAGCCCGTCGACGCCGCCTTCTCCATGGCGGGTCGGGCGGGCTTCGACGGCGTCGAGATCATGGTGACGAACGACGAGGTCACCCAGGACGCCGCGGCGCTGCGCGCCATGTCGGAGAAGCACGGCCTGCCGATCATGTCGATCCACGCGCCCGTCCTGCTCCTCACCCACTTCGTGTGGGGCCGCGATCCGAAGGTGAAGCTGGAGCGCTCCGCGGAGCTCGCCGCCGCGGTCGGCGCGCCCGCCGTCGTCGTGCACCCGCCGTTCCGCTGGCAGGCCGGCTACGCCGAGTCGTTCCTCGAGATCGTCCGCTCCATCCAGACGTCGACCGGCGTCGAGATCGCCGTCGAGAACATGTTCCCGTGGCAGGTCGCGGGCCGCAGCATGAAGGCGTACGCGCCCGGCTGGGACCCGACCGTCATGGACTGCGACGCCACCACCCTCGACTTCTCCCACGCGGCGCTCTCCGGGCAGGACGCCCTCGAGATGGCGAGGACCCTGGGATCCCGCCTCCGCCACGTGCACCTGTGCGACGGCTCGGGATCGCAGGACGACGGCCGCGTCTTCGACGAGCACCTCCTCCCGGGCCGCGGCACGCAGCCGGTCGCCGAGACGCTGCGCTGGCTCGCCGAGCAGGGCTGGGACGGCGGCGTCGTCGCCGAGGTCAACACCCGCAAGGCCAAGACGGAGGAGCAGCGGCTCGAGATGCTCATCGAGACGCGCGAGTTCGCCCAGCGGCAGCTGCGGCTCGACACGGCTCCCGAGCGGACGCCCGTCGTGCCGCCCACCCTCTCGGGGTACCGCAAGCTCCGCACGGCCCTCCGCCGCGACCGCTGACGCCGCGGCCCGACGCGCGCCCGCCCCGCGACGGGCTCCCCCGCCGACACGCCCGCGACCGGCGGGAGGGCATGCTCCTCGGTACGTCGCGGTTGGATGGGGCAGGGGAACGTCCCCGCACATGAGCGACGTCGCGCGGCCCCGCCGGCCCGGCGTCAGGACCGGAGACACCATGAGCACCACCGTGCACCTCGAGATCCAGGTCGACGAGACCCGCCTGGCCGACGTCGCCGACGTCCTCGCCGAGACCCTGCAGGCGACGCGCGCGTTCGCGGGCAACGAGGGCCTCGAGGTCCTGGTCGACGACGCCGACCCCGCGCGCATGATCGTCGTGGAGCAGTGGGCGAGCACCGCCGACCACGACGCCTACGTCGCCTGGCGCGCCACCCCGGAGGGCGCCGCGCGCCTCGGCGAGGTGCTGGCCGCGCCTCCCGTGACCCGCGTGTTCAGCGGGCGCATCGCGCTCGCGCTCTAGCCGCCTCCCGCACGACGAGGGCCGACCGGCGATCCGGGCGGCCCTCGTCGTGCACGGGCGGGGCGTCGCGGGCCCGACCATCGCGGGCCCGCCCGTCGTCGGTCAGACGGCGACGGCGACCGACGACGGCGCGGCGCCCGGGATGAGCCCGAGGCTCCGGGCCCGCCGCGAGCGCCGCGTGACGACGTACGACACGGCGAGGCTCAGCAGCAGGAGCACGGCGAGGACCCCCGCCGATCCCCACACGACCGCCGGCGCGCCGCCGGCGATGATCGCCTGCATCCCCGAGGACGCGTAGGTGAGCGGCAGGAACGGGCTGACGGCCGCGAACGGCGCCGCCACGAGCTGCGCCGGCACGATGCCGCCGAGGGCCGCGGCCTGCACGGCCAGGAGGATGAGCGAGACCACGAGCCCGCGCGGCCGAGCGCCTGGCGGAGGAGGTAGTGGATCGCGGTGAAGGCCGCCGCGGTCACGGCCGCGAACCCGAGGGTCGCCGGCAGGAGCGCGAGGGACAGCCCGAGCGCCGCGTGCACGAGCGCGACGAGGAGCACGACCTGCGCGAGCGCGATCAGCGCGGCGCGGGCGAGGACGCGCCCCATGACGCGGCCGGTCGCGGCCGAGGACGCGAGCAGTCGACGGGCGGCCGGCCGCAGCACGAGGAAGGTCGCGAAGGCGCCGAGCCAGAGGCCGATGGGCACCGTGATGGCGGCGATCGCGTCCCCGGGGCTGCCGATCTCGTTCTCGCGGTCGACCGTGAGGCCCACCGGGTCCGCGACGACGCCGGAGGCCGCGCTCGCCTGGTCCGCGTCGAGCGACGGGATCTGCTCGGCGCCCTGCGTGAGCCCCGCTCCGAGCTCGGTGGCACCGGAGGAGAGCGCGTCGGCGCCGGTGGCGAGGTCGCCCGCGCCCGTGGCCGCGCCGGTCGCGCCGGTGCGGAGCTGACCGAGCCCGTCGCCGAGCTGGCGGGCGCCCGTGACGAGCGCACCGCCGTTCGCGGCGAGCTGGGCGGCGCCCGAGGCGCTCTGCCCGATGCCCTGCTGCACGCCCTGGATGCCGGCGCCCGCCTGGGTCGCCAGGGTCCGCCCCTGCGCCGCGTACTGGTCGAGCCCCTGCTCGAGCGGCTGGAGCTGCGCGGCGAGCGGCGCCGTGCGCGGATCGGCCGACAGCTGCTGCCGGATCCCCGCGACCTGCTGCGCGATCTGCCCCGCCCCGCCCGCGTACTGCTCGACGCCGTCCGCGACCTGCGAGAGCCCGGCGGCGCCCGTCTGCAGCTGGTCGAGCCCCGAGGAGAGCTGGGAGACCCCGCCCGTGTAGGTCCCGAGGCCGTCCGCGAGCTGCGACGCGCCCTGCTGCGACTGCCCGAGGCCGTCGCCGAGCTGCGTGAGCCCGTCGCTGAGCGCGGTCGCCCCCGAGGAGAGCTGCGTGGCCCCGTCCGAGAGCTGGTCGGCGCCCGTGCCGGCGTCGGTCAGCGAGCCCTTGAGGCTGCCGAAGGTCGTGTAGATGCCGGAGACGAACTGCGAGGTGATGGCGTTGCCGAAGACGCTCGTCATGCCGACGCCGACGGCCTGCGTGGCGGCGCCCGTGAGGTAGCCGTGCGCGTCGTCCGTCGTGACGCGGATCTGCGCGCGCTCCGGGGTGTCCGTCGAGAGCGACACGACCGACGCGGAGAAGTCCTCGGGCACCGTCAGCACGGCGTACACCTCGCCGTCGTCGAGCATCCGCTCGGCCTCCTCGGCGTTGGTGATGGTCCAGTCGAAGGCCTGGTTCTCGTCCGAGGTGAGCTGCGTGACGAGGAGGCGGCCCGCGAGCACGGGCGTCTCGGTGCCGTCGGGCGCGGTCTGCTGGACGATCTCGTCCTGGTTGACGATGGCGGCGGGGATCCGCTCGACGCCGTCCGCGACGTCCGAGAGCGAGCCGATGAACAGGCCCGCGACCGCGAGCGGGACGAGCGCGACGAGGGCGACGGCGAGGCGTCGGCGTGCGGAGCGGGTGGTCATCGGCGGGTCTCCTTGCCGGTCGTGACGTGCGTGTCGATGTCGAGGTGCTCGGCGTCGCCGTGCTCGGCGACGTCGTGGTCGGCGTCGAGCGGCCGAGCGGAGGCCGCCGGGCCGTCGTCCACGGCGAGGCGCAGGCGGACCGTCGGCCGGCCGGGCATGCCGTGGTCGTCCGGGAACACGGGCGCGCCGAGCACGACGGTCGTGCTCTCGTGGACGAGCGCGGCGAGCGCCCGGAGGAACGCGCGCTCGGCAGCGGCGTCCGGGAACGGGTCCACCACGTCGAGCACGAGCACGGGCGCGCGTCCAGAGGCGGCGACGGCCGTGAGCGCGATGGCGCGCTCCAGCGGCAGGAGCGATCCGACGGGGTCGTCCGCGCCGATGCTGCGCGCCCCGGCGGCGTCGGCCGCCTGGGAGATGCGCGCCAGCCACTCCCCTGCCGCGCGCGGGCTCCGCGGCGGCGCCCGAGGGGCTCGGACAGGTCGATGCGCTCCGCGAGGAGGTCCCCCACCGTGACGCCGGAGTCCACGCGGTCGACGCGTCCGAGGTCGGCCATGGCGACGCTCGTGAGCACGCGGCCGGCCTCCGACGCGAGCGGGTGCCCGGCGACCTGCGCGCGTCCGGCCAGCGGGACGAGGCGGGCGCCGAGCGTCGCGCCGAGGAGACGGCGGTCGGCGACGTCGCCCTCGACGAGCACGAGGGATCCGGCCGCCGCGGCGAGGTCCACGGGCGCGAGGCGGTGACCGGGGACGCCGACGACCAGGCGCTCGGCGGCGACGGCGGCACCGGAGGCCCGCGCCCAGTCCACGTCGTCCTGGTGCTCGCGGAGCCCCTCCCCCTCGATGTCCACGTCCGGCAGCAGGCGGTCGAGCCAGCGAGGGATCCACCAGGCCCGCTTCCCCAGCAGCGCCATGGCGGCGGGCACGAGGGTCATGCGCACGAGGAAGGCGTCGAAGAAGATGCCGACGGCGAGCCCGAGCGCGATGGTCTTGATGACGCCCGCGCCCTCGGGCACGAAGGCCGCGAAGACGAAGAACATGATGAGCGCCGCCGCCGTCACCACCCGCGCGGCACCCGAGAAGCCGGTCACGATGGCGCGGCGCGCGTCGCCGTGGTGCACGAAGTCCTCGCGCATGCCGGAGACGAGGAACACCTCGTAGTCCATGGCGAGGCCGAAGAGGATCGCCATGAGCAGGATCGGCATGAAGCTGAGGATCGGGCCGGGCGTCACCCCGAGCGCGTCCGCGAACAGGCCGTCCTGGAAGATGAGGACCACCGTGCCGAACGACACGACGACGCTCAGCAGGAAGCCGACGGCCGCCTTGACCGGCACGAAGACGGAGCGGAACACGATCATCAGCAGGATGATCGAGAGCCCCACGACGACGATGCCGAACGGCACGAGCGCCTGGTCGAGCCGCTGCGAGATGTCGTTCTGCACGGCCGTCGTGCCGGTCACCGAGACGCGCGTGTCGTACCGGTCCTGGAGGCCGGGGGCGAGGTCGCGGATCGACTGCATGAGCGCCGTCGTCTCCGCCGACTCGGGCGGGCTGTCCGGCACGACCTGGATGATGGCGGTGTCGACCGACGGGTTGGGCGTCCCCTGCCCGACGAACGCCACGTCGTCGAGGCCGCGGATCTCCCCGCCGATGTCCTCGAGCACCCCGATCGGGTCCGTGGTCTGCGTGATGTCGACGAGCACGACGAGCGGCCCGTTGTGCCCGGGGCCGAACGCGTCCGAGACGGTGTCGTACGCGACGCGGCTGGTGGATCCCTCGGGCTCGGTGGCCCCGCTCGGCAGCCCCAGCTGCAGCTGCGACGCGGGGACGGCGAGCAGGCCGGCGATGCCGATGACGATGACCACGGGGATGATCGGCACCTTCGTCACGATCGCGACCCAGCGCGCGCCGAGCGTGCGCTGCGTGCCCGCGGCCTGCGCCGTCGCCCGCCGGGCGGCCCGCGAGCCCTCCTTCGGCCGGAGCCGCTCGCCCGCGAGGCCGAGCATGGCGGGCAGGAGCGTCGTGGCGACGCCCATGGCGAGCAGCACGGCGAACGCGGCACCGAGGCCCATCACGGTGAGGAACGGGATCTGCACCACGAGGAGCCCGAGGAGCGCGATGATGACCGTCACGCCGGCGAAGATCACGGCACTGCCCGCGGTCGCGACCGCTGTCGCCGCCGAGCGCTCGACGGGCATCCCGTTGGCGAGCTGCGTGCGGTGCCGCATGAGGATGAAGAGGGCGTAGTCGATGCCGACCGCGAGGCCGATCATCACGGCGAGCAGCGGCGAGGCGCTCGAGACCGTGACGAACCGCGCGGCCGCGAGCAGCGCGCCCGCGGA
The DNA here is from genome assembly GCA_002150995.1 of Clavibacter michiganensis. Lineage (GTDB taxonomy): Bacteria > Actinomycetota > Actinomycetes > Actinomycetales > Microbacteriaceae > Clavibacter > Clavibacter michiganensis_K. The sequence goes on along the minus strand of MDHJ01000001.1, from coordinate 1,093,110 downwards.
GGCCGCGACGCCGACCAGCGCGCCGATGAGCGGCAGGCCCGCAGCGAGCATCGATCCGAAGGTGAGGACCAGCACGAGGCCGGCGAAGAGCACGCCGAACGCCTCGGTCACCGTCACGCCGTAGTGGATGTCCTGGAACACCTGGCCGCCGAACGAGACCGTGAGGCCCGCGTCGGTCGCGGCCCGCGCGGAGTCCCTCAGCGCGTCTAGCGTCGCGTCGGTCACTTGGTCGCTCTGCCCTCGGAACTGCACGGTCGTGATGGCGACGGTGCCGTCGTCTGAGACGGCGTCGGTCGCGTACTCGGAGAACGGGGAGAGCGCCGTCTCCACTCCGGGCACCTCGCCCGCGGCCGTCGCGGTGGCCTCGATGGCCGCCTGCTCGGCGGCGTCCGTGACCTCCGCCCCCGCGGGCGCCTCGGTCACGATCTGCGCGCTCGCGCCCGCGGCCTGCGGGAACACGGCCGCGAGGCGGTCGATGGCCTCCTGGGACTCCGTTCCCGGGATCGAGAAGGACTCCTGGGTCTTCCCGCCGAGCGCGAGGCCGCCGCCGAGGAGGATGCCGAGGACGAGGATCCACGCGGCGACCACGCGCCACGGGTGGAGGAACGAGATCCGGCCGAGCCGGTACAGAAGCGTGGCCATGGGCGGTGGCTCTCCTTACGAGGGGACGTGCGGTGCGGGATCAGGCGGAGCGGGAGGCGAGGGGGCGAGGAGCTCCCCCACGACCACGACGAGAGCGGCCCTGACCTCGTCGTCGGGCAGCGGTTCGTTGGTGGACCAGTCGTCGCTCGCGGCGAGGACGTACGCCGCGCCGCCGAGCGCCACGCCGTAGCGCAGCTGGTCGAGGGCGCTGTCGAGGGCGCCGGCGGTCTCGCCCAGCCGGCGCACGAGGTCGTTCGCCCGCTGGATGACCGCGAGGTGCCCGAGCGAGCGGCCCTGCGTGATGAACAGGGAGACCTCGTGCCGGTGCAGCAGGAGGAAGTCGATGAAGCGCTCCACGAACGCCCGCCGCGCGTCGGCGTCGCCGCGGATCGAGTCGGCCCGGGCGATGACCTCGGCGAGCGCGTCGATGGTCGGCTCGAGCAGGGCCTCGAGCAGCGCCTCCTTCGAGGCGAAGTGGTACAGCACGCTGGACTTGGAGTAGCCCGCCTCGTCGGCGATCTGCTGGAGCGAGGTGGCCTGGAAGCCGTCGCGGGCGAAGCGCGCGGCGGCGATGGGGCGCAGCTCGTCGCCGGCGGAGGCGCGGGGGTCCTGGTCACACGAGGAGCTTACGCTGACCGATCGGTCAGGACCTGACTGATCGGTCAGACGTGCGGGAGCTTGACAGGGAGCGGCCCGTCGGTCATCGCGTGAGGACGAAGGCGGCCATCGCGAGGCCGACCGTCAGGGGCGCGACCACGAGGCCGAGCAGCACGTAGCGCGACCACCGGATGTGCACGCCCATGGTCACCAGCCGCTCGTGCCAGAGGAGCGTGGCGAGCGACGCCCACGGCGTGATGAGCGGCCCGGCGTTGACGCCCACGAGGATCGCGACGAGGCGCTCCGGGGACCCGCGACGGGCTCGAGCGCCAGGTACGCCGGCAGGTTGTCGACCGCGTTGGCGCTCAGCGTCGCGACGCCCGCGAGCCGGAAGAGCGCCGCGGCGTCCTGCCCCTCGCCCGACACCGCCGCCATGACTGCCGTGAGCCCGAGCGACTGCGCCGCCTCCATCACGACGAAGAGCCCGGAGGCGAACACGACGAGCTGCCACGGCAGGAGCCCCGGCCGGAGCGCGCTCGGCCGGCGCACGGCGGTGAGGACCGCGAGCACCACGGCCGCGGCGAGCGCCGGGATCCAGACCTCGACGCCCGAGACGAGCGCGGGCACCAGGAGGCCCACCACCACGGCGCTGCCGACGAGGAGGACGGGGTCCGTCGGCGCGCTCCGCGCCCCGACCTCGTAGCGAGTGAAGAGGTCCTTCCGGTGGAGCACGAGGATCGCGAGCACGGGCACGGCGATGGCGACGAGCGCGGGCGCGACCGTGAGCGCCGCGAAGCCCGCGGGCCCGAGCCCGCCGAGCTCGTGCTCCGCGAGCAGGTTCGTGAGGTTCGACACGGGGAGGAGGAGCGACGCGGTGTTGGCGAGCCACACGGTGGTCAGGGCGAACGGGAGCGGGGGCAGCCCGCAGTGCCGCGCGAGCACGACGACCACGGGCGTCAGGAGCACCGCGGTCGTGTCGAGCGACAGGAAGATCGTGCAGAGGCAGGCGAGGAGCACGGTCGCGAGCCACAGCGCCCAGGTCCGTCCGCGGCCGAGGCCCGCCGCGCGCTCGGCGATCCAGGTGAAGAGCCCCGCCTCGCTCGCGAGCTCGGTGACCACCGTGATGGCGACCACGAACAGGAGGATCGGCCAGACGCGCTCGTACAGGACGCCGAGGTCGTCGAGCGGGAGGGCTCCGGTGGCCACGGCGACGGCGCCGACGACGAGGAGCACCACCCCGATGAGGGCTGTGCGCACGGGCGCCTCCTGTCTGATCCGCGCTCACTGTACTCATCGGCTCCCGGGAGTCCGCGCCGGGTGCGGGAAGGGGATGCCGGCGGGCGCGGGGCGCGTCGGCGGCGGGCCGACGGGAGGGGCCGAGGGCGGCCGGGCGGCGGACGCGGGGCCGGATCCCGGTACCGTGGAGGAACACTGGGAGGTGTCATGCGCAAGTACATCCTGAACGGCAGCGTCCTCAGCGCCCTCGTGGGCGGCTGGAGCACCATGCAGACGACCCGTCGGGGTCCGCGCGACTGGAAGCTCGGCCTCATGTGGCTCAGCTGGGCCATCACGGTGGCCATCGCCGTCGGCACCGTCATCGAGGACTCGCGCGACGGGCAGATCGGCAACTAGCCGCCGTCCGTCCGCGACGCGCACGTCCCCCGGGGCGTGCGCATCGTCCGTGTGCGCGGCGTGCGGCCGGGCGCGGAAGCGGCGCGACCGCGTCGCTCTCGGCGCCCCACCCCCGTGATCCCCGGCGTGTCGCGGTTCGGCCCGGGCGTGTCGCCCACGATGATGGTCCCGATCGTCGCTGGTGCGATCGGGGAGGCCGTGATCATGTTCCGGTGGCGCAGAGGCAAGTCCGTCCCGACCGAGGCCGCGCCCGCCGCGCCATCCCCCGCCGCGGAGACGCCCGGCATCGCGGGAGGGGACGCCCCCGGTCGTCCCGGCACCGGATCCGTGCCGACGCCGCCCGGCGTGTCCCTCGCCACGGGCCAGCTCGCCGCCATCGCCGCGCGCCTGCACGGCGGACCCGTCCGGCCGGCCCACGTGCCCGCGCACAAGGCCGAGGCCGAGGTCGTCGCGGCGCCCGCTCCCCCGGCGTCCGCCGCGGTCGGCGAGCCGACCGAGACGCAGGAACCGCACGTCCGCCCCCTCGCGGAGCCGGACCTCCGCCCCCTCGCGGAGATCGTGCACGCCGCGCTCGCCCACCACTTCGGCCCCGACGGCGCGTGGGCGCTCGTGCGGCGCTCGTCGGACACGACCGCGGGCTTCTTCGACGAGCTCATGACCGCGCACATCGCGCGCGACGTCGCCCTGGCCCTCGGCGCGTCCCCGGCCGCCGCCGCGCTCCCGCTCGAGGACGCGCGCGCGACCGGATCCCCCGACGGCGACGGCGACCGCGACGTCGACGATGCTCGGGAGGACGCGGCCCGCCACGACGCCGTGCTGCGCGAGCTCGCCGTGTTCGACGCGGATCCGCTCGACGACGCCCTCGCGGAGCTGGCCGCCGACCCGATCCGGGTCCCCGCGGTGCTGCGCGCGGTGCGCAGCGCCTAGGCGCCGCCGCGCCCGCCCGCCCGCCCGGCGCCGACGGCGTCCGCGGGGTCAGCCCTTCGGCGCCACCTGCGGGCCGTCCCACGGCCCCGCCGAGCCCGCCGCGTACTCCTCGAGCGGCACGTCGCCCGCGCGCCACGCGGAGATGACGGGCTCGACGATCCGCCAGCACTCCTCGGCCGTGTCGCCGCGCACCGAGAGGGTCTCGTCGTCCGAGACGATGCCGTCGATGACCTGGCCGTACGGCGGGAGGTCGCCCGGGTCGAAGGCCGTCACGAGCTCGGCGCGGTCGATGACGTCGGGGTCGGCCGGCCCGTTGACGTTCAGCTCCAGGTGCAGCTCGTCGGGTGCGAGGAGGATGCGGATCCGGTCCGGCTCGTCCGCCCCGGTCAGCCCGGTCGGCACGTGCGGCGCCGGCTGGAAGGTCACGACGATCTCGCGTCGGTGGTCCCGCATCGCCTTGCCGGAGCGCAGCCGGAACGGCACGCCCGCCCAACGCCAGTTCGCGATCTCCACCGTCATCTCGGCGAGGGTCTCGGTGCCGCGCGCGGGGTCGACGCCCTCCTCGTCGGCGTAGGCCGGGAGCTCGCGGCCCTCGACGTCGCCGGCGGTGTACCGGGCGCGTCGGGACGACGCCACGGGATCGCCGCCCCACGGCCGCGTCGCGCGGAGCACGAGCGCCTTCTGGTCGCGCACGTCGCGGGCATCGGTCGTGGCGGGCGGCTCCATGGCGAACACGGCCATCACCTGCAGCAGGTGGCTCTGGATCATGTCGGTCAGCGCGCCCGCGGTGTCGTAGTAGCGCGCCCGCCCCTCGAGGGCGAGCTGCTCGTCGTAGACGATCTCGACGCTCGCGATGTGCCGGGCGTTCCAGACGGGCTCGAGCAGCCGGTTCGCGAAGCGGAGGCCGAGGAGGTTCCGGACGGTGGAGCGGCCGAGGAAGTGGTCGACGCGGTGGGTGCGCTCCTCGGGGACCAGCGTCGCGAGCAGCCGGTTGAGCGACCGCGCGCTCGCGAGGTCCGTGCCGAACGGCTTCTCGAGCGACAGCGACGTGCCCTCGGGCAGGGTGATGCGCGTCATCGCCTCGCAGGCCCGCTCGGTGATGGCCGGCGGCAGGGCGAAGTAGACGGCGGGGCGGCGTCGCACGCCGCGAGCAGCCGTTCGAGGTCGGCCTCGAGCGTCACGTCGGCCGAGTGGTAGGTGGTGCCGGCGACCACGCGGTCGACCGCGGGCCCCTCCGCGCCGAGCGAGGCGAAGGAGGTGCGGACGACCTCGCGCCAGCGGTCGTCGTCCCAGTCCTCCGTGCCCGCGCCGACCAGCTGCAGGTCGAGGTCCGGCCGGTGGGCGAGGAGCTCCCCGAGGCCGGGGAGGAGCAGGCGCGCGGAGAGGTCGCCGCTGGCGCCGAGGACGAGGAGCGTGGAGGTGGCGGGCATGCGGCCAGGCTACGCCGCGGCGCCCCGCCCCCGGTGGCCGGATGCGCCCCGTGGCGCGGATGCCCTGGTGCCCCATGGGACCATGTGGCATGGCCATGCGCATCGAGGACTACGCACTCATCGGGGACTGCCACACGGGAGCGCTGGTCGGGCGGGACGGGTCCATCGACTGGCTGTGCCTGCCGCGGTTCGACTCCGCGTCCATGTTCGGGGCCCTCCTCGGCACCGAGGAGCACGGCGCGTGGAAGCTCGCACCCGCGTCCCCCGACGCGACCGTGTCGATGCGCACCTACCTCGGGAACACCTTCGTCCTGTGGACGCGGTGGGAGACGCCGGAGGGCGCGGTCGAGGTGACGGACTTCATGTCCATGGGCGACCGGCGGGCCGACGTCGTCCGCCGCGTCCAGGGCATCAGCGGCACGGTGCGGATGCAGGGCGACCTGCGCCTCCGGTTCGGCTACGCGACGGCGCTGCCGTGGATCCGCAAGCTCGACGGCGACGACCCGCGCCTGGTGGCCGTGGCCGGCCCCGACGCGGTCGTCATCCGCGGTCCCGAGCTGACGGCGACGGACCACCACCACGGCGTGGCCTTCGAGGTGTCGGCCGGCGAGACCGTCGACACCGCCCTCACGTGGTACCCCTCGCACCGCAGCGAGCCGCCCGCGTTCGACGTGGACGCGGCCCTCGAGCACACCACGGAGTGGTGGGAGACCTGGGCGAGCTCCATCGAGCACCAGGGCCCGCACCAGGCGGCCGTCCGCCGGTCGCTGCTCGTGCTCCGCGCGCTCACGCACGAGGACACCGGCGGCATCGTCGCGGCCGCGACCACCAGCCTCCCCGAGCAGTTCGGCGGATCCCGCAACTGGGACTACCGCTACGTGTGGCTCCGCGACGCGTCCCTCACCCTGGAGGTGCTGCTCGCGCACGGCTTCGACGACGAGGCCGACGAGTGGCGCACCTGGTTGCTGCGCGCGATCGCCGGGGACCCGGGCGACGTCCAGATCATGTACGGCCTGAGCGGCGAGCGCTTCCTCCCGGAGCGCGACCTCGACAGCCTCCCCGGGTACGAGGGCTCCGGGCCCGTCCGCGTCGGGAACGGCGCGTTCGAGCAGTACCAGGCCGACGTCATCGGCGAGGTCATGCTCGCGCTGCAGGCGGCTCGCGACGCGGGCGTCCGGGAGACGGAGTTCTCCTGGCCGCTGCAGCGCGCCCTCATCGGCTTCGTCGAGGACAACTGGGAGCGCCAGGACAGCGGCATCTGGGAGATCCGCGGAGCCGAGCAGCACTTCACGCACTCGCGCGCGATGATCTGGGCGGCGCTCGACGCGGCAGTGCAGGGCGTCGAGCGGCACGGCCTCGACGGACCGGTCGAGCAGTGGCGGACGCTGCGAGACCGCGTCCGCGACGAGATCCTCGACCGCGGCGTGGATCCCGCCACGGGTGCGTTCCGCCAGCACTACGGCACGACCGAGGTGGACGCCTCGCTGCTGATCCTCGCCCAGGCCGGCTTCTGCGCCTACGACGACCCGCACATGCTCGCGACCGTCGACGCCATGGAGCGCACCCTCATGCACGAGGGCTTCCTGCTGCGGTACGACACGAGCGCCGGGGTGGACGGGCTGCCCGCGGGCGAGTACCCGTTCCTCGCCTGCTCGTTCTGGCTGGTCGAGCAGTACGCGCGGTCCGGCCGGGTGACGGACGGGCGCGAGCTCATGGACCGGCTGGTCGGCCTCTGCAACGACGTGGGCCTCCTCTCGGAGGAGTACGACCCGGTGGGGCGCCGCCAGGCGGGCAACGTGCCGCAGGCCCTGTCCCATCTCGCGCTCGTGCGGGCGGCGGACGCGCTGGAGGCGGCAGCCGCCGCGCATCCGGACGACCTCGACCGGGCGCACGAGGACGGCAACGCCGCCCGCGCGCACGCCGAGGCGGCCCGAGGCGCGACCGCGACGGCACCCGCCGCCTGATCCGCTCGCCGGAGGGTCGCGTGGGGCCGGGCGTCCTCCACTCGGCCGATGACCGCCTCCGGCGCTAGCGGTCGGCTCCGGACGCCGGGACCTCCGCGAGGAACGCCGTCACCGCCGTGAGAGCGTCCGGGTGGCGGGGCGTGCTCGCGTGCGTCGCGCCGTCCAGCTCGACGAGGCGGGCGTCGGCCCGCAGCGTGCGCACGTGCCGGGCGGCCCGGAGGCGCTCGGCGTCCCGCGTGCCCGCCACGAGGAGGAGCGGCACGGCCGACGCCGCGACCACGTCGTCGGGCACGCCCGGGTCCCGCTCCGACTCCCGCATGTACGCCGCGAGCGCGCCCGCGTCGTCGGCGAGGAAGGCGCCGCGGGTCGCCGCGTCCATGACGTGCCCGCCGTGCTGCTCCCAGGCCGCGAGGAAGCCCGGCATGCCCCCGGTCTCGAGCACCTCGATGCAGCCGGGGAAGAACACGCGGTCGAAGACGCCCACGCCGCTGCGGGGCGAGCCGCCGAGGCTCGAGGTGGAGAGGAGGCGATCCGGATGCGCGGCCGCCAGCGAGAAGCCGACCCGGGCCCCGAGGCTGTAGCCCACGTGGTGCACGACGGGCGCGCCCACGGCGTCGAGCACCGCCACGACGTCGGCCACCATCAGGTCCATGGCGTAGGCGGACGGATCGTGCGGGGCCCCGCTGCGGCCATGCCCGCGGAGGTCGAGCGTGATCACCGGACGCCACGGGGACAGCGCCCTGACCCAGCCGAAGCCGCGCCAGATCGCCTGCGAGAGGGCCGTGCCGTGCACGAGGACCACGGGAGCGGGGGCAGGGTCTGATGCATCGCCGCCTTGGGGCGCGAGACCGGGCCCGGGCGGGGCGCCGAACACCCGGTAGGCGATGCGCGTGCCGTCGAGGGGGTTGGTCGCGGTGTCCACGGGCATCCAGGCTACGCGGACGCAGCGCGGCGCCCGCCTGCGCGCCGTCCGCCGGGGCCCATGAGGGCCGGGACGGACGAGGGCGGGACGGGCGCCGCGGGCGGCGGGCTAGGCGGAGGCGCCGTCGTCGTCCGTGTGGTGGGGGGTGTCCTCCTCGGGCTCGAAGTGGTCGTTCCCCCCGTCGTGGCCGGCCGCGACGCCCTTCTCCCCCGCCGGGATCGTGCCGTCGCCGCCGAGGCCGGCGTCGTCGTCGTGCGCGTCGGCCGTGCCGTCGTGGTGGGTCATGTCGGTGCCTCCTGTCGTCGCGCGGCCGGTGCCCGCGTCCTCGCGCGCACCGCGACCGGCGGTGTGCTCCCATCCTGCCCGTCCGCGCGGCCCCCTCCGCCCGGCCTGTCCGGGTTCGGCCGTCTCGCAGGATCCCGTCATGGCCGCCATCTCGTTAGTGCGGCTAATGAGCTACCCTAATGACATGCCCGACTCCCCCGACCTCAGCCAGAGCCTCCGCGTCGGCGTCATGCGCCTGTCGCGGCGCCTGCGGGCCGAGAAGGCGGACCACGAGCTGAGCGACAGCCAGTTCGTCGTCCTCGCCCTCCTGCTCCGCGACGGGCCCACCAGCCCCGGGCGGCTGGCCGAGCTCGAGCGCGTCACGGCCCCCAGCATGAACCGCACGGTCAACTGCCTGGTCGACGCCGGCTACGCGGAGCGCTCCCCCGCCCCGGATGACGGCCGCCGCGTCACCGTGACCGTCACGGCGCCCGGCCGGCGCATCGTGCAGGAGACCCGACGTCAGCGGAACGCGTGGCTGTCCCTCCGGCTCGACGAGCTGACGCCCGACGAGCGCACCACCCTCGCCGACGCGGCCGCGCTCCTCGCTCGGATGGCCTCCGCGTGAGCGCGGTGTTCCGGAGCCTCCGCGCCCCGAACTACCGCATCTGGTTCGCCGGCGCCCTCGTGTCCAACGTCGGCACGTGGATGCAGCGCACCGCCCAGGACTGGATCGTCCTCACCGAGCTCACGCGCTACGACGCGACCGCCGTCGGCATCGTCATGGCCCTGCAGTTCGGCCCCATGCTCCTGCTCTCCCCCTACGCCGGACTCATCGCCGACCGCTACGACAAGCGCCGCGTGCTGATGATCACGCAGGGCGCCATGGCGGTGCTCGGCCTCGGGCTCGGTCTCGTGGTCCTCTCCGGACGGGCGGAGCTCTGGCACGTCTACGTCTTCGCCCTCCTCCTCGGCGTCGCCTCCGCCCTGGACGCGCCGGCGCGCCAGTCGTTCGTCTCCGAGCTCGTCTCCGACGACGACCTCTCCAATGCCGTCGCGCTCAACTCGGCCTCCTTCAGCGCCGCGCGCATGATCGGGCCGGCCGTCGCGGGCGTCCTCATCGCGGGCGTGGGCACCGGCTGGGTCTTCCTCATCAACGCCGTGAGCTTCGTCGCCGTGCTCATCGCGCTCACCCGCCTCCGCGTCGGGGAGCTCCGTCGCCCGGAGCGGGTCGCCCGGTCGCGCGGTCAGCTGCGGGAGGGCTTCCGCTACATCGGCGGCCGCCCGGACATCATGGTGATCCTCGTCATCGTCTTCCTCGTCGGGGCGTTCGGCTACAACTTCCCGATCTTCACCTCCACCATGGCGAGCGTCGAGTTCGGCAAGGGCGCGACGGAGTTCGGCCTCCTCTCCTCGAGCCTCGCCGTGGGATCCGTGGCCGGCGCGCTCCTGTCCGCCCGGCGCGAGCGGCCGCGGATCCGACTGGTCTTCGTCGGCGCCGCGCTCTTCGGCATCGCCACCGCGCTCGCGGCGATCGCGCCCACCTACCTCCTGTTCGCGGGCGCCCTCGCGATCGTGGGCGTCGTCTCCCAGACGCTCATGACGAGCGCCAACAGCACGGTCCAGCTCACCGTCGAGCCGCGCATGCGCGGACGGGTGATGGCGGTGTACATGGCGATCTTCGTCGGCGGCACGCCGCTCGGCGCGCCGATCGTGGGCTGGATCGCGAACGAGTGGGGGCCGCGCGCGGCCCTCATGGTCGGCGCGGCGAGCGGCATCGTCTCCGCCCTCATCGCGATCGCATGGCTCGTGCTGCACCGCCACCTGCGCATCTCGTACCGCATCCACCGCACGCCGCACCTGCTCGTGACGCACGACGGCGACGGCCGCGACCGCCGGGAGGACGCCCGGGAGGACATCGAGGCGGACGAGGCCGTGGCGCGCCGCACCTGACGCGGCGCCGCGGGGCGGCGCCTCAGGATCCCCGCGCCTCAGGAGCCCCGGCGCCTCGGCATCCCCGGCGCCTCAGGGCGCGGGCGTCGCGCTCGCGGGGGCGTACCCGACGTCGTCGAGGCAGTAGTCGAGGAACGCGTCGACCGAGCGCAGGTACTGCCCGGTGTCGAGCGAGGCGCCGTCGGTGTCCGCGCCGCTGCGCAGGGCCTCCAGCTCGTCCACGATCGTCGAGAACGACGCCACCAGGGGCCGCATGTTCTCAGGTGCCATGCCCGCGAGCGCCGCGTCACCCTGCCGGACGCGCTCGAGGAGAGCCGGGTCCACCGCCTCGCCGTCCCCCAGCGCCTGCACGAGGCGCGTCGAGTCGGGGAGCACCTGCGCGAGCGTGGAGCAGGTCGCGAGCTCGTCCTCGGTGGGCGGGCCGGGGGCGCGCGTGACGGTCGGCTGCGGGTCGGCCGTGGGGCCGGCGCCCGTTCCCGCGTCCGCGGACGCGCTGGCGGACGGCGACGGGGTCGCGGGGGCCGGCTGTCCGCCATCCGTCGTGCAGCCGGCGAGGAGGAGCGCGCCCATCGCGATCCCGCCGAGGGCGCCCCACGCGCGGATCCGGCGTCGCGGGGGCTGCGTGCGGACCATGCGGACCTCCTCGGCGCCTACCACGGCGGATGTGCCCCGCGGAAGTGGATCGACGCGGGGATCGGGGCGGATGCCCACTGCCACTACCGTATGCGGAATGACACGAAGCGAGAGCGACCGCCGTCCCGTCACACCGGATCCGGAGTTCGTGGCGCAGGACTTCAGCCACGAGCAGGAGGGCTACCAGCACGGCCTCAAGCCCCGCCAGCTGCAGATGATCGCCATCGGCGGCGCGATCGGCACGGGCCTCTTCCTCGGGGCGGGCGGGCGCCTCGCCTCCGCGGGCCCGGCCCTCGCGATCGTCTTCCTGATCTGCGGCGTCTTCGCCTTCTTCATCCTCCGGGCGCTCGGCGAGCTGGTGCTGCACCGCCCGAGCTCGGGGTCGTTCATCTCCTACGCGCGCGAGTTCTACGGCGAGAAGTTCGCCTACGCCGCCGGGTGGATGTACTTCCTCAACTGGGCGACCACCGCCATCGTCGACGTCACGGCGGTCGCGCTGTACATGCACTACTGGTCGGCGTTCACGGCCGCGCCGCAGTGGCTGCTCGCCCTCATCGCCCTCGCCATCGTCCTCGCCCTCAACCTCGTCGCCGTGAAGGTCTTCGGCGAGATGGAGTTCTGGTTCGCGCTGGTGAAGGTCGCCGCGCTCGTGGTCTTCCTGATCGTGGGCATCGTCTGGCTGGCCTGGAGCTTCCCGGTGACGGTCGGCGGCGCCGAGGTGCAGACCGGCTGGACCGTGCTGCAGGAGAACGGCGGGATCCTCCCCCAGGGCCTCGTCCCCGTCGTCCTGGTCGTCCAGGGCGTGGTGTTCGCGTACGCGGCCATCGAGCTCGTCGGCACGGCGAGCGGTGAGACGCAGGACGTGGAGAAGGTCATCCCCCGCGCCATCAACTCGGTCGTGTTCCGCATCGCGATCTTCTACGTGGGCTCCATCGTCCTCCTCTCGCTGCTGCTCCCCTACACGGCCTACAGCGCGGACCAGAGCCCGTTCGTGACCTTCTTCTCCAGCCTCGGCTCGCCCGAGGTCGGCGCCATCGCCGGATCCGTCATGAACTTCGTCGTCCTCACGGCCGCCATGTCGAGCCTCAACGCGGGCCTCTACAGCACCGGCCGCGTGCTCCACTCCATGGGCATGAACGGCTCGGCGCCGCGGTTCACCACCGTCATGTCGAAGGGCGGCGTGCCCTTCGGCGGGATCCTGCTCACCGGATCCATCACGCTGCTCGGCGTGGGCCTCAACGCCGTCGTGCCGGACCAGGCGTTCGAGATCGTGCTGAACGTCGCCGCGCTCGGCATCGTCGCGGGCTGGGCCACGATCATCCTGTGCCAGATGCGCCTGCGCACGTGGGCGAAGCAGGGCAAGGCGAAGGAGCCGTCCTTCCGCCTGCCGGGCGCGCCCGTCACGTCGTGGCTGACCCTCGCGTTCCTCGTCAGCGTGCTCGTGCTCATGGCCATCGACTGGCCCATCGGCACGCTCACCGTCGCGTCGCTCGTGGTGATCATCCCGCTGCTCGTCGTCGGCTGGTACCTGCAGCGCGACAGGATCCTCGAGATCGCCCGGGTCCGCGAGGGCATCACCGGCCCGTTCCCCGTCACCGGTCGCGACGCCGCGGATCAGCGGAAGCGCTGACCGGCGTCCCTGCCCGCCTCCACGCCGCCGTCCCCGCTCCCGGGGGCGGCGGCGTCCGCGTCCGGCGAGCCCGCGTCCGGCGAGCCCGCGTCCGGCGAGCCCGCGTCCGCGTCACGTCCGGCAGGCTGACCGGGGTCCGAACGGAGCCGACGTCCGAACGCCAGCATCTCCTCGTCGTGCTGCAGCACCCACGCGACCGCGGCGTTGAGGCTGTCCCTGCGGGTGATCCAGACCCGGAGCCCGTCGGGTCCGAGGCCGCACGCGTAGACCTCGTAGGTGAACGGGTCCGCGAGGTCCGCTCGGTGCCGGAGGACCCACCCGAGCGCGGGGCCGTCGCCCACGCGCACGAGCCACGCCCCCCGCACGGGATGCGCGTGCGGGTGCTCCGGCGCCGGGCTGATCGCGCCGGTCGCATCGCCGCTCTGCTTGCTCCACATGCCGATCCCCTCGGGTCACCCGACGCAGACGGTCCGCCCGCGTCGACGCCCGGCCGCGTCGTGCCGAGCGTACGCGGGCGCACCGACGCTGCCCGGGTCACGAGCACGCGGCGAGCACCCCGTCGATGGCGTCGCGGTCCTCCTCGTCGATCTCGAGCCCGTAGCGGCCGAGCACGAAGGCGAACCGGGTGACGTAGACGCACCGGTACGCGGCGGCCGGCGGGAGCCAGGTGGCGGGGCCCTGGTCGGACTTCTCCTGGTTGGCGGGGCCGTCGACGGCCTGCAGCTCGTCGAGGTCGGTTGCGAGACGCTCGCGTCGGGCGTCCGACCACGCCCACGCCCCGTGCCGCCAGGCCCAGGACAGCGGCACGAGGTGGTCGACCTGGACGGCCGCGCTCGTCCGCGGCCCCCGTCGGAAGTCGATCGACCGTCCCGTGTAGGCGTCCTCGAGCCGGCCCGTCGCCACCGTGCAGCCGTCGTCCGACGCCGCGAAGGCGACGACGGCGAGATCGCGCACGAGCACGTCGTCGCGCTGGTCGCACCCGTTCCCGTCGGCATCCGCCCACGCGGGCCCGAAGGCGTCGCGGTCGTACCGCGGATGCCGCTCGCGGGCGTCCGCGGGGAGGGCGGCGGTCGCGGATCGCGCGGCCGTCACGTCGATCCGCCCGTCCCGCACGAGGCCCGCACGGGCGAGCTGCCGGACCACCTCGCCGTCGGCGACCACGGCCGTCAGCGGTCCTCCGCCGGCACCGGGCCCGAGGACCTGCTCGCGTGCCCCGGCGACGACGGACACGACCACGATGCCGACGGCCAGCACCGCCAAGAGCACGCGCACGGCCTGGCGCGGCCTGCCGCGGACCCACTCGCGAGCATCCCGTGCGCCCGCCCAGGAGCCACGCCCTCGTCCGCCCATGTCCCCTCCCGGAGGCATGGATATCGGATCCGGGGCAGCGACCGTCGCGGTGCGTCCAGGCGGTGCGACACCGACCTCCCGGGCGTCGTGGGAGGAGCGCAGGCGTCAGCGGGCGGCGGGGGACGCCGCGGCGCCGCGGATGGTCAGAGCAGGGCGCGAGCGCCGGCCACGAGGGCGACCAGTGCGCCGAGGGACGAGGGCCCGGGGGTGTTCTGCCCGGCCGTCGCGAAGCGCACGAGCGCGAACGCGACCACCGCGATGACGACGACCGCCGCGATCACGTAGATCCACACCTTCAGCCCCCGTCGTGCGGGCTGGAGCGGGTTCTGCTCGAGGGGGCCGTCGTGGTCGGGTCGTTCGGGGTGATCGCGCATGCTCCGCACCCTACGCCGGTCGCTCCCCTCGTCGACGGGCGGCCGGATGCGCGGACGGGCGGCCTCCCGAGGTCGGGAGACCGCCCGTCGGCGGTGGCGCATCCGCGGGACGCGCCGGTGGGTCAGGCGGAGATGCTCTGCGCGAGGACGCCGTCGAGCACGACGGATGCCTCCTCGTCGGTCGACTTCTGCGCGAGCGCGAGCTCCGAGACGAGGATCTGCCGCGCCTTGGCCAGCATGCGCTTCTCGCCGGCCGAGACGCCCGAGTCCTGGTCGCGGCGCCAGAGGTCGCGGACGACCTCGCTGACGCGGCGGACGTCGCCGGAGCCCATCTTCTCGGTGTTGGCCTTGAAGCGGCGCGACCAGTTGCCGGCCTCCTCCTCGACGTCGCCGCGCAGGACGTCGAACACGGCCTCCACGCCGGAGCTGTCGATCACGTCGCGCAGCCCGACGAGCTCCGCGTTGTCGACGGGCACGTCGATGACGAGCTCGCTCTGGTGGATCTGGAGGGTGATGTACTTCTTGTCGACCCCCTTGATGGTGCGGGTCTTGACCGCGGTGATCGTGGCTGCGCCGTGGTGGGGGTACACGACGGTCTCCCCTACTTCGAAAATCATGTAGTGCTGTCCTTCGATCCCTCGAGATGTGTGCCGGAGATGTCGCGCACGCGCATGCAGAGCCGCGTGGGCGCCGACGTCCCGCGTCGCGACCGGCCCCGTGGGGCGTCGTCGCGATGCGTGGCCGGTGCACCGAGATCACCGGCCGCCGCGGCGCTCTGCTCGAGGGCGTCCGCGGTGATGGTCCGACCGGTATTCTCTCACGGTTCTCCGGCGCCCAGCGACGCCACCGGCACGCGGGACGACGGACGCTCGATCGAGCTGCCCCGCATGCGGAGCGTGTGGTGCACCCCCTCGGACTTGAACCGAGAACCCACTGATTAAGAGTCAGTTGCTCTGCCAATTGAGCTAGAGGTGCAGGTGAGGACCCTGTCGTTCGGGGTACCGGACCGAGAGATGACACTAGCACCAGGTCGCGGGCGGACGCGAATCGAGGTCGCGGACCGGGCGAGGGCCCCGCCGCCGGCGGCCCTAGCATGGAGGCCGACACCCCGAACGAGAGGCTCCGCCATGACCGAGACCGCCCGCCTCGAGAAGGGGCAGACCGCCCCCGACTTCACGCTCCCCGACCAGGACGGCGCGCCGGTCACGCTGTCGGACCTCCGGGGCCAGGACGTCATCGTCTACTTCTACCCGGCGGCCGGCACCCCCGGCTGCACGACCCAGGCCTGCGACTTCCGCGACAGCATGGGCTCCCTGCAGGCCGCGGGCTACCGCGTCCTCGGCGTCTCCAAGGACCCGCAGGAGGACCTGGCGCGTTTCCGCGAGGAGCAGGGCCTCGGCTTCACCCTCCTGTCGGACCCCGACCTCGAGGTGCACCGCGCCTACGCCGCCTACGGGGAGAAGTCGCTCTACGGCAAGAAGGTCACGGGCGTCATCCGCTCCACGGTGGTGGTCGACGGCGAGGGCCGCGTGGCCCTCCCGCTCTACAACGTCAAGGCGACGGGCCACGTGGCGTCGCTCCGCAGGAAGCTCGGCATCGACGCCTGAGCGCGCGCCGGGCCCGGCGCGGCCGCTCAGTCGCGCCGGCGCGTGGCGAGCAGCACCGAGCGGGTGAAGAGCAGGACGAGCACCACCGCCGACGGCACGATGAGGCCCCAGCCGATGTCCTGCCGCGCGTCGACGCCCTGGAGGCTGCCCACCCCGACGGCGATCTGCAGCACCTGCCACGTCACGGCCGCAGGTCGCACCCAGCTCCGTCCCCGCAGCACGCCCCGCACGACGGCCCCGAGGAACACGGCGGCGAGCGCGGAGAGGGCGATGAGCGCCACGGCGCTGGCGAGGGACGCCGGCGTGGACGTCAGCAGGTCGACGACGAGGAGGCCGGTGATGCCCGCCATCCCCAGCGCCTCGAGGCCGAGGAGGACGGTGAGGAGGACGACGGCGGGAGTGCGCCTCGGGCCTTCGGCGCGGTCGTCCGGATCGATGGCACCCGCGGTTCCGGTCACAGCACGTTCCCATACAAAGCTATTGATTGATCGTTGGCTCTATGCGACGATATTCGAGGTCGAGTTCGTTCACAGGGTGGTGAGCAGATCCGGAACCGAGCTTACAAGGAACGCATTCCCGAAGCTGAGCATCTCACGAGGAGGGGCCACGTGCCCCGTCCCGATGCGGTTCCCGGACGCCTCGCCCCACCCATCCCGCGGCAGATCCGCCGTGCAACGAGTACCGACCTGAGGAGCACCCCTATGGACTGGCGTGACAAGGCAGCCTGCCTGACTGTGGACCCCGAGCTGTTCTTCCCCGTGGGGAACACCGGCCCGGCCGTGGACCAGATCGACAAGGCCAAGGCCGTCTGCGGCCGCTGCTCCGTCACCGAGATGTGCCTGCAGTACGCACTCGAGACCGGCCAGGACTCGGGCGTATGGGGCGGCCTCAGCGAGGACGAGCGCCGCGCGCTCAAGCGCCGCGCCGCTCGCGCCCGCCGCGCCAGCTGAGCCACGCACCACCGATCCATCGCACGACCGACGAGAGCCGGGCAGCCCCACGGGCGGCCCGGCTCTCGTCGTCCCCGGCTGACAGCGTCAGGCCGTGACGGGAGCCAGCCAGCGCAGCGGCACCTCGATGGTCACCTCGGTGCCGCTGCCCATGAGCGTGTGCCAGTCGATGGTCCCGCCCAGCTCGCCCTGGATGAGGGTGCGCACGATCTGCGTCCCCAATCCCGTCCCGACCTTGCCCTCGGGCAGGCCCACGCCGTCGTCCCGCACGCTGACGGTGAGCGTCTCCTCGGTGCGCGCCGCCTCGATGGCGACCTCGCCCGAGCGCCCGGCCAGGCCGTGCTCCACGGCGTTGGTCACCAGCTCGGTGAGCGCGAGGGCGAGCGGGGTCGCGTAGGCGCTCGGCAGCACGCCGAAGCTGCCCAGGATCTTCGGGTGCACGCGCGTGTTGTGCGCCGACGCGACCTCGGCGATGAGCAGCAGCACGCGGTCGAAGACGGCGTCGAAGTCCACGTTCTGGTTGAGGCCCTCGCTGAGGGTGTCGTGCACCACCGCGATGGCTCCCACCCGACGCTGGGCATGGCCGAGGGCCTCGCGCGCCTCCTCGGTGTGCGACCGGCGTGCCTGGATCCGGAGCAGGCTCGCCACGGTCTGGAGGTTGTTCTTCACGCGGTGGTGGATCTCGCGGATGGTCGCGTCCTTGGTGATGAGCTCCCGCTCCTGGTGGCGGAGCTCCGTCACGTCGCGGCAGAGCACGACGGCGCCGACCCGCTCGCTGTGGCTGCGGATGGGGATGGCCCGGAGGGAGACCGTGACGCCGCGGGACTCGATGTCCGTGCGCCAGGGCGCCCGGCCCGCGACGATGAGCGGCAGCGACTCGTCGACCGTCAGCCGCTTGCCGGTGAGGAGGCTCGACGTGGCGTCGGCCAGCGACTCCCCCTCCAGCTCCTCCGAGAAGCCCATGCGGTTGAACGCGCTGAGGGCGTTGGGGCTCGCGAAGGTGGTGATGCCGTCGACGTCCAGCCGCAGGAGGCCATCCGACGCACGCGGGGCGCCGCGTCGCGGTCCGGTCGGCGATCCCAGGTCCGGGAAGTCCCCGTCCGCGATCATCGCGAACAGGTCGTTGGCGCACTCGTTGAAGGTGAGCTCCTGGCGGCTGGGCGTGCGCGTCTCGCTCAGGTTCGTGTGCCGGGTGATCACCGCGATGGGGGTGTCGGTGACCTCGGGGCTGCCCTGGGCGAGGCGGCGGAGCACGGGCACGGCGCGGACCCGGGTGGGGGTCTCCTCGTACCAGTCGGGGCGGACGAGTCGATTATCCGGGCCGTCTCGTGGGCGTCGGTGACCTGCTTGCGCCACTCCGCCTTGATCGGCTGGCCCACGAAGTCGCGGTAGAAGAGCGTGGCGGAGCTCGAGGGCCGCGCGTGCGCGACGGCCACGAAGCTGCCGCTGACCGTCGGGACCCAGAGAACGATGTCCGCGAAGGCCAGGTCCGCGAGCAGCTGCCAGTCGCCGACGAGGAGATGCAGCCACTCGACGTCGGCGTCGGAGGACAGACCCTGGGCATGCACGAGATCGCTGAGCGTGGACACGGCTACAGCCTAGGCGGGTCGCGACCGCTCCTCCCCCGCATCCTCGCCGCCGCGGCGGGACGACCGGACCGCCCGCCGTGTCCGCCGCGACGCGTCCTCCGGCGGCAGGAGCGCCGTCCGCGTGAACCGCGACCACTCGAGGAGCGCGGGCGAGCGCGGCGCGACGTCGCGGAGCGTCGCTCCCGAGAGCACGGCCGCGTCGAGGGCGTCCCGGTCGTCGGGAACGTATGCCGCCGCTTCCACGGAGCCGAATCTGAGGAGCGTGCGGCGGACCTGCCCCGCCGCATCCCAGCCGCCCGCGCTCGGCCGCACCCGGTTGACCAGCACGGAGACCCGCGACGGGTCGATGATCTCGAGGAGCTGGACGTAGGCGCGGAAGAAGCGCGACAGCCCCACCGTGTCGGCGGACACGACGGCGACCACGTGGTCGGCGTCCCGCAGCACCGCGTGCGTGGCCGCGTTGCGGCGCGGCGCGAACATGTCGCTCGAGATCTCCTCGTCGTCCTCGAGGTTGAAGGACGCGTCGACGACGGTGTGATCGCGCCAGCCCCGGCACGCCTGGAGCACGGCCGACACGCGACCCTCGGCGAGCTCCGGCCACCTGTCCGGCCGCGAGATGCCCGTGAGGACCGAGAACCCCGGCGCCCGGGTCGACGGATGGTGCTGGGCGATGCGCTCGAGCTCCTCGACGGTGAGGCTGCCCGCCGCCGCGAGCCGGCACGCCGCCGCGAAGCCGGGCGCCTCGTCCAGCAGGCCGAGCGTGGCGGCCACCGTGCCGCCGTGCACGTCGGCGTCGACGAGCACCGTCGATCTGCCGGCCGCCGCGATCTCCCCCGCTATCGCCACGGCCGTGGTCGTGCGGCCCGGCGCTCCCTGCGGCCCCCACACCGCGATCACGCGGCCCGTCGGCGCTCCGCCCGCGTCGGTGGGAGGCGCCTCCCGGTCCCGGATCACGGGAGCGGGCACGCGCGGACGACGCACGAGACCGAGGCGGGAACGCAACGGACGGGGCCGGGGCCGCGGGACGGCGCCGTCCGCGACCGCCTCCCGCCGGATGGCGTCGGCATCGCGACCGCGACCGCGACCGCGAGACGATCGCCGAGCCCGGGCCCCGGCCCGGGTCCGGGTCTCCGCTGCCCGGAACCGGCCACCGCCGTCTGCCGGCGTGCGCTCGAGGGCGTCTGCCGCCGGATGGCCGGCGACCGGGTCGGCCCGACGGGCGCCGGTACGGGCCACTCCTCCGGGGACCGGACGGACGGTCAGCAGCAGCGCCTCGATCTCGTGCCATCCGGCCCCCTCGCCCACGACCTCGTGATGCCCGAGCGCGTGGGCGTTCCGCCGGTCGGCCTCGCTGGACGCCACCGCGACCGCACGCGCACCGCGCTCGTCGAGGACGGCGAGGACGTCGCGGTCGAGCGTCGACGAGGACGCCGCGATGACGAGGTGCAGAGGGTCCGCCGCGGCCGTACGCACCGCGGCGACCACCTCGGCCGCCCCCGTCACCCGCGCCAGGACCGTGTGGCCGGCGTCGACGACGTCCCGCAGGAGCGCGTCCTCCACGCGGGGCGGGAGCGCCAGGATCAGGAAGGCCACGTCAGGCGCCCGCGTCGCCGACGGGCACGAGGGTGATCTGATCGCGGGCGTCGGTGGACGCCAGCAGAGCCGCGACGTCCTGCCGCGGAACCGTCACCCGCACCCGCGTGTGCTCCTGGTCGGCCACGAAGCCCTCCGGGCGGATCACCTCGGCGACGGTCGCGCCGGAGACGATCACCCGAGGCGGGTCGTAGGAGTCGACGCCCGATCCCTTCGCGGCCGCGGCCCAGATGTCGACGACCGTGCCCGCCGCGACGAGGTGCTCGGCTCCGGCGGCCGTGGCGATGACGAGCGAGGCCGTGGTGCGCGCATCGGACGAGGACAGGGAGGACCTCGGGACCAGCTCGCCCCCGCCCACGAACCGGGTGACGACGGACCCGTCCGCCGCGCCCGGCGCGACGTAGAGGCCGGCGGCCGCGCCGTCGATGCGGACCCGCACGGGCACGAGGTCGCTGGCATGCACCGTGCTGCCGGCGTCGAGGCCGGATGCCGCGGCCATGACGACCGTGGACGAGTCGACGGAGCGGAGGAGCGCCACGACCCCGCCCGCGGACACCAGGACGAGGACGAGCCCGACGACGAAGCGGGGATCGAGCCAGGCTGGACGGCGCGCCGGACGCGCAGGACGAGGGGTGGGAGGCATGCGGGTCAATGTCCGGGACGGGGTGCACGGACGTCGCGCGTTGTCCACATGCCGGCTCAGACCCGGACGAGCACGATCCCGACGAGCGGCACGAGCCGGTACCCGAGGACGGCGGACTCCCGTCGCGGCGTGCCCGCCTCGTGGACGGCGACGTCCACGTGGTCGCGGGCGACCCGGTCCAGCGTGCCGCCGACGACCGAGCCGGCCAGTCGCAGCTCGACCCGCGCGCGACGCCGGCACAGGTCCCGGAGGACGAACGGCAGCCCGATCCGGTCCACGATCCCCCGCTCCGGAGGGAGCTCGGACACGGGCTGCAGGCTCGTCCTGATCTGATCGCGGTCCATGGCGAGGGCGTGGACCGACGCGAGCGGGAGGATGCACGCCCGCTCCTCGCGCGACGCGCTCGCCTCCCCGGGGACGACGAGGTCGCCGGACAGCCAGTCGCGCCCCAGCACCTTGGCGCGGATGTCCACCCACGTGCCGTCGGACAGGGACAGCCGGAGCGGGCGGCCCTGGTCGGACGCGGTCAGTGCGCGGAGACGATCGCGGACCACGGTGCGAGCGACGCGGACGCGCTCCTCCTCGGCGCGCTGGTCGCGCTCCTCCGCGAGCCGGGCGGTCTCCCACTGGCCCTCGAGGTCGTCGAAGAGGTTGTCCCACCTCACGCGCGGCCCGCAACAGGAGCGTCGGACGGACGTGGCGGTGACGAGGAAGGCGGGGACATCCCGGTCACCTTGGGGTCGGTTCCTTGAGATCCGCTCTCAGTTCTCCACATGTTGTGTCCTGGGCGTGCAGCGATCCTCTCGTGATGTCACAGTTGTCCAGTCATCGTGGTCCCCGACCGGGGGGAGCACCCGGATGGGAGTGACGCATGAGTGAAGCAGTGCCACGGGAGGAACTCCCTGACCGCCGGAGCACCATCGCGGGAGACGCAGAGAGCGCGACCGCGCGCCGCGCTCCAGCTCGGAAGCCGTCCAGCGCCTCGACCACCGCAGGCGATCCCCCCGCAGGGGCCGTTGCACGTGCGCCGGGCACGACGGCGCCGACGGCGACCGCCCCCGTGCGCGGCACCATCCGCAAGCGCTTCGACGTCGACGACTTCTTCGGACGACAGCCCTGCAGCAGCCAGGACCTGCCCCCGTCCGGTCCCCTGCTCGATAACCTCACCCGATGCGTCATCGAGATCCTCGCGGGAGCACGTGAGCTCGACCAGATCGCGCGCTGGGTCAGCGATGACGTCTACCGTCACCTCCTGAAGCGCGTGGTGCTGAGCGCGCGGGCACGGCGTACGAAGGGCCAGTCGGTGACCCGCCCCGTGTTCACGATCGGCACGGTCACGTCGTTCTCCCCGCGCGACGGCGTCATCGAGGCGGTCATCGTCGTCCACGGCAGGGCCCGCGCACGTGCGGTCGCCATCCGCCTCGAGGGTCTCGACCGCCGCTGGCGCGCGACGGCCGTCAACGTCCTCTGACGCCGACGCCCGCCTCGTCCGTCGCATGACGAAGGGCGCACCTCCCTCGGGAGGTGCGCCCTTCATCATGCGCGGAGCATGCACGGGGCGACGGTGTCCCGCCGCCCGGCACGCTACTTGCGGCGATCGGCCTTGCGGCGCTCCTCGCGGTTCACGGGCGCCGCGGACGCGCCGGTGCGCTGGCCGAAGGCGCCGCGCGCCGGCGGTCCCTGCGGGGCCTCCGGCTCGTCCTCGCCGATCAGGACGGCATCCTCCGCCTCCTGCTCCTTGCGTGCCTTCGCGGTGGCCGCCTTCTCGATCTGGCCGCGCTGGTTGCGGACCTCGACGCCGCCGTCGTCCGTCGGCGCCGTGTAGCGGAGCTTGTCGGCCGTCGCCTGGTTGGCGGCGAGCCCCTTCGCCTGGATGCGCGGACCCACCGATTCCGCGTCGGTCGGCGCCTGGACCTCGACCTCGAGGTTGAACAGGAACCCGACGGTCTCCTCGCGGATCGCGCCCATCATCTGCTGGAAGAGCGCGAAGCCCTCCCGCTGGTACTCGACGAGGGGGTCGCGCTGCGCCATGGCACGGAGCCCGATGCCGTCCTTCAGGTAGTCCATCTCGTACAGGTGCTCACGCCAACGGCGGTCGATGACCGACAGCACGACCCGGCGCTCGAGCTCGCGCATGGCAGCCTCGCCGAGCTGCTCCTCGCGCTTCGAGTACGCGAGCTTCGCATCCGAGAGGATCTCCCGGCGCACGAAGTCGCGGTTGACGCGTCCCTTGCTGCCGGCCTCGGTGATGACCTCGTCGATGCTGATGGAGATCGGGTACAGAGTGCGGAGCTCCGTCCAGAGGGCGTCGAAGTCCCAGTCGTCGCCGTTGCCCTCGCCGATGTGCGAGTCGAGCACGTCGTCGATGACAGCCTCGAGGAAGCGCTGCGAGCGCTCCTGCAGGTCGTCTCCCTCCAGGATGTGACGACGGTCGCCGTAGATGGCCTCGCGCTGGCGGTTGAGCACGTCGTCGTACTTGAGGACGTTCTTGCGGATCTCGGCGTTGCGTGCCTCGACCTGGCCCTGCGCGCTGCGGATGGCGCGGCTGACGACCTTCGACTCGATGGCCACGTCGTCCGGGACGCTGTCGCGGCCCATGAGGCTGGCGGCGGCGCCGTTGTTGAACAGGCGCATCAGGTCGTCGGTGAGGGAGAGGTAGAACCGGCTCTCACCCGGGTCGCCCTGGCGGCCGGAGCGCCCGCGGAGCTGGTTGTCGATGCGCCGCGACTCGTGGCGCTCGGTGCCGAGCACGTACAGCCCGCCGGCGTCGATGACCTTGGCGGCCTCCTCGTCGACCTCCGCCTTGACGGCGGCGAACACGTCGTCCCACTCGGTCTCGTACTGCTCCGGCGTCTCGACCGGGCTGAGGCCGCGGGAGTTCATGGCGGCGACCGCCAGGAACTCGGCGTTGCCGCCGAGCATGATGTCGGTGCCGCGACCAGCCATGTTGGTGGCGACGGTGACGGATCCGAGGCGACCGGCCTGCGCGACGATGGCCGCCTCCCGCGCGTGGTTCTTCGCGTTCAGGACCTCGTGGCGGACGCCCTTCTTGGCGAGGAGCTTCGAGAGGTACTCGCTCTTCTCCACGCTCGTCGTGCCCACGAGCACGGGCTGACCGGAGGCGTGGCGCTCGGCGATGTCCTCGACGACCTGCTCGAACTTGGCCTTCTCGTTCTTGTAGATGAGGTCGGACTGGTCCTTGCGCTGCATGGGCCGGTTCGTGGGGATCGGCACGACGCCCAGCTTGTAGGTGCTCATGAACTCGGCGGCCTCGGTCTCGGCCGTACCGGTCATGCCGGACAGCTTCTTGTAGAGGCGGAAGTAGTTCTGCAGGGTGACCGTGGCGAGCGTCTGGTTCTCGGCCTTGACCGCGACGCCCTCCTTGGCCTCGATGGCCTGGTGGATGCCCTCGTTGTACCGGCGTCCCATGAGGATGCGGCCCGTGTGCTCGTCGACGATGAGCACCTCGCCGTTCATGACGACGTAGTCCTTGTCCTTCTTGAACAGCGCCTTGGCCTTGATGGAGTTGTTGAGGAACGAGATGAGGGGCGTGTTGGCCGACTCGTACAGGTTGTCGATGCCGAGGTGGTCCTCGACCTTCTCGATGCCGGCCTCCAGCACGCCGACCGTGCGCTTCTTCTCGTCGACCTCGTAGTCGACCTCGGGGATGAGCCGCTTCGCCACGGTCGCGAACTCGGTGAACCAGCGGTTCGCGTCGCCAGCGGACGGGCCCGAGATGATGAGCGGGGTGCGGGCCTCGTCGATGAGGATGGAGTCGACCTCGTCGACCACGGCGAAGAAGTGGCCGCGCTGGACCATGTCGGCCGCCTGCCACGCCATGTTGTCGCGCAGGTAGTCGAAGCCGAACTCGTTGTTCGTGCCGTAGGTGATGTCGGCGGCGTACTGCTCACGGCGCTGCTGGGGGGTCTGGCCCGCGAGGATCACGCCGGTGGTCATGCCGAGGGCACGGAAGACGCGGCCCATGAGCTCGCTCTGGTAGCTCGCCAGGTAGTCGTTGACCGTGATGACGTGCACGCCGCGGGAGGCGATGGCGTTGAGGTAGGCGGGAAGCGTGGCCACCAGGGTCTTGCCCTCGCCCGTCTTCATCTCGGCGATGTTGCCGAGGTGGAGGGCGGCGCCGCCCATGATCTGGACGTCGAAGTGACGGAGGCCGAGGGTGCGGCGGGAGGCCTCGCGGACGGCGGCGAAGGCCTCGGGGAGCAGGTCGTCGAGGGACTCGCCGTTGGCGTGGCGCTCGCGCAGCTCGACCGTCTCGTTCTTCAGCTCCTCGTCGGTGAGGTGCGTGAAGTCCTCCTCGAGCTGGTTCACCGCCTTCGCGTAGTTCTGCAGCTTGCGGAGCGTGCGGCCCTCGCCGACGCGAAGGACCTTCTCGAGTACTGACGCCATCGGTGTCTCCCTGCGGATCTGGGGCGGGCGCCGGGTGACGACGACCGCCGTGTCGGCGCGCGGATATCGCCGCCGACGAGCACCGCCATAGTACCGACTCGCCCGCCCCCGTTCCCGGGAGCGCCCTGACCCGTGGAACCGCGCACGCACGAGGCCCCGTGCGCCGGAGCGCACGGGGCCTGGTGCTCGAGGAGGGAGCGGGAGCGGATCAGCGGCGGAGCGACCGGGAGCCAGCGCCGGCGCCCTCCAGCTCCTGCTCGCCGTCGGCCAGGCCGATGACGCCGTAGTCCCAGCCCTTGCGGCGGTAGACGACGCTCGGACGGTCGGTCTCGGCGTCGACGAAGAGGAAGAAGTCGTGGCCCACGAGCTCCATGTGCTCCAGCGCCTGGTCGACCGTCATCGACTGGGAGGGGAAGACCTTGGTGCGGATGACGACGGGGCAGTAGTCCTCCTCGGCGACGGGCTGGTCGACGGGGGCGACGCTCCTTCCGTTGACGCGCTCGATGAGCTCGGCGTCGGCCGGGTCGAGGTCGATCTGGGCGAAGCCGCCGGTGGCCGCCTCGTGGAGGGAGACCGGGCGGTGGTTGCCGCGGTGGATCTTCTTCTTGTCCTTCGCGCGGCGCAGCCGTTCCAGCATGCGGCCGAGGGCGAGGTCGAAGGCCGCGAACTTGTCGGCGGCGCTGCTCTCGGCCCGGATGACGGGGCCGGGACCCACGAGCGTGATCTCCACGCGGTCGTCGCCGGCGGACCCCCCGGACTTCTCGCTGTGCCGCGAGACCTTGATGTCGAGCGAGATGGACTTCTCTGCGAGCTGGGCGATCTTGTCGGCCTTCTCAGTGGCGTACACGCGGAAACGATCGGTGATCTCCGCGTTGCGGCCGGTGATGTTGATGTCCATGACGTACCTCCAGATCATGACGCGCCGCCCGCTGGAAGAGGGCGATCACTTTCACGCCTTTCGGGCGAGCCTAGACCTCGGGCTCGTCCCTGCGCGAGGCATCCGGCGGGTGGACCGCGAGTGCATCGGAAGTGCACAGGGAGCGACGCTCCGGGTCGGGCCCCGGGGACGCCCTCGGACGGCGACGGCCCGGAACGGCAGCGAGGACCGCGCACGCGGCGACCTCGCCTCCCGCCGCGCGGATCGCCCGGCACGTCTCCCGCAGCGTGGCGCCCGTGGTGAGCACGTCGTCCACGACGACGATCCGACGCCCCGTGAGGTCGACGCGCGCGACGAGGCACCCGGCGACGTTCGCAGCACGGGCGGCGACGCCTAGACCCGCCTGGTCCGCGGGCCGGCGGATGAAGCGGAGGGGATGGCGCCCCAGACCGCGGGGCCCGGACAACCGCAGCGGGCGCACGCCCGCGCGGGAGAGCAGGACCTCGACGGGCCCGTAGCCGCGTCGCCGCAGGGAGGCGCCGGACGACGGGACGTCGATGACGTCGAACGCGGCGACGGCGCGCTCCCCCGGGGCGCCGTCGGCCGGGGCGGCGTCTGCCGGGGCGGGTCGCCGGCCGACGGCGGCCGACTCCGCGGCGAGGAGCGCGCGGGCGAGCGGCACGGCCATGGCCCGCGCCGCGTCCGTGCGGCCCTCCTCCTTGAGGGCGGACAGGAGCGCGGGCCACGGCGGCTCGTAGGCGCTCCCGCACGCGACCGGGACGACGCGGGCGCCGGCGATCCCGGCCGCGGCGGGCACCGGCGGCAGGGCGAGGGCGCGGATCCGGACGGCGCCGTGGAGCGCGGCGCGGCACGACGGGCAGACGGAGCGGTCGGGGGCGCCGCACCCGGCGCACGACACCGGGGCGAGCACGGCGAGCGCGTCGAGCAGGGCGGAGCGCACGAGCCCGCGGGCGCGGCGGCCGGGCGGGGTGACCGGGCGCGGGGCGGGGTGCGGGAGGGCGGGCGGCGGGTCGGCGGGGATCACGCGCGCAGTTTCGCAGGTGCCCAGCGGGTGGCGGGCGCCGGGGACGGATCGGGGGACGGCGTCAGCGCTTGGTGGCCACGAAGGAGACGCCCGTGGCCGTCTGCTGCCAGGTGCTGCCGCGCGGGGTGAGGAGCGCGCCGGCGCTCGTGAGGACGCGCAGCCCGCTCGCGTCGTTGGCCCCGGTGATGGAGACCCCGTCGGTCGCGGATCCCATGCTCTCCGACGGGCCGCCGACCTGGTGCAGGTCGACCTGGCGCTCGCCGTCCGGCGTGAGGGTGAGGGTCGCGACGTCGAGCTCGTCGACCCAGGTCGCGTCGAGCGGCGTGCCGGGCGCGGCCACGAGCTCGAGCGGGGTCGTCGTCAGCGAGACGGGGACCCCGCCGTCGCGGACGATCGACGCCACGAGCAGCTGCGGGCCCGCCCCCGTCTCGAGCTGCACGAGCACGCGGGCGCCGTCGCGCGCCACGTCGAGCGACACGACGCGGCCGGTCGCGGTCCAGCTCACGGCGACGGGGTGGGCCACGCCGTCGGGACCCCAGGCGACGAGGCCCCGCGGATCCGACGCCGGCGTCGACCACACGTAGCCCTGCGCGTCCAGCGAGGGTGCCACGAGGCCCGGGCGCGTGTCGAGGAGGACCGCGTCGCGATCGCCGTCGCCGACCGTCCAGACACCGGAGGCGTTCCGCACCGCCCCCTGCCCGCCGTCGGCGCTCAGCGTCGCCGCGTCCGCACCTAGGGCCGCGACCCGCGTCCCCAGGGTCCCGAGCGGCGCCACCTCCCCGCCGCCGAGGTAGCCGAACGCGCCCTGGGCGAGGACGAGCGGCCGCGACTCGGCCTGCGGGTCCTTGACCGGGCCCCGCCCGCCGAGGTCCGGCACCGTGAGCGGCGTCCCGTCGACGAGCACCTGCACGTCGAGCACCGACGGGATGTTCGACAGGCTCTGCCGCAGCTGCAGCTCCATGCGCTGCTGGGTGACGCCGTCCGCGGCGCGCGCCTCCGTCGAGAGGTCCACCTGGGGCGTCCCGCCCGCCGTCGTCACCGCCGACGACGCCAGCCGCGTGCCCTCGGGGAAGGCCGTGACGACCGCGGGCTGGGACAGCCAGGGCGACGGCCCCTGGAGGAGCGACTTCACGATGCGGGTGCTGACGCTCTGCGACGCCCTCGTGACGAAGAAGCGGAGATCCGGCACGAGGAACGAGAACGTGGGGTCGAAGAAGTACAGGGCGTGCGCGCTGAAGATCTCGCGGAAGTAGGTCGACCGGAGCGCGATGCCGTCGGGTGCCCGCTGGATGCGCCACTCGCCGCGCTCCTGCACGAGCTGGAACGAGAGGCGCGTCTCCTGGTCGCTGCCGACCTCCCGGTAGTGGCCCTGGCCGTCGACCGTCGCGATGGTCGTCACCGAGTAGCTGTACGTGCCGTCGACCTCCTCCGAGGTCGACGCCTGGCCCTCCCAGACCACGACGCTGGCGAAGGGATCCCAGCGGGAGGCGAAGTCCGACGCGAGGAACTGGCGTGCCACGCCGTACTGGTCGGCGGAGCTGGTCGCGGCGTCCACGAAGCCCGCGATGACGTCGTCCGGCCCGTCCCCGGCCTGGGGGCCGTCCGGCTGGTAGCTGACGCCCGACTCGTCCGCGATCACGGCGGCGTCGCCCTCGGAGACCGGTCCGCCGGAGGGGATGGAGACGCAGCCGGCGAGGAGGACCGCGACGGACGCGACGAGCGCGACGGCGGCGGAGCGGGCCGTCCGGCGACGGCGGAGGACGGGTCGGCCGTGGCGGCGCCGCGGGTCAGGGGCTGGGGACACGGGCGTCCTCCTCGTCGGCGTGGTCGTTCGCGGGGTCGTCGGGCGGCAGCTGCACGGGCGAGCCCTCGAGGGGGACGTCGGGACGGCGCGGGAGGGTCAGCCGGAAGCAGGACCCCTCTCCGGGACGCGACCAGAGCTGCAGCCAGCCGTGGTGCAGGTTCGTGTCCTCCAGCGAGATCGCGAGCCCGAGGCCCGTCCCGCCCGTGGTGCGCTGGCGGGAGGGGTCCGCGCGCCAGAACCGGTCGAAGACGCGGCCCATCTCCTCGTGCGTCATCCCGACGCCGTAGTCGCGGACGGCGAGTGCGACGGCGTCGCGGTCGCTGTCCACCGTGATGACGATGGGACGGCCCTCGCCGTGGTCGAGCGCGTTGCCGACCAGGTTCGTGACGATGCGGCGCACCCGCCGCGCGTCCATCTCGGCGTCGAAGTAGCCGCCCGGGGCCACCAGCCGGAGCTCGGAGCCCTTCTGCGCGGCGAGGCCCTCGAACTCCTCGATGCTGTCCTCCACGAGCCGCACGAGGTTGGTCGGCTCGGTCACGAGGTCGACGGCGCCCGCGTCGAACCGGCTGATCTCCAGCAGGTCCGCGAGGAGGGTCTCGAACCGCTCCACCTGGGTGTGCAGGAGCTCGGCGCTGCGGGCCGCCGGCGGACTGAAGTCCTCGCGCAGGTCGTAGAGCACGCCGCCCGCGAGCCGGATGGTCGTGAGCGGCGTGCGCAGCTCGTGCGAGACGTCCGAGACGAAGCGCTGCTGCAGCTGCGAGAGGTCGGCGAGCTGGGTGATCTGCGACTGCAGGGAGTCGGCCATGCCGTTGAACGACCGGGCGAGGGTCGCGATCACGTCCTCCCCTTGACGGGGAGCCGCTCCTCGAGCTGACCGGCGGCGAGCTTCTGGCTGGTGTCGGCGGCCACGCGGATGGGCGCCACGACCAGGCGGACGACGAGCCACGCGATCGCGCCGATGAGGACCACCAGGAGGAGGAACGCGAGGAGGATGGTGCCGGCGACGAAGTCGAGGGTCTGCTGGATGTCACCCAGGTCGTAGACGAGGTAGAGCTCGTAGCGCCCGGCCGAGGGGATGTCGATGCTCGAGCCGACGACGATGCCCGGGCTCGTGGCGCCCTGGTCGCCCACCGGGATCGCCACCGACTGCCACTGCTGCGTGCCCGTTCCCTCGCCGACCGCGCGGCGGAGGTCGGCGCTCAGGAGGCTGTCGACGTAGTCGGCGGTGGACGCGTTCTGCAGGACGTTCCGCGCCTCCGTGCCGGGCGTCCGGCGGAAGGCGAAGTCGGACAGGTTGATGGCGCTGCCGCGGAGCTCGTCGAAGACCTGGGTGCGCAGCTGCTCCAGCTCCGTCTGGTCGGAGGCGTCGGAGGAGGTGAACTGCTCCTGCATCCGGCCCGTGGCGCTGTTGGACTGCTGGAGCACGGTGTCGAGGCGCTGGCGGAAGAGATCGCTCGAGATGCTCTGCGTCATGAGCACGCCGATGAGGAGGACGGTGACGCCCGAGAGCGCGACCGTGATGAGGACGGTGCGGAACTGGAGCGACACCGACCAGATCCGGACGAGGCGGCGCGGCCACGACCTCCAGTCGACGAGCCACGCGGGCAGGGGGCGCATCGGGCTAGGCCGCGGCCCCCGCGCGGTAGCCGACACCGCGCACGGTCATGACGATGCGCGGGTTGTCCGGGTCGTCCTCGACCTTCGCGCGGAGGCGCTGCACGTGCACGTTGACGAGGCGCGTGTCGGCCTTGTACTGGTAGCCCCACACCTGCTCGAGGAGCATCTCGCGCGTGAACACCTGCTGCGGGCGGCTCGCCAGCGCGTGCAGGAGGTCGAACTCGAGGGGCGTGAGGTTGATCCGCTCCTCGCCGCGACGGACCTCGTGGCCCTCGACGTCGACGACGAGGTCGCCGACCTGGAGGAGGCCGGGCGACGAGGAGGACGCGGGACGCAGGCGCGTGCGGATGCGCGCGACGAGCTCCTTGGGGTTGAACGGCTTGACGATGTAGTCGTCCGCGCCGGACTCGAGGCCCTTCACGACGTCGGCCGTGTCGGACTTCGCCGTGAGCATGATGATGGGCACGCCCGACTCCGCGCGGATGAGGTCGCACACCTGGATGCCGTCGAGCCCCGGGAGCATGAGGTCGAGCAGGACGAGGTCGGGCTTGCCCTCGTGGAACGCGGCGAGCGCCTGGCCGCCGTCCCCGCAGAAGGAGGGCTCGAATCCCTCGGTGCGCAGGACGATGCCGATCATCTCGGCGAGCGCGGTGTCGTCGTCGACCACCAGTATCCGTGCTGTCATGAAACCGTGTTCCCCGTCCTCGGAACCCCCAGGGTAGCCGGTGGATCCGCGGGGACGCCGGGCGCGCGGACGCCGGCCGGCGCCGTGACTCCGCCGGGCGCCTGTGGGAGGCTGGGGCACTGTGACCGATGACCAGAGCTGGCAGGCCCCGGGCGGCGCACCGTCCGGTCCGGGCGGATCCCCGGACCCCGCACGACACGACGCGGACGCGGGCCACGGCGCCCCTCCGGCCGCGTCTCCGGCCGGTCCTCCGGCACCGCCCGGCTACCCGGCGGCGCCGGGCTACGCGCCGGCCGGCGGGTACGCCCCGGGCCCCGGGTACCCGCCCGCTCCCGGCTGGGGCGCCGCACCCGGCTGGACGCCGCCGCCCAAGCCCGGCCTCCTCCCGCTGCGCCCACTGGGGCTCGGCGCGATCCTCGCGGGCTCCTTCCAGACGCTGCGCCGGAACCCGGGACCCACGATCGGCAGCGCGCTCCTCATCCAGGGGATCGTCGGCGTCCTGACCCTGCTGATCGTCGGCGGCGTCAGCGGCTTCGTCGTGCTGCGCGTGCTCTTGGCCCGCGAGGCCGACCAGGGACCGCTCATCGCGGGCGGAGTCGCGGCCGTCGTGGTCGCGGCGCTCGTGACGCTGGTGCTCTCCATCGTCGCGTCCGCCTTCCTCCAGGGCGTCATCGCGAGCGAGGTCGCCCGCGGCACGCTGGGCGAGCGCCTCCGGATGCGCGCGCTGTGGCGGCTCGCCCGTCCGCGCGTCGGCTCGCTCGTCCTGTGGAGCGCCTTCCTGGCCGCCGCATGGACGCTCGTGGCCGCCGTGCTGGCCGGCGTCGTCGTCCTCCTGGTGCTCGCGGGCGGCGCGGGCATCGTCGTCGGCGTGATCGTGGGGGTCCTCGGCGTGGCCGGCCTCGTCGTCGTCGCCGCCTGGGTCACCACCCGCCTCGCCCTCGTGCCGAGCGCCATCGTGATCGAGCGGCTCCGGCCGTTCGCCGCCGCCCGGCGCTCCTGGTCGCTGACGATCGGCTCGTTCTGGCGCGTGCTCGGGATCCTGCTGCTCACGGGCGTCATCGTGTCGGCCGCCACGAACATCGTCACTGTGCCCCTGACGCTGCTCTCCTCCATCCTGCAGGGCGTGCTCTTCCCGAACGGGGAGCTCGACTTCGAGTCCTTCGACGCGTCCGTCGTCTTCTACCTCGGGTCGCAGCTGCTCGCCATCGTGGTGAGCGTCGTCGTGGGGAGCATCGGCGCCATCGTCACGACCGCCAACGCGACGATCCTCTACGTCGACCTGCGCATGCGGCGCGAGGGGCTCGACCTCGAGCTCGCCCGCTTCGCCGAGGAGCGGGCCGCCGGCGCGCCGACGGCGACGGGGCCGGACGCCCGCGACCCCTACGCGGCGCCCGGAGCCGCACCCGGACGCCCGTGATCCCCTCCGTCCCCCTCGCGGCAGCCGTGCGCGCGTCCGCCGTCCCGCTCGAGCCCGACGCCGACGACGCGCGGCGCCTCCTCCTCGACGAGCTCGGGCGCCCCGAGTACGAGGCGGCGCGGCCGAACGCGCTCGACCTGGCCGCGCAGGCGGTGGGCGACTGGATCGCGCGCATCCTGGGCGGGGCGAGCGGCGGCCTCGCCGACCTCGCGCCCCTCGTGATCGGGGCGCTCGTCCTCGCGGTGGTCGTCGTGGCGTTCCTCGTGTTCGGCGCTCCGCGGCGCGACCGGCGGCGGGCCGCTGAGCGCGGCGACGGGCTGTTCGGATCCGACGACCGGCGCTCGGCGGAGGAGCTGCGGCGCGCGGCCGAGGCGGCCCGGCGCGCCGGCGACCTCGACTCCGCCGTCTCCGACCTGTTCCGCGCCATCGCCCGCGAGCAGGCGGAGCGCACCATAGTCGCGGTGGATCCCGGCACCACCGCCCGCGGGTTCGCCCGCCGCGCCGGATCCGCCCACCCCGGCCACGCGGAGCGGCTCGTCGCGGCCGCCGACGACTTCGACGCCGTCCGCTACCTCGGACGCGCCGGCACCGAGGGGATGGTCGACCGGCTCGTCGCGCTGGACCGCGAGCTGCGGACGGCCGCGCCCGTGCTCCGCGAGCCCGTGGGCGCGGGTCCCGCGTGACCGCGCCCGCGTCCTCCGCCTCCGCTCCCTCGGAGTCCGCCCTCGCGACCGCCGAGACCCGCACGCCGGGCCAGGCGCTCCGGCGGGCCGGGACCTGGATCGCGCTGGCGGCCCTCGCCGTCCTCGTGGCGCTGGCGTCCCTCGCGATCGGCGGCGCGGCGCGGCCGGGCGACGCGCTCGCGCCGGACAACCCCGCTCCGGGCGGCACGCAGGCGCTCGCCCGCGTGCTGGCCGCCCAGGGCGTCGACGTGACCCTCGCCGGCACCCTCGCCGAGGCCCGTGCCGCGGTCGGGGAGGACGACGACGCGACCCTCGTGCTCGGGCCCACCTCGGACCGCCTCGACGACGACCGCCTGGCCGAGGTCGGCCGGCTGACGACGCGCACGGTGCTCTTCTCCCCCGACTTCCGGACGCTCCGCGCGATCGCGCCCGACGTCGCGGCGGGCGGCGCGGCCGAGTCCGACGACCGCGCCCTGGACGCCCGGTGCGCCCTCCCGGCCGCGGTGGCCGCGGGATCCGTCCCCGACGATGCGCCCGTGTTCCGCCTCGTCGGCGAGGACGCCGACGAGGCTGTCACCTGCTTCCCCGACGACACCGGGGACGCCTTCGCGCTCCTCGAGGTGCCCGCGGTCCTCGCACCGGGGGGCACGGTCGTCGTGCTGGACGCCGATCCCGTCCTGACCAACGACCGCATCGGGGAGCAGGGCTCCGCCGCCCTCGCGCTCGGCGTGCTCGGGGAGCGCCCCCGGCTCGTCTGGTACACGCCGTCGCCCGACGACGCGGCGTCCGACGCGCCGCCCACGCTCGGCCAGCTGACGCCCGGGTGGGTGACCCCCGCGATCCTCCTGCTCGGCGCCGCCGCCCTCGCCGCCGCCGTCTGGCGCGGCCGCCGCTTCGGACCGCTCGTGGTGGAGCGGCTGCCCGTCGTGGTCCGAGCCGACGAGACCGCCGAGGGCCGCGCCCGGCTGTACCTGCGGGCCGACGCGCGCGGCCACGCCCTCGACGCGCTCCGGGTGGGGACGGTGGACCGGCTCGCGACGACGCTCGCGCTCGGGCGGCTCGCGTCCGTCGACGAGGTGGCGGCCGCCGCGGCAGCCGCCGTCGGCGAGGACCCGGCCGGGATCCGCGCCCTGCTCCTCGACACCCGCCCCCGCACCGACCGGGACCTCGTCGACCTCGCCGGGCGGCTCGCCGCCCTCGAGCGCCGGGTCGCCCGCGCCGTGGACCCGGCCTAGGAGAATGGATCCCATGACCGACGACCTCCGCACCAGCCTGCTCGCCGTCCGGACCGAGGTCGGGAAGGCGGTGGTGGGCCAGGACGGCGCCGTGACGGGCATGATCATCGCCCTCCTCGCCCGCGGCCACGTGCTCCTCGAGGGCGTCCCCGGCGTCGCGAAGACGCTGCTCGTCCGGTCGCTCAGCCAGGCCCTCGCCCTCGACACGGCGCGCGTGCAGTTCACCCCCGACCTCATGCCGGGCGACATCACGGGGTCGCTCGTCTACGACTCCCGCGAGGGGGCGTTCTCGTTCCGCCGGGGCCCCGTGTTCACCAGCATCCTGCTGGCGGACGAGATCAACCGCACGCCGCCGAAGACCCAGTCGGCGCTGCTCGAGGCGATGGAGGAGCGGCAGGTCACGGTCGACGGCGAGAGCCACCCGCTGCCCGACCCGTTCCTCGTCGCCGCCACGCAGAACCCCGTCGAGTACGAGGGCACCTACACGCTGCCCGAGGCGCAGCTCGACCGCTTCCTCCTGAAGCTCGTCCTCGACCTGCCCGAACGGGACGCCGAGGTGGAGGTGCTCCGCCGCCATTCGACGGGCTTCGACCCGCGCGACCTCCGCGCCGCGGGCGTCGCGCCCGTGCTCGACGCGGACGGGCTCCGCCGGGCGCAGGCCGCCGTGCGCGAGGTGCGCGTGGGCGCCGACGTTCTCGCCTACATGGTCGACCTCGCGCGCGCCACCCGCCGGTCGCCGTCGGTGCAGCTCGGGGTGTCGCCGCGCGGGTCCACGAGCCTCCTCGCCGCGAGCCGCGCATGGGCCTGGCTGAGCGGGTTCGAGGCCGTCACGCCCGACCACGTGCAGGAGATGGTGCTGCCCGTGCTCCGCCACCGCATCGCGCTCCGCCCCGAGGCGGAGCTCGAGGGGGTCTCCGTCGACGCCGTGCTCCGCGGGGTCATGTCGCAGGTGCAGGTGCCGATCTAGATGGCGCCGCGCTAGATGGCCCTCACCGGCCGCACGGTCGCGCTGCTCCTCCTGGGGCTCGCGCCGCTCGTCGCGCTCGGCGACGGGTCGGACGCGGCCTACGCGCTGCTCGCCGGCTGGATCCTCCTGGTCGCGCTCCTCGTGACGCTCGACCTGGCCCTCGCCGCGAGCCCCCGCCGGGTGGCGCTGGAGCGGAGCCTGCCCGCCAGGATCCGTCTCGACGAGACCGGCGAGAGCCTCCTGCTCGTGACGAACCGCGGATCGCGGACGCTCCGCGCCGTCGTGCGGGACGCCTGGCAGCCCTCCGCCGGGGCCTCCTCCACGCGCGACCGCGTGCGGATCCCGGCCGGCGAGCGCCGCGCGATCCGCCTCGCGCTCACCCCACGCGCCGCGGCGAGCGCCGCACCGAGCGGGTCACGATCCGCTCCGCCGGCCCGCTCGGCCTCGCCGCCCGTCAGGCGACGCTCCTCTCCCCCGGCGCAGTGCGGGTCCTGCCGCCGTTCCGCTCCCGGCGCCACCTCCCGTCGCGGCTCGCACGGATGCGGGAGCTCGACGGGCGCACCGCCCTCATGGTCCGCGGGCAGGGCACCGAGTTCGACAGCCTGCGCGACTACGTGCGCGGCGACGACGTGCGCTCCATCGACTGGCGCGCGACCGCCCGACGGCAGGACGTGGTGGTCCGCACCTGGCGCCCCGAGCGCGACCGGCGCGTGGTGCTCGTGCTCGACACCGGGCGCACGGCCGCGGGACGGATCCAGGACGAGACTCGGCTCGACACGGCCTTCGAGGCCTCGCTCCTGCTGGCCGCGCTCGCCACGCGCTCCGGCGACCGGGTCGACATGGTGGCGCACGACCGGCGCGTGCGCGCCCGGGTGCGCGCGGGATCCGGCGGCGACGTCGTGTCCCGCATGGTCGACGCCCTCGCCCCCGTGGATCCGGAGCTCCTCGAGACCGACTGGACCGCGGTCCCCGCGCTCGTCCGCCGCATCGTGACGCAGCGCTCCCTCGTGGTGCTGCTGACGTCCATCGACTCCCCCGGCAGCTCCACGGCGCTGCTGCAGGTGCTGCCGCAGCTCACGCGCACGCACCACGTGCTGGTGGCGGCGGTCGTGGATCCCGGCCTCGCCGAGCGCGCCGCGGACCGCACCGGGCGCACGGCCGTGTACCGCGCCGCCGCGGCCGAGCGCGCGCTCCTCGACGTCGCCCGCGTCGAGGCGGCCGTGCGCCGGCTCGGGGCGGACGTCGTCACGGGCGCGCCGTCGGACCTGCCGCCCGCGCTGGCCGACCGGTACATCCGGCTGAAGGCCACCGGGCGGCTCTGAGCCCGGAC
Source organism: Clavibacter michiganensis (assembly GCA_002150995.1). Classification (GTDB taxonomy): domain Bacteria; phylum Actinomycetota; class Actinomycetes; order Actinomycetales; family Microbacteriaceae; genus Clavibacter; species Clavibacter michiganensis_K. The sequence goes on along the minus strand of MDHJ01000001.1, from coordinate 1,056,343 downwards.
CTCGGACCCCGGCCCTCGACAGGCGCGAGCCGCGCCCGCGGCGGACGGCGTCCGGGACCGGGAGGTGGTCGCGGTCGGGCGGCGACCGGTTCAGGCGCGGGTGACCGCGCGCTCCTCGGCCGGCAGCGGGAGCACCCCGCCGCTCAGGGCGCGGATCGATCTCTCGAGCGCGTCGCGCATGTCGATGTCGGGGCGGTAGCTCCACTGCAGCTGGAGGCCGTCGCTGACGGCCACGGCGAGGCGGGCGAAGCCGTCCGGGTCCATGCCCGCGGGGAGCTCCACGCCGAGGTCGCGCACCTGGTCGGCGAGCGCCCCCACGACGCGCGCGTAGCGGTCGGCGATGTAGGAGTGCGCGGGGTGCTCGACACCCGCCGCGTCCACGACGAGGCGGGAGTACAGCGCGACGAGGCCGGGCGTCTCGGCGTTGCGGGAGCTGGCGTGCAGCAGGGCGCCCACCATGTCCGCGGGGTCCGCGTCGGGCATCGCCTCGCGGTGGTCCGCGGCGGAGTGCGCGTCGCGCTCCTCGAGCACGGCGGCGATGAGCGCCTCGCGGGACTCGAAGTAGTGGAGGACGCCCGCCTTGCTGATGCCCACGGCGTCGGCGATCTCCTGCAGGGAGGACGCCGAGTACCCCCGCTCGGCGATGAGGGCGAGCGCGGCCTCGAGGATCTCGCGCCGCCGGGTCGCCCCCTTGGCGTACCGCCGCGGCCCCTCTGCCCCAACCATGGTCCGACCTTAGCGATCCCGGGCGACGGAGAATACCTACCGAAGGTCGGTTTTGCGTGCTACCGTCGTGCCGAGCCGCCGACGAGGGCGGCCAGACACCAGGAGGCACCGTGGCCGACGCAGTCCGAGAGCAGCACACCGGGGGCGCGTCGCGCGTCTCCCCCCGCGTCCGGGACGGTGTCCGTCCGCCCGGTTCGCGTCGCGCCGAGATCGGGATGCCCATCGCGCTCCTCGGCCTCTTCGTGGCCCTGCTGCCGCCGATCATCGTGTCGCTCGCGCTCAAGGTGAACGAGGTGGCGCCGGGGAGCACCGCCGGGACGCTGAGCCTCGTGCTCGGCCTCGGCGCGGTCGTCGCGCTCGTCGTGAACCCGCTCGCGGGCCGCCTCTCGGACCGCACCACCGGCCGCCTCGGCATGCGGCGTCCCTGGATCATCGGCGGCGTCGTCCTCGGCTACGGCGCGCTCGTCCTCCTCACGCAGGCGACCACCGTGCTCGCCCTGGTGGGCGCGTGGATGCTCGTCCAGGCGTGCTTCAACGCCGCCATCGCCGCCCTCATCGCCGTCATGGCCGACTCCGCCCGCCCCCGCAACCGCGGCCGCGTCGCCGCGGCCGTCGGCGTGGCGCAGAACGGCTCGCTCGTGGTGGGCACCTTCATCGTGCAGCTGTTCACCACCACGACGCAGCAGGTGCTCGTGCCCGGGGCCGTGGGCGTGGCCGTGGTCGTCGCCTTCGCGCTCGTCTTCCGGGACCGCGTGCTCGACGAGCGTCCCGCCGCGCCCCTCGGCGTCCGCGAGCTGCTCGGGTCCTTCGTCTTCGACCCGCGCAGGAACCCCGACTTCGGCTGGGCCTGGCTGATGCGGTTCCTGCTCACCGCGTCGGCCGTCACGGCCACGAACTACCTGGCGCTCTACCTCATCGACGACCTCGGCGTCGCCGAGGCCGACGTCGCGAACGCGGTCTTCCTCGCGACCCTCTTCAACGTGGTCGGCGTGGTCTCGACCACCTTCGTGGCCGGCTGGCTGAGCGACCGGCTCGGCCGCCGCAAGGTGTTCGTGGCCGCCGCCGCGCTCGTCGCGGTCGTCGGCCTCGTGATCCTCGCCCTCGCGCCCAGCCTCGCCGTCGTCTACGCCGCCCAGCTCGTGATCGGCGCGGGCATCGGCTCGTTCTACGCCGTCGACCTCGCGCTCATCACCGACGTCCTCCCGAGCGACTCCGACAACGGCAAGGACCTCGGCGTCGTGAACATCGCGCAGGCGCTGCCCCAGTCGCTCGTCCCGACCGCGGCGGGCGGCGTCGTCGCCGTCGCCGGCTACCCGGGCCTCTTCCTCGCGGGCGCCGCCGCCGGCCTCCTCGGCGCGGTGGCCGCGTTCCGCGTGAAGGGCGTCCGATGAGCGGCCCCGTCTTCCCCGCACCCGACCGGGGCGAGGAGACTCGCCCCGACGCCGACGTCCCCGAAGGAGCACCCATGGACCCCCGCGAGAGCACCCCGCTCGACCCCGACACCGCCCGCCTCGAGGAGCTCGCCGGGCGCCTCACCCTCGAGCAGAAGGTGCAGCTCGTCACGGGCCGCGACTTCTGGACCACGTGGCCCGTGGAGGGGATCGGCCTCCGCCGCATGCTCGTCTCCGACGGACCGAGCGGCGTGCGCGGCGAGGTGTGGGACGAGCGCTCGCCCTCGCTGAACCTGCCGTCGGCATCCGCGCTGTCGTCCACCTGGGACACCGGGATCGCCGCCCGCTACGGCCGGGCGTCCGCGGTGGAGGCGCGCCGGAAGGGCGTCGACGTCGTGCTCGGCCCGACCATCAACCTGCACCGCTCCCCCTACGGCGGGCGGCACTTCGAGGCGTTCAGCGAGGATCCGCTCCTCACCGCCGACCTCGCCGCCGCGTACGTGCGGGGCGTCCAGGAGAACGGCGTCGGCGCCACCCCCAAGCACTACGTCGCCAACGAGTACGAGACCGACCGGTTCACCGCGGACAGCGTCGTCTCCGAGCGGGCGCTCCGGGAGCTGTACCTCGCGGCGTTCGAGAAGGCCGTCGTCGAGTCGCGCGCCTGGCTCGTCATGAGCTCGTACAACTCCATCAACGGCACGACGTCCACGGAGAACGACCTGCTGGAGACGCCGCTGAACTCGGAGTGGGGCTTCGACGGCGTCGTGGTCAGCGACTGGACGGGCGTCCGCAGCGTCGACGCCGCGCGCGCCTCGCAGGACCTGGAGATGCCCGGCCCGCTCGGCGCGTGGGGCCCCGCGCTCCTCGACGCCGTGCGCGACGGCCGCGTGCTCGAGGGCGACATCGACCGCAAGGTCCTCCGCCTCCTCCGGCTCGCCGCCCGGGTCGGCGCGCTCGAGGGCTTCGACGCCGTGGCGCCCGCCCCCGTCGCCGTCGAGGACGGCGTCGCCTTCGCGCGCACCGCCGCCGCGGCCGGCAGCGTGCTCGTGCGGAACGCCGGCGACGTCCTCCCGCTCGACGCGTCCGCCCTCCGCACCGTCGCCGTGATCGGCCACAACGCCGTCGAGGCGCGCACGCAGGGCGGGGGCAGCGCGACGGTCATCCCGGAGCACGTGGTCACGCCGCTCGACGGGATCCGCGACGCGCTGCCCGACGGCGTCGCGGTGCGGTACGCGCGCGGCGCGGTCGTGCAGAAGGGGATCCAGGAGCTGCCGCTCGCGGAGATCCGGAACCCCCGCACGGGCGAGCCAGGCGCGCTCGTGCGCTTCCTCGACGCGGACGGCGGCGAGATGTTCACGGAGGACCGCCGGGCGACGACCCTCATGTACTTCGGCGGCGACGCCCCGACGGGCACGGCGGCGGTCATCGAGATCACGGCCCGCTGGACCCCGACGACGACGGGCGAGGTGCTCTTCGGCTTCAGCGCCACCGGCCGCGGCCGCGTGTACGCCGACGGCGCGCTCCTCCGCGAGGACGGCGCCGCGCCCGTCGGCATGGACCTCGGCGCGAGCCTCATGTCCCCGCCCTCGATCTCGGCCGCGCTGCCGGCGACCGCGGGCGAGCCCGTGGACCTCAGGGTGGAGTTCGAGCTGACGTCGATGCCGGGCGGCCTCGCGGGCATCCTCGGCATCACGGTGGGCCTCGAGGCCGACGAGTCCGACCCCGAGCGCCTCCTCGACGAGGCCGTGGCGGCCGCCACGGGCGCGGACGTCGCGATCGTCGTCGTCGGCACGAACGCCCAGGTGGAGTCGGAGGGCTTCGACCGCGAGTCCCTCGCGCTGCCGGGCCGCCAGGACGAGCTGGTGCGCCGGGTCGCCGCCGTCGCCCCGCGCACGGTCGTCGTCGTGAACTCGGGCTCCCCGGTCCTCCTGCCGTGGCGGGAGGAGGTGGACGCGGTACTCCTCGCCTGGTTCGGCGGCCAGGAGTTCGGCGCGGCCCTCGCGGACGTGCTCCTCGGCGCGGTCGAGCCCGGCGGACGGCTCCCCACCACATGGCCCGCCGCGGAGGAGGACGTGCCCGTCACGAGCGTCACGCCCGTCGACGGGAAGGTCGTCTTCGACGAGGGGATCCACGTCGGGTACCGCGCCTGGCTCCGCGCCGGCGCGACGCCCGCCTACCCGTTCGGCCACGGCCTCGGCTACACGACGCACGCCCTCGACGACCTGCACGTGACCGAGGACGGCGCGGGCGGGATCACGGCCACCGTGACCGTGACGAACACCGGCGACCGGGCGGGCAAGCAGGTCGTGCAGGCCTACGCGTCGCGCGCCGCCTCCTCGGTGGACCGGCCGGTGCGCTGGCTCGCGGGCTTCGCGTCCGTGGAGCTGGAGCCCGGGGCGTCGGCGGAGGTCCCCGTCGCGATCGCCGCCCGCGCCTTCGAGCACTGGGACGGCGGATGGCGCCGCGAGGCCGGCGCCTTCCGCCTGCACGTGGGCACCTCCGTGGACGCGACGCCGCTCGAGCAGGACGTCGACCCGTCCGGCGCCCCCACCGCGGGCTGACCTGCACCGGCACGACCCGCGAGGCGGGCGGCCGGCGGATCCACGGGGCTCAGCCCGCGACGATCCGCCGGCCGCCCGCCTCGAACTCGTCCAGGTCGCCCGTGGCGCCCGAGCGGACCGCCCTGCCGCCCACGACGACCATGTAGAAGAGGAACGCCCCGAGCGCCACGGCCCCGATGCCGATCTTGAGCGGCACGGGCCAGGGCTGCGGCGTCACGAAGCCCTCGATGATCCCGCTCACGAGCAGCACCAGCACGAGCCCCATCGCCACGGTGATGAGGGTCCGCCCGTCCTCGGCGAGCGCCTGGCCGCGGGTGCGGGCCCCGGGCGCGATCCACGACCACGAGATGCGCAGGCCCGCGGCGGCGGCCACGAAGATGGCGGTCAGCTCCAGCAGGCCGTGCGGGAGGATGTACGAGAAGAACGTGCCGCCCTCCCCGTAGGAGAACATGACGGCGGTGGTGGTGCCGAGGCCCTGCGCGTTCTGCAGGATCACGTACGGCACCCACAGCCCCGTGATGCCGAAGGCGACGCACTGCGCCGCGATCCACGCGTTGTTCGTCCAGACCTGGCCCGTGAACGAGGCCGCGGGGTTGGAGCTGTAGTAGTCGATGAAGTCGTCCTCGACGTAGCGGCGGAGGTCCTCGTCGCTGCCGAGGCTGGCGATCATCGCGGGGTCGCGGAGGATCCAGGTGGCGTAGAGCGCCACGATGGCGATGGTCGCGAGCGCGACCGCGAGGGTGAGCCAGCGGATCCGGTGCAGCGCCGCGGGGAGGTCGACGGCGAAGAACGCGGGGATGCGCGCGGCGGGGTTCGTCGCCTGCCCGGTGAAGCGCATGCGGGCCCGCGAGAGGGCGACGGAGAGCCGGTCGCCCTGCGCGGTGGACCCGGCAGCGGCCTGGATCGCGGAGAGCTGCGCCGCGCCCGCCTGGTACCGGTCGACGAGCTCGTCGGCGTCGGGTCCCGTGAGCCGGCGCCGGCCGGCGAGGCGGGCGAGCCGGTCCCACGCGTCCCGGTGGGCGGCGGTGTAGGCGTCGAGGTCCATCTGCTTGACTATATGCATGGCGGCCGCCGACGCGCACGACCCGGGATCCTCGGACGGCCCCGACGCGCTCGTGGTGGGCGAGGCCGTCGCCCTCGACGTCCGCCCCGCGGGCTTCGTGCTCCGGGCCGCCGGCGCCGCGATCGACGTGCTCGCGTCCCTGGTCGTGGGCCTCCTGCTCGTCCTCCTCATCGGCCGGCTCGCGGAGGCGGGGCTCCTCGACGAGGCGTCCGGCGCGGCCTGCGTCATCGCCGCCGTCGTGCTGGCGATCGTCGTGATGCCCGTCGTGGTCGAGGTCGCCTCCCGCGGCCGCTCGCTCGGCCGCTGGGCGGTCGGGGCCCGCATCGTCCGCGCGGACGGCGGCGGCATCGGCCTCCGCCACGCGGTCGCCCGCGCCCTCGTCGGGATCCTCGAGCTGTACCTCACCCTCGGCGGGCTGGCCGCCCTCGTGGGGCTCCTCTCGCCGCGCGCGCAGCGCCTCGGCGACCTCGTGGCCGGCACCCGCTCGCAGCACGAGCGCGTGCCCGCCTACCCCGCGCCGCTGCCGGCCGTGCCGCCGCACCTCGTCGCATGGGCCGCCGAGGCCGACGTGGGCCGGCTCCCGGACCAGCTGGGCCGCCGCCTCGCGCGCTTCCTCACCCAGCGCGGCGCCATGACCCCGGCCTCCGCGCGCGCCTCGCGGCGGAGCTCGCCGCGGAGGCCGCCGCGCACGTGTCGCCCGTGCCCGCGACCGACCCGGAGTCGTTCGTGACTGCCGTGGGCGCCGTCCGCCGGGAGCGCGAGCACCGGGCGCTGATGCTCGAGCGCGACCGCATGACGGCGCTCGAGCCGATCCTCGCGGGCCGCCCGCACGGGTTCCCGCCGCCCGGGCCCTCGACCCCGGCCTGACGCCGCCCGCCGCCCGCGGTCCGCACGCGCATGTCCGCACGCGCACGGCGGGTGCACGGCGTCCGCGCACGCCCGGGCCCCGCGCGCGCCGACGCCGCCCGCCCCGCGCTGCGGGTCGGACGGCGTCGGCGGCCGAGAGGCCGAGCGGTCGATCAGTACCGGTAGTGGTCCACCTTGTACGGCCCCTCGACGGGCACGCCGATGTAGGCGGCCTGCTCGGGACGGAGCTCGGTGAGCTCCACGCCGAGCGCGTCGAGGTGGAGGCGCGCGACCTTCTCGTCGAGGTGCTTCGGGAGCACGTAGACGCCGATCGGGTACTGGTCGTTGCGGACGTAGAGCTCGATCTGCGCGAGCACCTGGTTCGTGAACGAGTTGCTCATCACGAACGAGGGGTGCCCGGTGGCGTTGCCCAGGTTCATCAGGCGGCCCTCGGAGAGCACCAGCACGCTGCGGCCGGACGGCAGGCGCCACTCGTGCACCTGCGGCTTGATCTCGACCTTCTCCGCGCCGGGGAGGCGCTCGAGGCCGGCCATGTCGATCTCGTTGTCGAAGTGGCCGACGTTGGCGATGATCGCCTGGTGCTTCATGCGCTGGATGTCGTCCACGCGGACGACGTCGACGTTGCCCGTGCCGGTGACGAGGATGTCGACGGTCTCGATGACCGACGACAGCCGCGCGACCTGGTAGCCGTCCATCGCCGCCTGGAGCGCGCAGATGGGGTCGACCTCGGAGACGATGACGCGGGCGCCCTGGCCGCGCAGCGCCTCGGCCGCGCCCTTGCCCACGTCGCCGTAGCCGACGACGAACGCGACCTTGCCGCCGATGAGCGTGTCGGTGGCGCGGTTGAGGCCGTCCGGCAGCGAGTGGCGGATGCCGTACTTGTTGTCGAACTTGCTCTTGGTGACCGAGTCGTTGACGTTGATGGCCGGGAACAGCAGCTCGCCGTCGCGCGCCAGCTCGTACAGGCGGTGGACGCCCGTGGTGGTCTCCTCGGTGACGCCCTGGATGTCGGCGGCGCGGCGGGTCCAGCGGTCGCCGGACGCCTGCAGGCTGCGGCGGAGGGTGTCGAGGATGACGCGGTACTCGTGGCTCGCGTCCTCGGGGGTCTCCGGCACAGCCTGCGCCAGCTCGTACTCGCGGCCCTTGTGCACGAGGAGCGAGGCGTCGCCGCCGTCGTCGAGGATCATGTTCGGGCCCGTCCACTCGGCGCCGGCGGCCAGCGCCTCGCCCGACCAGTCGAAGATCTGCTCGGTGCACCACCAGTACTCCTCGAGCGTCTCGCCCTTCCAGGCGAAGACCGGCACGCCCGCGGGCGCCTCCGGGGTGCCCGCGCCGACGGCGACCGCCGCCGCGGCCTCGTCCTGCGTGGAGAAGATGTTGCAGCTGGCCCAGCGGACCTGCGCGCCGAGCGCGGTGAGGGTCTCGATGAGCACGGCGGTCTGCACGGTCATGTGGATGGATCCGGCGATGCGCGCGCCCGCGAGCGGCTGCGACGCGCCGAACTCCTCGCGGAGCGCCATGAGGCCGGGCATCTCGTTCTCGGCGAGGCGGATCTGGTGGCGGCCGGACTCGGCGAGCGAGAGGTCGGCGACGCGGAAGGGCAGAGCGGTGGAGGTGGCCTCCGGCAGCAGGGTCATGCCCCCAGTCTCGCATCCGCGGCATGACGCCCGCCCGTGCGTGACGGGCGGGCGCCGGGCGCCTAGCGGAAGGACCGCAGGCGCAGGCTGTTCGTGACGACGAACACCGAGGACAGCGCCATGGCGAGCCCCGCGACGAGCGGGTTCAGGAGACCCGCCATCGCGACCGGGATCGCGGCGGCGTTGTACGCGAAGGCCCAGAACAGGTTGCCGCGGATGGTGCCGAGCGTGCGGCGGGCGAGGCGCACGGCGTCGGCCACGAGCACGAGGTCGCCGCGGACGATCGTGATGTCGCCCGCCTCGATCGCGGCGTCGGTGCCGGTCCCCATGGCGATGCCGAGGTCGGCCTGCGCGAGCGCGGCGGCGTCGTTGACGCCGTCGCCGACCATCGCGACGACGCGGCCCTCGGCCTGCAGCCGGCGCACCGCCTCGAGCTTGCCCTCGGGCAGGACGCCCGCGACGACCTCCTCGATCCCCACCTCGTCGGCGACGCGTCGGGCGGATCCCGCGGTGTCGCCCGTGAGGAGCACGGGACGGAGGCCGAGCGCCCGGAGGCGCCGGACCGCCTCGGCGCTCGTCGGCTTCACGGTGTCGGCGACCGTGAGCACGCCGCGGACGGCGCCGTCCCACGCGACCGCGACCACGGTCGACCCGTCGGCCTCCGCCGCACGGAGCGCGTCGGCGAGCGCCGCGTCGGGCTCCGCGGACCAGGCGTCCCGCAGCCACGACGGCCGCCCCACGGCGACGGCGCGGCCGTCGACCACGCCGTGGACGCCGAGGCCCGGGGTCGCGACGAAGCCCTCGACCGCGGGCGAGGATCCAGCGCCCGACGCCTCGACCCCCGCCGCCTCGACGACGGCCCGGGCCACCGGGTGCTCGGAGCGCGCCTCGAGGGCGGCCGCGAGACGCACGAGCTCGCGGGCGTCGACCCCGGCGGCCGGGACGGCGCGCACGAGGGACATGACGCCCGTGGTGACCGTGCCGGTCTTGTCGAGGAGCACGGTGTCGATACGGCGCGTGGACTCGAGCACCTGGGGCCGGTGATGAGGATGCCGAGCTGCGCACCACGGCCCGTGCCCACGAGGAGCGCGGTCGGCGTCGCGAGCCCGAGGGCGCACGGGCACGCGATGATCAGGGTGGCCACGGCCGCCGTGAACGCGGCCTCCGGCGGGAACCCGAGCAGCAGCCAGCCGACGAGCGTGCCGAGCGCGAGCACCAGAACGACGGGGACGAATACGGCCGACACGCGGTCGGCGAGGCGCTGGATGCGGGCCTTGCCCGTCTGCGCCTCCTCCACGAGGGCCGCCATCCGCGCGAGGCGCGTCTCCTCCCCCACGCGCGTCGCGCGCACGAGGAGGCGGCCGCCGGCGTTGAGCGTCGCGCCGGTGACGTCGTCGCCCGGCCCGACCTCCTCCGGCAGGGACTCGCCCGTGAGGAGCGACCGGTCGACCGCGCTCGCCCCGTCGACGACGACGCCGTCGGTGGCGATCCGCTCGCCCGGGCGCACCACGAACTCCTCGCCGGCGCGCAGGGCGCCGATCGGGATGCGCCGCTCGACGCCGTCCCGCACGACCGCCACGTCCTTCGCGGCGAGGTCGAGGAGCGCCGCGAGGGCGGCGCCGGACGCGCGGGCGGCCCGCGCCTCCAGGTAGCGCCCGCCGAGGATGAAGACGGTGACGGCGGCGGCGACCTCGAGGTAGATGTCGCCGGATCCCGCGCCCGGCTCCCCGACGAGCGCCATGGTCATCGTCATGCCCCGCTCCCCTGCGTCGCCGAGGAAGAGCGCGTAGAGGGACCACAGGAACGCGGCCGCGACGCCGATGCTGACGAGCGTGTCCATGCCCACGCCGCCATGGCGCGCGCTGACCGCGGCGGCGCGGTGGAACGGCCAGGCGCCCCAGACGGCGACGGGCGCCGCGAGCGCGAGGGAGAGCCACTGCCAGTCGGGGAACTGGAGCGCCGGGATCATCGCCATGAGGAACACCGGGACCGTGAGCGCGGCGGAGACGACGAGGCGCTGCCGGAGGGCGAGCTCGTCGGCGTCGGGGACGCGGGCGGCGACGGCGTCGCGCGGGCGGGACCCCTCCGCAGTCGCGGCCCCGGCCGGGGTCGAGGCCGCGGCCCAGTTCCGGCCCGGGTCCCCGGTCGGGGCGGCGGGCGCGGTGCGCGGCGCGGCGGCAGTAGCGGCGTCGGCGTCGGCGTCGGCGTCGGCGATCGAGGGGTGCGCGGAGACCGACGCCTCGACGAGCTCAGCCTCCTCCGGCGCCCTCGTGCTCCCGTGCGCCGCGCGCTCGCTGGCGCGGTAGCCGGTCCGCTCGATGGTGCGGATGGCGTCCGCGACGCTCACGCCCTCGGGCAGCCGCACGCGCGCCCGGTGGGTCGCGTAGTTGACGGCCGCCTCGACGCCGGGCATGCGGCCGAGCTTCCGCTCGATGCGCAGGGCGCACGAGGCGCAGGTCATGCCCTGCACGTCCAGGTCGACGCGGGTGCGCGCGGCGTCCTCCGCGACGGGGGCGGATCCGGTGACGGGCTCGGTCATGTCAGAGCCCCGCGACGTACCCGGCCTCGTCGACCGCGGCGCGCACGGCCTCGGGGTCGAGCGGGCCGTCGCTCTCGACGGTGACGGTGGACGCGCCGCCGACGACGAGGTCGACGGCCACGGACGCGACGCCCGGCAGCTCGCCGACCTCCTCGGTGACGCTCGCGACGCAGTGCGCGCAGGTCATGCCGGTGACGGGGAAGGTCGTGGTGGTCATGGGATCTCCTTCTCGGGGGTTCGCAGGTGCGGGGGGTTCGCAGGTGCGGGGGTGTCGTGGTGCGACGGGGCACGACGGACGGCGGCCGACGCGGCCGTCGGGCGGATCAGGAGCGGACGAGCCGCGCGATGGCCGCGGAGGCCTCGCGCACCTTGTCGTCCGCGACCTGGCCGCCCTCGCGAGCGGCCTCGGCGAGGCAGTGGGCGAGGTGGTCGTCGAGGAGCTTCAGCGCCACGGTCTCCATGGCCCGCGTGACGGCCGAGACCTGCGTGAGCACGTCGATGCAGTAGGTGTCGGACTCGACCATGCGCTCGATGCCGCGCACCTGGCCCTCGGCGCGGCGCAGCCGCTTGAGGATGTCGTCCTTGCCCTCGCTGTACCCGACCATCGTGGCCACCTCCCGTTCCCGTCCATGGTACCCCCTAGGGGTATTAGATGGAACCCCCGGGGGTATCCGATCGAGGCGACGACAGCTGCACGCACGACGACGCCGCGCCCCTCGAGGAGGGACGCGGCGTCGTGGGCGGTGCGGTGCGGGTCAGGCGCCGCGGATGAGCCCCAGGAGCTCGTCGCGGAGGGACGCCATGCGCTCCTCCGTGGAGGCCTCCACGTTCAGGCGCAGCAGCGGCTCCGTGTTCGAGGGGCGGACGCTGAACCACCAGAACGCGCCGTCGGCGTCGACCGGACCGTCGACCGTCAGGCCGTCGAGCTCGTCGAACTCGCCGCGGCCGCGGAACGCCTCGACGATGCGCTCGTAGGCGGCCGGGACGTCCTCGACCGTGCTGTTGATCTCGCCCGAGAGCGCGTACGGCGTGTAGCGCGCCGACAGGTCGGACATGAGGCCCTCGCTCTGCCCGAACTCCGCGAGCAGGTGCATCGCGGCGAGCATGCCGTTGTCGGCGCCCCAGAAGTCGCGGAAGTAGTAGTGCGCGGAGTGCTCGCCGCCGAAGACGGCGCCCGTCGCGGCCATCTGGTCCTTGATGAGCGAGTGGCCGACGCGCGTGCGGACCGCCGTGGCGCCCGCCGCCTCGATCGTCTCGGGGACGATGCGCGAGGTGATGAGGTTGTGGAGCACGGTGACCTCGTCGTCCGGCGACTGCGCCTTCACGCGCGAGATCTCGCGGAGCGCGACGACGGCGGCGACGGCGCTGGGCGTGACCGCCTGGCCCTTCTCGTCGACCACGAAGCACCGGTCGGCGTCGCCGTCGAAGGCGAGTCCGAGGTCGGCGCCGTGCGCGACGACGGCCGCCTGCAGGTCGACGAGGTTGGCGGGCTCCAGCGGGTTCGCCTCGTGGTTCGGGAAGGTGCCGTCGAGCTCGAAGTAGAGCGGGATGATCTCGATGGGCAGCTCGGGCAGGCCGGCCGCGGTGCCGAGGACGGCGGGGACGGTCATGCCGCCCATGCCGTTGCCGGCGTCGACGACGACGCGGAGCGGGCGGATGGAGGAGAGGTCCACCAGCTGGCGGAGGTAGCCCGCGTAGTCGGCGAGGACGTCGCGCTCGCGCACCTGGCCGGCCGGCTCGACGGCAGCGATGCCGTCGGCGAGGAAGCCGATGGCGCGGTCGCGGATGGCAGCGAGGCCCGTGTCGAGGCTGATGCCCTGCGCGCCCGCGCGGGAGAACTTGAGGCCGTTGTAGGTGGCCGGGTTGTGGCTCGCGGTGAACATGACCGCGGGCGCGTCGAGGGATCCGGACGCGAAGTACGTCTCGTCGGTGGAGCAGAGGCCGATGAGCAGCACGTCGGCTCCGCGGGCCGTGGCGCCCTCGGCGAAGGCCCGGGCGAAGGACGGCGAGGAGTCGCGCATGTCGTGGCCGACGACGACCTCGCTGCCGGCCGCGCCGAGCTCGTCGACGAAGCCCGCTCCGAGGGCCGTGACCAGCTCCTCCGTGAGCTGACTGCCGACGAGACCCCGCACGTCGTAGGTCTTCACGATGGCGGTCAGGTTCTCGGCGGCAGTCGTCGTCATGCTCCGAAACCTACCTCACCGAGCACTCCGTGCCGGACGATCTGCCAGCCCTGCGGGGCCGAGAGACGCGCGGCGTGGCGGTCGCACAGGTCGTAGCTGTGCGGCTCGGAGTCGTGGCTGAGGGGACCGAGGACGGCCATGGAGTCCGCGTAGACGTAGGTGAGCGTGGTCGTCGCGCCGCCGGTGCAGCCGACGCGGGAGCAGGGCCTGTTCGTCATGTCGGGCCCACACTACCGCCGTCGCCGGGGCCGTACGATGGGGCCATGCCACGTCCACGCCGCCGGGGAGGCCACGTCTCGATCCGCGGCTCCTGGCGCGACCGGCACGGCCGCGGCCTCCGCTCCCCCGTCACCGGGCCCGAGCTGCCGGTGCTGCGCACGCGTGCGGACCTCTTCGACCAGACCGTCGCGTCCGCCGCCGAGTACCTCCGCGGCCTCTGGCCCGACGAGCTCGACCGGGTCTCCTTCGAGGTCGCCGCCCTCCCCGCCGAGAACAGCGAGCGGGACGGCATCGACCGCTGGAGCGTGCTCGAGGACCAGCGTCGCGTCATCTTCTATCGGCTCCCCATCGAGCGCCTCGCCCATCTCCACGAGGACGACGAGCACCACCAGCGCGCGCTCGTCGAGGGCTGCGTGTTCCGCGCGGTCGGCGAGCTCCTCGGCAAGGACCCGTGGGACCTCGCCCCGGACAGGTACGACCCGCACTAGCGGCGGATGCCGCGCACCCGGCAGGTCTCCGCGCGACGGGCGCGCCGATGCCCCGTCGGCGCCGCGCGACGGCCGGCGCGGGGCTCAGGGGTCGACGCTCAGGGGTGGACGCGCAGGGGGTCCGCGGCCGGCAGCACGGGCACCACGGGCAGGGCGGCGGACCGCCCCGGCTCGGCGAGCGTCACGGTGGCCGTGAGGTCCGTCGCGCCCTCGAGCAGGTAGGTGCGCCCGGCGGCGACCGCGACCGACGCGGCGGATCCCGCGGGCACCTGGATCTCGACGGCCTCGGTGCCGTCCGTCGGCCGCGCCGTCAGGGTCGCGACCGCGTCCCCGGCGTTCCGCAGGTGGAGGAGCGGCGCGGGCCCTTCGGGCACGGACACGAGCGCGTCGCGCGTGAGCGCCTCGGCCGACGGCAGCCAGGCGAAGTCGGTGGCGCCGCTCTCGGCCGCACCCGACACGCTCCGCACGGCGGCGGTGACGGGGACCGAGCTCTGCACGGTCACGGCGTAGCGGCCGTCGGGGAGGTCGGTGACGGGCACGTCGAGGGTGCGGCCAGCGTCGGCCTGCACCGTGAAGGTCGTGCCCGTGCCGTCGGTGCCGTCCTCGGGGCGACGCTCACGCTGACGTCGGCGTCCTCGGTGCCGGGCACCAGGATCCGCACGGCCGTCTCGCGGTCGGGGTCGGTGCCGGGATCCGAGCCGGCGCCGGGCGCGGACCCGCCGTCGTCTACCGCGGGGGCCTCCTCGCCCTCCACGGGCGCCACGGGCGCGGAGGCGGAGTCGATGCGGAGTCCCGTCATCGTGAGCCGGGTGGCGGGGGCCGCGGCCGGCCCGATCCAGTCGACGCCGCCCGCGAGGAGGCCGCGCACCGTGCTCTGCTCCAGCCGCGCGACGACCTGGCCGCCGCGGCTCTGGACGTGCACGGCCGGGGAGGCGAGGTCGGGAGCGAGGCCCGCGAGGCTGAGGACGCGCCTGCTGCCGGCCGGGACGGAGATGCCGCTCGCGCCCGGGGCGCTCACGGGGCCCTCCTCGCCCGCGATGGCGAGGTCCACGGTCGACGCGACGCCGGACGGGTTGTCGAGCACGACGAAGGTGGTGCGGCCGGTCGTCGTGGCGCCGCCGACGAGCCAGGACTCGGCCGTCGGCTCCGCGCACGGGACGGCGGCGAGCCCGGCGAGGTCGCTCTCGCCGGCGATCTCGGACGCGGCGCCGGCGAGGTCCGTCGGCTCCCCGTCTACGTCGCCCGCGACCGCGAGCACGGACGCCTGGCTCGAGTCGCCGCCCTGCACGTCGGGGGCGGGGATGCGGGAGGTGCGGACACCGGGGCCGCCGGCGGCTTCGCCGGCGACCGCGGATCCGCTCGTCACGGCGGCGCTGCCGACGGCGACCGCGGTCGTGGTGGAGGAGGCGTCCGCCTCGGGCGGGCGCAGGAGGGCGCCCGCGCAGACGCGCAGCTGGTCGGTGGCGACGGGCGTCACGAGGACGGAGGGCGCGCTGTCCCCCACCGTCGACGGCGGCAGCAGGAGCGCCCCCGCGACGACGACCCCGAGCACGGCCACCCCGGCGATCCCGGTGGTCACGCGCGTCGCGATGCGCACGGCGTCACGCCTGGCCATCTGTCCTCCTGCGGTCGTCGTGGGGGTCGGCTCCGCGGTCGCGGTCTTCGCGGTCGCGGATCTCGCGGTCGCGGATCTCGCGGTCGCCTTCCTCGCGGTCCGGGCGCCCGCCGTCGGCGGGCACGGGGACGTCCACGGCGTCGTCGTCGCCGTCGTCGGGCCGGCGCTCCCCCGCCTGCGGGATGTCGCCGAAGGCCGCCGACTCGACGCTCGCACCCGTGGCCTCGTCCAGGTAGGCGGGCATGCCGCGGTCGTCGTGCTCGGGGCGCGGCTCGTCCGCGTCCGCGGGACGCGCGTCGGCGGCGACCACGGTCTCGCGGTACGCGGGAGAGGACGGCTGCGCGCCGCCAGCCGGCCGGTGGGATGGCCAGCAGGAGCGTCAGCGCGAATACCAGGGCCTGCGCCGCGAGCACGCCCGCGCGCCCCGCGTCGTCGAGGTTGCCGGGGACCGGGACCCGGGCGTCGAGGTCGTCGCTGCCGACGAAGCGCCAGAGGAGGCCGGCCTCGGTCTCGCCGACCACCGTGAACACGGGATCGTCGTCGAGGGCCGCGCGCGCACGGTCGTGGAGCGCCGCCTGCGCCTCGCCCGCGGGCGGCGCGAGCAGCACGTAGCCGATGCCGAGGCCGCGGAGCTCCTCGGTCGCGTCGAGGCCGGAGCGGGAGGAGACGTTGCCGGCCAGCTCCGCGACGCGCCGCTGGGTGTCCGTGAGCTCACCGACGGCGGAGTCGACCGTGGAGACCTGCTCGAGGGTCCGGCCGGTGCCGCGCTCGACGTCCGCGGTGAGCGAGCCGTCGTCGGCGGCGCGCAGCACGAGCGTGCCCACGGAGGGGTCGCTCGCCGCCTCCGCGACCACGAGACCGGGCAGCGAGGTCTCGGCGGTGGCGCGCACGGCGGTGGATCCGGCGACCGCCGCGGAGACGAGCGGCAGCGCCAGCACCACGAGCGTCACCGCGGCGACGAGACCGGGGACGACGGAGCGGCGCCCGAGGGTGGCGAACCCGAGCACCAGCGCGCCCGCGAGCCCGAGCCAGAGGAGGCTGAGGCCGGATCCCGGCCACACGGCGACGACGTCGGGGCCGCTCGCCTGCACGACCGTGCGCGCGGCGAGGACGGCGGTGGCGAACCCGAGCACCGTCACGCCGAGCGCGAGGGCGGCACGGTGCGATCCCCGCAGGAACAGGGCGGCGAGGGCGCCGAGGACGAGCGGGGCGACGAGCACCGCGACGACGACGAGCGGCACGGCGGACGGCAGGCCGAGCCCGAGCCCGTCGACGAACGCCGTCCAGCCGCCGAGGCCGGAGACGGGGAAGCCGAGGGCGAGCCCCGGCACGTCCGCCGGGGCGAAGGCGGCGGGCACGGCCGGATCGGCGGCGAGGGCGAGCGGCTGGCCCTGCATGACGCGGTACGCGACGAGGGGCGCGACGAGCGCGACCAGCGGGACGGGGATCGTGACCAGCCGCCCGGCCCGGCGTCCGGCCCGCACGGTCACGACGAGCCAGAGCACGAGGACGGCGGGCACCAGCGACGGGGCGGACGCGCCGACGGCGGCCATGAGGATCCCCGCCACGGCGGACGCCGACCACGAGCGGGGCGCGCGCAGCACCGCCAGCGCGAGCCACGGGAGGAGCAGGTGCGCGAGCACGGCGGGCAGGCGGCCCTCGCCGAGCGCCACGAGGAGGGTCGGCGCGAGCGTCCAGACGAGCGCGGCCAGGGCCCGGAGCCACGCGTTCCGGGTGAGCTGCGCGGCGCAGAGCCACGCGGCCAGGGCGGCGAGCGGCAGGGCCGCCACGAAGAGCCCGAGGACCGCGAGCGAGGGCTCCCACGCCGTGACGCTGCCGAGCACCGCGAGCACGTACGCGAACGGGTCGGATGGGGCCACGGGTCCGGCGCCCGAGCCGCGCACCCCGATGCCGACCTGCGCCCACAGCGCACCGGCGCTCGGCCCGAGCGGCAGGAGCTGCCCGCCGGTGAGCGCGGTGCCGGCGAGCCGCGGCAGCCACATGACGGCCGCCAGGAGGAGGGCCGCGAGCACCGTCCAGCCGCCGCCCGTGGCGAGGAACTCCACGCCGTCCGACACGCCCATGTGCTCGACGCGGTACTGCTCGCGCGCGAGCGACCGGCGTCGGCGGCCGACGGCGAGCGGCTGGCGCAGCGACGCGATGCTCGACCAGGGCGCGGTCCGCACGGCGGCGAGGCGGCGGCGGCTGGCCCGGATCCGTCCGGGTGCGACGGCGACGCGGACGGCCGCGCCGATCTCCCCGGGCGCGGCGGTGGGCCGCTTCCGCAGCAGCTGCAGCAGCGCCCGGAGGACGGCCAGCGGCACGACGGAGAGCCAGAGGAACGGGACGGCGGCCGGCGGTGCGTAGGCCAGGCGGCGGTGCAGCTGCGCCTGGCGGCGCAGCCGGCGGCGGCGGTGACGGGGCGTTCGGCGGCCGAGGAAGGCGGTCCCGGGCGCGGCGTCGCCCGCGGAGGCGACGCGTGCGGCCGGCACCACGACGACGCGGTGGCCCGCGAGCCGGGCCCGCACGCAGAGGTCGATGGCGTCGTCGACGGCGGGCAGCGCGTCGTCGAACCCGCCCAGCTCGTCCCAGAGGCGGTGACGCACGAGCATGCCGCCCGCGGCCACGCCGAGGACGTCGCTCATCTCGTCGTACTGCGCCTGGTCGAGCTCCACGTCGACGATGGGGACGGCGGCCCCGAGCGTGGTCAGCGTGGTGCCCATCTCGTGGATGTAGCCGGGGTGGTCCCACTCCATCGTCTTCGGACCGGCGACCGCGACGCTCGGCGACGCCTCGACCGCGGCGAGCAGCCGCTCGAGGGCGTCGGGCGCGGGCGCGTTGTCGGCGGAGAGCAGCCAGAGCAGCTCGTGGTCGCCCTCGGGCGACGCGATGACGCGGACGGCCTGGTCGACGGCCTGCCCGAAGGTCATCCGGGCGGGCGCCTGCACCATGCGGGTCGGCTCGGACGCGGCGAGCAGGGCGGCCGACGCGTCGCGGGAGCCGAGGTCGACCGCGACCACCTGGTCGGGGCGACGCGTCTGGGCCGCGAGGGCCTGGAGGGTCCGGTCGAGGAACTGCGCGCCCTCGTGGGCGACGAGGATCGCGGTTACTCGTGGCTGCATGACAGAGGAGACCCTACGTGGTGCGTGGTGCGGATCCGCCGCAGCCGACCGGCGCGCCGGTCAGCCCGCGCCGGGGCGCGGACGGGTGCCCGGTGGGCGCTCAGACGGCGCGCTTGCGGAGCTTGCGGCGCTCGCGCTCGGAGAGGCCGCCCCAGATGCCGAAGCGCTCGTCGTTCTCCAGCGCGTACTCGAGGCACTCGCTGCGCACCTCGCACGAGCCGCAGATCCTCTTCGCGTCGCGGGTGGATCCGCCCTTCTCGGGAAGAACGCCTCGGGGTCGGTCTGCGCGCAGAGCGAGTCCGCCTGCCAGGCGAGCGGGTTGCCGTCCTCGACGGTGCGGACGCCCGGGACCCCGAGTCGGACGGGGTCGACGAACCAGTCGTCGGGGACTCCGGCGTGGTACTCAGGTAGTGCCATGTCACGATCTCCCCACGCGGCAGGGGCGCCCGGCCGGCCCCAGCTCATCGTTATAATTACACCGGTGTAACTCGCCTTCGTCAAGCCGCGGAGAGTAAACCCTCAGCCGCTCATCGAGGGTTGCGACGCGCCGCGGCTCGCCGTCGGCGCTACGCCCCGGTGCCGGCCTGGCGGGCCCGCCAGGCGCTCTGGACCATGTCGTCGAGCGAGTGCCGCATGGCCCAGTCGATGTCGCGTGCGGCGAGCTCCCCGGACGCGACGATGCGCGCCGGGTCGCCCGGGCGGCGGTCGTGCAGCTCCGGCTCGAAGTCGATGCCGGTCGCCGTGCGGATGGCCGTCATGATCTCGCGCACGCTCGCGCCCTCGCCGCTGCCGAGGCAGTAGACGGGCTCGACGGGCTCCCCCGCCTCGAGGCGACGGGCAGCCGCGACGTGCGAGGCCGCGAGGTCGGCGACGTGGATGTAGTCGCGGACGCACGTGCCGTCGGGCGTCGGGTAGTCGCCGCCGTAGATGCGGGGCGTCCGGCCGTCGAGCAGCGCGTCGAAGACGAGCGGGAACAGGTTGTGCGGGCTCGTGTCGAAGTAGCCCTCCTCGCCGGATCCGACGACGTTGAAGTAGCGCAGCGACGCGTGCCGGAGGCCCGTGGCGACGCCCTGGTCGCGCAGCAGCCACTCGCCGATGAGCTTCGACTCCCCGTACGGCGACTCGGGCGCCCGGGGGGTGCTCTCGTCGACGAGGTCGACGTCGGTCGTGCCGTACACCGCGGCGGAGGACGAGAACACGATGCTGTCGACGCCCGCGCGTTGCATCTCCTCGAGGAGCACCGCCGTGGCCGTGACGTTCTGCTCGTACGTGTGCAGCGGGCGCTCGACGGAGACGCCGGCGTACTTGAAGCCCGCGACGTGCACGACGCCGCGGATGTCGCCCGTCCCGAGGACGCGGGCGAGGAGCTCGCGGTCGAGGACGGATCCGCGGTGGAAGGGGACGCCCTCGGGGACGAAGGACTCGTGCCCGCTCGAGAGGTCGTCGAGGACGACCGTGTCGAGCCCCGCGCGCGCGAACGCCGAGACGATGTGCGAACCGATGTAGCCGGCGCCGCCGGTGACCAACCATGTCATGCGGCAACCCTATCGACGGCGCCGCGGTGCCCCGGTCACGCGGAGCGGTCGTCGTCCTCGTCGCCGGCGACGGGCGCCGGGGTCGTCGCGAGGAACGCCTCGCCGTCGCCGACGACGACCAGCCGTCCCTCGTCGGGGGTCACGAACACGGCCTCGCCGCGGGCGACCTCGACCGCGGAGGCCTCGCCGCGGATCGACACGGCGCCGGCGGTGCAGATGACGATGGCGGGCCCGTCGATCACCACGACGCTCGCGCCCGCGTCGCCGTCGGCCGCGTCGCGCGTTGCCGGCGCGATGCGCGCGAGCAGGAAGTCGGGCACGTCCGGCCGGTACAGCTCGACGCCCGGCGCCGCGTGCTCCGGCTCCAGGTACGGCACGGGCAGCGCCTGGAACTCGAGCACGTCGAGCAGCTCGGGCACGTCGACGTGCTTGGGCGTGAGGCCGCCGCGCAGGACGTTGTCGGACGAGGCCATGAGCTCGATCCCGAGACCGTGCAGGTACGCGTGGATGTTGCCGGCGGGCAGGTAGAGCGCCTCGCCGCGGCGGAGCGTCACGCGGTTGAGCAGCAGCGAGGTGACGATGCCCGGATCGCCCGGGTACGCCTCGGCGAGCTCCCGGACGGTGCGCATCTCGGTGGAGAACTCCCGGCACTGCCGGTCGGAGGCGAGGCTCGCCAGCAGGGTGACGCGGTCGACCAGGCGCCGCACGGCGGCTCCCCCGCCCATGAGGAAGGCGAACACGTCCCGGAGGACGTCCGCCTCGGCCCCGGTGAGGCGCGAGAGGACGCTGCGGATGACCGCCGGGTCGGAGTCGGGGCCGGACGCGTCGAGCGTGAGGAGCAGCGTGAACACCTGCCGCACCTCCGCGAGCGGACGGAAGCCGCAGAGCGCGTGGAACTCGTCGCTCAGCGCGTACACGAGCTCCGGCTTGTGCAGCGGGTCCTTGTAGTTGCGGTGCGGGGCGTCGATGGGGACGCCGCGCGCCTCCTCGTCGCGGAAGCCCAGGCGGGCCCGGTGCAGGTCCGGGTGCGCCTGGAGCGAGAGCGGGCCGCCGGCCGCGAGCACCTTGAGGAGGAACGGGAGGCCGGGGCCGTCGCCCGGGCGGAGGCCCTCGGCGAGGGGACCGAGCGTCGTCGCGGGATCCGCCTGGATCCACGCGGACAGCGTCGTCGCGCCGCCCGCCTGGGCGGGATCGACGATGCGCGTCGGCGAGCCGTCGTGCGCCCCGAGCCAGAGCTCCGCCTCCGGGCCGCCGGACGGCTCGCGGCCGAGGAGCTCGGCGATGGCGGTGCGGGACCCCCAGGCGTAGTCGCGAGGGGTGTTGGCGAGGGAGGTGAACACGGATGATCCTGTCGGGCTTGGCGGCTACCTACAACGCCCGAGGGGGCGCGTCCTGTCCGGACGCGACCAAAGTACCAACCGATCGGGGCGCCGCCGCGACGCCGACATAGGCTCGGCCGCGAGGCGCCCGTCCCGAGGGCGCCGACGAACCGCAACGGAGCATCGTGTCCCTCACCCCCCTCATCGGCGACTTCTACGGCTACGAGTCCCGGCTCGGCGACCGGGAGAAGGAGTCCCTCGCCGACCTGCGCGCCTACCTCGAGGCCGAGGTCAGGCCCCACGTCAACGGCCTGTGGGCCCGGGCCGAGTTCCCCCGGCACGTGGTGGGCGGGCTGGCCGAGCGCGGCATCTTCGGGATGCCGTTCGCCGAGACGCGGCCCTTCGAGAACTCGGCCGTGTACCGGGGCTGGGCGGCGCTCGAGCTCGGCCGCGTCGACGCGAGCATCGCGACCCTCGTCGGCATGCAGAGCGGCCTGGTGATGGGCAGCGTCGCCGTGGCAGGGTCCCCCGAGCAGCGGGCCGAGTGGCTGCCGCGCTTCGCCTCGGGCGAGATCCTCGGCTCCTTCGGGCTGACCGAGCCGCTGTCCGGATCCGACTCCGCCCGGGGCCTCCGCACCGTCGCGACGCGCCGCGGCGACGAGTGGAGCATCACGGGCAGCAAGCGCTGGATCGGCAACGGCACGGTGAGCGACGTCACCGTCATCTGGGCCAAGGACGCCGACGACGGCCAGGTGAAGGGCTTCCTGGTGCCCAACGACTCCCCCGGCTTCCGCGCCACGCGCATCGAGGACAAGCAGGCCCTCCGCATCGTGCAGAACGCCGACATCGAGCTGGACGGCGTCATCGTGCCCGAGCGGAACCGGCTGCAGAACGCGCGCTCCTTCGCCGACACCGCCACCGTGCTGCGCCTGACGCGCGCCGAGGTGGCGTGGGCCGCCATCGGGATCTCGGTCGGCGCGTACGAGGCCGCGGTCGCCTACACGGGCGAGCGCGAGCAGTTCGGCAAGCCCCTCGGCGCGCACCAGCTGATCCAGGACCTGCTCGTCCGCAGCCTCGGCAACATCACCGCCTCCATCGGCCTGGTCACGCGCGCCTCGGAGATGGTCGACGACGGCACGCAGACCGACTCGCACTCGGCGCTCGCCAAGGCCTACGCCACGAGCCGCATGCGGGAGACGGTCGCCTGGTGCCGCGAGGCGTTCGGCGGCAACGGCATCGTCCTCGACTACGACGTGGCCCGGTTCTTCGCCGACGCGGAGGCCATCTACTCCTACGAGGGCACCCGGGAGATGAACACGCTCATCGTCGGCCGTGCCATCACGGGCCACGCGGCCTTCGTCTGACGGACAGCGCGACGGGCGGCGCACCCGGCACCCGGGCGCCGTCCCCACCGCTTCCCTCAGACGGCGGGACGCACGGCCGGACCCGGATACCCTGATGGGCATGCCCACCGCCAGCCGCCGAGCCCTCCGGGGATTCGCGACCGCCGTCCTCATCACCACCTTCGCGGGTGACATGTGGCGGAACGGCCTCAGCTGGTGGGGGTTCGGCGCCATCGCCCTCGCGATCCTGATCACGAGCTGCACCCTCATCGTGCGGTCGCGGCCTCTCCCGCGCCTCCGCGTGCTGCCCGTCCCGCTGGTCGCCTTCACCGTGCTCGCGGTGCTGTCCATCGCGTGGTCGGGGTACCGGCCGGAGTCGGCGATCGGCGTCGTCATCCAGCTGTCCACGTCCATCGCCGCGGTGACGCTCGTCCTCCTGCTCTCGTGGGCCGAGATCGTGCAGGCGCTCGGGCGGGCGCTGCGCATCATCCTCGGGCTGTCGCTCGCGTTCGAGCTGCTCGTCGCGGTCGTGGTGCGGCAGCCGGTCATGCCCTTCTTCACCGACTACGGTCCCGATGCGCCGGCGGCCTTCGCCTGGACCCGCGGGGAGCTGCTGAGCGGGGGCCGCATCCAGGGGGTGGTGGGCAACGCGAACCTCCTCGCCATGGTCGCCCTGCTGGCCCTCGTCGTCGTCGCGCTGCAGCTCGCCGCCCGCACCCTGCCCCGCCGCCGGGCGGTCACGTGGATCGTCGTGGCGCTGGCGACCCTGGCCCTCACCGGCAGCTCCACCGTCCTCGTCGCGCTCGTCATGACGGGCGTCGTCGCCGCGCTCGCCCTGCTCGCCCGCCGCGTGGGACTCCGCGGCCGGCTCGTGCTCGCCGGCGGCGTGGTCGTCGCCGCGGTCGGCGCAGCGGTCGTCGTCGCGACGCGCACGGCGGACGTCTTCGAGCTCCTCGGGCGGTCGCCCGACCTCACGGGCCGCTTCGAGATCTGGGAGTCGGTGCTCGGCCTGTGGCAGCAGCACCCCGTCCTCGGCTGGGGCTGGATCGGCTACTGGGCGCCGTGGGTCCACCCCTTCGAGGGCCTCGCCGTCCGCAGCGGCGTCACCTATCTCCAGGCGCACGACGCCTACCTCGACGTCCTCATGCAGCTCGGCGTGGTGGGGCTCCTCGTCTTCGCCTGCCTCGTCGTCACCACGTACGTCCGCTCCTGGTGGGCGGCCATCGACCGCCCCCAGCACCGGCGGGACCGCGTGGAGCCCTACACGGCGCTCGCGCTCGCGCCCCTGCTCCTCATGACCGCGCTGGTCGTGCAGAGCCTCGCCGAGAGCCGCCTCCTCTACGAGGGCAACTGGCTGCTGCTCGTCGTCATCGCCATCGCCACCCGCTCCGGCATGGTGGCGCGCGAGGACGTCCCCGGCCCCGTCGACTCGCGCCGCCGCGACGCTCCGGCCCGTCCGGGTGCCGCCGCGGCGTCATCCGCGGTGCCGTCGACCGCCGCGGCGTCGCCCGTCGGCGCCGCACCCGCCCCGTCCATCGCGACCGCCGATCCCGGCGTCGCCTGAGCCGCGCGGCCGACCGGTGCACCGCCTCCCCTCCGCGACGCCCCGCGCATGACCCTCCCCGCCCGCCTCCCCCTGCCCGAGCGCCTGCCCGACCTCCTCGGGTCGGCGCGCTTCTCGGCGGCGCTCACCCAGTGCATCCTCGGGACGGCGGTCCTCGCGCACGCGCTGCGCTCCACGATGGGCTGGGCGGGGCTCGCCGCCGTCGTGACGGCGCTCGTGGCGATGGCCGCCGGGTCGCTCGCGGCGAAGCGGGGCGACTGGGAGTGGCGGGGGCTCCTCCCGATCTCGCTGCTCGTCCTGGTGGGCTGGTGCGCGGCGACCCTGCTGTGGACGGCCTCCCGGTCGGATGCGGTCGGCGGGGTGCTGTACCTCACCGCCTCCGCCTTCCTCGCCGTGTACGTGGGCGTCGTCCGCGATCTCATCCAGATCGTGCGGGCGGCCGGCGACGTCCTGCGGCTGGTCCTCGTGTCCTCCCTCGCCCTCGAGGTGCTGGCGGGCCTCCTCATCGACGGCCCCATCCCGTTCCTCGGGATCCGCGGCGCGCTCGAGCGCCTGGGACCGATCCAGGGGCTCCTCGGCGAGCGCAACGCGCTCGGGATCGTGGCCCTGGTCGCCGCCGTGACCTTCGCGGTGGAGCTGATCACCCGCTCCGTCTCCCGCGGCCGCGGCGTGTTCTCGATCGCCGTCGCCCTCCTCGTGGCGTCCCTCACGCGCTCGTCGGTGATCCTCGGCACGTTCCTCGTGCTCGCCGTCGCCGCCCTCGCGATCCTCGGCCTCCGGCACCTCGCCCGGCAGGCGCGCCCGCTCGCGAACAGCGCGGTCCTGGTGCTCGCGGCCGTCGTCGCGGTCCTCGTCGTGGCGTTCCGCTCCCCCGTGCTCCAGGTGCTGCAGGCCCGCCCCGACTACCTGCAGCGCGTCGCGGTCTGGCGGGAGATGCTCCGCCTCATCGACCTCAACACCATCGAGGGGTGGGGGTTCGTCGGCTCCTGGCCCCTGGACGCGTACCCCTACACGGCGCTCGACCTGGTCAGCCGCGGCGCGCAGGAGAGCGGGCGCAACGCCTACCTCGACCTGTACCTGCAGGCCGGGCTCGTGGGCCTCGCCCTGTTCGCGGTGTTCGGCGCCCTCGCGCTCGGGCGCTCCTGGGTGCTGGCGACCACGAAGCGCGGGGTCGGCTACGTCTGGACGGCGCTCGTGCTGGTCGTGCTGCTCGTGTCCTCGCTCGCCGAGAGCGCGACGCTCGTGGAGTGGGGCTGGGTCCTGCTCGTGATCTGCGCGGTCAAGGCCGCGCAGGGCCGCAGCTGGCGGCACGGGCTGCCGGAGGAGCACCGGCCCGGCTGATCCGCGAGAGGCGGGACGCGGGACGCGTCAGCGCACGGCCTCGTCGCGCGGGCGGCGGAACGAGAAGAACTTGTGGCCGGTGTAGGTGGCGACCGTGATCACGATGGTCACGAGCACCTGGGCGACGATCGGCTCCAGGGGCGTCGTCTCGACGACCAGCGGGAGCAGCAGCATGTTCGCGAAGAGGGGCATCAGGTTGACGAGCGTGTAGCGCGAGAAGTCGGGCACCAGGTTGCCGCTCACCTTGAACACCAGCTTGCGATGGAGCGTGAAGGCGATGGGCAGCTGCACCGCCCAGGCGATGACGAGGACGATCGGGTACGGGATCGTGTGCCCCCACAGCAGGTAGAACAGGGCGAACCACGCCGTGCCGAGGACGGTGTTGAAGCCGCCGACGAGCAGGAACGCGACGCGCTCGTCCTTGATCAGCCGGAGCAGGATGCCGGGCCGGGGCGCCGGTGCCTCCTCGCGGGATGCGTCGACTCCGTCCGCGTGCTGGTCCATTCGCTCTCCTCACCGCGCCGGCGGGCGTCGCGGACAGCCGACGGGCCGCCCCGCTCGGACCGGTGCGGCCCCCACTGTATCCGCTGTCCGCTGGACGACCTGCCGCGGCACCCGCCCGCCGACCGACGACGGGTGCCGTCGGGCGTCAGTACGCGGCGCCCACGGGGATGCGGGCGAGGGCGGGTCCGCCCAGCGTCGTGATGGTCGGCGAGGTCGTGCCCGCCAACGCCACCAGCCGGTCCCACGAGGAGACGGGCCGAGCCTGCCCGCCCTGCAGGAGGTAGACGGTGGCCGCCGAGGCGCCCCGGACGAAGACGGAGCCGGCGACGGAGCCCGACGCCCGGTCGAGGGTGCGACACGTGGACGCGGAGAGGTCGGTCACGGGGAGCCCCGTGGACCCGGGCGTCGACAGCGTGACGACCCGGCCCTGGGTCGCCAGCGAGGTGACCCCGGCGCAGCGGACGAGGAGGGAGAGGTCGCCCGCAGCCCGCCGATACCCGTCCATGGTCGCCGGCGCCACCGTGGCGAAGGAGCATCCGAGACCCAGCTCCGCGGTGACCGCGAAGTCCGGCACGCGCGTCTTCCGGTCGAGGCCGTCCACCAGGTACACGTCGGCGCTGTTCGACGCCTTGGCGAGCGTGCCCGGCTCGAGCGCCGCGTGACCGGTGGTGTACCGGGCACCGACGGCGCTCCGCATCGTCGCCACGAACGGCGAGCGCCCCTCGTTGAGCGCGAGCAGCGCAGCCCAGGTCGAGATGGGGTGCTTGACGCCGCCGCTCAGGAGGTAGGTGATCGGGCTGCCCGGCAGGACGAAGAAGGCGCTCATCTCCCCCGCGTCGGGCAGCGCACGGAGCTGGCCGGGGTCGAGGTCCACCGCGTCGCCGCAGCCGTAGCCGTAGGTCGCGACGAGGTCGCACGAGCCGAACCGGTGCCGCCGGTCGGACTGCACGAGGCCGACGGAGCCGGAGACGGGATCGCGCACGAGCTCCGAGGCCGGGACGCCCGAGGGGAGCGCGTCGACGTAGGAGCGGGACACGGTGCTGATGCCGCCCAGGGCCGAGAGCGCCCGGTAGACGGAGAGGTCGGGCACGCGGTGCTTCTGGCCGCGGCTGACCAGGTAGACGGTGGCGTCCGTCGCCGTCTTGACGAAGGACGAGACCGGGCCGTCGCTCGTGCTGCCGAACCAGTCGGTGTAGAGGCGCCAGAAGTTGCGGTTGCCGTACGAGGAGCAGGAGTCACCTGTCCCGTAGAGGTTGCGCAGGGCCGCCGCGTTCGGCTGGTACGGCGTGTAGATGTACAGGCCGGCTGTCGCCTGGTTGCGGATGGTCACCTGCGAGGAACCGCAGTCGGCGTTCGGGTGCCAGAGGACGCGGTTGCTGCGGCCGGCCTGGTAGTTCCATCGGGTGGGATTCGCCTGGTAGGCCTTGAACTGGTGCGCCGCGTTGTAGACCTGGTTGAAGAAGCCGTAGTAGAGCGAGTCGCAGGCCGCCGTGTCCGGGCAGCCGTAGCCCGTCGCGCTCCGGTACTGGCGTGCGCTGGGGGTGCTGTCGGTGACGAGGCCCTGCTCCTTCTCCAGGAGCACGAGGAGGGCCGCCTGGCTGATGCCGCAGGCGCGACCGACCCAGTAGACGATGTCCGCGCCGGTGAGCCGCGACGCCTGGAGGCTGGAGCACCTGCTGTCGGCCGCGCGTGCCGGGATGCTCTCGACGTAGTCGCGGAGGCACACGTAGCCGGAGGCGCAGCTCGGTACCCGTTCGCGCAGGAAGCGCTGGACGTCGCCCTGCGACATCGCGTCGCCGTCGTAGAACTTGGCGTCGCTGATGATCATGCCGGGATCGAAGTCGCTCCCGGTCGCGGCCCCGCGGGTTCCGCCCCCTGCCCCACCACGCCCGTGCCGATCAGGCCGACGCCGAGCGCCACCGCCCAGACGGCCAGGCAGGCGATGAGCCTGGATCCTCGGCGCGCGCGCCTGCTGTGGTCCACCCCGTCGTCGGCCAATGCATCCCCTTGCGTCCCCGTGCAGTCCTGTGATTCTCACATACGACGAGGCGCCCTCCCGCCGCGATGCGGCGAGAGGGCGCCTCCCTCCATGGTCTGCGGCGGATCGCCGGCGACGACTAGCGCGCCCGGCGGCCTGCCGGCGGCTGGTCCACGCCGAAGGTGCGCGCCCAGGCCTCGGGGCTCGTGACGGTGGGCAGCGCCGCGCGGTACGCCGCCTTCAGCTGAGGCCAGCGCGCGAGGATGCGCCACCGGAGGACGATGCTCGTCCACAGCATGCGGCGGAACATCGCGGGGTCGCGACGGTGCAGGAGCGCGGCGGAGCCCTCGGCGTTCGAGACCAGGACGCTGTCGAACGACGGGACGACCCACCAGCGGGCGTCCTCGAAGGAGAGGTGCGCCTCCGGGCCGCGGCTCGCCGCCGGGCTGATCGGCGAGAGCGCGTGACGGGCGACCGTCCGGGCCAGCCACACCATGCGCGCGAGCCCGGCGGGCGCTCCGCCTCCACGCCGACGCTGGGGCTTTTCGGCGGCGACGATCTCGGGGAGGGACGCGCGATCCCGGATCGGCACGCCGTCCGAGAAGCCCTGCGCGAGCTCGCGGGTGCGGGCGAGCCGGGTCACCATGTCCTGGTGGAGGCCGCGGGGCCCCCGGAGGATGTTCCGGTACGCCTCGTGCCGGGCGGCCAGCGCGAAGTACTGCATGGAGACGAGGTGCCGGACGTCGGTGGCGAGGTTCGCCGTGAGGAAGCGCCCGCCGCGCTCGTAGGGCGAGTGCAGCAGCGCCGCGATGAGCCGGTTGCGCGCGTGGAAGAACGCCTGCCAGTCCTGCGAGTCGTCCTTGTCGACCCACGACACGTGCCACACGGCGGCGCCCGGCAGCGTGACGGTCGGCACGCCGACCTCCCGTGCCCGGAGCGCGTACTCGGCGTCGTCCCACTTGATGAAGACCGGCAGCGAGAGACCGATCCGCTTGATGGTGGAGACGGGGATGAGGCACATCCACCAGCCGTTGTACTCGGCGTCGACGCGGCGGTGCATCCAGCGCGTCTGGCGGAGGTTCGAGGCGCTGAAGTCGTGGCGCGTCGGCGTGACCGGGCCCCACATGAAGTTGTGCATGTCGAAGCCCTCGGCGTACGCGTGGAGCTTGCTCTTGTCGTACATGTCGAACATGTGGCCGCCGACGATGGTGGGCGTCCGGGCGTAGTCCGCGAACTTGACCGCGCGTCGGATGCTCTCGGGCTCGAGCGTGATGTCGTCGTCCATGACGAGGACGTAGTCGCTCGCGCCCTCCTTGAGGGTCTCGTACATGCCCCGCGAGAACCCGCCGGAGCCGCCGAGGTTCGCCTGGTCGATGACGCGGAGCTTCTCGCCGAGGAGCTCCTGCGCGCGCGGGAACGCGGGCTGGTCGGCGACCTTCTGGGTGCCCTGGTCGGTGACGTAGACGTGGTCGAGGAGCGCGGCCACGTCGGGCTTGCCGCCGATGTCGGTGAGGAGCTTCACGCAGTACTCGGCCCGGTTGAGGGTCGTGATCGCGATGCTGACGGACCCGGCGGCACCCGCGGTTGGCTCCGTCCCCGCGGGGGCGTACCAGCCGGCCTCGACGAGCGCGAAGTCCGCCTCCTCGCCCATGAGGTCGAACCAGTACCAGCCGCCGTCGGCGAAGTAGGTGAAGGGGAGCTCGAAGCGCGAGGTGGTGGGACCGGAGACGGCGGCGCCGTCGACCTTCTGGATCACGCCGCGGGCGTTCGAGCGGTAGACGATGACCTGGCCCTCGCCGCTGGTCTCGACCTCGAGGACGACGCCGTCGAGCGTCGTGCTCGCCCGCCAGTAGGAAGCGGGGAAGGCGTTGAAGTACGTGCCGAAGGACACCTTGCGGCGGTGGGGCACCTGGAAGCCCCGGTCGCCCGTGATGGCGCTGATGATGCCCATGTCGCTGAGACGGACGACGGCGGTGCTCGCGTCCGGCTCGA
Organism: Clavibacter michiganensis; assembly: GCA_002150995.1. Taxonomy (GTDB): domain Bacteria; phylum Actinomycetota; class Actinomycetes; order Actinomycetales; family Microbacteriaceae; genus Clavibacter; species Clavibacter michiganensis_K. Next base: position 1,026,356 of record MDHJ01000001.1, on the reverse strand, counting down.
CCACGCGGAGCGAGGACCGGCGGCGCTTCTCCGGCGCGACGGGGATGCTCGTCCAGTAGTCCGCGTCCACGTAGAGCGGGACGATGTCCGGGTCGTGCTCGGACGGCAGGATGACGCGCTGGATCAGGTCGAGCCCGGCGGGTGCGCCCGCGAGGTCGGCGGCCATCAGGAGGCGTCCTTCGCGAGGACGGGCTTCAGCTTGTTCTCGTACATCGAGAGGGCCGCGCCGATGGCCATGTGCATGTCGAGGTACTGGTACGTGCCGAGGCGGCCGCCGAAGAAGACGCCCTCCTCCTGCTTGGCGAGCTCGCGGTACTTGAGCAGCCCCTCGCGGTCGGCCGCGGTGTTGACCGGGTAGTACGGCTCGTCGTCGCCCTCGGCGAAGCGCGAGTACTCGCGCATGATCACCGTCTTGTCGGCCGGCGCCTCCCGCTCGGGGTGGAAGTGGCGGAACTCGTGGATGCGCGTGTACGGCACGTCGGAGTCGGCGTAGTTCATGACGGGCGTGCCCTGGAAGTCGCCGACCGGGAGCACCTCGCGCTCGAAGTCGAGCGTGCGCCACGACAGCGCGCCCTCCGAGTAGCCGAAGTACCGGTCGATGGCGCCCGTGTAGACGACGGGGACCCGGCCCACGACCGAGGCCCGGTTGACCTCCTGCGTCTCGTCGAAGAAGTCGGTCTCGAGGCGCACCTCGATGTTCGGGTGGTCCGCCATGCGCTCGAGCCAGGCGGTGTAGCCCTCGACGGGCAGGCCCTCGTGCGTGTCGTTGAAGTAGCGGTTGTCGTACGTGTAGCGCACGGGGAGGCGGCTGATGACCTCGGCGGGCAGGTCCGTGGGATCCGTCTGCCACTGCTTGGCGGTGTAGTCGCGGATGAACGCCTCGTAGAGCGGACGCCCGATGAGGGAGACGCCCTTCTCCTCGAGGTTCCGGGCCTCCCCGGCGTCGAGCTCGGCGGCCTGCTCCGCGATGAGGTCGCGCGCGGCCTGCGGCCCGTGCGCCGAGCGGAAGAACTGGTTGATGGTGCCCAGGTTGATCGGCAGGGGGAACACCTCGCCGCGGTGCTCCGTGTACACGCGGTGCACGTAGGGCGTGAACTCCGTGAAGCGGTTGACGTACTCCCACACGGTCTCGTTGGAGGTGTGGAAGAGGTGGGCGCCGTAGCGGTGCACCTCGATCCCCGTCTCCGGGTCCTTCTCGCTGTACGCGTTGCCGCCGATGTGGTCGCGACGGTCGATGACGAGGACCTTGAGGCCCAGCTCCTCGGCGACGCGCTCCGCGATCGTGAGTCCGAAGAAACCGGATCCGACCACTACGAGATCAGGGCTCATGGCACATTCCTTTGCTGGGTGGCGCCCGTCGGGCGCTCGAGGGGACTGGTCAAGGGTAACGGGGGTTCAGCCGCGGGCCCGCGAGGCGGTCCGGTCGCGCGTGATGAGCCGGCGGTACAGGCCGCGCCGCACGGCCTCCGGGATCAGGCGGTAGCTGCCGCGGACGGCCACGTTGCGGAGCGCCTGCGCGAGGGACGTGAACCGGCGGCGGCGGAACTCCCGCTGCAGGAGCAGCTCCGCGCGCAGCTGCGCGACGCCGCCGCGCCGGGCGTACGCCCCGGCGCTGACGCGGTACATGACGAGGGGGTCCGGCAGGTTGTCCACCCGGGCACCGGACTGGATCATGCGGGCGAAGAGGTAGTAGTCCTCCATGAGCCCGATGGGGAGGTACCCGCCCGCGCGCTGCACCGCGGCGCGGCGGTACACCACCGTCGGGTGGTTGAACGGGTCGTGGAAGCGCGCGTAGCGGGAGATCGCGTCGGCTCCGACCGGAGGGGTGCGCCGGCCCGCGATGGTGCCGACCTCGTCCGCGAACTCGTACATCCCCGTGCCGACGAGGTCGAGGCCGCTGGAGATGAGCTCCAGCTGGCGCGCGAAGCGCTCCGGGAGGCTGATGTCGTCCGCGTCCATCCGTGCGACCACGTCGTGCGCGCACGCCTCGAGCCCGCGCTCCAGGGCGTAGGCGAGGCCCATGTTGCGGGCGAGCTCGACGGTCACGACGGGGACGGGCGAGGCGTCGGCGAGCTCCGCCATCGTGCGCGCGAGCTCCGCGGACACCGGCCCGTCTCGGACGACGACGACCTCGTCCGGCCGCAGCGTCTGGTCGTCCACGCTGCTGCGGAACGCACGGCGGAGGAACTCGGGACGATCGCCGCGGTACACGGGGAGGAGGAGCGAGAAGGCCTCGGTGGGCATGCGCGTCCCCTCTGCTGCCTGCGCAGCCTCACGTCCGTTGGATCGACGGGCCCGGCCGCGTGGGCCGCGGGCGTCGAGCGGCCCAGTGTACCCGGGGCGCGACGGGGAACCGACGGAGGCGTTCCCACGCCATGCGAGGAGCCCACGGGGCCCGATGCCCGGCTGATAGCATCAGCGCCCGTGCCCTCCCCCGCCTCCCCGCCCCGGATCGATGCGCGGAGGCCTCCGGGGCCGTTGACGTCGACGGCCGCCGTAGCGGTCGCGGTCCTCCTCTTCCTCCTCACCCAGGTCGGGATGCTCGTGCATCGGACGGGCGACGTCGTCCGCACGTTCCGCGACTACTTCGTCTACGACCAGCTGTCGTACCTCTCCATGGTCGTCAACTTCGCCCGTGGCGACTTCGCGTCCGTCGAGCCGTTCACCGAGACCGGGCGCAACACCTACCCGCACCTCTACTACCTGGTGCTCGGCGCCGTCGGGCACGTCACGGGCCTCGGACCCGTCGAGGCGTGGAACGTCGTGGGCACCGCGCTGCAGGCGGCCCTCGTCGCCGCCATCGGGATCGCGTGCATCCGCGTGACGGGTCGCGCCTGGACCGGCGTCCTCGGCTTCGCGCCGTTGCTCGTCGGGACCTTCGCGTGGACGCAGGGGCCGGGCGCGTGGTACTGGCAGATGAGCTCCCACGCGGTGCTGTGGGGACCGTTCGGCGTGCTGTTCACCCTCAACGGCGAGGCTGCCGCGCTCTCCGTCGCCGGCATCGCGTTCCTCGGGGCGCTCGTGCCCTTCCTCCGCGGCTCGTCGCGCCGCGCCCGCCTGATCGCGATGACGGCGGTCGCGGTCGTCCTGGGCGGGCTGCTCAACGTGCACGTCTACTCGTTCCTGGCAACCGTGTTCCTCGCGTCCTACGTCGTCGCGGCGTACGCCGTGCTGGAGCGCCCCCGTCGCCGCCTCCTCGTGCTGTCCGCCGTGATGGTGCCGGCCTCGCTCGCGCTCGCGGTCGTCGTCGCGTCCGCCGTCGGGCCGCTGCCCGCGTTCGTGGTCGGGCTCCTCCCCACCGTGCCGGGGCTGCTGGCCACCATCGGGCGCACCCGCGGCCGTGCCCTGGTGCCCATGGGCGCCGCGCTCGCCGCGACGCTCCCCCAGCTCATCGCGACCGCGCTCGCCGCGGCGGCCGACGATCCGTTCCTCTCCTACCGCGTCGCGTCGAGCAAGGACCTGGGCGTGGACCTGCCCCTCGGTCCCCTCGCCGGGGCTGCGCTCATCGTGCCGCTCGTCGTCATCCTCGTCGCGGGCATCCGCGCCCGCCGCACGGTGTGGACCGCCTACGCCGGCGGCGCGATGCTCACCTGGGCGATCACGTCGACCAACGACCTCTGGAAGGCGAACCAGGAGCCGTACCGTCTGTGGATCGACTCGTTCCTGCTCATCGCCGTGACGATCGTGCCGGTGCTGCTCGACGTGGCCGTGCGCACCCTCGCCCCTCGCGGTGACGTCGGCGACCGCCCCGACGCCCGCACCCCGGCGGTCGCGCGATCCCGGGACGCCCGAAGGAGCCGCACGGTCGTCTCCGTCTGCGCGCTGCTCATCGTCGCCGTGGGCGTCACGAGCGCGATCGACTGGGTGCGCTTCTTCGGCGCAGGCCGGGACCTGCGTCAGATCACGTTCGCCGACCCCGTGGACCGAGCGGTAGCCGACGTCATCGCGGGCGCGGCCGACGGGCTCATCGCGGTCGGACCGTGCCTCGACCCGCAGATCGTCAAGGTCGACTCAGGTCGCGCCATCGCCCACTACAACCTCGGGATGGCATGGCCGGCGGACCGCGAGGCGGTCGACCGCGTGCGCGCCTCCGCCGCGGAGGGCCGCATCGACGTCGAGGCTGCACGGCAGGCGGGGGTGACGTGGCTCGTGGCGGACTCCGCGTGCACGGCCGGGGCCGACCCGGCATCCGATCCCGGCCTCGTCGAGGCCGACGGGGTCGTCTACGACGATGCGACGGGCGACCGCGCCGTCCTGTACCGCATCGCCGGATGACTCGGGACCGGTCGATAAGCTCGTCCACGGTCCGACCGACGCCTCCCGCGACCCGGGACCGAGACCGAGAACCGAGGATTGAACCGACCGTGACTCCCACGCCCGCCCGCCCGCTCGTCAGCTTCGTCCTCCCCTCGTACAACGAGGCGGGCAGCGTCGACCTCTTCTACCGCACCCTCGTCGACACGGTCGAGGAGGCCGACCTGGACGTCGACATGGAGCTCATCTACGTCAACGACGGCTCCCGGGACGACACGCTGCAGAAGCTCCTGGCCATCGCCGCCGAGGACGACCGCGTCCAGGTCATCGACTTCTCCCGCAACTTCGGTCATCAGATCGCCGTCACGGCTGGCCTCGACCACGCCCGCGGGGACGCCGCGGTCATCATGGACACGGACCTGCAGGATCCCCCGCGCGTCGCCGTGGAACTCATCCGCACCTGGCGCGAGGGCTACAACGTCGTCTACGCGCAGCGCCGGACACGCAAGGACACCTTCTTCAAGAAGGTGACGGCCGACGTCTTCTACCGGGTCCTCCAGCTGGTCGCCGAGATCGAGATCCCGCGGAACACGGGTGACTTCCGGCTCATCGACCGCAAGGTCATCGACGCGATCCGCCGCTTCCCCGAGCGCAACCGCTTCCTGCGCGGGATGGTGTCGTACGTCGGGTTCCGGCAGACGAGCGTCCAGTTCGACCGCGACGAGCGTCACGCCGGCGAGACCGGCTATCCGCTGCGGAAGATGCTCAAGTTCGCCGCCGACGGCATCCTCGGCTTCTCGACGTTCCCGCTCAAGCTCATCCAGCTCGTGGGCTGGATCGTCTCCGCGATCAGCGCGCTCCTGGTCGTCTACGTGCTGATCAGCCGCCTCGTCGCTCCCGAGAACACGGTGCCGGGCTGGACGTTCACGGTCATCGCCATCCTCTTCGTGGGCGGTGTCCAGATCATCATGCTGAGCGTGCTCGGAGCTACCTCGGGCGCGTCTACGACGAGGTGCAGAACCGTCCGCTCTACCTGATCGACACCCACCACGGTGCGCGACCGCACCAGAAGACGGTGGCCGTCGATCCGCTGCGCCCGGAGGTGTGATAACCGCGTCCGGGGCGGCAGGCCCGCGCCCTGACCGCGCGGTCACGCCCGCCCGGCGCCCCGCTCCAATCGCGTCACGCCGTCGGTGATCGGGCCGAGGCCGGACAGCACGACGGCGGAGGCCCGTGGGCCGCGGGCGAGGCCGTCAGCCAGCCCCCGGCGCAAGCCGTCGGCGAGCACGGCACGGGCCGACGAGCGTCGGAAGGTCCGTGTCCAGGAGCGGGTGGCGGCACCGGCGTAGAGGATCCGCTCGAGGGGCGACAGCGCACGGCTGCGGGTGAGCAGCCACACCTTGTTGCGCACCTCGAAGTAGAACCGCGCCCCCGGATCGACGTCCGTCGACCCGAACGTGCGGGTCCGGTGCTCCACCGTGCTGTCCCGCACGAGGTACCCGCGACCCTCGCGGAGCACGCGCGTGCTGTACTCGAAGTCGTCGTTCCAGAGGAAGTAGTCGGCGACGGGGAGGCCGTGTCGGCGGACGGCGTCGCCCTCGATCATGAAGGACACGAACGAGGCCGAACGCACTGGCGTGCACCCGTGCTCGGCGGCGCGCTCGCGTTCTCGGCGCCGCGCGGAGGGCCGCGCGCGGGGGTGTTCATGGGGTGGGGTCGACTGTCCACCCAGCGCACCGCGGACGCGAGGACCGCGGTCCGGGCCGGCGCCGCCGCCCGTGCGCGCAACAGGGCGGCCAGCGCGCCAGGGTCCGGGACGGTGTCGTCGTCCATGAGCCACACGACGTCGGCGTCGTGGGCGTGGAGGGCGCGTTCGATCCCGACGGCGAAGCCGCCTGCGCCACCGGTGTTGCGCATGAGCCGCGTCAGGTGGACGGCCGGGAACAGGGAGGCGACGGCGTCCGGCGATCCGTCGGTCGAGGCGTTGTCGATGACGACGACCGCGTCGGGCTGCCGGGTCTGCCGTTCCAGAGCAGCGAGCGTCTCCGTCACCAGCTCACGACGGTCGTAGGCGACGACGACCACGACGACGCGTGGCTCGCGGCGCGTCACGCGCGCACCTCGGCCGCCGGCGCGGACGTCACGGCATGTCGACGGTGCCGTGCACGGAAGCGGTGCACCTCGATCACGCCCAGGCCGAGGAGCACGAGGATCCCGGCGAGGGACTGGACCTGCCATCCGGGGCTTCGGAAGGTCACGTCCACGACGTCCCCGGGGCTCGCGCCGTCGAGGTCAACGCGGGTGAGGAACCCGGCGACGGGCTCCGCTTGCACCTCGCCCTCCGACGCGCTGTAGCCGGGCCAGGGGATGCGGCTGAGCGCGACGGAGCCACCGTCCGCCGGCACCTCGTCCACGCGGAATCGGACTCCGGAGTCGTCCCTGTCGACCTCCGTGACGCGGGTTCCGTCGGACTGCCACACCACGCCGCCCGCCGTCGGCAGCGGCTCATCGCGGACGAGGAGACGGGTCAGCGCCGTGTCGGACGCCACGTGCCAGCCGTCCGGCACCCGGGACCAGCCGGCGTCGGTCGGGAAGGACTCCTTGATGAGCTGGATCGAGCTCACGGAGAGCAGGTCGACGTACCGCTCGCCGGTCTGCGGCTCGATCGTGAAGAGACGGGAGAACAGCTGGTAGCAGGTGTACCCGTTGTACGCCATGCACAGGGTGTCCTGGTAGGCGGGGAAGTAGACGGAGGAGTAGGCGTTCTGCACCTGGGCGGGATTGACGTACCAGAGGTTCGCGACGAGGGTGTCGGCCCACTGACGGCGTTCGGCTGCGTCGTCCGCGACGGTCCCCACGACGAGCACGTCACCCTCGGCTCCCGTCAGCTGCCGCTGGTAGTCCGCGACGTCCGCGGGGACGTCGTAGTTCCGCAGCGGCGAGCTGGGATGCGCGAGATGCTGAGGGACGAGGAACAGCAGCGTGCCGGCGATGGCCAGCACGGCGAGCATCCGGGTGACCGCGTCCCCCGCCACGGGCGTCACGGTGTCCGGAGCCACCGCACGCCGCCGCTGGATGACGAGCGCGGCCAGGAGGACCCCGGCGATCGAGGCGACGGCCGCCAGGACGATGACCTTCCAGTAGGCGGGCGTCTGGCTGTCGGTCAAGGCGGAGCTCGCCACGACGAAGCCCACCGCGAACAGGACACGGCGGCGCGTCACGCGCGCGACGCGCGCCCGGCCGAGCGCGAGCGCCGTGATGAGGAGCACCGCCAGCGTCAGGTACGGCATCATCCGCACCGGGAAGCGGAACACCGCGAAGTCGCTGGGCAGGAGGACACCGATGGTCGCGGCCACCAGCACCACGAGGATCCCGCGACGCGACCTCGAGCGGAGCAGGCGAACGAGCCGGGACCAGTCGACGAATGCGAGGAGCGGCAGGAACCAGGCGATGTACAGCATGGGGACGAGCGGGAAGTAGCGGTCGAAGATGTAGATCTGCGGGCTCCCCACCGGGGTGCTCGAGGTGAACAGGCCGCTGAGGTTCACGGTCAGGAGGCCGGTGTTGATGATGCCGTCGGTCCGTCCCGTCACGGGTGCGGTGAGGAGGCCGGGCAGGTGCACGATCACGGCGAACGACCCCAGCGCGACCGACAGCCAGAACGCCCGGAGGACCATGCCGGGCCTCTTCAACCGCCACGCCTCGAACAGGGTGGACCCGAGGACGAGCCCGAGGAAGATCGTCGCCGCGGCATAGCTGAACCCGATGAGCGTGGCCCCGACGATCACCGCGGGGACGGCCGACCGGCCGAGGAGCGCCGTGCGCCGGGCGAGGGCCCAGGCGAGGGGCCAGAGGCAGTACGCCATGAGGCCGTTCGCCCAGGACGGCGCGTCCATGTACAGGGTGAAGCCGGCGAGCGGCGCGGCGATGCCGGTGACGGCGGCCCACGACCGCGGTATGCCGAAGGTGCGGGCGAGAAGCTGCGCACCGAGCCCGGCCACGACGAGGAAGACCAGCTTGACGAGGGTCACGTAGACCACGGCGTCGGGCAGCTGGTGGGAACCCACTCCGATGAGCCACAGCGCCGGGCTGAACAGACCCCATGCACCCTCGGCGAGGTAGTTGCCGGACTGCCAGACCTGGGGCACGACGAGGGCCCACTCGCCGGCGAGCACGCGGTTGCCGATCTCGTACCACTGGCCGAACAAGCCCGACTGGCTGTCGTCCACGAAGTAGTAGCCGGGATCCACGAGCAGGGGGATGACGGCGCCCACCAGGACGCCGACCACGACCACCAGGGGCCACACGGCTCTCTTCGACACGTTCAGCTGGTACCTCCACACGTTGACGCCGGCTCCGACCGGCGACTGCGGTCCGACGGAGCGCCGGGACCCGCGCCGGCGGACGATCCCGCCCGGGCGCCCGGAAGCCTCCTCAGGGTATACGCTCGCCGCCGCCGAGCCGGGACGCGCACTCGCTCACGGCGCCGGAGCCGGAGCCCCGCACGGGCGGCGTGAGACGATGGTCCCGCCTCCCTCCGCCGCGACCCGCGCTCCCCTCCGGGAGCCGACGGGGCGCGGGCGCCAGCCCCCATCAGATCCGGAGCCCCCGTGTCCGCACCCCGCGTGTCCATCGTCATCCCCGCGTACAACAACGCCGACTACCTCGAGGAGACGATCGCGTCCGTCCTCGCGCAGACCTACACGGACTTCGAGGTGGTGATCGCCGACCACTCGTCGACCGACGGCACGGCAGGCGTCATGGCCCGCTACTCGGATGACCCGCGCTTCCGGCTGCTCACGACCGAGGCGGGAGGAGGGGCCCTCCGCAACTGGAACCGCGTGAGCCAGGAGGCCCGCGGCGAGCTGATCAAGCTCGTGTGCGGCGATGACCTCCTCTACCCGACCATCCTCGAACGCCAGGTCGCCGAGATCGACGCCTCACCCTCGGTGGTGCTCGTCGCCTCGCCGCGCGACATCGTCGACGCGGACAGCCGACCGGTGGTCCGCGACCACGGCGTCTCCGGGGCGCGCATCGCCATGTCCGGCGCCGCCGCGGTGCGCCGGACCATCCGCTCCGGCACCAACATGTTCGGCGAGCCCGGCTGCGTCCTCATGCGCCGCGCCGACCTCGAGGCCGTCGGCTGGTGGGACTCCCGCTGGCCGTACCTCATCGACGAGACCACGTACGCGAAGGTGCTGCTCCGCGGCGACTTCGCCTCGGTCGGCCCGAAGGCCCTCGCGGGCTTCCGCATCTCCGACTCCCAGTGGAGCGTACGGCTTGCCGGTGAGCAGGCCAGCGCGGCGGCCGGCTTCCACCGCTGGGTGCTCGACGCGCATCCCGGCGTCGTCTCTCGCTCGGATGTGCGGCTCGGCGATCTGATGGCCCGGGCGAAGGCGCTGTCGCGCCGCCTCGTGTACCTCTATCTCGGGCGTCGCATGTCGCGGTCGACGGGAAGCTGATCCGGGGTCTGCGCCGGCCCGGCGACCCCGTCGGCTTCCTGCGCCGCTACTGCTCCAGCAGCGTGACCAGGTACCGCCCGTACCCGCTCTTGATGAGCGGACGTGCGAGCGCCTCGAGCGCGTCGCGGTCGATCCAGCCGGCGCGGTAGGCGATCTCCTCGATGCAGCCGATCTTGAAGCCCTGGCGGTCCTCGATGACCTTCACGTACTCGGAGGCCTGCATCATGCTCTCGAACGTGCCGGTGTCGAGCCAGGCTGTGCCGCGGTCGAGCACCTGCACGCGCAGGCGTCCCGCCTGGAGGTAGTGGTCGTTGACCGTCGTGATCTCGAGCTCGCCGCGCTCGCTCGGCTCGATGGACTTCGCGATCTCGATCACGTCGTTGTCGAAGAAGTAGAGGCCGGGCACCGCGTAGGCGCTCTTCGGCTTCGCCGGCTTCTCCTCGATGGAGACGGCCGTGAAGTCGTCGTCGAACTCCACGACGCCGTAGGCCGTCGGGTCGGCCACGTGGTACGCGAAGATCAGCGCGCCGTCGATCTCGGTGTTCTTGCGCAGGCTCGTGCCGAGGCCCGCGCCGTGGAAGATGTTGTCGCCGAGCACCAGCGCCACCGAGTCGTCCCCGATGAACTCCTCGCCGATGACGAACGCCTGCGCCAGGCCGTCGGGCGAGGGCTGCACGGCGTACTCGATGCGCATGCCGAGGTGCGAGCCGTCGCCCAGCAGCGCTCGGAACTGGTCGTTGTACTCGGGCGTCGTGATGATGAGCACCTCGCGGATGTCCGCCATCATCAGCGTCGACAGGGGGTAGTAGATCATCGGCTTGTCGTAGATCGGCATCAGCTGCTTGCTGATGCCCTTCGTGATCGGCCACAGCCGCGTGCCGGAACCGCCGGCCAGGATGATGCCCTTCACGGGATCAGCTCACCTTCTGGGAGTCGTGGAAGGCGCGCATGTCCGACCAGGTGGGGAGGAGCCCGGCGGCAGCCGCCTCGGCGAGGGTGGGCGCCTCGAGGTCCTTCGGGGAGAGCAGCGCCTCGCCGGCCTCCTCGGGGAAGCGGAGGTCGAGGTCGGGGTCGAGCGGCGTGATGCCGTGCTCGGCCGCCGGGTTGTAGACGTCGCTCACGAGGTACGTGACGGCGGCGTCGTCGGTCAGCGCGACGAAGCAGTGGCCGAGGCCCTCGGAGATGTAGACCGCCTTGTGGGTCTCGGTGTCGAGGCGCACGCTGTCCCACTGGCCGAAGGTCGGCGAGCCCACGCGGATGTCCACGATGAAGTCGAGCACGGCGCCGGAGACGGCCTTCACGTGCTTGGCCTGGCCGCGCGGGACGTCGGCGAAGTGGACGCCGCGGACGACGCCCCGCCTCGACACGCTCATGTTCGCCTGGCGGAGGTCGAGCGGGTGGCCGACCGCCTCCTGGATCTCGTCGAACCGGTACCACTCGAGGAACACGCCCCGGTCGTCGGTGCGCTGGACGGGGGTGAGCTCGTACGCGTCGGGTACGGCGAGTTCGCGGATCTGCACGGGTCGGAGTCTAGCAACGGGCCCCTCAGCGGCCCGGCGCGCGGTCCTCGCGCGGGCGGCGGAAGGAGAACCAGCGGTGGCCGACGTAGCTGATGACCGTGATGACCGCCACGATGACCGCCTGCGCCAGGAGCCGCGGCACCCCGGCGGCGACGAGCAGCGGGAGCGAGACCGCGTTCAGGGAGATCGACACGACGTACACCGAGGCGAACCGGGCGAGGTCGCGGAGGACGTGGCCGCGGACGCGGAAGACGAGCCGGCGGTAGAGCACGAACGCCACGAGGACGGCCACGGCGTAGCTGCCCGCCAGGGGGACCAGCGAGCCGAGCACCGGCAGGCCGGCGGCGTCGAGCGCGCGTCCGGCGGTCGCCGCGAGGCCGGCGAACAGGAGGAAGGAGAATGCGGTGTTGAAGGCGCCGACGAGCAGGAACGCCACGCGCTCGTCGCGGAGGAGCGCGCGGATGCGGGAGTCGGCCATGCAGCGATCATGCCGCGCCCGGCCGCCCTCCCCCGCACGGGGACGTGGCCCGCGCGGCCGCCGCCGGTACACTCGCAGGCGGTCCGCCCCCGAACAGCGCGGACTCTCCCCGACGTCGGCCCACCCGCCCGGCGTCTCGACGACAGGACGTATCCCCATGAGGATCCTCGTGACCGGCGGCGCCGGCTTCATCGGCTCCAACTTCGTGCGCCACGCGCTCCAGGACCACTACGCCGGGCTGGAGGGCGCCGACGTGATCGTGCTCGACGCGCTCACCTACTCCGGCAACCTCGAGAACCTGGCCCCCGTCAGCGACTCGCCGCGGTACACGTTCGTGCACGGCGACATCCGCGACGACGCCGTGCTCGACGAGTGGATCCCGAAGGTCGACGCGGTCGTGCACTTCGCCGCCGAGAGCCACGTCGACCGCTCCGTGCGCGACGCCAGCATCTTCGTCGAGACGAACGTGCTCGGCACGCAGAAGCTCCTGGACGCCGCCCTCCGCCACGACCTGAAGCGCTTCGTGCACGTCTCCACCGACGAGGTCTACGGGTCCATCGCCGAGGGCTCGTGGGACGAGGAGCGGCCGCTCGAGCCCAACTCCCCCTACTCCGCGTCGAAGGCCGGCAGCGACCTGCTCGCCCGCTCGTACCACCGCACCCACGGGCTGAACGTGTCCATCACGCGCTGCTCCAACAACTACGGGCCGTACCACTTCCCCGAGAAGGTCATCCCGCTGTTCGTCACGAACCTCATCGACGACCGGCACGTGCCGCTCTACGGCGAGGGCCTGAACATCCGCGACTGGCTGCACGTGGACGACCACTGCCGCGGCATCGCGCTCGTGCTCGTGCAGGGCGCGCCCGGCGAGATCTACAACATCGGCGGCGGGACCGAGCTCACCAACCGCGAGCTGACGCAGCTCCTCCTCGACGCCACCGGCCGCGACTGGTCGTACGTCGACCGCGTCGAGGACCGCAAGGGCCACGACCTCCGCTACTCCGTCGACATCTCCAAGATCCAGCGCGAGCTCGGCTACGCGCCCCAGGTGCCGTTCGAGCAGGGCCTCGCCGACGTCGTGCAGTGGTACCGGGACAACCGCTCCTGGTGGGAGCCCCTGAAGCAGCGCGCCGAGCTGCCCGCGTGAGCCGGATCCTCGTCACCGGCGCCCGCGGGATGCTCGGTCAGGACCTCCTGCCGGCCCTCGCCGGCCACGACGTGACCGCGCCCACGCGCTCCGAGCTGGACATCGCCGACGAGGCCGCGGTCCGTGCCGCGGTCGCCGGCCACGACGTGGTCGTGAACCTCGCGGCGTACACCGCGGTCGACGCGGCCGAGGAGCACGAGGAGGAGGCCCGCGTCGTCAACGCGACGGGCGCCGGCGTCCTCGCACGCGCCGCGGCCGGGGCGGGCGCCCGCATCGTGCACGTGTCCACCGACTACGTGTTCGACGGATCCGCCGTCGCGCCGTACCCGGAGGACGCCCCGCACGCTCCCGTCTCCGCTTACGGGCGCACCAAGGCCGAGGGCGAGCGGCTCGTGCTCGCGGGCCACCCGGCGGGCGCGAGCGTGGTGCGCACCGCCTGGCTGTACGGCGCGGGCGGCCCGAGCTTCCCGTCCACCATGCTGCGGCTCGCGCAGACGCACGACACGGTCTCCGTCGTCGACGACCAGCGCGGGCAGCCGACGTGGACGGTCGACCTCGCGGCGCGCCTCGTCGAGCTCGTCGAGGCCGGCGCGCCCGCGGGGGTCTTCCACGGGACGTCGTCGGGCGTCGCCACCTGGTACGACCTGGCGCGGGCCGTCTTCGCCGAGGCGGGACTCGATCCCGAGCGCGTGCGGCCCACCGACAGCGCGTCCTTCGTGCGGCCGGCGCCCCGTCCCGCGTACTCCGTGCTCGGCCACGACGGCTGGGCGCGCGTGGGGCTCGCCCCGTTGCGGGACTGGCGGGAGGCGCTGTCCGACGCCGCCGCCCACGGCGTCCTCCGGGCACCCTGACGGCTACACTCGTGTCCGGTCCGATCCCGGATGCCGTCCCCGTCCCCGCTCCGCGCCCGCGCGGGCCCCACGCAGTCCGAAGGGCACCACCGACGTGTCGAGCATGACGAGTTCCGAGGCGCGGGAGTTCTCGAGGCCCGGCACGGGCGCGGGCCTCCTCGACGTCTACCGTCGCCGCTACCTCCTCTCCCTGCTCGTGCGCAAGGAGGTGCAGGTCCGGTATCGCGGCTCGGTGCTCGGATGGCTGTGGTCGTACGTGAAGCCGGCGGCGCAGTTCGCGGTGTTCTTCATCGCGATGGGCGTGTTCCTGCGGCTCAACCAGAACCAGGTCAACTACCCGATCTACCTGTTCTCGGGCATCATCCTCATCAACTTCTACACGGAGGCGTTCTCCAACTCGACGAAGTCGCTCGTCGACAACGGGGCGCTGATCAAGAAGATCTACCTCCCGCGGGAGCTTTTCCCGGTGTCGAGCACCTTCGTGGCACTTGTGAACTTCCTGCCGCAGCTGGTGATCCTGCTGGTGGTCTGCCTCTTCGTCGGGTGGGCGCCGACGCCCGTGCAGGTCCTCGGGATCCTGCTGGGCGTCGCCATCATCGGCACCCTGGCCATCGGCCTCGGCATGCTGTTCGGCGCCGCGAACGTCTCGTTCCGCGACTCCCAGAACTTCGTCGAGCTCATCGTCATGGTCGTCGTGTGGGCCTCCCCGGTGCTCTACCCCTTCGCCCAGGTTCGCGACGTGCTGCCCGACTGGCTGCTCGTCGTCTACCAGCTGAACCCGGTCACGGCCGCGGTCGAGCTCTTCCACGCGGGCTTCTGGTACCCGACCACGGGCGGCACGGGCGACCTGCCCGAGAACCTCTGGATGTACGGCTTCATCGCCCTCGGCGTCTCGCTCCTGAGCCTCCTGCTCGGGCAGCTCGTCTTCAAGAAGCTGGAGGGGCGCTTTGCCCAGGACCTCTGAGTCGGACGCGCTCCCGCGCATCATCGTGGAGAACGTGCGGAAGTCGTTCCTCCTGCGCCACACGCACTCCATCAAGGAGACCGTGATCGCGGCCGTCCGCCGCAAGCCCCTGGCCTCCACGTTCGACGCGCTGGAGGACGTCAGCTTCTCCGTGCGCCCCGGCGAGTCCGTCGCGCTGCTCGGGTTCAACGGATCCGGCAAGTCCACGCTCCTGAAGCTCATCTCGGGGGTCTACCAGCCGGACAGCGGCGAGGTGCTCGCCCGCGGGCGCATCGCGGGCCTCATCGAGGTGGGCGCGGGCTTCCACCCCGACTTGTCCGGACGCGAGAACATCTACCTGAATGCAGCGATCCTCGGCATGGAGCAGCACGAGATCGATGCGCGCTTCGACCAGATCGTCGCCTTCAGCGAGATCGAGAAGTTCATCGACACCGAGGTCAAGCACTACTCCTCGGGCATGTTCCTCCGGCTCGCGTTCTCGGTCGCCATCCACACCGAGGTCGACATCCTGCTGGTGGACGAGATCCTGTCGGTGGGCGACGAGCCGTTCCAGCGCAAGTGCCTCGCGAAGATCCGCGAGCTGCACGACCAGGGCAAGACCCTCGTGGTCGTGAGCCACGACCTCGACATGGTCTCGGACCTCTGCGAGCGCGGGATCCTCATCCAGTCGGGCAAGGTCGCCTTCGACGGCCCCTCCAAGGAGGCCGTGGAGCGGATGCGCCAGGGCTGACGTCCCGGCGCTCCTCCCGGCCGCCCGCGCCGGCCGTCGGTACGATGGTCCTCCCGCGGGCCGACCCGACACCCGCGCGATGGAGGACCGTGACCACCACGCTGCGCGTGATCATCGACCAGCTGACCGGCCCCACGCCCGGCGGCATCGGCCGCTACGCCGAGGACCTGACGAGCGCCGTGGTCGCCGCCACGCCGAGCGGCTGCGAGGTCGAGGGCGTCGTCTCCGCGATCACGCCGGAGCAGACGGCCGACCTCGAGGCACGGCTGCCGGGGCTCGCCCGCATCACGCGCGTGCCGCTCCCCCGCCGTGAGCTCTCCCGCGCGTGGCAGCTCGGGCTGCCGACGCCGGGGACGACGGGCATGGTGCACGCTCCGGGCCTCCTGGCGCCGCTCCGACGCCACGACCGGGTCAACACGCACGACCAGATCGTCGCGACCATCCACGACGTCAACGCGTGGACGCACCCCGAGAGCATGACGAGCGCCTCCGTCTCCTGGACGAAGGCCATGGCGAAGCGGGCGCGCAAGCACGCCGACGCCGTGGTCGTGCCGTCGCACGCGCTGGCCGAGGAGCTCGCGCGGTACGTCGACCTCGGCGACCGGGTGCGGGTGATCGGCGGCGCCGTCAGCCCGCGCATCGCGCTGCCCGAGGACCCGGCCGCCCGCGCCGCGGAGCTCGACCTCCCCGTCGACTACCTGCTCACGGTCGGGAGCCTCGAGCCGCGGAAGGGCGTCCAGGCCCTCGTGCAGGCGCTGGCGCGGCCGGAGACGGGCGACCTCCCCCTCCTCATCGTCGGGCCCGCGACGTGGGGCGACGTCGAGCTCGCCCAGGTGGCGGACGAGGCGGGCGTCGACCCGTCGCGCGTCCGCAGCCTCGGATCCCTCTCGGACGCCGACCTCGCCGTCGCCCTCGACCGCGCCACGGTCTTCGTGCACCCCAGCCTCTCGGAGGGCTTCGGCCTGCCCGTGGTCGAGGCGCTGTCGTTCGGCACGCCCGTCGTGCACTCGGACGCGCCCGCGCTGCTCGAGGTCGCGGCCGACGCCGGCGTCGTGGTGCCCCGGGACGACCCCGACGGGTATCCCGAGCGCCTGGCCCACGCCATCGGCGGCCTGCTCTCCGACCCAGCCGCCCGCGATCGCCTCGCCGTCGTCGGCCAGGACCGCGCCCGCGCGTTCAGCTGGCGCGACGCCGCCGAGAAGGTCTGGCAGCTGCACGCCGACCTGTAGGCGCGGCGCGGGTCAGCCCGCGGAGCCCTCGGCGAACCGGTCCTGGATCGCCTGGCGGATCGCCGGGAAGTCCGGGTCCTGCGAGTCGAACCGCGGCGGCACGATCTCCAGGTCGTCGATGGGCTGGCCCTTCGTCTTCAGCGCCAGCTGGGTGAAGTAGCCGAGCATGCCGCGCGGGATGTCGGTCTTGACCACCTGCTGGCCGGCCTCCGCGATCGCGTCGAACTTGGTCAGCACGTTGGCGGGGTCGAACTGCTGGACGACCGCCTGCTGGACCTCGCGCTGGCGCGCCATGCGGTCGTAGTCCGTGGTCTGGTAGCGGGAGCGCGCGTACCAGAGCGCGTGGTAGCCGTCGAGCCGCTGCCTCCCCGGCTCGATCCACTCGGGGATCGGGACCGGGTTGAACTGCTCGTCGTGCCCGGAGCCCATGCCGATGCGCCGCTGCACGTCGATCTCGATGCCGCCGAGCGCGTCGACCATCTCGGAGAAGCCCTGCATGTCGATGAGCGCGTAGTACTGGATCGTCAGCCCGGTGACGCCCTGCACGGCCTCGCGCATCGCCTCGATGCCGGGCAGGCTGCCGCGCTCCACCGCGTCGGGGTAGAGGTCCTGCTTGTAGACCTCCACCTCCGTGTAGATGGAGTTGAGCATGCAGGCGTCCACGTCGCAGCGCCGGTACCCGTCCGGGTAGCGCGCCGCGAGCGGGGAGCCGTCGGAGAACGGCACGTCCTCCATGTCCCGCGGGAGCCCGACCATGGTGGCGCGCCCGGTGTCGGCGTCGATGCTGACGACCGTGATGCTGTCCGGGCGGAGGCCCGCGCGGTCGCTGCCCGCGTCGCCGCCGAGCAGCATGATGTTGTACCGCCCGTCCACGGGCGCCTCGCTGGCGTAGTCCCCGAAGATCCCGCCGAGTGCGCCGCGGCCGACGCCGACGACGTAGGCCGCGTAGGCGGCGGAACCCGCGGTGCCCACCATGAGGAGCACGGAGAGCGCCGCGATGACCGGCCGGGCCCGGGGCGCCACCCGGATGATGCGGGCGAGCCGCAGGGTGTCGAGGGCCAGCACGACCCAGAGCACCGCGTAGGCCGCGAGGACGACCTGCAGCACGACGAGCAGCCACTCCTCGGAGACGAGCTGGATGAGCGCGCCGCGCGCGAAGAGCGCGAGCCCGCCGACGACGACGGCGAGGCCCCAGACGACGAGCGTCGAGGCCAGCCCGATCCGGCCGAGCCGGCGGTTCCCCGCGAGGACCTGGGCGGATCCGGGGATGAGGACGTTCAGGACGACGAGCCACCAGGCCCGGGTGGTCATGATCCGCGGCGACCGGCTGTCCGGGTGCCGGATGGGCTGCGTCAGGCTCACGCGCGCGACGAGACCTTCTGCTGCAGCGCGGCGTTCTTGCGCTCGACGAGCTCGGCGAGCTCGGCGCGGTGGCGCGCGAGGGCGTCGGCGATGCGCTCGTCGGACGTCGAGAGGATCCGCGCGGCGAGGAGCCCCGCGTTCTCCGCGCCGCCGATGGAGACGGTGGCGACCGGGACGCCCGCGGGCATCTGCACGATCGACAGCAGCGAGTCCATGCCGTCGAGGGTCGCGAGCGGCACGGGGACGCCGATGACGGGCAGGGTCGTGACCGAGGCGATCATCCCGGGCAGGTGGGCGGCCCCGCCGGCGCCGGCGATGATGACGCGGATCCCCCGCTCGCGCGCGGCCTGCCCGTAGGCGATCATGCGCTCGGGCGTGCGGTGCGCGGACAGGACCTCGACCTCGTGCGCGATGCCGAGGGCGTCGAGCGCGACGGACGCCTTCTCCATCACGTTCCAGTCGGAGTCGGAGCCCATGACGAGGCCGACGAGTGCAGGGGTGTCGGGATTCACGGGCTCCATGCTAGGTGCCGGATCCCGCGTGCCCGGCCTCGCCACGCAGCCGCCGCCGCGGGAGTGCGCCAGGGACGCCGGTGCGGTCGCGGGTCAGCCCCGGAAGAACGCGGCGGCCGCGCGGGCGCGGTACGCGGTCTCGTCGAGGTCGTCGCCGACCACGGTCACGTGGCCGACCTTGCGGCCGGGCCGGGGCTCCTTGCCGTAGAAGTGGAAGCGGGCCTCGGGCTGGTCCGCGAGCGCGCGCGGGTAGCGGTCCGCGACGGTGCCGTCCTCCGGGCCGCCCAGGACGTTGATCATGACCGACCAGGGCGCGAGCGGGCGCGGGGAGCCGAGCGGCAGGTCGAGCACGGCGCGCAGGTGCTGCTCGAACTGTCCGGTGACCGCCCCGTCCATCGACCAGTGCCCGGTGTTGTGCGGGCGCATGGCCAGCTCGTTGACGAGCAGGCGGCCGTCGACGGTCTCGAACAGCTCGACGGCGAGGACGCCGGTGACGCCGAGGCCCTCCGCGATCCCGCGGGCCATCTCCTCGGCCGCCTCGCGGAGCCGGGGGCTCGCCCCGTGCGCCGGCGCGATGACCTCGGCGCACACGCCGTCGCGCTGGATGGACTCGACGACCGGCCACGCGGCGATGTCCCCGGAGGGCCGGCGGGCGACGGACTGGGCGAGCTCGCGGGCGTAGTCGACGAGCTCCTCGGCGAGGAGGGCGTCGCCGGCTCCGAGCGCGGCGAACCAGTCGTCCGCCTCGTCGGCCGACCGCACGACCCGCACGCCCTTCCCGTCGTACCCGCCGCGCGGGTCTTCACGACCGCGACCCCGCCGTTGTCGGCGAGGAAGGCGGCGAGCGCGGCGCGGTCGGCGACGCGCGCCCACACCGGCACCGGCACGCCCAGCTGCTCCAGCCGCTCGCGCATGAGGAGCTTGTCCTGGGCGACCAGCAGGGCGTCCGGCCCCGGGTGCACCGCGACGCCCTCGGCCACGAGGGCGCGCAGGACGTGCTGCGGCACGTGCTCGTGGTCGAAGGTGATGACGTCGACCCCGCGTGCGAACTCGCGGACCGCGTCGAGGTCGCGGTAGTCGCCGACGGCGGTCGCGGCGAGGCCCGCGGACATGCCGTCGGCCTCGGCGAGCACGCGGATCCCGATGCCGAGCTCCACGGCGGGGGCGATCATCATCCGGGCGAGCTGGCCGCCGCCGACGACTCCGACGATGGGCGTCATGGTGTGCTCCTCTGCGAAGGTGGGTGGGCGCGAAGGCGCCTGGAGGCGTCGGCGCGACAGCCGCCGCCCGGAACCAGCCGGTAGCATCGTCCGTCACGCCACCCGCCATCCTCCCCCATCCAGGACGGACCCCGCCCATGTCCCCCCGCCGCTCCCTCGCGTCGCTCGGCGTCCAGATCGCCCGCTTCGGCCTCGTCGGCGGCCTGGGCTTCCTGGTGGACCTCGGGGTCTTCAACCTCCTCCGCGCGACCGTCTTCCATCCGGACGCCGTCGAGGCGGGACCGATCCTCGCGAAGGCCGCCTCCACGGTCGTCGCGATCGCCGTGAACTGGGTCGGCAACCGGTACTGGACGTTCGGGGCCGACCGCACCGCGCGGCGCGGCCGGGAGGCGCTCGAGTTCCTCGCCGTGAGCCTGGTCGGCATGGCCATCGGCCTCGGCTGCCTGTACGTCTCGCACTACCTGCTCGGCCTCACGTCCCCGCTCGCGGACAACGTCTCCGCCAACGTCATCGGCCTGGGGCTCGGATCCGCGGTGCGCTTCGTGCTGTACCGGCAGTGGGTGTACTCCCCCGCACGCCGCCACGCGGTCGCGGCGACGGACCTCGACGCGCGGCCGTCCGGCCCCTCCGTCGTGACGGACCCGCGCGCGCAGGACACCGCGGAGCCGGAGCGCGTCGCCGCTCCCTAGCCGCGCGTGCCGCGGGGTCCGCCCCACGGGCTCCGGCCCGGGGACCTGGTAGGGACCGGCCGGCGACCTGTCAGGACCGCTGCCAGGGCTGGGTGTCGTCCGGCCACGCGGACCGGACGTCGTCCTGCTGCCGCCACGCGACGTCCCCCGGGCGCCCGCGGCGCGACTCCTCCTGGCGGCGCCGCTCGGCCACCATGTTGGCGTTCTCCTCCATGAGGTCCTGCAGGGCCTGCACGACGAGCCCGGCGGAGGGGACGTCGCGGAGGACAACGGGGGCCTCGAGCCCGCCGTTGATCGTCACGTTGCCGCTGCGGTGCAGGTGCTGCAGCGGTCCGCGACGGAGCGTCACGTCGTAGCCGCGCGAGTGCAGGAGCTCCTGGCGCGTCCGCACGAAGAAGCCGTGCGAGACGACGAGCCGCCGGGTGGTGACCGTGTAGCGGCGGTTGAGCCAGACGAGCACCGGCAGGACCGTGACGAACACGCCCACGCCCGCGAGGGAGACGAGCAGCAGCATGTTCTCCCACGGCTCCGGGAACCACGAGCCGAAGTAGCCGGCGGCGAGGCAGATGGCGAGGAGCAGGAGGACCGGGAGGGTGAGGGCGCGACCGTGCGGCCGGAGGCGGACGAGGACGCGCTCCGGGTCGGCGGCGACCACCTGCTGGGGCGGCGCGGCGGGCGGGGCGACGGGCCGGCCGAGGCGCGGATCGACGTCGTGCGACGACGTCAGGCGGGCGGCCTCGTCGTCGACGATGCGCCGGCGCTCCTCCTTCTCGGCCTTGCGCCTGGCCCGGCGCCCGCCGCGGACGGGCAGCGCTCGACCGCCCTCCCGGGTGCGTATCGCTGCGTGTCACCCGTGTGCGCCATGCCTCATTGATACCGCAGATGCGTCACGTCCCCGGCGGCGACAGACGTGACGGCCGGATCCCCGGCGGACTCCACGGTGAGCCGCCCGTCGTCGTCCACCCCGGTCGCGCGCCCGAGAAGCTCCCCGCCACCCGGGAGCTCGACGCGGACATCCCGCCCGATGGTCGCGCACGTGCGGGCCAGCTCGTCGACGAGGCCGGCCGCCCGCGCGTCGCCGTCGCTGTCGGCGTACGCCAGGTACCGCGTGCGGAAGGCGGCGAGGTACGCGGCGAGGATCCGGTCGAGGTCCGGCCGCGGCACGCCCGCCAGCAGGAGGGACGTGGAGGTGCCGGTCGGCAGGTCCCCCTCCTCGAGCGTGAGGTTGAGCCCCGTCCCGAGGACGACCCGGCCCGGCGCGACGAGCTCGCCGAGGATCCCGGAGACCTTCCGACCGTCCACGTGCACGTCGTTCGGCCACTTGAGCGTGACCTCGGCGGGCGCCGGGACCACCTCGCGCAGCGTCGCCACGAGGGCGAGGCCCGCGACGAGGGGCAGCCAGCCCGGGTCGAGGTCCGTGCGTCCGGGCGCGCAGAGCACGCTCACCGCGAGCGTCCGTCCGGGCGGCGCCACCCAGGTGCGTCCGCGCCGGCCGCGCCCGGCGGTCTGGTCGAGCGTGAGCAGGACGGAGCCGTCGGGCCAGGCGGAGGGATCCGCCGTCGCGCGCCGCGCCAGCTCGTCGTTGGTCGAGTCGACCGTGTCGAGGGCGACGAGGCGCGGGGCGGCGAGGCGGCTGAGGGGGAGGTCCATGCCGTCACCGTAGCGAGCGGATCAGGAGGAGACCGCACCCGGGACGCGCCGCCTTCTGTGCGGTCCCTACAACGGCGGGGCGGATGGCCGCCGGTACAGTGAGGCGGGTGACTGCACACGAGCCAGACGAGGACGCCGGCGCCCCGGACATGTACACGACCGCCGGGAAGCTCGCCGACCTGAAGAGGCGCTACCACGAGGCCGTCACCGCGAGCGGCGAGGCCGCCATCGAGAAGCAGCACGCGCGCGGCAAGATGACCGCCCGCGAGCGCATCGACCAGCTCCTCGACCACGGCTCCTTCGTCGAGCTGGACGAGTTCGTCCGCCACCGCACGCACGCGTTCGGCATGGACGCGAAGCGCCCCTACGGAGACTCGGTCGTCACCGGCACCGGCACCGTCAACGGCCGCCAGGTGGCCGTCTACTCGCAGGACTTCACGATCTTCGGCGGCTCCCTCGGCGAGGTGGCGGCGAGAAGATCATCAAGGTCATGGAGCTCGCGATCAAGACGGGAGTGCCCATCATCGGCATCCTCGACTCGGGCGGCGCGCGCATCCAGGAGGGCGTCGTCGCCCTCGGCAAGTACGGGGAGATCTTCCGGCTCAACACGCGGGCCTCGGGCGTGATCCCGCAGATCTCGCTCATCATGGGCCCGGCCGCGGGCGGCGCCGTCTACTCCCCCGCGCTCACCGACTTCGTGATCATGGTCGACAAGACCAGCCACATGTTCGTCACGGGGCCCGACGTCATCAAGACCGTCACGGGCGAGGAGGTCGGCTTCGAGGAGCTGGGCGGCGCCCTCACGCACAACCGCGTCTCGGGCGTCTCGCACTACCTCGCGAGCGACGAGGACGACGCGCTCGACTACGCGCGCACCCTCCTCGGCTTCCTGCCGGACAACAACCTGGCCGAGCTGCCCGAGTTCCCCCGCACGGCCGACCTCGAGATCACCGCGCAGGACCTGCGGCTCGACACGATCATCCCGGACAGCCCGAACCAGCCGTACGACATGCGGTCCATCATCGAGCTGATCGTCGACGACGGCGAGTTCCTCGAGACGCAGCCGCTGTTCGCGCCCAACATCATCGTCGGCTTCGCGCGCGTCGAGGGCCGCTCGGTCGGCATCGTCGCGAACCAGCCGAACGCGATGGCGGGGACCCTCAACATCGAGGCGGGCGAGAAGGCCAGCCGGTTCGTGCGGTTCTGCGACGCCTTCTCCATCCCGATCCTGACCCTGGTCGACGTGCCCGGGTACCTGCCCGGCACCGACCAGGAGTGGACGGGCGTCATCCGCCGCGGCGCCAAGCTCCTCTACGCCTACGCGGAGGCGACCGTGCCGCTCGTCACCGTCATCACGCGGAAGGCGTACGGCGGCGCGTACATCGTCATGGGCTCGAAGCAGCTGGGCGCCGACATCAACCTCGCGTGGCCGACGGCCGAGATCGCGGTGATGGGCGGCCAGGGCGCGGTCAACATCCTGTACCGGGGCGAGATCAAGCGCGCGGAGGCCGCCGGCGAGGACGTCGCCGCCGTCCGCACGCGCCTCGCCAACGAGTACACGTACAACGTGGCGAGCCCGTTCCTCGCCGCGGAGCGCGGGGAGCTCGACAACGTGATCCAGCCCGCCGCCACGCGCGCCTCCGTCATCAAGGCGCTGAGGGCGCTGCGCACCAAGCGCGCCAGCCTGCCGCCCAAGAAGCACGGGAACATCCCCCTGTGAGCGACCTGCCCTCCGCCCGGACCCCGCGCTCCGACGAGTCGGACACGCCGCTCGGCGGCGTCCGCGGCGTCGGCGGCTCCCCCACCGAGGAGGAGCTCGCCGCGGCGACCGCCGTCCTCGCGGCGCTGGCGGCGCAGCCGGCGGCCGAGCAGCCCGTGCGGCGGGCGCCCGACGCGTGGCAGCGGTCCCAGCGCGGCGTCCGCGGCACGCTCGCGCCCGGCGCCGGGCGCTGGCGCGGCTTCTCGGCCTGATCGGGCCGTCCCGCCCGGCGGGCCGTGTCCCCCCATATGCCGACTTGGCCCGCCCCTCCCGTTCCGTGAGACTCGTCCTGCTGGGGGACCCGCATCGCGGGTCGGTCAACAGGCGTCGTCCAACTGTGGTGAGCAGACGACGCCAAGGGGGCGGATCATCCTGGTGCTCGGGTCATCGGGATGACCGGAGAGGCGCGGAGGCTACGGTGCAGGCACCGGCCCCGCGCCTCTCAGCACCGCCCGCCGACCGCACCGGCATCGCCTCGTGCCGCTTGCCGCCTCGGGCGCGCTCAGACGCGCGGGCGCGGGATCTCGAGCCAGAGGTCGACCTCGTCGTCCAGGTCGTCGCTCCCCAGCAGGCTCGCGCTGCCGTCGCCGGCCACGCTGAGGCCCACCACGGTGATCGCCGTGTCGGAGCCCTCCGGCACCGTGCGGGCGATGATCTTGTCCGCCCGGGTGTCCCGCACGGCCTCCGCCAGCCGGTCGAGCACGACGTCGCGGGTCGCGTCGTCGAGGTCGTCGATGCCGCCCTCGTCGAGGAGCGTGACGACCGTGCCCCGTCGGCGCGCGAGCATCACCTGCTCGCGGACGGCGTCGTTGAGGAGCGTCCGGCCGCGGATCTCGTCGCGGATGGCGCCCTCCAGGTAGAGGCACTCCTGCCGCTCCTCGGGTGACAGGTCGCCGCCCGTCTCCACGATGCGCCGGAGCATCGGCACCGCCATGCGGCTCGTCTGCCGCAGCCGGAACTGGCGCTCGTAGAGGTGCGCCTCCTGCGCGGCCTGCCAGTCGGCCGCCTCGCGCTCGGCGCGGTGGAACTGGCGGGCGTCGCGCGCGGCCTTGGCCAGCGCGTGCGCGAGCACGTGCGAGATGGCCACCCAGAGCGCGCTGCCCGTCACGCCGAAGTCGACGAGGCCCGCGGGGCCCGTCCAGAGCACCATCTGCGCGGCGAGGATGACGATGCCGGCCCAGGCGAACCCCTGCCGCCGACGCGCGGACGTGATGGTCATGAGCGTCCCGACCGCCGCGACGTGCCAGGTCGAGAACGGCGGGACCGAGCCCGCGGTGAGCTGGCTGGTCACCAGGACCGGCACGACCGTCGCCACGGCCAGGTTGAAGGCCGCGAGCCACACGGGCATGACCGTGGGGCTGGTCGGCCAGAGGCTCATCGTCGTCGCGACGAGGTAGAGGACGACCGCGACGAGGGTGACCGCGGGATCCGCGGGGGCGGCGAGCGCGACCAGCGCCAGCACCACATGGTACGCGGAGAAGAGGGCCGCGAGGCCGAGGATGATGCTGCGCGGGACGACGATCATGCGCGGTCGCCCGTCCGGTCGGGCTGCGGCTCACGACGCTCGGGGCCGTCTCCTGGGCGCCGACGTCGCCGGGGAGCGGCGGGACGGCGGGCGCGGACGCCGCGGCGCCGCCCGGCGCCGGCCAGCGGATCCGCACGGCGGTGCCCTCCCCCGGCGCCGACTCGATGGTGACGAGACCGCCGGCCTGCGCCACGCGCTCCTTGATGGACACCCGCAGCCCCAGCCGCTCCGTCGGGATGCGGCGCTGGTCGAAGCCCGCGCCGTCGTCGACGACGTCGATGGCCACCCCCTCGTCGCCGTGCCCCGAGATGACGAGTCGGCGGGTGATGGTCTCGGCCGCGGTGCCGGCGTGCTGGAGGCTGTTCATCATGGCCTGCACGGCCGCGGAGTAGACGGCCTCGGCGGTCGCGACCGGCACGGTGCGCGTGCCGAGGTCCCGCGCCTCGAGCACGAACGGCGCGGAGAGCGCGGAGGCCGCGTCGACGATGCGCTTGGTCACGGCGCGGAGGGGCACGGAGGCATCGTCGTCCGTCCCCTGCTCGGCCGCGGAGAGGTGCCCCATCGCGTTGGCGGCCATCGTCGCGGCGAGGGCGCGGGCCGCCGGATCCGCGGTGCGCGCCGCCGAGAGCAGCGTCGTGAGCACGCTGTCGTGCACGATCGCGTCGACCTGCACGCGCTCGACCTCGGTGGCGTGCTGCCGCACCGCGTGCGAGTAGCGCGTCAGCGCGGTCCCCTGCGCCCAGTCGACGCCGAGCGCCGCCTGGCGGAGGACCGTGACGAGCATCAGGACGGACCCGCCGAGGATGATCGAGTACAGGACCTGCAGGAACGAGTCGAGGGGCGTGATGACGCCCTGGCGCACGAGCACCTCGAGGAAGCCGAGGAACAGGGGGACGGCGACCGTGTAGAGCACGGCGATCCAGAGCCGGAACGCCATGGCCGCGCACGTCGTCGCGACCGTGAGCTCCTGGTAGAGGAAGGGCTGCGGCGTGGTCGCGTAGGTCGCCGGCTCGATCGCGAAGGGCCAGGTGGCGAGCGCGACGACGAAGACGAGGGCGACCGTCGCGTGCGCCGGCACCACGCCCCGGCGGACGGCGCCCGCGACGCACGTCCACACGAGGCCCCCGAAGAACGCCGTCAGGAACGCGATGCTCCACGCCGGTCGCATGACGTCCAGCTGCTGGCTGATGACCTGTACGGACTGCAGCGCGAAGAGCAGGCCGAACGCGCCCGCGCCGCGGCCGAGGATCGTCTCGATCCGGGCGAGGCTGATGGGGTTGTCGGGGGTGCGGGGCGGGGCGCCGGCGAGGGCGCGCGTGACGGGTGCCGCGGGACGCGGCGCGCTGGCCGGTGGCCTAGCGGGCATCGCCGCCGTCCTGGTCCAGTCCCGGGAGGATGCCGTCCTCGACGGCGCGGCGGAGGAGGTCGACCTTGGTGGGCGCGGGACGACCGACCTCGACGTACTTGACGCGGATCCGGTCGAGGTACTCGCGCGCCGTGCTGTTCGCGATGCCGAGCTGCTGCGCGACGAGCTTCAGCGGCAGGCCGGACGCGTACAGGTGCAGGACGTCGCGCTCGCGGCGCCCGAGCTGGGCCTTCGCGAAGTCGCGGTCGGCGTCGATGGCGGTGGCCCACTCGAGGTTGTTGAGCACGTCGCCGCGCGCGACGGTGGCGATGGCCGCCATCACGGTCTGCGTGGCGGACGACTTGGGGATGACGCCCGCGGCGCCGGCGGCGAGCGCCTCGCGGACGCTCGCGACCCGGTCGGCGATGCTGTGGACGAGCACGGCGGCGCCGGTGCCCTGGGCGGCCTTCACGTTGTCGGTGACCGTGGAGCCGTCGCCGAGCGACAGGTCGAGGACGACCACGTCGCACTCGCGCCCGACGAGCCCCGCGACGAGCTCGCGCGCGTCGGCCGCGGCGAGGATGAAGTCGTACCCGGCGTCGAGGCACGCCGCCTTGAGCCCGAGGCGCACCGACTCGTGGTCGTCGACCACGGCGACGCGGACGGGCGGACGGCTCTCGGCCGCCGGAGCGGGTCCCTGCGTGGTCTCGGTCATCCGGCTCCCCCGTCGTTGCCTCTGCCGTCGTTCACCGACGGTTCCCGAGGACCACTGTATCGCCCGACCGGGCCGCTCCCGCGGCGGCGGCGGCCCGGTCAGGAGGCGGCGGGCACCAGGACGGCGACGCTCTCGACGTGGTGGGTGTGCGGGAAGAGGTCGAACGAGCGCACCGACCGGAGCTCGTAGCCGCGCTCCGCGAAGAGCGCCACGTCGCGGGCGAGCGCGACGGGGTCGCAGGCGACGTAGACGACCTGGGCCAGGTGCAGCGCCGCGAGCGCGTCCACGACGACCTTCTTGGCGCCCGCGCGCGGCGGGTCGAGCACGACCGTCGCGCCCTGCAGGCGGCGGCGCTCGGCGGGGCTCGCCTCGCGCGCCAGCTGCTGCAGGTAGCGGTCGACGCGCGCCGTGAGGGACGCGGCGCCCACCCACTCCGCGAGGTTGTCCCCGGCGAACTCGGTGGCGACCTCGTCGCTCTCCACGCTCGTGATGCGCACGGTGTCGCCGAAGCGGTCGCCCACGGCGGCGGCGAGGAGCCCGACCCCGCCGTACAGGTCGAGGTTGGCGGCGCGAGGGTCGAAGAGCGCCTCGTCGATGGAGGACTGGACGGCGTCGTAGAGCGTCTCCGCGGCGCGGCGGTGCACCTGCCAGAACCCGCCCGCCTCCAGGCGGAACTCGCGGTCGCGGACCCGCTCCGTGATCGTGTCCCGACGCTGGGGCTTGCCGTCGATGAGGAGCATGCGCACGTGGCCGTCGGCGGGCGCGACGAGGTCGATGCCCTCGACGCCCGGGAAGCGCTGGCCGAACGGCGCGGCGCCGTTCACGCCCGCGGTGGCGAGCGGCAGCGACTCGACCGGGATCACGCGGTGCGAGCGCGAGGCGTAGGGGCCGACGGTGCCGTCGTCGGCCACGTGGAGGCTCACGCGGGTGCGCCAGCCGAGGCCGTCGGACTCGTCGTCGCCCGGCAGCGCCTGCACCTCGACGTCGCGGTCGACCCCCGCCATGCGCGAGAGGGAGTCCACGACGACCTGCCGCTTCAGCTCGCGCTGGTGGGCCAGCGCGATGTGGCCGAGCTCGGCGCCGCCGACCCGGTCCTCGGCGCGCGGTCGACGGAGGCCTCGGCCCAGACATGGGGGCGACGGTGCGGGGACGCGTCCAGGACCTCGACGGTGTCGGCGCGCCAGAAGGACTTCTTCGCGTCCTCCGTGATGCGCGCCCGGACCCGCTCGCCGGGGATCGCGTCCGAGACGAAGACCACCCGGCCGTCGTGCCTGGCGACGGAGACTCCCCCGTGCGCGATGTTGGTCACGTCCACCTCGACCTCGCGGCCCACCTGCTCACCCATGCCGCAACCCTGACACACGCGGGCGCGGCGCCGGCACACGGGCCGCTCGCGGGCGTCGCGCCGGGCGCGTGCCACCATGGCCGCATGCCGACCCGCCTGCACCTCGCCTCCACGTCCCCCGCCCGCCTGGCCCTCCTGCGCTCCGCCGGGATCGAGCCGGTCGTGCTGCCCTCCGACGTCGACGAGCCCGCCGCCGTCGCCGCCGCGGAGGCGCGCCAGGGGCCGCTCGGCCCGGTGGACATGGTCCAGCTGCTCGCGCGTGCCAAGGCCGAGGCCGTGGTCGGGCAGCCCGTCGCGGGCGCGCCCATCACGGGCCTCGTGCTCGGCGGCGACTCGGCCTTCGAGATCGATGGCGTGGTGCACGGGAAGCCGCACACGGCCGAGCGCGCCACCGAGCGATGGCGCGCCCAGCGGGGTCGGCAGGGACGCCTCCACTCCGGCCACTGGCTGATCCAGGTCGCCGACGGGCGCATCGTGCGCGGCGTCGGACGCGCCGCCGTCGCCGAGGTGCGCTTCCGCGACGACATCACCGACGAGGAGATCGACGCCTACGTCGCGACCGGCGAGCCGCTCCTGGTCGCGGGCAGCTTCACCATCGACAGCCTCGGCGCGGCCTTCATCGAGCGGATCGAGGGCGACCCGAGCACGGTCGTCGGCCTGTCGCTGCCGACCCTCCGCGGCCTCGTGCACGAGCTCGGCACCGCGTGGACCGGCCTCTGGAACCGCACGGGCGCGGTCGAGGCGCGCCTCCTCTGACGCCGACGGGCCTCAGCCCATGCCCAGGACCTCGATGCGGTCGACCAGGTACGCGGCGAGCGGCCGGGTCTCGTGCGCGTTCGGCCCCCACTGCACGCGCAGCTCGCGCCCCCGGAGCGACAGGGGACCGGACCCGCGGGCGAGCGCCGCGGCGTCGAGGGCGATGGGCTCCCAGTCGTAGTCGACGGCGTCGCCCTCCTCGAAGGAGCGGACCGCCCGACGCCGGGCCTCCTTGCGCTCCTCGACGCCGGAGTCGAGGCCCTGCGACCTGGTCGGCTCGACGGCGCGCGTGATGCTGCCGGTGCGACGGAGGGACCCGTCCGCCGAGAGCAGCAGCACGCCGAGCCGCCACGCGCGGCCGACGGGCACCATCCGCGGCTGGCGCTTGAGGGGCCCGATGGGCCGCGGGACGCGCACCTCGGCGAGCGCCTCGTCCGGCGCGCCGCGGGCCTGGAGCTGCGCGACGGTGGCCCGCAGCAGCTCGGCGAGGTCGGCCGCGGCGCCTCGCGCGTCGTCGTCGTCCGGTGCGGGTGCCGTCATGCGTCGATCATGCCAGGGCGGGATCCCGACGGCCGCTTGTGGGCGCGCGTACCCGTCGTGCCCGCATGTTTGTGGCGACCCTCCGAAGCCGGGCGCATCCCAGACCCTAGGCTGGGGTCTCATGACGCGTGTGAACAAGGTCCTCATCGCCAACCGGGGCGAGATCGCCGTCCGCATCATCCGGGCGGCGAGGGATGCGGGGATCGGATCGGTCGCCGTCTACGCCGACCAGGACCGCGACGCCCTGCACGTGACGCTCGCCGACGAGGCGTACGCCCTCGACGGTCAGACGAGCGCCGACACCTACCTCGTCATCGCCAAGATCCTCTCCATCGCCCGCCGCTCCGGCGCCGACGCCGTGCACCCCGGCTACGGCTTCCTCGCCGAGAACGCCGACTTCGCCCAGCAGGTCATCGACGCCGGGCTCATCTGGATCGGCCCGTCCCCGAGCGCCATCGAGCAGCTCGGCGACAAGGTCACGGCCCGCCACGTCGCCGAGCGGGTCGGCGCCCCGCTGGCGCCCGGGACGCTCAACCCCGTGTCCGGCGCCGACGAGGTGCTCGACTTCGTCGACGTGCACGGCCTTCCCGTCGCCATCAAGGCGGCGTTCGGCGGCGGCGGCCGCGGCCTCAAGGTGGCCCGCACCCGCGAGGAGGTGCCGGAGCTGTTCGAATCCGCCACCCGCGAGGCCGTCGCCGCCTTCGGCCGCGGCGAGTGCTTCGTCGAGAAGTACCTCGACCGCCCGCGCCACGTGGAGACGCAGTGCCTGGCGGACTCCGCGGGTACCGTCGTCGTGATCTCCACCCGCGACTGCTCGCTGCAGCGCCGCCACCAGAAGCTCGTGGAGGAGGCGCCCGCCCCCTTCCTCACGGACGAGCAGAACGCGCAGCTCTACGCCGCCTCGAAGGCGATCCTCCGCGAGGTCGGGTACGTCGGCGCCGGCACGTGCGAGTTCCTCGTGGCCCAGGACGGCACGATCTCCTTCCTCGAGGTCAACACGCGACTCCAGGTCGAGCACCCCGTCTCCGAGGAGGTGACGGGCATCGACCTCGTGCGCGAGCAGTTCCGCATCGCCGCCGGCGGCCTCATCGACTACGACGACCCGGCGCCGCGCGGGCACTCCTTCGAGTTCCGCGTCAACGGCGAGGACCCGGGCCGCGGCTTCTTCCCCGCCCCCGGCCCCGTGCACGTGTTCCAGGCGCCCGGCGGCCCCGGCGTCCGCGTCGACTCGGGCGTCCGCGCGGGCGACGAGGTCTCCGGCGCGTTCGACTCGCTGCTCGCGAAGCTCATCGTCACCGGATCCAGCCGCGAGGACGCCCTCGAGCGCTCGCGCCGCGCCCTCGACGAGTTCGAGGTGCAGGGCCTGCCGACCGTGCTGCCGTTCCACCGCGCCATCGTCCGCGACCCCGCCTTCGCCCCGGCCGACGGCGCGCCCTTCTCGGTCTACACGCGCTGGATCGAGACCGACTTCGACAACACCATCGAGCCCTGGTCCGGCGCCCTCGCGGACGCCCAGGAGGCGCCCGCGCGCCGCACGGTCGTCGTCGAGGTGGGCGGCAAGCGCATCGAGGTGAGCCTCCCCGAGGACCTCGCCCCCGCGGCCGGCGCCGCGACCTCGCGGCGGGGTGCCGCGGCTCCCGCCCGGCGCAAGCAGGGCGGCGCGGTCGACACCTCGGGCGGCGGATCCGTGACCTCGCCCATGCAGGCCACGGTCGTCAAGCTCGCCGTCCAGGAGGGCCAGCAGGTCGTCAAGGGCGACCTGCTCGTCGTCCTCGAGGCCATGAAGATGGAGCAGCCCCTCACGGCGCACCGCGACGGCGCCGTCCAGGGCCTCGCCGCCGAGGTGGGCCAGACCGTGCCGTCCGGGCACCGGCTGCTCGACATCGTCTGATCCCGCTTCACGCGACGACGGCCGGTCCCCGCGGGGGCCGGCCGTCGTCGCATGCGGGCCGCGCGGGCCGCAGAGCGCCAGAGCGCCAGAGCGCCAGAGCGTCAGAGCGTCAGAGCACGATGTGCATGGCGCGCGCGGCGTCGGAGATGCTCCCCGACAGCGACGGGTAGACCGTGAACGCCCGGGCGACGTCGTCGACCGTGAGGCGGTGCTCGACCGCGAGCGCGAGCGGGAAGATCAGCTCGCTCGCCTTGGGCGCCACGATCACGCCGCCGATGACCGTGCCCGAGCCGGTGCGCGCGAACAGCTTCACGAAGCCGTCCTTGACGTTCTGCATCTTCGCGCGGGGATTCGAGGCGAGCGGCAGCTTGTAGATGTCGCCCTGCGCGAGCCCCTCCTCGATCTGCTTCTGGGACCAGCCGACCGTGGCGATCTCCGGCTGGGTGAAGATGTTCGACGTCACGTTGCGGAGCTCGGTGGGGCTCACCGCGTCGCCCATCGCGTGGTAGACCGCCGTGCGGCCCTGCATGGACGCCACGGACGCGAGCGGCAGGAACGTGGTGCAGTCGCCGGCCGCGTACACGCTCGGCACGGAGGTGCGCGCCACGCGATTGACGCGGATGTGGCCGGAGTCGCTCAGCTGGACGCCCGCCTCCTCGAGGCCGATGCCGGCCGTGTTCGGCACGGACCCGACCGCCATGAGGCAGTGGCTGCCCTCGACCACGCGGCCGTCGGTGAGCGTCGCGACCACGCGGTCGCCGTCGCGCACGACGGACTCGGCGCGCGACTTCGAGAGCACGGTCATGCCGTTGCGGGTGAAGACGTCCTCGATGACGCGGGCCGCGTCGGCGTCCTCGCCGGGCAGGACCTGGTCGCGGGAGGAGATGAGCGTGACCTTCGCGCCGAGCGCCGTGTAGGCGGAGGCGAACTCGGCCCCGGTGACCCCGGATCCGACGACGATGAGGTGCTCGGGCACCGAGTCCATCGTGTACAGCTGCGTCCAGGTGAGGATCCGCTCGCCGTCGGGCCGCGCGGTGTCGAGGATGCGGGGGCTCGCGCCCGTGGAGATGACCGTGGTGTCGGCGTCGATCTCGTCGAAGTCGGTGCCGCCGCCGCCGCGTCCCGTGGAGACGACGACGCGGTTCGGGCCGTCCAGCCGCCCCTCGCCCTGGACGATGCGGACGCCCGCGCGGATGAGGCTCGACTTCATGTCCTCGGACTGCTGGCGCGCGAGGCGCAGGAGCCGGTCGTTCACGGCCTGGAGGTTGACGGCCACCTCGGGGCGGACGGGGCGGCGGCTCTGCTCGCCCCGGGAGAAGAACTGGACGCCGAGGTCGGCCGCCTCTCCGAGCGCGTTCGTGGCCTCGGCCGTGGCGATGAGGGTCTTCGAGGGGACCACGTCGGTCATGACGGCGGAGCCGCCGACGCCGACGCGCTCCACGAGCGTCACCTCCGCGCCGAGCTGCGCGCCGGCGATCGCGGCCTCGTATCCCCCGGGGCCGCCTCCGAGCACGACGATCCTCTGCGTGGCCTCGAACTCGTATCCCATGCGCACATCATCCCGCAGGCCGCGCCCCGCG
This sequence comes from Clavibacter michiganensis, assembly GCA_002150995.1. Classification (GTDB taxonomy): domain Bacteria; phylum Actinomycetota; class Actinomycetes; order Actinomycetales; family Microbacteriaceae; genus Clavibacter; species Clavibacter michiganensis_K. The sequence goes on along the minus strand of MDHJ01000001.1, from coordinate 992,832 downwards.
CGCGAACCGGGCCCGCGGCGGCCCGGACGGCGCGGGAGCGCGCATTTAGGATCGGGGGATGACCTACAGCAACCCCCTCGAGTCGCCCGACGCCGACCCCCAGGAGATCGCGCGCGAGGCGGCCCGGAAGATCGCCGAGCTCACGGGCGTCGAGCGCCACGACATCGCCCTCACGCTCGGCAGCGGGTGGGGGCGGGCGGCGGACCTCCTCGGCGAGACCACCGCCACCATCCCCGCCACGGAGGTCGTGGGCTTCTCGAAGCCGGCCCTCGAGGGGCACGTCGGCTCGCTGCGGAGCATCCTCCTGCCGTCCGGCCGGCGCGCCCTCGTCATCGGCGCGCGCACGCACTACTACGAGGGCCACGGCGTCCGGCGGGTCGTGCACAGCGTCCGCACCGCGGCGGCGACCGGCGCGACCACGATGATCCTCACGAACGGCGCGGGCGGCATCAAGCGCCACTGGACGCCCGGCACGCCCGTGCTCATCAGCGACCACATCAACCTCACCGCGGACTCGCCGCTCGAGGGCGCCACCTTCGTCGACCTCACCGACCTCTACTCCGCGCGGCTCCGGGCCGTCGCGCACGAGGTCGAGCCCGACCTCGACGAGGGCGTGTACTGCCAGTTCCGCGGCCCGCACTACGAGACGCCCGCGGAGGTGCGCATGGCGGAGGCCATCGGCGGCCACATCGTGGGCATGTCCACCGCGCTCGAGGCCATCGCAGCCCGCGAGGCCGGCATGGAGGTGCTCGGCATGTCGCTCATCACGAACCTCGCCGCGGGGATCCAGGAGACGCCGCTCAGCCACGAGGAGGTCATCGAGGCCGGACGCGCCGCCGAGGGCCGCATCGGCGGGATGCTCGCCCGCATCGTGGGCGCCCTGTGAGCCGCGAGGAGACGCAGGCGCTGGTCGCCGCCGCACGCGCCTGGCAGGCCCAGGACCCGGATCCGGTCACGCGGGCCGAGGTCGACGGGCTGCTCGCCGCCCTCGACGGATCGACCCCGGGGATCTCCGCGGCCGATCGGGAGCAGGCCGCGGCCGGCCTCCGCGACCGGTTCCAGACCCGGCTCCAGTTCGGCACCGCGGGCCTCCGCGGAGAGCTGGGAGCGGGACCCAACCGCATGAACCGCGTGCTCGTCGCACAGGCGGCGGCGGGCTTCGCCGACTACCTGCGGAGCCGCAGCCCCCGCCCGAGCATCGTCATCGGCTACGACGGCCGGCACAACTCGCGAGTCTTCGCCGAGGACACGGCGCGGATCATGGCCGGCGCGGGCGTGCGCACGGTGCTGCTCCCCCGCGCGCTGCCGACGCCCGTGCTCGCGTACGCCGTCAAGCACCTCGCGGTGAGCGCCGGGGTGATGGTGACGGCGTCGCACAACCCGGCGCGCGACAACGGCTACAAGGTCTACCTCGGGGACGAGGACCACGGCGCGCAGATCGTCAGCCCCGCCGACCGCGACATCGCGGCCTTCATCCACAAGGCCGCCGGCGAGCGCACCGTGCAGCAGCTGCCCGTCGCCGACGACTACTCCCTCGCACCGGAGTCGCTGGTCGACTCCTACGTGGAGGAGACCGCGGCCCTGTTCGCCGCCCCGCTCGCGCCGCTCACCTGGGTCTACACGCCGCTGCACGGCGTCGGGTGGGAGACCGCGGCGCGCGTCTTCGACGCCGTCGGCGTCGACCGGCCGGTGCTCGTCGCGGCCCAGGCCGACCCCGACCCCGACTTCCCCACCGTCGACTTCCCGAACCCGGAGGAGCCGGGCGCGCTCGACCTGGCGTTCCAGGCCGCCGTCGAGTCGGACGCCGAGCTCATCATCGCGAACGACCCCGACGCGGACCGGCTGGCCGTCGCGATCGCCGACGAGCACGGCGCCTGGCGCCGCCTCTCCGGCAACGAGGTGGGCATGCTGCTCGGGCTCGGCATCGCGGAGCGCTACGCGGCCGACGGCGGCACCGGCACGTTCGCGTCGTCCCTGGTCTCCTCGCCCGCCCTCGCGGTCGTCGCGCGCGAGCTCGGCTTCGGGTACCGCGAGACGCTCACGGGGTTCAAGTGGATCAGCCGCGTCCCCGACCTCGTCTACGGCTACGAGGAGGCCCTGGGGTACCTGGTGGCGCCGTGGATCACGAGCGACAAGGACGGCATCTCCGCCGCCGTCGCGGTGCTGCACGGCGTCCTGCTGCTGAAGTCCCGCGGCCAGACCATCGACGACTACGACCGCGCGTTCGCCGAGCGCTTCGGGTCCTTCGCGAGCGACCAGATCTCGGTGCGCGTCACCGACCTCGCGGTCATCCCCCGCATCATGGCGAAGCTGCGGCAGTCGCCGCCGGCCTCGATCGGGTCGCGTCGGGTCGAGCGCATGGACGACCTGGCGGAGGGCTCCGCCGACCTGCCGCCGAGCGACGTGCTCCGCTTCCACCTGGGCGACGGGGCGCGCCTCATCGTGCGTCCGAGCGGCACGGAGCCGAAGATCAAGGTCTACCTCGACGCGCAGAGCACCGTCGGCACCGTCGCGGAGCGCCGGGACGCGGCGCGCGCCATCGTCGCGGACCTCGCCCAGGCGGTCCCCGGGCTGCTCGAGCTCTGAGCGCACGGATCCGCGGGCTGCGCCGGGCCCGCGGATCCGTCGCGGTTCGTACTGGTAGTGACGCTATCAGTACGCTAGCCTCGCGGCATGCGCATCACCGAGCTCGCCACCGCGACGGGAGTGGCCCCCGCCACCGTCAAGTACTACGTGCGCGAGGGCCTGCTGCCCCCGGGCACCCGCATCAGCGACAACCGCACCGACTACGACGACGAGCACGCCCGCCGCGTCCGGCTGATCCGGGCCCTCATCGACGTCGGCCGGCTGCCCGTCGCACGGGCCCGCGAGGTCCTCGCCGTGCTCGACGACGACGCCCGGCAGGTGCAGGACGTCTTCGCCGTCGCGCAGGACGCGCTCACCCCGGGCCCCCCGCCGACCGAGGCTCCCCCGGCCGAGGCGCTCGCCCGGGTCGACGCCGTCACCGAGGACGCCGGCTGGTGCGTGCTCGAGGGCCACGCGGGACGCGCGCAGGCGGCGCGCGCCGTCGACGCCTTCGAGCGCTCGGGGCACCGGATGGACGACGGCTACCTCGCGCGCTACGCCGAGGCCGCCGGCATCCAGGCCGACGCCGACCTCGACGCCGTGCGGCAACGGGCCGACCGGACCGCCATGGCCGAGCTGATGGTCGTCGGCACGGTCCTCGGCGACCAGCTCGCCGCCGGTCTCCGCCGCGTCGCCCAGGCGACCGTCTCGATGCCCGGCCGCGCCGGCGCGACGGGCGGTGCGGCATGATCCGCCGGGCGTACGCCTGGCACCGGCCGCTGATGACCGTGGCCGCCGTCATGCTCGTGCTCGCCGCCGTCTGCGTCGTCGGGCGGCTGGTGGACGACCGCATCGTCACAGGGGCGCCCGTGTGGGACAAGCCGGCGAAGTTCTCCCTGTCGATCCTCGTCTACGCCGTCTCCTGGGCGTGGCTCATCGCGCGCCTCCCCCGGCACCGCGTCGCCGCCCACCGGCTCGGCACGGTCGTCGCGATCGCGCTCCTCGTCGAGCAGGCCGTGATCGTCGGCGCCGCCGCGGCCGGCACCACGAGCCACTTCCTCGTCGCCACCCCCCTCGCCACTGCGCTGTGGGCCGTGATGGCCGTCTCGATCACCGTGCTGTACCTCTGCACGTTCCTCACGACCCTCGCCGTGCTCCGGCTCCGGCTCCCCGATCCCGCCCTCACCCTGGGCATCCGGGCCGGTGCCGCCATCGCGCTCGTCGGCATGGGGCTCGCCTACCTGATGACGTCGCCGACCGCGGCGCAGCTCGCGGACTTCCACGGGGTGTCGGGCGCGCACACGGTCGGCGGGCCCGACGGCGGCGCGGGCCTCGCGGTCCTCGGCTGGAGCACGACCGGGGGCGACCTGCGGATCCCCCACTTCGTCGGCATGCACGCGCTGCAGCTCCTGCCGGTCGCGGCGCTCCTGATCGGCGCGGCCGGGCGGCGGATCCCCGCGCTGGCACCGGACCGCGTGCGCGTACGGCTGACGGCGGTCGCCGCCGCCGCGTACCTCGCCGTGGTCGCGCTGGTGGCCGTGCAGGCGCTGCGCGCCGAGCCCGTCACGTCGCCGTCCTCCTCGACGCTGGCGGCGGCCGCCGTCATCGTGGCGGCAGCTCTGGCGGCCTCGGCGCTGGCCGTCCGGCTCGGAGGTCCCCGGGAGCCGGCCGGCTCGGGGGGCGACGGGGACGAGCCGCTGGGGTCGACGGCGACGTCGGAGCCGGATCAGCCCAGCGCGGCGTCGAGCTTGCCCGAGATCTCCTCGAGGTCGAAGTAGTTGTCGATGACGACGACGTCCGCGTAGGTGGCGCCGATGCGGTCGACGAGCTCGGGCGACGTGAGGATGACCTGCGCGTCCTCCGCGACGGCCGCCACGCTGGCGAGGTCGGCGGCCGTGACGTCGGCCTCGATGCCCAGGCGGGCCAGCGCCCGCTCGGCGTTGACCTTGAGGATCCCGGACGTGCCGATCCCCACGCCGCAGATGGTGACGACCTTCATGCGCTCTCCTCGCCGGCCATGATGCGCCGGACCTCGTCGGTGGTGGTGGCGGCGCGCAGCCGCGGGATGGCGGTGGCGTCGTTGAAGATGTTGGCGAGGTCCGCGACGGACGACACGTGCCGGTCGACCGTGGTGACCGACAGCCCGACGATCACGTCGACCGGGTCGTTGTGCGCGTGGCCGAAGGGCACGGGATCGCGCAGGACGACCACCGCCAGGCCGTCCTCCAGAGTCTCCGGCCCGGGACGCGCGTGAGCGAGCGCGAGGCCGGGCGCGATGACCACGTAGGCGCCGAACTCCTCGATCACCCGGATCATGGCGTCGGCGTAGTCGGCCGTGGCCGCGCCGGAGCGCACCAGGGCGTCGCCGGCGAGGCGCACGGCGGCGCGCCAGTCGTCGGCCGTGGCACCGATGGTGACGGCGTCGTCCGGGAGCGGTGGGAGCACGGGGGGGGGCGGCCTCTCTGCCTGACGGGTGGACGGGATGCGGGGCGTGCGGCCGCGCGGCTACAGGCGGGCGAACCCGTCGGAGACGATGTCGGCGAGCGCCTCGCGCTCCTCGAGCGGGAGGAAGGCCGCCGCGGCCGCGTTCAGCTGGAAGGCCTCGTGGTCGTCGAGGTCGTAGGCGAAGGCGTCGGTGAGCAGGGCGAGCTCCCGGCTGAGGGACGTGCCGCTCATCAGGCGGTTGTCGGTGTTCACCGTGACGGCGAAGCCCAGCTGGTAGAGCAGGTCGAACGGGTGGTCGCGCATCGCGTCGCCCCACGCCGCGATGGCGCCGGTCTGCAGGTTCGACGACGGGCTGAGCTCCAGCGGGATGCCGCGGTCCTTGACCCACTGGGCGAGCGTGCCGAGGGTGACGAACACGTCCTCGCCCTCCTCGCTGTCGATCTCGATGTCCTCGGCGATGCGGACCCCGTGGCCGAGGCGCAGCGCGCGGCCGTCGAGGAGTGCGCCCCGGATGGACTCGAGGCCGTCGGCCTCGCCCGCGTGGATCGTGCGGGGCATCCACTCGCGCGCGAGGAGGTCGAACGCGCCCTGCATGCGGGACGGCGGGAAGCCCGCCTCGGGGCCGGCGATGTCGAAGCCGATGACGCCGCGGTCGCGGTGCCGGACGGCGAGCTCGGCGATCTCGGTGCCGCGGTCGAGGTGGCGCATGGCGCTGACGAGCTGGCCGACGCGGATGGAGCCGCCCGCCTCCTCGACGCCGCGCACGCCCTCCTCGATGCCCGCCTGCACGGCCTCGACGACCCCGTCGAGCGACAGGCCGCCGGTGAGGTGCTGCTCCGGGGCCCAGCGGACCTCGCCGTAGACCACGCCGTCCTCCGCGAGGTCCTCGACGAACTCGCGGGCGACGCGGGCGAGGTGCTCCTCGGTCTGCATCACGGCGATGGTGACGTCGAAGGTCTTCAGGTAGTCGACGAGCGAGCCCGAGTCGGCGCTGGTGCGGAACCACTCGCCGAGCGCGTCCGCGTCCTCGGCGGGCAGCTCGATGCCGGCGGCGGCGCCGAGCTCGAGGATGGTCGCGGGGCGGAGCCCGCCGTCGAGGTGGTCGTGCAGGGAGACCTTGGGGAGGTCGCGGTACGACCCTCCGCCGGGCAGCGTGGAGTCCTCGGGAGCGATCGTCATGGGTCGAATCTACTAGCCTCGACGGGGCCCGCGCCGAGTTCGTGAGCGCACTGATCATCGGTGCGCGACGCAGATGGCGGGTCCCCATCGAACCCGGAGGACCCGTGCGCACCAAGATCCTGATCGACTGCGACCCCGGGCACGACGACGCCCTGGCCCTGATGCTCGCCCACGGCAGCCCCGAGGTGGAGCTCGTCGGCATCACCACCGTGGCCGGCAACCAGACCCTCGACAAGGTGACGCGCAACGCGCTCGCGGTCGCGACCGTCGCCGGCATCCACGGCGTCCCCGTCGCCGCCGGGTGCGCGCGCCCCCTGGTGCGCCCGGTCATGACCGCCCCCGAGATCCACGGCGACTCCGGCCTCGACGGGCCCGAGCTGCCGGAGCCGACCGTGGCGCTCGACCCGCGGCACGCGGTGGACCTCATCATCGAGACCGTCATGGCGCACGGCCCGGGCGAGATCACCCTCGTGCCGCTCGGGGCGCTCACCAACATCGCCCTGGCGGTGCGCCGGGAGCCGCGCATCGTGGATCGCGTGAAGGAGGTCGTGCTCATGGGCGGCGGCTACCACGCGGGCAACAGCACCGCCGTCGCCGAGTTCAACGTCGCGGTCGACCCCGAGGCGGCGCACATCGTCGTCGGCGAGTCCTGGCCCGTGACCATGGTCGGCCTCGACCTCACCTACCAGGCCACCGCGACCCCGGAGGTCATGGCACGCATCGCCGCCCTCGGGACCCCGGCGGCGCGCTTCGTCGTCGACTCCCTGGAGTCGTACGGACGCGCGTACCACGACCGGCAGGACTTCCCGAGCCCGCCCGTGCACGACCCGTGCGCGGTGGCGCGCGTGATCGACCCGCGCCTGGTGTCCGTCCGTCGGGCGCCCGTCACGGTGGAGCTGGCCGGCACGCACACCACCGGCATGACGGTGACCGACCTCCGCCGCCCCGCCCCCGCCGACTGCACGACGCAGGTGGCCGTGGAGCTCGACCACGCGGGCTTCTGGGACGTGGTCGTCGACGCCCTCGAGCGGATCGGCTGACCCGCTCGTCCCGGACCGCCCAGGCGGGTCCCGTCCGGCCGCCCTCCACGGGGACGGTCGGACGGGCGGGGTCAGCCCTCGGCGGTGATGCGCTCGCGCACGAGGGGACCGCGCGCGACGTGCTCGTCGGGGTCGCCGACGCGGTAGGCGCCCTCCAGCGACTCGAGAGCCCGGGCGAAGCGCTCCGGCTCGTCCGTCGACAGCGTGAAGAGCGGGTCGCCGCGGCGGACCGTGTCCCCCGGCTTCGCGTGCAGGTCGACGCCCGCGGCGTGCTGCACGGCGTCCCCCTGGCGGGCGCGTCCCGCACCCAGGCGCCAGGCCGCGATGCCGAACGGCAGGGCGTCCTGCTGGACGAGCACGCCGTCGCGCTCGGCCACGACGACGTGGGACTCGCGCGCCACGGGCATCGCGGCGTCCGGGTCCCCGCCCTGCGCGCGCACGGTGGCGCGCCAGGAGTCCATGGCGCGGCCGTCGCGGAGGGCGTCCTCCACGTCGGCGTCGGGCATGCCGACGGCCGCGAGCATCTCCCGCGCGAGCGCGAGCGTCAGCTCCACGACGTCGGCGGGGCCGCCGCCCGCGAGCACCTCGACGGACTCGCGCACCTCGTTGGCGTTGCCGATGGCGAGGCCGAGCGGCACGTCCATGTCGGTGAGGAGCGCGGTGGTCCGCACGCCCGCGTCCGTGCCGAGCTCCACCATGGTGCGCGCCAGCTCGCGCGACCGGTCGATGTCGGTCATGAAGGCACCGGACCCGAACTTCACGTCGAGCACGAGGGCGCCCGTGCCCTCGGCGATCTTCTTGCTCATGATGCTCGACGCGATGAGGGGGATGGCCTCGACCGTTCCCGTGGTGTCGCGGAGCGCGTAGAGCCGCTTGTCGGCGGGTGCGAGACCGCTGCCCGCGGCGCAGATCACGCCGCCGTGGTCCTTCATCTGCTGCACCATCTCCTCGGTGCTGAGGTCGGCGCGCCAGCCCGGGATCGACTCGAGCTTGTCGAGCGTGCCGCCGGTGTGGCCGAGACCCCGGCCGGAGAGCTGCGGGACGGCGACCCCGTAGGAGGCGACCAGCGGCATGAGCGGGAGCGTGATCTTGTCGCCCACCCCGCCCGTGGAGTGCTTGTCCACCGTGGGCTTGCCGAGCCCGGAGAAGTCGAGGGTCTCGCCGCTCGCGATCATGGCGAGGGTGAGGTCGCGGATCTCGGTACGGTCCATGCCGCGCAGGAGGATCGCCATCGCGAGCGCGGCCATCTGCTCGTCGGCCACGTAGCGGTCGGTGTACGCCGCGACCAGCCAGTCGATCTCGGCGGTCGAGAGCCGGCCCCCGTCGCGCTTGGCGCGGATGAGGTCGACGACGTCGAACGCGGCGCTCATGCCCGGTCCCCGTACGCGTCCAGCGTCCGCGGCCCGAAGGCGTCGGGCAGGACCTCGTCGATGGTGCGGACGCCCGAGACGGTCTCCAGCAGCATGCCCGGCACCGCGTGCTCGAACAGCAGCTGGCGGCAGCGCCCGCACGGCATGAGGATGTTGCCGTCGCCGTCCACGCACGTGAACGCGACCAGCTGGCCGCCGCCCGTGAGGTGCAGGACGGAGACGAGGGCGCACTCGGCGCAGAGGGTGAGCCCGTAGGACGCGTTCTCGACGTTGCAGCCGGTGATGACGCGGCCGTCGGTGGCGATGGCCGCGACCCCCACGGGGAAGCGGGAGTACGGCACGTACGCGCGCTGCATGGCGTCATGGGCCGCCTCGCGGAGGGAGCCCCAGTCGATGCCGCCCGACTCCACGGGCTCGACGCCGCTCACGACTTCACGTAGGGCTTGCCGGCCGCGGCGGGACCGCGCACCTGCCCCACCAGTCCGGCGACCGCGGCGATGGTCACGACGTACGGCAGCATCAGCATGAACTCGCTCGGCACGGGCGACCCGATGACGCCGAGGACGTTCTGCAGGTTGCTCGCGAAGCCGAACAGGAGCGCGGCGAGCGTGGCCCGCAGCGGATCCCACCGGCCGAAGATGACCGCGGCCAGCGCGATGAACCCGGCGCCCGCCGTCATCTCCTTGTTGAACGCGCCGACGGAGCCGAGGGTGAAGAAGGCCCCGCCGAGCCCGGCGATCGCGCCCGCGAGGGACACGTTCCAGAACCGGGTAGCGGCGACCTTGATGCCCACGGTGTCGGCGGCCTGCGGGTGCTCGCCGACCGCGCGGAGGCGGAGCCCCCAGCGCGTGTGGAACAGGCAGAACCAGACGAGGAACACGGCCACGTACATGAGGTAGACGATGATCGTCTGCCGGAACAGGACCGGGCCGATGACGGGGATCTGGCCGAGTACCGGGATGTCGATGCGGTCGAAGCGCGGCGGCGAGTTGAGCGTGCCGGGGTCCGCGGAGAGCACCTGCGAGAACAGGAAGCTCGTCAGGCCCGTGACCAGCACGTTGAGCACGACGCCGACGATGACCTGGTCGACCAGGTACCTGATGGCGAACGCGGCGAGCACGAACGACACGAGCATGCCGGCCACCATCGCGGCGGCGAGCCCGATCAGCGGCTGGCCCGTGATCGACGCGACCACGGCGGACACGAATGCGCCGGCCAGCAGCTGGCCCTCGATGGCGACGTTGACGACGCCGACGCGCTCCGAGAGGACGCCGCCGAGGGCGCCGAAGATGAGCGGCACCGAGAGGCTCACGGTGCCGACGAGGAGGCCGGGCACCGGGATCGTCTGGCCCGCCGACGCCCAGGTGAGGAACGCGACGAGGAAGAGGACCGCGAAGACGGCCGTGAACCACAGCGGCGTCCGCGCGGAGCGGCGCACGAGCAGCACGGACACCGCGGTGAGCGCCGCGAGCAGCACGGTGACCACCACGCCGGTGGCGGCGGTCGGCAGCACCACGGGCGCCAGCTGGATGAGGTCCGTCCCGGTCGAGAGCCCGAACGTGCTCGAGCCCTCGCGCCCGAGGAGCACGAACAGGACGAGCGAGACCGCGGTGAAGAACCCGAAGGCGACGGGCGCCTTCCAGCTCGTGGCGACGGTGCGCTCGAGCGCGGTCGCCGCGGGGTCGTGGGGCGCCGGGGACGACGCCGTGGTGGGGGTGGTCGCGGTCACGATGCCGTCGCCGCCTTCCGGGTCCGGGTGGTGCGCCTGGCCTGGCCCGGCGCGGGGAGGCGGAAGACCGCCCGCACGAGCGGGGGCGCCGCGATGAACAGGACGATGAGCGACTGGACGACCACGACGATGTCGATGGGCACGCCCTCGGCCGCCTGCATGGAGAAGCCGCCGGCCTTGAAGGCGCCGAACAGGATCCCCGCGACGAACACGCCCCACGGCCGGCTGCGGCCGAGCAGCGCCACGGTGATGGCGTCGAAGCCGATGCCCGCGTCGATGCCCGAGCTGAAGCCCGTGGTCACCGTTCCGAGCACCTGGCTCGCCCCGGCGAGGCCCGCGAGCCCGCCCGAGATGAGCATGGCGTAGAGGTAGGAGTTCTTGACGTCGATGCCGGCGACCCGCGCCGCGCTCGGGTTCTCGCCGACCGCGCGGAAGCGGAAGCCGAGGCCCGAGCGGTTGAGCAGGTACCAGATGACGACCGTCGCGACGACGACCACGAGGAAGCCCGCGTGCAGCGAGTACTGGTCGCCGAGGAGCGGCGGGAACACGGCCGTGTCGAGCATCGCCGGCGTCTTGGGGTTGTTGGACCCGGGCGCCTGCAGGAGGCCCGGGGTCCGGAGCAGGTAGGAGATGAGGTAGAACGCGACGTAGTTGAGCATGATCGTGACGATCACCTCGTGCGCGCCGGTGCGGGCCTTCAGGAGCCCCACGATCCCGCCCCAGAGCGCGCCGCCCGCGATGCCCGCGGCGACCGCGAGCACCAGGTGGACGACGGGCGGCAGGTCGAAGCTGAAGCCCACCCAGCCGGCGCACGCCGCGGCGATGAGCATCTGGCCGCGGGCGCCGATGTTGAACAGGCCGACGCGGAACGCGATCGCCACCCCGAGGCCGGCCGCGATCAGCGGCGTCGCGAAGGTGAGCGTCTCGGTGAGCGGCTTGATGCCGTTAGCGAAGCCGGGACGGCGGAAGTTGTACACCGAGCCCTGGAAGAGGGCGGAGTAGGCGCCGGACGCGGCGTCCCATCCGGCGCGGAGCGTGTCGAGCGGGCGGCTGAAGAAGTACCCGGCCGCCTCCTGCGTCGCCTCGTCGGTGACGGCGATGAGGAGCGCGCCCACCACGAGGGAGAGCACCACCGCCAGGACGGACAGCAGGGCGCTGCCGCTCGCGATCTCGCGGAGGACCTGCCCCGCGCGCGAGCCCTCGGGGCCCTCCCCGGGCTCGCGTCGGCGGGCGCGGCGGTCGCCGCGGCGGGGACGCCGGCCGGCGCCTCCGCGCGCGTGGGGTCGCCGACCGTTCCGGCCTCGCGACCGGAGGCGGGCAGCTGCCCCGCGGACGGGTCCGCCGGGCCGTGGCCCTCGGGACGTCGGGTGTCGTCGGTCATGCGGTGCGCCCTCCGGCGGTCGTGGTGGTGGAGACGGATGCCGGGACCTCGCCGGCCATCATGAGGCCGAGCACGTCGCGCGGGGTGTCGCCGGGCACGATCCCGACGATGCCGCCGCGGTACATCACCGCGATGCGGTCGGCGAGGGCGGCCACCTCGTCGAGCTCCGTGGAGACGACGATGACGGGCAGGCCGCGGTCGCGCGTCTCGACGACGCGGGTGTGCACGAACTCGATCGACCCGACGTCGAGCCGCGCGTGGGCTGGGCGGCGACGAAGAGGCGCAGGTCGCGGCTGAGCTCGCGCGCGAGGACCACCTTCTGCGCGTTGCCGCCGGAGAGGCGGCCGACGTGGGTGTCGATGCCCTGCGTCCTGATGTCGAACTCGCGCACGCGGTCGCGCGCGAACTCGTCGAGGTACCCGAGCTTCAGGGATCCGGCGACCACGAAGGGCGGGCTGTCGGACCGGTCGAGCATGAGGTTCTCGGCGATGGTGAACTCGGCGACGAGCCCGTCCTCGTTGCGGTCCTCGGGCACGAAGCCCACGCCGGCGTCGAGCACGCGGCGGACGGACCGGCCGGTGAGCCGGGTGCCGTCGAGGTCGATGGTGCCGGACACGCGCGGCTGCAGCCCCAGGATCGCCTCGGTCAGCTCGGTCTGGCCGTTGCCCTGCACGCCCGCGATGGCGAGGATCTCCCCCGCGTGCACCTCGAAGCTCACGCCGTCGACGACGACCTGGCCGGACGCGTCGATGACGGTCAGGTCGCGCACGACGAGGGCGGCGGCGCCGGGCGTCGCGGGCTCCTTGGCGACCGTGAGCGACACGCTGCGGCCCACCATGAGGGACGCGAGCTCCGCGTTGCTCGCGGTGGGCTCGGCCTCGCCGACCACCTTCCCGAGCCGGATGACGGTGATGCGGTCCGCGACCTCGCGCACCTCGCGCAGCTTGTGCGTGATGAAGACGATGCCGGTGCCGGCGTCCCGGAGCTGCTTCATGATGACCATGAGCTCGTCGGTCTCCTGCGGCGTGAGCACGGCCGTGGGCTCGTCGAACACGAGCACCTCCGCGTCGCGCGACAGCGCCTTGATGATCTCCACGCGCTGCTGGACGCCGACGGGCAGGTCCGCGACGAGCGCGTCCGGGTCGACGTCGAAGCCGAACCGCGCCGAGATCTCGCGCACCTTCGCGCGGGCTCCGGCCAGGTCGAGCCGGCCGCCGAGCTTCGTCTCCTCGTGCCCGAGCATGACGTTCTCCGCGACCGTGAACACGGGGATCAGCATGAAGTGCTGGTGCACCATGCCGATGCCGGCGGCCATGGCGTCGCCGGGCCCGGCGAAGCGCGCCACCCTGTCGTCGAGGAGGATGTCGCCCTCCTCGGCCTGGTACAGGCCGTAGAGCACGTTCATCAGCGTGGACTTGCCCGCGCCGTTCTCACCCAGGAGGCAGTGGATCTCGCCCGGGTGGACGACGAGGTCGATGTGGTCGTTGGCCACCAGCGCGCCGAAGCGCTTGGTGATGCCCCGCAGTTCGAGCTTCATCGGATCAATCTGTTCGGTGGGACGGGTGAGCACGCGGCGGGGGGACCGGCGACTGCCGATCCCCCGCGGTGCGTTCGATGCTACTTCGTCGGCGGCGTCGCTACTCCGTGAGCGACGACGGCGACTCGACGGTGATGGAGCCGTCGACGATGCCGGCCTTGATGGCGTCCAGCTCGCCGGAGAGCTCCGCGGGGACCTCGGACTCGTAGTCGTGGAACGGGGCGATGTCCACGCCGCCGTTCTCGAGCGTGCCGACGTAGGGCGTCGCGTCGAACGCGCCGTCGGCGGCGGTCTTCACGACGTCCTCGACGCCCGCGTCGATGCCCTTCAGCACCGACGTGAGGAAGAGGTCCTTGAGGTCGGGCGCGGTCTCGTACGCGTCGGAGTCGACGCCCACCATGACGACCTGCTTGTCGCTGGAGTCGCGGATGGCCTCGCCGGCGCTCAGGAAGATCGGGCCGCCGACGGGCATGATGACGTCCGCGCCCTGGTCGATGAGCGTCTGCGCGGCCGTCTTGGCCGTCTGGTTCGCGACGAACTCGCCGGTGAACGAGCCGCTCTGGCTGGCGACGTCCCAGCCGATGGCCTTGACGTCCGCGCCCTTCTGCTCGTTGAAGTAGGCGACGCCGTCCACGAAGCCGTCCATGAAGATCGTGACGGTCGGGATCTGCAGGCCGCCGAAGGTGCCGACGGTGCCGGTCTTCGAGTAGGCCGCCGCCGCGTAGCCCGCGAGGAACGCGGCCTCGCTGGTGTTGAAGGTGATGGGCTTCACGTTCGGCGCGTCGATGGACGCGTCGTCGATGATCGCGTACTCGATGTCGGAGTTGGCCGCGGCCGCCTCCTTGGTCGCGTCGGCCAGCAGGAAGCCGACCGTGACGATGAGGCCGCAGCCCTGGTCGGCGAGGTTGGTGAGGTTCGGCGCGAAGTCGGTCTCCGCGGCGGACTCGACCGGCTTCGGCGCCGGCAGGCCCAGGTCGTCGACGGCCGTGTTGAGGCCCTCGAAGCCGAGCTGGTTGAACGACTTGTCGTCGAATCCGCCGGAGTCGGAGACCATGCAGGTGAGGAGGTCGCTCTCCGTCTCCCCGCTCGCACCCCCGCTCGTGGACTCCGGGGCGGCGCCGCAGCCCGCGAGGAGCGCGGTGATGCCGACGGCGGCGAGACCGCCCAAGGCGGCCTTTCGGGTGGTGATGGTCACTGTGGCCTCCAGTTGCAGCCCGGGTCCGCCGGGCGATGTGGCTTCATGTTACCCATGCGCGGGAATGCCCCCGAGGCCCTCGGCGGCCTCCGTGGCGCAAGCGTTACCGATCCGCGACGAGGCCGAAACCCCGCCGAAACGCGGCCTCTGCTACGGGGTCGAGACGGACCGCACCTCGACCTCGCCGGAGACGATCCGCGCCTCCAGCGCGTCGAGCTCCGCCTGCAGCTCGGCCGGGACCGACGCCGCGAGGTCGTGGTACTCGGCGAGGCCGACGCCGCCGTTCTCGAGCGTGCCCACGTACGGCTCGGAGGAGAAGGTGCCCTCGGCGTCGTCGCCGACGATGTCGACGACCGCCTGGCCCGTGTCCTTGAGCACGCTCGTCAGGAGGAACGGGCGGTACTCGGCCGGGAGGGTGTCGTAGCCGTCGTTGTCGACCCAGATGAGCTTGCCGCTGCCGTGCTGGAGGATCGCCGACGCGGCGCCCTCCCCCACCTGGCCGGCGACGGGCATGATGACGTCCGCGCCCTGGTCGAGCAGGTTCTGCGTGGTGGTCTGGCCCTTGGCGACGTCCTCGAAGTCGCCCGTGAAGGTGCCGTCCTGCGCGGCGGCGTCCCACCCGAGCGCGACGACCTGCGTGCCGTGCGCCTGGTTGTAGGCGGCGACGCCGTCGACGAAGCCGTCCATGAAGAGGGTGACCGGGGGCTGGTTGCCGCCGCCGAACGTGCCGACCTTGCCGGTCTCGCTCACGCCGGCCGCGAGGTAGCCCGCCAGGTAGGAGGCCTGCGCGGTGTCGAACACGAGCGGCTTGACGTTGGGGGCGTCGACGACCTCGTCGACGATGGAGAAGTGGACGTCGGGGTTCTCGGCCGCCGCGGACGCGGTCGCCTCCGCGAGCTCGTAGCCGACGGTGAGGATGAAGCCGCATCCGGTGCCGACCGCCTGCTCGACGTTCGGCCCGAGGTCGGTCTCGGAGGTGGACACGAGGACGTCGGCCTCGATGCCGAGCTCCTGCTCCGCGCGCTCCAGGCCCTCCCAGCTCGACTGGTTGAAGGACCGGTCCTGGAGGCCGCCGGAGTTGGTGACCATGCGGGCGCAGTAGTCGCTCGCGGACGCGGTGCCGCTGGCGGCGGGATCGGGCGCCGCGCCGCAGCCGGCGAGGGCCGCGGCGGCGAGGAGGGCGGTGGGCAGGCTGGCGGCGCGGACGGCGCGGCGGGTGCGGGGCATCCCCGGAATCTAACGGCGGGGATCCGCCGCCCCGGAGGCCCGGGAGACGGCCCGGGGGGATCGTTGCCCCTTCGTTACAGGACGTCCGTCCCGCCGCTGAGCTTGAGCGCGTCCACCACGCTCTTCACCCGCTGGGCGTTCTCCTTCGTGGTGACCAGCAGCGCGTCGGGGGTGTCGACCACGACGATGTCGCGCACGCCGATGAGGCTGATCACGCGCTTGCTGTTGGCCACGACGATGCCGCTGGAGGCGTCCGAGAGCACCCTGGCGTCCTCGCCGAGGATGACGAGGTCGGACTTCCGTCCGCTGGAGTGCATCTTCGCGACGGAGGCGAAGTCGCCCACGTCGTCCCACGTGAACGTGCCGGGGATCACGGCGAGCGCACCGCGCGCGGCGGCCGGCTCCGCGACGGCGTAGTCGATGGCGATCTTCTTGAGGTTCGGCCAGACCCGGTCGACGACCACGCCGCGGTCGGCGGTGTCCCACGCCTCGGCGAGCTCCAGCACGCCCTTCAGCAGCTCGGGCTCGGTGCGGCCGAGCTCCTCCAGGAGCCGGTCGGCGCGGGCGATGAACATGCCGGCGTTCCAGAGGTGCGTGCCGCCCTTCACGTAGCCGCGCGCGACGCCGATGCTCGGCTTCTCCACGAAGGACGCGACCTCCAGGGCGTGCGGCGCGTCGGCGATGCTCAGCGCCTTCCCGGTGTGGATGTAGCCGAAGCCCGTCGCGGGCTCGGTGGGCGTGATGCCGATGGTGGTGATGTAGCCGGCGTCGGCGGCGATGACGGCCTCGCGCACGGTGTCCCGGAAGCGGTCCGGGTCGGCGATGACGTGGTCGGCGGCGAAGGAGCCGATGATGACGCCGGGCTCCCGGCGCTCCAGGATCGCGGCGGCCAGCGCGATGGCCGCGGTGCTGTCGCGCCCCTCGCTCTCCAGGACCACGTTCGGGTCGGCGAGCTCGGGCAGCTGGGCCTCCACGGCGGCGCGGTGCGCCCGGCCCGTGACGACCATGATCCGGTCGGCGCCGGAGAGCGGGGCGAGCCGCTCCCACGTGTCGCGCAGCAGGGTGCGGCCGGAGCCGGTGAGGTCGTGGAGGAACTTCGGGGCATCCGCACGGGAGAGCGGCCAGAGCCGGGAGCCCACGCCCCCCGCGGGGATCACGCTGTAGAAACGGGAGATCGCGCTCGTCTGCTCGGTCATGGGCCCACCCTATCGGCAGCCTGGGAGCCACCCGGATGCGGCGAGTTCACGCACCCGCAACGGGGCGTTCACGGCCGCGCGGCGGCCGGGACGGCGCCCGTGCCTAGCGTCGGGGGCATGCGAGTAGCCGTCGTCAGCGAGAGCTTCCTCCCCACCGTCAACGGCGTCACCACGAGCGTCTGCCGGGTGCTCGAGCACCTGCGGGACCGCGGCCACGAGGTGCTCGTCATCGCGCCCGACGCTGGCGCACCGGCCGAGTTCGCCGGGTTCCGCGTGCACGGCGTCCCCGCCATCGCGTACCGGCAGTTCCCCGTCGGGATCCCGAGCCCGCACGTGCTCCGCCTGCTCGCCGACTTCGCGCCCGACGTGCTGCACGCGGCGTCCCCCCTCTTCCTCGGCGCCCAGGCCATCGCGGCCGCGACGCGCATCGAGACGCCCTCCGTCGCCGTCTTCCAGACGGACGTCGCGGGCTACGCGCGCCGGAACGGGCTGGCGGCGACGGCGCCCTACGTGTGGCGGCTCGTCCGCTGGATCCACCAGGGCGCCGACCTCACCCTGGCGCCCTCGAGCGCTGCCGCGGCGGACCTGGCCGCGGCGGGCGTGGAGCGCGTCGCCCGCTGGGGCCGGGGCGTCGACCTCGACCGGTACCACCCGCGCAACCGCGCCATGGAGGACGCCGTCGCCCTCCGCCGCCGCGCCGCGCCGGGCGGCGAGACGGTCGTCGGGTACGTCGGCCGCATCGCCCCGGAGAAGCAGCTCGAGCGCCTGTCCGCCCTCCGCGGCATGCCCGGCGTGCGCTTCCTCGTCGCGGGCGACGGCCCGGGGCAGGCCTCCGCGCGGCGCGCGCTGGCGGGCATGCCCGTGACGTGGCTCGGACGGGTCGGCGGCCGCGAGCTCGCCGCCGCCTACGCCGCCATGGACGTCTTCGTGCACACGGGGACCGAGGAGACCTTCGGCCAGACGGTGCAGGAGGCGCACGCGTCCGGGCTCCCGGTGGTCGCGCCGCGCGCGGGCGGTCCCATCGACCTGGTCGACCACGGGACCGACGGGTTCCTCTTCGACCCCGCGTCGCCCCGGGACGCGCACCTGCGCCGCCTCGTGGACGAGCTCGCGGGAAGCGCGCCCCTGCGCCTGCGCATGGGCGAGGCCGGGCGGCGGGCGGTGCTCGGGCGCTCCTGGGCGACCGTCGGCGACGAGCTCGTCGACCACTACGGACGTGCCGTCTCGGCCCGTCGATCGGCGCTCCCCACCGCGGATCCGGCGGGTGCGGGACAGGTGCCCGTCGGCGCCTGACGACAGGGCTCACGGGGCCTCAGCGCTTAGGGTGCCCTAACGGGTGACCGCCGGGGGCGGGCCGTAGACTCGGGGGACGCGCAATGTCGGCGCGAAGGCGCTCCGCCCACGGGGCACCAGCATCAGGGAGGGTCGTTCCGTGTCCATCAAGACGGCAGGAACCCGGGAACCGCAGCAGGTCTCACGAGCACCGAAGGTCCCCGCCGGGACGCTCTACCGGGGCCGTGAGGGCATGTGGTCGTGGGTGCTCCATCGCATCACCGGCGTGTCCATCTTCTTCTTCCTCCTGGTGCACGTGCTCGACACGAGCCTCATCCGGGTGAGCCCCGAGGCGTACAACGCCGTCATCGGCACGTACAAGAACCCCGTCATGGGCATCGGCGAGGTCGCCCTCGTCGGAGCCATCGGGTTCCACGCGCTCAACGGGCTGCGCATCATCCTCATCGACTTCTGGAGGTTCGGCGCCAAGCACCAGCGCCTGATGTTCTACGTCGTCATCGGCCTCTGGGTCGTGCTCATGGCGGGCTTCGTCCCGCGCCACCTCCTCAACGTCTTCAGCGAAGCGGGATGGATTTGATCATGAGCGACATCGCACAGCAGGTCAGCATCGAGAAGCCCCGCCAGGCGCGCCAGCCCCGCAAGCAGGGCGGCGTGAACTGGGAGAAGTGGGGCTGGATGTACATGCGCGCATCGGGCGTCGTGCTCGTCGTGCTCATCTTCGGCCACCTCTACGTCAACCTCATCCAGGGCGAGGGCATCAAGGCCATCGACTTCGCGTTCGTCGGCGGCAAGCTGTCGGACCCGTTCTGGAAGGTGTGGGACATCGCGCTGCTCTGGCTCGCGGTCATCCACGGCGCCAACGGCATGCGCACCCTGGTGAACGACTACGCCGCGTCCCCGCGCACCCGCACGATCCTCAAGGGCGCGCTCATGGCGTCCACCGTGGTCCTGCTGGTGCTCGGCACCCTCGTCGTCTTCACCTTCGACCCGTGCCCCGCCGGCCAGCCCGCGGACCTCCTGCCCGCCTTCTGCGGCGACCTGTAGCCGCTCCCCCAACGTCTCGAGAAAGAGCCCTGTGACCACCGACTCCACCACCCCCGGTTCCGAGCCCTCCGCGAGCACCATCGTGGACGGCGTCCACTACCACCAGTTCGACATCGTCATCGTGGGCGCCGGCGGCGCCGGCATGCGCGCGGCGATCGAGGCGGGACCGCAGGCGAACACGGCCGTCATCTCGAAGCTCTACCCCACCCGCTCCCACACGGGCGCGGCGCAGGGCGGCATGGCCGCGGCGCTCGCCAACGTCGAGGAGGACAGCTGGGAGTGGCACACGTTCGACACCGTCAAGGGCGGCGACTACCTCGTCGACCAGGACGCGGCCGAGATCCTCGCCAAGGAGGCCATCGACGCGGTCATCGACCTCGAGAACATGGGCCTCCCCTTCAACCGCACGCCCGACGGCAAGATCGACCAGCGCCGCTTCGGCGGCCACACTGCCGACCACGGCAAGAGCCCGGTGCGCCGCTCCTGCTACGCGGCCGACCGCACGGGCCACATGATCCTGCAGACGCTGTACCAGAACTGCGTCAAGTTCGGCATCAACTTCTACAACGAGTTCTACGTGCTGGACCTCGTCATGGCCGAGGTCGACGGCAAGCAGCAGCCCGCGGGCGTCGTGGCCCTCGAGCTCTCCACCGGCGAGATCCACGTCTTCCAGGCCAAGGCCGTCATCTTCGCCACCGGCGGCTTCGGCAAGATCTACAAGACGACCTCGAACGCCCACACCCTCACGGGCGACGGCGTCGGCATCATCTGGCGCAAGGGCCTGCCGCTGGAGGACATGGAGTTCTTCCAGTTCCACCCGACCGGGCTCGCCGGCCTCGGCATCCTCCTGTCGGAGGCGGCCCGCGGCGAGGGCGCGATCCTCCGCAACAGCGAGGGAGAGCGGTTCATGGAGCGCTACGCCCCCACCATCAAGGACCTCGCGCCCCGCGACATCGTGGCGCGGTGCATGGCGACCGAGATCCGCGAGGGACGGGGCGCCGGCCCGAACAAGGACTACGTCTACCTCGACATCACGCACCTCGAGCCCGCCGTCATCGACGCGAAGCTCCCGGACATCACCGAGTTCGCGCGCACCTACCTCGGCGTCGAGCCGTACACGGAGCCCGTGCCCGTCCTGCCGACCGCGCACTACGCGATGGGCGGCATCCCCACGAACATCAAGGCGGAGGTGCTGTCCGACAACACCACCGTGGTGCCCGGCCTGTACGCCGCCGGCGAGTGCGCGTGCGTCTCGGTCCACGGGTCCAACCGCCTCGGCACCAACTCGCTCCTCGACATCAACGTCTTCGGCAAGCGCGCGGGCAACTACGCCGCCGAGTACGTGAAGACCGTCGACTTCACCCCGCTGCCCGCGGATGCCGCCGATTTCGTGAAGGGCCTCGTCGAGGGCGCGCGGAACTCGAACGGCACCGAGCGGATCTCGACGCTCCGCCGCGAGCTGCAGGAGTCCATGGACCGCAACGCCCAGGTGTTCCGCACCGAGGACACGCTCATCGAGGTCACCAAGGTGATCGCGGACCTGCGCGAGCGGTACACGAACATCCAGGTGCAGGACAAGGGCCAGCGCTTCAACACCGACCTGCTCGAGGCCATCGAGCTCGGATTCCTCCTCGACCTCGCGGAGGTCGTCGTGTACTCCGCGATGTACCGCAAGGAGAGCCGCGGCGGGCACTTCCGCGAGGACTTCCCCAAGCGCGACGACGAGAACTACATGGTGCACACCATGGCGTACCTCACCGGCGACGCCCACAGCACGGACGCCGGCGACCACATCAAGCTGAGCACCAAGCCCGTGGTCATCACGAACTACCAGCCGATGGAGCGGAAGTACTGACCTCAGGTCAGCACCCGCCCGTCACCGCAGCACCGATCGGAAAAGGACTCGAATCGTGAGCACCGCAACCCTGGACGCACCTCCCGCGGGAGAGGCATCCGCCATCCCGACCTTCACGGTCACCCTCATCATCCGCCGCTACCTCCCCGGCCAGGACGCGGAGCCGCGGTGGGAGGACTTCGACGTCGAGGTCTACCCGACCGACCGCATCCTCGACGCCCTGCACAAGATCAAGTGGGAGCAGGACGGGTCGCTGACCTTCCGCCGCTCTTGCGCGCACGGCGTCTGCGGGTCCGACGCGATGCGCATCAACGGCCGCAACCGCCTGGCCTGCAAGACGCTCATCAAGGACCTCGACATCAACCAGCCCATCTACGTGGAGGCCATCAAGGGCCTGCCGCTGGAGAAGGACCTGGTCGTCGACATGGAGCCGTTCTTCGAGTCGTTCCGCGACGTGCAGCCCTTCCTCATCTCCAACACGAAGCCGGAGAAGGGCAAGGAGCGGATCCAGTCCGCCGCCGAGCGCGCCCGCTTCGACGACACCACCAAGTGCATCCTCTGCGCCGCGTGCACGTCGTCCTGCCCCGTCTTCTGGACGGACGGCCAGTACTTCGGCCCCGCCGCCATCGTCAACGCGCACCGCTTCATCTTCGACTCGCGCGACGAGTCGAACGTGCGCCTCGACATCCTCAACGACAAGGAGGGCGTGTGGCGCTGCCGCACGACCTTCAACTGCTCCGAGGCGTGCCCCCGCGGCATCCAGGTGACGCAGGCCATCGCCGAGGTCAAGCAGGCGATCATGCGCGGCAAGGCGTAGCACCGCACCTCCCGCAGACGGACGGCCCCGCAGCTCCTCGGAGCGGCGGGGCCGTCGTCGTGCATCCCCGGATGCTGATCGTCGAAGGAGACCCCCGGCGTCTGAGATCCGTGATGCGTCAGATCGGATCAGCGGGCGGCAAGCGCCTGCTCGGCGGCGGCGCGGGCGCCGGCGGCCGTGCGGGCGGTGAGGACGGCCGCGGCCGCGGCGCGGGCGTCGTCGAGCGTGCGACGCGAGAGCTCGAGGCGGACGTCCGCCAGGGCGGCGGGCGTCATGGAGAGGCTCGTGGCGCCGAGGCCGACGAGGACCACGGCGAGGAGCGGATCCGCCGCCGCCTCGCCGCAGATGCCGACCGGGGTGCCGGACGCCGCGCCGGCGTCGCCGAGCGTCCGCACCAGGCGGAGGACCGCGGGGTGCCACGGGTCCTGGTAGGCGGCGACCGAGCCGAGCAGGCGGTCGGCGGCCATCGTGTACTGCGTGAGGTCGTTCGTGCCGATGCTCACGAAGTCGGCCACCTCGACGACCTGGTCGGCGAGGATCGCGAGCGACGGCACCTCGGCCATCACCCCGACCGTGGTGAGGCCGAGCTCGCGGCCGAGCTCGACGAAGTAGGCGGTCTCCTCGGCATCGCCGACCATGGGCGCCATGACCCAGAGGTCCGCGTCGGTCGCGGCGTCCGCCGCGGCGAGCGCGGTGAGCTGGTCGCGGAGGACCTCCTCGTGCGCCCGGAGGGCCCGGAGCCCGCGGAGACCGAGGGCCGGGTTCTCCTCGGCGGCGTCGGTGAGGAACGCGAGCGGCTTGTCCGCGCCGGCGTCCAGCGCCCGGACCACGACCTTCCGACCGGGGAAGGCCTCGAGGAGCGCGGTGTACTGCGCGGTCTGCGCGGCGACGGACGGCGCCGTGGCGGCGTCCAGGAAGAGGAACTCGGTGCGGAAGAGGCCGACGCCCTCGGCGCCGAGCTCCACGGCGCGGGCGGCCTCCGCCGGGGATCCGAGGTTCGCCAGCAGCGGGACGGCGGTGCCGTCGGCCAGGGCACCGTCGGCGACGGGGGCGGCGAGCGCCTCCTCGCGGGCGCGGATGCGGCGGAGCGCATCCTCCCGCTCCGCGTCGTCGGGGCGCACGATCACGAGGCCCGCGGCCGCGTCGACGACGACCTCGTCGCCGTCGGCGAGCTCCGCGGCGCCGACCGCCCCGACGATGGCGGGGATGGACCGGCTGCGGGCGAGGATCGCGGTGTGGCTGGTCGGGCCGCCGTCGGTGGTGACGAGGGCGAGCACGCGGTCGAGCTCGAGGAGCGCCGTGTCGGCGGGCGCGAGGTCGCGCGCGACGAGGACGAACGGGGCGTCGGCCGTGGGGATCCCCGGCGCGGGCACGCCGCGGAGCCGCGCGATGACCCGCTGGGCGACGTCGGCGAGGTCGGCCGCGCGCTCGGCCATGTAGCCGCCCATGCCGGTGAGGAGCTCCTGGAAGGTGGCGAACGACTCGAACACGGCACGCTCCCCCGAGCGGCCCTGGCCGACGAGGCGGCCGACCGAGTCGAGGAGCGCGGGGTCGCGGGCCATGAGCGACTGCGCGTCGAGCACGTCCTCCGCGTCGCCGCCCGCGCGGGCGCCGCGCTCCGCCAGGTCGTCCGCGGTGGCGGACAGGGCGTCAGCCACGCGCGCGACCTCGGCGGCGGCGTCGCCCGTGAAGGCCTCCGTGCCGGGCTCGGGGAGCGGGTCGGGCATCCGCATGACGGGCCCCGTGGCCACTCCGTGACCGACGCCGATTCCGGTGATGCGCACAGGGACTCCCTCGCTCGGGTGCGTGCCGCGGGGACGGGCTCCGTCCGCGCGGGTGGCTGTCCGGTCGGGTGCCGGAACGGCCCGCCCACGCTATCAGGGGCGCACCGGCCCGTATCCTCGGGGATGACCGCCCCCGACGGCCGAGGCCGGCCCGAGCGCCCCGCCCACGCCTCCCCCGCGTCCGGCTCCGCACCGGCCGGCGGTCCCGCGGCTCCCGCCGGGATCCCGGCGCTCGTCGCCCGCGTCATGGCGCTGAAGCCCGTGCGCGTGTTCCTCGCCTACGGCGCCGCCGGCGGGCCCATCCTCGCGGCCGGCATGTCCTACCAGGCGGTCTTCGCCGTGTTCGCGGCCCTCGCGGTCGGCTTCTCCGTGGCCGGATCCGTGCTCGCCGGCAACCCGGCGCTCCTCGACTCGCTGCTCGACCTCATCCAGGGCGCGGTGCCCGGCCTGTTCGGCGAGGGCGGCGCGATCGAGGACCCGCAGGCGCTCCTCGCCTCGAGCGCGGTCACCATCACGGGCCTCATCGGCTCCGTCGGCCTCCTCGTCACCGCCCTCGGCTGGCTCGCGTCCACGCGCGACTCGGTGCGCCGCATCTTCGAGCTGCCGCCGCCCACCACGTTCTTCCTGCTCCTGAAGGTCAAGGACCTCGGGCTGGCGCTGTGCTTCGCGCTCGCCATGGTGCTGTCCGCCGGCCTCTCCGTCGTCAGCACCGGGCTCCTCGGGTTCGTGTTCCGCCTGCTGCAGGTGGGCGAGGACTCGCTGCTGGCGGTCGTGGTCGGCCGCACCGTGGGACTGGTCCTCGTGCTCGCGCTCGACACGGCCGTGCTGGCGGGCGCGTACCGGATCCTCTCGGGCGTCCGGATCCCCCGACCGCAGCTCCTCCAGGGGGCGCTCCTCGGCGGCATCGCGATGGGCGTGCTGAAGGTGCTCGGCACGGCGCTCCTCGGCGGCGCCAGCCGGAACCCGCTGCTCGCGTCGTTCGCCGTGATCATCGGCCTCCTGATCTGGTTCAACCTCATCTGCCAGGTCATCCTGATCTGCGCGTCGTGGATCGCGACGAGCATGGCCGACAAGGGCATCGACGCCCGCTCCCTCACCCCGAGCAGCTGGAGCGGGAGCGCGTCGAGCGGCTCGACGAGGCCCGCCGGATCCTCGAGGAGGAGGAGCGCGCCCGGGAGCGGGAGCGGTACGCGCAGTCGCGCGGCCTCACGCGCGTGCTGCTCCGGCTGCGCCGGAAGGGCCGCGGCTAGGCGCGGGGGCCGCCGTTAGGATCGATCCCATGCCCTCGAACCTCCGCGTCGCGTCCATCAACACGAACGGCATCCGGGCCGCGTTCCGCAAGGGCATGGGCGACTGGCTGGCCACGCGCGACGTCGACGTCCTCGCCATCCAGGAGGTGCGCGCCGAGACGGCGGACATCGAGGACCTCCTCGGCCCCGAGTGGAACGTGCTGCACGACGCCGCGACCGCCAAGGGCCGCGCGGGCGTCGCCATCGCCAGCCGTCGCCGCGCCGAGATCCACCGCGTCGCCATCGGCGAGGAGGACTTCGACAGCGCGGGACGCTGGCTCGAGGCGGACTACGACGTCGACGGCACCATCGTCACCGTCGTCAGCGCGTACGTGCACTCCGGCGAGGTCGGCACGCCCAAGCAGGACGAGAAGTGGCGCTTCCTCGACGGCATGGAGCGGCGCCTGCCCGAGATCGCCCGGCACTCCGAGCTCGCGGTCGTCGTGGGCGATCTCAACGTCGGGCACCGCGAGCTCGACATCCGCAACTGGAAGGGCAACGTGAAGCGCGCCGGCTTCCTGCCGCAGGAGCGCGCGTACCTCGACCGCATCCTCGGACCGGCCGGCGAGCAGGTCACGGGCGTCGACGGCTCCACGGGGCCCGGCCTCGGCTGGGTCGACGTCGGCCGGCAGCAGGCCGGCGAGGTCGACGGCCCGTACACGTGGTGGAGCTGGCGCGGCAAGGCGTTCGACAACGACACGGGCTGGCGCATCGACTACCAGCTCGCGACCCCGGCCCTCGCCGCGAAGGTCACGGGCTACGCGGTCGACCGCGCCGCGGCGTACGACCAGCGATGGTCGGACCACACGCCCGTCGTCGTCGACTACGCCATCTGATCCCCTCCTCCCCGCGCCCCGCCGGCGCACCTCGAGCGCCCCGCGCTCCCCACACGAAGGCATCGCCATGACCGCTCGTCCCGTCCTCTTCTCCGGCATGCAGCCGTCCGCCGACTCCCTGCAGATCGGCAACTACATCGGCGCTCTCCTGCAGTGGAGGGAGCTGCAGACCACGCACGACGCCGTGTTCTGCGTCGTCGACCTGCACGCCATCACCGTCCCGCAGGATCCCGCGGCGCTCCGCGCGAGCACCCGCCGGACGGCCGCGCAGTACATCGCGGCGGGCATCGACCCGGCCGTCTCCACGCTCTTCGTGCAGTCGCACGTGTCGGCGCACACCGAGCTCGCGTGGATCCTCAACACGCTCACCGGGTTCGGCGAGGCCAGCCGCATGACGCAGTTCAAGGACAAGTCGCAGAAGCAGGGTGCCGACGCGACGACGCTCGGCCTGTTCGCGTACCCGACCCTCATGGCCGCCGACATCCTGCTCTACGGCACGGAGGTCGTGCCCGTCGGCGACGACCAGAAGCAGCACGTGGAGCTCACGCGCGACCTCGCCAAGCGCTTCAACACCCGCTTCGGCGACACGTTCACGATCCCGGAGCCGATGATCCAGAAGGACACGGCCCGCATCTACGACCTGCAGGACCCGACGTCGAAGATGAGCAAGTCCGCCGCCAGCGACGCGGGCGTGGTGTGGCTGCTGGACGAGCCGGCGAGGACGGCCAAGAAGATCCGCTCGGCCGTCACCGACACCGAGCGCGAGATCCGGTTCGACCGCGGCGAGAAGCCCGGCGTCTCCAACCTGCTCACGATCCTGTCGGCGTTCGAGGGCACCGCGGTGCCGGCGCTCGAGGAGCGCTACGCGGGCCGCGGCTACGGCGACCTCAAGAAGGACGTGGCCGAGGTCGTCACGGGCGTCTTCGAGCCGATCCGCGCCCGCACGCTGGAGCTGCTCGACGACCCGGCCGAGCTCGACCGGGTGCTCGCCGGCAACGCGGCACGCGCCGAGGAGCGGGCCGACGCCATGCTCGCCCGCGTGTACGACGCCGTGGGCCTCGTGCGCCGCGTCGGACGGTGACGCTCCGGCTGGTCCTCCTCGACCTCGACGACACGCTGGTCGACCACCGCGGCGCCGTGGCCGACGGGATCGCCGCGCACCTGGTCGCGCGCGGGCTGCTGGACGCGGCCGACCCCGCGGCGGTCGCCCGGGCCGTCGCGCTGTGGCGCGCGCTGGAGGAGGAGCACTACCACCGCTACCTCGCGGGCGAGCTGGACTACGAGGGGCAGCGGCGGGCACGGGCGCGCGGGTTCCTCGCGGCCTGGCCGTCGCCCGACGCCCCCTCGCTCGCGGGTGCCCTCGCCGACGACGACCGGGCGACGGACGCCTGGTTCCGCGGCTACCTGGACGGGTACGAGGCGTCGTGGCGCACCCTGCCCGGCGCGCACGAGGCCCTCGACGAGATCGCGCGCCGGCACCCGGCGGTGCGGTTCGGGGTGGTGACGAACGGCGAGCGGCGCCAGCAGGAGCCGAAGATCGCCGCGGCCGGGCTCGCCGGCCGCCTCGACCCCGTGGTCTGCTCGGGCGACCTGGGCTTCGCGAAGCCCGACCCGCGGATCTTCCTCCTCGCGTGCGCCGAGGCCGGCGTGGACGCGGCCGACGCGGTGATGGTCGGCGACCGGCTGCGCACCGATGCGCTGGGCGGCTCCGACGCGGGCCTCGGCGGCATCTGGTTCGACGCCGACGGAGTCGACGCGACGGGCTCCACCCCGTCGGATCCGGCCCGCGACCCCGCCCGCGACCCCGCCGGCGACCCCGAGCGCGGCTGGCCGGACGTGCCCGCGGAGGACCGGGCGCGGGCCGAGCGGGCGGGCGTCGTGCGGATCACGTCGCTCGACCGTCTCCCCGATGCCGTGGACGCGGCGACCCGCGCCTGACGGCGGGCTCGACGCCGTCTCCACGCGCGATCGACGCGCGCCGGACGCCCGCTCTACGCAATGCGGCGTCACGCTCCCCGGCGCTCCCAGCCTCGTGGGCTACCCTCGGGGGATACACGTGCTCCGGGGTCGGTGAAAATCCGAGCCGGCGGTGACAGTCCGCGAACGGACGATGCGCGACCGGGTCCCCGGGAGCCTCGTCCGCCGATCCGGTGGGATTCCGGGACCGACGGTTAAAGTCCGGATGGGAGGCGCACGCGGCGCCAGCGACCCTGCC
Organism: Clavibacter michiganensis; assembly: GCA_002150995.1. Classification (GTDB taxonomy): domain Bacteria; phylum Actinomycetota; class Actinomycetes; order Actinomycetales; family Microbacteriaceae; genus Clavibacter; species Clavibacter michiganensis_K. Next base: position 964,835 of record MDHJ01000001.1, on the reverse strand, counting down.
GGCGTCGAGGTCTCGTCGACCGCGCCCGGAGTCCGTCCACGGACGAGGACACCATGCACGACGACCCCACTGCAGCCGACCTGCGGCGCGCGATGCGCCGCGGCCTCGAGCTCGCGGCCGAGGGTCCCGCCTGGGGGCCGAACCCGCGCGTCGGCTGCGTGATCCTCGACCCCTCCGGACGCGTCCTCGCCGAGGGTCGCCACCGCGGCGCCGGCAGCGCGCACGCCGAGGTCGACGCGCTGCGGCAGCTGCCCGCCGGGGCCGCCCGCGGGTCCACGGCCGTCGTCACGCTCGAGCCCTGCAACCACACGGGGCGGACCGGGCCCTGCGCCCGGGCGCTCGTCGAGGCGGGCGTGGCGCGCGTCGCCTACGCCGTGGCCGACCCGGGTGCCGCTTCGTCCGGCGGCGCCGCGCGGCTGCGCGCCGCCGGCGTCGAGGTCGTGCCCGACGTGCTCGCCACGGAGGCCGGGGAGTTCCTCCGCGTCTGGCTGGGGTCCGCCCGGCTCGGCCGCCCGTTCGTCACCGCGAAGTGGGCCTCCAGCCTCGACGGGCGCATCGCCGCCGCGGACGGCACCAGCCGCTGGATCACCGGCCCCGCCGCCCGCGAGGACGTGCACCGGCGCCGCGCCGAGGCCGACGCCATCCTCGTGGGCACCGGCACCGTCCTCGCCGACGATCCCGCCCTCACCGCCCGCCGGCCCGACGGGATCCCCTACCCGCACCAGCCCGCGCCCGTCGTGCTCGGCGACCGCGCCGTCCCCGACGACGCGGCCGTGCACCGGCACCCGCGCCGCCTCGTCCGGATCGCCGGCCACGACCCCGCCGCGGCCATCGCGGAGCTCGGCCGCCGCGGGATCCGGCACGTCTTCGTGGAGGGCGGTCCCACGATCGTCTCCGCCCTCGTCGCCGCCGGGCTCGTGGACGAGGTGGTCGCCTACCTCGCGCCCGTGCTCCTCGGCGGCCCCCGCACCGCGACCGGCGACCTCGGCGTGCCGAGCATGCCGGCCGCCCACCGACTCACCCTCATCAGCACGACACGGCTCGGGGACGACCTCCTCGTGACCGCGCGACCCACCACGGAAGGCCAGTGATGTTCACAGGGATCATCGAGGAGCGCGGACGCGTCCTCGCGCTCGACACCGAGGGCGACTCCGCCCGGATCACGGTGGAGGCGCCGCTCGCGGTGTCCGACGCCCGGCACGGCGACTCCATCAGCGTCGACGGCGTCTGCCTCACGGTCGTCGCGCAGACGCCGGAGGGCTTCACCGCCGACGTCATGCGGCAGACGCTCGTGATGAGCTCGCTCGGGCGGCTCGCCGTCGGCGGGCACGTCAACCTCGAGCGCGCCGCGCGCGTCGGCGACCGGCTGGGCGGCCACATCGTCCAGGGCCACGTCGACGGCACGGGCCGCCTCCTCGCGACCACCCCCGGCGAGGCCTGGCGGATCCTCCGGTTCTCGCTGCCGGCCGACCTGTCGCCGCTCGTCGTCGACCGCGGTTCCATCACGGTCCAGGGCGTGAGCCTCACCGTCAGCGCGGTCAGCCCGACCGACACGGCCGACGCCGACGCCTGGTTCGAGGTGTCGCTCATCCCCGAGACGCTCACGGCGACGACGCTCGGTGACCTGGAGGTCGGCGACGAGGTCAACCTCGAGACCGACGTGCTCGCCCGCCACGTGCAGCGCATGCTCGCGCTCGACGCGCGCGGCCGCGACGACGGCGCGCGCATCGACCTCGCCCGCGACGACCGCGCGGGGGTCCGCTCATGAGCCTCGCCGGCATCCCCGCCGCCCTCCAGGAGTTGCGCGCGGGCCGCCCCGTGATCGTCGTCGACGACGAGGGCCGCGAGAACGAGGGCGACGTGCTGCTCGCCGCCGAGTCCGCGTCGCCCGAGTGGGTGGCGTGGCTCGTGAAGCACTCCTCCGGCTTCATCTGCGCGCCCATGACGAACGAGATCGCCGACCGGCTGGAGCTGCCGCTCATGGTGGCCGACAACCGCGACCCGCGCGGCACCGCGTACACGGTATCCGTGGACGCGGCCGACCGGCTGTCCACGGGCATCAGCGCCTCCGACCGCGCGCACACACTCCGCGTGCTGGCGGACCTCGAGAGCGTGCCCGCGAGCCTGCACCGGCCGGGCCACATCCTGCCGCTGCGGGCGGTGGAGGGCGGCGTGCGCGAGCGCGACGGCCACACCGAGGCGGCGGTCGACCTCCTCACGCTCGCGGGCCTCACGCCCGTCGGCGCGATCAGCGAGATCGTGCAGGACGACGGCGAGATGATGCGACTGCCCGGGCTCCTCGCCCTCGGCGAGGCGGAGGGCGTGCTGGTCGTCACCATCGAGGCGCTGAAGGCCCACCTGGAGGAGTTCCACTGCGACCGGGCGCTCGAGCCGGCGGTGGAGATCCCCGAGGCGTCGCGCGTCATCTTCGAGGTCGAGACGACCGTCCCGACCACGCACGGCACCTTCCGGCTGCGGGCGTACCGCGACCGCACCACGGGCGCCGACCACGTCGCCGTCGTGTCGGGCGACCCGAGCGCGCACGGCACGCTCGTGCGCGTGCACTCCGAGTGCCTGACGGGCGAGGCCCTCGGGTCCCTCAAGTGCGAGTGCGGGCCGCAGCTCGACGCGGCGCTCGACGAGATCCAGGAGGCCGGCGGAGTGGTCGTGTACCTGCGCGGGCACGAGGGGCGCGGGATCGGCCTCGTCAACAAGCTGCGCGCGTACCGGCTGCAGGAGGACGGGTTCGACACGCTCGACGCCAACATCGCCCTCGGGCTGCCCGCGGACGCCCGCGACTACGGCGCGGCGTCGGCGATCCTGCAGGACATGGGGATCGAGGACGTGCGCCTGCTCACCAACAACCCCGAGAAGGTCCGGCAGCTCGAGGCCCACGGGGTGCGGGTGACGGAGCGCGTGCCGCTCGTCGTCGGCGTCACCGCCGCGAACGCCGGGTACCTCGCCACCAAGCGCGACCGGATGGGGCACCGCCTGACCCTCGCCGAGGAGCCGGCGGCCGTCGTCGTCGACACGGACATGCGCATCGGATCCGACGCCTACCCGGACGCGCAGGCGCCCGACGGGCTCACGACCACCACCGCGACCGGCCCCGCCGGCGCACGACCCGCCGCGCCCGCGGCCCCCGAGGAGGAGACCGCATGAGCGGACACGGAGCACCCGAGATCGACCCCGACGCACTCGACGGATCGGGGCTGGCCGTCACGGTCGTCGCCGGCCGCTGGCATGACGAGATCAGCGCGGGCCTCCTCGCGGGCGCGCGACGCGTCCTCGACGCGGCCGGCGTCACCACCACCGTCATCCGCGTGCCCGGCAGCTTCGAGCTGCCCGTGGTCGCGCGGGCGGCGCTCGACGCGGGAGCGGACGCGGTCGTCGCGCTCGGCGTGATCATCCGCGGGGGCACGCCGCACTTCGAGTACGTCTCGGACGCGGCGACGTCGGGCCTCACGCAGGCGTCGCTGCTCACGGGCAAGCCGATCGGCTTCGGCCTCCTCACCCTCGACGACGAGCAGCAGGGCCTGGACCGCGCGGGGCTCCCCGGCTCGAAGGAGGACAAGGGCGCCGAGGCGGCCGAGGCGGCGGTCACGACCGCCCTGCTCCTGCGCGGCATCCGCGGCTGACGCCGGGCGCGAGCCGCGTCGCTCGGCGCGTCGGCCCGCGTGGCGCTTTTGATATCGAGAACGGGTATCAGTAGGGTCGTCAGCAGCGCCCCCGGATCGTCCGGCCCCGGGCGCCCGTGGACGGAGGCCCGGTGCATCCCGCCCTCGACGTCCGCTCCCTGTCGGTCTCCCTCGACGGCACCGCCCTCGTGCACGACGTCGACCTCCGCATCGACCCCGGCGAGCGCGTGGCGCTGGTCGGGGCGTCCGGATCCGGGAAGTCGCTCACCGCGCAGGCCGTGCTCGGGACCCTGCCGCCCGGCGCTCGGGTGCGCGGCGCCGTCGCGCTCGGCGGCCAGGCGCTCCGCCCGTCCGCGCCGCGGCAGCGCCTCGGCCGCGTCGCCGCCGTGCAGCAGGACTCCCTCGCGGCGCTGAACCCGCTCGCGACGGTCGGCGCCCAGCTCGTGGCGGCGGTCCGCGCCGCCCGCGCCCGCGGATCCGCCGCCGACGCCGGCCTCCTGGCCCGCCGCGACGCGCGACGCGAGGTGGTGGCGCTCCTCGCGGAGGTGGGCATCGAGGATCCCGACGGCGTCCTCCCGGCCTTCGCCGCCGAGCTCTCGGGCGGCCAGCGCCAGCGGGTGTGCCTCGCGCTCGCGCTCCTCTGCGGGGCCGACCTGCTGCTCGCCGACGAGCCCACGACCGCGCTCGACGTCGTGACGCAGGCGCGCGTCGTCGACGTGATCCGGCGCCGCCTCGACGCCACCGGCCAGGCGCTCCTGTTCATCACCCACGACCTCGCGGTGGCCGCCGCGCTGTGCGACCGGGTCGTCGTGCTCGAGGCCGGCCGCGTGGTCGAGGCCGGGTCGATGCGCGGGCTCGTCCGTCGGCCGCGCCACGCCTACAGCCGGGCCCTCGTCCAGGCGGCCACGCGGCGCGCGCCCGCGGGGGCGGCGCCGCGGACGGGGCCCACGCGTCCGCGTCGGCCCCGCTCGCCGCGGTGGCCGCCCCGTGACGGGCGCGCTGACCGCCACCGGCGTCACGCACCGGTACCCGCCCCGCCGCGACCCGGCCGCACGCCGCGCCGCCCGCGCGACCCGGTCGTCCGGCGCCTCCCACGTCCGTGGTCCCGCGCCCGCGCTCGACGACGTGTCCTTCCGCGTCGCGCCCGGCGAGACCGTCGGCATCGTGGGGCGCTCGGGGTCCGGGAAGTCGACGCTCCTCCGCGTGCTCCTCGCCCTCGAGACGCCCGCCGCGGGCGTCGTCTCACTCGGCGACCGGTCCGTGGTCCCCGGCCGCGCGTCGGCCCTCCGCTGGTACCGGCGCCGGGTGCAGCTGGTGCCGCAGGACCCGGGCGCGAGCCTCGAGCCGCGGATGACCGTGCGGCAGCTCGTCCGCGAGCCGCTCCGTCGGCTCGACGTGCCCGGCGACCACGCGCGCATCGTCGCCCGCGCGCTCGACGACGTGGGCCTCGCCGCCTCCCTGGCCGACCGGCGGCCCGGCGAGCTGTCCGGCGGGCAGGCGCAGCGCGTGGCCCTCGCCCGGGCCATCGCGGCATCCCCCGGGATCCTCCTCGCCGACGAGCCCGTGAGCGGGGTCGACCTCCCGCTGCGGGACCGCATCATCGAGCTGCTCGACGGCCTCGTGCGCGACCGCGGCCTCGGGCTGGTGCTCGTCTCCCACGACCTCGACGCCGTCGCGCGGCTGTGCGGTCGGAGCGTCGTGCTCGCCGGCGGGCGCATCGTGGAGGAGGGGCCGACCGACCGCCTCCTCGCGCACCCTGCGCATCCGGCCACGCGCGAGCTCGCCGACGCCGTCCCGCGGCTGCCGGGAGCCGTCACCGCATGACCGCACCCGATCCCGCCCGCGTCGCGGGCCCCGCCGCCGTGCCGCCGGGCCGCCTCCCGCGGTCGGCCGGTCCGCGCTCGACCGTCCCGCACGCCGGCCTGCTCCTCTCCAGCCAGCTCGCGTTCAACCTCGGCTTCTACGCGGTCGTCCCGTTCCTCGCCGTCGTGATGCGCGACGACCTGGGGCTCGGTGCGCTCGCCATCGGCCTCGTGCTCGGGGCCCGCACCTTCAGCCAGCAGGGCCTGTTCCTCCTCGGCGGGATGCTCGCCGACCGCTTCGGCCCCCGCACCCTCATCGCGGCCGGATGCGCGGTGCGGGTCGCCGGGTACCTGGGCCTCGCGCTCGCCGCGGACCTGCCCGGCTTCCTCGTCGGCGCCGTCCTCACGGGCATGGGCGGCGCGCTGTTCAGCCCGGCCCTGCAGAGCCTCGTCGCGGCGGCCGACGTCCGCGGACGCCCCACCCGGGGCCGCGGCCGGCCGTCGCTGTTCACGGCGCTCGTGCTGGTCGGCGAGGTCGGCGCGGCGGTCGGCCCGCTCGTCGGCGCGGCGCTGCTGGGCTACGGGTTCTCCGCGACCGTCCTCGTCGGCGCGGGGCTCTTCGGGGTCGTCGGGGTGGTGCTGTGGTGCCTGATCCCGGCGGGTGCCGACGTACCGGCCGGCCGGACCGGCTCGGCCGCGGCACCGGCACCGCGCGGATCCCGCGCTCCCCGCCCCGCCGCCGACCGCTGGGCCGCGGTCCGCGACCGCCGCCTCCTGGCCTTCTCCAGCCTCTTCGCCGTCGACCTCGTGGCCTACAACCAGCTCTACCTCGGGCTGCCGCTGGAGCTCGAGCGGGCGGGAGCGGGCATGGCCGGCATCGGATCCGCGTTCCTGGTCGTCTCGCTCCTCACGATCGCGCTGCAGTGGCCGGTCGCCCTCGTGGCACGTCGCCTCGGGCCCGGCCGGGCGCTCGCCACCGGGTTCGCCTTGACGGCCGCGGGCTTCGTCGCGCTGGCCCTCTCCTCGGTCGTACCGCTGCCGGCAGGCGCCGAGCTCGCGCCGGCGGCCGTGCTCGTGGTGTGCCTGACGCTCGGCCACATGACCGTGGGCCCCGTCGCCATGGAGCTCGTGCCGGCGTTCGCCGCGGGTCGGCCCACCGCGTCCTCGTACGGGCTGCTCGCCAGCTGCGGCGGGGTCGCCGTGCTCGTGGCCGGCGGGGTGGTCGGATCCCTGCTGGATGCCGCCCCCGTCCTCGCCTGGGGGATCCTCGCCGCGGCCGCCGTCGCCGCCGCCGCGGGCCTGCCCCGCCTGCTGCCCATCGCCGCGGCCGCCCCCGCCGCTCCCGCTCCCGCTGCCGCCGCGGCTCCTGCTCCTGCTCCTCCCTCGCCTGCCTCCGCCACCGCATGCGCGGCTCCCGCCGCCGCGACGGGCGCCGGCGCTCCCCCGACCACCCCCCGAGATGCCCCGCGCATCCCCGCCGATGCCCTGCGCATCCCCGCCGAAGGACACCATGCCCGCTAGCCGCCCCCGCTCCTCCCGTCCCGCCCGCCCCCGCGGATCGGCCCGTTCCGCCAGCCCGGCCCGCCCGGCCCGCTCCGCCGCGCTGGCCGCCCTCGCCCTCGCGTCGACGCTCGCCCTCAGCGGCTGCTTCGCCGCGAGCCCGGGCACCACGGCGGCGTCGGCGGACCGTGACGGCCGCATCCGCCTCGCGATGCTGCAGCCGCCCCGGTCCGGCCTCACACCCCTCAGCGACGACGCCTTCAAGCTGGCCCGCTGGAGCACGGCCGAGACCCTCGTGACCCTCGACGACCTGGGCGACGCGCAGCCGCTCCTCGCCACCGGCTGGACGCGGACCGACGACCTGACCTGGTCCTTCGACGTGCGTCCCGACGTCCCCTTCCACGACGGCACGACCCTCACGGCCGCGCAGGCCGCCGCCTCGCTGACGACCGCCGCCACGGCGAGCCCGAAGCCGCGGATCCTCGACGGCGTGGACCTCACGGCGACCGCGGACGGCGACCGCGTCGTCGTCCGCACGGCCACCCCCGACCCGCTCGTGCCGCAGCGCCTCTCGAGCCCCCAGCTCGCGATCCTCGCGGCCTCGGCCTACGCCGCCGACGGGACCGTCTCGCCCGTCGGCACCGGCACCGGTCCCTTCCGGCTGACCGCGGTCGACGGCACGTCCTCCGCCACCCTCGACCGGTTCGACGGGTACTGGGGCGGCCGGGCCGCCGCCGCCGGCATCGACGTGCGCTTCGTCCCCGACGGCACGGCCCGCGCGGCCGCGCTCCGCACCGGGACGGCCGACGTGGTCGAGGCGATCCCCGTCGGGCAGGCCGCCCAGGTCGACCCGGAGCTCCTCCACGAGGTCGCGATGCCGCGCACGAACACGCTGTACCTGAACACCCGCACGGGCCCGTTCGCCGACCCCGCCGTCCGCGCCGCCGCGCAGGCCGCCGTCGACCGCGCCGCCCTCGTCCAGGGCGTCTACGAGGGGCGCGCCGACGCCGCCGAGGGACTCCTCGGCCCGGCGCTCCCCTGGGCCGCCGACCTCCGCGACGACGCCTCCTACCGCGATGCCGTGGCGACCCGCGCGACGCCCGCGCAGGTCGACGGCGTCCCCATCACGCTCGGCACCTTCACCGACCGGGCCGAGCTCCCCGAGGTCGCCGTGCAGCTCGAGCAGCAGCTCGAGGCGGCCGGCTTCCAGGTGACCCAGGACGTGCGCGAGTACCAGTACATCGAGGCCGACGCCCTGGCCGGCCGGTTCGACGCGTTCATCCTGTCGCGCGCCACGGTGCTCGACTCGGGCGACCCCGCCGCCTACCTCTTCAGCGACTTCGCCTGCGCGGGCTCGTTCAACATCTCGCAGGAGTGCGACCCGGCCGTCGACGAGGCCCTCGCCACCGCCTCCGCGCTCCCGGCCGGACCCGACCGCCGCGCGGCGATCATGCGCGTGGAGGCGCTCGTCCTGGCCGACGACGCCGCGGTGCCGCTGCTGCACGAGCGGGTGATCCAGGGCGAGGCCGCCGGGGTGTCGGGTGCCGTGCGGGATCCCCGCGAGCGCGCGCTCATCACGGTCGACACGCGCGTCGACGGCTGATGCGCGGCGCACGCGACGGGCTCGTCGTCGGGGCGTCCCGGGTCGTCGCGATCGGCGGGGTCGTCGCGCTCGTCGGCGCCCTGCCGTGGCTGTCCGGACGCTCGCCCGAGTACACGATCCTCCGCGCGCGCTACGCCGACCTCGAGGCGACCCCGGAGGCGCTCGCCTCGGTGCGCGCCGAGCTCGGGCTCGACCGCGGGCCGCTGGCGGTCTCCCTCGACTGGCTGGCGGGCGTCGTCCGCGGCGACCTCGGCACCTCGTGGATCTCGGGCCGCCCGGTGCTGCCCGGCACCCTCGACGCGCTCGGCGTCTCGCTCACGCTCATGGCGTTCGCGGTGGCCGTCGCCGTCGCGGTCGCGGCGCTCCTGTGCGTGCCCGCGCTGGTCGACGCGGCGCGCGGGCGCCGCAGCCGCGGATCCGGCGCCCTCGCCGCCGCCCTCACGGCCCTGCCCGAGTTCCTCCTGGCGACCGCGCTCCTCGTGGTGGTCGCCGTCGGGCTGCGCTGGGCGCCGCCCTCCGGCTGGGACGGGCCCGCGAACGCCGTGCTGCCGGCCCTCGCCCTCGGCATCCCCGGGGCGGGCTGGTGGGCCGCCTGCTCGTCGACGCGATACAGGCCGCATCGGCCGAGCGCTGGGTCGCCACGTGGGCCATGGCCGGGCTGCCGCGCACGCGCACGGTCCTCGCGGTGCTGCGCCGCGCGCTGCCCTCCGTGCTCGGGCAGGTCGGGCTGGTGCTCGTGGGCCTCACGGGCGGCGCCGTGGCGGTCGAGCAGGTGTTCGCGATCCCCGGGATCGGCCGCGCGACCCTCGGCGCGGCGAGCAGCCAGGACGTCCCGGCGCTCCAGGCGGGCGTGCTCGCGCTCCTCGTGGTCGCGGTCGCCGCGGGTGCCCTGGCGGGGCTCCTCCGCCGGGCGCTCCTCGGCCCGGCGCTCCGCCTCGGCTCCCTGCCCGTGCCCGACGCGCGCGTCCCCGCCCGCCGCCGCGACGCCGTGGTGCCCGCCGTCGCCGCCGGCCTGCTCGGGCTCATCGTGGTCGCCGGGCTCGCGCGGGACCCCTTCGCCACCGCGTCCGGCCGCCTCGCCCCGCCCTCGTGGGCGCTCCCCTTCGGCGCCGACGCGAGCGGCCGCGACCTCCTCGGCCGCGTCGGCCACGGCGCCGTCACGACGCTGGGCACCGCGCTGGCCGTGGTGCTCGTCTGCTGCGTCGTCGGCCTCGCGCTCGGGCTGCTGCCGGACGCCGCCGTCGGGCCCGTCGAGGTCGCGAACGCCGCCCCGCCGATCCTCGCGGGCATCGTGGTCTCCGCCATCCAGGGACCCTCGACGGCGGGCGCCGCGATCGCCGTGGCCGCCGTGAGCTGGGCGCCGCTCGCGGCCCACGCGGGCGCGCTCATGCAGGAGGCCCGGGCGCAGCCGCACGTGCGGATCCTGCCGGTGCTGGGCGTCGGCCGCGCGCGCATCCTCCTCGGCCACCTCCTCCCCGCGGTGGTCGGCCCGGTCGTGCGGAACGCGATGCTGCGGCTGCCGGGCGTCGCCCTCACGCTCGCGGCGCTCGGCTTCCTCGGCCTCGGCAGCGCCCGGCCGACGCCCGAGTGGGGCCTGATCCTCAGCGAGGGCATCGCCTACGCGGAGCGCGCCCCGTGGGCGGTCGCCGCGCCCGCCCTCGCCCTCGTGCTCGCCGCGGTGCTCGCGGTGTCGCTGTCGTCGCACGACCTCACGGGCCTCATCCGTCGTCGCCGCGCCGCGCCGATCCGACCCCCGGACGCCGTCCCGGTCGGCGCCCTCGCCCGAAAGCAGTCCTAGGGATCCGACAGCCGGGACGGCCTGCCGCAACCCCCGCCCCCGGATTCCCAGCCGACTCCCCGCGGGGCGTAGGCTCATGACGGCCATCACGAGTGGCCCCCTCGACTCCGCCGCATCCGGCGCCCGCGCCCGACCGGCGCGCCCGCCCCTCCGCGCGCCCCTTGCCGCTCACGCCGCATCAGCCGAAAGCCGTCTCCCGCACCATGTCCTCCACCCGCGCGGCCAGCGCCGCCGCCTCGTCCACCGCCACCCCGCCCGCCGGCAACTCGCGCTCGCGCGTCATCATCGCGAGCCTCATCGGCACGTCGATCGAGTTCTACGACTTCTACGTCTACGCGACCGCGGCGGTGCTCGTCTTCCCCGCGCTCTTCTTCGCGAACGACGACCCGACGGTCGCGCAGCTCGCCTCCTTCGCCGTCTTCGGCGTCGCGTTCATCGCCCGCCCGATCGGGTCGATCCTCTTCGGCCACTTCGGCGACCGCGTGGGCCGCAAGGGCACGCTCGTCGCGTCGCTGCTCACCATGGGCATCGCGACCGTGCTGATCGGCTGCCTGCCGACCGCGCTCACGCCCGGATGGGAGGTCGCGGCCCCCGCCCTCCTCGTGGTCATGCGCTTCGGCCAGGGCCTCGGCCTCGGGGGCGAGTGGAGCGGCGCCGCCCTCCTCGCGACCGAGAACGCCCCCGTCGGCAAGCGCGCCATCTACGGCACGTTCCCGCAGCTCGGGGCGCCCATCGGCTTCATCGTCGCCAACGGCGTGTTCCTCGCGCTGAGCCTCGGCCTCTCGCCGGAGCAGTTCCAGTCGTGGGGCTGGCGCGTGCCGTTCCTCGCGAGCGCCGTGCTGGTGATCGTCGGCCTCTACGTGCGCCTGAAGCTCATCGAGACGCCCGCCTTCCAGAAGGTCGTCGACTCCGGCGAGGTCGCGAAGCTGCCCGTCGCGCGCGTGTTCGTGACGAGCTGGCGCCCGCTGATCCTCGGCACCTTCATCATGCTGGCGACCTACACGCTCTTCTACCTGATGACCACGTTCACGCTCACGTACGGCACCACCGCCCGCGACGCCGCCTCCGCCGAGGCGGCCGCGACCGCCGCCGGCAAGCCGTTCAACCCGGAGACGTTCGCCGCGGGCCTCGGCTACGCGCGGAACGACTTCCTGCTGATGCTCATCGTCGGCGTCGTCTTCTTCGGCATCTTCACGATGGTCTCCGGCCCGCTCGCGGAGAAGCACGGCCGACGCAAGATGCTCATCGCGACCACCGTCGGGATCCTCGTCTTCGGGCTGCTCTTCGTCCCGCTGTTCTCGGCCGGCTTCGTCGGCACCATGGCGCTGCTCATCATCGGGTTCACCCTGATGGGCCTCACCTTCGGCCCCATGGGCGCGGTGCTGCCGGAGCTCTTCCCGACCAACGTCCGCTACACGGGATCCGCGATCAGCTACAACGTCGCCAGCATCCTGGGCGCCGCGGTCGCGCCGTTCATCGCGGTGGCCCTCTGGCAGCTGCTCGACGGCAACGTGCTCCTCGTCGGCGTCTACCTGAGCGCGATGGCGGCGATCACGCTGGTCGCGCTCATCATCAGCCGCGAGACCCGCGACGCGGACTACGCGGGCAACGTCAGCTGACCCGCCCGCACGACCCGCCGGGCCGCCCGTCGCACTGCGACGGGCGGCCCTCCGCGTCCCCGGCGCCCGCGCCCCGGCGCCCCCGGGGTCGACCGGTCCGCGCGGCGCCGCTATCGTCGCATCCATGCAGCCGTCCGCCTCCCCTCGCATCGTCGCGGTCGCGCGCGACGACGCCCACCGGTTCTCCAAGCCCGTCCGCCCGTCCATCACCCTCCTCGCCGGCCTCGGCGTGGAGGGCGACGCGCACCTCGGCACCACCGTCCAGCACCTGTCGCGGAAGCGCCGGGACCCGGACGCCCCGAACCTCCGCCAGGTGCACCTCGTCCACGCCGAGCTGCACGCGGAGCTCGCGGAGCAGGGCTTCGACATCGGCCCCGGCGACCTCGGCGAGAACGTGACCACGTCCGGCGTCCCGCTCCTCGACCTGCCGACGGGGACGCGCCTGCACCTGGGCGACGCCGCCGTGGTGGAGATCACGGGCCTCCGGAACCCCTGCAGCCAGATCGACGGCCTCGCGAAGGGCGCCATGAAGGCCGTCCTCGGCCGCGACGCCGACGGGAACGTCGTGCGGAAGTCCGGCGTCATGGGCGTCGTGATCACGGGCGGCGAGGTCCGCCCCGACGACGCCGTCCGCGTCGAGCTGCCCGCGGGCGCCCACGAGGCGCTGCAGCCCGTCTGAGCGCGGGACCGCTAGGTGCGCTCCCGGTGGTCACCGGGGTGCGCCGACGGACCCGCGTCCGCCGCCGCCCGACCGCCCGCGTCCGCCGCGGGACGCGGTCCGCCCCGTCCGCCTGCGCGCGATGCGCCCGCCGACGCCGGATCCCGCCGCGCACGACCAGCAGGAGGAACGCGGCGCCGAGGACGATCGCGCCGATCGCGCACACGACGACGAGCACGCGATCGCCCTCGGTCCGCACCTCGGTGCCGCGAGCGACCTGCCACAGCAGGTACGCCGCGAACCCGGCGAAGCCGCTGAGCGCACCCTCGGCCTGCTCGCGGAACGTGGCGGGCGCGCGCGGGGTCATGCCCCACCCTCCCACGCCGACGCGTGTTGTGCGGGGGTGCGCTACCGCACCGGCGCGGGGCTCAGCCGTCCGCCGGCTGCGCACCCTGCCGCTGCACCACGACCGCGGCGGCGTCCGCGGCCCGGCCCATCGCGGCGGCCCGGTCGGCACCGCCGGCGAGCGCCGCCGCGAGCGCGCCGCAGAACGCGTCGCCGGCCCCCGTCGTGTCGACGACCCGGTCGACATGCGACGCGGGCACCTCGACGTCGCCCCACATCGCGCCCTCGGCGCCGAGCGTGACGAGCAGCGACGCGGGAGCGGGGGTGCCGGACGCGCGGAGGAGCCCGGCCTCGTGCTCGTTGACCACGACGGGATCCGCGAGGGCGAGCACGTCGTCGGGCAGCTGCGCGAACGGCGCGAGGTTCAGGACGACGCGCGCACCCGCGGCGTGCGCGCGCCGGACGCCCTCGGCCACCGTGTCGAGGGGCAGCTCCAGCGAGGCCAGCATCACGTCACCGCTGCCGAGCGCGTCCAGGGGATCGAGGTGGTCGCCCGTCACGCGCGCGTTGGCGCCGGGCGCGACGATGATCGTGTTCTCGCCGTCGTCGGCGACCGCGATGACGGCGAGGCCCGTCGTGGACCCCGCGACGTCGACGAGGCCGGCGACGTCGATGCCGCGCCCCGCGAGCCGCGCGCGGTAGGCGGATCCGTCCGCGTCGTCGCCCACGGCGCCCACCATCGCGACGGTCGCGCCGTCATCCGCTGCGGCCGCGGCGACGGCCTGGTTCGCGCCCTTGCCGCCCCACAGCCGTTCCGGATCGGAGCCGATGAGCGTCTCCCCCGGCTGCGGGTGCCGGGGGACGCGGACCACCTGGTCGACGTTGAGCGATCCGAGCACCACGACGCGGCCCATGGGCACCTGCCTCCCCCGGCACGATGCCGGCCGCGCCCGGGTGGCGCTCCCCGCCAGGGTACCGAGGACCCGAGGGCGACCCGACCCGGTCGCGGTCGGGTCGGGTCGGGTCGGGTCGGGTCGGGTCGGGTCGGGCGATGCGTGTCAGCCGAAGGAGTCGACGTCGTCGAAGACCCGTCGCTCCGTCGCGCCCCACGGGGTGACGGCGGTCCCCACGCCGAACAGCCCGTCGTACGACGTGGAGATGACGCCGGTCTGGGTCCCCCGGGCCGCCGCCGTCGACACGTGGATCAGGGGACCGCCCGACATCCCGCCCTCGGCGGCGCACCCGACCATCGCCAGCCGTCCGTCGGCCGTGGGGTAGGCCGGCCCGACGCACGTCGAGAGGGGCTTGGACACGAGGTTGGACGGGGAGCCGGGGTACCCGAGGGTCAGGTAGTGCAGGCCCGCCTTGGCGAGGCCGAAGTCCGGGGTGAGCGCCTTCACGGCATCCGCGAGGAGCGGGCCGGACGGCCGCTTGAGCATTCGGACGAAGGCCGCATCGTGGCCGACGTCCCCCCCGGAGCGCCAGGCGTCGGGCACCTGGTACTCGTCCCCGCCCCACGTGCCGTACGGGCGGTTGGCGCCGTCCCACCCGGGTGTGAAGGCGATGCGCGTCGCGGACTCGCCGCCGCGCACCAGGCAGTGTCCGGCGGTGGCCACCATGAGACCGGAGCCGGAGCGGATCGCCGACGCGGTGCACGACTTCTCCTGCCCGCCGCGGAGGAACGTGAGGATCCCGATGCTGGACTGGGCGCCGAGCCTGCCCGGAGCGCTGTGCACCAGCTCCGCGTCCGCCACGGGAGCGGTGCGCCCTGCGGTGACCCCGCCGTCGTCGGGGACGGCGGCGCGGATGCGCTCGGGCGTCCAGTACGCCACCGCGTCGTCCGCATCCTGGTGGATGGACGACGGGGCCGCGGGCTGCGCGTCCGGGCGCGCGTGCGCCTCGGCCGCGACGGGGACGCCGGCCGCCCCGCCGCACCCTACGGCGAGCGCGACCGCGGCTCCCACGGCCGCCCGCAGGACGCGTCCGCGACGCCCGCGCCCGGGATCCGGCGCGCCTCCGTCCCCCGGGTGCCGTCGGTCGGACAGGGCGCGTGCGTGCATGGTGCTCCTCGCGGTCGTGGGACCCGCCGGGCGGGGTCGCCCGAGCGGTGCGGCCACGACGATCCCCGGATCCGCGCCGCCCCGCCGCGTGCCTCCACAGGCACGGGCCGCCGGCGCGGCCCCCGCGCCTCAGTCGAGGAAGAGGACCCGCAGCCGCCGCGTCGTGAAGACCAGGCCGATCGCCGTCATCACCGCGAAGTAGAGGACGTGCCCGACGACCGCGATCGAGAGCGCACCGGTCGTGAAGCCGCGCACCAGCTCCACGGCGTGCCAGAGCGGCAGCGCCTGGATCACGGTCTGGATCCACGGCGGGTAGACCGACAGCGGGTAGAAGGTCGCGGAGAACAGGAACATCGGCAGCAGGATGAAGTTGATCCAGTCCATCTGCTGGAACGTCCTCATGTAGCTCGTGACGGCCATGCCGAAGCTCGCGAAGGCGAGGGCGACGAGCACGACCGACGGCAGCGCGAGGATCGCCCACCACGACAGGTTGAGGCCGAGCACCTGCATCACGATCAGGAA
This sequence comes from Clavibacter michiganensis, assembly GCA_002150995.1. Taxonomy (GTDB): domain Bacteria; phylum Actinomycetota; class Actinomycetes; order Actinomycetales; family Microbacteriaceae; genus Clavibacter; species Clavibacter michiganensis_K. The sequence continues at coordinate 949,290 of MDHJ01000001.1, read as the reverse complement.
GCCCGACGAGTACACGACGCCGCGGAGCAGCGCCAGCGAGATCTCCCCGAACGCCACGTCCAGGGGGCCGAGCGAGGTCGCGAGCATGCCCTGGTACAGCTTGGAGTGGTTCATCTTGAAGAAGACGTTCCAGGTGGAGTCGTACACGGCCCCGTTCATGGCCGAGACGGCGAGGAGCGCGGGCGCGATGTACGCGGCGTACGGGACGGGCTGCCCGGTGCTCGTCGTCACGTCCCCGACGAGCGAGCCGAGCCCGATCCCCATCGCGAGCAGGTAGAAGACGGGCTCGAAGAAGCCGGAGACGACGACGGTCCAGTTGGTGCTGCGCGTCGCGAGGAGCCCCCGCGACAGGACGGAGCGCGCGTTGCCGGCGTACAGCGCGCTGGTCCCGCGGCGGCGGACGGGCGGGGCCGACGGCGGAGGGGCGGACGGCGCGCCCGTGGTCGGAGCGGTCACCTGCGGAGCCTCCTCGTCGTGATCCGCCGGGCCAGCGCCCACCCGACGACCAGCCACAGCAGCAGGTACGCGACGTGCGCGACCGTGAGCCAGAGCGGCTCGTCGAGCCCGTAGGTCGCCACGCGGCCGAGCTCGGTGCCGTGCCAGAGCGGGGACACCCACCCGACCCACTGCAGCCAGACGGGCAGCTGCGTGAGCGGGAAGAACGTGCCCGAGAACAGCGACAGCGGCGTGATGACGAAGCGCAGCACCATCGCGATCTGGCCCGTGTCCTGCTCGAGGGTGGCGACGTAGGCCATGATCACGACGCCGATGGCCATGCCCGTGAGGAGCGCGGCGCCGATCGCGAGGAAGCCGGTGCCGAGGGGCACGGCGCCGAACAGCAGCATGAAGGCGAAGTACGCGATCGCCGTCGGGGCCATGCGGATGGCGACGCCGATCACCTGCCCGTCCACGATCTGGGCGGGCGTCAGCGGGGACGCGTTCATCGCCTGGAAGACCGGGTTCCACTTGAAGGCGCCGAGGATCGGGTACGTGAACTCCTCGCTCGCGACCGTCATGGCGCTCGTGGCGAGGAGCGCCGGCGCCACGAAGACGAGGAAGCTGATCCCGAGCGCCTGGTTCGCGCCGGTCCCCTGGTCGACCACGGTGGCCAGGCCCACGCCGAGCGCGTAGAGGTACACGTAGGGGCTCGCGATGCCGGTCGCGATGACCGTGCCGGCGTAGGCGCGGATGCCGAGCAGCCGGTGCTCGGCCGCGTACCAGGCCCCGTGGCGGCGGGGACGGACGCCGGCCGCGAGGGCGCGTTCACGGGCGGTGGCGGTGGAGCGCGGGGTGCGCGGCGCGTCGACGCTCATTCGACGAGGCTGCGGCCGGTGAGCCGGAGGAAGACGTCCTCCAGGCTGGAGCGGCGGACGAGGGTCGTGATCGGCTCCAGGCCCCGCTCGAGGATGCGGCGGAGCACGGCCTCCCCGTCGGAGGCGTAGACGAGCACGCGGTCGGGCAGGACCTCGACGCGGTCGCCGAACCCGGCGATCTCGCGCGACGCCTCCTCGTTGCGGTCGGAGCCGAAGCGCACCTCGAGCACCTCGCGGCTCGAGTGGTCGCGGATGAGGGACGCGGGCGAGCCCTCGGACATGATCCGGCCCTCGTCGACCACGATGATCCGGTCGCACAGCTGCTCGGCCTCGTCCATGTAGTGCGTGGTGAGCACGAGCGTGGTGCCCTGCTCCTTGAGCCGGAACAGGCGGTCCCAGAGGATGTGGCGGGCCTGCGGGTCGAGGCCCGTCGTCGGCTCGTCGAGCAGGAGGATCCGCGGATCGCTGATGAGGGCCCGGGCGATGGTGAGACGGCGCTTCATGCCGCCGGAGAGGTCGTCGACCTTGGCGCCCGCGCGGTCGCTCAGCTGCGCGAACTCGAGCAGCTCGTCGGCGCGCGCCGCGACCTGTTTGCGCGGCAGCCCGAAGTAGCGGCCGTAGACGATGAGGTTGTCGCGTGCCCGGAGCTCGAGGTCGAGGTTGTCGGCCTGGGGCACGACGCCGAGCTGCGACCGGATCTCCGGCCCGTGCGTGTCGGGGTCGAGCCCGAGGATGTCGAGCGTCCCGCCCGTCCGCGAGGAGACCGCGCCGATCATGCGCATGGTGGTGGACTTGCCGGCGCCGTTCGGGCCGAGGAGGCCGAAGGACTCGCCGGGCGCAACCTCGAAGGAGAGTCCGTCGACGGCGACGTGGTCGCCGTACCTCTTCACGAGGCGGTCGGCGGTGATGACGGGAGTGGGCACGGGACCTCAGCCTAGGGAGCCGCGGGCGGATCGACCACGGTTCCGGACGCGGGGATCCGGGCGGGGTCCCAGCTGAGGTCCCCCGGCCGACGCCCCGCGCGCGGCGGACGCCCGGCGTGCGGCGCGTAGAGTCGCAGGGCGGATCACGGCACGGCGGCACCGCTGCCCGCAGCAGCGACGTCCGCGCCCCGTCCCCGCGGGGTCCTGCCCCGACCGCCCGCGACGCCGTCCGCGCCGCCGCACGACGCCGACCGACGAGCCCGGGAGCACCCCATGACCGAAGCCACCACCGCCCCGCGCGCCCGGTCCCGCAACCCGTTCGCCCGCCGCGACTCGGCCGACGACGGCCCCCGCGCCCGCTTCTCGGAGCTGCTCCCCTACATCCTCGAGCAGCGCGGACTCATGGCCTTCGTCATCGTGCTCAGCGTCCTCGGCGCCGCCGCGAGCCTCGGCCAGCCCCTGCTCGTGCAGCGCGTGGTCGGCGTCGTGCAGGACGGCGGCGCGCTCGGCGCGCTGGTCTGGGCGCTCGTCGGCCTCGTGGTCGTCTCCGGCCTCCTCTCCGGCTACCAGCACTACCTGCTGCAGCGGATGGGCGAGGGCATCGTCCTCTCGTCGCGACGCACCCTCGTCCGGCGCATCCTGCGCCTCCCCATCTCCGAGTTCGACACGCGGCGCACCGGCGACCTCGTCTCCCGCGTCGGATCCGACACCACGCTCCTCCGCGCCGTGCTCACGCAGGGCCTCGTGGAGGCGATCGGCGGCGCGGTCACCTTCCTCGGCGCCGTCATCGCGATGCTGATCATCGACCCGGTGCTCCTCGGCCTCACCGTGCTGGTCGTCGCCGTCTCCGTGGTCGCCGTCGTGGGGCTCTCCGGCCGCATCCGCGTGGCCAGCCAGCGCGCGCAGCGGAAGGTCGGCGACCTCGCTGCGAGCGTGGAGCGGGCCATCGGCGCGATCCGCACCGTCCGCGCCAGCAACGCCACCGACCGCGAGATCCGCACCATCGAGGCCGACGCCGAGGGCGCCTGGGAGATGGGCATCAAGGTCGCGAAGGCGTCCGCCGTGGTGGTGCCGATCGCGGGCATCGCGCTGCAGGCGTCGTTCCTCGTGGTGGTCGGCGTGGGCGGCTTCCGCGTCGCGTCGGGCGCCATCGGCGTCGGCGACCTGGTGGCCTTCATCCTGTTCCTCTTCCTCATGATCATGCCGCTCGGCCAGGCGTTCGGCGCCGTCACCGCGGTCAACCAGGCGCTCGGGGCGCTCGGCCGCATCCAGGAGATCGTGAAGCTGCCGGGCGAGACCGACGGCGACGAGGCCCTCGCCGGCCGCCTGCGCGACGACGGCCCGAGCGCCGACGACCGCACGGACGCGCCCGCCGTCGAGCTGGTGGACGTGCGCTTCGCCTACCCGGTCCCGGCGCCGGCGCCGGCGGATGGGGCCGGGGCGGATGCAGGCGATGGCCTGGGCGCCGACGATTCCCTCCGTCGTGCGGAGCCGGCGACGGACTCCGTCCCGGGCGCCGACCGCACGGGCGGCGGCGTGCTCCAGGGCGTCAGCTTCCGTGCCGACCGGGGCACCCGGATCGCCCTCGTCGGTCCCTCGGGCGCGGGCAAGAGCACCATCCTCGCCCTCATCGAGCGCTTCTACGACCCGACCTCCGGCATCGTCCGCATCGGCGGCCGCGACATCCGCACCCTCGACCGCGAGGAGCTCCGCCGCCAGATCGGCTACGTCGAGCAGGACGCGCCCGTGCTCGCCGGCACCCTGCGCGAGAACCTCACCCTCACCGCGTTCGACGCCACCGATGAGGACTGCGTCCAGGTGCTCCACGCGGTGAACCTCACCGAGGTGCTCGCGCGCAACGAGCTCGGGCTCGACGCCCCCGTGGGCGAGGACGGCATCATGCTCTCCGGCGGCGAGCGCCAGCGTCTCGCCATCGCGCGCACGCTGCTGTCGGCGCCCCCGATCCTCCTGCTCGACGAGTCCACCTCGAGCCTCGACGGCCTCAACGAGCAGCTGCTCCGCAAGGCCATCGACGCGGTGGCCGAGCACCGCACACTCATCGTCATCGCGCACCGCCTGTCGACCGTCGTCGACAGCGACCTCATCGTGGTCGTCGAGAAGGGTCGCGTCGTCGGCACGGGCACGCACGCCGAGCTCGTCGTCTCGACGCCGCTCTACCGCGACCTCGCGAAGCACCAGCTCCTGGTCTAGCGCGCGGCGCTCGCAGGCCGGTCGCCGACGCCCCTCCCCCGGAGACGGGCTGGGCCGGGCTCAGCCGACCGCAGGCGGGGTCGCGGGCTCCGGCGCGGTGATCCGCATCTCCCGCGCCGCGAGGAACAGCGGCAGGGCCACCGCGAACGCCACGAGCGGGACGAGGAGCAGGTACACCCAGACGCGCCGCATCCGGAGCCGCCGTCCCTCCGCGACGATGAACGCCACGCTCGCGACGGCCGCTATCAGCAGGTCCCACGACAGCGACGACACGGCGGGGCCGCCCGCGGACAGGTCGGCGAGGAAGTCGCGCCCGGACACGACGACCTGGATGTTGGCGGTCCACGTGAGGACGAGCCCCGCCACCGCGAGGACGAGGTACACGACGGTCAGGGGCGTGGGACGCCGACGGGCGGGACGCGTGCGCATGGGGACCCCTTCTCGCGGATGCCGCCAGGCTAGGCGCCGGCGCGCGGGGCGGTCGTCGGGCGCGCCGCGCGTGGCGGAGGGGACCGCCGCCCGGGGCCTCAGCCGGCCGGCGCCGTGAGCGCGTACAGCGCCACCGCGCTGGCCGCGGCGACGTTGAGCGAGTCGATGCCGTGCGCCATGGGGATCCGCACGACCGTGTCCGCCGACCGGATCGCCTCCTCGGAGAGCCCCGGCCCCTCGGACCCGAGCACGATCGCGAGCCGCGCGTGCTCCGCGGCGGGGAAGTCGCGGAGGGAGACGGCGTCCGGCGTGAGCGCCAGCGCGGCCACGTGGAAGCCCGCGGCCGCGAGCGTCGCCCGCGTCTCCGGCCACTCCCCCGTGCGCGTCCACGGCACCTGGAGCACCGTGCCCATGCTCACGCGGATGGCCCGGCGGTACAGCGGGTCCGTGCACCGCGGCGTGACGAGCACGGCGTCGGCGCCGATCGCCCCGACGGAGCGGAAGATCGCCCCCACGTTGGTGGGGTCCACGACGTCCTCGAGCACCACGACCCGGCGGGCACCGGCGAGGAGCGACGCCACGGACGGCAGCGCGGGCCGGTCGAGCGACGCGACGACCCCGCGGTGGAGGACGTACCCGGTCAGCTCCGCCAGCAGCTCGCCCGGGCCCGTGAACACGGGCACGTCACGGTCGCCGACCAGGGCGAGCGCCTCGTCGACCGTGCCGCCGAGCGCGAGCACCGACCGCGGGACGTGCCCGGCACGGAGCGCCCGCTCCAGCACGAGCGCGGACTCGGCCAGGTAGATCCCGTGCCTTGCTCCCGCGTCCTTGCGGAGCGCCACGTCGGTGCGGTGGCTGTAGTCGGCGAGCCGCGGATCCCGCAGGTCCTCGACCGGGACGACGTGCGCCACTACGCGGCGAACGGGTCGGGCGTCAGCGTGTACTTCGTGTTCAGGTACTCGTGGATGCCCTCGAGCCCGCCCTCCCGGCCGAGGCCGGACTGCTTCACGCCCCCGAAGGGCGCCGCCGCGTTCGAGACGACGCCCATGTTGAGCCCGGTCATGCCCGTCTCGAGCCGCTCGATCATCCGCTGGCCCCGGGCGAGGTCCCGGGTGAAGACGTACGAGACGAGCCCGAACTCGGTGTCGTTGGCCAGGCGCACGGCCTCGTCCTCGTCCCCGTCGGCGAACGGGACGACGGCCACCACCGGGCCGAAGATCTCCTCGCGGAGGATGTCGCTGCCCTCGGCGACGCCCGTGATGAGCGTCGGCGGGTAGAAGTGGCCGGCGCCCTCACGCGGCTCGCCGCCCGCGCGCACGCGGGCGCCGCGCTCCACGGCATCGCGCACGAGGCGGTCGGCCTTCTCGACCGCCCGTCCGTCGATGAGCGGGCCGACCGTCACCCCCTCCTCGGTGCCGCGCCCGAGCCGCATGGCGCCGATGCGCTCCTGCAGGCGGTCCGCGAACGCCTCCGCGACCGACGCCTCGACGATGAACCGGTTGGCGGCCGTGCACGCCTGACCGACGTTCCGGAACTTCGCCGCCATGGCGCCGTCGACGGCCCTGTCGAGATCGGCGTCCGCGAAGACCACGAACGGGGCGTTGCCGCCCAGCTCGAGCGAGACGCGGAGGACGTTCTCGGCCGCCTGCGCCCCGAGCCGGCGGCCGACGGGCGTGGAGCCGGTGAAGCTCAGCTTGCGCAGCCGCGGGTCCGCGATGAGCGGCCCCGTGACCTCGGCGGCGGAGGTCGTGGGGATCACGTTGAGCACGCCCGCCGGCAGCCCCGCCTCGGCCAGGAGCTCGGCGAAGCGCAGCGTGGTGAGGGGCGTGAGGTCGGCCGGCTTGATGACCACGGTGCAGCCCGCGGCGAGCGCCGGCGCGATCTTGCGCGTGGCCATGGCGAGCGGGAAGTTCCACGGGGTGATGAGCAGGACGGGTCCGACAGGATGCTGCGACACGATCATGCGCCCGGTCCCCTCCGGGTTGGTGCCGTACCGGCCGGTGATGCGCACGGCCTCCTCCGAGAACCAGCGGAGGAACTCGCCGCCGTAGGCGACCTCGCCGAGCGACTCCGCGATCGGCTTGCCCATCTCCAGCGTCATGAGCAGCGCGAACTCGTCCCGGCGCTCCTGCAGCAGGTCGAACGCGCGACGGAGGATCTCCCCGCGGACGCGCGGCGCCGTCGCCGCCCAGCCCGCCGCGGCGTCGACCGCGGCGTCGAGGGCGCGGGCGCCGTCCGCCGGGCTCGCGTCGGCCACCCGGGCGATGACGTCGTCGGTGGCCGGGTCGCGGACGTCGAAGGCCGCTCCGCCCTCCGCGTCGACCCGCTCGCCGCCGATGAGCAGGGTGGTGGGCGTTCCCGACAGGAGGTCGGTCTCGGTGGATGCGCTCATGGTCTCCTCGCTTCTTCCGTGCTCGTGCTCGTGCCGGTGCTCGTGCGCCGGGTCGTGCTCGTCGTCGTCCGGTACGCCGTCGACGTCGTGGTGCGCCCGCCGCGGGCGGGGTCCGTCAGACGGCGGGGCCCTCGACGATCTCCGCGCCGGCATCGCGCAGGCGCTCCAGCGCGGCGGTGCTGGTAGCGGGGGCGACCCCGGCGACCAGGTCGGCGAGAACCCGCACGCTCTTTCCCTGGTGGACGGCGTCCAGCGCCGAGGCGAGCACGCAGTAGTCGGTGGCGATGCCGACGACGTCCACGTCCGTGATGTCGTGGAGGACCAGGAGGTCGGCGAGCGGCACGCCGTCCTCCGTCGTCCCCTCGAAGATCGAGTACGCGGGGGCGCCCTGGCCCTTGCACAGGTGGAAGTCGACCGCGGTGACGTCGAGGTCGGGGTGGTACTCGGCACCCGGCGTGCCCTGCACGCAGTGCTCCGGCCAGGTGGTCGAGTAGTCGGGCACGGTGCCGGCCGGGGCGAAGTGCCCGCCGTTGTCCCCGGTCGCCTCGTGCCAGTCCCGGGACGCGAGGACATGGTCGTAGCGGTAGGGCTCAGCCGCGAGGAGCCGGGTGATGCCGCGCGCGACGTCGCCGCCTCCCGTGACGCCGAGCGCCCCGCCCTCGGTGAAGTCGTTCTGCACGTCGATGATGAACAGGGCCCTGCTCATGCGCCGCTCCTTCCCCGGGCCGTGCCCGGTGCCGTGGGTCCGCCGCCCGGGATCGGGAGGCGGGTCACTCGTCGCCCAGGTCCGCGCCGCAGCGGTAGGTCCCCGCGGCGAGCGCGTCGAGGGCGATCTTCGCATCGCCCGTCACGTTCCCGATGGCATAGAAGGCGAAGGTCAGCGTGCTGCCGTCGGCCGCGTCGACGATGCCGGCGAGCGTGTACCCGGTGTCGATCCACCCGGTCTTCGCGACGACGTGCCCGCGGGCGACCGAGCTGTCGCCCGTGAACCGGCTCGCCAGCGTGCCGGTGCGTCCCGCGACCGGGAGGCCGTCGTGCAGGTAGCCGAGCGCCTGCTGGCGCTGGTCGACCTGGATCATCAGCTGGGCCAGGAGCGACGGCGGGACGCGGTTGTCGGGGCTGAGGCCCTGTCCGTCGACGATGGTCAGGTCGGAGGTGTCGAGGCCGTACGCCTCGAGTGCCTTCGGGATGCCCGCGGCCAGCGACTGCTGCGTGCTCCCCGCCCCGACCTGGATGCTGACGAGCCGCGCGAGCGACTCCGCGAGCACGTTGTCGGAGTTGATGAGCGCCGTCTGGATGAGGGAGGAGACGGGCTGCGACTCCACCTTCCCGAGGACGGGGGCGCCCGCGGGGCGGTGCCCTGCGTGACCTCGGCCGATGCGCCGAGCATGGAGCGGAACGTGCTGCCGACGCGCGCCAGGGGGTCCTCGCTGCGCGCGGAGACGACGGCGCCGGGATCCGCGCGGTCGGCGTCCAGCTGCAGCGCGGTCATGTAGCTCGAGTACCCGGCTCGGCGCTCGGTCGCCGCCCATGACGGCGCCCAGGTCTCCCCGGAGAACAGCGAGGTGTCGAGAACGATGCGGCTGATGGGCGTGCCGGCCGTGGAGGGGTCTGCGGCCCAGGCAGTGCGGACCTGCTGCGCGAGGTCGCTGAGGCGGGGAGCGCCCGGGTAGACGGAGCTGCCCGAGGTGAGCCGGGAGAGGGTCGGGTCGCCGCCGCCGACGAGCACCACGGTGCCGGGCTCCGCACCGCGGACGACCGTGGTGGCGATGCGACGGTCGGGACCGAGCGCGGCGAGGGCGGCGGCCGACGTGACGACCTTCATGACGCTCGCCGTGCGCTCCGGGGTGCTGCCGTCCCGGTCGAACAGGACGCGCCCGGTGGCCGCGTCGCGGACCTGGCCCTCGAACGTCGCCAGCCGCGGATCCTGCGCGAGCGCGGAGATGGAGCACATGCGGAGGTCACGGGCGGCGGATGCGTCGGCGGGCGCCGAGCGCGCGGGATCCGCGGTGGGCGTGGGGCTCGGCGTCGGAGGGGCCTCCGCGGAGGACGTGACGCTCGCCGAGGCGCTGCCCGCGCGGCCCGTGAGGGCCCCCGCGCCCACGGACCCGGCGGCGAGCAGGGCGACGACGGCGACCGCGGCCGTGACGGTGCGCGTGCGGCGTGCGGCCGCCGTCCTCTTCCGCGTGCCTCGACCGGACTCCTCCGGGGCGATGCGGCCGGCGCGGTCGGGGCCGTCGGCAGGGGATCGCATGGGGCCATGTTAGACGCCGAGGCCGAGCGGATCCTCGGCGGGAGGTTCGCCGGGTCGGGTCCGCAGGCGACGGCGGAAGAGGGACGCCGGTCAGCGCAGCCGGTGCGGATGCCGGGAGCGCGATGCGCGGATGGGGTGGTGGAGCCGCCTGTCAGAATCGAACTGACGACCTTCTCATTACGAGTGAGATGCTCTACCGACTGAGCTAAGGCGGCCCGGCCCGGACTCAGCGAGTACCGGGCACGAGTAGAGAGCATACCGGATGCGGGAGGGTCCTCTCGCACACGCGGGTCAGCCGCAGGTCGTCCCCGACTCCGCCGGGTCCCCGCCGAGCAGGTACCCGTCCACGGCGGCCACGATGCACGGGTCCCGTTCGTCGTAGGCGATGTGCCCCTGCCCCTCGTACGTCAGCAGGACGCCCGAGTCGAGCTGTTCGGCGAGGGCCTCGGCCCAGGAGTAGGGGGTCGCCGGGTCGCCGGTGGTGCCCACCACGACGATGGGCGCGGCGCCTTCCGCCGACACCGGCGCCGGCGTGGCCCGAGCCGGGTACGGCCAGTCGCCGCAGAGGGGATCGGGCTCGTCGTCGCGCGAGGTGTCGTCGTCGGCCAGCTCGCCAGCGGCGGACCGGAGCTCCGCGGCCTGCCGGGCCAGCACGACCGGGTCGCGCTCCACGGGGTAGTCGATGCACTGGATCGCGAGGAAGGCCTCGTAGAAGTTGCCGGTGTACGTGCCGTCGGGGGCGCGGCCGAAGTACGAGTCGGCGAGGGCGAAGGCGGTGGCGGAGCCGCCGCCGAGGGCCTCCGTGAACGCGGTGGTGAGGGCGGGCCACTGCTGCTCGCTGTAGAGGGCGGAGTCGATGGCGCTGCGCATGACCTGCCCGTCGAGCTCGCGGCCGTCGACGGCCCGCAGCGGGCTCTGGTCGAGCCGGTCGAGGAGGTCGGCGGCCATCCCCACGCCGTCCTCGACGGATCCGCGGAACGGGCACTCCTGCCCCTGGAGGCAGGCCGCCATGTACGACTCGAAGGAGGTGCGGAACCCCGCGGTCTGGGCGAGCACCACGTCGAAGGAGCTCGCGGACGGATCCGTCGCGCCGTCGAGCACCATGCGGCCGACGTGGGCGGGGAACGCCTGCGCGTACTCGGCGCCGATGCTGGTCCCGTACGAGTAGCCGAGGTAGTTCAGCGCCGGATCCCCGACCAGCGCCCGGAGCATGTCGAGGTCCCGCACGGTGCTCTGCGTGTCGATGAACTGCAGCAGCGGGCCGGACCGGGCGGCGCACGACTGCGCGAACGACCGCGCGGCGTCGATGAGCTCCTGGTCGTGCTCCGGGGTGCCCGGGCGCGCCTCGGTCTCGCCGTAGAGGAAGGAGTCGAGCTGGGCGTCGTCGACGCAGTCGACGGCCGTCGAGGCCCCGACGCCGCGGGGATCCCAGCCGACGACGTCGTACGCGTCCTGCAGGTCGCGGGACACCGCGTAGTCGACGCTGGACCTCACGAAGTCGACGCCGGAGGCGCCCGGGCCGCCGGGGTTGACGAAGAGCGACCCCGCGGACCGTCCGATCCGCGGGCCGCGTGGCGGGTGAGGGCGAGCTGGATGTCGGTGGCCGGGTCCGGCGCCGACCAGTCGAGCGGCGCCGTGGCTGTCGCGCACTGCGCACCGTCCTCGCAGGGCGACCAGGCGAGGACCTGCTCGTAGTACCGCGCGAGGTCGGGCGCCACGTCCTCCGTGGTGGGGCTCGAGGTCGAGCTGCGCGGCTCGGGCACGGGGATGAGGCCGCAGCCGCTCAGCGCGACGGCTGCGACGAGCACGACGCCCGCGCGGGACGCGACGCGGGACAGGAGGGACGTCCGCGTCCCCCGCCGGGTCACACGCGACCCGACGCGCGCGTGCGGGTGAGGGACACGAGCATGGCCTCGAGGGCGAGGGCGGGGCTGACGTTCCCGTCGATGCGGCGACGGGCGACCCCGACCGCGTCGAGCACCGCGAGCGAGGCGGCCGCCGATCCGGCCTCCGCGGCCTCGGCGATGCGCGGGGCGATCGCCTCGTTGACCTGCGGGAGGTCGGCGCCGAGCTGGCGCAGGAGCACGTCCCGATGGAGGGACATGAGGTCCACGAGGATGCGGTCGATGCCGTCGCGGAGGCTCCGCGTCGCTCGGCGCTTCTGGTCCTCCTCGAGCTGCCGGATCTGCGACCGCAGCTGCGGCGGGATCGACCCGCCCTCCTGCACGCCGAGCGAGCGCAGCGCGCGCTCGCGCTCGTCCGCGTCGCGCTGCACGGTGAAGGCCTTCGCGTCCTGGCCGGCGAGCTCGAGCAGCGCGGCGGCGGCGCGCACGGCGTCGCCCACCGTGCGGATCCCGAGCGCGAGCTCCAGCGTGCGGCTGCGGCGCTCGCGGGCCTCGGCGTCCGTGGCGAGACGGTGCGCCATGCCGATGTGGCTCTGCGCCTCCCGGGCGGCGCGCGTGGCGGTCGCCTGATCGACCCCGTCGCGGCGCTGGATGAGCGCCGCCACGTCCTCGACGGACGGGATGCGCAGGCGGACGCTGCGGACCCGGGAGCGGATGGTGGTGATCAGGTCGGCCTCGCTGGGGGCGCAGAGGATCCAGATGGTGCGCTCCGGCGGCTCCTCGAGCGCCTTCAGCAGCAGGTTCGACGTGCGCTCGGTCATGCGGTCGGCGTCCTCGACGACCATGACCCGGTACCGCCCGACCGAGGGCGAGTACTGCGATGAGGTGACGAGCGCGCGGACCTCGTCGATGGCGATGATGACCCGCTCCGTGGCGAGCACGCCGAGGTCGGGGTGGCTGCGCGCCGCCACCTGCCGTGCGGTGGCGGCATCCCCCTCGGGCGTGCCGTCGCTCAGCAGCGCCGTCGCGAAGGCGTACGCGAGGTTGGAGCGGCCGGATCCGGGCGGCCCGGTGATGAGCCACGAGTGCGCGAGGGCGGTGCCCGACGCGTCGCGGGCGGTGGCGCGGGGGCTGCTCGCGGCGGCGAGCAGGGCGACCGCCTCGGACTGCCCGGTGAGCTCGTCCCAGATGCGCCGGCCGTCCGGCGACGCCGGCCCGTCCGCGCCTCGCACGGCCGCGGCGTCGCTCACGCGCGGGCTCCCGCCTCGATGAGGGCGGAGGTCCGGGAGCGGATGAGGTCGGCGATCTCGTCGCGGGGCAGACCCGCGTCGACCACGAGGAAGCGCTCCGGCTCGGCCTGGGCGAGCCCGAGGAACGCCTGGCGGACGCGCTCGTGGAACTCGCCGTGCTCGGCCTCGAGGCGGTCGAAGCGCGTGCGCGCGGCATCGAGGCGCACGCGGGCGGCCGCCTGGTCGAGGTCGAGGAGCACGGTGAGATCGGGCAGGAGCCCCTGCGCCGCCCACAGCGACAGGTCGCGGATCTCCCCCGCGTCGAGCACGCGCCCGGCGCCCTGGTAGGCCACCGACGAGTCGAGGTACCTGTCCTGCAGCACGACCGCGCCGCGAGCGAGCGCGGGGCGCACGACCGTCTCCACGTGGTGCGCGCGGTCGGCCGCGTACAGGAGCGCCTCGGCTCGGGGCGCGATGTGGCCGCGACGGTGCAGCACGATCTCGCGGATCTCGACGCCGAGCTCGCTGCCGCCCGGCTCGCGGGTCACGACGACCTCTTGGCCCTGCCGCTCCAGCCACTCCCGCAGGAGCGACGACTGCGTGGACTTCCCCACGCCGTCGCCGCCCTCGAGCGTGATGAAGACGCCGGTCACGTGGCGTCGGTCGCCGCCGCCGCGGCGGACGCCTTCTTCGCGGCCGCGGCCGTCGTCCTCGCGGTCGAGGTCTTGGCGGCCGTGGTCTTCGCCGCCGTGGTCTTCGCCGCGCTCGTCTTCGCGGCCGTGGTCGTCTTGGCGGCGGCGGCGCGGGGCTTGGCCGGAGCCTTCGCCTTGGCCGGCGCCTTGGCCTTCGCCTTGGCGGGGGCCTTGGCCTTGGGCTTCGCCGGCCCCTTGGCTCGCTTGTCGGCGAGAAGCTCCACGGCCCGATCGAAGTCGATGTCCTCGACGGACTCGCTCTTCGGGATCGTGGCGTTCGTCTCGCCGTCGGTCACGTAGGGACCGAACCGGCCGTCCTTGACCTTGATGCCCTTGCCGCTCACCGGGTCGGCGTCGAACTCCTTGAGCGCGCTCGAGGGTCGACGCGCGCCGTACTTGGGCTGCGCGAACACCTCGAGTGCCCCCGCGAGGTCGATCTCGAAGATCTGCTCCTCGCTGGTGAGCGATCGCGAGTCCGTGCCCTTCTTCAGGTACGGGCCGTACTTGCCGTTCTGAGCCGTGATGGGGGTCGCCGTCTCCGGGTCCTCGCCCACGATCCGCGGGAGGTCCAGCAGTCGGAGCGCGGTCTCGAGGTCGACGGTCGCGAGGTCCATCGTCTTGAAGATGGACGCGGTCCGCGGCTTGACGGCCGCCGCCTTCTTCGCGGCGGGCTTCTTCGCGGGCGCCTTCTTCGCCGTCGTCGCCGTCGCCGTCGCCGCTGCCTCGAGCACCTCGCCCGTCGCCGGGTCGACCCCGTCCGCGGTGACGGCCGGCGCCTCCTCGGGCTCCGGGTCGAGCTCGGTCACGTACGGGCCGTACCGGCCGTCCTTCGCGACGATCTGCTTGCCGTTCTCCGGGTTGATGCCGATGACGCGGTCCGTGACGACGGGGGCGTCGATGAGCTCGCGGGCCTTCGCCGCCGTCAGCTCGTCGGGTGCCAGGTCCTCGGGGAGGTTGACGCGACGAGGCGTCGCGTCCTCCGCCGCGCCCTCCTCGTGGACCTCGAGGTAGGGCCCGTACTTGCCGATGCGCAGGGTGATGTCGTCCGCGATGCGCAGCGAGTTGATCTGCCGCGCGTCGATCTCCCCGAGGTTGTCGATGGTCGGGCGGAGGCCCTTGTGGGCGTCGTTGCCGTAGTAGAAGCCCTTCAGCCAGTCGACCCGCTCGGCCGAGCCCTCGGCGATGCGGTCGAGGTCGTCCTCCATGCCGGCGGTGAAGTCGTACTGCACGAGCTCCGTGAAGAACTCCTCCAGCAGCCGCACGACGGAGAACGCGATCCAGTTGGGCACGAGCGCCGTGCCGCGGGGCGTGACGTATCCGCGGTCGACGATGGTCGAGATGATGGCCGCGTAGGTGGACGGGCGCCCGATGCCGAGCTCCTCGAGCGTCTTCACGAGGCTCGCCTCCGTGTAGCGCGGCGGCGGGCTGGTCTCGTGACCCTTGGCGTCGACGTCGACCAGGCGCAGGTCCTGGCCCTTCTTCAAGTCGGGGAGCTTGGCCTCACGCGGCTCGGCGGCGCCGTGGCGCTCCTCGTCGCGGCTCTCCTCGTACGCGGCCAGGAAGCCGCGGAAGGTGATGACCGTACCCGAGGCCGCGAACTCGGCGACCTCTAAGGCGGATGTCGGACCGGCGGCGATGACGACCGAGGCGGTGGACCCCTTCGCGTCCGCCATCTGCGAGGCGATGGTGCGCTTCCAGATGAGGTCGTACAGCTTGTGGTCGTTCCCGCGCAGGGTGGAGGCCAGCTGCTGCGGAGTGCGGAACGTCTCCCCCGCGGGACGGACGGCCTCGTGGGCCTCCTGGGCGTTCTTGCTCTTGCCGGCGTAGAGGCGCGGCTTGTCCGGCACGGTCTCGGATCCGTAGAGCTCCGCCGCCTGCTTGCGCGCCGCGGTGATCGCCTGCTGCGAGAGCGACGGCGAGTCGGTGCGCATGTAGGTGATGTAGCCGTTCTCGTACAGCGACTGCGCGACGCTCATGGTCTGCCGGGCCGAGAACCGCAGCTTGCGCGCAGCCTCCTGCTGGAGCGTGGACGTCGTGAAGGGGGCGGCCGGCCGCCGCGTGTAGGGCTTGGACTCGACGCTCTGCACCCTCAGCGGCACGGAGGGGTCGCGCAGCGCCTCGGCGAGCGCCTCCGCGCTCGTCGCGTCGAGGGGACGGGAGTCGTTCTTGAGGGCGCCCTTGTCGTCGAAGTCGCGACCCGTCGCGATGCGGGCCCCGTCGATGCGGACGAGGCGCGCATCGAAGGGCAGCTCCTGGTCGATCGGCGACAGCGAGGCGGTGAGGTCCCAGTAGGAGGCGGTGACGAAGGCCAGGCGCTCGCGCTCGCGATCCACCACGAGCCGCGTCGCGGCGGACTGGACGCGGCCGGCGGACAGGCCGGGGCCGACCTTGCGCCACAGCACGGGCGACACCTCGTAGCCGTACAGGCGGTCGAGGATGCGGCGCGTCTCCTGGGCGTCGACGAGGGCGGTGTCGATGTCGCGGGTGCTGTCGCGCGCCCGCTCGATGGCCTCCTTGGTGATCTCGTGGAAGACCATGCGCTTGACCGGCACCTTGGGCTTCAGCACCTGGAGCAGGTGCCACGCGATGGCCTCGCCCTCGCGGTCCTCATCCGTCGCGAGGAAGAGCTCGTCGGCGTCCTTGAGCGCCCGCTTGAGATCGGCGACCGTCTTCTTCTTCTGGTCGCTCACGACGTAGTAGGGCTCGAAGCCGTTCTCGACGTCGACCGAGAACTTCCCCAGCGTGCCCTTCTTGAGCTCCGGCGGCAGGTTCTTCGGCTCGATCAGGTCGCGGATGTGGCCGACCGACGCCTGCACCTCGTAGCCGTCGCCCAGGTACTGTGCGATCGTCTTGGCCTTGGCCGGCGACTCGACGATGACCAACTTCTTCGTGCCGGGCACGTGACTCCTTATATATGCGTTCATGGGGGCCGGCATCCGGCCCGGTGTCCGGGTGCGTGCCCGCTCGGATGCGCTCCGGGGCGACGTTCGGCGGGGTCCCCGACAAGGCACACCATACACACGCGCACCGACCGGGGACCTAATCGCGGCGCCGCCCGGAAGGGCTCCGTCGCGGCCTCACGGAGGACTCCGCCAGCGGCTCCGCGAGGCCCTGCGGCGACGCCGCGATCGGCTCGCGGCCCCGCCCTCACGGCGCCGCGTCCCGAGGCTGCCCGGCTCGTGCCCGCGCCGTCACCGCCAGGCCGATGGCGTCGTCGCGACCAGTGACCGCCACAGCGACGGTGGTGCCGTCCACCTCGCACGTCGTCAGCGACACCCCGACCGCTCCGACCACCTCGCCCGCCGCGGCGCAGGGCGGGCCCGTGGAGAACCCCGCGGCGACGTCTGCCGCCGCGAGCGCGCCGGAGTCGGCAGCACCCGCCACGACGGCCCGCTCGACGAGGACGGTGGCCACGGCGACCGAAGCCAGCGCGAGCGAGGCGACCGCCCGAGCACCCCCACCGCGATCACCGCGCCCGACCCGGCATCACCCGGCGTCCGCATCCGCATCCTCCTGCCATGCGCAGCCGCGGGCCTCGATCCGCATTCCGGCCGCCCCTGCCGGCAGGAAGCGGCTCGGAGCGGTAAGCCGGACGCAGACCGCGTGCCCCTGCCGGTCCACCGCCATGGACGCTCCTCGAGCGGCGCCGTCGATGCGCTCGCCCGCCCTGCTCTCGTCCTCCCCACGGCCGAGGCTCCGCGCGGCCTCCTGCGCGGCCGAGGTCATCTCGACCTGCTGCCCCACGGTCTGCACCGCGCCCATGCACAACGCGAGGACGAGGACGACCGCCGGCAGGACGACCGCGAGCTCCGCCGCCGCCGCCCCGCGGTCCCGCGCCGCAGCCCGGGAGGACGGGTCAACGGGAATGGGGTGCCCCGCCCGCATCAGCGGTCGTAGGTCAGCGCGCGCCGTACGAGGTCGAGCAGCATGCCCCGCACTTCGTCGCTCTGGAGGATCACCACGAGCAGGCCGGCGAACGCGACGGCCGCCATGGTCGCGATGGCGTACTCCGCCGTGGCGGCGCCGCGGTCGCTCGACGCCCGGTCGAGGACGGCCCGGCCGGCTATCCGCATGGCGAGAGCGACCCTCGTGGGCCCGGGCCGCGCGCACGTCCCTCCACCGTCGGCGCCGCTCGACACGCGGCCCGAGGACGCCTCACGGCCCCCGCTGCTCGTCACCGGAGGCACCGCTGCCACCACCGCGAGCGGCCAGTCGGAGCGGCACCTCGATGCTCTCGACGCCCCCGCGTCGGGAGCGGCGCGGGATGCCGCCTCGGACCCGCGGGAGGCCCCGCCGCACGATGCCGCCACCGCCCCGCGGTCCGCCGTCGCCGATGCCGGCTCCTCGACTCGTCCCATGTCCTCGTCCTCTCCCCTGGCGGGCATCGCCCGCCGTCCGTGCCTGCCGCCCATCGGCAGGTCATCACCATGCCCGGCGCCGCATCGACGGATCGCGCGCGCCCGACCACCGGTGGACGCCCTCATCCCCGCCCGAGTGTTGAGGACACGACGGCCAGGAGCATCGGCACGACGCCGACCGCCAGGAAGGCCGGCAGGACGCAGACCCCGAGCGGCAGCATCAGCCGTGCGGCGAGACGCGCGGCTGCCCGCTCAGCCCCGGTACGCGCATCGCGCCGCGCCCTCTCCGCCTCGCCGCGGAGGAGGTCGACGACGGGCGCGCCCGTCCGGGTCGCGACCTCCACGACGGAGGCGACGGCCGTCAGCTCGCCGCGGACGGGGATGCCCGAGCGCTCGCAGGCGCGCCCGACGACAGTGACGGCGCGCGGCACGGACGCGCCGCTCGACATCGCGGTCGCGACGAGGTCGAGGACGAGCCCGGGTGCGGCGTCACGGGGCAGGGCCCGGCGGACGAGGCTCCGGTTCCAGCGCCAGCCGACCGCCACGAGCGAGCCGCCGACCACCAGGCAGGCGGCTCCGGGCACGGTGGTGGCGAGGATGCGGAGCGGGTCGAAGCCGAGCCCGGCGGCCAGCACGATCCCGGCCCCGGGCATGAGGAGCACGGTGCGGCTCGTGGCCACCGGACCGGCGAGCGCGGTCCCTGCGTCCCGTCGGACGCGGGCGACGTCGACGAGCGTCTCGGCGAGACGCACGAGCGCGGCCGCCATCGGCGCCCCCGTGCGGTCGGAGATCTCGAGCACCGCGGCGAGGGCGCTCCAGGGCGCGGTGTCGGCGGCATCTCCCGCGCCCGCGCTCCGGCCGCACCCCACCGCGTGGGCTACGCGCGCGGACAGGGGATCCGAGCCGGAGCCCGAGCCCGAGGCGACGCACCGGATGACCGATGCCGCCGCACCGTCCCCCCGTCGCGCCCTTCCGCCCGGCGGCGCGAGCTGCCGCCACGCGCGTTCCGGTGGGAGTCCCGCGCCGAGCAGCACCGCGAGGCGCCGAACGAACGCTGCCGCCTCCTCCGCCTCCGCCACGACGGCTCCGGCGCGCGACGGCGCGAGGGTCGCCGGCAGGCGCCCGGCGAGCGCACGCACCGTCACGGCCGATCCATGTCGGCCGCCGTCACGGTTCCCGTCACCGCGGGCCGCTCGCGGGCACCCGGGCCCGACGACCAGCGCACGGGCACCACTCGGAGGCGCCCTCCCCCGTCCGCGACGAGGCGCCCGGCCTCCGCGACGCGACGGCCTTGCGCGGTCCGCGCGAGGTGCACCACCAGGCCGATCGCGCCGACGGCCTGGCGCGCGGTCGTGACCGCGTCCATCCCGGCGAGCGCACCCAGCGCCTCGAGCCGCGCCGGGACGTCGGCCACGCCGTTGGCGTGCAGGGTGCCGGCCCCGCCGTCATGGCCGGTGTTGAGCGCTCCGAGCAGCTCCCGGATCTCGCTCCCGCGGCACTCGCCCACCACCAGCCGGTCGGGGCGCATCCGGAGGGCCTCGCGCACCAGCCGTGGGAGCGGCAGCTCCCCCGCCCCCTCGATGTTGGCCTGCCGCGCCTCGAGGCAGACGACGTGCGGGTGCCGGACCCGGAGCTCCGCCACGTCCTCGACGACCACGATGCGCTCCCGCGGATCGGCTCGGGCGAGGAGCGCGCCGAGGAGGGTCGTCTTCCCGCTGCCGCCCGCGCCCGTGATGAGCAGGTTGGTGCGTCGGCGCACCGCCTCCTCGAGGAGCGCCCGGCAGCCCGGCGGGAAGGCGCCGGCGGCGTCGAGCGCGTCGAGGGTGGGCCGGGCCCGGGACGGCAGCCGGATGGAGAGCAGGGTGCCGCGGGTCGACACGGGCGGCAGCACCGCGTGCACCCGCATCCCCTCGCCGAGGCGCACGTCCACGCAGGGCGCCGCCTCGTCGAGGTGCCGCCCGCCCTCGGCGGCGAGGCGCACGGCGAGGGCGCGCACCGCAGGCTCCCCGCCGAGGTCGACGTCGGCACGGCGCTCGGGGCCGCGACCCCGGTCCACCCAGACCTCGCCGTCGCCGTTGACGAACACGTCGGTCGCCGCGGGGTCCCGGGCAAGGGCCGCGAGGGGCCCGAGGGCCGAAGGGACGTGGCGCGCCGGTGACTCGGGCCGGCCATCCGCCGCGGACAGCGAGGACTGCCCGGCGCGCGCCGACATCGCCGATCCGCGGAGGACCACCTCTCCGCCCAGTCCCCCCACGCCGGCAGCACCTCCCTCGCGACCGTCACGGCCCGACGGCGTCCGAGCGGGCACGCGGACGCGCGGGACGAACGTCGCCGTCGCAGATGACCGGGAGCGCACCGCGGCACGGGGTCGTGCGTCATCGCCGTGGGGAGCATCCGCATCGGGTGGTCCGTGCGCCCCGTACCCTGATTCCGGCGCCCTCCCGGGGACGGTGCCTCCACGGTCGGCGGATGCGTGCCACTCGCTCATGCGGGGAGGCTAGGTGCCGAGCGCAGGACGGGATCATGACGGCCGACGGCCGTGGGGTCCACAGGGACGAACGAGCTGGGGAGGACGTCGGCGGCGGCATCGGCCCGGCTGCTGGTCGCAAGAAGAGAGGGGCGGCGCCCATCGGGGGAACAGGCGCCGCCACGTGACGACGGATCGGGGGAATCCAGAATTCGCCACACGTCGAGCTCGGCTCGACGGGTCGAGCATACGCCGCACTCCTCCCGCTACGGGAGGGTTGAGCGTGTTCTGGCCGATCATTCATCGGACTCCCGGCAACGGACGCCCGCCATCCCGCTTCCGGAGCCTCCGGGCGCCGCCCCGGGCACCCGCTAACGTGGGTCGCGGAGAGGATGACGATGTCCACGAACCCCGAATCGACCGAGCCCGGAGCATCCGGCACCGCCCTGCGCGACGAGGACGAGGAGGGGACGACGTCCGCCTCCACGCCACCGGGACCGCCCCACGCTGGACCCGTGCATCCGCCGTCGGACGCCTTCCGCGCCACCCGCGTCGCCGACGAGTCCCTCGCCGAGTCCGCGGCGGCCGACCGCCTCGGATTCTGGGCCGACCGCGCCCGCGAGCTCGTCACGTGGGAGACCCCGTTCGAGACGGTCCTCGACTGGTCGGACGCCCCCGTGGCCCGCTGGTTCCCCGAGGGCCGGCTGAACGTCGCCTACAACTGCCTCGACCGTCACGTGGCCGCCGGGAACGGCGAGCGCGTCGCGCTGCACTGGGAGGGCGAGCCGGGCGACACCCGCGACCTCACCTACGCCGAGCTCACCGCCGAGGTGAAGCGCGCCGCCAACGCGCTGCTCGAGTTGGGCGTCGTCGCCGGCGACCGCGTCGCGATCTACCTGCCGATGGTCCCCGAGGCCGTCATCGCGATGCTGGCCGTCGCGCGCGTCGGCGCCGTCCACTCCGTCGTCTTCGGCGGCTTCAGCGCCGAGAGCCTCCGCGCCCGGATCGACGACGCCGCGGCGCGCGTGGTCATCACCGCGGACGGCGGCTGGCGCAAGGGCAAGGTCTTCCCGCTGAAGCCTGCGGTGGACGCGGCCCTGGTCGGCTCCGCCGGATCCGTCGAGCACGTCCTGGTCGTGCGCCGGGGCGAGAACGAGGTCGACTGGGACGACTCCCGCGACCTCTGGTGGCACGAGCGCCTCGCCGAGGCGTCGGCGGAGCACGAGGCGGAGGCGTTCGAGGCCGAGCACCCCCTCTTCATCCTGTACACGAGCGGCACCACCGGGAAGCCGAAGGGCATCCTGCACACCTCGGGCGGCTACCTCACGCAGGCCGCGTACACGCACCGCAACGTCTTCGACCTGCACCCGGAGACCGACGTGTACTGGTGCACGGCGGACGTCGGCTGGGTCACCGGCCACAGCTACGTCGTCTACGGCCCGCTGGCCAACGGCGCCACGCAGGTGATCTACGAGGGCACGCCCGACACCCCGGCCCCCGGCCGCTGGTGGGACATCGTCGAGAAGCACGGCGTGACGATCCTCTACGCGGCGCCCACGGCGATCCGCTCCTTCATGAAGACGGGCCGCGAGATCCCCGACGGGCGCGACCTCTCCTCCCTGCGCCTCCTCGGCTCGGTCGGCGAGCCCATCAACCCGGAGGCGTGGCGCTGGTACCGCGACGTCATCGGCGGCGGCGACGTGCCCGTGGTCGACACGTGGTGGCAGACGGAGACCGGCGGGATCATGATCTCGGCGCTCCCCGGCATCACCGCGACCAAGCCGGGGTCGGCGCAGACGCCCATCCCGGGCATCGAGGTCGCCGTGGTCGACGACCAGGGCGAGCCCGTGGCACGCGGCGAGAGCGGCCTCCTGGTCGTCACCGAGCCCTGGCCGGGCATGCTCCGCGGCATCTGGGGCGACCCGGAGCGGTACCGCGAGACGTACTGGGACCGCTTCGGGGACCGCTACTTCGCCGGCGACGGGGCCCGGCTCGACGAGGACGGCGACATCTGGCTCCTCGGACGGGTGGACGACGTGATGAACGTCTCCGGGCACCGCCTGTCGACGGCGGAGATCGAGTCCTCCCTCGTCGCGCACCCGTACGTGGCCGAGGCGGCCGTGGTCGGCGCGTCCGACGAGGCGACCGGGCAGGCCGTCGTGGCGTTCGTGATCCTCCGCTCGGCCGAGGCGAGCGCGCTCGGCGACGAGGACCCGAACGAGCTGCTGCGGAAGCACGTCGCCGACCAGATCGGCGCCATCGCGAAGCCGCGCCGCGTGTTCGTGGTGCAGGAGCTGCCGAAGACGCGCTCGGGCAAGATCATGCGCCGGCTGCTGCGGGACGTGGCGGAGGGCCGGGCGATCGGCGACACCACGACGCTGGCCGACTCGCAGGTCATGCAGGTCATCAGCGAGCGGATGAACGCCGGCTGACCGGCTCTCGCGGACGTGCAGGAGGGCCGGGTGCGTGCACCCGGCCCTCCTGCACGTCCGCCCTCGAGGCGCCCGCGGCTACTCGACGAGCGCCACCACGAGCTCGACCTCGACGGGCGAGCCGAGCGGCAGCTCCGCCACGCCGACGGCGGAGCGGGCGTGGATCGCGGCGTCGCCGAGGATCTCCCCCAGCACCTCGCTGGCGCCGTTGATGACGCCGGGCTGCCCGGTGAAGCCCTCGGCGGAGGCGACGAAGCCCGTGACCTTGACCACGCGCGCGATGCGGTCGACCCCGCCCGCCGCGTCCGCGGCCGCGGCGAGCCCGTTCAGCGCACAGGTGCGGGCGTGCGCCTTGGCGTCCTCGGCGGACACCTCGGCGCCGACCTTGCCGGTCGCGGCGAGCGCGCCGTCGACGAACGGCAGCTGCCCGCTCGTGTAGACGAGGCCGCCGTGGACGACGGCGGGGACGTAGGCGGCGACGGGCGCCGCGACCGCCGGCAGCTCGATGCCGAGCTCGGCGAGCCGATCGGAGATGGCGCCCATCAGGCGCCGTGCTCGGCGTCGGCGACGGGGCGCTTCATGTACGCGACGAGCCCGCCCTCGGGGCCGGTGACGACCTGCACGAGCTCCCAGCCCTGCGAACCCCACGTGTTGAGGATGGCGGCGGTGTTGTGGATCATCAGCGGCGTGGTGAGGTACTCCCACTGCCCGGGCGTTGCGGTCATCTCGGCTCCTTGCCGGTCGGGTCTGGATGCATGACGGGACGGGCGCGGGCGGCCGGCGCACAGGTCTCACGGGTTCCCATACACCCTTCCCGTACTCTGGAGTCTATGTCTGCTTCGAAGAACACGCCCGGCCGCGTCGCCGCCGCGCTCACGGGCGTCCTCGGCATGAGCGCCGTCGCCGGCGTGCTCGTCGCCGCGATGGTCACCCCGGCCATCGCCGTCACGAGCCTGGCTGCCAACAACACCATCGGGCTCTTCGAGGACCTGCCCGACTACCTGCAGATCGACAACCTCGCCCAGAAGACCGAGCTGTACGCCACGCAGGGCGGCCAGCCCGTGAAGTTCGCCGAGTTCTACGCGCAGAACCGCGAGGAGGTCGGGTGGGACGAGGTCTCCGACAACGCGAAGGCCGCGGCCGTCGACACGGAGGACCCCCGCTTCTACGAGCACGGCGGCGTCGACGTGCAGTCCACGTTCCGCGCCCTCGCCCAGAACGTGATCGGCGGCGGCGTGCAGTCCGGCGCCAGCACCATCACCATGCAGTACGTAAAGAACGTGCTCGTGCAGAAGGCGGAGACCCTCGCGGCGACCGACCAGGAGGCGGGCAAGAAGGCCTACGAGGAGGCGACGCAGGAGTCGACCGCCCGCAAGCTCAAGGAGATGCGCCTCGCGATCGGCCTGGAGAAGAAGTTCTCCAAGAACGACATCCTCCTGGGCTACCTCAACATCGCGAACTACGGCGGCAGCGTCTACGGCATCCAGTCGGCCGCCCGGTACTACTACGGCGTCGACGCGAAGGACCTCAGCATCGCCCAGGCCGCCAGCCTCGTCGCCACCGTCAACTACCCCGTCGCGCTCCGCATCGACGAGCCGGGCAACATCCCCGCCAACCAGGAGCGGCGCGACATCCTCATCGACAACATGCTGAAGCACCACAGCATCACGCAGGAGCAGCGCGACGAGGCGATCGCCACCCCCGTGGCGCCCACCATCACGCCGTCGGTGAGCGGCTGCAACGCGGCCCAGCCCGCCAGCGCCGCCTACTTCTGCGACGCCGTGAAGTACACGGTGGAGAACTCGGACGAGTTCGGCAAGGACGAGACCGAGCGCACCAACAACCTGAACCGCAACGGCTACAAGATCTACACGACGCTCAACCTCGACCTGCAGGCCAAGGCCACGGACGACATGCGCGCGCAGATCCCCACCACGATGAACAGCATCGCCGTGGGATCCGCCATGACGAGCGTCGAGGCGAAGACCGGTCGCGTCATCGCGATGGTGCAGAACACGGACTACGGCAACGGCGGCGAGGCCGGCGTCACCAGCGTCAACTACAACACCGACCAGGACTACGGCGGATCGCGCGGGTTCCAGGTGGGATCCACGTACAAGCTCGTGACCCTCCTCGAGTGGCTGAACGAGGGGCACTCGGTCAACGAGGTCGTGCGCTCCTCCAACGGCACGTGGAGCGGACGCGACTTCCAGGACTCGTGCACCGGGGGCAACCTCGGGTCCGACGTCCTCCGGGTGACCAACGACGGCGCCGCTCCGGGCGCCAACCGCACCGTCATGTCGGGCACCGCGAACTCCACCAACACGGCGTTCATGGCCATGGCCTCGGAGCTCGACATGTGCGGCATCGGGAAGACGGCGAAGGCCATCGGCATCCACCAGGCCGTGCCCGACACGGAGCTCTCGAACTACGTCTCCGACATCATCGGCTCGGGCGGCAACAACATCGCGCCCCTCACCATGGCCCAGGCCTACGCCACGGTCGCGAACAACGGCACCACGTGCGACCCGATCCTCATCGACAAGGTCGTGCTCCCCGACGACACCGAGATCACGCCGCCGTCGGCGAACTGCCGTGAGGCCGTGAGCGCCGATGTCGCGCGCACCGCGGCCTACGCCCTCGCGGGCGTCATGAGCGCCACCGGCGCCGCGGCGAACACGAACGACGGCACGCCCCTCATCGGCAAGACCGGAACCACGGACCGGGCGAAGGACACCTGGTTCGTGGGCTCCAGCACCGAGGTGACCACCGCCATCTGGGTGGGCAGCTCCACGGGCCAGGACATCCGCCAGCGCACCACCCGGCTCCCGAGCGGGCAGCTCATGTCCACGGCGCGCTTCGCCGTGTGGAAGCCGTTCATGCAGTCCGTCAACGCCGCGTACGGGGGCCAGGCGTTCCCCGGCCCGGCATCCGAGCTCACCCGCACCCCCACCGTCCAGGTGCCGGACGTGTCGGGCATGTCGCTCGCGAACGCCCAGTCGGCCATCGAGGGCGCGGGTCTGAGCTTCGCCCAGGGCGGCGCCCGCGCCTCCTCGAGCGTCCCCGCCGGGCAGGTCTCCGGATCCGACCCGGGCGCCGGCGCGAACGCCGCGCGCGGATCGACCGTCACCGTGTTCACCAGCAGCGGCCCCGACCAGGGCGCGCAGCAGGGCACGCCGGGCACCGTCCCGGACGTCCGCGGCCAGGACCTCACGGGCGCCCGCCAGGCGCTGCGTGCGGCCGGCTTCGACGTGACCATCGCGCAGGAGCAGGTGCAGGACAACTCCCAGATCGGCCGGGTGACGCGCACCGAGCCCGCCGCCGGTGAGCAGAGCAGCGGTCCCGTGACGCTCTACGTGGGACGCAGCTGATGGGCGTGATCGGCGCCCTCGCGCGCACCGCCGGCGGTCTCGCGGCCGCCGGCGCGGCCGTCTTCGCGTACGCCTCCTTCTACGAGCGGCGCCGCTTCACGCTCCGCGAGGTGACCGTGCCGGTGCTCCCGGTGGGATCCGACCCCATCCGGGTGCTGCACCTCTCCGACATGCACATGGCGCCGTGGCAGCACAAGAAGCAGCGGTGGGTGCGCGAGCTCGCGGACCTGCGTCCGGATCTGGTGGTCGACACGGGCGACAACACCGGCCACGAGCAGGGCATCGTCGCGGTCGAGGAGACCCTCGAGGCGTTCCGGGGCATCCCGGGCGTCTTCGTGCACGGCTCGAACGACTACTACGGGCCGATGATGAAGAACCCGTTCAAGTACTTCACCGCGAACACGCACGCGACGCAGCGCCCGGCGGACCTCGACCTCCCCCGGCTCGAACGGCTCTACGCGTCGCTCGGCTGGCTCGATCTCAACAACGCCGCGGGCGCCATCGAGGTCAACGGCACGCTGCTGGAGCTCTTCGGTGTCGACGACCCGCACCGGGACTTCGACCGGCTCGAGGCGCTCCCCGGCGCCCTCGACGCGCTGCGCGAGGACGACGACGCCTACCAGGAGTCGTCCGGCGCCCCCGTGGTCTCCGTCGGCGTCGCGCATGCGCCCTACCGCCGCGTGCTCGACTCCTTCGTCACCAACGGCGCCCGGATGATCTTCGCCGGGCACACGCACGGCGGCCAGGTCTGCGTCCCCGGGTACGGCGCCCTGGTCACCAACTGCGACATCCCGCGCCGCCAGGTCAAGGGGCTCAGCGTCTGGCCGCACGCCGATCGGGCCTCGTACCTGCACGTGAGCGCCGGCCTCGGCACCTCGATCTACGCTCCGGTGCGCTTCGCCTGCTACCCCGAGGCGACGCTCGTGACGCTCACCGCCGTCTGACGCCCGCGGCGTACGCGGGACCCCGGAACATCGGGTATCGTAGAGCCCGGCCCTCGGGCCATCGGGGTGTGGCGCAGTTTGGTAGCGCGCTTCGTTCGGGACGAAGAGGTCGCAGGTTCAAATCCTGTTACCCCGACACACCGCCTCCCAGAGGCACAGCACGACCAGCACCATGACGAAGGGCCGCTCCCCCAGGGAGCGGCCCTTCGTCGTCGTACGGGGCACCGTCCGGGGCTCGGGGACCGTGTCCGGCGACCGCCACGTGACATCGGACACGCGCACTGCGCACGCACAGGCGCGAGCGGCAGGCACGGGGGCCTCCTAGCGTGACCCGGGCTTGAGCCGCAGCGCCGGGCGCTCGATCGCGTAGTACGTGGCCGCGGAGAGCGCGAGGGTGACGGCGCCGACCACGAGCGTGTTCAGCGCGAAGCCCGCGACCGTGTCGGGCAGCACGAGGCCCGCCCGGCGGAGGAAGCGGATCACCGGCAGGTGCCACAGGTAGACGCTGAACGAGATCGTGCCGAGCCAGGCGATCCACCGGAGCTCCAGGAAGCGCGTGACCGGGCTGAGGGAGCCACCGCGCCGCGGCAGCGCGACGATGAGCAGGAGGGCGGCGCAGGAGGCCGCCACGAGGCTCTCCTCGAACGCCTCGACGGGCGCTTCGGAGGCGACGACGATGATCACCGCGGCGGCGATGCCGACGGGCACGCGCCAGGCTGCGAGGCGGTCGCGGAGGCCCTCGTCCGCGGACAGGGTGAGCAGGACCACGGCGGCGGCCATGCCGTAGGCGAAGAGGTCGGCGTGGGTCAGGATGCTGCGGTTCGCGACGGCCTCCCCGGTGGCGCCCCACTCGCTCGCCAGGCGCCCCTGATGCCCGAGCGGCGCCTGCGCGATCATGGACCACACCTTGCCGGCCATGCCGATCACGAGCAGCACGACGGCCGGAGCCAGGGCGCGGACCCACGTCCCCCTCCCCCGCAGCAGCCGCGCGGCGAGGACGGCGACGATGGGCAGCAGCACGTAGAAGCAGACCTCCACCGCCAGGGTCCACGCGACCTCGATGCCGCTCCGCAGCGTGCGGGGGGCGTAGCCCTGCAGCAGCAGAGCGTTGAGGACGGTGTCGACGGGTCCGAGGGTGCCGATCTCCAGGCCGGCGTCGCGGGTGTCGCGGGGCAGGATCGCGACACGGAGGACGAGGCTCACGAGGAGCAGCACGACGATGTAGCCCGGGAACACCCGCAGCGCCCGGTTCGCCGCGTAGCGCGACAGCCGCGGCAGGGGCCCGCCGTCGATGAGGCTCCGCGCGAAGGGCAGGAACAGCAGGAAGCCGCTGAGCACGAAGAAGAGCGTCACGCCGTGGCTGAAGAACGCGACCTCCCCGACGAGCGGGACGTCGGTCGTCGGCCGGGCGAGCTGGCGCTGCACGTGGTAGAGGAGGACGGCGATGGCCGCCACGCCCCGGAGGCCCTCGATGCCGGGCAGCAGCGTACGCACGCGGGCGGGAGCGGACGTCGGGGTCCCGGTCATGATGGCCTTCCCGGCTCGGTGGTGCGGCGGTCGTCCAGTCTACGAGGCCAGTCCTCGGAGGCCGGAGGGCGGACGGCACGACGGCCGCCGCCCGGAGGCGACGGCCGTCGGCGCGCGCTCCCCATCGAGCGCGGGCTCATCCCTCCGCGGGAGGTGCGGGCTCCGCCGGCGCCGGGGCCGGAGCGGCCGGCGCCTCGGGGGCCGTCGGGGCGGCGGACTGCGTGGGCTTCGGCGCGGGTGCCACGTACGGTCGCTTCGTCAGCGTGCTGGCGGGCGCCGGGAAGTCCTCGGCGGGGTACCGGTCGTCGATGAACGTCTGCAGCGGCTTGAAGATGCGGTGACGCGCGCTGTCCGCGGCGGACCCGTTGAGCACATTGCGGCGCATGGACGCGAAGCCCTCGACGTTGCCCACCCACACCGCGGTGGTGACCTCGGTGGAGGACCCGACGAACCAGGTGTCCTTCGAGCGGTCGGTCGTGCCCGTCTTGCCCATGATCTGCGTCCCGTCGCGGGGGTTGGACGCCGCTCCCGTGCCGCCCATGACGGCCTTGAGGGCGAAGGCGGCCGTGTTCGCGACCTCGGGGCTCATCGCCTGCGCGCACGCGCTCTTCGGCGTGACCAGCTCGCTGTCGTCCGGGAGGACGACCTTGTCGATCGCGATGGGCGGGCACATGGTGCCCTGGTTCGCGACGGAGGCGAAGGCGGTGGCCATCTGGAGCGGGGCGACGGTGTTGCCGCCCGAGCCGACCACGTCGGACGGGAAGCTCGACAGGTCGCGCTTGTCCGCGTTGTAGGCACCCATGTCGGTGGCGGTCTTGCTGATGTCGCAGAGGTCCAGCTGGCTCGCCATCGCGACGAAGGCCGAGTTGACGGAGGCGACGGTCGCTGCGAGGACGTTCTGGTTCGAGGTGCCGCCGGTGTTGGTGTCGTTGGTCACCTTGTAGTCCGGGGAGCCGGCGAGGTTGTCGCCGCACCGGGTGAACTCGCTGGCCGACCACGTGGTCTTGGAGGCGTTGACGGTCTGGTAGATCGACTTCCCGGCCTTCAGCCAGTCGACGAGCGTGAAGATCTTGTACGTCGAGCCGACCTGGAACCCGGCGCTGCCGCCGTGCGCCTTGTCAGCGGAGTAGTTGATCTCGGTCACGCCCGGCTGATCGGTCGCGACGCCGTAGTCGGTGTTCTGCGCCATCGCGATCACGCGACCGGTCTTCACCTCGCGGGAGACCACGGACCCGCCGATCTGCGTGAAGCGCGCCGTGGTCGGCACCTGCTTGCGCATCTGGTCGGCCGCGTTGGCCTGGATGTCGAGGTCGAGGGTCGTGTAGACCTGCAGGCCGCCGCGCTTCAGCAGCGCGTCGCGGTCGGAGGCGGTCTCGCCGAACTCGGGGTTGGTGAGGATCTCGTTCTTCACGTAGTCGCAGAAGTACGCGGCCGAGATCGGGTTCGCCTGGATGCAGCCGCTCGTGGAGGGCGTGATCGTCGGCGTGATCTCCGCGGCGGCGGCCACGTCGTACTGCTCCTGCGTGATCTTCTGCTCCTTGAGCATGTTGCTCAGCAGGAGGTCGCGGCGGGCCTTGTTGCGCTCGAGGTTCTCCGGGTTGTCGATCTTGTAGATCTCGGGAGCGTTGACCGTCGCGATGAGGCTCGCGGCCTGCTCCAGGTTGAGGTCCGCGGCGGAGACGTTGAAGTAGTACCGCGCGGCCGACTCAATGCCGTAGACCCGGCTGCCGAAGTTCGCGATGTTGAGGTAGGCGAGGAGGATCTCGTTCTTGGAGTACTTCTTCTCCACCCCGATCGCCATCCGCATCTCCTTGAGCTTGCGGGGCATGTCGGGCTGCGTGGCCTCCTGGAAGGCCTTCCGGCCGGCGGCCTGCTGCTCCTCGTCCGTGGAGTCGACCATGTTCTGGGCCTTCTGGACCAGGACGTTGCGGACGTACTGCATCGTGATGGTCGAGGCGCCGGACTGCACCTCGTCGTTGAGCACGTTCTGCGCGAGCGCGCGGGCGGCCGACAGCACG
Source organism: Clavibacter michiganensis (assembly GCA_002150995.1). Lineage (GTDB taxonomy): Bacteria > Actinomycetota > Actinomycetes > Actinomycetales > Microbacteriaceae > Clavibacter > Clavibacter michiganensis_K. The sequence goes on along the minus strand of MDHJ01000001.1, from coordinate 918,886 downwards.
TCGACGCCGCCGTGCTCGTAGTACCGGGGATCCTCGGTGGCGATCGCGGCGTCCTTCGCGAACTGCGAGACGGCCTCCCACGGGACCTCCTCGCGGTCCTGCGAGAAGAACTCGGCGAAGGGCACTTGGCTGTCGCCCTGCTTGGCGAACAGCACGGTCTTCTGCGCGAGGTTGTCGATCTGCAGGTTGTCCGGGATGTCCTCGAACACGCCGATGGTGCTGTTGGCCGCGATGCCGGAGACGGCGATGGCCGGGGTCACCATGGCGGCGACGAGCACGCCGGCGATCGTGCTCATGCCGACGAGTCCGAGGAACGCGCCCAACCGGGTCGAGATGGTCAGGTCAGTTTTCCTCATGGTACGAATCTAACCCGCGCTCGGAGGTCGGGCATCCGCCCCGGGGATGGTCCCAGCTGCCCGTGGCCGAAATGTGATGAGTGCCCTCATCATCGGTCCGCGCGGGCCCGCCGGGTAGCCGCTCCGCGAACGGCGATGGGGTCCGGAGGCGTGAGTCGAGGAGCTCCCGGAGCCCGAGCGGGCTGTCCCGCACGCCGTCCCGGGGCGGGTCCGCGTTGCTAGGCTGCCGCCCTCATGGACCCCCTCGCCCCCGATCCCCGACGGCGCGCGCCGCGTCCGCACGAGGAGCGGGACGCGATGCCGGACCGCTCGACCTGGGGCACCGTGCGGGATCGGGAGCGGCGGCGCCGGCGGCACCGTCAGGCGGCCCTCCTCCTGCTCGCCTACGTCGGGATCGTGGCCCTGGTCACGCTCGCCCCGGACAGCGTCGACCGCGGCGCGTACCCGACGCTGATGCGCGGCGTCCGCTTCCTGCAGCACCACGGCCTGCCGGGCTTCCGCTACGCGATGATCGAGTCGGCGGCGAACGTGGTCCTGTTCGCGCCCCTCGGGATGCTCGGCGTCCTCGCCCTGGGGAGCCGTCGCTGGCTCGTGGTCGGGGTCGCGGGCACCGCGCTGTCCACCGCGGTCGAGCTCGCCCAGGGCGCGTTCCTGCCGGCGCGCGTGGCCTCCCTCGCGGACGTGGCAGCCAACGGGCTCGGCGCGCTCCTGGGCGCCGGCGCGGCCGCCCTGCTCGCCGCCCGCACGCGACGACGCGGGCGGATCCGGTCGTGATCGGATCCGCCCGCGTCGGGGGTCATGCGATGTCGCGGGTCAGGAGGCCCGACGGCGACGGGCCGTGGCGATGCCCGCGGCGGCGGCGCCGGCGAGGAGCAGGCCGCCTCCGGTGATCGCGAGGCCGGTCGGCAGCGTGCCGCCGGTGATGGGGAGCGAGCCGGACGCGGCCGCGGTGCTCGAGCTGGCCGGCACGACGGAGACGAGGCCGCACCAGTGGTCGCCGGACGCGGCGGTCTCGTTGGCACGCCAGGTGCCGGTGGCCGTGGTCGGGACGACGAGCGTGCCGGAGACGGAGCCGTCCGCGGCGGCGACGACGGACGCGGCCGGGTCGCCGGCGGCGGCGGGCGCGCCGGCCGCGGCGGAGAGGCGCAGGGCGACGGTCTCGCCCGGCGTGAACGCACCTGCCGCACCCGTGAGGGTGACGGACTGACCGGGCGCGACGGCCGCGGGGGTCACGGACATGCCGGCGCAGGAGAGACCGGAGTCCGTGGGGACGTAGTCCTCCGCCTGGGCGGCGAGAGGGGCGGAAGCGGTGAGCGCGAGCGCGACGAACGCGCCCGCCAGGGTCTTGGCGAGCATCTCGGGTGTGCCTTCACTGATACGCCCGAGCCGGACGTGCGGGGCACGACGGGTATCGCCTCGGGGCGGTGGTGTCCGCGGCGCGCGATTTCGGGTCGACGCCATAGGGCAGACAGCGGGTCGGGTAAACCCACGGTCGCGATGCTATACGCGACCGGCTCCCCGAAGGCGGGACGGGGGCGAGATGGACCCCGGACTGGGGCCATGGGCACCCCGGAGACGGCGGAAGGCCCCGAGGCGATGCCTCGGGGCCTTCCGTCGCACCGCTCCGGAGGGAGTCAGGCGACGCGGGATCTGATGCGGGTCAGACCGTGGTGCGCTGGCGACGGACCGTCGCGAGGACCGCGACGAGGGCGGCACCGAGGAGCAGCAGGCCGCCGCCGGTCCAGATGAGGACGACGGGCAGCTGGCCGCCGGTGACGGGCAGGCCCGCGGCGCCGTCCGAGCCGGAGCCCGTGGCGGTGCCGGTGCCGGCAGCCTCGACGACCGAGATCGTCGTGGAGACGGTGTTGCCCAGCGGGTCGGTGCCGGTCAGGGCGTAGGAGCCCGAGGCGGTACCGGCGGGCAGCGTGACGGTGACGCGGAGGCCGCCGGCGTTGGTCGACGTCTTGGTGATGGAGTTGCTCGTGACGGCCATGGGAGCCGTGCGGAACGAGGCGAGCGTGGCGTTGGCCGCGTCCTCACCGGTGATGGTGACCGTGACGGGCACGACGGGAGCGAAGGAGCCGTCCGCGAAGGACAGGACCGTGCTCTGGCCGGGCGCGACGGTCGGGTCGCTGACGGTGACGCCGCCCTCGGGCGTGTACGGGTCCGCCATGGCGGCGGTCGAGACGGTGAACGTCGCGGCGAGGGCGATGGCCGCCCCGGCGAGGATCTTCTTGAGCATGTGGTTCCCCCTGGATGTGATTGCTGGTGCACAGGGGTGCCTCGACGGACTCGGGTCCGTCGTCGATCGTTCCCCCACCGAGGACACTACTGGGATGCGTCGCAGGACAGGGAGCGGAATCGTGTTTCGATCGCGTTAATCACGGGGGTGGTGACGATCGACAGGGGGGTGTCGGTCCTTTTGTCCCCCAGCGTGTCCACGGAAATGCTGACGCGCTGGCCGGGGCTGAGCGTCACCTCGACCTGGGCCACCGCGCGCCCGCCGACGATCTCCGGCTGGAAGTCGACGACCTCGTCGTCGATGCGGACGCTCAGCGGCACCGTGCCGGGGGGACCGTAGACCGCCACCCGGGTCTTGATGTCCCCGGGCGCGACGCCGTAGACCCCTCCCCCGGTCACCACGAGCGGGAGCGACGCCGCGTCCGCCGGGGCCGTCGATCCGAGGGTCACCTCGGTGCGGTAGTTCGGCCGGCCGTCGTCGCGGCACATGGCCATGGCCTGCGTGGTCTCGAGCGTCAGGAAGTAGTCCATCTTCGCGCCGGTGGCGTCGTTGAGGAAGACGCCGAACTGCGTCGACTCGCTGTTGTCCGTCGGCAGCGAGCCCTGGAACGTGGTGCCCGCGAGCGTCGCCTGCTCGTCGGGCCGTGCGTTCCACATCAGGATCCGCCGCTCCTCGGCGGCGCGCGACAGGGCCTTCACCAGCGCGGCGGGGTCCACGTCCCCGGAGGAGACCTTCGAGAAGACCGAGTCGGCGACGCTCGCGAACACGGCGTCCTGCACGTCCGGGTCCGGGTAGCGCAGGTAGACGTCGTGGAGCAGCAGGTCGACGGCATCGTCGGAGCGCAGCACGTCGCCCGTCGACAGCGTGATGGGCCCGGTCGCCTCGAGCAGGTACGACAGCGCCACGGGGTCGATGCTGATGACGCCGTCGATGTCGTCCGCGTGCTTGAGCCGCCACATCTCGGCGGCGAGCGGCGCCGCCTCGGGGAACTCCGGGGTCAGCGTCACGTCCTGCATGTACCGGCCGGTGATGGTGCCGTAGAGGCCCGCCGTCTGGGGATCGAGCGGCAGCGCCGGCTCGGCGAGCCGCGGGAAGGCGCGGGCGGAGTCCTGCTGGGCGAGGGAGAACGACCCGCCGCCCGTGCGGACGAGCGCGAGCGCCCCCGGGATGCCGCCGGTGGAGCGCACCTCCGCGTTGTTCTGGAACATGAGCAGGTACTCGCGGTCGCCGTCCGCCCCGAGCATGGCCGGGGCGAGGTCGGCGACGCGTCGCACGATCGCCAGGGTGTCCGCCGCGGAGCCGACGGTCTCGCGGAGCCGGGTGACGGCGTCCGTGACCGGGCTGAGCGTCGCGGCCGTGTCGATGGCCGTGACGTCGTCGAGGGCGGTGTCGAGGGCGTCGTCGGCCTGGCGGACGGGCTCCTGCGCCGCGATGATCGGGTCGAGGTCGATCCGCCCGTCCTTCGGCGTGAGGCTGCCGACGTCGAGCGTCCCCGCGATGCCGACGACGGGCTCCAGGGCGTCGGCACCGATGCGGTCGACCACGCCCGCGATCTCGCGGAACGCGCGGAGGTTCGGGCCGACGAGCGGGACGGCTTCCGTGGCCGCCCACACCGGGTCGCCCGTGAGGGACACAGCTCGGGAGGAGTGCTCGCGCAGCTGCGCGACCCCGGCGGCAGCCCCCGGGGAGTCGCCTCCCAGGAGGTCGCGCTGGACGGACGAGGCGAGCGGCACGGCCTGCTCGAGCTCCGCCCGGGCGAGCAGCGCACGGGCGGAGACCCAGGCGATCCACAGCACGAGGAGCAGGGCGACGACCGCGGCCGCGGTCCCGACGACCCTCCGTCGCGTCCACGGCCGGCGCGAGCGACGCACGCGACGGGAGCGGATCGTGGAGGAGGTCACCAGGTGGCCCCTCCGTCGGTGGAGATGCTGACGGCGTCGCCCGTGAGGAGCCACACGTCGCGACCCGCGGCGGACACGGCGACCTGGCCGCTGGTGGGCACGGCGGGAGCGCATCCGACGGTGCTGATGTCGCCCGAGGCGGGGACGATGCGGCCGATGGTCGTGCCGGCGCACGACTCCGCCGTGCCCGCCGTCAGGATGCCGTCGGGGCCGAGCGCGAGCGCGAGGGCGCCGGGGGCGTCCACCTGGCGGAAGTCCCCGCTGCCGGAGCGGACGTGCAGTGCGCCGGACGCGCAGAGCACCGCCGCCGCCTGACCGCTGTCGACCACCTGCACGGCATCGTCGCAGGGAGCGTCCTGCTCACCCTGGACGAGCTGGATCGTGCCCGGCTCCTCGGGATCGACGTACGCCGTCGTGGAGGCGAGGGCCGGCGAGTCGCGCCAGAACTCCCCGCCCGTGAAGCTCTGCAGCGCGGTGCGCGAGCACGCGGCCGTGACGTCGGCGACGATGCTGCCCACGTCCGGGCTCTCGACGGTGAGCGCCAGCACGCGACGGGCGTCGAACGAGTCGGTGGTGCGGGCGTCCCACGTCCGGCCCTCGTCGATGGTGGTCTCGATGCGCGCCGCCTCGCCCGTGCAGGAGCCGGCGGTGGTGCGCCAGGCGACCTCCGCGTCACCCGCCGCGAGGAACACGGTCGGCGCGGCGACGGCGGTGGTGCCGGCGCTCGGGCTCGCGCTCGGCTCGGCGGTGGGCGAGGCCTCCGCGGTCGCGGTGCTCGTCGGGGCCGGTGCCGCCCCCTCGGATCGGTCGGCGTCGGTGCGCGTGACCGCCGCGGAGACGAGGATCAGGTCGATCACCAGGAAGGCCACGACGGCCGTGACGCCGACCCCGGGGATGAGCCGGGCGAGCGACGGGCGCTTGCGACGTGCGCGACCCGTGACGGCCATGGGCTTCCGGCCGTCCGGCGCCGTCCTAGCCACGATCGGCTCCCGGGGCCCGGTGCGTGCGGAGGGCGGAGGGGCGTCCTCCGATGCGGCGCGTGCGCGCCTCGGCGTGAGCCGACATGGTGTCTCCCGGTGTGGCGGGCATCTCGCGGCCGGCACGCCGCCCGATCGGGCGGCGGGGTGTCCGGGACGCGTTCCCACGACGTTCCGGGGCCCGCTCCGGTGGGAGGACGGGCCCGTGGTCCGAGCAGCGGGGAGATGCAGGATGGAGCGGTGGTGTCATCCGGATGGTACAGGGCCCCGCTCGACTGCCCGGGACGACACGGGACCCGCGGGCGCGCCCCGACCGGCGGCGGACGGCGTCAGGCCGGGGTGGGGCTCGCGCCGTCGACGCCCTCGGGGCGCACGTACGAGTAGCCGTACTGCCCGTACCCGTAGGCGTCCGGGCCCTTGGTCGGGAGCATCGTGAGGACGACGCCCAGGACCTCGGCGCCGACGCTGTGCAGCGACTCGATGGCGGCGTGGACCTGCCCGCGGTGCGCCCGGCCGGCGGAGACCACGAGGATCGCCCCGCCCGCGCTCTTGGACAGGACCGCGCTGTCCGTGACGGGCAGGAGCGGGGGTGCGTCGATGAGCACGGTGTCGAACTCGGCCTCCAGCTCCTTCAGCAGCATGACCATGGTCCGCGACCCGAGCAGCTCGCTCGGGTTGGGCGGGATCTGGCCGGCCGGCAGCACGAACATGTTGCGGTTGCCCCACGGCTGGAGCACGTCCTTCAGCTGCGCGCGGCCGATGAGCACGTCGGTGAGGCCGACGGCGCCCTCGAGGCCGAGGTACGAGGCGAGCTTCGGGCGGCGGAGGTCGGCGTCGATGATGGCGACCCGGGCTCCCGCGTCGCTCAGCGCGATCGCGAGGTTGGCGCTGGTGGTGGACTTGCCCTCGGACTCGACGGCGCTGGTGATGACGAAGCTGCGGGCACGGCCGCCGAAGTCGAGGAACTGGAGGTTCGTGCGGAGGCTGCGGAACGACTCCGCGCGCGGGCTGCGCGGGTCGGACTGGACGATGAGCGGGCGCTCCTTCGCCTTCGGGTCGAACGCGATGCCGCCGAGGATGGGTGCATGCGTGACGAGCCGCAGGTCGCGCTCGCCGCGGATGCGCGTGTCGAGCGTGGAGCGGAGCACGGACACCGCGACGCCCAGGGCGAGGCCGATGAGCGCGCCCAGCGCCAGGTTGAGCGGCACCTTGGGCGAGACCGGTGCGGCCGGGATGCGGGCCTCCTGCAGGGTCGTGATCTTCACCTGCGGCTGCCCGTTCGCGTCGAGGGGCGTGAGCTCCGCGACGACGTCGGTGAAGCTCGCGGCCACTGCGTTGGCGATGGTGGCGGCGGAGTCGGCCTGCTCGTCCTCCACGGCGATCTCGATGATGACCGTGTCGAGTGCCGCCGTGGCCGTGATCTTCGGCTCGAGCGTCTCCGCCGTGGCGCTGAGGCCGAGCTGGGCGATGACCGGCTCGAGCACGACCGGGGTCGAGACCACGTCGGCGTAGCTCTTCACCGCCCCCTGCGTGAACGTGCTGCCCTGGCTGAGGTCCTGCACGGTCCCGCGGACTGCGTGGACACGAAGACCTTGGACGTGGCCCGGTACTCCGGCGTCTGGACGAGCGAGTAGCCCGCTGCCGCCCCGACGCAGAGGAGGAGGACGAGGAGGATCAGGATCCACGAGCGTCGCAGGATCCGGATGTACTCACGCAGTTCCACAGGCGATTCCCCCTCGTCGATGGAACGCCCCCCAACGGCGTCCGCTGCCATGCTCCCACAGGCGCGACCCGCCGTCGGACGCGGCGACGCTCTCGGGACCACGGTGCCGAGGCGCCCCAGCATCTGGGGCGGCGGAGCGGCGCGAGGCCCGCTAACGTGGCGGGAGGGATCAGGCCACCCACCTCCCCCACTCCGAACGCTCACCCGAAGAGAAGATCCGGACCCCCATGCCCGACGTCTGCGCTGCCCTCCTGCCCCTCGCGACCCTGGTCATCACCGGAGCGCTCACCGCCGCCGGGCTCCGCTCGCTCCGCGACTGACCGGCTGGAGGGCCGCACGGGCCCGTCTCAGGAGAAGTCCGCGTCCGGTCCCGCTGGGTAGCTGAAGGCCGAGGCGCTCGACTCGACGGGTCGCCCGCTCGTGAGCACTCCCCCGCTCTCCGCGAGGTAGCAGGCGCCGCACAGCGACATGTACGTCACGTCCTCGCCGTCGATGGCGACCTGGTCGCCGTCGAAGATGAAGCGCTCCCCCACCTGCCGGGCGTTGAACACGGCCTTGCGGCCGCAGCGGCAGATCGTCTTCATCTCCTCCAGGCTGTGCGCGATCTCGAGCAGGCGCCGGCTCCCGGGGAACGCCACCGTCTGGAAGTCGGTGCGGATGCCGTACGCGATCACCGGCACGTCCTGGAGGATCGCGATGCGGAGCAGGTCGTCGACCTGGGACTCCCGGAGGAACTGCGCCTCGTCGACGAGCAGGCACGCGGTCGGCCCGCCCTTCTCCTGCAGCACCCGCTCGCGGTGGATCCCGAACTCCTGCCACACGTCCGCGTCGGGTTCGAGCAGGAAGTCCACCGGTCGGCGGACGCCGAGGCGCGACACGATGTCGCGGTCGCCCTTCGTGTCGATCACGGGCTTCGTGAGCAGGACGTGCTGCCCGCGCTCCTCGTAGTTGTAGGCGGCCTGGAGCATCGAGGTGCTCTTGCCGCTGTTCATCGCACCGAAACGGAAGTAGAGCTTGGCCATCTACCGAAGGTAGCCGTCCTCGGTGGCGCGTTCGATCAGGTCGGCCCGCCGGCCCGCTACGCGTCCCACCAGGCGGTACTTCGCGCGCACGCGTCGGAGGTAGGTCTTGGCCGTCTCGTACTGCACGTTCATGGCCGCGGCGACGTCCTGGGTCGAGCATCCCGTGACGTAGAGGCGCAGCGCCTGCTCCTCCCCCTGGCTGAGGCGCGGGCTCGCGAAGGCGCGGGTCGCCAGCGCGGACTCCTCGTCCTCGCGGCGCACCCGGCCGGCTCGGGCGCCCGCGGCGACCGCGCGCACGGCGGCGACGATGTCGCCCGCGGGGACCGGACCGGTGAGCAGGGCGGCGGCGCCCGCGTCGAGCACCCGGCGTCGGACCTCGTCGGAGCCCGACCGCGACAGCACGACGACCGCCGCTCCGGCCGCACGGCAGGAGCGGACCCGGCCCTCGAGGCTGACCGCGTCCGCGAGGTCGTAGTCCACGACGACGACGTCCGTGGGGAACCGGGGCGACCGGACCAGCTGGAGCCAGGCGGTCGTGCTCACGACCACGTCGACCTCCGGGGCGCGGCGGCGGAAGATGGCGCACACCTCGTCGAGGGCCGACTCGTGGCCCATGAGCACGCCGATGCGGACGGGCACGGGCGCCGCCCGGCCGATGGCGTCGCGCGTCCCCGCACCGGGCTCGCGCAGGGTCGTCATGCCAGAACCTTAGCCAGGCCCTCCGCCCCGCCGGGGCCACCGTGCGTGGACGGACACCTGCCGGGCGGGATCAGAACAGGGTCGCCTGGGTCGCGGCGGCGGCCGGGAGCGCGGCGGCGACGAGCGGTCCCGGCGCGGGTGCCGGCGTCCAGCTGCCGCGTCCCCGCGCGGACGTCGCCCGGGAGTCCGCTCCCTCCTGGCTCCATCCGGGACGCGGCCGGGAGGGAGCGGGGGTGCGTGCGCCCTCGAGGCCCGGCAGGTCGGCACGGGACAGGACGCCGCCCGTGCGCGGATCCACGCGGCCGCCGCCCAGCCCGTGACGCCGGACCAGCGGGCCCATGCGCGCCGTCAACCACGTGCGGTACGCCTGCGGCGCGTAGGCGCCGCGCGCGTACAGGTCGAGGTAGCGGCCCACGAGGTCCGGCCGCTCCCGCTCCAGCCACTCGAGGTACCACTCCTTCACGCCGGGCTTCAGGTAGAGGGCGGAGTACAGCACGCGCGTGCCGCCCGCCTCGCGGATCCGGGTGAGCGCGTGGTCGAGGTGCTCCACGGAGTCGGTGAGCATGGGCAGGATCGGCATCATGAAGACGGTGCAGTCCAGGCCCGCCTCCCGGATGGCCGTGACCGTCGCGAGCCGGGCGGCGGTCGTGGGGGTGCCCGGCTCGACGGACTGCTGGAGGTCGTCGTCGAGCACCGCGATGCTCATCGCCAGGTCGACCGGGACGCTGCGCGACGCCTCCTGGAGCAGCGGGAGGTCACGTCGGAGCAGCGTCCCCTTGGTGAGGATGGAGAGCGGAGTGCCCGACGACGCGAGCGCCGCGATGATCCCCGGCATGAGCGCGTAGCGGCCCTCCGCGCGCTGGTACGGGTCGGTGTTGGTGCCCAGGGCGACGGTGTCGCGCGTCCACGTGGGCTTGGCCAGCTCGCGCGCGAGCACCTCGGCCACGTTGACCTTCACCACGATCTGGTCGTCGAAGTCCCGGCCGCCGTCGAGGTCGAGGTACTCGTGGGTGGGGCGCGCGAAGCAGTAGACGCACGCGTGCGTGCACCCGCGATACGGGTTGATGGTCCAGCCGTACGGCATGGCCTTCGACTCCCCCGGCACCCGGTTGAGGGCCGACTTCGCCAGCACCTCGTGGAACGTCACGCCCTGGAACTCGGGCGTGCGCACGCTCTGCACCAGGTTGCTCAGGCGCGCGAGGCCGGGCAGCGCGTCGGCGCTCGCGTCCGACAGCTTCTGGGAGCTCCATCTCATGCGCCCATTCGAACACACTTTCGAACGCGCTGCACCTGGAGCGGGCGCTGCGGGGGTCGCGGCGGGCGGCCCCGCAGGTTCAGGGCTGCAGCTCGAGGACCTCGGACGTCTCGGCCACGATCCGCGGGGTCTTCCTCGGGTCGGAGGCGACCAGCGTGCCGTAGTTCGGGATCATCCGCTTCAGCGGCTTCCGCCAGCCGTCCATGCGCTCGGGGAAGCACCGTTCGAGCACGTCGAGCATGATCGGCACGGCCGTCGAGGCCCCGGGCGATGCGCCGAGGAGGCCCGCGATGCTGCCATCGGCCGCGGCGACGACCTCGGTGCCGAACTGCAGCACCCCGCCCTTCTTCGCGTCCTTCTTCATGACCTGCACGCGCTGGCCCGCCGTGATCGGGTACCAGTCCTTCGGGTCCGCGGTGGGCATGAACTCGCGGAGCGCGTCGAACTTCGTCTCCTTCGAGGCGAGGAGCTGGCTCACGAGGTACTTGATGAGGCTCAGGTTGTCCTTCGCGACCGCGAGCATCGGGACGATGTTGTGCGGGCGGATGGAGGTGAAGAGGTCGAGGAGCGAGCCCTTCTTGAGGAAGCGCGGGCTGAACCCGGCGTAGGGGCCGAACAGCAGCGACGCCTGACCGTCGACCACGCGCGTGTCGAGATGCGGGACGGACATGGGCGGCGAGCCCACGGCCGCCTTGCCGTACACCTTGGCCTGGTGCTGTGCGACGATGGTCGGGTCGTCGGTGCGGAGGAACTCGCCGCTGATGGGGAAGCCCCCGAAGCCCTCGATCTCGGGGATGCCGGCCTTCTGGAGGAGGTGCAACGCACCGCCGCCCGCACCGATGAAGACGAACTTGGCGTCCACCCGCACGGTGGAGCGGCCGACCTCCTTGCGCACGTCGAGGCGCCAGGTTCCGTCGCCGTTCCGGGAGATGCGGCGGACGTCGTGGTTGAGGTGCAGGGCGGCGCCGTGCTCCGTGAGGTAGTCGACGAGCTTGTTCGTGAGGGCGCCGAAGTCGACGTCGGTGCCGCCCTCGAAGCGCGTGGCGGCGATGACCTCCGACTTGTCCCGCTGGAGGACCAGGAGCGGGGCCCAGGAGTGGATGACCGCCGGGTCCTCCGAGTACTCCATGTCGGAGAACAGCGGGTGGGCGCGCAGCGCGTCGAAGCGGCGGCGCAGGTAGCGGGCGTTCTCCTCGCCGCGCACGAAGGTCATGTGCGGGGTGGGGTTGATGAACTCCTTGGGCTCCGGCACCGCGCCCGCGGTGACGAGGTGCGCCCAGAACTGGCGGGAGAGCTGGAACTGCTCGTTGATGCGGGTCGCCGACCCGATCTCGATCTTCCCGTCCTTCTCCGGCGTGTAGTTCAGCTCGCAGAGTGCTGCGTGACCGGTGCCCGCGTTGTTCCACGGGTTGCTGCTCTCCATGGCGACCTCGCCGAGCCGCTCGAAGATCTGGATGGTCCAGTCGGGTTCGAGCTGCTTGATGAGGGTGCCGAGCGTCGCGCTCATGATCCCGCCGCCGACGAGGACGACGTCTACCGGTTCCGCTGATTCACTCACCGGATCAGTGTACGCCCGCGCCTCCGGCCTCCCTCGGGACCGGAGCCGCGGGTAAGGGGGCGCTGACGACGGCCGCCCGGGCGGGATCAGCGACGCGCGGCGACGACCTCGGCGATCTGGACGGCGTTGAGCGCCGCGCCCTTCCGCAGGTTGTCGTTGCTGATGAAGAGGGCGAGGCCCCGACCCTCCGGCGCACCCTCGTCGGCCCGGATGCGGCCGACGTAGCTCGGGTCGGTGCCGGCGGCCTGGAGCGGGGTGGGGATGTCGGACAGCTCCACGCCCGGCGCCGTGGACAGCAGCTCGATCGCGCGCGCGACGCTCAGCGGCGCGGCGAACTCGGCGTTCACGGACAGCGAGTGGCCGGTGAACACGGGCACGCGCACGCAGGTGCCGCTGACGAGGAGCTCCGGCAGGCCGAGGATCTTGCGGCTCTCGTTGCGGAGCTTCTTCTCCTCGTCGGTCTCGAAGAGGCCGTCGTCGACGATGCTGCCGGCGAGCGGGATGACGTCGAACGCGATGGGGCGCTGGTACACGGCGGGGGCGGGCAGCTCGACGGCGCGTCCGTCGTGGACGAGGCGGCGGAGCGCCTCCGGACCCGCCGCGACGGCGGCCTCGGCCTGGCCTGCCAGCTCCTCGGCGCCGACCAGGCCGGAACCGGAGACCGCCTGGTACGTGCTGACCACGAGGCGCGTGAGGCCGGCCTCCTCGTGCAGGACCTTGAGGACCGGCATCGCGGCCATGGTGGTGCAGTTCGGGTTCGCGATGATGCCGCGGCGGGCGTCGTCGATGGCCTCCGGGTTGACCTCGGACACGACGAGCGGGACGTCGGGATCCATGCGCCAGGCGCTGGAGTTGTCGATGACGAGGACACCTGCTTCGGCGAATCGCGGCGCCTGCGCGCGGGACGTGGTCGCGCCCGCGGAGAAGAGCGCGATGTCGAGTCCCGTGGGATCCGCCGTCGCGGCATCCTCCACGATCACGTCGCGGCCGGCGAACGGCAGCGTCGTGCCGGCCGAGCGGGCCGACGCGAAGAAGCGGATCTCCGCGAGGGGGAAGGCGCGCTCCTCGAGCAGGCGGCGCATGACCGCGCCGACCTGCCCGGTGGCTCCCACGACGCCGACGCGGAGGCCGGCGGTCTCGGGGCGGGCGCGGGGGCGGCGGATGCGGTGTCGGTCACGGGTGTCTCCTCCTGCGGTGCGGGATCGTGCGGGTCAGCGGCCGGTGCCGGCGTGGACGACGGCCACGTCGTCCGCGTCGAGTCCGAAGGCGTGGTGGACGACGCGCACGGCCTCGTCGATGGTGTCGGCGCGCGTCACGACCGAGATGCGGATCTCGCTCGTCGAGATCATCTCGATGTTGATGCCCGCGTCGGACAGCGCGGTGAACAGCTGCGCCGAGACGCCCGCGTTGGTGCGCATGCCCGCGCCGACCAGCGCGAGCTTGCCGATCTGGTCGTCGTGCTGGAGGCCCGTGAAGCCGACGGCGTCCTTCTCCGCGGCGAGCACGGTGAGCACGCGCTGGGCGTCCGACTTCGGCAGCGTGAAGGAGATGTCGGTGAGGCTCGTCGCCGCCGCGGACACGTTCTGAACGATCATGTCGATGTTCGCGCCGGTCTTGGCGACGATGGTGAAGATCTGCGCGGCCTTGCCCGGGACGTCGGGGACGCCGACGATCGTGACCTTGGCCTCGCTGAGGTCGGCGGCGACGCCGACGATGACGGGCTCTTCCACATTCTCTCCATCCGTGGGGTTGTAGACGATGGTGCCCTCGTTGTGCGTGAACGAGGAGCGGACGTGCAGCAGGACGCCGTGCCGGCGGGCGTACTCGACGGCGCGGATGTAGAGCACCTTGGCGCCGGACGCCGCGAGCTCGAGCATCTCCTCGCTCGTGATGCGGTCGATCTTGCGCGCCAGCGGGACGACGCGCGGGTCGGCCGTGAAGATGCCGTCGACGTCGGTGTAGATCTCGCAGACGTCGGCGCCGAGCGCCGCGGCGAGGGCCACGGCCGTGGTGTCGGATCCGCCACGGCCGAGCGTGGTGATGTCGCCCGTGCCGCGGTTGAAGCCCTGGAAGCCGGCGACGATGGCGATGGCGCCCTCGCCGAGCGCATCGCGGACGCGGCCCGGCGTGACGTCGACGATGCGGGCGGCGCCGTGCTGGGCGTCGGTGATCATGCCGGCCTGGCTGCCGGTGAAGGAGCGCGCGTCGTAGCCCATGCTCTTGATGGCCATGGCGAGCAGGGCCATGGAGATGCGCTCCCCCGCGGTGAGGAGCATGTCGAGCTCGCGCGGCGCGGGGATGGGCGTGACCTCGTGCGCCAGGTCGAGCAGCTCGTCGGTGGAGTCGCCCATGGCGGACACGGCGACGACCACGTCGTTCCCGGCCTTGCGCGTCGCGACGATGCGCTTCGCGACCCGCTTGATGCTCTCGGCATCGGCCACCGACGATCCGCCGAACTTCTGCACGATGAGGCTCACGGGCGACTCCTGGGGTTCGGGTGGGCGTGGGCGGCCCGGATGACGATTCTAGGGCGGGGCGCCCGGGGATCCGGCGTGTGACGGCGCGGGGCGGTGCGGAGGCGACGGCGGTGGTGCCGGGTCACTCCCCCACGAGGCGCCGGCCCTCGAAGGCGCGGCCGAGGGTGACCTCGTCGGCGTACTCGAGGTCGCCGCCGACGGGGAGGCCGGAGGCGAGGCGCGTGACGCGGATGTCGAAGGTGGAGAGCAGACGCGAGAGGTAGGTCGCGGTCGCCTCTCCCTCCAGGTTCGGGTCCGTGGCGATGATGACCTCGGTGACCGTGGCGTCGGCGAGGCGCTGCATGAGCTGGCGGATGCGGAGGTCGTCCGGTCCGATGCCGTCGATGGGGCTGATGGCCCCGCCGAGGACATGGTAGAGCCCGCGGAACTCGCGCGTGCGCTCGATGGCGACGACGTCCTTGGCCTCCTCGACCACGCAGATGGTGGCGGGGCTGCGGCGGGGATCCCGGCAGATGCCGCAGGTCTCCTCCTCGCTCACGTTGCCGCAGATGGCGCAGAACCGCACCTTGTCGCGGACGACGGTGAGCACCTCGGCGAGACGCGAGACGTCGAACGTCTCCGTCTGCAGGATGTGGAACGCGATGCGCTGCGCCGACTTCGGGCCGATGCCCGGCAGGCGGCCGAGCTCGTCGATGAGCTCCTGGACGATTCCCTCGTACATGCGGCGCTAGTCCTGACCTGTGGGGCGGATGGTGGGGCGGGCCTTCCGCTCGACGGGCTTCTCCTCGATGAAGCTCGCCTGCAGGATCTCGCGGACGACGGACTCGCCGTAGCGCTGCGGGGCGGCAGCCGGACTCGGGTTGGCCTCCGGGGCCCTCTTCGCCGCCGTCGCCGACGCTGGTGCGGCCTTCGCGGTCGGTGCCGACTGCTGCCGCGGCGCCGACGAGGGCCGCGCGGCGGGAGGCGCCTCATCGGGCGATGCGCCACCGGTGGCCCAGCCGGGCTCCGCGGGGCCGAACTCGTCGGGGTCGGGCTCCTCGAAGTCGGGGACCTGGGAGTCGGGGACCACGGACGGACCTCGCGCCGGCGCGGCCGGCGCGGCCGACCTCGGCGTGACGGGCGGGGCCGCGGGGGCGGATGGACCGGTCGACGCCGGCGCCGAGCGCGCGGGCCGTGCGACCGGTGCGGACGGCGCCGCCGCGGCGCCGGGGTCGGACGTGGGGATGGCCACGGTGGCCCATCCACCGTCGGCGGGCGCGACCTTGGCGGCGGGCGCCGAGCGCTGCGCCGCCGCCGCCTTGGTGGAGGCGGCCGGGGAGGTCGGAGCGGCCGACCGCGCGGCGGCGGGATCCTCCCGGGTCGAGGCAGGGCTGGACGACGCCGGGCGGGAAGCGGGCGGGGCGGCTGCGGGCGCCGGGGACGTCGAGGCGCCGCCGGACGGCGCGGACCCGCCGTGCGGCTCGACGCGCGCGATGAACTTCACGCGGAGGCCGAGCACGTCGAGGATGGCGGTGCGCAGGATGTCGCTGACGCCCTGCCCGGGCGCACCGCGCTCCTTGAACTTCTCGGCATCGTTGGCGCTGACGAAGGACAGCGTGAGCACGTCGCCCGCCAGTGCGCGCGGGTCGCGGTGACGGCGACGAGCCATGCGCTCCGCTTCGCCTTCTCCACGGCCTCCACGACGGAGGGCCACGCGTCGCGGAGCTGCTCGAACGTGACCGGACCCACGGGAGCGGCCGGGGCGGTCGCGGCCGGGGCCGGCGGGGCGCTCGCGGCCGGAGTCGCGGCGCTCGGAGCCGGCGTGGCGGTCGCGTCCGGTGTCGGAGTCGCCGCGGTGACGGGATCGGGTGCCGCTGCCCGGGCCGGTGACGCTGCGGGTGCGGCCGCGGGAGGCGTGGTCACGGCGGCAGCCGAAGGCGGCGCGGCGGTGGCAGGCGGCGCGGCGGTGGCAACCGGAGCGGCCTCGGTCGTCGGGTCCGCCGACGCATCCGCCACCCCGACCCGGCGCTCGAGGCGCTCGACGCGGGCGAGGGCGCCGCGGTGCGTGTCGTCGCTGGCGGGCACGAGGACGCGGGCCACGAGGAGCTCGAGGTGGAGGCGCGGGGACGTGGCCCCGGTCATCTCGGTGAGGGCGGCGTTGACGACGTCGGCGGCGCGCGAGAGCTCCACGGCGCCGAACGCGACGGCCTGGGCGCGCATGCGCTCGAGCTCGTCCTCCGGGGTGCCGCGGAGCACGGCGGCGGCGCCCTCGACGGAGGTGGCGCCGACGATGATGAGGTCGCGGAGGCGCTCGAGCAGGTCCTCCACGAAGCGGCGGGGATCCTGGCCGGTCTGGATGACCCGGTCGACGCCTGCGAAGGCGGCTGCCGCGTCGTGCCGGGCGACGGCGTCGATGACCTCGTCGAGGAGGGCCGCGTGCGTATAGCCGAGGAGGGCGACGGCGCGCTCGTACTCCACGCTCTCGTCCTCCGACCCGGCGATGAGCTGGTCGAGCAGGGAGAGCGTGTCGCGCACCGATCCCCCGCCGGCCCGCACGACGAGCGGCAGGACGCCCGGAGCGACCTGCACGTGCTCCTCCTTCGACAGGTGCTCCACGTAGTCGAGCATCTGGGCGGGCGGCACGAGCCGGAACGGGTAGTGGTGCGTGCGGGAGCGGATGGTGCCGATGACCTTGTCGGGCTCGGTGGTGGCGAAGATGAACTTCACGTGCTCCGGCGGCTCCTCCACGATCTTCAGCAGCGCGTTGAAGCCCTGCGGCGTGACCATGTGCGCCTCGTCGAGGATGAAGATCTTGTAGCGGTCGCGGGCGGGGGCGAAGACGGCACGCTCGCGGATGTCGCGCGCGTCGTCGACGCCGTTGTGGCTCGCCGCGTCGATCTCGACCACGTCGAGCGACCCGCTGCCGTCGCGGCTCAGCTCGACGCAGCTCGGGCAGACGCCGCACGGGGTGTCGGTGGGACCCTCCGCGCAGTTGAGGCAGCGCGCGAGGATGCGGGCGGAGGTGGTCTTGCCGCAGCCGCGCGGACCGCTGAACAGGTAGGCGTGGTTGACGCGGTTGGTGCGGAGTGCCGTGCGCAGCGGATCCGTCACCTGCGTCTGGCCGATGAGCTCGGCGAAGTTCTCTGGCCGGTAACGGCGATACAGGGCGGTGACCACGGTCCCGAGGATACCGGGCACCCCCGACCGTCCGGCCGCGCCGGCGGTCAGGCCTCGACCGGCCCCTCGACGGCCGGCGTTGGGGAGGAGCGTCGAGCGCGGGAGGCCCGGATCCTGTCCGGCGCCTCCGTCCGCCAGCGGCCGAGGAGCGCGAGCCCCTCCCGCCACGTCGCATCGCGCACGAAGAGGAAGTCGAGCGCGATCATCGCGAGGGAGAACGGCCACAGGCCGAGGAGCAGCCCGATCATCACGTGCATGCCCGTGATGGCGATGAGGGCGACGACGCGAGTGGGGCGCCAGAGGATCAGGAGCGGGAACAGGCCCTGGAACGTGATGGCCACGACGCTCGCCACCATGATCCCCAGGCTCGACTGCACGAGGAGGTCGTTGATCCACGGCCACGGGCGGTACCCGTCGAGGATGAGCGAGTAGTAGGTGGCCGTGCCGTCGCGCCACTCCGGCCCCTGGATCTTGAGGATCGCCGAGTTCACGTACACGAGGATGATCTGGTACGCGCAGAGCACGAGCGCGGTGTTGTGCAGCAGCACGGGGACCAGCCGCGGGATGCGTGCCAGGAGCGCCCGGACACGGGTGGTCACGGGCCGCTCCTCATAGCGGGGGACGCGTCGTCGACGCACCGCGTCGAGCGAGAAGTGCCGCGACAGGTCGGCGAACATCGCGAAGAAGAGCGTCAGCCGCATCACGGTGTCCCCGCCGTTCGTGAGCAGCGTGCTGTTCGTCGACAGGCCGACCCAGAAAAGCAGCAGGAACGGCGTCACGATGCGCGTGCGGACGCCGAGCGTGAACAGGACGGCGAGCACGACGAGGAGCAGGTAGGCGATGTCGAACGCCGTGGCGTCGGTCTTCGAGAACAGGCCGGTGAAGATCTCCGGCCAGCCGCGCCGGGACGCGATGGGGTCGATGAAGCGCGACCCGACCCCCCACAGGTAATGGCGGTCCGCGAAGCACGTGACCAGCACCAGGAGGATGACGGACCCCAGCGTGATGCGGAGGGCCGCGAAGCTGTACGTCGCGTGCTCCCGTTCCGTCATCCACGTGACGATGCCGCGCGGCCAGTCCCGGGGATCGCGGAGGCCGCGGAGGAGGCGGGCGTCCTGCCATCGAGCCCGCAGCCGGGCCGTCTGGGCCGCCCGTGCCCGTGCTCCGGAACGGCCCGTCCAGGAACCGGCCGCCGCGGCCCTCGTCGTCGCTTCCTTCGTGCTCATCGTCCGTACCTCTCCACGATCGTCTGGTAGACGCTGAGCGCCTGCGGGTCGATGACGTCGTCGACCTGGCGCCACCCGAAGGTGCGCACGGTCGGCGTGAACTGCTGCTCCTCGTCGAGCCGGTGGTCGAAGTCGTTGGGACGCGTGGCGACGATGCGCCAGCGGACCCGCTCGATCTCCTTGCCGAAGAAGGCTGTCCCCCAGTAGGTGGCGAACTCCTTGATCACGTAGTCGTAGCGGAGGAAGGAGACGACGGTGCCGCGGGAGCCGGGGGCGAGCTCCGTGAGCTGCTCGGTGAGGGCGACGGAGGCCTTCGGGGCGAAGCCGGTGTCCGTGCGACGGATGAAGGTGTCCGTGACGACGCGCCGCTGCTCCGGGGTCAGCGCCAGGAAGCGCTGGTTGTAGACCTTGGTCATGCTCGCGCTCTGCTTGTTGGCCCGTGACGGCTGCAGCACGCCGATCCCGGACACGTACTCGGCGTTGGTGATCTTGACCCAGCCGCTCTTCACGAGCGCGCCGTCGTCGTCGCGCCACTGCGCCTGCATCTCGAGCGCGCGGTTGGTCTTCGAGATCGACGGGGCGAACACGTTCCACTGCTGCCCGAAGTACGGCCGCGCGGCCGCGGTCGCCGCACGCGTGGCGTCGGTCTGGGGCACGACCATCAGGATCGAGGTCGCCACGTAGACGATCACCACGAGCAGGGCGGCCGCCGTGCCCCACCAGGCCGCGCGAGAGAGGGAGGCCGGCCGTCGCTCGGCATTCCCTCGTCCCTCGCCCGCGCCGGGGTGCGGGTGCTGCCCGATGAGGGTGTCCGTCCCGTCCTCGTCCCCTCCTGTTCCGGTGCGGGTCGACGGGTGGCTGTCGGTGCTCTGCGTCATGGCACGAGGTCCTTCAGATGTCGGAGGGAGAGGGGGAAGGAGCGGACGCCCGGTCGGCGCCCGGAGGTCCAGGGAGACGCGACCGGGCGGGTGGTCCGCGGCGTCGAAGCCGCGGTCCACCCGCCCGTGCGTCATGCGTCGTGCATCACAGCTGTCGGCGACGGCCCTGGTGCAGGGCTCCCGCTCCGGCCAGCATCATCAGGAGCGCGATGCCGCCGAGGAGGAACAGGCCGTCCGAGCTGCCGCCCGTCACCGGAAGGATCCCGCCGCCGTAGCCGCCGTTCCCGCCGAAGATCGGCGTCCCCGGCTGACCCGCCGGCACCGTCTTCGCGATCACCGTGAAGTCGGTGTCCGGGAGGTCGGTGGCGCCGGACTGGCTGCCCGTCACCGTCACCGAGTGGGCGCCGAGCTCGAAGTCGGCCCCGATCGGGAAGGTGAAGACCACCCGTCCGTCCGCCCCAGCCGTCTGGGGAGCCAGCGGCATCGGCGTGGAGTTGACCGTCGCGGAGACGGTCTCCCCCGGCGTGAAGCCCGTGCCGGTGACCGTCTGCACGACGCCCGTGCCGCGGATGACGGAGGGGAAGGCCACCGTCGTGCGGGTCAGGTCGTCGGTGCCGTCGGTGCCGTCGGTGCCGTCAGCGGCGTCCGTCGCGTCAGCGGCGTCAGTTCCGTCAGCGGCGTCCGTTCCGTCAGCGGCGTCAGTTCCGTCTGCGGCGTCAGCCGCGTCAGTTCCGTCGGCAGCATCAGCAGCGTCCGTCGCGTCAGCAGCGTCAGCGGCGTCAGTTCCGTCGGCAGCGTCGGCGGCGTCGGCCGCATCGGCCGCATCAGCAGCGTCGGTTCCGTCGGCGGCGTCGGCAGCGTCGGCAGCGTCGGCAGCGTCAGCAGCGTCAGTTCCGTCGGCGGCATCAGCAGCGTCAGTTCCGTCGGCAGCGTCGGCAGCGTCGGCAGCGTCGGCAGCGTCAGTTCCGTCGGCGGCGTCAGCCGCGTCGGTTCCATCGGCTGCATCAGCAGCATCGGCGGCGTCAGCAGCGTCGGCCGCATCAGTTCCGTCGGCGGCATCAGCAGCGTCAGTTCCGTCGGCAGCGTCGGCAGCGTCAGTTCCGTCGGCGGCGTCAGCCGCGTCGGTTCCATCGGCTGCATCAGCAGCATCGGCGGCGTCAGCAGCGTCGGCCGCATCAGTTCCGTCGGCGGCATCAGCAGCGTCAGTTCCGTCGGCAGCGTCGGCAGCGTCAGTTCCGTCGGCGGCGTCAGCCGCGTCGGTTCCATCGGCTGCATCAGCAGCATCGGCGGCGTCAGCAGCGTCAGCCGCATCGATTCCGTCGGCAGCATCAGCAGCGTCCGCAGCGTCAGTTCCGTCGGCAGCGTCGGCAGCGTCAGCAGCGTCAGCAGCGTCAGCAGCGTCAGCAGCGTCAGTTCCGTCGGCAGCATCAGTTCCGTCGGCAGCATCAGCAGCGTCAGTTCCGTCGGCAGCGTCAGCCGCATCAGTTCCGTCAGCAGCGTCAGCCGCATCGGTTCCATCGGCTGCATCAGCAGCATCGGCGGCGTCAGCAGCGTCAGTTCCATCGGCAGCGTCAGCGGCGTCAGCAGCGTCAGCAGCGTCAGCAGCGTCAGCAGCGTCAGCAGCGTCAGCAGCGTCGGCGGCGTCAGCAGCGTCAGCAGCGTCAGCAGCGTCAGCAGCGTCGGCGGCGTCAGCAGCGTCAGTTCCGTCGGCAGCATCAGCAGCATCAGTTCCGTCGGCAGCATCAGCAGCGTCAGCCGCATCAGTTCCGTCAGCAGCGTCAGCCGCGTCGGTTCCATCGGCTGCATCAGCAGCATCGGCGGCGTCAGCAGCGTCGGCGGCGTCAGCAGCGTCAGTTCCATCGGCAGCATCAGCAGCGTCAGCAGCATCGGTTCCGTCGGCGGCGTCAGCAGCGTCGGTGCCGTCGGCAGCATCAGCGGCATCAGCTGCATCAGCTGCATCAGTTCCGTCGGCAGCGTCAGCGGCGTCAGCTGCATCAGCTGCATCAGTTCCGTCGGCAGCGTCAGCGGCGTCAGCGGCGTCAGCGGCGTCAGCGGCGTCAGCAGCGTCAGCAGCGTCAGCGGCGTCAGCGGCGTCAGCAGCGTCAGCGGCGTCAGCGGCGTCAGCGGCGTCAGCAGCATCGGTTCCGTCAGCAGCGTCAGCAGCGTCAGCAGCGTCAGCAGCGCCAGGCGCGATGACGAAGGTGACCGTGGCCGACCCCGCCGGCTGGCCGAGGATCGTCTGGTTCACCGTCGCCGTGTAGGTCCCTGCGGGAAGGCCCGCGAAGTCCACGGAGTAGAGGCCGTCGGTGCCGACCGTCTGGGTGATCGGCGTCTGGCCGCTGAGGAGGACCGTCACGATCGCCTGCTTGTCCGCCGTCCCCGCGATGGGGACGGTGGTCTGAGTCTGACCGACGGCGAGCTCGATCTCCTGCCCGGGGGTCGGGGTGGTGATCGTCACCCCGGCGGCCACGATGAAGGTGATGGTGTCGGATCCGGAGACCGTGCCGTCGATGGTCTGCGTGACCGTCGCCGTGTAGGTGCCCGCCGGCAGCGCCGGCGTGTTCAGGGTGAACTCGCCACCCGTGGCCGGTACCGGCGCAGACGTCGTGCCGCCCACCGTGAGGGTGACCGTCGCGTCCGGGTCGGCCGTGCCGGTGACCGGGACGGAGATGGTCGTCGTTCCGGCCGGCAGCAGGATCTGGTCGCCGTCGTCCGGCGACTCGATCACGACGGGCGTGTTGCCGGCGACCGCGCTGACCGTGAAGGTCACCGTCGCCGTGCCCGCGTCCTGACCGTCGATCGTCTGGACGGCCGTGGCGGTGTAGGTGCCCGCCGCGAGACCGGTGAAGTCGACCGAGTAGACGCCGTCAGCGCCCACCGGCTCGACCACGGGCGCCTGGCCGGTGACCGTGACGGTCACCACACCCTGCACGTCGGCCGCACCGGAGACCGGCACCGTCCGGGTCGTCGCCCCCGCCGCGAGCGGGAAGTCCTGCCCGACGGTCGGAGAGGCGATGGTCACACCCGCGCCGACGGTGAACGTCACCGTCGCCGAACCGGCCGCAGCGCCGTCGATGGTCTGCGTGACCGTCGCCGTGTACGTGCCCGGGGCCAGGCCCTGGGTGTCGACCGAGAAGGCGCCACCCGCGGGCACGTCGACCGGGGCCGAGGTCACGCCGTCGACGGTCACCGTGACCGTCGCCGCGTCATCGGCCGTTCCGGTGACGGGAATCACGACCGTGGTCGCGCCGTCGGGGAGCAGGACGAGGTCGCCCTCGGCCGGGGACTCGATGACCACCGGGTCCACCGCGACAGGCGGAGCGACCGTGAAGGTCACCGTCGCGGACCCTGCCGGCTGCCCGAGCACCGTCTGGTTGACGGTCGCCACGTAGCTGCCCGCGGGGAGGTCGGCGAAGGACACGTCGTAGACGCCGTCGGATCCGACCGTCTGCGTCACCGACTCCTGGCCGGTGACGAAGACCGTCACGATCCCCTGCACGTCGGCTGCGCCGGCGATGGGGACGGTGGTCGCCGTCGCACCGGTCGCGATCGGGAAGACCTGCGCCGGGGTCGGGGACGTGATCGTCACCGGGGCGGCGATGGTGAAGGTCACGGTGTCCGAGCCGGCGTCCTCACCGTCGATGGTCTGGGTGACCGTCGCCGTGTAGGTGCCCGCGGGCAGAGCCGGTGTGGTCAACGTGAAGTCGCCGCCGGTGGCCGCGACCGCGGGGCTCGTGTAGTCACCCACGGTGAGGACCACCGTGGCGTCCGGATCGGCGGTGCCGGTCACCGGCACCGTGCGGGTCGTGCCACCGGTGGGGAGGAGCGCCACGGCGCCCTCCGCCGGCGCGGCGATCACGACCGGCGTGACCCCGTCCGCGGCGGTGACCGTGAAGTCCACGGTCGCCGTGCCCGCGGCCTGGCCGTTGATCGTCTGGACCACCGTGGCGGTGTAGGAACCCGCCGCGAGCCCGGTGAAGTCGACCGTGTATGCGCCGTCAGCGCCCACCGTCTGGACCACGGGCGTCTGGCCGGTGACCGTGACGGTCACCACGCCCTGCACGTCCGCGGCACCGGAGACCGGCACCGTCCGGGTGGTGGCGTCCACCGCGAGCGGGAAGTCCTGGTCGGGAGTCGGAGACGCGATCGTCACGCCGGCGCCGACGGTGAAGGTCACCGTATCCGAGCCCGCCGCGACACCGCCGACGGTCTGCGCGACCGTCGCCGTGTACGTGCCTGCGGGAAGACCCGGGGGCGTGAGGGTGAACGTGCCGTCGTCCGCGACGTCGACCGGTCCGACGGTCGCATCGCCGATGGTGAGCGTCACCGCACCGTCCGGGTCGGCCGACCCGGTGATCGGTACCACCGTGGTGGTGGTGCCGTTCGGCAGCAGGACTACCTGTCCCTCGGTCGGCGTCGCGATGACCACGGGGTCGACAGGGGCGACCACCGCCTCGCTCCGCACGGTCGCGGAGGCGAGGTCGATGACGGGTCCGTCGAGGACCGGGAGCAGGGAGACGCGCAGAGCGGTGACCGTGAAGGTCCCCGTGCCGGGTGCGTCGCCCGCGGGGTCGATGAACCCCGAGGCGTCCTGCACGTTGGCGGTCAGCTGCACGACGTCTCCGAGCACGTCGAACACGGGATCCAGGGATCCGATCAACGGAGTGGTGAGAGCGGTGACGTCGGAGAGCGTGAGGACGTCGCCGATGGACGTGCGGATGGAGGGAAGCAGCCCATTGACGAGAGGCTGGAGCAGCGCGCCGACGTTCAGCCCGGCGACGGTGGTGCCGATGATGAGTTGCGGAGCGGAGTTGCCCGGCCCCGTGGGGTTGAGCAGGTTGGCGAGCGTGGTGTCGATGTCGATGGACACCGTCCCGAGCGGGATGCCGCCGCCGAGGACCGGGAGGAGGGACACCGCGGCGTCGACGTTGACCACGACCCGGGTGGAGTCGAGGACGGCCTCCAGGACCGCGGCGGGCAGGACGTCCGTCAGGATCTCCTGCACCAGTCCCGCGATGAGGTCCGCATCGAGGATCTGCGTGTTCGCGGGCAGGTCGTTGAGCGCGATGAGCTCGTCGATGTCGACCGAGACCGTACCGGCGTCGAGATCGATCGTGACGCCGCCGCTGGTCAGGGGCTGAGCGAGGACCGCATCGACCGCCTGAGTGGTGTTGACCGAGAGGCGGATGTCGCCGGTGGGGGTGCCGACCGACACGACTCCGGTGATGAGTCCGTCGAGGATGCCGGTGAGGAGGCCGTCCACGTCGGCGCCGAGCGCGATCTGCGAGTTGATGTCGGGTGCGAGGGCGGTCACCGCGCCGTTGACGCCGGTGACGATGTCACCCAC
Organism: Clavibacter michiganensis; assembly: GCA_002150995.1. GTDB lineage: Bacteria > Actinomycetota > Actinomycetes > Actinomycetales > Microbacteriaceae > Clavibacter > Clavibacter michiganensis_K. Next base: position 894,069 of record MDHJ01000001.1, on the reverse strand, counting down.
GAGCGGACTCGTGATGTCCGCGTTCGCGGATGCGATCCGGTAGTCGGAGGTGACCGGACCGACGCCGGGGTCGGTGGCGGTGGCCGAAACGGCGCCGAGCTGGAGGGACAGGTCGGAGATGGCCCCGCTCGCGCCCGCATCCGCCAGGAGCGGTGCGAGGTCGAGCGTGAACTCGTTCCCCGTGCCGTCGTTCAGGGCGATCGCGCCGGTGTCGGTGAGGGCACCAGCGGAGCCGATGGCTCCGGCCGAGCCGCTGGAGGCGAACTGGTCGACGGCGCCGCCGGCGACCGCCTGGTTCAGGGTGAGGATGTCGCCGAGATCGAGGTCGGCGGCCAGCTGTGCCTGCAGCAGCCCGCTCAGGACCGTCGCGTCGATCGGAGCCGACTCCCTCTGTGGATCCGGCGTCTCACCGGGCGCGAATCCGGTGTACGCGCCCGACAGCTCGGCGAGCGCCGTCAAGTCTGGAGCACCGGAGAAGGTGAGGAGACGGCCTTCCGCCTCCGCCGTGTCGCCCACCGCGGCGTTCGCGGGCACGGTGCCCCCGAACGCGACGATGGCCGCGGCCAGCCCGAAGGCCGTCGCGGTCGCCAGCCTGCTTCTGCGGCTGGGCATGTGTAGTGCCATGTTGGATCCCCTCGATTGCATGGCCGGCCGGCATCGCCCGAAGGGCGCGCGGCCGTGCGTCATCACCGAGAGGTGGCCCCCACCAGTCCCCCGGACCCCATGAGCGTGTCATCCGTGCTCCTCGGCCGACAACCCTGCGGGGCACTGGTCTGCCGGGGATGGGTACTGCGTGGTGGAACCAGTAGTGGAGCCAGTGGCGCTACCGGTCCGGGATGTCCGGCGGACGAGGCGGAGGCCCGTGATCCGGGTGGATCACGGGCCTCGGAGGCCGCGCCGGCGCGGCGTGGGGGAAAGCGGCTGCGGCTCAGCCCGCCGTCGCCGCGAGCGACTGCCGGGCGATCTCCAGCTCCTCGTCCGTGGGGATCACGAGCACCGCGACGGGCGACCCCTCGGGGCTCACGTACCGGGGCTCGGAGGAGATGAGCTCGTTGCGGTCGTCGTCGATGGCGATGCCCATGAACTCCAGTCCGGCCAGCGACCGGCGGCGGACGAGCGGGTTGTTCTCGCCGACGCCGGCCGTGAACACGACCGCGTCGACGCCGCCGAGCTGCGCCGCGTACGCGCCCACGTAGTGGCGGATCCGGTGCCGGTACACGCCGAGGGCCGTCTGCGCTGCCTCGTCGCCGTCCGCGGCGGCGCGCTGCACGTCGCGCATGTCGCCGAGGCCCGTGAGGCCGAGCAGCCCGCTCCTCCGGTTGAGCAGGGTCTCGAGCTCGTCGAGGCCGAGGTCGGTGTGCCGGGCGAGGTGGAACAGGATCGCGGGGTCGAGGTCGCCGGAGCGGGTCCCCATCACGAGGCCCTCGAGCGGCGTGAGGCCCATGGAGGTGTCGATGGAGCGGCCGCCCTGCACGGCGGCCGCCGAGGCGCCGTTCCCGAGGTGCAGCACGATGATCCGCGTCTCCTCGAGCGGCGTGCCCAGGAGCCGGGCGGCGGCCTCGGAGACGTACTTGTGGCTCGTGCCGTGGAACCCGTAACGGCGGATGCGGTGCGCGGCCGCGAGCTCCCGGTCGATCGCGTACGTGTACGCCTCGGCCGGCAGGGTCTGGTGGAAGGCGGTGTCGAAGACGGCCACGTGCGGGACGTCGGGGAAGGCGGTCTGCGCCGCCTCGATCCCCTGCAGCGCGCCCGGGTTGTGCAGCGGTGCCAGCGCGGAGAGGTCGTCGATGTCGGCCTTCACCCGGTCGGTGACCACGGTCGGCTCCACGAACACGTCCCCGCCGTGCACGACCCGGTGGCCGACCGCGACCGGCGGCTCCTCGTCGAGCGACGGTCCGTGCTCCGCGAAGGCGTCGAGCATGGCCTGGAACCCGGCCGTGTGGTCGGCGATGGGCAGCTCGCGCTCCCAGGAGCCGCCGCCGGCCCGGTGCCGGGTGGATCCGGCGTCCTCGCCGATGCGCTCGACGAGTCCCGAGGCGAGGACGGTCTCCGTGCCCATCTCGATGAGCTGGTACTTGAAGGACGACGAACCGGAGTTGACGACGAGGACGACGGGCACGGTGTTCTCCTGACGGGGGCGGCGGATGCGGGGCGGACGGGGCGAGCGGGGACGGGGGCGGACGGGCGCTCAGCCCGCGTCGATCCCCTCGGCCTGGATGGCGGTGATGGCGACGGTGTTGACGATGTCCTGCACGAGCGCACCGCGGGACAGGTCGTTGATGGGCTTCCGGAGGCCCTGCAGCACGGGTCCGATCGCGACGGCGCCGGCGGACCGCTGCACCGCCTTGTACGTGTTGTTGCCCGTGTTGAGGTCCGGGAAGATGAACACCGTCGCCCGGCCGGCGACCTGGGAGTCGGGCATCTTCGTGGCCGCGACGGCCGCGTCCGCCGCCGCGTCGTACTGGATGGGCCCCTCGACCGCGAGGTCGGGACGCAGCTCCCGCACCCGGGCGGTGGCCTGGCGGACCTTCTCCACGTCGGCGCCGGCGCCGGACTCCCCCGTCGAGTAGGAGAGCATCGCGATCCGCGGCTCGATGCCGAACTGGGCGGCGGTCGCGGCGGAGGAGATGGCGATGTCGGCGAGCTGGTCGGCCGTCGGGTCCGGGTTCACGGCGCAGTCGCCGTAGACGAGGACGCGGTCGGCGAGCGCCATGAGGAACACGCTCGAGACGACCGAGACGCCGTCGGTGGTCTTGATGATCTCGAAGCCCGGGCGGATGGTGTGCGCGGTGGTGTGCGCGGCACCCGAGACCATGCCGTCGGCGAGGCCGAGCTGCACCATCATCGTGCCGAAGTAGGAGACGTCGGTGACGGTCTCGCGCGCGATGTCGAGCACCATGCCCTTGTGGGCGCGCAGGCGCACGTACTCCTCGGCGAAGCGCTCGCGGAGGACGGCGTCGAACGGGCTGAGGACGGTGGCGCGGCCGATGTCGATGCCGAGCCCGATGGCCCGCGAGCGCACCTCGATCTCCTCGCCGAGGATCGTCACGTCGGCGATGCCGCGGCTGAGGATGGTGCCCGCGGCGCGGAGGACCCGGTCGTCGGTGCCTTCGGGCAGCACGATGCGCTTGCCCGCCTTCCGCGCGCGCTCGATGAGGCCGAACTCGAACATGAGCGGAGTGACCACGTCGGAGCGGCTGACGTCGAGGAGCTCGAGCAGGCGCGAGGTGTCCACGTGCTGCTCGAACGCGGCGAGCGCGATGTCCATCTTCCGGGCGGACTCGGGCGAGAGCCGGCCGCGGGTCTGCGTGATGCGCTTGGCCGTCTCGTAGGTGCCGAGCTCGGTGGAGATGATCGGCAGGGTCTGGTCGAGGCCCGAGACGAGCGTCTCGATGGTGGGCGACAGGGCGAAGCCGCCGTTGAGGACGATGCCCGCCACCGTGGGGAAGGTCTCGGAGGCGTGCGCGGTGAGGACGCCGAGGAGCACCTCGCTGCGGTCGCCGGGGATGACGACGATCGCGCCCTCGGTGAGGCGGGCGAGCACGTTCTCCATCGACATGGCGGACACCACGACGCCGAGCGCCTCGCGGCTGAGGAGGGCCGCGTCGCCCTTCACCAGCGTGCCGTCGACCGCGTCGAGGAGCTCCGCGACCGTCGGGGCCACGAGGAAGGCATCCTCCGGGATCGCCCACACGGGCACGTGCGGGGTGCGCGCCTGGAGGGAGGCGGGGATCGCGGCGGGGATGGCGGACGTGATGGCGTCGAGCTGGTCCGGGTCGGCGCGGTTGACGACGATCCCGAGGAGTCCCGCGTGCGCGGTGACGAGCTCCGGGACGGCGAGGTCGGCGATCTGGCGCATCTCGTCGGGGCTGCGGCCGCCGGACTCGTCGGAGCGGCGCCCGGTGAGCACCAGCAGCACGGGCGCGCCGAGGTTCGCGGCGATCCGCGCGTTGAACGACAGCTCGGTGGGGCTGCCGACGTCGGTGTAGTCGCTGCCGACGATGACGACCGCGTCGCACTTCGCCTCGACGGCTTTGTAGCGCTCGACGATGCGGGAGAGGGCGGCCTCGGGTCCGCGTGCACGTCGTCGTAGGTGACGCCCACGCACTCGTCGTAGTCGAGGTCGACGCCGTCGTGCGAGAGCAGGGCCTCGAGCACGTAGTCGCGCTCCACGATGGACCGGGCGATGGGCCGGAACACGCCCACCCGCTGGATCTGGTGGGTGAGGGTGTCGAGCACGCCCAGCGCGACCGTCGACTTGCCCGAGTGCCCTTCGGCGGACGTGATGTAGATGCTCCGAGCCATGCTCGCAAGCCTATGGGCGTCGCCTGCACGGCGGCCGGACGGATCCTGGGCCGCGCGGGCCGCGACGCGATCCATCGCGGAGCGCTGAGACGCATTAAAAGGAGAAGACCCCTCGCGCACCTGCCAGAGCCCGGCTGCCCTTGCTGCGTCTCCGCCCTGGGGGAGTTCACCTGGATGGCACCACGCGAGGAGCCGACACCGAGTGTACCCGACCGGGCGGGCCCTCCGGTCGAGCGTGCCCGTCGTCCCTGCCGCGCCCAGCGGCCGGTCACGGAGCGCGCGTACCGTGGACCCCATGCGCATAGTCATCGCCGGAGGACACGGCCAGATCGCCCGCCTGCTCGAACGACGCCTCGCCGACGCGGGCCACCAGCCCGTCGGCATCGTCCGCAACCCCGACCACTCCGCCGACCTCGCCGAGGCCGGCGCGGAGGCCCTCGTGCTCGACCTGGAGGAGAGCGGCGTCGAGGCGGTCGCGGAGGCGCTCCAGGGCGCCGACGCCGTGGTCTTCGCCGCGGGCGGCGGGCCCGACTCGGGCCCCGAGCGGAAGCTCACCATCGACCGGGACGGCGCGATCCTCCTCGCCGACGCCGCCGAGCGTGCCGGGGTCGGCCGCTACGTGATGATCTCGGCCATGGCGGTCGACGGGTTCGACCCCGACAGCGACGACACCTACGAGATCTACCAGCGCGCCAAGTCGGAGGCGGACGCCGACCTCCGCGCGCGGGACCTCGACTGGACCATCGTCCGCCCCGGCGGCCTCACCGACGACCCCGGCACCGGCCTGATCCAGGTCGGCACCTCCACGGGCCGGGGCACCATCCCCCGCGCCGACGTCGCGGAGATCGTGGCGACCGCCCTCATCGACGGCACGGGCGTGCGCGTGCAGTTCGAGGCGATCTCGGGCGAGGAGCCCGTCGCCGAGGCCATCGCGGGCCTCCGCTACTAGCGGTCGCGACCGGCGCACCAGCGCCCGTCCGGATGGCGGTCCCCTCCTCCCCGGAGGGGGCCGTCATCCGCTTCCGGGCTGCTGAGGCACCCGGGTCGTGCCGCGGTCGACGTCGCCGGCCCGACGGCACCCGAAGCCGTCGTCGGCCCGCGCGTCGCCGCACGAGTGCGCCGGAGCGCACCGTCCGGAGCATCCCCATGCCCGGACATGTGGAACACGCTAGGAGCGGCATCCCATGTCCCCCACAGTGCGGACTACTTATTTCCGTGACGCATCCGATCAGTAAGCGTCGGTCCGCCTGGCCTGATCCCCGTATTCCGGCGAGTATGGGAACTCAGGGTCCGCGCAGCCTCGGGGGATGCGGCGCGTTCCACCGCTCTTCCGCGACGGGGGTCACATGAAGCAGATGACGCACACCTACCCACGGGCGAGCGCACGACCGGCCAGCACCTCCGCCGGTAGGGGCAGCCGCGCGCGCGACCTGGAGACCCTCGAGCGCTGGCTCGTCGCGGGCACCAGCGCCGTCGTCACCGGCAGCGTCGGGTCGGGTCGGAGCCACGTCGCCGGCCGCGTCGCCGACGCCCTCACCCGGGCGGGCCTCACCGTGATCCGCGCCCACGCGTCCACGCCCGACCTCGCGGAGGTCCTCCGCCGGGTCATCGACCAGGTCCCCGGCATCCGCGCACCGCGTCCGCTTCCGGCCGCCCGCCCCGTCGTCGTGATCGACGACGCCCACCTCATGCCCGCCGACCTCCGCGCCGCGCTCGTGGACGCCCGCGCGCGCGAGCGCTGCACCCTCCTCGTCACCGTCGACGACACGGGCAGCGACGCCCGCCGCCCCCGCGGCCGCGACGCCGAGGCCGGCGGGGACGCCGCCGCGCGCACCGCCCAGGCCGCCGCCGAGGTCCTCGGGCTCTGGCGGAACGGGTACGCCGAGCGCCTCGACCTCGCCCCGCTCGACACGTCCGAGGTCGACGCCATGGTCGACTCCCTCGCGGGCTCGGTCGCGCTCGACAAGGCCACGCGGGTGCAGATCCAGCGCCGCAGCGCCGGCCGCCCGTTCCTCGTCCGCGAGCTGACCTTCGAGGCGCTGGAGGCCGACGGCAGCGCCCGCACCGTCACGGGCTACGCGTTCCCGAGCCCGCACGCGCCGCGCGCCCGCATCCTCGAGCTGGTGTCGTCGCGCGTGTCGATGCTCGGCGACGACGAGCGCAGCACGCTCATCCTGCTGGCCCGGCTGGACGGCGTGCCCTACCAGCGGGCCGCCCGCCTGTTCGGCGAGACCGTGCTCCGGGTGCTCGGCGCGCGCGGCCTCGCGCGGGTCCAGGGACAGGGCGACATGATCCTCCGCGCCGACCTGCTGGAGGCCGAGGCGGCCCTCGCCCGCACCGATCCCGACGCCGTCGACGTGCTCACCTGCCGCGTCGTCCGCGCGCTCATGCAGGAGGCGGCCAACGGCGTGCCGCTCAGCCCCAAGGAGAGCCTGCTGATCGCGCGCACGCTCACCGAGTCCGGCCGGCGCGAGGCGGTGGAGCGCTTCGGGGCCCCGCTCCTCGCCGCCGTGCACCTGGTGGCGGCCCGGCTCGCGAACGACGTGGGCATGACCCACGACGCCCTCGCGTTCGCGGAGATCGCCGCCGACGGCGGATCGCCGGCGTACGCGGCTTGCGAGACCGCCCGGGCGCTCGTGGTCCTCGGCAACCCCGGACGCGCCATGGACCTCCTCGAGGCGCTGGACCAGACGGGGCTCACGCCGGCGGAGCGCGTCGAGGTGCTCCGGTGGCGCGTGCTCACCACCCGCGCCGCGCTCCCGGGCACCGAGCGCATGCGCCGCGTGCTGGAGGGACTCGCCCACGGCCAGGACCCCCACGACGACGACGACGTGCGTGCGCAGGCGACGGTCATCGGCGCGGTCATGGCGCTCGGCACCATGGAGTGGGAGGCGGCGCTGACGGCCGGACGGGCGGCCGCAGCGCTCGCCGCGAACCCGCGCGTCCGCATCCGCGCGCAGCGCGCGGTCGTCCTGGCGCTCGGCCACCTCGGCCGCGGGGCGGAGCTCGGCGAGGAGATCGACGCGGGCCTCCGGCTCGTGTCCACCCGGTCCGCCTGCCGCGGCACCTACGACGACATCCTGCTCGAGGAGGCGCGCCTCGAGCTGCTCTCGGCGAGCGCGTTCAGCCGGCGCCTGTGCCGCCTCGACCTCCCCGACCTCGAGCGGGAGCTCGACACGTGGGTGGAGTCGGCGATCGCGCAGGACGCGCAGTGGTTCATCCCCGTCCTCGGGGCCATCACGGGCGGCGTCGCCCTCGACCTCGGGCGGCTGGACCGTGCCGAGGCGGAGCTGAGCATCGCCGACGACCGGCTCATCGGCCCCGACACGGGCACGTGGCGGCTGTGGATCGGCATGCAGCGCGCCCGCGTGCTGGCATTGCGCGGCCGCACCGACGAGGCCGAGCGCATCGCCGCGGACATCGCCCACCGAGCCGACCCGCGGTACCCGTACCAGCGGCTGCTCGCCGAGGGCGTGCGGGTGGAGATCATCGCCGCGCGCGGCCGACCCGACGAGGCCGCCGCCCTGCTCCTCGACCTGGGCGAGCTGAGCGGGGACGCGTACGCGCTGCGCGCCGGCATCCTGTTCCGGGCCTGGATGCTCGGATCCACCGAACCGCGGCTCCTCGACGGCGCCCGCCGGGTGCGGGACCGCACGGACGTGCCCGCGCTGCACGGGATGGCCGAGGTCGTGGAGGGATCCCGCACGGGCGACGCCGCACTCGTCGAGCAGGGGCTCCGCACGCTCGAGGAGGCGGGCCTGCACCAGGAGGCCCGCACCGCCGGCGAGGAGCTGCTGCGCATGCTCGCGAGCGAGGAGTCCGGACCGGCCCTCGCCGCCGCGCGGGCGGCCCTCGCGCGGATCCAGGCCCGCATCGACCGCGGCACGCCGGCCGCCGCGACGGCGTCCACGACCCCCACCCTCGACGTGAGCATGCTGACGCGGCGGGAGCTCGAGATCGGCGTCCTCGCGGCGCAGGGCCTCAGCAACCGGGAGATCGCCGGACGGCTGTTCCTCTCCGTCCGCACCGTCGAGTCGCACCTCTACCAGGCGCGCGCGAAGCTCGGCGCGCCCTCGCGTCGCGCCCTCGCGGGGCTCCTCGACACACCGGGTGCATCGAGGCTGCTCTCGGGCAGGTAGTATCGACGGGTGCCGCCGCGCGTTCCTGACGCCGACGGCACGCGTCATGGAGGATTCGCCTAGTGGCCTATGGCGCACGCTTGGAAAGCGTGTTGGGTGAAAGCCCTCAGGGGTTCGAATCCCCTATCCTCCGCCAGACGAGATGAGAGCCCCGACGGACCCCGGTCCGGCGGGGCTCTCATCGTTGCGGGGCATGACGACCGCGAGGCCCGTCCCTGCGCGGATCGCGCCCGGTTGTACCCCGACCGGGCGCAGCTGTCCCCCATCGCGCCCACGGCGCGTCGAGCCGCGCGCACCTAGGCTGGACCGGTCGTCCCTCCCGCGTCGCGGGCGCCACCGCCCGCGACGGGCGGCGTGCCGGGCGGCCACGGGCGCGAGGACGGCGTCGGACGACGACCGGAGGCGACGTGCACCACGACGGCGATCCGGCCCCTCCGCCCCTCCTGCTCCCGTCCGACGGCGTCAGCACCCTCATCCGCCCCCGCCGCGCCCTCCTGCGCCAGGTCGGCCTCGCGACGCTGGCGCTCGTCGTGCCGCTCGGCGCCGCCCTCCTGGTGCTCGCGATCCCGACCGGCAACGCGGCGGCGGTGATCCTCGGCGTCGCCGTGGTCGTGCTGCTCGGCTCCCTCCTCGCCGTGCTCTACGTCACCTCCTACGTGCGCATCACCCTCGCCACGGGCGACGTGGAGTCGCGCTTCCTGGGGCGCCGCACGCGCGTGGCCCGCACCGCCGTGCACGGCCTGCTCGTGGTGCACGTCTACCAGGGCCTGACCCTCGACACGCAGCCGCGCCTGTTCGTCACCGACGTCGACGGACGCCTCCTCCTCCGCCTCAGCGGCCACGTGTACGACCTCCTGACCATGCGCTCGATGGCGGCCGGGATCGACATCCCGCTCATCGAGCAGGCGAAGGTGCTGACGATGGCGGAGCTGCGCGGCAGCCGGCGCGGGATCCTGCCCTGGTACGAGCGGTCCCGCATCTCGCTCGCCGCGGTGCTCGTGCTCCTCGGCATCGGCGCGATCGGCGCCGTCGTGGGCATCATGGCGCTCACGGGCGTCCCGCTCTCCATCCGCCTCTGATGCGTCCCGCGGACGACCCGGAGCTCGCGCCGATCCTGGCGCGCTGGCGGCTCGAGGAGGACGGCCCCGTCCTCCGGACGCCCAGCAGCGTGATCGCCCCCGTCCGCCGCGACGGCGTCCGCCTGGTGCTCAAGGTGCCCTCGGTCGAGGAGGAGCGCCGGGGTGGCCGCCTCATGGCCGCGTGGGCCGGGCGCGGTGCCGCGCCGGTGCGGGAGGCGGATCCCGACGGCACCCTGCTCATGGCGCGGGCGGACGACCCCGGGATCCTCGTGCGCGAGGCGTCCGCGAGCGGTCCGGACGGGAGCGGGGCGGGCGCGGACGCGCGCGACGACCGGGCGACCCGGATCCTCGCGCGCGCCGCCGTGCGGCTCCACGGGGTCCCGGTCGACGCGCGGACCATCGCCGACGCCGTGCCGCTCGACGTCTGGTTCCGCGCGCTCCTCGCCCCGGTCCGCCCGCTGCCGCGGTCCCTGGACCGCGGTGCCGGGATCGCCCGGGAGCTCCTCGCCGGATCCGGCTCCCACCCGCCGGCGGTGCTGCACGGCGACGTGCACCACGGCAACGTGCTGCGGTTCCCCGGGGAGGGCGCGGACACCGGGGACGGCGCGGATTCCGCGGACGGCGACGCGGGATCGTGGCGCGCGATCGACCCCAAGGCGCTCCTCGGCGACCCCGGCTTCGACACGGCGAACATCCTCTGCAACCCGACCCCCGAGATCGCCCTGCGTCCGGGCCGGCTCGCCCGTCGCGCCCGCGTCGTGGCGGAGGAGACGGAGCGCGACCTCGACGCCGTGCTCGCGTGGACGGAGGCGTGGTGCGCCCTCAGCGCCGCCTGGGACGCGGCCTCGCCCGCGCAGGCGGCCCGGGTGGAGGCGCTGGGCCTCATCGGCGCCGCGGCCCGGAGCGCACGCCGCGGACACGGGCGCGCAGCGGACGGCACGGTCGCCGGCGTCCCGCCGTCGGCCTAGACGACGGGCTCGACCTCGGGCTCCCGGTCACGGCGTCCGCGGCCGCCGGCGTCCGCCGTGCGCCCCGCCACGGCCCCCAGCGCGCGCTCGAACGGGCCGCGCCCGAGGATCCGCGTCCAGAGCAGGCACAGCACGACCGTGACCGCGACGAACGCGAGGTAGGCGCCGTCGTCCGCGATGAGGTCGCCCTCGGAGCGAGCAGGTCGATGGCGACGATGTGCACGGCGTACACGGTCAGCGCGAGCTGCCCCACCGCCTCGAGCGGCACCAGCACGGCGGGCAGGAGGGCGGCGACGCGGAGGCACAGGCCGATGACCGCGATCGCGGTCCCGCCGGAGCCCACCACCTCGAACGGCGATCCCTCGTGCGGCGTCGTCGAGAGGATGTACTCCCAGCCCGGGGGCGGCGCCGCCACGGCCGCCTCGAGGAGCGCGGAGCCGCCGTACGCGAGCACGGCGAGGCCCGCCCCGACCGTCACGAGCAGCAGCTGCACGCGGGCCGACCCGAGCGCGAGCCGCCCGACGCCGAGGCCCGCGACGGCGAACACCACCCACGTGAGCGCCGGGTAGTGGCCCGTGACGACCAGCAGCACGAACGGGTCCGGCCGCATGAGCGAGCCGTCGAAGTGGATGGTGAGAGCGGTCGTGAGCACCGGCAGCGCCACGGCGCCGGCGGCGGCGAGCGCCAGCAGCCGCGACGCGCGCCACCGCAGCAGCGGCAGGACCGCGACGAACAGGACGGCGTAGACCTCCAGGATGACGGCCACGTACGTCTGCAGGGACGCGAGCAGGCCGCCGAGGAGGAACAGGCACGCCGCGCGCACCAGGATCCGCAGCCGCACGCGCGCGAGTTCGCCGCCCGACGCCGGCCGCTCCCGTCCCGACATGAGCGCGATGGACACGCCCGCGAGCGTCGCGAAGAGGATGGACGACCGGCCGTCGGTGACGGCGAGCCAGGACGCGGGGTCCGCCAGGTCGAGCGTGCGCGGCAGTGCGACGTGCGCCGCCATCATCCCGAGGACCGCGAGCCCGCGGGCCGCGTCGATGCCGCGGAGTCGGGCCGGGTCGCGGACGGGGCTCATGGCCTCACCCTACCCAGCGCATCCGGGGGCCCCGACGGCCTCAGCTGGTGAGCGCCGGCACCGTCCGCGGCTGCACGATGAGCCACATCGCGAGGATCGACACGACCGCGCAGGCGCCCATGACGGACGCCATCGGCACGCCCGAGGTGATGCCGAGGACGCCGACGATGGGCGAGATCGCGCCCGCCAGGCCGAAGTTCACCGCGCCGAGCAGCGACGCCGCCGTGCCGGCCTCGTGGCCGTGGTTCACGAGCCCGAGGACCTGCACGCAGGGGAAGCCGAAGCCGCAGGCGAGGATGAAGAAGAACAGCGGGATGAGCGTGCCGAGGAGCCCGGCGTCGGTGAAGGTCCCGAGCAGGACGATGGCGGCGCTCGCCGCGAACTGCACGACGACGACGCCCGCCAGGATCCACTGCGGGCCGACGAGCTTCGTCATGCGCGCGGCGACCTGGTTGCCGATGACGATGCCGAGGGAGTTCACGCCGAAGAGGATCCCGAACTGCTGCGCGTCGAACCCGTAGACGTCCTGGAACAGGAACGACGAGCTGGAGAGGTAGGAGAACAGTCCCGCGAACTGCATGCCGCCGATGATGGCGACGCCGACGAACACGCGGTCGCGGAGCACGTTCCGGTAGCGGCGCAGCAGCGCGCCCTTCTCCTCCTTCACGACCTCCTCGCGGGGTAGCGTCTCCACGATGAGGAAGACCACGGCGACGACGACCAGGACGCCGTACGCGGCGAGCGCGTAGAACACGCCCCGCCAGTCGACGATGCGGAGCAGCTGCGAGCCGATGACCGGGGCGAGGATCGGCGCGAGCCCGGTGACGAGGGCGAGGCGCGAGAGCATCCGGACGAGGGGCCGGCCGCCGAAGAGGTCGCGCACCATCGCCATGGCGACCACGGCGCCGGCCGCGGCGCCCGCGCCCTGCAGCACGCGGAAGACGAGGAGCATGGTCACGTCCGTGGAGAGCGCTGCGCCGAGCGACGCGAGGATGTGGCCGCTCGAGGCGACGATGAGGGGCAGGCGGCGGCCCACGCGGTCGCTCCACGGGCCGACGACGAGCTGGCCGAGCGCGAAGCCCACAGTCGTGCCGGTGAGGGTCAGCTGGATCGCCGCGTCCGAGACGCCGAACTCGTCCTTGAGCACCGGGAACGCCGGCAGGTACAGGTCGATCGTGAACGGCCCGAGGCCCACGAGGGCGCCGAGCACGAGGATGTAGACGATGCGCTCCCGGCGGGAGAGCGCGTCGCCGGGGTGGATGACGGCAGACGACACGGAGGCGTTCCTTCGATGGGGCGTGGTGCACTCCTCGCCGGAGGGCGGTGTGCGGGGGCGGACACGAGCCGCCTGGAGGTCCAACTTCCGCTCCCCCGGCTTATTCCCAGGTGGAAGAATTTCGTTCCTCAGCCGCGGAGGGCCGCGACCACGCGCTCCACGTCGTCCTCGTCGTTCCAGACGTGGAAGGCGATGCGCGCGCGCCCCGCCCGCCCGGACGCGACGATCCCGGCCGCCCCCAGGCGCGCCAGGTCGGCGCCGTCCGCGTCGGGCCAGGTGACGATCGCCTGGCCGCGCTCCTCGATGCCGAGGCCCCGGCTCACCAGGTCGCCCAGCTCGGCGTTGCGACGGTGGACCGCGTCGAGGTCGAGGCGGGCGAAGAGCGCGATGGCCGGGGCGGCACCCACCCAGGCGCCGAAGGCGGGCGACACGTCGAACGCGCGCGCGTCCTCGGCGAGCGCCATCGCCGGCCCGTAGCAGGACGCCCACACGTCGGCTCCCGCGTACCAGTTGGCCTGGACGGGGACGAGGGTGCGGCGGTAGCGGTCGGACAGCGTGAGGAAGGCCGCGCCCCGGGGTGCGCACAGCCACTTGTAGGCGTGGCAGGCGGTCGCGTCGAAGAGGCTCGCGTCGACGGGCATGGCACCCGCGGCCTGCGTGGTGTCGCAGAGCGTGAAGGCGCCGTTCACCCGGGCCGCCTCCCGGATCGCGGCGACGTCGGCGACCCGGCCGTCCGCCGACTGCACGAGCGAGAACGCGACCAGGTGCGTACGCGGGCCGATGCTCGCCGCCAGCTCCTCGAGCGGCACGTGCCGGACGACGACGCCGCGCGCCTCGGCGACGACGAACGGGTAGGTGAGCGAGCTGAAGTCGCCGGCGACGCAGAGCACCTCGGCGCCCGCGGGCACGGCGGCGGCGAGCACGCTGACGAAGGAGGCGGTCTGCGAGCCGACGGCGACGGATCCCACGGGCACGCCCACGAGCGACGCGTACGACGCGCGCACCCCCTCGACGATCCCGCCGTACCCGTGCGCGGTCGATCCCCCGGCCGACCACTTACCGAGGTCGGCGCGCAGGCGCTCGACGGTCTCGCGCGTGGGGAGCCCCATGGTGCAGGCGGAGAGGTAGCCGGGCCCGGCCTCGAACAGGTCGCGGAGGTCCGCGGGCACCGGCGCGGCGCCCGTGTCGGCGGGCGCGGGGTCGGGGGTCGGGGTCCGGGAGGCCATGCTCCCAGCGTGACGAGGCCGGGGGCGTCGAGCAAGCCCCCGCCGGGCATGCGTCCCATAAGCCCTCGTTATGCTCGGTTCATGACGGATCCCCGCTCGACGGCCCGCGACCTCGACTCCACCGCGCTCTCGGCGGTGCACGCGCTCGCGGTGCGCGGCTCGATCACCGCCGCCGCGGCCGCCCTGGGCGTCAGCCAGCCCGCGCTCTCCCAGACGCTGCGCCGCCTCGAGGCGCGGATCGGCGTCCCCGTCACGGCGCGATCCGGCCGCGGCGTGGTCCTCACGGAGGCGGGTCGCGTGCTCTCCCGCCACGCGGAGACCGTCGTGCACGCCATCGACGCGGCCGCCGACGAGCTCGACGACCTCCGCGGCCTCCGGGCGGGCACCGTGCGCGTCGCGGCCTTCCCCTCGGCGTCGTCGACGGTCGTGCCGCGGCTGCTCGGCGGCCTCGCCGCGGCGCATCCCGGCCTCCGCTTCGGGTACCTGGAGGCCGAGCCGCCCGAGGCCGTCGCGGCGATCCGCGCCCGCGAGGCCGACGTCGCCGTGACCTTCGCGTACCCGGGCGACCCCGACGACCCGGCCGCGGGCGCCCTCGACGGCCTGGAGGCGCGCGCCCTCTGGCGCGAGACCCTGTGGGCCGTGCTCCCCGAGGCGCGGGCGCTCCGGCACCGCGGCCCGCTCGCGCTCCGCGACCTCGCGGACGACCGGTGGATCGCGGGCTGCGTGCGCTGCCGCCGCCACCTGGTGAGCGCGTGCGCACGCAGCGGCTTCGCACCGGAGACCTCCTTCGAGACCGACAACGCGGCGGCCGCCGTCGGCATGGTGCAGGCGGGGCTCGGGGTCGCCCTCCTGCCGTCGCTCGCGCTCGCGTCCGCGCCGCTCCCGCGCGGCGTCGTCCGGCGTCGCGTCGCGGGCGTCGGCGAGCGCGTCGTGCACGTCGTGACGGCACCGGGAGGATCCGGCTCGCCGGCCGTGCGGGCCGCCGTGACGGCCCTCACCCGGCTCCGGGTGGGCGACTGGGAGCTCCGACGGGCCTGAGGCGCGGGCGCGGAACCGGTCCGCACCGGCGTCCGGGCCGCTGCGGCTGGCCTTCTGTCGGTGGTCGTCCGTAATGTCTGAGGGGTCTGCCTCCGGTGTCCTCCGGCGGCACCCTGACGCAGAGGAACGGTGACGGATGTCGGACGAGCACGGCGACGAGCTCCAGGACGAGCTGCAGGACGAGGTGCAGGCCTCGGGCGGCTCCACCGAGCGGCTGAACCGCCACCTGCAGCGCAGCCACTCCGAGCAGGCCCGGTACCTCTCCGCCTACTTCGGCTGGAGCCTGCTGGGCGACTCGATCCGGGCGCAGGGCACCACCGTGGCCATGTTCGTGGAGGACCTGGCCGACACCATGCTGGCGCTCGGCTGGCTCGACGGCTCGGGCATCATCTGGGACCGGGTCCCGGTCGACGCCGACCGGGCCGTCGAGCTGGTGCGCCGCCACCAGATGGAGCAGGGCTGGATGGCGCCCGGCACCGAGTGATGACCCGACCCTCCGTGCGCGCTGTGCGTGCGCCGACCGCCCGCATCGGCGTCCGACGACGGGAGTAGCGTCCGAGGGGATCAGGCCGTCGGGGGACGAGCTCCCGCGCACGGCCAGGAGGACACATGACGGACCACGACGGAGCGCTGCTCGACCGCGACATGGGACTGCTGCTCGCAGCTGCCTCCCGAGCGGTGATCTCGCTCTACCGGCCGTTGCTGAAGCCCTACCACCTGACGCATCCGCAGTACCTCGTGATGCTCGCCCTCTACGAGGAGGACCCGCGGCGGGCGGGCGACCTGAGCGAGGCGGTGCAGCTGACGCCGGGCACGCTGTCCCCGCTCTTCAAGCGCCTCGAGCTCCTCGGCTACATCACCCGGCAGCGCGACCAGGCGGACGAGCGCCGGCTGCTCATCGCCCTGACGGACCGCGGACGCGCCATCCGGACCGACCTCCTGCGCGTCGCCGACAGCGTGCGCGAGGACGTGGCGGACCGCAGCGGCACGGACTCGAGCGCGCAGGCGCGCCTGCGCAGCATGACCGACCTGCTGCTCGACGCCTGAGGCTCGGGATCCCGGGCGACGCGTCCCGCATACCTGGGCTCGGATCCCGCGCCGCTGCCGCTCAGCGCGCGCCGTCCACCACGCGCTGCCACAGCGTGTGGTCGCTCCACGCCCCGTCGATGCGGAGGTAGGCGGGAGCGACGCCGATCGCGGTGAAGCCGGCGCGGGACAGCACCCGCTCGGACCCGCCGTTCCCCACCAGCGTCGACGCCTCCAGCCGGTGCAGCCCCGCGGCGCGCGCGATGCGCACCGCCTGCCGGGCCGCCGCGGTCGCGAGGCCCGCGCCCTGCCGCTCCCGGTCGATCCAGTAGCCGAGGCTCGCGCTGAGCGCCGCGCCGCGCTTCACGGCGAACAGGTCGCAGCGGCCGATGATCCGGTCGCCCTCCGCGATGAGGTACGGCAGCCCGGAGCCCGCCGCCCGTTCGGCGACGCGGCCCGCGAGCTGCGCCCGCTGCCCGGCCGACGTGAAGAACGCGTCGGTCCGGGCGGGCTCGAACGGGCGGAGGTGCTCCCGGTTGGCGCGGTACGCCTCCGCGAGGGCCGCGGCGTCGGTGATGCGGGCGGGCCGCATCACGATGCCGGGCGCGAGCGCGACGCGCTCGTCGGTGCCGGGCAGGGGCCCGCTCACGCCCCGGGGCGCACGTCGCGCTCGGGGCGGGCGTCGGCGGCGGGGATGGCCCGGTCCGCGATGAACCGGGCGTACCAGAGGGCGCTGTCCTTCGGCGTCCGCTCCTGCGTGTCGTAGTCGACGTGCACGATGCCGAACCGCTTCGAGTACCCGAAGGCCCACTCGAAGTTGTCCATGAGCGACCACACCTGGTAGCCGCGGAGGTCCACGCCGCGGGCCATCGCCCGATGCGCGGCGGCGAAGTGGCGCGACAGGTAGTCGATCCGGTCGGCGTCGTGCACCGCGCGCACGCCGTCCTCGACGGTCACCTCGTCGTCGAACGCGGCGCCGTTCTCCGTCACCATGAGCGGCAGGTCGGGGAACTCCTCGTGCAGCGACACGAGCAGGTCCTCGAGGCCCTGCGGCTCGATGTTCCAGCCCATGGCCGTGTAGGGGCCCGGCTGCTCGAGGAAGTCGACGTCGTCGGTGCCGGGGAACGGCGAGGCGGCGACGTCGCCGTGGATGGAGGTGCCGCCGGCCGGGGCGGCCCCGTCGCGCATCCGCACCCGGCTGGTGTTGTAGTAGTTGACGCCCAGCAGGTCGAGCGGCTGGCGGATGAGCTCCGTGTCGCCGGGCAGCACGAACGACCAGTCGGTGATGGCCGCGGTGTCGTCGAGCACGTCCTCCGGGTAGGCCCCGTTCAGCAGCGGGTCGAGGAACAGGCGGTTGCCCACTCCCCCGACGCGGCGGACGGCCTCCGGGCCCGTCTCGCCCTCGCCGCGGATCACGTGCAGGTTGAGCGTGATGGAGAAGCGCGCGTCGGCGGGCACCACCTCCTTCAGCGCCGCGACCGCGAGGCCGTGCGCGAGGTTGAGGTGGTGCACGGCCCGGAACGACTCCTCCGCGTCGGTGCGGCCCGGCGCGTGCACGCCGGCCGCGTAGCCGAGGTACGCGGAGCACCACGGCTCGTTGAGGGTGGTCCAGGTGCCGATGCGGTCGCCGAGCGCCTCGCCCATGATGCGGGCGTAGTCGGCGAACGCGTACGCGGTCTCGCGGTTCGTCCAGCCGCCCTCGTCCTCGAGCGCCTGGGGCAGGTCCCAGTGGTACAGGGTCGCGATGGGCGTGATGCCGCGCGCGACGAGCCCGTCGACGAGCCGCCCGTAGAACGCCAGCCCCTCGGGGTTCGCGGGCCCGCGCCCGGTGGCCTGGATGCGCGGCCACGCGATCGAGAACCGGTACGCCTCCAGCCCGAGCGCCTGCATCATGTCGAGGTCCGACTCGAGCCGGTGGTAGTGGTCGTCCGCCACGTCGCCCGTGTCGCCGCCCAGGACCTTGCCGGGGGTGCGGCTGAAGGAGTCCCAGATGGACTCCCCGCGGCCGCCCTCGTGCACCGCGCCCTCGATCTGGTACGCGGCCGTCGCGGATCCGAACAGGAAGCCCGGCGGGAACTCCAGGCCCGTGCCCCGGTCGTCGGGGGCGGCGGCTGCGGCAGCGGGGTGTGCGTCAGTCATGGCTGAGGGTGGCCTTTCCGTCGGTGAGGCTGGTGAGGGGCCCGCCGTGCAGGCGCACGCGCAGCGGCACGTCGGGATCGGCCGTGACCTCGACGCCATCCTGGCCGTGCACGACGCGCACGTCCACCCGCCGCCCGGTGGTGGGGCTCGTGACGCGGGTGGTGCGCGTGCCGGTGCCACCCGGGTGGATGGTGACGATCAGCCCGTCGAGGTGGTCGTGGTCGGGCCGGTCGACGCGCTCGGTGGTGGCGAGCACGGCGCCCTCGCGCACCCACACGGGCAGGCTCATGACGTCGTGGACCTCGCGGTGCCAGCCGCCGCCGGTCCGGACCTCGCCCGTGAGCAGGTTCGTCCAGGTGCCGGCGGGCAGGTGGTACTCGACCTCGCCGTCGGCGCGGAACACGGGCGCGACGAGCAGGTCCGGGCCGAGCATGTACTGCCGGTCCAGGTGCGCGACGGCCGGGTCCCCGGGGAACTCCAGCTGCATGGGCCGCATGAACGGGACGCCCGTCTCGTGCGCCTCGATGCCCACCTGGTGCAGGTACGGCATCAGGCTGAGCTTCAGGCGCGAGAAGGCGCGCGTCACGTCGACGGCCTCCTCGTCGAAGGCCCACGGCACGCGGTAGCTGGTGGATCCGTGCAGGCGCGAGTGGCTGCTCATCATGCCGAACGCGACCCAGCGCTTGAAGACCTCCGGATCGGGCGTGCCCTCGAAGCCGCCGATGTCGTGGCTCCAGAAGCCGAAGCCGCTGAACGCGAGCGACAGGCCGCCGCGCAGGGTCTCCGCCATCGACTCGAAGGAGGAGGAGTTGTCGCCGCCCCAGTGCACCGGCATGCGCTGCCCGCCCGTGGTGGCGCTGCGGGCGAAGAGCACGGCGTCGCCCTCGCCGCGGTGCTCCTCGAGCACCTCGAAGACGGCCTGGTTGTAGAGCTGCGTGTACCAGTTGTGCATGGCCTCGGGGGCGGTGCCGTCGGCCCAGACGACGTCGAGCGGGATCCGCTCGCCGAAGTCGGTCTTGAGCGCGTCGACACCCTGGTCGAGGAGGCCGCGGAGCTTGTCCTGGAACCATCGGGTCGCGGCGGGGCTCGTGAAGTCGACGAGCGCCATGCCGGCCTGCCACATGTCCCACTGCCAGACGCTGCCGTCGGGCCGGCGCACGAGGTGCCCGAGGGCGCGCGCCTCCTCGAACAGCACCGAGCGCTGCGCGATGTACGGGTTGATCCACGCGCTCACGTGCAGCCCCCGGTCGTGCAGGCGCGCCAGCATGCCCTCGGGGTCGGGGAACACGCGGGCGTCCCAGACGAGGTCGGTCCAGGTGAACTCGCGCATCCAGAAGCAGTCGAAGTGGAACACCGACATGGGCAGGTCGCGCTCGCGCATGCCCTCGATGAAGCGGGTGACCGTCTCCTCGTCGTACTGGGTGGTGAACGAGGTGGAGAGCCACAGGCCGTAGGACCAGGCGGGGACCCGCGCGGGGCGGCCGGTCAGCTCGGTGTAGCGCGCGAGCACGTCCTTCGGGGTGGGCCCGTCGAAGACCAGGTACTCGATGGCCTCCCCCGCGGTGCTGAACTGCACGCGCTCCACGGTCTCGCTGCCCACCTCGAACGACACGTGCTCGGGCTGGTTCACCAGCACGCCGTAGCCGCGGTTGGTGAGGTAGAACGGGATGCTCTTGTACGACTGCTCGCTCGAGGTGCCGCCGTCGGCGTTCCAGACGTCGACCGACTGGCCGTTCTTGATGAGCGGCCCGAACCGCTCGCCGAGGCCGTAGACGAGCTCGCCCACGCCGAGGCTCAGCTGCTCGTGCACGTACGTGCGCGACGGCGCGAGGCCCGTGGTGGTGATGCCCGCCGTGCCCGTGGGCTCGGCCGCGACCGGGGCGCCCTCGTCGAGGGTCATGTAGCCCACCGACTTGTGGCCGCTGGAGGTGAGCACGCGCACGCCCGACTCGAAGGTCAGGTCCCAGGGCGCGCCCTTCGTGATGCGCGCGGTGAGGGAGCCCGTGGTGAGCGTGCCGCCGGTCTCGTCCGCGTGCGCGACGCCGGTTCCCTCGACCGCGCCCACCAGGTCGAACCCGGGCGACGGGGTGCCGCCGCGGTGGTGCTCGATCCGCACGCGCACCACGCCCTCGAGGGGCGAGGAGAGCGTCACCGTGAGCAGCGGCCGGTTGAGCGTGTCGCCCCGCCCCTGGATGCGCTTGGTGGGCGCGTACGCCCGCAGCGTGTCGCCGTCGGCCTCGACGTCGTACGCCTCCTGGGCGTACTGCGCGTCGACGCCCGGCCTCGTCTGCCAGAACCCGTCGGTGAACCTCATCGTGCGTCCTCTCGGATGACGGCGACGGCGCCTGCCGTCACGCGGCTGCCGGCCGCCGTGCGCTCGCCGGTGACGAGGTCGAGCCCGTCGACGTCGAGCCGCAGGTCGCGGTCGGTGTGGTTGATGGCGAACAGCCAGGACGCGTCGTCGCCGACGCGCCGGACCAGCTCGAGCCCCGCCTCGGCGGAGGCGACCGGGGCGATGCCCGCGCGACCGACCAGGTCGTCGACGAGGGCGCCCGCGCGCTCGCGGTCGAGGTGGGTGGAGACGTAGGTCGCGGTGCCGCGGCCGCGGCGGGCGCGGGTCACGGCGGGCAGTCCCGCGAGATCGCCGGAGGCGTACGACGCCACGACCTCCGCGTCGTCGGCGCGGAGGCGCTCCGTCCAGATGCGGACGCGGCCGGGCGGATCCAGCAGCACCTCCTCGTCCGCGAGCAGCGGGGCGGGCTCCTCGACGCGGACGCCGAGGAGCCCGCGCAGGAGTCCGGGGTATCCGCCCGCGACCACCCGGTTGTGCCGGTCGACGATGCCCGAGAGGTACGTGACCGCCAGGTGGCCGCCGCCCTCGACGAAGGCGGTGAGCGACGCGGCGCCCTCGGGCGTGAGGGCGAACAGGGTCGGCGCGAGGACGACGGCGTACCCGTCGAGGTCGTCGTCGGGGTGGAGCACGTCGACGGCGATCCGCGGGCGGTGAGCTCCCGGTGCAGCGTGAGCGGGGCGTCGAGCGCGGTCACGTCCACGCTGGGCTTGGGGCCGCAGCGGAGCGCGGTCCACGCGACGTGGTCCATGAGGATCGCCACCCGGGCCCGCTCGACGCGGCTGCCGGCGACCTCGCGGATCCGGCCGAGCAGCGCCCCGAGCTCCGCGACCTCCCGGTAGACGCGGGTGTCGGATCCCGCGTGCGGCACGACGGCGGAGTGGAACTGCTCGCTCCCGCCCGTCGACTGCCGCCACTGGAAGAAGAGCGCGCCCTCCGCGCCGCGCGCGATGTGGGCGAGGCTGTTCCGGGCGAGCTCGCCGGGCGACTTTGCGCGGTTGCGCGGCTGCCAGTTGACGGCCGAGGTGCTGTGCTCGATGAGCAGCCACGGGTCGCCGTGCGCCATGCCGCGCACCCGGTCGGCGCTGAAGGACAGCTCGCCGTGCCGCTCGGGGTCGGCGGCGATCGTGTAGTGGTCGTTGGAGACGAGGTCGACCTCCTCCGCCCAGCGCCGGTAGTCCGCGAGGCCCGGGTGGTTCTGCACCATGAAGTTGGTGGTCACGGGGATCTGCGGCGTGATGCGGCGGAGCACCGCGCGCTCGGCGAGGTGGTGGCCGAGCAGCGCGTCGGACGTGTATCGCTCGAACGCCAGCTGCAGGCCGGGGTTGTGGCTCGTGCCCGAGAAGCGGGGCGGCAGGACCTGGTCGAACGACGTGTAGCGGTGGCCCCAGAAGGCCGTGCCCCACGCCTCGACGAGGTCCTCGATCGTCGCGAAGCGGGCGCGCAGCCAGTCCTGGAAGGCCGCGGCCGTCTCGTCGCCGTAGTCGTGCGCGTTCTCGTTGCCGAGCTCGTTGCTGATGTGCCACATGCGGAGCGCCGGGTGCGTGCCGTAGCGCTCCGCCATGCGCTCCACGAGCCGCAGCGCGTAGCGGCGGAAGACGGCGGAGGCCGGCGACCACGCGAGGCGCCCGCCCTGGGCGAGCCGCACCCCGGTGTCGGTGACGCACGCGATCTCCGGGTGCGCCCGCATGAGCCAGATCGGCGGGGCCGCGGTGGGGGTCGCGAGGTTCACGCCGATGCCGCCCTCGTGCAGGAGGTCCATGATGCGGTCGAGCCAGCCCCAGTCGAACTCGCCGTCGGCGACCTCGATGAGCCCCCAGGAGAACACGCCGAGGTTCACGGAGTTGACGCCGGCGCGGCGCATCAGCTCGACGTCCTCGGCCCACACCTCCTCGGGCCACTGCTCGGGGCTGTAGTCGCCGCCGAGGGCGAAGCCACGGGCGATGGGCGGGAACGTCGTGCCCGCGGGCAGGTCGGACGAGCGGGAGCGGATGCGTGTCATGTCTTCGCCTTCGAAGGTGGGCGGTGCGCGTGCGGCGCCGCGGGGCGGGGAGGGACGGGATGCGGGAGGTGGGGACCGGGGCGGCGGACGCGGCCGCCGCCCCGGCCCTGCCGG
Organism: Clavibacter michiganensis; assembly: GCA_002150995.1. Lineage (GTDB taxonomy): Bacteria > Actinomycetota > Actinomycetes > Actinomycetales > Microbacteriaceae > Clavibacter > Clavibacter michiganensis_K. The sequence goes on along the minus strand of MDHJ01000001.1, from coordinate 871,326 downwards.
TCAGCCCTTGAGGCCGCCGGAGAGCAGGTCGAGCCGCCAGAAGCGCTGCAGGAACAGCATCAGCAGCACGAGCGGGATGATCGAGACCGCCGCGCCGGCGATGGCCAGCGAGTACAGCGCCGGCGTCCCCGAGCCCTTGGACAGCAGCGTGTAGAGGCCGACCGTCAGCGGGTAGCTGTCCTGGTCGCTCAGCATCACGAACGGCAGGAGGAAGTTGTTCCAGATGCCCACGAACTGGAGCATGAACACCGTCACCATGCCGGGCAGCATCATCGGGATCGCGATGGACCGGAAGATCCGCCACTCCCCCGCGCCGTCGAGCCGCGCGGCCTCCATCGTGTCCTGCGGGATCGCCGAGGCCGCGTAGACGCGGGAGAGGTAGATCCCGAAGGGGCTGATGACGAGCGGCAGGAGCACGGCCAGGTAGCCGCCCGCGAGCCCCAGCTGCGACAGCAGCAGGTACTGCGGGATCGCGAGCGTGATGCCCGGGATGAGCACGCCGCCGAGGATCGAGTAGAAGATCAGGCTCCGCCCGCGGAACTCGTACTTGGCGAGCGCGTAGCCGCACATCGCCGAGACGACGGTGGAGAGCACGCCGCCGAGGCCCGCGTACAGCAGCGAGTTGAGGGCCCACATGCCGTACTGCCCGCCGCCGTAGGTGAACAGGTCGCGGAGGTTGTCCACGAGGCCCGTCCCCGGCGCGAACGAGAACGTCGTGAAGAGCTCGCTCCGCCCCTTCGTCGTCGCGCTGAACACCCACGCCACGGGGATGAGGCAGTAGAGCGCGCCGATGAGGAGCACGGTGGTCGGGATGACCCGGCCGGCGAGCGAGCCCTGCCGGGCCCTCCGCCGCGGCGCCGAGGAGCCGCCGCGCGTCGGCGTCCGACGCTCGGCGTCGAGCTCGGCCCGGCGCTCCGCGGTGACGGCGGTCACGAGACGGACCCCGCGGTGCGGCGGTTCGTGATCCACAGCACGAGCGCGGACACGAGCACCGTCCCGAGCGCGAGCACCACCGAGAGCGCGGCGGCGCCCGGCAGGTCGTCGGTGAGGAAGGCGTTGCGGTAGATGGTCATGAGGGGCACCCAGGTCTGGCTGATGACGTTGGTCAGCGGCTTGAGAGTGGTCGGCTCGCCGTAGAGCTGCAGCGCGCCGATGAGGGAGAAGATGCCGGTGAGCACGAGGGCGGGCACCACCAGCGGGATCTTGATGCGGAGCGCGATCTGCAGCTCTCCGGCGCCGTCGATCCGCGCGGCCTCGTAGATCTCCGCCGGCACGCCGCGCAGCGACGTGTAGATGATGATCATGTTGAAGCCGACGCCGCCCCAGATCGCGATGTTCGCGACGGAGGCGTAGATCGCGGGCTCGCCGAGGAACGGGATCGCGCCGCCGCCGAGGGCCTCGGACACGGCCGAGAACGGGCTCGTCCCGGGCAGGTACATGAAGCCCCAGAGGAGCGCCGCGACCACGCCGGGCACCGCGTACGGGATGAAGATCGCCGTGCGCGCGAACCGGGTCGCCCGGGCGGCGGGCACGTCGAGCATGAGCGCGAACAGCAGCGCGAGGCCGAGGGTCAGCGGCACGGAGATGATCCCGTAGATCGCGAGCCGGCCGAAGCCGGCGGTGAGCTCGGGGTCGGAGAGGACGGCCGCGTAGTTGTCGAGCCCGGCGAACACCTGCACGCGCGTGCCGAGGATGCCGCCGCCCTCGAGGCGGTAGGTCTGCAGGCTCAGCCACGCCGCGTAGACGATCGGCACGAGCATGAAGACGACGAAGAGGATCACGGCGGGCGCGGCGAACAGGTACGGCGCCCACCGCACGGGGCGGCGGCGGGTGCCGCCCCGTGCGACCGGCGTGCGCCGGGGCTCGGCCGCCTGCGCCGCGGCGACGGGCGTGGTGGTCACGGGCGCCTCCGTCAGTCGGCCACGGTGAAGCCGGACTTCGTCATGTCCGCCTCCACGGTCGCCTGCACCGCGGTGAACGCGTCACGCCACGGGGTGCCGTCGGAGATCGCCTTGTTGAGCGCGTCGGTCATGGCCGTCTCGGCGACGTTGACGTTCGGGCCCCAGGTGACCGGGATGGTGTCGGACGAGATGTCCGCGGCGATGCGGTAGTAGTCGGTCTGCTGCGGCATGAGGGCCGGCGGCGCGCTCTCGGCGGCGGCCTCCTGGCCGCTGACGGCGGCCGGGTACCCGTTCTGCACGTTCAGCACGAGCTCCGCGCCCTCGTCGCTGGCGTTCAGCCACTTGGCGAAGGCCGCGGCCTCCTCCGGGTGCTCGGATCCCTTCGTCACGATGACGCCGGATCCGCCCTGGTACGCCACGGCCGCCTCGCCGGGCGTCCACTCGGGCAGCGGGCTCATCGACCACTTCCCGATGGTGTCGGGCGCGACGCCCTCGATCACGCCGGGCGCCCAGAGCGCCGACGGCCACGACAGGAACTTGCCGGCGTTCGCCTTCGCGTTCCACTCCGGGGTGAGGATCGGGTCGGTGCTGATGAGGTCGCGGTCGGCGAGGTCCTGGAAGTAGTCGGCGACCTCGAGCGACGGCTCGTCGCCGATGCCGACGGACCAGGTGCTGCCGGAGATGTCCCACCAGGAGGCGCCGGCCTGCGTGGCGACGCCCGCGAAGAAGCCGAACTGGTCGGCGGGGATGCTCGCGATGTACGCCTCGGGGTCGGCGTCGCGCACCTTCTGCGCGGCGTCGGCGAACTCGGCCCAGGTGGTGGGCACGGGGATGCCCCACTGCTCGAGGAGGTCGCTGCGGTAGACGAGCGCCATCGGGCCGACGTCCTGCGGGAGGGCGAAGACGTGGTCGTCGAAGGTGACCTGCTCCCAGGTGCCCTCGGTGTAGGCGTCCTGGACGTCGGCGACCTGCTCGGTGATGTCGAGCGGCACGTCGGCGACGATGAGCGACGGGAGGGTCGTGTACTCGACCGCGGACAGGTCGGGCGCGTTGCCGGCGCGGCTGGCGGTGAGCAGCTTGGCGGACGAGTCGCGCCCGCCGCCGGCGTCGGTGTACTTCACCTGCACGTCGGGGTTGGCGGCGTTCCAGGTGTCGACGAGCTCCTGCGTGTTCGGGGCCCACGACCAGAAGTCGAGGGTGACCTTCCCGCCGGCGGCGGAGTCGCCGCCCCCGGAGGCGGAGCAGCCGCCGAGGAGGAGGGCGCCGACGCTGACGGCGGCGAGCGAGGTGAGGATCCTGCGTGGGTTCATGGCTTCTTCCTTGAGGCGATGCGTCGAAGCGTTTCGACGATGGGCGTTCGGATGGGGGGTCGTGCGGTCGGGGGGTGGACGGGTCGGGCAGGTCGGGCGGGTCGGGCGGTCAGGCCGCGGCGGTCGCGGGCGCCGGTGCCGCCGCGTCGCGCGCCGCGGGCGCCGCGGTGGACCCGAGCGGCCGGTACTCGGGCGGGATGAGCTCCACGTGGGGCTCGCCGCGTCCGTCGAGCCGCTCCATGAGGAGCTCGACGGCCCGCCGGCCCTGGTCCGCCGCGGGCAGCGGGATGACGTCGAGCGGCGGCACGAGGTGGTCGGTCGGGAAGCTGGAGCAGGCGGAGACGAGGGACAGGTCCTCCGGCACGCGCACGCCTCGCTCGCGCAGCAGCTCGAGCAGGATCGAGTGCACGTTCTCGTTGCAGTTGAGCACGAGGGCCGAGAGGTCGGGGAGCTCCGCGCGCACCGCGTCGAGGGCGGCGGTCACGGCCTCCCTGGTCGACTCGGTCGTGTGGAAGGCGGTCCGGATCCCCCGGGCGGCGCCCGCGGCGAGGTAGCCGTCGCGGAAGCGCGGCGCGAAGTTCGACCCGCGGTCGTAGAGGTGCTGGGAGTGGCCGAGCATCCCCACGGACTCGTGTCCCAGGTCGACGAGGCGCCCGACGGCGAGGTCGGCCGCGGCCTCGAAGTCGAGGTCGACGCAGGTGAGGCCGGCCGTCTCGTGCGGGATCCCGATGAGCGCCGAGGGCAGGTCGAGGTCGCGGAGGACGGGGACGCGCTCGTCCTCGACCGCCACGTCCATCATCACGATGCCGTCGACGAGCGAGCTCGACGCGACGCGGCGGAGGCCGGAGAGCGAGTCGTCCTGCGTGAGCAGCAGCACGTCGTAGTCGTAGGAGCGGGCGGCGGTGACCACGGCCAGCACGAACGACATGAGCGCCGGCGGGTGCGTGTCGCCGTGCATGGGCGCGGTGAGCGCGATGATGCTCGTGCGGCTCCCGGCGAGCATCCGCGCCCCCGCGTTCGGCCGGTAGCCGAGCTCCGCGACGGCCCGGTCGATGCGGGCTCGCGTGGCGGCGGTGATGGACCTCTTGCCGGAGAGCGCGTACGACACGGTGCTGATGGACACCCCGGCGACGCGCGCGACGTCGTGGATGGTGGCCATGCGGTGACTCCGTCGTCTAAGCGCTTCGATGATCCGAACGGACACCACGCTAGGTCATCGAAGCGCTTCGCACAAGGTCGCATCGTGCACTCGGGCACGGCCGCCGACATCGCGGCGGCCGCGCGCCACGGCGCCGCCCCTCAGCGCGCGTCGATCCACTCCGCCGGCGCCGGCCGCAGCTCGGCGAGCTCCGCCCACAGCTCCTCCGGCACGGGCACCGCGGCGAGCTCCAGGGTCGTCGCGAGGCGCGCCGCCGACGAGATGCCCACCACCGTCGAGTGCACGCGCGCATCGCGCATGCTCGCCTGCAGCGCCGCGGCCGCCAGAGGCACGCCGTGCCGGGCGCACGCCTCCCCCATCAGCCGGGCCGCCTCGGCCACCGCGGGCCGGGCCGGGCCGTACCCGTAGGTCGACGCCTGGGCCGGGTCGCCGGTGAGGATCCCGCCGCCGTACGGCGCCGCGTTCGTGACGCCCATGTCGCGGGCGCCCGCCGCCTCGAGCAGCGCGGCGGCCGAGTCGTCGAGGAGGGTCGCGCGGTTGTGCGTGATGAGCGCGTCGAACACGTCGAGCTCCACGAAGCGCTGGATGAGGTGCACGTCGCCGCCGGAGATGCCGATGCTGTCCGCGAGGCCCGCGTCGCGGATCGCGAGGAGCGCCTCCACGGGACCGCCGGGCGACGTGGCCGCCTCGAACGTCGTGTTCTCGGGGTCGTGCAGCATGAGCACGGGCACGCGGTCGACGCCGAGGCGCGTCAGCGACTCCTCGATGCTGCGCCGCATGCGGTCGCCGGAGAAGTCGCCGGTGCGGGCGTCGCGGTCCACCTTGGTCTGGATCACGAGCCGGTCGGCGAGCGAGCGACCGTCCGCCAGGGGCCGTCCGACGAGCGCCTCGGACTCGCCGCCGCCGTAGATGTTGGAGGTGTCGAGGAACCGGAGCGGGCCGTCGACGATGGCCGCGGCGAGCTCGGTGATGCGCGCGTCGCGGGCCGCCTCGTCCTCCCCGACCGGGCTGGGCCCCAGCCGGAGGTGCCGATGCAGATCGCCGGCACCTCGATCCCGGTGCGGCCGTAGCGCGTGGTCGTGGCGGAGGGATGCGTGGTCGCGTCGTCGAGGTCCATGCCTGCGAGTCTGCCCCCCGCCGCATTGTGCCGAGCCCTGCCACGCTATAGGTTGTACAGAGCAACAAATCATCGACGACGCTGACAGGAGACACCATGGCGCTCACCCCCACCCGCGAGGACAAGTTCTCGTTCGGACTCTGGACCATCGGCTACACGGGGGCCGACCCCTTCGGCGGCCCGACCCGCGCCGACCTCGACGTCGTCGAGGGCGTGGAGCGCATCTCGGAGCTCGGCGCCTACGGCCTCACCTTCCACGACGACGACCTCTTCGCGTTCGGCTCGACCGACGCCGAGCGCCAGAAGCAGATCGACCGCCTCAAGGGCGCGCTCAGCGACACCGGCATCGTCGTGCCGATGGTCACCACGAACCTCTTCTCCGCCCCCGTCTTCAAGGACGGCGGCTTCACCAGCAACGACCGCGCGGTCCGCCGCTTCGCGATCCGCAAGGTCCTCCGCAACATCGACCTCGCCGCCGAGCTCGGTGCCCAGACGTTCGTGATGTGGGGCGGCCGCGAGGGCGCCGAGTACGACTCCGCCAAGGACGTCCGCGGCGCGCTCGAGCGCTACCGCGAGGCCGTCAACCTCCTCGGCGACTACGTCACCGACAAGGGCTACGACATCCGCTTCGCCATCGAGCCGAAGCCCAACGAGCCCCGCGGCGACATCCTGCTGCCGACTCTCGGCCACGCGCTCGCCTTCATCGAGACCCTCGAGCGCCCCGAGCTCGTGGGCGTGAACCCCGAGGTGGGCCACGAGCAGATGGCGGGCCTCAACTTCACCGCCGGCATCATGCAGGCGCTGTACCAGGGCAAGCTCTTCCACATCGACCTCAACGGCCAGCGCGGCATCAAGTACGACCAGGACCTCGTCTTCGGGCACGGCGACCTGCAGAACGCGTTCTCGCTCGTCGACCTGCTGGAGAACGGCGGCGTGGGCGGCGGCCGCTCCTACGACGGCCCCCGTCACTTCGACTACAAGCCGAGCCGCACCGAGGACATCACGGGCGTGTGGGACTCCGCCGCAGCGAACATGCGCATGTACCTGCTCCTCAAGGAGCGCGCGCAGGCGTTCCGCGCCGACCCCGAGGTCCAGGAGGCGCTCGCCGCCGCCAAGGTCGCCGAGATCGACACCCCGACGCTGAACGAGGGCGAGTCCTACGACGACATCCTCGCCGACCGCTCCTCCTACGAGGACTTCGCGGCCGACGAGTACTTCGACGGCAAGGGCTTCGGCTTCGTGCGCCTCAACCAGCTGGCGCTCGAGCACCTCATGGGCGCGCGCTCCTAGCGCACCCCGCCCGCGGCACGGCCGCACCACACGAGAGCCGCTCCCGGATCACGGGGGCGGCTCTCGTCGTCCGCGCGTCGCGATCGTCGTGCCGAGGCCCGCGGAGAGGATCACGAGGGGGCCGCTGAGGACCGGGCGGCCGGGAGGGCTCGACGCGTGCAGCGAGCGTGGGAGTACCGCAGCCGGAAGTCCGCGAGGGCGACCAGGAGCACCCCGCACGCCATGAGCGCGGCGCTGATGCCGGGCTGGACGACGCCGACGAGGATCGCGACCGTCAGCACCACGAGGGTGTCGCGGAGCACCCGGCTCTGCACCTCCGCCGCCAGCGCATGCTCCCGATCGTCGGCCCCGCGACGCGTTCTCCTGCGTCTCACGACCAGGACCGTGACGGGTCCTGCCATCGAGACGGCCGCGACGACGGCCGCCCTGACCGGGTCACCGCCCTGGTCGACGACACGCCACACGGATGCGGTCACCAGGACCGTCGCGACGACCACGGTGGATGCTGTTCGCTTGTGCATCGTCCCCCTCCTCGTCGTGCGGTCTGTCGGGCCTCCCTGCCGCGGTCGTCGAGCGCGTCTGCGCCGGCACCGCGCCGCGGCCATCACGTGGGCGGACGCCGCCGCCTCGATCTCGACACCAGGGAGAGCATGAACACGATGACCAGTGGCACGGCGACGACCGATGCGTACCGCTCGCCATCCCCTCCCTCGAGGATCCATCCCACGATCAGCACCGCAGCGGAGCCGACGATCCAGATGAGCAGAGGCGCCTTCATCTCGTCCTGTCCTCATCGTGATGCTCGACACCCGGCGGGTCCTCTACGTCTATGGCATCGACGCACGATGACGCGTCAGACACGACGACCCTGCAAGGTCGAGGCGTAGATCCTCAGCTCCCGCCTTCCCGAGCACAGTCCCCGCTTCACCACGTATACGGCAGCAGCGGCGATGACCACCGTCGCGATCCCACAGGCGACCGGCCCTGCGGCGCAGATGGCGACGCCGAGCGCGGCGCCGACCCCCGCGGACAGGGCCTCCTGATCCGTCTTGTCGAACGAGACGTACACGCCGGGGCCCCTCTCCCAGCCCGCGCCGATGAGCGACGCCGACACGGCGGCATCCGCGCGTTCCCCGGAAGCCGAGGGCACCGCGATGCTGACTCCGTGGCCCAGGGAGAAGTTCGTCAGCATGCCCTCCGACCCCTCCGCAGCGGCGCGTGGCAGGTGCGAGGCCTCCAGCTCGCCGACCAGGTCCTCGATGCGAGCGGCATCGAGCGGGACGACGGTGGACGCGGCGCTGAGCCCCGGTCCGTGTGTGCCGACGGGGATCTCTCGGGCCTGCGCCGGCAGCGCCGACGTCGACGCGAAGACGAGGGCCGTGGCGACGCCGAGGCACGCCGTCGCGCGGCGACTCGGTGCCCGCGCGGGGTATCGACGGGGACGGTGGGAACTGGTTCCGACGGTAGGTCTCACAGCCGAAACGTATCGGGCGCAGACGATCGTGTCCCAAAGAGTGCACAGGCGGTCCTGGGCCCGGACCTGTGGCGTGCGGATGCCCGAGCGGGGTCGCCGACGACGAGGGCCCAGCATCCTCTCGGATGCCGGGCCCCTCGTCCGCGCCGGAGCGCAGGTCATGCGGGTGGATCAGGTCGCGGACTTGGCTCCACGGCTCTTGTTGAACACGTCGAACGCGACGGCCAGCAGGAGCACGAGGCCCTTGATGAGCGACTGGTACTCCGTGCCGAGGCCGAGCAGCGACATGCCGTTGTTCAGCACGCCCATGATGAGACCACCGACCATGGCCCCGGTCACGGTGCCGATGCCGCCGGTCACGGCCGCGCCGCCGATGAACACCGCGGCGATGGCGTCGAGCTCGAAGCCGTTGCCGGCGCCCGGGAGGGCCGAGTTGCTGCGGGCGGTGAAGGCGATGCCCGCGAGGGCGGCGAGGAAGCCCATGTTGACGAAGAGCAGGAAGTCCACGCGCTTCGTGTTGATGCCGGACAGCTGCGCGGCGTTGAGGTTGCCGCCTCGAGCGTAGATGTGACGGCCGAAGATGCTGCGGTTCATCACCGCCGTGTAGACGAGCACCAGCACCGCGAGGATGACCAGCACGATCGGCGTGCCCTGGTAGCTGGCGAGCAGGTACGTGATGCCGAGCACGAGGACCGCGATGAAGGCGAGCTTCGTGATGAACCAGGCGAAGGGCTCGTCCTCGAGGTTCAGCTTCACGCGGGCACGGCGCTCGCGCAGCTGCTGGGCGACGAGGAACACGGCCGCGAGGGCGCCGAGGGTGACGGTGACCCACTCCAGGTACGACGTGCCGTCCGAGGGGTCGGGCAGGAAGCCGGCGCCGACCGCCACGTACTCGTCCGGGAACGGCGTGATGGGGCGGTTGTCGAGGACGATCTGGGCGAGGCCGCGGAACGTCAGCATGCCCGCGAGGGTCACGATGAACGCGGGGATCCCGACGTACGCCACCCAGAAGCCCTGCCAGGCGCCGATGAGGCCGCCGACCACGAGGCTCGCGATGATCGACGCCCACCAGGGCCAGCCCCAGTTGACGGCGAACACGCCGGAGACGGCGCCGACCAGGGCGACGACCGACCCGACCGACAGGTCGATGTGGCCGGCGATGATGATCATCACCATGCCGATCGCGAGGATCAGGATGTACGCGTTCTGGACGACGATGCTGGTGACGTTGCGGGGCTCGAGGAGCGTCCCGTCGGTCAGGATCTGGAACAGCACCACGATGGCGACCAGCGCGATGAAGATGCCGATCTGCCGGAGGCGGCTGACGAGGAATCCCGCCACTGTGCTGAGACTGGACATGGTGACTATTCCTTTTCCTTGGTCATGTAGGTCATGAGGCTCTCGGGGGTCGCCTCGGCGATCGGGAGCTGGCCCGTGATCCGCCCGGCGGAGAGGGCGTAGATGCGGTCGCAGATGCCGAGCAGCTCGGGCAGCTCGCTGGAGATGACGATGACGGCCTTGCCCTGCGCGGCGAGCGAGTTGATGATCGTGTAGATCTCGTACTTCGCGCCGACGTCGATGCCGCGGGTGGGCTCGTCGAGGATCAGCACGTCCGGGTCGGAGAACATCCACTTCGACAGGACGACCTTCTGCTGGTTCCCGCCGGAGAGCTTCCCGGTGATGGACCCGACGCTCGGCGCCTTGATGTTCATGGACTTGCGGTAGCCGTCGGCCACCACGTACTCCTCGTTCGCGTCCACCCAGCCGGCCTTTGCCAGCTTCTCGAGCGCCGCGCCGGAGACGTTGCGCTTGATGTCGTCGATGAGGTTGAGGCCGTAGTGCTTGCGGTCCTCGGTGGCGTACGCGAGGCCGTTCTTGATGGCCTCCCCCACCGTGCGCGCGGTGATCTCCTTGCCGTGCTTGTACAGCTTCCCGGAGATGTTGGCCCCGTAGGACCGGCCGAAGACGCTCATCGCGAGCTCGGTGCGGCCCGCGCCCATGAGGCCGGCGATGCCGACGACCTCGCCCGCGCGGACGTTGAGGTTCGCGTGGTCGACGATGACGCGGGAGTGCTCCTGCGGGTGGTGGACCGTCCAGTCCTCGATGCGCAGCACCTCCTCGCCGATGTCCGGGGTGCGGTCGGGGTAGCGGCTCTGCAGGTCGCGGCCGACCATGCCCTTGATGATGCGCTCCTCGCTGATGGAGTCGCGCTCGAGGTCGAGGGTCTCGATGGTCTTGCCGTCGCGGATGATCGTCACCGCGTCGGCGATCGCCTTGATCTCGTTCAGCTTGTGGCTGATGATGATGCTCGTGATGCCCTGGCCCTTGAGGTGCTTGATCAGGTCGAGCAGGTGGGCGGAGTCCTCGTCGTTGAGCGCGGCGGTGGGCTCGTCGAGGATGAGGAGCTTCACCTCCTTCGAGAGCGCCTTCGCGATCTCCACGAGCTGCTGCTTGCCGACGCCGATGTCGGCGATCCGCGTCGCCGGGTTGTCGTTCAGCCCGACGCGGGCGAGGAGCTTCGCGGCCTCGAGGTTGGTGGCGTTCCAGTCGATGAAGCCGCCCTTGGAGATCTCGTTGCCGAGGAAGATGTTCTCCGCGATGGAGAGGTAGGGGCTGAGCGCGAGCTCCTGGTGGATGATCACCACGCCCGACTTCTCGCTGTCGCGGATGTTGGAGAACTTGACGACCTCGTCCTCGAGGACGATGTCGCCGTCGTAGGAGCCCGCGGGGTACACGCCGGAGAGGACCTTCATGAGGGTCGACTTCCCGGCGCCGTTCTCGCCGCAGATCGCGTGGCACGTGCCGCGCGTGACCTCGAGATTGACGTCCTGCAGCGCCTTGACGCCGGGGAACGTCTTGGTGATGCCGCGCATCTCGAGAATGTGGTTGGCCATGGCCTGCCTCGCTTTGTGGATGGTGGTGCCGGGTGCCCGGCGGTGGTGCTCCGGGCGGCGGGTGAGCGCCACCCGGGGGTCGGGCCGGCCGTGGTGCACGGCCGGCCCGAGCCGGGGGGAGGCCGGTCGACGCGAGCGTCGACCGGCCGGGTGCACCGCGCTTCGTGCGGTGCGGGTGAGGACTACTCGCCCTTGTCGATCTCGTCCTGCGTGTAGTAGCCGCTGTCGACGATGACCTCGATGAGGTTGTCCTTCGTGACGGTGACCGGGGGGAACTGCTTGGTCGGGACGTCCTTCACCTTGTTGTCGTAGGTGTCGGGCGCGTCCGGGGTCTCGCCCTTCAGCAGGTCGTCGACCATGGTGACGGCCTCGGCGCCGAGGAGGCGCGTGTCCTTGAAGATCGTCGAGTACTGGACGCCGTCGAGGATGAGCTTGTCGGATGCCTTCTCGCCGTCCTGGCCCGTGATGATCGGCATGGCGTCGTCCGCCGTGCCGCTCGAGCGCAGGGCGTTGATCACGCCGCGCGACAGGCCGTCGTAGGGCGAGAGCACGCCGTCGAGCTGCTGGCCGCCGCCATACGAGCCGCTGAGGAGGTTCTCCATGCGCGCCTGGGCGCCCTCGAGCTTCCACTGCTGGATCGCGACCTGGCTGAACTCCGACTGGCCGGAGCCGATCGTGACCTGGCCCGAGTCGAGGAACGGCTTGAGGACCGACATCGCGCCGTCGTAGAAGAACAGCGCGTTGTTGTCGTCCGGGCTGCCCGCGAAGATCTCGATGGTCTTCTTCTCGGTGCTGCCGGTGCTGTTGCCGTCGGCGTCGACGAGGCCCATGCCCTGCAGGAGGGAGTTGCCCTGGAGCACGCCGACCTGCTGGTTGTCGAACGTCGTGTAGTAGTCGACGTCCTCGGTGCCGTTGATCAGGCGGTCGTACGCGATGACCTTGACGCCGTCGTCGGCCGCGGTCTTGAGGACCTGGGTCAGCGCGGTGCCGTCGATCGAGGCGACGATGAGGGCCTTGGCGCCCTTGTTCAGCATCGTCTCGATCTGCGAGATCTGGTCCTGGACCTTGTCGTTCGCGTACTGCAGGTCGACCTGGTAGCCCAGGTCGGTGAGCTGCTTCTGCACGTTGTTGCCGTCGTCGACCCAGCGCTCGCTGGTCTTGGTCGGCATGGCGACGCCGACGAGGGTGTCGGCGGGGTTCACCTCGCCATCGGCGGCGGCGCCGCCGCGGCCTCCGCCGCCGCCGGAGCAGGCGGCGAGGGAGAGGGCGATGCTCGTGGCGGCGATGCCGACGAGGACCTTCTTCATCTTCACGGTCGTGTCCTTTCGTACTGCTGCTGTGAGACGCGGATCCGGCATCTGCGCCGGGTCCGCACCCCTGGTGTGGGTGTTACAGGCCCTGGGCCAGGCGGTGGTACGCCTGGTTCCAGCGGACTTCCTTGGTGAAACCCTTGAGGGTCGTGTCCTCGTCGATGACGAGGAGCTCCGTGCGCGCGATCTCGGCGAAGTCCTCGAAGACCTCGACGCCGACCTGCGTGCTCATGACCGTGTGGTGGGCGGCCCCGGCGGTGAGCCAGGCCGCGGCGCTCGTCGCGAAGTCCGGTGCGGGCTTCCACACGGCACGGGCGACGGGCAGGTTCGGGAGGGGCTCGTCGAGCGGCACGACCTCCACGACGTTGGCGACGATGCGGAAGCGGTCGCGCATGTCCGACATGGCGACGACGACCGCAGGGCCGGGGTCGGTGTCGAAGACGAGGCGCACCGGGTCCTCGCGGCCCCCGATGCCGAGCGGGTGGATCTCGAGGCTCGGACGGCTCGTGGTGAGCGTCGGGCAGACCTCGAGCATGTGGGCACCGAGGATCTTCTCCTCGCCCGGGACGAGGTGGTACGTGTAGTCCTCCATGAGGCTCGCACCGCCGGGGAGTCCCGCGCCCATCACCTTCGCCGCGCGGATGAGGACGGCCGTCTTCCAGTCGCCCTCGGCGCCGAAGCCGTAGCCCTCGGCCATGAGGCGCTGGACCGCGAGGCCGGGGAGCTGGCGGAGCCCGCCGAGGTCCTCGAAGCTCGTGGTGAAGGCGCCGAAGCCGCCCTCCTCGAGGAACGAGCGGAGCCCGACCTCGATGGCCGCGCCGTAGCGGAGCGACTCGTGGCGCTCGGCGCCGCGCCGCAGCTCGGGAGCGATGTCGTAGAGCTCCTCGTACTCGTCGACCAGCGCGTCGATCTCGGCGTCGGTCGCCGCGTCCACGCGCTCGACGAGGTCGTTGACGCCCCAGGTGTTGACGCTGACGCCGAACTTGAGCTCGGCCTCCGTCTTGTCGCCCTCGGTGACGGCGACGTAGCGCATGTTGTCGCCGAAGCGGGCGACCTTGAGCTCGTGGACGGCGGCCCAGCCGGCGGCGGCGCGCATCCAGGTGGCGATGCTCGTGCGGACGGACTCGGTGCTGACGTGGCCGACGACGGTCTTGCGGGTGACGCCGAGCCGCGACTGGATGTAGCCGAACTCGCGGTCGCCGTGCGCGGCCTGGTTGAGGTTCATGAAGTCCATGTCGATGCTGCTCCAGGGCAGCGCGACGTTGGCCTGCGTGTGCAGGTGCAGGAACGGCTTCTGGAGGGCGTCGAGGCCCTGGATCCACATCTTCGCGGGGCTGAACGTGTGCATCCAGGCGATGAGGCCGATGGTGCGGTCGCTCGCGTTGGCCTCGAGGGCCATGCGGCGGATGCTGTCGGAGTCCTTGAGGACGGGCTTCCACACGACGCGGACGGGGACGTCCGACGCCTCCTCGAGCTGCCGGGCGATCTCCTGCGACTGCTCGGCGACCTGCTGGAGGGTCTCCTCGCCGTACAGGTTCTGGCTGCCGGTGAGGAACCAGACCTCGTAGTGGTCGAGGGACGTGGTGATGCGGCTCACTTCAGGGCTCCTTGGGGTGCTTGTCCGTAGACGTTCTGGTAGCGGTCGAACAGGGAGTCGACGGCCTCCACGGGGAGGGGGGTCGGCTCGCCCAGCTGGCGGGAGATGTGCACGGTGCGCGCCACGTCCTCGACCATGACTGCCGCCTTCACGGCGTCCTTCGCGTCCTTGCCGATGGTGAACGGGCCGTGGCCCGCCATCAGCACGGCGCGGGAGCGGTGGCCGGTGAGGGTCTCCACGATGCCGCGGCCGATCGAGTCGTCGCCGATGATGGCGAACGGGCCGACGGGGATCTCGCCGCCGAACTCGTCGGCCATGGCGGTGATCACGCACGGGATGGGCTCGCGACGTGCCGCCCACGCCACCGCGTAGGTGGAGTGCGTGTGGACCACGCCGCCCACCTCGGGCATGTTGCGGTAGACGTACGCGTGGGCCGCCGTGTCGCTCGAGGGCGCGTTGCGGGAGCCCGGGGTGTCCGGGATGACGTTGCCGTCGAGGTCGCAGAGGATCATGTTCTCGGGGCTCAGGTCGTCGTAGCTCACGCCCGACGGCTTGATCACGAAGAGGTCGGCGCCGGGGACGCGTCCGGAGACGTTGCCGCCGGTCCAGACCACGAGCCCGTAGCGCACGAGCTCCGCGTGCAGGCGGGAGACCTCGGAGCGGACGCGGGCGACCGCGACCTCGATCTCGGGTGCGTAGGTGCTCACGCGCGGGCCTCCCTCTTCAGCGACTTGAGGCGCTTCATGACGTCGTTGGCGCCGCGACCGAAGTAGTCGTGCAGCGTCGAGTACTCCTCGTACAGGCGGTCGTAGGCGAGCGACCGCTCCTCGTCCGGCTGGTAGCGGCCGCGCTCGACCTTGCCCATGGCGTCGCCCGCGACGCGGACGTCGGGGTAGGCGCCGGCGGCGACGGCCGCGTGGATCGCGGAGCCCAGCGCGGGGCCCTGCTCGCTCGTGATGACCGAGATGGGGAGGCGGAGGATGTCGCTGTACGCCTGCATGAGGAACGCGTTCTTCAGCAGGCCGCCCGCCACGATGAACTCGGTGACGGGGACGCCCGAGGCGCCGAACGTCTCGACGATCTTGCGGGTGCCGAACGCGGTGGCCTCGAGCAGCGCCCGGTAGACCTCCTCGGTGCGGGTGGTGAGCGTCGTGCCGACGACGAGGCCGGAGAGCTCGTGGTCGACGAGGACCGAGCGGTTGCCGGAGTGCCAGTCGAGCGCGACGAGTCCGTGGCCGCCGACGGGCTGGTCGGCCGCGAGGTCGGTGAGGTGCTGGTGCACGCTCTTGCCGGCCGCGGCGGCCTCCTCGGCGTAGCGCGCCGGGACCTGGTTCTTGACGTACCAGGCGAAGATGTCGCCCACGCCGGACTGGCCGGCCTCGTAGCCGTAGAGGCCCGAGACGATGCCGCCGTCGACCACGCCGCACATGCCGGGGACCTCGGTGAGCACGTCGCTGTTCATCACGTGGCAGGTGCTCGTGCCCATGATGGCGACCATCTGGCCGGGCTCGACCGCGCGGGCGACGGGGGCGGTCACGTGCGCGTCGACGTTGCCGACCGCGACCGCGATGCCCTCCGGGAGGCCCGTCCAGGCGGCGGCCTCGGCCGACAGGGTGCCGGCCGCGGAGCCGAGCTGGCCGATCTCGTGGGCGACCTTGTCCTCGGCGAAGGAGGCGAAGTCCGGGTTGAGCGCCCCGAGGAACTCGCGGGTGGGGTACTCGCCGTCCTGCAGGATGCCCTTGTAGCCGGCGGTGCAGGCGTTCCGGACGTAGGAGCCGGTGAGCTGCCACACGATCCAGTCGGCCGCCTCGACCCAGTGGTCCATGAGGCCGTAGAGCTCGGGGTCCTCCTCGAGGAGCTGGAGGCCCTTGGCGAACTCCCACTCGCTCGAGATGAGGCCGCCGTAGCGGGCGAGCCACCTCTCGCCGCGCTCCTCGGCCAGCGCGTTGATGCGGTCGGCGTGCGACTGCGCGGCGTGGTGCTTCCAGAGCTTGACGTAGGCGTGGGGGCGGTCGGCGAAGCCCTCGACCTCGTTGAGCGGCGTGCCGTCGGCGAGGGTGGGGACCATGGTGCAGGCCGTGAAGTCGGTGCCGATGCCGATGACGCGGGCGGGGTCGATGCCGGCCTCGCGGATGGCGGCGGGAACCGCCTGCTTCAGGACGTCGACGTAGTCGCTCGGCACCTGCAGGGCCCACTCGGGCGGGAGCTGCGCGCCGGTCGCGGCGAGCGTGTCGTCCATGACCGCGTGCGGGTAGTCGAGGACGCCGGATCCGAGCTCGACGCCGTCCGATACGCGCACGACGACGGCGCGGCCGGAGAGGGTGCCGTAGTCGACCCCGATGACGTACTGCTCGGACCGCGGAGCGCTCTCGCTCTGCGGAGCCTGGCCGGCCTCGGCATCGCGGGGGGCAGGGGCACTGGGCACGGGATCGACTCCTTCGTCTGATGCAGTGCGGCCCGGGAAGGCCGCGCGGGATGTGAACGGTCACATCGGCGGATGTCACTCTCACACCCGGACGATCGACCTGTCAAGCCGAGACGGCCGGACCCCTCGGAATGGGGTGGCGGCGGCCCGGATCGGGAGCCTGCCGGTCGCCCGGCGGTCAGGACGAGGGCGGTCCCGTGGACGCCCGGACGACGAGCTCGGGCATGATCGTGCCGCTGTAGCGGTCGCCCGAGCCGCCCATCCCGTCGAGCAGGAGAGCCACCGAGCGGCGCCCGACCTCGGCGAAGTCCTGGCGCACCGTCGTGAGGGGCGGCCAGAAGTGCGCCGCCTCGGGGATGTCGTCGAAGCCGACGATGCTGACGTCCCGCGGCACGTCGAGCCCGGCGTCGCGGACGGCGTGGATGAGGCCGAGCGCCATCTGGTCGTTGCTGGAGAAGATCGCGGTGAAGTCGCGGAGGCGCAGCATCTCCCGGCCCGCGTAGTAGCCGAACTCCGCGGTCCAGTCGCCGAGGATCGGCGCCGTGGTGGGCACGTCGGCCGCCGACATCGCGTCGAGGAAGCCGCGCATGCGCGCCTCCGCCTCGATCCAGTCCTGGGGGCCGGCGAGGTGGTAGATGTCCCGGTGGCCGAGGTCCAGCAGGTGGCGCGTGGCGAGCCGGGCACCGGCGATCTGGTCGACGCTGAGCGCATGCGCGTCCCCGACTCCGTCGCTCTGCATGGTCACGTACGGCACGTCGAGCGACATGCTGGCGATGACCTCGCGGACGCGGACCTGGGGCGCGACGACCACGAGCCCCTCCACGGCCTGCTCCACGAGGTGGCCGAGCGCGACCTGGATCGCGGCTTCGTCGGACGACGCGAGGTTCGTGGTCGTGACCAGGTACCCGGCCTCGCGCGCCGCCGCCTCGATGGCCGCGATCGAGGAGGCCGGCCCGTACTGCGAGCTCTGCGAGGTGAGGACCCCGATGGTGCGCGAGCGGCTCGTGACGAGCGCGCGGGCGGCGCGGTTCGGCCGGTACTGCACCTGCTCCATCACGTCGAGCACGCGCTGGCGGGTCTCGGCGCGCAGGGAGGGCGAGTCGTTGAGCACGCGGGAGACGGTCTGGTGCGAGACGCCGGCGAGGCGCGCGACGTCGCGGATGCTGGGCGCGCGTCCGCGCGGCGTCTCCGTCGTCATCATCGACCCTCGTCCTCGTGCGGGGCCCGTGCCCCTGCGGCGCCGTGCGGCGCAGCTGTCACATTGTCACATGTGACAGTCACACGCGGGATGACGAGTGCCTGCGACGGTCCAGCGGGCCCACGGGACGCGCGGCGTGGCGGGTCGTCGCCCTGCGGCAGACTGGTCGTCCACCGACGAGAGGCACCACCTGTGACGATCACCGCCGCGGCAGACGGATCCGCGCTCGGCAACCCCGGCCCCGCCGGATGGGCCTGGTACGTCGACGACGAGCACTGGGCCGCGGGCGGCTGGGCGCACGCCACGAACAACCAGGGCGAGCTCAAGGCCGTGCTCGAGCTGTTCCGCGCGACCGCCCACCTCGACGACGACCTCCTCGTGCTCTGCGACAGCCAGTACGTCATCAACTCGGTGACGAAGTGGATGCCCGGGTGGAAGCGCAAGGGCTGGCGGAAGGGCGACGGCAAGCCGGTGCTCAACGTGGAGCTGCTCAAGGAGATCGACGCCGAGATCCAGGGCCGGCGCTACCGCTTCGAGTGGGTCAAGGGGCACGCGAACCACCCGCTGAACGAGGCCGCCGACGTGCGCGCACGCGCCGTGGCGACCGCCTTCCAGGGCCGCAGCGCCATCCCGGCGGGGCCCGGCTGGGCCGGTCACGCCGCCGACGACCCGGCCGACCCGGGTGACGCCGACGCGGCCTCCGAGGCCGCGGCCGTGGAGGCGGACGCCGCGCGCGCGGCCGATCCCGTCGTCGCCGCCGCCGAGGAGCTGGAGGCGGAGGCCCCCGCGCAGCCCGGCCTGTTCGACTTCGACGCGTTCGACGAGGAGGCGGCGCCGGAGCCCGGCGACACCACCCTCACGATCGCGCTCGACCGCGACGCGATGGCCCGGCTCAGCGCCCACGCGCGGGACCGCGGCGTGAGCGTCGACGAGGCCGTGCGGCTCCTGCTCCCCTGAGCGGACGACCGGCCGCACGGCAGGGACGTCGGTGCGCGGACGGATCCGCGCCGACGCCCCGCCCGTGCCCCGCGCCTAGTGCTTGCCCTGCTTGAGCGCCTTGCCGAGCGCGCGCTCGAGGTCGACCACGAGGTCCTCGACCGCCTCGATGCCGACCGACAGGCGCACGAGGTCGTCCGGCACCTCCAGCGGGGTGCCCTTGACGGACGCGTGCGTCATCTCGGACGGGTAGCTGATGAGCGACTCGACGCCGCCCAGCGACTCCGCGAGCTGGAAGACGCGGGTCCCCTCCACGACGCGGCGCGCGGCCTTCGCTCCCCGCGCACCTGGAACGAGATCATGCCGCCGAAGCCCGACATCTGCGACTTCGCGATGTCGTGGCCCGGGTGCTCGGGCAGGCCCGGGTAGTGCACGGCCGTCACGTCGGGGTGCTGCTGCAGGAACGCGGCGATCTCCTCCGCGTTGGAGGAGTGGCGCTCGACGCGCACGGCGAGGGTCTTGATGCCCCGCGTGGTGAGCCACGCGTCCATGGGGCCGGAGACGGCGCCGACGGCGAACTGCAGGAAGCCGACCTTCTCCGCCAGCTCATCGTCGTCGAGGATCAGCGCGCCCCCGAGCACGTCGGAGTGCCCGCCGAGGTACTTCGTGGTGGAGTGCACGACCACGTCGGCGCCGAGCGTGAGCGGCTGCTGCAGGTACGGCGAGGCGAAGGTGTTGTCGACGACCACGGTGGCGCCGGCCGCGTGCCCGAGGTCGGCGAGCGCGCGGATGTCGCTGATCTTCATGAGCGGGTTGCTGGGCGTCTCGACCCAGAGGACCTTCGCGGGGCCGGACCCGAGGACCCGCTCCACCGCGGCGAGGTCGCTCATGTCGACGGTCTCCACGACGACGCCCCATTCGCCCAGGACGCGCGTGAGCAGGCGGTAGGTGCCGCCGTACACGTCGTCGCTCAGCACGATGCGGTCGCCCGGACGGGTGATCGCGCGCAGCAGGGTGTCCTCGGCCGCGAGGCCGGAGGCGAACGAGAACGCGTGGCGGCCCCGCTCGAGCGACGCGAGGAGCTCCTGCAGGCCGGTGCGCGTGGGGTTGGCGCTCCGCGCGTACTCGTAGCCGCCGCGGAGGCCGCCGATGCCGTCCTGGACGAACGTGCTCGTCAGGTAGAGGGGCGGGATCACGGCGCCCGTGATGGGATCCGGGTCCTGCCCGGCGTGGATCGCGCGGGTGTCGAAGTCGTGCTTGTCGCTCACGGTGCTCGTCTCTGTGCGTCGGGGGATCGCGGGCCTCGGCCGGCGGATCAGTCGGTGAGGTAGGTCAGGAGGTCGTGCCGGGTGATGACGCCGACGGGCTTGCCGCCGTCGCTCACCATGAGCGCGTCGGCGGATCCGAGCGCGCGCCACGCCTCGGGCACGGTCTCGTTGACGCCGATGAGGCCGAAGGCGTCGCCGGCGAACGGCCCCACCTGGTCGGACAGCTGCGCGCGGCCGCTGAACACCAGCTCCAGCAGGCTGCGCTCGTCCACGGCCCCCGCCACCTCGCCCATGACGACGGGGGGCTCGGCCGCGAGGACCGGCAGCTGCGAGACGTCGTACTCGGTCATGATGCGGATGGCGTCGCGGATGGTGTCGTTCGGGTGCGCGTGCACGAGGTCCGGCAGGCTGCCGGTCTTCGCGCTCATCACGTCGGCGACCGTGCGCTCGCCGGACACCTTCGCGAACCCGTAGGAGCGCATCCACCGCTCGTTGAAGATCTTGCCGAGGTAGCCGCGGCCGCCGTCGGGCAGGAGGACGACCATGACGTCGTCGGGGCCGAGGTCCTTCGCGGCCTTGAGGGCGGAGACGACCGCCATGCCGCTCGACCCGCCGACGAGCAGCCCCTCCTCGCGCGCGAGCCGGAGCGTCATGTCGAACGACTCCTGGTCGCTCGACGCGATGACCTCGTCGACCACGTCGGGGTCGTAGGCCGCCGGCCAGAAGTCCTCCCCCACGCCCTCGACGAGGTACGGGCGGCCGGTGCCGCCGGAGTACACCGAGCCCTCGGGGTCGGCGCCGACGATGCGCACGCGCCCCTCCGACACCTCCTTGAGGTAGCGGCCGACGCCGCTGATGGTGCCGCCGGTCCCGACGCCCGCCACGAAGTGGGTGATCTCCCCCTCGGTGTCGCGCCAGATCTCCGGACCCGTGGTCTCGTAGTGGCTGAGCGGCCCGTTCGGGTTGGAGTACTGGTCGGGCTTGAACGCGCCCGGGATCTCGCGCGCGAGCCGGTCGCTCACCGAGTAGTAGGAGTCGGGGTGGTCGGGCGCCACGGAGGTGGGCGTGACGACGATCTCGGCGCCGTACGCCGTGAGGACGTTCCGCTTGTCCTCCCCGACCTTGTCCGGCAGGACGAACACGCAGCGGTAGCCGCGCTGCTGGGCGACGAGCGCGAGGCCGACGCCGGTGTTGCCGGACGTGGGCTCGACGATCGTGCCGCCGGGCTGCAGCTTCCCGTCGCGCTCGGCGGCGTCGATGATGCGGGTCGCGATGCGGTCCTTCGCGCTGCCGCCGGGGTTCAGGTACTCGACCTTCACCAGCACGGTCGCCTGGATGCCCTCGACCACCCGGTTCAGCTTGACGAGCGGGGTGTTCCCGATGAGGTCGAGGATCGTGTCGGCGTACTTCACGTGAGGTGGGGCTCCCGGCTCTGAGGTGCGCGATCCGACGGGACCGCCCGTCCAGTGTAGGCGCGCCCGTACGCGCTGTTACGGGGGCGCCGGTCCGCTCCAGCAGGGGGCGCCCAGCCCCGACCGTTACCCTGGCCCCACGTTCCCCCAGCAGAGAAGGACCATCCGTGGCGCGACGCGACGACACCACGCCCTCCGGCGACACGAGCGGACGGCCCGTCCCGCCGACCGCCAAGCAGGCCCAGAAGGACCTCACGGTCAAGCAGCAGCGGGAGGCGCGCCGCGCCGAGAAGGTGGCCGCGCTGAAGAAGCAGCAGGACCGCGCGCGTCGCAACCGCCTCGTCGGCATCATCACGGGATCCGTGGCCGCGGTCGCCGTCGTCGCGATCGTCATCGGCGTGGTCGTCTCCAGCGGCACGCCGAAGCAGGATCCGGACGACATCACCATCCAGGGCCTGCAGACGTGGGAGTCGCTCCCCAGCACGCACGTGCAGGGCACGGTCGACTACGCCGCCAAGTACCAGGGCATGAGCCCGCCGGCCGGTGGCGAGCACAACGCCATGTGGCTGAACTGCGGCGTCTACGACCAGCCGCAGCCGAACGAGAACGCGGTGCACGACCTCGAGCACGGCGCCGTGTGGATCACCTACGACGCCGACCAGGTCACCGGCGACGACCTCTCGAACCTGCAGAAGTACGCGGAGTCGTTCGGCGGCTACGTCACCATGTCCCCCTACGAGGGCATCGACACCCCCATCGCCCTCTCCGCCTGGGGCGCGCAGGTGAAGGTCGACTCGGTCGACGACCAGCGCATCAAGGACTTCATGGCCAAGTACTGGAAGAGCCCCGACGCCCCCGAGGCCGGCGCCGCGTGCACCGGCGCGCTCGAGGGCGAGGGCCGGGTCGGCTGATCGTGGCGGATCGCGGGGTCGACGCCTCCGGGCGCGACGGTGACGCGGACGTGGTGATCGACCACGTCCCGGACGACGACATCCGCGAGGAGGAGCTCGAGGGCCTCATCGCGCACGGCGACCAGGCGCGCGCCCGGGGACGCCGCATCCGCATCGGCCTGGCCGCCGGCATCGTGGCGGTCGCCCTGGTCGTCGCCGGACTGCTCGTCGGCCGCGTCACCGCGCCCGTCTCGGCCCTGACGCCGAGCACCAACAGCGCGGAGGCGGGGTTCTCCCGCGACATGCAGGTGCACCACGAGCAGGCCGTGCAGATGTCGCTGCTGATCATCGACCGCACGGACGACCCCGAGGTGAAGCTCATCGCGCAGGACATCGCCCAGGCGCAGTCGCAGCAGGCCGGCCAGATGTACGCGTTCCTCACCTCCTGGGGCCTCGACCAGGCGCCGTCGCAGGCGCGCATGACGTGGATGACCCTCCCCACGCTCGACGGCCGGACCGATCACGGGTCGATGGACATGACCCCCGGCGCCACCATGCCGGGCCTCGCGTCGCAGGCCGACCTCGACGAGCTGCGGGGGCTCACGGGCGTGGACGCCGAGAGGAAGTACCTCACCCTCATGATCGCCCACCACCGTGGCGGCGTGGAGATGGCCCAGGCCCTCCTCGACCGGTCGAGGAACCCCCTCGTCACCGACCTCGCCACGGGCATGGTCACGGTGCAGGACAAGGAGATCCTCTACATGCAGCAGCTCCTCGACGCCCGGTCCTGACCGCGCGTCGCGCCCCTGTGTGCCCGACCGCCCGTCCGCCTCGCGGGCGGGCGGTCCGTCGTCGGGGCGGGGCGGTCCGTCGTCGGGGAGGGGCGCCGGCTCAGGCGGCCTCGGTGCGCTGGTCGCTGTAGAGGCGCGCGTACTCGCCGCGGCGTGCCAGCAGCTCCGCGTGCGTGCCCTGCTCCACGATGCGGCCGGCCACGACCACGAAGATCACGTCGGCGTCGACCACGGTCGAGAGGCGGTGGGCGATGGCGATGGTGGTGCGGCCGCGGGAGGCCGTGTCGAGCGCCTGCTGCACGACGCGCTCCGAGATGGAGTCGAGGGCGCTCGTGGCCTCGTCGAGGATGAGCACGGCCGGGTCCTTCAGCAGCACCCGCGCGATCGCGATGCGCTGCTTCTCGCCGCCCGAGAGCCGGTAGCCCCGCTCCCCCACCAGGGTGTCGTAGCCGTCGGGGAACGACTCGATGGTCTGGTGGATGTTCGCCGCCCGGGCCGCCTGCTCGACCTGCTCCTGCGTGACGCCCGGCCGGGCGTAGCGCAGGTTCTCGCCGATGGTGGCGTGGAAGAGGTACGTCTCCTGGCTCACGATGCCGATGTTCTCCAGCAGCGACTCCTGCTGGAGGTCGCGCACGTCCTCGCCGGAGAACAGCACCCGGCCGCCGGTCACGTCGTGGAACCGCGGGATCAGGTACGACACGGTGGTCTTGCCGGCGCCCGAGGGGCCGACGAACGCCGCGAACTGGCCGGGCTGGATCTCGAACGACATGCCGTCGAGGGTGGGCCGCTCGCCGGGTCGCGTGTCCGGGTAGGAGAAGCGCACGTCGTCGAACGCGACGCGGCCGAGCGCGGGACCGGCGGGCACCGGACGCGCGTCGTGCCGGTCGCGGATGGCGGGCTCGAGGTCGAGGTACTCGAAGATGCGGGCGAACAGGGCGCCCGAGGTCTGCAGGTCGAGCGCGACCCGCATGAGGCCGATGAGCGGCCACATGAGGCGCGCCTGCACGGTCGTGAACGCCACGATCGTGCCCGCCGTGATGCTGACGCCGCCCGTGATGAGGAACCCGGCGACCACGTAGACGATGGCCGGGATGATGGAGAGGAAGATCTGCACGAGCGCGAAGAACCACTGCCCGCTCATCTGCTGGCTCACCTGCAGCCGGATCTGCGTGCGGTTCTCGGCCTCGTAGCGCTCGGTCTCGGCGCCCTGGCGGTTGAAGCTCTTGGACAGCAGGATGCCGGAGACCGACAGGGTCTCCTGGGTGATCGCGGTCATGTCCGACAGGGACTCCTGCGTCCGCGACGCGATGCGCGCGCGCACCTGCCCGACGCGGCGCTGCGCGACCACGAGGACCGGCATGAGCACGACGGCGACGAGGGTCAGCTGCCAGTTGAGCACGAGCATCGCCACGAGCGCCGCGATGACGGTGACGGTGTTGCCGAGCACGCTCGAGACCGTGTTGGTGAGGACCGCGGCCACGCCGCCCACGTCGTTCTGGAGACGCGACTGGATCACGCCGGTCTTCGTGCGCGTGAAGAAGCCGAGCTCCATGCTCTGCAGGTGCCGGAACAGGTCGACGCGCATGGATCCCATGACGCGGTTGCCGACGGTGGCGGTGAGGAACGTCTGCCAGACGCCGAGCCCGGCGCCGGCGACCCACACCACGATCATGATGGAGACGAGCTCCACGAGCACCGGGATGTCGGGGCCGCCCGTGGGCGGGAAGAGGCCGCGGTCGAACGCCTGCTGCGTGAGCAGCGGCGGGACCACCGTGAGCCCCGCGCCGACGAGCACGAGCACGACCGTGAGCGTCAGCGCGCGGCGGTGCGGCCGGAACAGCTCCGCGATGCGCCCGAGCAGGTTCTCGACCCTCGGCGCCTGGGCGTTGGCCGCGCGCTGGGCGTCGGCGTCGGCCGCGCTCACCCGCCCGGGGCGTCCGCCCCCTCCACGCATCCCGCCGCCCGCGGCGATGTCGCCCATCCTCGTCATTCCGGCGATTTTACGCCCGTGGGGGATCGCTCCCGACCACGCCCGCGGCGCGCACGGCGACGGCCCGGCCGCCCGCGTGAGCGGACGACCGGGCCGTGGTGGCGCGCGGGCGGATCAGCCCTTCGTGGACCCCGCCAGCAGGCCGCGCACGAAGTAGCGCTGGAGGCTGAAGAACACGATGAGCGGCACGATGAGCGAGACGAACGCGGCGGCGGTGAGCCGCTGCCAGTCCTGCCCGCGCGTCCCCGTGAGCTCCGCCAGGCGCTGCGTGAGCGGCGCCACGTCCGCGGTGCCGCCGGAGAAGATGAGCGCCACGAGCAGGTCGTTCCACACCCACAGGAACTGGAAGATCGCGAACGACGCGATGGCCGGGAGGGCCAGCGGCAGCACGATGCGGAAGAACACCTGGCCGTGGCTCGCGCCGTCGACCCGGGCCGCCTCGATGACCTCGCCCGGGATCTCCGAGATGAAGTTGTGCAGCAGGAAGATCGCGAGCGGCAGCGCGAAGATCGTGTGCGCCACCCACACCGGCAGGTAGCCCTGGTCGGGGATGATCGGGATGACCGAGTGCACGGCCTCCTGCAGCGGCCGCAGGGTGCGCGTGAACATCTGCAGCAGCGGGATGAGCGCCATCTGCAGCGGCACGATCTGCAGCGCGAAGATCAGCACGAACAGGAAGTTCGAGCCCTTGAACTTGATCCACGCGAACGCGTACGCGGCCATGGACGCGATGACGAGCGGGAACAGGGTCGCCGGGATGGCGATGGCGAGCGAGTTCACGAAGTACGAGCCGAGCTGCGGCGACGACTGGGACGTCGAGAGCAGCACGTCCTGGTAGTTGTCGAGCGTGAAGCCCGGGTTCTGGAAGATGGTCCACCAGCCGGTGGTCTGGATGAGGCCGGCCGGGCGGAACGAGGAGACGAACAGCCCGAAGGTGGGCAGCGTCCAGAGCACCGCGATGATGAGGGCGGCGGCGGTCGCGCGGCGCGACGTGAGGCGGTTCTTGACGCGACGGCTCTTCGCGCCGACCGATGCGGCCTGCTCGATGGCGCCGCGGCGGGTCCCGCGGTCGGCGACCGGGAGGTCGGGGGGTGCGACGCTCATCGGATCTCCTTCTGCTTGCTCATGACGCGGACGTTGTAGATGACGATCGGCAGCACCATGAGGAACAGCACGATCGCGAGGGCGGACCCTCGGCCCTGCTCGCCGGCGCGGAACGCCTGCGTGTACATCTCGTTGGCGATGACGCTCGTCTCGAAGTTGCCCGCGGTCATGGTGCGGACGATGTCGAAGACCTTCAGCGTGGCGATGGAGATGGTGGTGACCACCACGACCAGCGACCCGCGGATGCCGGGGAGGGTGACGTTGAGGAACCGCTCCCAGGCGTTGGTGCCGTCGAGCTGCGCGGCCTCGAGCTGCTCGGTGGGCACGCCCTTGATGCTCGCGGAGAGGACGACCATGGCGAAGCCGGTCTGGATCCAGATCATCACGATGATGAGCAGCGCCGTGTTGATGGGCGAGGTCTGCAGCCACTGCACGGGCTGCTGGCCGAGCCAGACGAGGATCTGGTTGAGGAGGCCGATCTGCTCGTTGTCGCCCGACTTGTAGTCGTAGACGAAGCGCCAGATGATGCCGGCGCCCACGAAGGAGATGGCCATCGGCATGAAGACGAGGGCCTTGAAGTACTTCTCGCCCCGCGACTTGTCGATGAAGACGGCGTAGGCGAGTCCGATGGCGGTGGAGAGGAGCGGGACGAAGATCACCCAGATGACCGTGTTGAGCAGCGTGCGGAGCGCCGACGGCTGGGTGAACATCCACACGAAGTTGTCGAACCCGGCCCACTCGCCCGTGTTGTCGCGGAAGGCGAGGAGCGTCGTGCGGAACGCCGGGTAGATGAGGCCGACGGCGAGCAGGATCAGCGCGGGGAGGACGAAGGCCGCGAGCTGCACCCAGTCCTTGCCGCGCTTCGGCGCCTTGTCGATGAGGAACAGGATCAGCCCGATCACCACGGCGAAGACGGCCAGCGCGGCCACCACCTGGAGGATCTTGCCGATCAGATCAGCGGTCGTCATGGACGTCTCGCCCTTCGGGTCGGGGTGGGATGGGAGCGGGGCCGCCGCGTGCGCGGCGGCCCCGCCGGGTCCCGCCGGAGGGCGGGGACCGGTGCCGGCCCGGTCAGGGCCGGCGGTGGATCAGGACGCGGGCCAGCTCGACTCGATGGCGTCGACCGTCTTCTGGGTGGAGTCGCCGCTCAGCCAGCCGACGATGCCCTTCCAGAAGGAGTCGGTGCCGACCGCGCCGGGCATGAGGTCCGAGCCGTCGAAGCGGAACGTGGCGTTCGGGTCCTGCAGGATCTCGATGCTCTGCTTCAGGATGTCGCTCGACGCGTTCGCGGGGTCGAGCCCCTTGTTCGCGCTGATGACGCCGCCGAGCGAGACCCGGTTGTTCGCCCAGGTGTCGCTGGACAGGTACGAGAGCACCGCGGTGATCTCGTCGCTCGACTTGAAGGCGCCGACGAGCTCGCCGCCGCCGGTGACCGCCGTGGCGTCGCCCTCGTTCGTGGGCGGCAGGAGGAACGCGTAGACGTCGCCGTCGGGCGAGACCTTCGCGTCGGTGCCGTCGGCCTTCTTCCAGAAGCCCTCGTAGAACGAGGCCTGGTGGTGGAGCGAGCACTCGCCATCGAGGATGGGGAGGCCGGCGTCGCCGAACTCGGTGGAGATGATGGACGAGACGTCGCCCAGGCCGCCGTTGACGTAGTCGGGGTTCTTGATGATCTCCCCCACGCTGTCGAACGCCGCGGCGATGGCCGGGTCGTTGAACGGGATCTCGTGCGTGACCCACTTGTCGTAGGTCTCCGGGCCGGCCTCGCGGAGGACGTAGTCCTCGATCCAGTCGGTGCCCGGCCAGCCGGTGGCGTCGCCGGAGCCGATGCCGACGCACCACGGCTTGTGGTCGCCGTCGGCCGCGATGGCGGCCGTGAGGTCCATGAGCTCGGAGGTCGTCTTCGGGACCTCGTAGCCCTTCTCCTCGAACTCCGACGGGGAGTACCAGACGTAGCCCTTGACGCTCGCCATGAGCGGCGCGCCGTAGAAGGTGCCGTCGACGGTGCCGTAGCCCTTCCAGTCGGGGGACCAGTTGGCGTCGACGTTCTCCTCGACCGCGGCGGGGGCGGCCTGGAGGTAGCCCTTCGACGCGAGCACGTTGAAGAGGCCGGGCTGCGGGATGATGCCGATGTCGGGGGCGGAGTCGCCCTCCGCGAGGACCGCGATCTGCGCCTCGAACTCCTTCGTGCCCTGGTAGTTCACGGTGATGCCCGTGCAGGTCTGGAAGTCCTTCCAGGACTCGACGAGGCGGTCGGCCTCGTCGTCCTGGATGGTGCCGCCGATGCTGACCTCGGCGCCGTCGAACGTGCCGTACGACGAGTACGGCGAGCAGTCGGTGTCCGCCTGGTCCTCAGCGGCGATGTCGCCCGTGCAGCCCGTCAGCGCGAGGCCGGCGATGCCGACCGCTGCGAGGGGTGCCACGAAGCGACGTCGGAATAGGGCGTGGCCCATGTGCGTCTCCTCTTCATCGAGTGGATGCGGGTCCACCCCGCCGTCCTGTGCTGCGTGCGTCGGCGGGTGAGGCGCCGTCGCCTGGTCGATCTCCCCTGCTGTAGGGAACCGGTTCCACAGGTCAATGTAGGGGAGCTCGCAGGCGACGGCAAGCCGGATCAGGTAACGAAACGGTCTACTTCTCCGGCACGGCGCGTGCGCCGCCGGTGCCGATGGTCCATCATCGGACTCGGCCCCCGCGCTTCCTGGAACCGCTTCCAGCGCGCGCGACCGGCGCGACGGGGCGCCGCGGGACCCGAGGGAGGGAGCGCGATGAGCGCCATCGCCGACGTCGCGCGCCTGGCCGGGGTCTCGAAGGCCACCGCGTCCCGCGCGCTCAGCGGCCGGGGCTACGTCTCCCCCGCCACGCGGGCCCGCGTGTCCGAGGCGGCCGCGGAGATCGGCTACGTCGTCTCCTCCAACGCGTCGAGCCTCGTCACCGGGCAGTCCAAGAACGTCGGCGTGGTGCTGCCGTTCATCAACCGCTGGTTCTTCGCGGAGCTCCTCGAGGGCATCGAGGAGGCGCTCATCGAGGCCGACTACGACCTCACGCTGTACCGCCTCACCGCCGATCCGGAGCAGCGCCGGAAGGTCTTCGAGTACTTCCTCGTGCGCAAGCGCGTGGACGCGGTCATCGCCGTGAGCGTCGCCCTCACGCCGACGGAGGTCGTGCGGCTCCGCTCGCTCGACAAGCCGCTGGTCGGCATCGGCGGGCCCGTCGAGGGCATGAGCACGCTCAGCATCGACGACGAGGCGGCCGCGCGGCTCGCCACCGAGCACCTCCTGAGCCTCGGTCACGCGCGCGTGGTGCACCTCGGCGGCGACCTGCACGCGCAGATGGCGTTCTTCGTGCACGCGAAGCGGCTCGCGGGCTACCGGGCGGCCATGGAGGCGGATCCGCGCGGCCTCGAGGCGCGCTTCGCGACGGCCGAGTTCACGATCGACGGCGGCTTCCGCTCGGCGATGGCGCTCCTCGCCGACCCGCGGACCCGGCCGACGGCGGTCTTCGCGGCCTCCGACGAGATCGCGATCGGGACGATCCTCGCGGCGCGGCAGCTGGGGATAGCCGTCCCGGCCGAGCTCTCCGTCGCGGGCATCGACGGGCACGCGCTCGCGCCCCTGTTCGGGCTCACCACCGTGCAGCAGCACCCGCGGCTGCAGGGCCGGGCGGCGGTCGGCATGGTGCTCGAGGGGCTCGCCCCGGGCGGGGCCGCGGAGCGCACCGTGACCATGCCCGTGGACTTCGCCGCGCGCACCAGCACGACCGCGCCCCCGGCCCCGACGGCGCGCTGAGCGCGATCGGGACCGGGGGCGCGTCCGGCGCGAGCCGCGGTCAGGCGTCGCCGGCGGTGACCGCCTGCGCCTCCTCGAGGGCGTCGACCGGCTGCGCGTCGACGCGGCGGAGCCAGCGGTGGCCGGCCACGACGATCACGAGGGCGACGAGCACGGATCCGGCGGCGGCGTAGTACGGCGCGGAGTCGGTGAAGAGCCGCGCGAGCTCCGTGGCCGCGGGGGGCGCGATGGCGCCGCCGAGGAACCGCACCGACGAGTAGGCCGACGAGGCGACGCTCCGCGGGTGGTCGGTGGCCTCCATCACGCACTCGGTGAGGACGGTGTTGAGGACCCCGAGGAGGAGCCCGCCGACGATGACGCACACCACGAGCCCGGGCGCCGACCGGACCACGAGCCCCGCCGCGGCGAGGTCGACGGCGAGCAGCGGCAGCACGAGGCGCAGCACGGACGTGCGCGCCATCCGCCGGGTCAGCAGCGGCGCGACGAGCACGGAGGTGATGGCGAGGCCGACGCCCCAGCCGAAGAAGGTGAGGCCGAGGCCGATCGCGTCGAAGCCCAGGGGGAACGGCGTGTAGGCGAGGAGCACGAAGAAGCCGATGTTGTAGAACAGCGCGGCCGCCGCCAGCACGGCGAGCGCGGGCGTCCGCAGCGCGCGCAGGGGCGCGGACAGGCGCATGGGCGAGCGGGGTCCGTCGTCCTTGCCGAGCAGCGCGAGGATCGCGATGAAGCCGACCGCCATGAGGGTCGCGGTGCCGAAGAACGGGCCGCGCCAGCTCCAGCTGCCGAGGAGGCCGCCGAGCAGCGGACCGACCGCGATGCCGAGGCCGAGCGCCGCCTCGTAGAGCATGATCGCCGAGGCGGTGCCGCCCGAGGCCGATCCGACGATGGTGGCGAGGGCCGTCGAGATGAAGAGGGCGTTGCCGAGGCCCCAGCCGGCGCGGAAGCCGATGACCGACTCCACGTCCTGCGAGAGGCCGGCGGCGGCCGCGAAGACGACGATGATCGCGAGGCCGATGAGGAGGGTGCGCTTGGCGCCGATGCGGCTGGAGATCCAGCTGGTGATGAGCATGGCGAGGCCGGTGACGAGCAGGTAGCTCGTGAACAGCAGCTCCGTCTGCGTGGCGGTGGCGTCGAGGCTCTCGGCGATGGCGGGGAGGATCGGGTCGACGAGCCCGATGCCCATGAACGCGATGACGCAGGCGAAGGCGACGGCGAAGACGGAGCGGGGCTGGCGGAAGATGTCGCGGAACGACGCGTGCGGCTGGGTGGACACGGGTGCGGTGTCGCCTCCTGGGATCGGTGCGGGTGGGGAAGGCCGGAGTGCGGCCGGTGGTGCGGTCAGGCGTCGGCGGGCGCGGGGGCGCCGTCGAGGCGCGCCATGACGAGCTCGACGGCGCGCGCGAGCAGGGCCACGTCATCGGCCGGGAGGTCGGCGAAGCGCGGGACGAGGGCGGTCGCGAGCCGGTCGCGCCAGTCGTCGAGCGCGGCCCGGCCGGCCGGCGTGATCTCGAGGAGCGTGGCGCGCGCGTCGGACGGGTCCGTGACCTGCGCGATCCAGCCCTGCCCGACGAGCGAGCGCACGATCTTGGTGGTCGTGGGCTGCGAGACCCGGCTGTGCTCGGCGAGGGCGCCGAGGCGCATGCCGCCGGGCCAGGTGACGAGCACCGAGAGCGTCCGCCACACGGCGGGCGAGCTCGTGCCGCCGACCTCGTGCGCGGCGAGGCGCGTGAGCCGGTGGCCGGCCGTGACCAGGTCGCCGAGGACGGCGCGGAGGTCCGGTGCTGTCGTCGTCATGCGTCAATCATATAGCAAGGCTATGCATATGTCGAGCAGTCGGCGGCGGCACCCCGCGGGCACCCCCGAGCTGGGGGTCCCTCCCGCGACACCGGATGCCGTCCGAGGCCGTGCCGCGCCCGTCGGGGACCTAGCGTGAGACCCGTAGGGCCGGATCCGCTCCGGCCACCGCCCCCGGGAGCCGCCATGGCCGAGACCACGACCGTCGAGGCCCTGGAGCGCGCCGTCGACGAGGCGCTCGCGCGCGGGGACGACCAGGCGGCGGCGCGCGTCATGGCCACCGCCTGGCCGCGGCACGTCGACCTGCACCCGCACCGCGTCCGCGACCTCTACGACCGCATCGCCCCGGCGGCGTGGGAGCACGACGCGTGGCTGGTCGCGGGCATCGCCGCCACCTACCGCGGCACGTCCGAGACCGACCGCCGGGCGTCCCTCCCCTACCGCTCCGCCGTCGACCTCCTGCTCACCGAGGACCCCCCGCCGACCCCGATCGTGCGCGCCGCGGTGCTCGTCCACCGCGCCGCGGGAGACCGCCGGGTGGGCCGCCTCGACGAGGCGCGCGCGTCCCTCCGCGAGGCACGGCGGATACTCGACACCGAGCGGGGCCTGCCGCTCAGCGCCCGCATCTCCCTGCAGGCCGCCGTCGCGCTCCAGCAGGGGCTCGTGCTCGTGCACCTGGGCGCCTTCACGGCGGCGCGGGATGAGCTGCGCACCGCCGAGGCGCTCTCGGCGCGCCATCTCGTGCTCACGGACCGGCTCGAGTGCCGCGGCGCGCTCGCCTACGTCGCCTACTGCCTGGGCGACATGGCGGAGGCGCGCGAGCTCGTCGGCCGTGCCCGGGCCCTCCTGACCGACGAGGGGGCGGGCACCGCGCTCGCGCACAGCGGGTTCCGCGCGCCCGCCGAGATCGCGGCCACGCTCCTCGCGGTGGACGAGACGCGCCGCGAGGACGCGCTCGCCCTCCTCGACGACCTCCGGCCGGCGTGCACCGGCACGGACTGGGAGCTCCTCGGGCTGTACGCGGAGGCGACGGTCGCCGCCATCCACGGCCTCCGGCTCGATGCGCTGGACCACCTCCGTCGGCTCCACGACCTCGGCACGGCCTGGCCGGAGCAGGGGCCGCTGCCGGTCATGCGCGACTCCCTGCGCGCCTCGCTGCTGGCGCACCTCGGCCAGACGGCGGCGGCCTGGGACCTGGTGCGCACCCTGACGCCGACCGAGCGCCACTCGACGTGCCCGGCCATGGTCGCGGGCCGCCTGCGGGTGCTCGCGGACGACCACCAGGGCGCCCTGACGGAGATGGCGGACTGCCTGGAGATCGGCGACGCGCACTCCGGCCGCACGCTCGGCGACGTCCTGCTCGTGGTCGCGGCCGCGCACAGCGGCCTGGGCGACCCCGCCCGCGGCGACCACGCGTACGACCAGGCGGCCCGCCTCGCCACGTCGACGGGGATCCTCCGGCCGTTCGCGGTCTTCCCCGCCGCCGCCTCCGCCGCCCTGCTCGAGCGGGCGCTGGACCGCGACCAGCTCCCGGAGGTGCGGCGGATGCTCGAGGGCATGCGGGCCGACCGCGGACCCGCGGCGGCGGTGCGCATCGACCCGCTGAGCGAGCGGGAGCGGGTGATCGTCGCGTGCCTCGCCGACGGGCTGACCGTCGCGCAGATCGCCGGTCGGCTCTTCATCTCCCCGAACACGGTGAAGTCGCACGTGCGGAGCGTGTACCGGAAGCTCGAGGCCTCGAGCCGCGCGGAGGCCGTCGAGCGGGCTCGCGCCCTCGGCCACGACCTCCGACCGGACACCTCCGCCTGAGCGGCCCCTCGGGCTCGCCGGGGGCTTCGGGCGGACCGGGTCCCTCTGTCCGACCGGGCTCCGCTCGTCCCCCGCCTCCGGGGACGACGCAGGGCGCCGACCCCCGGGGGGATCGGCGCCCTGAGCGCTGTGCGGTGGTGCGAGCTACTTGACGGTGACCGTCGCGCCCGCGGCCTCGAGCTGGGCCTTGGCCTTGTCGGCGGCCTCCTTGTTGGCGCCCTCCAGGACGGCCTTGGGGGCTCCGTCGACGAGGGCCTTCGCCTCACCGAGACCGAGGCTCGTGAGGGCGCGCACCTCCTTGATGACCTGGATCTTCTTGTCGCCGGCAGCCTCGAGGATGACGTCGAACGCGGTCTTCTCCTCGACCTCCTCGGCGGGGGCAGCGGCGCCGGGGGCGGCGGCAGCGGCGACGGGGGCCGCGGCGGTGACCTCGAAGACCTCCTCGAACTTCTTGACGAAGTCGCTGAGCTCGATGAGCGTGAGCTCCTTGAAGGCCTCGATGAGCTCGTCGTTAGAGAGCTTTGCCATGATGTATCTCCTTGGGTTGGTGTGGTGTCTCTTGGGTTCAGTGCATCGCGCCCCGGGAATGGGACCCGAGGGGTGCTACTGAGCCGATTCCTGCTTCTCGCGCAGCGCCTCGACGGTGCGTACGGCCTGCGAGAGCGGTGCGTTGAACAGGTACGCCGCGCCGAAGAGCGAGGCCTTGAAGGCGCCGGCGAGCTTGCCCAGCAGCACCTCCCGCGACTCGAGGTCGGCGAGCTTGTTCACCTCGTCCGCCGTCAGGGGGTTGCCATCGAAGTAACCGCCCTTCACGACGAGAAGAGGGTTGGCCTTGGTGAAGGTGCGCAGCGCCTTCGCCACGGCGACGGTGTCGCCGTGCACGAACGCGATCGCGGACGGGCCGACGAGCTCGTCGTCGAACGACGAGATCCCCGCCTGGTTCGCCGCGATCTTGGTCAGCGTGTTCTTCACCACGGCGTAGGTCGCGTCTGCACTGATGCTCTTCCGCAGCTGCTTGAGCTGGGCAACGGTGAGACCGCGGTACTCGGTGAGCAGTACGGCGTTCGAGCTGCGGAACTTCTCCGCGAGCTCGGCGACCGAGGCTTCCTTGTTCGCCATGGCACTCCTTATCACGTGGTTCCCCGACACCGCGGAAGCGGTGCGAGGTGCTGGCAGCCCCCGGCTGCACACATGGAGAACGCTCCGGCACAGGAGGCCGGAGCGGGAGTGCCGCGCAGGCCCTCAGGGCATGCGCTGCATCGTGCTTCGATCACCTGCGCGGGCCTTCACCTGAGTGAACCTTCGTCCGGCGCATCCCCTCACGGAGGCACGCCGACGACCAGCGGTCTGTGGCTCCGTTCAGAGTAGGGGGTCGGCGGGCGCCGCGCAAGTCGGCTCCGCGGCGACCGGATCAGCGCTCGTCGCCCGGCGCTCCGCCCGCCGCGCCGTCCGCCGCACCGTCCGCCCCGGGGCGGTGCGCGGCCGCGTCCCCGTCCCCGCCCCCGTCGGACGACGCCCCCTCCGTGGAGCTGAGCGGCGCCGCGATGTCCTCGAGCGACCGGCCGGCCGCCTCGACGCCGAGGACGACCTCGACGAGTCCCGCGCCGATCATCAGCCCCGCACCGATCAGGTAGCCGTTCGCGACCGCGCCGATGCTGTCCTCCACGAGCCGGCCGAACAGCAGCGGGCCGACGATGCCGCCGAGGCCGGTCCCCAGCGCGTAGAAGAAGGCGATCGCCATGGCCCGCGTCTCCATCGGGAAGATCTCGCTCACGGTCAGGTAGGCCGCGCTCGCGCCGCACGACGCGAGGAAGAACACGACCACCCAGCAGGCGGTGAGGGAGACGGGGTCGAGCACCTCCGCCCGGAAGAGCAGCGCCGTCACGACGAGGAGCACCCCGGAGCCGATGTAGGAGATCGAGATCATGACCTTCCGGCCGATGCTGTCGAACAGCCGACCGAGGGTCAGCGGCCCGGCGAAGTTGCCGAGGGCGATGGGCACGAGCGCCCACGGCACCACGTCGTCCGGCACGTCGAGGAGCTGGCTGAGCACGAGCGAGTAGGTGAAGAAGACCGCGTTGTAGAGGAACGCCTGCCCGGTGAACAGCGACAGGCCCAGCACGAACCGCTTCGGGTAGCGCGTGACCGCGACCCGCGCGATCTCGCCGAAGCCGATGCTGCGGCGCTGGCGGATCTCGAGGAAGTCCTCGTCGGGGTCGGTCGCCGGGAGCCGGGAGCCGGTCTCCTCCTCGATCCTCGTCTCGATCTCCCCCACGAGGCGCTCCGCCTCCTCGTCCTTCCCGTGGATGGACATCCAGCGGGGTGACTCGGGGACGTTGCGGCGGACCAGCAGGATCACGACGCCGAGCACCGCACCCAGGCCGAAGGCCACGCGCCAGCCGACGTCCGCCGCGAGGAAGGACTCGTTGAGCAGCAGCACGGAGATCACGGCCCCGAAGGCCGCGCCCAGCCAGTACGAGCCGTTGATGGCGAGGTCGACCATGCCGCGGCGCCGGGCGGGGATCAGCTCGTCGATGGCGGAGTTGATGGCCGCGTACTCGCCCCCGATGCCCGCGCCCGTGAGGAAGCGGCAGACGAAGAAGAAGACGGGGTCGAACGAGAACGCCGTGGCGACGGTCGCGAGCAGGTACAGGCCGAGCGTCGCGATGAACAGCCTCTTCCGCCCGAACCGGTCGGTGAGGTGGCCGAAGACGAGGGAGCCGACGCAGGCGCCCGCCACGTAGATCGCCGCGGCGAGGCCGATGTCCGACGGGGACAGGCCGAGTCCCGCCTCGGGGTCGGTGAGGCGGCTGCCGATGGCGCCGATGATGGTGACCTCGAGCCCGTCGAGGATCCAGACCGTGCCGAGCCCCACCACGATGAGCCAGTGCCAGCGCGCCCACGGCAGCCGGTCCATCCTCGCGGGGATGTCGGTGCGGATGGTGGAGAGTCCGTCGCCGGTCATGTCGATCCCCTCGCCGTCGTGGTGTGACGGCGACGCTACTCGCGGATGCGGGCACCGCCCAGGGGCGCCGGGCGGTGCGTCCGGACGACCCTGGGCGGGCCGTCCGGACGCCGTTCAGTACCCGACGACCGCGTGCGGCACGTAGTGCTCCTCGAGCCGGGCGACCTCGTCGTCCGTGAGCTGGAGGTCCAGGGACGCGACCGCGTCCTCGATGTGCGACACCTTCGTGCCGCCCACGATGGGCGCGGTGACGACGGGGTTCCGCGACACCCATGCGAGCGCCACCTGCGCGCGCGGGACCCCGCGCGCCTCGGCGACCTCCGCGACGGCGGCGGCGACCCGGCGGTCCGAGCCCTCCTGGGCCGCGTAGAGCGTCTTGCCGAACTCGTCCGTCTCGCTGCGGTCGGTCGTCGCGTCCCAGTCGCGCGTGAGCCGGCCGCGGGCGAGCGGGCTCCACGGCAGGGAGCCCACGCCCTCGTCCACGCAGAGGGGCAGCATCTCGCGCTCCTCCTCGCGGTTCACGAGG
Organism: Clavibacter michiganensis; assembly: GCA_002150995.1. GTDB lineage: Bacteria > Actinomycetota > Actinomycetes > Actinomycetales > Microbacteriaceae > Clavibacter > Clavibacter michiganensis_K. The sequence goes on along the minus strand of MDHJ01000001.1, from coordinate 834,384 downwards.
TTGTAGTGGTCCTGCATGGTGACGAAGCGCGCCCAGCCGTTCGCGCGCTGGAGGTGCAGCGCCTTCGCGAAGCGCCACGCATCCATCGACGAGGCGCCGAGGTAGCGCACCTTGCCGGCGCGCACGAGGTCGTCGAGCGCCTCGAGCGTCTCCTCCAGCGGCGTCGCGGGGTCGAACCGGTGGATCTGGTACAGGTCCACGTAGTCGGTCCCGAGGCGCCGGAGGCTCTCGTCGATCTGCCACATGATGTGCTTGCGCGACAGCCCGCGCGAGTTCGGCCCCTCCCCCATGGCGCCGTGCACCTTGGTGGCGATGACCACCTCCTCGCGCCGCGTGAGCTCCTTCAGGGCCCGGCCCGTGATCTCCTCGCTCGACCCGTCGGAGTACACGTTCGCGGTGTCGAAGAACGTGATGCCGAGCTCCACCGCACGGCGGATCAGCGGGAGCGAGTCCTCCTCGCCGAGCGTCCACGCGTGACCGCCGCGCGTCGGCTCGCCGTAGCTCATGCAGCCGAGGGCGATGGCCGAGACCTCGGTGCCCGTGCTGCCCAGGCGCACGTACCTCATGACGCGGCGCTCACGACGGGTGACCGGCGACCGGGTCGTCGCCCGTCTCGGCCGGCGCGTGGTCGCGCCAGGTGTGCTCGGGCTCGTAGCCGAGGATCCGGCGCGCCTTGTCGATCGACAGCAGGGTCTCGTGCTCCCCCAGCTCCCGGGTGACCTCGACGCCGGGGAAGACCTCCGCGGCCAGCTCCGCGCTCGAGCGGCTCATCACGGTGTCGGCGTTGGCGACGATGAAGCGGTCGAAGCCGCGGCCGTCGTGCTCGAGCGCCTTGCGGACGGCCTGGGCGCCGTCGCGGCCGTCGATGTAGCCCCACAGGTTCCACTTGCGCGCGAGCGCGTCGGCGTCGTAGCCGGGGAACGCGTCGTAGTCGTCGACGTCCATGACGTTCGAGAAGCGCAGCGCCGTGACCTGCAGCTCGGGATCCCAGCGGCACAGCTCGATGGCCATCTGCTCCTCGAGGTGCTTCACCAGCGAGTAGGTGCTGTTCGGCTGCGCCGGGTACTCCTCGTCCACGGGGAGGTACGGCGGCGGCACGTCGAACGGCAGACCGAGCACGGTCTCGCTCGACGCGTAGACGATCTTCGTGATGCCCGCCCGGCGCGCGGCCTGGAACACGTTGAAGCTCGTGAGCATGTTGTTGTGGAAGGTGGCCACGTCGCTCAGGATCGCGGGGGCCGGGATCGCGGCGAGGTGCACGATCGCGTCGAACCCGTCGTGCAGGTCCTGCACGCCGAACACGGCGTCGACCACCTGGCCGTAGTCGGTGGTGTCGACGCGGACGTAGCCGGATCCGCGCTCCCCCACCTGGTCGATGTTGGTGACTTCGTGTCCGTGGGCGCGCAGGTCGGCCACGACGTGGCGGCCGAGCTTCCCCGAGCCTCCGGTGACGGCAATTCTCATCAGCGAGCATCTCCTTCGTGGGGCGGTTCCGCCCCCGTCCATCCTGCCCCGCGGCGGACGGACGCGACAGCCGCGCGCCGCTCGGCGGATGCCCCGGGAGACGGCCGACGGCCCGCCGCCCCCTCTCGGGGACGACGGGCCGTCGGTGCGGAGCCGGTGACTAGTCGCTGGTGATGGCGAGGTCCGGGGTGCTCGGCCCCGTGCCGATGCCGGCCGCGACCGGCAGGCCCTCGCGCTGCGTGGTGAGGAACGTGAACTGCCCGTCCACGTAGTCCACGTGCACGTGGTCGCCCGCGTTGAGCTCGCCCTGCAGGATGCGCTCCGACAGCCGGTCCTCGATCTCGTGCTGCACGGCGCGGCGGAGAGGCCGGGCACCGAGCGACGGGTCGAAGCCGACCTCGATGAGGCGCTCCTTCGCGGCGGTCTCGAGCGTGATCGTCAGGTCGCGGTCCATCATGCGGTCCGACAGGCGCTTCACGAACAGGTCGACGATCTGGAGCAGCTCGGGCTTCGACAGCTGCGGGAACACGATGGTGTCGTCCACGCGGTTGAGGAACTCGGGCTTGAAGTTCTTCTTCAGCTCCTCGCTGACCTTGCCCTTCATGCGCTCGTACGAGTTCGCGGCGTTGTTCTCGACCTGGAACCCGACCGGGGCACCCGTGATGTCCTTGGTGCCGAGGTTGGTGGTCATGATGATGACCGTGTTCTTGAAGTCGACCACGCGGCCCTGGCCATCCGTCAGGCGCCCCTCCTCCAGGATCTGGAGGAGCGAGTTGAAGATGTCCGGGTGGGCCTTCTCGATCTCGTCGAACAGCACGACGGAGAACGGCTTGCGGCGCACCTTCTCGGTGAGCTGGCCGCCCTCCTCGAAGCCGACGAATCCGGGAGGGGCGCCGAAGAGGCGGCTCACGGTGTGCTTCTCGCCGTACTCGCTCATGTCGAGCGAGATGAGGGCGTCCTCGTCGTCGAACAGGAACTCCGCCAGGGCCTTCGCGAGCTCCGTCTTGCCGACGCCCGTGGGGCCGGCGAAGATGAACGATCCCGAGGGACGGCGCGGGTCCTTGAGACCGGCACGGGTGCGGCGGATGGTCTTGGAGAGCGCCGAGATGGCCTCCTCCTGGCCGATGACCCGCTGGTGCAGCGCCTTCTCCATGAAGACGAGCCGCGAGGACTCCTCCTCCGTGAGCTTGAACACCGGGATGCCCGTGGCCTGGGCCAGGACCTCCGCGATCAGGCCCTCGTCGACCTCCGCGGTGGTGCGGACGTCGCCCGAGCGCCACTGCTTCTCGAGGCGGAGGCGCTCGCCGAGGAGGTTCTTCTCCTCGTCGCGCAGGCTCGCGGCCTTCTCGAAGTCCTGGTCCTCGATGGCGGTCTCCTTGGCCACGCGGACCGTGGAGATGCGCTCGTCGAACTCGCGCAGCTCCGGCGGAGCCGACAGGATCGACAGGCGCAGGCGTGCGCCGGCTTCGTCGATCAGGTCGATGGCCTTGTCCGGCAGGAACCGGTCGGCGATGTAGCGGTCGGCGAGGTTCGCGGCCGAGACGATGGCGCCGTCGGTGATGGACACCTTGTGGAACGCCTCGTACTTGTCGCGCAGGCCCTTGAGGATGTTGATCGTGTGCGGCAGCGAGGGCTCCTGCACCTGGATCGGCTGGAAGCGGCGCTCGAGGGCCGCGTCCTTCTCGAAGTGCTTGCGGTACTCGTCGAGCGTCGTGGCGCCGATGGTCTGCAGCTCGCCGCGCGCGAGGAGCGGCTTGAGGATGCTGGCCGCATCGATCGCGCCCTCGGCGGCACCCGCGCCGACGAGGGTGTGGATCTCGTCGATGAAGGTGATGATGTCGCCGCGGGTGCGGATCTCCTTGGTGACCTTCTTCAGGCGCTCCTCGAAGTCGCCGCGGTAGCGGGATCCGGCGATGAGCGAGCCGAGGTCGAGCGTGTAGAGCTGCTTGTCCTTCAGCGTCTCCGGGACGTCGCCCTTGACGATGGCCTGCGCCAGACCCTCGACGACGGCGGTCTTGCCGACGCCGGGCTCGCCGATGAGGACGGGGTTGTTCTTGGAGCGGCGCGACAGGATCTGCATCACGCGCTCGATCTCCTTCTCGCGCCCGATGACGGGGTCGAGCTTGCCGTCGCGCGCGGCCTGCGTGAGGTTGCGCCCGAACTGGTCGAGGACCGTGCTGCCCGCCTGCGCGCTCTGCTGGGTCTCGCCGCCGACGGCGACCGCCTCCTTGCCCTGGTAGCCGGATAGGAGCTGGATGACCTGCTGGCGCACGCGGTTGAGGTCGGCGCCGAGCTTGACGAGCACCTGGGCGGCGACGCCCTCGCCCTCGCGGATGAGGCCGAGGAGGATGTGCTCGGTGCCGATGTAGTTGTGGCCGAGCTGGAGGGCCTCGCGGAGCGACAGCTCCAGGACCTTCTTCGCGCGCGGCGTGAACGGGATGTGACCCGTGGGCTGCTGCTGGCCCTGGCCGATGATGTCCTGGACCTGTTCGCGGACGGCATCGAGGGAGATGCCGAGCGACTCCAGGGCCTTGGCGGCCACGCCTTCGCCCTCGTGGATGAGGCCGAGCAGGATGTGCTCGGTCCCGATGTAGTTGTGGTTGAGCATCTTGGCCTCTTCTTGGGCCAGGACGACGACGCGACGAGCGCGGTCGGTGAATCTCTCGAACATCTGTATCTCCCTGGGCACCGGGGCAGGGGGCCGGTGCCGATATGTAGAGAGTAACGACGGGTCCCGGCAGTGCATGCCCCTGTTCGCCGTGGGCGTGACGCGATGCGGCGGGTGGTGCGGCAGGCGGTCCGGAGGGCCTCCGCCGGGGCAGGCGCAGGGCCGGGGCAGGCGCGGGGCCGGTGCCGGCGCGGGGGCCGGTGCGGCAGCCGGACGGGCTAGCGGTCGGCCTCGGGCGCGGGCACGCCCATGCGGGCGCGCTCCTTGGCCTCGATGGCCGCGTACGCCTTCCGCTCCTGCTTGTCGGCCTGGATGACCGCGCGCATGATGAACCAGAAGATCAGGCCCACGCCGAGGGTGGGGAGGAGCGACCAGATCGCGCTCGCCCAGAAAGCATCCATGTGAGGAGGATACGCCGTGCTCTACGTGAGGATGCCGTAGACGCCCTGGCCGATCATGACGACGGCGATGCCGCCGACGATGATCCAGAGCGCGTAGCGCGCGGTGGTGGGCTTCTTGGGGTCGGTGCCGTTCGGGCCGAGGGGCATGGTCGCCTACTTCACTAGGGGGAACAGGATGGTCTCGCGGATGCCGAGGCCGGTGATGGCCATGAGGAGCCGGTCGACCCCCATGCCCATGCCGCCCGAGGGCGGCATGCCGTGCTCGAGCGCGCGGAGGAACTCCTCGTCGAGCGGCATCGCCTCGTCGTCGCCGCGCGCCGACTGGCGGGCCTGGTCGAGGAAGCGCTCGCGCTGCACGACCGGATCGACCAGCTCGGAGTAGCCGGTGGCCAGCTCGAAGCCGCGGATGTAGAGGTCCCACTTCTCGACGACGCCCTCGATGGAGCGGTGCGCGCGCGTGAGGGGCGAGGTCTCCACGGGGAAGTCGAGCACGAAGGTCGGGCGCTCGAGGCCGCCCTTCACGAAGTGCTCCCAGAGCTCCTCCACGAGCTTGCCGTGCGTGCTCAGCGGCACGACGACGCCCTCGCGGTCGGCGATGGCCTGCAGCTCGTCGACGGTGGTGGCGGGCGTGACCTCCACGCCGGCTGCCGCGCTCAGCGAGCCGTACATGGAGATGCGGTCCCACTCGCCGCCGAGGTCGTACTCCGTGCCGTCGGCCCACGTGACGACGTGGCTCCCGGCGACCGCCATGGCGGCGTCCTGCACGAGCGTCTGCGTGAGCTCGGCGATGGAGGTGTAGTCGCCGTACGCCTCGTAGGCCTCGAGCATCGCGAACTCCGGGCTGTGCGTGGAGTCGGCGCCCTCGTTGCGGAAGTTGCGGTTGATCTCGAAGACGCGGTCGATGCCGCCCACGACCGCGCGCTTCAGGTACAGCTCGGGCGCGATGCGGAGGTACATCTCCGTGTCGAAGGCGTTGGAGTGCGTGACGAACGGACGCGCGGAGGCGCCGCCGTGCATGACCTGGAGCATGGGCGTCTCGACCTCGACGTAGCCGCGGAGGCGGAAGGTCTCGCGCATGGACGCGTTCACCTTGGCGCGGTCGAGGACGTTCCTCCGCGCCTGGTCGCGCACGATGAGGTCGAGGTAGCGGCTGCGGACGCGGGTCTCGTCGGAGAGCTCGGAGTGCAGGTTCGGCAGGGGCAGGAGCGCCTTGCTCGCGATGCGCCACTCGGTGGCCATGACGGACAGCTCGCCCTTGCGGCTGGCGATGACCCGGCCGGCGACGAAGACGTGGTCGCCGAGGTCGACGAGCTCCTTCCACGCGGCGAGCGCCTCGTCGCCGACCTCGGCGAGCGAGACCATGGCCTGGATCCGCGTGCCGTCGCCGGCCTGCAGCGTCGCGAAGCACAGCTTGCCGGTGTTGCGGTAGTGGACGACGCGCCCCGCGATGCCGACGACGTGGTCGGTCTCCTCGGCCGGCGCCAGGTGCCCGAACTCCGCGCGGACGGCCGGGATGGTCGTCGTCACCGGGACCTGCACGGGGTACGCGCCGCCGCCGAGGCCGCCCTCGGCGTTGAGGCGGTCGCGCTTCGCGAGGCGCACGGCCTTCTGCTCGGCGATGTCCTCGGCGGACCCCTCGCCGCCCGGGGCCGGGGCGGTGGGGTTCTCGGGCGTCGCGGGCGTTCCGGGGGTGTCGGTCATGTGCGGACGGATCCTCGCGGGTCGTGGGGCGGGCGGCCGGTCGGCCTCCCTCGATTCTCGCAGGTGCCGGCGGGGCCCGGGCACGCCGGCACGGGCCGGCCCGCCCGGGTCAGGCGATGACGACGGTCTCGTTGTCGATGAGGCGCGTGCTGCCGACGCGGGCGGCGATGACGGCGAGCGCGACGCCGCGGAAGCCGTCGTCCACGGTCTCGAAGGTCGTGGGATCCACCACCTGGAAGTAGTCGAGGGACACCGCGGGCTCGCCCATGACGACCGACTGCGCCGCCGCGATGACGGCGTCGATGCCGCGGGACCCGGCGCTCTGGGCGGCCTCGAGGGCCGCGGGCAGGACCCGCGCGGCGCGGCGCTCCCGGTCGTCGAGGTAGCGGTTGCGGCTGGAGAGGGCGAGGCCGTCGGGCTCGCGGACGGTCTCCAGGTCCTCGACGCGGACCGGGAGGTCGAGGTCGCGCACCATGCGGCGGACGAGGTGCAGCTGCTGGGCGTCCTTCCGGCCGAACGTCGCCACGTCGGGCGTCGCGATGTGCAGCAGCTTCGCCACGACCGTGAGCATGCCGTCGAAGTGGCCGGGACGGGAGCGCCCCTCGAGGGTGAGCGCGACGGATCCGCCGGTGACGCGGATGCGGGCGGGGCCGTCCGGGTACATCTCGGCGGCCGAGGGGGCGAACACGAGGTCGACCCCGGTCCCCGCGAGGGCGGCGACGTCGGCGTCGAGGGTGCGGGGGTAGGCGTCGAGGTCCTCGCCGGCGCCGAACTGGAGCGGGTTGACGAAGACCGAGACGACGACCAGCGACCCGAGCTCGCGGGCCCGGCGGGCGTGCGCCAGGTGCCCGTCGTGCAGCGCGCCCATGGTGGGCACGAGCACGACGGTCGACGCCTCGGCGGCGGCGGCGCGCGCGGAACGGTGGTCGCGGATGCGGGCGCGCAGCTCGGCGATGCCGGTGACGACGACGGGCGCGGGGTTCGACATGCCTTCGGGCTCCTCGGGTGCTCGGGACGCGGACACGCCAGGTTAGTGCGGTGCGCCGCCCTCGTCCGCCGGCGGCGGCACGTCGCGCGTCGTGAGGCGCGCCCCGCCCGACGGGGAGGAGCGGCGGAGGGCGTCGTCCACGGCGGAGCGGATCAGCGGGCCGAGTACGCGGCCGGGCTCCTCGACGCCGATGCCGGCGAGGAGGCCCGCCGCCTGGTCGACGATCGCCGTGGAGAACGTCGTGGCCGTCGCGATGGCCTCGGCGTACGCCGCGCGGTCGCGCTCCTCCACGACGACGGGCTCGCCGCCCATCTCCACCACGAGCACCTGCGCGATGGGGAGCACGGGCGCGGGCGCGGTGACGGCGAACCAGCTCTCCGCCATCCGGCCGAGGTCCATGCTCGTGCCGGTGAACGACATGGCCGGGTGGATCGCGAGCGGGATGATGCCGGCGGCGAACGCGGGCGCGAGGACCTGGATCCCGTGCGCCGCCGACGTGTGCACGACGAGCTGGCCGGCCTGCCACGCGCCCGTGGCCGCGAGCCCCGCGACGAGACCCGGCAGCTCGGCATCCGGGACGGCGAGGACGACGAGCTCGCTGCGCTCGATGAGCTCCGGGATCGCGAGGACGGGGACGCCGGGGAGCATCGAGTCGGCGCGCTCGCGGCTCGCCGCCGACACCGCCGAGATGCCCGTGATGGCATGACCCGCGCCCGCGAGCGCCGCGCCGAGGACCGGGCCCACGCGGCCGGCGCCCACGATGCCGACGCCGAGGCGTCCGGAGCGCTGGGACGGGGAGCTCACGCGGGGTCCTCGGGGGTGGAGCGGTGGCGGGGGGCGGATGCCGGGGCGGCGTCGGACGCGGCCTCCGGGGTGGCGTCGGGCTCGGATGCCAGAGCGGCGTCGGACGCGGTCTCCGGGGTGGCGGTGGGGGCGGGCGGAGGCGGCCATGCGGCGTCGGCGGCATCGGCGGCGGCGGACGGCGCGGACGCCGCGGGCTCGACGCCGGGCCGCTGGTCCGTGGCGGGCGCAGTGGGCGCGACGGCCTCGGAGCCCGGCGCCGGCCAGTCCCCCGCCCCGGCGCCCCAGTGCGCGGACGTGTCGGAGCGGGCGGACGCGACCGCCGCCGCGACGAGGCGGGTGGAGAGCTCCATCCCGGTGGCGCGGTCGATGGCGCCGAGCCGCGTGTCGACGGGACCCGCGACCGTGGCGGCGCGGACCGACACGAGGTCGAGGCGGCGGTCGATCGGGCCCTGCGTGAGGTCGACGCCCTGGGTGCGGGCGTGCGGCACGATCACGAGGCGGCGCCAGATCACGCCGCGGCGGACGAGGAAGGCGGACGCGTCGACCGCGAACCCGGTGCGGCGCCAGGAGAAGGGCTTGAGGATCCGCGCGCGTCGCGGCGACGTCGTGAAGCCGTCGTCGGCTCCGCCGCGGCCGGTCATGCCCACGTCGACGAGCGCGAGCGCCTGCTCGCCCACGAGGTCGGGGAGCACGAGGCCGAGCACGCGGTCCACGTCGCGGCGGTCGCCCACGGGCAGGATCGACGTGTTCTGCTGCCCCGCGGCGCCGGGCGCGGACGAGTGCGAGGCGCGCGTGATGCGGATCTCCCACCAGCCGGCGGCCCGCCAGAGGAGCGGCTGGACGACCTCGACCGCGTGGATCCGGCCGGGCGGGATGGTGTCGTTGCTCGTCGACAGCAGGCCGAAGCCCACGCGGACGCCGTCGGGCGTGCCGGCGACGCTGTAGCGGAGCGAGCGCGTGATGCGCCGCACGAAGAACCCGGCGGATCCGAGGAGGGTCGGCAGGAGCGGCACGAGCAGGTACCAGGCCTCGAAGCGCACGATGAGCGGGATCCCGACCACCACGAACAGCACGAGGACGACCGTGGGCGCCGACAGGAGCACGGCGCCCACGAGGCGCGGGATCGGGATGCGCACGACCGACTGCGGCGGCGCGGCGTCGGGATCGAGCTCGGGCGCGAGGAAGTCGTCGACGCGGGCGCCCACGAAGCCGCGGGCGGCGCCGGCCGGGGCGGACGCGGCGGCCGGACGGGATCCGGCCGCCTCGGCGCGCGCGCCCGACGCGAGGCGGAGGACACGGAGCCGGAACGCGTCCGCGTCGCGCGAACGGAGGTACTGCAGCGGCAGGTTGGCGTCGTTGCCGGCGACCTGGATCTCGAGCTTCGCCGCGCCGATCAGGCGGGCGACGACCGGACGCACGATGTTGACGCCCTGGATCCGGTCGAGCCGGGCCCGCCGGTTCGTGCGCGAGAGGATGCCGCTGCGCACCTCCACGGTCTCCTCCGTGACGCGGAAGGTGTGCATGCGCCACGACAGGTACGAGACCCCGACCGCGAGCAGGGTGAAGGCGAGGAGGCCGAGGATCACCCAGATCAGGCTGCCGGTCTCGACGAGCATCGGGATGAGGTCCTGCTCGCCGTCGCGCCGCTGACCGGGCACGAACTGCTCCACGAGCTGCTCGCGCAGGGACGACAGGAGGAAGCCGATGACGACGAGGAAGACGATGCCGCCGCGCAGCAGCGGCGTCGCGGGGTGCAGGCGGTGCCAGTCGCCGTCCGTCAGCTCCTCCGCGATGCGCGCCTCCGCGGCGGGGACGGCGTGCTCGGTGGGACTGGCATGCGCGTCCGGGCCGGCGGGCGCGTGCGGGCCGGCGTGCGCATCCGGGCCGGCGGGCGCGTCCGGGCCGGCGGCGTCGGCGGACCCGTCCGGGGATCCGTGGCTCCACGCCGAGCGCGCGGAGTCCGGCTCCCGGGGCGTCGGGTCGGTCACAGCCCGGCCCGGCGGGTCTCGGCGAGGGCCACCAGGTGGTCGCGCAGCTCCTCGGCGTCCGCGTTCGTGAGGCCGGGGATCTGGATGGCCGCGGCCGCCGCCGCCGTGACGAGCTTGAGGTCGGCGAGGCCGAGCGCCCGCCCGACGGGGCCGCGCGTGATGTCCACGAGCTGCATCCGGCCGTAGGGCACCGCGACGACGCGCGTCCACATGATGCCGCGGCGGAAGACCAGGTCGTCCTCGCGCAGCTGGTAGCCCATCGCGCGCACCCGGCGCGGGACGACGACGAGCGTCACCACGAGCTCGACGAGGGCGGCGGCGCCCAGCACGATCGCCAGCCACCGCGGCGCCTCGACCGCGAACAGGAACGCGGCGACGCCGCCGAGGACGAGGGCGGTGATCACCCCGCCCACCAGCTCGACGCCGATGAGGCGCGGGGAGACGCGGCGCCACGAGACGCCGTGCGGGTCGACGTTCGCGGTCACGGGGGCTCCTCGGGATGGGTGCGGCGGTGGGCCTAGGAGAGCTCGCGCGCCGGGTCCCCGGGACGCGTGTCGTCCCGGTCGTCGGGAGGGACCGTGCACCAGTGCTCGGCGACCAGCCCGGCGACGAGCAGGACGACCGCTCCCACCGTACCGGCCACCGCCAGCCCGACGGAGGACGCGCCGGGCAGCACGGGCCGCGCCAGCACGAAGGCCAGCACCCCGCCCGTGATCCCCGTGAGCAGCGCCCCCGCGAGCGCCGACGCCTTGGCGAGCAGCACCACGCGCGTGGCGCGGAACGGGTCGACGCGGCCCGGCGTGCGGCCGAGCGTAGAGCGTCGGATGGGACGGGCCAGCGCGAGCAGGACGATCCCGACGATGAGGAGGGTGGCACCGAGGGTGAGCGGCGGGATGAGGAGCGCGCGCCCGCTCATGAGGAGCGCGTTCTCGGCGAACCAGCCGACGGCCGCACCCGCGATGAGCAGGGCGACCAGGGTGGTGGAGCGCGTGCGGGTCATCGGCCGGCTCCGGCCGATCCCGCAGGCACTGCGGCCTCGAGCTCGCGCAGCAGCGCGTCCACGCGACCCCTGCCCGGCAGCTCCGCGTCCGGATCGGCCTGCAGCCAGGGTCCGAGGACGAAGGCGCGCTCGGCGGCGCGCGGGTGCGGGAGCGTGAGGCGGTCGTCGTGGATCCGCGCATCCCCGAACGCGACGACGTCGAGGTCGATGGTGCGGTCGCCCCAGCGCTCCGCGCGCACGCGGCCGAGTTCGCGCTCGATGGCGGCCAGCTCGTCGAGGAGCGCGTGCGGGCCGAGGGCGGAGTCGACCAGGACGACGCCGTTGAGGTAGCCGGGCTTCGTCGGGTCCTCCCCGGCGGGCGTCACGGCGACGGACTCCACGAGCTCGGAGGAGCGGACGACCCGGAGGCCGGGCACCCGGCCGATGCGGGCGACGGCGTCCTCGATCGTCGCCCGTCGGTCGCCGAGGTTCGACCCGACCGCCACGACCGCGCGCACGGGCGCGCCCGGGGCGGGGAGCGTCGACGCGCGCTCGATCACGACCGCGACGTCGTCGAACGGCACGGCGATCGGCGCGTCCGGCTTGTGCACGGTGACGCGCACGGACCGGGCGACGGGGTGCGCGAGCACGACCGCCGCGACGCGCTCGGCCAGCGTCTCGATGAGGTCGACGGGATCCCGCCCGACGGCGGCCGCGACCTCCTCGGCGAGCTCCCCGTAGTGCAGGGTGCGGCCCAGCTCGTCGCTGCCGCCTGCGGGGGCGAGGTCGAGGGCGACCTCGACGTCGATAACGAACGCCTGCCCGTCGCGACGCTCCGCCGCGTGGACGCCGTGGTGCGCGTGGACGCGGAGCCCGGTGAGGACGATGCGGTCGCTCGGGAGGGCGGTCACCACGAGCGGCCCACGACGATGGAGGGGAGGTCGCCCGGGTCGGTCGGGTCGTACCAGAGCGGGAGCTTGCCGCCGACGGCGGGCAGCAGGCGATCGGCCGTGGTGACGGTGCGGGTCACGTGGTGGTCGCGGCCGTCGGCGTCGGTGAAGGCCACCGTGAGGCGGGCGCGGACGGCGTCGCCGGAACCGTCGAGGCGCTGCACGGCGGTGACGATGGCGGCGGTCCGGCGCCCCGTCTCGGTGACCCGTCGGGCCGTGGCGGCGAGGCGGGCCACGCGGCGCTGCACCACGGCCCACGCGACGGCGGCGGCGATGCCGAGGACGACGAGCACGGCGGCGACGAGACCGAGGACCCCGTGGGACCCGTCCCCGTCGTCGGCCGTGGCGGCGAAGGGGAGGCCGCCGACGATGCCCAGCGCGGTGCCGAGGAGCACCACGGCGACCGGCCAGAGGACGGCTCCCGCGGTGGTGAGGACCGGCGACAGCAGCACGACGGAGGCGTAGACGGCGCCGAGCGATCCGAGGAGGCCGAGGACGGCGGCGACGGCCTTCACGACGACGACGGCCGTGGCGGCGCCGCCGGCGAGGTCGGCGGGGAAGGTGAGCCCGGCGCCGAGGACGACCGACGCGATGAGCGCGGCCACGGCGATGCGCACGAGCAGCCCCTGCGGGGAGACGACGACACGGTCCTGGCTCACGGCGCTCATGCTCCTACTCTGACAGACCGGCGGCGGACGCCGACCCGACGGCGGCGGTCGCGCGCCCGGCCTCGGCGCGGATGGTCTCGGCGCGCCCGGCCTCGGCGAGCCCGCGGGACCACGCCTCCTCCACCGCGAGCGCGGCGCGGGTGGACGCGACGTCGTGCACGCGCACGGCCCACGCCCCGGCGCGCGCGGAGAGCGCGCTGACGACGGCGGTGGGCACGTCCCGGTCCTCGACGGCGGCGCCCTCGGGCAGCAGGCGGCCGAGGAAGCGCTTGCGGGACGCGCCGACGAGCACGCGGTGGCCGAGGCCGGTGAACGCCTCGAGGGATCCGAGGAGCTGCCAGTCGTGCGCCGCGTCCTTCGCGAAGCCGAGGCCCGGATCGAGGACGATGCGGGCGGGATCCACACCCGCCGCCACCAGCGCCTCGACGCGGACGCGCAGCTCCTCGCGCACCTCGCCGACGGTGTCGGCGTACGACGCCCGTGCCGCCATCGTGTCGCTGTGGCCCCGCCAGTGCATGGCCACGTAGTCGACTTCGGCGCCCGCGACGACCGCCGCCATGCGCGGGTCGGCCAGCCCCCCGGAGACGTCGTTGACGATGCGCGCGCCGACGGCGACGCACGCCTCGGCCGTCGCGGCGCGCATGGTGTCGACGCTGACGGCGACGCCCTCGGCGGCCAGCTCCCGGACGACGGGCAGGACCCGGGCGAGCTCCTCGGCGGGGTCGACTCGGCCGGCTCCCGGCCGGGTCGACTCCCCGCCCACGTCGACGACGTCGGCACCGGCCGCCACGAGCCGCCGGGCGTGCGCGAGCGCGTCGTCGAGCGCGAGGTGGCGTCCGCCGTCGCTGAAGGAGTCGGGGGTCGCGTTGAGGATCCCCATCACGAGCGCGCGCGACGCTGGGTCGCGGGTCACGGGCGGTCCCGGCCGCCCGCGACCGGCAGCAGCGCGAGCACCTCGGCGCGCGCCGAGGCCTCGGCGAGCGTCCCGCGCGCGGCGATGGTGATGGTGGTGCTCCCGGCCTGGCGCGTGCCGCGGGCGGTGACGCAGCCGTGGGTCGCGTCGAGGATCACCGCGACGCCGCGGGCGCCGAGGCCGTGCTCCAGCGCCTCGGCGATCTGCTCGCCGAGCCGCTCCTGCATCTGGGGGCGGGAGGCGAGGTCGTCCACGACGCGCGGCAGGCGGCCGAGGCCGACGATGCGCTCCCCCGGCACGTACGCCAGGTGCGCGACGCCCGTGAACGGGAGCAGGTGGTGCTCGCAGATCGAGCGGAACGCGATGCCCGTGACGATGACGGGCTGCGGTGCCGCGGCCGTCTCCGGGAGCGGGAAGGTCTCCCGGAGGTGCCGGAGCGGATCCGTGCCGACGCCCGCGAAGAACTCGCCATAGGCCTCGGCGACCCGGGCCGGGGTGGTCGCGAGACCCTCCCGGCCCGGGTCCTCGCCGATGGCCAGGATCAGCTCGGACACGGCCGCCTCGATGCGCGCCCTGTCGACGCCCATCGGGTCAGGCCGTCGCGGGACGCGGGAAGGGCGAGCGCTTCGGCTTGCCGGCCGGCGGCTCCGAGTCGACCGCGCCGTCGACGACGCCCTGGTCGATGGGCGCCTTCTGCGGCATGGGCACGGGCGGGAGGTCGGACAGCGGGCGCTTGTCGCTCGACAGCCACTGCGGACGGGGCGGCAGCTTCCGCACGTCCGCGAAGATCGCGGCGAGCTGGTCGTGGTCGAGCGTCTCCTTCTCGAGGAGCTCGGTGGCCAGGTGGTCGAGCACGTCGCGGTTGTCGTTGATGACCTGCCACGCCTCGTCGTGGGCGCCGTCGAGCAGCGCGCGCACCTCGGCGTCGACCGTGAGGGCCATGTCCTCCGAGTAGTCGCGTCCGCCGCCGAGCTCGCGGCCGAGGAAGGGCTCGCCGGAGCTGGAGCCGAGCTTGACGGAGCCGACCTTGGCGCTCATGCCGTACTCGGTGACCATGCGGCGGGCCGTGGACGTGGCCTTCTCGATGTCGTTGGAGGCGCCCGTGGTGGGGTCGTGGAACACGATCTCCTCCGCGACGCGGCCGCCCATGGCGTACGTGAGCTGGTCGAGGAGCTCGTTGCGGGTGACCGAGTACTTGTCCTCCAGCGGGAGGACCATCGTGTAGCCGAGGGCGCGTCCGCGGGGCAGGATCGTGACCTTCGTCACCGGGTCCGTGTTGTTCATGGCCGCCGCCGCGAGCGCGTGACCGCCCTCGTGGTACGCGGTGATGAGCTTCTCGTGGTCGCGCATGATGCGGCTGCGGCGCTGGGGGCCGGCCATGACGCGGTCGACGGCCTCGTCGAGGGCGCGGTCGTCGATGAGCTGCGCGTCGGAGCGCGCCGTGAGGAGCGCCGCCTCGTTGAGGACGTTGGCGAGGTCGGCGCCGGTGAAGCCCGGGGTCTTCCGCGCGAGGACCTCGAGGTCGACGCCCGCGGCGAGCGGCTTGCCGCGCCCGTGCACCTCGAGGATCTGCTTGCGGCCCTGGAGGTCGGGGGCGTCGACGCCGATCTGGCGGTCGAAGCGGCCCGGGCGCAGCAGCGCCGGATCGAGCACGTCGGGCCGGTTGGTGGCCGCGATGAGGATGACGTTGGTCTTGACGTCGAAGCCGTCCATCTCCACCAGCAGCTGGTTGAGGGTCTGCTCGCGCTCGTCGTTGCCGCCGCCGACACCGGCGCCGCGGTGACGGCCGACCGCGTCGATCTCGTCGACGAAGATGATGGCCGGCGCGTTCTGCTTGGCCTGCTCGAAGAGGTCGCGCACGCGGCTCGCGCCCACGCCCACGAACATCTCGACGAAGTCGGATCCGGAGATGGAGTAGAAGGGCACGCCGGCCTCGCCCGCGACGGCGCGCGCGAGCAGGGTCTTGCCGGTGCCGGGAGGGCCGTAGAGCAGCACGCCCTTGGGGATGCGGGCGCCGACGGCCTGGAACTTCGCGGGCTCCTTGAGGAAGTCCTTGATCTCCTCGAGCTCCTCGATGGCCTCGTCCGACCCGGCGACGTCCGCGAACGTGACCTTCGGGGAGTCCTTCGAGGCGAGCTTCGCCTTCGACTTGCCGAACTGCATGACGCGGTTCCCGCCGCCCTGCATGCCGGAGAACATGATCCAGATGAAGAAGCCGATGAGCAGCAGCGGCAGCAGGATGCTGAAGGCCGACAGCAGCCAGCTCGGCTGCGGCACCTGGTCGTCGAAGCCCTCGGCGGGGTTCGCCTCCGTGATGGCGGCGACGATCTCGGTTCCGCGCTGCGCGACGTAGTTGAACTGCACCATGGTGCCGTTGTCGCCGTCGGCGCTCGCGAGGGTGAGGTCCACGCGCTGCTCGCCGTCGATGATCTTGGCGGAGGCGACCTTGCCGTCCTGGATCAGCTCGAGGCCGTGCTGCGTGGTGATGGTCTTGTAGCCGGACCCGGTGATGAGGCTGAAGCCCACCGACACCACGACGATGGCGAGGACGACGATGAGGATCGGGCTGCGGAGGAGTTTCTTGAAGTTCATGAGCGTAGGGGCGCGGGCCCGACACCTTTCTGCCCGTGCCGCGCCGTACGGCGACGAGATGTCTCGAGGATACAAGCGGCTGTCTGGGCGTGGCCGCGGTGTTCGCCGCCAGCCGAACGTGCGCCGCCCTGGAGCCGGATAAGAGGAGAGGGGCGCGTCAGCTGTAGACGTGCGGCGCGAGGATCGCCACGTCGCGCAGGTTCCGGTACCGCTCGGCGAAGTCGAGGCCGTAGCCGATGACGAAGTCGTTCGGGATCTCGAAGCCCACGTAGCGCACGTCGACCGCGATCTTCACGGCCTCGGGCTTGCGGAGGAGGGCGCAGACCTCGACGCTCGCGGCGCCGCGGGAGCGGAGGTTCGCGAGGAGCCAGGAGAGCGTGAGGCCGGAGTCGATGATGTCCTCGACGATGAGCACGCGGCGGCCCGTGAGGTCGGCGTCGAGGTCCTTGAGGATGCGGACGACGCCGCTCGACCTCGTGCCCGACCCGTAGGAGCTGACGGCCATCCAGTCCATGTGCACCGGCAGGGCGAGCTCGCGGGCGAGGTCGGCCATGACCATGACCGCGCCCTTCAGCACGCCGACGAGGAGGAGCTCCTCCCCCGCGTAGTCCCGCTCGATCTCGCGGCACATCTCGGCGATCCGTCCGTGGATCTGCTCCTCGGTGTGCAGGACCTCGGTCAGGTCGTCGGCGATGTCGGTGGATCTCATGTCACTCTTCCGTCGTCCTGGCGCTGAGGACGATGAGCTCGTCCTTGCGTACGACCCTAACGCCCGGCAGGTCCACCGGCCCCTGCCCGTGCCAGTCGGTCACGAGCCTCGCGACCTCGAGCACGTGCGTCCGGGAGAGGTGCGCGGCGAACTCCTCGCGGGCGGCGAGGCGGATCAGCCGGTGCCGGAGCGCAGGCGGGGCGGCACGGAGCGCGGCGACCTCGAGCGAGATGCCGGCCTCGGCGTGGTCGGCGATCTCCTCGACCATCTCGGCCGCGAAGAGCTCGAGCGCGTCGTCGTCCTCGCGCAGCTGGTCGGCCGTGCGCGCGAGGGCCTCGGCGATGCCCGGGCCGAGCTCGCGCTCGAGGACCGGCAGGACGTCGTGGCGCACGCGGACGCGGCGGTACGCGGGGTCGGCGTTGTGCGGGTCCTGCCACGGGTCGAGGCCCTGGTCGGCGCAGGCGGCGCGCGTGGTGGCCGCGCGGATCCCGAGCAGCGGCCGCAGGTAGAGGGCGTCGACCTCGCGGGCGAGCGCCGACCGGGGCATGCCGTGCAGGCTCGTGGCGCCGGATCCACGGGCGAGCCCCAGCAGGACGGTCTCGGCCTGGTCGTCGAGCGTGTGCGCGAGGAGGAGGGCGCGGGATCCCGTCCCGCGGAGCGCGTCGTCGAAGGCCGCGTAGCGGGCGGCGCGCGCGGAGGCCTCGGGGCCGGCGCCGCGCGGGTCGACGCGGACGCGCGTCACGACGACGGGGTCGAGTCCCAGGGCGCGCGCCGCCTCGGCCGCGTCCGCGGCCACCGTCGCGGAGGCCTCCTGCAGCCCGTGGTCGACCACGACGGCGCCGACCGCGACCCCCGCGCGCGGCCCCTCGAAGGCCGCCGCGGCCGCGAGGGCGAGGGAGTCCGCGCCGCCCGAGAGCGCGACGAGCACGGGGCCGGCGGGTGCCGCGGGCAGCTCGGCGAGGGCCTCCCGGACCGCCCGTCGGAGGTCCGCGACGGCGGACGTGAGACGGGGGCGCTCGGAGGGCATCCACTAACGTTATGGCAGCATCCCGCCCACGGCAGAACCACGAGGAGCACACGCATGGCCAGCTACGACGTCGTCGTCGAAATCCCCAAGGGGTCCCGCAACAAGTACGAGGTCGACCACGAGACGGGCCGCGTGTACCTCGACCGCGTGCTCTTCACGTCGTTCGTCTACCCCACCGACTACGGCTACTTCGAGAACACCCTCGGCCTCGACGGGGACCCCGTCGACGCGCTCGTGCTGCTCGAGTACCCGGTCTTCCCCGGCGTCGGCGTCGCCGTCCGCCCCGTGGGCGTGTTCAACATGAGCGACGAGGCCGGCATCGACTCGAAGGTCATCACCGTCCCCGCGAAGGACCCGCGCTGGGCCCACATCCAGGACATCGAGGACGTGCCGCAGCAGGTCCGCAACGAGATCGAGCACTTCTTCGAGCGCTACAAGGACCTCGAGCCCGGCAAGTGGGTCAAGACGGAGGGCTGGGGCGACGCGGCCGAGGCCGAGCGCATCGTGCAGGCCGGCTTCGAGAAGCTGCAGGCCGAGGGCGGCCACGACGGCCACGCCGGCGAGCCGGAGGAGGACGCCTGACCCGCGTCCGCACCCCGCACGACGACGCCCGCCCACCCGCAGCAGATGCGGGTGCGGCGGGCGTCGTCGTGGGTGCCGGGGACGCGGCGCGGGCCGGAATCAGCCCGGGCGGCCCACGTAGGGCATGAGGTCGCGACCGCCCCAGAGCCCCTGGATCTTGACCACGTCGCCGGGCTTCGGCGCCGCGATGATGGTGTCCCCGCCGAGCGAGATGGCGTCGTGGTAGAACCCGCCGCCGCTGTTCCAGAAGACGATGTCGCCGGCCTGGCGCTGCGAGAACGGCACGAGGCGGCCCTGCGCCTGCATCCGGTTGTACTGCGAGCTCACGGAGTGGCTGCCGACGTCGATGCCGGCCGCCCGGTACGCCATCATCACGAGGCCCGAGCAGTCCCACTGGTTCGGGCCGGCGCCGCCGAGGACGTACGGCTCGCCGAGCTGGGCCTTCGCGAACGCGATGGCGACCTGCGCGGCGTTGCCGGACGGGGCCGGAGCCGGGGCCGGCGCGGGAGCCGGGGCGGGTGCGGGAGCCGGAGCCGGGGCGGGAGCAGGCGCCGGACGCGAGGGCTGCTGCGGCGCGGGCTGGGGTGCCGGCTGCTGGGGCGCCGGCTGCTGGGGCGCGGGCTGGGCCGGCGCGGGGGCGCTCGAGCCGCCGCCGGTGGAGGCGCCGCCGCCACCCGACGAGGCTCCGCCGCCGCTCGACGCACCGCCCCCCGTGGAGCCGGATCCCGGGGACGGGGCCGCCGCTGCCGGGATGGCGGGCTGCGTGAGGCTCTGGACGTACTGGGCCTCGATCTCGGACGTGGAGTCCTTCAGCAGCGCGAGCTGGGCGATGAGCTGGTCGCTGTTGCGCGTCTGCTCCGCCACCGCGGCCGCGGCCGTCGCGGCCGCGCCGTTCGCCGCCGCCAGCGACTCCTCCGCCTCGTCGGCGAGACGGGCGAGCTCGTCCTTCGCGATCTGCGCCTGGTCGCTGAGCGACGCCGCGCTGTTGCGGTCCGAGAGGGCCTGCGCGTACACGGTCTGCGTGCTCTCGGAGAGCTTCGACATGGTGCCGAGCGAGCGCAGCAGCTCCTCGGCGTCGTCGCCGTCGGAGGCGAGGAGGCTCGCGGTGATGTCCTGACCGCCCGCGCGCGCGAGGTGGCTGGCGAGGAGGCCGGCGCGCATCCGGCTGGTGAGCGCCGCGGCCTGGGCCTCGTCGGCCTTCTTCTGCAGTCGCTCGAGCTTCTCGGCCTGCGCGTCGCGCGCCGCCTGGGCCTGCGCGTACGCCTCCCCCGCGATCATCGCCTCCTTGTTCGCCTGGTCGGCCGACACCTGGAGGCCCGTCGCGAGCTCGGTGACGCGCTCGATGGCGGTCTGCGTCTGCGCCTCGTCCGCCTTCGCCGCCTGCACGTCGGCCCACGAGGGGTAGTCGGTTGCGGCGAACGCGGTCTGGGCAGCGACGCCGCTGGAGACCGCGATCGCGCCCACGGCGAGCGTGGAGATGACGACCGTGGTCGGGCGGAGGTGGGTCATGTCGTTCCTCATGTCAGTGCGTGCTGGTGATGGAGACGCCCTGGCCGTGCATGAACGCCACCGGGTCGGTGGGGTTCCCGTTCAGGCGGATCTCGAAGTGGGAGTGGCAGCCGGTCGAGCCGCCGGTGGTGCCGGTGATCGCGATGGGCTGGCCCGCGACGACCTGCTGCCCGTTCCGCACCAGCGTGCCGCCGTTGGCGATGTGCCCGTAGGCGGAGGAGACGCCGCCGCCGTGGTCGATGCGGATGTAGTTGCCGTAGCCGCCGTTCCATCCCGCGAAGACGACCGTGCCGGAATGCACCGCGTACTGGGTGGTGCCGCACGTGGCGCCGCGGACGAGGTCCTCGCCGGCGTGGAAGATCATGCGGTGCTGGATGGGGTGGAAGCGCGGGCCGTAGTAGCCGCTCGTGTAGGCGCCGGGGAGCGGGGCGGTCCAGCCGGACGCGCTGATCTGGCCGGGCGAGACGTCGCCGCCCGCGCGGCCCTGGCTGGCGGCGAGCGCGTCGGCCTCGGCCTGGCGCTTGCGGACGCCCGCCTGGTAGTCGTCCTCGGTGGCCTCGCGGTCCTCCGCCATCACCGCGAGCTTCGCGTCGGCGTCCGCCTTCTGCACGGTCTGCTCCTCGAGCGCCGTCTCGAGGGCCGCCTGCGCGTCGGCGGCCTCCGCCAGGAGCCGCTCGGCCTCCGCCTTCAGGGCGTCGAGCTCGGTGAGCGCGACCTGCGCCTGGTCGCTGAGGGACTTCGCGGCGTTGCGGTCCTGCAGGGCGATGACGTAGATCCGGTCGGACTTCGCGGCGACCTTGCTCATCGTGCCGAGCTTGTCGAGGAGGTCGTCGGTGCCGTCGCCCTCGCTGAGCAGGAGGGTGCCGGAGAGGTTCTGCCCGCCGGAGCGCATGAGCTGCTTCGCGAGCCCCGCCGCCTGCTCCTGCGAGCGCGTGGCCTTCTCGTCCGCCGCGTCGACCTTCCGCTGCAGCTGGACGGTGTCCTCGTACTTGTCGTCGGCGGCCTGCTGCGCGGCGTCGTGCTCCTCGCCGCGCTTCGTGACGAGCGCCTGCGCGTCGGTGACCTGCTGCTCGAGGGCGGCGATCTCGTCCGTGATGCGCTGGACCAGGTCCTTCTGCGCCTGCTCGTCCCCGCGCGCCTTCTGGACGTCGTCCCAGGAGGCGAACGTCTCGGCGTGGGCGGGGGCGGCGATCGACCCGGTGAGGAGGACGGCGAGCACCGCGACGACGGCCTGCAGGCCGCGGCGGCGGCCCAGGCGCGTGCGCGTGCGCGTGCGTGGGGCGCGTGCGATGCGCTCGCTCCGGTGGAGTTCCGTCTGCATGGTGATCCCGATCATCGTGTCGCCCGGCTGGCCGGCTGCGCCTCCCCGCGGGGCCGGCGGGGTGCCGCGGATCTCATCCGCCACACCATCACCGGCTCTCACAGTAGCAACGGGGATCCTCGGCGCACAGCGCGCACGATGCGGGGATCCGCGCGGGGATCCCCTCCCGGGAGGGTCGAGCGAAGGCTAACCCCGGGGGCCGGGGACGCCCGGGCACCGCGCGGGACGTGTCGGCGATCCCGCGGCCGCCGAGAGCGCGACACGCCGTCCGATCCGCATGCCCGCGGGGACCGCCCTGTCGCCCGACCCGCCGATTTGAGTCCTCGCCCGGAGTGCGGTTATGCTGACGTGTCGGTTGCTGCAGACCTGGGAGACCAGGGCGAGCGGCCCCATCGTTTAGCGGCCTAGGACGGCGCCCTTTCACGGCGCTAACACGGGTTCGAATCCCGTTGGGGTCACCACAGCAGAGATCGACATGCAAGGCCCTGTAGCGCAGCTGGTTAGCGTGCCGCCCTGTCACGGCGGAGGTCGCGGGTTCAAGTCCCGTCAGGGTCGCCACGGATGTGAAGCCCTCTCACACGAGAGGGCTTCTGTCCGATGTGGGCGACTTCTCGAAGTCGCCCGCTCGCCTGGGTAGCTCAGTTGGTAGAGCGTTCGACTGAAAATCGAAAGGTCCGCGGATCGACGCCGCGTCCAGGCACATCACGCCGGTCCCCGTCCTCGACGGCAGGGCCGGCGTCCTGCTTCCCGCCGCCGACGCGCGCCCTGGGCCGGGCATCCTCCCGTCATCGGCAGACCCGGTGGATCAGTCGTCCGCCGCGAGCGCCGCCTCGAAGGCGGCCAGCACCTCGCCCGAGAAGAGCACGAAGCGCACGAGCTCGAGGCCGCGGCCCCGCCCCTCGGCGAGCGCCCCGCGCACCGCGGCGACCGCCACGCGCGCGGCGTCGTCCACCGGCCAGCCGTAGACGCCGGCCGAGACCGCGGGAAGGCTACGGTGCGGATCCCGAGGCCGGCCGCCACCTCGATGGAGCGGCCGTACGCGCTCGCGAGCACGGCGGTGCGGTCGTCGGTCGCGGACCACACCGGGCCGACCGTGTGGATCACGTGCCGGGCGGGCAGCCGGAAGCCCGGGGTCGCGACGGCGTCGCCCGCGGGCAGCCCGTCGGGGAGGTCGTCGGCGCGGATGCGGCGGCACGCCGCCAGGAGCTCGGGGCCGGCCGCGCGGTGGATCGCGCCGTCCACTCCCCCGCCGCCGAGGAGGGACGAATTGGCTGCGTCGACGATCGCGTCCACGTCCTGCCGGGTGATGTCGCCGCGGACGGCCTCGAGTCGGGTCATGCGCCCAGCCTGCACCCGTCGCGAGGACGGGGAGAAGAGGAGGTGGCCCGTGCGGACGGCGCTGTCCCACGGGCGGTGACCGGAACCGTTCGGGTTGGCTCCGGGCCCATCAGCCGTATTCGGAACGTGATGGAAAACGGTTTGCGCGGGATCCGATCCGCCGCCGCCGGCCCGGGAGCACGGCGAGCCGTCATGTCCTCGGGGCTCCCCCGCGCAGGCCGGCGCAGGGTGTCCGGGGATACTGGAGGGGTCGGTGCCCCGCCTGCCGGCGTCGACAGGAGTCCCATGGCCACGCCCGCATCCCGCCCCGTCCCCGAGCGGATCGACGGCTACATCGCGCTCCGCAGCTACGCCGCCATCGGGGACGGACGCACGGTCGCGCTCATCGCCGAGGACGGCGACATCGACTGGCTCCCGCTGCCCGACCTGCACACGCCGCCCGCGTTCGCCGCGATCATCGACGCGCCGCACGGCGGGCGCTTCACGCTGCGTCCCGACGAGGACTTCGAGGTCGCCCGGGCCTACGTCCCCGGGACCAACGTGCTCACGACCACCTTCACCACGGCGTCCGGAGCGTGCGGGTCACGGACGCGCTCATCACCGGCGTCGCCGGGCGCCTGCCGTGGTCCGAGCTCGGCCGCCGCGTGGAGGGGCTGAGCGGCTCGGTCGCGATGAGCTGGCTGGTCGCGCCCGGCACCGCGCTCGGCACGTCGTCGCCGTGGGTGCAGTCGACCCACAACGGGCCCGTGATCCGCGTGGACGGCGTCACGCTGGCGGTCGTCGGCTTCGACCACGGGCCCGCGGAGCCGGGCACTCAGTCCCTGTCCGGGGCCTTCACCACGGGCAAGGGGTCGCGCCACATGATCACGATGGTGGGGACCGAGCGCGAGCCCGTGCGGATCCCGAACCCCGAGATCGTCGACCAGGGCATCGACCGCACCATCCGCAACTGGGAGAACTGGAGCGCCGAGTTCCGGTACGAGGGCGAGTGGGCCGACGCCGTGCAGCGCAGCGCCCTCGCGCTCAAGCTGCTCGTGCACGCGCCCACCGGATCCATCGCCGCGGCCGCGACGACCTCGCTCCCCGAGCGCATGGGCGGCGGCAAGAACTGGGACTACCGCTTCGCCTGGGTGCGGGACCTCGCGTACACCGTGAACGCGCTGGTGAAGTTCGGCCTCCGCGAGGAGACCCACGCCGCCGTGTCGTGGATGCTCCGCACGATCCGCGACAACGGACCGGACCTGCACGTCTTCTACTCCCTGCAGGGCGGCGTGCCCGAGGGCAGCACCGAGCCGGAGGTGCCGGGCTGGCGGGGCGTCGGCCCTGTGGTCGACGGGAACGACGCGCAGGCGCAGCTGCAGCTCGGCGTGTACGGCGACCTGTTCGACGTGGTGCGCACCTACGTCCGCGACGGCAACGTGCTCGACGCGGACACGGGCCGGCTCCTCGCCACGTTCGCCGACCGCGCCTGCGACATGTGGCAGCGTCGCGACGCCGGCATGTGGGAGCTCGAGGACGAGCAGCACTACACCACCTCCAAGCTCGGCTGCTGGCAGGCGCTCGACTGCGCGGTCGAGCTCGCGGAGGTCGGCCAGATCCCCGGCGTGCCCGACCGGTGGCGGGCCGAGCGCGACCGCATCCGCACCTGGGTCGAGGAGGAGTGCTGGGACGAGGGCCGCGGCGCCTACGTCATGCACCCGGGCAGCCAGCGGCTCGACGCGAGCATCCTCCTGCACTCCATCTCCGGCTTCGACCGCGGCGAGCGCATGTCGCGGACGCTCGACGCGCTGCGGTCCGAGCTCGGCCGCGGACCGCTGCTGTACCGCTACTCCGGCATGCCCGAGGAGGAGGGCACCTTCACGGCCTGCGGCTTCTGGATGGCGGGGGCGCTCGCCTGCGTGGGCCGGATGGACGAGGCGCACGACTTGATGGACGAGCTGGTCGCGCTCGGCAACGACGTGGGCCTCTACTCCGAGATGATCGACGCCGCGGACGACTCCTTCCTCGGCAACCTGCCGCAGGGCCTCAGCCACCTCGCGCTCGTCAGCGCGGCGATCACCATCGACGAGCTCGCGGGCGGGAAGGCCCGGTCGACGCGCACGCCGCGCGAGGACCGCTGAGGCGGACCGCGGCCACGCGGCCGGGTCCGGCGCGTCTTAACAGGGCGGGACGTCAGACGCCGATGCGGTGACGGGCGTCAGGCGTCCGTGCGGTGCCGGGGGTCAGGCGTCCGTCAGGTGCCGGGGGGGCAGGCGTCCGTGCGGCGTCGGGCGTCAGGCGTCGGCGCGGGGACGCATCGGCCCCGCGAACTCCGTGCGCACGCCGCGGGAGAACAGCACCGAGTCCGGGGCGCGGTCGACGATCCCGGGAAGGCCGGCCGACGCCACCAGCTCGTCGTCGAGGTCGACGAGCTCCGCGCGCTCCAGCGTCCACGCGTCGTGCGTGTTCGGCCAGTAGCGCGTGACGCCGCCGCGGGCCACGTGCATGCCCCAGCGCGCCGTGAGGAAGTCGGCGAGCGGATCGCCCTCCACCTCCTCGCCGAGGGGACGCACCGAGATGCGGGACGACGGGCGCGCGCCGGTGTGCCGACGCGACGTGTAGGTGACGACGCCGTCGTGCTCCTCGTGCGTCATCGACGCCCACATGTAGGGCAGGCCGAGGCCCACGCGGGCGCCGATGACCGGGAGGAGCTTCGCCGCCTCGAGGGACCGGAACACGACCCCCCGGCGGCCGTCGTCGCCGACGCTGTAGAGGCGGACGTTGAGCTCGGCGAACGTGCCGGCCCACGGCACGGCCGGCAGCGGCGGGAAGGCGCTGCGGGACAGCACGAACGGGATGAGGCCGACCCAGCTGGAGCCGTCGTGCACGTCGGGGCGCGTGCCGGGCGGGAGGAGCGGGGCGACGAGCGCGGGATCCACGCGCCAGTGCACGAAGGCCAGGTCGCTCCACCGCTGGCGGATGACCGCGCGTCCGGGCAGGTCGGGAGCGGCGGCGGAGACCGGGTCCGCGGGGCGGGTCATCGTCCGGGCCGGGCGGCGGCGGGCGCGGGCGGGACCGCTCCCGGGCGGCGGGCGCGGGCCGGCCAGCCGCGCGGATGACGTCGATGAGGCCGCGACGCATCTCCTCGGAGCGGGTGAGCTCGGGGAGCACGTCGCGCTCGAGGTCCTGCGCGCGCGACCAGGCCTCCGCGCCGGCCTCCGTGCGGGCGACGACGTGCCGGCGGCGGTCGTCGGGATCCGGCGCGCGGGACACCAGGCCCTCGCGCTCCAGGCGCTCGAGCGTGCGGGACATGGTCTGCGTCTCGACGTGGGCGGAGCGCGCGAGCTGGATCTGGCTGAGCGGCCCGTCGCGGAGGAGGTGGAGCGCGATGAGCCCCGCGTGCGTGACCCCCAGGGTCGCGAGCGCCTCGGCCCACGCGTGCTCGACGGCCCGAGCGGCCGTGGAGAGCAGTCGACCCGTGGGCCAGCTGGCGAGCTGGTCCTCCGCGGACACCTCTCCTGCCATCAGCTCATCTCCCTGCTACTGTGATCATCAGCAGGCTTACTATCCGCCTGCTGACATTCCCATCGTAGAGGAGCAGGCCGCATGGGCACCGTGAAGGACATCGTCCGCCAGATCGTCGTCATCTCGAGCATGGTGTTCGCCATCGTGGGCTCCGCGTTCGGCTCCGGCGCGTTCAGCGACGAGAGCATCCAGAACGCCTCGAGCGGTGCGCTCAGCGCGAGCTACACGCCCGTCGCACCGGCCGGGCCGGCCTTCTCCATCTGGAGCGTCATCTACCTCGGCCTCGTCGCGTACACGATCTGGCAGGCGCTCCCCGCCCAGCGCGCCGACGAGCGCCAGCGCCGCGTCGGCTACCCGGTCGCCGTCACCCTCGTGCTCAACGCCGCGTGGATCCTCAGCGCCCAGGCCGGCCTGCTCGTGCTGAGCGGCGTCGTCATCGTGGCGCTGCTCGTGACGCTGATCTGGACCTTCCGCGCCCTCCTCGCCTCGCGGCCGCGGACCCTCGTCGAGGGCATCGTGCTCGACGGCACCATGGGCCTCTACCTCGGCTGGGTGAGCGTCGCGACCATCGCGAACATCACCTCGATCCTCACCGCCTCCGGCTTCCAGCCGGGGACGACCGGCCGCGACGCGTGGGCCGTCGTGCTCCTCCTCGTCGCCGGGGCGGTGGGCGTGCTGCTCGCGCTCCGCGACGGCGGACGCCTCGCGCCGACCGCGGCGATCGCCTGGGGGCTCTCCTGGGTCGCCGTCGGGCGGCTCAGCGGCGAGCTGCTCTCGACGCCCGCGGCCATCGCCGCGCTGGTCGCGGCCGCCGCCGTCGTGGTCGTGACGCTGATCGCCCGGACGCGCGCCGAATGGGCGGGGCGCACCACTCGGCCTGCGGTCGCCGGCCGCTAGCGGACCTCCGTCACCAGCGCGCCGGTGCGCCGGTGCCCTAGCGCTCCGCCGCCGCCCGGTAGGCCTCGTCGGCGGCGTGCTTCGCGGCCACGAGCCGGGAGATGCGGCGGTCCGTGTCGGCGTCCGGGCGGGTGAGCTCCGGATGGGCGGCGCGCCACGCGACGATGCCGCGGACGGCCAGGTGGAACGGGATCCGCGGCTGGAAGGCCGGGACGAGCCGCCGGATCCTGGTCGTGTCGAACACCGCGCTGTGGGAGAGGTCGCCGAGCACCAGCTCCGACCAGCCCCAGTCGGGCTCCACGACGGGGAACTGCTCGGCGGGCACGTGCACGAGGCGCGCCTCCACGCCGAGGGCGTCGGCGACGAGGCGGTGGATCCGGTCCCACGTGAGGACGTCGTCACTCGTGATGTGCAGCGCCTCGCCCACGGCCCGCTCGTCGCCGAGGATGCCGACGAGGCCGACCGCGAAGTCGTCGGCGTGCGTCAGGGTCCAGAGCGAGGTGCCGTCGCCCGGCACCACGACCTCCTCGCCGCGCGCGATGCGGTCCACGACCGTCCAGTCGCCGGCGAGCGGCGGGCTCGCCTCGTCGTACGTGTGCGACGGGCGCACGATCACGACGGGGAAGTCACTGTCGGCGTGATGGCGGAGGAAGGCGTCCTCCATGGCGATCTTGTCGCGGGCGTAGGCGAGGAACGGGTTCTCCCGGAGCGTCGACTCGGTGATGGGGGTCTGGAGAGCGGGCTTCCGGTAGATCGACGCGGAGCTGATGGCGACGAACTGACGCGTGCGACCGGCGAACGACGCGACCCGGCGGTCGGCGCCGGCGGCGTCGAAGGAGAGGAAGTCGACGACGGCGTCGAACGTGCGGTCGCCGAGGGCGGCGGCGAGCGCGGCGGGATCCTGGACGTCGGCGACGAGGGTCGTCACGCCCGCCGGGACGCCGCGACCCCTCGCGTCGGCGCCGCGGTTGACGACGGTGACGTCCATGCCGGCGGCGACCGAGGCCCGGACGCAGGCGGCGCTGATGGTGCCGGTGCCGCCGAGGTAGAGGACGGACAGGGACGCGGCGCCGGGGATCATGTCGTGCACGCTACGCCGCGGGAGCCCCCTCCCCCGGCTGAGGCGAGGGGAAAGCTTTCGGGTATCCGCGGCGCGGTGGACGCCCCGAGCGGCCCCCGCGTAGGTTCCGGACGACCGCACCGACGCGCCCGTCCGTCGCCCGCGTCGTCCGCCCGCCCGTCCGCCTGACCGGACGAGCAGGACAGGCGACGGGCGGCCGTGGCGCCCGCTCCTCGAGGGGACCCATGACCGCCACGCCCGCCGCATCCGCGTCCGCGCCTTCCGGCCGCCGAGCCGCCGCCATCCCCGATGCCCGCCGCGCCGACGCTGTCATCACCCTCCGCGACGCCTCCGGGCAGCCGCTCGCCCACGTGGACGTGCAGGTGGAGCAGGCACGGCAGGACTTCGCGTTCGGGAACATCGGCTTCGACCTCATCCCGCTCGCGAACGGCGAGACGGACGCGGAGCAGGCCGGCGTCGAGACCTTCGGCGGCGCCCGGCTCGAGGGCCTGGAGCGCCTCGCCGAGCAGTGGCTGGCGGTCTTCGACACGGCCACGCTCCCCTTCTACTGGGGCCGCTTCGAGCCGGTCCGCGGACGCCCCGACACCGAGCGGCTCCGCACCACGGCCCGCTGGCTCCGCGAGCGCGGCGTCGACGTGAAGGGGCACCCGCTGGTGTGGCACACGGTGACCGCGCCGTGGCTGCTCGACCTGCCGCTCGAGGAGGTCGAGCGGGTGCAGCGGGAGCGGATCCGACGCGACGTCCGCGACTTCGCCGGCCTCGTCGGCACGTGGGACGCCATCAACGAGGCCGTCATCATGCCCGTGTTCGACCGCGAGGACAACGGGATCACCCGGCTCGCGGCGGCCCGCGGGCGCCTCGCCATGGTGCGGCTCGCGTTCGAGGAGGCCCGGGCGGCGGACCCGGCGGCGACCCTGGTCCTCAACGACTTCGACCTCTCCCCCGCCTACGAGGAGCTCATCGAGGAGGTCCTCGGCGCCGGCATCCCCGTCGACGCCATCGGGCTGCAGACCCACATGCACCAGGGCTACCGCGGCGAGGAGCAGGTGCTGGGCATCGTCGACCGGTTCGCGCGGTTCGGGCTGCCCATCCACATGACCGAGACGACGCTGCTCTCCGGCGACCCGATGCCCCCGAGATCACCGACCTCAACGACTTCCGGGTGCGCAGCTGGCCGTCCACCCCGGCGGGCGAGGAGCGCCAGGCGGACGAGATCGAGCGGCACTACCGCTCGCTCGTCGGGCACCCGGCCGTGGCGGCCATCACCTACTGGGGGCTCACCGACGACGGCATGTGGCTGAACGCCCCCGGCGGTCTCGTCCGGGCCGACGGCACGCCGAAGCCGTCCTACGAGGCGCTGCGCCGGCTGATCCGCGAGGAGTGGCGCCTCGCGCCGACGACCCTCCGCACGGACGCCGCCGGGCGCATCTCCGTCACGGCCTTCGCGGGCGACGTGCGGGTGACGCACGCGGGGCGCGAGGCCGTCGTGCCGGTCGCCGCGGGGGCGTCGGCGGTGGGGGCGGTGGTGGGCTAGGAGGGGGTGCGGGTCGGTCCGGTGGACCCTCGTCGCTAGAGGGACCGCGGGGACTCCGCGGGGGCCGCGGAGGGGGACGCCGAATCCACGTCCACGGCCGGAGGCAGCCCGACGTCGCTCGCCCGCTCGGTCGTGCCGTCCGAGCGAGGCGTGCGGGTTGCGCGTGCCTGCGGGATCATCCGGATGAGGCCGATGATGCCCTGCACGTCCCGACGGACCGCGGGCACCAGGGCCACCGCCAGGAGGTCCAGCGCCACGGTCGCGCCGACCGCGACGAGGAGATCCAGCACGGAGGAGCTGGTGGGCGCGAGTTGCAGGACCGCGCCCGTCGCCACTCCGGAGATGCCGACGACCCCGAGGATCCGACCGGCTCCGGCGTAGAGGCGACGAGTGGGGATCGGCGCACGGCGCGACAGCCACCAGATGGAGATCGGCCAGGACAGAGCCGGGGCCACGGCGTAGCCGATGGCGATGCCGAGCACCCCGCCGGTGGAGCCCACGAGGATGCAGGCGATCTTGATGGTCGCGCTGACCAGCGAGTAGCGGAACAGGTCTCCGGTGAGGCCCCGGGACACGTAGACCCAGTAGCCGACGAAGGCGAGGGTCTGGAACATGCCGGCGACGGCGAGCAGCCGCAGGATGGGGGCGACGCTCTCCCACCGCTCGCCGAGGAAGACGTCGGTGAGGGGCACGGCTGCGCTGGCGACGAGGCCGAGGCCAGCTACCAGCGTGTAGCCGAGGGCGAGCTGCCCGCGCGCCACGAAGTCGGCGAAGCGCCGTTCGTCGGTGGCCAGACGTGACAGGACGGGGAGCGCGACGGTGGTGAGCGGGCTCCTGATCTGATTGAGCGGGGTCATCAGGAGCTGGAACGCGCGGTTGTAGATGCCGAGGGATCCCGCGCCGAATCGGACCCCCACCAGGAAGGTGTCGACGTTGTTGCTGACGTAGCCGACCATCTGACTCGCGACCATGTTCCACCCGAAGCGGAGGAGGTCGCGCATGGGCACGTCGCGCCGGGGAAGTCGGGGGATCCAGCCGGCGAGGACCGCGGCGAGGACGAGCAGGACGAGCGTCTGCAGGATCTGCTGGGCCACCAGCGCCCAGTAGCCCCACCCGAGGAGCGCGCCCACGACGGCGACGACGAGGGCGATCGCGGGCGCGGCGACGTCGGCGGCGGCGAGCGCCACGAAGCGGAGGTTGCGGGTGAGGTCGGCCCGGTACTGCGTGGCGAGGCCGTTGATGACGAAGGTGATGCTCAGGGCGTGGGCGATCGGGATGAGCTCGTCATGGCCGAAGACCGCCGCGAGCGGCCAGGCGGCGCCGAAGACGAGCACGGCGAGCACGACGCCGATGCCGCTGTTGATCCACCACAGGTTGTCGCGCTGGCCCCGGCTGAGGTCACGGGCCTGTATGGCGGCCGAACTGAGACCGAAGTCGCGGAAGATCTCGCCGACCCCGATGATCGCGAGGACCATCGCGAGCAGGCCGTAGTCGGTCGGCGTCAGCAGGCGCGCGAGCACCACCACCGAGACGACCTGGATGAGGATGCGCACGAGCTGCGCCCCGATGGTGATCACGGCACCCCGGGCTGCGCGCGCACCGAGCCCCCCGGTCGGCGACGCCGCCGCCGTACGGGTCACGAGGCCCGCCGAGCCCGGACGCGCCGGTACGTGCCCTTGGCGGTGCGGTACGTGTCGCGCGCACGACCTGCGGCGAGGGCCAGCAGCCCGAAGCCCGTGTACCGCGGTACCGGAGCTCCCGCGGCCCGGGCGCCCACCAGACGGCCGAGGAGGGTCTGGCGGCGCTGGCGCTGGAGCGGCTGGATCGCCGAGACGTCGTCGATGTCGATCGGGACCGCCTCGATGACACCGGCGGCGACGGCGCGCACGATGAGGTCCTGGCCGCGACGGGTACGGGCGATGAGCGCGCTGACGCCGGCGCCCTCCGTGAAGTCCGGATAGCCGCGGGCGTCGGTCCGCCAGAAGTCGCCCGCCGTCACGTCCGAGCTCTCGCCGATGCCGTCCGGGCAGATCTTGCAGCGCCACTGCACGGACGGGCCCAGGTTCGCGCCCCAGGAGTCGTCGTAGCTGGCGCTCACGGAGGATCCGTCCGGGCGGACCGCCGTGAAGCGGCCGGGCCACCCGCGACCGCGGTACCAGAGGTCGGCGACGGGCTCGTCGTGCGCGATCCCCAGCTCGGCGACGAGATCGTCGGTCGCCTGCTGGCTGGGGGTCCCGGCGCAGAAGAAGGAGAGGAGGAGCGGACCGTCCGCGCGGCCTTCGGAGGCCTGCAGCGCGCGGAGGGCGCTGACCTCGCAGGGCTTGCCCACGATCGCGGCGGACGCATCACGGGCAGAGGCGTCGGCGGCCGCCGAGACGGGCGCGTACCGGGAGCCGGCGGACGCGAGCGCCTCCTCCCGGGTGGTGATGCGGACGCTCACCGTGCGGCGCGGGGAGACGGGGTCGGCGGACGCGCCGACGACCGCCGAGGCCTCGCCGGTCTCGGCGAGCCATGCGGACAGCGCCGTCAGGGTCCCGCCGCTGGAACCGCGCTCGCGGATCGCCGGATCGACCGCCCAGGCCTCGAAGGCCTGCACGACGGGGCCCATCAGCGGATGCCGCGTGGCGCCCTGGGGCTCCTGGGCCGCGACGCGTCGTCCCGGGCAGGCCTGGTCGAAGTGGCGCACGGCATCCGGAACGGCGTCTGCGGGCCCGCGGCGCACGGGTCGGGAGAAGCCCTCAGCCGTCTCCATTCGCATGCCCGTGTCGAGGAGCGCGCACATGCCGCATCCGGAGCAGTTGCCGCCGTCCACGACGGCCGCGATCCGGCGGTCCAGCGTGGTGCTCACAGCGCCCTCAGTGCATCCTCGGTGACCCGCAAGCCGCCGTGGGCGCGCTCGACGACGGCGCGCACCTCTTCGGCGAGTCCCGGGATCGCGAGCTCGCGGGCGACGTCCGCCGCCGGGTCGGTCGCCGTCCGCAGGTCCACCGTGTGGGCCCAGCCGAGGTCCGCGAGGAGCGGCTCGAACTTGCGGCTGTAGGCGAGCGGCACGGCCGGTGTGCCGACCGAGAGCGCGTTGAGGCATGCGTGCATGCGGGACCCGATGACCACGTTCGCCGAGGCGACCGTGCGGCGCACGTCCTCGAGCTGGACGGGGATCACGATCTCGGCGTCGGGCGCCACCGTGCGGGCGAACTCGCGCATCGCGGGCACGTCGTTGTCGGGGTTCGAGGACTCGAGCACGTGCGCGAGCAGCGTCACGGCGCGGCCTTCGGCCACGAGCCGCGCATGCAGGTCGGCCAGCGTCCGGCGGTACGCGCGGTGGTCGACGTGCGGGTTCTCGTTCCAGAGGAGGCCCGAGACGTTCAGCACGACATCGCGCGTCCGCGCGACCTCGGGGACCGGGAGTGCGAACACGACGTCGGTCGTGACGACGTCGGGCGCGTGCCCGAGCTCGGTCGCGTGATGGGCACTGACCGTGTCCCGCGCCATGATGAGGCGCGACCGGCGCAGCGAGTGCTTCGCGATCGCTCGTCCCCGGCGCGTGTCGAACGGGCCGATGGTCTGCGGGCCGAGCACGACGGGCACACCGGCCTGCGTCGCGAACTCGGACACGGTGGACATGACCGCGAGGCGGTGCATCCCGTAGATGTCCGTGAAGCTGTCACCGGAGCGGGTGTCGACGACGAGGTCGAACGACCCGAGCCACTCCTGCATGCCGCGCTTGCCCGTGAGGCGCTCCTTGACGAGCGACCGGACGCGGCCGAACGGCAGCCGTGGGTCGCGGAAGCCGTAGTTCTGGAAGGTGATGTCGGCATCGGGGTCGATCCGGCGGATGATCGCCGCGGTTCCGTGGCCGAGGGCGCGGACGCCCAGGTTGGGTGAGGCGTCGTCCGCCCACAGCACGAGTGCATGCATGGAAATGAGAGCTCCGTCGTCGGGTCGCGGAGAAGAACGGGGACTGGGTGCGGCCGCGGGTGACGACCGAGCCCCGTTGTTCGGGTGGGTGGTCCGGAGGACGGACCGGTCACGAGCCTATCCAGCGGCGTGCGGCCGGCAATCCCCAGAACGGGTGGCGCGGACTGCTCAGCCCCGCTCGAGGCCGCGCCGGATTCGGAGCGCCCGGCGATACGCGGAGGCGTGCGCGGTGCCTGCGCGGTCCCAGTCGCGGCCCGAGAGCTCGGGCGATGATGCGCGCGCGCCCGTGCGGGCGGCCTCGGTCGCCCGCAGCAGCTCCTCCGGGGTCAGGTCGCCGTCGAACAGGTGGATCCAGCCCGGGCCGGCCTCCTCCGCGAGCGCCCGGTTGACCGCGTTGTCGGGCACGAGCACCGGCCGGTCGAGCGAGAGGGCCGCGAGCGCGCCGCCGGAGTTGTGCATGAAGCGGTACGGCAGGACGACGAGCTCGGACGAGGTGACGATCTCCACCAGCTCGGCATCGCTCAGGAAGTGGAGGTCGAGGCGGATCCGGTCGTCGCCGGCGGCGAGCGCCCGGACCGTGTCCGCCAGCTCCTCCGTGGAGGGCTTGCCGCCGATGCGCAGCGACAGGTCGGCCCCCGCGTCGCCCGCGCCGCGGAAGGACGCGACCAGCTGCTCGACGCCCTTGTAGCGGCGGACGAGGCCCACGTAGCCGAGCCGTCCCGGCATCTGGTCCGCGCGCGCCTCGTCGCGGAACCAGTCGCGGTAGTGCCCGTGCAGGATCGTCGCGTGCGGCTGGTCGGCGGGGATGTCCGTGACCGGGTTCACGCGCACGCGCAGCGTCGTCATCCGCTCCATGAGCGCCAGCAGGAGCGACTCGCGGCGGCTGATGCCCTGCGGCCGCTCGAGGTTGTGCACCGTGCGGACGATCGGGATGCGGCGGATCGCGAGCTTGGCGAGGAACGCGACCGTGAGGACCTGGCGCACCGCCTTCTTCAGCGGGCTCCGACCGTCGACGAGGATCTCGGGCCAGTGCACGTGGAACACGTCGTAGCGGCCGAGGAGCGCCGTGCGCCAGCTGAAGTGCAGCGGGCGGACGCCGGGGGTCGCGGCGAGGGAGCGTCCGAGCATCACGATGTAGGGATTCGTCGTCGGTCGCGGCGCCTGCGAGGACTGGAGCACGACGAGGTCGCGGCCGGGCGGGCGGGAGGGGACGGTCATGGCGCTCCTGGGCGGGACGACCGGTGGCGGGTCGTCGGGCACGACCCCGGGGTCAGCGGTCGAGGAAATAGACTATGCCACCACTCGCCCCTGCCCGCAGGCGACCCCGCCGCACGCGATCCCGCCGCACGCGCCCGACCGATTGGGACCCCATGCCCCGCCCCGCCCTCCTCGCCGTCGTGGTCGTCAACTACGGTTCCGCCGACCTCATCCGGGAGAACGTCCTGCCGCTCGTGGAGCGCCTCGAGGACGCGATCCTCGTGATCGTCGACAACCGCACCGACGACGCGGAACGGGAGCGCGTGCGCGATCTCGCCGCGAACCCGTCGACGCGCGTGCACGGCGTCTACCCGGACGGGAACACGGGCTTCGGCACGGGCATGAACATCGGGGTGGCGGCGGCGCGCGGGCACGGCGCACGGGAGTTCCTCCTGCTGAACCCCGACGCCACCATCGAGCCCGACCAGCTGGCGGTGCTGCGCGACGTCGTGGCCGACGAGCCGCTCACGCTCGCGGCCCCGCTGATCCTCCGGCCCGACGGCAGCACCTGGTTCCGGGGGTCGGACCTCTACCTCGCCGACGGCCGCATCAGGTCGGCCGCGCGGCGCACGCAGCACCCCGGCCAGCCCGTGGAGCCGTGGCTCACGGGCGCGTGCCTCCTCGTGACCGACGAGCTGTGGACGCGGGTCGGCGGGTTCTCCGACGACTACTTCCTCTACTGGGAGGACGTGGACCTCTCCCGCAGGGTCGTCGAGGCCGGTGGCCGGCTGCGGGTGGTGGAGGAGGCCGTGGCCGTGCACGCGGAGGGCGGGACGCAGAGCATCGGCCACGAGAGCGCCGGGCAGGCGAAGTCCGGGACGTACTACTACCACAACATCCGCAACCGGCTCCTCTACGGGGCCCGTCACCTCGACGCCCGGGACCTGCGTCGGTGGCGGCTCCTCACCCCCGTGATCGCGTACGAGGTGCTGCTGCAGGGCGGTCGACGGCAGTTCGCCCATCCCGTCGCACCCGTGTCCGCAGCCGTGCGCGGGATCCGCGACGGGCTGCGCCTGTCCGGAGGCTGGCGCGCCGTCCCCGACCCCGCGCCGACCGCCACGGCACCCGCAGCCGGCCGGCAGGCCGCTCCCGCCGCGTCCCTCGTCATCGCGATCCTCACCTACCGGCGACCGGAGGACATCCGGGCGGTCCTGCCCCTGGTGGCCGAGCAGGCGGCGGATCTCGCCGCCGCCGCGCGAGAGGATGCGTCGCTCCCCCGCGCCGTCCGCATCGTCGTGGTCGACAACGACCCCGCAGGTGGCGCGGGGCACGCCGTCGAAGGGGCCGCGGCGGTGTCCCCCATCCCGATCGCCTATGCGCACGAGCCCGCCCCGGGCATCTCCGCCGCCCGCAACCGGGCGCTCGACGAGGCACGCGACGCCGACCTGCTCGTGTTCCTCGACGACGACGAACGGCCGGATCCGGGCTGGCTCGAGGCCCTCGCCCGAGCCCGTCAGGCCACCGGCAGCGCCGGTGTCGCCGGCCCGGTGCGCAGCGAGTACGAGGTCGAGCCCGACGCATGGGTGCGAGCCGGCGGGTTCTTCGTGCGCCGCCGCCCGGCGTCGGGGACGCGCCTGGAGGTCGCCGCGACCAACAACCTGCTGCTCGACCTCCGCGCCGTCCGCGGCGCGCGCCTGCGCTTCGACGTGGACCTCGGGACGCAGGGCGGCGAGGACACGCTGTTCACCCGCCAGCTCGTCGCGTCCGGCGGCCTGCTCACCTGGTGCGCCGAGGCCGGAGTGGTCGACGTCGTCCCCCGCGCCCGGACCACGCGGCGCTGGGTCGTGCTGCGCGCCTTCAGCAGCGGCAACTCGTGGAGCCTGACCTCGGTGGCGCTCGCGCCCGCCTCGCCCGCGGCCCGTGCACGGATCCGGGCCGATGCGGTGGCGCGCGGCGCGGTGCGCGCGATCGGCGGCACCGGGCGGATCGCCGTCGGCGCCGTGACCGGCAGCATCGCGCATCGCGCGAAGGGCACCCGCACGCTCGCCCGCGGGGCCGGGATGGTCGCGGGGGCCTTCGGCTGGTCGTACCAGGAGTACGCGCGCCGGGATTGAGCACGATTGAGCGTCCCGGGCTCGGTCGCCCGGCAGGGCCTCCCCTGGACGGGGGGCTCGTCCGGGCGGCCACCCGGCCGTACGATGCGAGGGCAGAAGACCCGGAATCCTGCGTCGTGCGACCACCCATCGCCCGCCCGCACCGCGCCGCCGACCCACCCGGTCGTCGGGCTCGTCTTCCCCCGCGCCCGAGAGCGAAGAAGGCCATGCCCGTACCCGACAGCACCCCGTCCGACCTGCGACCGCGTCGCCGCCCCGATGATCGGCGCCGCAGCCGCCGCACCACCGCCGCCGTCATCGGCGCCGCCTCCGTCCTCGCCGTGGCCGCCGTCGTCGGCACGGTCGTGGTGAACGGATCCGGATCCGACTCCCCCGCCAACGCCGCCGACACGAAGGACTGGTCGGAGGTCGCGCCCACCGCCGGCGCCACCGAGACCCCCGCCCCGCTCCCCGAGGGCGACACCGGCGCGCTCGGCCAGGAGGTGTCGACCACCGTCGGCCTCGACGAGGTGGCCACGTTCCCCGGATCCATCCAGGCGCGCATCGTCTCCGTCACTCCCACGAGCACCGACGGCGGACGCGTCGGCGAGCTGAGCGGCGACGCCGTCGACGTGCGCCTCGAGCTCGTGAACGTCACCGGCGAGGCCGTCGCGGTCGACTCCGTCGCGGTCAACGTCTTCTACGGCGCGGACCGCACGCCCGCGACGCCCGCCGACTCCGACGCCGTCATCCGCGGCTCGCTCGAGCCCGGTGCGTCCGCCACCGGCGACTACGTCTTCAGCGTCCCCGCTGCATCGGCCGACGCGATCAGCGTGGTCGTGGCGCGCGACGCCGGCTCGCCGGTGGTCGTCTTCCAGTAGCGCACGCCCACCCGGGACGAGACGAGGGGCGCGGCCGGTGATCCGGCCGCGCCCCTCGTCGTCGTGCCCGGCGGGTCAGCGCCCGACGGACGCCGTGCGCTCCCGCCGGGCCGCGCGGGAGCCTGCTCGGTCTCGGCGCGGTAGTACGCGCGCTTGTCCTTGGTGGGACGCACCTTGTTCAGCACCACGCCGAGCACGGAGCCCCCGGACTTCTCCACCGCGTCGAGGGCCTCCGACAGCTGCCCGCGGTGCACGCGCGTCTGGTCGGCGACCACGATGGCGCCGTCCGTCATGCGGGCGACGAACGCCGCGTCGGCCACGGCGATCAGCGGCGCCGTGTCGATGACGACCACGTCGTACGCCTCGCGGGCGCGCTCCAGGAGCTCCTCCATGCGCGACGACGCGAGCAGCTCGCTCGGGTTGGGCGGGATCTCGCCGGACGTCAGCACCTCGAGGGTGCCGTCGCCCCAGGGCTGCACGACGTCCTCCAGCAGCGCCTGGCCGACGAGGACGGTGGTGAGGCCGGCGTCGCCCTCGAGCCCGAGGTACTGCGCGACGACGGGACGGCGGAGGTCGGCGTCGACGAGGAGCACGCGGCGCCCGCCCTCACTGAGCGAGATCGCGAGGTTCGCCGCGACCGTGGACTTGCCCTCGCCGGGGATCGAGGACGTCACGACGATGCTCGACGCCCGGTTGCCGAGGAGCACGAACCGCAGGTTCGCCTTCAGCTGCCGGAACCCCTCGGCCGCGGTCGACAGCGGACGCAGGGCCATCGCGAGGCCCGAGACTCCGCGCTCGCGCTCCAGGGAGCCCAGGAGGGGCGCCTTCGTGAGGTGGGCGACGGTCTCGGCGGAGCGGACGCGGGTGTCGAGCAGCCGCACGAGCGCGAGGCCCAGGAGCCCCGCGAGGAGGCCCAGGAGGAGGCCGGCGAGCGTGTTCGTGCGGCCGTTGGGGGCCGACTGGAACTGTGGTTCCGGCGCCTCCTGGATGACGCGGACGGAGACGGTCGTAGCGCCCTCCATGCCCCGCGGCGCGTACGCCTCCGCTGTGTCGCGGAGGCTCGTCGCCGTCGCGTTGGCGATGGCCGCCGCCTGCTTGGGCGAGGGGTCCGTGACGTTGATCGCCATGATCACGGTGTTCTGCGGCGTGGTCACCGTCACCGACTGCGCGAGCTGCTGCGGCGTGCGGTCCAGTCCCAGCTGCGCGATGACGGGCTCCATGACGGCGGGTGACTCGGCGAGCTCGCCGAACGACAGCATCTGGCTCTGCGTGTACGTCGCCCCCTGGTTCAGGTCGCTCGCGGTCGATCCGGTGCTCAGCGAGAAGTACAGACGGGACTGCGCCGTGAACACGGGCGTGGCGAGCTGGGAGAGGCCGAACGCGACCCCGCCCCCGACGAGCGTGGCGGCGACCACGACGTACCAGAGGCGGCGGAGCAGGGCGGTGAACTCGTGGAGCGTCATCGTGAGGGGGTTCTTCCCGGTAGGGGCGACAGGGCGGAGGTGCGGGCGGGCGTCGGGTCGGGGGGTGCTTCGGAGTCCGGGCCGGGGTCGGCGGGCGCGTCGGCCGCATCGGCCTCCGGAGCTGGCACGCGGCGGAGGACCTGGCTGGTCGCGGCCACCCCGGCGAGGAACCACATGAAGACGGAGTACTGGGTGATGAGCGCGACGGTGGCGAGCGCGGGGATCTGCGCGACGAGCGCGATGGTCGCGGCGGTCGCCCGGCCCCGGATCACCAGCCAGACGCCCACCGCGAGGGCGAGGAGCACGCCGACCGCGGAGAGGACCCCGAAGGTGAGCCCGGTGAGCACGAGCTGGCTGTCGATGGATCGGAACCCGCCGTAGAACACGCGGCCGTCGGTGCCGCGGTAGGCGGACGAGGCGAGCCCGAGGATCCGCATGCCCGGGATGAGGCCGTACAGGTTGCCGCGGTAGTCGGAGCTGTTGGTGGCCTCGGTCCCGGCGTCGTCGAATACGGTCTGCACGAAGGGCGCGATGGCCGCGACGACGACGACAACGACCGCCGTGACGGTCACGCGCACGCGCAGCGAGATCGCGTCCCGGAGGAAGACGATGGCCAGGACGAGCCCGAGCAGGGCGCCGAGCATGCCCACGCGGCTGAACGTGAGGACCGTCCCGAGGAGCATCACGGCGGTCATCGCGAGGCGCGCGGGAGGCCGAACCGCGAGGCGAGCGTCAGCGGGATCGCGATGGCGAGGCTGGACCCGAGGGCGATCGAGTGACCGAAGGCCCCCTCGGCGCGGACGATCCCGCCGCGGCCCTGCAGCGTGCCCCAGAGGGCGCGCAGCCCGCCGTTGCCGGGCAGGTCGAGGAAGGGGTTCCAGTGCAGGGCGAACTCCACGACCGCCAGCGCACCGACGACGGTGAAGGCGACGGCGACGATGCCCTGGAGCGCGGCCATGCCGATCCGGTGCGCGGCGAGGCGCCCCAGCAGGTAGCCGGGGACGCCGTAGCTCAGGAACGAGACGACCGTCGTGAGGCTGGCCTTCTCGTCGGAGCCCACCAGAAGCCCCGCCAGCGCCGAGGCGCCCATGAGGACCACGAGGGCGTCGAGGGGCGAGACGCGGAAGCCGGGCACCGGGACCACCGCGAGGATCACGAGGACGGCGGCGAGCGATGCTGCAGGGAGGTGGATGCCGCCCACGGACACGCCCGTCCACACGGGCAGGAGGCAGAGGGCCGCGAGCCAGACGGACACGGCGACCCTCGGCAGGCGGCGGAGGAGCAGGAGCAGCAGAGCCCCGCCGACGAGGCCGACGGCACCGGAGAGGAGGGTCAGCAGGCCCGATCCGGCGAGCAGGGTGGTCATCGTCCCGCCTCCGCCGAGAGGGCGCGCGCGCGCGATCGCCGCATGACTCCCCCTCTTCTCCGTGCCCCCCGGCCGTCCGGCCTCAGTCGATCATGTCAGTGCAACGCCCGAGCGGGCGGATCCGAGGAGGATCCGCCCGCCCGGGCGTCAGCGGGTCGCCGCGGTCAGCGGACGGTCCCGTCGGTGACGAGCAGGTCGTCGACGCGGGTCGTCACGGCAGCGGTGGCCGAGCTGGACAGGTACGTCTGGATCCCGACCGTACCTGC
Source organism: Clavibacter michiganensis (assembly GCA_002150995.1). Lineage (GTDB taxonomy): Bacteria > Actinomycetota > Actinomycetes > Actinomycetales > Microbacteriaceae > Clavibacter > Clavibacter michiganensis_K. The sequence goes on along the minus strand of MDHJ01000001.1, from coordinate 793,582 downwards.
GGACTGCAGCGCGGTCGCCGTACCGGTCGCCGTCGCCGTCCACGCGGTCGGCTCCGTCTGGCCGGTCGGCCACACCTTCGCCTCGAGCGTGGTCGGCGAGGTGCCCGTGGTCCGCACCCTGACCTGGAGCTCCTGGCCCGCGATGTAGGTGAGGCCGGGGACGACCGTCGTCTTCAGCGCAGTGGAGCCCTCGGACTGAAGGATGACGACCTGGCCGGTCGACTTGACCCAGACCTGCGTCTGGTACGAGGCCGTGCCGACCTGACGCGAGATGACCCGCGTGTAGTCGCCGCCACCCGTGGGCACCTTGTCGAGCGCGAGCTTGAACGAGATGTCCGAGGCGACCGTCGAGAGCTGGGCGAGCGACATGGTGCGGGTCGAGCCGATGCCCGACGCGACCTGGCCGACGCCGTCCTTCACCGAGACGATCGAGGCGCTGCCGCCCGCGACGGTCCAGGGACCGCCGGTCTCGGCCGTGCCCCACCCGTTCGTCGCCGTGCGCTCGAATGCGTCCTTGGCGAGCACGCCCGCTGCGGGGGTGACGACCGGGGCCGTCACCGTCACGGTGCCGTCCTTCTTCGTCGAGGCGAGGCCCTTGTCATCCGTCACCGTGAGCGACACCGTGTAGGTGCCGGCCGCGGCGTAGGCGTGGTCGACCGTACGACCCGTCCCCGTCGTGCCGTCTCCGAACGACCAGGCGTAGGACACGACGGTGCCGTCCGCATCCGCCGACGTGGAGCCGTCGAACGAGGCCGTGAGGTCCTTCGCCGTCGACGTGAACGCCGCCGTCGGAGCCGCGTTCGGCGCGGGGGCGACGACCGGGGCCGTCACCGTCACGGTGCCGTCCTTCTTCGTCGAGGCGAGGCCCTTGTCATCCGTCACCGTGAGCGACACCGTGTAGGTGCCGGCCGCGGCGTAGGCGTGGTCGACCGTACGACCCGTCCCCGTCGTGCCGTCTCCGAACGACCAGGCGTAGGACACGACGGTGCCGTCCGCATCCGCCGACGTGGAGCCGTCGAACGAGGCCGTGAGGTCCTTCGCCGTCGACGTGAACGCCGCCGTCGGAGCCGCGTTGGCGACCGGCGTCGGGTTCCCCGTCGCCTCGCCCGAGGTGACCGCCACATCGTCGACGGTCGTGGTCACCGCCGCGGTGGCCGAGCTGGACAGGAACGTCTGGATCCCGAAGGAGCCCGCCGCCTGCAGCGCCGCCGCAGAGCCCGTGGCCGTCGCCGTCCACGCGGTCGGCTCGGCCTGGCCGACCGGCCAGACCTTCGCCTTCAGCGTGGTCGGGGCCGTGCCCGTCGTCTGCACACGCACCTGGAGCCTCTGGCCCGCGGTGTAGGTGAGGCCGGGGACCGTCGTGGTCCTGAGCGCCGTGCCGGACTCCGTCTGCAGGATGGCGACCTGGCCGTTCGACTTGACCCAGACCTGGGTCTGGTACGAGGCCGTGCCGACCTGCCGCGAGATGACCCGCGTGTAGTCGCCGCCGCCGGTCGGCGCCTTGTCCAGGGAGAAGGTGAGCGACGCGTCGGAGGACGTGGCCGAGACCGCGTTCAGCATCATGGTGCGGGTCGAGCCGATGCCCGACGCGACCTGCCCGGCGCCGTCCTTGACGGACAGGATCGAGGCGCTGCCGCCCGTCACCGTCCAGGCGCCGCCGATCTCGGCGGAACCCCATCCGTTCGTGACGGTGCGACCGAACCCGTCCTGCGCCAGTGCGGTCGACGCGGGAGCCGTGACGGTCACCGGGGAGGTGGTCGTCGAGGCGAGGCCCTTGTCGTCCGTGACCGTGAGCGACACCGGGAAGGTGCCGGCGGCGGCGTAGGCGTGGGTCGTGGTGCGGCCCGTGCCGGTGGTCCCGTCGCCGAAGGCCCAGGCGTAGGACGCCACGGTGCCGTCCGCGTCGGCCGACGCGGAGGCGTCGAGCGAGGCGACGAGGCCGGCGACCGTGCTCGTGAACCGGGCGACGGGCGCCTGGTTCACGGGCGGGGCGGTGACCGTGACGGTCGCGGTCGTGCGACCGGTCGCGCCCTTGTCGTCCGTCACCGTGAGAGCGACCGTGTAGGTGCCCGCGGCGGCGTACGGGTGGGCGATCGAGGGGCCGGTGCCCGTCGTGCCGTCCCCGAACTCCCACGCCCAGGACGCGATGGTGCCGTCCGGGTCGGAGGAGGCGCGACCGTCGAGGTTCGCGACCAGGTCGGTCGTGGTCGACGCGATCACCGCGGTGGGCTCCCGGTTGACCGGGGGCGCCACCACCGTCACCTGCGTGGACGCGGTGCCCGTGAGGCCCTTGTCGTCCGTGACCGTGAGCGCGACCGTGTAGGTGCCGCCCTCGGCGTAGGCGTGCGTCGGCGTCGGGCCGGTGCCCGTGCTGCCGTCGCCGAAGTCCCACGCGTAGGAGGCGATGGTTCCATCGGCGTCCGTGGACGCGGATCCGTCGAGCTTCGCCGTGAGGTCGGTCGCGGTCGCCGTCACGACGGCGGTCGGCGCGACGTTGGCGGGGGCCGCCTTCACCGTGAGGTCCTGCTGCGTGCGGTTGGTCGTGCCGCGGTCGTCCGTCACCGTGAGCGTCACCGAGTAGGTGCCGGCTGCGGCGTAGGTGTGCGACTGCGTCGCGCCCGATGCCTGGACGCCGTCGCCGAAGTCCCAGGCGTAGCCCGTGACCTGGCCGTCGGAGTCGGTGGAGCCGGTCGCGTCGAACGACGCGGTCAGGAAGTCCGCCTGCTGCGTGAACGCGGCCTTCGGAGCCTGGTTCGGCGCGCGGCCGGTCGTGCCCAGCGAGAAGTGCGTCGCCACGGCGCTCGGGGTGAGCACCGTCGGGTACACCGCGACTTCGTCCATACGGCCCTCGAAGGTGCCGCTGGAGGAGCCCCACGTGTTGTCGCCGCCGATGCGCCAGTAGCCGTCGTAGCCCTGCGCCTGCGTCTGGCCGTTCTGGCCGACCAGGTCGCCGTCCACGTAGAGCTTCAGGCCGTCGGAACCCTGCGACGCGACCATGTGGTGCCACTGGCCGTCGTTGTACGCGCGCTCAGAGGTGGCGAGGTTGGTCTGGCCGGTCCAGACGCCGAACTGCAGGCGTCCGTCGTCCTGCATGTACACGTGGCGGTCGTAGTTGCCGGAGAAGTTGAACGGATCCGCGTTGTCGCCGAAGCCGATCAGCTTTCCGCCGCGCGTCGTGGTCGTCTGGAACCACATCTCGAGCGAGTACGTGAGCGGGTTGGAGATCCGCTGCTGGCTCACCGCGATGCTGTCCGAGAACGCCGCCGCCTGGCCGACGGAGCCCGACAGGGCGCCCGACTGGCCGAAGCGCACGTTGCGTCCGACGTTGGCGCCGACGTCGTTCTGGCCGGCGTCCTTTAGGGTCGACGAACCGTCGGCGTCGTCGAGGCGCCAGTAGGAGGACGGGTCGGCCGCGTACACGGCCTTGCCGTACGCGTCCGAGGGAGCGGCGGGGATCGGCGAGGTGCGGCCCGAGGCGACGAGGTGGTCGACGACGTCGGCGCGCGTGAGGGCGGTCGGGTAGACCGCCACCTGGGCGATGTCGCCGGCGAGGTAGTAGCTCCGGGGCTGGTTGGGCCAGCCGCCGAGGTTGTCGCCGCCGACGCGCCAGTAGCCCTTGTAGTCCTGGCCGCGCGTGGTGTCCGCCCGCTGGCCGACGAGCTTGCCGTCGACGAACAGCTTCATGCCCTGGGCGCCCATCGTGGCCACGATCTGGTGCCACTTGCCGTCGTTGAATCCGGGGGCCGAGCTCAGCGTCTGGGTCGCGCCGGTGTAGACGCCGAAGAAGACCCGGCCGTCGTTGTCGAGGTAGACCATGCGGTCGTAGTTCCCCGAGGTGCCGGTGCTGTTGCCGCCGAAGCCGACGACCTTGCCGCCGTTCGTAGAGGTCGTCTTGACCCAGGACTCGACGCTGAAGGTGTCCGGTGCCTGCACGGCCTGCGGCGTGACCGCGAACGATCCGTCCTGGCCGGAGAAGGTGGTGGCGGTGGAGCCGTCGATCGGGCCCGCGGCGCCGCGCGTCGCGTTGTCTACGCGGAGGTCCTCGAACGCGACGTGGTCGAGGCCGGCGGTGCCGTCCTTCTCATCGAGGGGGTAGTACGCGCTCGCGCCGTCGTCCTTCACGCTCGTCGCGTAGGCGTCGGCACCGGACTCGTCGGTGATGGTCACGGTGTTGCTCAGCCGGTTGATCGTGTTCCCCGCGGAGTCGGAGACGTAGACGCGGTAGGAGTGCGTGCTGCCCGGGACGAGACCCTTGTCGATGAACCCCATCGACGGACGCTGCCAGAACGTCGAGTCCTGGGTCGTCGTGTAGACGGGGGTCGCGGTCTTGCCGTCTCGGACGATCTTGTACGTGAGGCGTGTGTTGTCGCGGTCGAAGGTCGCCTGCCAGGAGATCCGGGCCTCGCCCTTCGTGTAGGAGATGGCCTTCGGCACGACCTGGTCGTTGGAGTTCGGTCCCACCTTGTTGGGGGCGTCCTTGGCCATCGCGTAGCGGACGAGGCCCTGCTGCGCCGTGGTGTTCACGAAGGGGAACTCGCCGCCGACGACGATGTAGTCCTCGTTGCCGTTGACGCTCCAGGCCGCCTGGCCCTGGCCGGTGAAGGAGCCGGTGACGTACTTCGGGAACCAGTTGAGGAGGGACGGCGACGGCGTGCCGGCCCAGTTGTGGTATCCGAACGGGTCCGCCGTCGCCGTGCCCGTGGCCGTCTTGCTGAAAGCGAGGCTGTGCTGGAAGGTCCAGGGGTCGGTCTGGGGGAAGCCGCCGATGTTGCCGCAGTAGTGCGGGTGACCTGCGACGTACGCGACCTTGCTGGTGGCGAAGACCGAGTAGGTGTCACCGTGGCAGTCCTCCACCCAGTTCACGACGCCCGTGTTGGGGTCGGCGGAGAAGGCGCCCTCGAGGTTGCCGCCGGCGCCGAAGGTGTAGCCGGATCCGTAGACGCGGTCGTCCGTCGCGTAGAGGCTCGTGATCGACGACTCCTTGCCCGCGTTCTTGACCTGCTGGTTCGCCGCCCACGGGAGCGATGCGCCCGAGGTCGGGTCCACGGCGCCGAGTCCGTAGGTGGGAGTGCCGCTCAGCTGCGTGAAGCGGCCGCCCACGATCAGCTTGGAGGCGTCCTTGGTCAGGGTGACCGCGTCGACGACGGTGTCGGCGTCGGCGACGAAGGACGTCGTGCTGCCGTCCGCCGCGGACACGGCGCCCAGGAAGCTCCGCGCGGCCCCGTTGACGCTGCGGAAGGTCCCGCCGAGGTACACGGTGTCGTTCGACGCGGCGACCGTGCGGGTCTGGCTCCCCATGATGGGGCGGAAGGTCGGGATGATCTTGCCGGTCGCGGTGCTGAACGCCGCGGCCCGGTAGAAGCCCTGGCCGTCGATGTCGGTGAAGTCGCCGACGACGTAGATGCGCGAGCCGTCCGGCGATGCCGTGACGGACAGCGCCTGAGCGTTGAGCTTGGGAGCGAAGGACGTGATGAGCGCACCCGTGCGGATGTCGTACGCGAGCAGGTTGCTCCGCGGGGTCAGGTTCGTCCCGGCGGCGGCGCCCGCGGGGCGCGCGTTCTGGAACTTGCCGGCGACGTAGACCGTGTTGCCGACGACGACCTGCGACCAGGCGACGCCGTCGATCTGGGTCGTGGGCAGCGGATCGGCGGTGACCGTCACGGGCGACTTCGGGTCGGTCGGGTCGACGGGGGCGGAATCCGCCATCGCGGGCTGCGCGATCACGACCGCGGACAGGATGACCGCGGCGGCCGCGGTCATCGCGGCCATGCGACGTCCCGCGGAGGAGAGGATGCTCATTGTGTCCTTGCTTCGGGTGAGGGTGGAGCGGGTGAGGGAGGTGCCGGTGGTCAACGTGCGCTGGCCGGTCGGGGGCTGCCGCGGCGCTGGGTGGCGCTGAGCATCGCGCCCACCGACCGCGCGATGCGCTGCCGGTAGAGCTCGGGTCCGTGCCGGTGTTCGGCGCGGAAGCGGTCGCGGATGGCCCGGGCGCGGAACGCGTCCCAGTCCGTCGCGATGTCCTGGAGGGCGTCCGCGAGCGCGGCGGGGTCCGAGGGCGGCACCAGCTGCGCCGACTCGTACCCGCCGGCGGCCTCGCGGAGGCCGGAGGTGTCGCTGACCACCACGGGCCGTGCGGCCAGCAGCGCCTCGACGGCGGTGTTGCCGAAGGGCTCGTCGACGCGCGACGGCACGACGCAGGCGTCGGCGGCGGCGAGGAACGGGGTCACGTCGGCGTGGAAGCCGTGCAGGGTGACGAGGTCCTCGAGCCCGAGCACGCGGATCGTCGTGCGCAGCTGCTCCTCGTAGGCCTCGTAGCCAGGGAAGACGGCGCCGACGATGTCGAGGGTCGCGAGCTCTCCGCGGTCGCGGAGCTCGACGATCGCCTCGACGGCGACGTCCACGCCCTTGCGGTCGGAGAGGCGGCCGACGTACAGGACCCGGAGGCCCCCGTCGAGCGCGTCGCGCGCCGGCACGACCTCCGCCGGACCGGGCACGCCGTTGTAGACGACAGCGGTGCGCCGGGCGACGCGGGGCAGGGCCTTCGCGAGCACGTCGACGCTGTAGCGGCTGTTGGCCACCACGCTCGTGGCGAGCGCGAGCGGCAGGGCGAGCGCCGTGCCGACGGTGCGCGACGCGGATCCCTCGGCCTCGTGCACGTGGCAGAGGACCGGGCGGCGCGTGAGGCGGCCGACGAGCACCCACAGCGGGATCGTGACGGTGTTAACGTAGACGGCGTCCGGGCGGACGCGCCGCACGAGGCCGATGCCGGCGGACAGCCCGCGGACGGACTGGCCGACGAGGGCCGCGAAGCCGCGGGGACGCAGCATCGACTTGCGCAGCACGGGCGTGGGCGCGTGGTGCACGACCGCGCCGACGCCGATGAGCGCGTCGACGAGGGGGCCGTCGGAGGGGAGGGTGACGACGGTGCGGGCGCCCGCGGACACGAGGCCCGCGACGGACTCGAGGAGCACGCGGTCGGATCCGTACAGCTCGGCGCTCGGGTGCGCGACGAGGACCGTCCGGCCGCGGAGGTCCGCGCCCTCGTCGTCGGCCTGCACGAGGACGTGCTCGGTGCCGGCGAACGCGGTCACGCGGTCACCCGGGCGGCGGGCGCGGCGGTCGGCGCGGCGGCCTCGGCACGGCGCGCGTCGAGGGCGCCCATGTCGCGGAACCACTTGACCGACGCGAGCGCCAGGTGCCCGGCGTTGGCCAGCATCATCAGCGTGTAGACGGCGAGGAAGACGACGGGGGCGCCGAGCAGCGCGAACACGATGCAGAGGAAGCCGTAGTCGGTGGGGATCACGAGCAGCGAGCGGAGGAGCGTCGAGCGGCCGGCGTCGGGCGCGGTGGCGCCGGTGACGGCATGCACGCGCTTCAGCTGGTCGTTGAGGATCATCGCGAAGAAGCTCGCCGCGGCGACGATCGCGTAGGCGATCGGCACGAGGAGCCACAGGTCGGAGTCCGTGGCGGGCCAGCGGAACATCGACACGAGCACGGCGAGGTGCAGCGACGAGATCTTGATGCAGTCGACGACGTGGTCGAGCCACTCGCCGGACAGCGAGCCGCCGCCGCGGAGGCGCGCGACCTGGCCGTCGGCCGAGTCGAACGCGTAGCCCACGGCGAGCAGCAGCCAGACGGCGATGCCGACCCAGGCCGCGGGCTCGACGAGCGCGAGGATCGCGATGCCGGTGAACGTGAAGGCGGCGCTGATCGCGGTCACCTGGTTCGGGGTGAGGCCCGCGCGGAACGCCCAGGCGGCGAGGAGCCGGCCGGCGGGCCGGTTGACGCGGATCGAGTACGCGGGGGCGCCCCGGGCCGCCTTCTTCTGGGCGGAAGCCAGGCGGCGGACGACGTCGAGGTACGACTCCGTGCGCGGGTCGGAGGTCGCGGCGGTCATCGGCTCTCCTCGAGGAGGAAGGAGGTGCGGGTCGCGTCGCTCGCGCGCAGCTCCGGCTCCCAGCGGGTGGCGGAGCGGACGCCGCGGCTCATGCCGCGCGTCGAGTAGCCGCGCGTCATGCGGGCGGCGAGCTCCTCGTAGCCGTCGGCGATCGCGTCCCAGTCGTAGGTCTCCTCGGCGCGCTCCTGCAGGCGAGCGCCGATCGCGGCGGCCTCGTCGGCTGCGGCCTCCGCGCCCTCGACGAGGGCGGCGACGCCCGCGGCGTCGGACCAGAAGCGGCCGTCGTCGCCGAGCACGTCGCGGTTGAAGACGTTGTCGTTGGCGAGCGTGGCGGTCGCGGCGCCCATGGCGCGCAGCAGCGACGGGTTGGTGCCGCCGACCGAGTGGCCGTGGATGTAGGTGAGCGCGTGGGCGTAGAGCTGGTCGAGCTGCTCCTGGTCCCACACCCCGCCGAGGCGCTGGATGCGCGGGTCGGCCGAGGCGACCTGCTCGATGCGGTCGGTGTACGCGGCGGAGTACGGCGCGGATCCGACGACGACGAGCGGCAGGGTCGCGTCCGAGGCGGTGTACCCGTCGACGATGACGTCGACGTGGTTCTCCGGCTCGAAGCGCGCGACGACGAGGTGGTACTGGCGGGGCTCGAGGCCGAGCTCGGCGAGGCGGTCCGACGCGGGATCGCGGAGGATGTTGGCGCCGTACGTGAGCAGCTCGGTGGGGATCCCGAACTCGTGGTCGTAGTAGTCGGCGATGCCCTGCGCGTCGGAGATGAGCGCGTCGGCGTCCTTGACGGCCATCTGCTCGGCGATGCGGTAGTACTTCTTGCCCATGCGGCCCCACTTGCCGCGCTTCCACTCGAGCCCGTCCACGTGGACGGCCGTGGCCGTGCCGCGCGAGCGGATGAGGGGGACGAACGGCGCGTTGGCGGCGTTGAAGACGAACGCCGCGTCCTGGCGCTTGCCGAAGGCGAGGTGGATCGCGGACAGTGCCGTGTGGCTGAGCGTCTCGATCGACTTGGTCTTCAGGGCGGGCAGGTGCACGAGCTTCATGCCGAGGTGGGTGCGGGGACGCGAGCGGTTCGTGGAGCGGCAGTAGACGGTGACGTCGTGGCCGCGGGCGGCGAGGCGCTGCCCGATCTCCTCGATGGCGGTCTCGAATCCGCCGTACGCGGCGGGGACCCCACGGGTCCCGACCATGGCGATGCGGAGTCGACGCGGTTCGATAGCAGACATTGTTAGTAGGCCCCCACGGGTCGGGTGAGCACACGGAAGGTGCGCCACATGATCATGACGTCGCCGGTCAGGGACCAGTTCTCGACGTAGTACAGGTCGAGCCGGACGCTCTCGTCCCAGCTCAGGTCGCTCCGGCCGTTCACCTGCCACATGCCGGTGAGGCCCGGCTTGATGAACAGACGGCGGTGCACGTGGCTCTCGTAGCCCTGGACCTCGGTGCGCAGCGGCGGCCGTGGCCCCACGAGGCTCATGTCGCCGACGAGGATGTTCCACAGCTGCGGCAGCTCGTCGAGCGAGTAGCGACGGAGGACGGCGCCCACGCGGGTGACGCGGGGGTCCTTCCGCATCTTGAACAGCGGGCCGGATCCCTCGTTGGCCGCCGTCAGGGCCGCGAGCTCCGACTCGGCGGTCACCCGCATCGAGCGGAACTTCAGCATGTGGAACTCCTGGCCGCTCTTGCCCACGCGCTCCTGGCGGAAGATGGCGCCGCCGGGGCTGTCGACGCGCACCACGACCGCGAGCACGAGCATCACGGGGGCGAGGATCACGAGCGCGACGCCCGCCACGGCGATGTCGAGGGCCCGCTTCATCACGTGCTTGCCGCCCTCGAACTGCGGGATCTCGACGTGGATGAGCGGGAGGCCCTCGACCGGCCGGAAGTGGATGCGGGGACCGGCGACGTCGGTGAGCCGCGAGGCGAGCACCAGCTCGATCGACGAGCCCTCGAGCTCCCAGCCGAGCGTGCGGACGGCGTTGCTGCCGGCGCGGGGCTGGCTCGCGACGATGACGGCGTCGGCTGCGGAGCGGGAGGCGGCCGCGGCGACGGATCCGAGGTCCGAGACGACGGGGATCGTGCGCCCGGCGACCTCGAGGCCGTCGAGGTGGTCGTCGATCGCGACGCCGACGACCGTGTAGCCGGAGGCGGGACGCAGCAGGATCTGCGCGGCCACGTCCTCGACGTCGGCGCGGGTGCCGACGACGACCACGCGGGAGAGGTGCGCGCCCTGGATGCGGCGGCGGATGAGCCACTGGCGCCAGCTCCACCGGGCCACGAGCAGCGCCACCACGCCGAGCGGGAAGGCGATGACGACGTAGCCGCGGGCGATGTCGACCTTGAGGAGCAGGAAGCCGATCGCGAGGGCGCCGAACGTGATGGCGGACGCGTTGACGACCCGCTTGTACTCGGAGACGCCGACGCCGACGATGCGGGCGTCGCGGGTGCGGAAGGCGCCGAGCACGGCGATCCACGCAGCGATGACGACGACCGAGACGATCCCGTAGTCCAGCTGCACGGCGCCGGCCTCGACCGCGGCGTCGGCGGTGCCGAAGCGCGTGAGCTGCGCGACCAGGACGGTCGCGACGATGATCGCCCAGTCGCTGGCGATGAGGCGGGTGCGGTAGTCGCGGGCCCAGCGGCGGCCCGAGGGCACGGCGGGGGCGGCCGGCGCGACGCCGGATCCGATGATCGGGCGGTGCGCGGAACGGCGCTCGGCGCGCACGCGGGTGCGGTCGCCCCGGGTCGCGGGGCGGTTCCTCGTGGTGCTCATCGCGTGCCGAGCAGCGCGTCGAGCCGGCGAGGGGTCTCGGAGGTGCGGGTGGATGCGGGGAGGCGCGGCCGACGGGCTCGGTCCAGCGCCGATGACGGGTTCATCGGGTGAGTTCCTGCGTTTCGGGTTACAGGTGGGTGGTGCGGGGAGCGACGCGGTCCGGGAAGACCTCGTCAGGTGCGCTTCTCCCAGGTGGACGCGGCTGGGTGGGCCTCGTCCGGGAGTGACCGTCGCGGGTACGACGGGTGAACACCGTGTGGTGACGGTGGCAATGCTAGGCGTTGCCTGTGCCGCGTCGCCCCTCCCCCTTCGGGGGGCGGGGCCCGAGTGCGCCCCCCGGACGGAAACGACGACGGGCCGGCCCCAGAGGGACCGGCCCGTCGTCGTCAGGCGAGGCGAGCGCCTATCCGATGGACGCTCCCAGCGGCCGCGAGCCGGTCGCGGTGCCCAGGAGCGATGCCACCTGGGCCGGGATGGCCACCGGCACCGTGGCCTTGAGCCCCTGCACCTCAGCGGTCAGGCGGAAGCCCGATGCCAGGACCTTCCTCCCGGTGACCTCCACGCTGGTGCGGTCCTGGCCGGTAGCCGACGCGAAGGCGGCGACGGTCTTGTAGACCGCCGGGTCACCGGCACCGCGGGACCAGACGATCGACCACCGCGGCGTCCCGGCGACATCCCGCTGGTACACGTTGCCCGACGCGCGGATCCCCATCTGCGCCGCGGACCGCTCGTGCGAGTGGTCCTCCACGGCGAGCATGGCGTTGCCCGTGCCACCCTCCAGCACGTTGTTGGAGACGGTGATGTCGGTCACGATCCAGGTCACGGTCGGGTCGGGCAGCTTCTGCCGCGGGTCGTGTCCGGCCGTGGCGAGGTTCGACGCCCGGCGGTCGCCCTGTCCGATGTTGATGTTCCGGGTGTTGCCCGTGATCGTGTTGTTCCAGATGCTCACGTGGCCGCTGTCTCCGACGAGGATGCCGTCCAGCGAGTTGCGCGCCACGATGTTGTCGACAACCTGGATGGTCGCGGAGAGCTCGAGCACGATGCCGTGGCCCGTGCCGTCGATGACGTCGTTGCCGGACGCCACGATGTCGTACACGGACTCGTCGAACCAGAGCGAGTTCCCCCGGTTGCGGAGGAACGCGCTGTCCTTCACATCCACGTCGCGGCTCCGGGTGATCTTCAGGCCGCCGGACACAGGCGCACGGTTGAAGCTCTCCGTGTTGTTGTCCGTGACGAGCACCCGCGAGACTCGCAGTCCGTCGGCGTAGTTCGCGTGCATGCCGAGCATGCCGTTGCGGGCCACGGTGAGCGCGGTCGCCGTGGCACCGGTCGCGGTCATCGAGATGCCGGTGGTGGCGTTGTCCGTGATCACGAGGTTCTCGACGGTCACGTTCCGCCCGGAGACCGTGACAGCGCCCAGGTCCGGCACGGATGGCGCGTACCTGCGGATGCCGATGCCCCGCACCGTGCTCCCGTCCCCGCGGACGCTGAGCGCCTTGACGAGGTCGCTCGATCGGACGGGCTGGCTGCCCGGATCGGCGCCGAGGTAGAGGCGGTCGGCGACCGTGTCCACGTAGAACGTGCCGGGGACGAGCTGCGCGCGCGAGCCGACCTGCTTCTGGGCGGCAGTGCCGACCCAGACCTGGTCGGGGTGCGCGGCCATCGGGTAGGCGGGGTTCACGAACGCCCATCCGACCGCGCTGTTGTCGGGCTTGCCGCGCGTATACGTGGGACTGGTGTCGAACGTCAGGTCCCATCCCGACGCGAAGCGGGTCGATCCCGACGCAGTCCACGAGGACACCAGCCGGCTGCCGTCGAGCCAGACCTTCTCGCCCGGATAGGACTGCAGGGTCACGGCCTTGCCCGCAGGCATGATCACGGACTCGTGGTACGTGCCGGCGCGGGCGACGACCGTGCGACCGGCGGGTGCCGCGTCGACTGCCCTCTGGATGGTCGCATACGGGGAGGACTTGGAGCCGGACCCGGTGTTCGAGCCGGTCGGGGACACGAACACGGCATCGGCGGGCACGGCGTAGTTCGTTGAGCCGATCGCCGCCGAGCCCGAGCCTGGACGAGCATCGCCGAGGGGGATCGACTGCTCTGCGTCCGGAGACCCGGGCGCCGGAGCGGGGTCCGGGGCAGGAGCCGGAGCAGGGGCGGTCGGCGCAGGGGTCGGCGCGGTCGCCGATCCCGTCAGCGGACGGATGGTGACGTCGTCGAACGCGACCGCCTGCGGACCGGAGGACTTGGAGAGGTAGGACCACAGGCGCGCGCCCGTGCCGGCGGTGAGGCGCTGTGCGCTCGAGTCGACGGCGGCGGCCTGCCAGGCGGGGACGGCCTGCCCGTCCGTCCAGGCGCGGGCGTCGAGCGCGACCGCGCTCGAACCGGAGACCCGGGTCTGGATGGTGAACACGCGACCGGGCACGATGCCCTTCGCCACGACGACGTCACCCACCACGGTTGACTGGCTCGCGGTGGAGCCGTTCACGCGGACGACCGACAACCTGGCGTCGCCCGCGCTGTCGACCCTGACGCTGGACTGGTAATAGGAGGTGCCGGCCACGCGCTGCTGCACACCGGCGTAGACGCCGTTGCCCTGGGCGGGGATGCGCGGCATCATCACGCGGACGGTGGTCTCGTTGTCGACGGGGGCCTTCACGGGGACCGTCGCGGAGGCAGCGGTACCGGATCGGGCCAGGTCGACAACTCCTTGCGCGCCGTTGGCACGGAAGGCCGAGACGCCGTCGTACGTGTACGCCGACGTCCCGGACGGAGTGCCCCATCCTCCGGTCGCGGCGCGCGAGAAGGCGTCCGAGAAGACCGCCGTACCGGCTGCCATGTCCTGGCCCGACGCCGCTCGGGCGGGCTCCGGAGCTACGAGGACGGCCGGGACGGCGAGGCCGGCGACCACGGCGAGCGCGATCAGGTGCTTCGGGCGACGGGAGGGGATGGAGGCGGTCGAGGGGGTGGAGCTCGTGCGGAGGCGCATGCGGGCGGGTCCTTGCTCGGATCTGTCCGTGTGACGGTCATACGGAAAACCCACCAGACAGGTGGGTTTGATGAATGTAACCCAGAAACAGCCTGTTGTGTCCCCCAAAAGGAGGTCACGCGACCGGTACTCACACCAGTGCCGGCCCGAGGGCGCCGTGCCCCCGTTCGGGTATCCTCCTTCCGACATCGGGCAGGTCCGCCGTAAGATCACCCGAGGTCCACCCGCTCCCCGCCGCCCCCACCCAGGCCGGCCGACGTACCCGCGTCGCAGAGCAGGTCGATCCCGCCCGGCGTACCCGCACCGGGCAGCACCCGATCCCGCTCCTCCGGCGTACCCGCGCCCGGACGCGGTCTACCCGAGAAGACACGACGAGCCATGACCCGTATCGGCTACGCCGCTGGAGCATTCGACCTGTTCCACGTCGGCCACCTCAACATCCTCAAGCACGCCAAGAGCCAGTGCGACTACCTGATCGCAGGCGTCGTCTCCGACGAGATGCTCGAGCGCAACAAGGGCATCACCCCCGTGGTGCCGCTCGCCGAGCGCCTCGAGATCGTCAGCCACATCAGCTACGTCGACGAGGCCCGCGCGGAGACGCTCTCCGACAAGCTCGACACCTGGCGCGACGTGCGCTTCGACGTCTTCTTCAAGGGCGACGACTGGCGCGGCACCCCCAAGGGCGAGCGTCTCGAGGCGGAGTTCGCGGCGGTCGGCGTCGAGGTCGTCTACTTCCCGTACACGATGCACACCTCGAGCACTCGGCTCCGTCGGGCCCTCGACGTGCTGAGCGGGGTGGGGGCCGTCGCCGCCACGCTGGCCACGACCAGCGCCGCCCCCTCCGCGCTCGCCCACCAGGGCCGCCCGTGAGCACGTCGACCCCTCGTGCCGCAGGCCGGCATGACTGGGTCGACGCCGCCAAGGGCATCGCGATCATCCTCGTCGTGCTCTACCACGCCATACTCTTCGCCGGCGAGGCGGGCATCTCCTCCCGCTGGTCGACGGTCGCCGCGACCCTCAGCACGTTCCGGATGCCGCTGTTCTTCTTCGCCGCGGGCCTCTTCGCCGCGAAGGCGCTGAGCTGGTCCCTCCCGGAGCTGTGGAGGAAGCGGATCCTGAGGCTCCTCTGGATCTACGTGCTGTGGTCGGCCCTGTGGCTGATCGTCGCCGCGCTCCTGCCCGCCGCCGGACTCGAGAGCGGGTCGGACGGCATCCTCGGGCTCCTGTCTCTCCCCGTGCGGCCGAACGCGAGCACCTGGTTCGTCTACGCGCTCGCGGTCTACTTCGTCATCGCATGGCTCGTCCGGCTGCTGCCGGTCTGGCTGCAGATCGCACCGGCCGTGGTGCTCACCGTCCTGCTCCAGATGAACGCGCTGCGCTCCGGCGACGTCACGCTCGACAAGATGGGCATGTACCTCACGTTCTTCCTGCTCGCGGTGCATCTCGGACGCCACGTGCTGGCGATCGCCCCGCGCATCCGCGGTTGGCACGCGGTGGTCGTGGGGCTGTCCTACGTCCTGCTCACGGGGATCGCCTCCGCCGCGTCCCTCTACTACGTCCCCGGGGTGCAGCTCATCCTCAGCGTCGTCGCCGTCGCCACGGGAGTGACGGTGTCGGTGACGCTCGCCCGCGTGCCGTGGGCACGAGGGCTGGTCTCGCTCGGATCGCGCACGCTCCCCGTCTACCTCCTGCACTTCGCACCCGTGCTCCTCGGCGCGGCACTCCTCGCGCCGATGGCGGGCCGCATGGGGCCCGCCGCGCTGGCCGTGCCGCCCCTCCTCACCGTCGTCGCCATCGCCGTCTCGCTGCTGCTGCACCGCCTCACCCGCCGTGTGCCCGGACTGTACGGTCTGCCGCGGTGGCTCGATCGCACCACGAGGTCGAGCGGCCGGCACGCGGAAGCAGCGGCGGAGGGCTCCCGGGTGTGACTGCCCGCCCCGGCCTGACCGAGCCGCCAGCGGCGCGCGGCGGCCCCGTCGCTCACCCCAGCCGATCCGCCGCCCGCTCCGTCGCCTCGATGAGCGCGTCGAGGATGCCCGGCTCGTCGAACGCGTGCCCCGCGTCCGGCACCATCGTGAACCGGGCCTCCGGCAGCGCGCGGTGGAGGTCCCAGGCGGTGACCGCGGGCGTGCACATGTCGTAGCGGCCCTGCACGATCTCGGTGGGGATGCCGGCGAGCAGGTGCGCGTCGCGGAGCAGCTGGCCGTCCTCCATCCAGCCGCCGTGCGTGAAGTAGTGGTTCTCGATGCGCGCGAACGCGAGCGCGTAGGACGGCTCGGCGAAGCGGGCGACGACCTCGGGCTTCGGCAGCAGGGTGATGCCCGACGCCTCCCACGTCGACCATGCGACCGCGGCCGGCCCGTGCACCTCCGGGTCGGGATCCGCGAGCAGCGCCGCGTACGCCGCGATGATCCCGCCGCGCGGCACCCCGCGGACGGGCGCGGTGAACGCCTCCCACCCGTCGGGGTAGACCATGCCGGCGGGCCCCTCGTAGAACCAGTCGAGCTCCGACGCGCGCAGCGTGAAGATGCCGCGCAGGATGAGGCCGGTCACGCGGGTCGGGTGGGTCTCGGCGTAGGCGAGCGCGAGGGTCGATCCCCAGGATCCGCCGAACACCAGCCAGCGCTCGAGGCCGAGGTGCGTGCGGAGCCGCTCCAGGTCGGCCACGAGGTGCCAGGTGGTGTTCACGGACAGGTCGGCGGAGGCCTCCGACACGTGCGGCGTGCTGCGGCCGCAGCCGCGCTGGTCGACGAGGACGATGCGGTACCGGGCGGGATCGAACAGGCGCCGGTGCGCGGGGCTGGTGCCGCCCCCGGGACCGCCGTGCAGGAAGACGACGGGGATGCCGCCGGGGTTCCCGGAGGTCTCCCAGTGGAGGAGCTGGCCGTCCCCCACGTCGAGCATGCCGGTGTCGTACGGATCGATCTCGGGGAAGAGGGTGCGCATGGATCGAGCCTAGGGTCGGCCCCCGACCCGGCGCCGCCGACGGATGCGCCTCGCAGGCCCGCGGTCCGGTACCCGCGACGGATGCGGCTCTGCGGCCGCGGTGCATCCGCGCCGGATGACGCGCCGACCCTCCCCATCACGGGCGCGTCGGCCGCCACCACCACCGTCCGGACTGGCCGTCCACGCGCCCCCTCCGCCTGCCAGACTCGGCGGATGCCCTCCTTCCCTCCCCCGGCCTGGATCACGACCCGCATCCCGGGCGCCCGCGTGCGGGTGGGCGTCGCCCAGCCGGCGGCCGTGATCGAGCGCGACGACGGCACCCGCGAGGTCGTGGCGTGGCCCGGCCTCCCGACCGGCCTCGTCCGCCCCGTCCAGGAGGTCGCGCCCACGCCCGGTGGCGTCTGGGTGGCGTACCTGCCCGACGAGGCGCCGGACGGCGTGCCGCGGGAGACCACCGCGTCCGCCGTCCACATCTCCCTCGACGGCCGGATCCGTGAGCACCACGGCCTGCCCGCCGTCGCCTTCCTCGGCGCCACGCGCCACGGCCTCTGGCTTTCGACCACCGGGCAGCTGCCCGATGCGGATGCGCCCGCGGAGTGGCGTCGTGAGCGGGAGCTGCTCGTCGTCGCGCCCGACGGCACGCGACACGACATGACGATGGACCGCGTGCCCGTGCGCGCGAGCGACGACGGGACGGGCTGCCGGCTCGTCGCGTTCGCGGACGGCCCCGAGCGGGCGCCCGCGTACGGCGGGTGGGAGTACGGCTACGCGGAGGTCGCGGTCGCCCTGCCGGCTGAGCTGCCCGCGGTGCTGCGGGTCGACGCGCATGATGCGATGCCGCTGCCCGGGGGCGACGAGCCGGAGCCCTCGCCCGCTGCGGATCCGACGGGCGACGACCCGACGCGCGACGACCCGACGAGCGCACAGCCCACGCGACCCGATCCGACGGGCGAGGAGCCCGCCCGCCCCGACGACCCCGTGATCCCCTGGGACCTCGTCGCGATGCCCGACTCGCTGGCCCGCGCGGCCACGGAGTCCCTGGCCACGGGCTTCGGCGATCCGGACGCCTACTGGGGCGACCCCCGGGACACGCGCGGCCGCGCCCCGCTGGCCCAGGGCATGAGCGGCTCGAGCGTCACCGTCGTCGGCGAGTGGCCGCGGACGCGCGTCGTCGTCGAGTTCCGGCACGCGAGCCGCCCCGGGCTCCTCCTGCGCCGCACGCTCCCCGTGTTCGACGCGGCCGGGCGCATCGCCACTGCCGAGTACGCGGCGATCCACCTGATGGAGGACGTCGAGACCGGGCAGCTGCCGCCCGCCGGCGCGGCCCGCGACGGGATCCTCGAGATCTGACCCGCGCTACCGCGCCGTCCTCTTCTTCTCGCTCCGCTCCATGCGCGGCGCCGTCCCGTCGGCGATCCGGGCGTCGCGGTAGGCCCGGGCCTCGTCCTGGCGCGCCCGCTCCTCCCCGAGGCCACGGCCGCGCGGACGTGCGCCGGTGTGTAGCCGAAAGCGTCCACGAGGTCCTGCGCGTGGGGGCGCAGGCGCGCGACGAGCCGGTCGATGTAGGCGGTCACGGCCCGGGCGCGCGGCGCGCTGATCCGGCCGTGGATGAGGTACCAGGCCAGGTCCTCCTCGATGAGGCGGAGGCCGAACAGGTCGCGGGTCCAGGTGAGGATGCGGCGGGTGCCGTCGTCCATCGCCCGCCCGGTCTCCGACACGGGATCCAGCGCCTCCGTGAACGCCTCCCACTGCAGCAGCTGCGCGTGCGCGCGGGCCGCCTCGATGAGCGCGTCCTGATGGCGGTTGAACAGCGTCGCGGCCTCGGCGGGCGCCATCTTCCGTGTGGCCCGGAGCGCGGTCGCGATCTCGCCGACCATCGTCTCCACGCGTCCGGTGAGGAGCGCGCGCTGGGTGTCCGGCTCGCGCAGCTGGCCGACGGAGCGGGCGGTGGATCCCCGGTCCGCGAGCGCCTGCCCGAGCGTCCGGAGGCCCGTGGACCGGAGCGTCCGGTCGGCGGCCTGCTCCACGACGTACCGTGCGAGCACCCCGAAGTCCGCCTTCGCGAACCGCCGGTTGACGTCGGTGAGGAGGCGCTTGGCGACGAGCTGCAGGAGCACGGTGTTGTCGCCCTCGAACGTGGCGTAGACGTCGAGGTCGGCGCGGAGCCCGACGAGGCGGTTCTCGGCGAGGAAGCCCTGGCCGCCGCAGGCCTCGCGGGCCTCCTGGATGGTGTCGAGCGCATGCCAGGTGCTCAGCGGCTTGAGCGCGGCGGCGAGCGTCTCGAGGTCCTGCCGGTCCTCGTCGGTGTCCGTCGTGCCCGAGAACACGGAGTCGAACTGGCCGAGCAGCTTCTCGTGCGCGAAGGAGGCGGCGTAGGTGGTCGCGATGCGCGGGATCAGGCGCCGCTGGTGCCGCTGGTAGTCGAGCAGCACCTCCTCGTCGGTTCCGCCCGCGACGAACTGGCGCCGCTGGTTGCCGTACGTGACGGCGATCTGCAGCGCGATCTTGGCGGCGCTCGTCGCCGCCCCGTCGAGCGAGACGCGGCCCTGCACGAGCGTGCCGAGCATGGTGAAGAAGCGGCGGCCGGGGCTCGGGATCTCCGACGTGTACGTGCCGTCCTCGGCCACGTCGCCGTAGCGGTTCAGGAGGTTCGCGCGCGGGACGCGGACGTGGTCGAAGTGCAGCCGGCCGTTGTCGATGCCGTTGAGCCCGCCCTTCAGGCCGTCGTCCTCGCCGCCGATGCCGGGGAGGAACGCGCCGTGCTCGTCGCGGAGCGGCACGAAGAAGCAGTGCACGCCGTGGTTCACGCCCTGCGTGACGAGCTGCGCGAAGACGGTCGCCGCGCGGCCGTCGACGGCGGCGTTGCCGAGGTAGTCCTTCCACGCCGCGCGGAACGGCGTGTGCAGGTCGAACTCGCCCGTCTCGGGGTCGTAGGTCGCGGTGGTGCCGATGCTGGCGACGTCGGAACCGTGCCCGGTCTCCGTCATCGCGAACGCGCCGGGCGTCTCGAGGCTCATGATCCCGGGCAGCAGCTCCCGGTGGTGGCGCTCGGTGCCGAGGTGCATCACCGCGGAGCCGAACAGGCCCCACTGCACGCCCGCCTTGATCTGGAGCGAGGGATCCGCCGCGACGAGCTCCTCGAAGCCCGCGATGTTGCCGCCGTGGTCCTCCAGCCCGCCGACGATGCGGGGGAACGCGCGGTGCACGCCGCCGTGCTCGACGAGGATCTTCAGCTGCTCGCTCACGCGCGCCCGGTGCTGGTGCATGTCGAGGCCCTCGACGCGGTGCAGCTCGGGGCGGCTCGTGAGCTCGCGCGACGAGGTGCGGACGTCGGCCCAGCGGCCGAGCAGGATGCGGCCGAGCCGGGCGACGTCGACCTGCGGACCGGTCCCCGTGCCCGCGGTCCCGTCGGTGCGGTCGAGGTCGCGCGCCACCTCGGCGTCGACGTCGCCGGCGACCGGGACGTCCGCCTCGCGGAGCGCGCCGTCGGCGGGGCTCCGCCGTCCCGCGGGCTCGCGGCGGGGCCTCGTCCCCTCGTGCCGCGGGTGGTGCGTCCTCGTGCCGCCGTGTCGACCATGGATCCTCCGTGCCGTCGTCTCCGCCGGCGTCCCTGCCGGCACCGGCCACGCTACGTACGATTCCTCCGCCTGCCGAATGTCCCGTCGCGGGCCTCCAACGCGCTCCCGCGGCGACGGCCCGCGGGTTGTGGGAACCCTCAGCGCGAAGCCCGGAGGCGGGGTCGGGGCGGGCGCGTCCGGCGCCGGATGCGGGGCGGAGTGCCGGATGCGTCATCGTCCGGGATCGCGCGGCCCGCGGCGGCCAGGCGCGCCGGGAGAGGGACCGCTGGCCTGCCGGACGACCGGCAGCACGAGCTGGCCTCTCCTCACAGCCCGCATGGGGCGGACGCACGGACCAGTACGATCGTGGGCAACGGCGACAGCTCTTCGGGTGAGCTGTCCCGCCAGCGCCGGGCCGGTCTTCGGGTAAAAGTCGGTCGTGTGCGCGGCCCGGTCCCGCAGCCCTCGAGGCTCGGGACCGGGTCCCTCTCCCCCGCCGAGCCGCCGCTCGCTACGCGGAGGCGGAGGTCTCCGCGGCGACGACCGCCAGGAGGCCCTCGCCGTAGGTGTCGAGCTTCTTCTGCCCGACGCCCGTGACCTGGGCCAGCTGCCCGAGGTCGGCCGGGCGCACCGTGGCGACCTCGCGCAGCGTGACGTCGGCGAAGACGACGTAGGCGGGCACGCCCTGCTCCTTCGCCTGCTCCGAGCGCCATGCGCGGAGCGCCTCGAACAGGCCCTGCGCCTCCTCGGGGAGGTCGACCACCTGCCCGCCCCTGCTCCGCGTGGTGCGCGTGCCGCGCCCGCGGACGATGCGCTCGGGCTCCTGCCGCATGGGCACCTGGCGCGCGCCCGTCAGGACGTCGCCGCTGCCGGCCGTGATGACGAGGGTGCCGTAGCCGTCGTCGCTGACGCCGAGGAGGCCCTGCGCGAGGAGCTGGCGCACCACCCCGCGCCACTGCACGTCGGTGAGCTCGGTGCCGATGCCGAAGGTGGCGAGCTGGTCGTGGCCCTGCTGGCGCACGCGGTCGGTCTCCTCGCCGCGCAGGATGTCGATGAGGTGCGCCGCCCGAAGCGCTGGCCGCGCTCGCGCTGCAGCCGGACGACGGTGGAGAGCAGCTTCTGCGACGGCACGGTCGCGTCCCACGTCTCGACGGGCTCGAGGCACGTGTCGCAGTTGCCGCACGGGCCGGTCTCCTCGCCGAAGTAGCGGAGGAGCTGCACGCGACGGCACCCGACGGTCTCGCAGAGCGCGAGCATGGCGTCGAGGTGCTGGGAGAGCCGGCGCCGGTGCTGTGCGTCGCCCTCGGACTGGTCGATCATGCGGCGCTGCTGCACCACGTCCTGGAGGCCGTAGGCGAGCCAGGCGGTGGATGGCAGCCCGTCGCGGCCCGCGCGCCCCGTCTCCTGGTAGTAGCCCTCGATGGACTTCGGCAGGTCGATGTGGGCGACGAACCGCACGTCGGGCTTGTCGATGCCCATGCCGAAGGCGATGGTGGCGCACATGACGATGCCGTCCTCGCGGAGGAAGCGCGCCTGGTTGCGCTGGCGCACCGCCGCGTCGAGGCCTGCGTGGTACGGCAGCGCGGTGATGCCCTGCTTGTTCAGCGCCTCCGCGGTCTGCTCGACCGTCTTCCGGGAGAGGCAGTAGACGATGCCGGCGTCGCCCGCGTGTTCGCTGCGGATGAGGTCGACCAGTTGCTTGCGGGGCTCGGCCTTGGGCACGATGCGGTAGCGGATGTTGGGCCGGTCGAACGAGGAGACGAAGTGCCGGGCGTCCTGCAGGCCGAGGCGCGCGGTGATGTCGGCATGGGTGGCCTCGTTGGCCGTGGCGGTGAGCGCGATGCGCGGCACCTCGGGCCAGCGCTCCGCCAGCATCGACAGGGAGAGGTAGTCCTTGCGGAAGTCGTGGCCCCACTGGGAGACGCAGTGCGCCTCGTCGATGGCGAACAGCGCGACGCGCGCCTCGTCGAGCAGGCGCCCCATGCGGTCGAGGATGAGCCGCTCGGGCGCGAGGTACAGCAGGTCGAGGTCGCCGTCGAGGAGGGCCCGCTCGACCTCGCGGCTCGTCTCGAGGTCCTGCGTGGAGTTGAGGAACGCAGCCCGGACGCCGACGGCGCGGAGGGCGTCGACCTGGTCCTGCATGAGCGCGATGAGGGGCGAGATGACGACGCCGGTGCCTTCGCGCACGAGGCTCGGGATCTGGTAGCAGAGTGACTTGCCGCCACCCGTGGGCATGAGCACCAGGGCGTCGCCGCCGCCGATGACGTGCTCGACGATCTCCTGCTGGTCGCCGCGGAAGGCGTCGTACCCGAAGACCGTGCCGAGGCGCTCGAGGGCGGGTGCCAGGGCGGGGGATCCGGCGGGGGCGGGAGGGGTGGAGGTCATCGCGGCAATCGTATCCGGGCCCCGGGGAGCAGGCGGCGGTGGGGCGGGCTCGGGGACGACGACGGCCCCTCCCGGATGGGGAGGGGCCGTCGTCGCGGATCGCGCGCGGCTCAGATCGCGGTGGGGTCCGAGCTCGCGCCGGGCGTGGCCTGCGCGGCCTCGGCCGCCGCCTGCTCCTTGAGGGCGGCCACGTCGACGGCGCGCACCTCCTGGATGAGCGACTCCAGCGCCGGGGCGGGCAGCGCGCCCGCCTGGCTGAAGATGAGCGTCTGGTCCTTGAAGATCATCAGCGTGGGGATGGCGGAGATGTTCGCCTGCTGCGCGAGGAACTGCTGCGCCTCGGTGTCGACCTTGCCGTGGACGATGTCGGCGTGCTTCTCGCTCGACTGGTCGAAGACGGGCGCGAACTGCTTGCACGGTCCGCACCAGTCGGCCCAGAAGTCGACGACGACGATGCCGTTCTGGTCGACGACGCTCTCGAAGTTCTCGGCGGTCAGTTCGGTGGTGGCCATGGTGCGTCCTCTTCTCGTGCTCGTCGTCAGGGTCGTCGGGTGCAACAGACGGGGCGGCCCGGGCATTCCGCCCGCGCCGCCCCGCCGCTACCAGACGAGGACGATCGACGGCCAGACGGTGCTGGAGCCCCGCGCCGCGTCGCTGCCGGAGTAGGAGGCCGTGAGCAGGTGGATCCCCGCGACAGCCGCGGCAGCGTCACCGTCGCGCGGCCCGCATCGGCCTCGGACAGGTCGACCGACGCGATCGCGCGCCCCGGTCGAGGATCTGCACGCGACCCGTGACGGGCGCGCCGCCGGACGCGAGCCGCACCGAGTACCGCACGGGCTGGCCGCTGCGCGCGAGGAGCCGGTCGGCGGAGCCGGTGAGGCTCGACGCGTCGCGCACCGTGTCGAGGCCGACCACCACCGGGTCGTGGTCGCTCGAGCGGAACGCGCTCGTGCCGTCGGTGGCGGCGCCGTCGTACTGGCGCGCCGCCCACTCCGGGGCGTTGACGTCCCAGACGCCGACGCCCGTGACCTGGCGGGCGCCCGTGCCGGTCGCGAGCACGTGGTCGAGCGATCCCACCTCCCCGTCGAAGGAGTACGTGCGCTCGCCGGGCGCGCGCGCGGCGACCAGGTCGACGAAGCCCGCGTCGCGGAGGACCTGGATGGGGTCCTCCTCGGAGTAGGCGTTGAAGTCGCCGAGCAGGTAGAGCAGGTCGGACCCGCTCGACGTGCGCAGCTCCGTCGCGAAGCGCGCGACGGCCTGGGCCTGCGCGACCCGGTCGGCGTTGAAGAAGCCCTGGCCGTCGGCGGGCTGGGTGCCGGATCCCGACTTCGACTTGAGGTGGTTCGCGACCACCGTGAAGGTACGGTCGCCGCCGCGGAACGACTGCGCGATCGGCTCGCGCGCGTTGCCCCACACCGTCTCGTCGATCTGCGTGGCCGCCGCCCCCACGGGCGTGACCGCGTCGGTCCGGTAGATGATCGCGTTCTGGATCTCGTCGGTCGGCGTGCCCTGGAGCGCCGCAGGGGTGCGCACGTAGTCCCACACCGCGGAACCCGCCGCGTCGTTGAGGCCGCGCACGAGGTCGGCCGTGGCGGTGTCGGCCGGCTCGCCGAAGCGCGTGCTGTTCTCGATCTCCATCAGGGTCACGACCTGCGCGTCGAGCCCGGTGATGGCCGTGACGATCTTGGCGCGCTGGGCGCGGAAGGCCTCGGCGGTCTGCGCGCCGCGCTCCCCGAGGGTAGTGAAGTAGTTGAGGACGTTGAAGCCGGCGATGCGCACGTCGCCGCCGACCTCCGGCGCGGTGGCCGGGCGCGGCGCCGCGCTCGTGAAGGTCGGCACGCGGCCGGCCGCGTCGAGCGAGGTCAGCGGCGTCGTGGGCTGCAGGCGCCAGTCGTCGAAGCCGAAGGCGAGCACGTAGGGCGTCGCGGGGAACACGGGCGCGTCGCCGTTCCGGACGACCTGCTCGGCCGTGTAGTACGGCTGGGTCGCGCCGGCCGGGTAGGCGGCGTTCGTCAGCTGGATGTTGAATCCGTCGTCGAGGAGGAGCCGGCGCGCGCGGTTGTCGGCGGCGATCCGGTCGGCCTCCGGGCCCGGCCGCACCACGTCGGTGGCCTTCACGGGCAGGTCGGCGCCCGCGCTCAGCCACAGCGTGCCGAAGGACTCGAGCTGGTGGGCGGATCCGACGCGGTACTCGCCCGTCGGCGTGACGAGCATGCTCTCGAGCGACTCGCGGTCCGCGCCGCGCAGCGTGTCGGGCAGCGCGGTGGGGGCGGGCACGCCCACGCCGGCCTGCACGAGGTCGGTCGCGGTGGCGAACACCTGGGTCTGGCCCTGCCGCTCGGAGGCCGTGCCCGTGACGCGCACGAGGTCGCCGATCGCGACGGCCGGGTCCGCGGCGCCCAGGTAGACGAAGAGGCCGTCGGAGGCGCCGGGCGTCGCGTCCATCGCGCCCCCGCTGCCGGCGGTCTGGATGGCGACGCCGGCGTAGCCGCTCGCGCCGCGGTAGTCGCCCGTGACGACGCCCTCCACGGTGACGACCCGGCCGGCGTACGGCGTCGTGCCGCCGGTCCCCTGCACGTCCGCGATGGAGACGGTGTCGGCCTGCGCGGGCGCCGCGACCAGCGCACCCAGGGCGAGGGCCAGCGCCGTCCCCACGGCGGCCGGTCGGCGGAGCGCGCGGCCCGCGCGCCTCGTGGTGTCCTCGTCGTGCGCCGTCATCCGGTGTCCCCCTCCATCGCGTGACGGTGCCCGGCGGGGCACCTCCTCGAGGCTATGCGGCGCGGGGCCGGAGGGGGAGGCCGGGCACCGTCTCGTCACGCGCTCGTCACATGCCGGCAGCCCGTGCACCCTGGCCGCACGGTGCCCTCCTGCGGTGCCGCCGTCCGGGACCGCCGCGGCTCCTCGTCGGACGTTGAGCGCCCGGTGCGCTTGTACTATTGTAAGGACATTCCGCCGCCGGACGCCCGGCGCATCCGCCGACCGAGAGGCTGTGCACCGCCGCATGTCCCCCTCCTCCCCGCTCCTTCCCCGCACCCGCCCGTGCTCCCGCCGGTCCCGTCGATGAGGGCGACCGTCGCGGGCGCGCCCGTGAGCTTCGGCGTGTTCGAGCTGACCCCGGAGGGCGCCGAGGTCGTCGCGCCCGACGACATGGTGGAGGCGCTGGCCGAGACCGGCTACTCCGGCATCGACCTCGGTCCGGTCGGCTACCTCGGCCGCGGCCGCGAGCTGCGCGACCGCCTCGCCGGGGCGGGACTCGAGCTCGCGGGCGGCTGGATCCAGCTCCCCCTCTCCGACGACGACGCCTTCGAGGCCTCCCTCCCCGAGCTGCACGCGTCGCTCCGCGTGTTCCAGGAGGCCGCCGAGGCGGGGCCCGCCCGTCTGCCGCTGCCGACCCTCGCCGACGCCGGATCCCCCGTGCGCGCCGCCGCCCCCGGCCGAGGCTCCGAGGCCGACCCGCTCGACGACGCCGCGTGGTCCCGCCTCGTCCGCAACACCGCCCGGGCCGCCGCCATCACGCGCGCCGCGGGCCTGGAGCCGACCTTCCACCACCACGCGGGCACGTTCGTCGAGTCGCCGGAGGAGATCGACCGGTTCCTCGACGCCGTCGACGTCGGCCTCACGCTCGACACCGGCCACCTCGTCATCGCCGGCGGCGACCCGCTCGTGGCCGTCGAGCGCTGGGGCGCGCGCATCACGCACCTCCACCTCAAGGACGTCGACGGCGCCGAGCTCCGGCGGGTGCTCGCCGCGGGCGGCGGCATGCGCGAGGTCTGGTCGTCGGGCGCGTTCGTGGCCTTCGGCCGCGGCGACGTCGACCTCGCGAGCGTCATGGCCGCGGTCGAGGCGCAGGGCTTCGACGGCTGGATCGTGGTGGAGCAGGACGTGCTCAACGCCCCCGACGCCGACATCCGCGCCTTCCGCGCCGAGCGCACCGAGGACCAGCGCGTGAACCGCGAGGCCCTCCGCGCCTGGGCCTGAGCCGGCGACCGGCACCCGCTCCCCGTCACCCGCCCCGGCACCCGACCGCGCACGATCCCGCACCACCCGCACCACCCACGAGACACGAGGACGGCGACATGACCACGACCCCCCTGCGCTTCGGCCTGATCGGCACCGGCCGCATCGGCCAGGTCCACGCCGCGAACATCGCCCGGGATCCGGACGCCGAGCTCGCGTGGATCTGCGACCCCTTCGTCGAGGGCGCCCATGCGCTGTCCGCCCGCCACGGCGGACGGGTCACCGAGGACGCCGCCGCGATGATGTCGTCCGGGGGCATCGACGCCGTCCTCATCGCGTCGCCCACCCCGACCCACGTCGACCTCATCTCCGCCGCCATCGACGCCGGCCTCCCGGTGCTCTGCGAGAAGCCCATCGACCTCGACATCGCGCGCGTCGACGCGCTCCTCCCCCGCGTCCGGTCGGCGGGCGTGCCGGTCGCGCTCGGCTTCAACCGGCGCTTCGACCCGGCCTTCGCGGAGGCCCGCGCCCGCGTGGCCGCCGGCGAGGTCGGCGAGCTCGAGCAGCTGTCCATCGTCAGCCGCGACCCGGCCGCGCCGCCGGCCGCCTACGTCGCCGTCTCCGGCGGCATCTTCCGCGACATGACCATCCACGACCTCGACATGGCCCGCTTCTTCCTGCCGGACATCGTCGAGGTGCAGGCCACGGGATCCACCACCTTCGACCCGGGAGCCCGCGAGCACGGCGACTTCGACACGGCCGTCGTCACGCTGCGCTCCTCCAGCGGCGCGCTGGTCGTCATCACGAACTCCCGCCACAGCGCCGTCGGCTACGACCAGCGCATCGAGGCCTTCGGGTCGCGCGGATCGCTGCAGGTCTCGAACGCGCTCACGAGCCTCGTCAGCCTCTCGACCGCGACGAGCGTCGAGGGGAAGCCGCCGTACCAGGACTTCTTCCTCGAGCGCTACGCCGCCGCGTACGTGGCGGAGCTCCGCGCCTTCATCCGCCTCGCCCGCGGCGAGGAGTCCGACAGCCCGACGTTCGAGGACGGCCGCGCGGCGCTCGTGCTGGCGGACGCGGCCCAGCGCTCCGCCGTCGACCGGGTGGCGGTGCCCGTCTCGCTCTGATCCGCCGTCAGGACCCGAGGCCCGGTCGCGCCGCGCGCGACCGGGCCACGACGCACGCGGCGCGAGGGCGGGGCGACCCGGCAGACTGAGGGGTCGGCCGCCCTCGCGCACACGAGAGGTCTCGACTCGACGTCGTCTTGTCAGTATGTATTGACAATTGACGCGGGCGGGACGAGGATCGCCCCGACGACGACGTCAGGACCCGCGTGCGGGCGTCCGCCCGACAAGGAGCATTCGATGAAGAGCAGATCCCTCGCCCCCCTCGGCCTCGTGATAGCGGCCGGCCTCCTCCTCACCTCGTGCGCGGGCACCGGCCAGGAGGCCGCGCCCACCGCCGGCGGCGGCAGCGGCGGAGGCGGCGGGGACCTGACCTTCGCCGTCGTCACGCACTCCGGCCCCGGCGACGCGTTCTGGGACCGCGTGAAGTCCGGCGCGGAGACGGCGGGCGGCGACTACGGCGCCACCGTCACGTACAACGCCGACCCCGACCCCGCCAAGCAGTCCCAGCTCATCGACAACGCGGTCGCGCAGGACGTCGACGGCATCGTCGTCTCCATGGCCAACCCGGACGGCCTGCAGGACAGCATCGAGAAGGCCGTGGCGGCCGGCGTCCCCGTCGTCACCATCAACTCCGGCATCGAGCGCTCGGCCGAGTTCGGGGCCCTCACCCACATCGGCCAGAGCGAGACCGTCGCCGGCGAGGCCGTCGGGAAGCGCCTCGGCGACGCCGGGCTCCAGAACGTGCTGTGCGTCATCCAGGAGGCCGGCAACGTCGGGCTGGAGGAGCGCTGCTCGTCCGCGGCGAGCGCCTTCCCCGGGCAGATGGCCAACCTCCAGGTCGACGGCACGAACGACGCCGAGGTCAAGGCGACCATCAAGTCGAAGCTGCAGGCCGACCCCTCCATCGACGGCGTGCTGACCCTGGGCGGCCAGTACGCGATCGACGCGGTCGGCGCCGTGGAGGAGTCGGGCAGCGCGGCGCAGATCGGCACCTTCGACCTCTCGGAGGACGTCGTCAGCGCCGTCGAGGCCGGCACGGTACTGTTCGCGGTCGACCAGCAGCCCTACGTGCAGGGGTTCCTCGGCGTCACCGCGCTCGAGCTCTACGCCACCAACGGCAACGTGATCGGCGGCGGCCAGCCCGTCTACTCCGGCCCGGCGTTCGTGACGGAGGACAACGCGGCGCAGGTCGCCGAGTTCGCGGCGAACGGCACCCGCTAGGCGGCCGGGCCGGGCGCGCACGACGCGCCCGGCCCGGCCTCCGGTGCCGTCCACGGCACCGGCACGCGGACACGCATCCGCACCGGACCCCGCACCGCTCGGCGCCGCACCCGCGACGCACCGGCACCCATCCCCCGCGCACCGCCCACACCCCTAGGAGCCCGCGTTGACAACGACGGACATCGTGACGATCGCCACGAGGCCGCGCCTCGAGAACAGGCCGATCCGCAAGATCCTCGCCCGGCCGGAGATCGGCGCCCTCGTGGCCGCCCTCGCCGTGCTGCTCTTCTTCTCCCTCTACACGCCGCAGTTCCTCACCCTCGCCGGCGCGGGCGTGTGGCTCGAGTCGGCCTCGACCTTCGGGATCATGGCGGTCGCCGTCGCGATGCTCATGATCGGCGGCGAGTTCGACCTCTCCGCCGGCGTCATGACGGGCTTCTCGGCCCTCGTGGTCGGCATCCTCACCTCCCACTACGGCCTCAGCATCTGGGTCGCGGTGGTCGTGTCGCTCGCGGCGGCCCTCGCGGTCGGTGCCCTCAACGGCTTCCTCGTGATGAAGACGGGCCTGCCGAGCTTCATCGTGACCCTCGGCACGTTCTTCGCCCTCGCTGGCGTCGACCTCGCCGTCACGAAGCTCATCACCGGCCAGGTCGCCATCCAGGGCATGACGAAGGTGCCGTCCTACGACGCCATCCAGCCGATCTTCGGCTCGTCGCTCCAGATCGGCGGCGGCAACTTCTACGTCTCGGTGCTGTGGTGGTTCCTCGTCGCCGCGGTGGCCACGTGGATCCTGCTGCGCACCCGCGCGGGCAACTGGATCTTCGCGGTCGGCGGCGCGAAGGAGTCCGCCCGCCAGGTGGGCGTCCCGGTCTTCAAGACCAAGGTCGGCCTCTTCATGGGCACGGCGGGCGCGGCGTGGCTCGTCGGCATGATCTCGCTGTTCCGCACCTCCACGGTGCAGGCGAACACGGGCGTCGGCCAGGAGTTCATCTACATCATCTGCGCGGTGGTCGGCGGGTGCCTGCTCACGGGCGGCTTCGGCTCCGCGATCGGCGCGGCACTCGGCGCCCTCATCTACGGCATGGTCTTCCAGGGCATCACGTTCGCCCAGTGGGACACGAACTGGCTGCGCACGGTGCTCGGCGGCATGCTCCTCGCGGCCGTGCTCCTCAACAACCTGGTGCGCACGCGGGCGGGAGGCGGACGATGACCACCGACACCAGCCCCGGCGCCGGATCCGCGCACCTCGCGGGTGCCACCCCCGGTGCCGCCGAGGAGGCGGGCGGGCGCCCCACTCCTCCACTGCCCCCGGTCGGCTCGACCATCCTCGAGGTCCGCGACATCGGCAAGAGCTACGGCGCCGTCAACGCGCTGACGGGCGTCTCGACGGTCGTGAACGCCGGCCAGGTCACCTGCGTCCTCGGCGACAACGGCGCCGGCAAGTCCACCTTCATCAAGATGCTCGCGGGCGTGCACGCGCCGAGCGAGGGCACGATGCTGCTCGACGGCGAGCCCGTCACGCTCGGCTCGCCGCGCGCGGCCCTGCAGGCGGGCATCGCGACGGTCTACCAGGACCTCGCGGTCGTGCCGCTCATGCCCGTCTGGCGGAACTTCTTCCTCGGGTCCGAGATCACCAAGGGGCGGGGGCCGCTCCGCCGGCTCGACGTCCAGGCCATGAAGGCCATCACGCACGACCAGCTCGCCCAGATGGGCATCGACCTGCGCGACGTCGACCAGCCCATCGGCACGCTGTCCGGCGGCGAGCGCCAGTGCGTGGCGATCGCCCGGGCCGTCTACTTCGGCGCCCGCGTGCTGATCCTCGACGAGCCCACGGCCGCGCTCGGCGTGAAGCAGTCGGGCGTGGTGCTGCGGTACATCGCCCGCTCGCGCGACCAGGGCCTCGGCGTGGTCTTCATCACGCACAACCCGCACCACGCGTTCCCGGTGGGCGACCGGTTCCTGCTGCTCAACCGCGGGTCGAGCCTCGGCACCTTCGAGAAGGACGAGATCACGCTCGGCGAGCTGACGAGCCTCATGGCCGGCGGCGCCGAGCTGGACTCCCTCGCCCACGAGCTGGCGCGCGACCCCGGCGCGGACGGGAGCCGGCCGGCGCCGGACGCCTGAACGGGCGCGTGCCAGGATGAGACGTTGACCTGACCAGCGAGGGAGCGATCCGCGTGACGCAACCGGAGCAGATCCTGCCCCCCGACCTGTTCCTGGCGCTCGACCGCTCGGGCCCGGTGCCGCTCTACTACCAGGTGGCCAACCTGCTGGAGACGGCGATCCACGACGGCACGCTGCCCGCGGGCGCGCGGCTGGAGAACGAGATCGCGCTGGGCAACCGGCTCGGCCTGTCGCGGCCGACGATCCGACGGGCCATCCAGGACCTGGTCGACAAGGGCCTGCTCGTCCGCCGCCGCGGCATCGGGACGCAGGTCGTGCACGGCCGGGTCACGCGCAACGTCGAGCTCACGAGCCTCTACGAGGACCTCGAGCGGCAGGGCCAGACGCCGCGCACGGAGATGCTCTCCTCCGCGCGCGGCACCGCCGACGACCGGACCGCCGAGGCGCTCGGCGTCGAGGTCGGCAGCCCCGTCCTGCACCTCACGCGGCTGCGCACGGCCGACGGCGTGCCCCTGGCGATCCTCGACAACGTGCTGCCCGAGCCGTTCGTCGACCTCGACCCCGAGGAGCTCGCGACGCACGGCCTGTACCAGCTGCTCCGCGGCCGCGGCGTGATCATGCGGGTCGCGAAGCAGCGCATCGGCGCGCGCGCGGCGACCGCGTCCGAGGCGCGGCTCCTCGACCTGCCGCGCGGTGGCGCCGTGCTCACGATGTCGCGCACGGCGTTCGACAGCTCCGGCCGGGCGGTGGAACACGGCCAGCACTGCTACCGGCCCGACCTCTACTCGTTCGAGAT
Source organism: Clavibacter michiganensis (assembly GCA_002150995.1). Lineage (GTDB taxonomy): Bacteria > Actinomycetota > Actinomycetes > Actinomycetales > Microbacteriaceae > Clavibacter > Clavibacter michiganensis_K. The sequence goes on along the minus strand of MDHJ01000001.1, from coordinate 761,807 downwards.
CACCCTGGTCGACCGGTAGGCGGCCCTTCCCCTCGCCCACCCGTCGAGTCAAGGGCGGTGGCGATCCGGATCCGCGCGCCTAGCCTCAGCGCCATGAAGCACATCACCTACGCCGAGAAGTCGCTCCTCCTGGGTGACGAGGCCGCCGACACCCTCATCGAGTACGCGGCCGTGCTGGCCAGCCACGGGCGCGGGGACGGCATCACCCTCCGCGCCCTGAGCTCCGACGGGGACGAGGTGGACGCGACGTTCCTCCTCACCGCCGGGGCGCCGCTCATGGCGGATACCGCGACGACGCGGCTGCCCGCGCCCGACAACGCCGAGGCCGTGGCGCTCATGCGGTCGCGGATCGACCGCTGGGAGAGGCCCGAGGCCGTGTCCGCCGGCGAGACCCACCCTGGGAGCGTCGCGGACGAGGACCACTTCCGGTTCGAGTGATGCTCTAATGGATCCGGTGTCGCGGAGTCAAGGGTCGGGCGGGAACGAGCAGGGACCCGTGAGGGTCGCTACCTTCAGCGGCAGGATCGTGTACCCGCACGGACCCGGACGGAGGACCCGGCCGTCGCCCTCGTCGAGGGCGCCCGCCGCGTCGTCCCGCCCACGGCGTACCCGAATGACGCCGTGGGACGAGCCCGGGACGACGCCCGCCCCCCGCGTCGTCCCGGGCTCCCTCTCGCGGCCGCGACGCGGCCGCGACCGCGCGACCGGAGCGGCGGACCGGATGTCAAGGGTCCGCGCCCGATTCGCGGCCCCGGACGAGCCGTGGCTAGTCTCGATCCACGCCCTCGAGCCACGCCCCAGCGTCCTCATCGCGTCGATGCGTCCGAGCAGCCCCGTCCCCTCGCATCGAACGCGGACAGCGCGACGACGCGGGAGCCTCCCGCGTCTGGATGAAGGGAGAGAGCCGGACATGGGCCACCTCATCTACGACTCCCGCAGCCGCACCGAGATGGAGGACCGCGCGCTCGCGCACCTGCAGATCGTCATCATCAACAAGCTCCGCCGCAAGGAGAGCTTCTCGTTCTCCTGGAAGAACCCCCCCTCCGAGGGCGACGGGCGGCGCACCATCTGGATCGCCCCCGAGATCCCCCTGGAGTTCGTCTACCTCGGCGGTCGCGCCCCGGCGATCAACATGGCCTGGGTCGAGGCGATGATGCTCGCCGCGAACACGTCGGCCGGCCTGCACCTCGTGCGGGAGCCCGCCTCGCCCGCCTCCCCGGCTCAGCCCCCCGCGGCCGGTTGACCACCGACGGGCCTCCGCCCGTCGTCGCGCTCCACCATCCGGAAGGGCCTCATGGCCATCAGCAACATCCCCTACGACGACGAGCGCATCGTCGCCGCGCTCGACGCGGGCGCCGGCGTGCGCTCCGAGACGCGCGACGTGCGCGTGGACTTCACGGGGACGGGGATCACGGAGGACGACGTCGCGACCGTGACCGCCACCCTCACCTGGACGGTCCCCGCGCCGGTGGCCGTCCGGATCCTCGACGAGGCGCGCGTCCTCGCGGAGGACGTCCGCCGCGAACCCGAGCCGACCGACCCCCACGCGTCCCTGGCGGCGTTCGACGACGGGACGCACGACCCCGCGTAGCACCCGGCGCCGGAACCGGCGCCCCCTCCCCCACCCGACCGCACCGGCCTAACGTGGAGTCATGAGCGAACCCGACGACGACGCCTTCAGCGCCCTGGCCGACTCCCTCGCCGACTCCGACGTGCTCGACGTCCTCGCGGACCTCGTGCGCGCGAGCACGCGGCACACGTCCGCGACCGAGGGCGGGATCGTGCTCGTCGACGCGGGCGGCGACCTCCACGTCGTCGCGTCCACGAGCGAACGCGCGACGGACGTGGAGGAGGCGCAGCTCGGCGCCCTCGAGGGCCCGGCGCTCGACTGCGTGCGCGGCGGCGAGCCCATCGAGGTCCCCGAGATCGCGGACCGCGCCGACGCCTGGCCGCGCTTCTCCCGGCTCGCCGCCGAGGGCGGCTTCCGGGCGGCGCACGCCACGCCCATGCGCCTGCGCGGGCGGACCCTCGGGTCGCTCTGCCTCTTCTCCCCCGAGCCCGGGCCGCTCAGCGACCGGGACGCGGCGCTCGTGCAGACGCTGGCGGACCTCGCCACCCTGAGCGTGCTGCAGCAGCACGCGCTCGACCGCAGCAACGCCCTCGGCGACCAGCTGCAGCTGGCGCTCGACAGCCGCGTCGTGATCGAGCAGGCGAAGGGCGCGATCGCGCAGCGCATGGGCATCACGGTCGACGAGGCCTTCACCGTGCTGCGCCGGCAGGCGCGGTCGACGTCCCGGCGCCTGCGCGACGTGGCGGCGGAGGTCCTCCGGGCGGAGGGACGCACCGGCTGATCGGCTGATCGGCCCCACCCGTCTCGCCCGGACCCTGCGGGATGGATCCAATATCCTATAGGATCTCCTCATCACGATCGCGTGCTCGACGAGGAGGACTTGACGGATGACCCGGCTCTGGAACGACCCCGCGGACTTCGCCGACGACATGACAGCGGGCTTCGTGCGCGCCAACGGCCGGTGGGTCCGGCGGGTGCACGGCGGCGTCTGCCGCTCCACCCGCTCGGCCGAGCCCGAGGTGGCGGTCGTCATCGGCGGCGGCTCGGGCCACTACCCCGCGTTCGGCGGGCTGGTCGGCCCCGGGCTCGCGCACGGCGCCGCCATGGGCAACCTCTTCGCGTCGCCCTCCGCGCACCAGGTGGAGTCGGTGATCCGCTCCAGCGACCAGGGCCGCGGCGCGCTCCTCCTCTACGGCAACTACGCGGGCGACGTGCTGCACTTCGACGACGCGCAGGAGCGGGTGCGGCGCGACGGGATCGACTGCCGCACCGTCGTCGTGACCGATGACATCTTCAGCGCCGGGCCTGATGAGCAGGAGCGGCGCCGCGGCATCGCGGGCGACCTCACCGTCTTCAAGGCGGCCGGCGCGGCCTCCGCCGCGGGCTACGACCTCGACGGCGCCGAGCGGATCGCCCGGCACGCCAACGCGCGCACCCGGTCCATGGGCGTCGCCTTCACGGGCTGCACCCTGCCCGGGGCGGACGAGCCGCTGTTCTCCGTGCCGGAGGGGCGCATGGCGATCGGGCTCGGGATCCACGGCGAGCCCGGCATCGACGAGACCGACATCCCCTCCGCCGACGGCCTGGCCGAGCTCTTCGTGCGGCACCTGCTCGCCGAGGCGGAGGTCCCCGACGGGGTCGAGGTGCGGGGCGCGCGGGTGGTCCCCGTCCTCAACGGCCTCGGCTCGGTGAAGAACGAGGAGCTGTACGTGGTCTTCACGCGGGTCGCGGACCTGCTGGAGGAGGCGGGCATCACCCTCGTCGACCCGCAGGTCGGCGAGTTCTGCACCAGCTTCGACATGGCGGGCGCCTCGCTCACGCTGTTCTGGCTCGACGAGGAGCTCGAGCGGCTGTGGACCGCGCCCGCCGACACCCCGGCCTTCCGCAGCGGCGCGTTCGACGGATCGGCGCTCCAGCCCGTCGACGCGCGCGAGGACGACGAGGTCGACGCCGCCATCCCCGACGCGACGGACGCGTCCCGTGCGGCCGCCGCCCGGATCGCCGCGGCGCTCGACGCCGCGCACCACGTGGTCGAGGAGCACGCCGACGAGCTCGGCCGCCTCGACGCGGTCGCGGGCGACGGCGACCACGGCATCGGCATGCTGCGCGGATCCCGCGCCGCCGCCGAGCGCGCGGCGTCGGCCGTCGCGGCGGGCGCCGGTGCCCGCACCGTCCTCGGCCTGGCGGGCGACGCCTGGTCCGACAAGGGCGGCGGCACGTCCGGCGCGCTGTGGGGGCTCATCTTGCAGGCGGTCGGCGACGCCCTCGACGACGCGGACGCGGATCCCGTCACCGCCCCGGCCGTGGCGGCCGGCGTCAGCGCCGCGCGCGACGCCGTCATGGGCCACGGCAAGGCGGCGCTCGGCGACAAGACCATGGTCGACGCGCTCGTCCCGTTCGCCGACGTGCTCGCGGAGCGCGTCGGATCCGGCGCCCCGCTAGCCGACGCGTGGGCCGACGCGAGCGCCGCCGCCCAGGAGGCCGCCGACGCGACCGCCGCGCTCCGGGCCGGCATGGGACGCGCCCGGTCGCACGGCGAGCGCTCGGTGGGCACCACGGACCCGGGGGCCGTCTCGCTCGCGCTCATCACCGCGGCCGTCGGCCGCACCCTCGCCGACCGGTGAGGGACACCAGCAGGAGGAGGACAGCATGACCAGGACCTGGCGCATCGTCGTCGGCGCGGACGACGCGGGCTACGACCACAAGGAGGCCCTCAAGGCGGACCTCGAGGCGAGCGGGCTCGTCGCCTCGGTGGTCGACGTGGGCGTCGACGCCGACGGCCACACCAACTACCCCACCGTGGCGACCACGGCGGCCGAGATGGTCGCGCGCGGCGAGGCCGACCGCGCGCTCCTGATCTGCGGCACGGGCCTCGGCATGGCCATCGCCGCGAACAAGGTGGCCGGGATCCGCGCCGTCACCGCGCACGACGGCTTCTCGGTGGAGCGCAGCGTGCTCTCCAACGACGCGCAGGTGCTCTGCATGGGCCAGCGGGTCGTCGGGCTGGAGCTCGCGCGGCGGAACGTCCGCGAGTGGCTGACGTACGAGTTCGACACGACGAGCGCGTCGGCCGACAAGGTCGACGAGATCCGCGCGTACGAGGCCGGATAGCCCCGTGGGCGCGCCCCGGACCCCGGCCGTGGTCGGCGTGAGCCTCAAGATGTACCTCGGCCACGCCGCCACCCTCGAGTGGTGCGCGGCCGTCGCCGGGCTGGCGCGCGCGCATCCGGCGGTCACGGGCGGGGAGGCGGAGCTCGTCGTGCTGCCGTCGTACCTGGCGGTGCCGGAGGCGGGGCGGATCCTCCGGGGCGTCGCCGCCGTGGGCGCGCAGGACCTCGCCGCGGAGGACGCGGGCGCGTTCACGGGCGAGGTGTCGGGCGGGCAGATCCGGGAGGTCGGCGGCGCCTTCGTGGAGGTCGGCCACGCCGAGCGGCGGCGCCTCTTCGGGGAGACCGACGAGGTCGTCCGGCGGAAGGTCGACGCGGCTCTCCGCAACGCCCTGGTCCCGGTCCTCTGCATCGGCGAGGAGGCGCGGCAGGATGCCGGCGACGCCGCGCGGGAGTGCGCGCGGCAGCTCGACGACGCGCTGTCGCTCGCGCGCGATGCGGGGCACGGCGGCCGGATCGTCGTCGCCTACGAGCCGCACTGGGCGATCGGCGCCGCCGAGCCCGCCTCCGACGCCCACATCCGCGCGGTGTGCCGCGGGCTCCGCGCGCACGTCCGCGCGCTGCCCGCGCACCCGGGATCGTCGGTCATCTACGGCGGGAGCGCCGGGCCCGGGCTCCTCACCCGCATCGGCGACGACGTCGACGGGCTGTTCCTCGGCCGGTCGGCGCACGACCCCCGCGCCCTCGCGGCCGTCCTCGACGAGGTGCACTCGCGCGCCGGGCAGGCCCGGCGGCGGATCCGGCCGGGTGACGGCAGACTGTCCTGGTGACCACCGGCCTCCCCCTCGACGCGACCTCGATGACCGCGCGCCAGGGCCTGCGCGACCGCGTCTACGACCTCGTGCTCGACATGCTGATGGGATCGGCGCTCGAGCCCGGCTCCCGTCTCGCGATCGACCAGATCGCCCGGGACCTGCACGTCTCCCCCACGCCCGTCCGCGAGGCGCTCGTGCAGCTCGAGCGCACGGGGCTCGTCGCCCGCGAGGCGCACAAGGGCTACCGGGTCGCGCCGCCCATCGCCGGGGACCAGCTGGAGGCGCTGTTCGACGCGCGCCTCGTGCTCGAGGGCGGGGCGGCGGCGCTGGCCGCCCAGGATCCGGCCCGCCTCGTCCCCGCGCTCGAGGCGGCCCTCGCCGCCCACGAGGAGACCACCCGCCGGGTGCGCGCAGCAGCGGGCGACGGCGACATGCCCGTGGGCCTCGTCCGCGAGTACTTCGTCGTCGACTGGGACTTCCACCACCGCATCTTCGAGGCGACCGGCAACCCGTTCCTCCTCGACATGTCGGAGTCCATCTCCACCCGCGTGCACCGCATGCGGCAGACGATGCGCACCGGCGTGCACGACGCCGACGACGCGGTGCACGAGCACCGGGCGATCATCGACGCGGTCGCCGAGGGCCCGGAGGCCGCCGCCGTCGCGATGCGCGCGCACATCGAGCGGGTGCGCGAGCGCTCCCGGCGCGACGCGGCGGACGCGGCGGACGCGGACCGCGCCTAGCCGACGGCTCGGACGGACCCGCGCTGGCGACGCGTCAGCATCCGCTGTATGGTCAGCGGATGCTGACCATCGCCTCCCGCGTCGACGTGATGAACCGGCTCGGCCGCGCCATGGCCGATCCGACGCGCTCCCGCATCCTGCTGTCCCTGCTCCAGGGGCCCGGGTACCCCAGCCTGCTGGCCCGCGAGCTCGGGCTCACCCGCTCGAACGTCTCGAACCACCTCACCTGCCTCCGCGGCTGCGGGATCGTCGTCGCGGTGCCCGAGGGCCGGTCGACCCGCTACGAGATCACCGACGCGCACCTGGCCCGGGCCCTCGCCGCCCTCGTGGACGTGGTGCTCGCGGTGGACGACGGCGCCCCCTGCGCCGACGCCGACTGCGACGTGCCGCTCTGCTGCGAGCCCGGCGCGTGAGCGCCCTCCTCGCCCCCGCGGGACCGGCCCCCGCCCGGCGCGCGCTCCTGCGGCGCCGCATCCGGTGGATCGTCGCGGCGACCATCGCCTACAACGTCGTCGAGGCGGTCGTCGCCATCTCCGCCGGCACCATCGCGTCCTCCACGGCGCTCGTCGGCTTCGGCCTCGACTCGATCGTGGAGGTGCTGTCGGCCGCCGCGGTGGCATGGCAGTTCGCCGCCCCCGACCCGGAGGAGCGCGAACGCGTCGCCCTCCGCGTCATCGCGGTCTCCTTCTTCGGCCTCGCCGCGTTCGTGAGCGTCGACGCCGTGCTCGCCCTCACCGGCCTCCGCGAACCGGAGCACTCCCCCGTCGGCATCGTGCTCGCCGCGGTCAGCCTCGCCGTCATGCCGTTCCTCAGCCTCCTGGAGCGCCGCACCGGCACCGAGCTCGGCTCCGCGTCCGCGGTCGCGGACTCGAACCAGACCCTCATCTGCAGCTACCTGTCCGCGGCCGTGCTCCTCGGGCTCGTCCTCAACCTCACCCTCGGGTGGACCTGGGCCGACCCCGTCGCCGGCCTCGTGATCGTCGTCTTCGCCATCCGCGAGGGCCTCGAGGCATGGCGCGGCGAGGCCTGCACCACACCCGTGTCCGCCCTCACCGGCGAACGCGAGGTCGCGGCCTGCGACTGCTGCTGAGCGACTGCCGCGGGACGTCAGCCGACGGGCGCCGGGCCGAGGTCGTCCATGAGCTGCTTGATGGCCACGTACGCCTTGTTGCGGTACGCCACGAGTGCCGCGGTGCGCTCGCTCGGCACGTCGAGGTACCCGGATCCGGTCTTCGTGCCGTACTCGCCCGCGTCCACGTGCGCCTGCAGCGACGCGGGGGTCGCGAACCGCTCCGGCCAGCGGGTCTGCAGCGACGCGTAGCAGAACGCGTACACGTCGAGGCCGGCCATGTCCGCGATCGCGAACGGCCCGAACACCGGCAGGCGGAAGCCGAAGGTCGTGCGGACGATCGTGTCGATGTCCTCGGGTGTCGCGATGCCCTCCTCCACGATCTGCGTCGCCTCGTGGAAGAGCGCGTACTGCAGCCGGTTGAGCACGAAGCCGGTGCTGTCGGTCACGCGCGCGGTCTCCTTGCCGGTCGCCGCGACGATCGCCTCCGCCATGCGGACGGCGGACTCGTCGGTGCCCGCGTGCGGGATGAGCTCCACGCCCGGGATGAAGGGCGCCGGGTTCGAGAAGTGCACGCCGAGGAACCGCTCCGGGTTGGTCACGGCCTCCGCGAGCGAGCCGATGAGGATGGTGGAGGTGTTCGACCCGATGACGGCGTCGGGGCGCGCCGCGGCCGAGATGCGCCGGAGCGTCGCGTGCTTGATCTCGAGCTTCTCGGGCACCGCCTCCTCGATGAAGTCGGCGCCGGCCACGGCCTCCTCGATGGACGCGGCGGGTGTGACGGCCGCGGCGATGCGCTCCACGGCGTCGGGCGGGAACAGCCCGTCCGCGACGAAGCGGGCGGCCTCCTCCAGCAGGCGGGCGTGGTTCGCGACCGCGATCTCCTCCGAGATGTCGGCGATGCGCACGCGCGCGCCCGCGAGCGCGAGCACCTGCGCGATGCCGCCGCCCATGTAGCCGGATCCGACGATGGCAATCTCCCGGGCGACGCTGCCCGTGCTGTCCTGTGCGGTCATGACGACCCCTCCTGTCCTCGTGCGCCCTGCGGGAGCAGGGTGCGGATGTAGTCCCGGTTCTCCGCGCAGACGCCGAGGCTGTCGCCGCCGTACTGCTCGGTGAGGATGATCCCGTCGAAGCCGAGCTCGACCGCGTCGCGGATCACCTGCCGGTAGTCGATGAGGCCGGACCTCATGGTGGTGGGCACGCTGGTGGCCCAGCTGCCGTCGGCCGCCTCGTCGCGCATGTAGTTCTTCACGTGCCAGTAGTTCGCGTACGGCAGCGTCTTCGCGTACAGCTCCCGCCAGCTCTCGACCGGGCGGTGCAGGCGGATGAGGTTCGCCACGTCCGGGTTGAGGCCGACGTTGTCGAGGCCGATCTCCTGCACGAGGCGCACGGCGCTGTCGGCGGTGCCGAGGTAGGTGTCCTCGTACATCTCGAGCGCCATGCGGAGGCCGAGGTCGGCGGCGTGCCGGCCGAGCTCGCGGAGGCGGGTGACGGCGGCGTCCCACACCTCGGGGTCGTCGGGGTCCTTCGGGCCCTCCGCGGTCCAGAACCACAGCGCCTTCCGCTGCGCGTCGCTGAACGGCTGGTGGAGGCCCGTGGAGAAGACCTCCATGCCCATCTCGGCGATCGCGTCGATGGTGCGGTGCGCGTAGGCGAGGTTCCGCTCCTCGTGGCCCGGCATGATCACGCTCTGCCGCTGCAGGTGCACCGACGGGATGCCCACGCCGTGCGCGCGGGCGACGGCGACGAGCTCGTCTCGGCGGCCGGGCTCGAGGTCGGCGGGACGGATGTGGCTGTCCGCCAGCTCGGCGAGGGTGAAGCCCTCCCGCGCGATGTCGGCGAACATGCGGTCCCACACGGCGGTGTCCGCGTCGTGGAGGGCGGTGCCGTCGCGGCCGACGGTCGCGAACGCGTGCAGGCACGTGGCGATGGGCCAGTCCTCGGCGGTGAACGCGGGGGCGGGTGAGCTCCCCGGGGCGGCGGCCCCGGGTGCGGGGGTCGCTCCGGGTGCGGGGGTCGCGGGGGTGTCCGGCATGCTGCTCCATCGCGGTCGTCGGTCCCGGATGCCCGGGATCAAGATCCTATAGGAAATAGCATCCTGACGACCAGGGCCCGGGACCGCGCCCGTTCCGGCCTCAGCCGAGCAGCGGCCGCTGCGCCTTCCGCCTCTCCACGTACTCCGCGTGCGCGGCCCGCGTCGACGCGGTCTCCGCGACGCCCGGCACCGGCACGTCCCACCAGCCCTCGCCGTCGGGGCCGTAGACGAGCGGGTCGCTCTCCACGTGGATCACCGTGGTGCTGTCCGACGCCTTCGCGCGCCGCACCGCGTCGCCGAGGTCGCGCGTCGCGTCGGGGCCGGGGGCGACCTCGATCACGTCGACGCCGTAGCTGCGGGCGTTGGCCGCGAGGTCGACGGGGAGCGGCTCGCGGCCCTCGAAGTTCCGCGTCGCCGGGTCGAGCGACCGGTACCGAGTCCCGAAGCGCTCCGTGCCGACCGTCTCGGAGAGATGGCCGATGGACGCGTACCCGTGGTTCTGGATCACGACGACGATGATCTTCAGCCCCTCGGCCACCGCGGTCACGAGCTCCGTGTGCAGCATGAGGTACGAGCCGTCGCCGACCATGACGATCACGTCGCGGTCGTCGCCGAGCGCCTCCGCGCCGCGCTTGACGCCGAGCCCGCCCGGGATCTCGTAGCCCATGCACGAGAACGCGTACTCCACGTGGTAGCCGAGCGCGTCCCGCACCCGCCAGAGCTTGTGGAGGTCGCCCGGGAGGGAGCCGGCGGCCTGCACGACGACGTCGCGCGGGTCGCTCGCGGCCTGCACGGCGCCGATGATCTCCGGCTGGCCGGGGAGCGCGCCGCCGGTGGGCGCGAGCGCGCGGTCGACGGCGGCGTCCCACTCGCGCTTCTCGCGGGCGATGCGGTCGGCGTACGCGGCGTCCACGCGCGTGCCGGCGAGCGCCGGGATGAGCGCCTCCAGCGTCTCGCGCGCGTCGGCCACGACGGGCAGCTGCGTGCCGTGCTTGTAGGCGTCGAAGGGCGCCACGTTGACGTTCACGAAGGTCACGTCCGGGCGCTGGAACGCCGTGCGGCTCGCGGTGGTGAAGTCGGAGTAGCGCGTGCCGATGCCGATGACGACGTCCGCGTCGGCGGCGAGGCGGTTCGCGGCCGTGGATCCGGTGGCGCCGATGCCGCCCAGGTACTGCGGGTGGTCCCAGACGAGGGCGCCGCCGCCGGCCTGCGTCGTGGCGACGGGGATGCCCGTCTGCTCGGCGAAGCGGAGGAGGGCGTCCTCGGCCGCGCTGTAGATCACGCCGCCGCCCGCGACGATGAGCGGCGTGCGGGCGTCGCGCACGGCCTGCACGGCGCGGGCGAGCGGCCCGCGCTCCGGTACCGGGCGGCGCAGGTGCCACTCGCGGGGCGCGAGGAAGGCGTGCGGCACGTCGAGGGCCTCCGCCTGCACGTCCTCCGGGAGCGCGATGGTGACGGCGCCCGTCTCGGCGGGGTCGGTGAGCACGCGCATGGCGGCCAGCGCGATCGAGTACAGCTGCTCGGGCCGCTGGACGCGGTCGAAGAAGCGCGACAGTGGGCGGAACGCGTCGTTCACGGTGATGCCGATGTCGTGGGGCAGCTCGAGCTGCTGCAGCACCGGATCCGCCACGCGCGTCGCGAAGGTGTCGCTCGGCAGGAGGAGCGCGGGCAGCCGGTTGGCGGTCGCGAGGGCGGCTCCGGTGAGCATGTTGGCGGCGCCGGGGCCCACGGACGCGGCGCTCGCGTAGGTCGCGAGGCGGCGGTGCATGCGCGCGAAGCCGACGGACTGGTGCACCATCGCCTGCTCGTTGCGGGCCTGGTGGTACGGCATGAGGTCCGGGTCCTGGGCGTTCGCCTGCATGAGCGCCTGCCCGATGCCGGCGACGTTGCCGTGGCCGAAGATCCCGAAGACGCCGGGGATGGTGCGCTCACGGTGGTCGCCGTCGACCGTCCACTGCGCCGCGAGGAACGCGACGAGCGCCTGGCTGACGGTCATGCGGGTGGTGGGCTCGGTCATCGGGTGGGTGCTTCCTGGTCGGTGTCGGATGCGGGCGCGGCGGCCTCGAGCGCGGTGGACCCGGGGTCGGCGGCGAACGGCAGGCGCGGGTCGATGCGCTGCCCCTCCCACGTGCCGCGGATCCAGCCGTGCGCCGGGTGGTCGGTGATGAGCCAGGCGCGGTCGGCGCCCGGGCCCGCCATGACGTTGAGGTAGTAGAGGTCGTAGCCGGGCGCCGCGACCGCGGGTCCGTGGTAGCCGAACGGCACGAGCGCGACGTCGCCCGTCCGCACCACCGCGTCGATCGCGATCTCGCCCGCGGGCGAGGAGGACGTGTGGAACAGGCCGAACGGATCCGCCTCCGCGGGCGCGTCCAGGCCCCGGCCCGCCGCGGACTCGAAGTAGTAGATCTCCTCCAGCCGCGACTCGACGCCGGGCCGCTCCTCGTCGTGCTTGTGCGCGGGGTAGCTCGACCAGTTCTCGGCGGGCGTCAGGACCTCGCAGACGATGAGCCGCTCCGCGTCGAGGGACCCGGGCGTGCCCGGCGTGCCGAAGTTGTGCACCTGGCGGCTCGATCGTCCGGCGCCGCGGAGCTCCACGGACACGTCCTCACGCGCGATCCGGCGGCTCGGCACGTGCCGGGTGGCGGGCGACTCGGCGACGGCCACGCGGCCGGATCCGGTGAGCACCGCGCTCGACGCGCACGACAGGTAGAGCACGTCGGTGGGCCCGGCGAAGACCGACGCGCGGCCCTCGAGGTCGGCGACCCGCTCCTCGCCGTCGCCCTCGCGGTGCCGCACGGCGAAGGACCCCGCGAGAGGCACGACCATGCGCTCGAGGCCGGAGGCGGGCAGCTCGAGCTCGTCGCCGTCGCCCAGCACCGCGACGCGGAGGCCCGTGTGCTCCCAGCCGGGGAGCGATCCGTCGACCACGCTCTCCCAGCCGTCCCGGCCGATGCTGCCGCGCGGGTGCAGCCACGCTTCGTCTGTCGTCATGCTCGTCTCCGTGTCCGTCGTCGTCGTCGGTGCCGGCTGTGCGGCCGTCAGGTGGTGCGGGTCAGTTCTGCGGGAAGCCGAGGTCGACGCCGCCGTGGGACGGGTCGAGCCAGCGGCTGGTGATCGCCTTCTGCTGGGTGAAGAACCGCACCCCCTCGGCGCCGTGTGCCTTGGTGTCGCCGAACAGGCTCGACCGCCAGCCGCCGAACGAGAAGGTGGCGACGGGCACGGGGATGGGCACGTTGATGCCGATCATGCCGACCTGCACCTCGTTCTGGAAGCGGCGCGCGGCGCCGCCGTCGTTGGTGAAGATCGCCGTGCCGTTGCCGAACGCGCCGGCGTTGACGAGGGCGACACCCTCCTCGTAGCTCCGCACCCGGACGACGCCGAGCACGGGCCCGAAGATCTCCTCCGTGTACGCCCGCGAGCTCGTCGGCAGCGCGTCGATGAGGGTCGGCCCGAGCCAGAAGCCGTCGGCCTCGCCGTCGACCTCGATGCCGCGGCCGTCGACGACGATGCGGGCACCGTCCTCCTCGGCCACGGCGATGTAGGAGGCCACCTTGTCGCGGTGCGCCTCGGTCACGAGCGGGCCCATGTCGCAGCCGCGGCGGCCGTCGCCCACGCGGAGCCCCGCCATGCGGGAGGAGATGCGCTCGATGAGCGCGTCGGCGACGGGCTCGACCGCGACGACCACGGAGATCGCCATGCAGCGCTCCCCCGCCGAGCCGAAGCCCGCGTTGACGGCGGAGTCCGCCACCAGGTCGAGGTCCGCGTCCGGCAGCACGAGCATGTGGTTCTTCGCACCGCCCAGCGCCTGCACGCGCTTGCCGTGCCGGGTGCCCGTCTCGTACACGTACTGCGCGATGGGCGTGGACCCCACGAACGAGATCGCCCGCACGTCGGGGTGCGTGAGCAGCCCGTCCACCGCCTCCTTGTCGCCGTTCAGCACCGTGAACACACCGTCGGGCAGGCCCGCGCGCTTCCACAGCTCCGCGATCCAGATGGCCGCGCTCGGGTCCTTCTCGCTCGGCTTCAGCACCACGGTGTTGCCCGCCGCGATCGCGATGGGGAAGAACCACATCGGCACCATCGCCGGGAAGTTGAACGGCGAGATCACGCCGACCACGCCGAGCGGCTGCTTCGTGGAGTACACGTCGACGCCCGTGGAGACCTGCTCCGAGTACTCGCCCTTGAGATGGTGCGCGAGGCCGGTCGCGAACTCCACGACCTCCTGCCCGCGCGTGATCTCGCCCAGCGCGTCGCTCACGACCTTGCCGTGCTCCGACGTGATGATCTCCGCCAGCTCGCCCTTCTCGGCCTCCAGCAGCTCCCGGAAGCGGAACAGGATCGCCTGCCGCTTCGCGAGCGACAGGTCGCGCCAGGCCGGGAAGGCGGCGTGCGCGGACGCGATGGCGCGCTGGATCTCGTCGCCGTCGGCGAGCGCGACCTCCTTCGTCACCACGCCGCGCGCGGGTCGTAGACGGGCGCGGTGCGGCCGGAGGTCGAGGGCGAGCGCGCGCCGTCGATCCAGTGCGGGACGACGGGGAGCGGGGCGGTGTCGGTCATCGTATCCTCTGGCGTTCTCAGGTGGCGGAGCGGGAGCGGTTCGGGAGCCGTGCGGGTGCGGTGCGGGTGTCTCAGGAGCGCGGACGCGAGCGGCCGTGCACGAGCGCGACGGCCTGGTCGACGGCGCGCGCGACGTCGCCGTCGGCGGGGTGGATGAGCGTGCGGCCGACCACGAGCCCGCGGACGCCGGGCAGGTCGAGCGCGGCCTCCCAGGCCGACCAGGTGTCCTCGCCGCTGCCCTGCGGGTCGCCGCCGAGCAGCAGCGTGGGCAGCGTGGTGGCGGCCATGACGCGGGCCATGTCGTCGACGACGGGGAGCTTCATCCACGTGCGGGCGGAGGAGGAGCCGAGGCCGGACGCGATCGCGATGGACGTGATGACGGCGTCGGCCGACAGGTCGTTGACGATCCGTCCCTCGTGCCAGGCGCTGAGGAACGGCTCGAGCATGATCGGCAGGCCGGCGCGGACCGCGGCGTCGACCGCGCGGGCGTTCGCCTCCAGGGTGGGCGCGGTGCCGGCGTCGCCGAGGTTCACGCGCACGAGCGTCTTCGCGAAGTCGAGGCCGTCGCGGACGATGCCGTCCACGTCGTACGCGGTGAAGCGGTCGTCCATCTCGAAGACGGCGCCGCGGAGGCCGCCGCGGTTCATGGACCCGACGACCACCTTGTCGTCGAGGAGCCCGAGGAGCGCGAGGTCGTCGACGATGTCGGGCGTGCCGAGCACGCCGTCGACGCCGTCGCGCGTGAGGGCGGTGGCGAGCCCCGCGAGGAGCTCGTAGCGGTCGGCGAGGGCCATCGGGTCGTCGCCGACGCCGAGCGCGCCGCGGGCCGGGTGGTCGGCCGCGACGATGAGGAGGCGCCCGTCGTCACGGAGGAGGGGACGGCGCGCACGGCCGGCGAGCGCGCGGGCGACGGCGCCCGGATCCGTGGCGCGCACGTCCCGCAGGGCCTGGAACGCGGCCGGCAGGTCGCCCGCGCGGAGGGCCTCGGCGGGCGCGGCGACGGCGGCGGCGCGCGTCGCGTCGACGGCGGTCATCGGGTCCCCGCGAGCACCGCGTCGACCTCGGCGGTGGTGGGCATGGCGGTGGAGCACTCGCGGCGGGACGCGACGAGGGCGCCCGCGACGTTGGCGAAGCGCAGGATCCGCTCGAGGTCCCAGCCGGCGAGCAGCCCGTGCACGAGCGCGCCGCCGAAGCCGTCGCCCGCGCCGAGCCCGTTGACGACCTCGACCGGGTACGGCGGCACCTCCACGGTCTCCTCGCGGGTGCGGGCTAGGACGCCCTTGGGGCCCTGCTTCACGATGGCGAGCTCGACGCCGCGGTCGAGCAGGGCGTCGGCGGCCCGCAGCGGGTCCGTCTCGCCCACCGCGATCTCGCACTCCTCCCGGTTGCCGACGGCGACGGTCACGTGCTCGAGCGCGCGGCCGACCTCGCGGGTCGCGTCCGCGGGCGACGACCAGAACATCGGCCGGTAGTCGAGGTCGAGCACCGTGAGCGGGCGGCGACCGCGGGCGGCCCATGCGGCGTGGTGCGCGGTGCGGCTCGGGTCCTCGCTGAGGCCCGTGACGGTGGACCAGTGGACGCGGGCGTCGCGGATGGCGTCGAGGTCGAGCGCGTCGGCCTCGATGCAGAGGTCCGGCGCCTTCGGGCGGCGGTAGAAGTAGAGCGGGAAGTCGTCCGGCGGGAAGATCTCGCAGAAGGTGACGGGCGTGGGCAGGTCGTCGATCGGGGTCACGTACGCGGCGGAGACGCCGAGGCGCTCGAGCTCGCGCGTCACGTACCGGCCGAACGGGTCGTCGCCCACGCGGGAGACCAGCGCGGCGGACCGGCCGTGGCGGGCGGCGGCGACGGCCACGTTGGCGGCGCTCCCGCCGAGGTACTTGCCGAAGGTCTCCACGTCCTCGAGGCCCACGCCGTCCTGCAGCGGGTAGAGGTCGACGCCCACGCGGCCGAGGGCGATGAGGTCGTGGACCGTGGTCGGTGCAGGGCTCATGTCGGCGCTGCTTTCTCTCCGGCGGTGGAGGGCGAGGGGCGGATGCTGCGGTCCCTCCAACGTAGCGCATGTTCTGACATGTGCACATGGATGGATGCGCTCCGACCTCCGTGTCCGCGGATGGCGGCTGCGCCTCAGCGCAGCGGCAGGTGCATCACGTGGAGGCCCACCAGCCCCTCCTCGGCATCGTCGAACGCCTCGGGGACCGTGCCGACGATCCGGAATCCGAGCGACTCCCACAGGTGCACGGCCGCGCGGTTGGTCTCCACGACGGCGTTGAACTGGATCGCCCGGTAGCCCTCGTCGCGCGCCCACGCGATGACGTGCTCCCCGAGGGCCCGGCCGACGCCGCGGCCGGAGTGCGCGGGATCCACGAGGAACGACCCCGTGGCCACGTGCGCGCCGCGGCCGGGCCGGTTCGGGCCGGCCTTCGCGGATCCGAGGACCGTGCCGTCGTCGTCCACCGCCACGAACGTGCGGCCCGGCGCCTCGGCCATCCAGTTCGGACGCGCCTCCTCGAGCGGCTGCCCGGCGGGGAGCGCGTAGGTGCGCCCGGCGTCGACGACCGCCCGGTAGAAGGGGAAGATGCGGGGCCAGTCGGTGTCGGTCGCGGGGCGGATCAGCATGCGGTCGAGGCTATTCCCCGCGTGCGGCGCGCGCAGCCCGGGCGCGGCCCGCGCAGCCCGCGCACGACGACGGCCGCCCCACCCGCGAGGGGTGGGACGGCCGTCGTGGTCGTGCGGGGACGCTAGGCGCGCGCGAGGTCCGCGATGACGCGGTCCCCGGCGGCGGCCATGACCGTGGTCGCCGTGATCTCGGCCCGGCCCAGGAGGTCGTCCATGCGACGGCGGCGCGCCTTCGTGATCAGCGTCACGACGGTGCCCTGCTTGCCCGCGCGGCCCGTGCGGCCGGCGCGGTGGAGGTAGCTCTTGTACTCGTCCGGCGCGTCGGCCTGGATGACCAGCCCGATGTCGTCCACGTGGATGCCGCGGGCGGCGACGTCGGTGGCGACGAGCACGCGGACCTTGCCGCTCGTGAGCAGCTGCAGGTTGCGCGTGCGGCGCGCCTGGTTGAGGTCGCCGTGGAGCGACGTGGCCGGGATGCCGGCGTCCTCCAGCTGGTCGGCGAGCTGCTCGGCGAACGCGCGGGTGCGGGCGAAGATCAGCGTCTTGCCCTCGCCGGAGCTCAGCTGCTCGATGATGGCGGCCTTGTCGCGCTGCTCGATGAGGAGGACGCGGTGGTCGATGGTCGACGACGCCTGGTCCTCGCCCGCCACCTCGTGGACGCTGGGCGACGGCAGGAACTCGTTGACGAGCGTCGCGACGCCCTTGTCGAGCGTGGCCGAGAACAGCAGGCGCTGGCCGTCGGGCTTCACCTGGCGGAGGATCCGCTGGACGGGCTCGAGGAAGCCGAGGTCGCACATGTGGTCGGCCTCGTCGAGGACGGTCACGACGATCTCGGAGAGGTCGAGGCGGCCCTGGTCGATGAGGTCCTCGAGGCGCCCCGGGGTCGCGATGAGGATGTCGACGCCGCGCTGCAGGGCGCCGACCTGCTTGAACTGGGGCACGCCGCCGAAGATCGTGGTGGTGAACAGGCCCACCGAGCGGGCGATGGGCTGCACCGTGCGGTCGATCTGCATGGCGAGCTCGCGCGTCGGGGCGAGGATCAGCGCGCGGGGCTTGCGGCCCATCTTGCGGTTCTTCGCGCCGTCGTTCTCGAGCAGGCGCTCCACGAGGGGTGCGCCGAACGCTATGGTCTTGCCGGATCCGGTGCGGCCGCGGCCGAGCACGTCGCGACCCGCGAGCACGTCGGGGATCGTGGCGGCCTGGATCGGGAACGGGCTCGCCGCGCCCAGCTCCTCGAGCACGCGGACGATGTTCTGGCCGAGGCCGAGGGCGGCGAAGGTCACGCCGTCGACGTCCTTGGCCGTGGTGGCCTGGGCCTCGAGGCGCTCGAGCACCACGTCCTCGGCGGGCGCGTGGCGCGGGGCGCCCTCGCGGGTCGGGTAGAAGTCGCTGTCGCGCTTGGGGCGCGCGTCGTCGTAGGACGGGCGCTCGGATCGCTGCGGGCGGTCGCCGTAGGAGGGGCGCTCGGAGCGCTGCGGGCGGTCGTTGTACGACGGGCGCTCCGTGCGGGCCGGACGGTCGCCGTAGGACGGACGCTCCGTGCGGGCCGGACGGTCGTTGTACGACGGGCGCTCGGCGCGAGCCGGGCGGTCGTTGTAGGTGGGACGCTCGGCGCGGTCGTTGTACGACGGACGCTCGGCACGGGCCGGACGGTCGTTGTACGACGGACGCTCGGACCGCTGGGCGCGGTCGCCGTACGAGGGACGCTCGGCGCGGTCGTTGTACGAGGGACGCTCGGACCGCTGCGGGCGGTCGTTCCCGTACGACGGACGCTCGGTGCGAGCCGGACGGTCGTTGCCGTAGGACGGACGCTCGGAGCGCTCGCCGCCGCGGGCGGGACGGTCGTTGCCGTAGGAGGGGCGCTCGGAGCGCTGGCCGCGCTCGGCACCGTAGGAGGGACGCTCGCTGCGCTGGCCGCGGTCGGCGCCGCCGCCGTAGGACGGGCGCTCGCCGCGCTGCGGGCGGGCGTCGCCGCGCTCGGGGCGCTGGCCGGCGCGGTTGGGACGGTCGCCGTACGCGGGACGCTCGCCGCGGCCGGCGGGACGCTCGGCGCGGGGCTCCCAGTTGGGGCGGTCGCCGCCGCGCGCGGGACGGGCTGCGCCGCCGCGCTGGGGGCGGTCGTCCTGGCCGGAGCGCTGGGCGCGCTCGTCGGCGTTCCAGCGCTGCTTCTTGGGCGCGGGATCGGAGTTGTAGCCGCGGTGGTTCGGGCTGCGCGATCCAGACGGGGCGCGCTTGGCGCCGCGCGGGGCGTCGTTGTTGTAGGGCATGAGGGATTCCTCGTTCTGCTCGAGTGCATGACAATGCTCATTCGAAGCAGCGCGCTACAGGATCAGGGTGCGCAGAGCTGCTCTCAACCCGGGCAGTCATCGACCGGGGGCCGTGTCATCGCGTGACGTTCCCCTCTGCGGAACGAGAGGGGGAGACCGGCCCACCTGACTGACAAATCCATCCGCCCGGATGGATGGTCCGGTAGCGGTGTCAAGAGCCGACTGGACGACACTACCCGATCCGGACATCCGGCACCAGGGCAGGGACCGGCCCGGGCGCGCCGCAGGGGCGGGCCCGAGCCGGTGGCCGGAGGTGCGTCAGCCCTGCGCGCTCTCCCCCGCGGAGGTCGCCACGGGGGCGGCGGCCCCCGTCGGCAGCCCGCGCTCCGCCCGGCGCCGCTCGCCGCGGGCCTTCAGCCGGAGCCCGCCGCGCTCGACGACCGAGTACAGCGACGGCAGCACCAGCAGGGTCAGCACGGTCGACGACAGGAGCCCGCCGATCACGACGATCGCGAGCGGCTGCGAGATGAACCCGCCGTGCCCGGTCAGGCCGATCGCGAGCGGCAGCAGCGCGAAGATCGTCGCGAGCGCCGTCATCAGGATGGGCCGGAGCCGTCGGCCGGCGCCCTGGAGGACCGCCTCCCGGAGGTCCATCCCGCGCGTCCGGTACTGGTTCACGAGGTCGATCAGCACGATGGCGTTGGTCACCACGATGCCCACCAGCATGAGCAGGCCGATGATCGACGCCACGCCGAGCGGGATCCCCGTCACGACCTGCAGCAGCACGGCCCCGGTCGCCGCGAACGGCACCGAGACGAGCAGCACGAGCGGCTGCACGAGGCTCCGGAACGTCGCCACCATGATGATGTAGACGATCAGGATCGCGGCCAGCACCGCGAGCCCCAGCTGCCCGAACGCGTCGGACTGCTGCGACGCGACGCCGCCGAGGGACGCCTGCGCGCCTGCCGGGAGCTGCACGTCGGCGACGGCCTGCGAGACCTCCGACGAGGCGAAGCCCACGTCGTCGCTGCCGGGCGTCGCGCTCACGGTCGCGCTGCGGAAGCCGCCCGTCGTGGTGACGGACGCCGGCCCGTCGGCGACCTCGACGGTCGCGAGGTCGCTGAGCGGCACCGGGCCGCGGACGGTGGGGATCGGGAAGTCCCGGAGCCCCTGCAGGCTCTGGGCGGCGTCGGGGTCCTGGATGTAGATCGACAGCGTCTCCTCGTCGATCACGACCTGCCCGACGGCGGCCGGCAGGCGGCTGGCCGTGACGATGCCGCCGACGGCCTGCTCGCTGAGCCCGGCCTCCGCCGCCTTCGCCCGGTCGACGTCGATCGCGATGTACGGCTGCGTCTCGGAGAGGTTGCTCGTGGCCTGCTCGATGGACGGGATGTCCTGCACGGCGGCGAGGATCGCGTCCGCGGAGGCCTTCAGGTCGTCGGAGTCGTTCGCGGTGATCTCCACGTCGATGTCGCTCGAGGAGAAGCCGCCGGACGCCGCGGCGAGCGAGACGTCGCCGACGTCCGAGAGGCCGTCGACGGCGGTCCGCACGCGGTCCTGGATCGCCTCCTGGTCGGCGTCCGGGTCGGTCGTGAGCGAGAACGTGATGCCCCCGCCGCCACCGAACGCGGAGGTCAGCGACGTGCTGTCCGAGCCGATGGAGGTCTGCACGGTCTCGACGCCGTCGACGCCGATGAGCGCCTGCTCCACCTGCGTCGCCGCGGTGTCCTGCGCCTCGAGGCTCGTGTCGCTCGGGAGCTCCTGCGAGACCGTGAGCGTGTTCTGGCCGCTGTCGCCGAGGAAGTTGGTCTTCATGCTCGGGATGAGCGCGACCGTGCCGCCGAGCACGAGGATCGCGAGCACGAGCGTGACCGCGGAGTGCTTCAGGGTCCACGCGAGGATGGGCAGGTAGCCGCGCTGGAGGCGCGTGGGCTTCCCGATGCCCTCGCCCTCGTCGTGCGCCGCGTGGGTCCCGCGCGCCGGCCGGTCGGCCAGCTCCCGGTCGTCGACGGGTCCGGCGACCGCGGCGTGCGCGCCCGTGCGGACCGCGCCCTCGGACGCGCCGGCGGCTGCGGCGGCCGCGGCCTTCCGGCGTGCCCGGCGGGACTCGCCCTCCGGCCGGAGGAACCAGTACGCGAGCACCGGCACGATGGTGAGCGACACGAACAGCGACGCCGCGAGCGCGATGGTGACGGTGAGCGCGAACGGCCGGAACAGCTCGCCCGTGATGTCGCCGACGAGCGCGATCGGCAGGAACACGGCGACCGTCGTGGCGGTGGACGCCGTGACCGCGCCCGCGACCTCCCGCACGGCCGCGCGGATGGCGTCGAGGCGGTCGGGCGTGAACGAGAGGTGCCGCTTGATGTTCTCGATCACGACGATCGAGTCGTCCACCACGCGCCCGACGGCGATGGTGAGCGCGCCGAGCGTGATGATGTTGAGCGTGTAGCCCGACGCGAGCATGCCGATGAACGTGATGAGCACGGAGGCGGGGATCGAGATCGCGGTCACGATGGTCGACCGGATCGACAGGAGGAACACGAGGATCACGAGCACCGCGAACACGAGGCCGAGGAGGCCCTCCGTGGTCAGGCTCGAGATGGACTGCTCGATGAAGGGCGCCTGGTCGAAGACGACAGTGAAGCGGGTGCCGTTCCCGAGGTCGTCGGCCAGCTGCGGCAGGAGGCCGGTCACGAGCTGCGACACGTCGACCGTGTTGCCGGCGGGCGTCTTCGTGACGGCGATCGTGAGCGACGGCTCCCCGTCGACCCGCGAGATGCCGGTCGTCGGGTCCTGGCCGAGCTCGACCGTGGCGACGTCGCCGATCGTGAGCTGGCGTCCACCCGCGGCGCCGAGCAGCGGCAGCGCGGCGAGGTCCTCGGTGGATCCGAGGCGCGTGCCCGACTGCACGGAGAGCGTGGTGCCGTCCTCGGTGACCGCGCCGGCGGGCAGGAGCGAGCCGTTCGCGTCGAGCGCGTCCCGGATGGCCTGGTTGGAGAGGCCCGCGGCCTGCACCTCGGCGGGATCCGGCGTGATGACCACGCGCTGCCCGACCGTGCCGAGCAGGCTCGCGTCGCGCACCCCGGCGAGCTTCCGGATGTCCGCGAGGGTCGAGCGCTCGAGCGCGGCCGTGAGCTCCTGCGGGCTGAGGTCGCTCGTGACGGCGATCTGGATCACCGGCAGGTCGTCGATGCTGCCCGCGATGACGACGGGGTCGATGCCGTCCGGCAGCGTCGTGCGGATCCGGTTGATGGCCTGGTCGATCTTCTGCTCGGCGGTCGCGAGGTCGGTCCCGTAGGTGAAGGACGCGGAGATGACCGACGAGTCGGTGCGGGACGTCGCCGTGGAGGACTCGAGCCCGGGGACCGCCTGGATCGCGCGCTCGATGGGCGTCGAGACGTCGGTGTCGACGACCGCGGGCGAGGCGCCCGGGTAGGCCGTGACGACCGCGAGCTGCGGGAACGACACCGACGGGATGAGCTCCTGCTTGAGGGTCGTCAGCGCGATGCCGCCGAACACCCCGATGACGATCGTGATGAGCGCGATCAGCGCCCGGTTGCGGAGGCTGAAGACGGAGAGGAGATGCAGGGGGTGCTCCTTGTGCGATGCGGGCCACGGGTGCGGCGGCAGCTCGGGCCGCTGATCGCCCGCACCGGGAACCCGCCCCGTCCGGTCATCATCCCACCCGCGACCAGGGGGAACCCTGCTCATGGCAGGTTTTCGGCAGCCACCCGTCATGACCAGACGACGCCCATGCGCGCGGGGCATGCTGGGGGATGGCGCACCGGGCATCCACCGCGAAGGACCGCGTTCCCGAGCCGAAGACCTGCGTGTCGTGCGGTCGCACGATCGAGTGGCGGCGCAAGTGGGAGCGCGACTGGGACGACGTCCGCTACTGCAGCGACGCGTGCCGCCGCCGCGGGGTCTCCGCCGTCGACTCGGCCCTCGAGCAGCGCATCCTCGACCTCCTCGCGCAGCGCGCCGGCGGCGCCACCATCTGCCCGTCGGAGGCCGCGCGCGCCGAGTCGCCCGACGGCTGGCGGGAGCTCATGGAGCCGGCCCGCCGCGCGGCCCGTCGGCTGGTGGAGGCGGGCGAGGTGGAGATCACGCAGAAGGGGTCGGTCGTCGACCCGTCCACGGCCCGCGGACCCATCCGCATCCGCCGCCGTCGCTGACGAGGCACACTAGGGGGATGCACCGACCGACCCTCACCGTCCTGGCCGCCGTCGCGAGCGCGGCGCTCCTGTCCGGATGCGGGGTCCAGTCGCAGTTCCAGACGCCCACGACGAGCATCTACCCCACCACGGCGGACGCGCAGGCGGCCCTCGGGGAGTCGCTGCCGGCGTGGATCCCGGAGGACGGCACCCTCATCCGGGTGAAGTCGGAGGCGAAGGCCGGCACCATCGTGTCCGTCCAGACCGCGGAGCCCGCGCCGGCGCCCGGCGGCTGCACCGACCTGCAGCCGACGACCATCCAGGACACCTGGTGGCCGCCGGAGGTCGACCCCGCGGCCGTCACGTGCGCCGACGGCTGGAACGTGTTCGGCGCCGACGGCCGCCTCCTCGGCTGGAGCAGCACGACCCTCGGCTAGGCCGCGGCCGCCGGCCGGCCGTCCGCCCGCCCCTCCCGAGGGCGACGACGCCGGGCGAGGGCCCGCAGCACGAGGATCACGGCCACGCCGACCGCGGCGCCCACGACCGTGTCGACCACGCGGTCGGCCACCAGCGGAATCACCGGCTGGGTCCGGCCGAGGCCGCCCATCACGAGCGCGAGCGGCGTGATGAAGACGAGCGCCAGCCCGTAGTGACGCCCGACGGCGAGCTCCGCGGCGAACTGGCACGCCACGGCGACCGCGATGACGGCCGCCACGGGCAGGTGCAGCGCGAGGATCCCCGCGGCGACCACCGACCCGGCGAGCGTCCCGAGCACGCGGTGCGCCACCCGGGTGAACGAGAGCGGTCCGCGCACCACGGGCAGCACCGCGACGAGCGTCACGACCGCCCAGTAGTGGTGGCCGAGGCCGAGCGCGACGGCGATGCCGCCCGCGACCAGGGCGCCGACCACGTTGGCGGCGACGGCCGTCCACGCGGCCGGATCGCGGTGCACGGCGGCGTCCCGCACGGGGACCCGGGGCAGCGCGCGGAAGCGGTGGGCGTGGGCGTCCGGCGCCCACCGGCGCAGCAGCCAGCCGGACATGCAGACGCCCGCCGAGAACAGGATCGCGGCCACCGCGGTCACGAGGGCGTCGCGGGCCTGCGCGGCGTCGACCGGCACGGCCGCGCAGACGACGAGCCCGAACACGGGGAACAGCGGATGGGGCGGCACGAGGCTCATGGCGGTCGACACGAGCGACGCCCCGCCGAGCACGATCGCGAGCCCCACCGCCTCGAGCGCCAGCGGCGCGTCGGCGAGCGAGAGCAGCACGCCCGTGGCGATCGCGACGAGCATCATCCCGGCAGCCGCGCCGACGCTCACGAGCCGCAGCCGGTAGCGCTCGTTCCGTCCGTACAGGCCCGTGAAGGCGCCGAAGGAGGCGTAGAGCGCGAGGTCGAGGCGGTCGATCGCGAGGAGCACCAGCAGGGGGACGAGCAGCCCGACGCTGGCGCGCGCGGCAGCCTCGAGGTCGAGCGCGCGCGTCGACGGCGGCCGGGCTGCGGGCGAAGCGGTCACGCGGGGTCCTCCGACTGCCCGGCGGTGCGGATCCGGACGACCCTCCACGCTACGCCCGGGCGGCGGGACCCCGGACGCGACGACGCGCCCCCGGTCTCCCGGGGGCGCGTCGGCCGGTCGTGCGGGTGCGGCTAGGAGCGCGCGGCCCGCAGCACCGTGAAGGAGCGGTCGCGCGTGAGGATGCTCGTCGCGTCCTCCGTCACGTTCTGCTCGGAGTCCGACGAGATCGCCAGGTGCCAGGAGACGCCGAGGCCCTCGGGCAGCTGGAACTCGACGGGGCCCTCGGCCGCGTTGAACGCGACGAAGAACGCGTCGCTGTCCTTGCCCTTCATGATCACGCCGATGCTGAACGCGTTCGGGTCCTCCCAGTCCTTCGGCTCGAGCGTCGCGCCGTCGGCCCGGATGAAGCGCACGGCCTCCTCCGCTCCCTCGACGTCGTCGCCGCGGAACCAGATGGGCCGGAGCGCGCGGTTGCCGCGGCGCAGGCGGATGAGCTTCCGCGTGAAGTCCTGCAGCTCGCGGTCCGCGTTCTCCCAGTCGAACCACGAGATCTCGTTGTCCTGGCAGTAGGCGTTGTTGTTGCCGCCCTGCGTGCGCGCGATCTCGTCGCCGCCGAGCACCATCGGGACGCCCGAGGAGAGCATGAGCGTGCCGAGCATGTTGCGGCGCTGGCGGTCGCGGATCGCGTTCACCTCGACGTCGTCCGTGGGGCCCTCGACGCCGGCGTTGGAGGAGCGGTTGTCGCTCTCGCCGTCGTTGTTGTCCTCGCCGTTGGCCTCGTTGTGCTTCTCGTCGTAGGCGGTGAGGTCGGCGAGCGTGAACCCGTCGTGCGCCGTGATGAAGTTCACGCTGCACAGCGGCGAGCGGCGGCCGGACTCGTAGACGTCCGGGCTGCCGGTGATCCGCTGGGCGAGCGCGCCGAGCACGTTCTGCCCGCTGTGCCAGAAGTCGCGGACGTCGTCGCGGAACTTGCCGTTCCACTCGGACCAGTCGGCGGGGAAGCCGCCGACCTGGTAGCCGGCGGTGTCCCACGGCTCGGCGATCATCTTGACCGGCGCGAGCACCGGGTCCTGGTGGATCAGGGTGAGGAACGCGCTGTGCAGCTCGGCGTCGCCGTCCTGGCGCGTGAGCGTCGTGGCGAGGTCGAAGCGGAAGCCGTCGACGTGCATCTCCTCGACCCAGTAGCGGAGCGAGTCCATGATGAGCGCGAGCGCGGCCGGGTGGCCGACGTTCAGGCTGTTGCCGGTGCCGGTAGTGTCGAAGTACGACGCCTCGTCGCCCTCCACGAGCCGGTAGTAGGACGCGTTGTCGATGCCCTTGAGCGACAGCGACGGGCCCATGTGGTTGCCCTCGGCGGTGTGGTTGTAGACCACGTCGAGGATGACCTCGAGGCCGGCCGCGTGCAGCGCCTTGACCATCTCCTTGAACTCGGCGACCTGCTGGCCGCCGTCGCCCGCGGAGCTGTAGTCGGAGTAGGGCGCGAGGAAGCCGATGGAGTTGTAGCCCCAGTAGTTGCGGAGGCCCTTCTCCTCGAGGTGCGAGTCCTGCATGAAGTGGTGCACGGGGAGGAGCTCGACGCTCGTCACGCCGAGGTCGGTCAGGTACTCGATGGCGCTGGGGTGGGCGAGGCCGGCGTACGTCCCGCGGATCTCCTCGGGCACCGACTCGAGCTTCTCGGTGAAGCCCTTCACGTGGACCTCGTAGACGACGGTCTCGTCGAGCGGCGTGCGCGGGGCCTCGTCGTCCTCCCAGTCGAAGCGGCGGTCCGCGACGACGGAGCGGGGCATGGAGGCGGCGGAGTCGGCGTCGTTCATCACGTTCGGGTCGTCGAAGGTGTGCGCGAACACGTCCTCGCCCCAGGTGGGGTGGCCCTCGATCGCGATGGCGTACGGGTCGAGGAGGAGCTTGGCCGGGTTGTGGCGGAGGCCGCGGGACGGGTCCCACTCGCCGTGGACGCGCAGGCCGTAGCGCGTGCCGATGCCGGCGCCCTCGACGAGGCCGTGGAAGACGTGGCCGGTGCGCTCGGAGAGTCGCGTGCGGGTCTCGGTGCCGGCGTCGTCGAACACGCAGACCTCGACGGCCTCCGCGGTCTCGGAGTAGACGGCGACGTTGAGGCCGCTGGGCAGTCCGCCGTCACGGGCGACCACGGTCGCGCCGAGCGGGTACGGACGGCTGATGTAGGAGCGGCTGATGGGAGGGAGTTCGATGGTCACCGCTTCAGTATGCTCGCGCTCCCGCGACTGCTTCGTGCACGAAGGGCGATACCCAGGCACCCGTGCCCGGACCGGCGCTCACCGGCCATCGCGCCGCCGTCACACCAGGACGGACCGGTCCACCACGTCGTCCGCGCGACGCGCGTCCGCGCTCCCGGCGTCGGGCGCGAGCCCGCGCCACGCGTCCTGGAGGATGTCCAGCGCCCGGTCCGTGGCCGCCGGCGGCGCCGTGATCGGGATCCGGAGGAAGCGCTCGAACGCGCCGTCGTGCCCGAAGCGGCTGCCGCCGGTGATCGCGAGCCCGCGGGACCGGGCGGCGAGCGCCAGCTCGGTGCTCACGGGCGCGCCGATGCCCACCCAGACCGCGAGACCGCCGTCGACGTGCGGCACCCGCCAGCCCGGGAAGCGCCGGGCGAGCTCGGCCTCCACGTGGTCCCGCGTCTCCCGGAGGCGCGCGCGGCGCCCGGCGAGGATCCCGTCCATGCCGCCGAGCACCTCCGCCACGACCAGCTGCTCGAGCACGGGCGTCCCGAGGTCCCGGGCGGAGCGGGCCCGGGCGAGCTCGCGGAGGAGCGGTCGGCCGGCGCGGATCCAGCCGACCCGGAGGCCGCCCCACACGGTCTTGCCGACCGACCCGACCAGCACGACCGCGCCGGGCGACCCGTGCACGGCGAGCGGCGGGTGCGCCCCGGCCCGGTCGATGTCGAGCTCCGCGGTCGTCTCGTCGGCCACGACGGTGACGCCGTGCGCCTCGGCGAGCGCGACGATCCGGGCGCGCTGGTCCTCGGGCATCGTCCGCCCGGTCGGGTTGTGGAAGTCGGGCATGAGGTACGCGAGCGCGGGGCGGGTGCGGCGGACGGTCTGCTCGAGCACGTCCTCGTCCCAGCCGTCCGCGCCGACGCCGACCCCGACGAGGCGCGCGCCGGCGTCGCGCAGCGCCTGGATCGCATGGGGGTAGCTCGGCTGCTCCACGAGGGCGCGGTCGCCGCGGTGCACCAGGACGGACGCCAGCAGCCCGATGGCGTGCTGCGCACCCACCGTCACCATGACGTCCTCGGCCTCGGTGGGCAGGCCGCGGACGCGGTAGCGGGCCGCGATCGCCTCGCGGAGCGCCGGCAGGCCCTCGACGTCGTAGCCGTGCCCGTCGAGGTGAGCCGGCAGCCGGGCGGCGGCGCGCATCGCGGCCTCGGCGAGCGCGGGCGCGGCGGGCACGGCGGCACGGCTCATGTCGGCCACCTCGGGCCCCTCCCCCTCCGCGTCCGGCTCGCGCCGCGGGATCCGGGTCACGCTGCCGGAGCCGCGCCGGCTCTCGAGGTGGCCGGTCTCGCGGAGGGCCGCGTACGTGCCCGCGACGGTGGTGCGGCTGAGGCCGAGCGCCGCGGCGAGCTCGCGCTCGGCGGGCAGGCGCGCGCCGACCGGCACGCGGCCGTCGAGGACGAGGCGCCGGATGCCGTCCGCGAGCGCCCGGTACGCCGGGCTGCCCGTCCGGGTCCACTCGCCGAGCAGGGCGAGGAGGGCGGTGGTGCCGAACACGGCGGAGGGAGCGGATCCGGACGGCGTCATGAGGCCACAGCCTGCCGATTGGCCCCTTGTCCCGCAAGCCCCGCCCGCGATTGGATCTCCCTCATGCTCCGTCGCTCAGTCCAGTTTGCCCTCGGCATCTTCCTCTACGGCTTCGCCATCGGGATGATGCTCCAGGCGGGCATCGGCGTCTCCCCCTGGGACGTCCTCTCCCAGGGCGTCACCGTGCGCACCGGCCTCCCCTTCGGGCTGGTGACGAACATCATCGGCGCGCTCGTGCTGCTGCTCTGGATCCCCATCCGCCAGCGCCCCGGCTGGGGCACCGTGCTCAACGTGGTCTTCGTGGGCTACAGCGCCCAGGTCGCGCTCGTCGTCGTGCCGGTGGTCGACAGCCTCTGGATCCGCGTCCCCCTCTTCGCCGGCGGCCTCGTGCTGCTCGGGTTCGCGACGGGCCTCTACATCGGCGCGCACTTCGGGCCGGGCCCCCGCGACGGCCTCATGACGGGCATCCACCGCCGCACGGGCTGGCCGGTGTGGCGCGTGCGCGTGGGGATCGAGCTGGTCGTGCTCGCGATCGGGTGGGTCCTCGGCGGGAACGTGGGGCTCGGCACGCTCGCGTTCGCCCTCCTGATCGGCCCGATCGTCCAGCGGACCCTGCCCCTGTTCGACCTCCCCGTGCCCGTGCGCCCGCGGCGTCGGCGCGGCCGCGGCGGCCCGTCCGGGGACGCCGCCGGGACCATGCCCACGGGACCGGTCGCGACGGCCGGATAGTCCGCGGGACGACGCGGATCCGGCGCCCGGGGACGCCGCTCCCGGAACCGTCGCGACCCGGGCATGTCGCGGGGTATCGTTGCCGCTCGTGACTCCGGACCCCCAGGCTCCCGAGAGCAGTCCCGCCAAGCGGCTGCTCATCGGCGAGAAGCTCGCCAGCGACAAGCTCGAGGGCCAGCTGCTCCCCAAGCACCTGGCGCTGCCCATCTTCGCGAGCGACCCGCTGAGCTCGGTGGCCTACGCCCCGCAGGAGCTGCTCCTCATCCTCACGCTCGGCGGCCTCGCGTTCCTGAGCTTCGCGCCCTGGGTGGCGGCCTGCGTCGTGATCCTGCTCGTGGTCGTGGTCCTCAGCTACCGCCAGCTCATCAAGGCGTACCCGTCGGGCGGCGGCGACTACGAGGTCGCCCACAAGAACCTCGGCGAGAAGGCCGGCCTCGTCGTCGCGTCCGCCCTCCTCGTGGACTACATCCTCACCGTGGCCGTGTCGGTCGCCTCCGGCGTCGACAACATCATCAGCGCCATCCCCGAGATCGCCCCGTTCCGCGTCGAGATCGCGGTCTTCTTCGTGGCCCTCCTCGCGGCGGTCAACCTCCGCGGCGTCCGCGAGTCGAGCAAGGCGTTCGCGGTGCCCACCTACCTCTTCATCGCGAGCGTCGGCGTCATGATCGCGGTGGGCCTCGCCCGCACGGCGCTCGGCGATGCGCCCGTCGCGGAGTCCGCCGCCTACACGGTCGACACCCCGAGCCTGTCGCAGGTCGCCTTCATCCTCCTGCTGCTCCGGGCGTTCTCGAGCGGGTGCTCGGCCCTCACGGGCGTCGAGGCCATCTCGAACGGCGTGCCCGCCTTCCGCACGCCGAAGGTCAGGAACGCCCAGTCGACCCTCGTGATCATGGGCGGCACCGCCATCGTCCTGTTCGTCGGCCTCACGTCGCTGGCCCTCATCGCCCGCGTCCACTACGGCGAGCACCCGTGCGACCTCATCGGCTGGGCCGAGTGCGCCACGGAGCCGCAGAAGAGCCTCATGGCCCAGGTCGCCGCGGCCACGTTCGGCGACGGCAGCATCATGTTCTACCTGCTGCAGGCCACCACCGCGGCCGTGCTGCTCCTCGCCGCCAACACGGCGTTCAACGGCTTCCCGCTGCTGGGCTCCGTGCTCGCGAAGGACGCCTACGCGCCCAAGTCGCTGCTGACGCGCGGCGACCGCCTCGTCTACAGCAACGGCATGCTGCTGCTGGCCCTCGGCGCGACGCTGATCCTGGTCGTGTACCAGGCGAACCTCACGCAGCTCATCCAGCTCTACATCATCGGCGTCTTCGTGTCGTTCACCCTCGGGCAGACGGGCATGGTGGTCCACTGGCTGCGGATGCTGCGGGCCGGGTGCGCCGACCGGGGCGAGGTCATCCGCAGCCTGTCCATCAACGCGTTCGGCGCGCTGCTCACGGCGCTCGTGCTCATCGTCGTGACCATCACCAAGTTCACGCACGGCGCCTGGCTCGTGTTCGCGATCATGCCCGTGCTGTTCCTCCTCATGCTCGGCGTCAACCGCTACTACCGGGACGTCGAGAAGGAGATCGAGGTCGACCCCGTCACGGTCTTCGGCTCCACGGGCGACCACGCGGTCGTGCTGGTGGGGCGCATGCAGAAGCCCGTCCTCAAGGCCCTCGACTACGCCATCGCCGCGAACCACGACAGCATCGAGGCCGTGCACGTCTCCATCGACGACGACGCCACGAGGCTCCTGGAGCGGCAGTGGGTCGAGATGGAGATCGACATGCCGCTGCGCGTCGTCGCCTCGCCGTACCGGGACATCAGCTTCCCGCTCATCAAGTACCTGAAGTCCCGCCGCGAGGAGCACGGCAGCGAGATCATCACGGTCTACACGCCCGTCTACATCGTCGGCCACTGGTGGGAGACGCTGCTGCACAACCACAAGGCCCGGCGGATCCGCCAGAAGCTGCTGCTCGTGCACGGCGTCACGCTGGCGCTGGTGCCGTGGCTCCTGGACTCCTCGGAGCTCATCTACGGGCGGCGCTCGCGTCCCGTGCCCGGCCAGGACCGCCGCGGCGAGCCCGTGCGACCGGCCGCCCGCCGTCCGGGCCCGCCCGTGACGCCGGTCAAGCACACGAGCGGTCGCAAGTCGCCGTAGCGCCGACGCGCATAGCGCATTCGCGCGCAAATTGTTAGGGGGCCCCGTTTTCGACGGGGCCCCTTCTCAGTCCTGCTCCCTGCGGAGTTGTGTAGGTCATCGCCGGGCCTTGCGGCTCCGGCGATCTCGAACACGATCACGATCAGCAGCGAGAGGGAACACATGTCGAACGACATCTCACCGGCGGTGCCCACGGGCGCCGGGACCGACGCCGACGACGCGTACGCCGTCGTCCCCGCGACCGTCACGTCGACGACCGGGACCGCCACGGCCGGCGGCAGCGGCAGCGGCAGCGGCAGCACGAAGGACACCGCGAAGGAGCAGGCCGCGGGCGTCGCCTCGGACGCCAAGGCCGGCACCCAGCACGTCGCCGGCGTCACGAGGGACGAGGCCGGGAAGGTCGCGTCGGAGGCGCGCAGCCAGATCCAGGGCCTCGTCAGCGAGACCCGCGACCAGCTCCGCCAGCAGACCGGCGTGCAGCAGGAGAAGGCGGCGGGCAGCCTGCGGACGCTCAGCGACGAGCTCCGCGACATGGGCGACAGGTCGGAGAGCACCGGTCTCGCGAGCGAGCTCGTCGCCCAGGTCTCCCGTCGCGCGGGCAGCGCGGCCGACTACCTCGAGGGCCGCGACCCGGGGACGCTCCTCTCGGACGTCACCGACTTCGCGCGCCGTCGGCCGGGCCTGTTCGCAGGGCTCGCCGTCGTCGCGGGCGTCGCCGTGGGCCGCCTGACGCGCTCGCTCGCCAGCGAGGCCCACGACGAGGCCGGGCCCGAGGCCACGGGCGCCACGGGCACCACGGGTGCTCCGAGCACGACGGGCGCCACGGGCGCTCCGGGCGCCACTGAGCCGACCGCCGCGGCCGCACCCGGATACGTCGCGCCCGCGGCCCCCGCGGCCGCGACGACGGCGGACCTCCCGTCGACCCAGCTCGGCGCGGACGACCCGGTCGGTGTCGGCCCCTACGACGACGCGGACGACGTGACGGGCGCGACGCCGTTGTACGACGAGACGCGGCCCGTCGACCCGCTGACCGGGGCCTTCGGCGCGGGCGAGCCCACGGATCGGCCACGAGCATGAGCGACGGGCACACCCCCTCCGAGGAGAAGGCCGCGACCACGAGCCTCGGCGACCTCCTCGGCGACGTGACGAAGGACGTCTCCACGCTCATGAGGCAGGAGATCGCCCTCGCCAAGGCGGAGATCGGCGACTCGGCGAAGAAGGCCGGGAAGGGCGCGGGCCTGCTCGGCGGCGCCGGCTACGCGGGCATCATGGCCGTGCTCTTCCTCTCCCTCGCCCTCATGTACGCCCTGTCGTACTGGTTCGACGACCTGGCCTGGGCCGCGGTCGTCGTCGCCGTGATCTGGGCCGTGATCGGCCTGGTCCTGTACCTGCAGGGCCGCAAGCAGCTCAAGACCGTGCAGGGCGCGCCCCGCACGGCCGAGAGCGTCAAGAGGATCCCCGAAGCGATGAAGAGGAACGAGGCAGACCGATGAGCGACAACCCCGACCAGATCCGCGCCGACATCGAGCGCACCCGCGAGGAGCTGAGCGTCGACGTGGACGCGGTGGCCGACAAGGTCACCCCCGCGAAGGTGGCCCAGCGCCAGACCGAGAAGGTGCGCGGCGCGTTCTCGAACGTGAAGGACAGCGTCCTCGGCTCCACGAGCGATGCCCGCGCGAGCGTGGGCGACGCCGTCTCCGGCACCGCGGGCGGCGCGAAGGCCAGGGCGAGGGGCAACCCCCTCGGCCTCGGGCTCGTCGCGTTCGGCGCCGGCCTCGTCATCGCCTCGCTGATCCCGGCGAGCGACACGGAGAAGGGGCTCGCCTCGACCGTGAAGGACAAGGCGCAGCCCCTCGTGGAGAAGGCGACCGACGCGGCCAAGGACGTCGCCGGCGAGCTCAAGGAGCCCGCGCAGCAGGCCGCGGAGGCGGTGAAGGGCACCGCGACCGACTCCGCCGAGACCGTCCGGTCCGAGGCGCAGTCCACCGCGCAGGACGTGAAGGGCAGCGCCCAGGACGCGAGGCAGACCGTCCAGGACGACGCCCGGAGCTGATCCGGAGCAACCGGAGGGGGAGCCGTGCCGCCCGGCGCGGCTCCCCCTCGTCGTCGCCCTCCGAGTCCTCGAAAAGGGGGACATCGGGATACACTCGTTAGCGCACGAACTCTTCCCCCGAGAGCTCGTGCAGGTCGACCGGTGAAGCGGCGTGCGCCGAAGGCGATGCACCCGGGCCGGTCGGATGACGTCCGGATCGACCCGAAGGATCCGGATCCGCGCGGGGCTGCGCCGCGAGTTCCCGCGGACGGCGCCGGCCTCCGCGCGACCCTCGCCCCCGGAGCGGTCCACTCTCCCGCCGGGCCGGACGAGCGCCGGGAGACCCGGAGAGGGGCCAGCCGATCCCCGATGGTCGCACCCGGGGTCTCAGCGGATTCGCGGCTCCGGCGACGCCCGGGAAAGCGCCCGGCCTCCCGGGCATCCGCGCTCCCGTCGACGACGAGGACGGCTCTCGCGGGCCCTCCGGGCGGCGAGGACACGCCCGGGACGACGAGGCCCACATGTTAGGGTAGCCCCTAGGTTTTCTCCAATCCCTGTCCGCTGCATCCAGCGTTGTCACCGCCCATCGGGGCCTGAGTCGTGAGGGGGTCTCGCATGGGGCGCGGCCGTCAAAAAGCTAAGCACACCAAGATCGCGCGAGAGCTGAAGTCGTTCAGTCCCAATGTGGACTACACCCAGCTGGAGCGCGAGCTGACCACCCACGGGGAGGTCGACGAGCAGTACGCGGCCGAGGCCGCCAAGTGGGACGAGTACGCCGACGAGCCCGACGCCTACGTCCCGGGCGACGAGCAGAAGCGCGCCTGACCCCGCCACCGGCACGCGCCGGTCGCGCATCGGACCCGTCTCCTCGCGAGGCGGGTCCGTTAACGTGCGCCCGGGGCGCCCACGCTCCGCGCAGGCGAGGCGAGGCGAGGCGCTCCAGGGCGTCCGCGGACGGCGCACGAGAGGCGCCCGAGGGCGTCCCCGCGCCGGCCGCTCGAGTCGCTCGGGCACGAGCCGGGCAGGATCCGGATCAGGCGCGGTAGCTGCCCGTGAGGCGCACGGCCCCGCCGTCGACGCCCTTGGCGCCCTGCTCGAACCCGGCGCCGACGGGGGCGTCGCCGATGGTCACGCGACCGGCCTCCCACGTCGGGATGCCCGCGGCGGTCAGCGCGCGCGCGATGCCGTCCGCGGCCGAGGCGTCGACGACGGCGATCATGCCGATGCCGAGGTTCCAGGTGCCCTCGGCGCTCTCGAGCGTCGAGCCCGCGATGCCCGCGAGCGCCCGGAACACCGCGGGCGGCGACCAGGTGGAGCGCTCCAGCTCGCTGAACGAACCGCGCGGGAGGACGCGCGCGAGGTTGGCGGCGATGCCGCCCCCGGTGACGTGGCTGATGGAGTGCACGCCCGGGCCGAGCTCCGGCTGGGCGAGCACGTCGAGGATGGGCGTCGTGTAGAGGCGGGTGGGCTCGAGGAGCACCTCGCCCACGATCCCGCCGAGCTCGGCGGATGCGTCGCCGAAGCCGATGCCGGCGGTGGCGAGGATGTGGCGGACGAGCGAGAAGCCGTTGCTGTGCAGGCCGCTCGACGCGAGCGCCAGCACGACGTCGCCGTCGCGCACCCGTTCCGCCCCGAGGACCGCGTCGGCCTCGACGGCGCCGACCGCGGCACCCGCGACGTCGTAGTCGTCCGGGCCGAGGAGCCCCGGGTGCTCGGCCGTCTCGCCGCCGACGAGCGCGGTGCCCGTGTCCGAGCAGGCGCGGGCGATCCCGGCGACGATGTCGGCGATGCGGGCGGGTACGACGCGGCCGCACGCGATGTAGTCGGTCATGAAGAGGGGGCGGGCGCCGACCACGACGATGTCGTCGACGACCATGCCCACGAGGTCCTGCCCGATGGTGTCGTGCTTGTCGATCGCCTGCGCGATGGCGACCTTCGTGCCCACGCCGTCGGTGGAGGTGGCGAGGAGCGGGTGCCGGAAGCGCGTGAGGGCGCTCGCGTCGAACAGCCCGGCGAAGCCGCCGAAGCCGCCGATGACCTCGGGGCCGTGCGTGCGGGAGACGGCCTCCTTCATCAGCTGGACCGCGAGATCGCCGGCCTCCGTGTCGACGCCGGCCTCTGCATACGAGCTCTTGGTGGTCACCGGGACAGAGTACCGGCCGACCGCCCCGCTCCCGTGTGGGAGACTGGCCGCTCCCCCACCTCTTCTACTCTTCAGGAGTCAGCCGAAGCATGTGCGGCATCGTCGGCGTCGTATCGTCCGAACCCGTCAACCAACTCGTCTACGACAGCCTCCTGCTCCTGCAGCACCGCGGTCAGGACTCCACCGGCATCGCCACGGCGGAGGGCAACACCTTCCACGTGAAGAAGCTCAGCGGCCAGGTCCGCGAGGCCTTCCGCACCCGCGACATGCGGGCGCTGCTCGGCACCATGGGCCTCGGGCACGTGCGCTACGCCACCCGCGGCAGCGCCGCCGACGAGGACGAGGCGCAGCCCTTCTACGTGAACGCGCCCTACGGCATCGTTCTCGTGCACAACGGCAACCTCACGAACACGCGGGAGCTGGCGCAGGAGCTGTTCCACGTCGATCGCCGCCACACCAACACCAGCTCCGACACCGAGCTGCTCGTCAACGTCCTCGCGCACGAGCTGCAGTCGCAGGTGTCCGGCCTCGCGCTCGATCCCGAGCAGGTGTTCACCGCCGTGGAGCGCGTGCACGAGCGCGTCCAGGGCTCCTACGCCTCCATCGCGATGATCGCGGGGCACGGCATGCTCGCGTTCCGCGACCCGTTCGGGATCCGCCCGCTCACCCTGGGCCGCCGCGAGCTCGCGGGCGGGCGCATGGAGTGGGTCGTGGCGAGCGAGTCGCTCGTCATGGAGTCGCTCGGCTACGAGATCGTGCGCGACGTCGCGCCCGGCGAGGCGGTCTTCATCACCATGGACGGCGAGATGCACGCCCGGCAGTGCCACCCCACGCCGCGCCTGATCCCCTGCGCCTTCGAGTTCGTGTACCTGGCGCGCCCCGACTCCGTCATGTCCGGCATCAGCGTCTACGACGCGCGCCTGCGCATGGGCAACCGGCTCGCGGCGACCATCGCCGAGCACAGCCCCGCGGGCGACATCGACGTGGTCATGCCCATCCCGGACTCCTCCCGCCCGTCGGCCATGCAGGTCGCGCAGACGCTCGGCATCGAGTACCGCGAGGGCTTCTACAAGAACCGCTACGTCGGCCGGACGTTCATCATGCCGGGGCAGGCGCAGCGCAAGAAGTCGGTGCGGCAGAAGCTCAACGCGATGAGCTCGGAGTTCGAGGGCAAGAACATCCTCATCGTCGACGACTCCATCGTGCGCGGCACGACGAGCCGCGAGATCGTGACGATGGCCCGGCAGGCCGGGGCGAACAAGGTCACGTTCACCTCCGCGGCTCCCCCCGTCCGCTACCCGCACGTCTACGGCATCAACATGCCCTCGCGCGAGGAGCTCATCGCCCACGGGCGGAAGATCCCCGAGATCGCGCAGGAGCTCGGCGCCGACCACCTCATCTACCAGGAGGTCGCGGACATGCGCGACGCCATCGTCGAGGGCTCGACCGGCGTCGAGGACCTCGAGATGAGCTGCTTCACGGGCGAGTACATCACCGGCAACGTCACGCCGGAGTACCTCTCGTGGCTGGAGCGCACGCAGCTCAGCTGATCGAGGCCGGCGGGTTCAGGCCCCGGGTTCGCCGCGCTCGCGCTCGGCGGTGAGCACCCGGGAGCGGCGCGACGCCGCGCGGTCGAGGGCCAGCGCGATGAGCGCGGCGATGCCGCCGAAGAGGACGACCGCGAACAGCGCCAGGAACGCCAGCACCTGGGCCTCGGAGAACTCCGGGTTCGGCGGGAACGTCAGCGTGAGCACCATCGCGACGATGAGGCCGAGCACGGCACCGACCCCCATGAAGCGGAAGTAGCGGGGGGACCGCCGCACGAGGACCTCGGTGCGGCGCTCGTCGTCGGGCTGGGGTCGGGCGTCGGTCATGCGCCCATTCTCCCCCGGGCCGCGGACCGGCGGCGAACCGGGAGCCCGGCGCACAGGCGGGCGTCAGGTCGTCGGAGGCGTCGCGATCCGGCGGGCTCAGCGGTCCGAGGGGTCGGCGGTCCGCGGGCTCAGCGGTCGGCGGGCAGCTGCCACGGGACGGGGAGGAGGCCGCGCAGATCCGCGCGGAGGCCCGACGCGCGCACGGCGCCGGCCTCGACGCCCGCCTCCCAGCTCGTGCCGCCGGTGGCGAGCGCGATCCAGGTG
This sequence comes from Clavibacter michiganensis, assembly GCA_002150995.1. Lineage (GTDB taxonomy): Bacteria > Actinomycetota > Actinomycetes > Actinomycetales > Microbacteriaceae > Clavibacter > Clavibacter michiganensis_K. The sequence continues at coordinate 724,391 of MDHJ01000001.1, read as the reverse complement.
GCCGGGTCGGTCTCGATCACGTTCGGGGGCGTGCCGCGCGTGTGGCCGGGGCCCTCGATGCACTGCACGGCGCCGAAGGGCGGCACCCGCACCTCGACCGTGCCGCCCGGGGCGAGGTCGGCCAGCGCCTGAAGCAGGAAGCGGACCGCCGTGGCCCGCGTCTCGCGATCGGCGTCGGGGCCCTCGGCGAGCGCCCGCCTCACGGCGGGCTGTCCGACGGTGGGGTGGATGCGCGCCTTGGCCATGCTCCCCAGGATGCCAGAGCACTGCGGGCGCGGAGGCCCGGCGGCCCGTGCGGCACCCCTCCAAGTGGGGCCGGATGACGTGTCCGCATTTAGGGGGACATCCATTACCGTGTATGGAAGTGCCGGGAGGTGACACGACCCGCCCGGCACGGCAGGACGTCCTCCCTCCCGCGCCTCCCCGGGCGCCGGGAGGGACCGGACGACGAGCCTCCCGGCGGACCCGAAGAACGCCGGACGAGGCAGGGAGCCGACCCGACCCGTTCCCGCGGCGGGTCGGCCTCCCGTCCGCCGACGGCGCTCCCCCGGACGCGGTCCACGGCCTGCCGCGGACGCCCTCGCATGCCGGGATCGGCGGGCCCTCCGTCGATAGGGTGGGGGCGTGAAGATCCTGGTACTCGGTTCCGGTGCGCGCGAGCACGCCATCGTCACGGCCCTGCTCCGCGAGGACGCCGGGCACGACATCGTCGCGGCCCCCGGCAACGCCGGCATCGCCCGCGTCGTGCCCGTCGTGCAGATGGACATCGAGGACCCCGTCGTCGTCGCCGAGCACGCCCTCGGGAGGGCTTCGAGCTGGTGGTCGTCGGACCCGAGGCGCCGCTCGTCGCCGGGGTCGCCGACGCGCTGCGCACCCGCGGCGTCCCCGTGTTCGGGCCGGGCCGGGCCGCCGCCGCGCTCGAGGGCTCCAAGACCTTCGCGAAGCGCATCATGGAGGAGGCGGGCGTGCCCACGGGCCGCGCCGCCCAGGCGGGCACGATCGACGAGGTCGAGGCCGCGCTCGACGAGTACGGCGCGCCGTACGTCATCAAGGCCGACGGCCTCGCCGCCGGGAAGGGCGTGCTCGTCACCGCCGACCGCACCCTCGCCCTGCAGCACGCCCGCCACTACCTCGACCAGGGCACCGTGCTCGTCGAGGAGTTCCTCGCCGGGCAGGAGGTGTCGCTGTTCCTCCTCGCCGACGGCCACGACGTCCTCCCCCTCTCGCCCGCCCAGGACTACAAGCGCCTCGGCGACGGCGACGCGGGGCCGAACACCGGCGGCATGGGCGCCTACTCGCCGCTGCCGTGGCTGCCCGCGGGGTTCGTCGACGAGGTCATCGACACCATCGCGCTCCCCACCGTGCGCCGCCTCGCCGCGGAGCAGACGCCGTTCATCGGCCTGCTCTACTGCGGCCTCATCCTCACCTCGGACGGGATCCGGGTCATCGAGTTCAACGCGCGCTTCGGGGATCCGGAGACGCAGGTCGTGCTGCCCCGCCTCGTCACGCCGCTCTCGCAGCTGCTGCTCGCCGCTGCCTCCGGCGAGCTCGGCGGCGTGCCGCGTCCCGAGTTCTCCGACGAGGTCGCCGTGACGGTGGTCCTCGCGAGCGAGGGCTACCCGGAGTCGCCGCGGACGGGGCGCGTCATCACCGGCCTCGAGGACGCCGAGCGCGTCGAGGGCGTGAGCGTGGCCCACGCCGCCACCGCCGCCTCGGACGCGGGGCTCGTCGCCACGGGCGGTCGGGTGCTGAGCGTCGTCGCGACCGGCGCCGGCTTCGAGGAGGCCAGATCGCGGGTGTACGAGGCCGTGGGGCGCATCTCGCTCGACGGGTCGCAGCACCGCACCGACATCGCCGCGCAGGTGATCCGATGAGCGCCTCGACCCCCGCGGCCGGCGTGCCCGCCGGCGGCGTCCCCGCCGGTCACGCCTCCGACTGGGAGCTGCCGGGCTGGGAGCACGCCTACTCGGGCAAGGTGCGCGAGCTGTTCAGCCCGCGGATCGACGACACGGAGGACCGGGCGCTCGAGGGCGAGCCGCACGTGCTCGTCGTCGCGACCGATCGCGTGAGCGCCTACGACTTCGCGCTCGAGCCGGGCATCCCCGGCAAGGGCGAGCTCCTCACGCAGCTCAGCCTCTGGTGGTTCGACCGGCTCGACGTGCCGAACCACCTCGTCGACGCCGCGACGCTCGACCGCATCGGCATCCCGGAGCCCGTGCGGGGCCGGGCGATGCTCTGCCGGGTGCTCGAGATGCTGCCCATCGAGTGCGTGGTGCGCGGCTACCTCGCCGGATCCGGCTGGGAGGAGTACCGCGAGCACGGCACGGTGTGCGGCATCCCGCTCCCGGCCGGCCTGCAGCAGGGCGACCGGCTGCCCGAGCCGATCTACACGCCCGCCTGGAAGGCGCCGCAGGGCCAGCACGACGAGAACATCACGTTCGCGCGCACCGAGGAGCTCGTCGGCCACGAGGAGGCCGCCCGGCTGCGCGACCTCTCGCTCGACGTCTACCGGCGCGCGTCGGCCGTCGCCGAGGAGCGCGGCGTGATCCTCGCCGACACGAAGCTCGAGTTCGGCATCGACCCGCGCACGGGCATCACGACGCTGGCCGACGAGGTGCTCACGAGCGACTCGTCCCGCTACTGGGACGCCGAGGCCTACGCGACCGGCAACCGCACGGACAGCTTCGACAAGCAGATCGTGCGCGACTGGCTCAGCGCGAACTGGGACAAGACCGGCACGCCGCCGGTGCTGCCGCAGGAGATCGTCGAGCGGACGGCGGAGCGGTACCGCGAGCTGATCGCGCGCCTGACGGGCGGGCAGCCGCGGGCGCTCCCCTAGAGGTCCTCGTAGCTGCGGACGACGCGGTCGATCGCGACCTCGGCCACGTCCCGGGCCTCCTCGCCGGGCAGCCCGTCGAGTGCGCCCTCCAGGTCCTCGCCGCCCATGCGCAGCACGGCCAGGCGCTCGAACTCCTCGACCGCCTCGGGGGCGTGCGGCGCGGCCTCCGGAGACTCGGGAGCGGGCGGGTCGGACTCCCGCGCCTCGGGGGCGGTCGGTTCGGACGGGCTCGTCGTCGTCGGCTCCGGGTCGTGCGCGTCGACGTGCTCATCGGTGCGGTCCTGCATGGTGGTCCCCTCCTGGATGCGTGCCCGGTGCGGATCGCGCCCGGGCACCGCCGCCAGGGTCCCACACCGCCCGGGCCGGGGGATCCGCGCGGGGCGGGAGTCGACGACACGCGATCCGCGCATCGCGGTGGGCGACGGCGGTCCGACGCTTGTAGGTTCGAGGAGCAGGCCGGATCCCGTCCGGTCAATCCCCTTGACGAAGTGGCTCCCCCTCCTGTGACTCCCGGCCCCCAGCCCGTCCCCTCCCCTGCCGCCACCACCGCCGCGGCCGTGGCACGCGTCCGCCTCGCGGCCGGCGCGGTGCCGTCCGCGCAGGACGCGCCCGGTGCGGGCGTCGCGCTCGTCCTGGAGGCTCTCGCCGCATCCCCGGCGCAGCCGACCTGGCCCACCGAGCGGGCGCTCGCGCTCGCGGTCGCCCTCGGCGACGACGACGGCGCGCGCCCCGGAGGCGGACGCACCCGCGACGTCTGGGAGGCCCTCGCGACCCTCGCGGCGGCCGACCTCGGCCTCGCCCGCACCGTCGAGCCGCACCTCGACGCGCTCGCGATCCTCGACCAGGAGCGCGCCGCGACCGGCGGAGCGGACGCCGCCCGGGTCGCCGCCGGACGCGACCCCGCGGCGACATGGGGCGTGTTCGCGGCGGAGGGCGGCGGGGAGCCGCTCCGTGCGGAGGCCGACGACGGCGCCGGACCGGACCGGGTGCTGCTCACGGGCACGAAGCCGTGGTGCTCGCTCGCCGGGTCGCTGACGCACGCGCTCATCACGGCCGCCGTCGACGACGGCTCGCGCGGGCTCTACGCGGTCGACCTCCGCCGGCCCGGCGTGGAGGTCGTGCCGGACGCGTGGGCGGCCCGGGGGCTCACGGAGGTGCCGAGCGGACCGCTGCGCCTGGCGGGCGTGCCCGCCCGGCGCGTGGGAGCTCCCGGCTGGTACCTCGAGCGTCCGGGATTCCACTGGGGCGGGATCGGGGTCGCCGCGTGCTGGTACGGCGGAGCGGTCGGCCTCGCGCGCACCCTGCTCGCCGCCGCCTCCCGCGAGGGCGCCGACCGGCTGCTGCTCATGCACCTCGGCGCCGTGGACGCGACCCTCGACGGCGCGCGCGCATCCCTCGCCGAGGCCGCCGCGCTGGTCGACGGCGGGCTCGCGGAGGGCGAGGCGGGACGGCTGCTCGCCAAGCGCGTGCGCGCCGTCGTGGCACGCGCCGTCGAGGAGACGCTGACGCACGTCGCGCACGCGCTCGGCCCGGCGCCGCTCGCGCAGGATCCGGCGCACGCCAAGCGCGTCGCCGACCTCGAGCTCTACGTGCGGCAGCACCATGCGGAGCGCGACGACGCGTCGCTGGGCGGGGCCCTCGCGGAGGCGGCGCGCCGCGGCGCGGCGGACGCGGATGCCGATGCGGCCGTCGACCCGCCGGCGAGCGCCGTCGCGAGCGAGCCCGAGGCTGCGCACGCGAGCGCCGCGGGCGACGCGGAAGGGGCGTCGCGCGTCGCGTTCGACGCGCGGGGCCCGGGGACGGACGCCGACGCCTGGGCCGCGGATCCCCGCTGGGACGCCGTCGCGCCCGTCGACCTCGACGGCATGGCCGGCCTCCTGGTCGTGTCCGCGCACGCCGACGACGAGTCGATCGGCGCGGCCGGTCTGCTCGCCGCCGCGCACGCCCGCCGCGTGCCCGTGCGCCTCGCGATCGTGACCGACGGGGCCGCCTCGCACCCGGGATCGCCCACCCGGTCGCCCGAGGAGCTCGCGGCCGTCCGGCGGATCGAGGCCCGCACCGCCCTCGACGCCGTGGCGCCCGGCAGCGCGCTGACCCTGCTCGAGCACCCCGACGGCCGCGTCCGCGAGCGGCGCGACGCGGTGCGCGCCGACCTCGCCGCGCTGCTCGACGACGCGGCACCCGGCACCTGGGTCGCCGCACCCTGGCGGGGCGACGGCCATCGCGACCACCGCGTCGTCGGCGAGGTCGTGGCGGAGCTGGTGGCGGGCCTGCCGGTCGAGCGCGGGATCCGGCTGGTGGAGTACCCGGTGTGGATGTGGCACTGGGCGACGCCCGACGACCCGCGCGTGCCGTGGGCCGACCTCCGGGCGCTGCCGCTGGACGCGGCGACGCGGACCGCCAAGCGCGCGGCCGTCGCGGCGCACGCGAGCCAGGTGCACCCGCTCTCCCCCGCACCCGAGGACCGCGCGGTGCTGCAGGCGGGGTACCTGCGGAACGCCGACCGGGACCGGGAGGTCCTCATCGTCGCCGACGGGTCCACGACGAGACCCGCCGCCGCGCCCACGGCCGCCGAGCGCTTCGACGCCGCGTACGCGCGCTCCGAGGACCCGTGGCGCGTCACCACCCGCTGGTACGAGCGCCGCAAGCGCCTCGCGACCCTCGCCGCCCTGCCCGACGAGCGGTACGGGCGGGCCCTCGAGATCGGATGCTCCATCGGGGTGACGACGGCGGGCCTCGCCGAGCGCGTGGATGCGCTGCTGGCGGTCGACGTCGCGCCGACGGCCGTCGAGCGGGCCCGGGCGCGCCTCGCCGACGCGCCGCACGTGCAGGTGGAGGTGCGCGACGTCGGCGCCGACTGGCCGGAGGGCGCCTTCGACCTCGTCGTGATGAGCGAGGTCGGGTACTACCTCGACGACGCGGCCCTCGACCGCGTGCTCGCCGCCCTGCCCGGGGCGCTCGGCGCATCCGGCACCCTCGTCGCCTGCCACTGGCGGCACCCCGAGGGCGACTTCCGCCGCTCCGGCGACGAGGTGCACGCGCGGCTCGCTGCGGTCCCGGGACTGACGCGCATCGTCCGCCACGAGGAGGACGACTTCCTGCTCGAGGTGCTGGCCGCCGACCCGCGCTCGGTCGCGGCCCGGACGGGCCTCCGATGACCGGCCTCGCGAGCGGGCTCCCGGACGCCCGGCCGGCGACGCCACGCGCCGTCCAGGCCGTCGCGGTGGTCATCCCCGCGCGGGACGAGGAGGAGCTCGTGGGGCGCTGCCTCGCGTCGGTGGACGTCGCCGCGGCGCGGGCCCGGGCGCGCGGGATCCGCGTGGACGTGATCCTCGTCGCCGACGACTGCCGCGACGCCACGGCGTCGGTCGCGCGCGCCGCCGGGGTGGAGGTCATCGAGGGCCGGGACGGCCGGGTGGGCGCCGCCCGCGCCCGCGGCGTCTCCGCGGCGCTCGCCGCGTGGGAGGGCCCGCGCGACCGGCTGTGGATCGCGTGCACCGACGCCGACTCCGTGGTGCCGCCCGCCTGGATCACCAGCCAGCTCGACCTCGTCGACGCGGGCACGGACGTCGTCGTCGGCACCGTCCGTCCGGAGCTCCACGCCCTGAGTCCCGCGCAGGTCGCCGCATGGCGCGCGACGCGGGTCCCCGGGGAGGCCAACGGGCACGTGCACGGCGCGAACCTCGGGGTGCGCGCCGACGCCTACGTGCGGGCGGGCGGCTTCCCGGCGCTCGCGGAGCACGAGGACGTGGACCTGGTCGCCCGGCTCCGCCTCCTCGGCGTCACGGTCACCGCCTCCGCCGCCGGCGAGGTGCTCACCTCCGGACGCCGCGACGGCCGGACGCCGGGCGGGTACGCCGGCTACCTCCACGTGTCGCTGCTCGAGCGGGCGGAGGCGGCGGCGTCGGCGGCAACGGCGGCAGCGGCGAGGGAGGGCTGCGACAGCCCCTGCGTGGCCGCGGGCTGACCGGACGACCGCCCCTCAGCTCCGGGTCGCGCCGTCGCGTCCCATCCCGCGCGTCCCCGCCGCGGTGCCGTCCGTGATCGCCCGCACGACCGCCGCCGCCGTGCGGAGCTGGTCGGCGGTGAACCCGTCCAGCGCCCGGTCGACGTCGGCCTGCGCGCCCTGGAGCATCGCCGTCACGCGCGTCCGGGTCGCGGCGCTCGACCGCAGCGTGACCACCCGCCGGTCGGCGCTCTCCCGGCTCCGCTCGAGGTGGCCGCCGCCCTCGAGCCGGTTGATGAGCGCGGTCGTGGCCCCCGACGTCAGGTGCAGCCGTTCCGACAGGCGGGCCGGCGACAGCGCCCGGCCGGCGGTCTCGGCCCAGATCACCTCGGCGAGCGCCGTCGTGTCGGTGGTCGGCAGCCCGAGCGCCGCGGCGAGCTGCCGCACCGACTCGTCGAACGCGGTCGTGTAGTCCCGGAGCCGCTCCAGCACCTCGGAGCGGTCGCCCGGGACCGCGATGGTGTGGGACATGTCGTGATCCTCCGAGTCGACCCGATTGCTTCACTGTGAAGCATCTACGCCATAGAGTCTACTCGGACGCGGGATCGCGCATCCGCTCGACGACACGAGGAGACCACCGCATGGACGACACCACCCACCTCCGCCCGAGGGTCCTCGTCACGGGAGCCAGCATCGCCGGGCCGGCGCTCGCCTGGGGCCTGCACCGCGAGGGATTCGACGTGACCCTGCTCGAGCGCTCGGCCGCGCCGCGCCAGGCGGGCCAGAACATCGACGTGCGCGGCCTCGGCCGTGACGTCCTCCGGCGCATGGGCATCGAGGACGTCGTCATGGCGAACCTGACCGGCGAGGACGGGACGCGCTTCGTCGACGAGGAGGGGCGCGTCCTCGCCACGTTCCCGCGCGCCGAGGGCGAGGACGGGCCGACGGCGGAGGTGGAGATCCTGCGCGGCCGGTTCGCGGGGATCCTCGTCGACCTCGTCCGGGACGACGTCGCGCTCCGCTACGGCGACTTCGTCACGGGTGCGCGGCAGGACGCCACCGGGGTCGACGTGGAGCTCGCGAGCGGATCCCGGGAGCGCTACGACCTCCTGCTCGTGGCCGAGGGCCGCAGCTCCCGCACGCGCCGGCTGGCCTTCGCCGAGGAGACCACGCTCCGCGACCACGGCGTGAGCATCGCCTACGGGACGATCGACCGGATCCCCGGCGACACCGGCTACTGGGACTTCCTCACGGGACGCCGCGCGCGGAACGCCACCATCCGACCGGACGACGAGGGCACGATCCGCGCCAGCCTGTCGTTCGAGTCGGAGCCGTCCGGCTTCGAGCAGCTGCCGTTCGAGGCGCAGATGACCGTGCTCCGCGCGCGCTTCCGCGACACGGGCTGGCAGGTCGAGCGGATCCTCGACGGATTCCAGGCCCGACCGGACGAGTTCTACACGCAGCGCATGGAGCAGGTGATCGTCTCGACGTGGTCGAAGGGACGCATCGCGCTCCTCGGCGACGCGGCCTGGGGATCGGGCCCCACGGGCATGGGCACGACCCTCTCCCTCGTCGCCGCCCACGTGCTCGCGGGCGAGCTGGGACGCGCGCTCGCCGATCCCGCGGACACCTTCGCGGCCGCGTTCGCGCGCTACGAGGCGCAGCTGCGGCGGTACGCCGACAGCGCGCAGGGGCTCCCGCCGGGCGGGGCGCGCCTCAGCCACCCGTCGTCGGCGCTCGGGCAGAGGGCGATGCGCGGCGCCGTGCGGGTCGCCGCGTCGCGGCCGGTGCGCGGCCTGGCCGACCGCTTCCTCCTCACGAGCGCGCGCCACGCGCCGACGCTCGCCGCCTATCCGCGGCTGCGCGGCTGAGGGGCACAGCCCGGATGACGCGTCAGCGCGACCCGTCCGCCTCCGCCGGTGCCGACCGCAGCGCCGCCCACCGCCGGTGCGCGAGCACGTGGAGCACCAGGGAGACCGTGCCCACCACCGCGAGCGCAGCCGCGAGGAGCCACAGACCGGTGTCCCCGCCGATCGCCGCCACCACGGCGCTGACGACCGCCAGGGCCGCCAGCCCGATCCCCACGGCGAGCAGCCCGTTCGTCGGCCCCTCCTCCTGCGTCCGGACGGGACGCGCGGGAGCCCGCTCCCACGTCACGATGAAGAAGGTCGCGATCGGCCCGAGGAGCAGCGACACGAGGAACCAGATCCACCTCGACCGGCCCTTCTGCTCCGCGAGGCCGGCGTTCACGAGCGCGAGGGCGAGCCAGCCCCAGGAGCCGATCCACTGCTGGTCCATGGCCTCGACGCTAGGGCACGGACGTCGGCCCGCCTATTTCCCCACCCCGCTCCGCTACCCTCCATCCATGCACAGAACAGCACGGGAGCCCGCTCCCGACAGCCACAGTCCCGGCGCCCGGACGACCCCGGGCACGCCCCGCACCCTCCGCGCCACCGCTCCCGTCCGCGGGATCCCCGCCACCGACTCGACCGGCACCGCCTCGACCGGCACCCGCTCGTGAACGGCGACCTCCTCCTCAACATCGTCCTGGTCGTCGTGTTCGTCCTCGTCGGGGGCGTCTTCGCCGCGACCGAGATGGCGCTCGTCACCCTCCGCGAGGGCCAGCTCAACGCCCTCGCCGCCCGCGGCCGCCGCGGCGAGAAGGTCGCCGCGCTCGCCCGGAACCCCAACACCTTCCTCGCCGCCGTGCAGATCGGCGTCACCGTGGCGGGCTTCGCGTCCGCCGCGTACGGCGCCGCCTCCATCGCGCCGTCGGTCGCCCCGCTGTTCGTCGCCTGGGGCCTCGACGAGCAGCTCGCCTCGACCATCGCGACGCTGGCGCTCACCCTCGTGATCGCGTACCTGTCGCTCGTCCTCGGCGAGCTGGCGCCCAAGCGCCTCGCCATCCAGCGGAACGCCGCCTTCGCGTACGGCGTCGCGCCGGTCCTCAACGGCTTCGCGATCCTCATGCGGCCGGTGATCTGGCTGCTGTCCGTGTCGACGAACCTGGTGGTCCGCATCCTCGGCGGCGACCCGGACAAGACCGGCGAGGAGATGAGCGAGGAGGAGCTCCGCGACATCGTCTCCAGCCACGAGGGCCTCCCGGACGACGAGCGCCGGATCCTCGACGACGTGCTCTCCCTCCGCCACCGCCAGCTCAGCGAGGTCATGAAGCCGCGGCCCGAGATCGCCGCGCTCGACGGCACCGGCACCGTCCGCGAGGCGGGCCTCGACGTGCAGGACCGGCCGTACTCGCGCTATCCGGTGATGGACAAGAGCATCGACGACGTCATCGGCTTCGTCCACGTGCGCGACCTGTACCAGGCGATCGCAGCCGACCCGAGCGGCCCGTGTCCGAGATCCTCCGCCCGATCCCCTACCTCCCGGCGACCGCGCGCGTGCTCCCGACGCTCACGATGATGCGCGCCGAGGGCCACCAGATCGCCGTGATCGTGGACGAGTACGGCGGCACCGACGGCATCGTCACGCTCGAGGACCTCGTGGAGGAGGTCGTGGGCGAGATCTTCGACGAGTACGACACCGACTCCGCCGCGCGCGACCTCGCGGAGGACGGCGGCACCATCGACGGCCGCCTCAACTTCCAGGACTTCGAGGAGGCGACGGGCGTGAGGCTCCCCGACTCGGCGTCGGACACGGTCGCGGGCTTCGTCATCGAGAACCTGGGCCGCCTGGCGCAGGTGGGCGACACGGTGGAGGTCGACGGCGTCACGCTGCAGGTGACGGCGCTCGACCGGCGTCGGATCTCGGAGATCCTCGTCATCCCCCGAGAGGAGCCGGCGGACGCGGACGCGGGGGCCGTCGGCGCCGCCTAGCCGCGTGGGAGCGGACGCCCGTCCACCCGCTCTCATGCGGCTGGACGGGTGTCACCTCACCTGGGGTGACGGCGCAGCGTCGCCCATCGCGTGGAGGAGGTAGGACGCTCGGACAGCGAGCGCGTACCTGGTGTCCATCGCGACGTCCCGAGGATCGTGGAGGGCGGCGTCCACGGCGGCGACGTCGATCCCCGTGAGGGCGGCGATGTTCGTCGGTGTCAGCTCCAGCGTGCACGTCAGCGTCTCGAGGATCGATCGCAATCGGATGTCGTCATCGACGCCCGAGCCCGCGGTCAGGCGCGCCACGAGTCCGCTCACACGGACCGTCTCCTCGGACGTGAGGAGCCCCGCGCGGGCGGTGATGCCCGATCCGTCGTCGACCGACTCGCTCGTGAGCCGCAGGAGCAGCGTGCTCGAGATGCCGGTCGCCGCGGACAGCGAGCCGATGGTGATCCGACCCTCTGCCACGACGCGACGCAGCTCCCTCATCGTGTCCAGCGAGTCAGTGCTCACGTGATCTCCTTCCGAACCGGGCGCAGCATCCTGCCTTCGCCGTCGACCGCTGTGCCTCCTGCTGTCGCCGGAGCGCCGTCAGCAGCATGTGCACAGGGTGTTGTCGGGACCGGTGGTCGGGACAGGGAGCCCGGCGGAGAATGCCTCGCCCGTGAGCGTGCCGGAATGGAGGTGCCCTGTCAGCCGACTCGTCGGCACATCTCCCTCTAACAGGAGCGCGGGGGTTGATCCGCCGCCGAATCCACTCGTGAGGTCAGTGACGCTGGACTCCCCGACGGAGTTCGTGGCCGGGACGGACATGTCGACCGCGTGATGGTAGACGCCCCTGTCCGCCGTGACAGTGATCGTCCCGGCATCCCCCCGGTAGACGACATCAGACGAGATGACGCCCGACGCGCCCGAGACGCTGGCCATCCTGTACGTGACGCTCTCCCCCTCCCGAAGAGCGGTGGTCGCGTTCCCAACCGTCACGTCGTACAGATTCGAGGTAGGAGACTCGTCCGCCATGGCGGACGGCGTCACCGCTCCGATGGAAAGAAGCGACAACATCGTCGCGAGGACGACCGACCTTCTTCGCCCGGGCCTCCGTGGGCCCAGGCGACGAGCCTGCGGTCCGAGGTCGTGATGAGCGACACCGCTGGCATGTCCGGAATTCGTGGACGTGCTTGCCTCCTTCGGCAGCTGTGAACCGCTACGCCGCGGCTCGGCAGTGACGCTACGGCTTCCCGCAGGACCGCTCGCCGTTCATGCACATGACGACGGGGTCGACGCCCGGCATACGTGCACCGCTCTTGGCGATCCGTGGCCATGGCGCGTCGTGCACAGCGCGGCGGACCTCGGCCTGACGGCGGCAGACCTCGGACGTCCTCCGGTAGCGAGGATCCGGCCCCTGCGGACCTCGAGCAGGCGCGACCGTCAGGGCAGCGGGATCACCCGGTCCGCGACGGTCCGCCCGCCGACCTCGGCGCGGCCGTCGTCGCGCAGCCGCGTGACCAGCTCGCTGCCGCGGCCCTGCGTGATGCGGAGGTCGCGGCCCAGGTGCGCGGTGACGCGGAGGGCGGCGGAACCGGTCGCCTCGTCCTCGGGGATGCCGAGCGCGGGAGCGGACATGCGCGCGCGGATGTGACCCGCGGCCCGGTCGATCCACGCCCACGCGTACAGGTGCTCGACGCCGGTCGTGCGCGCGAGCGCCGGCAGGTCGAGGGCGAGGAGCTCGGCGACGGAGCCCACGGGGTGCCAGGTGAACTCCGGGCACCACGCCGGATCCGCCGCGACGCGCACGGCGTCGGCCGCGTGCGTCACCGCGACGACGCCCGCGGGCACCCGCAGGCGCTCGACGCGCGCTCCCCGCGATGCCAGCCACCAGGCCGTGCCGACGGTGGGGTGCCCGGCGAAGGGCAGCTCGCGTGCGGGCGTGAGGATGCGGAGCGCGGCGCCCCGGGGATCCGCGCCCACCGCGTCCACCGCGTCGACGAACACGGTCTCGCTGAACCCGAGCTCCTGCGCGATCGCGAGCTCCCGGCCGACGGTGCGCGGCGACGCGAGCACGATGCCGAGCTCGTTGCCGTGGCGCCCGTCCGCGTCGGCGAAGACGCGGACGACGTGGACCTCGTCCGGCCGCACGCCGTCGAGGCCCGCGACCGGACGCGCCGTCACAGCTTCGCGTAGCGCGCGCGGGCGCCGCAGTACAGGCCGTAGGCGATGAGGCCGAGGCCCGTCACCGCCAGGACGGCGACGCCCGCGGGCAGTCCGGCGAGCGACTGCAGCGCCCCGTCGAGGCCCGTGGCCTTGCTGGGGTCGGCCGTGACCGCGCCGACGACGAACAGCACGCCGACCGCGACGAGGGCCACGCCCTTCGCGACGTACCCGGCGACCCCGAGCGCGGTGATCCCGCGGCCGAGGGAGCCCGACGGCACCGAGATGTCCTCCTGGAAGCGCTTCATAGCGCCCTTGAAGCCGAAGTACGCGCCCACCGCGATCACGGCGAGGCCGAGGACCACGAGCAGGGCGACGCCGCCGGGCGCTGCCAGGAGGCCGGCGCTGAGCGACTGCGTCTGCTCCGACGAGTCGCTCGACCCGCCCATGGCGAAGCGCAGCGCCGTGGCCGCGACGGCCAGGTACGCGACGGCCTTGCCGAGCTCCTTCGCGCGCGCCGCCCACGTGCGCTTCGCGTCCTCGCCCCGGGCGAGCACGGTCTCGATCAGCTGCCAGAGGCCGAGCCCGACGAGCCCGACGACGACGACCCAGAGGAGCACGCGGCCGCCGGGCGACCCGGCGATGGACCCGAGCGCGCCGACTGGTCGGCCTCGCCGCCTCCGCCGCCCGTGGCGAGGCGGAACGCGATGACGCCGATGAGGAGGTGCAGCAGTCCGTTGACCGCGTGCCCGAGGCGCGCGGCGACGGCGAAGCCGGGCGCGCGCTGGAGGCTCGACGCGGCGCCGCTGGCGCTCACCGGTCGGCGCGGACGGTCGACGCGGGACCGGCGGAGCGGCCCGTGAGCTTCGCCGTGAGTCCGCGCGCGGCCCGCTTCACGGGTTCCACGGGGGATGACGCGTGCGGATCCGGCTCCGCCTCGTCCGGCTCCATCACGATCTTCCACGCCGTCCAGGCGACGGCGGTGAGGGGCACGGAGAGGATGGCGCCGACGATGCCGCCGAGGATCGTGCCCGCGGTCAGCGCCAGCAGCACGACGAGTCCGTGCAGCTTGAGGGCGTTGCCGAGCACGACCGGCTGCAGCAGGTTGCCCTCGAGCTGGTTCACGGCCACCACGATGATCACGACGATGATGGCGGTCGTCAGGTCGTTGGTCACGAGCGCGACGAGCGCCGCGAGGATGCCCGCGACGGTGGCGCCCACGATGGGCACGAACGCGCCGATGAACACCACGAGCGACAGCGGCAGCGCGAGCGGCACGCCGAGGATGAAGAGGCCGGCGCCGATGAACACGGTGTCGACGAGCGCGACCGTGGCGGTGCCGCGGATGTAGCCGCCGAGCACCTTGGCGCCCTCGTGGCCGACGCGCACGGCGCGCTTCCGGCCGCGACCGCGGAACGGGCGGATGAGGAAGGCCCAGATGCGCGGCCCGTCCTTCACGAAGTAGAAGAACACGACGAGCCCCAGCACGGCGCCCGTGACGACCTCGGCCGCGGCGGAGACGCCCGCGATGGCACCGGAGCCGAACTGGCTGCTGGTGAGGAAGTCGACGGCCTGCTGGCGGAAGGAGTCGATCTGCGCCGAGTCGATCGGCAGCCCGCCCTCCTCGATGAACGCCTGCAGCTGGTCGACGCCCTCGCTGGTGGCCTTCACGAGCGTAGGCCACTGGCTCTGCACGCCGAATACGACGGCGGTGATGGCGCCGCCGAAGAGCACCAGCCCGGTGAGGAGCGCGATGACCGCGGCGAGCGCGTCAGGGAGGCCGCGACGCTCCATCCACTGCACCATCGGGCGCACGGCGCACGCGAGGATCAGCGCGATGATCACCGGGATCACGACGAGCTTGAGCGAGATGGCGGCGTAGACGATCGCGATGGCGACCACGAGGACCGCGAGGACCTGCACGCAGCGGATGGAGAGGCGGCCGAGCTTGTCCTGCCACACGGACGGAGGGGTGGTCATGCCGTCCACCCTACGGGCGGGTGGGCCGCGCGACCGGGCCGCGATCCGCGCCCGGACACGCCGCGACCGGCCGATACGCTCGATCCATGGGACCCCGCCTCTCCGTCGTCCGCGAGGGCGAGCTCGCCATCGCCGACCACGTCGCGATCGCCGCGCTCCTCGCGCGCGCCTTCCCCGACTTCCGCGAGGGCTATGCGGGGTCGCGCAGCTGGGCGGGAGCGCAGCCCGAGCTGCGGATCCTCGCCCACGACGGCGACGAGCTGGTGGCGCACGCCGGGCTCCGCCGCATGTACGTGGGCACGGGCGACGGCGACGGGGATCCGGCCGACGACCTCCTCGTCGCGTCCACCGGGATGGTGGCCGTGCATCCCGACCGGCAGGGACAGGGCCTCGGCACGCTGCTGGCCGACGGCATCCGCGGCGCCCTCGCCCGCCTCGCCGTGCCCTTCGGCCTCCTCGAGACGGGCGAGGGCACGACCGGCTACTACGAGCGGCACGGCTGGATCCCGCTGCCCGGCCGCACCGGCCACTACAACGGCTTCACCCTCCTCGGCGCGGCCGAGGTCGTGCACCAGGACCACGGCTGGCTCATGCTCCCCGTGACGTCAGCCGCCGACGCGTTCCCCGCGGGCGACCTGCACGTGAACGGGCAGCTGGTGTGACCGGGCTCGACCCCGTCGTCCACCGGATCCTCCCGAGGACTGGCGCGAGTACCGCACGCTCCGCCTGGAGATGCTGGAGGACACCCCGCTCGCGTACCTCGAGACCCTGGAGACGGCGCGCGGTCTCACCGACGCCCAGTGGCGGGCCCGCGCGGAGCGCCCCTCCCAGCAGGGGTCGACGGCGTACGCGGCCGTCGACCGCGGCACCGGGCGCTGGCTCGGGGCGATGAACGCGTTCGTCACGACCGACCGCGCCGTCGTCATGCTCGTGAGCGTCTACATCACGCCGGATGCCCGGGGCCGGGCCGCCGGCGTCGCCGACCTCCTCCTGGACGCCGTCGTGGCCTGGGCCCGCGAGCGCCCGGGCGCCTCGACCCTCCGCCTCGAGGTGCACGAGGACAACCCCGCGCCCGCGCCTTCTACGAGCGCCGCGGCTTCCGCCTCACGGGCCGGAGCGTGCCGTACGCCCTCGACCGCGCGCAGCGGGACCTGGAGATGGAGCTGCCGCTCGCGTGATCCGCGAACCGCGGTCCGTGATCCGCGACCCGCGACCCGCGGGCCACGGACCGCGCGACGGGCGCCGCCCGGTCGGCCGGGCGGCGCCCGCGGGTCACGAGGCCGCTGCCGCCCGGTAGGTGTCGTGCAGGGTGCTCGTCCACTGCGGCCCGAAGGCGACGTGGGTGAACCGGTGGTACGCGAACGTCGTCATGCCGCGCTGGACGTCGCCCGAGCCGTCCTCCGTGGCCCTCCACGGCGAACCGCTGATGCCGGCGCGCAGCTCGGTCCCGATGCCCTCGATCGCGTAGTCCTCGTTGGCCCACGGGTTGGGCTCGACCGTGCCGACCACGTCCACGACCCGCGTGCCGTCGTGACCGCCGTCGAGCGCGTAACCGGAGGCGCGGTACTCGTCGTCGTCCTCCTGCCCCGCGAAGAGCACGCCGGACGCCCCGACGGTCGAGGAGAGCGTCGCCCCGGCAGCGGCACCGGCGGGCGCCTGCACCTGGAGGAACGCCGAGTCGAAGTCGACGGCGCGGTCCGTGACCCAGCGCGACTGCACGGTGACCGCGGTCGCGGCCCAGACGCCCTCGGGCGCGGTCCCGTCGTACCCCGGGACGAAGACGAGCTCGCTGACGAACGCGTCCTCCAGCGCCGAGACGCACCTGCCCGACGTGGCGACGAGGTCGCCCGATCGGGAGACGACGGCGTTCCCGGTGCAGCGCTGGTCGACGCCGCCGCTGCGGAAGAAGACGACGCCGAGGTGGTCGGCGGCGGCGAAGCCCGGGACCGCGGTCGTCTCGTCGAGGTCCGCAACGGCACCGGGGGCGACGACGGCCGAGGTGTCGAGCGCCGCGGACGTGTCCGTGGCGGTCGCGGGCGGATCGCCATCGGCGGGATCCTCGTCGACGAACCGGTTCGTCGTGGCCGCGTGCATGCGCGCGGGCGTCCATGCGGCGGCAGCCGCCGTCGCGCTGTCGGCCGGGATCGTGTGGTGCAGGATGCCCGACGAGGGGCCGGCCACCGGCCCGGGAGCGGCGATGGCCGCCCCCGGTCCGGCGAGCATCCCCGCGGTCAGCGCGGCGCAGGCCGCGGTCCCGAGGAGCGTGGTGCGGGTGGCAGATGCCATCGTGTCGTCCTGTTCTACGAGGGGGGTCGCGCCGATCGGCGCGGCCCGACACTGGCACGCGCGCGCCCCCGGGCGGGGGCGCGGCCCACAGGCCGTGCCGGCTCCCGCCGACCGCCCGCCGTGCACGACGACGCCCGCCCCCTCGGCGAGGGGACGGGCGTCGTGTCGTGCGATCAGCGGATCACCGCCGCGGCTCAGTGGGCCGCGACGGAGACCTCCTCGGCGTCGCGCGTCGGGCCGGGGGTGGCCTCGGCGACCGGCGCGGAGCCGGCCAGCGGCGGCAGGCCCGCGGCGACGGCCGCGCCCAGCCACGCGTCGACGTTCGTCCAGTACTGGATGACGCGGGCGCGGAGCTCGGCGGTGGTGACCTTGCTCACGTGGCCGACGATGTTGCCGACGAGGCGCTCGCGCTGGGCGTCATCCATGGACTCGTTGACGAGCATCCGGGCCTGGACGAAGTCGTCGTCCTCGGCGTGCAGCGTGGCGGCCGTGCGGACGAGCTCGCCGTCCTGCTCCCAGCCGGCGCTCTCCGCGGCCCGGGCGGGGTCGGCGTGCGCGCCCCCGTGCGAGTTGGGCGCGTACACGGGCGTGCCGGCCGACTCGAAGTGATAGCGCCCGGCGCCGTCCTTCGAGTAGCTGTGCACGGGCGACTTCGCCGCGTTCACCGGCAGCTGCGCGTGGTTGGTGCCCACGCGGTAGCGGTGCGCGTCGGCGTAGCTGAAGATGCGCGCGAGGAGCATCTTGTCGGGGCTGGCCTGGATCCCGGGCACGAAGTTCGAGGGCGCGAACGCGGCCTGCTCGATCTGCGCGAAGTAGTTCTCCGGGTTCCGGTTGAGGGTCATGGTGCCGACCTCGATGCGCGGGTAGTCCTTCTGCGACCAGACCTTCGTGAGGTCGAAGGGGTTGAAGCGGTACGTCTTCGCGTCCTCGTAGGGCATGACCTGCACCTCGAGCTTCCACTCCGGGTAGTCGCCCCGGTCGATGGCCTCGGTGAGGTCGCGGATGTGGAAGTCGGCGTCCTCGCCGGCGATCTGGTCGGCCTGCTCCTGCTTCAGGATCTCGATGCCCTGCTGCGTCTTGAAGTGGTACTTCACCCAGAAGCGCTCGCCCGCGGCGTTCACCCACTGGTAGGTGTGCGAGCCGAAGCCGTCCATGTGACGCCAGGAGCTCGGGAGCCCGCGGTCGCCCATGAGCCAGGTGACCTGGTGGGCGGACTCGGGCGAGAGCGTCCAGAAGTCCCACTGCATGTCGTGGTCGCGCAGGTGCGAGCCCGGGAGGCGCTTCTGCGAGCGGATGAAGTCGGGGAACTTGATCCCGTCGCGGATGAAGAAGACGGGCGTGTTGTTGCCGACGAGGTCGTAGTTGCCCTCGTCCGTGTAGAACTTCAGCGCGAAGCCGCGCGGGTCGCGCCACGTGTCGGGGCTGCCCTGCTCACCGGCGACGGTGCTGAAGCGGGCCAGCATCTCGACCTCGGCGCCCGGCTGGAAGAGCGAGGCGCGGGTGTACGCGCTCACGTCGCCCGTGGTGCGGAAGGTGCCGAACGCGCCGCCGCCCTTGGCGTGCACGACGCGCTCCGGGATGCGCTCGCGGTTGAACTGCGCGAGCTTCTCGACGAGGTAGTGGTCGTGCAGCGGGATGGATCCGTCGGGGCCGACGGAGAGCGAGTGCTGGTCGCTGGCGACCGGGGCGCCGGAGTCGGTGGTCGTGAAGTTCTGGTCTGTCATGTGGTTCTCCTGTCAGCGGTGGAGCGGGGAGGTGCTGGCTCGGGTCGTCCGGCCGTGGGGCGGCCGGTGGCGACGGTCAGGTCGCGACGGTGGCACCGGGTTCCGCGGATGCGGTCCGGCAGGCGGGGCACAGGCCCCAGTACGTCACCTCGGCGCTCGCCACGAGGAATCCCGCCGCGTCGGACGGCGCGAGGCAGGGGGACTCCCCCACGGCGCAGTCCACGTCGACGATCGTCCGGCAGGACGTGCACACGAGGTGGTGGTGGTTGTCGCCCGTCCGCCGCTCGTAGCGCGCGGAGGATCCCGCGGGCTCGATGCGGCGCACGAGCCCGCGGCCAGGAGCGCGCCGAGCACGCCGTAGACCGCCTGGATGCTCGTGCCGGGCAACTCGCCCTTGACCGCGCGGAGCACCTCGTCGGCGTCCGAGTGGGGCCGGGCGCCGACGGCCGTGAGGACGGCGACGCGCGGACCGGTCACCCGGAGGCCCGCCTCCCGCAGCGCGGCGCGCAGGGCGTCGGCGTCGAGGGGCGGCGCGTGGTGGTGCGCGTGGTCGGGGGGCATGCGCCCGAGTCAAGCACACTTCCCTTGACTCATTCAAAACAACGCGTGGACGCGGCGCGTCGGCCGCCGGAGCGTGCCTAGGCTCGACGGGCGGCCCATCCGGCCGCGGGAGATCGGAGCACCGCATGAAGCACATCCACACCGGCACGGGCCTCGACATCGGCCGCATCGGCCTCGGCTGCATGGGCATGAGCGCGTTCTACGACGGCGCGGGAGAGGACGAGCAGGAGTCGGTCCGCACCCTGCACCGCGCGGTCGAGCAGGGCGTCACGCTCTTCGACACCGCCGAGGCGTACGGGCCGTTCACCAACGAGCGGCTGGTCGGACTCGCCCTCGCCGCCCACCGCGACGACGTCGTCATCGCCACCAAGTTCGGCCTGCTGAGGCACGCGCCGGGCCGGGACGCCGAGGACTACGAGCGCGGCATGGACAGCTCGCCCGCGGGCATCCGCATCGCCGTCGAGGCCTCGCTGCAGCGCCTCGGGACCGACCGCATCGATGTGCTCTACCAGCACCGCGTCGACGCGGCCGTGCCGATCGAGGAGACGGTCGGCGCCATGAAGGAGCTCGTCGAGGAGGGCAAGGTCCTGCACCTGGGTCTCTCCGAGGCCGGGCCCGACACCATCCGCCGCGCGCACGCCGTGCACCCCATCGCGGTGCTGCAGAGCGAGTACTCCATCTGGACCCGCGACCCCGAGGGCCCCGTGCTCGAGGTGCTGCGCGAGCTCGGCATCGGCCTCGTGGCCTACTCGCCGCTCGGCCGCGGCTTCCTCACCGGCGCGATCCGGAGCGCCGCCGACCTCTCGGACGCCGACTACCGCTCCTCGTCGCCGCGCTTCGCGGAGGAGGCCTTCGCGCAGAACATGCGGATCGTCGACGCCGTGACAGCCGTCGCGGGCGAGCTCGACGCGACGCCGGCACAGGTCGCGCTCGCGTGGATCCTCGCGCAGGGCGACGACATCGCCGTCATCCCGGGCACCAAGCGCGTCAGCCGCCTCGACGAGAACGTGGGCGCGGACGCGGTGATGCTCTCCGCCGACCAGCTCGCGCGGCTCTCGTCGCTGCCCACGCCGGTCGGCGACCGCTACGAGGACATGACGCCCCTCGGGCGCTGATCCGCTCCGACGGCCCGCGGGCCCGGTCGCCTCGGCGGCCGGGCCCGCGTCGCGTCACGCGGGATGCGACCTCCGGATGACGCGGTCGCCCGCTGCCGCCTCGTATCGTCCTTCGATGGATCGACTTTCGATGCACGGAGGAGGACGGACATGGCGGAGGCGACGAGGATCGGCGTGAAGGCGCTGGTGGCGGTGCTGGTGGCGCTCGGGATCGTGGTGCAGGCACTCATGGTGTCCGCGGCCACCGGGCCGCTGCGCGAGAGCGAGGCCGACCTGGACGGGCTCGTCGTGCCGGTCGCGGTGTGGATCGTCGCCGTCACGCTGTGCGCGCAGGCGGTGCTCGTCATCATCTGGCGGCTCACGTCCCTGACCGCGGGTGACGCCATCTTCGACGCGCGCGCGTTCGCGCTGGTGCGGGCCATGATCGCGCTGGGCGCCGTCGCGGCGGGCCTCGCGGTCGCCGCCGTCGTCGGGCTCGCCGCCGCCGGCATCACGCCGCCGGCCGTCATGGTCGCCCTGGTCGGGGTGACCGCCCTCTGCGCCGCCTTCTGCCTCGTCCTGGTGACCATGCTCGGCCTGCTCCGCCGCGCCGCCGCCTCGCACGCCGAGCTCGCGCAGGTCGTCTGATGCCGATCGAGGTCGACCTCGACTCGCACCTCGCCGCGCGCGGCATGACCGTGGCCGAGCTGGCGACGGCGATCGGGATCACGCCGGCGAACGTCTTCGTGCTGAAGAACGGCCGGGCGAAGGCGGTGCGCTTCTCGACGCTCGAGGCGATCTGCCGGGTGCTGGAGTGCCAGCCGGGCGACGTGCTGTCGTTCCGCGAGGGCTGACGGGCGTCAGGCGCCCTGCTCGAGCCCGCGGTGCCGGTTGGCGAGCACGGGCAGCGTGCGCGCGCGGCGTCGACGGCCGCGGGGTCGATGTCGACGACGAGCAGCTCCTCCTCGCCGCCGAGCCGGTGCAGCACCTCGCCGAGCGGGGACACCACGGCGCTCCGGCCGATGCCGGTGGGCGCGCCGCTCTCGGGGTCGTGGCCGCGGGATCCGGCCGGCAGCGTCGCCGGGTCGCCCTGGCCGACGGCGACCACGAAGGTCGTGGAGTCGAGCGCGCGGGCCCGGAGGAGCAGGTCCCACTGGTCGGCCTTGCCGGGGCCCGCGCCCCAGCTGGCGCACACGACGCTGACGACCGCGCCCCGGTCGGCGCCCGCGAGGAAGAGCGCGGGGAAGCGCACGTCGTAGCAGGTGGCGAGCGACGCGCGCGTGCCGCCCACCTCGATCACCGCGACGGCGTCGCCCGGGTCGACGGCGTCGGACTCGCGGAAGCCGAACGCGTCGAAGAGGTGGATCTTGTCGTACGACCCCGCGCCCGCGGGCTCCGCGCCGGCGGGCCGGGCGACGAGCAGGGTGTTGCGCACGCGTCCGTCGGCCCCGGGCGTGAACATGCCGGCCACGATGACGACGCCGAGCCGGTCGGCGATCGACCGGACGCCCGAGGCCCACGGTCCGTCGAGCGGCTCCGCGATCTCCGGGAGCGGGTGCCCGAACGCGCGCTGCGTCGCCTCGGGGAACACCACGAGCTCGGCGCCCTGACGCGCGGCGTCCTCGGCGACGCGCTCGACGCGTGCGAGGTTGTCCGCGGGATCCGGGGAGCTGATGATCTGGGCTAGCGCGACTCTCATGGTCCTCCTCCTGATGTATACATAGCGTATGCGAGAACGGGCGGGCGATCCAGGGTCACCGGCGAGCGCCCTCTCCGGCCGTGCGCGAGCCTACGAGTTCCTGCACGCGCACGTCCTCACCGACCCGGACCAGCAGGGCGCGTTCCTCAACGAGCAGGAGCTGGCGGAGCGCATCGGCGTCTCGCGCACGCCCGTCCGCGAGGCCCTCCTGCTGCTCGCCGCGGACGACCTGGTCGAGATGATCCCCAAGCGCGGCGCCCGCATCCCCGTCATCACCGGTCGCGAGATCGGCGAGCTGATGGAGCTCCGCGGGGTCCTCGAGCGCCACGCGGCCACGAGCGCGGTGGCCCACGACCGCACGCCCCTCGACGCCATGCGCGCCGTGCTCGCGCAGCAGCGCGCGATGGTCGCCATGCCGCCGCGCGAGAGCGGCCGGGAGTTCATCGAGCACGACCGGCGCTTCCACCAGCTGCTCGTCGACGCCGCCGGGAGCGAGCTGATGAGCCGCACCTACGCGAAGCTCCGCGCCCGGCAGATCCTCATCGGCGTCGAGGCGCTCTACCGCGCCACCGACCGGCAGGACCGCGTGTGCGAGGAGCACGCCGGCATCGTCGATGCGCTGGCCGCAGGCGACGCCGAGGCCGCGCGCGACGCGATCGACCGGCACCTGGCGGTCACGCTCGACGTCCTGCTGCGCGCCTGACGCCGACGCGCACGGCCTCCGGGCCGCGAGTCGCGGGCCGCGGGAGGCCGGACGCGACGACGCCCGGATCCCGCAGCGGGGATCCGGGCGTCGCCGGCGGTGCCGGGGTCAGACCCGCGGTGCCGCGACGCCCTCGGCGCCCGTCCGCACGTACTCCTCGTCCTCGGAGACGTCGGAGTCGCGGCCCATCGCGAGGCCCACGAGGGTGAGGACGACCGCGGCGGTGAGGTACAGCGCGATGCCGACCCAGCTGCCGGTCTCCTCGTAGATGATCGTGAACATCAGCGGCGCGATGGCCCCGCCGATGACGCCGGCGATCGTGTACGCCAGCGAGGCGCCCGTGTAGCGGAGCCGCGGCGAGAACTGCTCGATGATGTACGCCGCCTGCGGCCCGTACATGAAGGAGTGGAAGAAGAGGCCGAGCACGATGCCGACGCCCAGCACGAAGGTCGACGAGCCGTCGGTGATGGCGAAGAAGACGTACGCCCAGACGGCGGCGCCCACCGCGGCGGCCGCGTACAGGGCCCGCCGGTTGATGCGGTCGCTCACGGCGCCCGCGAACGGGATGGTGAACAGCTGCACCGCGGATCCGACGAGCACGGCGACGAGCACCTGGCTGCGCTCGAAGCCGAGCGAGTTGACGCCGTAGGTGAGCGTGAAGACCGTGAAGAGCGCGTAGAGGACGTCGGGTCCGACGCGGGAGAGGATCGCGGCGACGAGCGGCCGGGCCTGCGTGCGGAAGACCTCGGAGATGGGCGCGCTCGGGCGGTCGCCCCGCTCCTGCAGCGCCTTGAACACGGGGGTGTCCTCGAGCTTCAGGCGGATCCAGAGGCCGAACGCCACGAGGAGCGCCGAGAGGAGGAACGCGACGCGCCAGCCCCAGTCGAGGAAGTCCTCCTCGGTGAGCAGCACGGTCAGCAGCGCGAGCGCGCCGTTGGCGAGCAGGTTGCCGGCGGGCGGACCCACCTGGGCGGCCGAGGACCAGAACCCGCGCCTCCGGGGATCCCCGAACTCGCTCGAGAGCAGCACCGCGCCGCCCCACTCGCCGCCCACGCCCACGCCCTGCGCGAAGCGGAGGAGCACGAGGATGATCGGCGCCGCGAGCCCGATGGTCGCGTAGCCCGGCAGCACGCCGATGAGGAACGTGGCGATGCCGATGAGCAGCAGCGTGAGCACGAGGACGGGCTTGCGGCCGATCTTGTCGCCGAGCCGGCCGAACACGAACCCGCCGACGGGGCGCGACACGTAGCCGACCGCGTAGGTGGAGAACGCGAGGATCGTCGCCGTGTACGGGTCCGACGACGGGAAGAAGACGACGGGGAAGACGACCGCGCTGGCGGCCGAGTAGACCGCGAAGTCGTACCACTCGAGCGAGGTGCCGGTGAGGCTCGCGGTGAAGGCCTTCGCGAGCTCCCGGCGGGTCGGCTTCGGGGTGTCGTGCGGTGCGCCGGACGCGGGCGCGGTGGTCGCCGCAGCGGCGGTGGGGTCGTCGGCCATGGGGCTCCTCGGGTGCGTGTCCGGGGGGCGGATCCGTGGGGCGGATCCCGCCGGTGGCCCGGTCGGTCTGCTGTATACAGTAGGCATACCGAGCCCTCGCGACCAGGTCGCGGGGCTCGGATCCGCTTTTCTTCACACGCTCGAAACACACACCGGAGGACCCATGACCACCCTGCGCTTCCAGCTGCCCGACGGATCCACCACGAGCGTGGAGGTCACCAGCCTCCTCAACGCCGGCTACGCGGGCCGCGACCAGGCCGAGGTCCAGGCGCACATCGCCGAGCTCGCGGAGCTCGGCGTCCCCGGCCCCGACGTGACGCCGGCGCTCTACCCCGTCGCGCCGTACCTGGCGTCGCAGGCCGACTCCGTCCCCGCGCAGCACGGCCGCACCTCGGGCGAGGCCGAGTGGGCGCTCGTCATCACCGACGACGACGTGCTCCTCACGGTCGCGTGCGACCACACCGACCGCGCGCTCGAGGTGCACGGCGTCGCGTGGAGCAAGAACGCGGGCCCGGACGTCCTCGGCCGTCGCGCCTGGCGCCTCGCCGACGTGCGCGACCGGCTCGACGCGATCCGCCTGCGCGGCTGGGTGGGCGAGGAGGGCGCGGAGCTGCTGATCCAGGACTCCACCCTCGGCGCGCTCCTCACGCCCGACCACTGGCTCGACGTGCTCGCCGAGCGCGGCCTCCGCGTGCCCGGCACCGTCCTCATCTCGGGCACCGTCGCGATGGTCCCGGGCGTCGACCAGTTCGCGGCGCGCTGGCACGTGCAGCTCGAGGACCCGGCGACCGGCGAGACCATCGACGCCGCCTACCGCGTGGAGCTGCTGCCGGAGGCCATCGGCTGACCCGGCCTCCGGAGCGCGCCCGCCGGACCCCGGCGGGCCGCGGCCGTCCGGTACGCTGAGCGCATCCACCCGCCTCCAGGAAGCCGGAGATCCATCGTGCCCACGATCGTCGTCGAAGTGATGCCCAAGGCCGAGCTGCTCGACCCCCAGGGGAAGGCCGTGGCCGGCGCCCTCGCCCGCCTCGGCAAGGACCGCTTCACCGGCGTCCGCATCGGCAAGCGCTTCGAGCTCACCGTCGAGGGCGAGGTGGACGACGCGCTGCTCGCCGACGTCCAGACCCTCGCCGCCGACATGCTGTCCAACTCCGTCATCGAGGACGTCATCAGCGTCCACGTCGCCGGGCTCGACGGGTTCGGCGTCTCCGCCGAGGCCGACATGGCCACGGGCAACGTCACCGACGACCACACGGTCGCCGACGGCGGCACCTCCGACACGAACGTCGGCGCGCACCCGCTCCCCCACGGCTCCGCCGCGGCGGAGCAGCGCTGATGCGCGTCGGGGTCATCACCTTCCCGGGATCCCTCGACGACCGCGACGCCCAGCGCGCCGTCCGTCTCGCGGGCGCCACCCCCGTCGCGCTGTGGCACGGCGACCACGACCTCCAGGGCGTCGACGCGGTCGTGCTCCCCGGCGGCTTCAGCTACGGCGACTACATGCGCGCCGGCGCCATCGCCGCGTTCGCGCCGATCATGCGCGAGGTGGTGGACGCGGCCGAGCGCGGGGTCCCCGTGCTCGGCATCTGCAACGGCTTCCAGATGCTCACCGAGGCGCACCTGCTGCCCGGCGGGCTGATCCGCAACGAGGCCGGGTCCTTCGTCTGCCGCGACCAGCGCCTCCGCGTCGAGGCCACGGCCACCGCGTGGACGAGCGCGTTCACGGACGGCGAGGAGATCACCATCCCGCTGAAGAACGGCGAGGGCGGCTTCATCGCCGACGCCGACACCCTCGACCGCCTCGAGGGCGAGGGCCGCGTGGCCTTCCGCTACCTCGGCGGCAACCCGAACGGGTCCCTACGCGACATCGCCGGGATCACCAACGCCCGCGGCAACGTCGTCGGCCTCATGCCCCACCCCGAGCACGCCGTCGAGGAGGGCTTCGGACCGGACACCCCGGCCGCCATGCGCTCCGGTGTCGACGGCCTCCGCCTCTTCACGTCCGTCCTCGAAGGAGTCCTCGCGCAGTGAGCGTCCACGCCGATCCCGCATCCGTCCCCACCGACCCCGCGGGAGCGGACGCACGGAGCGCTCGCCGCCACGTCGCCGACACCGTCGAGATGGCCGAGCGCACCCCGGAGAAGGAGCAGCCGTACGCGGCGCTCGGCCTCACGGAGGGCGAGTACCTGCGCATCCGGGAGATCCTCGGCCGCCGCCCCACCAGCGGCGAGCTCGCCATGTACTCGGTCATGTGGAGCGAGCACTGCTCCTACAAGTCCTCGAAGAAGTACCTGCGCCAGTTCGGGCAGAAGGTGTCCGAGTCGATGAGGAAGGACCTCATGGTCGGCATGGGCGAGAACGCCGGCGTCGTCGACGTGGGCGAGGGCTGGGCCGTCACCTTCAAGATCGAGAGCCACAACCACCCCTCCTACATCGAGCCGTTCCAGGGCGCGGCGACCGGCGTCGGCGGCATCGTGCGCGACATCATCTCGATGGGCGCCCGGCCCGTCGCCGTCATGGACGCGCTCCGCTTCGGCGACATCGACGACCCGGACACCGCGCGCGTCGTGCACGGCGTCGTCTCCGGCATCAGCTTCTACGGCAACTGCCTGGGGCTGCCGAACATCGGCGGCGAGACCTACTTCGACCGCGTGTACCAGGGCAACCCCCTCGTGAACGCGCTCGCCGTGGGCGTCCTCCGCCACGAGGACCTCCACCTCGCCAACGCCCGCGGCGTCGGCAACAAGGTGGTGCTCTTCGGCGCACGCACGGGCGGCGACGGCATCGGCGGCGCCTCCATCCTCGCGAGCGACACCTTCGCCGACGGCGGGCCGACCAAGCGCCCCGCGGTGCAGGTGGGCGACCCCTTCGCCGAGAAGGTGCTCATCGAGTGCTGCCTCGAGCTCTTCCGGGAGGACCTCGTCGAGGGCATCCAGGACCTGGGAGCCGCCGGCATCTCCTGCGCCACGAGCGAGCTCGCCTCCAACGGCGACGGCGGCATGCACATCCGGCTCGAGGAGGTGCTGCTGCGCGACCCGTCGCTCACGGCCGAGGAGATCCTCATGTCGGAGAGCCAGGAGCGCATGATGGCGGTCGTCAGCCCCGAGAAGCTCGAGGGCTTCCTCGCGGTCGTCGCGAAGTGGGACGTCGAGACGAGCGTGCTCGGCGAGGTCACCGACACCGGCCGCCTCGTCATCGACCACCACGGCGAGCGCATCGTCGACGTCGAGCCGCGCACCGTCGCGGTCGACGGTCCCGTGTACGACCGGCCCGTGGCCTACCCCGCGTGGATCGACGCCCTGCAGGCCGACTCCGCGTCGCGACTCGCGCGCCCCACCGCGCCCGACGACATCCGCGACCAGTTCCTGCAGCTCCTCGGCAGCCCCAACCTGGCCGACGCGTCGTGGATCACCGACCAGTACGACCGCTACGTCATGGGCAACACCGCCCTGTCGTTCCCGGACGACGCGGGCATGGTCCGCATCGACGAGGAGAGCGGGCTCGGCTTCTCGGTCGCCACCGACGCCAACGGCCGCTTCTGCCAGCTCGACCCGTACCGCGGCGCGCAGCTGGCGCTCGCGGAGGCGTACCGCAACGTCGCCGCCTCCGGCGCGACGCCCGTGGCCGTCAGCGACTGCCTCAACTTCGGCAGCCCCGAGGACCCCGAGGTCATGTGGCAGTTCAGCCGCACGGTCGAGGGCCTGGCCGACGGGTGCCTCGAGCTCGAGATCCCCGTGACCGGCGGCAACGTGTCCCTCTACAACCAGACGGGCACGCAGGCCATCCACCCGACGCCGGTCGTGGGCGTCCTCGGCGTGATCGACGACGTCGCGCGCCGCATCCCGTCCGGCTGGCAGGACGAGGGCGACAACATCTACCTGCTCGGCGTCACGCGCGAGGAGCTCGACGGCTCCGCGTGGGCGGGCACCGTGCACGACCACCTCGGCGGGGTCCCGCCCGTGGTCGACCTCGCCGCGGAGCGCGACCTCGCCTCGCTCATCGCGGCGGGCGGCACGCAGTCGCTCATCGCCAGCGCGCACGACCTCTCGGACGGCGGCCTCGGCCAGGCGCTCGCGGAGTCCGTGATGCGCTTCGGCGTGGGCGCGCGCGTCTGGCTCGACGGCATCGTCCAGCGCGACGGCGTCGACGCGGCCACCGCGCTCTTCTCCGAGTCCACCGGCCGCATGCTCGTCACGGTGCCCCGCGAGGACGACGTGAAGTTCCAGGGCCTCTGCGAGGGCCGCGGCTACCCGGTGCTGCGCATCGGCGTCACGGACGCCCAGGCGCCCGGGCTCGAGCTGCAGGGCCTGTTCACCCTCTCCGTGGACGAGCTGCGCGGCGTCCACCGCACCACGCTCCCCGCGCGCTTCGGCACCGTCGTGGAGGCCCGCGCATGACCGATGCCGCCTCGACCCCCGTGTGGTCGCCGTCCCTCGCCGAGCTCACGGAGCGCGTGCCGCTGCCCGCGGGCGCGGACATCCAGATGGGGCCCGTGCTCTACGACCACGCGGGCACCGAGCTGGAGGGGCTGCTCGCGCGCGACGCGTCGGCCCGCGGACGCCGCCCGGCCGTGGTCGTCGTCCACGACTGGTTCGGGGTCGGCGGGCACGTCGCCGCGCGGATCCAGATGCTGGCCCGCCTCGGCTACGTCGCCTTCGCGGCCGACGTGTACGGCCGCGACGTGCGCCCCGGCCCGGTCGACGCCGCCGAGGTCGCGGGCGCCTACTACGCCGACCTGCCTCTCATGCGCGCCCGGGTCCGCGCGGCGATCGACCGCGTGGCCGCCGAGCCCGACGTCGACCCGCGCGCATCGCCGTCATGGGGTACTGCTTCGGCGGGAGCGCCGCCCTCGAGGTCGCCCGCGCGGGCGCCCCGGTGAAGGCCGCCGTCTCCCTGCACGGGAGCCTCGTCGTGCACGAGCCGGCCGACGTCGCCGGCATCGAGGCGGCGCTGCTGGTCCTCACGGGCGCGGACGACCCCCTGGTCCCGGACGACCGGGTCGCCGCCTTCCAGGCGGAGATGCGCACGCGTCCCGCGGTCGACTGGCAGGTCGTCGCGTACAGCGGGGCGATGCACGCGTTCTCGGTGCCGGGCGTCGACTCGCCCGACCACGGCGCGCAGTACCAGGACCGCGCCGAGCGCCGCTCGTGGCGCGCGCTCACGGACTTCCTCGCGGAGCACCTGGGCTGACGCCCTCCGCCCGCGTCGATCCGCGCGCCGTCGGCCACCGCCGGCGGCGCGCGCGTCTGTCCGCCGCCCCTGCGCCGGCTGGCGGATCCCTCCGCTCCAGGCCGACACGCCGCCACCGGGTTGCCATCCCCGCACCCCTCGCGTAGACCTGTGCGTGCAGTTCACGCATCCGCCACGTCCCGTTGGGTACCCGATCGTCCCGCCGGGCGCAGGCTGATCATGCGAGACACGTGCGACCCGAGGAGATCTCCATGATGGCCAGCGGCGGATTCAGCCGACGCGACCTGTTCGACGGTGCCGGATCCTCCGATCCGGGCGTCGGGCGCCCCACCCGCGGCTCCGGCACGGCGCTCCTCGAGCGCCCGCGTGCCGACGAGACGACGACCACGACGGACGGCCCGGACGGGACCGCGGAGGCCGACCCCCCTCCGTCTCGACCGGCGGCAGCGGCACCCGCCGCTCCCGCCCCGCCCCAGCAGGCGACCATCGGCTCGGCCGAGGGCGACCTCGTCCACGTCATGACCTGCAACATCCGCCTCGCCCGCGCCGGCACCGAGCCGGGCGACCCCGACCACTGGGGCGACCGCGAGCCGGTCCTCGCCCGCTTCCTGGAGCTCGAGCAGCCCACCGTCCTCGGCGTGCAGGAGGCCCTCTCCCGTCAGCTCCCCGCCATCGCCCGCGCCCTCCCCCACCACCGCATGCTCGGCTACGGCCGCGACGGCGGCTCGGGCGGGGAGTACAGCGCGATCTTCTACGACGAGCGCCGCCTCGACGTGGTCGCGTGGGACCAGTTCTGGCTCTCCGACCTGCCCGAGCTCATCGGCTCGCGCTCCTGGGGCTGCAGCACCACCCGCATCGCCACGTGGGCGCGGTTCCGCGACCGCCGCAGCGGCGCGGAGTTCGTGCACCTCAACACGCACCTCGACCACGAGTCGGAGCTGGCGCGCGTGAAGAGCGCCGACCTCATCACCGAGCGGCTGCAGGAGGTCGCGTCCGGCGCGCCCGTCGTCGTCACGGGCGACTTCAACGCGCCGGCCGAGGAGTCGGCGGCGTACGACATCCTCACGCGCGACGCGGGGCTGGCGGACACGTGGACGACGGCGGCGCACCACGCGACGCCCGGCATCGGCACCTTCACCGCGTACGGCGACCCCGTGCCGGAGGGCGAGCGCATCGACTGGATCCTCGCGGGCACGGGCGTGGAGGTGGTCGACTCGGCCATCAACCCGTACACGTTCGAGGGCCGCTCGCCCTCGGACCACGCGGCCGTGCAGGCGCTCGTCCGGCTCGCGCGCACCGCCTGACCCCGGCCCCTCGCGCGCCGCGGGGACCGGCGCACAGGTCGCGCGCAGCGACCTCCCCGGGATCGCGCCGCGCCCGGCACCCGCGGGCCCGCCGAACGCCGCATGGCACAATGGGTTCCGAGAGGCCCCGTGATCGCAGCGGCTGACGGGGTCACCGGCTCGCCGCTGCCGCGGATCCCTCCACCGATCGGATGAACACCTATGCCCGCACGTCGCATGGCCCGGGGCGCCGTCAGCGCCCTCGCCGCCGTCCTCCTGCTCGCCGGGTGCACCAGCGGGAACCCGCAGCCCACGCCCACCGCGACGGAGGCCGAACCGGCGCCGAGCGCGTCGGCGACCACCGCACCCGAGGACATGGTGCGCATCGTCGTCATGGGCGACTCGAACACCAACGGCTTCGTCGGCACCCTGCCCCAGGGCATCGACCAGGGCATGGCCTACGTCGACTACGTCGTGGGCGACCCGCTGACCTTCGCCGGCGGCTGGGGCAACGACGGCGCCACGAGCACCTTCATGGCCGCCAACACGCCCACCGTCGAGGACGTGGACGTGGCGCTCATCATGATCGGCACCAACAACCGCCTCGCCGGCATCCCGGACACGCAGCTCGACACCGACATCCTGGAGACCGTGGGGAAGCTCGCGCCGAAGGAGACGGTGATCCTCGGCATCCCGCCGCAGAACGCCTCCCCCGAGACGCCGCCGCAGGTGAACGCCCACCTCGAGGAGTTCGCGGACGCCCAGGGCTTCCACTACTTCGACCCGTGGGTGAACCTCACGAACAAGGACGACAAGTGGCGGACCGAGTTCTTCCGCGACGGCATCCACACCAACATGACGGGCTACAAGCTGATGGGCGCGGAGGTGCGCAGGTTCGTGCGCACCGAGGTCCTCGACGAGTCCGCCCAGAAGTAGGGGCATCCCCCCGTCCTGCCGCCGGCGACCCGGCGGTTAGGGTCGAAGCGGTGCCGCGGGACGTGGCGCCCGCACCAGAGGAGAGCGCCGCGTGACCAGCACCGTGACAGTGAAGAGCGAGACCGGTCGCAAGATCGAGTTCCTCGAGGCGGTCCGCGGCGTCGCGTCGTTCATCGTGGTGCTCCAGCACCTCATCGCCGCCGAGTACCCCGCGTTCGAGGACTTCAGCCGCCAGTGGGTCGACGCCGGTCGCGTGGGCGTCGTCGCCTTCTTCCTCGTGAGCGGGTACGTCATCCCGCTGAGCTTGCAGCGCCAGGACACCCGCACGTTCCTCGTGCGCCGCGTGTACCGGCTGTTCCCCCTCTACTGGCTGGTGCTGGGGCTCATGATGCTCTGGGTGGCGACCACCGGCGACGGCGAGCTCGGCGGGCCGCTGACGATCATGGCCAACGTCCTCATGGTGCAGGGCGCCGTCGGGATCTACACGATCGTGCCGACCGCCTGGACCCTCGGCATCGAGCTGATCTTCTACGGCCAGTCCCTCGTGGCGAAGCTCATCGGCCGCCTCGACCGGAGCGTCGTCATGGGCTACGTCTGGCTCGCGGGCTTCGTCGCGGCGGCGATCGCCGGGCGGGTGCTCGAGCGGGAGCTCCCGTGGACCCTGCCGCTGCTGCTCTACACGGCCAGCCTCGGCCACGCGATCCACCTGCGCGACCGGGACGGCTCCGGCGCCTGGAAGGGCCTCCTCGTCGCCGGCGTCGTGGGCGTGCCGCTCTTCACGTACCTCAACGGCGGGCAGGACGCCACGTGGCCGCCCTTCGACTACTCCGTGTCCTTCCTCCTCGGGCTCGGCCTGTTCTTCGCGTTCTACGCGTCGCGGCAGGCCGCGCACTCGCGCGTGCTGATCTGGCTCGGAGCGGTCTCCTACGCCGCCTACCTGCTGCACCCGCTCGCCTACCGCGTCATGCGCGCCGTCGAGGTGCCCGAGGGGATCGTGCGCGTGATCGCCGCCATCGCCCTCACGCTCGTCGTCTCCTGGCTCGTGCACCGCTTCGTGGAGGTGCCGTTCATCGGCGTCGCGCGGCGCCTCACGAGCCGCTCCGCGGGCGCGAAGGCCCCGCGCGCCTGACCCGGACTTCCCCGACGCGTCGCGGCGGGAGGGCCCGCCGGATTCGGACGCCGCGCATCCCGCGGCAGCGTCCCGGCCCCGGGGCTCCGGGACGGCTCCGGGTCTCCGGGACGGCTCCGGGTCTCCGGGACGGCTTCGCCTCTCGGGGCGGCTCCGCGTCTCCGGGACGGCTCCGCGTCTCCGGGACGGCTTCGCCTCTCGGGGCGGCTCCGCGTCTCCGGGACGGCTCCGCACGGAGCGGCGGCTGACGCGTCCCCGTTCCCTCTCGACCATCGTCGCGGAGGCCGCGCCTGGCGGGGCGCCCGCGAGCCCGCGTACCGGCCTGTCGCGGAGCCGCAGCGCGCGGACACCGGCATGCGAGCGCCGCCGCGGGCGGGCTCTCCGGGCGGGCGCTCCGGGCTCCGGGATCGCGGGTGTCCGGGATCCGACCCTGCCTGCACGCCCCGGACGCTCGGCGACCGTGCGCAACGGGCGCACCGGACGCGCCCCGCAGACGGGGTACCGGGCACCGGCCGCACCGTGGCCACCGGGTACCGGGCGCACGACGACGGGCGCCCCTCCGTGAGGAGGAGCGCCCGTCGTGGCGTGCGGTGAGGCGGCGGCGGATCAGCCGGCGGCCGGTGCGGCCCCGAGGCCGAGCGGCGCGAGGATGTCCGACATGATCGGCGCCAGGTCCTGCGACTGGCGGGCCGTGAGGTGCGACGTGTCGCCGCGCACGGGGATCCCGTTGACGAACGCGGGGCAGGTGCCCTGGCTGCAGAACCAGCCCTGGGTGTTGATGAACTGGACCGGCGCACCGACCTCTTCGGCGGCGGCCTGCATGGTGCGGGCGTGGCTGATGAAGGAGGGCGAGACCGTCGACTGGCAGTCGTTCGGCGAGCTCGTCGGCGTCTTGCACTCCACGAGGGCCGTGGCTGCCGGCGGACGGGACAGGACGATCACGTTGGAGGAGGCCGTCTTGAGGGCCCCCATCGTGGTGAGCGCGCCGGCCTGCCACTCGCGGTCGGCGGCGCCGCCCGTGGCCTTGCTCGACAGGTAGGAGTTGTCGACCGCCTCGCTCATGAGGATGAGCGCGGGCTTGGTCGCCTCCATCTCGCCGAGGGCCCAGGTGCGGAAGTCCGTGCACTCCGTGTACTCGGATCCGTCGGTGTCCGTGCTCGTGACGGTCGACGCGGGGCAGCGGGCCATGGTGAGCACCCGCACCTTCCAGTCGTCGCCGAGGCTGGAGCGGAGCATGGGCGCGTAGCTGATCGCGAGCGAGTCGCCGAAGATGACCGCGGTCTTCTCGGGGCCCGCCTCGGCGTTGCCGTAGACGCAGTGGTCCGCGTTCGCGATCGCGTCCTTCTCCTGGGCGAGGTCGGCGCCGAGGCAGCCGTCCTTCGCCCACTCGGGCGCGATGACGTCGCGGCCGAAGTCGCCGAACGACTCCACGGCGGGATCGAGCGCCGGCCACTCGTCCGCGGCGAGGGCGGCGGAGACCTGCTCGCCGCGCACCTCGAGCGCGTTCCCGGTCGCGGGGGGCGGGGTCGCGGTCCCACCGGAACCGGAGAGGCCGCCGCCGCTGATGACGCTGCCGCCGGTGGGCTCGTCGCGCACGACGGCCACGGCCACGACGCCGACCACGGCGACCGCCACCACGGACAGCGCCGCGACGGTCATCTTCAGCTGCGCGGCCGAGGACCGGCGACCGGCCTTCCTCGGGTCGAGCCAACTGGAGCGGCGGATCGGGTCCTCGACCAGGTGGAAGGAGGCGATGGCGAGCACGAGGGTCGCGCCGATGGCGGCGCCGTAGTACTCGAGCGTGCCCGTGCCGAGCAGCGACGCCAGCAGGATGATCGCCGGGAAGTGCCAGAGGTAGAGGGAGAACGACAGGCGCCCGATGTAGGTGGTGACCGGGTTCGTGATGGGCACCATGGCCTTCGACACGCCGCCGATGCCCGACGCGATGACGAGCGCGGTCGAGACGACCGGGAGCAGGCCCGAGGGCACCGGGAAGGCGGTGTCGCCGGCGATGAGGAAGAACGACGCGACGATGCCGGCGAGGCCCACGTAGCCGAGGACCGGGCGGAGGGCGGCCGGCAGCGTGGAGATCCGCGCGGCGAAGATCGCGAGGAGCGCGCCGATGCCGAGCTCCCACGCGCGGGAGAAGGTGGAGAAGTACGCGACGGTCGGGCGGGCCGAGGTCTCGTAGAAGCCCCAGGCCAGCGACGCGACGATGAGGACGCCGACCGTGATGCCGATCGTCTGGGTGAAGACGCGGGCGCGCTTGACGCGGTTCTTGGGCGTGCGGCGGCGGGCGAACGTGATGACCAGGAAGATCAGCACGGGCCAGACGACGTAGAACTGCTCCTCGACCGACAGCGACCAGTAGTGGCGGAACGGCGAGATGGGTCCGTCGGACGCGAAGTAGTCGGTGCCGGCGCTGGCGAAGTGCCAGTTGGAGACGAACAGGGCCGACCAGACGGCGTCCCAGAGGCTGGCCTGGGCCCGGACCACGTTGAAGACGAGGAACGAGAGGGCCGAGGTCACCACGAGCACGAGCAGCGCGGCCGGCATGATGCGGCGGACGCGGCGCTTGTAGAAGTCGACGAACGAGATCGTCTTGGTGCGCTCGTACTCCTTCAGCAGCAGGCCCGTGATGAGGAACCCGCTGATGACGAAGAAGACGTCGACGCCGACGAAGCCCCCGGAGGGCCAGTCGAAGAGGTGGTCGACGATCACCGCGACGACCGCGAGGGCGCGGAGGCCCTCGACGTCCGGGCGGAACCCGCGGTTCACCGTGGCGGTCGAATCCCCCGCGGGCGGGGGGTTCTTGTCGTCCGGCGCGGAGCGGAGCTCCGACGGGTCGGGAAGCACGGGAGTACCCCGGCGAAATGTCTGCGAGCTCATGGCTCTCGTCCCTACTCACTCGTGTACCGCCGTGCAGCACTGCTGTAGGAGCGACCCTAACAGGGCGCCAGAGGCCCTACCATGCCCCGGACGGGGGCGTCCCGGGCTGCCGTGGGCACCCGTGGGCTGTGTGATGATAGACAGCCGAGGCTGTGGATATCCCACGTATGCGGACACTCCGCGCCTGT
This sequence comes from Clavibacter michiganensis, assembly GCA_002150995.1. GTDB lineage: Bacteria > Actinomycetota > Actinomycetes > Actinomycetales > Microbacteriaceae > Clavibacter > Clavibacter michiganensis_K. The sequence goes on along the minus strand of MDHJ01000001.1, from coordinate 688,466 downwards.
GTGCTTTTGGGGAAGGGTTCTAAGTTATGGCGCTCCGTGACTTCATTCGGATGCTGCGTAGGGGCGCGGTGCTCATCATCCTGACGCTCCTGGTCGGGGTCGGCGCCGCGGCGGCCTTCTCCCTCCTCCAGACGCCCGAGTACGAGGCGTCCACGAAGATGTTCGTGGCGCAGAGCAGCTCCGGCGGGGTCTCGGACCTGCAGCAGGGCAACAACTTCCTCACCCAGGCGGTGAAGAGCTACTCCGACGTCACCACGACCCGCGCGGTGCTCCAGCCCGTCATCGACGAGTTCGGCCTCGACGTCACGTCGCGCGAGCTCGCCGAGTCGGTCCGCGCCTCCGCGCCGCTCGACACGACGATCATCGACATCACCGTCAAGGACCAGAACCGCCAGGACGCCGCGACGCTCGCGGACGCCATCGGCGCGAGCCTCACCACCGTCGTCGGCAACCTCGTCCCCGAGACCATCGAGGGCACCCCGCAGGTGCAGATCACGCAGCTCGAGTCGGCGGAGATCCCCGATTCGCCGTCGTCGCCGAACCTGCCCGTCAACATCATCGTGGGCGCCATCATCGGCCTCCTCGTCGGCATGGGCGTCAGCCTCCTCCGCGAGACGCTCGACAACCGCATCCGCGGGGAGCGCGACGTCGAGCTCGTCACCACCAAGCCCATCCTCGGCGGCATCGCGTACGACCCGAAGGCGACCGAGCGTCCGCTCATCGTCCAGGACGACCCGCGCAGCCCCCGGGCGGAGTCCTTCCGCAGCCTCCGCACGAACCTCCAGTTCCTGGAGTTCGGCGGCCGCTCGCGCAGCTTCGTCATCACCTCCTCCATCCAGGGCGAGGGCAAGTCGACCACCAGCTCGAACCTCGCGCTGGCCCTGGCCGACTCCGGCATCAAGGTCGTCCTCATCGACGCCGACCTCCGCCGTCCGCGCCTCGCGTCCTACATGGGCCTCGAGGGCGCCGTGGGCCTCACCGACATCCTCATCGGCCGCGCCGAGATCGAGGACGTCATCCAGCCCTGGGGCTCGGGCATGCTCTCGATCCTCCCCGCCGGCCAGATCCCGCCGAACCCGTCCGAGCTGCTCGGCTCGCAGGGCATGGCCCGCCTGCTGCAGGACCTCGAGGCGCGCTACGACGTGGTGCTCATCGACGCCCCGCCGCTGCTCCCCGTCACCGACGCGGCGATCCTGTCCAAGAACGCCGGCGGCGCGATCATCGTCGTCGCCGCGGGCCGCACGCACCGCACCCAGCTGAAGAGCGCCATCGCCAACCTCACGAACGTGGGCGCGGACGTGCTCGGCCTCGTCATCACCATGCTCCCCACCAAGGGCCCGGACGCGTACGGCTACGGCCACTACGGCTACGGGTACGGGTACACGGAGGACGAGGACGGCCAGAAGACCAAGGCGCCCATCGAGAAGATCAAGGCGTAGCTCCCCTCCATGTCGGAACTCCCCCCACGAGCCGCAGGGCCGCACGCGCGGCCCTCGGCGACGCACCCTCCGAGAGCGTCGACGACGGCTCGTTCCGCGTCCTGTTCGTCTGCTCGGGCAACATCTGCCGATCCGCGCTCGCCGAGCAGGTGCTGCGGTCGCGCGTCCGGGCCATCTTCGGCGGCCATGCCGCCGAGGCCGACTCGGTCGTGCGCTTCAGCAGCGCCGGTACGATCGCGGCCGAGGGCCAGCGCATGCCCGAGCAGGCGGCGGAGCTGTCCGTCCGCTACGGCGGGGACCCGAGCGAGCACCAGGCGCGCTTCCTGACGCCCGGCATCATCCAGGGCGTCGACCTGGTGCTCACCATGGCGCGCGAGCACCGCAGCGCCGTCGTGCGCGCGGTGCCCCGCGCCAACCGCTTCACCTTCACCATCCGCGAGTTCGCCGCGCTCTTCGAGCACCTCGTCGAGGTGACCGGGGACGAGAAGCACATCGCCTGCGACGGCGACGTGCCGGCGCAGCTCCGGGCGCTCATCCCGCTCGTCGCGGCGCAGCGGGGCGTGACCCTGCCGCCCGCGCACGAGGACGACTACGACGTGGTCGACCCGTACCGCCGCTCCCAGGCCACCTACGACGCCTCGGGCGAGCAGGCCGGCGGCGCCATCGAGTCGATCCTCGAGTCGGTGCGGGCCGTGACCCGCACGGACGCGCCCCGCCTACGGGGCTGACCGCCCGCCCGCCACCGCACACGCGAGCGCACGACGCTCCATCAGACACCACCGGCTCCCGATCGGAGCCGCCTGCCCCGGGGGACCAGTGGACACGCAAGAGACACGACGCACGGACGAGGCCCAGGAGGGGTCGCGCTGGCGGGTCGTCTACGCCCGGCGCCTGGCGCTGAGCGACGCGATCGTCATCATCCTCACGACCTTCGGCGTGCAGTTCCTGTGGTTCGGCACGACCGCCGGCACCGTCGACCTCGGCGGCAACGCGCCCGACGTGGCGGTCACCTACACGATGGTCTCCGTCGTGCTGGTCCTCGCCTGGCTCTTCGTCCTCAGCGTCTACAGCACCCGCGACTACCGGATCGTCGGAACGGGCACGCAGGAGTACAAGCAGGTGGCCGACGCCACGCTGCGGCTGTTCGGCATCATCGCCATCGTCGCGTTCCTCGTGAAGATCGACCTGGCCCGCGGCTACATCGTCACCGGCCTCCCGCTCGGCCTCGTGCTCCTGCTGCTGTCCCGCGCGCTCTGGCGCGTGTGGCTGTCGGCGCAGCGCCGCCGCGGCGAGTTCTCCTCGCTGATCCTGCTGGTCGGCTCCCTCGAGAGCACCACCCACACGGCTACCACCCTCGCCCGCGCGCCCAAGGCGGGCTACCGCGTGGTCGGCGCGTGCCTCACGGGCGACGCCCGTCCGTCCCGCCTCCCCGGGCTCGACGTGCCCGTGGTCGGCGACGCCGACGACGCCCTCCTGGAGCTCGAGCGCCTCGGCGCCGACACCCTCGTGATCACCTCCAGCGACGAGCTGCCCCCCGAGCGGATCCGCGAGCTCAGCTGGTCGCTCGAGCCCGGCCGCCACCACCTCGTCATGGCGCCCGGCCTCACCGACATCGGCGGCCCCCGCATCCACACGCGCCCCGTCGCCGGCCTCCCGCTCATCCACGTGGAGACGCCGCGCTTCGAGGGCCGGAAGCTGCTCTCCAAGCGGCTGTTCGACATCGTCGTGTCGGGCATCACGCTCGTCGTGCTGAGCCCCGTCTTCCTGATCCTCGCGATCCTCATCAAGGCCACCAGCAAGGGCGACGTCTTCTACAAGCAGGAGCGCATCGGCCTGAACGGCGAGCCGTTCCACATGCTCAAGTTCCGCTCCATGCGAATGAACGCCGACGCGGAGCTGTTCGCGCTGCTGGAGCAGCAGGGCACGGCGGACACCCCCCTGTTCAAGGTCACCGACGACCCCCGCATCACGAAGGTGGGCGGCGTCCTCCGCCGCTACTCCCTCGACGAGCTCCCCCAGTTCCTCAACGTGCTGCTCGGCTCGATGAGCCTCATCGGCCCGCGCCCGCAGCGCGAGGGCGAGGTCGCGCTCTACGACAGCGCGGCGCGCCGACGCCTCCTCATCAAGCCCGGCATGTCGGGCCTCTGGCAGGTCTCCGGCCGGTCGTCGCTGTCGTGGGAGGACGCGATCCGCCTCGACCTGTACTACGTCGAGAACTGGTCGCTCACGGGCGACATCATCATCCTGGCGCGCACGTTCAAGGCGGTCTTCGGCGCGGACGGAGCCGTCTGATGGCGGGGCTGCTGGTCCAGGAGTGGATCGAGAGGTCGGGCGGATCCGAGAAGGTGTTCGACGCATTCGCGCACGCGTTCCCCGACGCCGACCTCTTCACCCTCTGGAACGACGACCCGGGCCGCTACGGCGACCGGCCCGTGCGGGAGAGCTGGATCGCGCGCACGCCGCTGCGTCGCCGGAAGCCCCTGGCGCTGCCCTTCATGCCGCTCACCTGGAGCTCGCTCGACCTCGGCGCCTACGAGTGGACGCTGTCGAGCTCCCACCTGTTCGCCCACCACCTCGGCCACGGCGACCGCTCCACCCGCCAGCACGTGTACGTGCACAGCCCCGCGCGCTACCTGTGGACGCCGGACCTCGACCAGCGCGGCGCGAACCCGCTCGTCAAGGCCGCCGCTCCGCCGCTCCGCGCCCTCGACCGGCGCCGCGCGCAGTCTTCCCACGCCGAGTTCGCCGCCAACAGCGCGTTCGTGCAGGCACGCATCCGCACCGCGTGGGACGTGGACGCGCAGGTGATCCACCCGCCGGTCGACGCCACCGAGATCCGCGCCACCTCCTCCTGGCAGGACACCCTGACGGGGTCCGACGCCGAGCTCGCGGCCTCGCTGCCGGACGGGTTCCTGCTCGGCGCGAGCCGCTTCGTGCCGTACAAGCGCCTCGACCTCGCCATCCGCGCGGGCGAGGCGGCCGGCGTGCCCGTGGTCCTCGCCGGCTCCGGTCCGCTGGCCGGCGAGCTGCAGGCGCAGGCCGCCGCCGCGCGCGTGCCCGTCACCGTGATCCCGCGGCCCTCGGACGCGCTCCTCTACACGCTGTACCAGCGCTCGCTCGCCTACGTGTTCCCCGCGGTCGAGGACTTCGGGATCATGCCCGTCGAGGCCATGGCCGCGGGCGCCCGCGTGCTGGTCAGCGACGTCGGCGGCGCGACCGAGAGCGTCGTCGACGGCGTCACCGGCGTGCACGTCCACGACTGGGAGGGCCCCGGCCTCGCCGACGCCGTGGCGCGCGCCGCCGCGCTCGACCCGGCCGCGAGCGTCCGCCGCTCGGCCGACTTCGACGCGTCCGTCTTCGAGCGCCGCGTGGCCGGCTGGGTCCGCCACGACGGCGCCCGTCTCGACGGGGCGGCCGCCTGATGCGCCGGCTCGTCGTCAACGAGGCCTACGCGGGGCAGCGGATCACCGGGCAGCAGCGCTACGCGGTCGAGATCGCCCGCGCGCTCGAGGGCCAGAAGGGCGTCACGCGCGCCACGCCCTCGGAGCGCATCGCGTCCTCCGGGGCCCGCAGCTGGCTCTGGGTGCAGACGACGCTCCCCTGGATCACCCGCCAGGACGTGCTCCTGTCGCTCACGAGCCGTGCGCCGCTCGTGCACCGCCGCCACATCGTGGTCGTGCACGACCTCTTCGTGCTCACGAACCCCGAGTGGTACAGCCGCGAGTACGTCGTGACGCACGTCCCGCTGCTGAAGGCGAACCTGCGCGACGCCCGCGTCATCGTCACGGTCAGCGAGCCCGTCGCGGAGCAGGTGCGCGAGCTCGGCCTCTCCAGCGCGCCCGTCGTGGTGGCGCCCAACGCGCCGAGCCCCGTGTTCGGGGAGCCGCGCGGCGCCGACGAGCGCGCCCGCGTGCTCGCCAAGTTCGGCGTGACCGACGGCGGGTACCTGCTCGCGGTCGGCAGCATGGACCCGCGCAAGAACCTGAAGCGCCTCTCCGAGGCCTACCTCGCCCTGCCCGAGGAGACCCGGGCCGCGGCGCCCCTCGTGCTCGTCGGCGCGAAGAGCGCCGTCTTCGGCGACGTCGACATGGCGGAGTCCGACGACATCAGGCTGGCCGGGTACGTGACCGACGACGAGCTCGCCGTGCTCTACGCGGCCTCCCGCGGAGTCGTCTTCCCGAGCCTCGCCGAGGGCTTCGGCCTGCCGCTCGTGGAGGCGATGGTCGCCGGCGCGCGGCTCGCGGTCTCCGACATCCCCGTCTTCCACTGGATCTGCGGCGCCGACGCCGACTACTTCTCCCCCGGCGACGTCTCCGCGATCACGGAGGCCCTCGCCCGGCTCGCCGCCGCGCCGCCGCTCGACGAGGAGGAGGCGGACCGCATCCGCCGCGCCGTCACGTCCCGCTTCGACTGGCGCACGAGCGCCCGCACCGTCCACGACGCCTACCAGAGCATCGGGACGCGATGATCCGTCGTCTCGGGCTGCTGCTCCCCACGGGTGCGGCAGGGCTCACGCGCGTGCTCCAGCTGGTGCTGCTCGTGGTCCTCACGCGCCTGTCGGACGGGTCCGCGGGCAACGCGCTCGTCACGGGATTCGCGCTGCTGAGCTCGTTCGCGATCATCACGGACTCGGGGGCGGCGAACTTCCTCCTGTCGCTGCCGCGCACGCGCCTCACCCGGGGCGTGCACGCGCGCGCGGTCGCGTTCCACGCGGGTCTCGGCTCGCTGGGCGCGGCCATCGCCGTCGTCCTCACGGTCGCCGCGGCCACGACGATCCCCGGCGAGGCCGTCCTCGTGCTCGTCGCCCTCGGCGTCAGCCAGGTGCTCGACTCGCTCACCCGCACCATCCGCGCGCCCCTGCTGGTCGGCCGCCGCGACGCCTCCTACGCGTTCCCCGACCTCGCGCTCGTCGTGCTGAAGGCCGTGCCGCTCGTCGTCGCGGTGGTCCTGCCCGAGATCCTCGTGCTGCTCGCCTTCCCGCTGGTGTCCCTCGTCGTGACCGCCGGCACCTGGATCACGGTGCGCCGCGACCTCGCGACGACGAGCGACGAGCCGGTGCGCGTGTTCCCCCAGATCCTCGAGTTCGGCCTGTCCGGCTCGCTGAGCGCCCTCTACTCGCAGGCGCCGCTGGTGCTCGGCACGGCGATCCTCGGGGTCGACGCCGTCACGCCGCTCGCGCTCGCCTACCGCGTCGTGCAGCCCCTCGAGGTCGTGCCGGCCACGCTCTCGCAGCAGCTGATCCCCCGCATCCGCGCCGCCGCCCGTCCGGCCCGCGCCTACTGGTGGCGGTTCGCGCTCGGCGGCCTGGTGCTCGCCGGGATCATCGCGCTCCTCCGCGAGCCCGTCGAGCAGGTCTTCGGCGGCGACGCGTTCGACCAGCTGGTCTTCCTCGTGATCCTGCTCTCGGTCGCCCCGAAGTTCGGCAACTACGCGCTCATGGCCTACGCGATGGGCTCGGGCCTCATCCGGGTGCGGCTCACCGCCACGATCGTCACGGGCGTCGTCGCCGTGGTCCTCACGCTCGTCGCCGCGCTCACCGCCGGCCCCGCCCTCCTCGCCGGCGTCACGCTCGCCAGCGAGCTCGTCCTGAGCGCCGCCATCGGCGCGCTCCTCATCCGCCACCGCAGGAAGGAGGACGCATGAGGACCCTCATCGTCTCCGCCGACCGCACGCTCGCGTCCGGCCACCCCCAGAACCTCGGGGACGCCTTCCTGACCGACGCGCTCTCGGAGCGCCTCCGCCGGGCCGGGCACGAGACCGTGATCGCCGACTTCGGGCGGGCCGCCCGCCGCGACTCCACCGAGGAGCGGGCCCGCGTCTCCGGGGTCCGCGCCCTGGCCGACCTCGTGCGCCGCGTCGACGCGGTCGTCGTGGGCGGCGGGACGCTGCTCGCCGACGACCAGCCGGACCGGCCCTTCGCCGGACTGCCGCGCCTCATGGCGGTCACCGGCCTCATCGCCCGCACGTCGCGGACGCCGCTCGCGGTGTTCGGCGTCGGCGCGGACCCCGTCTCCCGGCGCCGCGCGCGCCTCGCCCTCCGCGGCGGCCTCGACGCCGCGCGCGTCTGGACCCGCGACCCCGACTCCGCGGGCCGAGCCGCCGGCTACTCGAGGGCGCCCGTGCAGGTCGCGGCCGACGTCAGCCTCTTCGCCGCGCCCGAGCTGGCCGAGCTCGCCGCCCCCGCCGACCGCCGCCGCGGCGCGGTCGTCGCGCTCAACGCGAAGCACTCGCCGCAGATGACCCTCGACCACGTCGCCGCCCTCGAGGCCCGGTTCGGCGAGGTCGTCTTCGTCTCGATGGACCAGGGCGACGACTCCGACGCGGGCGCGCTGCACCCCGAGGTGCGCGCCCGCCTCACCACGGAGCCCGGCGACCACGGCTGGCGCCGCGCCGCGGAGCTCATGGCCGACCGCGAGGTGGTCGTCGCCTCTCGTATGCACGCCATGTACCTGGGTACGATGCTGTCGACGCCCGTGGTCGCCGTCGGCGGGGCCACCAAGGTCGGGGCGTTCGTGGCCGAGTTCGCAACGCGCACGGAGCCCGACCTCGACCGGGCGGTCCGCACCGCCATCGCGGGGTCGGCCGACGCCGGCACCGCATCCACCACGGCGACGGCCCTCGTCGCAGCCACAGCCCGCCTGGACGCGGCATTCGAGGAGATGACTTCATGGGTCCGACGTACCGCCTAGCGACCCCGGCGGTCTTCGCGGCCGCCGTGGCGCTCACCGTCCTCGCCGCCCTCGGCGGCGTGGCGCTCCTCGGCAACGAGCTGTCCTACCCGTTCATGATCGCGGTGCTCGCGATCCTGCTCGTCGGCGTGCTCGTGAAGGAGACCGTCTCCAACGGCGACCCGCTGACCCCGGCGGCATCGTCGCGGCGACCGGCCTCCTCCTGTTCGTGCTCCGGCCGCTCACGGTCGCGAACAGCATGGAGACGAGCCCCGGCGCCATCGCCGACACGCGCTTCTTCTCCCCCACGCTGCAGCTCGCGGCGAGCTCGGCGCTCATCGAGGCGCTCATCTTCTTCTCGGCGTTCTACGTCGTCTACTACTACTCGGTGGCCCGCGAGGCCCGCCGCGTCGCCCGCGGCGGCGAGGACGCGAAGGCCCTCGAGGCGAACGCCCTCGCCGGCGGGCCCGCGCTCGTCGACGCCGATGCGCAGGTGCGCTGGCAGCGCGTGTTCAACACGTCGGTGTCGCAGGCGCTCGTCGTCGTCTCCGCCGTCGTGGCCCTCGGCCTCCTCGTGTACCTGGTGCTCAGCTCGGGCGGCATCCAGGCGTACACGACGGGCCTCGCCAACCGGAGCGACTTCCTCTCCGGCAAGTCGTTCATCGGCCTCTCCTACATCCCCGTGCAGATCGCGATCGTCTACAACGTGCTCGCGCGCCGGCAGAAGGGCCTCGAGGCCTGGAACTGGGTCAACCTGGTCGCCGTGCTCGTGCTCGTGGTCTGCGCCGGATCCGCCGGAGGCCGCGGCCCGCTCATCATCGGCGTGTTCCTGCCGTTCCTCATCCTCAAGCAGATCGGCCCGAAGCCGTTCCGCTTCCGCAGCATCGCCCTCATCGGCGGCATCACGGCCGTGGTCGCCATGGTCTACTCGATCGTCATCCGCGAGTCCACGTTCGACAACGGCCGCTCGCTCGACCGCCTCACGCAGGACCCGCTGGGCGTGCTGCTCGACCGCCTCACCAGCGGCATCGAGACCCGGCCGTTCGACGTGCTCATCCGCCTCAACGAGGTGGCCGCCGTGCCCGACTTCGTCTACCAGTGGGGCGCGACGTACGCGGCCGTGCCGGCCTGGTTCATCCCCCGCGGGCTCTGGGCGGACAAGCCCTTCGGCGGCGGCAACACGTGGTTCACGTCCACGTACGTGCCCCGCTTCTACGGCGTCAACCGCGTCGAGACGAGCCTCTCGGCCATCGGCGAGGCGTTCAGCAACTTCGGCATCCCCGGGGTCGTCGCCGTCGGTGCGCTCCTCGGCCTCGTGGCGAGCCTCTTCATCCGCGCGCGCATGCGCCGCCGGGGTCTCCTCGGCGCCGCGATCGCGGTCGTCGTGACCCCGTACCTCTTCTCCCTCATCCGCGGCGACGCGTACCAGGGCATGTCGACGAGCATCGCGTCGCTCGTGATCCTCGTCGTGTTCTTCTGGATCGCCTCCACGCGCAAGCAGGTCACCGGCCCGCTCAGCGCGCCGGTCCCCGTGGTCGACGAGAACGCGTCGGCCGCCGAGCGCGAGCGCGCGCTCGTCGGCGCGGGCGTGGGCACGGGCTCCGGCACCGGCTTCGGCCCGGGGTCCGGCTCGGGTCCCGCGGACGAGGCGCGTCCCGCGATCGGCAACGGCCGGGCGTTCCCGGCCGGCCGGCCGGCCGTGACCTGGACGCCGGAGCGGTGACGGGCATCGACGGCATCCTCCCCCCGTCCGACGCCGGCGACGGCTCCCGTAGCCGCCGCGACCACCGCGGCGCCTCCCGCGCCCGGCGCCCGCTCTGGAAGCGCAAGCGCCTCTGGATCCCCGTGGGCGTCCTCGGCGTCGCCGTCGTCGGCACCGCGGTCTCCGCCGCGCTGATCCTGCCGCGCGTCGACACGGTCCAGGGCGAGCTGCGCGCGGCGCTGCCGCTCTCCGACCAGGTGCAGGCGGCGCTCCTCGCGGGCGACGTCGACGCCGCGAAGGCGGGCGCCGCCGAGCTCCGCGACCACACCGCGAAGGCCGCGGAGGCCGCCGACGACGGCGTGCTCGCCGCGTACGAGTGGGTGCCCTTCGCCGGCCCGAACATCCACGCCGCGCGCGTGCTGGCCGGCACCACCGACCGGCTCGCCACCGACGTCGTCACCCCCGCCACCGAGGTGTCGCTCTCCGCGTTCACGCCCGTCCTCGGGCGCATCGACCTCGACGGGATCCGCTCCCTCGGCCAGACCGTCGACACCGCGTCCGACGGGCTCGCCGGCGCCCGCGCCGAGCTCGAGACCATCGACCGCGACGCGCTCTGGGCGCAGGTCGCGAACGACGTCGACCTCATGGACGACACGCTCACGAGCACCGAGGAGACGGCGAGCACCTTCCGCGAGGTGACCGGCATGCTGCCCGCCCTCCTCGGCGCCGACGGCTCCCGCAACTACCTGCTCATGTTCCAGAACAACGCCGAGGTGCGCTCCACCGGCGGCAATCCCGCGGCGCTGGTGCTGCTGACCGTCGAGGACGGCAGCGTCCGGATCGCGAAGCAGGCCTCGAGCAACGACTTCCCGCGGAACGTGCGGCAGGGCGACGTGCCGGACGAGACCGTCCGCCTCGTGGAGCCGCGCTCCGACCGGTTCGAGCAGAACATCACGATGTTCCCGGACTTCCCGACCTCGGGCGCCCTCGCCAAGTCGTACTGGGAGCGCTACATCGGCGACCGGGTCGACGGCGTGCTGTCGTTCGACCCGATCGCGCTCAGCTACCTCCTGGAGGCCACCGGCCCCATCACGCTCGCCACGGGCGACGAGCTGAACGCGGAGAACGCGGTGCCCACCCTCCTCGGCGCCGTCTACAGCCAGTACCCCGACTACCTCGCGCAGGACCGCTACTTCGCGAGCGCCGCCAGCACGATCTTCGCGAAGCTCGTGACCGACACCCCGCCCGTGGTGCCCCTCGTCACCGCGCTCGACCGTGCCATCGACGAGCGGCGCCTGCTCATGTGGAGCACGGTGCCGGAGGAGCAGGCCCTCATCGAGGGCGGGCCCCTGAGCGGCGCGCTGCCGGACGACAACTCCGAGCAGACGTCCATCGGCCTCTACTTCAACGACATCGGCTCCGGATCGAAGATGAGCTACTACCTGCGCTCCGGTTCCCGGATCCAGGCGGAGACGTGCGGGGACACGACCACGTACACGGTGTCGGTCGACATGACGAGCATCGCGCCGCTGGACGCCGCCACCAGCCTGCCGCGCTACGTCACGGGCCTCGACGGCCAGGCCAAGGGCCGGCAGTTCGACGACCTGCTGGTCTACGGTCCGGTCGGCTCCACCGTCACGGGCTGGTCCACCGAGGCCGACCTCACCACCGAGGAGGCCCGCGGCACCGACATGGGGCGCGGCATGATCCGCATCCGCACCGAGCTCGCGCCGCAGGACACGAAGACCGTCGACGTCACCTTCACCATGCCCGCGTCCGACGACGCCGGGCCGCTCGAGGTGCGGCACACGCCCCTCGTGCGGCCCCTGGAGTCGGACATCACGCAGGTCCCCTGCTCCACGGGCGGCTGATCCGCCGTCCGACCCGCGGGCGACGGCGCCCGCACCACCGCCCCGGATGGGGGCTTCGTCCCCGTCCGCGCTCCCCGTAGGCTCGACGAGCCGTCGGGGGACGCACCGCCCCGCACGCCCGCCCGCCGCCCCCGCGGATGACACCAGGCCGAGAGCACACGTTGACACCCAGCACCACCACCCCGCCCCGCCGGGCGCACCGCGTCCGCCGCTGGATCGTGCGCACCCTCCTCGCGCTCCTCGTGCTGCTGCTCGCGTGGCTGCTCGCGGGCATCCCGCTCTTCGTCTTCCCGCCCGCCAGCCAGCCGGCGAAGGCCGACGTCATCTACGTCATCGGCCCGCCCAACCCCACGCGCCGCGACCTCGCGGCGAAGCTCGTGGACGAGGGCTACTCCGACACGGTCGTCTTCTCGGTGCCCACCACGGGCCCGCAGTCGGCCGGCGAGCTGGCCGCCTGCAACGGCGAGTTCCCCTACCCGGTGACGTGCGACACCCCGTCGCCGTTCACCACGCAGGGCGAGGCGCGCTACCTCAAGGAGAAGTCCGAGGAGAACGGCTGGACGAGCGCCATCGTCATCACCTGGACGCCGCACGTCACCCGCACGCAGCTGATCTTCGGCCGCTGCTTCGATGGCGACCTCATGGTCGTCGAGGACCCGGTGGACTTCGACCTCCGCCAGTGGGTCTCGCAGTACACGTACCAGACCGGCGCGTTCGTCAAGGCGCTCGTCACGCCCGGCTGCTGACGCGCCGCGGCGCGCGCGATCCCCGCTCCGCGGCCCGGCGGTCAGCCGGGCGCGGTTGAATGGATGCCATGACCACCGCGATCGGCCCGACGACCGGCGACGACCTCCACCTGATCTCCCTCAACGTGCGCATGCCCTGGAACGGGACGCGCCCGGGCGAGGCGGACCACTGGCCCGAGCGCCAGGAGGTGCTGACCCGGTTCCTGCAGCAGGAGCGCCCCACCGTGCTCGGCGTGCAGGAGGCCCTGTGGCCCCAGGTGCAGGCGATCGAGAAGGCGCTCCCGCCGTCGTACCGGATGGTCGGGCAGGGCCGCGACGGCGGCAGCCACGGGGAGCACGGGGCGATCTTCTTCCAGGCGTCGCGCCTGACGCTCCTCGAGCACGACGTGATGTGGCTGTCCGACACCCCCGACGTGATCGGCAGCATGACGTGGGGCAACCCCCTGCCGCGGATCCTCACCTGGGCCCGCTTCCAGGACGAGGCCACGGGCCTGCCGCTCGTGGTGATGGTCACGCACCTCGACCACGACTCCGCCGAGGCGCGCGACCGCGCCGCCGAGGCCATCGCCGAGCTCGTCCGCACCCGGTTCGCCGGCCTGCCGCTCGCGCTCCTCGGCGACTTCAACGCGGCCGTCGACTCGACGCCGTACGACGCGCTCACGCGCCGCGGGGGCCTCCGCGACTCCTGGCTCGACACCCCGCGGCAGGCGACCCCGGCGTTCGGCACGCGGCCCGAGTACCGGCCGCCGGTCGTCGGCGACCCGCGCATCGACTGGATCCTGGTGAGCGACCGCGTCGACGTCCGCGCCGCCGCCGTGAACGACTTCACCTGGCGCGGCCGGTGGATGAGCGACCACCTGCCCGTGCAGGCGCTCGTGCGCCTGCGCTGACCCCGAGCCGGATCCGCGCGGCGGCGGCGTCGTCGCCCGCGGCGCCGCCGCCCGCCGTCGCGCGCAGGCGCCGCACGTCCGGGGCTCGTAGCCTGGAGGGATGAGCACCGCACCGAAGGTCTACGCCGTCCACGAGAACCCCGAGTGGTTCGGGCCGTTCGCCGCCGCACTCGACGCCCGCGGCGTGCCCTACGAGGAGTGGCTGCTGACCGACGGGGTGCTGCCGCTCGACGAGACCCCGCCCGAGGGGGTGTTCTGGTCGAGGATCAGCGCGTCGGCGCACACGCGCGACCACGCGCTCTCCAAGGACTACACGCGCGCGCTGATGAGCTGGCTGGAGGCGCACGGCCGCCGCACGGTGAACGGGCGCCGCACCATCGAGCTCGAGGTCAGCAAGGTCGACCAGCTCACCGCGCTCCGCGCCGCCGGCATCGAGGTGCCGCGCACGCGCGCCGTGATCGGCAGCCACCGCATCGTGGAGGCCGCGCGCGACCTGCCCACCCCGTTCATCACGAAGCACAACCAGGGCGGGAAGGGCCTCGGGGTGCGCCGCTTCGAGAGCGTCGACGAGCTGGCCGCCTACGTGGAGGGACCGGACTTCGAGGAGCCGCAGGACGGGATCACCCTGCTGCAGGAGTTCCTCGAGGCCGCGACGCCGCGGGTGACGCGGGTCGAGATCGTGGGCGGCCGGTTCGTCTACGCCATCCAGGCCGACACCGCCCGCGGCGGCTACCAGCTCTGCCCGGCGGACGCGTGCGAGATCGATCCCGCCACCGGCGCCCTCGTGATGCCGCCCGGGGCCACCGTCGCCCAGCAGCCGGGCGACACGATCTTCTCGCTCCGGGAGGACGTGACCGCGGAGCACCCGCTGGTCGAGCGCTACGTCGCGTTCCTCGCGGGGCTCGGGGTGGAGGTCGCCGGGATCGAGTTCATCGAGACGGCCGACGGGCGACTCGTGACCTACGACGTGAACACGAACACGAACTACAACGCGGGCGTCGAGCGCGTCGCCGAGCGCTCCGGGCCGGGCGCCGTCGCCGAGCTGCTCGAGCGCGTGCTGCGGGAGACGTACCCGGAGGCCTGATCCGCGGTGCGGGACGGCGGGCCTCCGGGCGGGTTCACCGGGCGGGGTCCCCGGCGGGTCCGCCGGTCGGGGCCGCCGGGTCAGGCCGCGGGCCCGCCGTCCTCCGGGGCGATGGCGGAGGTGGCCGCGCCCTGGTCCTCGGCGATGCGGGTGTGGTGGTGGATGACCTCGGCCACGATGAAGCCGAGGAACTTCTCCGCGAAGGCCGGGTCGAGGCGCGACTCCTCGGCGAGCGCCCGGAGGCGGAGGATCTGGCGGCGCTCGCGCTCCGGATCCGCCGCCGGCAGCCCGTGCGCGGCCTTCAGCCGGCCGACCGACTGCGTGAACTTGAACCGCTCCGCGAGCAGGTGCACGAGGGCGGCGTCGATGTTGTCGATGCTGCCGCGGATGTCGGCCAGCTCGTCGAGGGCGGCACGGGCGTCGTCGTCGAGGGGCGCCCCTGCGGGGCCGGTGTTCTCAGGCATGGACCGACCCTACCGATGCGGACCTGGGACGACGGAGGCGGGCGCACCGGGTGGGTGCGCCCGCCTCGCGGGTGGTGCGGGTGGATCAGTCGACGATGGTGACCTTCACCTCGATGTTGCCGCGCGTGGCGTTGGAGTACGGGCAGACCTGGTGGGCCGCGTCCGCGATCTCCTGGCGGCGCTCCGCGTCGACGTTCGGGAGGTAGACGTCGAGCTCGACGGCCAGGCCGAAGCCGCCCTCGCCGTTGTCGCCGATGGAGACGCTGGCGGAGACGCCCGCGTCCTTCGTGTCGACGCCGGCGTTCTTGCCGACGAGGTGCACGGCGCCCAGGAAGCAGGCGCTGTACCCGGCGGCGAAGAGCTGCTCGGGGTTCGTGCCGTCGCCCGAGCCGCCCATCTCCTTGGGGGGACGGGTGTCGAAGTCGATGCGGTCGTCCTCGCTGCGTACGTGTCCGTCGCGTCCTCCGCCGGAGGCGTGCGCGATCGCGGTGTAGATGGGTTCCATGCCCCCATGACACCACGAACCGGCTGGGAGCGCGCGGCGCGTGCGGCGGGTGTTCGCGGCGGGGACGGTGGATCGCGGCTGGACGCGGCGGATCCGTCGCCAGGTCAGGGCAGCAGGCCCGAGCGGTAGGCCCAGACCACCGTCTGGAGGCGGTCGCGCGTGCCGAGCTTGGTCATGATCCGGGTCAGGTGCGACTTCACGGTGCTCGTCTCGATGACGAGGCACCCGCCGATCTCGTCGTTGGAGAGGCCGTCGCCGAGGAGCCGCACGATGTCCTGCTCGCGCGGCGTGAGCACGTCGGCGCCGGGGTGCACGACGGAGGCGGCGCGACGGCGGGTGAACTCGGCCATCACGCGCCGGGTGGTCACGCCGTCGAGGGCGGCGCGCCCCTCCGCCAGCGCCCGCACGGCCTGGATGAACTCCTCCGGCTCCGCGTCCTTCAGCACGAACCCGCGGGCGCCCGCCTCGAGGGCGCCGAACACGTACTCGTCGAGGTCGAACGTGGTCGCCACGAGCACGGCGGGGGCGCGGTCGTCGGCGGGCGGGGACGCGGGGGCGTCGTCCGCGTCGGGGCGGGCCGGCATGCCGGTGATCGCGCGGGTCGCCTCGATGCCGTCGCCGCCGGGCATGCGCACGTCCATCACGACGACGTCGGGCGCGAGGCGGCGCACCACGTCCACGGCCTCGCGGCCGCCCGCCGCCTCGCCGACCACCGCGATGCCGCCCGCGGTCTCGAGCACGACGCGGAACCCCGCGCGGACGATGGACTGGTCGTCGACCAGGACCACGCGGATCACGCCTCGCTCCGCGCGTCGGCGACGACGGGCTCGACCGGCAGCTCGAGGCGCACGCGCCAGGTGCCGCCGGCCGTGGGGCCCGCCTCCAGGCGCCCGCCCACCAGGGCGGCGCGCTCGCGCATCCCGACCAGGCCGTATCCGGGCGCGGTCGCCGGGGCGGCCGGCGGCAGCGCGTTCTCGACCGTGAGGGCGATGAGCGTCGGACCGGCCTCGACGGTCAGGGCCACGGCGGATCCCGGGGCGTGCCGACGGGCGTTCGCGAGGGACTCCTGCACCGTGCGGTAGGCGGTCACGTCGGCGAGCGGCGCGAGCGGCGGCGCGTCGCCGGTCGCGTGCTCGTCGACGTCGGTGCCGGCGGTGCGGGCGGCCGCCACGAGCTCCGGCAGGTCGGCGAGGCCGGGCACGGGGGCGGTGCCCGCGGGGTCGCCGCCCTCGGCGTCGGAGGTCTGGCGCAGGATCCCGACGATGGAGCGCAGGGCGTCGAGGGTCTCGCGGCCCTGCACGCGGATGCCCCGGAGGGAGTCCTTGGCGCGCTCCGGATCGCGGTCCACGAGCCGCTCGGCCGCACCGGCCTGCACGACGAGGGCCGTGAGGTGGTGCGCGGCCACGTCGTGCAGCTCCCGTGCCATCCGGGTGCGCTCGGCGGCGATCGCGGCCCGACCGAGCGCGGCCTGGTGCTCGACGGTCTCCGCGGCCCGCGCGAGCACGTCCGCGTCGTGGCGCCGGCGGAGCGCGACCCAGGATCCGACGGCGGCGCTCGCGGCGGCGATGAGCAGGCCGCTGACGAGGATCGACGTGGCCGAGACGACCGTGTCGACCCCGAGGCGGGCGTCCACCGCCGTGGGCACGAGCAGCGCCCGCGCCTGGCCCGTCGCCGCCACGAACGCGCCGACCGCCTCGACGCCGACGGCCGCGACCACGATGCGGACGGCGGATGCCGGCGGGAGCAGCGCCCCGACCGTGTAGGCCGCGACGACGGGCGCGGCGGCCCAGAACCCGAACTGCGGCGGGATCACGGCCACGAGCGCCGCCTGGAGGACGGAGACGGCCAGGAGGGTCGACCGCGGGTGCCGCCGACGGAACGCCAGGGGCACGCACTGCACGACGGCGAGGACAGCGATGACCGCGCCCTGCGCCGGCGACATGGTGCGCGCGGTGCCGTCCGCCCAGACGAGCGCGGCGAGCACCCCGAGCAGCAGCATCGTCAGGAGCGCCCAGGCGGCGGCCGCGGCGGCGTCGCGTCCGGCGTCGGTGCGGACCCCGACGCGGGCGAGCGCTGTGCGGACCCGGTCGGCGAGCACGCCCCGCGGTCGGGCGGGGACGCGCACCGCCGCGTCGGCTCGGTCGGGTGTCGGGTCGGTCACCACCCGAGCATGCCAGGCGTCGCGCCCGCCCCCGCCGCGCATCAGTAGCTCACGCTCGGCGCGAGGAGGCGGAAGCCGACCGCGAAGGCCGCGATGCCGGCCAGGGCGAGGACCACGAGGATCCGGCCCGCGACGATCCACGCCCCGCGACGGGTGCGAACGGCCTGGACGACGGCGAGCGCGGCGGGGACCACGGCGAGCGCCCCCACCAGCTGCAGCGCCTGGAGGGTGCGCAGCGAGACGGCGGACACGTCGACGAAGGACATCGCCTCGAGGGCGGCCACGGTCCAGCCTGCCAGCGCGAGGAGCGTGACCGCCTGTCCGATGCGCGAGAGCAGGAGCGCGCGGCTGCGGCGCGGGCGGGGGGCCGGGACGACGTCCCCCGCGGCGTCGGCGCGCGGGGACCGGCGGCGACCGATGCCGGCTATCGCCGTCGCGGGCCAGGCGACCACCGACACCAGCAGCACGGCGACGGCGGCGAGGAGCCCGGGGATCACGACGGACGCGGCCTGCCAGGGCTCGGCCCGGAGGAGCGTGAAGGACCCGCCCCAGGAGATGGCGGAGACGGTGCCGTCGGCGCCCTCCCGGGTGGCGAGCACGGCGTCGCCGCCGACCTCGCGCCACAGGTGGTCGCCGGCCCTCTCGTAGACGCCCGTCGTGACGCCGAGCGGCTTCGGGGTGACGGCGACGGTCCCGTCGGCGCGGGGCACGATCTCGGTCTGGCCGCTGAGCGCCAGGAGCGCGCCGGGGTTGGTGACCGGGGACCGGGACGAGGTCCAGGTGCCGGCGAGGGCCGCCGCTGCGGCCAGATCCCCCGCGGGGACGGTGCCTGCCGCTGCGGTGGGGATGCCCGCCGTGCCCTCGTCGGCGTCGCGCAGGTACCGGTCGGCGAAGCCCTGCAGCACGGCCGTGCGCAGCTCGAGCGTGTCGACCGCGTCGCGCCCGTTCCCGTTCAGCGTGAGGAAGATGCCGGCGTCGCTCCCGGGAACACGCGCAGCGCCGAGTGGAAGACGTTCGTGTCGCCGTCGTGGCCGACGGCCGGGACGCCCGGCGTGCTGTCGTCGAAGAAGCCGAGGGCCATGCGCTGCCCGGCTGCCAGGGTGCCCAGCTGGTCGGCGCCGAGGGCGGGGCGGTGCATCAGGTCGAGGGTGGCGGGATCCAGCAGCGCCTGGTCCGCGGGCAGGTCGCCCAGGTGGCCGAGCATGAAGCGGGCCATGTCGGTCGCCGTGGCGGAGAGGGCGCCGGCGGGCGCCGCGTTCACGACCTCCACCGGGTACGCCGGCTGGGAGTCGTCGGGGTAGCCCTTCGCCATCCGGGCGGCGAGGTCGTCGGGCAGCGGCTGCGCGAAGGACGAGGAGTCCATGCCGGCGCGGTCGAGCACCCGCTGCTGCACGAGGTCGACGAACGACCGGCCCGCGACCCGCTCCGCGACGTAGCCCGCGAGGCTCGCGCCGTAGTTGGAGTACGCCGGGGTGGTGCCGGGCACGAAGACCTGGGCGGGCGGATCGGTGCGCATCGCGTCGCCGAGGGACCGCTCGCTGCCGGGCAGCCCGATGAGCCCCGCGATGACCTCCTCGAAGCCGGCCGTGTGCGTGAGGAGGTGCCGCAGGGTGACGGCGCCCTCCGGGGTGTCGAGGTCGAAGTCCAGGTACTGCTGCACGTCGGCGTCGAGGTCGAGCCGGCCCTCCTCCACCAGCTGCATGACCGCGGTGGCGGAGACCACCTTGGAGACGGAGCCGACGCGGAAGAGGGTGCGGTCGGGATCGACCGGCCGTGCGGGCGCGCCCTCCGTGCCGGTGTCGGCGAGGCCGTAGCCGCGGGCGGTGAGCACGCGACCGTCGGCGACCACCGAGACGGCGGCGCCCGGGATGCCCGTCGTGGCCAGCGCGGAGCCGACGACGCCGTCGAGCCAGGCGTCGACGTCGGCCTGCGTGAGGTCGTGCCCGCCGGGCTGGTGCTGCGGCGGGGCCGGGGGTGGCGGATCCGCGGGGCGGCGCTCGCGGCACCCGCACCGAGCGGGATCACGAGGGCGAGGGCGAGCGCGCCGACGGTCGCGGCGAGTCGACGCGGACGGCGCGGGCCGCGGGGAGCGCGGAGAGCGCGGGCGCGTCGGCCGTCCGGGGCGGGGCGTGGGGCGGTGGAGCGGGGTGTCGTGTCCATGGATCCCACGCTCCCCGGTCGACGCCCGCCGCACAGGGCGCGGGAGTCGGCACCCGGGTTGCGACTCAGGTCGCAGGCGGCGGGGCCGCGGGTGGGCGGGGTCGGCGGTCAGGCGGTCAGCGGTCAGATGGTCGACGGTCAGGCGTCGGCCACGAGCTCGACCTTCATGCGCTCCCCGTCCTCGAGGAACGCGGCGCGGTGGTCCGGCCCCCCGGCGAACGGGTGGCGGTCGACGTAGAGGTGCGCCCAGCCGTGCTCCGGCGCCGCGGCCCAGAGCCGCTCGACGTCGGCGGCGGACCCCGCGTGGAAGGCGAGGTGGCTGAGGCCCGCGCCACGGCGGTCGTGCGGGACGTCCCGCGGAGCGCGGGCGATCACGAGGTACGCGTCGCCGAGGCGCAGCGTGGCGCCGGCGGACCAGCGCGTCTCCTCCGCGTAGCCGAGCTCGCCGAGGAGCCAGCCCCAGGAGGCGAGCGCGGCGTCGAGGTCGCGCACCTGCAGCTCGACGTGGTGCAGGGATCCGCGTGCGGGCGTCACGCGGGGCGCCGGCGCGCGACCGCGTGCTCCGCCAGGAACACGGCGGGCCGAAGGCCCAGCCGCCGGTCGGCCCGGCGCAGGAGGCGCGTCGCCGCCAGGGCGTCGGCGCGGCGCCCCGGGTCGGCCTCCGCGAGGATCCGCTCCGCCCAGTCCAGCGCGGCCGCCGGCGGCTGCCCCGCCGTCGCCGGGGGCCCGCCATGGAGCGCGTGCAGGCGGACGCGGGGGTCCTCCCGGTCGCCGAAGAGGGCCGCCGCCCAGGTGCTCTGCATGGTCCGTCTCCCGTCGTCGCGTCCTCCCCCGACGGTACGGAGGCGGACCCTGCGGGCGCATCCGCCGCACGGGTGAGGCGGGACGGGGGACGGATCGGCACCGCACCCGCGGCGAGCCGGTGCGGCGGCCCGCGACCCCGTAGGGTGAGGCCGCCGCCCTGACCCGCAGGGCCGAACGACGCGCCGCCCGACGTCCCCGTCCCGTGCGCGAGCTGGTCCTCGACGCACGCGCCGTCGCCCACCCGAGCCCGACGCGCCGCCCGCGGCACCGGGTACGGCTTCCCGGCCGGACCCGAGCCCGCACCCGCCCACCGATGCGCGCCCCCGGAGGCCCTCCATCGTCCACATCCGCACCTACCGCGCCGCCGGCGCCTCGCGGGTTCCCGCCTCGGGCGTCGCCGCCTCCGACGACCCCGCCGCCGGCGTCCCCGCCACCCGCGTCCCCGCTGAGGGCGGCGTTCCCGGCCGCTCCGGCCTCCTCGACTTCGCCGTCGTCGCCGACCGCACCGGCCATCACTCGGTGGCCATCACCTACGACCACGGCGGATCCGCGCCGCTCGCCCTCGGCCTCGCCGTCGACCGCGCGCAGGCCCGCACCGTGCGCTACGCGCCGCTGGACCCGGGGACGACGCGGCGCACGACGGTGGTCACCGTGCACCTGCACCGCGGGGCGGGCGTGATCCGCGTGGCGGAGGGGTCGCCGCACGCCCGGCTGCGCGTGCACTCGCTCCGCGTCGCCGAGATCGTGCCCGTGCGCGATGCGGCTGCCCCGGGCGCGCTTCGCCTGCCGGGCACGCACGACCTGCCGGAGGCGCGTCCCGTCGCGGCGGCGTGAGCCCCGCGCACGGTCACGCCGTCACGGACCGCGAGAGCTCCGCGCGGCGGTGCGAGCTCCGCGTGGCTGAGCGGGCCCGCGCGGGACCGCGCGGTCAGGCGGGCGGCGTCCGGAACAGCACCGGCCGGCCCTCGTGGGCCGCGATGCGGGCGTCGAGCCCGGCGCGGACGGCCGGCCACTCGTCGGCGAGGATCGAGTGGATCGCGGCGTCGCGCCAGGTCCCGTCCGCCCGGCGCTGATCGCGACGGCAGACGCCCTCGAAGGTCGCGCCGAGCTTGAGGATGGCCGCGCGCGAGTGCGCGTTCCGGGCATCCGCCTGGAGCTTCACGCGGCCGAAGCCGGAGTCGAACGCGAGGCCGAGGAGGAGCCGCTTGGCCTCCGCGTTCACGACGGTCCCCCAGACGCGCGGGTCGTAGGCGGTCCAGCCGAGGTGGGCGCGCTCGCGGCGGACGTCGAGCTCGGTGAGGCTCGTGGTGCCGACGAGCTCGCCGTCGTGGGGGCCTCCGACGAGGATCACCGCGGTCGGCAGGTCGTCCCAGCGGAAGTAGGTCGCCGCCCAGTCGGCGAAGGCGTCCGCGTCGGCCGGGAGGCCGGCCGCGCCGCCGCCGAAGCCGCCGGCGAAGACCGCCGGGTGGCCGATCGCCGCGTGCAGGGCGGGCAGGTGCTCCGGGGTGAGCGGGTCGAGCCGGACGTGGGAACCCACGAGGGAGGCGGGCGCGGGGACGATGGCGGTCACGGCGCCAGCCTGCCAGACGGCCGGACGGGACCCGCGGAGGTGCGCGGGTCCCGTCCGGGCGGGGAGCCGGTCAGCTGCCGGACGCAGGCGTCGGCGTCGGGGCGGGCGTCGTGGCGGGCTCGCTGCCGGACGTCGATCCCCCGGTCGTGCCGGGTGCGGCGGGAGCCGTGGCGCCGCCCTCCGGGCCGCCCTTCGGACCGCCCTTCGGACCGTGCGCACCGGGTCCCGCGATGCCGGCGGGGCCGGCGGGCGGGGTGGGCGCCTTCCCGTCCTCACCCACGGGCGGGGCGGGCGGCGCGCAGCCGTCGGCGGGCGGGGCCGGCGGGGTCGCGGGGGTGTCGTCGGCGTTCGTCGGCGGCGTGGGCGGAGCGGGGGTCGTGTCGTCGGCGATCGTCGGCGGCGTGGACGGAGCGGGGGTCGTGCCGTCCTCGCTCACCGGCGGGGTCGGGGGCGTCGGCTTCGCGCCGTCCTCGCTCGCGGGCGGGGCCGGGACCGTCGCGGAGGCGCCGTCCGCGGGCGCGGGCGGGGTGGGCGGAGCGGGGGTCGTGCCGTCCTCGCTCACCGGCGGGGTCGGAGGGGTGGGCTTCGCGCCGTCCTCGTCCGCGTCCGCGGGCGGGGTCGGCGCCGTCGCGGGTCCGCCGTCCTCGCCGGCGGGCGGGGCCGGCAGCGTCGCGGGCGGGGCGGGCGGCGTGCTGCCGTCCGGCAGCACGGGCGGGGCGGGGCAGGTCGCGGTGGTGCCCGTCGCGGATCCGGCCGAGCCCGAGGAGTCGCCGCCGTCCCCGTCGGCGAACGCCGCCGAGGAGAGGAGCGCGACGAGGCCGAGGGAGGCGCCGGCGATGCCGACGGCGATGCCCGCGCGGCGCTTCCGCGATGCGGGCTTCCGCACGAAGGCGGTGGTCGAGTCGTCCATGGTGTTCCTTCCGTGACCGCCGCGGCTCGGGATGCGCCGTGGTCGGTATGCCCAGGCTCGGCACCGGATCTGAAGTCCTGCTTAAGTTCCGCGCCCGGAGCGGACATGCGCCCGGAACCCCCATGCGCGGCTCCTACAGTCGGCACATGCTCCCTCCCGCACGCGTCCTCGTGGTCGAGGACGACGAGGCCATCCGCGCCGCCGTCGTCTCCACCCTCGCCGCCGAGCGCTTCGTCGTGCGCGGCCTCGCGTCCGGCGTGGAGCTGGAGGACGAGGTGCGCGCGTTCCTGCCCGACCTCGTGGTGCTCGACTGGATGCTGCCCGGCCCGAGCGGCATCCAGCTGGCCGAGCGGATCCGCCGCTGGAGCGACGCGAGCGTCATCATGCTCACCGCCCGCGACGCCGTCGAGGACCGCCTGCGCGGCTTCGGGCAGGGCGTCGACGACTACATCGTGAAGCCGTTCGCCCTCGCGGAGCTGGTCGCTCGGGTCGCCGCGGTGCTCCGCCGCCGGGGCCGGCTCGCCAGCGTGGTGGAGATCGGCGACCTGCTGGTGGATCCCGACTCCGGGCTCGCGCAGCGCGACGGCCAGGCGCTCGACCTGACCTCCATCGAGTTCCAGCTGCTCGCCTACCTCGCCGCGCACCGCGGCCGCACCCTCTCCAAGACGCAGCTGCTCACGCAGGTGTGGGGCTACGACCACGCCGACCCGAACCTCGTCGAGGTGCACATCAGCGCGCTGCGGAAGAAGATGGAGGCCCGCGGGCCGCGACTCCTCCACACGGTGCGCGGGCTGGGCTACCGGGTGGAGGCGTGAGCGCCGGCCCGCTCCGCACCGGATCGCTCCGCACCCGCACGGTCCTCGCGGTGCTGGCGCTGCTCGCGGTGCTCCTGGTGGCGCTGTCGCTCACCGTGCAGGCGATCCTCGGGGCCGAGCTCCGGCAGCAGATCCAGGACCGGCTCGCGGACCGCGCCTCCGCCGCCGCCGCCCTCGTGGGCGTGCTCGACGACGAGGACCTCGCCGAGCGGCTGTCGGCGCAGGGTGTCGCCGTGCAGATCACGAGCCCCGACGGCGGCGCCGTGTCGGTGGGGCCCGGGCGGGATCCGCTGAGCGGCACGCTGCCCGGCCCGCCCGGCGACGGACCCGGCAGCGCCACGACCCCCGCACCCGCGGCGGGCGACGACGCGGTGACCGTGACCGCGAGCTCCGTCGTCTCCTCGGACCGGGAGATCACGCTCCGCTCGGACCTCAGCGACGGCACCGTGCTCGAGCTGTCGGCGAGCACCGGATCCGTCGACGGCACGCTGGCCTCGCTCCGCGGGATCCTGGCGGGGGCCTCCGCCGTGTTCCTCCTGCTCGCGGCGGTGGCGCTCGTGGTCGTGGTGCGCCGCACCCTCAAGCCGCTGGAGGACATGACGGGCGTCGCCCGCTCCATCGGCCGCGGGGATCGCGGGCGCCGCCTCCGTCCGACGCGCCCCGGCACCGAGCTCGGCCGCACCGCGACCGCCTTCGACGAGATGCTCGACGACCTGGAGCACGCCGAGCACCAGGCGCTCGCGGCCGAGGCGCGGATGCGCGCCTTCGTCGCCGACGCCGCGCACGAGCTGCGCACCCCGGTCGCGGGCATCCGCGCCTCCGCCGACGCGCTCGTCCGCGCGCACCTGCCCGAGGAGGAGCGCGAGCGGCTGTCGGTGCACGTGGTGCGCGAGGCGATCCGGGCGGGCCGCCTCGTCGACGACATGCTGATGATGGCCCGGCTCGACGAGGGCCTGTCCGTCGAGGGCCGGCCCGTGCGGATCCCGCCCGTGGTGGAGGCGGCGGCGTCCCGGCAGCGCGGCCGGACGCCCGGCACGCGCGTGGTCGCGGAGGTGCGCGGCGCTCCTCCGGCGGTCCGCGCGGACCCGGACCGGCTGGCGCAGGTCCTCGACAACCTGCTGCAGAACGCGGCCCGCTACGCGGCCACCGAGGTGCGGATCGAGGCCGAGGAGCACGACGCGGGAACCGTCCGCATCACGGTCGTCGACGACGGCCGCGGCGTGCCCGACGCCGACCGGGAACGGATCTTCGACCGCCTCGTGCGCCTCGACGACGGCCGCGACCGCCAGGACGGCGGCGCGGGCCTCGGCCTCCCCATCGCCCGGGCGCTCGCCCGGGCTCAGGGCGGCGACCTGGTGTGCCTGCCCGCGGTCCCGGGCGCGGGGGCGCGCTTCCGGCTGACCCTCCCGGTGGTCGACGGGGGATGAGCCCTTGCGCTCGCGCACTCCATGGTGTTGATTGTCGATGACATCGAAGATCGATAAGGGGGTCGACATGGCGAGCACGGGGATCATCGAGAGCCGGCCGGTGCGGGAGCGGCCGCGGGCGATGCGGGTCACCCGCACCGTGCTGCTCGTCGTGATGACGTGGACGGTGCTGGCCGACTCCGGTCGTGCGATCAGCACCCTGACGGGCAGGACGATCCCGCTGCCCGGGAGCGCGCCGTCCGACCTCCCCCTGACCCTCCTGCCGCAGATCACCCGGGCCGAGAGCTCGACGGGTGCGCCGGGCTACCTCGCCGATGCGGATCTCCTGCTGCGCATCCTCGCGACGGTGCCGCCCGTGATCCACGCCGTGACGGTGGTCCTGGCCGTGGCGTGGCTGCTGCGAGCACTCCGCGGCGTCGCGCAGGGCCAGCCGTTCCACGGATTCGTGGTCGCCAACTGGCGTCGGCTCTCGGTCACGCTGCTGGCGGGCGGGCTCGCGCAGGGCGCCATGGACACGATCGCCTACGCCTACCTCACGGCCCACCTCGGCTTCGTGGCCCGCAGCGGCACCGCGTCCGGGCCCGACCCCCTCGAGTCGTTCCTGGGTGCGCGCTACGACGAGATCTCCACGCAGCTGCCCGCCTGGCCCGTCGACCTCCTCCTCGCCGGACTCGTCGCCCTCGCGCTGACGGCCGCGTTCCGCGCGGGCGCCTACCTCGTCGAGGACGCCGATGGCGTCATCTGACCCCGCGCCCGTCCCGCGGCGCCCGCGGACGACGACGCGTCCCCCGCCGCCCCGCACCGCATCGCGTGCCACCTCGACGCCGTGCTCGCCGCCCGCGGCATGACCCTCACCGAGCTGTCGGCGCGCACGGGCATCACCATGGCGAACCTGTCGATCCTCAAGAACGATCGGGCGAAGGCCATCCGCTTCACGACCCTCACCCTCATCTGCGACGCGACGGGCGCCACCCCGCAGGAGCTGTTC
This sequence comes from Clavibacter michiganensis, assembly GCA_002150995.1. Taxonomy (GTDB): domain Bacteria; phylum Actinomycetota; class Actinomycetes; order Actinomycetales; family Microbacteriaceae; genus Clavibacter; species Clavibacter michiganensis_K. Next base: position 662,262 of record MDHJ01000001.1, on the reverse strand, counting down.
TCGATCCGGCCGGGCCTACGCTGACGGGATGAGCATCGACGCCCAGGCCCCGCGCACCCTGTCCGACCACCGGCCCCACGACGCGGAGGACCTGACGATCGAGGTGCCGGCCGCGCGGCTCTCGGCCGTGCGCGTGCCCGCCCGCACCGGGGATCCGGCCACGGCGCCCGTCGCCCTGCTCGTGCCCGGCTTCACCGGCTCGAAGGAGGACTTCCTCCCGGTCATGGGCCCGCTCGCCGACCGCGGCTTCACGGTCGTCGCGTTCTCGCAGCGCGGGCAGTGGGGATCCACCGGCCCCGGCCAGGCCGAGCCGCCCGTCGACTCCTCGGGCTACGAGCTCGAGACCCTCGGCCAGGACGTGCACCACGTGGTCGACGCGCTGGCGGGCCGGGGTGGATCCGGTGGCCGCCACGTGGCGACCGACGCCGCACCGGCTGCGCCGCTCGGCCCCGTGCACCTGCTCGGCCACAGCTTCGGCGGCGTCGTGGGGCTGCAGGCCGTGATCCGCGACCCCGGTCGCTTCGCCAGCTACACGCACTGGAACTCCGGCCCCCGCAGCCGGGCCGACCGCTCCGAGCAGATCGCCGCGATCCGGGTGGCGGGCAGCGCGGGGCTCTGGCCGCTGTGGTTCCTGCCCGAGCGGCTCGACGGGGACGACCCCGAGGTGGCGTGGTACCGCACGCGCCTGTTCGGCACCGCGTCGGCGCAGCTGCTCGGCGCGCTGGAGATCATGCAGGCGCAGACCGACCGGGTCGACGAGCTCCGGGCCACCGGGCTCCCCGTCCTCGTGTCGCACGGCGACACCGACGACGCGTGGCCGCAGGACTGGCAGCGCGACATGGCGGAGCGCGCGGGCGCCCGCTACGAGGTCGTCGCCGACGCCGGGCACTCGGCCCAGGTCGACCAGCCGGAGGCGAGCGCCGACCTGCTCGCGGACTTCTGGCGGAGCGCGGCGCCGACCAACTGAGCGGCGTCCGTCAGGAGAGGCGGCCGGTGTCCTCCTGGAACCAGCGGATCAGCTCGCGGAGCGCCGGCCGGATGGCGTCGTCCGGACGATCGCCCTGCAGGTCGTCGAAGGTGTCGCGGTAGCCGGGGATCCGCTCGGCCACGCGTGCGTCGTAGCGCGCGAAGCCCATGGTCCAGTCGGGGAACTGCCGCTCGGCGATCTCCTCCTCCATCAGCGTCGCGATGCGGCCGTGGCGGTCGTCCGCGAGGATCGCGGCCATGCGCTCCCGCACGTCGGCCTCCTCCCCCTCGATCAGCTGGAGGAACCGCCCCTGCCGGTGCACGAGGAGCCCCGTGAGCCCGTGGGCCTCGTTGGTCGCGCGGCTCTGCGCCATGAGCTGCGCGAGGTCGACGTCGTCGAACGACGTCTCGGCGGTGCTGGAGTAGACGATGGAGAGCATGGTGTCCTTCCGCGTGCGCGGGACCGCGCGTCGAGGTGCGGGGCCGGGTCCCCGTCGCCCCTCCAGCCTGGCCTGCGCCCGTGCCGACCACCAGGTGGAGTCGGGATCCGTCGCCCGCCGGATGCTGTCGGCGCACCGCCGCCGCTAGCCTCGGGCCATGATCGTCTGGCTGAACGGCACGCACGGGGTCGGCAAGACGACGACGAGCAGGCTCCTGGCGGAGCGGATCCCCGGCAGCCGGGTGCTCGACGCCGAGAAGGTCGGCGAGGTGCTCATGGACGTCCGCCCGGTCCTTCCCGCGACCGACGACTTCCAGCACTGGCCGCCGTGGCGACCCCTCGTGGTCGAGACGGCCCGCCGCGTGCTCGAGTACGCGGGCGGCACGCTCGTGATGCCCATGACGGTGCTCACGGAGGCGTACTGGCGGGAGATCGGCGAGGGCCTCGCCGCCCACGGCATCCCCGTCCGCCACTTCGTGCTGCACGCCGACGCGGACGTGCTCCGCGACCGCATCCAGCACGATCCGGTGCTCGGCCCGTCGGCGTTCCGCTTCTCGCGGATGGAGCCCTACGCGGAGGCCGCGCGCACCTGGCTGCACGCCGAGGCGGAGGTGGTCGACACGACCCGCATCACGCCGGAGCGGGCGGCGGACCTCATCGCGACCGCGGTGCTCGACGGCGGGCCGCGCGGCTGATCCGCGTCACGCCCGATCGCTCCTACATCCCGGGGCGCAGGCCGACCGGACGCGGGCTCACGAGCCCCGCGTCGACGACCTCGCGGTCCCCCAGCGGCGCCGCGAGGGCGACCGCGGTGGGCGTGGCCGGGTTGCCCTGGCAGTCCTCCGCCTCCCCGTCGTCGGGCCGCACGCCGAAGGCCACCGCCACCCGCTCGTCGGTCTCCTCGAGCACGAGCAGCTGGACGCGTCCGGCCGCGTCCTGGCCGGAGTTGCACGCGTGCTCGGTGACGAGGAACGTGAGCCGGTCCGACCCGGGGTCCGGCGACTCCTCGAAGGCCACGGTCGCGAGCTCCAGCCCGGCGTGGTCGAGCCGGAGCGCGCACGGCGACGACGACCACACCATCCAGGCGGGCTCCGCGCCGGGCTCGGCGACGCGCTCGACCGCCAGGTACTCGTGATCCGGCGGGATCTCGCCGTTCCCGAGGTCGTACGGCTCCGTCACGGGGCGCAGGAGCTCGATGCTCCGCGCCGACGCGGACAGGACGGACCAGCCGCCCTCGGCGAGCCGCTCCTCGTAGCCCTGCCCCCGGGTGGCCTCGTCGAGGGCCGCCATGCCGTCTTCGCCGAGGCTGCTCAGAGGCCGGCGCTCCGCGAACGCCGCCGGGTCGACCGGCCGGCTGTTGCAGTCGTAGCCCGTCGTCTCCGCCGGGGTCGCATCCGCGATCGGATCGTCCGCCGAGCCGTCGCCTCCTGCCGCGACGGGGGCGGAGAGCGTCGAGGCGCCGCCGGCCGCCGGAGCGCAGCCCGCGAGGAGGAGGACCGCCGCGAGGGCGGCGGGGGCGAACGGTGAGCGGCGCATGCGGATCCCTCGGTCGGATGTCCTCAGCGTGGGGCACCGGCGGCGGATCCGCCACCCCGCATCTCGGGGGCGGCTCCCGTCACGCCTTGTCGTGCAGCGTCACGTGGTAGCCGTCGAGGTCCGCGAAGGCGAAGGTGCGACCGAAGGGCCCGTCGAGGGGCGCGGTGACGATGCGGTGCCCGTCGGCGGCGAGCCGGTCGTGGATCCCCTGCACGTCCGTGGCGTGCAGCCAGATGGCGGCCCCGATGCCGGGCTGCGCGACCGCGTCGAGGTCGGTGCCGGGGATCACGTCGCGGAGCGCGAACGCGATGGGCGCGGTATGGAAGACCACGGCATGCGGAGGGCCGGCGGGCGAGCGGACGAGGCCCAGGTAGCGCTCGTAGAACGCCTGCGCGGCGTCGAGGTCGCGGACCTGGAGCGAGATGAAGTCGGGGCCGGTGGCGGGCATGGTGTCTCCTCGTGTGAATGTCAGATGCCTGACATTACCGATCGTATGTCAGACTGCTGACATGGCGCAAGGCGACGACGGCATCGACCTCCCGACCTCGCTCGGCTACCTCCTGAAGGAGGCGTCGAGCGCGCTGCGGCAGGCCATGGAGGAGGCCCTCCGGCCCCTCGGAATGACCATCACGCACTACTCGTGCCTCGAGATCCTGGCCCAGCGGCCCGGATCCTCGAACTCCGACCTCGCCCGCGGCGCCTTCGTCACCCGCCAGTCGATGAACGTGCTGCTGCAGACCCTCGAGCGCGACGGCATCGTCACCCGTCCCGCGGAGGAGGCGGTCGGCCGGGTGCAGCCGACGCGGCTCACGCCCGCGGGCCGGAGCCAGCTGGCGACGGCGAGCACGGCCGTGCGCGCGGTCGAGCTGCGCATGCTCGACGGCCTCAGCGAGGATGACCGGGCCGCGGCCACGCGGATCCTCCGCAGCATGGTGCGCGCGCTCCGCCCCCACTAGGCCGCCGTCGAGGTCTCGCGCACGCGACCACCGGCGGGCCGAGGCCGTGATCCCCGCCCTACCCGGCCATCATCCCGGACGCGATCTCCAGCAGGGCCTCGTGTGCGCGTCGCGCCTTGGCGACGTCGTCCGCGGAGACGGGGCGGAGCGCATAGCCGGCCTTGGTCGTGAGCGAGAGCAGCCTGTCGAGGTGCTTCGCCGCATCAGGGGAGGCCCTTCGCAGCACGGCCACGGATTCCTGGTGACTGCCCGTCGGCGAGTACTCGCCATTCGCGAGGATCGAGATGACGTCACCCGACGCGATGCCGGCGTGCACCGCGAGCGTGACGTAGGCGTCGCCGAACTCATCGACGTCGTCGGAGGCGCTGTCGGCGAACAGCTCCGCCGCATCGCCGAACCGGCGCGCCTTGCGGAAGCGCGCGTCCGCCTCGATCCGCCCGGCGTCGCGAGGGGGTGTCATGCCGCTCCGATCTCCCTCCGGAAGCGCGAGGCGCTTCCCTCCATGAACACGCCCTCGTCGGCGATCGACCTGAGGAGCGGTTCCTCTGATGCCGCCCCCCGGATGTCATCCCGGCCGTAGTCCAGGATGCGCGGGTCGTTCCCCGTCCAGCGGTGGATCCGCTGCGCGAGGTCCGCGACGTCATCCGACCACTCCCCGGAGTCGGGCTCCTCGCGCACGAGCAGCAGATCGAGATCGCTGTCGGCTCTCATGGTGAGCCGGGCCCCGGACCCGAAGAGGATGGCATACCGGGGAGCGACCCGGAAGGCCGTGAGCGAGTTCCGGATGCGCTCATGGAGCCCCCGATCGAGATTCGCGAGCTCCACGATCGCCGGAGCCGCGAGGTGCTCCCGGTTGAGCCGGTGAAGCACCGCCTTCCCCGCCGCCTGCGTGTCCACGACGCCCTGGTCCGCCAGGCGACGCAGCACCCGGCGGATCCCCTCGGGCGAGCCCGAGCCCATGAGGCTGCGGATGCGCGCCACGGTGAACCAGGCGTCGGAGCGCGCGAGCACGCGGAGGACGTCACCGTCGATGGTCGGGGTGACCGTCCGGAGGGGATGCTGCAGCTGCATGCCCAGAATAGTAGTCGTTCGCCAAGCATCCTGGGCGGTCGTCGCCATGACGGGACGCCTCGGGCGAGGCGCACGCGTGCTGACGCGGAGGGCTACCGCTCGACGACGAGCCGCCGCAGCTCCGCCGACGACACGTAGCCGAAGCGGTGCAGCTCGCGCCACGCGGCCACGTACTGCTCCTGGCCCATGTCGAGGTCCGCCTGGAGCCGCTCGCGGTTCGTGGTGCGCGCGTCGGCGCGGCTGAGGAAGCGCGCGAGGTCCGCCGCGTCGGTGCCGAGGCGGGCGTCGTCGGCCCAGCCGTCGTGGATCAGGGTCAGGCCTCGAGGAGGTCGTGCAGCACGACGACCTGCTCGCGCTCCGGGCCCACGCCCACGGCGGAGATGCGGGCGCCGCTCATGCGCTCGATCGCCATCACGTAGTCCTGCGCGTTCCTCGGGAGGTCCTCGAAGCGGCGGCAGCCCGTGATGTCCTCCTGCCAGCCCGGGAGCTCCTCGTAGATCGGGGTCGCGTGGTGGAAGTCGGACTGCGAGACGGGCACCTCGTCGTGGCGCACGCCGTCGACGTCGTAGGCGACGCAGACGGGGATGGTCGCGAGGCCCGAGAGCACGTCGAGCTTGGTCAGCACGAAGTCCGTCACGCCGTTGATGCGGGCCGTGTAGCGGGCGATGGGCGCGTCGTACCAGCCGCAGCGGCGCGGGCGGCCCGTGGTGGTGCCGAACTCGAAGCCCTTCGCGCGCAGGTACTCGCCCGACTCGTCGTGCAGCTCCGTGGGGAACGGGCCCGCGCCGACGCGCGTCGTGTACGCCTTGACGACCGCGATGATCCGCTCGAGCCGGTTCGGCGCGACGCCGGAGCCCGTGGCCGCGCCGCCGGACGTGGCGCTCGAGGACGTGACGAACGGGTACGTGCCGTGGTCGATGTCGAGCATGGTGGCCTGGCCGGCCTCGAACAGCACCGTCCTGCCCTCGTCGAGGGCGGCGTTCAGCTCGAGCGACGCGTCGCACACCATGGGGCGGAGCCGCTCCACGTAGGAGAGCAGGCTCTCGACGATCTCGTCGGCCGAGATGGCGCGGCGGTTGTAGATCTTCACCAGCATGTGGTTCTTGGCGTCGAGGGCCGCCTCCACCTTCTGGCGCAGGATGTTCTCGTCGAAGAGGTCCTGGATGCGGATGCCGACGCGGTTGATCTTGTCCGCGTACGTCGGGCCGATGCCCCGGCCGGTGGTGCCGATCTGGCGCTTGCCGAGGAAGCGCTCCGTCACCTTGTCGATGGTGCGGTGGTAGTGCGTGATGACGTGGGCGTTCGCGCTGACGCGGAGCTTCGAGACGTCGACCCCGCGGGCGGCGAGCGCGTCGAGCTCGTGGAAGAGCACCTCGATGTCGACCACCACGCCGTTGCCGATGACGGGCACGACGCCGGGGGTGAGGATGCCGGACGGCAGCAGGTGCAAGGCGTACTTCTCGTCGCCGACGACGACCGTGTGGCCGGCGTTGTTGCCGCCGTTGAACTTCACGACGTAGTCGACGCGGCTGCCGAGGAGGTCGGTCGCGCGTCCCTTGCCCTCGTCACCCCACTGGGCTCCGATGATCACTACTGCGGGCATGGCTCACTCCTCGTCGGGGCGGGTCGGTCGGGTCTGGGTCGGTGGCGTGCGGTCGTGCGGGGCGTACGGCGGGGCGGGTGCGGGCGGATCCGGCGCGGCCGGCTCAGTCCTGGCCGCGGATGACGATGGCCTCGGTGGGCGGCAGGGCACCCGCGGTCGCGGCCTCGATGTGGCCCGCGGCGGTCGGATCCGCGTCGCGCAGGAAGGCGGTGAGGCGGGAGACCTCGTCCTCCTCGCCGATTGCGGCGGCCGCGCGGCGGAGCGCGTAGAGGGAGCGGAGGACGCCGCGGTTCGGCTCGTGGCCCCACGGCACGGGGCCCTGGCCCTTCCAGCCGGACCTGCGCAGCGCGTCGAGCCCGCGGTGGTAGCCGACCCGCGCGAACGCGTACGAGGCGATGCGGTCGCCCTGGATGAAGGCCGTGTCCGCGAGCAGCGCCCACACGAGGGACGACTGCGGGTGGTCGGCGGCGATCGCGCCGAGCGTGTCGTGGTCGCCGTCGGCGTTCGCGATGCGCGCCGCCACCTCGGGCTCGTCGGCCAGGCGCGTCTCGGGGACGCCGAGCAGGTTCTCTCCAGTCACACTCGATCCTACCGCGAGGGCCCGGCGGGTCCCGAGGGCGGCGCCGCCGCCGCCGAGCCGGCCGTGTCGGAGCCCTCCGGTAGCGTGACGGGCACCGCCGCCCGCCCACGGAAGGACCCGCGTGCGCATCCTCCACACGAGCGACTGGCACCTCGGGCGCACCCTCCACGGCGAGGACCTGCACGCGCACCATGCCGCGTTCCTCGACCACCTGGTCGAGGTCGTGCGGGAGCGCGCGGTCGACGTGGTGCTCGTCGCGGGCGACGTCTACGACCGGGCCGTTCCCGGGGTCCCGACCGTGCGGCTGCTCTCCGACGCGCTGGGGCGGCTGAGCGCGCTCGCGACCATCGTCGTCACGCCCGGCAACCACGACTCGGCTGCGCGCCTCGGGTTCGCGTCGGCGCTGCTGCGCGACGGGCTGCGGATCCTCGCGTCGGCGGAGGCGCTCGACGAGCCCGTCGTCATCGACGACGCGCACGGACCGGTCGCCTTCTACGGTGTGCCGTACCTCGACCCGGACGCGGTGCGCGCGACCCTCGTGCCCGTCGGCTCCCCTCCCCTGCCGCGCTCGCACGAGGCCGTGCTGGGCGCCGCCATGGACCGCGTGCGGGCCGACGCCGCCGGCCGGGGCGACGCCCGCGTCGTGGTGGTCGCGCACGCCTTCGTCACCGGGGCGGAGCCGAGCGAGAGCGAGCGGGACATCCGCGTCGGCGGGTTCGACCAGGTGCCCGCCGCGGTGTTCGCGGGGGCGGACTACGTGGCGCTCGGGCACCTGCACGGGGCGCAGGAGGTGCGGGCGGCGGGCGCGGGCGCCCAGGACCTGGATGGCCTCGCGCCGCGCATCCGGGCGCCGCGCATCCGATACTCCGGCTCGCCGCTCGCGTTCTCGTTCGGGGAGCGGCTGCAGCGGAAGTCGAGCGCGCTCGTGGAGCTGGCGGCGGACGGCTCCACCGGGGTCGAGCTGATCCCGGCACCCGTGCCGCGGCGGCTCGCGGAGGTGACGGGGACGCTCGCCGAGATCACCGACGGACGGCACGCCGACCTCGCCGACGCCTGGCTGCGCGTGCACGTGACCGATCCCGTGCACCCGGCCCACCTCGTCGCCCGCGTCCGGGAGGCGCTGCCCCACGCGCTCGTCGTGCTGCACGAGCCCGAGGGGCGCGTCGAGGGCGTGCGGTCCCGCGTGGTCGACGCGACGACGGATCCGCTCGAGGTCGCCGCCGACTTCGTGGAGTACGCGACGGGCGCCGCGCCCACCGAGGCCGAGCTCCTCGTGCTGCGGCAGGCCTACGAGGACGCCCTCGCCGCGGACCGGAGCGCCTGATGGACCTGCACCGCCTCACCCTCCAGGCCATCGGCCCGTTCGCCGGGGAGCACGTCATCGACCTCGCCGAGCTCGGGCGGTCGGGGCTCTTCCTCCTGGAGGGGCCCACCGGATCCGGCAAGTCGACGCTCATCGACGCCGTCGTGTTCGCGCTGTACGGGTCGCTCGCGAGCGACGGGTCCAGCCGCGACCGCCTGCACAGCCACCACGCGGCGGCCGGGGTGGAGCCGTACGTGGAGCTCGTGTTCGAGACGGCCGCGGGGAACCACCGGGTGCGCCGGAGCCCCGCGTACCAGCGCCCCAAGGCGCGCGGCACGGGCACGACGGGCCAGAACGCCTCCGCGACCCTCGTGCGGCTGGCGTCGCCGGACGCCGACGCCGGGGAGGTGCTCGGCACCAGCACGCAGGAGGTGGGCACGGAGATCGCGCGCATCGTCGGGCTGACGCGCCCGCAGTTCGTGCAGACCGTCGTGCTGCCGCAGGGCGAGTTCGCGGAGTTCCTGCGCTCGACGGGCGAGCAGCGCCGGCTCGTGCTGCAGTCGCTGTTCGGCACGGCCGTCTACGACGCGACCGCGAAGCGGCTCGCCGAGATGCGGACGGCCGCGAAGCAGCGCACCGATGCTGCCGACGCCCGGGTCGCCGAGGCCGTCACGGGCCTCCGCGAGGCGACGCGCGTGGATGCGCTGGACGTGGCCGACGCACCCGACGTCGTGCGCGTTCTCGCCGAGGCGGCGGATGCGGCGGAGCACGCGCGGGCTGAGCACGAGCGCTCCCGCCAGGACGCGGCCGCCGCGCTCGCCGACGCCGAGCGCGTGACCCGGGCGCTCGCCCGGCGGCGGGCGCTGATCGCCCGCGAGGAGGCGGTGCGGGACGCCGCGGAGGAGATCGCCGGCCTGTCCCGGCGCGTCGAGGAGGCGCGACGGGCCGCCGCGGTCGTGGGCCCGCTGGCCGCGCGCGACCGGGCGGAGGCGGCGCGCGTCGCCGCGGAGGAGGCCGACGCGGCGGCGCGCGCGGCCTGCCGCGACGGGCGGCCAGAGCTCGCCGACGCGCCCGCCACGGCGCTGGCCGCGAGGCGCGACGCGCTCGTGGCCGAGCTGGCGACGCTCGCCGATGCCGAGGCACGCGAACGCGCCCTGCCCGGCCGACGCGACGACGTGCGGGCCGCCGAGGAGCAGGTGGCGGCGCGGGAGGAGGTCGCGGAGGGCGCCGAGGCCGAGCTCGCGGAGCGGCCCGCCGGTCGCATCCCGCTGCAAGGTGCCCGCGAGCGCGCGGCGTCCGCGGCGGGCGGCGTCGAGTCGGCGCGCACCGCCCTCGCCGAGGCGGAGGGGGCGCGACGGCGCGTCGCCGAGCTCGGGGAGCTGGCGGCGCGGGTCGTCACGGCCCGCGGCGCCGTCGACGCCCGCTCGACGGCGGCGACGTCGGCCGTGCGGCACGAGGCGGAGCTGCGGGAGCGGAAGATCCGAGGGCTCGCGGGCGAGCTCGCGCGCGAGCTCGCCGATGGGGAGCCGTGCCCGGTGTGCGGCGCCGTCGACCACCCCCGCCCCGCGCCGAGCGCGCCGGGGCACCCGGACGACCACGAGATCGAGGCGGCGGCCGAGGCCCGCGCCGCCGCCGAGCGGGCGCAGGGCGAGGCGGTCGCCGCGCTCTCCGACGCGAGCGCCCGGCACGAGGTCGCCGAGACCGCCCTCGACGGCATCACGGCGGCATCCGCCGACGCCGAGGTCGCCGCCCGCAGGGCCCGACTCGCGGAGGCCGAGGCCGCCGGCGGCGCGCTCCGCACGGCGGAGGCCGAGCTCGCCGCCCACGACACGGCGACCGAGCTGATCCGCACGCGCCGCGACGACGCCCGCGCCGCGCTGTCGGGCCTCCGCGAGCGCGCGGTCCGCGCGCGCGAGCTGTGCGCGGACGACGAGGCGGCGGTCCGCGCGGTGCTCGCGGCACGCGCCGCCGAGGTCGAGGCGGAGGCCGAGGTCAGCGCCGACGCTGCCGCCGAGCGCGACCCCGAGGGCGCGTCTCCCCGCGTGGCGGCCCTCGTCGCCGACCGCGCCGAGGAGCGCGCCCTCGTGGAGCGCCTCGTTGCCCTCGCCGCCACCCGCGAGCGCACGGCGGCCGACGCCGCGTCACGCGCCGCCGAGCTCGCCCGCACGCTCGAGGACCAGTCGATCGCCACCGAGGAGGCCGCGCGGCCGCCGCGCTGCCGGCGCCGGAGCTGCAGGCCCTCGCCCAGCGGGTCGCCGCGCACGAGCGCGAGCAGGCCGTCGTCGCGGAGGGCCTCGTGGATCCCGAGGTCGCGGCGCTCACAGGCGGCGAGGAGGCGGATCCGGACGCCGCGCGAGCCGCCCTCGACGCCGCGCAGTCCGCGGCGCGCACCAGCGCCGAGCGGGCCGCGCGCGCCCGCGACCGGGCCGACCGCAGCGCCTCCGCCCTCGCCCGGCACGAGGACGCCCGGCGGGAGAGCGCCCGCGCGGGCGACCGGGCGCGCGCCGCGATCCGCATGGCCGAGGTCGCCAACGCCGTCACGCCGGAGAACTCGCGCGGCATCACCCTCGGCACCTACGTGCTGCTGCGGCGCTTCGAGGACGTGGTGCAGGCCGCGAACGCACGCCTGCGCGTCATGTCGAGCGGGCGCTACGAGCTCGAGGTCAGCGAGGAGCGCGAGACGACCAGCAGGTCCCGGAAGACGGGGCTGGCGCTGCAGATCCGCGACCACGTCGTCGACCGCGTACGCGAGCCCGCGAGCTTCTCCGGCGGGGAGACCTTCTACGCGTCGCTGAGCCTGGCGCTGGGCCTCGCCGACGTGGTGCAGGCGGAGGCGGGCGGGCTGCAGCTCGGCACGCTCTTCGTCGACGAGGGGTTCGGCACGCTCGACCCCGAGACGCTCGACGCGGTCATGTCGGAGCTCGGGCGGCTGTCCTCCGGCGGGCGCACGGTCGGCATCGTCAGCCACGTGGAGGAGCTGAAGCAGCGGGTGGCGGACCGCATCGAGGTGCGTCGGCGCCCGGACGGGTCGTCGACGCTGACGTCCACGGTGTCCGACCCGGCGTGACCGCAGCCCGCGCCGTGGCTCAGCTGAAGGGGTCGCGCCGCTTCGCCGCGAGGTGGCGCCGCCAGTAGAAGGCCGCCGCGCCGCCGAGTCCGGCCGCGAGCACGATCGCCACGCCGCCCACGACGCCGAGTCCGCCGCCGGTCTGCGCGGTGACGATGCCGAGCGCCACCATCACGAGGCACGAGCGCAGCAGGATGAAGGCCAGGGACCGGTCGCTCGTCATGCGGCGCCTCTCGGGTGATCGGGTGCGCCCGGGCGGTGCGCGCAGACGAGCCTAGGCGCCCCGGCCGTGCGGATCCGGTGCGCCTCCGGCACGCCGCCCGAGCGACCGCAGGACGCGCGATGGCCGTGCGACGCAACCGATCGGGGGACGCGGATTCGCTCAGCGGATATCCGCTCAGCGACGACCCGCTCTCCCGCGGGCCCGCGCCGAAGCACCCGCAGCCTCCGGGATCGCCGGAGGCGCCCTGCCGCAGGACCACCATGCATGATGAGCGGGAGGGCGGAGACGATCGACGCCGGAGACCGCAGGGACCATGACGACAACGCTGACCCCCGTCGGAACGAGGGATGCCTCGCGCCGACCGCGCACGCCGCACGCCGACACCGCCGCGTCCGACGCCGCGTCCCTCGTGGATCCGACCGTCGCCGGCACCGCCGCTACGGCGACCACCTCCGTCGGCACCGGATCGCTCTCGCCCGCCGCCGCCGTCGAGGTGGGCGATCAGGGGATGGGCGGGGACGCCGCCGCCCAGCCCCCGGCCCCGGCCGCCCCGGCCGACGCGCTCGCGGCCCCCGACGCCGCGCCGTCCGACGCCCCGGTCGAGCCCTTCCTCCGCGCCGTCATGGCGGGGTCGGACATCGACGAGGCCACCGCGAGCTTCGGCGCGGTGCTCGAGGGGATCCGCTTCGCTCCCGACCGTCGCACCGGCACCTTCTCCTACCGCTACGCCATCCTCGGCGGCGAGCGCGTCACGCTGCGCACCTCGCGCATCGCGGGCACGCAGTGGGCCGAGAGCCCCCAGCGTCCGGAGCACGTGGTCACGTGGTTCCTCGAGGGCCGGATCACGGTGGACCGCGGATCCCGCTCCGTCTCCTCCCAGGGGCAGCTCCCCTTCCTCTTCCCCACCGGCCGCCCGTTCCAGTACCAGGCGAGCTCCACCCGCCAGAACTGCGTGCACCTCGACGCGGGCTTCCTCGAGCAGACCGCGACGGAGTTCCACCACGGCCCGGCCCGTCCGCTGCTGTTCGAGCACCGCAGCGTGCCGAGCATCGAGACCGCGGCCGTGTGGCGCCGGGCCGTCGCCGCCGCGGCGCCCGTCATCACCGACCCCGACGCCTCCCCCCTGATGCGCCTCGAGGCCGACCTCTCCCTCGCCCGCGCGACGCTGCGCCTCTTCCCGTGGGACGACGTGGAGCTGCCCGACGAGCTCCGCGCACCGCGCATGGCCCACATCCGCGTGGCCGTGGAGTACCTGCACCACAACGCCCACCTCCCCATCACGCCCGCCGAGGCCGCGGCCGCCGCCGGCATCTCGACGCGCGTGCTCCAGCTGGCGCTGCGCCGCCACCACGGCCAGACGCCCACCGAGTACCTCCGCGGGATCCGCCTGCGCCGGGTGCGCGCGCAGCTCCTGGACGCGACCCCCACCACCACGACGGTCCGCAGCGTCGCCGAGGAGTGGGGCTTCGCCCACCTCGGCCGGTTCGCGGCCTCGTACGCGCAGGCCTTCGGCGAGCTGCCCAGCGAGACGCTGCGGCGCTGACGGGCCGTTCCCGTCGCTAGGGTCGGCAGGATGACCGGGGCGACGAGGCGGAGACGGCGCACGCTGATCGCGGTGCTCGTCGTCGTGGCCGTGCTCGCGGCCCTGTACCTCCTGCGGCTCGGCGCCCTGGCGGTCTTCGCCACCGAGGGCGACGTCCCGGCGGTGTCGGCCATCCCCCTGCCGGAGGGCAGCACGGTGGTCGATCGTCGCGAGGAGTGCGGGTCCGGCGGCTGCTGGATCCTCGTCTCGGTGCTCCCGCCCACCGGCACCACCCCGGCGGAGCTCGCGGCCGGGCTGGGCGCGACGCCCCAGGCGCGCATCCCCGGCACGCCGTGGGATCCGCGCACCGTCTCGCTCCGGGCCGAGGTCCAGGGGGAGCTCCTCGTGATCCAGGCCGACCTGTGGTCGCAGGAGGACGTGCCCTGACGCGCCCCGAGCCCCTGCCCGCTCTCCGGCGCTGGGAGCGCGCTGCGTAACTTGCACAGCACTGTGCAGGATCACTAGCCTGTGTCCATGACCTCCCTCGCCTCCGCACGCGCGCCCCGCAAGGACGCCGCGAGCAACCGCCAGGCCCTCGTCGACGCGGCGGTCGTCGCGCTCGACCGCGACCCCGACGCCTCGCTCGAGACCATCGCCGCCGCCGCCGGCCTCAGCCGCCGCGCCGTCTACGGCCACTTCGCCACGCGCGACGACCTCGTCCGCGAGGTGCTGCAGCGCGGAGCGCGGCGCATCGTCGAGTCGCTCGCGGGCATCACCCACCCCGACAGCCGGATCCACGTCGCGCTCATCGGCGCCCGCCTGTGGGCGGAGGTCGAGCAGGTGCGCGTCATGGCCCGGGTCGCCGTGCGCGGGCCCCTCGCGCGCGAGGTCGCCGCCGAGCTCGCGCCCCTGCGCGCCGAGCTGCAGCGCGTCGTCGAGCGCGGCATCGCAGCGGGCGAGCTGCGCGGCGACATGCCCGCGCCCACGCTCGCGCGGCTCGTCGAGGGCGGCGCGCTCGCCGTGCTCGACGAGGCGACCCGCAGCGACATCGGCCGCGCCGAGGGGCACACCCTCGTCATCCTCACCGCGCTCGCCCTCTGCGGCCTCGACTGGCGCGCCGCCGGGGACCTCATCGCCGCCGCCCCGGAGCTCCGCGAGGCCCCGCCGCGCGTGGCCGCCATCCCCCGGATCGAGGCGGCCCGGTGATCGTCACCCTCACGGACGCGCGCGTCGGCGACGGCCCGGCACCCGCCCTGCCCGCGATCTCGCTGGCCTACGGCGGCCCGGCCCCCGTGGTCGCCGTCGCCGAGACGGAGCTTCGGCCGACCGTGCTGTCGCTCGTCGCATCCGGCCGCATGCGGACCGACGGCGGCACCCTCGCCCTCGACGACGACGCCTCCGCGGGCGTCGCCGCGCGCATCGCCGAGCGGGTCGCGCTCGTCGACACCCCGCGGATCAACGAGCCCGCCGACGACGTGACCCTCCGCGCGGTCGTCGCCGAGGAGCTCGCGCTCGCCGGCCACCGCTCCGGGCGGCACGAGGTGGGCGTGATCCTCGACGACCAGCAGCTCGCCGACCTCGCGCGCGCGCCGTTCTCCGCGGTCCCCGCGGTCGCCCGCATCCGCCTGCTCACGACGCTCGCGGCCTCCCGCGCGGGCGTCGAGGCCGTCGTCGTCACGTCGCCCGAGCGGCACGGCGGCGCGGTCGCCGAGTGGATGCGGGTCCTCCGCGACCTCGCCCGCTCCGGCACCGGCGTCCTCGTCGTCACGAGCGAGGCCGCCGCCGAGGCGATCGCCGCGCTGCCCGCGGACGACGCCCCCGACCCCTCCCCCACCCCCTCGATCGACGGAAGCCCGACCCGATGAGACTCCTCCCCCTGGTGCGCGCCGAGCTGACGCGCCTCACCGCCACCACCATGTCCAAGGTCGCGCTGGTCGCGCTCGTGCTGGTGCCCGTCCTCTACGGCGGCCTGTACCTCTGGGCCAACCAGGACCCGTACAGCAGCCTCGACCGGGTGCCCGCCGCGCTCGTCATGGCCGACCAGGGCACCACGGTCGACGGCGAGGCGGTCGACTACGGCACGGACGTCGCAACCGACGTCCTCGACGACGCCTCCTTCGACTGGCACGAGGTCTCCGCGGCCGAGGCGCGCACGGGCCTCGAGGACGGCACCTACGACTTCACGCTGACGATCCCGGCCGGGTTCTCCGACGCGCTCGCGTCGTCCTCCGGCACGGATCCCCAGCAGGCGCGCGTGGTCATGGCCACCGACGACGCGAACAGCTACCTCGCCACCACCATCGCGCAGCAGGCCGGGGCGCGGATCACGAAGTCCGTCGCCGCGCGCGTCGGCACGGAGGCCGCGGGCAGGCTGCTGCTGGGCCTCGCCGACGTGCGCTCGAGCCTCGGCGACGCCGCGTCCGGCGCGCAGCAGCTCGTCGACGGCAGCGCCAGCGCGCGCACGGGTGCCGACAGCCTCGCGGACGGGAACGCGCAGCTGGCCACGGGCGCCGACACGCTCTCCTCGGGCCTCGCGCAGCTCCGCACGGGGACGGCGCAGCTCCCCGCGCAGACGCAGCAACTCGCCTCGGGCGCCGACCAGGTCGCGACCGGGGCCGACGCGCTCTCGTCCGGCGCGACCGAGCTCTCCACGGGCGCAGCCGCCCTCACCCCGGGAGCGCAGCAGGTCGCCACCGGCGCCCGCCAGGTCGCCGACGGGAACGCGCAGATCGCGGCAGTCGGATCCACCGCCTCCGCCGGCGCGGACGACCTCGCCGCCGAGGTGCCCGCCATCCGCGCCGACATCGTCGCCCGCATGACGGCCGCGGGCATCCCGCAGGCCGAGATCGACCAGGCCCTCACCCGGCTCGACGGCCTCGGGAAGGGCATCACGGACGCGGCCGCGAAGACGGACGGCCTGAGCGCCCAGCTCACCACCTTGGCCGCCGGCAGCGAGCGCGTCGCCCAGGGCAGCGCCCAGGTGGCCGACGCCGCCGGGCGGCTGCAGACCGGATCCGCGACCCTGGCCCAAGGGGCCGGCATGCTCGCGACCGGCGGCCGCCAGGTCGCGGACGGCGCCGACGCGTTGGCCGCCGCATCGCCCGCGCTCGCGTCGGGGATCGCGCAGGCCGCGGACGGCAGCGCGACGCTCGCGACCGGCGCGCACTCCGCGTCCGACGGCGCGACCTCGCTCGCGGCCGGGCTCGGCACCCTGCAGGACGGCGCCACGCGGCTCCGCGACGGGCTCGACTCGGGTCTCGACGAGATCCCCGCGTCCACCGACGCGCAGCGCGACGCGCAGGCCGACACCATCGGCGACCCGGTCGCGCTCCGGCAGGACGCCGTGACGAAGGCCGGCGAGTACGGCGCGGGGCTCGCGCCGTTCTTCATCAGCCTCGCCGCGTGGATCGGGATCTACGCCCTGTTCCTCATCGTCAAGCCGCTGTCCCGGCGCGCGATCACGGCGCGGAAGGCTCCCCTGCGGATCACGCTCGCGGGCTGGCTCACCCCCGCCCTCCTCGGGATCGTGCAGATGGCGGGCCTGTACGCGATCGTCGCGGGGGCGCTCGGCTTCCGCATCGCCCACCCGCTCGCCATGTACGGGACGATGGTGCTCGCGTCGATCACGTTCGCGGCCATCATCCTCGCGCTCAACGTGCTGCTGGGGAGCGTCGGCCAGTTCCTCGGGCTCGTGCTCATGGTCGTGCAGCTCGTGACCGCGGGCGGCACGTTCCCCTGGCAGACCCTCCCGGCGCCGCTCGCCGCGCTGCACCACGTGCTGCCCATGAGCTACGCGGTGGATGCGCTCCGCCAGCTCATGTACGGCGGCGACCTCGGTGCGGCGGCCCGGGACGCGGGCGTGCTCGCGCTGTGGCTCGTCGGCGGGCTCGCGGTGGCGCTGGCCGGCGCGATCCGCATCACCTCGCATCGGACGCTGCGGGACCTCCGGCCGTCGCTGATCGGCTGATCGGCGGCGGGAGCGCGGCGGGAGCGCGGCGGCGGCCGTCCTAGTGGCCGCCGCCGCGGCGCCGGCCGAGGCGCAGCCCCGCCCAGAACGCGAGCAGGACCAGCCCCGCGGCGAGCACCACGGCGGCGGCGAGCGTCCCGGTCGCGAGGACGTGCACGCCGGGTGTCGAGAACGTGTCCCCGACCGTCGGCTCGTAGCCGAAGGAGTACAGCGTCACGGGCTGCATCGACGACCGCACGAGGGCGGCGGCCCCGCCCACCACGGCGAGCGCGGCGACGACGAGCAGCGCGGTCCTGCCGCGGGCGCCGCTCACGCGAGCCGCTCCAGCGGGTTCTCCGCGAGCTTCCGCTCGAGGCCGCCGTCGATCAGGCGGCGGGCGGCCGTGTCGGGCTTCCGCTCCGCCTGGTCGCGCACGCACGCGCCGAACTCCGCGGCGAGCGCGCCCCGCGGATGGGCGGCGAGCACCTCCCGCAGGTACTCCTCGGGCAGCGCGTCGGGGCGGGCGCCGGAGATGTCGAGGCCGGTGGCGACCTCCAGGAGGTGCCCCTCGACGTCGAGCTCCGGATCCACCGACGGCCAGTTGTGCCGCACGATCGCGTCGAGCACCCGCTGCCGGCGCGCCGCCGGCCAGCCGGCACCGGCGGTGAGCGCGACGCCCACGTGGCCGCCGGCGTGCTCGTACGAGATCGCGTGGGCGTCGAACTCCGTCACCGTGCCCATGTCGTGCAGCACGGCCGAGACGTAGAGGATCTCGTGGTCGACACCCGCCAGCCCGTCGACCACCGCGAACGCCTCCGCCCAGAGCCACGAGCGGATCCCGTGGGCCGTGATCGCGGCGGACTGGTACTGGGTGGCGAGCGCGAGGGCACCGCGGGCGGCGGCGGTGTCGGGCACGGGGAAGTCGGCGATGCGCATGGCCCATGCTGGCATGCGCGCTGCGTCGGATCCGGACCCGGACCGACGCGCGTCCGTCCCTAGGCTGGACGGATGCGTCCCTCCCCCCGCGTCCGCGCCCTGCGGACCGCCGCCGTCGCGGCGCTCGTGGTCGCCGCGTGCGCGGTGCCCGTGGCGTTCCTGCCGCTGTGGGGATCCGCGGGCGGCCGCCTCGTGCCGCTGGCGCTCGTCCCCGGAGGCGGCGCGGTCGCCGTCGCCCTCGCGGTGCGGCTGCTCACCTGGTCCGCTCGGCAGGACGCCCGACCGGCCCGCCCGGACGTCGCGCTGCTCGTGCTCGGCGCCGCCGTGGCGCTCCTCGGGCTCCCCGTGCTCCTCGGGACCGTGGTGCTCGTCGCGGGGCCGTGAGCCGAGTCCGCCCCACCCGGCCGCTCGCCAGGCCGGCCGCGCGCTGGGCCGGCCGGTCGCTAGGCCGGCCGCGGGCGCGTCACGAACGCGAGGCGGACGTGGGCGAGCTCGGCGCGCGGGACGACCGCGGTGAGGATCCGATCGCCGACGCGGGCGCCGACCGCGACGACGTCCGGGTCGTCGGCGAGCCGCAGTCCGTCGACGAGGACGCCGTCGACCTCGATGGACGCCGGCTCGAGGCCGTCGGCGCCGGGTGGGGACGACACGACGGGCGGGAACGTCCCGTCCGTGCGCTCCGCCCGGAAGCCGTTCACCAGGATGTGCGCGGCGTGGTGGAGCAGCGCCTCGGGGAGCTCGGGCACGTGGACGCCCGCGTCGGCGGGGTGCACGGGCGTGGTGCGGACCGCCTCCCCGAGCGTCGCCCAGCGCATCCGCTGCCGGACCTCCTCGAAGGCGGGCGGGAGCGGATGGGGCAGGGGCTCGTCGAGCGCCGCCGTCTCCGCGTCGGTGAGGGTCCCGCGGTTGCGGGGGTCGTCGCGGTCGGCGGGCTCCCGCCAGAGCGTGTACATGAGGCTCGCCTCCACGAGCACCTCCGGGCGCCCGTCGGGCATCTGCGTGCCGGTGCTCACGCCCCACTCCTCGACGCTCGGCTGCGGGGCGAAGGTGAGGAGGTCGACGCCGAACCGCGCGGTGACGCCGTCCGCGGTCGGCAGCTCGGGGAAGTCGAAGGGCTCGTCGTGGATCCGCATCGTCCCAGGGTGACGGGTCGACGCCGCCCACGGCAACGGCTCGCGTCCGGCGGCGGGGATGCCGCCCGCCGTCCACGCCCCAGCACCCGCGCGTTCACCCGCCGCCCCTACCGTCGTCCTCCGTGACCACGGACCCGAACACCACGCCCCGCTCCGCCCAGTCCCCATCGGAGCAGTCCCGATCGGAGCGGTCCCGATCGGAGCAGTCCCGCTCCGCCCTGTCCCGCCGCGGGTTCCTCATCACGGGCGGTGCCGCCGGCGCGCTCGGCGTCGCCGGGCTCGGCGGCGCGCTCCCCGCGACCGCCGCGGGCGCGGCCGCCGCCGCTGCCCCCACCGCCGCGAAGGCGCCGCCCGCCCAGCAGGGGCCCGGCGCGCGCTGGAAGCCCGACACGGCGTCGCCGCGATTCACGATCGCCGTGCTGCCCGACACGCAGTACCTGTTCGACGGCGCCGCGATCCACCCGGAGCCGCTCGAGGCCTCCCTGCGGTACGTGCTCGCGGAGCGCGACCGGCACAACATCGTCTTCCTCGCCCACCTCGGCGACGTGACCCAGAACGGCGCCGCCGCGGAGATCCAGGCGGCGAGCGCGCAGTTCACGCTCCTCGACCGCGCGGGCGCGGCCTACAGCGTGCTCGCGGGCAACCACGACGTGCCGGGCGACAGCGACGACCAGCGCGGCCGCACGCCGTACCTCGACGCGTTCGGCCCGAAGCGCTTCGCGAGGTCGCCGAGCTTCCGCGGCTCCAGCCCCGACGGCTACAACACGTTCCACACCTTCACGGCGGGCGGCCGCGACTGGCTCGTGCTCGCCCTCGACTGGCGCACCAGCGCCCGCGGGGTCGACTGGGCGCGCGGCGTGCTCGCGGCGCACCCGACGCTGCCGGTGATCCTCACGGCGCACGCGATAGTCGACTCCCGGCCCGACGGATCCGCCGCCCTCGACGACCACGGCCAGGGCCTCTGGGACGCCTTCATCGCGGACCACGACCAGGTCTTCCTCACGCTCAACGGCCACTACTGGAAGCCCGGCCGCACGACGCTCGTGAACCGCGCCGGCCACGACGTGGACCTGCACCTCGTCAACTACCAGGACCGCTACTACGGCGGCGCCGGGATGATCCGGCTGTACCACGTGGACCTCGAGCGGGACGCGATCGACGTCGAGACCCTCTCGCCCTTC
This sequence comes from Clavibacter michiganensis, assembly GCA_002150995.1. Lineage (GTDB taxonomy): Bacteria > Actinomycetota > Actinomycetes > Actinomycetales > Microbacteriaceae > Clavibacter > Clavibacter michiganensis_K. The sequence goes on along the minus strand of MDHJ01000001.1, from coordinate 641,800 downwards.
ATCCTGGGCGGTGGCCTCGGCACCGGCAACGACCTGGCGGACGAGGAGGCGCAGCTCTCCGGCGACGTCGACCGCTTCACCGTGTCCGTCGACTTCGCGCGGCGATTCGCCGGCTTCGCGCCCGTCCCCGCACGGGCCCCCGCCCCGCCGCCGCGATGCTCGTCCCCGGCACGGTCGCGTACTGGCGCTTCGACGGGCAGCCGGACGGATCCGCGCTCGGCTCGGCCACCCGCATCCCCGACGCCTCCGGTCACGGCAACGACCTGGTGGTCGCGAACCGGGCGGGCGCCGCCCCCGGGTCGCTGCGCTTCTCCGCGGAGCACCACGACGACTCGCCGAGCGCCGGCAGCCTGACGCTCACGGGCGGCAAGGCCTCGGGCGACCACCTCCGCACGGTCGACGGCGCCCCGCTCGACTCCGCCACGTTCCGCCAGGGCTACACCTTCGAGGCCTACCTGCGGATCCCCGAGGGCTACGGCGGCGGAGACGCCTGGAGCTCCATCGTCTCCCAGTCGGCGTCCGCGAGGGACGCCGGCAAGGCGGCCTCCTCGGGCGACCCGGACGAGCCCGCCGTGGTCCTCACGGTCTCCGGCAGCCGCGAGATGCAGTGGTGCGTCTACCCGACCAGCCAGGACGGATCCCTCACGAGCTGGTCGCACGAGCTGCCGGCGGCGACGTGGTGGCACGTCGCCGTGGTGAACGACAGCCAGCACACCACCATGTACGTCGACGGGAACCCCGTCGTGCGGAACCCCACGACGCCGAACCGGGGGCTCGCCTCGGCCGGCAGGTCATGGCTCGTCGGCGCCAACCACTACGGCGGCCGGCTCGACCACGTGTTCCCCGGCTCCATCGGCGACGTCCGCATCGTGGAGCGCGCGCTGGAGCCCTCGGAGTTCATGAACGCGTGACGGCGAGGGCGGTCGCCCGGGGCTGCAGCTCCGGGTGGTCATCCTCGAGCACGGCGACTGGGGTCAGACGGGCTGTCGATCGATGAACGCCGCCATCCACGGCACGGTGAAGGCGATGGCATCGCGTCCGACGAGTGCGGGGGGTCGGGCGCCGGCGCCGGGCGCGTAGGGGTCCGTCGTGCCGTCCATGGTCGATCTCCCCTCGTCTCCCTGCGTCTGTCAGATCTCGACAGACACGGGGATGCATCGACAGATACTCGCTCGACCGTCGTCGCTCGGGCACGACCGGCGGGGATCCGCTCCGCGATGCCTGCCCGAGTGCCAGGGAGGCCGGGACGGCCGGGACGGCCGGCTTCGAGGATGAGCTCGCCGGGGCGACCGCCTGGGCCTACAGCTCCGGGTGGTCGTCCTCGAGCAGGTGGAAGCGGCGGTCGCGGTAGACGAGCGGCGGGGCGGGCTCGCCGAGGATGACGTCGAGGACCTCGGCGACGACCAGCACGGATCCGCCCACGGGCACGGTCTGCAGGGTGCGGCAGCGGAGGGCGGCGCGGGCGTCGGCGAGCAGCGGCTCACCGGTCGGGAGCTCCTGGAACCCCTGATCTGCGGTGAAGCGCGGGGAGCCGGAGACCGCGAAGGCCCGGGCGAGAGCAGCGTGCTGACCGCCGAGCAGGTGCACGAGGTAGGTGTCGGCCTCGAGGATCGCCCCCGCGGATCCCGTGGCGCGCGTCACGGAGAAGGAGAGCGCCGGCGGGTCGACCGAGAGCGAGGCGACGCTCGACGCGGTGAGGCCGGAGGGCCCGTCCGGGGTGCGCGCCGTGATGAGCGCGACGCCGGCGGGGTGCCCGCGGAAGGCGGCCTTGAAGAGGTCGGGATCCGCGCTCACGCGTGCTCGCCCTGGGGCGGGAGGGCGGCGATGACCGGATGGTCGGTCGGGACGACGCCGATCTTGGTGGCGCCGCCGGGCGAGCCCATCTCGGCGAAGAACTCCACGTTGGCCGTGTAGTAGTCCGACCACTTCTCCGGCAGGTCGTCCTCGTAGTAGATCGCCTCGACCGGGCACACCGGCTCGCAGGCGCCGCAGTCCACGCACTCGTCCGGGTGGATGTACAGGGACCGCTCGCCCTCGTAGATGCAGTCCACCGGGCACTCGTCGATGCAGGCGCGGTCCTTGACGTCGACGCACGGCAGGGCGATCACGTAGGTCATGGGGCGTCCTCGCGGGCGGGGGCCGACACGGCGGCGGAGGTGGGGATGCGCATGGTCTCCAGGGTAGAACCTCACGTACCCTTGAGGTCAATCGAGGGGAGACGTCGTGGCGGATGCGCAGGCAGGGCCGCGGCACGCGCCGGGCGAGCTCCTCACGGTCGGCGAGATGAGCCGCCGCACCGGGGTGGCCGCGTCCGCCCTCCGCTTCTACGAGGACCTCGGCCTCATCGCCGCTGAGCGCACCGCCGGCAACCAGCGCCGGTACGCGCGGCACATGCTGCGCCGGGTGTCGCTGATCACGGTGGCGAAGCGGCTCGGCATCCCGCTCGCCGACGTGCAGGCCACCTTCGACGACGTGCCGCTCGACCGCCCGCCGAGCCACGCCGACTGGCAGCGCGCGTCGCGCCGGTGGAAGCGCCTGCTCGAGGAGCGGCGGCGGAGCATCGAGCGGCTGGAGCGGGAGCTCACGGGCTGCATCGGCTGCGGCTGCCTGTCGATGAAGGCGTGCGGCCTCCTCAACCCCGACGACGCGCTCGGCGACCGCGGGGCCGGGCCGGTGCGGGTGCAGGGCGGCTGATCCCCGACGCGACCGAGGTCAGCGGCGCCTCCGCCGCGCCACGAGCAGCACCGCCACCGCCGCGATGGGCCACGCTCCGACGATCAGCGGGTCCATCCACAAGTGCTTCACGTCCGCCCGCCCGCGTCCGACGCGCGACGAGACCGGGTGGTGCCGCGGCTCGCTGAGCACGCCCGTCTCGGTGAGGGGGTCGTCCGGTCGCCCGGTCACGAGGGATCCGAGGTGCGCTCCCGCAGCGTCCACCCGGTCGCCGAGCATGAGCAGCAGCCAGTGCACCGAGCGGCCCTCGCTGAAGCGGGCGTACGCGACGCGCTTGATGGCGCCCGAGACGCCGTGCAGCGGCGCGACGGTGCCGAACACGGGCGGCATCTCGGTGTGCTCGATGGAGCGCTCGCGCGGGGTGCGCTGCTCCTGCGCCTCCGGCATGTCCCAGTGGGCGCCGGAGACGAGATCCGTGCGCTCACGCGGGAACGCCGGGCGGTCGGCGGGGTCGAGGTCGGTGCCCCAGCCGGGGATGCGCGCCCGGAGCGCATCGGCGTCGATCGGGCGGTGGTGGTCGCTCGCGCGGTACGGCATCGTCGGCTCCTAGTCCTCGTCGAACGTGATGACGGTCTTGATGCAGTCGTCGAGCTTCGCGGAGAACGTGTGGTACCCCTCCGCGATGTGCTCGAGCGGGATCCGATGGGTCACGATGTCGCGCGGCGCGAGGTGCCCGGCGCGGATGTGCTCGAAGAGCCGCGGCCACTGGCGCTTCACGGGCGCCTGGTTCATGCGCATCGTGATGCCCTTGTTCACGGCGTCGCCGAACTTGATGGCGGCGGGGACGGGCCCGTAGGCGCCCAGCACGCTGACGGTGCCGCCCTTGCGGACGCCGTCGATCGCCCAGTTCAGCGCGACGGGCGAACCGCTCTGCACCTTGACCTTCGTGCCGGTGATCTGGTGCAGCGCGTGCCCGTCGGCCTCCGCCCCGACGGCGTCGATGACGACGTCGGCACCGAGCCCGCCGGTCACGCGCTTGAGCTCCAGCACGGTGTCCTTCACGGCCGAGAAGTCGAGGGTCTCGGCGTGCGCGAACGACTCGGCCTTCCGCAGCCGGTAGTCGAGCTGGTCGACGACGATCACGCGGCCGGCGCCCATGAACCACGCCGACAGCGCGGCGTACAGGCCGACGGGTCCGGCACCCAGCACCGCGACGGTGTCGCCCTCGGCGATGTCGCCGATCTGCGCGCCGAAGTAGCCGGTGCTCAGCGCGTCGGTCATGAGGAGGGCGTCCTCGTCGTGGATGTCGTCGGGGATCAGCTGCGGCCCGACGTCGGCGAACGGCACGCGCACGTACTCCGCCTGGCCGCCGTCGTAGCCGCCCGTCGTGTGCGAGTACCCGTAGATGCCGCCGACGGCCGTGGCGTTCGGGTTCACGTTGTGGCAGTTCGAATACAGGCCCCGGGCGCAGAAGAAGCACGACCCGCAGTAGATGTTGAAGGGCACCATCACCCGGTCGCCGACGGACAGGCTCTCCACCGAGGGGCCGACCTCGTGGACGACGCCGATGAACTCGTGCCCGAAGGTGGTGCCGACCCGCGTGTCCGGGAGGAGCCCGTGGTACAGGTGCAGGTCGGATCCGCAGATCGCGGCCCGGGTGACCCGCACGATCGCGTCGTTCGGATGCTCGATCCGGGGGATGTCCTTCTCCTCGACGCGGATCCTGTACGGCCCGCGGTACACCATCGCCTGCATGTCGCTCCATCCGGTCGGTCCATCCAGCACACTCCGGTCGCCGGACGCCGCCTACCCCTTGACATCGGCGGCGGCGCCGGTCAGCTGCGCGTCGGCCCGCCGGGCGGAGCGCCGGGCGGAGCGACGGACCGGGAGTTGACATGTCCACCACATCGGCGGATAGTTGACGTGTCAACACAGAGGAGCACGAGCATGCAGCACTGCGCGACCGGCATCGACACCGGAACCGACATCCCCTCCGCCGTCGCCCGCGAGGCGGTGGCCGCGTGAGCGCCGCGACGCCCGTCACCGTCGGGATCCTCGGCGCCGGCAAGGTCGGCACGGTGCTCGCGCGACGCGCCGTCGCCGCGGGGCACCCGGTGCTCATCTCCGGCTCCGGCGATCCCGCGCGCATCGAGCTCATCGTCGACGTGCTGGCCCCCGGCGCCGTCGCCACCACCTCGGCGGACGCCGCGGCCCGTGCCGACGTCGTGATCCTCGCCCTCCCCCTCGGCAAGCTGGCGAGCGTCCCGGCCGCCGAGCTCGCGGGCCGGCTGGTGATCGACGCCATGAACTACTGGTGGGAGGTCGACGGCCACCGCGCTGACCTGGCGGACCCCGTCTCCTCCACCAGCGAGCTCGTCGCGGACCACCTGCCCGCCTCCACCGTCGTCAAGGCGTTCAACCACATGGGGTACCACGACCTCGACGAGGGACCGCGTCCCACCGGAGCCCCCGGGCGGAAGGGCATCGCGCTCGCGGGCGACGACCCCGCCGCGCGCGCCGCCGTCGCGGCCCTGGTGGACGCCTTCGGGTTCGACCCGGTCGACATCGGACCGCTCGCCGCCGGCCGCGTGCTCGAGCCCGGGCACCCGCTGTTCGGGGCGAACGTGGACGCGGACGAGATCCGCCGCCTGGTCGCGACCGCACCGCTCGACGCGGACGCGTCCCGCCCGGCAGCGTGAGCGACCCGGGCGCCGGACCCTTCCGCGGGCCGCCGTCACCGTCATCGGCGGCGGCCAGGCGGGGCTGTCCGCCGCCCACCACCTCCGCCTGCGCGGCTTCGCGTCCGCGCTCGAGGACCCCGGCGCCCGGCGCTCCTTCGCCGTGGTCGACGCGAACCCGCGTCCTGGCGGCGCGTGGCAGCACCGCTGGGAGTCGCTGCGCATGGCGACCGTCAACGGGATCTTCGGCCTCCCCGGCATGCCCGTCCCGCCCGTCGACCCGACGGAGCCGAGCCGCACCGCCGTGCCGCGGTACTTCGCCGACTACGAGCGGGAGGAGGGCCTGCCGTTGCTGCGCCCGGTGCGCGTGCTCTCGGTGGCGTCCGTGGACGCGGATCCGCGCGGCGACCTGCGGGTGACGTCGACGGCGGGGTCGTGGCGCACCGCCGCCGTCGTGAACGCGACCGGCACCTGGGACGCGCCCGTGATCCCCGACATCCCGGGCCGCGACGGGTTCCTCGGGGTCCAGCTGCACACGCGCGACTACGTGGACGCCCGTGCGTTCGCCGGCATGCGCGTCGCCGTGGTGGGCGGCGGCATCTCGGCCGTCCAGCTCCTCGAGGAGATCAGCCGGGTGACCGACACCCTCTGGTACACGCGCCGCGAGCCCGTCTTCCTCGACCACGAGTTCAGCCCCGGCGAGGACGGCGTCGACGTCGAGCGCCGCGTCGCCGCGGACGCCGCCGCGGGACGGCCGCCGCGCAGCGTGGTCTCGTACACGGGCCTCGGCTGGACCGGCTACGCGCGGGCCGCGCGCGACCGCGGCGTCCTCGTCCGCCGTCCCCTGTTCCGGGCCGTCGGCGCGCGGCACGTCGTCGAGGCGGACGGGTCGTCGACCAGCGTCGACGCGATCCTGTGGGCCACCGGGTTCCGCGCCTCCCTCGCCCACCTCGAGGGGCTCGACCTGCGCGGACCGCTCGGCGGGATCCCGCTGGTGGGCACGCGCGCGGCCCGGGAGCCGCGCGTGCACCTCGTGGGCTACGGGCCGTCGCAGTCCACGGTGGGCGCGAACCGGGCCGGACGCGCCGCGGTGCGCGAGCTCGCGCGGGACCTCGCCGACCCGGCGGGGGCGCCGGTGCCCGTGCGGGCCTGACGCGCGGGCGCGGCCGCGCGGCACCGCGCGGCTCCCAAGCCCGGCGCCGTCGACCGGATCAGCCGAGGTCGGCGGAGCTCGACCGCCGTCCGCCGCGGTCGAACCGCATCCCGCAGGCGCGCGCGTCGACGTCGGCGGCGACCCCGCCCGTGCGCGCGAAGTCGGCCCACACGCGCCGCACCGCGCGACCGCGCTCCGCGACCTCCGGCCACGCGGCGGTCCCCACGAGGTCCATCGACGTCCACGCCTCCCGCGTGCCGAGGACCAGCGGCACGTCCGAGGTGTGGCCGGCGCCGATGGGGCTCGACGCGGGCGCCGCCCGCAGCACGTACCGCACGGCCCGCCCGCCCGCGGCGCGGTGGCGGGCGGCGAACGCGGTGACGGGTCGCGTGTAGACGAGGCGGGTCGTCGGCCGGACGACCGCGCGCATCAGCACGGCCCGGAGCGCCCGACCGACGACGGGCACGCGCAGCAGCGGCGCGACCACAGGGAGCGCCGGGAGGTACATGGCGGTCTCGTCGCGCGTGGTGCCGATGAGGAGGTCCACGTCGGGCGCGACCGCGGCCCACGCCGACTCCCGGTCGGCCTCGGCGGGCAGCGGCGCGTGACCGTAGCGCGGCCCCCAGGGCAGCCCGGCGCGGATCCCCGACGCCCACGACGCCCGCTCGGCCCGCGCCTGGCGGCGCATCACGTCGGCGAGCGGGGCGTCGGCCGCGAGCGCGCGCGTGGTGCGCGCCATCGCCCGGAACATGCGCTCGCGCCCGGCCGTGATCCCCACCGGCGGGCTCTGCACGATCGCCCGGCGGAAGAGCCCGCGCGCGCCGTCGCTGATCATGAGGTGCAGGATCGCGTCACCGCCCGCCGACTGCCCCATCGCCGTGACCTGCCCCGGGTCGCCGCCGAACGCGGCGATGGAGTCGCGGACCCAGCGGAGCGCCTCGAGCTGGTCGAGGAGCCCGAGGTTCGCGGGCGGGCCGTCGTGCGGGCGGCGCCCTCCGGATCCCCCGCCGCCGAAGCCGAGGAGCCCCAGCCGCGCCGTCACGGCCACCACGATCACGCGCTGCTCCACGACGAGCGCGCGCGGGTCGTGGATGGGCAGGTCGCCCGCGCCCGTCGTGTACCCGCCCCCGTGGAACCACACGATGACGGGCAGCGTCTCGCCGGGCCGCAGGTCGGCGGGCAGGGTGAGGGAGAGCCGCTGGCAGTCCTCGGAGCGCGCGACGCCCGCGAGCGCCCCGCGCATGAGCGTGTCGAGGATGCGCGACGACGGCTGCGGGCACGCGGGCGCCGGCCGCACGGCCGCGAGCACGAGTGCCTCGCCGTCGGATCCTCGGGCCGGCCGCGCGGGCACCGGCGGCTCGCCGCGGGCGGCCGTCGCGTAGGGGATCCCCAGGTAGCGGATCACGTCGCCGTCCGCGCGGCCCGTGACCGGCCCCGATCGCGTCGTCGTCGGGCCGAGGGAGGAGGGCGCGGGCATCCCGCCACGCTATCCGCCCGCGCCCGGGTCGGCGCCGCCGGTCGGGGCGGGGCCCCGGGCAGGCGTACCGTCGAGGGGTACCGCATCCGAAGAGGGCGCGGCCGGATCGACCCGATCCTCCCCCTCCCCCACCGGACAGCTCAAGGAGAACCATGCGCACCGTCAACGCCTACGCGGCCACGTCCGCCACCGATCCCCTCACCAAGACCACCATCGAGCGCCGCGACGTCGGCCCGAAGGACGTCTCCATCGACATCGCCTACTCGGGCGTCTGCCACTCCGACATCCACACCGTCCGCGGCGAGTGGGGCCCCATCGCCTACCCGCAGGTCGTCGGCCACGAGATCGTCGGCCGCGTCACCGAGGTCGGCTCCGACGTCACCAAGCACCAGGTCGGCGACCTCGTCGGCGTCGGCTGCATGGTCAACTCCTGCAAGGAGTGCGAGCAGTGCAAGGCCGGCCAGGAGCAGTACTGCCTGAAGGGCAACATCCAGACCTACGGCGGCACCGACCCGGCCGACGGCACCATCACGCAGGGCGGCTACTCCGAGGCCGTCGTCGTCGACGAGGACTTCGTGCTCCGCGTCCCGAGTCCCTCGACGTCGAGAAGGTCGCCCCGCTGCTCTGCGCCGGCATCACCACCTACTCGCCGCTGCGCCACTGGAACGCGGGCCCCGGCACCAAGGTCGCCGTCGTCGGCATGGGTGGGCTCGGCCACATGGCCGTGAAGATCGCGCACGCCATGGGCGCCGAGGTCACCGTGCTCTCGCAGACGCTCTCCAAGAAGGAGGACGGCCTCCGCCTCGGCGCCGACCGCTACTTCGCCACCAGCGACGACGCCACGTTCGAGGAGCTCGCGAGCTCGTTCGACCTGATCATCAACACCGTCTCCGCGAAGCTCGACATGTCGAAGTACATCGGCCTGCTCGCGATCGACGGCACGCTGGTGAACGTCGGCGCCCCGTCGGAGCCGCTCGAGATCCCCGCGTTCGCGCTCATCCCGCGCGCCGCAGCTGGGCCGGCTCCATGATCGGCGGCATCGCCGAGACGCAGGAGATGCTCGACTTCTGCGCCGAGCACGGCATCGTCCCGGAGACCGAGCTCATCTCGGCCGACCAGGTCAACGAGGCCTACGACCGCGTCCTCAAGTCGGACGTGCGCTACCGCTTCGTCATCGACGCGAAGACGTTCGCGTAAGCACGCCGCGCGTCACGCGCACGGGAAGGGCCCCGCGGATCCTCGGATCCGCGGGGCCCTTCCCGTGCGCAGGCGCGTGCCCTCAGCGGCCGCCGAACTCCTCGTCCGTGACGTGCTCGAGCCACGTCGTGGTGCTCGCCGGGTCGTCGCCGTGCTCGAGCATCGCGATGTGCTCCATGAACACGCCCGGCGCTGCTGCGTGCCAGTGCTCCTCGCCCGGGGGCGTGTAGAGCGTCTGCCCGGGGCGGACCTCGACGATGCCGCCGTCGCGGGTGCCGAAGCGGCCGACGCCCTGCGTCACGCGGAGGTACTGGCCCCTCGCGTGCGAGTGCCAGGCCGTGCGGGCGCCCGGGGCGAAGCGGACCGTCACCACGACCATGCGCTGACCCTCCTCGTGCGGCGTCGCGATCGGGTCGAGCCACACGTCGCCGGCGAACTGCTCGGGCGGGTTCCTGGTGGTGGGGACGTCGGGCTCGATGTTCACGGGTCCCCTCCTCCGGGTCGGCGAGGACCTGCTGCGCGACACCCATCGCGGCCATGCCGGAGGGCCAGCCGGCGTAGAGCGTCACGTGCGTGATCGCCTCGACCAGCTCGTCGCGCGCGAGGCCGTTCTCGACGGCCCGGCCGAGGTGGAAGCGCAGCTGGTCGGTGTGGCCGCCCGCGGCGAGGACCGCGACGGTGATCAGGCTGCGGTCGCGCGGGGACAGCTCGGGGCGGTTCCACACGTCGGCGAACAGCACGTCGTCGGTGAGCTCGGCGAGCTTCGGGGCGAAGCCGCCGAGCAGCGCCCGTCCGCCGCCGATCTGGCGGGGATGTCCGGTCATGGTGGTCCTTCTTCCTCTCGGTGGTGCGGGTGGTGGATGTCGTGGTGTGGCGTGGCCTGGCGTGGCGCCGTCTGGTGCGGCCCCTGGCTGCACTGCCGCGGCGGATCAGCCCTGCCGCTGGTACGTGGCCCGGAACCCCTCGGACGGGTCGGTGGGCGTCAGCACCAGCGTGTCGCCGGTGACCGCGAAGTCCCGCGCGAGCGTCCGGCCGACGAGCGCCGGAGCGAGGGCGGAGTCGACCTCGACCGCGAGGGAGTCGTCGTCGACGGGCGCGACGGTCCCGTGGAAGGCCTCGTAGCCGCCCACCGTGTACGGCCCGTCCGGCGCGGCGGCGTCGGGGTTCCGGGCCTGGACCGACATCGTGCCCGCGTCGGTGAAGACCACCTGGCCGGAGTAGGGGACGGAGGCGAGGGCGCCCGCGGTCCCGACCTCGAGGCGGGTCATCTCCCAGGCACCCGTGAGCGCGCTGAGCGGCGCGGTGCCGGTCGCGGACGCGGATCCGCTCGGCGTGGCCTCGGCGGACGGTGCCGTGCCCGGGGCCGGCGGCGGGGTGGAGCACCCCGCGAGCACCAGGGCGGCGGCGAGGGCGAGGGTTCCGGCGGCGGTCCGGACGTGGGGTGCGGTATCGGCGGTGCGCATGCGGGGCCTCTCGTGGGGTGGTCCGGCCGGGGATCCGGTCGCGGGGGTCGGGGATGCGGTCGGGGATGCGGACGCGGACGGGCACGAGCCGCGAGGGCTCACCCGACGACCTCGATGGTCACGTCGGCGTCGTCGAACGCCGCCAGCTGCGCGGGCGTCGCGTCGTAGCGGCCCAGGTGGATGGTCTCCGCGGCGAAGCCGATGCCCGCGGCGTCGTAGTAGAAGCCGAGGTTCCCCCAGGGAGAGAAGTAGATGAGGTCGCCGTCCTCGGGGTCGGACCCGGGCGACCCCTCGGTCGCGAGCGCGGGCGCGGGGTAGGCGATCTTCTCCCGCCCCGCGAACTCCTCGAAGCGCAGCGTCGTGGGCAGTCGGCCGACGAGGTCGCGCGAGGTGGGGTTGTCCTCGTCGAGCGTCACGTCGACCACCTGCCCGCCGCCCGTGAAGCGGAGCACCGTGCCGACGACGGGCCGATCGGCGGACGCGTCGCGGTCCGCGGCGGTCGCCTCCGAGGTCGTCTCCGGGGTGCCCGACGCGTCCGCGGCGGGGCCCGCCGGCGCGGGCGCGGAGGCCGATGACGACCCCGCTCCCCCGGGCCGCCCGCGGGCGCCCCGGCGCATCCGGCGAGGAGCGCGGCGACGACGACCCCCAGCGGCAGGGCGGCCCCCATCGGGAGGAGGAGCCGCCTCCGCGTCGCGGGCAGGGGCGCCGGCCGGTGCGCCGGCCGGGGCGCGGACGCGGCGGTGGATGTGACGCTGGGTCGCATGCGGGGCTCCTGACTGCCGGCGGGTCCCGGTCGCTGCCCACTCCATCCGCTGCGCCCCGTGCGAGGAAGGCCCTGCCCAGACGGGTCACGGCAGAGCCTGTCTCCGGCCGGGCGACGCCCGTAGCGTGGAGGGCATGGACAACCGAGCCGACGCACGCGAGTTCCTCTCGACGCGCCGCGCACGGCTCACGCCGGAGGCGGTGGGCATCGTGGGCGGCGGCCGCCGACGGGTCCCCGGCCTCCGCCGGGACGAGGTCGCGCTCCTCGCCGGCGTGAGCGTCGACTACTACACGCGCCTGGAGCGCGGGAACCTCGCCGGGGTGTCCGAGGGCGTGCTCGACGCGATCGCCCGGGCGCTCGAGATGGACCAGGCCGAGCGCGACCACCTGCACGACCTCGCCCGCGCGGCGGGGCCCGTCCGTCGCCGGACGCCGACGGGCGCGACGGCGCGATTCCCGTCGCCGCCCGTCCAGCGCATGCTCGACGCGATGGTCGGCGCGCCCGCGATGATCACGAACACGCGCATGGACCTCGTCGCCGCCAACCGCCTCGGCTACGCCCTCTACTCCGACATGTACCAGGGGTCCCTGCGCCCGGCCAACCACTCGCGCTTCATCTTCCTCGACCCGCGCGCCCACGACCTCTACCCGGACTGGGAGCGCGCCGCCAACGTGAACGTGGCGATCCTGCGCCGGGACGCCGGACGCGATCCTCACGACGCCGGCATCGCCGCGCTCGTCGGCGAGCTGTCCATCCGCAGCGACGAGTTCCGGTCCCGCTGGGCCGCCCATGACGTCCGCCGCCACTACACGGGCGCGAAGGAGTTCCGGCACCGCGCGGTCGGGATCCTCGAGCTCGACTTCCAGGCCATGGAGCTGCAGGACGCTCCCGGCCACACGATGACCGTCTACACCGCCGCCACCGGATCCCCGACCGACGAGGGCCTGCGCCTGCTCGCCACGTGGGCGGCGACGGAGGACGTCGTGTCCCGCGCCGCCGACGCCGTGACCTGACCGCGACCGACGCACGGCCGTCGCCACCGCCACCGTCACCGTCACCGTCACCGTCACCGTCACCGTCACCGTCACCACGGGCCTACCCGGCCCGACCGCATCCCGCTCCATCCCCGCATGCGCCGCCCTCGCGGGCTCCGCGCCGCGCTGCCCGAGAGGCCCGCCCATGACGTCCCCACCGCCCCCGTCCGCGGCGCCGCGCCCGCATCGGCGCCTGGCGCCCCGATCCGCCGGCTGCCGCTCGTCTCCCTCGTCGTCCTCGCGACGACGGGCTTCATCCTGGTCGCGATGGAGACGATGCCCGCCGGCCTCCTCCCCGTCATGGCCGGCGGCCTCGGCACCGACGAGGGCAGCGTCGGGCTGCTCATCAGCGCCTACGCGCTCGGCACGGTCATCGTCACCGTGCCGGCCATCACCCTGACGCGCGGCATCCGCCGTCGGCCGCTCCTGGCCGTCGCCCTCGTGGGCCTCGTCCTGGCGAACGCGGTCACCGCGCTGTCCCCCGGCATCGGCGTCGCGCTCGCCTCCCGGTTCGTCGCCGGCGCGTTCTCCGGCACCATCTGGGGCATGCTCGCCGCCTACGGGCGCCGCATCAGCCCGCCCGACCGGGCGGGCCTCTCCCTCGCGATCGTCTCGGCCGGCGCACCGGTCGGCTTCGCCTTCGGCACGCCGCTCGGGGCATTCCTCGGCACGGCCCTCGACTGGCGCTGGTCCTTCGCGGGGCTCAGCCTCCTCGGCGTCGTGGTCCTCGCCCTGGTCCTCACCGTCGTGCCGGACGCGCCCGCGGTCCCCGCCGCGGTGCGCCTGCCGCTCCGCCGGGTGATCCGCATCCCCGGCATCGCGATGATCCTCGCCGTCATCGCCGCGTGGATGGTCGGCCACAACACCCTCTACACCTACATCGCGCCGTACCTCCGCGCGGGCGGCTCCGGCCTGGGCGCCGATGTGACGCTCCTCGTCTACGGGGTCGCGTCCATCGGCGGCATCGCCCTCACCGGCGCGCTCCTCGACCGGCACCCGCGCCCGGTCGTGCACGGCAGCGTCGCCGTCTTCGTCCTCGCGGGCGTGGTCCTCCTGGCGGGCGGCGCCTCCGCCCCCGCGGTGCTCGCGGCGGCCGTGCTGTGGGGCCTCGCCTTCGGCGGCTCGTCGGCGCAGATGCAGGCGGCGCTGACGACCGCGGGCGGCGACGACGCGGACGTCGCGAACTCGTTCCTCCCCGTGGCCTTCAACGTCGCGATCTTCGCCGCCGGCATCCTGGGCGCGGGCCTCCTCTCTCGGACGGACGCGCTCGTGCTGCCCGGCGTGATGGTCGGCTTCGGCGTCGTGGCCCTCCTCCTCACGCTCCGCGGGCGCCGCGACGCGTTCCCCGTGCGGTTCTGACGCCCGGGCGCCACGCCGCCCCCAAGGCGCGCGGCGCCTCCCGGTAGCGTCGGGGTCATGCGCCTGATCCTGATCCGCCACGGCCAGACGAGCTCGAACGTCGCCGGCCTCCTCGACACCCGCATCCCCGGCCCCGGGCTCACCGAGCTCGGCCGCACCCAGGCGTCGCTGCTGCCGGGTGCGCTCCAGGGCGAGGACATCGGCCGGATCCACGTCTCCAGCATGCGGCGCACGCACGAGACGGCCGCGCCGCTCGCGCGGGCGCTCGGCCTCACGCCGGTCGAGAGCGCGGGGATCCGCGAGATCTCCTCCGGCGACCTCGAGATGCGCGGCGACCGGGCGGCCGTCACGGAGTACGTCGAGACGATGGTCCGGTGGGTCGACGGCGAGCACGACCTGCGCCTGGCCGGCGGCGAGACGGGGCGCGGGTTCGCGGCCCGGTTCGACGCCGTCGTCGCCGAGGCGGAGGCCTCGGGGCACGGCACGGTCGCGCTCGTCAGCCACGGCGCCGCCATCCGCTCGTGGACGGGCCTCCGCGCGCACGGCGTCGACGCGGCCTTCGTCGCCGACCACCCGCTCGAGAACACGGGCGTCGTCGTCCTCGTCGGATCCGGCGCGGACTGGCAGCTCGAGTCCTGGGAGGGCGAGCCCGCGGCCGGCGTCGGAGCCGATGCCCCGTCCGGCCCGGCGGGCGAGCCCGCGCCCTAGCCGGCGCGCCGCCTCCGCGCGTCGCTCCGATCGCGAGCCGCGCACCGCCGTCACGGCCCTCGACCGCCCTCCTCCCATTGCGCTCTGCGTCGCAGAGTGAGAGGCTCTGCATCACAGAGCGACCGACGGAGGAGCACCATGACGACCCGCACGATCGACCTCCACGAGCGCGTGCACGCCCTGCGACGCGTGTCCTCGATCCCCCTCATCGTCGTCGGCGCGGCCGTGGCGCTGGTCGCGCTCCTCGTCGGCAGCGCGCTGCCGGTCGCCGGCCCGGTGTCCGGATCCGTGGTCACGGTCCTCGCGGCGCTCGTCCTCTGGCTGGCCCTGCGGGTCGTCTCCGCCCGCCAGGGCCTCGGCATGGGCCGGGAGCGCCTCGGCGTCGTGGTGCTCGTCGCGTGCGGCGCCGCGACCCTCGTCATCGTGCCGCTCCTGCTCGGACCCGCGTTCCTCCTCGGCGTGCTGCTGTTCGCGGTCGGGTGGCGCCTGGAGGACCGGCGGCAGTGGATCACCGGCGCGGTCGTCGCGGTCGTCGCCATCCCCCTCAGCCGCCCGCTCCTCGAGGACGCCATCGCGCCCTACGGCCGGTTCGTCACCGGCGACCCGCTCATCCGCGCGTCGGCGGACGACGTCGTGCTCCTGATCATCGGGTTCGCGGTGCTCGGCATGGGGCTCCTCGCCTGGCGCCGGGAGGACCGGATCACGCGGGCGCCGCGTGCCTGACCCCACGCCCGAGGCGGCCCCCGACCACGCCGCCGCCTTCCGGTCGCTGGACGACGCCGTGCACCAGCGCACCCGCCTCGGGATCCTGACCGTGCTGCTGGAGGCCGGCGAGGCCGACTTCCGGTTCCTCAAGGGCGCCCTCGACCTCACCGACGGGAACCTCGGCGGCACCTCGAGGTCCTGTCGAGCGCCGGCTACGTGACCACGCGCCGCGGCTACGACGGCCGCCGCAGCAAGGCCTGGGTCGCCCTCACCTCCCGCGGCGCCGACGCCCTGCGCATCGAGGCGGACGCCCTCCGCGCCATCGTCGCCCGGCTCGATGGCGGCGGCCCGCTCGCGGGCGACGGCTCCTGAGCCGCTCCGCGCACCGACCTCAGCCGATGCGCTCCGCGAGCGCCACCGTGATGCCCTCGGGGCCGCGCACGTAGGCCATCCGCCAGACGCCCTCGTGCTCGCCGATCCCGCCGACCAGCCCGTAGCCGTCCGCGGCGAGCGCCGCGACGCGCGCCGCCAGCCCGTCGACCTCGAAGGCCACGCTGCGGATCCCGAGCTCGTTGGCGAGCGCACGCGGCGACCCGGGCACCGCGTCGGGCCGCGCGAACGAGGACAGCTCCACGGCCGTGCCGCCCTCGGGGGTCCGCAGCATCGCGATCTCCGACCGGGCGTCCGGGATGCCCGTCACCGTGTCGATGAAGCCGCCCTCCACGACCGTGCGCCCCTCGACCTCCAGGCCGAGCGACACGAAGAACGCGATCGCCCCCCGAGGTCCCGGACCGTGATCCCCACGTGGTCGAACCGCACCGTGCGCGTCATCGTCGCCTCCTCCGGGCGGTCGGGGCCGCCTGGTCCGCAGCCTACGACCGCCTCGGCACGCCGGGAAGCGCGCGGCCTCGCGGATCACCGCACGGTCGGCCGGGTGCGCCGCGGGCGAGGCGACCCCGCAGGCGGCACTGGCGCCCCCGCCCGGAACCCGCTTGAGTGGCGTCATGGCGACGGCGGGCGGGAGCGGCTCGGACGGGGATCCCCCGCACCCGCCGCAGCGGCACCCGGGGCGGCTCCTGTGGCCGACGGCCGCGTGGTCCTGGGCGCTGCAGTTCGCCGTCCTCAACCCGCTCCTCGCCGTGCTCCTCGTCTCGCTCTACGGCGCCAGCCCCGCGCAGGTGGGCGTGGTCCTGGGCGTCTACAACGCGGGCGGATTCGTGGCGTCGCTGCTGATCCCGACCTTCGCCGACCGCCGCAGCGACTACCTCCGTCCCCTCGTGGTCTGCGCGGTCACGGGGGTCGCCCTGGTGATCGTCCTCACGGTCACGACGGCGCTGCCCGTCGCGGTGATCGCCCTCGTCGTCCTGGGCGGGCCGCCCGGCGTGGGATCGACCCTCCTGTTCGCGCAGCTGCGCCACGAGGGGGCGCCGCCCGCCCGGATCATCCGCACGCGCGCGATCGTCTCGTCCGCCTGGGTGGTCGGGCCGCCGCTCGCGACGCTCGTGACCGGCGCGGCCGGGACGCCGTCGGCCCTCCTGCTCCTCCTCGGGATCAGCGGCGTCAACGTCGTCACCGCCCTGCTCCTCCTCCGCCGCCGCGGGCCAATACCCGCGCGCGACCCGGCCGAGGTCCGGCCGTCGCTCCTCGCTCAGCTGCGCGGCTGGTCCAGGTGGCGGGTCGTGACGGCGTTCACCCTGCTGCAGGCCACGAACAGCGCGACCGTCACCGTGCTGGCCCTCTTCGTCGCCGACGACCTGGACGCGCCGATCGCCTGGGCCGGCATCGTGCTGGGCGCCGCGGCGCTCGTGGAGATCCCCGCGCTGCTGATCATGGGGCGGCTGCACGAGGGGACGTCGACCCGCGTGCTGCTCGGCACGGGCTGGGCCTGCGGGATCGCGTACTACGCGCTCGCGGCGGCCGCCCGGGAGCCGTGGCAGCTGCTCGCCCTCCAGCCGCTCAACGCGTGGTTCTTCGCGTCGGTGGCCGGCGTCGGCCTGACCGTCTTCCAGGACGCCTTCGCGAACCCCGGCCTCGCGTCCGGCCTGTTCACGAACACGCGGCGGGTCGGATCCGTGCTGGCCGGGCTGCTCATCGCCGGGCTCGGCGGCCTCCCCGCGCCGTATCGCGGGGTCTACGCGGCCTCGGCGGCGGTGGTGCTGCTCGTGCTGGTCGGCGCGGCCGTCGTGCAGGCGGTCGGCCGCGACCCCGCAGGGGAGGGCGCGGCGTAGACCGCGGTCCGCCGCCGCCGCGTCCGCGACCGCGTCAGTCCGCGGGAGGCTCCTGCGCCGGCCGCCGCCCGATGGACGACTGGAAGCGCACCAGGTAGCCGTCGGGATCCTGCACGAGGAGCTGCCGGACGCCGGCCTCCTCGTCGCCGATCCGGTACCAGGTCGTCTCCGGCTCCAGGTAGAGCACGACGCCCGCCGCGGTGAGCGCCTCCGCGACGACGTCGGCGTCCTCGACGGCGACCTGGAGGTTGATCCCGCGCCCGAACGGCCGCTCCAGCGGCCCCGTCACCCAGTTCCGGCTGATGCCCGACTGCTCGAGCATGAGGTGCGCGCCGCCGCGCGCGATGTACGCGAAGCCCTCGGCCGGCCGGTCGTAGACCACGGCGAAGCCGCAGAGGTCGCGTCAGAAGGCGAGGCTCGCGGCGAGGTCGGTGACCAGCAGCTCGGGGACCAGATCGGGCTCGGCGTGGGCATCCATGCGGCCATGCTCGCAGACGGCCCGCGCGTCGCGGCGGTCCCGCCTGTCCCGGTCCACTCCGGCACTCACCCCGCGTCGCGGCAGCGGGCGGGGACGAAGCCGGGGAAGTCCTCGCCGATCCCGCCGGGCTCGGAGAAGCCGTCCACGAACGCGGTCGCCTCCGCGACCAGCTGCTCGCGCGTGAGCCGTCCTCCCCCGACGGTGAACCCGTACGCACCGCCGCCCGGCCCGCTCAGCCAGGTGAGGTCGTACGCCGGCGTCGCCTCGGCCGGCGCACGCTCGACGATCCGCCAGCGCTCCCCGCGCACCGACACCTCGAACGCCTCCACCCGACGAGCCTACGAGCGGGCTCCCGTTAGCGTGGACGGATGATCTCCACGCTCCCGCCGACCGCCGAGCTGCACCTGCACGTCGAGGGGACGCTCGAGCCCGAGCTGGTGTTCGAGCTCGCGGAGCGCAACGGCGTCGAGCTGCCGTACGCGGGCATCGAGGACCTCCGCTCCCGCTACGCGTTCACCGACCTGCAGTCCTTCCTCGACCTCTACTACGCGTGCACCGCCGTGCTCCGGACGCGCCGCGACTTCCACGACCTCGCGGCCGCGTACCTGGAGCGCGCGGCCGCGGACGGCGTCCGCCACGTGGAGATGTCGTTCGACCCGCAGGCGCACACGATGCGGGGCGTCCCGATCGACGACGTGATCGACGGCCTCCTCGACGCGCTCCGCGACGCGCGGGTTCGCCACGGCCTCTCGGGCGGCCTCATCCTCAGCTTCCTCCGCGACCGGCCCGTGGCGGAGGCGATGGCGACCCTCGAGTCCGTCGCGCACCGCGCGCACGACCTCCTCGCCGTCGGCCTCGACTCCGCCGAGGTCGGCTACCCGCCGTCCCTGTTCGTCGACGTGTTCGCGCGCGCCCGGGAGCTCGGCCTCCACGCCGTGGCGCACGCCGGCGAGGAGGGCCCGCCGGCCTACGTCCACGAGGCGCTCGACCTGCTGCACGTGGAGCGGGTGGACCACGGGGTGCGCTGCCTCGAGGACCCCGCGCTCGTGGACCGGCTCGTCGCCGAGCGGATCCCGCTCACGGTCTGCCCGCTCTCCAACGTGCGGCTCGGCGTCGTCGGGACCCTCGACGATCACGCCCTGCCGGAGCTCCTCGAACGCGGCGTGGTCGCGACCGTCAACAGCGACGACCCCGCGTACTTCGGCGGCTACCTCGGCGAGAACCTCCGCCAGCTGCGCGCGGCGCACGCGTTCGACGACGACCGGCTCGCACTGCTCGCCCGCAACTCCTTCGAGGCGTCGTTCCTGCCGGAGGACCGCCGGGCCGAGCTGCTCGCCGCGGTCGACGCCTGGCGCGCCACCGCCCTCTGATGCGCGCCGCGACCGCAGGGGCCGCGGTGAGCTACCCGCGCTGATCCCCCGGGTCGGCGTACCGGCGCGCGTACGCGCGGCGGCTCGTCTTGCCCGCGTCGTCGCGCACGGGCGAGGCGACGACGTGGACGGCCGCGGGCCTCCGGGACGCGTCGAGCCGGGACGCGATCCAGGCCAGGAGCCGCTCCTCGGTGACGTCCGAGCCGGTCGCGTCGACGACCGCCTCGATGCGCTGACCGAGGTCGACGTCGGGGACGCCGAACGCGACGGCACCGCGCACGGCGGGATGCGCCTCGAGCACCCGCTCGATCTCGGTGGGATGCACGTTGGTGCCGGCGCGGAGGATCACGTCGTCGGCGCGCTCGGCGATGTGGAGGTACCCGTCGCCGTCCAGATGGCCGAGGTCGCCGATGGTGTCCCAGCCGTCCCCCGTGCGGGCCGAGTCGCCGCCGACGTACCGGTACGCCGCGTCCCCTCGCGATGGAGCCAGATCCGCCCCACGGAACCGGTCGGGAGGTCGGTCCCGTCGGGGTCGCGGATGGCCGCGGTGGTGCCGCCCGAGGGGCGCCCGACGCTGCCCGGGTGCGCGAGCCACTCGTCGCCGCGGATGCTGAGCACGCCGTTGGACTCGCTCCCGGCGTAGACCTCGGTGACGCGCTCCGGGCCGACCCACTCCATGAACCGCCGCTTGAGGTCCGGCGCGCACGGGGCGCCGAGGTGCAGGACGGTCTCGAGGCTGGTGAGGTCCGCCGCGTCGCGGACCTCGGCGGGGAGGCGGAGGAGGCGGTGCAGCATCGTCGGCACGAGGAGTGCCCAGGTCACCCGGTGCTCGGCGACGGCCTCCAGCACCCGCCGCTCGTCGAAGCGGGGCAGCAGGATGAGGCGGTGCCCGGTCATCAGCCCGCGGAACGCGTAGGTGAAGGCGGCGGAGTGGGTCAGCGGGCCGGAGACGAGCTGCACCTGGTCCCGGGGCAGGAACGACGCGACGGGGACGTCGGCGTCGAGGAGGGCGGGAGCCGTGGCGACCACGACCTTGGGGGGGGCCGGTGGAGCCGGACGACGTGGGCGCCTTCCAGGACCGGGCCCAGGCGTCCGGGAGCCGGGCGTCGGAGAGGGCGGGATCCGGCGTCCAGGCGGCCGGGAGGGACGGGGTGCCGGGATCCGCCGACGGGATCCCGAGCACGAGGGCGGGCCGGACGAGGTCCTGGAGCGCGGCGCGTTCCTCGTCCGCGAGGCCGAGCCGGATCGGCTGCGGGGTCGCGCCGCACTTCCAGACGGCCGCGCAGGCGACGACCGTCTCGACGGTGTTCGGGAGCGCCAGGGTCACCATCGAGTCCCGGGTGACGCCCCGGGCGGTGTAGGCGCGGGCGAGCCGGTTCGAGTCGAGGTCGAGCTGCCGGGCGGTGAGGGCCCGGGTGTCGTCGACGGCGACGACGCGGTCGGGGTCGGCCTCAGCGAGCGCCGTGATGATCCGCGAGATCGATCGTCTGACCATGGTCGCCGCCCTCTCCCGCCGCCCGGTAGAACGCCTCGTGGAGGCGGGCCACGTCGTCCCAGTCGTGCGCGGCGGCGAGGGAGCGGCCGGCCTCGGGGCCGGGCCCTCCTCGGGCGAGCGCGGTCGCGAGCGCGTCCGCGATGGTGACCGGATCGCTCGCGTACGCGACCGTGGACCCGAACACCTCGTGCAGCACGGGCAGGTCGCGGGCGACGACCGGGACGCCGGCGGCGAGGGCCTCCATGGCGGCGAGGCCGAAGCCCTCCTTGGTGGACACGAAGGCGAGGGCGCCGGCCGCGGCGACGAGGGACGGGAGCGCCTCGTCGTCGACCACGCCGAGGATCACGGGGTCGAGGCCGAGCTCGGTGACGCGGGCGTCGAAGTCCGCGCGGTAGCCGCGGTAGTCGAAGAGCGTCTCGCCCCCGCCGAAGACGAGGCGGACGTCGGGCTGCGTCCGGTGCAGGTGCGCGAAGGCCTCGAGGAGGTCGATGCTGCCCTTGCGCGGCTCGATGCCGCCGAGGGCGAGCACGTACCGTCCGAGCGTCCGCTGCCATGCGGCTCGCGCCTCCGTCCCTGCGCCCTCGGACGCGCGGCGGAAGCGGGCGGCGTCGACCCCGTTGGGGATGACGGTGGGGTGGAGGCCCCACCCGACGGCGACGTCGGCCGCGACGGCGGCGGAGACGCAGATCCGGGCGACGGGCTCGCGGACGGCGGCGTCGTGGCAGGCGACCAGCTCGGGCGTCGTGAACTCGTCGAGGTGGTGGATGGTGCGGATGCACGGACCCACCGCGTTCGCGGAGATGCAGTCCTGCGCGTGCACGACGTCGTGCGCCTCCATGACGCGGGCGGCCGCGAAGGCATCGCGCATGGTCGCGATCGATCGCTGGATGCGGCCGCCGACCCCCTCGCCGTCGCGCGGCTCGAACGGGACGACCCGCACGTCGACGGCGGGGTCGACGTCCCGGAAGAACGCCCGGTCGCCATCGCGGCCGAGGGTCCAGACGGTGACGTCGTGACCGCGCCGCGCGAGGGCCTCGGAGAGGGCGAGGGTGTGCACGACCCCGCCGCGGGGCTTGGTGGAGTAGGTCACCTGGGCGATCCGCATGCGGGCTCCCCGATCACTCGGCACCGGCGGGCGCGACGCCGGCGGCGTAGGCGTGCGGGGCGCGGTCCCGCAGGTGGTCCATGGTGCGACGGGCGCGGGCCACGTCGGCCCGCACGTCGGCGGTGGCGACGGCGAGGCCGCCCTTGGCCCAGGTCTTCGCGACGATCTCGCCGGCGGGGTCGACGACCTTGGCCTGGCCGAGGAATCGGAGCCCGCCGAGGACGCCGGTCTGGTTGGAGGACACCAGGTAGAGCTGGTTCTCGGCAGCGCGGGCGCAGTCGTAGAGGTCGAACAGGTGCGCCTGCCGGTCGTGCCGGAGGCGGTCGGAGCGGTCGGTGACGCTGGCCGGCCAGGCGCTGAGGCACGCGAGGATCTCGGCGCCGGCGAGGGCGAGCGTGCGGGAGGACTCGGGGAAGGTCTTGTCGAAGTCGATCATCATGCCGACCCTCCCGACGGGCGTGTCGAACGGCGTGAAGGAGCTGCCCGCCGCGTACGCCTCGGACTCGCCGAGCGGCAGGTGGACCTTGCGGTGCGTGCCGAGGACGCGTCCGCCGTGCACGCACACGGCGCTGTTGTAGCGCCTCTCCTCCCCCTCGACGACGACCCGCTCGGCGACGCCGAAGCAGACGGTCATGTCGCCGGCCATGTCGGCGACGGCGCGCACCTCCGGCCCGTCCATCTCCACGGCGGGCGGGAGCGCCTCCGGCCCGGGGTGGACCATGTCGAGGAGGTAGCCGCCGACGGTCGCGTCGGGGAGGACGAGGAGGTCGACGCCGCGGTCGCGTGCCTGCTCGATCATGCCGGGGAGCTTGGCGAGCGTGCGTCCGATGTCGCGGCCGAAGTGCGCGGCGACCGCTCCCATGGTGATCTCGGCCATCGGGTCAGGCTAGCCGGGAACAGCTGCGGCCACCTCTCGTCGGGCCCTCGCGGCGATGAGTCCCACCGTGTGCTCCGCGTCGCGGGCGATGGCCGCGAATCGGCCCGAGCCCCACGTGTGCAGCCAGGGGAGGCCGAGGAAGTGGAGCCCCGGGACCGACGTGCTGCCCCGCTGGTGCGTGGGGTGGCCGGCGCCGTCGAAGACGCCGACCTGCACCCACGAGTAGTCGGAGCGGAACCCGGCGGACCAGACGATGCTCGTGATGCCGGCCTCGTGCAGGTCGAGCCCGGTGACCTCGGTCTCGGGTCGCCAGACGGGCTCGTAGCGCGCCTCGACGGGGGCGTCGATGGCGTGCCGCTCGATGTGGCGGTCGATGTCCGTCTTGATGGACTCCATGACGGAGTCGGCGTGGTCGAGCGACGCCTCGGCGGTGGGGCTGAACGCGACCGACGTGCCGTCGGCGCCGGTGAGCCGTCCGTGGAGGCTCATGCCGTCGCGCGCGAAGGCGCGGAGGTCGATGTCGCGGCCTCCGCCCCGGCCGGTCATGTAGTGGTTGGTCGACTCGCGCTTGGTCAGCCCGCCGACCTGCGCGTGGACGGGGATGTCGTAGATGCCCATGTCGCTGAGCCAGGCGATGCAGTCGCGCCCGCGGTATGTGCGCGCACACCGGGGGGCGGAGCCGAGGGCGAGGTGCACCCGGCGTCCGGCGAGGAACAGGTCCTCGGCGATCTGCGCGCCGGACTGGCCGGATCCGACGACGAGGACGCCGCCGGAGGGCAGGGCCTCCGGGGAGCGGTAGTCGGCGGAGTGGAGCTGCACGATCGAGCTGGACACCCGCCCTGCCGCGGCCGGCAGGACCGGGCGGTGGTACCCCCCGGTGGCGATGACGACCTGGTCGGCGAGGAGGGTGCCCTGGTCGGTGACGACCTCGAAGCCGCCGGCGGGCGCCTCGCGGAGCCGGGTGACGAGGACGCCCTCGACGACCGGCGCGTCGAAGGTGCCGGCGTAGCGGCGGATCCAGGCGAGGACCTGGTCGCGTGTCATGAAGCCGTCCGGGTCGTCCCCGTCGTACGGGTAGCCGGGGAGCACGCACTGCCAGTTCGGCGTGACGAGGGTGAAGGCGTCCCAGCGCCGGTCGGCCCAGTCGTGGGCGATGCGGTCGCGCTCCAGCACGACGTGGTCGATGCCTCGGTCGGTGAGGTGCCAGCTGGCGGAGAGCCCGGCCTGGCCTCCGCCGATGACGGCGACCTCGACGTGCGTGCCGTCGACGACGCGGCGCGGGGCCGTCATGCGCCTGCCCCCTCGGCGGGCAGCGGCGGGTGCATGGCCAGCACCCGCACCGTGCCCCCGTCGAAGGCGGTCGCGGCGTCGAGGATCTCGTCCCGCTGCTGCCGGGCGGAGGTGCACTCGAACCCGTAGCGGGCCTGGACGCGCTGGCCGGCGATCCGAGGGCGGTGGTGGAGCGGCGGACGAAGTCGGCGAGCGGGTACTCGGCGCCCGTCTCGAGGTGGTCGTGCACGACCAGGCTCGGCGAGTAGCAGGAGGCCTCGGTGCCGTCGGGCCAGCGGACCCGGAACGTCATCTCAGGCATCGACCAGGACCCCTTCCCCGGTGCGGTAGGCATCCGGTCGGCGGTCGCGGAGGTGGAACATGCCCTTGCGCATGGCGGCGAAGGTGCCCTCGACGTCGATCTCGGCGATGGCGAGGCCCGCCTCGAGCAGCGTGGTGGCGAGGACGTTGCCGCCCGGGTCGACGACCTTGGCGTTGCCCACGTAGCGCAGGGAGCCGAAGGTGCCGGCCTGGTTGGAGGCGATCCAGAACACCTGGTTGTCGAGGGCGCGCGCGGTGTCGAAGAGGTTGAACCGGTACGTCCACCTGTCCTCCTGGAGGTCGTCGGCCGTGGCCGTCCGGGCGACGGGCCAGGCGGACATGCTGACGATGATCTCGGCGCCGTCCACGGCCAGGGAGCGCGCCGCCTCGGGGAACGCCTTGTCGTAGCAGATCTGGAGACCGATGCGCCCGACGGGGGTGTCGAAGGCCTCGTAGGCGTCGCCGGCGGAGTACGACATGCTCTCGCCGAGCGGCTGGTGGACCTTCCGGTACGACCCGTACACGCGGTCGCCGTCGAGGCAGACGGCGGCGTTGTACCGGGTCTCGCCGTCGTCGGCGAGCTCGCAGAAGCCGATGCAGACGACCATGTCGCCGGCGATCTCCTGCACGCGCCGGATCTCCGGCCCGTCGAGGGCGATGGCGGGGGGCAGCGAGCGGGTGGTCGTCCTCAGGGTGTCCCCGTGGTCGCCGAGCGAGGACAGGTACCCGCCGATCGCCGCCTCGGGGAAGGCGAGCAGCTGGACGCCGCTCCCGCGCGCCTCGTCGACGAGGGTCGCGATGAGGTCGTAGTTCTGCTGGAGGTCTCGCGTGAAGTTCGCCGAGACGGCCGCGACGGTCGTCGTCATCGTGCCTCCTGAGGTGTGGGGAGCGGTCCGCGGCATCGCTGCGGTGCGCCCAGTCAATGTCACCGTGCGTTTCCGGTTGGTTACGCCGGGAATAAGAATGCATTTCGCAGCGCGGCCCCCCATCGACCGAATCCTCATTCAGCCAGGCCTTCCACCCGCATTCATCGAGGGCGGAAACAAAAGGGGCACATACGCGTAACGCGGCGGCAACAGAGGCGACTGAGACTCGGATCCACCGGCCGCCCCCCCCGGCTCTCGTCCGACCGCGAAGGAGCACCACCATGAGCGACACCGACATCGACCAGCAGATCCTCGACAACATCGAGAGGTCCCGGAACGAGATCTCCCACCCGTCCCTGCCGAAGGGCAGCAGCATCTACGGGTCGACGAAGATCTTCCCCGACTACACGGCCTCGAAGGACGAGCACTACTTCCAGCTGGTGCACGGCATCGCGCACGAGTCGTCGGTCAGCTTCGTCGCGGTCCTCCAGGCCACCCGCGCGCTGCGGAAGGGCTTCACGAGCGTCCTGTACTTCTACGGTCCGGGATCGCTGAACGCCATCGCGAACCGCGGGTTCCCCACGACCGGCGCCGACGGCTTCCCGGGCGAGAACAACATCAACAACGCGCTCGAGACGTTCATCGCCGAGGGCGGCACCGTCTTCTGCTGCCGCTTCGGCCTGGCCCTGCACGGCGCGCGCGAGGAGGACCTCATCGCGGGCGTCATCCCGTGCCACCCGCTCGACGTGCAGGACGCGGTCATCCACTACGCCCGCAAGGGCGCCATCATCAACAGCACCTACATGGTCTGACCGGTGCCCGGATGACCATCACGAGAGGGACCGTCACACCGACGCGCGGCCGACCGGCGGACGGGGACGCGCTCACGACGCGCGTCGACATCGCCATCCGCGGGATCCGCGTCGCCGCCCCCGTGCACCGCGAGGGCGGCGCGGGACCGAGCGACGACGGGCACGTGATGTTCGCCGGGCTCCAGTCGGCGATCCCCGCCGCCGCGGACAGCCCCTACCTCGTCGACGACGGGCGCCTCCTGCTCGACGGCGAGGACACCGGCTACGAGGTCACCGCCGTCGACCGGCCCCGCTTCTACGACCTGCGGACCGCGGAGGGCGTCTCCTACGAGAGGATCGCGCGGCTGCACGGCGCGAAGGTGCTCGCCACGACCGTCGTGCAGACCTGCGTGCGCTACGCCGAGTCCGAGCGGTGCCGGTTCTGCTCCATCGAGGAGAGCCTCGCCTCGGGAAGCACCATCGCGGTGAAGACCCCGGCCATGCTCGCCGAGGTGGCGGAGGCCGCGTGGCGGCTGGACGGCGTCGAGCAGATGGTCATGACGACGGGGACCAGCAACGGCCGCGACCGGGGCGCGACCCACCTGGCGCGCTGCGTCCGCGCGATCAAGGCCGTGGTGCCCGACCTCATGATCCAGGTGCAGTGCGAGCCGCCGGCGCAGCTGTCGACCATCACGGACCTCTACGAGGCCGGTGCGCGGTCCATCGGCATCCACGTCGAGTCGATGGACGACGACGTGCGACGGCGGTGGATGCCGGGCAAGTCGCGGGTCTCGATGGACGAGTACCGCGCAGCCTGGCGCGAGGCGGTCCGCGTCTTCGGCCGCAACCAGGTGTCGACGTACCTGCTCGTGGGGCTCGGCGAGGATCCGGACGAGATGGTCGCGGGCGCCCAGGAGCTCATCGACATGGGCGTCTACCCGTTCATCGTCCCCTTCCGGCCCCTCCGCGGCACGCTCGCGACCGATGTGGACGGCGTCGGCGCCCCCGACGGCGCGGTGCTCCGCGACGTCACCTTCCGCGTCTCGCGTGCGCTGCAGGCGGCGGGGATGCGCGGCGCGGACCAGAAGGCGGGGTGCGCCGCCTGCGGCGCCTGCTCCGCGCTGCAGACGGCCGGCGGCTGACCGTGGCGCTCCTGGACGTGCCGGCCCTCATGGGGCCGCCCGTCGTCCGCCGACCGCCCGAGTTCATCGTGGGCATCGCGGAGGCCGACGAGCTCGATGCGCACCGCCGCCTGCGTCGCGCCGCGTTCGTTGAGGAGCAGGGGCTGTTCGCGGTCGACGACGCGGACGGCATCGACGACGACCCGAGGGCCGTCGTGCTGATCGCCCGCGCGGGCGGGACCGTCATCGGCGGCGTCCGCATCGCCCCGGTCGGCGCGCGCGACATCGGGTGGTGGACGGGCTCCCGGCTCGTGGTCGACGACGCCGCGCGCGGCGTGCGCGGCGTCGGATCCGCCCTCGTCCGGGCCGCCTGCGCCCTCGCGGAGCAGAGGGGCGCCATCCGGTTCGATGCGACCGTGCAGACGCGCAGCTCCGCGCTCTTCCGCCGGCTCGGGTGGACGACGACCGGATCCTGCCTGATCGGGGGCGTCGACCACCTGCGCATGCGCTGGCCGGTCGACCGGTACCAGCGCATCGTCGACGCCACGAAGTCGCACCTCGAGGCCCTCCTCGAGCCGCGCACGTCGTGGGCGCACGGACCCGCGGCCTCCCTCGGCGGACCGGGGTGGGTCGGGGACGACGGGGCCCCCGTCCCCGGCACGGACGTGATCGCCGCATGCGACGCCATCCTGCCCTCCATGGTGGAGCGGGATCCCGAGTGGGCGGGCTGGTGCAGCGTCCTCGTGAACGTGAACGACCTCAGCGCGATGGGCGCGACCCCGGTGGGCCTGCTCGATGCGGTCGCGGGCCGCGACACGGCCGCAGTGCGCCGCGTCATGGCCGGCATCCGCCGCGGCGCCGAGGCGTGGGGCGTCCCCCTCCTCGGCGGTCACACGCAGATCGGTGTCCCCGCGGCCCTGTCCGTGACCGCCCTGGGACGGACCGACCACCCGGTGCCCGGAGGTGGCGGCCGTATCGGGCACGCGCTCAGCCTGACCGTGGACGTCTCCGGGACCTGGAAGGACGGGCACCACGGGAGCCAGTGGAACTCGACCGAGGGGCGTCGGCCGCACGAGCTGCGCGACCTCGCCGCGACGGTGGCCCGCGCCCGCCCGTCCGCGGCGAAGGACGTGAGCATGGCCGGCATCGTCGGGACGGTCGGCATGCTCGCGGAGGCGAGCGGCCTCGGGGCGGTCGTCGACGTCGCGGACGTCCCGGTCCCCGGAGCGGCCGGCGGCGGAGCCGTGTCGATGGGCGACTGGCTCGGCTGCTTCCCGGGCTTCGGGATGGTCACCGCCGACCCGCCGGGCGGATCGCGGATGGCGTCGCCGCACGCCGTGACCGCGGAGGTCGGGCGGCTGACGCCGGAGCGGGGCGTCGTGCTCCGGTGGCCGGACGGGGAGACGACGGGGGCCGTCGCGGGCGGCGTCACCGGGCTCGGTCCCGCCTGATCCGCGCCGTCCGCGCCCGCTCGCGGGCAGGTGCGGCGCTCGGCGCTCGGCCTCCGGCGGCGACGGTCAGCTCGCGCGGAGCCCCCGCGGATCCGCCGCCGGGTCCGCCTGCACCGCGAACTGGGTCCGGTGCAGCTCCTCGTAGCGGCCGCCCGCGGCCAGGAGCTCGTCGTGCGTGCCGCGTTCGACGATCGCGCCGTCCTCGACCACGAGGATCAGGTCCGCGCTGCGGATGGTGGAGAGGCGGTGGGCGATCACCATCGCCGTGCGCCCCTCGAGGGCCTCGCTGAGCGCCGCCTGCACGGCGGCCTCCGAGGTCGAGTCGAGCGCGGCCGTCGCCTCGTCGAGGATGACGACGCGCGGCTGGGCGAGCAGCAGCCGCGCGATGGTCATGCGCTGGCGCTCGCCGCCCGAGAGCCGGTAGCCGCGCTCCCCCACCATCGTGTCGAGCTGGTCCGGCAGCGACCGGATGAGCGGCTCGAGCCGCGCGCGGCGGACGGCGTCCCACACCTCGTCGTCGGTCGCCTCCGGCCGCGCGAGGCGCAGGTTGGACAGGATCGTCTCGTGGAACAGGTGGCCGTCCTGCGTCACCATGCCCAGGGTCCCCCGCATGGACGCGGAGGTGACGTCGCGCACGTCCGTCCCGGCGAGGCGCACGGCGCCGCCGTCCACGTCGTACAGGCGCGAGAGGAGCTGCGCGATCGTGGACTTGCCGGCGCCCGACGAGCCGACGAGGGCGACGGTCTGCCCCGGCTCGATCCGGAACGACACGCCGTGCAGCACCTCCTCGCCGCCGCGGGTGTCCAGCGTGGCGACCTCCTCGAGGGAGGCGAGCGACACCTTGTCCGCCGACGGGTAGGCGAAGCGCACGTCGTCGAACTCCACGGCCACCGGGCCCGCCGGGACCTCGACGGCGTCCGGCGCCTCCTGGATGAGCGGCTCGAGGTCGAGCACCTCGAAGACGCGCTCGAAGCTGACCACCGCGCTCATGATCTCCACCCGCGCGTTCGCGAGGCTCGTCAGCGGCGCGTAGAGGCGCGTGAGGAGGAGCGCCAGGGTGACCACCTCGCCGGTGTCGAGCTGGCCGGCGAGCGCGAGGAATCCGCCGAGCCCGTAGACCAGGGCGAGCGCGAGGGCGGAGACGAGCATCAGCGCGGTGAAGAAGACGAACTGCAGCATCGTGCTCCGCACCCCGATGTCGCGGACGCGGGCGGCGCGCACGCGGAACTCCTCGGACTCCTCGTCGGGCCGGCCGAACAGCTTGACCAGGGTGGCGCCGGGCGCCGAGAACCGCTCCGTCATCTGCGTGCTCATCGCCGAGTTGTGGTCGGCGGCCTCGCGCCGGAGCGCGGCGAGCCGGCCGCCCATCCGCCGCGCGGGGATGAGGAACACGGGGAGCATGACCACCGCGAGGACCGTCACGAGCCACGACGTGCTGAGCATGACGACGAGGGTGAGGATCAGCGCCACGAGGTTCGTGACCACGCCGGACAGCGTGCCGCTGAAGGCCTGCTGGGCGCCGATCACGTCGTTGTTGAGGCGGCTCACGAGGGCACCGGTGCGCGTGCGGGTGAAGAACGCGATCGGCATCCGCTGCACGTGGTCGAAGACCGCGGTGCGGAGGTCGAGGATCACGCCCTCGCCGATGCGCGACGAGTACCAGCGCGTCACGAGCGACACGGCGGCGTCGGCCACGGCCACGAGGGCGATGACGACGGCGAGCCGGACGATCGTCGCGACCTCGCCCCGCGCGACGATGACGTCGACCACCTGCCCGGCGAGCACGGGCGTCGCGACCGCGAGGAAGGCGCCGACGACGGACAGCGAGATGAAGACCAGGAGCTGGGTCCGGTAGGGCACCGCGAACGTCATGATCCGCCGCACCGACGCGCGGGAGATGCTGTGCCTGCCGCCCTGCGTGCTCGAGATCTTGTAGAGCGAGCTCCAGGCCGCGCCTTCCATGCTCATCGCGGTTCCTCACGTGGGCATGCGCCCGGTCTGCGTGGCGGATCCCGGGCCCGGGATCCTCCCGTCGGCGGCGAGCCGGGACACGGGCCCGGGAAGGGGCTCGGCCGGCGACGCCCGCGACGTCCTGTCCGGGCTCGAGAGGCGCGGCGCGCGCGGAGGTGCGCCTGCCGGCACCGGCACGTCCCATCATGCGCCACGGATCGCGGCGCGACCGACCGGGCGGTCCCTCAGCGGATGCCCGAGGCCGGCTCGCCTAGGGCGCCGACGGCGACGCCGCCTCCGACGCCGCCTCCGCGCCGAGGCGCACCGCCAGCTCCATGCAGCGCACGCGGGCCGGCGAGAGGTCGTAGGGCATGCTCCGGATGACGTCCGCCGCGCTGCGGGCGCGGGAGCCGTCCGTCGAGCGGGCGCGTGACGCGGTGGCCTCCTCCTCGGGCGGGTGCGCCGCGTCCCACGCCGCGAAGAGGGCGTCGTCCTCCTCCGGCTGGCCGGACTCCTCGATGACGCGCATCAGCTCGGCCTCGAAGGCGTGCCGCTCGGCCGCCACCTGCGCCACGCGCGGGTCGTCGACCGCGACCGCGTCGTCCAGGGCCTCCTCGGCGGCGTCGACCCGGTCGGACTCCGCGCGCAGCGCCGGATCGGCGGCCAGGGCGAGGAAGCGGCCGGCCTGCACCGCGGCGCCGAGCGGCCCGAAGACGCGCTCGGTGACGAGGAGCGCGTCCAGGTCGTCCTGCCGGAGCGAGCCCGCGGGTGCGCCCTCGAGGCGGCCGGAGACGAGGCCGTCGAGCAGTCCCAGCCGGTCGCCGAGGGTCCGCATGCGCTGCACCCGGGCCCGCTGCCGCTGCAGCTCGGCCTCCTGCGCGGCGAGGGCGTCCTCCAACCGCGCGAGGACGTCGGCGATCCCCTCCGCGGCGCCGTCGGACGCGGGACCGCCGGGTGCTCCGCCGTCGGATGCGGCGCCGCCGGACGCGGCGCCACCGGGTGCGCCGCCGTCGAAGGCGTCGCGGATGTCGTCGAGGGCGATCCCGGCGTCGGCCATGCGCCGGATCCAGAGCAGCCGGATGATCTCCCCGTAGCCGTACCGGCGCCGGCCGTCGGCGCCGCGCTCCCGCTCCGGCAGGAGGCCGATCTGGTGGTAGTGCCGGATCGACCGGGGGGTGATGCCGACGAACGCCGCGGCGTCGCCGATCTGGACCTGTAGGGGTGGGGCCGGGAACGGGTGCATGGCGGTCCTCTCGGGGTCAAGGGGGGATGTGCTCCCGAGCAGACCACATGACGCTGCGTCAGGAGCAAGCCCGCTCGTCGCGGATCGGCGGATCGGCCGACGCGTCAGTGGAGGACGGCCGCGACCGCCTCGACCTCCACGAGCTGGTCGTCGTAGCCGAGCACGGTGACGCCGAGGAGCGTGCTCGGCGGGTCGTGCGGCGCGAGCGCGTCGCGCACCACCTCCCATGCCGTCACGAGGTCGGCCTGCCTGCTCGACGCGACGAGGACGCGGGTGCTGACGAGGTCTGCCGTCGAGGCGCCCGCCGCCTCGAGGGCGGTGCGCAGGTTCTCGACGCAGCGGGCCGCCTGGGCGGCGTGGTCGCCGACGCCGACCGTGCGGCCGTCGGCGTCGAGGGGGCAGGATCCGGCGAGGAACACCAGCCGCGCGCCGGCCGGGGCGGTGGCGGCGTACGCGTACTCGGCGACGCCGGAGAGGGCGGCGGAGCGGATCAGGGTCACGGCGGTCATGGGTCTCCCGTCCCGGTGCGGCGGGTGCCGCCCGCCGCCAGCCTGCCAGAGCGGGCGGCACGGCCCGGACGGGGACTGGCCCCTGCGGCCCCGACGCCCTAGCGTGTGGGCATGGCGGCCGTGGGGGATCCGCGGCCGAGCGCGCGCGCCCCGACGGGCGCTCCCGCCCCCGGCCGCACCGGGGACGCGCCGGCGACGGCGCGCTCCGTCGATCACGCGCCCGCGGCGGGTGACGATGCGATGCCGCTGCGGACCGGCGTCGAGCGCGGCATGGTCCGGACGACGGCCGTGGTCGCGGCCCTGCTCGTCCTCCTGTCCCTCCCCCGGCTCCTGTCGGACGACCCCGGGTCGCGGATGGCGCTCACGGTCGTGGCGCTCCTGCTCGCGGCGCTCCTCGTGGCGCTGGTGCCGCTCGCCCTGCTCCGCCCGGGCATGCCCGCCCGCGGGTGGCTGCGCGTCGTCCCCGTCGTCTACGCCGCGCTGCTCCTGCTGGAGCCGCTCCGGCTCGGCGCGCCCGCCGTGCCCGGCCCGCTCCCCCTCCCGTGGCTCATCGGCCTGTCGCCCGTCGCCCTCAGCTGCATCGCGCTCGCGACGCGGCGCCCGCTGGCGGCCGGGCTCGGCTGCGCGGGGATCCTCGTGCTGCTGGTCGCGGTCCACGCCGGCCGGATGCCGTCCGGGCACCTGACGGCGCAGGGCGCCTGGCTCACGATCCTCTCGGCCGGCCTCGTCGTGGGCGTCCGGGAGCTGCGGGTCCGGGCGCGGAGCGCCGACGAGGCCGGCCGGCGGGCGCAGGAGCAATTCGAGACCAGCCGACGCGAGGCCGCGATCGCCGCGCAGCGCGTCCGCACGGACGCCCTGCTGCACGACACCGTGCTCGCCGCGTTCCTCGCCGCCGCGCAGGGCCTCGGCGACCGGGCGGTGCCCATGGCGCGCTCCGCGCTCGAGATCGTGTCCGACACCCAGGATCCGCTCGTCGGCCGCCCGGGAACGGTGCGGTTCGGAGAGGCGCTCGCGTCCGCGGAGCGGGAGCTCGCGCCGCTCGCCGGCCAGGCGCACCTCGACCTCGACGCCGCCCGGGCGGTCGAGCTGCCGTCCCCCGTGGCGGAGGCCGTCGTGTCCGCCATGCTGCAGGCGATCGCCAACAGCGTCCTGCACGCGGGGCCGGGTGCCGTGCGGACCGCGACCGCGACGGCGTCCGCCGGCGGCGGCCTGCGGATCCGGATCAGCGACGACGGCTGCGGGTTCGACCCGGACGGCCTCGCTCCCGCGCGCCTCGGGGTCCGGGTGTCGATCGTGGAGCGCCTGCTGCGCGTCGGCGCGTCGGCGGACGTGCGCTCGACCCCGGGCCGCGGCACCTCCGTGGTGATCGCGTGGCACCCCGCGCCGCCGGCCCCGACGCCGGACGCCGGAGTCGCCGCGACCCGCGTCACGCTCATCCCGCGGCACGCGCTCTCCGGGGTGCTGACGGCGCTCGTCATGGTCGCGGTCCTCGTCGCGACGGCCGAGG
Source organism: Clavibacter michiganensis (assembly GCA_002150995.1). GTDB lineage: Bacteria > Actinomycetota > Actinomycetes > Actinomycetales > Microbacteriaceae > Clavibacter > Clavibacter michiganensis_K. The sequence goes on along the minus strand of MDHJ01000001.1, from coordinate 608,009 downwards.
CCGCGTTCTTCTTCCAGGCGGTCGGTCCGCTCCTCGCGGCGATCCTCGGGACCGCGGTCCTGCCCTCGATCGTGCGGGGTGCCCGCCGCGGTGCGATGCGCACCCCCACGGCCTGGTCGCTCGCCGCGGTGGGCGCCGTGATCTGCGGCGTCGCGACCCTCGGCGTCTCCCCGACGAGGTCGACTCGGTCACGATCTCCTGGTTCACCTGCGGCGTCCTCGCGGGCTGCGCCCTGGTGTGGATGGCGGACCAGCGGCTCCCGCCCCTGGCCGCGACCGCGTGCCTCGTCGTCGCGATCGGCGTCTGGGCCGGCCCCGCGGGCATCATCCGCCTCGGTCTCGCCGGCGAGGTGGTCCTCGTCATCGGCGGCCTGATGATGCACCGCGCGCTCCATCGCGTGACCGAGGCCACGCGCGTCGCCGCCGCCGCCGAACGGGAGACCCTGGCCCGACGGGCCGAGCTGGACGCGTCGCAGCAGGAGCGGCACGCGCGGCTCCGCGCCGCGCACCGGGACTCGGCTCCGCTGCTGCGCCGCATCATCGACGAGGGCGGCGACCTCGACGCGGCCGCGCGCGCGGAGTGCCGCGTCGTCGAGCAGACCCTCCGCGACGAGATCCGCGGCCGCCTGCTGCTCAACGAGGCGACGCGCGACGCGATCCTCCGGCATCGGCGGCGCGGCGCCGTCGTGCAGGTGCTCGACGACGGGGGGCTCGACGACGTCCCGGCCGACGAGCGCGAGGCGCTCCTCGACGAGGTCGCGGAGCTGCTGGGCCCCGTCCGGTCGCGCCGCATCGTCATCCGCGCGGCGCAGCCCCGCTCCCGCACGGCGATCTCCCTCGTCGCGTCCTCCCCCGACGAGACGGCCGCGGCGCTCGGCCTCGACACCGGCGACGACGTCGACCTGTGGGTGTCCCTGCCTCGGCCGTCCGCGTCCGCGTCCGCGCCGGACCCGGCGGCGGCCGATCCCCGCGACGCCTAGGGCGCCGTCCGCGAGGCCGGCCGCGACGCCCGTGCCCGCGCGAGGATCCCGCCGATGACCTCGGACTTCGCCTCCGCGTAGTCGTTCACGTCGTCCCAGCGGCGCGTCATCAGCGCCCGCTTGGTGCGCGCGTACAGGTCCCGGTCGGCGGCGTCGGAGCGCAGCCGGTCGCGGAGGAGGAGGTAGGCCCCGATGGCGTCCGCGCCCTCCTCGTAGACGTGCACGTGGACGTCGCGCGCGGGCGTCCGCACGAGCCGGTGCCCGGGCTCCCGGACCCGGAGGACGTACCCGGCGGCGACCAGCGGCGCCACGTGGTCCTCCTCCGCCGTGATGTCCGGCACCACGAGCACCAGGTCGACCACGGGCTTGGCCGCGAGGCCGGGCACGGACGTGGAGCCGATGTGCTCGACGGCGAGCGCGGCGTCGCCGACCGCGGCGAGGATCCGCCGGCGGTGCTCCCGGAAGGCGTCCGCCCACGCCGGGTCGTGCTCGCGGAGCGGGACCTCCAGGGCCTCGGCGCCTCCCACCAGCTCCAGGCCGGTCACGTCCGGGCGGCGGCGGGCGGGGCGACCGGCGGGGTCGAGGTCGAGGTCGCGGGCGGGGTCGGGGTCGGGGTCGCGGTCGCGGCCGAGGTCGCGGTCGAGGTCGGGGTCGGGGTCGCGGTCGCGGCCGAGGTCGCGGTCGCGGCCGAGGTCGGGGTCGCGGTCGCGGCCGAGGTCGCGGTCGAGGTCGAGGTCGAGGTCGGGGTCGGGGTCGGGCATCACCGGGTCATCCTGCCAGGCTGCCCGCCCCGCCCCCGCACTCGGCGTCAGGTCGCGCCGCCGCCCGGGAACGCGACGTGCTGCATCACCCACGCGTGCATGACGACCGCGGCGGCCGCGGACGCGTTGATGGAGCGGGTGGACCCGAACTGCGAGATGGCGACGGTCATGTCGGCGGCCTGGATCGCCTCGTCGCTGAGGCCCGGCCCCTCCTGCCCGAACACGAGCACGCAGCGCTCGGGGAGCGCCGTGGTCTCCAGGAGCACGGAGCCGTCCACGTTGTCGATCGCGATGACCGGCAGGCCCTCGCCCGCCGCCCACCCGACGAGGTCGGCGATCGTCGCGTGGTGGACGACGTGCTGGTACCGGTCGGTGACCATGGCGCCGCGCTTGTTCCAGCGGCGCCGGCCGACGATGTGCACCGTGTCGGCCGCGAACGCGTTGGCGCTCCGCACGATCGAGCCGATGTTCATGTCGTGCTGCCAGTTCTCGATGGCGACGTGGAACGGGTGCCGGCGCTCGTCGAGGTCGGCGACGATCGCGTCCATGCGCCAGTAGCGGTAGCGGTCGATCACGTTGCGGGTGTCGCCGCGCTCGAGCAGCTCCCGGTCGAGGTGCGGCTCGTCCGGCCACTCCTCGGGCCCGCCTGGCCACGGTCCCACGCCGTGGGTGGACAGCTCGACGGTCGGTGTCGGCTCGGCGGCGCTGCGCTCCCCGACGGTGCCGTCCGCCCCGGCGGCGCCGTGCTCCCCAGCGCTGTGCACCCCGGCACCGCTGGCCGCCCCGACCCCCGGCTCCCGCTCCCGCTCCGGCTCCCGCTCCGGCATCAGATGTAGATCCCCGGGTCCACGAAGAAGGCCGGGTCGACGTGCGCGTCGGGCCCACGGCCCACCCGCTTCCCCGTCTCGACGGCCGGGATGCCCGTGAGCACGGATCCGGCGGGTGCGTCCTTCACGACCACCGCGTTCGCGCCGATGACGCTGCCGGCGCCCACCGTGATCGGCCCGAGCAGCTTCGCCCCCGCGCCGATGGTGACCCCGTCGCCCACGGTCGGGTGCCGCTTGCCGTGCACGAGGCTCTTCCCGCCGAGCGTCACGCCGTGGTACATGAGCACGTCGTCGCCGACCTCCGCCGTCGCGCCGATGACCACGCCCATGCCGTGGTCGATGAACAGCCGCCGGCCGATGCGCGCGCCCGGGTGGATCTCGACGCCCGTCAGCGCCCGCCCGACCTGCGCGAGCAGCCGCGCCGGGAGCCGGATCCGCCGCCGCCACAGCGCGTGCGACACCCGGTGCAGCCACACGGCGTGCAGCCCCGGGTAGCCGAGCACCATCTCCAGGTACCCGCGCGCGGCCGGATCGTGGGCGCGGGCGGAGCGGAGGTCCTCGACGACGCGGGCGACTGCTCCCACGCCTAGTCGCGCAGGTCGTCGAACAGCACGGTCGAGAGGTACCGCTCGCCGTAGTCGCACACGATCGCGACGATGGTCTTGCCGGCGCTCTCGGGCCGCTTCGCGATCTGGAGCGCGGCCCACACGATGGATCCGGAGGAGATGCCGCAGAGGATGCCCTCGTCGGTCGCGAGCGCGCGGGAGACGCGGATGGAGTCCTCGAGCGACACGTCGACGACCTCGTCGTACACCTCGGTGTCGAGGATCTCGGGCACGAAGTTCGCGCCGATGCCCTGGATCTTGTGCGGGCCGGGCTTGCCGCCGTTCAGGATGGGCGAGTCGAGCGGCTCGACCGCCACGATCTGCACGCCCGGCTTCCGCTCCTTCAGCACCTGCCCGACGCCCGTGATGGTGCCGCCCGTGCCGACGCCCGCGATGAACACGTCGACGCCGCCGTCGGTGTCCGCCCAGACCTCCTCGGCCGTGGTCTCGCGGTGCTTCTGCGGGTTCGCCGCGTTCGCGAACTGCTGCGCCCAGACGGCGTTCGGCGTCTCGTCGACGATCTGCTTGGCCCGCTCGACGGCGCCGCGCATGCCCTCGGGGCCGGGGGTCAGCACGATCTCGGCGCCGTAGGCCCGGAGCACCAGGCGGCGCTCCATGCTCATGGTCTCCGGCATGGTGAGGACGACCTTGTACCCCCGTGCCGCGCCGACCATCGCGAGCGCGATGCCCGTGTTGCCGCTCGTCCCCTCGACGATGGTGCCGCCCGGCTTCAGCTGCCCGGACGCCTCGGCCGCGTCGATGATCGCGACGCCGATGCGGTCCTTCACGCTGGATGCGGGGTTGTGCGACTCGAGCTTCACCAGCACCGTCGCGTCGAGGCCCTCGGTGAGCCGGTTGAGCCGGACGAGCGGCGTGCCGCCGACCAGCTGGGTGATGTCGTCGTAGACGCGACCTGCCATGGGTTCCACCTTCGTCGTGATCCGGGTCGGTGCGGGGCGCATCCGCGCGCACCTGCTCGTCGTCGAGCCTATGGGAGCCCAACCGCGTGTGTCGCGGCGGCATTCCTGGGCGGCGGATGCTCTGCCTGGACATCCTGTGGAGAAGGCCGCCGCCGCCGGTGGCGCCCGGGCCAGGATGCGCGCGACCATCCCGCGGCGTCCGTCATCCGCACCCGAACCGGGATCCCTCCTGCTCACGAAGGAGAGGCATGCCCATCCCCGCGCGTCCACTCACGATGATGCTCGTCGTCACCGCTGCCTCGCTGGTCGGGGCCATGACCGCAGCCTCGGGAGCGGTTCCCGGCACCGTGCCGGAAGCCGCGCAGCGCCAGTCAAGGGTCGTGCACGCGGGCGTCGGCACCGCCGCCCCGACGACACCGGCAACCCTCCTGGCCTCCGCCCCCGCCATGAGCGACGCCGACCTCGACGGCCTCGTCGCTGTGCTGGACGCTCTGCCCGACGACGTCGAGTCGGCCGACCCCCGCACGACACCGGACTACGAGCGGCGGCTGAGCCGCGCGATCGATCGGGTGACTGCTTCGTCGGACACCGGCGACGCAACCCGGTCCTCCGCGGCGGACGACGCGCTCTACCTCATCGGCACGGGACGCGGCGCGCTCGCGACGGATCTCCGCGGCTCCGCTCCGACGGCTCGACTCACCATCGACTGGATCGGTTGCGCCGCGTCGATCGCCGGCGTCATCGCGCAGTGCGGATTGCCGGTGTTCACGGTGGTGAGCTCCATCAGGGAGGCGCGTGCGCTGTTCGGCAGCGCCTACGACATCTATCCGGCCATCCGCTACGGCCGGGCGGCCGCCGAGATGGGAGAAGAGGCGACCCAGATCATCGAAGCGCTCCTCGGGGTCGACGGCGTCGTATCGGCATGCTTCGGCGCCGCCGCCATGGACGTCTGACATGCAGTCCGGCGAGCCCCTCCACGACGACCGCGCGCCCTCGACATGGGAGCCACCACCCGTCTGGGCGCCGGTCGTCGGTCACTTCTCCGTCGCCTTCCTGAAGATGCCACTGGTGGTGGTGATCTGCTTCGGGGGACTCGGATCTTCGGCCTCGGCAGCCCCACTCTCTCCGCGATCATCGGCGGGACCATCCTGCTCACGGCAGTCAACATCTGCGTGACGGTGGCGGCGGAACGGCCCTTCGTCCTTCGACGTCGCAGCCTGGTCCCCGGCGGATGGGGCTTCGCCCTCGTGCCATGGCTCGCGGGTGCGACGAGCGCATGCGCCCTGGCTGGCTCCCTCCTGCCCGGGACGGCCTCCGTGGTGCTCGCGACCGCGATGACGGCGGTGGAGACGGTCGAGCTCGCGTGGTCGCGCCCCTGGCGCCCCGGCGACACCGATGCCGAGTTCCGCGAGAAGTGGGTGGCCTTGAGGGATCTGACGAAGGAGACCTTCGCGCCCGACGTCGAGGAGATCCGTCACAGGCTGGACGAGCGGGCGATGGATGGGTACCGCCGGAAGATCGCCGAGCGTGACACCGAGTGGGCGCGGGACGAGGAGCAGGAGCACGACGAGAGGGACGGTCCGCCGCGGGACGCGTGACTTGGGGTCCGCGGGCACGGCAGGCTGGACCCATGAGCGCGCGCATCGAGGTGGAGGGGCCCGGCGGGCCCGAGGTCATGACCCTGACGGACGGGCCGGTGCCGGATCCCGGCCCCGGCGAGGTGCGGATCCGGGTGCACGCGGCGGGCGTCAACTTCATCGACACCTACCGGCGCAGCGGCGTGTACCCGATGGCGCACCCGTACGTGCCGGGATCCGAGGCGGCCGGCGTGATCGAGGCGCTCGGCGACGGCGTGAGCGGCGTCCACGTCGGCGACCGCGTCGCCACGGCGGAGGCGGAGGGCACCTACTCCCAGCACGCGCGGGTGCGCGCCGAGACCCTGCTGCCCGTCCCGGACGGCGTCGACATGGAGACCGCCGCCGCGCTCCCCCTCCAGGGGCTCACCGCGCACTACCTCGCGACGAGCTCGTACCCGGCGGGACCGGGCGACCGCGCGCTCGTGCACGCCGGCGCCGGCGGCGTCGGCCTCCTGCTCACGCAGCTGCTCGTGGATCGTGGGGTCGAGGTGATCACGACCGTCTCCTCCGAGGAGAAGGCGGCCCTCTCCCGCGCGGCCGGCGCCGCGCACGTGCTCGGCTACGCCGACGTGCCGGTGCGCGTCCGCGAGCTGACCGACGGCCGCGGCGTCGACGTGGCCTACGACGGCGTCGGCCGCGACACGTTCGACGGCTCGCTCGCCAGCCTGCGGATCCGCGGGACGCTCGTGCTCTTCGGCGGTGCGAGCGGGCAGGTGCCGCCGTTCGACCTGCAGCGCCTGAACTCCGGCGGATCACTGTCGGTCACCCGCCCGACGCTCGCCCACTTCCTGCTCGACGCGGAGGAGCGCCGCTGGCGCGCGGGCGAGCTGTTCGCGGCCGTCCTCGACGGCTCGCTCGACGTGCGCGTCGGCGCGACGTACCCGCTGGCCGATGCCGCTCGCGCCCACGAGGACCTGGAGGCCCGACGCACGACGGGCTCCATCGTGCTCATCCCCTGACACGGGAGCCCGCCGATCGCTTGCCATGGAGGAAAACCAGATGTAGGTTTCCCTCATGGAAAACGATCGAGCAGCAGACGCGGCCGCCGCCCTCGACGGCCTCCACTCCGACCGCGAGGCCCTGGCCGCCCGCATCCCCGTGCCGCGCTGGCACCTCGCGGGTTCGGGGCCATCGCCCTCGCCTGGGTCGCCCAGGCCGTGACCCTCTCCCCCGGCGCCGGATACGAGCCGCCGCGGACCTCCTGGCTGCTCATCGCGGCCGCGGTCGTGCTGCTGGTGCTCATCCGCCGCCGCACGGGCATCCGGTTCCGCGGCGTCGGGCTGCGCGCGGTGCTCCTCGTCGCGGCCGCGCTCCTCGGCTGCCTCGTGCTGTTCTCGATCTCGCTGGGCCTCGTCGTGCAGGGCCTCGGCTGGGCCGTCGCGCTCACCGCGGTGGCCGCCTTCGGCCTCGTGACCTGGCTGTCGACGCTGGCGTTCCGCGCGGCCGTCGACGGGATCCGGCGCCGTGGCTGAGGCCGCCTTCGACGAGCTGATCCACGCCCCCGTCCGCCTCCGCATCTGCGGGATCCTCCGCCGCGTCGACCAGATCGACTTCGCCGTCCTGCGCGACACCCTCGGCGTCGCCGACGCCAGCCTGTCCAAGCACCTCCGGCAGCTGACGGAGAGCGGCTACGTCGCCTCGCGCAAGGCCTCATCGGCCGGGCGCGCGGACAAGCGGCAGCTCACCTGGCTGTCGCTCACCGCATCCGGCCGGCGGGCGTTCGACGGGCACCTGGCCGCGCTGACCGAGATCGCGGGGGCCGGCGCCGACGGCTGACCGGGGGACCCGCAGCCCGTGCACCTACCCTCGTCGCATGCCCGCACCCGGATCCGCGCCCACGCGCCTCGGCTTCCTCACCACCGGCCCGTTCGACCCGGTCGATCCCGCCACCGGCCTCGAGGAGGCGCTGCGGCTCGTGGAGCTCGGCGACGCGCTCGGCCTCGACACCGCGTGGCTCCGGCCCGACCACCTGCGGCACGCGATCTCCTCCCCCGTCGCGATGCTCGCCGCCGCCTCGCAGCGCGCGCGCCGCATCGGGCTCGGCACCGCCTCCATCCCGGTCCGCGCCGAGAACCCGCTCCGTCTCGCGGAGGACCTCGCGACCCTCGACCTCCTCTCCGGCGGCCGCCTGCGCCCCGGCCTGTCGGTCGGCAGCCCGAAGCGCGTGGCCGCGGTCGACCGGGCCGTGCACCCGACGACGGCCGAGCACGAGGAGCCGGGGCGCGAGCGGCTCCTGCGCTTCCGCGAGCTGCTGCGCGGCGGCCGGGTGCCGGGCGCGGACGAGCGGCCCGACGGATCCGACGACGAGGACGACGACGACGCCATCACCCCCACGGTGCAGCCGACGTCCCCCGGCCTCGCGGACCGTCTCGCCTACGGCGCGGCGACCCTCCGCACGGCGGCGTGGGCGGGATCGCACGGCTTCCGCCTGCTCGCCTCCGACGTGACGGAGCGCGGATCGGGCGGCGGCTCCGGCTTCGCGGCCGACCAGCGCGCCCTCATCGACGCGTACCGCGACGCGCTGCCGGATCCGGCCGCCGCGCACGTCACGCTGGCGCTCGTCGTGGTGCCCACCGACGGGGCCACCGCCGAGCAGCGGGCCCGGTACCGGGCCGACGCCGCGGCGCGCGCCGAGCGGGCCGCGCGGGCGGACCAGTCGGAGGGCCCCGGGGCCGTGTCGAGCATGGTCCGCGCGCCCGACCTCGTGGGCCCCTCCGACGAGCTCGCCGCCGCGCTCCTCGCGGACCCCGCCGTCCAGGCCGCCGACGAGCTCGCGATCGCGCTCCCGGCCGGGCTGCCCGCGGGCGACCTCGCGCGGATCCTGACCGACGTCGCCGAGCACCTCGGCCCGGCGCTCGGCTGGTCGCCCGCGACGTCCTGACCCGGCCGGCGCCGGACGCTCGACGGCCCGTGCCCGCCGGAGGACGGGCGGGAGCCCCGGGCCGCACGCCTAGCATCGGTGCATGCCCGCATCCAGTACCCCGCTGAAGCGCCTCGGCTTCCTCACCATCGGCACGTTCGACCCGGCGGATCCCGCCGCGGGCCACGAGGCGACCCTCCGCATCATCGAGCGCGGCGAGCAGCTCGGCCTCGACAGCGCGTGGCTCCGACACCGCCACCTCCAGCACGGCATCTCCTCCCCCGTCGCCGTGATGGCCGCGGCCTCGCAGCGCACGAGCCGCATCCAGCTCGGCACGGCCGTGACGCCCATCGGCGCGGAGAACCCGTTCCGCCTCGCCGAGGACCTCGCGACCGTCGACCTCCTCACCGGCGGCCGCGTCCAGCCGGGCTTCTCGGTCGGCACGCCCATGCGCTTCGACACCTACCGCGACGCGATCTACCCGGCCACCGCCGACCTCGAGGACCTCGGCTACGACCGCCTCCTCCGCTTCCGCGACCTCGTGCGCGGCGCGACCGTGAGCGACGCCGCCTCCCGCGAGGGCCAGGAGGAGTACGCCTCCACCGTGCAGCCGCACGCCGCGGGCCTCGCCGACCGGATCTGGTACGGCGCCGCGAGCACGCGCTCCGCGGTCTGGGCCGGCGAGAACGGCTTCCGCCTGCTCACCTCGAGCGTGATCCAGGGCGAGCTCGGCAACGACTTCGGCGTGAACCAGAGGGCGCAGGTCGACGCGTACCGGGCTGCCCACCCGGCGGGCGCCGACGCCCGGGTCTCGCAGGGCCTCGTCGTGATCCCCACCGACCGCGCCACCGCCGAGCAGCGCGCCCGCTACGAGGCGTACGCCGCCTCCCGGGCGCATCGCGTCGGCGTGCCGATGGGGCCGCGGGGCCTGCTCTTCGCCGAGGACCTCGTGGGCACCTCGGAGGAGATCGCCGCGCGCCTGCACGCCGACCCCGCGTTCCAGGCCGTCGACGAGGTCGCGTTCGCCCTGCCGTTCACCCTCGGCGAGGCGGACCTGGAGCAGATCCTCACCGACATCGCCGAGCTCCTCGGCCCGGCCCTCGGCTGGTCGCCCGCCATCTGACCCGGCCCGCGCACGACGACGCCCCTCCCGCGGGCTGCGGGAGGGACGTCGTCGGCGATCCGGCGCGGGATCAGTGCATGCTGACGGCCTCGCTGGACGCGCCCTCGCGGAAGCGCTCGAGCGGCACGCGCACCATCGACCAGGAGATTATCGAGGCGCAGGCGACGCCGATCGCCGCGGCCAGGAACACCACGTGGTAGCCGTCCACCTGCTGCTGCAGCGGGTCCTGGACGCCGTCGGCGGTCGCGGCCGTGACGGCCGACGCGAACAGGGCGGTGAAGACCGCCGTGCCGATGGATCCGCCGATCTGCTGCGTGCCCGTGAGCGCTGCGCCCGCGACGCCCGCGTCCCGCGGCTCGATGCCGGAGAGGGCGACGTTCTGCATGGGCACGAACACGCACGCGAGCCCGATGCCGAGGAGGATCTGCCCGGGGAGCACCTGCACGACGTAGGCGCCGTCGACCGTGACCCGGCTGAACCAGAGGAGACCGGCGGCCGCGACGAGCGGGCCGACCGTCATGAGCACGCGCGGGCCCACCTTCGGCAGCAGCCTCGCCACCTGCGGGGCGGTGAGCATGATCGACGCGGCCATCGGCAGCGACGCGAGGCCGGAGATGAGCGGCGACATGCCGAGCACGATCTGGAAGTGGAGCGTGAGGTACAGCAGCCCGCCGAGGAGCGCCGCGCCCACCATCACGGAGGTCAGGTACGCGCCGCCGCGGGTGCGGTCGGCGACCACGCGGAGCGGCAGGAGCGGGTTCCGCGCCTTCGACTCCCACCAGACGAAGGCGACCATGATGCCCACCCCGAGCGCGAGGAAGCCGATGGTCTGCGGCTGGCCCCAGCCCTCCTCCGCACGGGAGAAGCCGTACACGATCGACGCGAGGCCGAGGGTCACGAGCAGGGCGCCGGGCACGTCGTAGCTGCGGTCGCCGTCGGCGCGGCTCTCCTTCACCAGCGGGATGCCGGCCACGATCGCGACGATCGCGATCGGCACGTTGACGAGGAGGCACCAGTGCCAGCTCAGGTACTCGGTGAGCACGCCGCCGAGGAGGAGGCCGACGGCCGCGCCGGATCCGGCGATCGTGCCGTAGACGGCGAACGCCTTGACCCGGTCGGGTCCGGACGGGAACGTCACCGACAGGAGCGCGAGCGCGGCCGGCGCGAGGAGCGCCGCGAACACGCCCTGGAGGCCCCGGGCGATGAGGAGCATCTCGCTCGAGACGGCGAAGCCGCCGAGCGCGGAGGCGGCCGCGAAGCCGACCATGCCGAGGAGGAAGGAGCGCTTGCGCCCCCAGTAGTCGGCGATGCGCCCGCCGAGGAGGAGGAGCGAGCCGAACGCGAGCGCGTACACGGTGACGACCCAGGTGCGGTCGGCGTCGCTCATGCCGAGGTCGCGCTGGGCGGCCGGGAGGGCGATGTTCACGATGGTGCCGTCGAGCACGACCATGAGCTGGGCGAGGGCGACGACCGCCAGCAGGATCCACTTGCTGCGGGCGGAGGGGGCCGCCGGGGTGGCGGGGCCGGCCGGTGCGGCCGGGCCGGAGGCGGGGGAGGTCGAGGGCGGTGCGCTCTCGGGGGTGCGTGCGTGGGAGATCTGGTGCTCCTGAGGGTCGTGCGGCGCCCGGCGGGCGAGGACGGTCCAATCTAGGGCGGCGATGCGCGGAGAGTCAAACGAACCGGTTCGTTTGACATACGCTGTTCACATGGCAGAGACGACGGGGTCCGCCCGCTCCACCGATGACCGGCCCGACGACGTCCGGCACCGCATCCTCCTGGCAGCGCGCGAGGAGTTCGCGGCGCACGGGCTCGCGGGAGCGCGCGTCGACCGCATCGCCCGCTCCGGACGGGCCAGCAAGGAGCGGCTGTACGCGCACTTCACCGACAAGGAGTCGCTGTTCCACGCGGTGCTGAAGCTCAACGGCGTCGAGTTCTTCTCGGCCGTGACGCTGGATCCGGCCGATCTCCCGGGCTTCGTCGGGCACATCTTCGACCACGCCTACGAGCACCCGGAGCACCGCCGCATGCTCGCGTGGGCGCGGCTCGACGGCGTGACGCTCGACGTGCCGCACAGCGCGACCTCGCCGTCGGCGAAGGTCGAGGCCATCCGCCGCGGGCAGGAGGCAGGCACCATCGACCCGTCGTGGGACCCGCAGCGCCTCCTCACCATGCTGTTCGCGCTCGCGCAGTCGTGGGTGCAGTCGCCGTACCCGGCGATGCACGACGACGGGCCGGCCGCGCGCGCGGCCGACCGGGCGGCGGTCGTGGAGGCCGCGCGTCGGATCACGGCGCCGCCGGCCGCCTGAGGACGACGGGCCGCGCAGGTCGATCGTCACGGCATCCTGCGGATTCCCCGGTTGAGGGAGACGGTTCCCAGGACCCGCCCGTACCGTGGGCCCATGTCCGACACCCTGACCCGCGAGTACGAGGCGGGGTCGAGCCACGCGCATCCGCTCCGCCGCTTCCTGCGCCGATGCCGGGCCTGGATCGAGCTGCACCCGAAGGCCCGATGGCTGTACCGGATCCTCGTCGGCATGCTCGGCGTCGCCATCGTCCTCGTCGGCATCGTGCTCATCCCCCTGCCGGGGCCGGGCTGGCTCATCGTGTTCCTCGGCATCGCCGTGCTCGGCACCGAGTTCCCCGCGGCCCACCGCGTGAACGTGTTCCTCAAGCGCCAGCTCCACCGGTTCTGGGACGCGTGGCGCCGCTGGCGGGCCTCCCGCGCGGAGCGCCGCGCCACCCGCCCGCGCTGACCCTCGGGCACCGGCCACCCGGCCGCGCTCCCCCGTCGGCCGCGCGCATCTCCCCCCTCCGGTCGATACGGCGGCATGACGCGGATCCCTAGGGTCGGACCATGTCCTCTCCAGCAGCACGCGTGCCCCGCGACCTCACGCCGGGACCCCCGGCGTCCCGACGGGACCTGCCGCGCGCCGGGAGCCCCGCGCTCGGCGGCGACCGCGATCCGGGCGACGGCCGCTCGCCGCGCCGGGGCCGCGCCCTCGGGCGCACGCTCGCCGTCGGGCGGGAGGCGGGGCTCATGCTCGTGGCGCTCGTGGTCGGCGTCGTCGCCTTCGGCGGCGTGCTCACGCTCCTCGAGGAGTCGGGGACGACGGGCGCCCGCATCGACGTCCTGCTCCTCGTCGACGTCGGGGTGGGGCTCGTGGCCGTCGCGCTCCTGCCGGTCCGACGCGTGGCGCCCCTCACGATCGCCCTCGTGCTCGGGTCGTCGCCGCCGTGTCGAGCGTGGGGCTGCCCGCCGCCGCCATCGCCCTGGCCTCCCTCGCCGCCCGCCGCCGACCGCGGGAGATCGCCCTGGCCGCCGGCACCTGGGTCGTCGCCGTCGGCGCATGGGAGCTCGCGGGCCTCTCGTACCTCCCCACGACGCCGCGCGAGGTCCCGGTCCTCGGCGCCCTGCTCGTCGCCCTGCTGGGGCTCCTCATCGTCGTCGGGCTCTACGTGGGCGGACGGCGCGAGCTGATGGCGTCGCTGCGGGAGCGCGCGCGGCTCTCGGACGAGGAGCAGGCGCTGCGTGCGGAGCAGGCCGCGGACCGCGAGCGGACGCGCATCGCCCGCGAGATGCACGACGTGCTCGCGCACCGCCTCTCCCTGGTCGCGCTGCACGCGGGCGCGCTGGAGTACCGCGACGACCTCGACCCGGCCGAGGTGCGCGCCACCGCGGGCGTGGTGCGGGACAACGCGCGGACGGCCCTCACGGAGCTCCGCGAGGTGCTGGGCGTGCTGCGCGACCCGTCGGGCGCACCCGCGCTCGCGCCCCCGCAGCCGACGCTCGCCGACCTCCCCGCGCTCCTCGAGGAGGCGTGCGCGCTCGGCGTGGAGGTGCACGCCGACATCGACCCGGAGACCCGGGACGCCCTGCCGACGCTCTCCGCGACGACCTCCCGGCACGCCTACCGGGTGGTGCAGGAGTGCCTCACGAACGCCCGCCGCCACGCGCCGGGCGCCCCGGTGACGCTCACGGTCGACGGGCGCGCCGGCGGATCCCTCCGCATCGCGGTCGAGAACCCGGTGCCGCCGAGGATCCCAGCGCGGACGCCCCCTCCGCTCCCCCGTCCGGTCACGGCCTCGCGGGCATCGCCGAGCGGGCGCTGTCGCTCGACGGCACCCTGGACGTCGCCCGGCGCGACGGCCGGCACGTGGTCGAGGCGGTGCTCCCGTGGACGGCCTGAGCACCGGCGACCCGACGGCGCCCGGCCCCTCGGCCGCGGGCGGGGACCTCGCGGGCGCTGACCTCGCGGGCGTCGTGCCCGCGGGCGGCCCGCCCATCCGCGTGGTGATCGTCGACGACGACGCGCTCGTGCGCGCCGGCCTCGGGATGCTGCTCGGCGGAGGACACGGGCTCGAGGTCGTCGGCGAGGCGGCCGACGGCCTGGCCGCGGGTGCCGTCATCGCCCGGACGGCGCCGGACGTCGTGCTCATGGACATCCGCATGCCGGTCTGCGACGGGATCGCCGCCACGGCCCGCGAGGTGGCCCGGCGCCCCGACCTCCCCGTCATCGTGCTCACGACCTTCGACGCCGACGAGCTCGTGCTCGGGGCGCTGCGGGCCGGCGCGCGCGGGTTCCTGCTCAAGGACACCCCGCCGGTCGAGCTCGTGGCGGCCGTGCGCCAGGTCGCCGCGGGCCGCTCGATCCTGTCGCCCTCGGTGCTCGACACCGTGATCGGCGTCGCCGCCCAGCGCGACCGCGCCGACCGCACGGCCGAGCGGACGCGCTTCGGCACCCTGACGGAGCGCGAGCAGGAGGTCGCGCTCGCCATCGCGCGCGGCCACTCGAACGCCCGCATCGCGGCGGACATGTTCCTCGGGGTCGCGACCGTCAAGACGCACGTGGGCCACGTGCTCGACAAGCTCGGCGTCGAGGGCCGCGTGCAGGTCGCCGTGCTCGTGCACGAGGCCGGGCTCGCTCCCTCGGAGTGAGCCCGGCCTCGGGCGGTGCCGGCCGGAGCCGGTCAGGTGCGGCGGATCAGCCGGCGAGCGCCGGATAGTCCGTGTAGCCCTCGGCGCCGGGGCCGTAGAAGGTGTCGCCGTTCGGCTCGTTGACCTCCGCGTCCTGCGCCCAGCGCTCGACGAGGTCGGGGTTGGCGATGACCATGCGGCCGACGGCGACGAGGTCGGCGCTGCCGTCCTCGACGAGGTCGATGGCGTCCTGGCGCTCGGTGATGACGCCGAAGCCGCTGTTGATCATGAGCGGTCCGCCGAACGTGCCGCGCAGGCCCTGCACGAGCTCGCCGCGCGGCTCGGCGTGCAGCACGCTGAGGTACGCCAGGCCGAGGGGCGCGATCCCCGCGAGGAGCGCCTCGTAGGTGGCGCGCGTCTCGTCGGCGTCCTCCTCGAGCACGTCCTGGATGTTGTGGCTCGGCGAGATGCGGATGCCGACGCGGCCCGCGCCGATCTCCCGTGCGACCGCGTGGGCCACGTCGATGCCGAGCTTCGCGCGGTTCGCCGGCGATCCGCCGTAGGCGTCCGTGCGGACGTTGGAGACGGGCGAGAGGAACTCGTGCAGCAGGTAGCCGTTGGCGGAGTGGATCTCCACGCCGTCGAACCCGGCGTCGACCGCGTTGCGCGCGGCGACCGCGAGCTCGTCGACGATGAGCGGGACCTCGTCGGTCTCGGGCTCGCTGGGGACGGGGTAGGGCGCCTTGCCGGTGGGCGTGTGGACCTCGCCCTGGATGGCGATGGCGCTCGGCGCGAGCAGCGGCAGGCCGCCCGTGATCTCCTCGTGCGAGACGCGTCCGCCGTGCATGAGCTGCATGACGATGCGCCCGCCCGCGGCGTGGACCGCGTCGGTCACCCGGCGCCAGCCGGCGATCTGCTCGTCCGTCACGATGCCGGGCTGGCCGGGGTACGCCTTGCTGCGCTCGCTCGTGAACACGCCCTCGGACACGATGAGGCCCGTGGACGCGCGCTGGCGGTAGTACTCGACGACGAGGTCGCCGGGAACGCCGTGCTCGTCGGAGCGCGTGCGGGTGAGCGGCGCCATGGCGACGCGGTTGGGGAGCTCGAGGGCGCCCAGGGTGAGGGGGGAGAAGAGCTTCACGTGGTGGATCCTTCGTCTCGCAGATGGCCGCCGCGCGCCCGGACGGGTCACGTCGGGTGGGGAGGCGGGGCCAGCGGCCCGAGCGGACCGCGCTCGGGCAACCCCCGCGCTCGGCGGCGGCATTCCACGGACGGCGCTTCTCCCAGGCCCTCGTCAGGCTGATCGCGCCCCGGGCGCGTCAGGCGGAGGGGTACGGCTCCGTGCGCCGCGCGAGGACGACGTCGTCCGCGGCCAGGTCGTGCCAGCCGCGGAGGAGATGACGGGAGTCCCATCCGACGGACGCGTACGGCAGCCACACCGTGAAGAGGGAGCCGATGACGAACGCGTTCTGCACCACGCCGCGGAGCAGCGCGCGGCCGAAGCCGAGCATCCCGGGCTGCGAGAAGCGCTGGACGCGGATGCCGACCATCGCCTTGCCGGGCGTGGTGCCCTTCCAGCCGAGCCACCAGGTGGCGATGAGGAGGTACGAGACGAGGCTGAGGAACGTGGCGAGGACGGCCCCGCCCGCGTAGGTGTCCATGAGGTCCTCGGCGGCCTCGCCGAACAGCTGCTGGTCGATGATCCGCTGCTGCGCGATCCCCTGCAGCGGGATGATGAACGCGCCCGCGGAGAGCGCGCCGACGAAGCCGAAGACCACCTGGTCGAGGATCCGGCCGGCGGCGCGTCGCCCCACTCCCGCGAGGCGCCAGGACGGGTCGATGTGCGGCGGCAGGGGCCGCTGGGCCGACGGGAGCAGCAGCATCCCGTATCCGGGCGGCGGGACGGCGCCGGGGTACGCGGCAGCCGGGTAGCCGGCGCCGGGGTAGGCGGCCGGCGGGTAGCCGGCGCCCGGGTACGCGGCAGCCGGGTAGCCCGGGTGGGCGGCCGGCGGGAAGCCGGCGTCGGGATGCGCACCGGGCGGCGTGGCCGGCGTGGCCGGGGCATGCGGGGCGTCCGGGGCGTACGGCTCGCCGCCCCCGGCACCAGCGCTCCCCGGCACCGGATCCCACCCCTCGTCGAGGTCCCGCTGCCCGTCGTCGTGCCTGTCGCTCATCGCGTCTCCCCTGGTCCCGGCGCTCCCGCGGCGCGCGTCCAGGCTATCCAGGGCGTGGGGGATCGACGCGCCCGGACGCCGGGAGGGCCCGGCACCCGCGTGGGTGCCGGGCCCTCCCGGTGATGATGACGTCGGCGTCAGCCCTGGATCTCCCCGCGGGAGACGGCCTCGGCGTACTTGCGGAGGTCCGGTCCCGGCTCGAAGTCGATGAACCGGTCCTTCAGCTGCTCGAAGAGCCGCTGGTAGACGGTCTCCCAGTCCTGGCCCTCGAGCTCCTTCGCCGCCGTCTGCACGGCCTCCTGGAGCACGCGGTCGCTGTCCGTGAGAATCTTGTCGCGCGCCTCCTGGTTCCAGCGGATGTCGTCCGTCTGCATGATCAGGCCTGGACGTCGCCGCGCCAGGCGCCGTCCTCGGTGCCGCGCTTCTCGATGAACTCCTTGAAGTTCTTCAGGTCGGCCTTGATGACGTGGTCGTCCACGCCGATGGCCGCGCCGACCTTCTCGACGAGGCCCTTGGCCTCCCAGTCCAGCTGGACCGTGACGCGGGTCTCGGTGTCGCTCAGCTTGTGGAAGGTGACGACGCCCGCGTGGTCCTCGTCGCCGCCCGTGGAGTTCCACGCGACGCGCTCGTCGGGGTGCTGCTCCGTGATGTTGGCCTCGAACGTGCGCTCGACGCCGCCGATCTTGACCTTCCACTCGGTGAGCGTGTCGGTGACCTGCGTGATCGACTCGACGTAGCTGAGGAAGTTCGGGAACGACTCGAACTGGGTCCACTGGTTGTACGCGGTGCTGACGGGGACGTTGACGTCGACGGTCTCGATTACCTGGGGCATTGCTTCTCCTCGTGCGTTCTCGGTGCTGGGGCCGGATCCGCGTTCGATCCGAGAGCCCGGGTCCCGGTGTGGACACCGGGACGGGCACGTGTCCGACGCTACGCCGGGGCCCCGCCCGTATCCGGCACCCGAGGAATGCACAGGGAACGTTCAACCGCCGGTCATCCTTCGGGGCTCGGGAGGGGTCCGAGCATCCGCTGGACGAACGCGCGGGACCACGACGCGTAGACGCGCGACGCCTGCGCGGCATCCGGATCGCCCAGGTCGATGACGCTCTCGCGGGGGAACGGCACGGAGAGGGCGTCGGCGCGCGAGGCGACGATCTCGTCCGTCACGCGGTTGAGCAGACGCGCGTGGCGGGCCGCCACGGCCCGCCACGGCGCGGGGATGCCGACGCTCTCCCGCAGCGGCGGGACCTCGGGGACGAGCACGCGGGCGCCCTCGGGCAGCCCCTGGCACAGGTCGTCGATGGCGGAGCAGAGCAGCCGGCGCCAGGTGCGCTGCGGCGTCAGCCGGATGCTGTCGCCGACGCCGACCATCAACAGGACGACGTCGACGCCGGCGAGCAGGGCGCGGTCGCGGACCGTGCCGGCGGCCGTGTGGATCGTGAGGTCGGCGAACGGGCGCGTCGACCATTCGACGCCGCGGCCCGTGCGCCGGGCGAGCTGACGCGAGAAGTGCCCCGCCATGCCGAGCTCGTGCGAGAGCACGCCGAACCCGACGGCCGTCGCCTCGCCGATGACGAGGACGCGCTGCGGGGACTCGCCGGGGACGACGCCGGTTCCCGCGTCGCGGGGGAAGACGGTGCTGCGGAGACCGGCGCGGAGCGCCTGGTACTGCACGAAGATCGCGGGCCGGAGCACGGCCTGCACGACACGTCGGATGCGTCCCGTCATGATCCGCACCCCCGGCTCGTCGACGCGCCCAGCGTACCCGCGCTCAGACGCCGCGGGCGCGGAGGAACGGCATGGGCGAGGTGGCGACGCCGCCCTGCCGGATCTCGAAGTGCAGGTGGCAGCCGGTGGACAGGCCCGCGCTGCCGACGGCGCCGATCTGCTGGCCGGCCTGGACCGTCTGCCCGGTGCGCACCATGACGCCGTACGAGTACATGTGGCCGTAGACGCTCGTGACGCCGCCGCCGTGGTTCAGGGTGATCGCGTTGCCGAAGCCGCTGGATCCGCCCGCGAACTGCACGGTGCCGGAGGCCGTGGCGTAGATGGGCGTCCCGCATCCGGCGCCGAAGTCGTCGCCCGCGTGGAGGCGCCAGTAGCCGAGGATCGGGTGCAGCCGCATCCCGTACGACTGGTACGAGCCGTAGCTGCGGATGGGCATGGTCCAGCCGGATGCCGACGGCTGGCCGCCGGAGGACGGCGGGCGGGGCGCGTTCGCCGGCGGTCGCGCGGCGGCGTTCGCGGCGGCGGCGGCAGCCGCGGCAGCCGCGGCAGCCGCGCGTGCGTCGGCCTGGCGGCGCGCCTCCGCGGCCGCCTCCTCCTGCCGCTTCCGCTCGCCGATGGCGTAGCCCTCCTCGACGGAGATGCGGGAGTCGCGCAGGGTGGTGAGCTGCGCCTGCAGCTCGGAGCTGCGGGCCTGCTGCTCGGCGAGGGCCTGATCGGCGAGGGCCTGCGCGGCCGACGCCTCCTGGAGCTTCGCCTCCGCGTCGGCGGCGAGGACCGCGAGCGCGTCCTTCGCGACCGAGGCCTGCTTGCCGAGCGACTCGGCGGTGCGGGCCGCGGTGACGGCCGCGGTGAACGCGGTGTCCTGGCGGTCGGCGAGCTTGGTGGCGGTGCCCATGCGGGACAGGAGCGCGTCGGCGTCCTCGCCGCCGCTCGTGAGCAGGCGGAGGGAGACGTCGCCGCCGCCCCGCCGCTGCGGGCGAGCTGGGCGACGAGGCGGCCGACCTGGCGCTTGGCCTCGTCGGCATCGGCCTGGGCGCGCTCGGCCTTGGACTGCAGCGCCTGCAGCTCGCCGGTGGCCCGGTCGAGCTCGTCCACGGCGGCGGCGTGCTCGTCGGCGCGCTGGAGGGCCAGGGCGTTCGCGGCCTCGACCTCGGCGGCGAGGCCGGAGATGAGGGAGGTGATGCGCGTGACCTGCTCGGCGGTGGCCTGCTCGCTCGAGCGGGCGGCCTGCACCTCCGACCAGGTGGGGTACTCCTCCGCGGCCTGCGCGGACGGGACCCCGAGCCCCAGGAGGAGGCCGGATGCGGCGAGCGCGGCGGCCAGTCGGAGGCGCGGCGCGGCGGTCGCCCGCGGACGTCCGGGGACGCGGCGGGGGGTGCGAGCGGTGCGGGAGATGGCGGGCCTCGTCGAGGTCGGTGGAGCACGGATCCTCCGACGCTAACCGAAATCATCAGGAACACCACCATCAACTTTTGTTTCCGCAGACGAGGAAACCCGGCCGTTCGCAGGTTCCCGGACGTAGCCTGGGCGCGCGCTCCACCCGAGGCGCGCGGCCCCGGCCGCACCCGACAGTCGCCCCGGCGACCCGCACGGACGGCGGCACGCGCATGGGCATCGACCCGCAGAGCATCATCGAGGGCGCCGGCGTCTGGGGCCTGGTCGTCGTGTGCGCGATCGTCTTCGCGGAGAGCGGCCTGCTCATCGGCTTCTTCCTGCCGGGCGACACGCTCCTCTTCTTCACGGGCGTCCTCACGTACACGGGCGCCATCGCGCTCCCCGTCCCGCTCGTCGTCCTCCTCGTGCTCGCCGCGGCGTTCCTCGGCGACCAGCTCGGCTTCGCGATCGGGAGGTCGGCCGGGCCTCGCGTCTTCGAGCGGAAGGACTCCGGGCTCTTCAGCCGGCGGAACGTGGATCGCACGCAGGGCTTCTTCGACCGGTTCGGCAGCTGGGCCGTGACGCTCGCGCGCTTCGTGCCCGTCGTCCGCACCTTCGCGCCCGTCGCCGCGGGCGTCGGCCGCATGCGCTACGCGCGCTTCGCGGCCTTCAATGCCCTCGGGGCCGCCGCCTGGACGGTCCTCGTGATCGGGCTCGGCTTCGGCCTCGCCGGCATCCCGGGCGTCGCCGACGTCGTGGGCCGCTACATGGACGTCGTCCTCGTGGGGATCGCGGCGATCAGCGTCGGCGGCATCCTCCTCACGCTGCTCCGTCAGCGTCGGCGGGCCGCCGCGCGCGACGCCGACGGACGCCGCACCGGCGCGTGAGCGCCTCGCGGCGACCCTAGGATCGGGCGGCAGGACGACCGCCGTCCGGTCGGGAGCGCGCATGACGGTCATCGAGGCGCCGGGCGGCCGTGCTCAGGCACGCGGAGCGGGGATCGTGACCGCGGTCGTCGGCTTCGCCGGCACCTCCGCCGTGGTCCTCACCGGGCTCACCGCGGTCGGGGCGTCGCCCTCGGAGGCCGCGTCGGGGCTGCTGGCGCTGTGCGTCACGCAGGGGCTCGGCACGGTCCTCCTCGCCCATCGCTTCCGCCGGCCCATCACCCTGTCCTGGTCCACGCCGGGAGCGGCGCTCCTCATCGGCTCCGGCGCGGTCGAGGGCGGCTGGGCCGCGGCGGTGGGGGCGTTCGTCGTCTGCGGGATCCTCGTGCTCGCGACCGCCCTCTGGCCTCTGCTCGGGCGCCTGGTGCGCCTCATCCCCGCCAGCGTCGCCGCCGCGATGCTCGCCGGCGTGCTCCTCCCCCTGTGCGTCGCGACGGTCACGGCGGCCGTCGCGACGCCCCTCGTGGTGCTCCCGGTGGTGCTCGCGTGGCTCGCCGCCGCCCGCTGGGCGCCGCGCTGGGCGGCCCCGACGGCCCTGGCCGCCGCCCTCGTGGTGGTCGGCGTCGCGCTCGCCGTCGCCGGACCCGCCCCCGGGTCGACGCTCGACGCCGCGCACCTGCTGCCGCGGATCGAGCTGACGGCGCCCGTGTTCACGGTGAGCGCGGCGGTCGCGCTGGGGATCCCGCTGTTCGTCGTCACCATGGCGTCGCAGAACCTTCCGGGCGTCGCGGTGCTCGCGAGCTTCGGCTACGAGACGCCGTGGCGCGCCGCGATGGCGACCACCGCCGCCGCGACCCTCGTGAGCGCGCCGCTCGGCGGCCACGTCGTGAACCTCGCCGCGCTGTCCGCCGCGCTGTCGGCGGCGCCCTCCGCGCATCCGGATCCCGACGAGCGGTGGCGCGCGGCCAGCACGGCCGGGTGGACGAACCTCGTGCTGGGCCTCGCGTCGGCGGCGCTCGCCACCGTGATCGTCGCCGGACCCGCGGGCGTCGTCGCGGCCGCCGCCGGGCTCGCGCTCGCGCCCTCGCTCGCGTCGAGCCTCGCGTCGGCGGTGCGGGATCCCGGCGCGCACCTGCCCGCGATCGCGACCTTCGTCGTGGCGGCCTCCGGGATCACCGTCGGCGGCCTGGGGGCGGCCTTCTGCGCGCTCGTCGCGGGCGTGCTGGTGCACCTCGCCCTCCGACCGCGCCGGGCACCGCGTGCCAGACTCGATCGACACGAGGAGCGAGACCCCGCATGAGCCACGACCCCACCTCCGCGCCCGCGCCGGACTCCGCCGCCGCGCCCCGCGACACCGAGCTGCAGAGCACGACCTGGACCCTGGTGCTCGCGCTGAGCGCCGAGCAGGTCTCGGGCGACGGCACGCGGTCCGCCCGCCTGGCCGAGGCGCAGGGCACGTTCGAGCGACTGCTGCCCGCCGAGCACGTCGTCGTCCGCTGGACCCGCGAGGTCGGCCGCATGATGACGGAGGAGACGCGGCTCTGGACGCGGTGGGAGCTGTTCACGCCCACGGTGGCGACGCCGCTGAAGCTCTGGTCGGAGGGCTACGTCGACGAGGCGTGGTTCGCGGAGCGCCTCGAGGACGACCCGTTCGTGCCCGTCGTCATGAAGGCGCCCGAGGGCCGGGCGGGGGTCGGGGCGTGAAGGTCCTCGTCACCGGATCCCGCGGCAAGGTCGGCCGCGCCGCCGTCGAGGCGCTCGTCGCCGCCGGGCACGACGTCACGGGGGTCGACCTCGTGCGTCCCGTCTTCGACGCGGGCGTCGTCGTCCCCGGCCGCTACGTCATGGCGGACCTCACCGACCAGGGCGCCGCGTTCGCGGTCGTCGCCGGGATGGACGCCGTCGTGCACGTGGCCGCGATCCCCCAGCCCACCGGCAACCCCGCCCACGTGGTGCTGCAGACGAACCTCATGTCGACGTTCCACCTCATCGAGGCCGCCGTGCGCCTCGGCGTCCCGCGCTTCGTCAACATCTCCAGCGAGAGCATCGTCGGCAACTTCTTCCCCGAGCGGCCGTTCCTCCCCGACTACGCACCCGTCGACGAGGACCACCCGCTGCACCCGCAGGACCCGTACGCCCTGTCGAAGGCATTCGGCGAGCAGCTGATGGACGCCGCCGTGCGCCGCTCCGACATCCGCGTCGTCTCGCTCCGCCCGAGCACGGTGCACAACGACGACAACTATGCGACGAACCTCGGGCCCCAGGTGCGCGACGCGTCCGTGCTCACCGCGAACCTGTGGAGCTACATCGACGCGGACGACCTGGCCGACGCGATCGTGCTGTCGGTCGCCTCCGACCTGCCGGGCCACGAGGTCTTCTACATCGCCGCGGCCGACAACGCGGGCGGCCACGACTTCGCCGCCGAGCTGCGCCGCCACTACGGCGACGCGATCGAGTTGCGGCCGCTGGAGCGCGTCGACTCGTCCGGCATCTCCACCGCGAAGGCGCGCCGCCTCCTCGGCTGGGAGCCCACGCGCAGCTGGCGCGACCACCTCGACGCGGACGGGAACGCCCTGCCGCGCTGAGCGCATCCCGGTCAGTACCCGGGGAGCCGGACCACCCGTCGGGCTTCGGGATCGTCACGCGGGATGCGGCCGGTCGACTCGCACGCTCCACGCACCGACGGCTGCCGACCCTCCCGCGAAGGGTCGCGGGGACGGCGCAGCCGGGGTCAGCCCTGCCTCTGCCAGACCGAGCCGTTCACGCCCACCTTCCATACGGAGTCGACCTTCGCCGACCTCATCGTCGTGTCGAGCCGCGGCTGCGTGAGCGCCTCGATGGTGCAGCTCGGTACGACCCCGAAGGAGATGGTCCGGAGATCCCGGAAGAAGTTGACGTAGTTGTCCCCGGCGTGCAGGGGCTTGCACTCGTTCCGGCCTGTCGTCCAGTCGAAGAGGAGGATTCCCCTGCCGCGCGGAGCCAGCGCATGCGGGAGGTCCAGGTGGAAGCCGTGGGTCTCGGCGGAGGACACCTCGCCGGACCCGGCGGCCTGTGCGGGGGTCGCGACGGCGACCGAGGGGAGCGCCAGCAGGACGGCACCGACGACGAGGGGGACTCGACGGGGCGACCCGTCCGGGTCCCACCGTCGACAGGGCGCGCATGCCCCCGACCTCGACCGTGCCCGCCGATCGGCATCGGGCCCGGGCCGACGGCGCCGCACGGGAGGCCGCCCCCGGTCCTCGACGGGACCTCACCGCGCCCCGCGCCGGTACGCTCACCAGGTGAGCAGCGCCGGGGATCCCATCGACCCGGGTGCCGTGCACCCCGGGTCCGCGGCCGGCACCACCCCGGCCGGCGTCGAGGCCGCGGTCGCCGCCTCCCCGACCGTGCCGGTCGCCGCGTCGAGCACCCGCACGACCGCCACGGGCGCCGCGCTCCAGGTCGGGACCATCGTGAGCGTCAGCCTCGGATCGTCGCTCGCCGGGCTCGCCATCCCCGTCG
The DNA here is from genome assembly GCA_002150995.1 of Clavibacter michiganensis. Classification (GTDB taxonomy): domain Bacteria; phylum Actinomycetota; class Actinomycetes; order Actinomycetales; family Microbacteriaceae; genus Clavibacter; species Clavibacter michiganensis_K. The sequence continues at coordinate 583,721 of MDHJ01000001.1, read as the reverse complement.
TCGGCGCCGTGCTCGTCGTCGCCGCGCGCCAGGTGATCATGGCGGCGCTCGTGCTTCCCGTGGCCCGGCCCCGCATCCTCCGCATGACCCGCGCACAGCTCGTGCCCGCCGTGCTGCTCGGCCTCTCGCTGTCCCTCATGAACCTCTCCTACTACGCGGCCGTCGACCGGCTCGGCCTGGGCATCGCGGCGACCATCGAGTTCCTCGGGCCCCTGTCCATCGCGCTCATCGCCGCACGCCGTCTGCTCGACGCCGTGTGCGCGCTCGTCGCCGCAGCGGGCGTCGTCGTGCTCACCGGGCTCGAAGGCCGGATCGACCCCTTCGGGCTGATCTGCGCAGCCACCGCCGCGGTGTCCTGGGCGGCGTACATCGTGTTCACCCGCCGGGTGGCGGAGCGCCTGACCGGGCTCTCGGGCATCGCCGTCGCGAGCCTCGTGAGCCTCGTCGTGCTCGTGCCGTGGGCGCTCGCCACGCTGGACGTCACCGCACTCGACTGGCAGGTGGTCGGCCTGCTCGCCGCCATCGGGCTGCTCTCCTCGGCGGTGCCGTACTCACTCGACACGGTGATCCTCCGCCGCATCACGCCGCGCCTGTTCGCCGTGCTCACGAGCCTCAGCCCGGTGGTGGCCGCCGTCCTCGGCGTCATCGTGCTGCAGGAGACGCTGACGCCCGTGCAGCTGGGGGCGATCGTGGTCGTCTGCACCGCGGCCGGCGTCGCCATCGCGACCCGGGCTCCGGCAGCTTCGGCGGCTCCGACTGCTCCGTGACGCGCACAGCCCCCGCCGCCGGTCCAGGACCGGAAGCGGGGGCTGTCTCCACGTCGGACGCGGACGCGGCCGCGGGGCGGCGCCGGAGGATCAGCTGACGCGGTACACGCGCGGGTCCTTCGCGCCGTAGCCGGGAACGCGGTAGGGCCGTTCGTAGGCCCAACGTTCCCCGTTGTGGACGGTGAAGGGCCCCCGGGCGAAGGTGTAGCCCGTGATCTTGTCGGTGCAGTTGTTCACGAAGATGATGGTCGCGCCGTAGGCCGTGCTCCTGTTGGTGATGGGCACCTTCCACGTGAGCCTGTTGTGTTCGCCCATCATCAACCCCTGGCACGTCGTGATCCCGGTCGCCTTCGAGGTGACGAGGGCGCCGCCGGCGTCGCCCGTCTCGTCGCTGACGAAGAGGTCGATGGAGCCCACGCGGAGCGGGACCGCGGCGCTCACCTCGCCCGAGCCGTGGACCCCGGCCGCCTGCGCCGGCGATGCGGCCGCCATGGAGGCGAGGGAGAGGAGGACGGCGCCGACGGCGAGCGCGGTGCGCCGGCGCCAGCGCTTCGCGGAGGATGCGGGGTGGGGGACATGGGGACCTTCCGAGTCGGGACAGCAGGGTGCACATCCGTGCACGTGACCTGAACGATAGGTCTCCCACGTCAGATGGGGATCCCACCGTCCACAGCCGGACGAGCGGTGCGCCCTCGCTGTCGGCGTCAGCACCAGGCAGGTGCTCCGCATGGCGACGGCCCCCGCTGCCCGGCCCGTGGAGGGCGGGGAGCGGGGGCCGTCGGGGACGGATCCGGTTAGCCCTGCAAGCGATGCGACCCCGTGATGTTGCTGAAGTACGTCTCTCCCGCCGACGCGACCAGGAGCGGATCGTCGACCGGCCCCTGCACCCGAGGCGCCGATGCCGTCCGGCCCGGGAGCGGCGTCAGCGCGCCCCGAGCTCCGCGAGCACCTCGGCGAGCTGGCCGACGGCCCAGACGAGGTCCTCCTCCTCGACGACGATGGGCGGAGCGAGGCGGATCGTCGAGCCGTGCGTGTCCTTCGCGAGCACTCCGCGGTGGGCGAGCCGCTCGCATACATCGCGGCCCGTGGCGAGCGCCGGGTCGATGTCGATGCCGGCCCAGAGGCCCCGGCCGCGCACCTCGAGCACGCCGTGCCCGACGAGGTCCGCGAGGCGCGCGTGCAGCACCGCGCCGAGTCGACGGGCCCGCTCCTGCGGCTCGCCCGTCGCGAGCATGTCGACGACCGCGTGGCCGACGGCCGCGGCCAGGGGGTTGCCGCCGAACGTGGAGCCGTGCTGCCCCGGCTGGATGACGCCCAGCACGTCCGCGTCGCCGACGACTGCGGAGACGGGCACGATGCCGCCCCGAGCGCCTTGCCGAGGAGGTACAAGTCGGGCACGACGCCCGCGTTGTCGCACTCGAACGTCGCGCCCGTGCGGCCGAGGCCCGACTGGATCTCGTCGGCGATGAACAGCACGCGCTCCCGCGTGCAGATCCGCCGCACGTCCGGGAGGAACGACTCGGGCGGGACGACGATGCCGGCCTCGCCCTGGATCGGCTCCACGAGGACGGCGACGGTGTCCTCGTCGATCGCGGCCTCGAGCGCCGCGGCGTCGCCGTAGGGGACGGTGACGAAGCCGGGCGTGAACGGACCGAAGTCGGCGCGCGCCTCCTCGTCGTCGCTGAAGCTCACGATGGTGGTGGTGCGGCCGTGGAAGTTCCCGGCCATCACGATGATCTTTGCGCGGCCCGCGGCCACGCCCTTCACGCGGTACCCCCAGGCGCGGGCGACCTTGATGCCGGATTCCACGGCCTCCGCGCCCGTGTTCATCGGCAGGACCATGTCCTTGCCGGCGAGCTCGGCGAGGGCGGTGACGAAGGGCCCCAGCTTGTCGTTGTGGAACGCGCGGCTCGTGAGCGTGATCCTCCCGAGCTGCTCGGTCGCGGCCCGCACGAGGTCCGGGTGGGAGTGGCCGAAGTTCACGGCCGAGTAGGCGGCGAGGCAGTCGAGGAGGCGCCGTCCGTCGAGGTCGGTGACCCAGGCGCCCTGGCCGGAGGCGACCACGACGGGCAGCGGGTGGTAGTTGTGCGCGGCGTGCGCCTCCTCGGCGTGGATCGCGCGGGATCCCGCGTCGGACGCGGCGGGGCGGTCGATGGTGTCGGTCATGTCCTCATCCGTCCCGGTCGTCACTGCCGCAGCTCGAGCGTGCAGCACTTCACGCCGCCCCCGCCGAGCAGCAGCTCGGACAGGTCGACGCCGATGGGCTCGTAGCCGCGCTCCCGCAGCGACGCCGCGAAGCCGACCGCCTTCTCGGCGATCACGACGTGGTAGCCGTCGCTGTAGGAGTTGAGGCCGAGGATCGACGCGTCGGTCGCGCTGACCTCCACGGCGTCCGGGTAGCGGCGCTCGATCTCGTCGAGGCTGGCCGAGTCGAACGCGCTCGGCAGGTAGGCGATGTTCTCGTCGTCGAGCACCGCGATCGCGGTGTCCAGGTGGTAGAACGACGGGTCGACGAGGCGCAGGGTGACGACCTCGCGGTCGAAGATCCGGGCCACCTCGGCGTGGCTGGTGCTGTCGCTGCGGAAGCCCGTGCCCGCGAGGATCGTGTCGCCCACGAGGAGGATGTCCCCCTCGCCCTCGTTGACCTGCTCGGGCACGCGCACGTCGAAGCCGGCGTCGCGGAACCAGTCCATGTAGGCCGGGCCCTCGGGCTGCCGCTCCGGGTGCTGGAAGCTCGCGCCGTAGGCGATGCCGTCCAGGGTGAAGCCGCCGTTGGCGGCGTAGACCATGTCCGGGAGGCCCGCGATGCCGTCGATGAGGTCGACCTGGAAGCCGAGCCCGACGTAGGCGTCGTGCAGCGTCTGCCACTGGCGCACGGCGAGCGAGGTGTCCGTCGGGACGGCGGGGTCCATCCAGGGGTTGATCCGGTAGACCACGTCGAAGTGGTCCGGACGGCACATGAGCACGCGGCGGGCGGACGGCGTGCGGCCGGTCCCGGTCGGGGTCTCGCGGGAGAGGGTGGAGGGCATGGTGCTCCTGCTTCGTGCGGCGCGCCTCGCGGCGCGGTCGTGGAGGCGGACGATGTCCCAGAGCCCCGAGGGGACGCCTTCCGGACAGCCTGGCAGGCGCATCACGCCCGTTCGAGGGATCCGGGCGCGGATTCCGCGCGTCAGGGCCCCGTCCGGCGCACGATCCCGCCGTAGGCTCGACGCATGGACAACCTCGACCACCGGATCATCGACCTCCTCCGCCAGAACGGCCGCGCCGGGTACGGCGACATCGGCGGGACGGTGGGCCTCTCGGCCAGCGCGGTGAAGCGCCGGGTCGACCGGCTGGTGGCCGACGGCGTGATCCGCGGCTTCACCATCCAGGTGGACCCGGCCGTCGACGGCCTGAGCACCGAGGCCTACGTGGAGCTGTTCTGCCGCGGGACGGTCGCCCCCGACGAGCTGCGCCGGATCCTGCAGGGCGTCCCCGAGGTGGTCGACGCGGGGACCGTCACGGGCGATGCGGACGCGATCGTCCGCATCCGCTCCCGCGACATCCCGAGCCTCGAGGACGCGCTCGAGAAGGTGCGCCTCGCGCCGAACGTCGACCACACCCGCAGTGCCATCGTGCTGTCGCGGCTGGTGAACCGGACGCTGGAGTAACGGACGTCGCCCTGCCGTCGGCTAGGCGAAGAGCGCGACCAGGATCACGACGAAGATGACCACGAAGAGCGCCGGGAGGGCGTAGCGCACGAAGTTCGTGAGGCCCTCGGCGGCGATGATCGCGCGGGCGGCGTGCGAGGTGGCGCCGGAGTCGCGGAGGTCGCGCGAGATCGCGATGGCCTGCGAGGTGACGGAGAACTGGATGGCGGCGCCCATCGCGCCCGTCGCCAGGAGGATGAGAGCGGCCGCGAGGCGTGTGCCGAGGTCGGCGTCGGCGAGGCCGGTGCGCAGCAGGAACACGGTGGCGGTCAGCAGGAAGACCGGGCCCAGCTGGCTCGTGATGAGCTGCTTGCGGGCACGGGACCACATGGTGATCAGCTCGAGCTCGGACATTCGGGGCCTCCCATCGGCGGCCGGTGCGCGCCTCTCCTCCATCCTCCCCTGCCGACGCCGCCGCATGCACGCGCCGCGCATGTCGCGCCGTGCGGCGGGAGGCCGGTGGATAGCCTCGGCGCATGGACCCCGAGCCCGGCTACCGCATCGACCCGGGATCCGCGACCCCGCCCTACGAGCAGCTCCGGGCGGAGATCGTGCGGCGGGCGGTCGACGGCGAGCTGAGCGTGGGCGCGCGGCTGCCCACCGTGCGGGCGCTGGCGGAGCAGGCCGGGGTGGCCGTCAACACCGTCGCCCGGGCGTACCGGGAGCTCGAGGGCGACGGGGTCATCGAGACGCGCGGGCGCGCGGGATCGTTCGTCGCCGCCCAGGACGACGTGCCCGCGTCGCTGCGCGCGGCCGCGGTCGCGTACGCGGGGCTCGCCGGACGGCTGGGCGTCCCCGCGGCGGAGGCACGGCGCGTGGTCGACGAGGCGCTCGCCGCCGGGCAGCCCACCGGGCGGCCCTCCGGGCGGCCCACCGGGCGGCCCACCGGGCGGCCCACCGGCTGATCCGCCGACCGCCTCCCCGGCACCCACCGGGCGACGACGCCGGGTCGCCGCGCGTCCACCTCCCGTTCACCCGGAGGCCCGACAGTACGGACGCCGCCCCCGCCGAACGGAGACCCCATGCCCGACCCCTCCCCGGAGGCGGCGACGCCCGAGGTCGCCGCCGCGCAGCGGGCGCTCGACCGGGCCGACGCGGTCACGCCGGCGCGCACGCTCGTCGACGTCCTCCGCGCCACGGTCGCCGCGCACCCCGACGCGTCCGCCATCGAGGACGGGGACGGCGCCCTCAGCTACCGCGAGCTCATGGCGCGCGTCGTGCAGGTCGCGGCGTCGCTGCGCGCGGCGGGGGTCGCCACCGGAGACCGGGTCGGGATCCGCATGCCGTCCGGTTCCCGCGACCTCTACGTCACCGTGCTCGGCGTGCTCGCGGCGGGCGCCGCCTACGTGCCCGTGGACGCCGACGACCCGGACGAGCGCGCCCGTCTCGTGTTCGGGGAGGCGCGCGTCGCGGGCGTCGTGACGGGCACGGGCGAGTTCACGCCCCACGTCCCGGACGCGGCGGACACCGCGGCGCCCGCCGCGGCCCTCCGCGTGCTGCCGGCCGCCGCGGCGCACGCCTCCACGTCCGCGCTGCCGCTCGTCGCCCCGCCCGCCCCGGAGGACGACGCGTGGATCATCTTCACCTCGGGATCCACCGGCACCCCAAGGGCGTCGCCGTCACCCACCGCTCGGCCGCCGCGTTCGTCGACGCCGAGGCACGCCTCTTCCTGCGCGACGAGCCGATCGGCCCCGGCGACCGCGTGCTCGCCGGCCTCTCGGTGGCGTTCGACGCCAGCTGCGAGGAGATGTGGCTCGCGTGGCGCCACGGCGCCTGCCTCGTGCCCGCGCCGCGGAGCCTCGTGCGCAGCGGCATGGACCTCGGGCCGTGGCTCATCACGCACGGCGTGACCGTCGTGTCCACCGTGCCGACCCTCGCCGCGCTGTGGCCCGCGGAGTCGCTCGAGAACGTGCGCCTCCTCATCTTCGGCGGCGAGGCCTGCCCGCCGGAGCTCGCCGAGCGCCTCGCCACCGACGGGCGCGAGGTCTGGAACACCTACGGCCCGACCGAGGCCACCGTCGTCGCGTGCGCCGCGCCGCTCGGCGGCCCGGGTCCCGTGCGCATCGGCCTGCCGCTCGACGGGTGGATGCTCGCCGTCGTCGACGCGGAGGGCGCGCGCGTGCCCGAGGGCGGGGTGGGCGAGCTGATCATCGGCGGCGTCGGGCTCGCGCGCTACCTGGATCCGGCGAAGGACGCGGAGAAGTACGCCCCCTTCCCCGCGCTCGGCTGGGACCGCGCCTACCGCTCGGGCGACCTCGTGCGCTTCGAGGAGGCGGGCCTCGTCTTCCAGGGGCGCGCCGACGACCAGGTGAAGGTCGGCGGCCGCCGCATCGAGCTGGGCGAGATCGAGGCGGCGCTGCAGGCGCTCCACGACGTGCAGGGCGCCGCGGTCGCCGTGCGGACCACGGGCGCGGGCAACCCGGTGCTCGTCGGGTACGTCGTGCCGCGCGATGCGGCGGCATTCTCCCGCGAGGATGCGGTGAGGCGCCTCCGCGCCGCCCTCCCGGCCGCGCTCGTGCCGCTCCTCGGCGTCGTCGACGCCCTGCCCACCCGCACCTCCGGCAAGGTCGACCGCGCCGCCCTCCCCTGGCCGCTGCCCGGGGCGACGGGCGACGAGGGCGCCGGCCTCGACGCCGAGCTGCGGCCGCTCGCGGAGATGTGGTCGGCGTCGCTCGGCACGCCGGTGGCGAGCGCCGACGCGGACTTCTTCGACCTGGGCGGCGGATCGCTCTCGGCGGCCCTCCTCGTGGCCCGGATCCGCACGCTCGACCCGGAGTTCACCGTCGCCGACGTCTACGCGCACCCGCGCCTGGGCGCCATGCACGCGGCCATCGCGGGACGCGCGCCGCGGGCCGAGCGCACCCGGCCGCGCGTGGACGTGCGGCCGACGCCGCGGCGCGCGCAGTGGATCCAGACCCTCCTCGGCGTCCCGCTCCTCGCGCTCCAGAGCCTCCGCTGGCTCGCGCTCCTGCTCACGGGCTCCGCTCTGCTGCACCCGCTGGGCGGCTTCGACGCACTGCCCGTGGTGTCGTGGTGGCTGCTCGCGCCCGGGCTCCTCGTGTTCGCGACGCCGTTCGGCCGCATGGCGATCGCCGCGGCCGCCGCCCGTCTCCTCCTCCGGGGCCTCGAGCCCGGCGACCACCCGCGCGGCGGCCGGTGGCACCTGCGGATCTGGCTGGCCGAGCAGGTCGCGCAGCAGATCGGCGCGGTCGGGCTGGCCGGCGCGCCGTGGATCGCGTACTACGCCCGCGCTCTCGGCGCCCGCATCGCCGACGACGTGGACCTGCACACGCTCCCGCCGGTCACGGGCATGCTCCGCATCGGCCGCGGCGCCTCCGTCGAGCCCGAGGTCGACCTGTCGGGGTACTGGATCGACGGCGACACCGTGCGCGTCGGTGCGATCCGCATCGGGGCCGGATCGACGGTCGGCACGCGGTCGACGCTCCTGCCGGGCACCCGCATCGGGAAGGGCGCGGAGATCGCGCCCGGGTCCGCCGTGTTCGGGCGCGTCCCCGCCGGCCAGCGCTGGGCCGGCTCCCCCGCCGCGCGCGAGGGCCGGGCCCGCGTCTGGTGGCCCGAGCACCGGCCGCCGCGGAACACGCGCTGGGTCGCGGCGTACGGGGTCGCCTCGGTGGCGACCGCGCTCGTGCCGGTGGTCGGCTTCGCGGCCGGCGGTGGGATCCTCGCGGCCGCGATCCGCGGGTCCGCCGACCTCGCGGACGTCGGGTGGCGGAGCCTCGGCGCGCTCGTTCCCGCCGTGCTCCTCACCGGCCTGGTGCTGGCGCTCCTGGTCGTCGCCGCGGTGCGCCTCCTCGGTCTCGGCGTGACCGAGGGCGTGCACGCCGTGCGGAGCCGCGTGGGCTGGCAGCTGTGGTCGACCGAGCGCCTGCTCGACCTCGCGCGGACGCTGCTCTTCCCCCTCTACGCGGGTCTCTTCACGCCCGTCTGGCTGCGGCTCCTCGGCGCCCGCGTCGGCAAGGACGTGGAGGCCTCGACCGTGCTCCTCATCCCCGCCATGACGACGATCCGCGACGGCGCCTTCCTCGCGGACGACACGCTCGTGGCCGGCTACGAGCTCGGCGGCGGGTGGATGCGCGTCGCCCGCGCGGAGATCGGGCAGCGGGCGTTCCTCGGCAACTCGGGCATGGCGGGCCCCGGCCACCGGGTGCCGAAGGACGGCCTCGTCGCCGTGCTCTCGGCGGCGCCCACCAAGTCGAAGGCCGGGTCGTCGTGGCTCGGCTCCCCGCCCGTCCGGCTCCGGCGCACGGTCGCCGCCGCCGACGACTCCCGCACGTTCCGCCCGCCCGCCCGCCTCCGGGTCGCCCGGATCCTGTGGGAGCTGCTGCGGGTCGTGCCCGTGATCGTCACCTGCGCGATCGGCTGGGCCGTGCTCGTGACGCTGGCCGCGCTGACGGCGGCGTGGGGCCCGCTCGTCGCGTTCCTGCTCGGCGGCGTCGTGCTGCTCGCGGCCGGGGCGGTCGCGGCGGGCGTCTCGACGGCGGCCAAGTGGATCCTCATCGGCCGCGTCCGCGCGGCGGAGCACCCGCTGTGGTCGTCGTTCGTGTGGCGCAGCGAGGTGTCGGACGTCTTCACCGAGATGGTCGCGGCGCCGTGGTTCGCGTCGTCCGCGGCCGGGACGCCGGCGCTCGTCTGGTGGCTGCGGAGCCTCGGGGCGCGCATCGGGCCCGGGGTCTGGTGCGACTCGCACTGGCTGCCGGAGGCGGACCTCGTGACGCTCGGCCGTGCATCCACGATCAACGCGGGTGCGTCGTGCAGACGCATCTGTTCCATGATCGGATCATGAGCATGGACACCGTCACCCTCGACGCCGGTGCGACCCTCGGGCCGCACAGCGTCATCCTCCCCGCGGCGCGCATCGCCCGCGAGGCGACCGTCGGCCCCGCGAGCCTCGTGATGCGCGGGGAGCTGGTGCCGGAGGCGAGCCGCTGGAGCGGCAACCCGATCGGCCCGTGGCGCGAGGTGACGCTCGGGCGGTACCTTCCCGCCGAGGCGGCGGCCGGCGCGGCGACCGCCGGTCGCCGGTGAGGGCCGCGGCGGGCCCGTCGTCCGGCGACGACTACACCCCCGAGGTCGGATCCTCCGCGTACGCGGTCGACCGCTACGACCTCGACCTCGACTACCGCGTCGCCCGCAACCGGCTGAAGGCGCGCGCCGTCATCACGGCCGTGGCCCGCGAGCCGCTCCCCCGGTTCGAGCTCAACCTCACCGGCCTCCGCGCGGGCGAGGTGCGCGTCGACGGCCGCCGCGAGACCCGGCACGTGCAGCGCGGCGGGCGCCTCGTCGTGACCCCGGCCGAGCCCATCGCCGCGGGCGCGTCGTTCACGGTCGAGGTCGCCTACTCCGGCGAGCCCGGGCCGCGCCGCACCGTCTGGGGCGACCTCGGCTGGGAGGAGCTCGGCGACGGCGTGCTCGTCGCGTCGCAGCCGAGCGGGGCCTCCACCTGGTTCCCCTGCAACGACCGACCGGACGACCGGGCCGCGTTCCGGATCCGCGTCGCCTGCGAGGTCGACTACTCCGTCATCGCGAGCGGCCGGCTCCTCTCCCGCGTCGAGCGCTCCGGTCGCGCCACCTGGACCTACGCGCAGGACGCGCCGACCGCGCCCTACCTCGCGACCGTGCAGATCGGCCGGTACGCGGAGCGGCGGGTGCCCGCCGGATCCACCGAGGCCGTGCTCGCGTACCCGCGTCCGCGGGAGGCGCGCGTGCTGCAGGACCTCGCGGAGGTGCCGCGCATGATGGCGTTCTTCGAGACGCTGTTCGGGCCGTACCCGTTCGACGAGTACCGGGTCGTGGTCACCGACGACGAGCTGGAGATCCCGCTGGAGGCGCAGGCCATGGCCGTGCTCGGCTCGAACCACGCCGACGGCACGGGCGCGTCGGAGCGGCTCGTCGCGCACGAGCTCGCGCACCAGTGGTTCGGCAACCGCGTGGGCCTCGCGTCCTGGCGCCACATCTGGCTCAACGAGGGCTTCGCCTGCTACGCCGAGTGGCTGTGGTCGGAGGAGTCCGGGGGCCGACGGCCGATCAGCTGGCACGCCAGCACCACGCGCGCCTCGAGCGCGACGGCACGCAGCTCGGCATCGGGGATCCGGGGCCCGAGTCGATGTTCGACGACGTCGTCTACAAGCGCGGCGCCCTCGCGGTGCACGCGCTGCGGCTGACGCTCGGCGAGCGAGGGTGGCGGGACCTGATGCTCCGCTGGACGGATCCCGAATGGACGGCGCCGCGCACCACCGCCGACCTCGTGGTCGCGGCCGGCGACGCGGGCGCGCTGCTCCGCGCATGGCTGGCGGATGGGCCGCTGCCGGCGCTGCCACGGGTCGGGCGGCGCTGAGGCGGCAGTCGGATCAGAACCAGAACCCGCCATCGACGTTATACTCGAGTTCGATGTATAACGACGATGGCCGCCCTGCGAGCCTCTCGCTCAGTCCGTACACGCCGGGCTCCATCCCGCGGGCCTGCCCGGCCGAGCGGAGAAGCTGCAGCAGTTCCGGGAAGCCGCTCAGCGGGTGAGCGCAGACGGTCAGTTCGTCCCTCGCGTCCAGGTCGACCATGGTCCTCGGGGCATCGGCAAGACCTCGCTCCTCCGGGAGGCGCAGCGCATCTTCGGCGGCTACGGGGTCCGGACCGTGTTGATCACCGCCGATCCGAACGAGGACCTGGTGCACTCGCTGCTCGGCGAGCTCAAGCAGGTCGTGGGAAGCGGCACCCGTCTTCGTCGGACTGCGCTCGAGTCCATCGACTCGGCGACGGTGACAGTGGGTGCGCCCGGGATCGCGCAGGTGGGCGTGACCCTCACCGCTCCCGGGAGGACGCGTACCGCGGCCTCCGCGAAGGGGCTCCAGCTCGCCCTCCGTGCCGCCCTCGCCTCGGTCGTGCACGACGGTGACGCCGGGATCGTCATCCTGATCGACGAGATCCAGGAATCGGATCCCGAGAGCCTGCGGACCATCGCCTACGCATGGCAGGAGATGAACCCCCTCCGGCCCTTCGATCCCGAGCAGCCCCGGACCGCGCTCTTCGCCGTGGGCCTCCCCGGCGCGCCCACGAAGATCAACAGGGCGGTGACGTTCAGCGAGCGCTTCCGGTTCCAGCCGATGCACGGGCTGTCCGCTGCCGGTGCGCGGGAGGCGCTCGAGGTCACGGCCGCGGCGGCCGGAGTCCGATGGGACGCAGCCGCGATCGACCGCGGAGCCGCCGAATCGGGCGGGTACCCGTACAAGGTCCAGTTGATCGGAGACGCGTGTTGGCGAGCTGCCGCCCACCGGCTGGACCGTGAGGGGCTCGCGCCGGACGACGTGATCACGCTCGCCGACCTGCGAGAGGCGCTGCCCGCCGTGGAGTCGGAGATGCGCACGCTCTTCACCGCCCGATGGCGTGGGGCGAGCCCCGGCAGCAGGACATGCTGGTCGCCATCGCGCGGCTCGGCGGAGAGGACGTGAAGCGGGCGTCCCTCGCCGATGCGCTCGGCACCACCACGAGGGCCATCTCGGTCCCCCGGCAGAAGCTCCTGGACAAGGGCCTCGTCGACGCGAACAAGCACGGGCACCTGTCGTTCACCGTCCCCGGGTTCACGGAGTTCGTCATCGACCAGGCGGAGAACGAATGACGCGCGCATCCCGATGAGACGAGCGCGCCCTCAGACCCCCGGTCGTCGGAGGGCGGTGGGCGCGCGCCGCTCGGGATCACCGGCATCGTGCTGGGCCAGCGCTGCCACCCGATCCGCCCCGAGCTCCAGGTCCCGCACCCGGTAGCGCGCCTCCTCGCCGTCGATCCACGCGGTCACCCCCGTCGCTTCGGCCTCGAAGCGGACGAGCGCCGGATCGACGAGCAGCCCGCGGCCGTCGGCCTTGAGCACGGCCTCGATCCGCACCCACTGCGCCAGCGTCGTGCCGGGCGGCGCCTCCCGGCCGCGCGGCTCCGCGTCGATCCCGATCGGCCCGTGCCCGCTCACCGCGACGACGACCGCGTCGCCCGCGTGCGCGACGCTCGCGTGCAGGGCGTCGAGGGTCCGGGATCCGCCGAGCACCGGCCGGCCGTGCGGCCCGCCGCAGGTCGCGCACCGGGCGCGCACGGTGACGTCGGCGGCGTCGGCGCCCACCAGCTCCGCGGCGAGCGCCCGGAGCGCGTCCCGTCCGGCGGCGGTGCGGGTTGCCCGGTCGGCCGTCGCGTCCACGCGCACGGCCACGACCCGGACCGCGCCGTCCCCGGGCCTCACGACGCTCCAGCGCGGGTGGTCCGCGCCGAGGTCTCGTCCATCCGCCCATCGTGACAGGAGGGAGGACGTTCGCGTGCTGTCCACCCGGGCGCCTTCCGCCGTGATGCCCGCGCGTGCCACAGTCGGGCATGGTCAGGTGGATCAGGAACTCCGTCATCGGTCTCGTGGTGGTCGCCCTGCTCGGCGGGGCGCTCGTGCTCGCCGGCTGGACGGTCTCGGAGACGCACTTCGCGCGGCCCGACGCGGGCTTCGACCGGGAGGTGGCGCGCCTGGAGGCGCTGCCCGGCGCGCGGGTGACCTCCAGCGAACGCTGGGTGGAGGCGCCCACGTTCTCCGAGCCGCAGGCGCGCGTCGACGTCGAGGTCGCCGCGGCGGACCTCCCGGGCGTGCTGGCCGCCACCTGCGCCGCCGAGTACCCCGGCCCGGTCGCGTGGTCGCTGGTCGTCGACGCCGGCGCGTCCACCACGGTGATCGTGAACGACGACATCCCCGCCACGGGCTCCCGCTGCCTCGACGTCGGCTTCGACGTCGCCGGCATCGTCGAGGCGGCCGGTGCCCTCGTCCCGGGCGTCGACCTGCAGCCGGTCCTCCGGGAGGACGGCAGCCTCGCGCTCGTCGCGGTCGACCTCGAGGGCCGCGACATCGCCGGCTCCCTCCCGCTCGTCGCGCACGCCGACGACCTGCGCGACGCCGCCGGCCTCGACGCGGACCGGACCGTGCAGATCGACACCATGGCCCTGGGGATCGCGATCGGGCCGGGCGAGCACGACCGCTGGCGGGCGCTGGTCGACGGGCTCGTCACCGAGGACGGGGTGACCCAGCTCTCCGCCGACGATGCGGACTCGCAGACGGACGGCGTCGCGAAGGTGCAGGTCGCCGTACCCGCCGCGGCGCACGACGCGGTCGAGGCGCGGATCCGGGCGTCGGGGCTGCCCGTCGCCGATCACCCCGTGCGGTTCCTGCCCGACGACGGACGGGGGACGACGGAGGGCTAGCCCGCGTCGCGGGACGGGTCGACCCCTGCCACGCAGCGCCGCGTCAGCCCAGCTCGCGCACCAGCCGCTCGTCCGTCTCGGTCGCCTGCCGCGTGCGGCCGGCGTCGTCCACGTACTCGTACGCGCTCGTCGTCACCTCACCCGTGCCGCGGTACCCCAGGCGCTCGTACAGCGCCCGGGCGCGCGGGTCGTCGAGCGCGACCCCGACCGCGAGGCGGCCCGGCGCGACGCGCGCCTCGGCGGCGCGGATGATCGCCGTGCCCACGCCCCGCCCACGGGCCATCGGATCCACGTTCAGGTTCCGCAGCTCGGGGTCCGGCCCGCGGAGGTCGAGCTGGCCGACGCCGAGGTGCCGGTCCCCGTCCCACGCGACGAGCAGCATGGAGTCCCCCGCTTCCTGCAGCTCCCACATCGCCCGCGCGAAGCCGCGGCCGGGCGGCTCCGCGAGCGCGAGCCGCCCCACCTCGGAGGCCGCGAGCGCGCGGACCTCGACCCCCGTCCGCACCTAGATGACCGCCTCGCTCCAGTCGTCCGGGTTGCCGAAGCGGTGCGCGGTGATGCTGATGGCCTGCTCGCGCAGGAAGGTCAGCATCTCCACGCGACCGGCCGCGGTCACCTCGTCGGCGAAGACGGCCACGTCGGGCGTCCCGCGGAGCGCGTCCGAGAGCGCCCGCGCCTCGACGAGACGCGAGTCGCGCGCGGCGACGAGGCGCACGCGCTCCGTCGCGATGCCGGAGGAGGAGACGCGGGCGAGCCACGCCTCGTCGGTCTCGATGGTCACGTGCACGCTCGGCAGGTCGTCGAGCACCTGGCCGAGGCCCGCGGGCAGGATCCCCGGCACCGACACGTGCATCTCCGCGCGCGCCAGGCGCCCCGCCGCGAGCACCCTCAGGAGCTCCGCGAGCGAGCCCGACTCGGTGAGCCGCACCGTGACCGGCAGCGGACGGTAGCGGAACAGGTTCCGCTCCACGCCGAGGTCGCTGGGGTCCTTCACCTGCCCGAACTCCTCGTGCCACGCGACCGCGTCGCTGAGCGCCGACCGGCGGACCAGGTCGAAGTCCTCGTAGCGGATGGCGGGCTGCGCCGACTCGATGAGCTCGGTGACCCGCGGCGACAGGCCGCGCAGGTGCAGGGAGCTCGAGTGCCGGCCCGCGTCGGAGACCCAGGAGCCGAGGCCCATCAGGTAGTTCGGGCCGCCCGCCTTGGTGCCGGATCCGACCGAGGAGCGCTTCCAGCCGCCGAACGGCTGGCGCTGCACGATGGCGCCCGTGATCCCGCGGTTGACGTACAGGTTCCCCGCCTCGACGGTCTCGAGCCACTGCTCGAGCTCCCGCGCGTCGAGGCTGTGCAGCCCCGCGGTGAGGCCGTACGGGATGGCGTTCTGGAAGCGGATGGCCTCCGCGAGGTTCCGCGCGCGCATGACGCCGAGCACGGGCCCGAAGAACTCGGTGAGGTGGAAGTACGACCCCGGCTGCACGCGGTCGCGCACGCCCGGGGACCACAGGCGGCCGGTCTCGTCCATCTGCTCGGGCTCGACGAGCCACCTCTCCCCGACGCCCAGCTGGGTGAGGGCGTGCTTGAGCTTGCCCGCGGCGGGCTCGATGATCGGGCCCATCTGCGTGGTGGGATCCGACGGGTATCCGACGCGCAGCGACGACACCGCGTCGGTCAGCTGCGTGAGGAACCGGCGCGACCTCCCGACCGAGCCCACGAGGATCACGAGGCTCGCCGCCGAGCACTTCTGGCCGGCGTGGCCGAACGCGCTCCTCACGACGTCGGCCGCGGCCAGGTCGAGGTCGGCGCTGGGCGTGACGATGATGGCGTTCTTGCCGCTGGTCTCCGCGAGGAGCGGGAGGTCGCTCTTCCAGGAGCGGAAGACCTCGGCGGTCTCGTAGCCGCCGGTGAGGATCACGCGGTCGACGGCCGGGTGGGAGATGAGGTGCTCGCCGAACTCGGCCTCGCCCGCGTCGACGATCGCGAGGAGCTCGCGCGGCACGCCGGCCTCGCGGAGCGCCTCGACGAGCACCGCGCCGGAGCGGCGGGCCTGCCCGGCGGGCTTCACGACCACGCCGCTGCCGGCGGCGAGGGCCGCGAGCATGCTGCCGGCGGGGATGGCGACGGGGAAGTTCCACGGCGGCGCGACGACGGTGACGCGCGACGGCACGAAGCGGGCGCCCTGCACGCGGTCGAGGTCGCGGGCGCGCTCGGCGTAGTAGTGCGCGAAGTCCACGGCCTCGCTGACCTCGGGGTCGGCCTCGGCGATGGTCTTGCCGGTCTCGGACGCCATGACCTCGATGAGGCGCGCGCGGTTCCGCTCGAGGGCGACGCCCACGCGGTGCAGGAGCGCCGCGCGCTGCTCGCCGGGACGGGCGCCCCACGCGGCGGCGGCCGTGCGCACGCCGTCGATGACGTCGTCCAGCTGGTCGGTCGAGCCGATGCGCGCGGCGTCGATGGTCGCGACGCCGAGCTGCGAGGCAGCCACGCGCGACAGGATCTCCCGGCCCCAGGCGCGGTTCGTCGGCAGGGCCGGATCCGTGTCGGGCGCGTTGCGGAACGGCGTCGGGGAGGCGTCGGGGTCCCCCAGCGCCTCGGGCGTCAGCAGCGAGCCGCGCGTGAAGCCCTGCACCACGTTGGTGAGCTGCGGGTCGACCTCGTCCTCCGGCTCCTCGGGCGTCTCCGGCTCGGCGAGCGGATCCACGTCGTCGAGCTCGGGCGGGAAGCGCCGGTCCTGCGTGCGGTTCGGCGTCGGGATCGCGTCGTCGACGCCCGCGAGAGACGCCCGGAACCGCGACTCCTCGCGCGCGAAGAGCTCGCTCGACGTGCTCAGCTCGAACACCGCCGACATGAAGTTCTCCTGGCTGGCGTTCTCCTCCAGGCGGCGGATGAGGTACGAGATGGCCACGTCGAACTCGGTCGGGTGCACGACGGGCGTGTAGAGGAGGAGGCCGCCGACCGTGCGCTTCACGGCCTCGGCCTGGCCGGTCGCCATGCCGAGCAGCATCTCGAACTCGATCCGGTCGGTCACGCCCCGCTCCTCGGCGAGGAGCCACGCGTACGCGACGTCGAAGAGGTTGTGGCCGGCGACGCCGACCTTCACGGCGTCGGCCGCGACGGGCTGGAGCGCGTGCTCGAGCATGCGCTTGTAGTGCGTGTCGGTCTGCTCCTTCGTGGCCCAGGTGGCGACCGGCCAGTCGTGCATCCGGCCGTCGACCTGCTCCATCGCGAGGTTGGCGCCCTTGACGATGCGGACCTTGATGGGCGCCCCGCCCGCCGCGCGCCGCTCCTGGGCCCACGACGTGAGGCGCTGCAGCCCGGCCAGCGCGTCGGGCAGGTACGCCTGCAGCACGATCCCGGCCTCGAGGTCCTTCAGCTGCGGCTGGTCGAGCACGCGCGTGAAGACCTCGATGGTGAGGTCGAGGTCCTTGTACTCCTCCATGTCGAGGTTGATGAACTTCGGCGCCACGGCCTCCGCCGCCAGCTCGTACAGCGGGGTCAGCCGCTCGACGACCTTGTCGACGGCCTCGTCGAAGGCCCACATCGACAGCTGCGACACGACCGACGACACCTTGATGGAGACGTAGTCCACGTCGTCGCGGGCGAGGAGCTCCCGGGTGCCCGCCAGGCGGCGGGCGGCCTCCTGCTCGCCCAGCACGGCCTCGCCGAGGAGGTTCAGGTTGAGGCGGGATCCGCCGGCGCGCAGCTTCTCGATGGCCGGGCCGAGCTTGTCGCTCGTCGCGTCCACGATGAGGTGGCCGACCATCTCGCGGAGCACGCGGCGCGCGACGGGCACGACCACCTGCGGGAGGACGGGCCCGAGGATCCCGCCCGCGCGGATCGCGCCCTGCATGTACCAGGGGAGGAAGCCGGGGGTCTTCGAGGTGAGCGCGGCGAGGCTGTTGCCGGCGACCGGCAGGTCCTCCGGGCGGACGACCCGGTCGACGAAGCCGATGGTGAAGTCGAGCCCGTGCTCGTCCTTGAGGACGCCCGCGAGCCGCTCCGCCGACGGGTCCGCCGGGTGCGTCGCGGCCTCGGCGAGCCACGTGCGCACGAGGGCGACGGCCCGGTCGGCGAGGTCCTCGCGGTCGGGGGCGATCACGGGGACGGCGGCGGTCCCGGGGGCGGATGCGGTCTCGGCGGTCATGCGGGCCTCTTCGTCTCGTCTCGTGCGGGGCCGATCTCGTCGGCGGTCGCGCTCCACGCGCGCCCTCCCAGTGTGCGACCATGCTCCCATCGGATGCGCTGAACGTTTCCGATGATCATCGTGCGGCCCTGCCGATGATTCCACGCATCGGCCGGAACGGCGGGAGGCGCACGTGCTCGAGATGCGGCGCCTGCGCCTCCTCCGCGAGCTGAAGCTCCGCGGCACCATCGGCGCGGTCGCCGACGCGCTCTCGTTCAGCCCCTCGTCGGTGTCGCAGCAGCTCTCGCAGCTGGAGCGCGAGGCCGGGGTCACGCTGCTGCGCCGGGTCGGCCGACGGGTGGTGCTCACGCCGCAGGCGGAGATCCTCGTGGAGCACACGACCGCGCTCCTGGAGCGGCTGGAGCGCGCCGAGACCGAGGTCAACGCGTCGCTCGCGAACGTCTCCGGCACCATCCGCATGGCCGCGTTCCAGTCGGCGCTCCTGGCGCTCGTGCCACCGGCGCTCACGATCCTCCGCGACGACTACCCCGACCTCCGGGTCGAGATCACCATGCGGGAGCCCGAGTCGGGCCTCCACGACGTGTGGGCGCGCGACCACGACCTCGTCATCGCCGAGCAGTACCCCGCGCACGCGGCGCCGCGGCCCGCCGACCTCGACCGCGAGGAGCTGTGCGTGGACCCGCTCCGCCTCGGCCTCCCGCCCGGCCGGGACGACATCCGCTCGGTCTCGGACGCCCGGCGGCTGCCGTGGGTCATGGAGCCCGCGGGCACGGCGTCGCGCCACTTCGCCGAGCAGGTGTGCCGCGTCGCGGGGTTCGAGCCCGACGTGCGCTACGTCACGGCCGACCTGCAGGCCCACATCGACCTCGTGCGCGCGGGTCACGCGGCGTCGGTGCTCCCGGACCTCGTCTGGGCCGGGCGCGAGCCCGACGTGCGGCTCGTGGGCCTCCCCGGCTCGCCGCGCCGGACGGTGTTCACGTCGTCGCGCGTCGGCAGCCTCGACCGGCCCGGGATCCGCGCGTGCCGCGACGCCCTCGCCCGCGCCGTCGAGGTCATGGGGCACGGCGCGGGCTGAGGGGCGCGGCGATCGGGCGGTCGGGCGGCTGCGCGGCGAGGTGGCGACGCGGCTACTCGGCGGGCGGCCCGTCGCCGGCCGGACCGGTGCCGGAGCCCGCGGCATCGGCGGGCCGGCGCCGACCGGTGACGACGATGAGGACCACGGCGGCCGCCGCGAGCACGACGATCCCGATGCCCACGCCCACGGTGACGCCGAGGTACGGCGCGACGCCCGCCTCCTGCGCGGCTGCGGTGCCGGCGTCCGCCGGGGACGGATCCGCGGCGCCGGCGTCGGAGCCCGCGGCCGGCGCGGAGGACGACGCACCGGTTCCGGCCGCCCCGCCCGCTGACGCCCCGCAGTCCGGTCCGGCCTCGGTCCCGGCGGACGCCACCGCGCCCGCGGGCGCCCGGTACGTGAACGCGATGGAGTCGGAGACGGGGTGCCCGTCCGCGGAGACCACGCGCCACGTGACCCGGTACTCGCCGGATCCGCCGAGCGCGACGGGCACCGAGACCACGCGCCCGGCGTTGACGGCGCACCCGGTCTCGAAGCGGGTGCCGGCGCCGTCGGGCCCGGTCACCTGCACGACCGACGAGCCGCCCGAGGCGGGGGCCGAGCCGTCGGATGCGTCCCCGCCCGCGCCGAGGTCGAGGATCACGTCGCTGAAGGTCAGCGCGACCTCCGTCGGCGGCGCGTCCACCGTCGAGCCGGCCGCGGGCGAGCTCGACACGAGGTAGTCGTGGGCCGAGGCCGGCGATGCCCCGTCGGGTCCGCTCCCCTGCGCCAGCCCGGCGACCGCCAGCGCGGCCGTCGCGAGCGCGGCACCGGCGAGGCCCGCCGCCACCCGGCGGAGCGCGCCGTGCCGCGTCGGGGACGGCGCGCGGCGAGGACGCCGGGCGGTCGGGTGCCCGGGCGTCACGCCCGGTCGCCGCTCTCGCGGCGCACGCGGGTGAGCGCGAACACGGCCACCACGACGGCGACGGCGCCGAGGGCGAGCCCGCCCACGCCGAGGCCCACCGCGACCGCGCTGGTCGTGGCGCTCGAGTCCGGGGCCGCGACCACGGTCGCGTCCGGCGCGGCGGTGGTCGTCATGGCGCTCATCGCGTCGGCGGGCGGCATGTCGTCCACGTAGAGCACGGGCGCGGGGTGCTCCGGCTCCTCGCCGGAGGCCGGGGTCGTCTCGTCCCAGTCCACGACGGATCCGTCCGAGTAGCCCTGGTGGGCCGGGAGCACGATGCTGCCGGTCTCGGGGACGGGTCCCACCGAGACGGTGAAGCGCTGGAACTCGCCGGCCGCGAGGCCCACGCCGTCGTCGGCGGTCCACGTGACCTCGATGGGCGCGTCGGTGATGGTCGCGTCGTCCGTCTGCACGGGCGCGTCGAGCGCCTCCGTGGTGACGGCGGCGGTCCAGCCGGGCACCGGCTCGGTGGACAGGCTCGAGAAGGGGGTGTCCTGCGGGAGGTCGACCGTGACGCGCGTCGTCGTTGCGGTCGCGGACTCGGTCGGGACCGTGAACGTCAGCGTGCTGTAGCCGCCGGCTGCCGCCTGGTCGGGCGAGACGCGGACGTGGGCGGAGGCCGCGAGCGGCGCGGCGACGGCGAGCGCGACGCCGCCGACGAGCGCGGCGGCCGAGCGGACCGCGCGGCGGCGGCGGGAGGGGGCGGAGGAGGTCATGGGGATGTCCTGTTCCGGGCCGCGCGGAGGCGGCCCCGGGTGCGGACGCGGCGGGGCCGGCGTCCGGGGGATGAGGGAGTGGAGGGGGCGGGCGCTGCACGGGGCGTCGCGTCCGCGGCACGAGCGGGCTCGCGCGGGGGCCGGATCCGACCGGCGCGTCAGGCCGCCGCGAGGGCGGCGACGAGGAGCCGCGCGCGCGGCGGGCCGCGGTACTGCAGTCGGCCGAGCCGGGCGCAGAGGTCGCGCAGCGCGCGGGGCGCGGGGGTCGCCGGGACGAGCGCCGTGGCGCGCGCACCGTCCGGCCGGACGAACGGGATCGCGATGGCGCGCACGACGCGGAGCGCCGAGGCTGCGAGGAGCGCGCGGAGGGACGCCTCTCCGTGACGGAGCGCGAGCACGGTCACGACGAGGGCCGCGCCGTGCGAGAGCAGCATGCCGGCATCGAGCCCGATCGGGGCGCCGGCCCCGCCGGACGCGGCCGCGGGGAGGCCCGGGAGCGCGAGCGCCGACGCGCCGTGGCCCATGCCCGCGTGCGGATCCGCCGCGACGGCCGATCCGCCCGCGTCGGCCGCCGTGAACAGGCCGTGGAAGAGGAGCTGGCTCACGCCGACCGCGGCGACGAGCCGCCACAGCACGGTGCGCGTTCCGGCGAGCGCGACGGCCGCGAGCGAGGCGAGCGCGAGGCCGAACGCCACGACGCCCCACGACGGGGCGGCGCCGCCGCCGGCCTCGTGGAAGAGCGCGGCCACGAACGTGGCGGTGGTGGATGCGGCGAGCCCCCGGATCACGCGCTGGACGCGCGGCGGTATCGAGGACGGGACGGGCATCGTCGGCAGTGTAGACGAGCGGCCCGGGAGGACGCGGCGATGCCGCCCGGCGGCGATCCCCGCCCCTTGCCCGGGGCCTCGACCGCGCGGGATGATCATCGAGCGGACCGCCCCTCCGCGGAGAGGCCGTCGCCATGCCGCGTACGCACGCGCACCGGATGCACGCCGTCGTCGCGATCGCGGCCGCCGCCGTCATCGGGGCGGGCACCCTCGCCATCGCCACCGCCTCGCGCACGGAGGATCGCCCGGCTATCCGCGCGGCCGCGGCAGAAGCTCCGGCGGCCGCCCCCGCGGCCGAGCGCGACGAGATCGACCGTCAGGTCCTCCAGCGCCGGGTGTTCGCCCTGCGCTCCGACCGCGCCTACGTCGAGGCGGTCGCGGCGTCACCCGACTCGGTGACCAGCGACTGGACCGGTCTCCGCCTCGCGCCCGCCGAGGCCGCGGAGTTCGCGCGCCAGGCGACGCTCGCTCCGAAGCTCGAGGCGATGCGCGCCGTGCTGACCCCGCTCGGCGCATCGGGCGGCGTGTGGTTCGAGAACCCGGTGGCCGAGCCGCAGGTGATGGTCGTGGCGATCGTCGGCGAGGTCGACGCCGACGTCCGGCAGCGCATCGTCGACATCGCGGGTGCCGATCCGATGCGGTTCGCGACCGTCGAGCGCACGGAGCGGCAGCTCATGGACGTCGCGGACGCCCTCGCCGAGAGTCCCGCCGGACGCGCCGGCTGGCTGACGGGCTGGGGCCCGGACACCATAGGGAACCGCGTCGGCGTCTCCATCGACCCGGGGGCGCCCGCGACCGTGGAGGCCGACCTCGTGGCGTCCTTCGGCGACTTCCTCACGTTCACCCGCGAGGGCCCGGCGACCGGGGGCTGACGGCAGCCGCGGCCGGCCGGTCAGGCGGCGCGGTCGTCGGCCAGCGCGCCCGTGAGGCGGCCGACCACGTCGTCGAGCGCGTCGCGCAGCGCCTCCAGCTCGGCGACCGTCAGGCCGGTGCGCGCCGCCGCCTGCGCGGGCACGTCGAGCGCGCGCTCGCGGAGCCCCTGCCCGCGCGCGGTGAGCGACACCACCACGACGCGCTCGTCGACGGTGCTCCGAGCGCGGTCGACGAACCCGGCGGCCTGCAGGCGCTTGAGCAGCGGGGTGAGCGTCGCGGGCTCGAGCTGCAGGGTGGTTCCGAGGTCCGAGATGGAGCGCTCGTCGCGCTCCCAGAGCGCGAGCATGACGAGGTACTGCGGGTGGGTGAGCCCGAGCGGCTCGAGGATGGGCCGGTACACGGCCACCACCGTGCGGGCGGCCACGACCGCCTGGAAGCAGACCTGGCTCTCGAGCGCCAGGGGATCCGTCGTCGTCATCGCGTCCTCCTCGACCGTGTCCTGCGTGCTGTCCGGTGCACCTGATCGATGCTACGCACGTGGGGCGCGGGGCCGGCGGCACGAGCCGCCGCCCCGCACGCCGGATCAGCCGGCGAAGACGAGCTCCACATTGATGTCGTCCGGGTCCTGCACCGAGAGGATCGACATGCCGGAGATGTCGGTCACCTCGCCGTGGGAGATTCCCCGCTCGGCGAAGAGCGCGGCCGCCTTCACGAGCTCGTCCCGCGAGGGGACCGCGAGGCTCACGTGGTCGAGGCCGCGGACGGCGGGGTCGAACGCGCCGCCGTCGCCCTGCACGGGACGGAGGCCGAGGAGCTGGTCGCCGACGCCGTAGATGACGCCGCCGAAGAAGACGGACGGGTCCTGGAGGACGGCCGGGTCGCTCGGGTCGCCCTCGCTGACGATGGCGGGGGTGAGTCCCAGGACGCCCTCGTAGAAGGCGCGCGAGCGGGCGAGGTCGGAGACGGAGATGCGCACGTGGTGCACGCCGGTGATGCTGTCGAGGGGAGCGGTGGTCGCGTCGGTGTCGGTCATGCATCCGACGCTAGGACGATCCTCGCGACCGTCACCGGGCCGTTCGGATTGCGACCACGGCTCCCAGCCGGCATTCAGGACGGCCGCGGTCGCCGGCGGGCGGGCAGCCCGCCTCCCAGGGGGGATCAGTCGTGCAGGTCGATGCCCCAGGTGCCCGACCACTCGGATCCGGGCTCCAGCGTGATGAGGCCGTCGCCCGAGTTGAACGCGTCGGCGGGCGCCGTCATCGGCTCCACCGCGACCGCCCAGACGTGCCCGTCGGCCGCCGGGTACCACGGCGTCACGAACACCTGCCAGTAGGTGAACTCGCCGTCGGCCCAGATCTCGGTGCGGCGGCCGTCGGGTGCCTGCACGCCGTGGCGCGTCACCCCGTCGACCACGCGGGCGTCGGCCCAGGCGTCGTCGAGCTTCGCGTCGCGCACGCGGACGCCGCCGCGGAGGTCGTAGCGGGTGCCCTCGACCGGGGTCTGCACGCCCGTGGGGTTCAGGCGCACCGGGTCCACCTCGATGTGCGTGGGCGCGTCGATGACGACCTCGAGGTCCTCGGTGGGCACGTCGCCGACGCGGAGGAAGGGGTGCGTGCCGACGGCGACGGGAGCGTCCTCGGAGCCGACGTTGCGGATCCCGTGGGTGACGCGGACGCCCTGCCCGGTGAGCTCGTACCGCACGGTCGTCTCGAGGGCGAAGGGGTAGCCGCGCTGCGGGTGCACGTCGGCCGACAGCGTGACGGACACGTCGTCGCGGTCCACCAGGCGGTAGGGCGCGTGCTCCAGGAGCCCGTGGATCGCGTTCTCGCGGTCGACCTCGGTGATGTCGAGCTGGTGGATCACGCCGTCCTGCTCCCAGATGCCGTCGCGGATCCGGTTGGGCCACGGCGCGAGCACGATGCCGCTGCAGAAGGGCGGCTGCTGCGACTCGGGGTAGGACTGCACGAGGTCCGTGCCGTCGACCTGGAGCACGCGCAGCGCGGCGCCGACCTCCGCGATCACCATGCGCTGGGAGCGGCCGTCCACCTCCGCGGTGAGCTCGTGCTGCTGTCCGGTGGGGTTGCGGGGGGCGTACGACGCGTCTTCGGGCACCCGTCGAGCCTATCCGCACCCGGCGCTGTGGCGCCTCCCAGGGCGGGCGGCACGCCGCTCCCTAGGATCGGGCGCATGGTCCGGCATGAGAACGAGAAGATCCGCGCGATCCGCGAGAAGGCCCGCATCGAGAGGGCCTTCGACGACCGCCGCCGCAAGCGCCGCCGGCTCATCGCCCAGTTCTCGGTCGCGGGCGGCCTCGTCGTCGTCATCGC
This sequence comes from Clavibacter michiganensis, assembly GCA_002150995.1. Lineage (GTDB taxonomy): Bacteria > Actinomycetota > Actinomycetes > Actinomycetales > Microbacteriaceae > Clavibacter > Clavibacter michiganensis_K. The sequence goes on along the minus strand of MDHJ01000001.1, from coordinate 559,132 downwards.
GGCGATCGCCGGCGGCGTCTACCTCCTCGGGCAGTCCCAGGCGGCCAGCGCCGCGGGCCCCGTCGCCGACGCGACGGCGCCGCTGTCGACGGGCGACGAGGTGCGCGTCGCGTCCGACGGCACCGGCGTGAGCGTCGGCGCGGCCGACGCCCCCGTGACCCTCGACGTCTTCGAGGACTACTCGTGCCCGCACTGCGCCCAGTACGAGTCGGAGACGGGCCCCCTGCTCGACCGGCTCGCGGCCACGGGCCAGGTGCGCGTCGTCTACCACCCCATCCAGATCGTCACGAAGTACGGCCAGGTCGCGGGCAGCGCGGCGGCCTGCGTCCTCGCGGAGGAGCCCGAGAGGTGGCCGGCCGTGCACTCGGCCCTGTTCGACAACCACTCCACGGTCACCGACTCGTGGACGCACGCCGACTTCGTCACCTGGCTCACCACGCTCGACGTCACCTCGGAGCCGGTGCGCACGTGCGTGGCCGAGGGCCGGTACTCCTCGTGGATCACCGGGAACACCTCGGACGCGAGCGCCGCGGGCGTCACGGGCACGCCGACCCTGCGCATCCAGGGCGACATCGTCCCGACCGTCGCGGGCCAGGACCTGGTGGACGCCCTGTCGGGTGCCGGCGCGCAGCTCCCCGAGGGCATCGCGGCCGACAGCTGACCTGCCGCAGGCCCCGCCCGCCGGTCAGTGCCCGCGGTGGTCCTGCACCGTCATGCGCGGGCCGAAGCGCGGCTTCCGGAACCCGCTCGCCTCGATGAGCCGCATCACCCGCTGACGCTGACCGCGCCACGGCTCGAGCAGCGCGAGCATCCCGTCGTCGTCGACCGGGTGGCCGGCCAGCGCCCACCCCACGGTGTCGTGCACGTGGTAGTCGCCGACGCTGACCGAGTCCGGGTCCCCGTGGGAGCGCTGGGTCGTCTCGGCGGCCGTCCAGATCCCGACGCCCGGGACGGACCGCAGCCGCCGCGTGATCTCGTCGCTCCCCCGGCCGAGCGCCAGGGTCCGCTCGAGGCCGGCGGCGCTGGTCGCGACGGCGATGAGGGTGCGCGACCGCTTCGGGTCCACGCCCGCGCGATGCCACTCCCACGACGGGATGAGGCGCCAGCGCTCGGGCGACGGCAGCACGCGCATGCCGACGGGAACGGGGCCGGGGGCGGGCTCGCCGTGCGCGAGGATCAGCTGCCGCCATGCCCGCCGCGCCTCGAGGCCCGTGACCTTCTGCTCGAGCACCGCGGACACCATCGCCTCGAACACGTGGTTCGTCCGCATCAGCCGCAGGGCCGGGAGGCGCCGGTGCGCGTCGCGGAGGAGCGGGTGCGCCGAGACGTCGAGGTCGGACCAGTCGTCGCCCTCGCCGAGGAGCTCGGGCACGCCCTGGATGACCCACTCCGCGCCGGGCCCCCAGGCGCGCGCGTCGACTCCGCCGTCCGCGCGCGGGTCGAGCCGGAGCGACGCGGACCCGCGGGGCGTGCGCGCCGTGCGCCAGAGGCCGACGCGGCGGGAGCCGGGCGGCGCCGGATCCCAGCGGCAGGTCGGATCGACGACGCCGCGGAACAGGGGCCGCAGCACGAGCCGGAGGTCGACCTCGCGATCCGGGACGTAGGCCGTCCGCGCGTCGGGAGGGGTCGTCCCCGTGCCGGCTACGTCCATCCCCTCAGGGTACGCACGGCCGCCGACCCTCCTCCTCGACGGGCGGCACGCGTAGCGTCGGCCCCATGACCGACATCCAGGACGACCAGGCCGACCGCGAGCGCGTCGCCGAGCTCATCAAGGGGGCGCGCATCGCGCTCCTCACCACCGTCAACGCCCACGGGCAGCTCGTGAGCCGCCCGCTCGCCAGCCAGGAGCGCGACTTCGACGGCGACCTGTGGTTCTTCACGCAGGACCCCAGCGACAAGACCACCGAGATCCGCGCGAACGACCAGGTCAACGTGTCCCTGCAGACCGGCGACGGCTTCCTCTCCATCGCCGGCACCGCCGAGATCACCCGCGACCGCGCGCGCATCGACGAGCTGTGGTCCGCGGGCGCCGAGGCGTGGTTCGAGGGCGGCAAGGAGGACCCGTCCGTGGCCCTCGTGCGCGTGCACGCCGACGCGGCCGAGTACTGGTACCAGGACACCCCGAAGCCCGTCGCGCTGATCAAGTACGCGAAGGCCATCGTCACGGGCGAGCGCCCGAAGGACGTCGGGGAGCACGGCACCGTCGAGCTCTGATCCGTCGAGCTCCGATCCGTCGCGGTCAGCCGCGCGCGGCGTCGCGGACCGCGGCGGCCGTGCCGTCCACCACCAGGTCGGCGCGGCCCCGGGTCGCCTCGACGAGGCGGGCGTTGGCGCCGTCGACCTCCCGCGCCCAGGCCTCCGCCGCGGCCGGCGTGCGCCCGCCCGCCGTGTGCCGGTCGACGAGGCGCGAGGCGCGGTCCGCGTCCGGGGTCGCGCAGAACCAGGCCTCGTCGAGCTCCGCGGCGACGAGCGTCCACGGCTCCTCGTCCACCAGGAGGTAGTTGCCCTCGAGGACGACGAGGCGCGTCCCGGGCTCCACCGCGATCGCGCCGGTGACGCCCTCGTCGACGGCCCGGTCGAACGACGGCGCGTAGACCGGGTGGTCCGCCTCGGCGCGGAGGCGCCGCACGAGGGCGAGGACGCCCCACCCGTCGAAGGTGTCGACGGCGCCCTTGCGCTCGTGCCGGCCCAGCCGGTCGAGCGTCGCGTTGGCGAGGTGGAAGCCGTCCATGGGCACGTCCGCCGCCGTGCCCCTCCCCGCGAGCGCGTCGACGCGCGCGACGAGCGCCTGCGCGAGCGTCGTCTTCCCGGCGCCGGGGCTGCCCGCGATCCCGAGCACCGCGCGACGGCCGTCCCGGACGAGACCGAGGGCCCGGCGCGCGAGGGCGTCGAGGCCGTCGATGCCGTCCGGGCCGACGCGCGGGGCCGATCCCGGGTGCCGGGGCCCATCCGGCGCGGTGTCCATCCACCCAGTCTCGCGGACGCGTGCCCCATGATGGACGTGTGCGCATCGGAATCCTCACCTCAGGCGGAGACTGCCCCGGACTCAACGCGGTGATCCGCGGGGCGGTGCTCAAGGGAACGACCATCCACAAGCAGGAGTTCGTGGGCTTCCGCGACGGCTGGCGGGGCGTCGTCGACGGCGACGTCATGCCGCTCGCGCGCCGTGACATCCAGGGCATCGGCAAGCAGGGCGGCACGATCCTCGGCACCAGCCGCACGAACCCGTTCGAGGGCGACGGCGGCGTCGAGAGGATCCAGGAGAACCTCGACCGGCTGGGCATCGACGCGATCCTCGCCATCGGCGGCGAGGGCACGCTGGCCGCCGCGAAGCGCCTCACCGACGCGGGGCTCAAGATCGTCGGCGTCCCCAAGACGGTCGACAACGACCTGGACGCCACCGACTACACGTTCGGCTTCGACACCGCGGTGCAGATCGCGACCGACGCCATGGACCGCCTCCGCACCACGGGCGACTCGCACAGCCGCTGCATGGTGGCCGAGGTCATGGGCCGCCACGTCGGATGGATCGCCCTGCACTCCGGCATGGCCGCGGGCGCCCACGCGATCCTCATCCCCGAGCAGAAGACGAGCATGGACGAGATCGTGGCGTGGGTCCGCTCGGCCTACGACCGCGGGCGCGCGCCGCTCGTCGTCGTCGCCGAGGGGTTCGTGCCCGAGCACGCGGCCGACGCGCACGGCGAGCGCGGCCTCGACGCCTTCGGCCGTCCCCGCCTCGGCGGGATCGGCGAGCAGCTCGCCCCGATCATCGAGGAGCGCACGGGCATCGAGACCCGCGCCACGACCCTCGGCCACATCCAGCGCGGCGGAACCCCGTCCTCCTACGACCGCGTGCTCGCGACGCGCCTCGGCCTCGCCGCGGTCGACAGCGTCCGCGACGGCCACTGGGGCCGCATGGTCGCGCTCCGCGGCACCGACATCGTGCACGTCGGCTTCGAGGAGGCCCTCGGTCGCCTGAAGACCGTGCCGCAGCACCGCTACGACGAGGCCGCGATCCTCTTCGGCTGATCCGGAGGGCCGCCGCCGCTCGCGCCCGCCACGCCCCCGGGCGTAGCGTGACGGCATGACATACCGCGCGCTCGTGGCCGAGCAGACCGTCGCCGACGACGGCACGACGGGCATCGATGTCGCCCTGCGCGACCTCCCCGACGAGCAGGCGACGGGCGGTGGGGACGGGCCGGGCGACGGCGAGGTCCTCCTCGACGTGCTGCTCTCGAGCATCAACTACAAGGACGGCATGCTGCTGGGCGGTCGTCCGGGCATCGCGCGAACCAGCCCGCTCGTGGCCGGGATCGACGCCGTCGGCACGGTCGCGGCGAGCGGATCCGACGCCTTCTCCCCCGGCGACCTGGTGGTCCTGAACGGCGCCGGCCTCGGGGAGAGCCGCGACGGCGGACTCGCCGAGCGCGTGCGGGTCCCCGCCGACGCGCTGGTGCCCGTGCCCGACGGGCTCGACGCGCGGCGCGCCGCCGCCATCGGCACCGCGGGCTTCACCGCGATGCTCTCGGTGCTCGCCCTGGAGCGCGGCGGCGTCGAGCCCGGGGCGGGAGACGTGCTGGTCACGGGCGCGGGCGGCGGGGTCGGATCCGTGGCGATCGCCCTCCTCGCCCGCCTCGGCCACCGCGTCGTCGCCAGCACCGGCCGCGTCGACGAGCTCGGCGACCGGCTGCGGGCGCTCGGCGCGGCGGACGTGATCGACCGCGCGGAGCTCGGCGAGCCGGGGAAGCCGCTGCAGCGCATCCGCTGGGCCGGGGCCGTGGACAGCGTGGGCAGCGCGACGCTCGTCAACGTGCTCGCGCAGACCCGGTGGGGCGGCGTGGTCACGGCCGCCGGCCTCGCGCAGGGGCCCGACCTGCCGGGCACCGTGCTGCCGTTCATCCTCCGTGCCGTGACGCTCGCCGGGATCAACTCGGTGGACGCGCCCGCCGCGCTCCGCCGCGAGGCCTGGGCGCGGCTCGCCACCGACCTCGACCCGGCGCTCCTCGACGCGATCACGACGACGGTGCCGCTCGGGGAGGCGGTCGCCGCCGGCGAGCGGATCCTCGCGGGGGCCTCGAGCGGACGCGTCGTCGTCGACGTCCGCGCCTGACGGGCGATCCGCCGCCGTCCTCGCGCTCGCGCTCGCGGGAGGCACCGCCCGCGCTAGCCTGGGCGCGATGCGGCACGCTGCCGCCGGAGTGAGGGAACATGACCGCGGTCGCCGCCACCGGAACCATCTTCGTCGGACTCGCGGCCCTGCTGCACGTGTTCTTCTTCCTGCTCGAGAGCGTCTGGTTCGAGCGGCCGTTCGCCTGGGGGCGCTTCGGCGTCGAGGACCAGGAGAAGGCCCTGATCATCAAGCCCTGGGCCTACAACCAGGGCTTCTACAACCTGTTCCTCGCCCTCGGCGCGGGCCTCGGCCTCATCCTCTACTTCGTCGGCAACGTGCCCGCCGGCCTCACGCTCGTGCTCTTCACGACCGCGTGCATGGTGCTCGCCTCGATCATCATCGCCAGCACGGGCAAGAAGTACCTGCTCCCGGCGCTCATCCAGGGCGTGCCGCCGCTGCTCGGCCTCGTGTTCTTCGCCGCCGCCTCCTGAGCCCCGGCCGACGGTCCCCGTCACGGGCGCGGCACGCCCTTCCGCCGGGGCGGCGGATGAGGTTAGGCTCACCTACATCATGACCGTCGTCCCCCTCACCGAGGCCCTCCGCGACCGCGCACGACCGCGCGCCGAGAGCCAGGACGCGGACGAGTTCATGACCGCGCTCGTCACCGGTCGCGGCTGCCGCGACGACTACGTGGCCCTCGTCGCCCAGCACTACTTCATCTATCGCGCCATCGAGGCGGCGACGCAGCGCATGGCGGCGGATCCCGTCGCCGCGCGCTTCATCGACCCGCACCTCACGCGGCTCCCGGCCATCGAGGCCGACCTCGAATTCCTCGTCGGCGCCGACTGGCGGGAGGTGGTCCGGCCGCTCGCCAGCACGGCGGCCTACGTCGAGCGGATCGAGACGGTCGCCTCGGTCTGGGTCGGCGGGTTCGTCGCGCACCACTACACGCGCTACCTCGGGGACCTGTCCGGCGGGCGCCTGCTGCGCACGCTGCTGCAGCGCCAGTTCGGCTTCGACACCAACGGCGTGGGCCTCTACCTGTTCGCTGAGATCGCCGAGCCGCGACGGTTCTGCAGCACCTACCGCGAGGCCCTCGACCAGGTGCCGTGGGACGACGCCGAGCGCGCCCGCGTCGTCGCCGAGGTCGAGCACGCGTACCGGCTCACGACCGACGTGTTCGCCGAGCTCGCCCGCGGACGGGCGACGGCACCGCTGCGTCGCGCCTGACCGTCCGGATCCCGTCCCTCCCGCGCCGTCCCCTGGGCGTCCGCCCCGCAGCCCGGTCGAGCGTCCGGGGCCGGGAATAGGCTCCGGACATGGACGGCTACGACCTCGACTTCCTGCCCATCCCGCTCCCGCTGCCCGAGGCCCCGGCCGACGCGCGGCCCGTGCGGCTCGACTACCTCCACTTCACGGTGCTCATGGACACCGACCGGCGGCTCGCCGCGCTCACGGCCGTGAACATCGACGGCGGGCGCCTCGTGGACGTGGAGCGCACGGACGACTGGCACCTGGATCCGCGCCTGCCGGAGGACCAGCAGTGCGGCCCCGAGCTGTACGCGCGCAACGACATCGACCGCGGGCACCTGGTGCGGCGTCGGGATCCCGTGTGGGGCGACATCGCGGAGGCCGCCCGGGCGAGCGCCGACACCTTCGCGTACACGAACGCCGCCCCGCAGGCGGCCGAGTTCAACCAGTCGAAGGAGCTGTGGCTCGGGCTCGAGGACTACGTGCTGGAGAACGCGGACCTCGGCGACCGCCGCATGACGGTGCTCACCGGCCCGGTCTTCTCGGACGACGACCCCGTGTACCGCGGCGTCCGGATCCCGCTGATGTTCTGGAAGATCGCGGCCTGGGTCGCGGACGACGGACTCGCGGCCACCGGGTACCTGCTCGACCAGGCCCCACAGCTCGGCGACCTCGACCGGAAGACGGCGACCGCGGACGCCCCCGAGCTCGGGCCGTACCGCACCTACCAGGTGGCGGTGGCGGAGATCGGCGCGCTCACGGGCTTCGACGTGGCGCAGCTCGCGGAGGCCGACCGCCTCGGCGTCCCGGCGACCGCCCGCCCGGGGACTCCCGCGGACGGGCGCGACGGCTGGGTGGAGCTGGAGCGCTTCGCGGCCATCACGCTCTGACCGCGGACTCGGCGGGGCTCCGTCGAGCGGGAGCTGTGGAGGTGCCCGACGACGCGGGGCCGCTCCCTGCGACGCTGTCGCATCCCCGTGCCCCGACGAGAGAGCCCCATGCCATCACCTGCCCCACGCCGCCGCCGGTCGCCGGGGGCAGCTGCCCTCGTCGTCGCCCTCGTCCTCCTGTCCGTCTGCGCGGGAGGGGCGCCTGCCAGCGCGCTCTCCCCGCTCCGCCTCCGGTTCCCCGTGATGGCCGGCACCAAGCTCGTCTCCGCATCGGGCAGCGCCTGCACGGCCGGAGCGGTGCTCCAGTACACGAGCCTGTACACGCGCATCAGCCAGGCCGCCGCAGCGACCCGGTACGTCCTCACGGCCAAGCACTGCGCGAGCATGCGGGAGAGCGTGCGGCTGGGGAGCGGCGTCGACGGCTACGTGTCCTGGCAGTCGCCGGACACCGACCTCGAGCTCATCACCGTCCCGCCGGGCTCGTCCCGATCGGAGTCGTGCGGCCCGACGGGCTCGGGGGCGATCCGCTGCAGCATCGTCGTCCAGTACTACCCGCGCGCGACCGGACGCGTCGTCCTCCCCGCCTCCACCAACGGACGCGACATCACCCCCGCGGTCATGCGGTACGCCGAGCCGCCCGGCGGTGAGGTCACCTTCTGCCGCAGCGGGGCGGCATCCGGGGCGGACTGCACCATGCGGACGACGCGGACGCCGAGTCCCGTGCTGTTCGGGCTGCCCGGTGCCGCCTCGGCGACGCCATCGTCGGGGAATCCGAGCATCCCCGGCGACTCCGGGGCGCCCCTGGTCAGCCCGTCGAACGGGTTCACGGACGTCACCGTCTACGGCATCCTCCACGGCGGCCTGTCCTACGGCGGCGCATGGCAGAACCACTACGTCAGGATGAGCAGGTTCTTCGAGGAGACGAGCGGCTACTCCCTGGCTCCCGCCCGCTGATCCCCGAGCGGCCTACGCCGGCGGGGTGGCGTCGGCGGCCGCGCGGGCGGCGGCGGGCAGCGCGCGGATCACGCGCTCGAGCGACGCCTCGTCCATGGCGGCCGACACGAACCACGCCTCGAAGACCGACGGCGGCAGGCTGACGCCCTGGTCGAGCATCGCGTGGAAGAAGGCCGGGTAGCGCCAGGTCTCCTGCGCCTGCACGGTCGCGTAGTCGACGATCCCGCGCTCGGGCGGGGTGCCGAACGTGAAGCTGAAGAGGCTGCCCGCGCGCTGCACGGAGTACGCGAGGCCCGCCCGGTCGAAGGCGAGCTCGACCGCGTAGACGAGGATGTCGGCGGCGATGTCGAGCGCGCGGTACACGTCGGCGTCGGCGAGGCGCAGCGTCGTGAGGCCCGCGGCGACCGCGACCGGGTTCCCGGAGAGGGTGCCGGCCTGGTAGACGGGACCGAGGGGCGCGAGGTGGTCCATCACGTCCGCGCGGCCGCCGAGCGCCGCGACGGGCAGGCCGCCGCCGATGACCTTGCCGTAGGTGACGAGGTCGGGCGTCCACGCGTCCGGGTGGTCGGCCGCGAGCCCGGCGTTGTCGAGGCCCCAGTAGCCGGCCGGGTGCACGCGGAATCCGGTGAGCACCTCGTCGGAGATGAGGAGCGACCCGTTGTCGTGGGTGAGGCGCGCGAGCTCCGCGGTGAAGCCGGGCAGCGGCGGCACGACGCCCATGTTCGCGGCGGCGGCCTCCGTGATCACGGCCGCGATGCGGGGGCCGTGCTCGGCGAGGACCGCGCGGACGGCGTCGAGGTCGTTGTACGGCACCACGATGGTCTGCGCCGCGATGGCCTCCGGGATCCCCGCGGAGCCCGGGAGCGCGAGGGTGGCGACGCCCGAGCCCGCCTCCGCGAGGAGGCTGTCGGAGTGGCCGTGGTAGTGGCCCGAGAACTTCACCAGCAGGTCGCGGCCGGTGAAGCCGCGGGCGAGGCGGATCGCGGTCATGGTGGCCTCGGTGCCCGTGGACACGAGGCGGAGCTTCTCGATGGGGCGGCGGTCCGGGGATCCGTCGACGCTGGCGACCCGTACGCGCTCGGTGACGAGCTCGGCGAGCTCCGTCTCCGCGGGGGTGGTGGCGCCGAAGCCGAGGCCGAGGGCGGCCGCGTCCTGCACCGCCCGCACCACCTCCGGGCGGGCGTGGCCGAGGATCGCCGGACCCCACGAGTTGACGAGGTCGACGTACTCCACGCCGTCGGCGTCGGTCACGTACGGACCCGACGCCCGCACCATCATGCGCGGCGTGCCGCCGACGGATCCGAACGCGCGGACGGGCGAGTTGACGCCGCCGGGGATGACGTCGCGTGCGCGGTCGAAGAGGTCCTGGGAGTGGGTCACGGTGAGTCCTTCGGTGCGCGGTGGCGTCGCGCTCGGTTCGGGCGGCGGAGGGGGTCCGGCGCCGGGTGCTGTTCTCGGGCGGGTGCGGGCTCAGCGCCGCGCGAGGCGCTCGGCGAGCTCGACGGCCCAGTAGGTGAGGATCGCGTCGGCGCCGGCCCGCTTGATGCCGAGGACGCTCTCCTCGATGGCGCGCTCGCGGTCGATCCAGCCGTTCTGCGCGGCGGCCTCGATCATCGCGTACTCGCCGGAGATCTGGTACGCCCAGACGGGCACGCTGCTCGTGGAGGCGACGTCGGCGAGGATGTCGAGGTAGCTCATGGCGGGCTTCACCATGACGACGTCGGCGCCCTCCTCGATGTCGAGCTCGACCTCGCGCAGCGCCTCGCGGCGGTTGCCGTTGTCCATCTGGTACGTGCGGCGGTCGCCGACGAGCTGCGAGTCCACCGCCTCGCGGAACGGGCCGTAGAAGGCGCTGGCGTACTTGGCCGCGTAGGCGAGGATCGCGACGTCGTGGTGCCCGGCGTCGTCGAGCGCCTCGCGGACCGCGCCGACCTGGCCGTCCATCATGCCGCTGAGGCCCAGCAGGTGGGATCCGGCCTCCGCCTGGGCGAGGCCCATGGCGCGGTAGCGGTCGAGCGTGCGGTCGTTGTCGACCACGCCGTGGGCGTCGAGGACGCCGCAGTGGCCGTGGTCGGTGAACTCGTCCAGGCACAGGTCGGTCTGCACGACGAGCGCGTCGCCGACCTCCTCGACGGCGACCCGGGTGGCGACGTTCAGGATCCCGTCGGGATCGCTGGCGCCCGTGCCCTCCGCGTCGCGGACCGCGGGCACGCCGAACAGCATCACGCCGCCGATGCCCGACTCCGCGGCCTCGACGAGCGCGCGGCGCAGGCTGTCGAGCGAGTGCTGGGAGACGCCCGGCATGGAGGAGATGGGCTGCGCCTCCGCCAGGCCCTCGCGCACGAACATCGGCAGCACGAGGTCGGCGGCGTGCAGGCGCGTCTCCGCGGTCAGGCGGCGCATGGCGGGCGACGTGCGGAGGCGGCGCGGACGGTAGTACGGGGACGTCATTCGGTGGTGCTCCGATCGAGGAGGTCGGCGAGGCCGGCGATGGCGGCGCTGTCGGTGCGCGGCTCCTCCTGGCGGGAGATGTCGACGAGGGACTGGATGAGCGACGCGGCGGAGCGCTCGGGCGCGACCACGTCGACGCGGACGCCGGAGCGGCGCGCGTCCTTCGCGGTGCGCGGGCCGATGCACGCGATGAGCACGCCCTCGGGCACGTCGCCCAGCTGCTCGTGGACCTGCTCCGCGACGCTGCCCGAGGTGACGAGGATCGCGCGGACGCGGCCCGAGGCGACGTCCTCCCGGATCCGGTCGCTGACGGGGACGCCGACCGTGCGGTAGGCGACGACCGAGCGCACGTCGTGGCCGCGGGCGATGAGCCCGTCGGTGAGCGTCGGCTTCGCGATCTCCGACCGCAGCGTGAGCACGCGGCGGCGCGGGGACCCGGCGGCCATCTCGGTCCACTCCTCGAGGAGGGCGGTGGCGGAGGAGTCGATGGACGGCACGAAGTCGACCGTGTAGCCGGCGGCCACGAGGGCTGCGGCGGTGGTCTCGCCGACCGCGGCGATGCGGGTGCCCTCCGGCACGGAGGCGCGGTGGGACGACAGCACGTCGACCGTGGTGGCGCTCGTGACGGTGAGCCAGTCGAAGCTCCCGCTCGCGAGGTCGGCGAGGGCCTGCTCGAGGCCCGGGGCGTCCTGCGTGGCCGCGAAGTTGATCATCGGCGCGACGACGGGCGTGGCCCCCTGGGCGCGGAGGTCGTAGGCGACGCCGTCGCCCCACGGCCCGCCGCGCGGCACGAGCACGCGCCAGCCCTTCAGTGGCTTCTGGTCCGTCGAGGTCATCGGGTCCCTCCCAGCGGCGCGAGGCCGGCCGCTCCGGCGTCGAGGAGCTCGCGGGACACGGGTCCCGAGAGCGTGGCGGCGTAGGCGCCGAGCTGGGCGACCTCCACCCCCGAGGTGTCGAGCTCGGTGCTCGCGGCCATGCGCTGCGTGCCGTCCGGCCGATAGACCACGGCGGTGAGGGCGAGCCGCCCGCTGGTGACGGTGGCGAACGCGCCGATGGGCGCGGCGCAGCCCGCCTCGAGGGCGGCGAGGACTCCGCGCTCGGCGAGGACGGCGGCGTGCGTGAACGGGTCGTCGACGGCCTCGACCGCGCGGCCCACCTCGGAGTGCGTCTCCGCGTCCTCCGCCCGGATCTCGAGCGCGAGCGCGCCCTGGCCGGGAGCCGTGGGCCAGCGGTCGAGCTCGAGGTGCTCGGTGGCGGCGTCGATGCGGTCGATGCGCTCGAGGCCCGCGGCCGCGAGGATCACGGCGTCGAGGTCCCCGGCGCTCACGCGCGAGAGCCGCGTGTCGATGTTGCCGCGGATGTCGACCACCTCGAGGTCGGGGCGCTCGGCGAGGATCTGGGCGCGACGGCGCGGGGAGCCGGTGCCCACGCGCGCGCCGCGCGGGAGGGTCGCGAGGGTGAGGCCGTCGCGCGCGCACACGACGTCGCGCGGGTCCTCGCGCGCGGGCACGGACGCGACCGTGAGGCCCGCGTAGGGCGCCGTCGGCAGGTCCTTCAGGGAGTGGACCACGAGGTCGCACTCGCCGCGGAGGAGCGACTCGCGGAGGGCGCTCGCGAACACGCCCGTGCCGCCGAGGGTCGCCAGGGACTCGCGCGACGTGTCGCCGTGCGTGGTGACCGGGACGAGCTCGACCTCGAGTCCCGACGCGCCGGAGATCTCCGCGGCGATCGCGCGCGTCTGGGCCAGGGCGAGCGCGCTGCCCCGGGTCCCGATGCGCAGCGTCGTCCGCGGGGTCGGCGTCGTGGGACCGTCCGTCACGGTGCCAGCCCGGAGACGGCGGGCTTGAACCCCAGCCGCACGTTCTCGCAGCAGCCGGTGCGGCAGACGTCGTACCAGGGCCCGAGGTCGGTCATGTGGGGGCGGTCGGCGGCCGCCATGCCGTCGCGGCGCTCCAGCACGAGGTCGATGAGGCCGTCGACGTACGCGGCGTGCACGCCCGGCGTGGGCACGCGCACCGAGTACAGGCCGTTCTCGGCCGCGGACTCGGTGGCCTCGTTGTCGAGGTCCCACTTGACCTCCATGTGGTCGCTCACGAAGCCGAGCGGCACGATCACGACGGCGCGGCGGCCCTTCGCGGGCAGCTCGCCGATGGCGTCGTTCACGTCGGGCTCGAGCCACGGCATGGACGGCGGGCCGGACCGCGACTGGTACACCAGCTGCCACGGCACGTCCTGGTCGATGCCGAGCTCCTTCCGCACCTCGTGCATGACGACCTCGGCGACGGCGAGGTGCTGCGCCGCGTAGGCGCCGTCCTGGTCGAAGCCGCGCTCCGCGGGGCCGGACTTGGCGGCGTCCGACGACGGGATGGAGTGGGTGCTGAACATGATCTCGACGTCGGTCGCGAGGTCGACCGGCGCGCCCTCGGCCTCGAAGTGGGCGACGACGTCGCGGATGCCGTCGCGCGTGCCCTCGATGAACGGCGTGACGAAGCCCGGGTGGTCGAAGAACTGGCGGACCTTGTCGATGCGGATCACGCCCTGCAGGCCGGTGTCCTCGAGCGCGTCCGCGAAGTCCTCGCGGTACTGGCGGCACGACGAGTACGAGCTGTACGCGCTCGTGGCGACGGCGATGAGCTGGCGGTAGCCCTTCTCCTCGGCCTCGCGCAGCGCGTCGTTGAGGTACGGGCCCCAGTTGCGGTTGCCCCAGAGCACGGGCAGGTCGATGCCCCGCTCGGCGAGGCGCGCCTCGAGGGCCGCCTTCAGCTCGCGGTTCTGCTCGTTGATGGGGCTGATGCCGCCGAACGCGCGGTAGTGGTGCGCGACCTCCTCGAGGCGCTCCTCGGGGATGCCGCGCCCGGAGGTCACGTTGCGGAGGAACGGGATGACGTCGTCCTGGCCCTCGGGGCCGCCGAACGACGCCAGGAGGATCGCGTCGTAGGCGACGGGCTCCTCGACGTGCGCGGGGCCGTGCTGCGCGGCGGGGCTCGCGGCGGAGACGAGGGCGCCCGGCTCGCGCGGGGCGTCGGTGGCGGGGCGGGCTTGCGGCCCAGGTTCACTGCGGCCATTACTGGAGGACCTCCACGAGCTCGGCGGTGGTGATGCGGCGGCCCGTGTAGAACGGGACCTCCTCGCGCACGTGACGTCGCGCATCGGTGTTGCGCAGGTCGCGCATCATGTCGACCAGGTCGATGAGCTCGTTCGACTCGAGCGGGAGGATCCACTCGTAGTCGCCGAGGCCGAACGACGAGACCGTGTTCGCGACGACGCTGCGGAAGGCCGCACCCTGGCGGCCGTGCTGGGCGAGCATGCGGCCGCGCTCCTCGGGCGGGAGCAGGTACCACTCGTAGGACCGCACGAACGGATACACGCACAGCCAGTCGCGCGGCTCCTCGCCCCGGAGGAAGCCGGGCACGTGGCTGCGGTTGAACTCGGCGTCGCGGTGGACGCCCGCCGCGCTCCACGAGGGGATGAGCGCGCGGATGAGGCGCGCACGGCGGATCTCGCGGAAGGCCCACTGCAGGGTCTCCATCTGCGGGCCGTGGATCCAGACCATGAGGTCGGCGTCGGCGCGCATGCCGGAGACGTCGTAGAACCCGCGGACGGTGACGCCCTCGCGCTCGACGATCGCGACGATGCCGTCGAGCTCGTCGACGGCGCCGGGGACCTCGCGGCCGTCGAGGTCGTCGGGGCGCTGCGGGTCGCGGCGGAGGACGGCCCAGAGGGCGTAGCCGGTGGGCCCCGCCTCGGGGGTCGACGCGTCACCGGGACGCGCCTCAGCGGAGGGGTCGATCGGGGGACCTGAGATGCCGCCGACTCGGCGGACGGGATGCTCATGCCCCCATGGTACGTCGCGTGGGGACCCCGTCCCGCATCGGCCGGACGGCCGTCAGATCATTCCCCGGCTACCGGGCGTCGCGGCCGGTCAGCGCCAGCAGCCGCACCTGCAGGGGCGCGTCCTCCGCGACCGGCACGGGCGACGCGAAGAGGCCGCTGGCCTCGAGGGTGTCCTTCTGGGGAGCGAACACGGTCCATGTGGCGCGCACGAGCTCGTCGTCGATGCGCTCGTCCGCGCCCGTCGCCCGCGCGAGGTCCCAGCCGTGGATGACGACGTCCGACAGCTGCTCGCGCAGGTACTCCCGCGCCGGCACGCGGTCGGTGGAGAGCACCACGGGGCGCTCCGGGTCGACGCCCTGCCACGCGGCCAGGGCCTCCCTGGAGTAGCGGCCCCACTCGGCCACCAGGTCGTCGTCGAGCTCGCGGATGAGCGCCTGCCCCGTCTCGGCGGTGTGGCCGGCGAGGAGGAGCGGCACCCACTGCTGCTCCTCGATGACGTGGGACACGAGCTCGCGGACGTCCCACTCGACGTCGGGGGTCGGGGCCGTCCAGTCGGTGACCGCGCCGAGCCGGTCGGCGAAGCCGCTGTGCGCGCGGCGGATGAGGTCGTGCCAGTCGAGGTCGGTGTCCATGGTCGCGCTCCCGTCGGTGGTGTCCCGGGGGAACGTCCCGGGCGGGCGCGCGCATTCCCGCGCGCGGCCGCGTGCGTCGGGCCAGGCGCGGCCGCGCGCGTCAGGCCGGGGGCTGCCGCGCGGCGGAGAACTGGTGGCGCGGCGCGCGCAGGGCCCGGAACGGATCCGTCCCCGCGAGCCCCTGCAGCCCGGGCGCGAGGACCCCGAGGACGCCCACGACCGTCACGACGACCACCAGCACCCGCGGCCATCCCGACCCCACGGAGTGCACGACGGCCATGGGCTCCAGCAGGTTGACGCCGACGAGGAAGACCGTCGCGGACACCGCGAGCGACATGGCCGCGCCGTCGGCGATGCCGACCACGGCGAGGATGACGAGCACCCACAGGCCGTACCAGGGGTACACCACGGGCGACATCGCGACCACGCACGCGAAGGCCAGCGCGAGGCGGGCCTCGCCGGAGAGGGTGCGGGTCGTGAGGATGCACCAGGCCGCGCCCGCGAACCCGAGCAGGATGCCCGCGGTCTTGATGCCGCCCTCGACGGCGCCCCCGGGGCCGCCGAGGGCCTCGACGAGCGGGCCGACGGCACCCGCGGCGATGCCGAACGGCATGAACCAGGAGACCACGGAGACGGGGCTGGACAGGGCGGAGATCCAGCCGAGCCCGACGCCGAGCAGCTCGCCGGCGAGCGCGAGGAGGCCCATCGTCGCGACCGCGGAGGCGATCCAGG
This sequence comes from Clavibacter michiganensis, assembly GCA_002150995.1. Lineage (GTDB taxonomy): Bacteria > Actinomycetota > Actinomycetes > Actinomycetales > Microbacteriaceae > Clavibacter > Clavibacter michiganensis_K. The sequence goes on along the minus strand of MDHJ01000001.1, from coordinate 543,278 downwards.
CGGCCCAGACGCGCGGATCGCGCGTGGGCGGGCGGAGGCCCGGCACCGCGCCCACCGATCCGTCGACGGCGACGCCGGCCGGCGCCCGGTCGTCGACGCGGCGCGCGCGCATCTCGGCGTGGACGATGGCGATGATCGGCAGCGCGAGCAGCGCGATGGGCTTCACCGCCACGGCGCCCGTCACCAGGAGGACGCCGAGCACCGGCCGCGAGTCGATGGCCGCCAGGAGTCCCGCGACGAGGAGGCCCAGCATGAGGGCGTCGTTGTGGGCGGCCATCACGAAGTTGAAGGCGACGAGCGGGCTCGCGGCGAGGAACCACACCGTCCGGACAGGGTCGATGCGGCGTCGCCGCGCGATGCGCAGGCCGCACGCGACCATGAGGACGACGCCGAGGACGGCGACCCCGCGCGCGGCGAGCACCGCGACCTCGACGCCCAGCGCCTCGTCGATCCCGCCGATGACGCGCTCGACGGCGAGGAAGAGCGGGCCGTAGGGCGCGGGGTTGTGGGCCCACAGCGGGTCGACGCCCGTGCTCCGCCAGTCGTCGAGCACCGCGGGGCCGTGCTCGTACGGGGAGAGCCCCGCGCCGAGCACGCGGCCCTGCGCGATGTAGGAGTAGACGTCGCGGCTGAACAGCGGAGCGCTCGGCAGCAGAGGGACGGACCAGAGCACCGCGAGGCGCAGCGTGGCCCGGAGGCCCGCGGCGCCGAGGCGCGGGAGCAGCGCCCCGAGCAGCAGCCAGCCGGCGGTGAGCATGACGCCGCCGACGACCACCGCGACGGATCCGATGCCCGTCGCGAGGGCGGAGACGCGGAGCGCGCCGATGACCGGCATCCGGCTGAGCCCCGACTCGGCGGGCGTGTGACCCACCACGAAGGACGCGAGGAGGAGGACCAGCGAGCCGGCGAGCCCGACGGCGCCCGGGAGCAGCAGCGGGTGCGCCCCGAGGTCGCCGGGCTCCGGCGCCGTACGGCGTCGCGGGCGCCGGGGCTCCCCCTCGGTCACGACGAGCGCCTCGCGCGGCGGGTCAGCGGCGCGCGGCGCGGGCCACGGCCCAGACCACGCCGCCGACGACGACCACCGCGCCGACGCCCACGGCGACGAGGAGCAGCGGGTCCTCGTCGGCCGTGCGGCGGATGCGGCGGCGGAGGTCGGCGATGCCGTCCCGGGCACGACGGCGGACGTTCAGCTTCCCCTCGAGGGCGTCGAGCGTGGCGGAGATCTCCTCGCGCGTGTGCTGGATGTCGAGCTTCAGCTCGGTGCGGGACCGGGGTCCCGTGGGGCGGGGGCGGTCAGTGGTCATACTTGCCCGTCCCCTTCACCGCGTCGACGTCCTCCTTGAGGCTGTCGACGGTCTCCTCGGGCGTCGGCGGGACGCCCTTCTTGATCCAGCGGATGCCGAGCAGCGCCAGCACCGCCGTGATCAGGAGGAACACGCCCGCGACGATGAGCGCGGACAGCCACGGCGAGAACGCCTCGGACAGGCCGAGGATCGCGGCGGCGACGAGCACCAGGAACGCGATGAACGCGAAGAACAGCGCCACGACGAGGAAGCCGGCACCGATCCCCGCGTGCTTGAGCTTGGAGACGAGCTCGTTCTTGAACGACTCGATCTCGTCCTTGATCAGCTGGACGATGAGCGTCGGCAGGTCGGCGACGAGCCGGACGAGCGAGCGCTTGCTCTTCGGATTGAGATCCTGATCCGTCATGCGGGTTTCCCTCCTGGGGATGGGCGGGCGGGTCAGCGGGTGGTGCCGGAGCCGTTCGGCTCGGGCGATGCGGGGTCCATGGTCGGGTACTGCGAGGTGGAGGCGCTCGACGGCGTGGAGCCGTTCGCGGCGTCCTTCTTGCCGCCCGTGACGGTGCCGACGACCTTCTTGGCGCCGCCGACGACCGCGTGCGCGACGTCGGGGGTGTGGTCCTTCACGAAGCCGGCCGCGTTGTCGACCTGGCGCTGGACCTTCGGGTCGTCCCAGACCTTCTTGGCGTTCGTGCGGATCTGCTCGTAGCGCTTGCGGCCGGCGCGGGCGCCGAGCACATAACCGACACCGGCTCCGGCGACGAAGAGAAGCTTGCCTTTCATGGGAGATCTCCGATCGTTGAGGGGGCACGTGCAGCACACGCCCGTTCAGCGTATCCCTCCGGCGCACCCACGTGGTCGGGCCGGGCGGCGCGGGCGCTGCCCGGCCAGGGGCCGTGCGCAGGGCGCGTCAGCGGGCGAGGACGCGGGCGGCGGCGGCCTGGGCGTCGGCCACCACCGACGCGAGGCCGGTGCCCGCGACGGCCGATCCGGTGATCTCGAGCCCCGGGTGCTCGGCGGCCTCGTCGCGCACCGCCTGCACGCGCTCGCGGTGCCCGGAGGCGGCGAACGGGAGGGCGTTGGTCCAGCGCACGCGGGCGGATCCGGTGACGCGGCCCGCGAGCGGGGCGCCGAGGAGCGCGGACGCGTCGCGCACGGCGATCGCGGTCAGCTCGTCGTCCCGGATGCCCGCCGTGTCGTCGTCGCCGCCCGCGCGCCCGTAGGAGAGGCGGAGGACGTGCCGGTCGCCCGCGAGCTCGCGCAGCCACGGCCACTTGGCGGTGGCGTGCGTGAGGGCCTTGGCCCGGATCCCCGGCGCGTCGGCCGCGACCAGCACGCCGGTGCCGCGCGGCGCCGCGTCGAGCTCGGGCGCGCGCACGACCAGGGTGACGAGCTCCACGGAGGACGGCGCGGGCCAGCCCTCGGTGACGGCGCGCGGCGCGAGGCCCGAGAACAGCCGGACGAGGGCCGGGGCGGGGATCGCGAGCACCACGCCGGCGGCGTCGATGCCGCGGCCGTCCGCGAGGTCGACGTGCCAGTCGTCGTGCGCGGCCGCGCCCTCGTGCGAGCGGTGCCGGTGCACGGACGAGACGGCGAGCGACGTGCGGACGTCGACGCCGAGGCGCTCGAGGTCGGCGACGAGCGCGTCGACCAGCAGGTGCACCCCGCCCACGATGCCGCTCACGGCGGATCCGGCGGGCGAGGCGGCGCGCATGGACGCGACCGCGCGCCCGAGCGAGCCCTGCTCGGCGAGGCCCTGGCGGAGGCCGGGGGCGACCGCGTCGGCGTCGACCTCGTCGGGGTGGGCGCTGTGCACGCCCGAGACGATGGGGGCGACGAGCCGGTCGACGACCCGGTCGCCCATGCGGGCCCGCACCAGGCCGCCGAGCGTGCGCTCCCGCGCCCCGACCGCGGCGGGGAGGAGCAGGTCGGCCTTCGCGCGGACGACGCCCGCGCGGCCGACGGCGGTGGCGATCGTGGGGTCGAACGGGTGCGCGGGGATCCCGAGGAGTCCCGTGCGCGGCAGCTGGATGGCGCGCTCGGCCAGCTGGACCCAGGCCCCGTCCGGGTTCGGCTGCACGATGCGGTCGGCGAGGCCGAGCTCGGCGAGGAACGCGGCGACCGTGCCGCGGCGGGTGGCGAAGCTCTCCGCGCCGCTGTCGAGTGGCAGGCCGTCGACCATGTGGGATCCGACGGTGCCGCCCAGCGCGGGCGAGGCCTCGACGAGGATCACGCGGCGGCCGGCCAGCGCGCAGGCGCGCGCGGCGACGAGACCGCCCACCCCGCCGCCGATGACGACGACGTCGGTCGGGTCGACCTCTCCCGCCTCCTGTCGCGGATCGCTACTCACGGACGAGGTCCACGATGCGCGTGAGCACGGTCGGGTCGGTCTCGGGCGGGACGCCGTGGCCGAGGTTCAGGATGTGCGCCGGGGCCGCCTTCCCGCGCTCCAGCACGTCGCGGACGTGCGCCTCGAGGATCGGCCACGGCGCCGCGAGCAGCGCCGGGTCGACGTTCCCCTGCACGGGCACGGACCCGCCGAGCCGGCGGGACGCCTCGTCGAGCGGGATGCGCCAGTCGACGCCGACCGCGTCGACGCCCACGTCGTGCATGGCGCCGAGGAGCTCGCCCGTGCCCACCCCGAAGTGCACGAGCGGCACCGTGCGGCCGTCCGCCGCCGTGACGGTGCGCACGTGGTCGAGCGCGAGGGCCGACGCGGGGGCGACGCGCTCGGTGTAGTCGGCGAGCGACAGGCCGCCGGCCCAGGAGTCGAAGAGCTGCGCCGCGGACGCGCCCGCCATGACCTGCGCGTGCAGGAAGACGCCGGTGATCCGGGCGCACCAGCGCATGAGGGCGTCCCAGGCGTCGGGATCCGCGTGCATGAGGCCGCGGGCCGCGATGTGGTCCTTGCTCGGCCCGCCCTCCACCAGGTACGCGGCGAGCGTGAACGGCGCGCCGGCGAAGCCGATGAGCGGGGTGTCGCCGAGCTCGGCCACGGTGCGGGCCACCGCCTGGCGGATCGGCTCCAGGGCGGCCGGGTCGAGCGACGGGAGGGCGGCGACGTCGGCCGCGGTGCGGACGGGGTGCTCGAGCACCGGCCCGCGCCCCGCGACGATGTCGACCCCGACGCCCGCGAGCTTCAGGGGGATGACGATGTCGCTGAAGAAGATGCCCGCGTCGACGTGGTGGCGGCGCACCGGCTGCAGCGTGATCTCGCTCGCCATCTCCGGGTCCAGGCACGCGTCGAGCATGCGGGTGCCGACGCGCAGCTCCCGGTACTCGGGCAGCGACCGGCCGGCCTGGCGCATGAACCACACGGGCGCGCGCTCTCCGCGGTGGCCGCGGTACGCCTCGACGAGCAGCGACGACGCGGTGCGGGTGTTGAGCGGGTGCTCCGCGGGGAGCGGGACGGCGGCGGACGCGGGCGACGAGGAGGGGGCGGTGGGCGTGATCACGGGGAAGATCATCGCATCCCCCGCCTGCGCGGCCGCTCGGCCGGGAGGCAGGGCAGGGCACCCTCACCGGCCGCGACCACACGGCGGGGAGGTTTACCATGGGGTGTGCTCATATGTCTGACGGCGAGTCATCACAACGCCAGCTTCGAGGTCCTCGAGAAGCTGTCCGTGGCCGCACCCTCCGTCGCCGGCACGCTCATGGAGCGCAACGACTTCATCGCGGGGGCCGTGGTCCTCGCCACCTGCAACCGCTTCGAGGCGTACCTCGACGTCGAGGAGCCCCTCACCGCCGCCCGCGCCCTGGCCGTCGAGGCCACGGTCGACGTCGTCAGCGGCGCCACCGGGATCGCGCGCGACGACGTCCGCGGCAGCGTCGACGTCAAGTGCGGCGACGCCGTGGCCGAGCACCTGTTCGCGGTCTCCTCCGGACTCGAGTCCGTCGTCGTCGGCGAGGGCGAGATCGCCGGGCAGGTCCGCCGGGCCCTCGAGGGCGCCCGCAGCGGCGGCACCACGAGCACGGGCCTCGAGCGCCTCTTCCAGACCGCGTCCAACACCTCCCGCGGGGTCAAGACCCGCACGGGCCTGCAGAGCGCCGGGCGCTCCATGGTGCGCCTCGCGCTCGACCTCGCCGAGAGCCGCATCGCGGACTGGTCCGCGACCCGCGTCCTGCTCGTCGGCACGGGCGCCTACGCGGGGGCGAGCCTCGCGGCCCTGCGCGACCGCGGCGTGCACGACGTGCACGTCTACTCGCCGTCCGGCCGCGCCCGGAAGTTCGCCGGGCCCCACGGGATCCCCGCGGTCGAGGGCCGGGACCTCCTCCGCGCCCTCGCCGCATCCGACGTGGTCGTCACCTGCAGCACCGCGCCCACCGCCGTGCTCGCCGCGCACCACATGCAGGCCGCCGCCGCCGTCTCCGGGGACGGCCGCCACCGCCTGGTCATCGACCTCGGGCTCCCCCGCAACGTCGACCCCGACGTCGTCACCGTCGCAGGCGTCGAGCTCCTCGACCTCGAGACCATCAGCCTCCACGCCCCGCTCCGCGACCTCACCGCCACGGACGACGCGCGCGAGATCGTCAGCACCGCGGCGGCCGAGTTCCGCGCCGCGAGCGCCGAGGACGAGGTGGCCCCGGCCGTGGTCGCCCTCCGCACCCACATCTTCGACGTGCTCGAGGGCGAGCTCGAGCGCGTCCGGCGCCGGGGCGACGCGTCGGAGGCGACCGAGAGGGCCCTGCGCCACCTCGTGAGCGTGCTCGTGCACCAGCCCTCCGTCCGCGCCCGCGAGCTCGCGCGCCAGGGCGAGGGCGCCCGCGTGGTCGACGCCGTGCAGGCCCTGTTCGGCCTCGACGTGGAGATGCCCGCCGCCGTCTCCTCCCCCGTCGCCGTGGCGCTCCCGCGCACGGCCGAGGCCGGCTCCGCATCGTGAGGCCCCGCGTCCTCCGCGGTCCGCGCCTCGACGTGCCGCTCAGGATGACCGCCCCCGTGCGCACCGAGCGCCTGGTGATCCGGCCCTACACGGCCGACGACCTCGACGACTACGCCGACATCCAGCGTCGCCCCGACGTGGTCGAGTACATGTTCTGGCCGCTCCGCGACCGCGAGGCCTCGCGTCGGCACCTCGCCCAGCGGCGCCGGCGGACCCGGCTCGAGCAGAGCCACGACTTCCTCGGGCTCGCCGTCGAGCTGCCCGACGAGCCGAGCCTCAACCCCCGCGCCGCGTCCGGCCGCGTCATCGGCGACGTGTCGCTCCTCCTCCGCAACGCCGCGTCCCGGCAGGTCGAGGCCGGCTGGGTCATGAACCCGGACTTCGGCGGCCGCGGCTACGCCACCGAGGCGAGCCGGGCCGTGCTCGACCTCGCCTTCCAGCGCGCCGGGGCGCACCGCGTCGTGGCGCAGCTCGACGCCCGCAACGCCTCGTCGGCGCGCATGGCCGAGCGCCTCGGCATGCGCCGCGAGGGGTGCTTCCGCGAGGAGCACCTCGTGAAGGGCGAGTGGGTCGACAGCCTCTACTACGCCGTGCTGGCCGACGAGTGGGCGGCGACGCCGCCCGCCACCTGACCCGGAGCCCCCGGTGGACGGCGACCTCCCCGCGCTCGACCCGGTCGAGGTGCGCGGCCCCGTCCGCACGTCGCGGCTCCTGCTGCGGCCGTTCACCCCGGACGACGTCGTCGCCCTCGACGCCTACGCCGCAGCCCCGGGCGCGCGTCCGCACCTGGCCGGATCCGCCGCCGACCCCGCGCGCATGCTCGCCGAGCGACTGCGCTGGACCCGCCTCGCGGCGGTCGGCGACCGGCTGGCGCTCGCGATCGAGCTGCCCGCCCAGGGTCCCCGCCCGGCGCGCGTCGTCGGCGAGGTGCACCTCCTGCTGCGCGATCCCGGAGCCCGGCAGGCCGAGCTCGGCGTGGTCCTCCACGGCGACGCGCGCGGGGCGGGCCTCGCGACGGAGGTCGCCGGTCGGATCCTCGAGCTCGCATTCGCCGAGGCGGGCGTGCACCGCGTCGCCTGCCGCGTCGACGCCGCGGACACGACCGCCCTGGCCCTCGCCGCCCGCCTCGGCATGCGGCGGGAGGCGCTCCTGGTCCACGACAGGTGGGAGCGCGGCGCATGGGCCGATACCGTGGTCGTGGCCCTGCTCGACGTGGAGTGGGCGGCTCGCACGAGCCTCGACGGACCGTAGGAGGACCGCGTGACCACGACGCCCGACCCCGCCCGACGCGTCGTCGTCCCCGTCATCGACGACGACGACGATGACGACCTCGACGACAGCGACGCCCTCGGTCCCGGTCACCGGGCCACCGCCCGCCGCTCCCCCGACCAGCGCCCCCTGCGCGTGGCCGCGCTTGCCCTCGTGCGCGACCGGCGGGTGCTCATGGTGCGCGTCGAGGGACAGGACGTGCTCTACCTCCCGGGAGGGAAGATCGAGCCCGGCGAGGGCGCCCGGCAGGCGCTCGTGCGCGAGGCGGCCGAGGAGGTCGGGCTCGACATCGACCCCGCCACCATCGAGGACCTGTTCACGGTGCTCGCCGACGCGCACGGCGCGCACGCCGGTCGCCTCGTCAGCATGACGGTCTACCGCGCGGAGGCGCGGGAGGGCACCCGGCAGGAGCCCGTGGCGTCGGGCGAGGTGGCCGAGGTGGAGCTCGTCGGATCCGCGGACGCGCACCGATGCCCGCCCGCGGGGCAGGAGGCCCTGGAGCGCCTCGTGGCGCTCCGGCTCATCGACTGACGGCGTCCGTCGTCCCGGTCGCGGCATCCCCCGCCGGCGCGTCCGCGCCGGACGCGCCGGACGCGCCGGACGCGCCGGACGCGCCGGACGCGCCGGACGAGTCGGAGGCGCCGGTCGCGGCGGACAGCTCGGCCGTCCGGGTCGCCCGCACCTTGCGGCGCTGGTCGACGAAGGCCACCACCGCGACGAGGGTCGCCAGGCCGCCGGCGGCGAGCGCGCCGCTGACCTGGCGGACGCCGTCGACCTGCACGGCGGCGACGAGGATCGCGACGGTGAACGCGGCCATGACGACAGCCACCGCGAGGATCAGCCAGGACAGGAGGCCCTTCGCGCGGGCATCGGGGGTGCGGGTGGCCATGACCCCATCCTCCCACGGGCCGTGCCGCGGGGCGGGGCCCTGGGGCCGCCACCCGTGCGTCCGGTGGGAGCCGGGTGACGGCGGCCGCGGGCGGGCGTAGCGTCGGAGACGTCCGATCCACCGAACGAAGGAGCGATGCATGAGTGCAGACGACAAGGCCCAGAACACCGGCGAGAAGCTCGCGGGGAAGGCCGAGGAGGCCTTCGGGAAGCTGACCGGCGACGACAGCAAGGTCGCCGAGGGCGAAGCGAAGCAGGCCGGAGCCAGCGCCAAGCAGGCCGGCGAGAACGTGAAGGACGTCTTCAAGAAGTAGGACCTCCTCGAGGGACGTCCCTCCTGAGGGGCGAGGGGCCGGATGCGGTGCATCCGGCCCCTCGTCATGTCCGGGCGGGCGTCCGGGTCCGGGCGGCCTCCGGGTCCGGGCGGGCCTCCGGGTGGGGCGGGCATCTGGGTGGGGCGCCCGCGCCGACGGCGGGTCAGGCGCCCGCGTCGCCGTCCGCCAGGACCCGCAGCGCGCGGCGGTCGGGCTTCCCCGACGGCAGGGTGGGCAGCGGGTCGACTCCGCGGACGAGCGTGGATCCCGCCACGCGACCCAGGCGCGCGGCGAGGTCGGCCCGGACCCGCTCCGCCAGGGCCGGATCCACCGCGCCCGGCACGAACACCACGGGCCGCTGCCCCCACCCGGCGTGCTCGCCGGGCACCGCGACGGCCTCGCCCAGGCGCGGCTCGACGCCGGCGAGCGACCGCACGGCCTCCTCCACGGCCGCGAGCCGGAGCTTCTCGCCGCCCGAGATGACCACGTCGTCGAGTCGGCCCGTGATGCGGAGGACGCCGTCCACCAGCTCGCCGCCGTCGCCCGTGCGGTACCAGCGCCGGCCGTCGTGCTCGCCGAACGCGGCATCGGTCGCGCCGGGGTCCCCCAGGTACCCCTCCGCGAGCATGGGCCCCGCCAGCTCCACCTGGCCGTCGACGACGGCGACCTCCGCGGTGGCGACCGGGACGCCGTCGTAGACGCACCCCCCGGCGGTCTCGCTGGATCCGTATGTGCGGACCACGCGCCATCCGAGCGCCGCGGCGCGGTCCGCCAGGTGCGGCGGCGTGGCCTGGCCGCCCACGAGGATCGCGTCGATGCGCCGGACGGCGTCGCGGACGCGCGCCGCCTCGCCTCCGGGCCCGCCCTCCGCCGCCTCGACGAGGCGGTGCAGCTGCGTCGGTACGAGCGACGTGTACCGGGCGACCCGGGCGTCGAGGGACGCGGCGAGGTCCGCGAACGCCCGCGGGTCGAAGCGCCCGGGAGCGAGGACCGCCGGTGCGGTGCCCGCCGCGATGGAGCGCACGAGCACCTGGAGGCCGGCGATGTAGTGGGTCGGCAGGGCGAGGATCCACTGACCGGGCGCCCCGAGCGCGGCCTGCGACGCAGCGGCGCTCGCGAGGAGGGCGTCGGAGGACAGCGCGACGCGCTTGGGCCGCCGCGTCGTGCCCGACGTCTCCACGACGAGCGCGACGCGGCGCTCGACCTCCGCGGGCGCCGGCACATCGCCGGCGTCGGGCGCGTCGACCGGCCGCGCGAGGAGGGCGGGGCCGTCGCCCGCCAGCGCCGCGCGGAGGAGCGGCACGACGTCGGCGCCGTGCGCGGTCAGCCGCTCCAGCCGCCTCACGGGTGGAGGACCCGTCGGATCAGAACTGCCACGGGAACGGCGACCAGTCGGGCGCCCGCTTCTCGAGGAAGGAGTCGCGGCCCTCGACGGCCTCGTCGGTGCCGTAGGCGAGGCGCGTGGCCTCGCCCGCGAACACCTGCTGGCCGACCATGCCGTCGTCGACCGCGTTGAACGCGTACTTCAGCATGCGGATCGCGGTGGGCGACTTCCCGAGGATGGTCTCGGCCCACTCGAGCGCCGTGGACTCGAGCTCGGCATGCGGCACCACCCGGTTGACGGCGCCCATCTCGAGCATCCGCTGGGCGCTGTGCTCCTCGGCGAGGAAGAAGACCTCGCGCGCGGCCTTCTGGCCGACCTGGCGGGCGAAGTAGGCGGACCCGTAGCCGCCGTCGAACGAGCCCACGTCGGCGTCGGTCTGCTTGAAGCGGGCGTGCTCGGCGGAGGCGAGGGTGAGGTCGCAGACGACGTGCAGCGAGTGGCCGCCGCCGGCCGCCCAGCCGGGGACCACGGCGATGACGACCTTCGGCATGAAGCGGATGAGGCGCTGCACCTCGAGGATGTGCAGGCGACCCGCGCGCGTCGGGTCGACGCCCTCGGCGGTCTCGCCCTCGGCGTACCGGTACCCGTCGCGCCCGCGGATGCGCTGGTCGCCGCCGCTGCAGAACGCCCAGCCGCCGTCCTTCGGGCTCGGGCCGTTGCCGGTGAGCAGCACCACGCCGATGCGGGGGTCCTGGCGGGCGTCGTCGAGCGCCTGGTAGAGCTCGTCGACGGTGCGCGGCCGGAAGGCGTTGCGCACCTCGGGGCGGTCGAAGGCGATGCGCGCCACCCGGCCCGCGACGTCGTGGTGGTACGTGATGTCGGTGAAGCCCTCCGCCAGGGGGACGTCGCGCCAGCGGGTGGGATCGTGGATGTCGGAGACCTGCTTCACCATGCGCCCAGCCTATTCGCCGGGTGCGGGACACGCGCCGGGTGCCACACCGGTCCCGGGTGCAGGACCGGCGCGGGGTGCGAGGCTGGTCCCATGCTGCCTCCGATCGACGACCTGCTCGCCACCGTCCGCTTCGTCGCACTCCCCCTCCGCACGCGCTTCCGCGGCCTCGACGTGCGCGAGGCTGCGCTCCTGGAGGGCCCGCTCGGCTGGACGGAGTTCTCGCCGTTCGTCGAGTACGACGACGCCGAGTCCGCCGCGTGGCTCGAGGCCGCGATCGACTTCGGGTGGACGGCGCCTCCCGCCCCGCTCCGCGACCACGTGCTCGTCAACGCGACCATCCCCGCGGTGGGGGCCGCGCGCGTGGCCGGGGTGCTGGCGCGGTTCCCCGGCTGCCGCACCGCGAAGGTGAAGGTCGCGGAGCGCGGGACGGTGCTGGCCGACGACGTGGCGCGGGTCGCCGAGGTGCGGCGCCTGCTGGGACCGGAGGGCCGCGTGCGCATCGACGCGAACGCCGCGTGGACGGTCGACGAGGCCGAGCACGCGATCCACGCCCTGGCGCAGCACGACCTCGAGTACGTGGAGCAGCCCTGCGCGTCGGTGGAGGAGATGGCCGAGCTGCGCGGCCGGATCCGCCACCTCGGCGTGCCCGTCGCCGCCGACGAGAGCGTGCGGAAGGCCGAGGACCCGCTGCGGGTGGCACGGGCGGGCGCGGCCGACCTGCTCGTGATCAAGGCCCAGCCGCTCGGCGGCATCCACCGCGCGCTCGGCATCACGCGGGAGGCGGGCCTCCCCGTGGTCGTCTCCAGCGCGCTCGACACGAGCGTGGGCATCTCCATGGCCGCGCACCTCGCGGCGGCGATCCCGGAGCTGCCCCACGACTGCGGCCTCGGCACGGTCTCGCTCTTCGTCGAGGACGTGACGGGGGAGCCGCTCGTGCCGGTCGACGGCCGGATACCCGTGCGCCGCGTGGCGCCGGAGGCGCGGCTCCTCGACGCGCACGCCGTGGACGCCGAGCGCCGGGCGTGGTGGACGGAGCGGATCCGCCGCACGCACGCCGTGCTGGCCGCGCGCGACTGACGCGCCGGCCGCCTACAGGCCGCTGTAGGTGTGCAGGCCCTTGAAGAACACGTTCACGACGCCGAAGTTGAACATGACGGCGGAGAAGCCGATGATGGCCAGCCATGCGGAGCGCGACCCGCGCCAGCCGCGCGTGGCCCGCGCGTGGATGTAGCCGGCGTAGAGGACCCAGATGATGAAGGTCCAGACCTCCTTGGTGTCCCAGCCCCAGTAGCGGCCCCAGGCGCGCTCGGCCCAGATGGCGCCGGCCATGAGCGTGAAGGTCCAGAAGATGAAGCCCACGATGTTGAGGCGGTAGGCCATGGACTCGAGGGTGACGGAGTCCGGCAGCGTGGCGAGGAAGCGCATCTTGGCGGCGCGGGCGTCGGCCGCGAGCGACTCGCGCCGGAACTGCAGCAGCTGCACGCCGGACAGCGCGAACGCGAGGGCGAAGAAGCCCGTGCCGAGCGCGGCCACGAAGACGTGGATGACGAGCCAGTACGACTGGAGCGACGGCGGCAGCGGCGCCACCTCGACCCGATACTGGACCACGGCCACGCCGAGGAGGATGAGGACGAGGCCCGTCACGAAGGTGCCGAGGAACCGCAGGTCGCGGCGCGTGAGCACGATGAGGTAGACGCTGAGGATGAGCAGCGTGCCCGTCATGGCGAACTCGTACATGTTGGCCCACGGCACGCGGGAGGCGGCGAGGCCGCGGAGCACCGTCGCGACCGCGTGCGCGACGAAGCCGACGCCGAGGAGGACCATGGCGACGTTGAGGCTGACGGAGCGACCCGGCGCGACGGGCGCGTCCGGCCCGGACCCCGCGCCGTCGGCGGCGTCGCGGCCGCGCGGCGCGGGTCCGCGCTCCAGCGTGGCGGTGCCGCCGCGGCGGGCGGCGGTGGCGCCGACGGCGGAGGGCTGGCGCGCGGCGGCGGTGGCCGCGTCGGCGACGAGCGCCGAGCGCCGCGCCAGGTCGAGGGCGAACGCGATGAACGCGGCCGCGTAGAGCCCCATCGCGACGAGGAGCGCGATGAGGGAGACGTCGTCGAGCATGGCCGTGTTCACGATGAGAGCCTAGCTTCCGCTCCTGACACCCGGCCCGGCTCGAGGCCGGTCACGTGCCGCTCGGCCAGGGCCGCGACCGCGGCCTCCAGCGTGGGGTCCTCGCCGCGCGCGAGGCCCGCGTACTCGAGGGTGGTGGACCCGTCGGCCTGCGGCACCGCCTTCACCCACACGCGCCGGCGCGGGACGAAGAGCGAGGTGAGCAGGCCGCCGAGCACGAGGATCGCGAACAGCAGCACCCAGCCCTGCGTCGGGTCGTGGTGCACGTCGAAGGAGACGAAGCGCGGCACCGAGTCGAGGCTGACGCTGCCGAGCCCGTCCGGCAGGTCGGCCGTCTGGCCCGGCGCCAGCTCGATGGACGCGACGCCGGTCTTGCCGCCGGTGAGCTGCGTGAGGTCGCCCGTGGCGAGCGTGTAGACGGAGGTGGGCACGCCGCCGTCGATCCCGAGGTCGCCCGTGTAGACGTTGAGCGTCAAAAGCGGGTTGTCGAGGTCGGGGTAGGAGGAGAAGAACGGGGCCTTCTCCGCCCCCTGGGTCGGGTAGAAGAAGCCGAGCATCCCGACCTGCTCGCGCAGGCCGTCCGGCACCTTCACGACGCCCAGCGAGGTGAGCTTCGCGTCCTGCGGGAGGAAGGGGACGTCAGCGCTGTAGACGACCGTGCCCTGGGGATCCCGCACGGTCACGCGAGGCGCGTACCCGTTGCCGAGCAGGTACATGTCGGTGCCGCCGATGGCGAGCGGCTCGTTGACCTTGACCTCGCGCTCCTGGGACGACCCGCCCGGCACGTCGGCGGTCACGTCGGCCGTGAAGTCGAGCGGCTGGCCGATCGCGTTGGGGTTCTCCTGCTCGTACTCCACGTGCAGCGCGTCGAGCTTCACGCGGTACGGCGTGAGCGCCGAGTCGTCGAAGAACCGGCCCGGGTTGAAGGAGTCGAAGGTGGAGAGCGTGTTGACGAACGACTGGCCCTCCACGAGGACCTTCTGGCCGGAGTAGCCGAAGCCGCCGCCGACGCCGACCGTGACGAGGATGCCGACGAGGGCCGAGTGGAACACGAGGTTGCCGGTCTCGCGCAGGTACCCGCGCTCCGCGGAGACGGACAGGACGCCTCCCTCGGCCGACGCGTCGTCGACGAGGACCGTGCGGTACCGCTGGCGCTTCAAGAGCGCGCGGGCCTGGCGGATGGCGTCGACGGGATCCGCGGTGGTCGTGCGCGTCGTGTACCCGGCGAGGCGCGAGAGGCGCGCGGGCGTCTTCGGCGGCGCCTGGCGGAGCGCGTCGAGGTGGTGCTTGGCGCGGGGCACGACGCAGCCGATGAGGCTGATGAACAGCAGCAGGTAGATGGACGAGAACCAGACCGAGCTGTAGGTGTCGAACACCTGCAGCCCGTCGAGCACCGGGTACAGGTCGGGGTTGTCGACCCGGAACTGCGTGACGCCGTTCGGGTCGGAGCTGCGCTGCGGCACCAGGGATCCGGGGATCGCGGCGAAGGCGAGGAGCAGGAGCAGGAACAGCGCGGTGCGCATGCTCGTGAGCTGCCGCCAGAACCAGCGCAGCGTGCCCAGGAACCCGAGCTTCGGCTGCGCGATGGGCGCCCCCTCGCGCGGCGCGGGCCGCGGGGAGTCGACGTGGTCAGATGGCCGGGACATACTGGGCGATCACCCCCTGGAGCTGGAGCATCCACGCCGACCAGAGGCCCGAGACCATGAGCAGGCCGATGAGGACGAGCACGGCGCCCCCGACGAGGTTGACGGTGCGGATGTGGCGGCGGAGGAACCCGACGGTGCGCGTCATCCAGCCGAGGCCGAGGGCCACGAGCAGGAACGGCACGCCGAGGCCGATGCAGTAGGCGACGCCGAGGAGGACGCCGCGGCCCGCGTCGGCGGAGGTGAGGCTCATGGAGATGACGACCGCGAGGGTCGGGCCGATGCAGGGCGCCCAGCCGATGCCGAACACGACGCCGAGCAGCGGCGCGCCCGCGAGGCCCGTCGCCGGGCGCCACGAGGCCTTGACCTCGCGCTGCAGGAAGCCGAGCCGCCCCGTGAAGACGAGCCCCATGACGATGAGGACGACGCCGAGGATCCGCGTGATGAGGTCCTGCCAGCGCATCAGCCAGAACCCGGCCGTCGCGGAGACGAGCGTCGTGACGACGAAGACGGCGGAGAAGCCGAGCACGAACAGCGCCGTGCCGATCAGCAGGCGGCGCCGCGTCGCGGATCCGCCCTTCGCCTCGGCCATGCCGCCGATGTAGCCGAGGTAGCCGGGCACGAGCGGGAGCACGCAGGGGGAGGCGAACGAGACCAGTCCCGCGAGCAGCGCGAGGGGCACCGCGACGAGGAGCTGGCCCGAGAGGGCCCCCTGGATCTGGTCCACCTACCCGCCGCCTCCGCGACCGTGTCGGTCACGAGGGTGCGCAGGACGCCCGGGTCGATCTGGCCGAGCACCCGGGAGGCGACGCGGCCCTCGCGGTCGAGCACGATGGTGGCGGGCACGGCGTTCGGCGCGATGGTGCCGGCGAAGGCGAGCTGCATGGACGTGTCCTCGACGTCGAGGACGGACGGGTAGGTGATGCCGTAGGTGCGGTCGAACGAGTCGACGTTCGGCGCCTGGTCGCGGGTGTTGACGCCGAGGAACCTCACGCCGTCCGGCGCGTGCTCCTCGCTGGCGGCCTGCAGGTCCTTCGCCTCGAGCCGGCAGGGCGGGCACTCCGCGTACCAGAAGTTGACGACCGTGACGGAGCCGCGGTAGTCGTCCGAGGAGATCTCGGTGCCGTCCGAGAGCGTGCCGGAGAAGTCGACCGGGTCGGCGCGGTCCGCGCGGGGGACCTCGGTGAAGGTGCCGTCGCCCGCGATGTAGCGCTCGTTGTTGCCGCTGCGGTACTGGGCGGCGAGCGGATCCTCCGCGCAGCCGGCGAGGACCACGGCGGCGAGGGCGGCGGTCGCGGCCACGGCGAGGAGGCGGCGCGGGCGGCGGACGCCCCGCATCACACGGCCCCCGTGTCGACCGCGAGGTCGGTCAGGCCGGCGGCCGCGTCGAGGTAGCCGGTCTCGACGAAGCGGTCGCCCACGCGCTCGACCGTGGTGATGCTCGAGAGCGCGCAGCGGCGCTGGCGCGGGTCGTGGAAGAGGCGCTCGCCCGCGAGGGAGAGGTGCACCATCCAGATGGGGAGCTGGTGGCTGACGATGACGACGTCGCCGTCCGGCACGGAGCGGTACGCCGCCTTGACCGCGTCGGCCATGCGGGCCGCGATGGAGCGGTACGACTCGCCCCAGCTGGGCTTCACGGGGTCGACGACGAGGGGCCAGAGGCGCGGCGAGCGCGCGATGCGCGCCGGCGAGGGGAAGCGGGACCCCTCGAAGCGGTTGGTGGGCTCGATGACCCGCTCGTCCGTGGCGACCTCGAGGGCGAAGCGCTCGGCCCAGGGAGCGGCGGACTCCTGCGCGCGCTGCAGGGGCGACGCGATGACGCGGTTGACGGGTGCGCCGCTCTCCTCGAGGGCACGTGCCGCGGCGTCGGCCATGCGGTGGCCGAGGTCGGAGAGGCCGTATCCCGGGATGCGTCCGTAGAGGACCCCGTGCGGGTTGTGCACCTCGCCGTGACGGACGAGATGGATTCGTGAGGCGACCACCCGTCAAGTGTAGGTGTCGGGTGGATGTACAACCGCCGAGGATCCGGCGCAACCCCCTGCGCTAACCATTAGTCCCCAATACGATTGTGGGCACCGGTGGGGGCCGGTCTCGCGTGACCGGCGCCGACCGGATGTTACATGCGTATACGAACGTTTGGGCCCCAAAGGAATCGCACGCTAAGTTAGGTGCTCGAGGTCGGGAACGGCCTCCTGGCGAGAGCCCCGTGGCACACGGGACCCCGCCGCGACCCCCGTCTACGGACAGGGGCCCGCATGACGATGCCGTCCGGGACGGCGCGGAAGGAACGGGCACCATGACGATGACACCGACCAGGCCGACGGCCTCCGACACCACCACCGACTCCGCGCTGGACCGGATCGAGGCCGTCGGCCCCGTGGATCCGTACGCGGACAGCGACCTCCCCGAGCCCTCGCTCGTCACCCCCGGCGCCAGCACCGACGCCGTCAAGGACTACCTCCGCCAGATCGGCCGCGTGCCGCTGCTCACCGCCGAGCAGGAGGTGACCGTGGCGCGCCGCATCGAGGTGGGCGTGCTCGCCCAGGAGGTGCTCGACACCCGCGACGGCCTCACGCCCGCCGAGCGGCGCGAGTTCCAGACGCTCGCCCAGGACGGGATGCGCGCCAAGCAGCACCTCGTGAACGCGAACCTGCGCCTCGTCGTCAGCATCGCGAAGCGCTACACGGGCCGCGGCCTGCCGTTCCTGGACCTCATCCAGGAGGGCAACATGGGCCTCGTCCGGGCGGTCGAGAAGTTCGACTACCAGGCCGGGTTCAAGTTCTCGACCTACGCGTCGTGGTGGATCAAGCAGTCCATCACCCGCGGCATGGCCGACACGAGCCGCACCATCCGGATCCCCGTGCACACCGTGGAGCACATCAACCGCATCAACGCCGTGCAGCGCGAGCTCGCGGTGGAGCTCGGCCGCGACCCCTCCATGGAGGAGATCGCGCGC
Organism: Clavibacter michiganensis; assembly: GCA_002150995.1. GTDB lineage: Bacteria > Actinomycetota > Actinomycetes > Actinomycetales > Microbacteriaceae > Clavibacter > Clavibacter michiganensis_K. The sequence goes on along the minus strand of MDHJ01000001.1, from coordinate 525,630 downwards.
GAGTCGGACACGCCCGTCACCAAGGTGCGCTACCTCCTGGACCGCGCGCAGGAGCCCATGTCGCTGCAGGTCCTCGTGGGCGGCAGCGGCGGTGACGGCGACACCGAGATGGCCGACCTCATCGAGGACGCGGACGTCACGCAGCCCATCGACGTGGTGACGCAGCAGCTCATGGCCGCGCACGTCACGCGCCTCATCGACGGGCTCGCCGAGCGCGACGCCGAGGTCGTGCGGATGCGCTTCGGCCTGGCCGGCTTCGAGCCGCGCTCGCTCGCGTTCGTGAGCCAGCAGCTGGGCGTGACCCGCGAGCGCGTGCGCCAGATCGAGAAGAAGTGCCTCGCGAAGCTCCGCATCCCGGAGCTGGAGACGTACATCCGGGGGTGATCCCCGCGCACGACGACAGGGCCGCCCGCGACGCACGTCGCGGGCGGCCCTGTCGCGTCGTGGAGGCCGGGCTGCCCGGCCCGGGATCGCTCCGCGGACGGCCTTCCTGCGGATCCGCTCGGAACAATGCCCACTAGTCGTTAGTGCGCATACATTCGACATCCACCCGATCCGCGGCGCGCACCCCCGACGCGGACGACAGCGCGGGCTCGACGACGAGCCGCGAGAAGGAGGAGCCATGGCTCTCACACAGACCGCACCCGGCCAGACCGACGTGCCCGGCATCAGCTGGTCCCCCGTCGCCGCCGGCCTCTGGGTCGCCCGACGCGGCGACGAGTTCGCCGGCATGTCCGAGGAGCGGTGGGGCGTCGGCTTCCACGTCACCGACCGCCTCGGACGCGACGTGGGCGACTTCCCCACCCTCCTCGAGGCCCGGCGCGCGCTCGGCTGATCCCGCGCGGGCGGCCGGTCGGGCGATGCGGCCGGTCGCGCTCGGGCGCCCGAGCGCGCCCCGCTGCCGGCCGGTGCGCCGACGTCCGCCGACCCGCATAGGGTCGAGCAGGTGCCTCCCACCGGAACGACCCCGCCCGCATCCGCTACCGACGACCGCGCCGACGGCTTCGTCCGGGTCCGCGGGGCGGCGGAGAACACGCTCCGCGACGTGGACGTCGACATCCCGCGCGACCGCATCGTCGCGTTCACCGGCGTCTCCGGCTCGGGCAAGTCGTCCCTCGCCTTCGGCACGGTGTACGCGGAGGCGCAGCGCCGCTTCTTCGAGTCGGTCGCGCCGTACGCGCGCCGCCTCATCCGGCAGGAGCAGACCCCGCACGTCGACAGCATCACCGGGCTGCCGCCCGCCGTCGCGCTCCAGCAGCGCCGCGGGGCGCCCAGCACGCGGTCGACCGTCGGCACGGTGACCACGCTCTCCAACTCGCTGCGGATGCTCCTCTCCCGCGCCGGCGCCTACCCGGCCGGCCAGGGCCGGCTCGACTCCGATGCCTTCTCCCCCAACACCGCCGCGGGCGCGTGCCCCGTGTGCCACGGCCTGGGCGTCGCGCACACCGTCACGGAGGCCTCGCTCGTGCCGGATCAGTCGCTCAGCATCCGCGACGGCGCGATCGCCGCGTGGCCGGGCGCCTGGCAGGGCAAGAACCTCCGCGACATCACGATCGCGCTCGGCCACGACGTCGACGTCCCCTGGCGGGACCTGCCGCGGGACGCCCGCGAATGGATCCTCTTCACCGAGGAGCAGCCGGTGGTGCAGATCACCCCGCAGCGCGACCGCGTGGCGAAGCCGTACAACGGCCGCTTCTGGAGCGCCCGCTCCTACGTGCTGCACACGCTCGCGGACTCCGCGAGCCCGCGCCTGCGCGAGGCGGCGCTCGCGCACATGGTCTCGGGCACGTGCGAGCGGTGCGGCGGCAGCGGGCTCACGCCCGAGGCGCTCGCGGTGACCTTCGCCGGCCGCAGCATCGCGGAGCTCAACGCGCTGACGCTCGCGGACCTGGCCGCCGCCATCGCACCCGCCCCGGGCATGGGCGACGTGGCCGTCACCATCACCACCGACCTCGTCGCGCGCCTCGCCGTGCTGGTGGACCTCGGCCTCGGCTACCTGAGCCTCGGCCGCGTCACCACCACGCTGTCGCCCGGCGAGATGCAACGGCTCCGGCTCGCGACGCAGCTGCGGTCGGGCCTGTTCGGCGTCGTCTACGTGCTCGACGAGCCGTCGGCCGGCCTCCACCCGGCCGACGCCGAGCCGCTGCTCGAGGTGCTCGCGCAGCTGCGCGACTCCGGCAACTCGGTCTTCGTGGTGGAGCACGACATGGACGTCGTGCGGCAGGCCGACTGGATCGTGGACGTCGGCCCGGGTGCCGGCGAGGCGGGCGGATCCGTGGTCTACAGCGGCCCGGTCGACGGCCTCCGCGAGGTGGAGGCCTCCGCGACCCGCCCCCACCTGTTCCCCGACCTCGCGCCGCCGCGCGCCGCCCGGACCCCCAGGACGCCCACCGGCACCATCCGCGCGACGGGAGTGACGCTGCACAACCTCGTCGACCTCGACGTCGAGATCCCGCTCGGCGTGATGGTCGCCGTGACGGGCGTCTCCGGATCCGGCAAGTCGACTCTCGTGAGCCGCGTCCTCCCCGACCTCCTGCGGGCCTCCCTCGCGCCCGACCGCGTGGTCGTCGAGCAGGCGGACGGCGACGACGACGCGTCGGGAGCCGCGCGGATCGCCCGCGTCGAGGGCGCCGAGGCGGTGGACCGGCTCGTGTCCGTCGACCAGCGCCCCATCGGCCGCACCCCGCGCTCGACGCTCGCCACCTACACGGGCCTCTTCGACGCGGTCCGGCGCACGTACGCCGCCACCGACGCGGCGCGCGCCCGCGGCTACGGCGCCGGCCGCTTCTCCTTCAACGTGGCGGGCGGGCGCTGCGAGACGTGCCAGGGCGAGGGCTCGGTGACGGTCGAGCTCCTCTTCCTGCCCGGGTCGTACGGGCCGTGCCCCACCTGCCACGGCGCCAGGTACGAGCCGGGGACGCTCGAGGTCGAGTACCGCGGCCGGTCCATCGCCGACGTGCTGGCGATGACGGTCGACGAGGCCCACGGCTTCCTCGCGGACGTGCCGCTCGCCGAGCGCGCCCTGGCGACGCTCCGCGACGTGGGCCTCGGCTACCTGCGGCTCGGCCAGCCCGCGACCGAGCTGTCCGGCGGCGAGGCCCAGCGGATCAAGCTCGCCACCGAGCTGCAGCGGGCGCCCCGCGGCCACACCCTCTACCTGCTCGACGAGCCGACCACGGGGCTGCACCCGGCGGACGTCGTGCTCCTGCTGCGCCAGCTCCAGGGCCTCGTCGATGCGGGCAACACGGTCGTCGTCGTCGAGCACGAGATGGACGTGGTCGCGGACGCCGACCGGGTGATCGACCTCGGCCCGTCCGGCGGCGACCAGGGCGGCCGGATCGTCGCCCAGGGCACCCGCGGGAGGTCGCGGACACGGCCGGCAGCCGCACCGCGCCGTACCTCGCGCGGCGGCTCCCGGCGACGTGAACGGGGCCTCGCGCGGCGGCTCCCGGGACGCGGACGGAGGCCGCGCGCGGCGGCGCGCGGCTACGTGATCGGGGCCTCCCGCGGCGGCCCGCGGCGCCGTGGACGGGGGCCGCGTCCGTCGGCCCGGGTCCAGGCCGACGTGGGTAGTGTGACCTCCAGCGTCCGTGCCCGCGCGCGTCCGACGCCCCACCTGCATGCCGCACCTCGCAAGGAGCACTCGTGACTGACTCGACCGGAACACCCTCCACGCCCGCGGGATGGTACGCGGACCCCGCCGGATCCGACCGCCTGCGCTGGTGGGACGGCACGCGGTGGACGGACCACCTGACGGACGTCCCGGCCGCGGCGAGCCCCGCTGCCTCCTCCGCCGCGACGTCGTCCTCGACGGAAGCGGGCCGCGATCCGGAGCAGGCAGCTCCCGCCACCGCCCACGTGCCGCCGGTCTCGTCGCCCGTCAGCCCGCAGGCGGCGCAGCAGCCGTACTCGCAGCAGCCGTACGGTCAGCAGCCGTCCGGTCAGCAGCCGTCCGGCCAGCAGCCCTACTCGCAGCAGCCGTCCGGCCAGCAGCCGTACTCGCAGGCCGGGTACGCGCAGCCGGCCTACGCCGCGCCCACCCCGCCGCCGCAGGCGCCCGCGGGCACCTCCCCCTTCACCTGGGCGGTGTGGATCCTCGCGGCGCTGCCGGTGATCTCGATCCTCCTCGCGCTGGCCGTCGACTACCGTGCCGCGCTCGAGATGGGCGCGCGTGGTCCACGGCCCGACGTCGCCGTCGCCTCGGCGCTCAGCAGCCTCGTGCAGTTCCTCATGTGGGCGGCCTCCGTGGCGCTCGCCTACTTCGACCACCGCGACCTCACGCGCCGCGGGGTCGTCCGGCCGTTCCACTGGGCGTGGGCGTTCATCCCCGTCGCAGGCGGCGTCTACCTGATCGGCCGGTCGATCGTCGTCCGCCGTCGCATCCCCGGCTCCCCCGCCAACGCGCTCGCGCCCGTCTGGCTCTGGATCGGGCTCATCGTCATCGTCGCGTTCGTCTCCATCGTCAAGGCCGTGGAGGCCTTCACCACCAGCCTGCAGATGTACGGCACCGGCGGGTACTGACCTCCGCACCACCCGCGCCCCGGTCGGGGCGTCGGCCTCAGACGAGGCGGACGCGCTGGCCGGGGCGCAGCTGCGCGGCCAGCCGGACGTCGTCGCGGGCGACCACGCCGATCACCGGGTAGCCGCCCGTCATCGGGTGGTCGGCGAGGAAGAGGATCGGCTGGCCCGACGGCGGCACCTGGAGCGCTCCGGTGACGACGCCCTCGCTGGGCAGCTCGCCGGGGATCCGCCGGACGAGCGGCTCCCCCGCCAGGCGGACCCCGACGCGGTCGGCCTCGGCGGTCACCTCCCAGGGCCGGTCGATGAGCGCGGCCCACGCCCCGTCGACGAACCAGTCGAGACGGGGCCCGGCCGACACGCGGAGGACGACCTCGCCGTCCGCGGGCGCGGTCACGGCGAGCGAGTCGACCGGGGGCACGGGCCGCGCGGGCGGCGGCCCCACGGGGAGCACGTCGCCCGCCGCCACCGCCGCCGGGCCGACCCGGGACAGCAGGTCGGTGGCGCGCGACCCGAGGACGGGCGCCGCGTCGATCCCGCCGCGCACCGCCAGGTACCAGCGGATGCCCGCGACCGCGGGGCCGATCTCGAGCGCGTCGCCCGCGTCCAGGAGCATGGCGGCGGCGTAGGGCGCGGGCCGCGCGCGGCGGCCGACCGTGCGGACCAGCGGCCCGACGGCGCCCGTGACGGCGACCCACACCGCGGCGGTCGCCCGCAGCACGGCGCCGCCGAGCACGATCTCGAGGCCCGCCGTGCCGGCGTCGTTGCCGACGAGGAGGTTCGCGTCGGCGAGCGCCCGCGGGTCGAGGGCCCCGAGGGGGAGACGCCGATGCCGCCGTGGCCGGGGCGGCCCGCGTCCTGCACGAGCATCAGCGGGCCGGTGCGCTCGACGACCAGGGCGGGAGCCGACGCGGCCGCGGCGCGTCGTCCGCGGCGCGCGGCCTCCGGGCCGGTCATCCCGCCACCTCCCGGAAGCGCACGGCGGAGCCGGGCACGAGGAGCGCCGCGGGCTCCCGCTCCGGATCCCACAGGATGGCCCGCGTGGTGCCGATCAGCTGCCAGCCGCCGGGCGACGCCCGCGGGTAGATCCCGCTGAACTCGCCGGCGAGCGCCACGGCCCCGGCGGGCACGCGCGGCCGGGGCGACGACCGGCGCGGCACCTCGAGCCCCGACACGCCCGCGAGGTAGCCGAAGCCGGGCGCGAAGCCGCCGAACGCGACCGTCCAGACGCCGGAGGTGTGCCGCGCGACGACCTCGCGCTCGTCGACGCCGAGGAGGGCGGCGACGTCCGCCAGGTCCTCGCCGTCGTAGACCACGTCGATCTCCACCGGGTCGCCGCCGCGCGCGCCCGCCACGTCGGCGGGCCGGGCGGCGAGCGCCCAGGAGCGGGCCGCGGCGAGCGTCAGCACGTCGGGATCCACGGTGACGAGGATGGTGCGCGCGCCCGGGACGATGTCGACGACGCCCGCGGGCCGCGTCGCGTCGAGCACGGGCTGGAGGCGCAGGACCTCGTCGAGCGAGTCGAGGTCGAGCATCACGGCCCCGTCGCCGCACGGGAGGAGCCGGAGGGTCACAGGGCGCGCCGGTGGCGGGCGGGGAGCGCGCGGGATCCGGGGGCCTCGGCCGCAGCGGACTCGGACGCATGGGCTGACGCTCGGCCGTCGGCGTCCGGCACCGGCCGGACCTCCACGCCCGCGGCCTCGAGAGCGTCCCGCACGATGCGCGCCAGGTCCACGGCGCCCGGGGTGTCGCTGTGCAGGCACAGCGAGTCGGGGTCGAGCCGCACCACCGATCCGTCGATCGCCACGACCGTGCCCTCGGTCGCCATCCGCACCGAGCGCGCCGCGACCTCCGCGGGGTCGTGGATGACCGATCCCTCCACCCGCCGGGAGACGAGCGCTCCCTCGGGCGTGTAGGCCCGGTCGGTGAAGGCCTCGACCCGGGTCGGCAGGCCGGCCGTACCCGCCAACCGGAGGATCTCGGAGCCGGGCAGGCCGAGCACGGGGAGGCCCGGATCCAGCGCGACCACGGCGTCGACCACGGCCTGCGCCTGCACGGGGTCGTGCGCGATCCGGTTGTAGAGGGCGCCGTGCGGCTTGACGTAGGAGACCCGCGCTCCGACCGTGCGCGCCATGCCGGAGATCGCGGCCAGCTGGTAGAGCACGTCGCCCGTGAGCTCGGCGGGCGACGCGTCGAGGTCGCGCCGCCCGAAGCCCGCCAGGTCGCGGTAGGCGACGTGCGCACCGACCGCCACCCCGTTCCTCGCGGCGCGCTCGAGCGCGTGCAGCATGACGAGCGGATCACCGGCGTGGAACCCGCATGCCACGTTGGCGCTCGAGACGACGTCGAGCATCGCGTCGTCGTCGCCGAGGGTCCAGCGGCCGAAGGACTCGGCGAGGTCGCTGTTGAGGTCGATCTGCATGGCGTCTCCCCTGCACCGGGTGCGGCGGCCGCGCGCCGCGGCGCCGTCCCCTCCAGGCTAGGCGGCCCGCGGGGCGACCCGCCGGACGGCGGCGCGGATAGACTCGACGACCGTGACCTCCCGTACCCTGATCAAGAACCTGGCCGCCCTCGACGACGGGGACGTGGCCGTCTCCGGATGGGTCGAGACCGTCCGGGACCAGAAGAAGATCCAGTTCGTGATCCTCCGCGACGAGTCCGGCGCGGTGCAGCTCACCTACAAGCGCCAGGGCGACGAGGACGAGACCGCCGACACCATCTCCGGCCTCGCCGCGGGCACGTTCCTCACCGCGACGGGCACGCTCAAGCACGACGAGCGCGTGAAGCTCGGCGGCCTGGAGATCGGCCTGGCCGGCATCGAGGTCGCCGGCGCGGCCATCCCCGAGACGCCCATCGCGGCCGACTCGTCCATCGACAAGCGCCTCGACTGGCGCTTCATCGACCTGCGCGCGCCGCGCAACTCGCTGATCTTCCGCGTGCAGACCACGCTCGTGCACGCGCTGCGCACCTACTGGGTGGAGCACGACTTCATCGAGGTCTTCTCCCCCAAGCTCATGGCCACGCCCTCCGAGTCGAACGCCGAGCTGTTCAAGGTCGACTACTTCGACGGCGTCGCGTACCTCGCGCAGAGCCCGCAGTTCTTCAAGCAGATGGCGCAGTCCGCGGGCTTCGGCAAGATGTTCGAGGTGGGACCGGCGTTCCGCGCCGACCCCTCCTTCACCTCGCGCCACGCCACGGAGTTCACCTCGGTGGACGCGGAGATCAGCTGGGTCGAGAGCCACGAGGACGTCGCCCGGCTCCAGGAGCAGCTCATCGTCGCCGCGCTCACCGCGGTGAAGGAGAAGCACGGCGACGAGATCCGCGAGCTGTTCGACGTGGAGGTCACGGTGCCCACCGTGCCGTTCCCGCGGATCCCGCTGCTCGAGGCGAAGGACATCGTCGCGAAGCGCGGCCACGTGATCGACCGTGCGGATGACGACCTCGACCCCGAGGGCGAGCGCCAGATCGCCGCCCACGTGATGGAGGAGTTCGGCCACGAGTTCGTGTTCCTCACGGACTACCCGTCGTCGATCCGGCCGTTCTACCACATGCGGAACGCCGAGGACCCGACGATCACGAACAGCTACGACCTCATCTGGAACGGCGTCGAGATCACCACCGGCGCGCAGCGCGAGCACCGCGTCGAGGTGCTCGAGGCGCAGGCCCGCGAGAAGGGCCTCGACCCCGAGGAGCTCGGCTCGTACCTCGACTTCTTCCGCTACGGCGTGCCCCCGCACGGCGGCTTCGGCATGGGCCTCAACCGCGTGCTGATGCTCCTGCTGCACCAGTCGAACCTGCGCGAGGTCACGTACCTCTTCCGGGGTCCGAACCGGCTCGCCCCGTAGGTCCCGCTCCACCGGACGGCCCGATCCCCGCGCAGGGGTCGGGCCGTCCGCCGTTCCCGGGGGTCTGGTCTTCCCCAGGTGCCGTAATGTCGGCTCCAGAGCTCGTCGCCCTCGCCCGCGGGTCGCCGAGCAGCCGTGGACGCCGCGGGATCGGACGATCCCGCGACCCGACGGGCTCTGGACGGGACATGGAAGGACCGCCCGATGGGTCAGCTGATCTTCGACAGCACCACGCGCACCACCATCGACGACCGCGCCCTCGCGCACCTGCAGATCGTCATGCTGGCGAAGCTCCGCCGCCGGGAGAGCTTCGCGTTCTCGTGGAAGTACCCGGCCTCCGAGGGCGACGGGCGCAGCACCGTGTGGGTGGCGCCCGAGCTCCCGCTGCACTTCCGGTTCTCCGGCAGCCGCTCACCGGCCATCAACCCGGCCTGGGTGGACGTCCTCATGGACTGCGCGAACACCGGGTCCGGCCTCCACCTGCTGCCGGAGCCGGCGGCCGGCACCACGCCGCATCCCGCGATCCACCCCGACTGACCCGCCGCGCGACCGCGCGGCGCACTCCCTGCACGCCCTCACCTCCCCCAAGGACGCCCATGGCCCTCACGAACCTCCCCTACGACGACGAGGCGATCCTCGCCGCCGCCGAGTCCGCGACCGTCATCAGCCGGGAGGTGCGGGACGTGCAGGTCGACTTCGCCGGCACGAGCATCTCCGACGACGGCGTGGCCCGGATCACCGCCACCGTCTCCTGGACCGTCCCCGCGGACGAGGCCGTGCGGATCCTCGAGCAGGCGCTGCCGCGCGACTGACCCCGCCTGCATCCGAGTGCGGACGCGGATCCTCCCCGCGGCCGACGACCGGCTGCGCGCCCGCTGGGAGGGTGGGGACATGACCCGACCCGATCCCCGCACCACGCTCCGGGACGCCGGCGCCCGCCCCGCGTCGACGCCCGGCCCCCGGTCGCGGGAGACGTGGCGCACCGCGCTCCGTGCCGCCGCGATCGTCCTCGTGGCGAGCCTCGTCGTCGGCGGCCTCACCAGCCCGGCGCAGGGCTTCCTGCCCGACCCCGTCCGTCCGTTCGCGAACTCCGCGGGCGGCTGGAGCATGCTCGCCTTCCTCCTGGTGTGGGCCTCCGGTGCCCGCCCGCCGCTCGGGGCGCTGCTCGGCGCCGTCTCCTTCGTCGCCATGGTCGAGGCGTACGGCGTCGTGAGCCTCTGGCGCGGGTACTTCCTCGCCGATCCGCTCTCGTCCATGTGGATCCCGGTCGGTCTCGTGGCCGGCCCCGTCATCGGGCTCGCCGCCGCCCTCGTGCGGCGTGCGGGTCGCGGCTGGGTCGTCGTGGGCGTCGCCGTGCTGAGCCTCGTCCTGGCTGCGGAGGGGGCCTACGGCCTCCTGCTCCTCCCGGGCACGACGGGCGCCGCCTACTGGCTCCTCGAGATCGTCCTGGCCGCCGCCTTCCTCGCCGCGGCCGTGCTGCGTGGTCGACGCATCGACGGCGCGACGCACTAGACGAGCGCGACAGGCGCGTCGGCCGCCACGGTCCGCAACCGGTCCTGACCCTCCGCTGTTAGCGACCCGCCGCTGGTCCTGACCAGCCGCCAGCCCCGCCCCGCCGCGATCCGTCAGCGGGTGCGGAGCGCGACCGCGGCCCTCAGCGGCAGCGCGAGGGCGGCGCCCGCGGGTCGGGCGCCCGCCGGGATCAGACCTCGAAGTCCACCGACGCCGCGGAGGCCACGAGGCTCCGCACGAACGCCGCGACCCGCTGGTGCTCCGGGTGCACGTCGTAGGCGTCGAGCGCGGCGCGGTCGTCGAAGTCGGCGATGAGCACGAGGTCGTGGCTGCGCGCGGATCCGACCACGTCGCGTCCCACCTGGAACGAGCGGATGCCGGGCACGAGGCCCGGCAGGGTGCCGAGGGCCTCGGCGACGCGGGCGGCGTCGCGGTCGAGGGCGGCGGGATCGCGGTCGGCGAGCTTCCAGGAGACGACGTGGCGCAGGGTCATGCCCCGACCCTATCCGCGCCCGGCGGCCTCCGCCGGGACGGGAGCCCGTCCGCGCCGGGTCAGCGGGCGTCGAGTGCCGTGCGCAGCCGGTCGGCGTCGATGCGCCAGTAGTTGTGCACGCGTCCGTCGATGAGGAGCACGGGGATCTCCTCCGCGTACCGGTCGGCGAGCGCCCGGTCGTCGAGGATGCTGCGCTCCTCCAGCGTCACCTCGGCGGCCCGCGCCGCGTCGAGCCCGCCGAGCACCTGCGTCACGACCTCCCGGGCGTCGTCGCAGAGGTGGCAGCCGGGCTTGCCGACGAGGGTGAGGACGGTGGCGCTCATCCGTCCAGCGTAGGCGAGCGTCCGCGCTCCGCCGCCCGGACGGCCGGCGCAGGAGCGTCGCCTACGCTGAGGCGATCATGGTCGAGCAGGCGGGCACCCCGGTCCTCGCGCTCTTCGACGTGGACAACACCCTCATCCACGGCGCGAGCGTGTTCCACCTCGTGCGCGGGCTGCGGGCGGCGGGGCTCCTCACGGTGCGCGACATCGTCGGCGCGGGCTGGAAGCACGCGCGCTTCAAGGCCCGTGGGGAGAACGACCGCCACCTCGCCTCGGCGCGCGCCCGCGGCCTCGAGGTGGTCACGGGCGTGACGGTCGCGGACATGGCCCGCCTCGCCGACGCCATCTACGAGCAGCACACCGCGCGGACGGTCTGGCCGGAGACGCTCGGCCTCGCGCAGGAGCACCTCGCGAAGGGCCACCAGGTCTGGCTCGTGACCGCGTCGCCCGCGTTCCTGGCCGACGTGATCGCGCGCCGCCTCGGCTTCACGGGCGCGCTCGGCAGCGCCCTCGAGGTGCGCGACGGCGCCTACACCGGCCGCCTCGACGGCGAGTTCCTGCACGGCGCGCACAAGGCCGACGCCGCGCGCTCCCTGCTGGCACGCACCGGCGCGGCACCGGACGACTGCTGGGCGTACTCCGACTCCCGGCACGACATCCCGCTGCTCACGCTCGTCGGGCACCCCGTGGTCGTGAACCCCGACCAGGCGCTCGCGGCCCACGCCCGCGGATCCGGCTGGCCGTCCCTCCGGCTGCGACGCGCGAGCATCCGCGACGCCCGTCGACGCGTGCGCCGCGAGGCCGCGCAGGCTGCGGGCCCCGCCACCCCGTGACCGCCGCGCTCCGCCACCGGCGCAGCACCACGACCGGCACCGACGCCCGCATGCCGCTGGACGCACGAAGAGGACGCCGCCCCGTCTCCGGGTCGGCGTCCTCTCCTCGCGTGCTGCGCCCTCGTGGACGCGTCCGCTCTACTTCTTGTTGCGACGCTGGTGGCGCGTCTTGCGAAGCAGCTTGCGGTGCTTCTTCTTCGCCATGCGCTTGCGACGCTTCTTGATCACTGAACCCATAGGGGCACCTCATCTGTTGCCGGACGGAACGCGCGGGCTCTGGTGACCCGCGGAAAATAGCCTCAGAGGAGTCTAGCCGACATCCGACATGCCGGTGTGACGCGACGCCTCGCCGGGCTGGCCGGGCACCGCGTTCGACGGGTCGATCGCGGCGAGGACGGCGGACTCCGGCACGCGGAACGAGCGGCCGAAGCGGATGGCGGGCAGGTCGCCGGAGTGCACGAGGCGGTAGACGGTCATCTTGGAGACGCGCATCATCTCCGCCACCTCGGCCACCGTGAGGAATCGGACGTCGGACAGGTCACGCGACATGGGCGGATCGACTCCTCGTTCTGCGTGACCGGCTCACGGGCCGTGGAGCACCCGCGATGAGGGCGCTGGTGCGCGAGTCTAGGGGTCCGGATGGACGCGTGTCCATCGTGTCACATCCTGCATCACGCGTCCCGCGCGTTCCCCTGCTTCCGGCCCCGCAGACGGCCGAGACCCGCCTGCCCCGCGGTGCCCGCGACCCGCGTCGCGTCGTGCACGGCGGCCGCCGCCTGGTACCGGGTGTCCGCCCAGATCCGGCCGAGGGACGCGGCGAACGGATAGCCGGCCGGGTCGTGGTCCCCGTCCTCGTCGGGGTCCCGCGAGAGTCCCCCGCCGAGGAGGCCCGTGTCGGGATCGGCGGCTCCGTCGTCGAGCGCCGGGTCGTCGCGGCCGTCGTCGACGAAGGGCGCGATCCAGGCGTCGAGCTCCTCGAGCGGCGCCGGCTCCAGCCGGTAGTAGCGGTGCTGCCCCTCCTCCCGCACCGACACGAGGCCGATGTCGCGGAGCACCCGCAGGTGCTTGGAGACGGTCGGCTGGCTGAGCCCGAGGGTCTGCACGAGCTCCGAGACGCTGATCTCGCCCGTGGGCGCCTCGGGCACCGCGCGTCGGTCGAGCAGCACGCGGAGGAGGTCGCGGCGGGTGGGATCCGACACGACGTCGAAGATGTCAGCCATGCCCGAAGGGTATTCCGTCCCGCGCTCGCAGTACCATGGCGAACCGGGCCCCAGGGCCGTCGAACGGACAAGGGGACCATGCGCGTCAGGCCGGATCACGGGCGACCCCTGCTGGGACGCATCCGCGACTTCCTCGACTACTTCGCGCACTCCACGCCCGCGCGCTTCGCGATCCTCATCTTCGCCGCGCTGGTGCTCACGCTCACCACGATCCTCATGCTCCCGGGCATGACGACGTCGGGGGACGCGGCTCCGTTCGCCGACGCCCTCTTCACGGCCGTCTCCGCCATCTGCGTCACGGGCCTCGCGACGGTCGACATGGCCACGTACTGGAGCCCGCTCGGCCATGCCTTCATCGCGCTCGGCGTGCAGATCGGCGGCATCGGCGTGCTCACGCTGGCATCGATCATGGGGCTCATCGTGTCGCGCCGCCTCGGCCTCAAGGCCCGGCTCATGGCCGCGAGCGACAGCAACCCCCTGCGCATCCACCACGGTCCCGTCGCCGAGGGCCAGGCCGTGAAGCTCGGCGAGATCGGCACGCTGCTGCTCACGGTCGCGATCAGCGCCCTCGTCATCGAGCTGTCCATCGCGGCGCTCCTCTTCCCCCGGATCCTGCTGGAGGGCATCCCGGTCGGCCAGGCGGCCCTCGACGCCTTCTACTACTCGCTCATGGCGTTCACGAACACGGGCTTCGTCTTCAGCGAGGCCGGGTTCGAGCTGTACCACCAGGACTACTGGTTCCTCAGCCTCCTCATGGTCGGCGTCTTCCTCGGCAGCATCGGCTTCCCCGTCATCTACGCCGTCTACCGCGGGTGGCGGAAGCCGCGTCGCTTCTCGGTGCACGTGAAGCTGACGCTCTGGACGTCGCTGATCCTCATCGTCCTCGGCACGCTCGCCTACGTGATCCTCGAGTGGGACAACAAGCGGACGTTCGCGCTGATGGACCCGGTGCAGCACGGCTTCCAGGCGCTGTTCCTCTCCGTCATGACGCGCTCGGGCGGGTTCTCGACGCTCGACATGGCCGAGTTCGGCAACGCGAGCCTGCTGGTCACGGACATGCTCATGTTCATCGGCGGCGGATCCGCGTCCACCGCCGGCGGCATCAAGGTCACGACCCTGGCGATCCTGTTCCTCGCCGCGTTCGCCGAGGCCCGCGGCAGCGAGTCGATGGAGGTCTTCGAGCGCCGCATCCCGAGCGACGTGCTCCGACTCGCGGTGAGCATCGTGCTGTGGGGCGCCACCACGGTCGCGCTCAGCAGCATCGTGCTGCTGCAGATCTCCGGCGAGCGCCTCGACTACGTGCTGTTCGACGCGATCTCCGCCTTCGCCACCTCCGGCCTCAGCACGGGCTTCACGGCCGAGGCCACCGATCCCGCGAAGTACGTGCTCGCGGCCACCATGTTCCTGGGGCGCGTCGGCACCGTGACGCTCGCCGCTGCCCTGGCCGCGAGCACGCGGCGCCAGCTGTTCCAGCGCTCCGAGGAGCGGCCCATCGTCGGCTGACCCGCCGACCCGCGTCCCCCGCACCTGCCCCACCCACCGCACCGCCGCACCAGGAAGGCCCCCCATGGGCGAACGCATCCCCCACAACGCCCCCGTGCTCGTGATCGGCCTCGGCCGCTTCGGCGCCGCGACCGCCGGCCAGCTGGCCCGCCTCGACCGCGAGGTGCTCGCGATCGACGCGAGCGAGGGCCTCGTGCAGAAGTGGTCCGACCGGGTCACGCACGCGGTGCAGGCCGACGCGCGCAACATCGAGGCGCTGCAGCAGCTCGGCGCCAAGGACTTCTCCATCGCGGTGGTCGCGGTCGGCTCCTCCATCGAGGCGAGCGTCCTCATCACCGCGAACCTGGTGGACCTCAAGATCCCCCAGATCTGGGCCAAGGCCATCAGCCAGTCGCACGGCAAGATCCTCGAGCGCATCGGCGCGAACCACGTGATCTACCCGGAGGCGGAGGCGGGCGAGCGGGTGGCGCACCTCGTGTCGGGGCGGATGCTCGACTTCATCGAGTTCGACGACGACTTCGTGCTCGCCAAGATGTACCCGCCGAAGCCGATCCGCGGGCTCGCGCTCGCCGAGTCGTCCGTGCGCCGTCGCTACCGCATCACCGTGGTCGGCGTGAAGACGCCCGGCAAGCCGTTCACCTACGCGACCGCGGAGACCGTCGTCTCGAACCACGACCTCATCATCGTGTCCGGCACCTCCGCCGACATCGAGCGGTTCGCCTCGCTCTCGTAGGCCCGGCGGGGTGCTGCGCTCCCCGCGGCGGACGCGCGGGTCAGCCCGCCGCGAGCTCCCGCGCCCGCGCGAGGGCGGCGTCGGTCGCGCGGTCGAAGAGCCCCGACAGGTCGGCCGCCTGCAGCACCTCCACGGCCCGCTCGGTGGTGCCCTTCGGGCTCGTGACCCGGCGCCGCAGCTCGGCGGGGTCGTCGTCGGACGCGGCGAGCAGCTCGACCGCTCCCCGGAACGTGCCCTGGACGAGCACCCGGGCCTCCTCCGGGCTGAAGCCCTTGGCCCGGGCGGTGCGCGTCAGCTCCTCGACGAGGAGGAAGACGTACGCGGGCCCCGACCCCGAGATCGTGCTGAGCGCGTCGATCCGGTCCTCGGGCACCTCGACCACGTCGCCGACGGTCGCGAAGACCGCGCGCGCGAGCTCCAGGTCGTCGGGGGTCGAGCGCGTGCCCGCCGCGAGCCCGGCGACGCCGCGGCCCACGAGCGACGGCGTGTTCGGCATCGACCGGACCACCGCCACATGCGCCGGCAGCAGCGCCTCGAACGTCGCGATGGTGACGCCGGCCGCGATGCTCACCACGAGGGTGCCGGGATCGAGGTCGTCGGCGATCTCGCGCAGCAGGTCCGGCACCATGTGGGGCTTCACGCCCACGATGACGACGCGGGCCCCGCGGACCGCGCGACGGTTCGCCTCGGGGTCCTCCTCGACGCTCGCGGCCGAGACCCCTTCACGCCGGGCGAGGGCCGACGCGCTGGCCGCGGAGCGGGTCGTCACGCGAACGTCGCCCTCGACCCGCACCCGCGGCGAGAGGAGGCCCCCGAGGATGGCGCCGTTCATGGATCCGGTGCCGAGCATCGCGAGCGACGGGAGCAGGACCGGCTCCGTCGCGCTCGTGGTCTCGGCGGGGGCGGCGGGGCGGGCGGCGTCGGCGGGCATGCCCCGATCCTAGGGAACGGGCCTTGCCTGCCGACCCGTCGGACGGGGCGTCCGCCTGGCTAGGCTGAGGCGACCGGGGCATGCGCGCCCGGGCGGCCCGAGCCGTCCCCGCCGGTCGAGGAGGTCCCGCCTTGAGCGAATCGCACGGCAGCAAGGCCATCTTCGCCGCCCTGGCCGCCAACGTCGGCATCGCGATCACGAAGTTCATCGCGGCCTTCTTCTCCGGCTCCTCGTCGATGCTCGCGGAGGGCGTGCACTCGCTCGCGGACTCGGGCAACCAGATCCTGCTGCTCATCGGCGGCAAGCGCGCCCGGCGGGTCGCCGACGAGGAGCACCCGTTCGGCTACGGACGCGTCCGCTACGTCTACGCGTTCATCGTGTCGATCATCCTGTTCTCCGTGGGCGGCGTGTACTCGCTCTACGAGGGCATCCACAAGATCGAGCACCCCGAGCCGCTCGACGTGCCGTGGCTCCCGATCGTGGTGCTCCTGATCGCCATCGCCCTGGAGTCCTTCTCGCTCCGCACCGCCATCAAGGAGTCGAACCCGCTGCGCGGGAAGCAGACGTGGGTGCAGTTCGTGCGCCGGGCGAAGAGCCCGGAGCTGCCCGTGCTCCTGCTGGAGGACACCGCGGCGCTCTCCGGCCTCGTGTTCGCGCTCCTCGGCGTCGTCGCGTCCATCGTCACGGGAGACGGCATCTACGACGGGATCGGGACCCTGCTCATCGGCGTCCTCCTCGTCGCGGTCGCGGTCGTGCTCGGCGTGGAGATGAGCAGCCTGCTCGTGGGCGAGGGCGCCTCGAAGCCCGACCTGGCGGCGATCCGCGCCGCCATCACGGCCGGCCACGAGGCCGAGTCGATCATCCACATGAAGACCCTGTACCTCGGACCGGACGAGCTCCTGGTCGCGGCGAAGATCGCGATGCCGGCGACGAGCTCGCTCGGCGACGTCGCGGCGGGGATCGACGCGATCGAGCGCCGGGTGCGCGAGGCCGTGCCGGTCGCGCGCGTCATCTACCTCGAGCCCGACGTGCGGGTCGCCACGCGCTGACCGGCCCCCGGGACGCCGGGCCCCCTCCCGGAGTCCGCGCGTCAGGCGCCGTGGTCCGCGCGCCGGTCGGCGAAGAACGCGTCGAGCAGCTGCGCGCACTCCTCGGCCCGGACGCCCGCGAACACCTCCGCGCGATGCGGCAGGCGCCGGTCCCGCAGCACGTCGTAGAGCGAGCCCCCGGCGCCGGCCTTGTCGTCCCATGCGCCGAAGACCACGCGGGGCACGCGCGCCGCGAGGATCGCGCCGGCGCACATCACGCACGGCTCGAGCGTGACCACGAGGGTGCTGCCCACCAGGTGCCGGTCGCCGGTGGTCGCGGCGGCCTCCCGCAGCGCCTCGACCTCGGCGTGCGCGGTGGGGTCCTGGCGGGCCTCCCGGAGGTTGCGGCCGCGGCCGATCACGACGCCCGACGCGTCGACGACGACCGCCCCGACGGGCACGTCCCCGGTGGCCTCGCAGGCCCGGGCCTCGTCGAGCGCCACGGCCATCCAGCGGTCGTAGTCGCCCGGCACGTGGAGGTCCAATCGCCGTCCCCCTTGCTGATTAGATGGAGCCTATGCGAGTCCACGTAGCCGACCACCCGCTCATCACGCACAAGCTGACGGCGCTGCGGGACCGCACCACCCCCTCCCCCGTGTTCCGCAGCCTCGCCGACGAGCTGGTCACGCTGCTGGCCTACGAGGCCACGCGCGACGTCCGCGCGGAGACGATCACCGTGCAGACCCCGGTGGCGCCCGCGCAGGGCCTCACGCTGAGCGACCCCAAGCCGCTCGTCGTCCCCATCCTCCGCGCCGGGCTCGGCATGCTCGACGGCCTGATGCGCCTCATGCCGAGCGCCGAGGTCGGCTTCCTCGGCATGGTGCGCAACGAGGAGACCCTCCAGCCCGACATCTACGCCGAGCGCCTCCCCACCGACCTCTCCAACCGCCAGTGCTTCGTGGTCGACCCGATGCTCGCCACGGGCGGGTCGCTCATCGCGGCCATCGAGTACCTCTTCGAGCGCGGCGCGGTCGACGTCACGTGCATCTGCCTCATCGCGGCGCCCGAGGGGCTGAAGGCCGTCGAGGAGGCCACCGCCGGCCGCGAGGTCACGATCGTGCTCGGCGCGCTCGACGACCGGCTCGATGAGGTCGGCTACATCATCCCGGGGCTCGGCGACGCGGGCGACCGCCTGTACGGCACCGCCGCGCACTGACCCGGGCCGCGCCTCCGCGCACCCTGTCCGGCGACGCACGGATCCTGCGCGTCCCGCACGATTCCCGCCCTCCCTGTTGACACGGACGCACACATCCGTGCATGCTCTCCCCATGACTCTGAACGCGCACGTCCTGACCTCCTCCGAGGCCTCGGGAGTCGCCGGCATGATGATGCCCGGCCGTGTCGCGCTGTCCTGTCGAATGCCGGCCTGACCCGCTGCCTTCGCCCGAGCGGTCCCGTGACGCATCCGTCGCCGACCCTCCTCGCCGTCACCGGCGCATCCGCCCCCTGAGGCGTCTCGCACTCCCCTGAGGTCCCGCGCACTCCAGCTGCGCCGCACCCGCATCATCACAAGGACTCCCGCCATGTCCCTCGCGACCATCGACACCGCCCGCACCTCCCTCCGATCCGCTCCCGCCGCGCCCGTGCTCCGCGCGGCGGCCCCCCTCGCCCCGGCCGTGCGCCGGAGCCACCCCGCCTCGATCACGTCGCCGACGCCGACGCCCGTCGTCGCTCCCGTCGCCGCACCGGCCCGGCCCGCACGGCTCCGCGCCGTGCCCGAGGGCACCGAGGCGCGCGGCTTCGCCATCTACGTCGGCCTCGACGAGCTGAAGGCCGCCGCCGCGGGGACCGACCTCGGCACCGTGGTCGCCGCCCTCAAGCGGCTCGCGGCCGAGCTCGCGCCCGGCGCCGAGACGCACGCCGCGGTGGCCCTCGCCCCGAGGGCGCCGGCGGTCGCGACATCGACGTGGTGCGCCTCGCGCTCCAGGACCCCGCCGCCGTCGCCCAGCACCGCGAGCAGCCCGAGGACGAGGACCGCGTGGACGGCGGCGTGACCGTCGACCTGTCGCGCAAGCGCGTGGTGCTCGACGGCGAGACGGCCCCGCTCACGTACAAGGAGTTCGAGCTGCTGCAGTACCTGGTGCTCCGCGAGGGCCGCACCATCGAGCGCTCCGAGCTCATCGGCTCCCTGTGGTCCGCCACGGACGAGGACGACGTCCCGAACGAGCGCACCATCGACGTCCACGTGCGCCGCCTCCGCTCGAAGCTCGGCCGATACGAGGAGATCGTGCGCACCGTGCGCGGCGCCGGCTACCGATTCGACCGCCACGCCGACGTCTCCGTGCACCACGCCAGCACCCAGTCCCCCGACCTCTTCTAGGGCCGCGCGGTCCGCACAGGCCGCCCATCCGGAGCTGTCGGCGTACTCCCAGCACATCGCGGCGTTTCCGGGTAGCGGGGCGTTACGGGATCGTTATACAGTCTTCTCGTCCCCACCGTTTGCTGTGGCGGTGGAGACGGAATGTGATTGCAGGACACTCCTGGTGCAAGGGAGAGGGCCGGCCCCATGCCTCTGGGGTCGGCCCTCAGTCATGTCCGGCGCCGCCCGCGCCGGATCCTCCCCACGACGCCGCCCTAGACTTCGGGACGAGAGCGTGCGCCCGATCGCCATCGCGGTGCGCACCGGACGAGGAGACCTGGTGGGCGAGACCGCGGACGCCGTACGGGCCTGGGAGTCGCTGTTCCGCGCGCAGGTCAGCGTCATGCGCCGCCTCACCGCCGAGTTCCCCAGCCGCGAGCTCTCGTTCAACGAGTACGACGTGCTGTTCAACATCTCGCGGCAGCCCGAGGGGCGCCTGCGCCTGCGTGACCTGAACCAGCACGTGCTCCTCACGCAGCCGAGCGTCAGCCGCCTCATCGACCGGCTCGTCGCCCGGGGCCTCGTCGTCAAGTGCGGTGACGAGAGCGACGGCCGGGCCACGATCGTGCGCCTCACCGACGCCGGGGACGCCGCGTTCCGGAAGGTCGCCCGCGTGCACATGGAGTCGATCGCCAGCACCGTGGGCGGAGCGCTGACCTCCGACGAGCTGGACACGCTGCGCGAGCTCACCGACAAGCTGCGCGGGAGCGTGGCCGAGGCCTAGGCTCCCCGGTCCGCCGACGTCGGCCGTGCGAAGGGCCCGCCCCGGGCCACCAGGAGGCGCAGCAGCGCCAGGACCAGGTCGGCGGCCGTGACGGCGCACGCGGCCCAGCCGACGGCGGTCGTGAGGCCCGCCGCCAGCGGGCCGCCGGACGCGGCAAGCGCGAGGACGCTGGTGACGACCACGGCCAGCACCGCGACGGCCGTGGCGTCGACCGCGGAGAGCGGCGGCACGGCGTCGGCCGCGGCGGGCCCGCGGCGGCCGCCCGCGACCGCGCGGTGCAGCCCGTCGCGGATCCGCGAGACGCCGTAGGCGGCCTCGCCTGCCTCCAGCGGCAGGTGCGTCGCCCCGAAGAGCACGTCCGCCAGCGTGCGCTCGCGGATGCGGCGCAGGGTGCGGATCTGCAGCGGCAGCCGGACCAGCACGGGGACGGCCCACCACCAGGCCGGCTGCAGCTCCCCCTGGACGCCGGCCGCGCCGAGGTAGAGCGCGATGAGCGCGTAGGACGCGAAGCGGAGGACGGGCCCCACGCCGATGCGCAGCGCGGCGAGGCGGGCACGGCGCCGGTCGGCAGCGCCGGCGGGTGCACCCGCGCGCGTGAGCCGGCCGACGTGGCGGTTCCACCGGTCGCGGCGCTCGCGCATCGCGCCCCACCGCACGGCGGTGTCGACGCGCGCCCGCGCTCCGGGCACGGGCGCGGACCGGTCCTCGCCCGACAGGAGCGCCGTGAGGATCGCGGCGGACGGGGAGGAGGCCGCGGGCGACGCGGGGTCGGGCGCCGGGACGCGGAGCAGCGTGGCGGGCGCCAGCGGGACCGGCCCCGTGAGGCCGAGGTCGATGCCGGTCTCCACCGCGCCCACCGCCCAGTGGCGGTGCAGGAGCCGGAGGGCGCCCGCGAGCGGCCCGCGGGATCCGCTCGGGCGGGGGTCGAGCCGCGCGGAGACGCCGACGGCGTCGGGATCGCGGTCGAGCGCCTCCGCGAGGAGCTCGAGCACGCGCGGCTCCAGCTCGGCGTCCGGGGACACGAGCAGCACGCGCCCCGGGTCGCCCACCAGGCGGAAGGCGAGGTCGTACGCCGACCGGAGGGGGCTCTCGCGGGGGCCGCGGTCGATCACGGTGACGGTCGTCGTGGACGGCCCCGCGCCCGGGGCGGGGTGCTCGTGCACGCCGTTGAACGTGCGCGCGACCGCGAAGGCGTCGTCGTGGCTGCCGGCGACCACGACGACGACGCGCTCCGGCGGACGGGTCTGGGCGAGGAGCGACGCGAGGGCGCGCGCGATGGTGGTGCCGGAGTCGCGCGCGACGACGACCGCCGCGACGGCGTCGGGGCCGGCCGCTCCGCGGTGCGCGGACGGGGGCAGGGGAGCGCTCGGGTGGTCCATGGGCCTCTCGACGTCGGGTGCGGTCGGCGGTCGGACCCGGACGGACGCGCACTGCCACGACCGATGTTACGGGCCGCCCGGCTGCGTCCGCGCGAGGACCGCACACCCGCCGCCGGCCGGACACCGTCCTAGGCTCGGAGCATGAGCGACGACGACGCCCCCGACCGCGGATCCACCGACCGGGAGGGCCCGTCGGCGGCGCACGGACCGAGCATCGTGTGGCTGCGCGACGACCTGCGCGTGGCTGACAACCCGGCGCTGCACGCGGCGGTCGAGCGGGGCGAGCCGGTCGTGGTGCTGTACGTGCTCGACGAGGAGAGCGACGGGATCCGCCCGCTCGGCGGCGCCGCTCGCTGGTGGCTGCACATGAGCCTGTCTCGCCTCGGGGAGTCGCTCCGGGATCTGGGCTCGCCGCTCGTGCTGCGCCGCGGACCGGCCGCGCGCGTGCTCGCGGAGCTCGTCGAGGAGACCGGGGCGGGTGCCGTGCTCTGGAACCGGCGCTACGGCGGGGCGGAGATCGCGGTCGACACCGGCATCAAGAAGGACCTGGGGGACCTGGGCCTCGACGTCCGCAGCTTCCAGGGATCGCTCCTGGTGGAGCCGTGGACCGTCACCAACAAGCAGGGCGAGCCGTTCCGCGTGTACTCGCCGTTCTGGAAGACCGCGCAGGAGCGGGAGGAGCCGCGGAAGCCGCTCCCCGCGCCCACGGGGCTCGACGCGCCGCGGAAGCGCCCCGGCACGGACGACCTCGACGACTGGGGCCTGCTGCCGACGCGACCCGACTGGGCCGGCGGGCTGCGCGAGTCCTGCGACCCGGGCGAGGCCGCGGGGCTGCAGCGCCTCGAGGACTTCGTGCACCACGAGCTCGAGGACTACGCCGCCCAGCGCGACGAGCCCGCCGCGATGACCACGTCGCGGCTGTCGGCGTACCTGCGCTGGGGCGAGGTGAGCCCGTTCCAGGTCTGGCACCGGGTGCAGCGCACGCGCGGCAGGAAGGTCGGCGGCGACGAGGTCAACGCCACGAAGTTCCTGTCCGAGCTCGGATGGCGGGAGTTCAGCTACCACCTGCTGTACCACCAGCCCGACCTCGCCACCCGGAACTTCAGCCCGCGGTTCGACGGCTTCCCGTGGGAGGAGCCGACCGACGGGACGCTGGGCGCCTGGCAGCGCGGGCAGACCGGCGTGCCGCTCGTCGACGCCGGCATGCGCGCGCTCTGGAAGGACGGCCACCTGCACAACCGCGTGCGCATGGTCGTCGCGTCGTTCCTCATCAAGAACCTGCTGATCGACTGGCGGCTCGGGGAGCAGTGGTTCTGGGACACGCTCGTCGACGCGGACGCCGCCAACAACGCCGCCAGCTGGCAGTGGGTCGCGGGATCAGGCGCCGACGCCGCGCCGTACTTCCGCGTGTTCAACCCGGTGCTGCAGGGGCAGAAGTTCGACCCGGCCGGCGAGTACATCCGGTCGTACGTGCCCGAGCTCGCGCATGCGCCCCGGGACGTGGTGCACGAGCCGTGGAAGGCCCAGGGCGACCTGGTCACGAGCGCCGAGGACGACGCGGACACCTCGGCCGACGGCGGCCTCGCGGCCTACCCGTCGCTCATCGTGGACCTCAAGGAGTCCCGGCGTCGCGCGCTCGCGGCGTACGACGAGGTCAAGGACCGCTGACGCGCGAGGGGCCGGCGCGCGGATCGCGCGCCGGCCCCTGCGGGACGTGTCGGCGGCGGATCAGGAGCGGTCGTCCGCCCGGTCCTCGCGGCCGAGGCGCTCGTCTCGGTCGTGGCGCTCGCGGATCCCGCGGCCGCGCTTCACGTCCTCGCGCTCCGCGGCGGCCTTCTTGTCGCTCACGGCGGTGTCGCGCGGCGGCAGCTGGATCGTCTCCTCGGCCGCGATGCCTGCCTGCAGCTGACGGCCCCGCTCGAGCTCCGCGTCGAACTCGGCGCCGAACAGCAGCGCGAGGTTCGCGATCCAGAGCCAGAGCAGGAAGACCACGACGCCGGCGAGCGCGCCGTAGTTCTTCGCGTAGCTGGAGAAGTTCGTGACGTAGAACGCGAAGCCGAGCGAGGCCACGACCAGCACGACGAGCGCGATGGCCGCGCCCATGCTCATCCAGCGGAACCTCGGCTGCTTCGCGTTCGGGGTGGCGTAGTAGAGGATCGCGATCAGCAGGACGATCGCGAACGCGAGCACCGGCCACTTGGCGATGGACCACGCGACCTGCACGGTCTGCCCGAGCCCGAGCGCCTCCCCGATGGCGTCGGTGACGGGACCGGAGATCGCGATGATGAGCCCGCAGACGAGCAGGAGCACGATGCCGATGACCGTGACGGCGAGCTGCGTCGGCTTGAGCTTCCAGAACGGGCGGCCCTCCGGGATCTCGTACACCCGGTTCATCGCCCGGCTGAAGGCCCCGACGTAGCCGGACGCCGACCAGACGGCCAGCACGATGCCCGAGACGAGCGCGAAGCCGGCGGCCGGCGAGTCCACGAAGCCCTCGATGACGGGGCCGAGGAGCTCCACCGCCTGGGGCGCGATCGGCTGGACCACCTCGGTCACCGCGTCCACGGTGCTCTGCCCCTGCCCGAACACGCCGAGCAGCGAGATGATCGCGATGAGCGCCGGGAACAGCGACAGGACCGCGTAGTAGGTCAGCGACGCGGCGATGTCGGTGCACTGGTCGGAGCCGAACTCGCGCATGGTCTTGCGGAGGACGTACTTCCACGACGGCTTCTCGATGTCCGTCGGGGAGTCGGGCTTGCGCGCGTCGTCCTGGTCGGGCCGGTCCTCGATGGTGCCGGCTGTGTCTCGTCCTGCCACTGGTGCCTCCGTGGTGATCGGTGCGGGTCGGGTCCCCTCCCCCAGCGTGGCCCGCGGGCGGCGGCGCGCATAGCCCGTCCGGCAGCCGTCCCGTGCCCGCGCGGCCGCTGCAGCGCGCCCGGCCGCGTCCGCGCTGCCCACGCAGGTCTCGTACACTCGCCGGGGGCCACGCGCGATCCGGATCCGGCGCCCGCCGGAACATCCGCCCGCCGCCGCGCGTTGCCCTCGTGATCGCCCCGCGATCACCGTGCTCCGCCGACGCGCGCACGGACGCCGCCCGGCAGAGGAGGACGCATGCTGCGCACCATGATGACCGCGAAGATCCACCGCGCCACGGTGACGCACGCCGACCTGCACTACGTCGGCTCGGTGACGGTCGACCGCGACCTGCTCGACGCCGCGGACATCCTCGTGGGCGAGCGCGTGAGCATCGTCGACGTGACCAACGGCGCCCGGCTCGACACCTACACGATCGCCGGCGAGCGCGGCAGCGGCGTGCTGGGGATCAACGGCGCCGCCGCCCACCTCGTGGGCGTGGGGGACGTGGTGATCCTCATCGCCTACGGGCAGATGACGACCGAGGAGGCCCGCGCCCTCGAGCCGCACGTGGTGCACGTCGACGCCCGGAACCGCATCGCCCGCGTGGACGCCGACCCCACGGCACCGCCCGCGCCGGGCCTGGAGCGGTCGCCGCTCTCCGAGCCGGCCTGACCCGCCTCCCGCGACGGCGCATCACTGTACTGGGTCCCCCAAACGACGGACAGAGGCCGATCCCCCAATACGGGGTACATTCCCGCGCAAGCCGGAGGAACGCCAGGATGCCGGGCTACCGTGGAGGCATCCGGTACGGCTCTTCGGGTGAGCTGTACCGAACCAGCCGGTTCGTCTGCGGGTAACAGACGTTCACGTGCGCAGTCCGGCCCGGGCCTCGAAGGTCCGGGCCGGTCTCATTCCCCGGTCGGTCCGTCCGGATCCACCGCGTCGACCGGCGCTCCGCGATCGGTCGGCCTCAGCGCTCCTCGGCCCGTCGACGGCGTCGCTCGTCGCGGTCGGCGTCCGCTGCCGCGGCCTCTGCGGGCGTCGGCGCCGTGCCGCCGAGGTGGCGCGGCTGCCACCACGCGCCGCGCCCGTCGACCGGGTAGTCAGCCTGCAGCCGGTCGACCAGCTCCTGGAGCTCGCCGCGCAGGGCGTCGGTGACGACGCGCGGATCCGCGTCCGGCGCCACCGGGATCCGCTCGCCCACCCGCATGTGCACGGGCACGCCGATGCGGTCGCGCAGGCGGATGCGCCGGTTCTTGGTCAGCAGCCGGTGCCCGCCCCACACGGCGACGGGGACGATGGGCACGCCGGCCTCGGCGGCCAGCCGGGCCGCCCCCGTCTTCAGCTCGCGCACGCGGAACGACGCGCTCACGCCCGCCTCGGGGAAGACGCCCACGAGCTCCCCGGCGCGGAGCGCCGCGACGGCGTCGGCGTACGCCGCGGCACCCGCCGTCATGTCCACGCTGATGTGGCGCATGCGGCGGAGGACCCAGCCGACGCCGGGCTGGTCGAACGCGCCCTTCTTCGCCATGAAGCGGATGCGGCGGCGGCCGTGCAGCCACGTCGCCCACTCGACGAGCGCGAACTCGAGGTACCCGAAGTGCGTCATCGCGATGACGGCGCCCCCGGTCTCGGGGATCCGCTCCCGTCCGTCGGCGACCAGGCGGAGGCGGAGGGACCCGAAGAGCGCGCGGCCCAGGATCACGGCGGTCCCGTAGACGGGCTCGCGGGTGCGGCGGCTCATGCGACGACCCTAGGGGCCCCGCCTCGCCGTGCGCCGGGAGCCGACGCTCGCCGGATCTGCTCGTCGGCTCCCGGGCGCTCCCCGCGGTTCAGCGGCGGCGGCGGACGGGATCCAGCCAGTAGTTGGAGAACCCCGTGTCGGCCGGGTTCACGTTCTGGCCGGGCGGCACGATCTCGTCGATGCGGTCGAGCGTCGCGGCGTCGAGCTCCAGGGTCGCCGCATCGAGCTGGGACTCGAGCTGCTCCATGGTGCGCGGGCCGATGATCGCGCTGGTGACGGCCGGATGGCGCAGCACGAACGCCAGCGCCAGGTGCACGAGCGGCACGCCGAGCTCGTCCGCGAGGGCGCCCAGCCGGTCGGCGGCCTCGAGCTTCGGGTCGGACGGGT
This sequence comes from Clavibacter michiganensis, assembly GCA_002150995.1. GTDB lineage: Bacteria > Actinomycetota > Actinomycetes > Actinomycetales > Microbacteriaceae > Clavibacter > Clavibacter michiganensis_K. The sequence continues at coordinate 499,185 of MDHJ01000001.1, read as the reverse complement.
CGTAGCGGGACGGGTCGCGGTCGTTGCGGTGCGTCTTGGGCATCTCCTGGCCCTTGCGGTACTTGCCGGAGAGCCATCCGCCGGCGAGCGGGCTCCAGACGAGAGTGCCCATGCCGTGCCGCTGGGTCGTGGGCAGGAGGTCCGCCTCGATGCCGCGCGTGAGGAGCGAGTAGGGCGGCTGCTCCGTGACGAAGCGCGCCGTGCCCCGGTCGCGGGCGGCCCACTGGGCCTCGACGACCTGGCTGGGCTGGAACGTGGACGAGCCGATGTAGCGCACCTTGCCCTGGGAGACCAGGTCGGTGAGGGCGCCGAGGGTCTCCTCGATGTCCGTGTGCTCGTCCGGGCGGTGCATCTGGTACAGGTCGATGTAGTCGGTGCCGAGGCGGCGCAGCGAGTCCTCGACGGCGCGCATGATCCAGCGGCGCGACCCGCCGCGGTGGTTCGCCTCCGGCTTCATGCCGTTGAAGAACTTGGTGGCGAGGACGATGTCGTCCCGGCGGCCGGACTGCGCGATCGCCTTGCCGACGATCTCCTCCGACTCGCCGTAGGCGTAGATGTCGGCCGTGTCGAGGAAGGTGATCCCGGCGTCGAGGGCGCGGTGGATCACGCGGATGGACTTCTCGTGGTCGGTCTCGCCCCATGCGCCGAACATCATGGTGCCGAGGCAGAGGCGCGAGACCTCCACGCCCGTGCGTCCGAGGTGGGTGGTGGGCTGCTCCGTGGACTGCTCTGTCATGAGCGCCACGCTACGCGCTAGGCGTCGGCGCGGCCGCTCTCGGCGCCGGCATCGGCGCCGTCGGCCGCGGGTGCGACGTCGGCCTCGGTGGACGCACCGGGCGCGACCGTGGCCTGGGCCTCGTCGTCCATCGTCTCCAGCGTGATGTCGGCCTCGGGGGCCTCCTGGCCGTCGGCGTCGAGCGGCACGATGTAGTCGCCGAGACGGCGACGAGCCGCCTCCTCGCGCTGCACGCGGATCCGCTCGAGCTTCTCCTCGCGCAGGCGCAGGCGCTCGGTGTCGACCTCGACCCGGCGCACCGTGACGCCACGGGTGGGTCCGGCGGCCTTGGCCGGGGTGGTCTTGCGGGACGGCTCGCGCTTGGCGGCCTCGCTCGCGGGCTTCCGCGACGGGGCGGTGCCCGACTTCGCGGCGGCCGAGGCGGGCTTCGTCGACACGGCCGGCGGCTTCCCGGAACCCGGGCAACGCTCGTGGTTGCGACCGTGGTCGAGGATGTTGCCCGTGGCCATGCCGACGGGGTTCGCCTTGCCGCAGACCGAGCACTTCGTCGCGGGGGTTGCTGCCACGTTCGATACCACTTTCCATCGCCGCGCCGTCGCCGGACCGAGGATGCCGGTCGGCCGGACGGCGCCTGTCCACGGTACCCGACGCACGAGGTGCGGGGATACCGGGCTCCCCCGACCCGGGCGCGTCAGGCGGGGACGCAGGTGGTGCGCATCCGCACCACCACGGCGCCGTCCGCCTCCTCGACCTCCAGCCCGACCGTCACGGACGCGAGCTCGTGGAGGCCGGCGAGGTGGGTCCCGCCGCACGGGATCCGGGCCGTGCCGTCGGGCAGCTCGCACACCCAGGAGCGGCGCGAGGTGAGCAGGTCGCCCTCGCGCTCGATCCGCGCGGCCGCCCCCGAGGCCACCCACCCGGCGAGCGTGGCGTCGACCTCGGCGCGCACCTCGTCGAGGCGCTCGAGGAGCGCGGCGGGCACGAAGCCCTTCTTCCGGAGCGACTTGCCGAGCCGGTAGACGTCGACCGACGACCACGGGCCGATGCGCGAGGTCCCGATGGCGAGGGCGTCGAAGCCCGGGGCGCCGAGGGCGTCCCGCGGGACCTCCTTGGTCCACGCGGTGGCCAGCGCGCGGTCGAGGGCGAGGGAGGCGAGGTGGCAGCCCGTGTGGCCGGCGCTGAGCGCCCGGCGGTGCTCGGGATCCACGGCGACCTCGGCCGCGTCGCCCGCGCGCACGTCGGCGTCTCCCGCGACGACATGGACGGCGACGAACGACCAGCCGTCAGCGCCCTTCTTGACGGGGACGTCCGCGCCCACGTGCAGCGCGGCCTCGCCCCCCGCGGGATCCGCCTCGGCCGCCCCCACGAGGCAGTCGAGCACCTCGATGCCGGCGCCGCGCACCCGGAGCACGGCGCGGTCCGCGGGCTGGTCGGGCCAGGCGGCGTCGACCGGATGGCACGCGGTCGCGTCGAGGACGACCGCGAGGGTCCCGTCGTCGCGGGCGTCGACGCGGAGGACCGTGCCCTCGGAGGCGACGGCTCCCGCCGGGTAGGTGACGCGCGTGGGCGGCAGGGCGACGGCGCCCGCGGGGGTGGAGGTCATGGCGGCTCCCGGTTCGGTGTGCCCCGATCCTCGCAGAACGGGCGCGGCGGTCCGGCCCCGCGGACCGGGCACCGGCGGATCGGGCACCCGCGGGTCAGGCACCCGCACCCCGTGCGGGCGCCCGGCCGAGGACGCGGCGGAGCACGGCGCGCTCCCCCAGCGCCCACGCGGCGCTCGCCAGGAGGTACAGGGCGGCCGCGAGCGGGGCGATGGCGGCGAACGCCACCGTGACGAACGGCAGCACGCGGAGCATCCCCGCCATGCCGGGCACCGCCGGATCGACGGGCGCGGGCAGGCCCTGGAAGCGGAGGTCGGCGCGCCGACGCAGCTCCACGACCACCGCCAGCACGGCGAGCACGGCGGCGCAGACCAGCACCGGCGCCAGCCCCAGCCCCGCGGACGCCAGGGCGCTCGTCCCGAGGGGCACGCCGCCGAACGGGGCCGCGAGCAGGACGTTGGCCTCGCCGCCGATCCGGCCGTGCGCGAACAGGGCGTAGACGGCCGCGAGCACGGGCGCCTGCGCGAGCGTCGGCAGGCATCCGGCGAGCGGCGACGCGCCCTCGCGGGCGTAGAGCTCCTGCGTCGCGCGCGACAGCCGCTCGGGCTTCCCGGCGTGCCGGCGGCGGAGGTCGGCGAGCGCGGGCGCCAGGCGGCGGCGCTGGATCTCGGCGCGCACCTGCGCGACGCCCACGGGCACGAGCAGGGCCCGCACGCCGAGGGTCAGCAGGACGACGGCGACGCCGGTCGCCGAGGCGCCGGCGAGCGGGTGGATCAGGTCGGCGAGGCCGACGACGAGCTGGGACAGGCCGTCGAGGACGGCTCGGACGGGGGCGATCGATGTGGGGTCCACGGGATTCCTTGCGACGAGAGCGGAGGGGGTCCGTCTGGTCGTCGCATGCCGGCGCGCGCCCGGTCCCGTGCCGTGACGGCGGGGGACCCGTGCAGGCCGCGGTCAGGCGGCCGGGAGCGGCGCGGGCACGACGACCCGCATCGCGCGGCCCGGGGCCCGGGAGCGCTCGTGGCCGTCGGCGTCCGGGTCGCTGGAGGAGACGAGGACCGGGAGGTCGACGTCCTCGTCGGGTCGCCGCGGCGGCGCACCGCGCCCGAGGAGCCCGCGGGCGGCGGCGACGCGCACGAGCGCGACCGCGGCGGCCACGGAGGCGGCGGAGGCCGCGCCCACGAGGGCCGCGAGCAGCACCGCCGGCGCCACGCCCGCACCGCCCAGCACGACGTCGCCCAGGAGGGCGAGGACGCGGCCGAGGGCCTCCAGCACGAGGGGCATGCTCGACGGTAGCACCGGCGACCGTGGCAGCACGAGGGTCCAGGAGCCCGACGACGACCCGGGAGCGGTACCCAGCGGCCCCGCCTGCTCGGACACGCCGCATGCACGGCAGTCCGAGGTACCGCGCAGTGCGTGATACTGTGCGACGCATGAGAGAGACCGGCTGATGGACACCACGCAGCTCCTCAAGGGAGCGCTCGACACGGCGGTGCTCGCCGTCGTGCAGCACGACGACGGGTACGGCTACGACATCGTCCGGCGCCTCCGCGACGCCGGCCTCGGCGACGTGGGCGACGCCTCGGTGTACGGCACGCTCCGCCGCCTCTACGCGGCCGGCGCCCTGTCGAGCTACGTGGTGCCGTCGGAGGGCGGCCCGCACCGGAAGTACTACGCGATCAACCCCGAGGGCCGCGAGCTCCTCGCCGGGCAGCGCGCCACCTGGGCCGCCTTCGCCACGGCGATGAGCGGGCTCCTCGGCGACCCGGCCTCGCCGCCGACCCGATCCGCGGGACGGGCCGGCGGCGCCGGCGTCGGATCCGCTCCCGCATCCGTCCACGTCCGCACGATCGGAGAGAAGCCGTGAACACCGCAGATCCCGCCCTCGACACCCGCATCCGGGCCTTCGCCGCCGCCGTGCGCGCCCGGCTGGCCGACCTCGACCCGGAGGACGTCGACGACCTCACGGGCGGCCTCGAGGCCGACCTGCAGGAGGAGGCCGCGGATCACGACGGCGCCCTCGAGCTCGGCGACCCGGTGCGCTACGCCGACGAGCTGCGCTCCTCCGCGGGGCTGCCCGAGCGCACGTCGGCGACGCCGGCCCCCGCCTCGCCCCTGTCGCTGCTCCGGCAGCGGATCGACGAGACCGGGCGCGAGACGCTGCGCACCGTGCGTGGGAACCGCGAGCTCTCCGCGATCCTCGACCTCCTGATCGTCTTCCGCCCGGTGTGGTGGCTGCTGCGGGCCTGGGCCGGCTATCAGTGCGCCCTCATCGTGCTCGCCGTCGTCTTCGGCTCCTCCCACCCCTTCACGCTGCTCCCCGGCGGTCCGCTGGGCTGGCTGCTGCTCGCCGCCCTCACGCTGGTCAGCGTGCAGTGGGGCCGGGGCCGCTGGGCGGGGAGCCGGTTCCTGCGGACCTCGCGGACGGTCGTCAGCGTGGCCACCGCCCTCTCGCTCGTGGTCCTCGTCCCCGTCGCCCTCACCGACTCGGCAAGCGACGGATACGTCGACGAGAGCACCTACTCGCCGCCGTACCAGGAGCCGGGGCTCTCCCTGGACGGCAAGGCGATCGCGAACCTGTTCGCGTACGACGCCGAGGGGGACCTCCTCGACCGCGTGCAGCTGTTCGACCAGGACGGGGAGCCCGTGACGACGGTCAGCGGCATCGAGGAGGACGGCCGGGTCGTGGACCCGACCACGGGCGAGTACGTGACGCCCGCCGACGGCGCCTGGAACGTGTTCCCCCTCGACCGGGACATGATCGCCGTCGCCGACGGGAGCGTGCCCGTCGGCTCGGGGGTCGTGCGTCCGCCGTTCGCCAAGGCGCTGCCCCTGGGGTCCGTCGGCACCGCGACGCCGAGCCCGTCGCCGAGCGACGACGCGACGACGGCGCCGGAGGACGCGCCGGGCGGGGAGCCCGCACCCGAGCCCACGCCCACCCCGGAGCCGACCCCGTGAGCGCGCTCGTCGACCACGGGCGCGGCGGCGGCAGGATCGGCGCCGGCACGGACCTGGCACGGCTGACGGCACGCGAGCGCGAGATCCTCGTGCTGGTGGCCCGCGGGCTCTCGAACGCGGAGATCGCCGGGCGACTGTTCCTCGCGCCGACCACGGTGAAGACGCACGTGAGCCGGACGCTCGACAAGCTCGGGGTGCGCGACCGCCTGCACGCGACGATCTGGGCGTACGAGCACGGGGTGGTGGCACCACTCACGGCGGCCCGCTGAGTCCGGCCACAGCGGAGAGGACGGCCCGGGAGACGAGAACGGCCCGCACGAGGCGGGCCGTTCCATTCTGTCTCAACCAGAGATGCGCACCCGGAGGTGCTGTGCGCCCGGAGGGATTCGAACCCCCAACCTTCTGATCCGTAGTCAGAGCCAGGGCGTCCACGGACGTCCGTCGAGTCCGTTGGAGCCCGCGGCTTTCGTCCCCGAGGCCGCGAAGACAGTCACGCATGTGGAGACGTTGGTGTCGGCGTTGCTGTCCGTGATGAGGTGGTAACGCGATGACGACCGCCCACTGGCACGACCTGTTAGTTCCGACGCTCATGCCCGATGCGCCCGCCGGCCACGTGCGCATGCGTGCCGATGTGCTCCCCTCGAAGGTCTACGGCGCGAACGTGCGCAGCATCGCCCGATGGTCGGAGTGGGAACGCATACGGCTCGGCGTCACGGCTCGCGCCGGGAACCTATGCCAGATCTGCGATGGCGAATCGCACGGCCCCTCCGGGAAGCTTCAGCGCCCCGACTGTTATGAGATCTGGGGCTTCGAGGAGCGCGACAACAGGCTGACCCAAGCCCTCGCCGGCCTCATCGCCCTGGGCAAGGCGTGCCCAACACCCAGCGCGAGGGTAGAGCCCCCGACCACGACCAGGTGGTGGAGGTCTTGATGGGCATCAACGGTTGAACGAGGAAGGAAGTCCAGGACGATCTGCAACGCGCGTCCGCGCAAGTCGAGCTCCTCGACGACGTCGAGACCCACCTAGACCTGTCCCTCCTCGTCCGGCAGATCGTCGTGCCGAGCCCGCCTGACTTGCTCTTCAGCGCAGCGGACCGTGAAGCCCTAAGCCCCTCTTGGAAACCTTCGGGCCCTGCGACCAGAAGGTATGCCTCGACCTAGCACTGTTTCCCGGACCAGCAACGTGTCTCGCGATGGCGTCGGCACGCGGACCCGCCCCTCACACTTGGAGAGGCGGGTCTTGCTGCTTAACGAGGGCCGACGTCATCGTGGCGCCCCACCGAGGAGCGCCCGGACCTCAGCGGAGCGAGGACCGGACGCACCGCAGGTGGGGCACGCCGGGCTAAGCGCGGCGCTTGAACGAGTGGAGAAAGTTCTCACTGCTCCCGTCGCAAGTGTAAGATTAGGTTCTGTCGCCCAATCGCATGACCGACATCTGGACACCGCCCAAAGCGCGGGTAACGGCGCCATTAGGCACAAACTAAATGCGGCTAATATGCTCGGAGGCGATTTCCTTTCTATGGCATTTGTGAAGGTTGTCGAAGCCACAGATGGTCGCAGCGGCAAGCGATTCGAGCCCGTTCAGGAGTTAGAAATCCACGCCGGCGCCATCGCTGCCGCCGCAACATTACCCGGAGCTTCGGCCGGAGTGCTTCTCATTGCAGAAATGCGTGGGCCTATCGGTATACCCGATTTCACGGCAATCGTTGGCGGTCAAAAGGCAATAGCGGCCCGATTATCTTCTCGCATTGCCCCCATACTGAGCCCTTCCGATGCATCCCTTTTAGCCAGTCTGTACATTAAGAGAACACGGACCGTGGCGCAGCTAAGCGAACAACTGCTCATCTCGGACGAGACTACGGCCCTCAGGCTGCGAAACCTGAAGAATGCTGGTGCGGTAATTGAGACGACTCCGCGCAAGTATACCCGCCATCCCGCACTATCACCAGCTGGTTCTGTGTATGCCATTGAAGCCAAGGTTAAAGATTGGCGAAAGGCCGTTCAGCAATCGCGACGATACCGCGTATGGTCGAATAACTACGTAGTGGCGCTAGGCGCATTGAGCGACGGCGCCCGCACATCCGCCAGCGAAGAAGTTGCCAGCGACTGCGCAGGGCTTATCGTGGACGGCGTGTGGGTCCGTAAGCCGAAGCCTCGGCCAGTTAGCACACAGCACAAGATGTTAGCCTTTGAGCACATCGCTCATTCGTTAATCTAAGCCCAACCCTCATCAGATTTAAACTGCTGGACTCCGGCCAGTAATGGGGACACCCACTGGTCACCTCCAGCCGCAGAGCGAGTTATGGCCTGCACCGCGGGCCATTCAACCAAGCACTCTTTGTAAATCTCTTCAAGGGCCTCAACCCTAGCCCGAAGCCCCTGTCCCTGCCCCTCAACCGCGGTCATGACGTTGTTAATCACCTGGACGTGATGACGGAACGTCTGCTGGGCACCGGCAGTATGCGCACCTGCGTAAAGGCGCGTAGCCAAGTTCGGCCGCTGGCTCTGCAAGACAGCGAATTCATTTGGAACCATATTTCCCAAGAGCCCCTCCAGCGTTGGTCGGGCGTACCAGGACGCAATTGCGTCGGGGTCAGCAGGCGGACGCTCAGCAAAATCGGGGTACGCGAGGACACGCTGGCGCACATCCCAGCCACTACCGACGACCGATGCCCCAGCAGCTGCAGCGGGGAGTGCCGCAAGATCCCCGTGTCCTATGATCACCGGGCAGGAAGTCCCCAAGGCCGCTGACGTACGCATCAGGCCGGCAACTTCTTTAGCTTCGGCTCCGACCGGAACCCCCGACAGCGGTCGCGCAACGGAAAGAATCCAACCCGTCGGCTCGATCTGATCCATGACACCTATGAAGCCGTCAAGGTCAGCCTCGGACGCCCAGAAATGCGAATCCCCGACAATAGAAAGCCAGAATTCACGCCCATTAGCGACCTCTTGTGCGGCTCTAGCGAGCTCGATCGCCTGAAGGCTGGTAGCGCTTTGAGCGCTGTGCAGGAGGATGGTGGGCCCGAGGAGCCGAGCACCTAGTTGTTCTTGGACCGCGAAGACCTTCCGCACATGCCCCACGCGAAGCGAAGCCGACGACAGGTCCCCTCTCGCACCCGGCCAGAGCTGCCAGTCGTCATAGAATCGAAAGTCACCGACACTTGGCATTTGCAGTGCGTGTGTACTGGCGTCAAACCAGAACTCGCCACCCTGATCCTCAATATCTTGCCTTACCGCATCTGCCGACTTATGATAGCCATTGCCAAGGCGGGGCGAACAAAAGGGAGACATAATAGCGCCGATAGCGTCCCCACCCTCGACTGCCCGCGCAGTCCAGCTCGCGAGGTTATTTCGAGCCGAATCTTGAATCAAAACAGTCATGACATCTCCAAGAGTTTAACATTGAGCGCGCCTCCATTGCGGAACCTGCGCGCCGGATGCGTGTTCAACCCCTGCTCTATAACGTCCGCCAATGCAGGCGAGAAAGAGGGGCGGGCCTCCAGTAGGGCCGTATGCTGACCTCGCGTTAACCTCATCACATACTCCGCGTCGTCCCCCAAGTACGGGAACGGCAGTGCACCTACAGCAGCGGCGTACATAAGGTTGGCCAAGGCGAAGACATCTGATGGCGGTATTGGCGTTGTGTACGATTGGACATGTTCCGGCGTCATGAAACCGCGAGTTCCCGGCTGGCCACCTACCGTTATGCCTGTCCTGAACGAGTATTTCGCGAACCCCGGGTCCATCAACTTAAATTCCCCACTGGTGAGACGGCGCACATTCCCTGCACTGAGGTCGCGATGGGTTACATCTAACCGATGCAAGGCACCAAGCGCCCCAGAGACATCTACGCCGAGCCTGAGCACCTCGCTTTCCTCCCACGGGATATCCAGGAGTCCAGCAACGTCCTCGCCTTCGAGATATTCTTCAAGCCAAGCGACACCGCCAACAGGATTACCGAGCGCTAGTAGTTCGGATTCCACTTTCACCAGATTGGGGTGGGGCGCGGAAGACAGCAAGTCGAACTCTCGCTGAGCACGTTCAAGAGTTGTCGGATCCGATCCGCCCGTGAGCATAAGCTTGAGAACACGGTTCTCACCGCCTACAGAGACCAGGCTGACCACTTTTTGTCCGCCCACGGCAAGTTCGCGGATTGACACGGCCCCAAAGGCCGCCAACGCCGCATCTCTTAGTTCATTCAGCGTAGTCATTTGCCGAGCATATGGTGCCGGGCTCGCTTGTGGCTCACCCCATTAAGGGGGTTTCGGCGGCCTCAGAAACAGGCTATTCGACCACTTGGCGTGACTTGATCGGCTCCGGCGCTATCGATTACAACTTCTTCTAGGCGAGAGTCGACCGCTCAGAGAGCGTGGGCCTCTGCCTTGAGGCGCAGCTAGAAGTCAAGGTCATCCTCGACCTCTTGCAGCCCAGGGCGAACGCGCTTCGGGAGTAGCGCGATAAGGTCCTCGCCCCCGGCGACGACGGAGGGCGATATCGCTGGGATCGTCGTGCGAGAAGAGCCGTACTCCGGTGATGGCCGCAACGTTGAGGACGTTGCCGATCGCAACTGCGGGTTCCCCGTTCTCGATCTTGCTCACGGTCGCCGCGGAGACACCCGCCGCTTCCGCCAGCCTGGCTGCCGTCCAGCACTTCGCGATGCGGGCGATACGCAGCTCCTGCCCGAGCGTCCGCAGCGCATCACGGGCCACCGGATGCAGTCCGATCTTCCGGCTCGCGCCGCCGTGAAACGAGAACCGGGGCGTTGCTGTCGCGGTTGCTGTCAGCGCCCTCGCCGCGACCGCGATCGGCAAGCCGACACCATCGGGTCTTCACTACCAGATCCACCCAACAAGAGAGGACCACCCCAGATGAAGCGCCAGAAAAACGAAAACGGCCCGCTTTCGCGGACCGTTTCATTCTGTCTCAACCAGAGTGCGCCCGGAGGGATTCGAACCCCCAACCTTCTGATCCGTAGTCAGATGCTCTATCCGTTGAGCTACGGGCGCAGTCATGCGGCGATGATCACCGCGAGCGACGATCAGGCCGGGAGACAGACTACATGCTCGCGGGCCGCCTCGCGAATCCGAGCGGCGCAGGGCCCGCCAACGGCCGCCCGATGTCCCGCGGAGCCCGACCGGCGGCCGGCCCGCGACCCGCTGATTAGGCTGGATCGACCCGAACCGCGAGGAGCGAGCCTTGGCATCCTGGACCGATCACGTCGTCTGGTGGCACGTCTACCCGCTCGGCTTCACGGGCGCCCCGCAGACCCGCGACGACCTCGCCGGCCCCGACGGCGGCTCCCCTGCGGGCCCCGCGGCCGAGCCTGCGCACCGCCTCGACCGGATCCGCGCGTGGCTCCCGTACCTCGTCGACCTCGGCGCCAACGGCCTGCTGCTCGGCCCGGTCTTCGACTCGGAGACGCACGGCTACGACACCCGCGACCACCTCGCGCTCGACCCGCGGCTCGGCGACGACGCCGACCTCGACGCCCTCCTCGCCGACGCGTCCGCGCGCGGCGTGCGCGTCCTCCTCGACGGGGTCTTCAACCACGTGGGCCGCAGCCACCCCAGGTTCGTCCAGGCGCTCGCCGACGGTCCCGGCTCCGAGGCGGCGTCCTGGTTCCGGTGGGACGAGGCCGGGGAGCCCGTCGGCTTCGAGGGCCACAGGGCGCTCGTCACGCTCGACCACGACTTCGAGGCCGTGCGCGCGCACGTCGCCGACGTGATGGTGCACTGGCTCGACCGCGGGATCTCCGGCTGGCGGCTCGACGCGGCGTACGCCGTGCCCGCCGCGTTCTGGGCCGCCGTCCTCCCGCGCGTCCGCGAGCGGCACCCCGACGCGTGGTTCGTCGGCGAGATGATCCACGGCGACTACGCCGGCTACCGCGCCGAGTCGACCGTCGACTCCATCACCGCCTACGAGCTGTGGAAGTCGATCCGGAACTCGATCGCCGAGCGGAACCTCTTCGAGCTCGACTGGACGCTCACGCGGCACGCCGAGCTGCTGCCGTCGTTCACGCCGCAGACCTTCGTCGGCAACCACGACGTGACCCGCATCGCCTCCGCCGTGGATCCGCGGCACCTCGGCCACGCCGTGGCCCTGCTGCTCCTGCTGCCCGGCATCCCGTCGATCTACGCGGGCGACGAGCGCGGCCTCACGGGCGTGAAGGAGGACCGCGCGGGCGGCGACGACGCCGTGCGCCCCGCCTACCCCGCCACCCCGGAGGAGCTGCCCGACGACCCGGACGCCGCGCGGATCCGGAGCCTGCACCAGGAGCTCGTCGGCCTCCGCCGCCGGCACCCCTGGCTGGTCGACGCCGGGATCGCGACCTCCGGGCTCACCAACACCGCCCTCACGGTCACGCTGCGGTCCTCGGGCTCCGGCGCAGCGGGCGGCGTCGCACCCGGCTCGCCGGACGCGCTCCGCCTCGTGCTGAACCTCGGCGACGAGACCGTCGAGGTCACCGGATCCACCGATCGCGTCGAGGCGGGCGGCCTCGACGGCGCGGGACGCCTGCCGGCGCACTCGTGGGCGGTGCTGGCGGGCGCGTAGGAACCCGCCACCGCTCCGAGGGCAGCGCCCGCCGCCGGGCCCGCGGCGCGCCCTCCCCGGGCGTCGCGCCCGTGCCGTGCCCCCGCAGCGCTCAGACCGCGCGGTGGGGCCAGCCGTAGACCTCGGCGAGGAGCGCGGCCCGGGCCGCGTGCGCCGCGGCCTCCTCCTCGGCCTCCGCGTCCGGGTCCTCGTCGGCGGGGGCGAAGCGCCCGTCCGCGACCTCCGGCCCGTCGTCGTCGAAGGGGCGGTGCGTGAGCGGCCACTCGACCGCCGTGAGCGTCGGCCACACGGCCGCGTCGGTGGCGTCCGCGGCGTCGACAGCACCGCCCGGCCCTTCCTCGTCGCGGCGCGCGGAGGCGAGCAGCTGCTCGTCGGCCGGACGCGCGTCCACGGCGCGCAGCCCCTCCCCGTCGCCGTACGGCACGAAGAGGAACTGCGAGAAGTGGCGGGTCACGGCGTCAGGGTAGTGCGCGGCGGGTGCCGGGAACGGCGGGCGGACGGGATTGTGGAAGGCTGCCCACCATCCGCCCGCACGCCGGCCGGATCAGTCGCCGGAGCGGCCCGGCTGGCCCAGCGGCACGGCCTCGGGGCGCTCCACGGTGCTCCGGATCTCCCCCGTCGACGACGGGTCGAGGATCGCGTCCATCACCTCCAGCACGTGGAACGCGAGCTCGCCGGACGCCCGGTGCGGTGCCCCGCGGCGGATGGCGTCGGCCATCTCCGCCAGACCGCATCCGCGGCCGGCGTCGACGAAGCCGGCGCTCGGCTCGACGTCGGTCCACTCGCGATCCGCGGACGTCGCGACCTGCACGGTCCCCGAGAAGTGGTTGGGATCGGGCACCGAGAGGGTGCCCGCGGTGCCGTACACCTCGATGTTCGGGATGCGCGTCGCCCAGACGTCGAAGCTCATCGTCACGGTGGAAACCGCGCCCGAGGCGTGGGTGAGCACGGCGCTCACGTGCGTGTCGACCGTCACGGGGATCTCGCGGAGTCCGGATCGGAGGCGGCGGACCGGACGCGGTCGGACCGGAGCGACGCGCCCTGCACCCGCGTGACGGGTCCGAGCAGCGTCACGAGCGCGGTCAGGTAGTACGGGCCCATGTCGAACAGCGGCCCGGCACCCGGCTGGTAGTAGAACGCCGGCGCGGGGTGCCAGAGCTCGTGGCCGGGCGCGCCCCAGAAGGCGTTCGCCGCGACGGGCCGCCCGATCGTGCCCGCGTCGAGCACGGCGCGCGCCGTCTGGATCCCGGTGCCCAGCACGGTGTCGGGAGCGGATCCGACCCGGAGGCCCCGCTCCTCCGCGAGGCGCAGGATCGGCTCGGCCTCGGCGGGGCTGAGCGCGAGCGGCTTCTCGCCGTACACGTGCTTGCCGGCCTCGAGCACGCGCAGGTCGACCTCGGCGTGCGCGGCGGGGATGGTGAGGTTCAGCACCGTGTCGATGCGCGGGTCGGCGATGAGGTCGTCGACGCTCAGCGCGTCCACGCCCTGCGCCTCGGCGACCGCGCGGGCGCGGTCGAGGTCGAGGTCGGCGACCGCGACGAGCCGGACGCCCGGCAGGGACTCGAACGCGGCGAAGTACTGCTCGCTGATCTTCCCGACGCCGACGATCCCGAGGGTCATGGCGTCGTCGTCGTGCTTCAGCGTGCTGCCCACAGGAGGCCCCTCTCGATGATGGTGCGGACGTTCGGGTCCTCGACGACCTCGATGCGGTGGCCGGGGGCGGAGACGAAGATGCGGCCCTCGCCCCACTGGCGGGTCCAGATGGCGGGTGCCGTCACGGGCCGGTGCCACGGATCCCAGGGGCGGACCGTCTGCGTGGTGGTGGCCAGCACGTCGTTGTACTCGTCGCTCAGCACCCAGTACTGCTCGGTGACGAGGTCGAAGTCGGCGATGCCCTGCGTGATCTCGTGCGTGCGCCCGAGCTCCGTCATCTCGACCGTGTACGGGATGTAGTTGTCGGACTGCTCGCCGGTGCGCTCCGCCGGGTCCTTGCCCGCGTGGTGGGCGAACTGGCCGCCGATCATGTGCAGGTAGTCGGCGGTGTTCCGGTAGGAGTCGGCGATGCCGCCGTGCCAGCCGGCCATGCCGGTGCCCGCGATGACGGCGGCGCGGAGGCCCGCCATCTCCTCCGGCTCGATGGTGGTCATGGTGTTGGCCTGCACGATGAGGTCGGTCTCGGCCATCGCGTCGGCGTCGGCGTAGACGGCCGATCCCTCCTCGACGCGCACGTCGAAGCCGTTCTCCTCGAGGAACGGGATGAACAGCCCGGTCGTCTCCACGGGCATGTGGCCGTCCCAGCCGCCGCGGACGATGAGCGCCTTCCGCGCCGCGGTCACGCGAGGACCGTCCGCTCGGGCTGGCCGCTGGGCGGACTGACGGACGTGCGGGGCATCTGCATCACTGCGACTCCTTCGTCGAGCGCCACCGGTCGGCTGCCGTGCGCCCCTCGAACGCTACGCACCGGCGGACGGCCGGGGCAAGCAGGGCGCGGACGATCCGAAACCTTTCACTCGCGCGCCGACACCCCGGCCGCCGGGACCGCGGTGCTGCCGCGCTCCACGAGCGCCGTCGCGAGGTCGAGGCGCGTCGGCTCGTCGCTCCGGCCCTCGCGGATCCGCAGCACCATGCGCGCGGCGGCCTCCGCCATCTCGCGCACCGGCTGGCGCACGGTGCTCAGCGCGGGCGAGACGATGCGCGCGAACGGGAGGTCGTCGTAGCCGAGCACCGAGAGGTCGGCCGGGATGCGGATCCCCCGCTCGCGCGCCGCCTCGTAGAGCCCGAGGGCCTGCTCGTCGTTGCCGGCGAAGATCGCGGTGGGCCGCTCCGGCGCGTCCAGCAGCTCGCCGCCGGCGCGGTAGCCGGCCGAGCGGCCGAAGTCGCCCTCGCGCTCGTCGAGCGTCACGTGGGGCCCGGCGGCCTCCAGCGCGGAGCGGAAGCCCGACATCCGCGCGCGGGAGTAGAGGCGGTGCGGGGGGCCGCTGATCGCGCCGATGCGCGTGTGCCCGAGGCCGAGGAGGTGCTCCCCCGCCGCGTGGCCGCCCTCCCAGTTCGTGGACCCGACCGCCGGCACGTCCGCCGCGGGCGACCCGGCGGGGTCCACCACCACGAACGGGATGCCGCGGCTGCGCAGCTGCCGCTTCTGCGCGGGCGCGAGGTCGGAGAACACGAGGACGAGGCCCATGGGCCGGCGCTGCATGACGCCCGCCATCCAGTCGCTGTCGAGCGCGGTGTCGCGCCCCTGCTCGGTCACGATGACGCTGAGCCGGTGCTCGCGCGCCACCGCCGAGACCCCGCGCAGGAGATCGACCGAGAAGCCCGTGTCGACGACCTCGAGCACGATCTCGATCAGCGCGCCGTGGGGACGCTCGGCGCCGCGCCGGCTGTAGCCGTGCCGCTCCATGAGCTCCTCGACGCGCGCGCGGGTGGCGGGCGAGATGCCCTTGCGCCCGTTCAGCACCTTGCTCACGGTGCCGATCGAGACGTTGGCCTCGCGGGCGATGAGGCCGAGGGTGGTGCCGGCGCCGTGCTCGGGATCCGCGGGACGCGGCGCAACGGGAAACGTGTCGCTCATGATGGCGATGCTAGGCCGCCGCGGGCGCAGGGGGACGCCGGCGGCGTGCTCATGAGCGTGGGCGTCAAGGGACCATGCGGCGGTCCGACCCGTGGCGGGATCCTCGGAGGTGTGACGGCGAGCAGCACACGGGCAGTCAGGCGACGACTCGGCGCTGTACCCGCTCGATACAGGGTCTCGACGCGGTCCCGGGTGGAAGACCCGGTGGATGTGGCGGAGACGGTGGGATTTGAACCCACGGTACCCATACGGGTACTCCACCTTAGCAGGGTGGTGCACTAGGCCGAACTATGCGACGTCTCCAGACGTACCCGTCCACTGTACCGGACGCGACGGCCTCCTCGTCATCCCCGACCGCGGACCGCGGAGCCCGAACGGGGGGTGCGGCGCGGTTGTCCCCCATTCGACGGACACGTAGTGTCTGTCTCGACGCGTGTGCCGGACCCGACCGGCTTACCTCGCGCGTGTCGCTGTGTCAGCCCAGAGATGTCCCGCTCGCCCACGTGGCCGCGGCCCGGAACCCCCGAACCGGCGCCGCTCACCCCACGCACGCGACGACGTCGCGAGCCCACCGTGGGCGAGAACGAGATTCTCGTCCGGCGGAGGATTCGGGTCGAAAGCTGAACGAGATAGACGGGCCCTCGCTGCATAGGGTGTGCAGCGGGGTCCCGTCGCCCTCTCCTCGCCCCCAGCTCCGCGCCCCGATGCGGAGGATCAGCCGAACGCCTTGGAGCACGTGACCGTGCCGGCGTCGGTGCCCGTGATGGCCTCCGGCAGCACCGTCGGCGCCGAGGCCGCCGGATCGGACGCACCGCCTGCCGCGGGCGAGGTGGGAGACGGCGCCGGGGTCGGGGTGGACGCCGCGGGCTGCTCCTCGACCGCGCCGAGGCCCGTGTTGCCGGCCTGGACCTCGAAGGGCGCATCCGTCGCGAGGAGCCGCATCAGCTGGTCCCCGTCCGCCGTCAGCGGCTGCACCTTGCCGGCGTAGACGCCGGTGCCCGCCGTGGACCCCGGGTACTGCAGGAAGCGGACCTGGTCGAGCGGGATGTCCTTGAGCGCCAGCGCCATCGACGCCATGGTCTGGTAGTCGAGCGAGGTCGAGCGCTGCATGTTGTCGACCGCCGCCTTCGCGAGGCCGTAGACGCGCGTGGGATCTGACAGCGTGCTCGACTGCTTCATGGTGCGCACGAGCGACGACAGGAACACCTGCTGGTTGCTGATGCGCGCCAGGTCGCTGCCGTCGCCGACCGCGTGGCGCGTGCGGAGGAACTGCAGCGCCTCCTTGCCCTGCAGCGTGCTCTCGCCCGCCGGCAGGTCGAGGTCGGTGCGCTTGTCCTTCAGGGGGCTCGCGAGGCAGACGGGCACGCCGCCGACCGCGTTCGACATCTCGATGACCCCGTCGAACTCGATGAGCGCGGCGTACGGGATGTCGAGGCCGGTGAACTGCGCCACGGTCTTGGCGACGCACGGCAGGCCGCCGTCGGAGAGGGCGGTGTTGAGCGGCTGGGCGGACATCGCGGGCGCCATGCCGGACCCGTCGGCGCGGACGCACGACGGGATGGGGACGACCATGTCGCGGGGCAGGCTGACGACCGTGGCCTGCGAGTGGTCGGCCGAGACGTGCAGCACCATGTTCACGTCGTTGAGCGCGCCGTCCGTCCTCCCGTACCCGTCGCCCTGGCCCTGGCGCGTGTCGGACCCGGCGAGCAGCACGTTGAAGCCGCCGTCGAGGGCGCCGATGCCGACCGTGGTCTGCGCGGTGCCGTCGCTGATGTCGACGGTGCCGACCTGCGCCGCCCGATCGAGGTCCCACAGCGCGACGGCCGCCACCGACGCCCCGCTGACGAGGAGTACCGCGACACCCATGGCGACGCCGCGGAGGAGAGCGCGCGCCGCGCTCGGCCTGCGGAGGCGGCCGTGCCGGGCGATGACCGGGGGCGTCGCCCTCCGACGGGGGCGCAGGGGGCCGTCGCTCATGCGGGTCCTCTCCGGGCGGAGGGCGTGGGATTCGAACCCACGAGACATCTCTGCCCACCAGTTTTCAAGACTGGCTCCATCGGCCGCTCGGACAGCCCTCCCGATGCGCGCGCACCCGCGTGGCGGACGACGTGCGATCGATGAGGAGCCTACCGGTGGCCGGCTCGGCCCGCGGTGGTGCGGCCGGGTGACCGCGCGGGACGTGCCACTCTCGCACGGGCGCCATCCGAGGCGGCTGGGCCGTCCCCAGGGAGGAGCTGGGAGCGCCAGGGCACGCGCGGCCTCCGCCGCAGCGGGGCCGGATGCCTCGGCGCGGCCGGCCGGTCGGCTCGACCCGGCCTAGAGCCGGGCGAGGACCGCGGCCGCCCCGTTCTCGGTGATGGGACCCGTGACCTCGGAGGAGGCGGCGATGACCTCGGCGGGCGCCTGGCCCATCGCGATGCCGCGCCCGTGCTCCCCCGCCCACTCGAGCATCTCGATGTCGTTGCGCCCGTCGCCCATGGCGACGACGTGCGAGCGGGCGATGCCGTGCAGCTCGCGGACGCGCTCCATGGCGGTGGCCTTGTTGACGCCGTCGGGGGCGATGTCGAGCCACGCCGTCCAGCCGATGGAGTAGCTCACGCGGTGGAGGCCCATGCGCTCCACGACGACCTGGAAGTCCTCCATGTCGTGGCCGGGCGAGATGACGACGACCCGCGTCGCGGCGACGTGCAGCAGCTCCTCGAACTCGACGTGGCGGCCGTTGGCCTCCAGCGCGCCGTCCGGGAAGTCGCCGCCCGAGTAGAGGTACACGCCCTCCTCGTCCTCGACGGCGTAGCGGCCGCTCGCGAGGTGCGGGCGGATCCGCTGGAGCACGTCGGACGGGTCGAACGTCTCGACGATGCGGCGGGAGTACCCGGTGGGTGCGTCCGCGTCCCGCTCCAGCACGATGGCGCCGTTCGAGCAGACCATGTAGCGCGGGTGGATCCCGAGGCGCTCCACGATCGGCAGGGTGTCGGCGACGGAGCGGCCGGTGGAGGGCATGACGAGGTGCCCGGCCTCCTCCACGCGACGCACCTCGCGGACGACCGACTCGTCGAGCGAGCCGTCCTCCCGAGCAGCGTGCCGTCGATGTCGAGGGCGATGAGCAGGCGGTCGGCGTCCGACACGCGCGGGGTCATCGAGCGGCCTCCGCCGTGGCGGGCTCCAGGGTCTCGAGGCCGCCGAGGTAGGGGCGCAGCGCCTCGGGCACCCGGACCGACCCGTCGGCCCGCTGGTGGGTCTCGAGGATCGCGACGATCCAGCGCGTGGTGGCGAGCGTGCCGTTGAGCGTGGCGACGGGGCTCGTGCGGCCGTCCTCGCCGCGGGAGCGGGTGCCGAGCCGGCGGGCCTGGAACGTGGTGCAGTTCGAGGTGGAGGTGAGCTCGCGGTAGGCGCCCTGGGTGGGGATCCACGCCTCGACGTCGTACTTGCGGGCGGCGCTCGAGCCCAGGTCGCCCGCCGCCGTGTCGATGACCCGGTAGGAGAGGCCGAGGTCCTGCATCATGCGCTCCTGCATGGCGAGCAGCCGGTCGTGCTCCGCCTCCGCGTCGGCCGGGTCGACGTAGCTGAACATCTCGAGCTTCTGGAACTGGTGGACGCGGATGATGCCGCGGGTGTCCTTGCCGTAGGAGCCCGCCTCCTTGCGGTAGCAGGTCGACCAGCCGGCGTAGCGGACGGGCCCCGCGGCGAGGTCGAGGATCTCGTCGGCGTGGTAGCCGGCGAGCGCCACCTCGCTGGTGCCCGTGAGGTAGAGGTCGTCGTCGTCGAGGTGGTAGACCTCGTCGGCGTGCGCGCCGAGGAATCCGGTGCCGGCCATGATCTCGGGCTTGACGAGCGTGGGCGTGATGAGCGGCACGAGGCCCGCCTCGAGCGCGCGCGCCAGCCCGAAGTTCATCAGGGCGATCTCGAGCCGCGCGCCGATGCCCTTGAGGTAGTGGAAGCGCGCGCCGGAGACCTTGGCGCCGCGGCCCATGTCGATGGCGTCGAGGATCTCCCCGATCTCCAGGTGGTCGCGGACCTCGAAGTCGAACGACGGCTTCTCGCCGACCTCGCGGACGAGCGCCCAGTCGTCCTCGCCGCCCGCGGGCACGCCCTCGATGACGATGTTCGGGATGCGCCGCATCGCCTCGTCGAACGCCTGCTCGGCCCGCTGGGCGCGCTCCTGCGCGGTCGTGACGCGCGCCTTCAGCTCCTGCACCTCGGCGATGAGGCGCGGCTTGTCGGCCTTGTCCGCCTTCGCGACGAGCTTCCCGTGCGCGTTCTGCTCGGCCCGGAGGCCCTCGAACTCCGTGATGGCGAGGCGGCGCTCGGAGTCGGCGGCGACCGCCTGGTCGACCACCTCCACGGAGGAGCCGCGGAGCTCCTGCGAGGCGATGACGAGGTCGGGCTGGTCGCGGAGAATCTGCGGATCGATCACCCCGTCACTCTAACGAAGCGGCCCCGGCGCGTCCGGGCGGCGGCCGCCGCACCGGGACGCGGACGGCGGATCGGGCCAGGCTCGATGGGTCGCGCGAGCGCGCGACCGCCTGGCGCACGCCCGGCGCGGCGCAGGGAGGACCGGCATGGCGACGACGACGGACACGGACGGGGACGGCGGATCCGCCGACGGCTCGAAGCTCAAGAAGGCGATCACCGGACCGCTGCTGTTCCTCTTCATCCTGGGCGACGTCCTGGGCGCCGGGATCTACGCGCTCATGGGCACGCTCGCGGAGGACGTGGGCGGCGCCCTGTGGGTGCCGCTCGTCGTCGCGCTCCTGCTGGCGCTGCTCACCGCGGGCTCCTACGCCGAGCTGGTCACGAAGTACCCGAGGGCGGGCGGCGCCGCGATCTTCGCGGAGCGCGCGTACCGGACGCCGATCGTGTCGTTCCTCGTGGGCTTCTCGATGCTCGCGGCGGGCGTCGTGAGCGCCGCCGGCCTGTCACTGGCGTTCGCCGGCGAGTACCTGTCGAGCCTGCTGGCCCCCGTCATGGACGTGCCGCAGATCCCCGCGGCGATCGTCTTCCTGCTGCTCGTGGCGGCGCTGAACGCCCGCGGGATCACCGAGAGCATGCGGGGCAACGTCATCATGACGGTGGTCGAGCTGAGCGGCTTCGTGATCGTGATCGTCGTCGTCGCGGTGATGCTCGGCGGCGGGCGCGGCGACGTGTCGCGCGTGGCCGAGTTCCCGGAGGGCTCGAACGCGGCGCTCGCGACGCTCTCGGCCGCCATCGTCGCGTACTACTCGTTCGTCGGGTTCGAGACGAGCGCCAACGTCGCCGAGGAGGTGCGCGACCCCAGCCGCGTGTACCCGAAGGCGCTCTTCGGGTCGCTCGCGACCGCCGGCGTCGTCTACGTGCTCGTGGCGCTCGCGAGCTCGGCCGCCCTCCCGCCCGAGGAGCTGCAGGAGTCCACCGGGCCGCTGCTCGCGGTGGTCGAGGCGACCGGCGCCGGGATCCCGTCGTGGGTCTTCAGCCTGATCGCCCTCGTCGCGGTGGCGAACGGCGCGCTCCTGACCATGATCATGGCGAGCCGCGTGACCTACGGAATGGCCGAGCAGGGCCTCCTGCCCGGCGTCCTCGGGAAGGTGCTGCCGAAGAGGCGCACCCCGTGGGTCGCCATCGCGGCGACCACCGTCGTCGCCATCGCGCTGACCTCGGTGGGCGACGTCGGGACCCTCGCCGAGACCGTCGTGCTCCTGCTGCTGTTCGTCTTCATCAGCACCAACGTGGCCGTGCTGGTGCTCCGGCGCGACCGGGTCGAGCACGAGCACTTCCGCGTGTGGACGGTCGTCCCCGTGCTCGGCACGCTGTCGTGCGTCCTGCTGCTCACGCAGCAGAGCGGGCAGGTGTGGCTGTTCGGCGCGATCCTGCTGGCAGTCGGCGTCGTGCTGTACCTGATCAGCCGCGCGACGGGCGCGCGCTCGAAGGACCTGGACCGCGACCGGGCCTGAGGCGGCCGCGGCCGGTCAGGCGCCGCGTCAGGCGCCGGCGCCGGGCTCCGCCGCGAGGATGGCCCGCAGCCAGTCGCGCGCCTCGAGGAAGACGCCGTCCTCGTACTCGGCGCGGTAGGTGCTCGGCGCGCCGTCGGCCCGGGGGTAGGAGCCGAGGAACGTGACCCGGGGGCTGAACCGGCGGATCCCGAGGAGGGCGTCGGCGACCCGCTCGTCGTGCACGTGGCCCTCGGCGTCGATGACGAACCGGTAGCGGCCGAGCTCGTCGCCGATGGGCCGCGACTGGATGAGCGCGAGGTTCACGCCGCGGGTGGCGAACTGCTCCAGGAGGTCGAGCAGGGATCCGGCGCGGTCGTCGGGCAGCTCGACGATGAGGCTCGTCTTGTCGGCGCCCGTGCGCGTGGGCAGCGACGTGGCCCGGCCGACCAGCACGAACCGCGTCACGGCGTTCGGGTTGTCGCCGATGGCACGGGCCAGGGCCTCGAGCGGCTGGCTCTCGACGATCTGGGGCGGCGCGATGGCGGCGTCGGCGGTGCCGTCCTCCAGGAGCGACATGGCGGCCTGCACGTTCGACGACGCGGGCAGGTGGCCGTGCGTGGGCAGCTCGCGCTCGAGGAAGCGGCGGCACTGGCCGTAGGCGACCGGATGCGCGGCGATCGTCCGCACGTCGGCGAGCGCCGTGCCCGGGCGCACCACGAGGTCGAAGGAGACGGGCACCAGGTGCTCGCTGAGGATGCGGAGGCCCGGGATGTTCGCGAGCGCGTCCTGCGTGGCGGTGACCCCGCCCTCGACCGAGTTCTCGATGGCGATCATCGCGGCGACCGAGGTGCCGGCCACCACGTCGGCGAGCGCCTCGGACGCGTTGTTGACCGCCCGCCAGGTGCGGCCGCGGGCCGCCTCCACCTGCTTGAGCGCGGCCTCCGTGAAGGTGCCGGACGGGCCGAGGTAGCTGTACGTCTCGTCGGGGCGGGAGGTCGCGGGCATGCCTGCACCCTAGATGGGATTCGGCGGGCCCCGGTGCCAGGATGGGGGCATGCATGACCGCGCAGGCACCGCCGCCCTCCCGTCCGACCTCATCGACATCGACGAGCTGATCCGGGC
Source organism: Clavibacter michiganensis (assembly GCA_002150995.1). Lineage (GTDB taxonomy): Bacteria > Actinomycetota > Actinomycetes > Actinomycetales > Microbacteriaceae > Clavibacter > Clavibacter michiganensis_K. Next base: position 476,739 of record MDHJ01000001.1, on the reverse strand, counting down.
GTACCACGACCTCCACCCGGATGTGGAGGACCCCGAGCAGAAGGTGGCGTTCGGCACGAGCGGCCACCGCGGCAGCTCGCTGAAGACCGCGTTCAACGAGGACCACATCCTCGCGATCACGCAGGCCATCGCCGAGTACCGGGCCGAGCAGGGCATCACCGGGCCGCTGTTCATCGGCCGCGACACGCACGGGCTCTCGAAGCCCGCTGAGGACACCGCCCTCGAGGTCCTCGTCGCGAACGGCGTGCGCGTGCTCGCCGACTCCCGCGACTCCTGGTGCCCCACCCCCGCCCTCTCCCACGCGATCCTCCGCTGGAACCGCGACGACCAGCACGGCGACGACGACGTGGCCGACGGCATCGTCGTGACGCCCAGCCACAACCCGCCGGCCGACGGCGGCTTCAAGTACAACCCGCCGCACGGCGGACCGGCCGACTCCGACGCGACCGGCTGGATCGCGGCGCGCGCGAACGAGATCATCGCGGGCGGCCTCGCGGACGTGCGCCGCGTGCCCCTCGAGGAGGCGCGGGCGGCGGTCGAGGGCTACGACTTCCTCGGCCACTACGTCGACGACCTCGGCACGATCATCGACATGGACGCCATCAGGTCGGCGGGCGTGCGCATCGGGGCCGACCCGCTGGGCGGCGCGTCCGTCGAGTACTGGGCGGCCATCGGCGAGCGCTACGGCCTCGACCTGGAGGTCGTGAACCCGGAGGTCGACCCGGCGTGGGCGTTCATGACCCTCGACTGGGACGGGAGGATCCGCATGGACCCGTCGTCCGCGTCCGCCATGGCGAGCGTGCTCGCGCGCAAGGACGACTTCGACATCCTCACCGGCAACGACGCGGACGCGGACCGCCACGGCATCGTCACGCCCGACGCGGGGCTCATGAACCCCAACCACTACCTCGCCGTCGCGATCGACTACCTCTACGCGCACCGTCCGGAATGGCGGCAGGACGCGGGCGTCGGCAAGACGCTCGTCTCCTCCAGCGTCATCGACCGCGTCGCCGAGTCGCTCGGCCGCCGCCTCTGGGAGGTGCCGGTCGGCTTCAAGTGGTTCGTGCCCGGGCTCATCGACGGATCCGTGGGCTTCGGCGGCGAGGAGTCGGCCGGCGCGAGCTTCCTGCGGAAGGACGGCACGGTCTGGACCACGGACAAGGACGGCATCCTGCTGGCGCTCCTGGCCTCCGAGATCCTCGCGGTCACCGGCAAGACCCCGAGCGTCCTCTACCGCGAGCTCACGGAGCGCTTCGGCGACCCGGTGTACGAGCGCGTGGACGCCGCCGCGACCAAGGCGCAGAAGGCGACGCTCGGCAAGCTCGACGGGGACGCCATCACGGCCACCGAGCTCGCGGGCGACCCCATCACGGCCAAGCTCAGCAGCGCGCCCGGCAACGGGGCCGCCGTCGGCGGCGTGAAGGTCGTGACCGCCAACGCGTGGTTCGCGGCCCGCCCGAGCGGCACCGAGGACGTGTACAAGATCTACGCCGAGTCGTTCGTGGGGCTCGACCACCTGCACGAGGTTCAGGCAGAGGCCAAGCGCATCGTGGACGCCGCGCTCGGAGCCTGACACCGGACCCGGGGCGCCGGGGCTCCGGAGCGCCCCGGCTCCGGCCCCGGCTGAGCGCTCTCCCACCCGCGGTCCCTACGGTGGGCGCATGCGCCATTCCGGGGATGTGGACGCGTTCGTCTGGGACGAGCCGCCGGTCCCGACCGCCGACCGCCCGGCCGACGCCGCCCCGGCGGTCGACCGCGGCGTCCGGCTGCCCGACGGGCACGCACGGCGCCGCGTCCTCGCGCTGGCAGCCCTCCTCGCGGTCGTGATCGCGGGCATGGTCGTCACCCGCTCCGACGGGCGGGGGCTCTGGCCCGACGTGCACTACGCGGCCGCCCTGCACCTGGCGCTCATCGCCGTGATGCCGCGCGTCGACACGCTCGCCCACGGGGCCGTCGTGCTCGTGTGGTGCACGGGGATCGAGCTCCTGCAGATCACCGGGTGGCCCGAGACCTGGGCGACGCACGTGCCCCTGTCGCGCCTGCTCCTCGGCACGGGCTTCGACCCGCTGGACCTCGCGGCGTACGCGCTCGGCGTGCTGGGCGTGCTCCTCGTCGACCGCCTGCTGCGGTTCGGACGCGGGATCGGCGACGCGCGCTAGGAGACGCTCCAGAAGTGCACCTCGGCGCCGGGGTGCTCGACCGTGATGGTCTCGTCGAGGTCGCGGTAGTCGTTGTCGAGGTTGTGGCCGACCATCTTCACGACGGTGCCGCCGTCGCCCGGCTCGATGGCCGAGACGATCTGCGTGTGGTCGCCGGAGTCGTTGCGGTTCCAGTCGAAGATGACGATGTCGCCGACCTTCAGCCGGTCGCGGTCGGCGAGCTCGAGGCGCGTCACGCCGAGCGCGGAGGCGTTGGCCGCGAGCCAGCGGTCGAAGGAGGGCACGTGGATCCACGCGTAGGTCCAGTCGGATCCCCCGCCGCGGTTGTGCCACTCCGACGTCATCTCCCAGCCGCGCTGGATGAGCGTCTGGCTGACGAAGTTGACGCAGTCGCCGCCGGACGGGTTGAAGTCGCCGTACTCCTCGAGGTTGTACGAGTCCCAGTGCGCCAACGCGTACTGCAGCTGCGCGTCGACCGGCGTCTGGGCCGTGTAGGCGGCCGTCGAGGCGGTGAGCGCGGCATCGCCCGCCATGACCTGGATGTCGGCGGTCCCGTCCTCGTAGTCGGCGGAGCGGGGCGCGACGACCGTGACGGACCCGTCGCCGGCCACCTGCAGGTCGGTCCCCGGGGTGCCCGAGAACATGACGGCCGTGGCCGCGGAGAGGCCGGCACCGGCGATGGTCACCGTCTGCCCGCCCGAGACGGACAGCTCCGCGGGCTCGACGGAGGTGACGGCGGGCGCGGCGTCGGACGCGGAGGCCTGGCCGCCGTCGCCCGCGTCGCGGGTCGCGCGGGGGCGGGGTCCTGTCGCGTGCAGGCGGCGAGGACGGCGGTCACGGGGACCGCGAGCGCGGCGGCGAGGATGCTGCGGCGGCGGATGTCGGCGGTCACGTGATGCTCCGGGGGTAGGGGTGCGCCCGGGTAGCGGGCTCGTCCAGGGTAACCCGGCGTCCCGGCGGATCGACTCCGCGCGGGAGCGCGCCTAGTGTGGCGGGATGAGCGTCGACGTGACCCACGACCCCGACGGCTCGCGCTACACGCTGTGGCTCGACGGCGAGCGCGCGGGCTTCGCGGACTACCTGATCCAGGGCGACCGCATCGTCTTCACCCACACCGAGGTCGACCCGCGAAGCGGCGCGGCGGGCTCGGCGGCGAGCTCGTGCGGGCCGCCCTCGACGACGTGCGGGAGGGATCGCGCACGGTCGTGGCCGCCTGCCCGTTCGTGGCCGAGTGGATCGACGAGCACCCGGACTACCGGGAGCTGCTGGAGCGCGGCTGATCCGCGGGCCATGCGTCGCGCGGTCCCTTCGGCGGGTCGCTCGCGGGGCGCATGCGCGCCCCGCGAGACCGCTCCGCGATCGATGGCCGTCACGGAGCCGCCCGCGGTCGCGATCGCAGCCACCCGGAGGAGGTTCGGTCGCCCCGCTCGTCGCCGCTCGGCCCCGCGGGGTCGGGAACGACGACGGACAGGACCCTAGCCGCCGCGCGCGGGAGGCCGCCCGCGTCCGACGCCGATCGGACAGGCCGCCTTCGTCAGCCGGACAGGGTGGCCGCGGCGCCCCTCCATCGCACGACGCGAGGGCTCAGGGGACGCGCGTGAGCCACTCCGACGTGGAGAACTTGTCGGCCACCAGCTGGCGCGTCTTCGCCCACTCCTCGGGCGTGACCTCGCCGGGCTTCCCGCCGTAGAGGCCCGTGAAGGTGGCCTTCATCCGGTCGATGATCTCGGCGCGGCTCATGCCGGTCTGGCTGCGCAGCGGGTCCACGCGCTTGGCGGCGCTCGTGATGCCCTTGTCACTGATCTTCTCGCGGCCGATGCGGAGCACCTGCACCATCTTCTCGCCGTCCATGTCGTAGCTCATGGTGACGTGGTGCAGCACGGCGCCGGCGCCCAGGCGCTTCTGGGCGGCGCCGCCGATCTTGCCGGTGGGGCTCGTGATGTCGTTGAGCGGCTGGTAGGAGGCGTCGATGCCGAGCGAGCGCAGCGCGGTGATGACCCACTCGTCGAGGTAGGCGTACGAGTCGGCGAACGTCATGCCCTGCACGAGGTCGACGGGCGCGTAGATCGAGTACGTGATGACGGCGCCCGCCTCCATGTACATGGCGCCGCCGCCGGAGACCCGGCGGACGACGTCGAAGCCGTGGGCGGCGGCCTGCTCCGCGTCGACCTCGTTGCGGAGCGACTGGAAGCTGCCGATGACGACGGCCGGCTGGTCCCACTCCCAGATGCGCAGCGTGGGGTTCCGGCGTCCCGCGCCGACCTCCTCGGCGAGCACCTGGTCGAGGGCCATCTGCTCGACGGGACGGTAGGCGCGGTCGTGGATGACCTCCCACTCGTAGTCGCCCCAGTTCGTGGCGCGGGCGAGGGAGCGGCGGATGGCGACGGCGACGGCCTCGGGCGAGAAGCCGAGGAGCACGGCCTGCGGCGGGAGCGCACGGCGGATGGCGGCGGCGATGGCGTTCGCGTCGCTGTCCTCGGGGAGGCCGTTCACCGCCCGGTCGATCGCCTCCAGCGCGTCGTCCGGCTCGAGGAAGAAGTCGCCCGCGAGGCGGAACCCCGAGATGCGGCCGTCGGTCACGTCCAGGTCGACCACGACGAGCTTGCCGCCGGGGACCTTGTACTCACCATGCATCCGGCCAGCCTAGGCCCGGGTCCCGCGCCCGGACGGGCGCGCACCCCCGGAGGACAGTGGCGCTCCGCCCGGCCGACGGGCGGGGAGGGGCTCCGTGTCGCGGAGGAGCTCCTCGACCTCCGCCGCGATGTCGAGGAGGAGGGGCGACGCGGTCACGCGCGCCACCAGGGCCGCCGCCCCCGGGACTCCCGCCTCCTGCAGCAGCGACGTCCAGAGCGTCGCCAGACGCGCGTCCAGCGTGCAGCGCCCCTGTCGGGTCGCGTGGCAGAGGACGATGCCGAAGGTCGCGTCCAGCGGGAGCTCCGTCGTCGCCTCCACCTCGGCCGGGGGCGCCCCGTCGAGACCCGGCTCCTGCTGCAGGCAGGTGCGCGTGAAGCCGGCCCAGTCGAACGCGTCGCGCGGCTCGATCCCGAGGACGGGCAGGTCGAGACGCAGTCGGACCGCGCCCGCCCTCTCGGGCCGGCGGCTCACGTCGCGCGCGCACGTCAGCACGAGGGAGAGCAGCCGCTCGACGCCACGGGGGACCTGCGCCCGCTCCAGCGCCTCCACCGTCAGCCGCCACCGCGCGGACTCGATGGACACCACCGCCTCCGCCAGCGACGCCTTCGACGGGAACAGGTGGTAGCCGATGACGGACTTCGGCCGCCCCATCTCCCGGGCCACCCGCGAGAACGTGGTGCCCTCGTAGCCGAGGCGCGCGAAGAGCGCACCCGCGGCGTCGATGATCTCCTGCCGCACGCGCAGCATCTCGGCTCTCCTGTTGTCCATGCGCATCCCCTGTTCCGTACCGGTCGGGTCGCCGGACGGTACCAGCCCGGCCTGCCGGATCCCGCGGTCGTCGGCGGACGGGCGTCCACCCCTGTGGACAAGTCCCAGACGATCGTCTGACGGGGCATAGGTTCCTGCCACGCCTCACGCACGGCCCGGCCCCCTCGCGGTGTCCGGCGGCCGGATCCCAGACAGGAAGCACATCCGCACCGTGGATCGGAGAACGACCATGCACGACGCACCGCACGCACCGCACGCACCGACGCCCTCGAACCGCCGCAGGGCTGCCGCCCCCCTCGCCCCGCCCCGCCGCCGTCGCAGCCGGGGGACGGCCCTCGCCGGCATCGGCGTGACCCTCGCGCTGCTCGGCGGGATGGCCGCCGCCGTGCCCGCACGGGCCGCCGACGGCCATCCCCCGCCGCCTCGGCCGCCGTCGCGGCTTCCCGCACCCGCGGCACCTCCGCGGTCGACGCCGCCGCAGGGCACCTCCGGCAGCCGTCGGTCGACCCCGCCGGGCTGCATGGCCCCGATGCACCGCGCGTCGCGTCGGCGGACCCGATCGCGCAGTCCGACGGGCTGGGCCACCTCTGGAATCGCGTGAAGCGCGCGTTCACGCACTGGACGACGATCCATCTCGCCGCCTGGGAGCTCAGGACCTTCTTCTCGGTCGGGGGCGCCGTCGCCGTGGGCTTCATCTGCGCGACCCCCGGCGTGGGTGCCGGCCTCTGCGGCATCGCCGGAGCGATCGTGACGTTCCTGGTCGGGGTGACCAACGGAGCGCCCGGCTGCATCCAGCGGGGCTACTACCTCTCGGTGCCGGACTTCAAGAACAGCCACTGCGCCTGACTCGCCGCGAGGGGCCGCGCCGACGCGGCCCCTCGTGGAATCCTGGGGCATGCGCATCAGCTGGGCGGTCGTCCGCCTCCTCACGACCGCGGCCGTGCTCGTCGCCGTCATCAGCCAGTACGCCGTCAGCTCCTCGTACTGGCGGAGCATCGGGGTGGTGGGCATCTGGGGGAAGACGGTCGACTTCCTCATGTACTTCACGATCGAGTCCAACCTGCTGGCCGCGGTCGTCATGGGCATCGGCGCCGTGCGGCTCCTCCGCCGCGGCCCGCTCCCGGGACGCGGCTGGACGACGCTCCGGCTCGCGGCGACCACGTACATGGTGACCACGGGCGTGGTCTACAACCTCCTCCTGCGGGGCCTCCCGACGATCCCCGGCGGGAACCTGCCCTGGTCGAACGAGGTGCTGCACGTGGTCGTGCCCGCCCTCGTGCTGCTCGACTGGCTCCTGGCGCCCGACCGGCGGGCGCTCGGGTACGGCGCGGTCGGCCGGGTCGTCGTCTTCCCGCTGGCGTGGGTCGCGGTCACGCTGGCCCGCGGTCCCGTCACGGGCAACGAGGTCACGGGAGCGGCCACGTACTACCCCTACCCGTTCCTGGATCCCGCCACCGACGCGGGCGGATACGCGACCGTCGCGGTCTGGGTCGTCGTCATCGCGGCGTTCATCTGCGGCATGGCGCTGGCGCTCATCGCCGTCGGGCGGCGGGCCTCCCGCGCGATCGCGCACGCGACGGCCTGAGCCGGTAGCGGCCCCTCCCGCCGCGCGTCAAGGGGGCCCCCGGACCCGGACGCCTCGACCTCCTCGGCCTAGCGTCGGACGCACGGACGGCGGCGCCCCCGGCCCGCCCGTCCCGCATCGGACGAGGAGAGGCGAGGCACCATGAAGGCAGTCGTGTGGCACGGCGAGGGCGACATCCGCCTGGACGAGGTGCCGGACCCGAGGATCCAGGAGCCCACGGACGCGGTCATCCGCATCACCCGCAGCGCCATCTGCGGCACCGACCTGCACTTCGTGCGCGGGACCATGTCGGGGATGCGGGAGGGCACCATCCTCGGCCACGAGGCGGTCGGCATCGTCACCGAGGTCGGCGCCCAGGTGCGCGGATTCTCCCCGGGCGACCGGGTCCTGGTGTGCTCGACCATGTCCTGCGGGGTCTGCCCGCAGTGCCGCGCGGGCAGCACGGCGCAGTGCGACGTCGCCAACCCGAACGGGCCCCAGGCCGGCACGTCGTTCTTCGGCGGTCCCGAGACCACGGGACCCGTGGACGGGCTCCAGGCCGAGTACGCGCGGATCCCCTGGGCCGCGCACACGCTCATCCCGCTGCCGGGGACCGTCGGCGACGACCAGGCGATCCTGCTCAGCGACATCCTCCCCACCGCGTGGTTCGGCGCGGAGCTCGCGGGAATCCGCCCGGGCGACGCCGTGGCCGTGCTCGGGGCGGGCGTCGTCGGGCAGCTCGCCGTCGCCAGCGCGTTCCGCATGGGCGCCGGACGCGTCTTCGCGATCGAACGCGTGGAGACGCGGCTCGCCATGGCGCTCGCGCAGAACGCCGAGGTGGTCCACTTCGAGCGCGAGGACCCGGTGGCCGCGGTGATGGAGGCGACGCTCGGTATCGGCGTGGACGCGGTGATCGACGCGGTCGGCGTCGACGCGCAGCGCCCGCATGCGGGACCCGCCGCCGCGGAGGCCGAGGACCAGGCCGGCTCGTTCGCCGAGGAGGTCGCGCAGGTCGCGCCCGGGGCATCCCCGCACGACGGGCTCTGGGTCCCCGGCGACGCCCCGAGCCAGGCCGCGCAGTGGGCCGTGCGGATGGTGCGGAAGTCGGGGCGCATCGGCATCATCGGCGTCTACCCGCCCCAGCTCACGTCGTACCCGATCGGCGCCGCGATGAACAGGAACCTCACGATCCGCATGGGGAACTGCGACCACCGCCGGGTCACGCCCCCGCTCATCGACCTGGTGGCGTCGGGCGTGCTCGACCTCACGACGTTCATCACCCAGGACGAGGGCATGACGACCGCGATCGACGCGTACGAGCACTTCGACGTGCGCGAGGAGGGCTGGCTGAAGACGGTGCTCGAGGTCGGCTGAGGCGGGCGGCTCCGGGGACATCGTTCGAACACGTGTTCGAAGATCCGGGCTATGCTCGCGCCATGAGCATCGCGTTCCAGGCCTCCCTCTTCGACGACCTCGAGGCGGCACCCGGCCTCGGCGCGCTCGGCGGGGAGGTCGAGCGGCTCGACCTCGGGCACGGGGCCTGGCTCGACATCCGGCCCGGCTGGGTCAGCGACTCCGACGCGCTGTTCGAGCGGCTCGTGGAGGACGTCGAGTGGACGGCCGACACGCGGCTCATGCACGGCCGCACGGTGGAGGTGCCGCGCCTGCTGTCGTGGTTCGGCCCCCGTGCCGCGCTGCCGGCGCCCGTCCTCGACCAGGCCCGCGACGCGCTCAACGAGCACTACGGCCGCCCGCCCGGCCAGGTGCTCGAGACGGCCGGGCTGTGCTTCTACCGCACGGGCGACGACAGCGTCGCGTGGCACGGCGACCGCGTGGGGCGCGCCATCGATCGCGACACCATGGTGGCGATCGTGTCGGTCGGGGCGGCGCGCACGCTGTCCCTGCGGCCGAAGGGCGGCGGCGAGGTGCGGCGGTTCCCGCTCGGGCACGGCGACCTCGTCGTCATGGGCGGCAGCGCCCAGCGCACGCACGAGCACGCCATCCTGAAGACCACGAAGGCCGTCGGGCCGCGCATCAGCATCCAGTTCCGGCCGGTCTGGCCGAGCTGAGCCGGGTCGGCCCCCGGGCCGCGGAGATCAGGCGAGGACGGGACCCCACCCGGTCCGGGACGCGGCAGGGGCGGGGTCGACGACCTCGAGGTCGAGTCCGAGGGGGCGCGCGTCCCGCACGACCGCCTCGACGCCCTCGAGCCCGAGGTGCGCGAGGAGCGGGACCCAGAGGCGGCGCAGGCGGTCGGCGGCGTCATCCCGGGGCGCGCGCGTCGAGCCGATGGAGAGGACGCCGAGGGTGGCGCCCAGCAGCACGTCGACGGCGGCGTCGAGGTCCGGCTCGGGCTCGGGGACGCCCTGCATCACGAGCTCGGTGCGCAGGCGCCGGTGCACGAAGTCCTCGACGTCGAAGCGGGGCGCGATGGCGAGGCCGAGTCGCGGCATCTCCTGCCGGAGCCGCACGGCGCCCGCGGCGACGGGACGGACCTCCACCTCGCGTGCCGCGGTCAGCAGGAACACGACGAGCTCCGGGAGGGCGCCCGGCCCGTCGAGCGCGGCCGCGATCCGGAGCCACCGGCGCTCCTGCTCGTCGACCACCGCGTTCGCGAGGGCCTCCTTGGAGGCGAACAGGTGGTACCCGATGGCGGACTTGGGCCGGCCCATGGCCTCGGCCACCCGCGAGAAGGACGTCGCCTCGTAGCCGTACGCGGCGAACTGGGCGCCGGCCGCCTCCACGATCTCCCGGCGGGCACGCGCCACGGCCGCCTGACGCCGGTCCATGTCGCGCTCCCGTCCGCTCCGGGCACCGGAGCGTCCCGGACTGTAGCAGCGCGGATCGACGGGGAGTCGTCCATCAGGTGAACGGCGGGTGCCGCGACGAGGCAGGTGCTCGGGGTGTCACCAGCGGAGCAGCAGCACGTCCGATCCGCCCTCGCGTCCGACGTGCAGGAAGCCGAGCGACGCGTAGAGGGCGCGCGCCCGGTCGTTGCCGTCCTCCACGCTGAGGCTCACCCCCGGCGCCCCGGACGCGCGGACCGCCGCGACGAGGGCCACGAGCAGGGCGCGACCCGCTCCCCGGCCCCGCGCCGACCGGACGAGTGCCATGCCGAGCTCGGGGATGTCGGGGGCCACGAAGCCGTAGCCGCGGTCGTCGTCCCCGAAGAGCCGCGCCCAGGCGGCGCCGACGGGATCCCCGGCGGACACCGCGATCACGCCGACGTCGCCGGGGCGCGGCCAGCCGGAGACGTAGTGCGCGAGCTCCGGCGTCCGCAGCATCCGCCCGCGGGTCATGGCGCCGTCGTCGCGCCAGCCCATCGACGCCAGGAGCATCTCCTCGAGGAACGGGAGGTCGTCGCCGCGCGCCGGGCGGAGCACGATCCCCTCGGGCGGTGCGGCAGGCGGGACGGTCCGATCGTCGGGGGTCACGCCGGCGTCCTGCCGTCCCCGTCGCGGCGCTCGGCCGCGTCGCCGCCCGCCGCCGCGTCGCTGCCCGCCGCCACGCGCGAGTCCAGCCAGCTGCGGAGGTCGGCGACCACCTCGTCGCGGTTCGTCTCGTTGTAGATCTCGTGCCGCGCGCCCGGGTAGACGATGAGCAGCACGTCGCTGAGGCCCGAGCGCCGGCTGTAGTCGCGCGCGAGCAGCTGCATGCCGCGGCGGCCGCCGAGCGAGTCCTCCTCGCCGCCCTGGATGAGCACGGGCAGGTCGGTCGCCAGCCTCCGGGGCGGGCGGCCCATGATCTGCACCGAGTCGCGCATGCGGTACGGCTTCAGCGCGTTGACGTCGAAGTTCCTGTCGTCGGCGCCGAACGCGCGCTGCGCCTCCGGATCCCGCGAGAGCCACTCGAAGCCCGTGGCCGCCGGGTGCCGCCACCGCTTGTTCAGGTCGCCCGTGTTGATGACGCCCGGCATCGCGAGCGACGCGCCGCTCAGCACGAGCCCCGCGTAGAGGTGCGACGCCCGCGCCACGATGCGCTGCGCGAGGAGGGCACCCCAGCTGTGGCCGAGGAGCACGAGCGGCAGGTCGGGCAGGTCCCGGCGGAGCCGCTCGCTCACCAGCTGGATCCCGTCGAGCGCCGCCAGGTGCCGCCGGGGCCCCAGCACGCCGATGCCGAGGTGCCCGAGGCCGGTGGCGCCGTGCCCGCGGTGGTCGTCCGCGGCGACCGTGTACCCCATCGCGTTCAGGTCCTGCGCGAGGCGGGCGTAGCGGAGCGCGTGCTCGCCGACGCCGTGCGCGATGTGCACCACGGCCTGCGGGCGCTCCGCCTCCCACACGTAGTAGTGGAGGGTCACGCCCTCGGCGTCCACGATGGTGCGGTGGTCGGCTCCTCCGGTGGAGCGCTCCTCGTCGGGCATGGATCCAGACTAGGTGCGCCGGGCCGCCCCGCCGGGGATCAGGACTCGCGCGTGATCTCCACCCGCACGAACAGCTTCGACCGGAACGGCCCCGCGTAGATGCCGCGCAGCGGCGCCACGTCGCGGTAGTCCCGGCCCCGGCCGACGAGCACGTGCCGGTCGCCGATGTCGATGAGGTTCGTGGGATCCCAGCCGCGCCACTCGCCGCAGTACCACTCGACCCACGCGTGCGACTCGCCCGTGACGGTCTCGCCGACGGCGGCGTTCGGCCTCGGGTGCAGGTAGCCGCTGACGTAGCGCGCCGGGATGCCGACGTGCCGCAGCGCGCCGATGACGATGTGGGTGATGTCCTGGCAGACGCCGCGGCCCTGCTCCCACGCCTCGCGGGCGGTCGACTGGACGCTCGTGACGCCCGCCATGTACTCCACCCGCTCCCCGATCGCGCGCGCGATCGCGGCGGCCGCCTCGCAGGGAGTGCCCGCCCCGCCGGCGATCTCCTCGGCGAGCGCCCGGACCTCCTCGTGCGGCTCCGTGCGGAGGGTCTGCGCGACCTGCTCCACGTGCTCGGTGGCGCGCTCCACCTCCACCGCGAGGTCGTCCCAGCCGAGCTGGTGCGGCTCGTGCGTCCGCGGGCGGACCTCGACGAGGCTCGTGGCCGTGAGCTCGAGCGACCGGTGGGGGCTCAGGATCTCGAACGAGGAGACGCGGGTGCCGAAGTAGTCGACGTACGTGTGGTGCCCGGGCTTCGGCTGGATGTCGAGGTTCGAGAAGAGGACGAACTGGTTCTCGCTCGACACGGGCAGCATCCGCGCCTCGTTGTACGACGCGGTGACCTCGCCCTCGTAGTGGAAGCCGGTCCGGTGGGTGATGCGCAGGCGGTTCACGAGTTCTCTCCGACCCAGCTGGGTGCCGCGTTGGTGGGGAAGTAGCGCTGGCGGACGGCCTCGGAGGTGGCGCTCGTGGCCTCCTGCACGGCGTCCATGAAGCGCGGGAGGTCGTCGAGGATCTCGCCGATCGGCCGGTACTCCAGGTCGCTGCGGATCTGACCGAGCAGCCGCTGCGCCTGGTCCGACACCCCGAGCCGGTCCGTGCGCGGCTCGATGTCGTGGAGGCACTGCTCGGCCCGGCGGATCGAGTGCGTGATGGACCGGGGGAAGAGCCGGTCGAGCAGCAGGAACTCGGCGGCGTTGCGGGCGCTCGGCACGCCGCGGTACGTGCGGAGGTACGCCTCGTACGCGCCGCAGGAGCGGAGGATCGTGGTCCACGACGGGCCGCTCGCCTCGGTGAGGGCGCGCGTGGCGAGCAGGCGCGCGGTCATGTCGGCGCGCTCGATGGAGCGCCCGAGCGTGAAGAACTGCCAGGCCTCGTCGCGGCTCGTGCCGGACTCGACGAGCCCGACCGCGAGGGCCGAGCGCTCCCGGACCCAGCCGAAGAACTCGTGCACGCGGTCGTTCGCGATCTTCCGCGGCATCCGGGCGCGCGTGGTGTTGAGGCACTCCCACAGCTCGCTCGACACGATCTCGCGGGCGCGGCGGGCGTTCTCCCGGGCGGCGCCGAGCGAGTACGCGATGGACGCCGGCTGGGTGCGGTCGACCGCGAGGAGCGCGAGCACGTCGTCCCGCCCGAGCACGTCGTCGGAGGGGACGTCGCTGCCCATGACGCTGAGCAGGGAGCGGCAGGCGGTGTCCTCGTCGATCCACGGGTCCTCGAGCAGGAGCTGCAGGTGGACGTCGAGGATGCGGGCCGTGCCGTCCGACCGCTCGATGTAGCGGCCGATCCAGAACAGCGACTCGGCGATGCGCGACAGCATGGGCATCAGCGGTCCCCCTCGGCGGTGGTGGCGGGCACGGCGGCACGGGCGGCGGCCGGTCGGGTCGGAGCGGGCTCGGCGGCGGGCGTGCTCGCGGCCTGCTGCTGCTGCTCGTGCTGGTCGCGGTTCCGCGGCCGGTCGTGCGGCGACTGGTCGGGCGCCTTCTCCCCGGCCACGATGATCGGGATGGACGTGGTGACGGCGGCCTGGTCGGCCACGAGGGTCTGCACGCTGCGCTCGCGCGTTGCCGCGGGGAAGCCGCCGTCGCCCACGACCCAGGTGTCCTTGGACCCGCCGCCCTGGCTGCTGTTGACCACGAGCTGGCCCTCCGGGAGCGCGACGCGCGTGAGCCCGCCGGGAAGCACCCAGATGTCGCGCCCGTCGTTGACCGCGAAGGGGCGGAGGTCGGCGTGGCGGGGGCGCATGCCGTCCTCCACGAGGGTGGGGATGGTGCTCAGCTGCACCACGGGCTGCGCGATCCAACCGCGCGGGTCCTTCAGCAGCCGCGCGCGGAGCTCCGCGAGCTCGCCCGCGGAGGCGGCCGGACCGACGACGAGGCCCTTGCCGCCGGATCCGTCGACGGGCTTCACCACGAGCTCGGGCAGCCGGTCGAGCACCTCCTCGAGCGAGTCGGGCTCCTCGAGGCGCCAGGTGTCGACGTTCGGGATGATCGCGTCCTCGGACAGGTAGTAGCGGATGAGGTCCGGCAGGTACGTGTAGACGAGCTTGTCGTCGGCGACGCCGTTGCCGACCGCGTTCGCGATGGTGACGTTGCCGAGGCGCGCGGCGAGCATGAGGCCGGGCGAGCCGAGCATGGAGTCGGCGCGGAACTGCAGCGGATCGAGGAACTCGTCGTCGACGCGGCGGTAGATGACGTCGACGCGCATGGGGCCGCCGGTGGTGCGCATCCAGACGCGGCCGCCGGAGCAGAACAGGTCGCGGCCCTCGACGAGCTCGACGCCCATGAGGCGCGCGAGCAGCGTGTGCTCGAAGTACGCGCTGTTGTAGACGCCGGGCGTGAGGACGACCACGTTCGGGTCCTCGACGCCGTCGGGCGCGCTCGCGCGGAGGGCCTGCAGGAGCTTGTTCGGGTAGTCGCCGACCGGCCGGACCCGCATGGAGACGAAGAGCTCCGGGAGGGTCTGCGCCATGACGCGGCGGTTGGAGATGACGTAGCTGACGCCCGAGGGGACGCGCACGTTGTCCTCGAGGACGCGCATCTCGCCGGCCTCGTCGCGCACCAGGTCGATGCCGGAGACCTGGATGCGGACGCCGTTCGCGGGATCGATGCCGGCGGCCTGGCGGTGGAAGTGGCTCGACGAGCTGATGAGGCGCGCCGGGATGACGCCGTCGCGGATCGCGCGCTGCGGCCCGTACACGTCGGCGAGGAACGCCTCGAGCGCCCGGACGCGCTGCGCGACGCCCCTCTCGAGCCGGCTCCACTCGGCCTGCTCGATGACGCGGGGCACGGCGTCGAGCGGGAAGGGCCGCTCCTCGCCCGCGAAGTCGAAGGTCACGCCCTGCGCGAGGTAGCTGGTGGCGAGCGCGTCGGTGCGGTCCTTCAGCTCCTCCTTGGTCATGCGGGAGAGCGCGGCGTGGATCTCGCGGTACGCGGCCCGCGCGACGGCCGGCTCCCCCTGCACCGGCGGATCCCGGAACATCTCGTCGAACGGCATCGCACCGCCCGACGCGCGTCGTGCGGCGGCGAGCGTGCCGTATCCCTCGAACAGATCACCCATGGCCGGAGCCTAACCGGGGCGTGTGTCGCGGGTGTTTCGGGGTGCGGCCGGCGGACGGGCCCGCCGGATCAGGCGTCGGTGCGCTTGAGGATGTGCGCCGGGATGGCGATGGACGCCGACACGAGCAGGATGCCGGCGAAGAAGCTCAGCAGCTCGAAGCCCTCGATGTAGAACGCGAACGCGAACAGCGCCATGCCGCCCAGGAAGAGGGCGAACGCGATGATGAAAGCGACGATGTTCACGAGGGCACCTGGATCCGTTGGTCGAGACTGGGGCGACCGCGGGCCTCGGGGGCCGACGCGATCCCTCCCGAGTCTACGAGATCCCGGGCCGGGCGTCAGCGCGCGGCCTGCTCCGGGCGGATCCCCCCGGCGAGCGCCTGGAACGCGCGCTGCGGGCCGGGCGAGCGCGTGAGCGACGAGGCGACGGCGTCGAGCGCGGCGCGCTGCATCCCGGACGGGGCCAGCAGCCGCTTGGCCGCCTGCCGCAGCTCGGTGACGGTGGCGACGTTCGGGGCGAGCGCGAGGCCGAGCCCCGCGTCCTCGAGGGCGGCGGCGCCCGCGAACTGGTCGGTCGACAGCGGCAGCACGAGCATCGGGACGCCCGCGGTCGCCGCCTCGGTGACGGAGTTGTTGCCGCCGTGCGTGACCGCGAGGTCCGCATGGCCGAGGAGCGTCACCTGCGGGAGGAACGGGCGCACGAGCCAGTCGGACGGGAGGTCGCCGAGCTCGGCCGGGTCGGTGGATCCGGTCGCGAGTGCCACGCGCACGTCGAGGTCGCGCAGCGCCTGGGCGATGCGCGCCAGGACGTCGCCGCGCACCGAGAGGAAGCTGCCGAGCGACACGTAGACGATGGGGTCGCCGCCGGCGTCGATCCAGTCCTGCACCTCCGCCTCGGGGGCCTCGCGGCGGACCGCCGAGCCGATGAACGCGTGCGGGGGCAGCAGCTCGGAGCGGTCGGGGTCGTGCAGCTCCTCCGGGTAGTTGAGCAGCAGCACGTCGCCGGCCTCCGCGAACGCGTCGCGGCTCGGGCGCATGGCGGGCGCGAGGACCGCCAGGGCGTCGTTCCACTGCGCGGTGAAGCGGTCGCGCACGCGCACGCACAGGGCGTGCAGCTCGTCGAGGTCCTCCTCCTCCGGCTCGAACGCGGCGGGCCAGGCGGGCGGGAAGCCGTACACCTCGTCGCCCACGGGCAGCGCGCTCGGGTGGCCGAGCACGACGTCCGCGTGCCGGGTGCCCGAGGCGAGGAGCGCGAGGCGGGCGCTGAACGCGAGGTGGTCGACGATGACCTGGTCGGGGCGCACCTCGTCGAGGATCCGCTGCACGGCGCGGGCGGTCTGCACAGGCTCCCAGAGCAGGTCGTCGCTGCGCGCCTCGGCCTGGAAGCGCAGCGTCTCGACCATGCCGCGGCGCGTGGCGGCGAAGAAGCCGCGGAGGGCGTCGTCCTCGCCCGTCGGCTGGTCCTCCGCCTTGATGGTGCCGGGGTTCGACCCGCGGCCGAGGCGCAGGTCGATGCGCTCGAAGCCGGAGGCCTCGACGATGCCGGCGGTGGCGGATCCGGTCGCCACCACCACGCGCTCGCCCGCCCGCTGCCAGGCCGACGCGAGCGTGAGGAGCGGGAAGAGGTGGGACGCGTAGTCCGGGCTGATGACGAGCAGGGTCATGAGGCGCTGAGCTCCCAGAGGGTTCGGTCGTCGGCTGCGGCGACGTCGCGGTAGACGCGGGACAGGGTGCCCGCCATGGCCTGGATGGTGAAGGTGCGGGCGACCATGTCGCGGGCGCGGTCGGCGGCCGCCTCGGCGCCCGGGCCGGCCGCGATGTCGAGCGCGCGGGCGACGCCGCGGGCGAGGGCCGCGGGATCCGCGGTGTCGACGAGGAGGCCGGTCACGCCGTCCTCCACGTACGTCGCCGGTCCCCCGGACGCGGGCGCCACGACGGGCAGGCCCATCGACATCGCCTCGAGGAGCGCCACGCCGAACTCCTCCTTGATGCTCGCGCACGCGTACGCCCCGCCGACGGCCGCGAGGCCGGGGCGCCCGTAGCGGACGGCCGCGAGCCAGCGCGTGACGGTGTCGTTGCCGCGGTGCCCGGCGAGCAGGAGGCCGTGCGGCGCGAGCGCGGCGGCGATCCCGCGCGGGTCGGCGCCCTCGGCAACCGGGTCCGCGCCGGGGACGGCCTCGGCGATGCGCGCCAGCTGGTCGCGCTCCTCCGGGCTCGGCGCGTCGAGGTCCCCGCCGACGACGAGCAGGTTCGCCCGCCGGCGGAGCGCGGGATCCGCCGCCCACACGTGCGCGAGCGACGCCATGCCCTTGACCCGGGCCAGGCGGCCGACCGAGATGACGAGCGGCAGGCCGCGCCGCTCGGCGGGCAGCGCCGCGAGCAGCTCGTCGAGCTCGACGAAGGCACGCGCCGGGGCGCCGTCCGCGTCGGCCCCGAGCATCGCGTCGTCGCGCGAGCGCTCGATGGCGGACACGTCGATGCCCTCGGCGACGACGCTGTGGCGCTCGGGTGGGCGTCCACGTCGATGCCGACGAGACGTCGCATGTCGCGCCTCAGCTCCGGACGCGGGAAGAGGACGGTGTGCGCGGCGTCGGCGGCCAGCCGCTGCACGAGCCGCACGCGGAACCAGTAGTGCTCGCGCTCGTCGACGGCGCCGAAGCCGTCGCGGGTGAGGGCGCCCGAGCGGTCGAGCGCGTCGACCACGCCGTGCGGATCCGGTGCGACCGTGAAGACGACGGGGATGCCGAGCTCGCGCGCGACGGTCGACGCCGCGAGCGTGCCGACGTCGGCCATGCGGAGGTGCACGGCGTCGACGCGGCCGGCGGCGCGCAGCACCCGGCGGATCCCCCGCTCGGCCTCCACGCGGTGCGGCCAGGCCTCCGGGAGCGAGCGCGGGCCGCCGAGCATCGGGACGTGCGCGAAGACGTGCCCGTCCTCGCCGGCGGTGACGCGGGCGAGGGAGGCGAGGGTCTGGTCGGGGGTGCCGCGGGACAGCGTGATGACGCGGTCGACCGCGCGGTCCGCGGCCAGGGGGTCGAGCGCGCCGGCCGACGCCGCGGCGTCGACGGACGCTCCGGCGCGATCCACCAGCGCGTCGCCGAGGCGCACCAGCAGCGTCGCGATGCCGCCGTTGTCGCCCGCGCCGACGTGGGTGAGGCCCGCGTCGATGTCGGCGTGCAGGAAGAGCTGGAGGACCGTGAGGCCGGCGCGGGCGGGCGCCTCGACCGGGTCGTCGTGCTGGCGCGCGATGTCGAGCACCGCGAGGCGGGCGACCGCGGCCACCTCGTCGTCGCCGCGGGCGAGGTCGGAGACGATGGCGAGCACGGTGACGCTCGCCGGCCGGTCGCCGAGCGCGGCCACGGCGGCGCACCGGGTGAGCGTGCCCTCCCCGCCGTCCTGCACGACGCGGAGCAGCACGCGCTGGGCGATCCGGCCCGCCACGAGGCCGACCGTCTCCACGAGGCGCGACCGCGCGCCGTCGCCGCGGATCCCGAGCAGCGCGCTCTCGAGCGCCAGGGACACGTGCTCGGGGCTGGAGCCCGCCCACTGCTGCAGCGTGCGCTGCGCGAGCATGCCCGGGAAGCCGCCCTCGACGACCATGGCGACGAGGCCCGCGACCGCGTCGAAGCGCGGCAGGCGGGTGCCGAACGCCCAGGCCGCGTGCTCGCGGATCCACCGGGTGTCGTGGTCGAGGAGCGCCACCAGCGCGAGGTCGGCGGTCTCGTCGAAGACCTGCGCGAGCGCGTGGATGGCGGCGACCGCGGTGAGCTGGTCGGCGGGGTCCTCGGCGGCGCGGGCGAGGAGGCGCACCGCGCGTCCGCCGCCGTCGCGGCTGGCGGCGACCGTGAGCTCGTCGGCCTCCTGCATCACGTCGAGGATGCGCGCGGCGTGCGCGACCTGGTCGAGGCTCGTCTGGATCCCCATGCTCGTGTCCCCTCTCCGGGCCCGCACTACTCCGGCGACGGAGCCGTGAGGCGCCTCACGCGGGAGCGTTCGCATCCGGGACAGCCTCCCGGCCCTCGCGAGTATTCCCCAGTCGTCTGCGAGAACTCCAGCGCGACGTCGCCCGCGGACACGGCGGGGGCCGCGCGTACGCTGGCGGCCATGCCCCGTCCCGCGCCGCCCGTCCCGCAGATCCGCTTCGGAATCGTGGGGAGCGGCTGGCGCAGCGCCTTCTTCCTCCGCATCGCCCGCGCCCTCCCCGCGCGCTTCGCCGTCACGGGGCTCGTGACGCGGAGCGCCGACACCGGTCGCGCGCTGGAGGCGGAGTGGGGCATCCGCACCTTCCGGACGGTCGCGGAGATGCTCGCGGCCGAGGCGCCGTCGTTCGTCGTCGTGTCGGTCCCGCGCTCGGCCGCGCCGGACGCGATCGCGGACCTCGTCGACCGGGGCGTCGCCGTGCTCACGGAGACCCCGCCCGGCGAGACGGTGGAGGACCTCGAGCGGCTCGACGCGCTCGTTCGGCAGGGCGCCCGGATCGAGGTGGCCGAGCAGTACCCGCTCTCCCCGCTCCTCGCCGCGCAGCTCGCCATCGCCGCATCGGGTCGCCTCGGACGCATCAGCCAGGCCACGGTCGCGCAGTGCCACGACTACCACGGCGTCCGCGTGATGCGGCGCGCGCTCGGCATCGGCTTCGAGGACGCGACCATCACGGCCTCGCGGTTCTCGTCCCCGATCGTCGCCGGGCCCGACCGCGACGGCGACCCCGTGCGCGAGGAGATCGTCACGGCCGTGCAGACCACGGCGCGGTTCGACTTCGGCGACCGTCTCGGCGTCTACGACTTCGGCGACCGGCAGTACTTCTCCTGGATCCGCCGCAACCGGCTCCTCGTGCGCGGCGAGCGCGGCGAGATCGTCGACGAGCACGTGAGCTGGCTGCTCGACGCCACCACGCCGACCTGGGCCGACATCACGCGCGTCGAGACGGGCCAGGGCGGGAACCTCGAGGGGCTCCACCTCCGCGGCCTGCTGCTCGGCAGCGAGTGGGTCCATCAGAACCCCTTCGCGCCCGGACGGCTCGCGGACGACGAGCTCGCGATCGCGCAGTGCCTCGTCGACATGCACGCGCACGCCGCCGGCGGACCGTCCACGAACTCGCTCGCGGAGGCGTCGCAGGACCACCACCTCGCGCTCCTCATGCACGAGGCCGCGACCACGGGGAAGCCCGTCCGCAGCACGCGGCGGGCCTGGGCGGACTGACGCGCGAGCGCCCGGCGCCCGCTCCCCGCTCCCCGCTCCCCGCTCCCCGCTCGATCAGGAAGGCACGTCATGCGCATCGACCTCACCGGATCCACCGCCCTCGTCACGGGCTCGACGCAGGGCATCGGCTACGCCATCGCCGAGGGCCTGGCCGACGCGGGCGCCCGCGTGGTCGTCAACGGCCGCGACGCGCAGCGCACCGACGCGGCCGGCGACCGCCTGCGCGCCGCGCACCCCGACGCGCACGTGGAGTCGCTCGCCGCCGACGTCGCGACCGAGGACGGCGCCGCCCGCGCCGTCGAGCTGTTCCCCGACGTCGACGTGCTCGTCAACAACCTCGGGATCTTCGGCGCCGCGGACCCGCTCTCCATCACCGACGACGAGTGGCGGCGCTACCTCGAGGTCAACGTGCTCGCGGCCGTGCGCCTCACGCGCGCCTACCTGCCGGGCATGATGGCTCGCGGCTGGGGGCGCGTGCAGTACATCGCGAGCGACTCGGCCGTCGTGACGCCGTCGGAGATGATCCACTACGGCGTCTCCAAGACCGCGCTCCTCGGCGTCTCGCGCGGCTTCGCGAAGGCGGCGGCCGGATCCGGCGTCACGGTCAACTGCGTCATGGCCGGGCCCACGCACACCGGCGGCGTCGAGGAGTTCGCGCGCGAGCTCGTGGGCGACGACCTCCCCTGGGCGGAGGCCGAGCGCGAGTTCATGCGGCGGCACCGGCCGCAGTCGCTCATCCAGCGGCTCATCGAGCCCGAGGAGATCGCCCACATGTGCGTCTACCTCGCGTCGCGGCAGGCGTCGGCGACGACCGGCGGCGCGCTCCGGGTCGACGGCGGGTACGTGGACGCGATCCTGCCGTAGGGGCTCCGGCGGGCGGCCGGCGGGTCAGCCCGCGAGGTGCCGCCGGATCGCCTCGACGCCCGCCTCGACCTCGCGGAACGAGGTCGTCAGGGGGCTGAGGCCGAGGCGGAGGCCCGACGGGGCGCGGAAGTCGGGGATCACGCCCTCCTCCCAGAGCGCGCCCAGGATGTCGCGGAAGCGCTCGTGGTCGACGCTCACGTGGCTGCCGCGGCGGTCGTCCTCCCGCGGGCTCGCGACGCGGACGCCGAGCGGCACCAGGTCGCGGTCGACGAGGTCGAGGGCGAACCGGGTGAGCGCGAGCGACTTCGCGCGGATCGCGTCGATGCCCGCCTCCTCGATGAGGGCGATCATGTCCTGCATCGCGAGCATGCCGACGATGGGCGGGGTGCCGCTGAGGAAGCGGCGGATCCCGTCCGCGGGCACGTACTCCGGCCCCATCGCGAAGACGTCCTGCGCGCCCATCCAGCCCTGGATCGGCTGGCGCAGCTCCGCCTGCAGCTCGCGCCGCACGTAGCCGTGGGCCGGGGCGCCGGGGCCGCCGTCGAGGTACTTGTAGCTGCAGCCCACGGCGAGGTCGACGCCCCACGCGTCGAGCTCCGTCGGGATGACGCCGACCGAGTGGCACGTGTCCCAGAGCACGAGGGCGCCCGCGTCGTGCACGATGCGGGTGATCCCCGGCACGTCGGCGAGGAACCCGGAGCGGTAGGCGACCTGGCTGAGCACCACGAGCGCGGTCCGCTCGCCCACCGCGTCGGCCACGAGCGCCGGCGTGACCCCGGAGTCGGGCGCCACGTCGATCCAGCGGATCGTCATGCCGCACTCCTCCGCCACGCCCTCGAGCACGAAGCGGTCGGTGGGGAAGTTGTCGGTGTCGATGACGAGCTCGTCGCGACCCGGGCGGGCGCGGACGGCCGCGCGCACGAGCTTGTAGAGGATCACCGTGGTGGAGTCGCCGATGAACGTCTGGCCCGCTGCCGCGCCGAGCGCCACCCGGCCGAGGTCGTCCCCGATGCGCGTGGGCATCGCCAGCCAGTCCTCGTCCCAGCCGCGGATGAGACGGCCGCCCCACTGGTCGCGCACGAAGCCGGCCACCCGGTCGACGGACGCGCGGGTCGGGCGGCCGAGCGAGTTGCCGTCGAGGTAGGCGACCACGTCGTCCGACGCCACGAAGAGGTCGCGGAAGCGCGCGAGCGGGTCGCGGGCGTCGAGGTCGGCGGCGGCGGGGATCGCCGGGAGGGCGGGGACGGGTGCGGGTGCGGGTGCGGGTGCGTCGTGCGCGTCGGGTGTCACGCTCGCAGCCTACGGTCCGGCGCGGCGGCCCGGCCGGGCGGCGGCGGACGCGGGGTGGGCCCGCGCGACGGGCCGGCGGCGGTGGCGCCAACTAGCCGGCGGCGGCCGACGCGCGATCGAACTGACGGCGCGGACCTCGGTCAGCCCGCCGGTGACGCGACCCGCGCCGCCCACTCCCGCACGACGGCCTCGATCGCCGGGCGGGCGTCGCGCACCTGGTCGACGCTGCGGAAGGCCGCGATCGACCGGTCGGGTGCCGCGGCGCGGAGGAGGCCCGCGGGATCCGCGACCCGGACGGCGCCCAGGTCCGGTCTCGGCCGGGCGCCCGCGTGCAGGATCAGGAGCGCCTCGTCGGGATCGCGGAGCGCGAGCGTGGCGAAGTGGTCGTCGAGCGCCCAGCTGGGCGCGTTCCACTTCCACGACTCCACGGCGTCGGGGCGCGCCGCGGACACCGCCGCCCGGAGCTCGGCGATCACCTCCGCGAGCGGATGGGCACGCGCGGCCAGCCGGTCCTCCACG
The DNA here is from genome assembly GCA_002150995.1 of Clavibacter michiganensis. GTDB lineage: Bacteria > Actinomycetota > Actinomycetes > Actinomycetales > Microbacteriaceae > Clavibacter > Clavibacter michiganensis_K. Next base: position 453,834 of record MDHJ01000001.1, on the reverse strand, counting down.
TCCCGGCGCGACGCCTCCGGGTCCATCCCCGCCACGCGCCCGCCTCCCCTAGCCGACCCGGAAGTAGTAGGCGTCGGACAGCGTGCCCGGCGCCGTCGCCCACAGGCCGTCCGCGGCGCCGTCGATCGGGATCTCGATGACCACGTTGCCGGTCGCCGTGCCCAGCGGATCCAGGAGCTCCCCGTTGTCGGTGAACGCCGGCGCCGGGGCGAGCACGAAGCTGTCCGCGGCCGAGTACTGCGATCCGTCGGCGGCGAGGAAGCCCACCGCCAGCTCCGACAGCGGGTCGCCCGAGGTCGCACCGAGGTAGGTGGCCGTGACCGGGACGACCGCGTACTGCATGCCCTCCGCGGGGGCCTCGTTGGTCGGATCCGCCGCGAGCACCTCCGCCGTCGCGTCGAGGACCGGGGTCCCCAGCACGACCTGCCACTCCGGTCCGTCGATGCCCTCCCCCGTGACGGGGGTGCCGATCGGCAGCGGGTCGTCGGGGCTGGTGCCCGGCAGCGCGGCGTCCTCGCCGGTGCCGGCGTCCTCGTCCTCGCCGGGGATCGGCTCGGGGCTCGCGAAGCCGCTGTCGGCGCCCGCGGACTCCACCGCCTCCGTCACCGAGGACACGAACGCGAACGTGTAGACGATCGCCAGGACGATGCTGAGGACGAAGCCCACGCCGCCGAGGACGATCCCGCTCACCGCGAGGGGCTTGCCGTCCATCCGGCGGACGAGCGACACGATGCCCAGCACGACCGCGACGACGGCCGGCACGAACACGGCGTAGTTGAGGACCGGGATGAAGGCGCCGAGGAAGGCCGCGATGCCGACGACGAGCGCCGCGATGGCGAGGCCCTTCCCGCCGCGGGGGCGCGGCGGCGCTCCCGTGACATAAGGAGGGGCAGCGGCGGAGGGCGGGGCGGCGGCGTAGGACGGGTCGCCGGCGGGCGGGCCGGCGTACGGCGGGGCGCCGGCGTAGGACGGGTCGCCGGCCTGCGACGCGGCGCCGGCTGGCGGGGCGTAGCCGGCGGCACCGGTGGCGTCCTCGCCGGAGGGGCCGGTCGCGCTGTACCCGGCGGGCGGATGCGGCGGCGGGGATCCCCCGCCGCGGTGCCCGGGGCCGCGGTGCCCGGGGCCGCAGTGCCCGGGGCTCCCGCGGCGGGCACCGCGGCAGGTGCCGACGGCGTCACGTCCGCGACGCCGTCTCCGCCAGCCGGGCCGTAGGGGCTCGTCGTCCCCTTGGCCGAATCCGAATCCGACTCCGACTCCGCCGGCGCAGGCCCCGCGTCGCCCGCCGGCGCTCCCGCGGTGCCCGCCCCGTCCGGGTCGGTGCCGTCGGCCTGCGGCTCGTGGGGGCGGGGTCCGGCGTCCTGCTCGGGGTCGCGCTCATCGCTCATGTGTCGTTCCTAGTGGAGGGGGATGCCGCTCGGGCGCGGATGGGGGCGAAGCGCCCCGAAATGGGGGCCGGACCCGCGCGGCGGGGCCGTTCCCGGCGCGCGCGGCACCCGCCGGACGTTCCGTTAACCTCGGGGGCGTGCCCCAGCCCGCGTGGACCCCCGACGGCCCCGACCTCGTGATCCACGGCGAGAACCTCGAGGCCGTCCGCGCGCTCCCCGACGGCGCCTTCCAGCTCATCTACCTGGACCCGCCCTTCAACACGGGCCGCACCCAGGAGCGCCAGAACCTCACCGTCACGCGCACCCTGGATCCGGCTGTCGACGCGGCCACCGCCGAGTCCGCCGACCCGGCGAGCGGCACCGACCCCGCGAGCGGCGCCGACGCGGCCGCCAGCACCGGCGCGGAGGAGACCGCGCCCGCCCTGGCGCCCGCGAGCACCGCGACGCCCGAGCCCGCCCGACCGCCCGGTGCGCGCGTCGGCTTCCAGGGCCGCAGCTACGACTCCGTGAAGGGGCTCCTCTACGGCTTCGACGACTCGTTCGCCGACTACTGGGAGTTCCTCGAGCCGCGCCTCATCGAGGCGTGGCGGCTGCTGGATCCCACCGGCACGCTGTACCTGCACCTCGACTACCGCGAGGTGCACTACGCGAAGGTGGTGCTCGACGCGCTCTTCGGCCGCCGCTCGTTCCTCAACGAGATCGTCTGGGCCTACGACTACGGCGCTAAGTCGCGGCGCCGCTGGCCCGCGAAGCACGACACGATCCTCGTCTACGTGAAGGACCCGCTCCGCTACCGCTTCGACTCCGCGGAGGTGGACCGCGAGCCCTACATGGCGCCCGGCCTCGTGACCCCGGAGAAGCGCGAGCGCGGCAAGCTGCCCACGGACGTCTGGTGGCACACGATCGTGTCGCCGACCGGCCGCGAGAAGACCGGGTACGCGACCCAGAAGCCGCTCGGCGTCCTGCGCCGCATCGTGCAGGCCTCGAGCCGCCCGGGCGACTGGGTGCTCGACTTCTTCGCCGGGTCCGGCACGACGGGGGCCGCCGCCCGCGAGCTCGGCCGGCGATTCGTGCTGGTGGACGAGAACCCGCAGGCCCTCGAGGTGATGCGCGCCCGGCTGCACGGCGGCGGCACGGTCTTCGTGACGCCCGGTGGCATCGCCGACCGCTCCTGACGCGCGCCGCGGCAGGGCCGCCCGTGCTGCCGGCTACCCCTGCTGCGCGAGCGCGAACGGCAGCACGCGCGTGGCGCCCGCCTTCCGGAGCAGGCGCCCCGCGACCGTGAGCGTCCACCGCGTGTCGACCAGGTCGTCGACGAGGAGCACGGGCCGGGGATCCGCCGTGAGGTCGTCGGCCAGGTGCGCGGGCACCTGGAACCGCGGGTGCACGCGCCCCAGCCGGTAGACGCTGTTGCCGCGGGCCGCGCCGGGGGCCCCGGGATCGACGAGGTCGAGCGAGCCGAGGAACGGCAGCCGCCCGACCTCGGCGATGCGCTGGGCGAGGCTCCCGACGAGCTGCGGCCGGGCGGCGGAGGGCACGTGGACGACGGCCCGGGGGCGCTCCGCCCAGCCCCACTCCGCGAGCACGCGCACGCAGGCGGCGACGAGCGCGTCGTCGACGGGAGCGTCCTCCGCGCCGGAGGCGAACACCGTGCGGAGGCGCCCGCCCCAGCCGAGGTCGGTGAGGCGGGCGAGGGCGCGGCCCTCGTCCACCTGCTCGCCGGCCGCGATGGCTCCGCTGAGGGGCACCCCCACGCTCGACGCGCCCGCGGGCCAGCGCAGCCGCGGCTCGATCGGCAGGCCCACCCTGTCGAGAGCCTGCGACGCGGTGGCCGACGCCTGCTGGTCGAGCGATGACGGGTACCACGCCCCGGCGCACCGGTCGCAGCGCCCGCAGGGCGCGGCGGTGTCGTCGTCGAGCTGGCGCTGCAGGAACTCCATGCGGCAGCCGAGCGTGGTCTCGTAGTCGAGCATCGCCTGCTGCTCGCGGACGCGCGCCGCGGCGACCTGCTCGTACCGGGCCCGGTCGTAGACCCACGGGACGCCCGTGGCCGACCACCCCGAGGTGTCGCGGCGCACGGCCCCGTCGACGTCGAGCACCTTCAGCAGCAGGTCGAGCCGGCTGCGGGAGAGGCTGACCCGCGACTCGAGCGCGGGCACCGACAGCGGCCGGTCGCTCTCGCCGAGGGCCTGGATGACGGCGGCGGCCTGCTGCTCGTCCGGCATGGAGGCGGTGGCGAAGTACTGCCAGATGTCCGGATCCTCGCGGCCCGGCAGGAGCAGCACGTCGGCGTCGGCCGACCCGCGCCCCGCGCGGCCGACCTGCTGGTAGTAGGAGACGGGCGACGACGGCGCGCCGAGGTGCACGACGAAGCCCAGGTCGGGCTTGTCGAAGCCCATGCCGAGCGCACTCGTGGCGACCAGCGCCTTCACCTCGTTGCGCTGCAGCTCCCCCTCCGCCTGCTCGCGGTCCGCCGGGTCGTCGCGGCCCGTGTAGGCCTTGACCGCGTGGCCGGCGTCGCGCAGGAGCCGCGCGGTGTCCTGGGCGGCGGAGACCGTGAGCGCGTAGATGATGCCGCTGCCGGGCAGCTCGTCGAGGTGGCTGAGGAGCCACCCGAGGCGGTCCCTGCTGCTCTCGAGCCGGAGCACGCCGAGCCGCAGCGACCGGCGGGCCAGCGGACCGCGGATGGTGACCACGGGCACGCGCTCGGTCTCCACGGCGCCGCCTCCCGTGGATCCGACGCTCAGCTGCTCCTCGACGTCGGCGACGACGCGCGAGTTGGCGGTGGCCGTGGTGGCGAGCACGGGCACGCGCTCGTCGACCGAGGAGATGAGGTCGCGGAGGCGGCGGTAGTCGGGCCGGAAGTCGTGCCCCCAGTCGGAGATGCAGTGCGCCTCGTCGACCACGAGGAGGCCGAGGCGGGCCCGCAGCGCGGGCAGCTGCTCGTCGCGGAAGCGCGGGTTGTTGAGGCGCTCCGGCGAGACGAGGAGGAGGTCGACCTCGTCGGCGTCGAGGGCCCGGAGCAGGTCGTCCCACTCGTGCGCGTTGCTGGAGTTCATGGCGACGGCGCGGACCCCGGCGCGTCGGGCGGCGGCGACCTGGTCGCGCATGAGCGCGAGGAGCGGGGAGACCAGCAGCGTGGGCCCGAGGCCCTGCTGCCGGAGGAGGAGGGTCGCGACGAAGTAGACGGCGGACTTCCCCCACCCGGTGCGCTGCACGACGAGGGCCCGGGACCTGTCCTGGACGAGAGCCTCGATGGCCTCGAACTGCCCGTCGTGGAAGTCGGCGCCCGCGACGCCGACCAGCCGGGACAGGTGCTCGCGGGCGGCGGACCGGAGGTCGGAGGTCGCGGCGGCGGACGGCGGGGAGACGGTGTCGGGCATGGGGCCATGCTCCCATCCGCCTCCGACCGCGCCGTCCGACGGCGGGCTCCACGGGGCGGTCGCGCGGCGCGGGACATGGGGAGGGACGCGAGCCCCTCCGGCCGGTGCGCCTAGGCCTCGGGCGTCCCGCCGGGCCCCAGGGCGCGCCGCTCCCGCGCGGGACCCGCCGCGCGTGCTGCCTGCACCGCCTGCTCCGCCCGCAGCTGCCGCATGCGCGCCAGCTCGGCGTAGTGGCGCTCCTCCTCCTCGAGGTCGGCGAGCTGCTGCTCCGTGCTCCGCACGCGCCGGTCGACCGCCACCGCCGCGCGCTCGTAGGCGGCGCTCCGGTCCGGCGGGCCGACGGGCTCGCGGCGGGCGTCCCAGTCGTGGCCGACGCAGAACCACACGATGCTCCCGACGAGCGGCAGGAAGACGATCAGCAGGATCCAGACGAGCTTGGGCAGGTGCTTCACCCCGTCGTCCGGCCGCGTGATGAGGTCGACGAGCGCGCACGCCGCCACGAGGAGGGGGAGGAGACCGAAGAGGATCACGGTCCCGGAGCCTAGGGGCGACGCGGGTCCCGGCGGAAGGCCCCGGAACGAACCCCCGCGGGACACCGGCGGGAGGCGCCATTCGCTCAGCGGACACGCACCCCGCATCTGTCAGGCATCCAGGAGCCGCCGGTCCTACAGTCCACTCGAAGGCCGCACCCGGTGGCCTCAGTGAGGAGGAGATCATGGGTCTCGACGACAAGATCAAGAACGCTGCTCAGGACATCGCGGGCAAGGCCAAGGAGGCGCTCGGCGACCACAAGGGCGACGAGAACCTCAAGGCCGAGGGCCAGAAGGACCAGGCCGCCGCGTCCGCCAAGAAGGCCGGCGAGGACGTCAAGGACGTCTTCAAGTAGACCAGCAGCACCAGGAGAGGCGGCGACCCCACGGGTCGCCGCCTCTCCTCATGTCCGGCCGCTCCCCGCGGAGCCGGCGTCACACGATCTCGGGCGCTCCCGACGACGCGATGATCCGCTGCACGAGCTGCGCGTCGAGCAGCGCCACCTCGTCCCCGTCGCCCTCCGCGTGCGCCCGGACGACGACCGAGGTGACCCCGCCCTCCGGATGCACGTCGACGACGAGGAAGCCGGATCCGCGCACGATGCGCTCGGTGCCCGGTTCCGCCGCCACGTCGGTCTCGTTCGCGACGCCCGGCGCCACCAGGACGGGCACGCCCGCCAGCGCGCCGACGACGTGGTGGTGGTAGTGGCCCGAGAGGATCACCCGCACGTCGCTCCCCCGCACGATGTCCGCGAGGACGTCCGGCCGCTGCAGCGCGAGGGACTCGTGCAGCGTGGTCGGCGCCGGCAGCGGCGGGTGGTGCAGCACGAGGACGGTGCCGTGCTCCGCCGGGGTCGCGAGCAGCTCCCGCAGCGCGTCGAGCTGCTGCGCGCGGAGGGCGCCGTAGCCCTTGCCGGGGACCGAGGTGTCGAGGGTGGCGACGCGCCAGCCGTCCACGACGGTGACGCCGTCGACGGGCGGGATCGCGGCCGGGTCGCGGCCGTCGTCCGTGCCGGGGCCGCCGTGCCCGTCGCCGAGCACCAGGCGGAACCCGGACCGCACGTCGTGGTTGCCGGGGGCGAGCACCAGGGCGGCGCCGCGGCGCGCGGCCCACGGGTCCAGCCGCTCGCGCAGCAGCGCGTAGGACTCGGGCGTGCCGTCCTCGGAGAGGTCCCCGGAGCCGACCAGGAGCCGCACGTGCGGGATGCGGTCGGCCTCGACGAGCACGCGGTCGAGGGCCGCGACCGTGTCGACGAGGCCCTGGTGCAGGCCGCCGGCGCGGAGCAGATGGGTGTCGCTGAGGTGGACGAGGCGCAGGGATCCGGTCGGCAGTGCGTGCATGCGCCGACCCTACGGCGGCGCGCCGACACCGGGAAGCGCCGGGCGATCCGGTGCCGGCCGCGGGCCACCGCGGCCCGGCGTCCGTCCACCCGGCGGCAGTAGCCTCGTCACCACGACGAGAGGGAACCCCATGGCGACGCGCGACGAGATGGACTGCTGGCTCACCGACATGGACGGCGTGCTGGTGCACGAGAACCAGGCGCTCCCGGGCGCGGCGGCGCTGATCCAGCAGTGGCAGGACCAGGGGAAGCCCTTCCTCGTGCTCACCAACAACAGCATCTTCACGCCGCGGGACCTCTCGGCGAGGCTCCGCGCATCCGGCCTGCACGTGCCCGAGTCGGCGATCTGGACGAGCGCGCTCGCGACCGCCGCGTTCCTCGAGCAGCAGATGCCCGGCGGATCCGCCTTCGTCATCGGCGAGGCCGGCCTCACGACGGCGCTGCACGAGGCGGGCTTCATCATGACCGACACGCAGCCCGACTTCGTGGTCATCGGCGAGACGCGCAACTACTCGTTCGAGGCGATCACGCGGGCGATCCGCCTGATCAACGGCGGCGCGCGCTACATCGCCACCAACCCCGACGCGACCGGCCCGAGCGCCGAGGGGGTGCTGCCGGCCACAGGCGCGGTGCTCGCTCTCATCAGCAAGGCCACCGGCAAGGAGCCCTACATCGTCGGCAAGCCGAACCCGATGATGTTCCGCTCCGCCCTCAACAAGATCGGGGCGCACTCCGAGAGCACCGGCATGATCGGCGACCGCATGGACACCGACATCATCGCGGGCATCGAGGCGGGACTCCACACCGTGCTCGTGCTCACGGGCATCAGCGACCGCGCCGAGATCGAGCGGTACCCGTTCCGCCCCGACGAGGTGCTGTCGGGCGTCACGGAGCTGCTGGATCCGGAGCCGGTCGAGTCCGAGCTCTGACGGGGGCGGATGCCGCGGCGCCGGCGCGCGGTGCGTCGGCGGGGCGACGCCCGCGGCCCGCGCCGCCCGCTCCCCGCTAGGGGACGACGGGCGGCTGCGGGACGCCGATGGTGCCGGTGAACGTGCCACCGCCGGCGCGCGAGACGAAGCAGTAGACGTCGCGGTCGCCCGCCATCCACTCGTCCTGGCTGATCGGGTACGCGGCCTGGTACTGCACGTCGTCGTAGGCGCGCGCCGCGGCGTAGTCGATCACCGTGTCGGCGATGCACAGCTCGTCGGCGGAGTCGCGCACGGCGTCCTCGCCGGGGAACTCGTCGCCCGTCTGAGGCAGGGCGACGCGGGCGACCATCTGCGCGTGGTGCTCGGATCCGCAGTCGACGACCGTGAACTCCTCCTCCCACGGCGTCGCGTACGGCTCGATGCACTCGCCGCCGAGCAGCGCGTCCCACGCCTGGACGCCGGCGGCCGCCGGCCCCTGCACGGGATCCGTCGGCGTCGGGGTGGGGGTGGGCGTCGCCTCGGCGGTCTCGGTCGCGACGGGCTCCGCGTCCGGGGCGGCGGCCGATCCGAGGCGCTGGCCCAGGTAGAACAGGCCGATGAGGAGGAGGACGAGCAGGATCGCGCCGCCGACCCAGAGACCGGTGCGGCGGGGGCCGCGCGGAGCGCGCGGCGGGGAGGCGGGCGGCGGGGACGCGGGCGGCGGGTGGGCGCGACCGGGGTCGCCGGGCGGACCGGATCACCGGCGGGCGGACGCGGCATGGACGATGCGGCGTATGGCGGCGGGACCGGCGCGGGGCGCGCGGCGGCGTCCGGACGGGGCGCGTCGACGGGGACGGCGGTCGTGGCAGCGTCGCGGTCGGGGCGCGGAGCCGCGGTGGCGGCTGCCGACGCCGCGGCGGCGCCGGCGGCCGTGGCTGCCGTGGCCGCCGCTGCCGGCAGCACGCGCGTGCGGGCGTCATCGGCGTCGGCATCGGCATCGGCATCGGCATCGGCATCGGCATCGTCGAGACGCTCGGCATCGGAGTCCGCGTCGCGGCCGGCGGCGGGATCGCCGGCGGCGTCGCCGAAGAGGAGGGCGAGCGCGTCCACCGGCTCGTCGGTGCCAGCTTCGGCGCCGGTGTCGGCGTCGGTGTCGGGCGGTCGATGCCCGGCGTCGTCCGGAGCGGGCGTCGGGTCCTCGGCGTCCGGAGCGGGCGTCGGGTCCTCGGCGTCGACGCGCGTCGGCGTCGGATCCTCGAGGGCGGCGGGGTCGGCGACGACCGGGCCCTCCTGCTCATCGGCGTCGAGCCCGTGCGTCGCCGCGGCGTCAGGGGCCTCGTCTCGGCGGCCCCCGTCGACGGGGGCCGATGCACGCGCGGCAGGCGCCTCCGGCTGGGATGCGGTGATCGTCCCGACGGGCTCGTCCACCGGCTCGTCCATGGGCTCGGAGGGCTCGTCCGCATCGGCGCCGAGGTCCGCGCCCGTCGGGGCGGCAGGGGCGGCGGCGGGAGGAGCGGCGGGGGACGCGGGGCTGGGTGCCAGCGGAGCGGATCCGGAGGCCCACGCCATGGCGGCGGCCCGCGCCGCCGCGGCGGCCGGCGCGAGAGGGGCAGGAGCCTCCTCCTCGTCGTCCTCCACGACCTCGTCGTCGTCCTGGTCCGCGTCTCGGGACCGGTCGGCGGCATCGGAGGTGTCGTCGTCGGCGTCTGCGGCGCCGGGGGCCGCGTCGACGCTGCTGGGCGGCACCGCGGCGTCGTCGCCTGGCACCTGCTGGTCGGCGGGGTCGTCGACCACGTTCGCGTCCTCGTCGGCGGGGGCGTCACGGAGCGGCGTCAGCTCGACCGTGCCGTCGTCGTCCGCGTCATGGTCGCGGACGGCGTCCGGGACGGGCTCCTCGACGATCTCCGCGTCGACCACGAGCGCGTCGTCGGACGCGGCGGCCTCGGCCGCGTCGGGGTCCTCGTCGTCGAGCGGTCGCAGCACGATCTCGGCGGGCTCCTCGGCCGGCTCCGCATCCGCGTCGACCTCCCCGCTCAGCACCTCGACCGGCTCGCCGTCCTCGACGGACTCGACGGGCTCGCCGTCCTCGACGGGCTCGCCATCCTCGGCGGCCGGGGCGCGGTCGGCTCCGGGCTCGTCGGGGAGGTCGAGGTCGCCCGCGTCGAACGGGGCGTCCGCGATGTCGGGCTCGGGCGCGGGCGCATCCACGGGAACGTCGACGTCGTAGGCGCCGGAGGACGGATCCACCTGGTCGAGGGGGCGATGCGGCCGTCGTCCTCAGCCGGGTCGAGCGGCACGATGCCGGCGAGGATGTCGCCGTCGGCGGTCGGCGGCAGGTCGGCGGGCGCGGGATCCACGCCCGCGTCCTGCGGGTCGGGGTCGTGCGCGTCGTCGCCAGGAGAGCCGGCGTCGGCGCCGTCATCCGCTCCGTCGCGTCCCGCGGGCACCGGCTCGCGGTCCGCGGTGCGGCCCCATCCGATCGGGGCGAGCGGCTGGACCGGGCGCTCCCGGTCGGCGTCGGTGGCCGGCCGGACCGCGAACGGTTCGTCGTCGTCGCGGCCGTTCCCCGATCCGCCGCCGGGAGGCGCCTGCCCGGCCACTACGCGAGCCCCAGGTCCTCGAGGCCGATCGCGTACAGGTACCGGTGGCCGGCGGCCTCGATCACCTCGCGGGCGTCGGTGGAGCGGTCGACGACCACGGCGACCGCGGCGATCTCCGCGCCGACCTTCTCGAGCGCCTCGATGGCCTTGAGCGGCGATCCGCCGGTGGTCGAGGTGTCCTCGACGACGATGACGCGCTTCCCGGCGAGGTCCGGCCCCTCGACCTGGCGGCCGCGGCCGTGGTCCTTGGGCTCCTTGCGCACGACGAACGCGTCGTATCCGCGGCCGACCGCGGCGCCCTGGTGCAGGATCGCGGCGGCGATGGGATCCGCGCCCATGGTGAGACCGCCGACGGCCGCGACGTCGGGCACGTCGGCGATGAGGTCGAGCATGACCTGGCCGATGAGCGGCGCGACGCGGTGGTCGAGGCTCACGCGGCGGAGGTCGACGTAGTAGGTGGCCTTCTTGCCGCTCGTCAGGGTGAAGTCGCCGTGGAAGACGGCATCCCTCGTGATGTGGTCGATGAGCTGCTGGCGGGCGTCGGTGGTCGTCACGGAGCCGATCCTACGGGCGGGTGCCCGCCCGGCCCGGAGCGACGGGCGGGCGGGGCGCCGACCGGATCACCGGTCGGAGGACGTCGGCAGGCCGAAGACGGTGCCCACGGCGGCCACGTCGTCGCCGCCGTGCCCGGCCGCGGACGCCTCCGCGTACGTCTCGCGGAGCGCCTCGAGCAGGGCGGTGTCGAAGTCGTGCGCGTCGGCGCCGTCGAGCGCGGCGAGCATCAGCGTCACGTCCTTGAGGAGGCCGTCGAGCGCGAAGGAGGGCGCCAGCTCGCCGGCGAGCATGGCGCCGCCCTTGAGGTGCGCGTACGGGGTGTCGGAGGCGCCGCCCGCGATCGCGTCGAGGAAGAGGCGCGGCTCGACGCCCAGCAGCCGGGCGAGGCCCAGCGACTGGCCGGTGGCGGCGGTGATGGAGGCGATCCAGGCGTTGCAGGCGAGCTTGAGCGCGGATCCGGCGCCCGGCTCCGACCCCGCGACCACGGTGCGCGAGCCGGTCGCCTCGAGGACGGGCCGGGCGACGGCGAGGTCGGCCTCGGATCCGGAGACGAGGTGCACGAGCAGGCCCTGCTCGGCGGGGCCGCGCGTGCCGAGGACGGGGGCGTCCACGAGGCGGACGCCGTGCTCGGCGGCGAGCGCGGCGATCCGCCGGGTGCCCTCGACGCCGACGGTGCTGGACTGGAGGACGACTGCTCCGGCGGGGAGGGCCGGCGCGATCTCGGCGAGGACCTCGAGCACGGCGTCCGCGTCGAAGAGCATCACCACCACCACGTCCGCCTCGCGCACGGCGTCCGCCGCCCCGTCCGCGACGGTCGCGCCGTCCTCCGCGAGGGGCGCGGCCTTCTCGGCGCTGCGGTTCCACACCGCGAGCGGCAGCCCGGCGCGGAGGATCGAGCGGCTCATGCCGGACCCCATGACGCCGGTGCCGAGGAGCGCCACGCGGGGCGATCCGTCGGTCGAGGGGGCGGATGCGGGCACGGCAGCGGTGTCGTCGGTCATCCCCCGACGGTACGCCCGCCGCATGGGAGGTCCACGGACGCGACGCGACGCCCCTGACAGCACGCCCGCGGGATGCGAGGTCCACGGACGCGACGCGACGACGGGCCGCCGGTCTCGCGACCGGCGGCCCGTCGTCGCGGGGTGGAGCGGATCAGACGGCGGGCACCGCGGCCTCGTCGTCGGAGTCCTCGCCCGGCAGGACGATGTCGGCGACCGTGACGTCGACGCGCGCGACGGGACGCCCGACGAGCTCGCGGACGGCCTCGGAGATCGCCGCGCGCACCTCGGCGGCGACGTCCTGCAGGGGCACGCCGTACTCGGCGACGAGGGTCACCTGGAATGCCACGCCCGCCTCCTGCACGTCGACGGCGATGCCCTGCGTGAGGTCGGTCTGGCCGATGCGGTCGCGGAGCTGGCCGATGACGCGGGCCGCTCCGCCGCCGAGCGCGTGCACGCCGGGGATGTCGCGGACGGCGAGCCCGGCGACCTTGGCGATGACGCCGTCGGTGACCGTGGTGTCGCCCTCGGCGAGGACGGTGCCGGTCGCGATCCCCGTGGTCGCGGGGGCGACGCGGGTGACGTCGGCGGGAGTGCTGGTGTTCGTGTCGCTCATGCGGTTCCTCCTCGTGGGTGCCCGTCGGACGGGCGCTGCTGTGGTACTCATGGATGCGACGCAGGGCCGCGGCCGTTCGTCACGGACCGGTCCCGGATCCCCCGGTTCTCCCAGCGCACACGGAGGTACGGCATGGCCCTCTCCTCCTCGCTGCAGGACGCGGGCGACGGCATCCTCGCCGAGCGCGCCGCCGACGGGGACGCGCGGGCCTTCGAGGTGCTGGTGCGCCGGCACGCCCCCTACATGCGCGCGTTCGCGATCCGCCTGACGGGGTCGCGCGCCGATGCCGACGACGCCGTGCAGGAGGCGCTCATCACCGCGTGGGACCGCCTGCCGACCCTGGAGAAGCCCGACCGGGTGAAGAGCTGGCTCCTGCAGATCGTGAGCCGCAAGTCCATCGACCGGATCCGCGCCCGCAGGCCCGTGGACGACATCGACGACCACGAGATCGCCGACCGGCTCACGTCGCCCGAGCGCGACGCGGAGACGTCGTCCCAGATGCGCGCGCTGGCGGGTGTCCTGGATGCGCTGCCGGGCGAGCAGCGGGAGGTGTGGATGCTGCGCGAGGTGGGAGGCTTCTCCTACGAGGAGATCGCGGAGCGCCTGGGCACGACGCCCTCGACCGTGCGCGGCCGGCTCTCCCGGGCGCGCACCACGGTGATGACGAGCATGGAGGCGTGGCGATGACAGGCACCGGACCGGGCGATCCCGGGGAGCGCCTGCCCGCGGGCCCCGCCGAGCCGGTGCTGCCGCCCGCCGACGCGGATCCCGCGCACGACGCCGAGGGCGCGCCCCTCGACATGGCCGCGCTCGCCGACTACCTCGACAGCGGCCGCTCCCCCCGCATCGCGGCGTACGAGGACGACCCCGAGGCCCGCAACGCCCTCCGCGCCCTCGAGCACATGCGCGACCTCGGCCGCGAGCTCGTGCAGGTCGAGGCCGACGAGGCCGACGCGCCCGGCGATGACTTCTTCCGCGGCGTGCTCTCCCACATCAGCCGGGAGTCCCGCGCCGGCCGCGACATCCCCCTCTCCCACCCCGACCCGTCGGTGAGCCTCGCGCTCACGGAGGGCGCCGTCCGCACCCTCGTCCGCCAGGCCGGCGACGAGGTCCCCGGCGTCCTCATCGGGCGCTGCACCCTCGACGGCGACGTCACCGTGCCCGGGGCGCCCGTCCGGGTCGCGCTCACCATGAGCGTCGTCTGGGGGGATCCGCTCCCCGAGCTCGCGCAGCGCGTGCGCGAGCGGGTGAACGCGGCGCTGCTGCGGCACACCGAGCTGCGCGTCGAGGGCATCGACGTGACCGTGGTCGACGTCCAGCCGCGCCCGGCGCCCGGCGGGGAGGCGCGACGATGAGCCTCGACGACGACGCGACCCCGACCCCGGCCGCCGTGCCCACCCCGGGTTCCGTGCCCGCCCCGGGTTCCGTGCCCGCCCCGGTTCCCGTGCCCGCCCCGGTCGTCGCCGCGTCGCCCGGGCCGGTGCCGGTCCCGCTCCCCGCGCCGGGCGACCTGTCGCGCGACCTCACGGCCGCGCTCCGCGGCGTCGCGGGCGTCTCCGAGGTGTACGCCCCGCGCTCGCCCGTGCTGCTCGTGGCGCAGCACGTGGTCGAGGGCGCGATGGGCGGCGGATCCGACGTCGCCGAGCGTCTCGTCACCGTGGAGACCGGCGAGGGCACCGTGCTCGTGCAGGCGTCCATCGCGGTCGACGCGGACGCACGCGCCAGCGACACCGCCCGCGCCGCCGTGGAGGCGATCCGCGCCCGGCTCGTCGAGGCCGTGGGCGCCGAGGCCGCCGCGGTCGCGACCGTGACCGTCCGCGTCGGCAGCATCGGCTGACGAGGGCGCACCGCCGTCCGACGCACGACCGTCCCGCGGACGGCCCCGCCGCCGGCTCCCGGTACCGTGGACGCATGCGCGTCGCCACCTGGAACGTCAACTCCATCCGCACCCGCGTGGGCCGCGTCGTCGACTGGCTCGGCCGCGAGGACGTCGACGTGCTGGCCATGCAGGAGATCAAGTGCAAGCCGGAGCAGTTCCCGACGGCGGCGTTCGAGGAGGCCGGCTACGAGGTCGCCGTCCACGGGCTGAGCCAGTGGAACGGCGTCGCGATCGCGAGCCGCCTGCCGCTCGAGGACGTGACCACGACGTTCGAGGGCATGCCGCGCTTCGGCAAGCCCGACGCGTCCGGGCTCCCGCCGCTCGAGGCCCGTGCCATGGGCGCGACCGTCGAGGGCGTGCGGCTCTGGAGCCTCTACGTGCCCAACGGCCGCTCCCTGGAGGACCCGCACTACTCGTACAAGCTGGAGTGGCTCGCCGCGCTCGCCGCCGACACGCGCGCCTGGCTCGCGGCGGATCCCGACACCCCGCTCGCGCTCATGGGCGACTGGAACGTGGCCCCGCTCGACACCGACGTCTGGGACCCGCGGCTGTTCGAGGGGAAGACGCACACCTCGCAGCCGGAGCGCGACGCGTTCGCCGCATTCCTCGAGGCCGGACTCGCCGACGTCGTGCGTCCCTCCATCCCCGAGGGCTACACCTACTGGGACTACCAGCAGCTGCGGTTCCCGCGGGACGAGGGCATGCGGATCGACTTCATCCTCGGGTCCGACCGGTTCCAGGAGCTCGTGAGCGCGCCGCGGATCCACCGCGACGAGCGCAAGGGCGACGGCCCGAGCGACCACGTTCCCGTGGCCGTGGACCTCGACGTGGAGACCGAGCTCGACGACGACCGGCCCATGATCTTCTGATCGCGCGGCCGATGTCCGGCCTCACGGGACGCGCCCCGTAGTCTCGAGCCGTGACCCCCGACGACGACGCGACCCCGCAGCGCGGCCGCCGTGCCGCCCGGGGACGCCGCTCCGCCGCCCCCGCGTCCCGCACGCGGCGCCTGCCGGAGCTCCCCCGGGTCGCCCTCCCGTCCCTCCCCGGCGTCGCGCGCGCGACGGATCCGGCGACGGGGTCGACGGCCGCGACGACGCCGGCCTTCGCGCGGACCGGGCCGACCGCGCGGAGGACCCCGCCGGGCCCGACTGGGTGCCCCGATGGGTCCGACGGCTCGACCGCCGCGTCCTCGTCACCACGCTCGTCGCGATGCTCGTCGCCGCCGTCGTCGGCGGGTCGATCGCCGCGCTCGGCCTCGGGCTGATCTTCGTCACCGACGCCTGCGACGTGGACGCCTACGTCTGCGACGACTCGCTCTTCACCGTCGGCTACGCGCTCTCCGTCGCGGGACCGCTGATGCTGACGGGCATCGCCCTGATCGTGGCCCTCGTCGGGCTGCTGCGCGGGCGCACCCGGCCCTGGCTGGTGCTCGTCATCGGCGTGGGCGCGTCGCTGGCGGCGTACGTCCTCGGCGCCGTGCTCGTGCTCGTCGCCGTGCCCGGCTCCTCCCCCCTGACCTGAACCCGGGCGTCCGCCCCGCCCCCGTCCGGCGCGGCGGCACGACCCCGTGGTTCCGCTAGCGTGGGAGATCCGGTGCGCCTGTCGCGGATCCGGGGGGACGGCCGCGCGTGCGGCATGCGAGGGGGCGGTTGTGGACAGCGGACGTGTGGCTCTGGTCATCGAGGACGACGGCGACATCCGCCAGCTCCTCGAGGTCGTCCTGCGCCAGGGCGGCTTCGCCGTGCACTCCGCGGGCACCGCGACGGAGGGCGTGCGGCTCGCGGAGGAGGTCGCGCCCGACGTCATCACGCTCGACGTGGGCCTGCCGGACTTCGACGGCTTCGAGGCCGCGCGCCGCATCCGGCTGGTGAGCGACGCCTACATCGTGATGCTCACCGCGCAGGGCGATGAGGTCGACACCCTGCTCGGCCTCGAGGCCGGCGCCGACGACTACATCGTGAAGCCCTTCCGCCCGCGCGAGCTCCGCGCGCGCATCTCCGCCATGATGCGGCGGCCGCGCGGCGGCGGCGAGGCCCCGGCAGCCGCTCCCGCCGGCGGCACCGCGGTGCCGGCGTCGGCACCGGCGTCGGACGCCCGCGAGAGCGCCCCCGCACCCGAGGCGGAGGAGGCCGTGCAGCCCGCCGCCTTCGCCACGACGACCATGGTGTCGCCCGCCCTGCCCACGGAGACCGCGCCCGAGGACGACGCGGACGTCCTCCGCCACAACGGCCTGGAGCTCGACGAGGGCACCCGGCAGGTCACGGTCGACGGCGAGCCCGTGGACCTCACGCGCACCGAGTTCGACCTGCTGGCGTCGATCCTCGCGAGCGGCGGACGCGTGCGCACCAAGGGCGACCTCGTGCGCGACATCCGCAGCGGCTCGTACGCCGTCGCCTCCTCCACCGAGCCCGAGGAGCGCGCCGTCGAGGTGCACCTCGGCAACCTGCGGCGGAAGCTGCACGACGACCCGCGCCAGGCGCGGTGGATCCAGACGGTCCGCGGCGTGGGCTACCGGCTCGCGCCGGCGCGCGACTAGCGCGCCCGAGCGCGGGCTGCCGCGGGGCCGGGCGGTCCCGCGGCAGCTGCGCCGTGGATCGGGGTCCCCTCGGGTGGGATCCCGCTCCCGTGATCCGTCCGGCCTGTCGTGGGGGCCGGGCGGGCGTGCGCGTCGCCCGTCGGGTCGGTCGCGCGCACGGGCCTAGTCGGGCGGGTGCCCCGCCTCCGCGCGCAGCCAGGAGCGCATCGCGTCCATGCTGCGCTCGCCCACCTCGGCGAGCTCGGGGAGGAGGGCTCGGGATCCGGCCTGGTCGGCCGCGCGGATGGCGCGCTCGAGAAGCCCGGCCAGCCCGCTGAGGCGGAGGGCGCCCACCATCGCGGCGGAGCTCTTCACGCTCAGGCACGCGTCGAGCGCGGCCTGGCGGTCGCCGGAGCGCACCGCGCCGTCGAGCCGCTCCCACCGGCTCGGCCAGAGGTCGACGAAGAGGCGCAGGAAGTCGACGCAGGCGTGCTGCCCGTCGGTGAGCGCCGCCGGGCGGCCGGCCTCGGCGCGGGGAGCGGGTGGGGCGCCGACCGGACGGGGGGATCCGGCCGGCGCCTGCCCACGACCGGGTGCGGGGGCACCAGGGGTCGCGAGGCGGTCGTCCGGACGGGGGGATCCGGACGACGGGGTCCCGCGGCGCGGCTCGGGTGGCCGCGCGGCGGGGTCGCGCCCTCCGGTGCGGGAACACCGGGGGCGGAGCGGGGGCGTCCGTCGCGGGGACGACGGACAGGCGGACGGGGGCGGGCTCGTCCGACAGCTCGACCAGCAGCTGCTCCAGGACGCGGACGTCGAGGAGCGGGGGGATCTGCGGGGCGCGCGCGGCCTGGGCGTTCATGCCCGGCCGCCGACGAGACGATCGGAAGGACCGGGGAGGCTGCCGTCGGGTACCGGCCGCGCATCCGTGGACCCGGTACGGCACCCGGTGCGCGCGGCTCGGGTGCCGCTCGCGGGGTGGTCGTGGGGGGTCATCCGGTCCTTCGATCGCTCGTGTCGGACGGGGATCTCCCCGTCACGGAGTGAGCCTGCCAGCGCCGGATGCCGGATCCGATCAAGGTGTTCGCAAGATCGGCTCAAGTCCTCCGCGGCATGGTGGCGCGGCGGCGCGGACCGGTGGGACGGGACGGCCCGGACGGCAGGGACGGGGCGGATCGGACGGCGCGGACCGGACGGCGCAGCCGGCGCGGACGGCAGGGGTCAGCCGAGGCGCGGAGCCGGTGCGTCCGGGGGCTCCGGGGCGTCCGGGACGACGCGCAGCGGCAGCCGCACGCGCATCGTGGTGCCGACGCCGACGGCGCTCTCCACCTCGATGGTGCCGTCGTGCGCGTCCACGATCGAGCGGGTGATGCTGAGGCCGAGCCCGACGCCCGCGACGGTGCTCGCGCGGGCCGAGCTGGTGCGGAAGAAGCGCGTGAAGAGCTGCGCCGTGTCCTCCGCGGACATGCCGACGCCGTCGTCGGAGACGCAGAGCCGGAGGTGCTCCCCGTCCACCTCGATCTCGGTGCTGACGGTGCCGCCCTCGGGCGTGTACTTCACGGCGTTGCTGAGCAGGTTGTCGAGGACCTGGCCGATCCGCACCGCGTCCACCTCCGCGACGAGCTCCTGGTAGTCCGGCTCGACCAGCGCGACGCCGTTCGCCTGCGCGTGCGGGCGGATGACGTCGAGGGCGTTCTCGACGATCTCGCCCACGTCGACGAGGTTGCGGTTGACCGCGAGGCGGTGCTGCGCCGCCGTGAGCAGGTCGCCGATGAGGCCGAGGAGGCGCTGGGCGTTCCGCTCCACGATCGCGAGGCGGGCGGCGGTGATGCGGTCGTCGACGTCGTCCTCGACGAGGTCGTCGGCGATGAGCTCCACGTACCCGAGGATCGACGTGAGCGGCGTCTTCAGCTCGTGCGAGACGCTCGCGACGAAGTCCTCCCGCTCGGAGACCGCGAGCGCGAGCGCCGTCACGTCCGTGCTGACCATGACGGTGCCGAAGGGTCGGCCGTCGGGGTCCACGAGCGGGGAGAGGGACGCGAGTACCGCCTTCTGGGCCCCGCCGTCGCCGATCCAGTAGACCTCGCGGGCGACGACCTCGCCGGCGCGGGCCCGGGCCACGAGCTGCCGCTCGGGCGGGACGACCGTGGTGCGGTCCTCCTCGTAGACGAACCGGCCGAGGCTCGGGTCCTCCCGGTCGATGGGGACGGCCAGCGCCATGAGCTCGCGGGCCGCGCGGTTGCGCTGCGTGATGCGGCCCTCCGCGTCGAGGACGACCACGGTGTCGTCGATCGCCTCGAGCACCCCGTCGATGACCGAGTTGCGCTCCCGCAGGTCGACGAGCGTGCCCGTGAGCGCCGCCTGCATCTCCTCCAGGCGGGCGTGCTGGCGGAACAGCTGCTGGGCGAGGAGGTTCACGGCCACGGCGACGAGGAGCATCACGACGGGCAGCACCACGATGTGCGACCAGCCGGTCGTGCCCTCCGGGAGCTCGCCCGAGCGGATGATCGGCAGCGCGAGCACCGCGGCCGTGCCGAAGGCGCCCAGCCACAGCACGTGCAGCGCGAACGCGTACGCGAGCCAGATGACGGGGAAGACGATGAGGAACGCCGTCGAGGGCACCTCGCCGCCGATCGCGGCGTTGCAGAGCGCGAGGGCCGCGAAGTCGAGCATGGGCAGGACGGCCACCCACTCGGACCCGATCCGGTCCCAGGGCAGGACGGCCGCGACGATGGTCACGAGCGCCGCGACGATCGTGCCGGCCACGAAGCCGGGGGCCGCCACGGCGGCGAGGTCGCCCGCGCCCGCGACGACGCCGACCACGACGAGGCTGAGGATGAAGGGCAGCTGCGCGTGCAGCGGCTTCGAGAACGTCATGCTGCGCAACGCCGCCTGCGCGCGCGCCACCGGGCCGCGCCGCACGACGGTGGGAGCCTGCTCGCCCACGTGACCCCCTGATGCGGTCGTCCCCGTGCCGCTCGTCGATACTAACCGCGCGTGGACGATCCGCCCGCGGCGGGCGTACCCCGTGATATGGGGCATCCGCGTACGATTCCCTGATGAGCGCCCTCCCGCACGAGCACCGCGTGGAGATCGCGCACCTCGTCGCGTCCCCCGTGCACCGCCTCGAGGGGCGCCCGGCCGACGGGCCCCGGGACGAGCCGGGCGAGCCGCCCTCGCGCCGGTCCGTGCGGATCCGCGCCGGGCTCGGCATCGTCGGCGACCGCTACTTCGGGCAGCGGGCGCACCGCACGGCCGCCGTCACCGTGATGGCGGTCGAGTCGGTGGAGCGCGTCGCCCGCGAGCTCGGCGTCGAGGCGGGCCTGGATCCCGTCGACACCCGCCGCAACGTCCTCCTCCGCGGGGTGGACGCCGACCGGCTGCGCGGCATGCGCTTCAGCCTCGACTCGGGCGACGGGCCGGTCGAGTTCCAGGGCCACCGGCCCGCGAACCCGTGCGCGTGGATGGACGTGATGCTCGCGCCCGGGGCGTTCCGCGCGCTCCGCGGACGCGGCGGGGTGCGCTGCGAGCCGCTCGGCGACGGGATCCTCACGGTCGGCCCGGCCGTGCTCCGCACCGAGCGTCCGCTCGAGGACCCGCACCCGGACGCCGACGCGGGCGCGGCGCGCCTGTTCTGACGCACCCGCCCGCGCCGGCCGGCGCGACCGCGGGTGTCGCGACCGCGACCGGCGCGACCGCTCAGTGGACGGGCGTGCCGCCCGTGACCGCGATGGTCTCGCCGCTCGTGAAGCTCGACTCCTGGCTGGCGAGGAACACGTACGTCGCCGCGATCTCCGCCGGCTGGCCGGGGCGTCCGTAGACCGACTGGGACCCGAACTCCTCGACGTCCTCCGCGGACTGGCCGACGGGCTGCAGCACGGTCCAGAACGGGCCGGGCGCGACGGAGTTGACGCGGATCCCCTTCGGCGCGAGCTGCTGCGCGAGCCCCTGCGTGAAGTTGCGGATCGCGCCCTTGGAGACCGCGTAGTCGATCTTGTCCGCGCTCGGCTGGTACGCCTGCGAGGAGCTGGTCGTGATGATGCTCCCGCCCTTCGGCAGGTGCGGCAGCACGGCCTTGCTCAGCCAGAACAGCGAGTAGACGTTGGTCTTCAGCGTGCGGTCGAGCTGGGCGGTCTCGAGGTCGAGGATGTCGTCCTCGTTGCGCTGGTAGCCGGCCACCATCACGAGGCAGTCGAGGCCGCCGAGGCCCTCGACCGCAGCCTGGACGAGGTCCTGGCAGGTGGTCTCGTCGGAGATGTCGCCGGGCACGAGCACGGCCTTCCGGCCGTCCGCCTCGATCGTGGACGCGGTGTCGCGCGCGTCCTCGAGCTCCTCGTCGAGGAAGTTGAGGGCGATGTCCGCGCCCTCGCGCGCGAACGCGATCGCGACGGCCTTGCCGATGCCGGAGTCGGCGCCCGTGATGAGCACCTTGCGGCCGGCCAGGCGGCCGAAGCCGACGTAGCTGTCCTGGCCGTGGTCGGGCGTCGGCTCGAAGCGCTGCTCGTCGCCCGCGCCGGTCTGCTCCTGCTGGGGGAACGGCGGGGAGGGGTACTGCGTGATCGGGTCCTGGATCTCGTACTGGTTGCCGCCGTTGCGGATCTCGCTCATGGTCGCGCCTTCCTGGAGGGGATCGGGGGTCGCCTTCCACCCTGGCCCGGACGGCCGCGGGCGTCCGGGGCCCGGAGGGGGTTGACGGGTCGCGGCCCGCGCGGCAGTCGGGCGCCGAGGATCCGGAGGCGCCCCTCGGCGTGGCGGGCTCGTCCGTCACGACGCCGGGATCCACGCGTCCGTGGCCATCGGGTGAACGGCCGGTGGCATCGGCGGACCCGGCCGTAGCCTCGGGGCATGGCAGGAATCCCCGCCGGCAGGCGCCCCGCTCCCGGCCCTCGGAGGGACCTGGTCGGCGGCGTCGCGCTCCCGCTGGTGACCGCGCTCGCGACCGCCGCCCTGCTCGCCCCGCTGACCGAGGCGCCCGCGGCGCCGGCCGGTGCGGTCGGGTTCCCCGAGCGGATCGCGTCGTACTCGTGGTGGACGCCGCATCTCGCGCCGGCGCAGATCGAGGCCGCGACGATGCTCTACCAGAACGGCTTCGGCGTCGAGCTCGGCGACATCCCGCAGTCGGTCGTGCTGGGCGCCGACGGGACGACCTACCGCCGCCTCGCCGCAGCCGAGGACCGCAGCATCACCGCGGACCAGGGCGATCCCGCGCAGTCGCTCCTCTCGGCGGACGGCACGTTCGTCGTCGTCGGCGGGCAGGGACGGGACGGTAGCGTGGACGTCGTCGACCTCGCCGGGCTCGACACCCGGAGCGTGGCGGTGGGCGACGGGCGCAGCGCCGTCCCCCTCAGCATCGACGCGTCCGGACGGCGGGTGCTGCTGCTGACGAGCGGCGAGGAGCTCAGCCGGTACGCGGATCCCGCACTCGAGCTGCGCGGGGAGCTCGCCCTCCTCGACCTCGCGACGTCCCGCCTCACCCCGTACGAGCTGCCCGGGCCTGCCGTCTCCGCCGCCATCTCGCCTGACGGGTCGCTCGTCGCGGTCGACACCGAGGACGCCATGGTGGTCCTCGACGCCGAGGACGGCCGCATCCGCCACGAGCGGGAGCGGCTGGCCGGCCCGCTCGGGGACGACGCCTGGTCGCCGTCGGGGACGTCGATCGCCGTGGTCGGGCAGGAGCGCGCGCTGCAGGTCGTCTCCGTGTCCGACGGCGCGGTCGACGCGCGCGAGGTCCCGCTCGACGGCTCCTACTCGTCCGTCGTCGGCTGGGGCGACGACGAGCACGTCCTCGTGCACTCGACCCAGGACGATGAGGACGACGACTCCCGCATCGACGTCGTCGACGTGCGTCCCGGCGCCGAGGAGCCGGTCTCGCGGACCGTCGCCTCCTACGCGCAGGACCCGCTCACCGGGGCGGCCCTGGGTGCCGTGGACCTCGCCCGCGATCTCGCGGGCGAGTGGGCGACGAGCGGCCCGGTGGGCGCAGCGCCGCTCGCGCCGCTCCAGGTGGCGCTGCTGGCGGGGATCGCGGCGCTCGTGGTCCGCCTCCTGGCACGGCGCCCCCGACCCGCGGGTCGTGGCGCTCCTACGATCGGACCATGACGACGACGCCCGACCCCGCGCTCCCGCTCGTCGAGTACGCCTTCCCGGGGCCGCTGCGCGACCGGCTCGTGGCAGCGATCGCGTCGGGCGCGAAGACCTCGACGAGCTCCCTGCTGGTCCAATACGCGGCCGACGACGAGGAGCTCCCGGTCGTCGGATCCCGCGGCACGGTGATCGACTCCGACGGACGCCCCGTGCTCGAGGTCGAGACGACGGACGTGGCGATCGCGCGACTCGCCGACGTGCCGCTCGCCCACGCCGTCGACGAGGGCGAGGGCTTCACGACCGTGGCCGAGTGGCGCGCCGGGCACGAGGCGTTCTGGACCTCGGCCGAGGTCGTGGCCGAGCTGCCCGACGGGTTCGCGCTCGACGACGGCACCGAGGTGGTGCTGGAGCGCTTCCGCGTGGTGGGGCGGTCCGGCGCCGGCGCCTAGGGTCGCATCATGCACCGCCGTCCGAGCGCCCTCCTGACGGCTGCGGCCGTGGCCGTCGCCCTGGCGGGCTGCTCGTCCGCGGCACGGCCGCCGACGTGGCCCTGCCGGCCGGCGTCGCCCTGCCTCCCGTCGACGCCGCGTTCGACTACCAGCTCGGCGGCTCCTCCCCCGTCCCCGAGGGCGCGGGGATCGTGGTCCGGGACAGCTCTGACGAGCCGGCCGGCGGCGCGTACGGCATCTGCTACGTCAACGCCTTCCAGACCCAGCCGGGCGCCACCTGGCCCGACGACCTGCTGGTGCAGGGCGACGAGGGGCCGCTCGTCGATCCCGGCTGGCCCGACGAGCACCTCCTCGACGCCTCTACCCCCGCGAAGCGCGCCGCCGTCGCGGCCCGGCAGGCGACGACGATCGACCGGTGCGCCGACGCCGGCTACCGGGCGGTGGAGCTCGACAACCTCGACTCGTGGACGCGCTCCGCGGGCGCCCTCGACGCCGACGACGCGCTCGCCCTCGCCGCCCTCCTCGTGGACCACGCGCACGACCGCGGCCTCGCGGTCGCGCAGAAGAACGCCGCGGACCTCGGACGCGGGGCCGGGACGAGGCCGGCTTCGACCTCGCGATCGCCGAGGAGTGCGACCGCTGGGACGAGTGCACAGCGCTCACGGACGTCTACGGCCCGCACGTGCTCGACGTCGAGTACGTGGACGACCTGCGCGATACCGCCGAGGGGGCGTGCGCGCGGATCCGGTCGCTGGATCCCGCGCCCCGGGGCGTCGTGCGCGACCGCGGCCTCGTTCCCGCGGGCGAGGACGGGTACGCCCGCGCCGCCTGCTGAGCGGAGCGGCCGTCCACCGTCCTGGCGTCCTGGCGTCGCGGCGTCGCGGCGCCCGGCCCGGCGTGACACCATGCGGCATGGACGACGACCGGCACGCAGAGATCGCCGAGCTGCGGCGCCGCGTGTTCGGGCCGGGCCGCGACGCCGTGGACTCGGCCGCGCTCGAGCGCCTGCGCGAGCTGGAGGGACAGGTCGCGAGCGATGCTCCCGGACGCACGGCGGAGCCCGACCCGGGATCGGCGGCATCGCCCGGAGATGGCACGCCCGCCCCCGGCTCGGCAGCCGGCGGGCCCGCCGCGCACGACTCGCACGACCCGTCCCCCGCGCCCGATGCGACTCCCGTACCCGACTCGGCGACCCGGTCGGACGAGCACCGCCCGCTCCGCCGCCGTCGCACCGGCACCGGCACCCGCCGTCGCACCCGCACCCGCTGGGGCATCGCGCTCCCCTGGGCCGCCTCCCTGGTCGTGGTCGCGGTGCTCGCGGCGGGGATCACGGCGTGGGCCCTCGACGACGACCGCGCCACGGTCGCCGTGCTCGACCTCGAGCTGCTCCCGGAGCCCGACAACGCGACCTACCTCTCGGTCGACACCGGCTCGGTGATCCCCGGCACGGCTGTCGCGGGCTTCCACGGGCTGACGGTGGCCCGCGTGCCGGTGGATCCCGGCGACGCCGCCGATCCGGCCGCGTGGACGGTCCCCGCGCCCGCGGAGCCGGACGCCGCGTGCCTCACGGTCGGCGCATCCGCCCCGGACGGCTCCGTCGACGGCCCCTCGGAGTGCGGGGCAGGATCCGTCGCCGCGCGCGTCGCGGTCGTGGTCGCGGACGACGCGTCCGAGGAGCTGCGAGCCGCGTACCCGGTGGGCACCACGCTCCTGTTCGAGGACGAGGGCGGCCCCGTCCGCGTCCGGGTCGCCGCCCGCTGACGCCCCCTCCCCGGTGGCGCCGGCGCCGGCGATCCCCGGACATGCGATCGCGGCGCCGACGCCCAGCCGGATCCGCTACGGTGATGCCCGTTCGGGGAGCGCGCCTATCGGGGCGCCTCGTCTGGTTCGATTTCCGGAGCTCTCCACCACCGCCGTCCCCGCGTCCTCATGCCCGCCTGTCGGGAGCCCGTCGCCGCCGCGGGCAGGTCCCCGCCTGCCGCCCGCGCGTCCCCGCGTCCGCGTCAGCCGGTCGCCGCGCACCTCACTTGTCCCACACGCGGACGGGCGGGAGGCCGCGGTCGGCGCGCTCGGCGTTCACGATCTCCTCCACGAGCCCCTGCTTCCCGGCGGTGTAGGCGCGACCGTCGGCCGCCGTCGCCGCGAGCTCCGCCTTGCGCGCGTCGTAGCGGCGGCGTGCGTCGGCATCGCGCAGCAGCCGGTCGCGGAACAGGCGCTGCGGGCAGGTCTCCCAGGCGTCGGCGGCGAACACGTGGAGGACGTGCGTCCGCACGCCGTCCGCCGACCGGACGTGCACGTCGTGGTTCCTCGGGCCGGTCCGGTGCCGCGAGTACCCGAGGAGGCGCAACGGCGCGTCGAGCCCCCGCGGGTCGAGGCCGGGCACCGCCCGCGCGGCGAGGTCGAGGACCGGCTTGGCGCGGAGTCCCGGCACGGCCGTGCTGCCGATGTGCTCGACGGCGGTGAGGCATGCTCCTGCCGCAAGCAGGACGCGGGCCGCCTCGACACGGAACGCCGCAGCCCATTCCGGGCGGTGCTCCTCGAGGCGGATCATCGGCGCCACCCTACCCAGCGGGGGCGCGGCGGTCGGCGCGCGGCCGCGACGGATCCGGCCGCGGGTCCGGCACCATCGGACCATGACCGCCGCGCTCCGCATCGTCGCCCTCGTCTTCCCGCACGTGACCCAGCTCGACCTCACCGGTCCGCTGCAGGTGCTCTCGCGGCTGCCCGGGGCCGTGGTGGACGTCGCGTGGCACCGCATCGAGCCCGTGCCGACGGACAGCGGGTTCTCCCTCCTGCCCACGACGACGCTCGCGGACGCCCCGCCGGCCGACGTGCTGCTCGTGCCGGGCGGACGCGGCGCGTTCGAGGCGATGGAGGACCCCGAGGTCGTCGCGTTCGTCGAGCGGCAGGCGACCACGGCGCGCCACGTGCTCGGCGTGTGCACGGGGGCGTTCGTCCTCGGGGCCGCCGGGCTCCTCCGCGGGCGCCGTGCGACGACCCACTGGGCCTCGCATCCGCTGCTGGAGCCGCTGGGCGCGACGCCCGTGGCGGAGCGCGTCGTGCGCGACGGGACCCTGATCACGGGCGGCGGGGTGACGAGCGGCATCGACGCGGCGCTCGTGCTCGCCGCGGAGATCGCGGGCGACGCCGAGGCCCGGTCCATCCAGCTGACGCTCGAGTACGACCCGCAGCCGCCCTTCGACGCCGGCCACCCGTCCCGGCCCGGCGCCGACCCGGAGCAGGTGGAGCTCGCGATGGCTGAGGCTCGGCGCGACCGCGGCCCGATCGTGGAGCGCGCGGCGCGGCGCCGGGGTGACATCGACTGAGCGCCCCGCCGGCGCGGCGGGCGACGGCGCGGCAGGCGACGGCCGCCTGGCCGTTCCCCGCCGGATCCCGCCCGGGCGCGGTCGTCCGGGCACGGACCTGGCAGGGTCGAGGAGCGGGGATCCACCGGTCCGCGCAGATCCTCCGAGGAGCACCATGCCGCTGATCCGCTTCCTGTTCGTCGCCGTCCCCGTCATCCGCCGCTTCCTGCGCAGCCGTCAGGGCAAGGCCGCCATGGCCAAGGGCAAGGCGCAGCTCGCCAAGCGCTCGCAGAAGCGCGCCGCCCAGCGCGCCGCGGCGACCCGCCGCCGCTAGCCCACGCGGCTCCCGTCCGGTCCCGGACGCGCAGCGGCCTCCGGTCGCGCGCGCGCCGGCCGGCCCGGCTTCAGGTGCCGGGCGCGAGCAGCGCCGCGATCACCAGCAGCACCGGGATCGACGCGACCGTGGTGATGAGCACGGTGTCGCGGGCGAGCACCACGCCGCGGTCGTAGCGCGACGCGAAGTTGAAGATGTTCTGCGCGGTCGGCAGGCCCGCGATCACGGTCGCCGCGAACGTCTGCTCCGCGTCGAGGTGGAAGGCGAACCGCGCGAGCAGGAACGCCGCCAGCGGCATGACGACCGTCTTGATCGCCGAGGCGACCACGATCTCGCGGCGCCCGGATCCGGGCGCGAGCGGCTTCCGCCCCACGAGCGACATGCCGAACGCCATCAGCACGATGGGGATGGCGGCGCCGCCGATGAGGCGGAACGGCTCGTAGACCGCGTCCGGGATCTCGAGCCCGGTGATCGCGATGAGGATGCCGAGCATCGACGCGATGATCATGGGGTTCCGCAGCGGCTGGGTGAGGATCCCGACCACCGAGGCGGATCCGCGGCTGGAGATGTCGAGGATCGTGAGCGTCGTCGGCGCCAGCACCAGCAGCTGCAGGAGCAGCACGGGCGCGACGAGCTGGGCGTCGCCGAGCACGTAGATCGCGACGGGCAGGCCGATGTTGTTGGCGTTGACGTAGCTCGCCGACGCCGCGCCGATGGTGGTCTCCGCGACCGGCCGGTGGAACAGGATCCGCGCGATCACGAGGTACAGCAGCGCCGAGACCGCGACCGCGCTCGCCGACGCCAGCAGGAACGCGGAGAAGACGACGTGCAGGTCGGCCTCGGCGAGCACGGTGAAGAGCAGCGCGGGCGTCGCGACGAAGAACGCGACCCGGTTGAGGGAGTGCTGGGCGCCCGGTCCGGCGATCCCGGAGCGGCCGACGGCGTAGCCCACGGCGATGATGAAGCCGATGATGGCGAATCCGGTCAGCACCCCGATCATCCGGTCTCCCCTCGTCCGCGTCCTGCCAGCCTACGGGCGGGCGGCCCGCTGCCGACGCCGGGCGGGACCCCTGCCGTTCGACGCGGGGACGGCACCCGGTCACCGCCGCGCCATCCCGCCCGCCTAGCGTCGGCCTCGTCGCGCCCGCGACCCACCGTCCCCGCCGGGTCCCACCGGCGCCCTGCCGCCAGGACCACATGCGACTCCCCACCCGCCGCCGCCCGCACTCGCGCATCGTCCTCGCGCTCGCCCTCGCGAGCGCCGTCGGCGGATCCGTCCTGCCGGCGGTCCCCGCGTTCGGCGCGACGGCGCCTGCGCCCGCGCCCGCGTCCGCCGCCGCGGCTCCCGCATCGGGCGCGGGCGCGGGCGCGGCAGGCAGCACCGCGCTCGGCCTGTCCGCCGAGGAGCTGCCGTTCCCGACCGTGCTCGCGATCGCGCTGGCGGCCGCGGGCATCACCGCGGTCGGGATGGTGCGGCGCCCGCGCCGCGACTGACCCGGCCGGACGTTGGAGTCGGCCGGACGGCCGGCCGACCGAGCCGGCCGACCGGCAGGGACACGCCGCGACGGATGGCACGCACCCGCCGCGGCGCCCGTCAGCCCCGCGTCACCACGGTGAAGCCGCCGGGCCGCACGTTGGCCGTGGTGCCGCCGGCCTGCGTGGCCGACGCGACGAGCCGGCCGTCCGACCCGAACACGTCGACGCGCACGCGCTCGCCGGCCGTGCCGACCACGGCGGTCTCGCGGATCCGGGATCCCGAGACGAGCAGCTCGCTCGCGCCGGCGACGCCGTCCAGCGCCAGCCGCGACACCACCGGCCGGACGAGGACGCCGTCCAGCCGCGTGACGCCCGCGGAGCCCGTCACGCGCACGGTCGTCGCTCCCGCGGGCGCGGAGGCGGCGAGCTGCTGCGGCAGCAGGGTGCCCGTCCCGGCGCTCACGCCCTCGGGTGCGGCGCGACCGGTCAGCGCACCGAGGGGCGAGGATCCGGCCTTCCACACCGAGATCGGCGCCTCGCCGGCGTCCCGCAGGGTCACCGGCTCGACGATGCGCGCCCGGTCGGAGGAGCCGATGTCGAGCACGGCTGCCTGGCCCTTGGCGAGCGCGAGCAGGGATCCGCTGATCGAGGCCTCCCCCGTCCACGAGGACTCCGGCGTGACGACCGTGCCCGTGGTCGACGCGGCGGTCTCGGCCTCGACCATGCGGAGCCCGTCGCGGGCGACGACCTCCGCGGAGCCGAGCGCCTGCGCGCGCACCTCCGGGTGGGCGTCGAGGGCGAGCATCGCGAGGAGGCCGTGGATGGTGCTCTCGGCGCCGCTGTTGCGGTTGACGGTCCCGTCCGGCTGGACGCCGTCGTAGGTCACGCCCGTCGCCGGGTCGTAGACGGGCTCGCCGGACGCGTTCGCGCCGAAGAACCACGCGGCCGTCATGCCCGCGAGGGGCAGGAGCCCGGGTCGGTCGCCGACGTGGGCGACGGCGAGGAGCGACTGGAGCCGGCTGTCGGCGCCGTAGGCGATCTGCACGCGGTCGGTGGGCGTGGGGATCCAGCCGTTGTCGGGGCCGTTCGAGGTGAGGAGCACGGGCGTGAAGCCCGCCGTGTCGGCGACGGCCGGAGCCAGGAGGTCGGCGCGGCCGAGCGCGTCGGAGGCGCGGGCGAGCGACGCGGGCATCTGCGACGCCCACGCGTGCCAGTTCGACCGGCTCAGCGACCACGGCAGCACCGCCCCGTACGGCCAGGCCGTCGCGGAGCCTGCGCCCATCTCGGCCACGCCCTCGGCGAGCTTCCCGAGGGAGTCGCGCACGCCGGCATCGTCCGGGGCGACCTCGACGTAGGCGGAGAGGCCGAGGACGGCCTCGCTGGTGGCGTCGGCGCCGTCGGCGATGAGCCACAGCGGGACGCGCTTCCCGTCCGCGGTGCCGTACCGCGGGTAGTCCGCGAGCGACTGCCGGTCGACCGCGGCGACGCCCAGCTGCAGGCGGTCCTGGAGGAACGCGGCGAACGCCGGATCCTCATCCGCGAAGGCCGCGTAGCCCTCCCGAACGCCCACAGCGTGCGGGCCAGCCAGTAGCTGTCTCCCGAGTCGGAGGGGTCGGGGAGCTCGACCGGCTCGGGCTCTCGTTGAAGTCGCCGTCGGGCTGCATCCAGAGGATCACGTTGCCGGCGTCGTCTCCGGTGGTGGTCTGGAAGTAGGCGAGGGCGCGGAGGAGCTCGTAGGCGCGCTCCCGGCTCGCGGTGTCGCCCGTCTGCTGCCAGTGGCGCACGTACACCACCGCGGCGCGGGAGATGTCGTCGGTGTTGTAGGCGCCCTGGCCCCAGTCGCCCGTGACGGGATCCAGCGGACCGCCGCCCACGCGCGCGAAGGCGCCGCCCGGTCGGGCGTCGGCGTAGGTCCACGGCATGGTGAGCGCCGGCTCCTCGGCGAGCCGGTAGGTCGTGTGGCCGTCGACGGGGGTGGGGGTGGCCTCGTCGAGCAGGAAGTCGAGGTGCGCCGTGCTCGTGAGCGCGGCGCCGTCGTCGGGGGCCGCGAGCGCGCGGGGCGCCGTGGCGGCGCCGGCGGCCGTGAGGCCCCCGGCGGCGAGGGCGACGGCCGCGAGCGCGGCCGCCGTCCGGGTGATGGTGATGCGCGTCATCGGGCTCTCCATGGGTCGGTCGTGCGGGTCGTGCGTGGTGATCCGGCTGGATCAGGCGGTGCGGTCCAGGCGGGCCACCCCGATGGCGCTGTCGGCCATCCCGTAGAACACGTAGTCGACGCCGTCGATCCGCTCGATGGTCGTCGGGAAGACCACGTTGGCGACGATGCCGTCGGTCTCGTCCGCGGTCTCCGGGGAGAGCAGCGGCTCGCTGGTGCGCCGGAGGACGCGCGAGGGGTCGTCGGCGTCGAGGATCATCGCGCCCGCCGAGTAGAAGACGTCCTTCTGCTGCGCCACCCGGAACTCGAGCGTCCCGACGACGCCGTGGTGGATGAGCAGCCACCCTTCCGGCACGCGCAGGGGCACCGGTCCCCCGCCGATCTTCAGCTCCTCGAAGGCGTGCTCGCTGAGGGCCACCTGCCGGTGCCACCTCCACCGCACGAGGTTCGCGACGTCGCGCTCCACCTCCTCGACGGGCACGTAGCTGATCCAGATGCCCGCGCGTCGGTCGGTGACCTGCGCCGGGGGCTCCGCCTCGATGCCCTCGGCGATGCCGAGCTCCCAGGTCGGCCGGTGCAGGGCGGCGTAGCAGGGCGTCCCGTCGGGGCCGGGGACGGCCTCGGGGAAGAACAGCGTGTCCTTGTTCGGGAACAGCGACAGGTCGACGCCGAGGTCGTCGTCGTAGGCGAAGTGCACCGGCCCGAGCCGGCGCCACTCGCGCAGGTCGGTGGAGACGGCGATGGCGCTGCGGGGGCCCACCGGCCCGTAGGCGACGTAGGTCATCACGTGGAGCCCGAGCGCGTCGATGAAGGTGATCCGCGGATCCTCCACCCCCGCGTTCTCGAGCCCCCGCTCGAAGGGCCGGTCGGGTGCGAGCACCACGCCCTGCCGCTCCACGCCGACGGGCACGCCGTCCTCGACGAGGATGCGCGCGATGCCGATGCGGCTCACGTTGCCCGCGGCGACGAGCCGCGGGAGGAGGTACAGCTCGCCGTCGGGGCCGCGGCCGCTGGCCGGGTTCAGCACCCCCTCGGCCTCGAGGGGGTCGTCCGGGTCGGGCGTCATCACGACGCCCACGCGGGTGAGCGCGTAGGGGAACGCGGTCGCGGGGGAGGTGGTCGAGGTCATGGTCAGCCTTTCACGCCGGAGCCGATGTCGGTGGAGATGAAGTACCGCTGGAACACGATGAACAGCAGCACGGCCGGTGCGGCCAGCACGCACGCGCCCGCGAGGACGGCGCCGAACGGGTTGGCCGCGGTCGCCGCCACGTTGCTGATGTAGTTGGCGAGCGAGACGGCCAGCGGCTGCAGCGTCGCGTCCTTGGTGATGAGGAACGGCCACAGGAACTCGTTCCAGGGCCCGATGAAGGTGAGGAGCATCACGGTCACGAGCGCCGGTCGCACGAGCGGCAGCGCGATCCGCCGGAGCACGGCGAGCTCGCCCGCCCCGTCGATGCGCGCCGCGTCGAACAGCTCGCGCGGCACCTGCAGGAAGTACTGGCGGAAGATGATGACCGCCGTCGAGTTGATGGCGAACGGCAGGATCATGCCGAGGTGCGAGTCCGCGAGGCCGTAGTCCCGCGCGATGAGCACGTACAGCGGGATCATCAGCAGCTGGAACGGCACCACCTGGACGAGCAGCGCCAGCGCGAAGGTGATGCCGCGCCCCCGCCACTCGAGCTGCGCGAGCGCGTATCCCACGAGCACCCCGAACACGACCGTGCAGAGGATCACCCCTCCGGTGAAGATGCCGGAGTTGACGAGCCCCGACACGAGGTCGATGCGTCCGTCGATGTCCGTGTAGTTCGCCCCGGTGATGTTGCCGAGGGAGGGGAACGCGCCCGCCGGCGACGGGTCGGGCGACTCCTGGAGGGAGCCGACGACCATGTAGTAGAACGGGAACAGGAACACGAGCGCGCCGACGGCGAGCACCACGGCGCGCAGGGCCTTCTGCCCCCGCGTCATGCGGTCGCTCACCGGTCCCGCTCCCCGGCGAAGCGGTTCTGCAGGAGCGCGATGACGAGCACCAGCACCACGAGGACCACGCCGATGGCGGCGGCGACCCCGGGCTTCCCCTGCTGGATCCCCTCCTGGTACATCAGCAGCACCGGCGAGGTCGACGCGCCGTTCGGCCCGCCGCCGCCGGTGAGCAGGTACGGCTCGGTGAAGAGGTTCGCGCCGGTCACCGTCGCGAGCAGCAGGACGAGGACCGTCGCGGGGCGGACCCCGGGGATCGTCACGGAGAAGAAGGTCCGGACGCGACCGGCCCCGTCCGTGGCCGCCGACTCGTACAGCTCACGGGGCACGTTCTGCAGCGCCGCGAGGTACAGCAGGATGTAGAACCCGAGCTGCTTCCACGTCACGAACAGCGCGATGGTCGGCATCGCCCACGCCGAGTTGATGAGCCAGGAGGGCGTGGGCGCGAGCGGCCCGAGGACGGAGTTCACGAGCCCGTCGCCGGAGAACAGGAACAGCCACACCCCGACGACCGCGACGCTCGCGGTCACGTAGGGCACGTAGTACGCGACCCGCAGGAACGTGCGGAACCGCACCACCTTGTCGAGGGCGGTGGCCAGCACGAGCGAGAGCACCACGGTGAGCGGCACGTTGATGAGGAGGAACACGCCCACGTTGCCGAACGAGCGGATCACGGCGGGGTCGCCGAGCACGGTGCGGAAGTTGTCGAGCCCGACGAAGGGACGGTCGACCACCGCGCCGGGGGCGGCGAAGAAGTAGTCGTGGAACGCCATGTAGATGGCGAACCCCAGGGGATACGCGAACACGGCGAGGACGAAGACCAGGTACGGCGCGCTGAATAGGAGCCCCAGCGGGTGGCGCCCGAGGATCCGGTTCAGCGGGCCCCGGCGCTCGGCGGCGGACGGCGCGGGCCGCGGGGCGCCGGGCGGGCGCCCGGCGCGCCGCGGCGCGGAGGTGACGGACACGGCGGTGCCTAGCCCTGCGCGGCGAGCTCGTCGATCTGCGCGGCGGCCTCGTCGAGCGCGTCGTGCACGTCGCCCTCGCCGAAGATCACGGCCTTCGACCACGCGTCGCGGAACGCCTGCAGCATCTCCACCGTGGTGGGCCCGCCGGGCACCTCGACCGTGCGCGCCGCCTGGTCGCCGAACTGCGTGTAGGCGGGGTTGGCGGTGAAGTAGTCGGCGTAGGTGCCCTGCAGGTCGGTGCGCAGCGGCATCTGGCCGGTCAGCTCGAGGAGCTGGCCGTCCTGCTCCTCGCTGGTCGCGAACTTGAGGACCTCCCAGGCGGTCGCCTGGTTCTCGCAGGCCGAGTACAGGCCGACGTTCTTCGCGTCGCTGAACGTGTACACCTCGTCCGCGGGCTTGCCGTCAGCGGTGGGGACGGGGACGGATCCCCAGTCGACCTTGTCCTGGTACACGGACACGGCCCACGGGCCGACGATGGACATGGCCGCCTGCCCGTCGGCGAACGAGTCGCCCGTGTAGGCCTCCTGGCCGGCGAGGCCCTCGGAGTAGAGGCTCGCCCAGAAGTCGGCGGCCGCGTAGCCGGCCTCGTCCGCGAAGGTCGCCTTGCCGTCCTCGACGAGCTGCGCGCCGTCGGACTGCGCCGCGTAGAGCGGGTAGAAGTCGAACTGGGTCTGGAAGAACTCGCTCGTCGGCGCCGGGAGGATCGCGTTGGGCGCGACCCCGGCGTCCACGAGCGCCTTCGACGTCGCGAGGAAGTCGTCGTAGGTGGACAGCGCCGGGGCCTCGGGGTCGAGCCCGGCCTGCCGGAACAGGTCCTTGTTGTAGAAGATCATCACGGGGTTCGACTTCCACGGCATCTGGTAGTAGCCGCCGTCCTCGCCCTGGTACTGCTCCGCGGAGTCGCCGCTGCGCTCCTCGATGTAGGAGGCGCCGTCCGGGAACGACGCCAGGTCGACGAGGCCGCCCTGCTTCTGGAACTGGCCGACGGCGCTCGGAGCGGTGTTGAAGATGAGGCACGGGGCGTTGCCGGCGGTGATGGCGGCGCCTATGACCTCCTCGCTGCTCTTGCCCGCGGGGATCTCCTGCCCGGTGATCTGCTCGTCGGGGTGGTCGGCGTTCCAGGCCTCGACCATCTGCTTGCCCCAGGCCACCTCCTGCTCGTTGTTCGAGTACCAGATGGTGATGTCGCCGGTGGCCTCGAGCTTGGCGGACGCATCGCCCCCGCCTGCCGAGCTGCAGGCGGTGAGGGCCGCGAGGGCGATCGCGGAGGATGCGGCCACCGCGAGGCGGCGGCGGGATCGTGACGGCGTGCGGGACATCGGTGTCTCCTGTCTCTCCCGGCTCCATCGCCGGGTGCGGTGCTGCGGATCGTGCGGTGCTGCGGTGCTGCGGTGCTGCGGTCGTGCGGGTCGAGCGGTGCTCTGCTGCGGCGGCGCGGTGCCGTCGCGGCGGGTCAGGGGCGGGCGGGGGCGCGGTCGTCGGCGGGTGCCGGGCCGGTGGATCCGCGCACCACGAGGCGCGCGGGGTCGAGCTCGACGCTCGGGACGGACTCCGCGTCGACGCGGGCGAGGAGCGTGCGGGCCGCGGCGGCCCCCCACGCGAAGGGGTCGCTCGCCACGGTGGTGAGCGGCGGGTAGACGTACTGGGCGATGTCCGTGCCGTCGAACCCGGTGATCGAGAGGTCGTCGGGGACACGGAGGCCGGACTCCTGCGCGACGCCGAGCCCGGCGATCGCCATGGGGTCGTTCGCGTAGACGATCGCGGTCGGCCGGTCGGGCCGGTCGAGGAGCGCGCGGGTCGCGCGCGCACCGTCGGAGGCGGAGAAGTCCGTCTCGACCACGGGCGCGTCCGACATCCCGAGCTCCGTCGCCGCCGCGAGGAACGCGTCCCGGCGCCGGCTGCCGTGCAGCATCCCCGAGGGCCCGGCCACGTGCGCGATGCGCCGATGCCCGAGGTCGGCCAGGTGGGCGACGGTCGCACGCACCCCCGCCGAGTCGTCGAGCACGACCGCGGGCAGGTCGCTGGGGCACGCGGGGCGCCCCAGGGTCACGGCGGGCAGCCCGAGCGACGCCACGAGGGCGATCCGCGCGTCGTCGTGCCGCAGGTCGGTGAGCAGCACGCCGTCGACGCGCCGGTCCCGGGCGAAGGAGCGGTAGGCGTCGAGCTCCGCGTCCTCCCCCTCGACGACGCTCAGCACGAGCGCGCGGCGGAGGGGGGCGAGGACGCTCTCGACGCCGGCGATCAGGCCGGGGAAGAACGGGTCGACGCCGATGACCTTCGGGTCGCGGGCGATGACGAGGCCGACGGCGTACGAGGTGCGCGTGGACAGCGAGCGGGCCGGGAGGCTGGGGCGCCAGCCGAGGTCGTCGGCCGCGCGCAGGATCCGGCTGCGGGAGTCCGAGCTGACGCCCGGCCGGTCGTTGAGGGCCGCGGAGACGAGCGCCTTGCTGACGCCGGCGCGCTGGGCGACGTCGAGGATCGTGGGTGCGCCTCCGGCCATGGCCCCTCCTCGTCGAGTGCCGGCGGGCCCGTGGATGCGAGACCTGAACCGGTTCAGATGACGGTACGCCCCCCACGCCACCGAGCGCAAGGGCCCGGACGCGGGATGTCGGCGGGCCTAGGCGCCCGGCGCGACCAGCCCCTCCATCACGTCGAAGAACGAGCTCCAGCCCTGGATCGTCATGGCGCGCTGCTCGGGCGTGAAGTCGCCCGCGACCTGCGTGAACGTCATGCGCGTGGCCCCGCCCGCGACCTCCTCGAGCTCGACCCGCAGCGGCTCGCCCGCGGGCTCGGCCGGCCGGTCGGTCATCGTCATGCGGAGGCGCGTCGGGCGGTCGAGCTCGACGTACCCGCCGGCCCAGTCGATCGCGTTCCCGTCGGGGAGGCGCATCACGGCCGTCCAGGCGCCGCCCTCGCGCACGTCCATCCGCAGGCTGTCGTGCGGGACCTCGATGTCGGCGCCGCCGAACCAGGCCGAGAAGTCGGCCGGGGCGGTCCACGCGTCGTAGACGCGCTCCCGCGGGGCGGCGAACGTGCGGGTGATGACGATGGGCTCGCTCATGGCGACCTCCGATGCTGCGGGACGGGCGGACCCCGGGCCGGACGTCGGCACGAGAAGGGCCGCCGCCCCCGAGGAGGCGGCGGCCCTGCCGCGAGTCGACCAGCCGCGGACGGCCGTGTCAACGGGAACGCGCCTGAGGAGCGCTCAGCGCCCGTCCGCCCCGTCGCGCGTCTCGCTCGACGGGACGGCGATGCGCGACGCGTCGTCGGCCGCGTCGGGGCCGGTCGCCGCCGATCGCCCACCCGACCCGCCGCTGCGCGCGGCCGCACGCTGCTCCGCCTCCAGCCGCTCGGCCTCCTCGCCGCCCACCGCCTCGCCGCGGGCGACGAGCCCGGCGACGTCCGACAGCGGGATCTGCTTCAGCAGCAGCGAGAGCACGAACGCGATCGCGATGAACGGCACGAGGTACCAGAACACGGGCGCCAGCGCGTCGGCGTACGCGTCGACGATGCCGTCGCGCACCGGGCCCGGCAGGGTGCTCAGCGTCTGGGGGTCGATGCTGCTGGCCGAGGCCGCCGCATCCCCCGGGGCCGCGCCCGCGCCCGCGAACACGCTCGTGAGGTTCTCGGTGAGGCGCGTGGTGAACAGCGTGCCGAACACGGCGGTGCCGAGCGCGGCGCCCACCTCGCGGAAGTAGTTGTTCGTGCTGGTCGCGGTGCCGATCTGCGCGGCGGGCACGGCGTTCTGCACCACCAGCACCACCACCTGCATGATGAGGCCGAGGCCCAGGCCGAAGACGAACAGGAACACGCAGATGAGCCACACGGGCGTCTGGGCCGTGAGCGAGGTCATCAGCACGAGCGCCAGCATGGTGAGGAGCGTGCCGACGATGGGGAAGATCCGGTAGCGCCCGGTGCGGGTGATGAGGATGCCCGAGAGGATCGACATCCCGATGAGCCCCACCATCATGGGCAGGAGCAGGAGCCCGGAGACCGCCGCCGAGGTGCCCGTCGACATCTGCAGGAACGTGGGCACGAAGCCGATCGCGGCGAACATGCCGATGCCGAGCGCGAGTCCGATGGCCGTGGCGTTCACGAAGACGGGGTTCCGGAAGAGGCTCAGCGGGATGATCGGGTCCTCGGCGCGCGACTCGGTGAACACGAACAGCGACGCCGCGACCACGAGGCCGAGCCCGAACGCCCACGTGACGAGGGATCCCCAGCCGTACGCCCTGTCGCCGCCGAAGTCGGTGAAGAAGATGAGGCACGTCGTGGCGATGGAGAGCAGCAGCACCCCGGCCACGTCGATCCGCTTCGTGGCCCTCTTGCTCGGCAGCGTGAGCGTGATGAAGGCGACGATGAACGCCGCGATGCCGATGGGGATGTTGATGTAGAACGCCCACTGCCAGGTGAGGTGGTCGACGAAGAAGCCGCCGAGGAGCGGGCCGCCGACCGCGGAGAGGCCGAAGATGCCGCCGAGCGGGCCGAGGTACTTGCCGCGCTGGTTGGCCGGCACGATGTCGGCGATGATCGACTGCGACAGGATCATGAGCCCGCCGCCGCCGAGGCCCTGGGCCGCGCGGAAGACGACGAACGACCAGAAGTCGCCCGCGAACGCGCAGCCGACCGAGGCGAGCGTGAAGATCGCGATGGCCGCGAGGAACAGGTTCCGCCGCCCGAGCACGTCGCCGAACTTGCCGTAGATCGGCATGACGATGGTCGTGGCGAGCAGGTAGGCCGTGGTGATCCAGACCTGGTGGTCGACGCCGCCGAGCTCGCCGACGATGGTCGGCATCGCGGTGCTGACGATGGTCTGGTCGAGGCTCGACAGGAGCATGCCGGCGATGAGCGCCGAGAAGATGATCCAGATGCGCCGCTGCGTGAGCAGCAGGGGCGCGGGGCGGTGGCGGTCATGGGGTCCGTTCGGGCTGGCGGGTGGATGCGGGGTGGACGACCTCCCGCGCGGCGGCGACGCGCCGGCGGAGGATCAGGTCGATGGGGTCGGCGTTGCCGGGCGCGAGGTACTCGCGTCCGCTCGCGCGGCCGAGGGACGTGACGATCTGCACCACGACGGCCGCGCGCAGGTCGCCGCGCTCGAGGCCCTCGCGGCGCTCGACGAGGAGCGTGTCGCTGTCCTCGTCCTCCACGGACGCCTCGATCGCGCGGATGAGGAGCCCGGGCTCGCGGCGCATGGCGGCGTGCATGTCCTGCAGGGTCGTGCCGTCGGTGTCGAGCCGCGACCAGCGGGCGAGGCACAGGTCGGCGAGGTCGTCGAGGAGCGTCGGCGACAGCTCCGGATCCCGGGGATCGCCGGCGGCGACGAACGCCTCCTCGAGGTCGGCGGTGTCGAGGCGGGTGGAGCGCCCGAAGAGGGCGTCCTCCTTGGAGGCGAAGTAGTTGAAGAAGGTGCGGCGCGAGACGCCCGCCCGGTCGCAGACCTCCTCGACCGTGAAGCCGGCGAGGCCGTGCTCCGCGGTGAGCCGACGCGTGAGCGTCGTCAGGCGCGCCGAAGTCTCCACCCGCCGTCGCTCGCGGAGCCCGGTTGCACCATCTGTCATGGAGTGCATGTTTGCACTTCACGGCTGTGAGTGCAAGCGAGCGCGTACGATCGGAGGCGGCGCTACTCCCCCGGCTTCGCGCGCAGGCCGAGGTCGACCAGGTCGATGAGCCAGTCGAAGCTCGCGTCCGTCGCCGTCCCCCACTGGAATCCGCCGTCGGCCTCGATGGTGGCGAAGCCGTGGAAGACGCTGCGGAGCGCGCGGAGCGCATGGGTGGCCTGGGCCTCCGGGAGGTCGTACCCGCGGAGCACCGCGACGAAGGGCTCGAGCACGCGCGCCGACGCGACGGCGATGGGATCGTCCGGGCCCGTGACCTCGACGCCGACGGTGGCGGCGTACCGGCCGGGGTGGGCGAGGATGAACCCGCGGAGCGCGTGGGCGGCGGCCCGCAGGGCGTCACGTCCCGCGCGCCCCTGGATGGCGGCGCCGATCGCGTCCGCCGCCTCGTCGAGGGCGCGCGCGGCGATGCGGCGGGTCAGGTCGTCCTGGCCGGCGACGTGCTTGTAGAGCGAGGGCGTGCGCACTCCGACGCGTTCCGCCAGCCGGCCCATGGTCAGCTCGGCGAAGCCGATCTCGTCGGCGAGGTCCGCGCCGGCGGCGACGACCGAGGCCGTGTCGAGGCCCGCCCTAGGCATGCGCGCTCGCCAGGAAGGCCGTCATCGCGGTCGCCACCTCGGCGGGGTGCTGCGCGTGCGGGTAGTGCCCGGCGCCGTCGATCACGACGAGGCGGCCGAGGCCCGCGGGCAGGGCGGCGACGATCGCCTCGCCCTCGGCCCGGGGGTCGGCCCAGTCGCAGTCGGCCCCGCCCTGCACCACGAGGACCGGGCATCGCACGTTCCCGAGCTGCGCGCCGGCGTCCGCCGGGGTGCCGGAGCCCATGGCCCGGAGCGCCGGCATCCGGCCGGGCTCGGCGAGCATCGCGCGGATCCGCTCCAGGCGGGCGGCGTGGTCGGCGGGCCGGATGCCGGGGTACGCGACGTCGAGGTAGCGCAGCCACTCCCGCGAGCTGCGCAGCAGGGTCGTGCCCAGGAGGTGGCGCATGCCCCGGCGGAAGGCGGGGTTCCGGAGGTCGGAGAGGGAGAGCGACTGCTTCCGGGTGAACGGCGCCAGCTCGACCACGGCGGTGACGAGGTGCGGGGCCGTCGCCGCGGCGATGGTGACGGCGCCGCCGGCGATGGAGTGGCCGACGAGGACCGCGGGGCCGCCCAGGTGCTCGACGAGCCGGATGAGGTCGCCGGCGATGTCGGTGCGGGTGTGCCCGGCCCATCCGACGCTCGACTCCCCGTGGCCGCGCAGGTCCACCGCGGCGACCCGGTAGCCGGCCTCGACCAGGAGGGGCGTGAGGAAGCGGTACGCCTCCCGGCTGTCGCCCATGCCGTGGGCGAGCACGAGGAGCGGACCGGTGCTGCCGCTCAGCTCGTAGGCGAGCGTGCCGCCGTCGATGGTCAGGTGCTCGGTCATGCCCGCCTCCAGATGGGATCCACGCGATGGCTTACCGCGTTAGCCAAAAGTTAGCACTATTAGCCGGGCGCGGTCCACCCCCTCCCGGGATGATGGGACGGCGGGCGACGAGGCCCGCACGAACCGAGGAGCGACGTGATCACCGAGCTGCACCCCTCCGCCGACCTGAGCCCCGAGGACCGCGCCGCGACCGGCGCCCTCACCGACGCGGCGTTCACCCTGCCGCCGGACGACCCGGCGAGCCTCATGCGCTGGGCCGACCCCGACGAGACCGCCATCGCCCGGGATCCCGACGGCGGCGTCGCCGCGATGGTCGTGGTCGTGCACCGTGACGGCCTCCTGGACGGGACGCCCGTCCGCCTCGCCGGGATCGGCGGCGTCGCGACCTGGCCGGCCCTCCGCCGCCGCGGCTACGCCCGTGCGGCCCTCGAGCGGGCCCTCGCCGCGATCGACGCGCACGACCCCGACCTCACCATGCTCATCTGCGACCCGGCGCGCGTGCCGTTCTACGCGAGCGTCGGCTTCGTGCCGTTCGCCGGCACCACCTGGATGGAGCAGGACGGCGAGCGCGTGGTCCTCGACTACGAGCCCACCATGATCCGCCCGGGCCGCCTCCCCGCGCCCGCGGACGGCGACCTCGACCTGTGCGGGCCGCCGTGGTGACGGCCGCGCCGCGGATCGCGCTCATCCCGGTGGACGCGGACGTGGAGGCGGACGCGATCCGGGCGTTCCTCACCTCGAACGCGTTCCCGTTCCACATGACGCCCCGGCCGAGCGCCGAGGACGTCGACCGGCGCCTCGCCGAGGGCGCGTTCCGTGCCCCGGAGCACGAGGCGCTCTGGGTGGAGGTCGCGGGGTCGGGACGGGTGGGCCTCGCCGTGCTCGACGACCTGGAGGACCCCGGCGTCATGCTCGACCTGCGTCTCGCGGAGCGGTGGCGCGGCCGCGGGCTCGGCGAGCCCGTCGTGCGCGCGCTCACCGACCACGTGTTCCGCGCGTACCCGCACGTGGTCCGGTTCGAAGCGCAGACGCGTGACGACAACCGGGCGATGCGCCGCGTGCTCGTGCGCGCCGGCTTCGTGAAGGAGGCGCACTACCGCGACGGCTGGCCGGTCGCGGGAGGCGCCGCCCGGGCCTCGGTGGCCTACGGCGTCATCCGCCGCGACCACGAGACGGGCACCACGACCCCGGTGCCGTGGGACGACGAGGCGTAGCCGCACCCCGCCACGCACGGATGCTGCGCCCGTCCGCCGAAGCACGCGCGGATCCGGCTCGGGAGACACGATCTGGCGCCGAACCCGCCGTTACGGTGGAGTCACGGCACGCCACCCGCACGATCGGAGGTCGAACCATGTCCCACGCCGCTCCCACCGCCGCAGCCGTCATCGGCGAGCCCGAGGTCGTCGAGGACGTGGCCGCGGTCGCCTCCTCCCCCGCCTGGCTCGACCTCAAGGCCGCGGCCGTCGCCCTCCAGCCGCTGCAGGCGAAGGACGGCTCCGTCCCGGACGCCGGGAACCACGCGGAGGCCGCCCGCCTCATCGGCCGCATCCGCGAGGCCGTCGGCGCGCTCGCCCCGCTGTTCCCGCACGACGCCGCCTACCTCGACGCCCTCGACGTCGACTTCGCGCGCTGGGTCGACGCCGGTCTCGGCGTCCCCGACTTCCTCGACTCGCTCACCGCCTTCCAGCCGCAGCGCGACCGCGTCGACGGCATCCGCCACCTCGTCGTCTTCCCGATGACCACGCAGAACGGCAGCGCGAGCCGCCTCGTCGAGGCCGTGCTGATCGAGGTCGTCTGGCCGGAGTTCGTGGCGGAGCTGGAGGCGGGCGACTACGGCAACGCGCTGTTCGTCCCCATCCGGTTCCTCGACTTCACGCCCGGCTACGACACGAACTCGGCCGTGCTGTTCCCCGAGACCGTCGCCATGCGCGAGATCCCCACGTTCACCTGGGGCGCGATCTTCGCGGACCGCGAGGCCGCCCGCTTCCGCCGCGTCGTGCGCCACGCCGCCGAGGTCACGAAGCTCGAGCTGCCGGAGGACGCGCGCCGCCTGCTGGAGGACCAGCGCCTCGCGGAGGAGACCTTCGTGATGTGGGACCTCATCCACGACCGCACGCACATGCGCGGCGACCTGCCGTTCGACCCGTTCATGATCAAGCAGCGGATGCCGTTCTTCCTCTACTCGATCGAGGAGCTGCGCTGCGACCTCACCGCGTTCCGGGAGGCCGTCGCCATCCAGCGCCGGCTCGCCGCGGTGGACCCCGCCGAGCGGACCGCCGCCGACGACGCCCTCCTGGAGCGTGCCGGCATGGTGCAGCACGCGGTCATCTTCGACCGGATCTTCCGCTTCGCCATCACCGGGTCGCGCGTGCGCAACTACGACGGCCTCGGCGGCCAGCTCCTGTTCGCCTGGCTGCACCAGCACCACGTGCTGCACTGGACCGACACGCGCCTCACGATCGACTGGGACGAGGTCGCCGACGTGGTCGTCGCGCTCGCCGACCGCGTCAACGACCTGTACTGGCGCTCCATCGACCGGCCGAAGACCGCGCACTGGCTGGCCGCCTACGCGATGGTCACCGAGACGGTCACGCCGCACCCGGCCTCCGTCTGGGCGAAGGGCCCCGACGCCCTGCCGCTCGACGGCCCGCCGAAGGGGCTCACCGATCTCGTGCTCGACGACGAGTTCCCGCTCAGCATGTTCTTCGAGGCGCTGGAGAGGAAGATGCGCGACGTCATCGGATCCACCGCGGGGATCACGGGGCAGGCGGCATGAGCGTCGACGGCCGCGTGGTCGTGGTGGCGGGCGCGTCGAGCGCCGCGGGTCGCGCGGTCTCCGCCGCCCTGACGGCGGCCGGGGCC
This sequence comes from Clavibacter michiganensis, assembly GCA_002150995.1. Lineage (GTDB taxonomy): Bacteria > Actinomycetota > Actinomycetes > Actinomycetales > Microbacteriaceae > Clavibacter > Clavibacter michiganensis_K. Next base: position 410,502 of record MDHJ01000001.1, on the reverse strand, counting down.
CGCGTCGTCGCGGTGGGCACGGACGCGGGACGCCTCCAGGGCGTCGACGCGGCCCGCCGTGAGGTGTGCGACCTCGCCGACCACGCGGCCGTCGTGGACCTGGCCGGCCGGATCCGCGACGAGCTCGGCGGCGTCGACGGGCTGATCCACCTGGTCGGCGGCTGGCGCGGCGGCAACGGCCTCGAGGGCCAGACCGACGACGACTGGGACTTCCTGCACGAGCGGCTCGTCACCACGCTGCGGAAGACCACGCGCGCGTTCGACGCCGACCTGCAGGCGTCGGACGCGGGCCGCCTCGCCATCGTGTCCTCCACCGCGGTGCAGCGCCCCTATCCGGGCGGCGCCAACTACTCGACCGCCAAGATCGCCGCGGAGACGTGGGTGCGCGCCGTGGACCGCGGCTTCTCGAAGGCCGGATCCCCCGCCCGCACCACGATCTTCGTGGTCAAGGCGCTCGGCGGCCTCGAGCAGGCGCTCGCCCGCCGGGTCGTGGCGCTCTGGACCGCCGTGCCGCCCGAGCGGGAGCTCATCGAGTCCTGACCCGGAGGCGCGGCGTCACCTCGGCGGCGCATGACGCGTGGCCCCAAGGACGGGCGCGCCCCGGGGATGCGCGTGGCGCGCGGTATACGGTCGCGAGGTGACCCCGCACACCAGGACAGCCGAGCACGACGCCTTCGGCCCGTGGATCGACACGGTCCGCACGACCGAGGGGATCCCCCGCCTCTTCCGCCCGCACGGGGTGGACCCGTCCGCCGCGCGCCTCGTGCTGAAGGTCCCGCGCGACATCCCGCGGCGCGACACCGACCCCTCCATGGACCTGTACGAGCACCTCCTCGTCGTCGGCGACGAGGCACTGGAGGTGCTGACTCGCGACGGGTCCGGGTACGCCGTGCGCCGCACCCCGTACGCCGAGCTGGTCGCCGTCGACGACCGCGTCGACCTGCTCGACGGCCTGCTCGCGGTGCACGCGGCCGACGGCGACGCGCTGCGGATCCCGTTCAACGGCGCGTCGGTCGACGTCGTCCTCGAGCTCACGGAGCTGCTGGTGGCGCTCGCGGGCGAGGCCGCCGGCGTCGTCGCGACCACCGCGGCCCCGGCGCCGCGGGCGACGCCGCGGGTCGACGTGGGACCGGACGAGGCCGGCGTCGCGTCGGCGTACGGGGACCTGGCGGCCCGGGATCCCGAGCTGGACTGCCTGTCGTCGCGCCCGCGCACGCCGCTGGTCCCCCGGGCGACCGGGCTCCGCGGCATCCTGCAGCGCCTCCGCCCGATGAGCGCCGCCGGCGCCGTGGTCGCGTCCACCCCGCGCGAGCTGCTGGTCCTCACCCGCCGCGAGCCCGTGCTGCGCCGGCGCACCGCGACGCTGTCGCTCGACCGCCTGCGGATCCTCCGGCACGCCATCACCTCGACCGCTGTCGAGCCGCACCCGCGCTGGGCCGGCATGTCGACCGTCACGATCCGTGCCGGCGCGGCCTGCTTCGAGGTCGTCGCGGCCACCGGGAGCGACATCGAGCGCGACCTGCTCGCCGGCGGCGGCTGAGCGCACCCGGCTCGGACGGGGGGCGCGGCGCTCGGCATCAGGCGGAGCGCACGTCCGTAGCGTGGGGGCATGGAACCGCCCCTCGTCATCCTGGTCGTCCTCGTCGTCGTGGCGCTCACCGTCGCGCGGACCCTCGTGCGCCGCCGCGCCCGCGAGGAGGCGGACCGCGAGCCGCAGGTGCCGACCATGACGAGGGTCGTCGCCGCGGCCGTGCTGGGCGCGGTCCTCCTCGCCGTCGGCATCGCGATCCTCGTGACGACCCCGGATCTCTCCCAGGGCGACGGATCCGGCCGCTACGACTGGGTGCCGCCGTGGGTCCAGGCGGCCGTGCTGCTGGTCGGCGGCCTGTACTTCGAGCACCTGGCCGTCGCGAACCTGCGGAAGCTGCGGGCGCGCCGTCGCCGCGGGGATGACGCCGCGGCCTTCCACCCGCTGGCGCGCGACACCGACGTGGTCGACGACGACACGCACCTCCCGGGCCGGCCGTGACCGACGCGGTCGTCCTCACCGGCACCGTCGGCGCGGGCAAGACCACGACGATGCACGCGCTCGGCGATCTCCTCTCCGAGCGCGGCGTGCCGCACGCCCTGATCGACTCCGACGCCGTGCGCCTGCTCCGACCGGCCCCGGCCGACGATCCGTTCCAGCAGCGCGTCGAGCTCCTCAACCTGCACGACCTCGCCCGGAACTACCGCGCCGCGGGCGCCCGGGTCGTGGTCGTCGCCGCGGTGATCGAGCGCGCCGACGACCTCCCGGCCTACGCGGAGGCCCTCGGCGCGCGCGATCCGCTGCTCGTCCGGCTCACGGTCGACGCCGACGCCGTGCAGGCCCGCCTCGGCGCCCGCCACGTCGACGACGCGGACGCCCTCGCCTGGCACCGCGCCCGCACCCCCGAGCTGGCGGCGATCATCGCCGCGGCGGGCCTCGGAGGCCTCTCGGTCGACACGACGCATCGGGACCCCGCCGCCGTCGCCGGGCTCGTCGCCGAGCGCGCCGGCTGGTGAGCGCGCCCTAGGGTCGAGGGATGGACGACGACCTCCCCCTCGACTTCACGGCCCCGCTCGAGGTGTGGGAGGCGCGGCGCGAGTTCATGACCAGCGTGACCGTGCCCGTCGAGCTCGGCGGGATGCTGCAGGAGCTGGGCGAGGCGGGACGCCGCGGGTTCGGGTCGGTGCCGGTGCGGGTCCGGGTGGGGCTGACGACCTGGCGCACCTCCGTGTTCCCGAAGGGCGACGGCACGTGGATGCTGCCGGTCAAGCGCGCCGTCCGCGACGCCCAGGCGCTCGAGGTCGGCGGGCCCGTGCACGTCCACCTCGAGCCGCTCGGCTGAGCGCCTAGCCCGCGACGGGCGGCGAGTACAGCTGCAGGTCGTTGCCCTCGCTGTCCTGGAAGGGGAGGATCCGGCCCCACGCGTGCTCGCTCACCTCGCCCGTGATCTCGGCGCCTCGGCCGCGGATCCGCTCCAGCTCGTCCTCGATGGACCCCTCGGGCGTGAACGAGACGACCGCTCCGCCGCCCTTCGAGCCGCCCGCCTCCTCGCGCGCGTTGAGCCCGATCATCAGGCCGCCCGCGTCGATCTCGCTCCAGTCCGCGTCCTCGCTCGTGACCGTGAGCCCGAGCGTGTCGCGGTAGAACGCGACCGCGCGCGTCATGTCCTGCACGGGCAGCCAGACCGTCGCCACCGAATCGACCATGGGATCCCTCCTCGTCTCGAGGCCGGTCGACCGACCGGCGCTTCCCTCCGGTCTACTCCGACCGCGGCGGCGCTCCACGGGCGCGGAGCAGATCCGCGGGCGGGAGATAGTTGACACCTGTCCACCACCGGCATATGGTTGCTGGTAGTCAACTACCCGGAGGAACATGTCCCAGCACCACCCGGCCGCCGCCTCACCCGCGAAGGCCCCTCGCCGCACCGTCTCGGCCGACGGATCCATGTCGAAGCGCCAGGTCCTCGAGTCCCTCTCGGGCCTCCTCCTCGGCATGTTCGTCTCGATCCTCGCCGGCACCGTCGTCTCGACCTCGCTGCCCATCATCATCAGCGACCTGAAGGGCGACCAGTCCGGGTACACGTGGGTCGTCACCGCCACGCTGCTCGCCACCACCGTGAGCACGCCGCTCTGGGGCAAGTTCGCCGACCTCTTCAACCGCAAGCTGCTCATCCAGCTGGCGCTCGCGACCTTCGTGCTCGGGTCGGCCCTCGCCGGCTTCTCGCAGAACACCGAGACGCTCATCGTCTTCCGCGTGCTCCAGGGCCTCGGCGCCGGCGGCCTCGCGGCGCTCAGCCAGATCATCATGGCCGACATCATCAGCCCGCGTGACCGCGGCCGCTACGCCGGACTCTTCGGCGCCGTCATGGCCGTCGGCACCGTCGGCGGCCCGCTCCTCGGCGGCGTCGTGACGGACGCGTTCGGCTGGCGCTGGAACTTCTTCATCGCGCTGCCCATCGCGATCATCGCGATCATCCTGCTGCAGGTCACCCTCCACCTGCCCGCGCACCCGAAGCGCAAGGTGCACGTCGACTACCTCGGCGCGGTCTTCATCGCCAGCGGCGTCTCGCTGCTGCTCATCTGGGTCTCGCAGGCCGGCAAGCAGTTCGAGTGGGCCTCCGGCACCTCGTACCTCATGGCCGCCGGCGCCGTCGTGCTCCTGATCGCCGCGGTGGTCACCGAGCTCAAGGTCGCCGAGCCGATCATCCCGCTCACCATGTTCCGCAACCGCACCTTCACCCTCTCGGTGCTCGCGAGCCTCGCGGTCGGCATCTCGCTGTTCGGCACCTCGGTGTTCCTCGCCCAGTACATGCAGCTGTCGCGCGGCGCCACGCCCACCCAGTCGGGCCTGCTGACCATCCCGCTCATGGCGGGTCTGCTCATCTCCTCCACCGTCTTCGGCAACCTGATCAGCCGCCGCGGCAAGTGGAAGGCGATCATGATCACGGGCGCCGTCCTCATCGTCGCCGGCACGGGCCTGCTCTCCACGCTCCGCTACGACACCGACTTCGTGCTCGTCGGCATCTACATGTTCGTGCTCGGCGCGGGCCTCGGCATGCTGATGCAGAACCTCGTCCTCGTCGTGCAGAACGCCATCGAGGTCAAGAACCTCGGCGTCGCCACCAGCGCGGTCACGTTCTTCCGCAGCCTCGGCGGCACCGTGGGCGTCTCGGTGCTCGGCTCGATCCTCGGCACCATCATCGCGTCCGAGATCACCGCGGGCATCACCCGGCTCGCTCCTGCGGACCAGGCCGCGGCCGCGCAGGCGCTCGGGTCCGGCGTCATCCCCCAGGTCTCGCAGCTGAGCCCCGCGGTCCGCGTGGTGGTCGAGAGCGCGTACGGCGTCGGCATCGGCGACGTGTTCCTCTACAGCGTGCCGCTCGCGGTCGTCTCGCTCCTCGCGGTGATCTTCCTGCCCAACGCCCAGCTCGGCAGCAAGAACGCCGTGCAGCTGAAGAGCGCCGGGACCCCCGCGGCCGACGGCCGGGACGTGCACCGCGAGGATGCCGAGGACGCGCTCATCGGCGCCTCCGCCGGAGCCGTCGCGCTCACGCCCGCCGGCGAAGCCAACCCCACCGGGTCGATCCGCCTCCCCGAGTCCGAGGACGCCGGGGTCGACTCCCGCCGATGACCGACGTCGACCGCTCCGCCGGGGGCGACGCCGCGGGGGACACCCCCGGCGTCGACCCGGGTGTCGCCCCCGGGATCGCCGCCGGCATCGCGGAGGTCGAGGAGCAGATGACCGCCCTCGCCGCGAGGATCCGGGCGACGACCCGGGAGGCCGCCGCGGCGATCCACCCGGACCTCCCGCCCATCGGCTACAAGATGCTCCGAGTGATCCGCCGCTGCGGCACGGCCCACGCGAGCGCCGTGGCCGACCAGCTCGGCGTCGACCGCAGCGTCGTCAGCCGCCAGCTCCGCCAGCTCCAGGACCTGGGGCTCGTGGAGGTGGGTGCCGACGCGCAGGACGGCCGCGTGCGCGTGCTCGCGCTCACGGACGCGGGCCGCGCGGGCGTCGAGGCCGACGACGCGCAGGGTGGCAGCCGCCTCATCCGCGGCCTCGGCGAGTGGAGCCGCGCGGACCTCGACGCGTTCGCCGGGTACCTCGCACGGCTCAACGCGGGCGGGGAAGCGGTGGCCCGCACCCCCGTGGCGCTCATCCCCTAGACCTTCGCGAACGCCTCCAGAGCCTCTCTCCTGCACGCAGCGTCGGCGTTTCTCGGTCTCCGAGGGGCAGCCATGGCCAGCCTCGTGTGATCGCATGACTCGCAGGGTCCACCCCCTGCGGAGTGACGATCCGGCCGCATCCACAGGTCCACGGGCGCTGATGCGCGGCGGTTCGATGTCGCGTCCTGCCGCAGCGCGCCGCGTGCACGGCATCGAGGGTGCGCGCCGCGCGGGCGATGGCCCGGCGGGTGGCACGATCGACCCATGAGCGCCATCAGCACCCGCGTCGCCCCACTCGAGCTCGACCACGGCAGGCGGATCCTCCGCGGCTGGGAGCACGGCACCGTGCGGCCCGGCTCCCCCGCCGCGCTCCTGGTGCACGGGTTCAGCGACACCGGATCCGGCGGGCACGGCCTCTGGGTGCCGACGGCCCGCGCGCTCGTCGCCGCGGGCATCGCGGTGCGCTCCTACGACCGGCTCGGCCACGGGGTGAGCGACGGGGACTTCGCCGACGTGCGACTGCTCGACGAGGTCGACCAGGTGTCCGCGATGATCCGCGCGCTCGCCCGGGACGCCGGCGGACCCGTGCACGTCGTGGGCCACAGCCTCGGCGGGGTCGAGGCGGCCCTGGCCGCCGCCCGCGCCCCGAGCTCGTCGCGAGCCTCACGCTGTGGTCGCCCGCGGGCGCCGTCGTCGACGACATCACCGTGCACGACCGGGTCCTCGGGAAGCCGCTCCCCGCGGCACGCGACCGGGGCATCGTCGACATCGACGGCATGGGCCTCGGCCTGGGCTTCGCGGACGAGGTGCTCGCCGGGGTCGACGTGTACGGCCCGGCCGCCGCGTACCCGGGCCCGGTGGACGTGCTGCACGGCACGGCCGACGACGCCGTGCCCCTCGAGCACGGCGAGCGGTACGGCCGGATCATGCCCGGCGCCGTCTTCACGGCCGTCGAGGGCGCGGACCACGGCTGGTCGTCCCTGGAGCTGCGGCGGATGCTCGTCGACCGACTGCTCGCGCACGTCGCGCGGGCGTCCGCGCACTAGCGGGCCATCGCGCGCCGCGGCCGTCTCGGGAGTGCCGGAAGGTCCGCGAGGTCGCGGCGTCGCGGCCTGCGCGGTCAGTCCTCGACGCGCACCCGGAAGTGCCGCGCGAAGACCGGGCCGAGCGCCATCAGCTGGTTCGAGTCGAGGACCGCGCCGCGGAGGCCGTCCGGGGTGTCGAGGTCGAGGATCTCGGCGCCGCGGAGGTCGAGGTGGGTGAGGCTCGAGTCGCCGAGGTCGAGCGTGCCGATGGTGGTGCGGGCGAACGCGATGCGCATGCCGGCGGTGCCGCGGAGGTCGAGCTCCTCGATGGCGCAGTCGGTGATGAGCAGGTCGGTGATCTTCGACCCGCGCAGGTTCACGAAGCCGAGGCGGCAGTCGGCGATGTGCACCGACGAGAGCGTGGAGTCGTAGAGCTCGGCGGATCCGACCCGCGAGCCCTCCAGGCGCACGTCGCGCATGCGCATGCGCGGGGCCTTCAGCACGGGGGCGTCGAGGCGCGAGGCGAGCACGTCCACGAGGCTCGCGGCCGTGAGGTCGGCCTCGTGCAGGCGGAGGCGCTCCAGCACGCACTCCTCGAAGCCGACGTCGACGAGGTCGGCGTCCGTGAGGTCGGCGTCGGCGAAGCGGAGCCGCTCGAAGGACGCATGCGCGTCGAGGTCGGACGGGTCGCCGTCGGCGAGGCCCTCGAGCCGCGGGTCGCTGATGCGCGGCGGCAGGAGGCGGGTGGATGCGGCCATGCGGTCCTCCGGAGGGGTGTCGGATCCCGTCGGGCGGACGGTCGTCCCACCGTACGGGAGACCCCCGCGGGTGCCGGTCGCGCGCCCCTCGCCCTCCGCCCGCGGGCGCTGCCCGCCGAGCGCCGCGCGCTACTTGGGCTGCTCTATGCCGAGCGAGTTGCCGTCGGGGTCGGTGATCCACGCGGACCACACGCCCGCGTGGTCCGCGATGCCGTCGACGGTCTTGAGCTCCTCCGAGTCGTACTCCTCGGGGTGCACGCCGCGCTCGGCGAGCTGGTCGAGCTCGGCGCGGAGGTCCCGCACCTTCCACGACGCCTTCGTCTGCTCGTCCTGCGATCCGACGGTGCTGGAAGTGACCGTGAGGTCGGTGCCGCCGGAGCGGTAGGTGATCGCCGACTCCGACTCCTGGGCGACCTCGAGCCCGAGGGCCTCGGCGTAGAAGCGGCGTGACGCGGCCATGTCCTGCGTGAGCAGGACGACGCCGACGGGGTGCTCTCCGAGCATGGTGACCTCGCGTTCCCGCCGCCCGGGTGGCGGCTCCCCTCGACCGTACGCGCGCGGGCGGGCGGCGACGCGGCCGCGCCCGGGCTCGGGTCAGCGCGCGGTCTGCCGGAGGTACGCGGCGTAGAAGCCGGTTCCCATCATCCGCGCGCCGACCGCGTCGTAGTGGATGAAGTCCTCGCCCTCGTTCGCGTGCCCGGACACCCCCGGCACGTACGCCACCTCCGGCCGCAGCCGCTCCAGGTCCCGGTGCACCGCGTCGATGTCCTGCCGCGGCCCGTTCGAGCCGATCCACTCGGGGACCATCCCGCCGACGAGGAACGGCACGGCCCCGTACCGGGTGACGAGACCGGTCTCGAGCTCGAGGAGCCGGTCGGCGTACTTCGCCTTCGCCGCCACGCGACCCTCGGCGGTGGGGGCGGTGGCGATGGCGTTCGCGTCCGACTCGCCCTGCGCCCAGATGATCGCGACGAGCCGGTTGTCCGGATCCAGCGCCAAGGCGTTGTCGATCTGCGTCGTCGCGTTCGCGTAGAGGTTCGTGAGGCCCGCCTCGACCGAGCCGGGCTCGGGGGTCGGATCCCACGTGAAGCGCTGCACCGCGTCGACCCGGGTGAGGGCGGTGCTGCCCTGCGCCGCGGGGACGAGCAGGACCCGGCGACCGGGCTGGGAGTCCGCGAGGAGCGCCCGCCCGAAGGTCATGCCCGGGCCGACGAGCTTCGGCCGGTCCGTCATCTTCCAGGTGGTGACGTGCTTGAGGCTGTCGTCGGCGGGGACGACCCGTCCCCAGTCCGCGTCCTGCCAGTCGCCGACCAGCTGGTCGACGCCCTCCCGGGGCACGTCGACGGCGGGGTCGTAGCCGAATCCGCCGCCCTGCGCGTTCGACTGCCCGAGGATCGCGACCACGTCGTGGCCCAGGCCGTCCGCAGCACCGGGAACGGCCGTGACGGGGGCGGTCGCCCTCGTCGTGGACCGGTGGACGTCGGCGATCCCGGCCCAGCTGCCCGAGACGGTGACGGTGATGCGCGCGCCGAGCGCCGCCGGGCCGAGCCGCAGGGTGGGGCCGGTCTCGCCGACCTGGGTCACGCCGTCGAGGTACCAGCGGTAGCGCAGCGGCGAGGACGTGGGCGTCCAGGTGCCGGGCAGCGCGCGCACCGCGCTGCCGACGGTCAGCTGCCCGACGACGACGGGCGCGGTGGTCGTGGGGGCGACCGGAGGCGCGGGGACGGGCGGCGTGGTGGGCTCCGGGGTCGGGGTGGGGGTGGGCGCCGTCGTGGGCGTGGGCGTGGGCGTGGGCGCCACGGTGGGCACCGGGGTCGGTGCGACGGTCGGCTTCACGGTCGGGACGGGCGTGGGCGCGACCGTCGGCCTCACGGTCGGCACCGGGGTCGGCTTGGGCGCAGGGGTCGGCTTGGGCGCAGGCGCAGGGGCCACGGCCTTCGTGGGGAGGCTGGCCCGCGTGCGGGCCTCGACCCCCGGCCGCGAGGCCGTCACCGAGGCGACGATCCGCGCGCCCGCGTCCGCCGCGGTCAGCCGGTAGGTGGCGGCCTGCGCGCCGGCGATGGCGACGCCGTCGCGGGTCCACCCGTAGGACAGCGTCGGCGCCGGGCTCCACCCGCCGGGGCGGACCGTGAGGACGGATCCGACGACGGCCGATCCGGCGATCGTCGGCACCGGGGCGGTGGTGAACGCCGGGAGCGCGACGGGAGCGGTGGATGCGCTGCGGCGCTCGGCGGTGATGCTGCCCGTCCGGGTGGCGACCACGCGGACGCTGAGCGCGCCGCCCACGTCCTTCGCGGCGACCGTGTACGTCTTGCGGGTCGCGCCGGGGATCACGACGTCGCCTGCGGACCACTGGTACGAGAAGACCGCGCCGACGGGCTTCCAGGCGCCGGGGAGGGCGGTGAGCACCCGGCCGACCACGGGCGTGCCGGTGATGGTCGGCGTCGGGGCGACGGTGAAGGGCACCGCGGGCTTGGCCGCGGGCTTGGCCGCGGCCGGCCGTACGGCGGGGGCGACGGATGCGGCCGACGCGCCGACGGCGGCGCCGGCCGCGTCGGCGGGCAGCGCGACGGCCGACAGGACGAGGGCCGCGGCGAGCGCGCGTCCGACGCGCAGCAGCCGCGAGCGGTGCCGGTTCACGCCGGGGCGGGGGGCGGGTTCGAGCACGAGCACTCCTCGGGACGGCCGCGTCGGGTACGCCGGCGATGCCCTTTTTACCGCACTGAGGAATTAAGTGCCGCCCCCGAACGGCCGGTCGGAGGCGCATTGCCGGGGTCAGGCCCGAACTGGGTACACGACACCACCTGCGAGAAGGCTGTAAGCATGGCCGACGGTCGCACCCGAAGCGGCCCCCGGATCCAGGAGCACCATGACAACCGCACGCCGACGCGCCCTCGTCGGCCTCCTCTCGATCGCCCTCGTCGCCTCCGCGCAAGCGGGCATGGCGACCAGCGCCTTCGCCGCCGACACCCCGCCCGCCTCGACCGGTGCCGGCATCGCCGCCGTCACCTTCACGACCGCACCGCAGCCCGCCATCACCGGCACGGCCCAGGTCGGCTCCACCCTCTTCGCCGTGACCGGCACCTGGGCGCCGCAGCCCGACTCCTTCACCTTCAAGTGGTGGGCGAACGGCGTCGCGATCTCGGGAGCCACCGGATCCGCGTACACGCTCGTCGCCGCCGACCAGGGCAAGAAGATCACCCTCACCGTGACCGCGAACAAGGCCGGCTACACGTCGCTCGCCAAGTCGAGCGCGGCCACCGCGACGGTCGCCGCCGCGCCCGCCCCGGCGCCCTTCACGACGGTTGCGACGCCGACGATCACCGGGACGCCGAAGGTCGGCACGCCGCTGACCGCGGCCACCGGCACCTGGGCGCCCGTCCCGACGACCTTCACGTACCGCTGGTTCGTCGCGAACGTGGCCGTCACCGGCGCGACCGCCGCCACCTACACCCCCGTCGCGGCCGACGTCGGCAAGCGCATCACGGTCACCGTCACCGGCAGCCGCACGGGCTACACGACCGCTGCCAAGACCAGCGCGGCGACCGTCGCCGTGGTCGCCGCCCCGGTCACCGCGCCGTCGACGTTCACCACCGTCCCGACGCCGACCCTCACCGGCACCGCGCAGGTCGGCGCCACCCTGACAGCCGCCACCGGCACCTGGGCGCCCGTCCCGATGACCTTCACGTACCGCTGGTTCGTCGCGAACGTCGCCGTCACCGGCGCGACCGCCGCCACCTACTCCCCCGTCGCGGCCGACGTCGGCAAGCGGATCACCGTCACCGTCACGGGCGCGCGCTCGGGATACACCACGGCCTCGAAGACCAGCACGGCGAGCGCCGCCGTGGTCGCCGCCCCCGTCACGACCCCCGCCTTCACGACCGTGCCGACGCCCACCCTCACGGGGACCGCCCAGGTCGGCGCGACCCTCACGGCCTCCCCCGGCACCTGGGCGCCCGTCCCGACCACCTTCACCTACCGCTGGTTCGTCGCGAACGTGGCCGTCGCCGGCGCGACCGCCGCCACCTACTCCCCCGTCGCCGCCGACGTCGGCAAGCGCATCACCGTGACCGTCACCGGCGCGAAGGCGGGCTACACGACCGCCGCGAAGACGAGCGCAGCCTCCGCGGCGGTCGTCGCCGCACCCGCCGCCAAGTCCTTCGCCGTCGCTTCCGCGCCCACCATCGCCGGGACCGCCGCGGTCGGCAGCGTCCTCACCGCCACGACCGGCACCTGGTCGCCCGCCCCCGCGTTCACGTACCAGTGGACGGCGGGCACCACGGCGATCGCCGGCGCGACGGGGTCGACCTACACGCTCGGCACCGCGGACCTCGGCAAGACCATCACGGTCACCATCACCGCCACGGCGACCGGCTACATCACGACCAGCAAGACGAGCGTCGCCACGGCGGTCGTCGGCAAGCCGGCGATCACTTCGACGCAGCCGGTCATCGTGGGGAATGCGAAGGTCGGCTACTCCCTCCGCGTGGTGCCGGGGATCTGGACACCACGACCGTCCTTTACCTACGTCTGGTACGCCAACGACGTGAAGATCGCTGGCGCCACCGCGCAGGATTACACCCCGGGGTCGGCCGACATCGGCAAGCGGATCACCGCGACAGTGACAGGCACGTCCGCGGGCTATGCATCCCTCGCGCGCACGAGCGGCCGCACCGCCGTCGTTGTCGGAGCGGACGTGCAGCCGCCGGAGCAGGCTTGGAACGGCCAGGTGCTCGGACGCGTGTACCTCGACTTCGTGGACCCGCAGAACCTGGTCACAGAGGGCAACGTCGAGCTGGTGAATCCTGAGTACGGATGGGGCGACTACTCGGCTTCGATCGACAAGGGGGCCTTCTCCATCTCTGACATCCGGCCACGGGAGTACGGATTGCGGGTCGAGGTGGAAGTTGCTGGGGATTACGTCATCCAGTACTTCGGGCAGACGAACGACCTCAAGGCGGCTCAGACTTTCGCCGTGCAATCGAACGGCACGGTGACCATCGATGTGGTCGTCAAGCGATATGCCACCGTGAGCGGTAGCGTCACGGCTCTCGACGAGCTCACGAGCGACGTCCCGGTCTCGATCGTCAGGGCGGATGGTGACGGCGCGGAAGTCGGCACCACGCGTACGGACTGGGGTGGACGATTCACGCTGCGCGACATCGTCCCGGGGACGTACAAGGTCCGCTTCGGTTCTCCCACACCGAACGACGGCGCGTTCGTCGGCGAGTGGTTCGGTGACGCAGACACCCGAGGTTCGGCCAAGACGGTTGTCGTGTCGCAGTGGGGCCAAGCCGTGATCGGCGTCAATGCAGTGTTGGAGCCCGGTACTCGCCTTTCCGGCCAGATCACGACTGCGACGGGTGCCCTCAGGGAAGCGCAGGTCGCACTGGTCCCCCAAGACGACGCGGAGGGACTGACGACGATGAATGTGACCGCGGATGCCAACGGCTACTACGTCTTCCCTGCTGTCGCTCCTGGTAAGTACAAGGTGTTGGCGAGCAGCAACCGGTCGTCGGCGCCTGTGTACGAGACACGCTGGGCTGGAGGATCCGGAACGCTGGAGACCGCGACTACCTACACCGCCGCGCGCGGAATCCCGATTTCCCGTGTGGACGTCCAGTTGGCGGTCAGCCCGTCGGTGACGGTGCAGGTGACAGGTCTCGCTGCCGCAGGATGGGATCCGGACAGAGCGTTGGTCTCCCTTTACCAGGACGGCGCACGCAAGTACTACGGCTGGGCTTGGAATGGTGACGCCGCCTTCCTCCGTGACCTGGTACCAGGCACGTACAGAGTGGCGATCACGTATTACGACGACGACTTCAACGCCAGCGCCTACTGGTGGAACGGCGGCGTCTACGCCGACAAGTCCGAGATCGTCGTGCGCGCCGGGGACTCCATCTCCCTCGTCGCGAAGGCGATCACGCGGGTGGCGGCGCAGGGAGCGCAGCTGGTCCGCTGACCCGATCGACTGTCGACGCCGCGCCGTCGTCACCGCCCCGAGGGGTCGTGGCGGCGGCGCGGCGTCGTGCGTGCCCGGATGCCGCGACCGCGCGCGCCCCTTGACGTCGATTCCCCGCCCGCTGGAACATGGCGCATGGCTGCTGTGGAGCACTTCGAGATCCCCGCCGACGACATGGCGCGCGCGAGCGCGTTCTACACCGCCGTCTTCGGCTTCCGCTACGAGGCGTGGGGGGAGGACGCGGGCATGATCATCACCGGATCCGACGACGGGATCAACGGGGACCTGCATCAGCGCGCCGACGTGCCGCACCCGACCATCGTGATCACGGTCGACTCGATCGAGGAGACGGTGGCGCAGGTCGAGGCGCACGGCGGATCCGCGGTGGGCGGCATCCAGATGCTCAACGAGACCGATCGCTGGGCGTACGTGCGCGACAGCGAGGGCAACCCGATCGGGCTGTTCGACCACGGGCCCGCGGGTGCCGCCGACGCCCTCGCCGAGACGACGACCGGCTAGTCGCGCCCGACCGCGCGCCTCCCGACCGCACGCCTCGCCGCCGCGGGCCCGCTACGCGTTGTCGTCCCCCGTGTCGATCGCGGTCTGCCGCGACGGGTCCGCGAAGGGCAGCCCCTCGGCGCCGGAGACGTCGGGCATGTCGTCGCCGTGCTGGCGCGTGTAGACGCGGTGGGCGATGCGCTCGTCGTCCATGCGCTGCGACAGCGCGGCATAGGTGGTCTCGAGGTGCGGCACGCGGCGGATCACGTCCATCACCAGCCGGAACCGGTCGAGGTCGTTGAGCATCAGCATGTCGAACGGGGTGGTGGTGCCGCCCTGCTCCACGAAGCCGCGCACGTGCATGTTCTCGTGGTTGTGGCGCTTGTACGTGAGGCGGTGGATGAGCGACGGGTAGCCGTGGAACGCGAACACCACCGGCTTGTCGCGCGTGAACAGCGCGTCGAAGGAGCCGTCGTCGAGGCCGTGCGGGTGCTGCGTCGCGTCCTGCAGCCGCATCAGGTCGACGACGTTGATGAACCGCACGCGCAGCTGCGGGATCTCCCGCTTGAGGATCTGCACCGCCGCCATCGCCTCCACCGTCGGGATGTCGCCCGCGCACGCGACGACCACGTCGGGCTCGAGCCCGGGCACCTCGGTGCCCGCCCATTCCCAGACGCCCACGCCGCGCGCCCCGTGCGCCCGCGCCTCCTCGAGCCCGAGCAGGCTCGCGGTCGGCTGCTTGCCGGCGACGACCACGTTGATGAGGTCGGTGCCGCGCAGGCAGTGGTCCATGGTGACGAGCAGCGAGTTCGCGTCGAACGGCAGGTACACCCGCACGATCTCGGCCCGCTTGTTGACGACGTGGTCGAGGAACCCGGGGTCCTGGTGCGAGAAGCCGTTGTGGTCCTGCCGCCACACGTGCGACGACAGGAGGTAGGTGAACGACGCGACCGGACGCCGCCACTCCACCCGCGAGCTCGACTCGAGCCACTTCGCGTACTGGTTGAACATGGAGTCGACCACGTGGATGAACGCCTCGTACGAGGTGAAGAGCCCGTGCCGACCCGTGAGCAGGTACGCCTCGAGGAGCCCCTGCGTGATGTTCTCGTCGAGGATCTCGATGACGCGGCCCTGATGCGCCAGGTGCTCGTCCACCGGCAGGACCTCGCCCTGCCACGCCTTCGCGGTGACCTCGTACACGTCGTCGAGCCGGTTGCTGGCGGTCTCGTCGGGGCCGAAGATCCGGAAGTCGAGCGGATTGCGCGCGATCACGTCGCGCAGCCAGCCGCCGAGCACGCGGGTCGGCTCCGCGATGACGCCGCGGCCGTCGCTGAGGTCGATCGCGTTGACCTCCAGCGGCGGCAGGCTGAGGTCGCGGCGGAGGAGGCCGCCGTTCGCGTGCGGGTTGGCGCTCATGCGCCGGTCGCCGTCGGGGCGGTTCGGCTGCAGCGCGGGCGTCAGGCGCCCGTCGCGGTCGAAGAGCTCGTGCGGCCGGTAGCTCTCGAGCCACTCCTGGAGCTGCCGCAGGTGGTCCTCGTCGTCGCGGACCCCGGAGAGCGGCACCTGGTGCGCGCGCCACGTGCCCTCCACCTGCTTGCCGTCGACCTCCTTCGGACCCGTCCAGCCCTTGGGCGTGCGGAGGATCAGCATCGGCCACGCCGGGCGCTCCTCGCTGCCGCCCGTGCGGGCCGCCAGCTGGATCCGCGTGATGTCGTCGAGGGCCTCGCCGAGCGCGATCGCGAACCGCTCGTGGACGGCGCGGTGGTCCTCGTCGTCGAAGCCGCCCGAGACGATGCGCGGCGCGTAGCCGTACCCCGTGAACAGTGCGAGCAGCTCCTCCTCGGGGATGCGGGCGAGCACCGTGGGGTTCGCGATCTTCCAGCCGTTGAGGTTGAGGATCGGCAGCACGGCGCCGTCCGACTCCGGGTCGAGGAACTTGTTCAGGTGCCAGCTGGCGGCGAGGGTCGCCGTCTCGGCCTCGCCGTCGCCGATGACGCACGACACGATGAGGTCGGGGTTGTCGAGCGCGGCCCCGTACGCGTGCACCAGCGAGTACCCGAGCTCGCCGCCCTCGTTGATGGACCCGGGCGTCTCGGGCGCCGCGTGCGACGGGACGCCGCCGGGGAACGAGAACTGGCGGAACAGGTGGCGCAGCCCCGCGCGGTCGGGCGTCGCGGCGGAGAAGAGCTCCGAGTAGGTGCCGTCGAGGTACGCGTTCGCGACCATGCCGGGGCCGCCGTGGCCGGGGCCGGCGATGTAGATCATGTCGAGGTCCCGCTCGACGATCACGCGGTTGAGGTGCGCGTAGACGAAGTTCAGCAGCGGGGTGGTGCCCCAGTGCCCGAGGAGGCGCGGCTTGATGTCGTCGCGCGTCAGCGGACGCTCCAGCAGCGGGTCGTCGAGCAGGTAGATCTGGCCGACGGAGAGGTAGTTGGCGGCGCGCCACCACCCGTCGACGACGTCGAGGTAGAGGGGCGCGGCGGGGTCGCGGGGTGCGGTGTCGGAGGCCATGCATCAGCCTACGGCGGGGGTCGGCGCGCGACCAGGGCGGGCGGCCGCGGGATCGCCGCCGGCCGACGCGTCCGCCCGTAGCCGCTGGCACGCGGCGCGGCAACCCCCGCGGCGCATCCCGTGGACCGGCCTAGCGTGACCCGCATCGGGCCCCGCCCGTGGCGCCTCCCGGCGCTCCGCCGCACGCAGGAAGGAATCCCATGAGCACGACGCTGGATCTGCTCCGCACCTCGCCCGCCGACCGCGGCGACCTGGATCTCGAGGTGCTCGCCGCCTGCATCGACGCGTGCGGGGCGTGCGCCGCGGCCTGCTCGGCCTGCGCCGCCGCGTGCCTCTCCGAGGAGGGCGTCGCCGAGCTCACCGCGTGCGTGAGCGCCGACCTCGACTGCTCCGAGATCTGCGCCGCCACCCTCGACACCCTCACCCGTCACAGCGCCGACCGCGTCGACATCACGCGCCTCGCGCTCGAGCTCTGCATCGCCGCCTGCGGGGCGTGCGCCGACGAGTGCGCCCGGCACGGCGAGATGCACGAGCACTGCCGGATCTGCTCCGAGGAGTGCCGGCGCTGCGAGATCGCGTGCGCCGCGCTCCTCGACGCGCTGTGACGCCCGTCGAGCGTCCGGGGATGCCGTGCGCGGCGCGCTGACGGCGCGCGAGCGGCACCTCGCCGCCGAGATCCGCGCGCATGACTGGTCCGAGGCGCCGTACCGCGCCACGGGCACCGCGCACGCGCCCGCGCACGCGCCCAGCGGCGACGGCGACGACTCCGGCTCCGGCTCCGGCTCCGGCTCCGGCTCCCCCGGCGGCTCCCCCGGCGGCTCCCCCGGATCCGCCGCTCCCCGCCTCTCCCAGGAGGAGGCCGAGCGCGTGCGCGTCAACGTGATGTGGGTCGTGGCGCAGTGCCTCGGCTACGAGGATCCGGAGTTCAACCCCGACGCGTTCGCGGAGGCCGCCGGCATCACGCGCGACTACCGGTGCACGCCCTTCGGCGGCCCGAGCGCGATCGTGCGCGAGGGCCTCCGCGTCGGCACCGACGGCTCCTACGACACCCCCGGGTCGGGTCGCGGAGGCCCCGGGAGCACGGGAGGCGCCGCGTGATCCCCCGCCTCCCCGGCCCGGACGGCTCGCTCCGCTTCCTCCGCGACGGCTACCGGTTCGTGTCCCGCGGCGCCGACGCCGTGGGGGCCGACGCGTTCCGCACGCGGCTCGCCGGCCGCCCGGTCACGTGCATCCGCGGCCGCGAGGCGGCCCGCCTCTTCTACGAGGGCGACCGATTCGGCCGGGCCGGCGCCATGCCCGTCTCGGTGATGCACCTGCTGCAGGACGAGGGCAGCGTGCAGGCGATGAGCGGGCACGGCCACCACGTCCGGAAGGCGATGTCCCTCGGGATGATGCTGCCCGAGGGGATCGAGCGCGTCCGCCGGGCCTTCGACGACGAGTGGCGCGCGGGCGTCGCGCGCTGGTCGCGGGTGCCCGAGGTGCGACTGCACGACGAGCTGGCGGAGGTGCTGATGCGCACCGCGTGCCGGTGGGTCGGCATCCCGGTGACCGACGAGGAGGTGCGCCGGGTCGGCGCCGACGTCGCCGACATGGTGGAGCGCGCCGCGTCCGTCGGCCCCGTGAACTGGGCCGCGCGCGCCCGACGGCTGCGCGCGGAGCGGTGGGCCCGTGACGTGGTGCGACGCGCGCGCGACGGCCGCCTGCCGGTCGTCGCCGGATCTCCGCTGCAGGACGTCGTGACCCACGTCGACGCCGACGGCTCGCCGCTCACGGTGGAGGCCGCGGGCGTGGAGCTCCTCAACCTGGTGCGCCCGACGGTCGCGGTCGCGCGCTTCATCGACTTCGCGCTGCACGCCCTGCACGCGCACCCGCGCTGGGCGCGGGCCTTCGCCGCCGGCGACGAGACCGACCTCCGCGGGTTCGTGCAGGAGGTGCGCCGCTTCTCCCCCTTCTTCCCCGTGATCGCCGGCACCGTCCGGAACGGCTTCGACGGCCTCGGCGGGACCTTCGCCCCGGGCGACCGGGTGATGCTCGACCTCTTCGGCACCGGTCGCGACCCCCGCCTCTGGCGCGACCCGGAGTCCTTCGACCCCACGCGCTTCCGCGACTGGGACGGGGACCCGAACACCCTGATCCCCCAGGGCGGCGGAGACGTGGCGACGGGCCACCGCTGCCCGGGCGAGGACATCACGATCGCGCTCGTCGAGCAGGCCGTGCGCCTCGCCAGCGGCGAGACCGACATGACGCTGCCGCCGCAGGACCTCCGCATCTCGCTGCGGCGGTTCCCGGCGCTGCCGCGGAGCCGGGTGCGCGTCGCCGTGCGAGGGCTGAGGTCCGACTGACGCGAGGGCTCCCGGCCCGTCAGTGGCGGAGGACGCCGCCGCCCTCCACGGGGCGCACCTCGACGCCGGCACCGGCGCGCGCCGCCGGATTCCCGTGCGCGATCGCGACGGCGGCGTCGAGGTCGGGCGCGTCGATCACGCAGAAGCCGGCGACCTGCGGGCCCGAGGACCGCAGCGGCCCGGCCGAGGCGGTACCGCCCCGGATGGCGACCGCCTCGCCGGGAGGACCCAGCGCGTAGGCGATGGCGAGGGACCCGGATCCGGCCAGCTCCTCCGCATGGCGGTCATGGGCGGCGCGCTCCTCGTCGGTCGGCGGGTCCGCCGCCTCCGGGTCGCTGTGGATGAGGACGACGTACTGCGGCATGGGGCATCCCTTCGTCACCGCGATCCTGCCCCCGGCCGACGACGGGGGCAACGGAGTGTCGTCAGCGCACGCACACCGACTCGGCGGAGATGCTGAGGCCCTCGGCGGTGCCGCGGATGCTGGCCGACGCCACGCCGTCCGCCCGCCCGTCGCCGGCGGACCAGAAGTCGCGGCCCATGGCACGGCCGCTCGGCACGAAGCCGGCGTCGGCCCACGCGCCGGTGATCGCGTCGAAGGGGGCCTGGGCGTCGTCCATCACGGTGAACACCGGGATGAGCACGCGGCCCGTCGCCTGCGTCGCCGCGGAGCCGTCCGCGCACGTCGTGGCCTCCGCGGTCACCTCGGCCGGCACGCCGGCGATGGCGACGGCGGCCTCGAGGAAGGCGTGCACCCCGGCCTCCTGGGCGGCCACGTCGACGAGGACGGGCGGGGCGTCCGGGATCGGCGGATCGGCCGGCGCCTCGGGCTCGACCGGCTGCGGCAGGTCGGCGGGCTCGGGCGAGCCGACGGGGAGGCCGACCCAGCCCGTGACCTCCCGCTCGTCGTCGGACGAGCGGTCCGACGCGTACGCGGTCCGCACGGTGAAGGCGGTCCGCGGGGCGCTGCCCGCATCCGCCGCCTCGTCGACCGTCGCGGCGAGGACGGCCGCGACCGGCTCGACGTCGTCCGTCTCGACGGTGATCGCGGCCCGGCCCAGGTCGGGTCCGGGCGTGGAGTACACGCCGGTCACGCCCGCCCGGGCCGCGAGCGCGTCGATCGCGGACAGGAGCGCGGATCCCGGTGCCTCGGCGGTCACGCCGACCGAGACGATCTCGTCCTGGAGCACCACGAGGCCGTCGCCGAGGATCGGACGGAAGCGGTCCGCCGCCTCCGCGACCGTCGTGCCCTCGCGGAGGACGACCCAGCGGCCGCCGCTGGCGAGATGCACGGAGGCGGCACCCGGGATGCGGCGCCACGCGTCGGCGAGGTCGACGTCGTCGGCGACCTGCGGGTCGAGCGTCGCGCCCGCGATCCCGGAACCCTCCGGGACCTCGAGCGAGAGGTCGAGCTGGGCCGCGGTCACGCCGTCGCCGAGGGCGCCCCGCACGGCGGCAGCCACGGCGAGGTCCGGGGTCCCGGCAGTGACCTCGACGGACGCGGTCCAGTCGCCCGCTTCCCGATAGTCGCGCGGGTACAGCGACGTCTCGACCTCCGCGACCCCGTCCACCGCGACGAGCCGAGCCCGCAGGGCCTCCACGCTGGCGACCGCCGCCTCGGGCGGCGGCGGAGACAGCCACGAGCACGCGCTCAGCGCCGCGACCACCACGGCGACCGCCGCGAGGGCCGCCGCCGCCCGCCGCCGCGCCAACGCCCTCATGCCCGTGTCCCCATGCCCTCCACCGTAGGGACGGGGAGTGGAGCCGGCGTCCCTCGGAGGCATCACCGGCATGGGCCGGGCGGATGGCGTCCCGGTAGCGTCGAGGGGAGGCGAGGGAAGGCGGTCGCGCATGGGCGTGTGGACGATGCTCGGGATCATCGCGGTCGTGACCGCCGTGCTGGCGCTCCTCGTGCCGCACGCGCAGCGGTTCGACGCACCGTGGATCCGCCGCCTCGGCTACCGCGCCGTCGACGACGCTCCCGCGTCCCGCGAGGACGCCGCACGCCGCGCCGGATCCCGCGCGGTGACGCCGCTCGCCGTGGTCTCTCTGCTCGTCACGGTCGGCGGCCTGGTCGCGACCGGCAGCGGACCCGCCTCCGGGATCACGACGCTCGTCGGCCTGCTGCTCGCGGGCGCCGCCGTGCTCGCGGGGCACCTCGCCGCGGAGCGCGCGGCCCCGCGCGGCTGACGCCGGCCGCCCGGGACGACGACGGCGCCGCCTCCCGAGGGAGACGGCGCCGCGGCGTGGAGCGGTCGAGGTGGATCAGCCCTTCGCGGGTCCGTAGAACGCCTCGATGTCGGCGAGCTCGCGCTCGGCCGTCTCCTGGATGAGCGCCATGAGGTCCTTGTCGAGCCCCGGCGCGAACTCCTCGAGCCGCTCGGGCGCGATGGTCGAGGGGACGCCCTCGGGCGCCTGCTCGGTGGCGGTGAGGTCGGTGCCGTCACCCGAGGGCGACGCGCCCTGGAAGATCCGGCCCGCCTCGCTCTTGCCGTCGAGGTCGAAGCTGTACTGCTTGCTCTGGAGCCCCAGGTCGAGCAGCTCCTTCACCTCGGGGAACCGCTCGGCGTTCGTCTTCGGGATCGGCAGCAGCATGCCCCAGTCCACGCCGAGCGTCTCGAGCGCCTTCGCGTACGCGTTCTCGTGCGCCTGGTCGCGGACGATGAGGTACGCGACGGTCGCGCGGGCGACGGGGTTGTCGGTCATCTCGTAGATGCGGCACTTCTGCAGGCGCCCGGTCGACTCGAGCATGACGTTGTAGAGGAGGTCGAGCGGGAGGTTGCCGGAGTTGTAGACGTAGCTGCCGCTCCACGGGTTGCCCGCGGAGTCGACGGGCAGCGCGCCCTGGGCGCCCACGAGGTGGTGGTGGATGTTGCCGTGGTCGAGCGCGATGCTCAGCGGCGTCGCGCCGCCCTTGCCCGGGGTGTCGAGCGGGTCGGTGAGCTTGCCCGAGTAGTCGGGCGCGCCGTCGAGGAGGCGCGAGATGGTGGTGCCGATCAGCTCGACGTGGCTGATCTCCTCGGTGCCGATGCCCTGGATCAGGTCGCGGTACGGCTTCGCCGACGCCCCGCGGAAGTTCATGGCCTGGAAGAGGTACTGCATCATCGTGCGCATCTCGCCAAACTGACCGCCGAGGCCCTCCTGCAGCGCGTTGGCGGCGGCGGGGTCGGGCTCGCCGTCGGCGATCTCGTTGATCCATGTCTGTGCGTGGAAGTACATGGGGGCTCCTGTTCCTCGAGGCGGCGGGATGGCCGCTCCTTCGACCCTGCTCCCGCACCCGAGCAGTGGGAACCGGGGGTCGGCCGCTTGCCAGGGAGCGCCTCGGGCACGGGTGCAGCCGGGAGGCCCCCCGGTAGGGTGTGCCCAGCATGGGAGATCCGACCAGCCCGCGACCCGGCGGGCGCGACGTCCGTCGCCGCCTCGGAGGATGCCGGATGGAGTGCGGGTGAGCGTCAGGAGCGGCGGCGAGCGGCTCGGGCTCCGCGAGGTCGCGGAGCGGGCCGGCGTCTCCCACATGACCGTGTCGCGCGTGCTCAACGGGCACCCGCAGGTGAAGGAGTCGACGCGCCAGCGCGTGCTCGAGGTGGTCGCCGAGCTCGACTTCCGGCCCAACAGCGCGGCCCGCGAGCTGGTCACGCAGCGGGCGCTGCGCATCGGCGTGCTCATCGAGAGCGCCGTGGAGTTCGGGCCGTCGAGCATCCTCCGCGCCATCGAGCGGTCGGCGCGCGACGGCGGCTACTCGGTCGCGTCGTTCGCGCTGCGCGACGACGAGGACGCGACGCCCGAGGAGGCGGTGCGCCACCTCACCGGGCAGGGCATCGACGCGCTCTGCGTCGTCGCGCCGCGGTCGTCGTCGGTCGCCGTGCTCCGCACCATCACGACCGGGCTGCCGACGCTCGTCGTGAAGGCCGAGAAGGACCCGGCGTTCCTCACCGTGTCGGTCGACCAGTCCGCGGGCACCCGGCTCGCGGTCGACCACCTCGCGAGCCTCGGCCACCGCGACGTGCTGCACCTCTCGGGCCCGCTCGACTGGCTCGACGCGCGCGCCCGCGAGCGCGCCTTCCACACGCGCACCCGGGCGTGGGGCATGCGCGAGCGGCCCATCGTCATCGGCGACTGGTCGAGCGACTTCGGCTACGACTTCGCGAAGGGCCTCACGACGGTCCCGGAGTACACGGCCGTGTTCGTGGCCAACGACGAGATGGCGCTCGGCGTGATCCACGGGCTGCACGACCGCGGGATCCGCGTGCCGGAGGACCTGAGCGTCGTCGGCTTCGACGACCTCCCCGTCTCGCGGCACTTCCTCCCGCCGCTCACCACCGTGCGGCAGGACTTCCCCGCGCTCGGCGCGCTCGTGGTCGACGTGCTCATCGCGGCGATCGAGGGGCGCGAGATCCCGCAGTCCAGCCGCATCCCCGCCGAGCTCGTCGTGCGCGACTCCAGCGCCGCCGCCCGCCGCGCGGACTGATCCGGGCGCCGGACGGACCGGCCCGGCGCCGATCCGCCGCCGGCCGGCCGAGGCGGCCGCGCCTCCGGCCTCGCCCGTCCGCCGGACGGCCGCTACAGTCGAGCCAGCCGGGCGCCGCCCGGCACGCGGCCGCCAGGGCCCGACCCGAGGAGCACCAGGTGCGTCACGCACGGGGATCGACGAGGACCCGACCGACCGGCCCCACGGCCGCGGCGGACGGCTCGTCCGCGCGCCGCGGGATCCCCGCGCCCCCCGGCACGCCGCCCGGCCCGACCGTCCGCATGACGGGCATCACCGTGGCCTTCCCCAACGGCGTCGCGCTCGACGGCGTCGACCTCGACCTGCACCCCGGCGAGGTGCACGCGCTCCTCGGCGAGAACGGCGCGGGCAAGTCGACGCTCATCAAGGCGCTGCTCGGCGTGCACCGCATCGAGGCGGGCGAGATCCTCGTGGACGGCGAGCCCGTGCGGCTCGGCGGGCCGGCGGACGCCCGGGCGCTCGGCATCCAGGCCGCGTTCCAGGAGTCGCACCTGGTCGAGAACCTGAGCGTCGGCGAGAACGTGATGCTCGGCCACGAGCTGCGCCACCGCCTCGGGATCTCCTGGCGCGCCACCCACGCCCGCGCCGCCGCGATGCTCGCGGAGCTCGGGCTCGCGGAGCTGGATCCCCGCGACCGCCTCGCCGACCTCTCCCCCGCCAACCGGCAGCTGGTCTCCATCGCCCGCGCCATGGTCGACCGGCCGCGCGTGCTGGTGCTCGACGAGCCCACCTCCAGCCTCGACGCCGACGACGTGGCACGCCTCTTCCGGGTCATCCGGCGGCTCCGCGACCAGGGCGTCGCGATCCTCTTCGTCTCGCACTTCCTCGAGCAGGTGCTCGCCCTCAGCGACCGGATGACGGTGCTCCGCGGCGGAGTGAAGGAGGGCGACTACCTGCCGCACGAGATCGACCGGGCCGAGGTGATCGCCCGCATGATCGGGAAGGACGTCGCGCACCTGAAGCGCATCGGCTCCGAGCGGCGCGCGCACCGGGTGGACCCCGTCGGGCCGCCGCTCTACCGCGCCGCCGGGGTGGGCCGCCGCGGCATGCTGCGGCCCGTGGACCTGGAGCTGCACCCGGGCGAGGTGGTCGGCATCGCGGGGCTCCGCGGATCCGGCCGCACCGAGCTCGCGCGCCTGCTCGCCGGCGCCGACCGCGCCGACCGCGGGGTGGTGACCCTCGGCGGCCGCGACATCGTGATCGACCGGCCGGCGGACGCCCTGCGGAACCGCGTCGCCCTGTCGGCGGAGGACCGCGGCGCGGAGGGCCTCATCGCCGACCTCAGCGTGCGGGAGAACATCGTGCTCGCGCTGCAGGCGCTGCGCGGCTGGGCGCACCCGCTGTCCCGCGCCGAGCGCGAGGACCTCGTGGAGCGGCACATCGAGCACTTCGGCATCACGCCGGCCGATCCCGCGACGCCGGCCGGCCGGCTCTCCGGCGGCAACCAGCAGAAGGTGCTGCTCGCGCGCTGGCTGGCGATCCGGCCGCGCGTGCTGATCCTCGACGAGCCGACCCGGGGCGTCGACATCCGGGCGAAGGTCGACATCCAGGCGCACATCGCGCAGCTGGCGCTGGAGGGCGTCGCGGTGGTGTTCATCTCCTCCGCCTTCGACGAGCTGGTGCGCGTGAGCGACAGGATCGTGGTGCTGAAGGACCGGGAGAAGATCGGCGAGCTGAGCAACGGGCCCGGGGTGACGGTCGACACGATCGTGGAGCTGATCGCCGCGCCCGGCGACGACGAGGACGAGGACGACTTCCCGCTGCCGGACCTGCCCGGCGCATCCGATCCGCGGAACGCGCCGCCCCGCCGCTGACCCTTCCGCGCCGCCATGCGGATGTTCCCGGTAACAGATGCTTGCGCTCCGGAAACTGTTACCGGTAACATCCGAGCACGCGGCAGCACCCCGCGCATCCGCAGCACGACCGGCCCCCGAGGGCCGGATGCGGGACGGAGCCGTCCCGCCATCTCAAGGAGGAGATACATGTCCACGAAGAGGCGCATCGCCACCATCGCCGCAGCCGGGGTAATCGCCCTCGGCCTCGCGGCCTGCTCCAGCAACTCCGGCACCGGGTCCACCGCCGGCGGCGCCGCCGACAGCGGCGGCGAGACCGCCACCGTCGGCTTCGTCGCGGTCGGCCCGAGGGCGCCTGGCGCCAGGCCAACGAGAAGAACATCCAGGACACCTTCACGAAGGAGGCAGGGTTCGACCTCAAGTACGCCCCCGCCACCAACAACGACCAGAAGTCGCAGATCGACGCGTTCACGTCGTTCGTCGACGAGGGCGTCGACGTGATCCTGCTGTCCGCCACCGAGGGCTCCGGCTGGGAGGACTCGCTCGAGCGCGCCAAGGAGGCCGAGATCCCCGTGGTCCTCATCGACCGCGGCATCGAGCCGGACGACACCTCCCTCTACGCGACCCGCATCGCGCCCGACAACATCGCCGTGAGCGAGTCGGTCGCCGACTGGGCGAAGACCGCGCTGCCCGAGGGCGGCAAGTACTTCACGCTCGAGGGCCCCGCGGGCGTCTCGGTCGTCAACGAGCGCAACGAGGGCTGGAACGACGTCATCGGCGCCGACAGCGCCTTCACGAAGGTCGGCGCGCAGACCGCCAACTGGTCCACCGAGGAGGCCAAGAGCGTCTTCGAGACCGTGCTGAAGTCGAACGCCAACGACGTGCAGATGGTCTTCGCGCAGAACGACGAGATGGGCCTCGGCGCCGTCCAGGCCGTCGAGGAGGCGGGCCTCACGCCCGGCCAGGACGTGAAGATCGCGACCATCGACGGCACCAAGAGCGCGCTGCAGGCCCTGGCCGACGGCAAGCTCAGCTTCGTCGCCGAGTACAACCCGCTGTTCGGGGACACCGCCCTCACGGCCGTCAAGTCGCTGCTCGCCGGCGAGAGCGTCGAGTCCTCGATCGTCGTCCCGTCGGACACGTTCGACTCCCCCGAGAAGGCCGCCACCGCGCTGCCCGACCGGAAGTTCTAGCCCGCCCGCACGGCACACCCGGCGGCGGGGCGGATCATCCGCCCCGCCGCCCCCGCCCGTCGAGAGCCCGCTGCCGCACGCAGCGGGCGCCGCCGGCAGACAAGGAGCACGCGCCATGCAGGCACCCATCCCCATCGTCGAGATGCGGGGCATCACCATCTCCTTCCCGGGCGTCAAGGCGCTCGACGGGGTCGACCTCCGCCTCTTCCCCGGCGAGGTCCACACGCTCATGGGCGAGAACGGCGCCGGGAAGTCGACGCTCATCAAGGCGCTCACGGGCGTCTACGGCATCGACTCCGGCACGGTCGTCGTCGACGGCGCCGAGCGGCGCCTCACCGGCACCGCCGACGCGCAGGCGGCCGGGATCTCCACGGTGTACCAGGAGGTGAACCTCTGCGGGAACCTCACCATCGGCGAGAACGTCATGCTCGGCCACGAGCGCCGCGGCCGGTTCGGCATCGACTGGAAGGGCACGCACGCGGCCGCCTCCGAGGTGCTGGCCCGCGTGGGGCTCGGCCACCTGGATCCGCGCACCCCGCTCTCCTCGCTCAGCCTCGCGCTGCAGCAGCTGGTCGCCATCAGCCGCGCCACCGTCATCGACGCGAAGGTGCTCATCCTCGACGAGCCGACCTCCAGCCTCGACGCCGACGAGGTCGAGGGCCTCTTCCGCGTGATGCGGCGCCTCCGCGACGAGGGCGTCGCCATCCTCTTCGTCTCCCACTTCCTCGACCAGGTGTTCGCGATCAGCGACCGCCTCACCGTGCTCCGCAACGGCACGCGCGTCGGCGAGCACCTCACCCGCGACATCGACCGGGCCGGCCTCATCGCCCAGATGATCGGCAAGGACCTGCAGGCCCTCCGCTCCCTCGACCGCGAGCGCGACAGCCGGCGGGTCGCCGACGGCGAGCCCGTCTACCGCGCCACCGGCATCGGCCGGAAGGGGTCGCTCGACGCGACCGACATCGAGCTGCGCCGCGGCGAGGTCGTGGGCCTCGCCGGCCTCCTCGGATCCGGCCGCACCGAGCTCGCGCGCCTCCTCTACGGCGTCGACCGGCCCGACTCCGGATCCGTGACGATGGACGGCGCGTCCGTCGCCATCACCTCGCCCGCCAAGGCGCTGAAGCGGCGCATCGCGTTCTCCAGCGAGAACCGCCGCGACGAGGGCATCATCCGCGACCTCAGCGTGCGGGAGAACCTGGTGCTCGCCGTGCAGGCGAAGCGCGGCTGGGCCCGGCCGCTGTCGGCCAAGGAGAAGGACCGCATCGTCTCCAAGTACCTGACCGAGCTCAACGTGCGCCCGGCCGACCCCGACCGGCCCATCCGGAACCTGTCCGGCGGCAACCAGCAGAAGGTGCTGCTCGGGCGGTGGCTCGCCACCGAGCCGGAGCTGCTGATCCTCGACGAGCCGACCCGCGGGATCGACGTGGGCGCGAAGGCCGAGATCCAGGAGCAGGTCGCGGCCCTCGCCGACACGGGCGTCGCCGTCGTCTTCATCTCCTCGGAGCTCGAGGAGGTGGTGCGGCTCAGCGACCGCATCGTCGTGCTCAAGGACCACCGCAAGATCGCCGAGCTCGAGGCCGGGCCGGACGTGACGGCCGAGTCCATCGTGACCACCATCGCGGAGGAGGGGGTGTCCGACGTCGACCTCGACGCCGTGCCGGACCCCGCCCGCGACCCCGCATCCGCTTCCGCATCCGCATCCGCATCCGCATCCGCATCCGCCGAGGAGGCCCGCCGATGAGCGGCACCACGACCACGCCCGCCCGCCCGCTCGCCGACCTGCTGCACCGGCCCTGGTTCTGGGGTTCGGTGGCGATCATCCTGCTGCTGGCCGTGAACGTCGCCAAGGACCCCGGCTACCTCGCCCTGTCGGTGAACCCCGAGACGGGGAACCTCGTCGGCAACCTCGTCGACATCCTCCGTGCCGCCGCGCCCGTGCTCATGATCGCCGTGGGCATGTGCCTCGTCATCGCGACCGGCGGCATCGACCTGAGCGTCGGCTCGATCATGGTGGTCGCCGGGGCCGTCTCCATGGAGTTCCTGAAGGCCGCCGGATCCGACTCGCTGGGCGTCGCGCTCGGCGCGATCGGCCTGGCGCTCCTGATCAGCGTCATCCTCGGCGCCGTCAACGGCATGCTCGTCTCCGTCGTGGGGCTGCAGCCGTTCATCAGCACCCTCGTGATCATGCTCGCCGGCCGCGGCCTGGCGAAGGTCATCACCGCCGGGCAGAACACGGCTGCGTCCAACGAGCCGTTCCGCTGGGTCGCGAACGGCTACCTCGTGGGGCTGCCGGTGGTGTTCCTGCTGGCGGTGCTCATCACGATCGGCGTGGCCGTGCTCGTGCGCCGCAGCGCGCTCGGCCTCATGATCGAGGCGATCGGCATGGACCCGCAGGCCGCGCGCCTCGCCGGGCTCGACCGCCGGGCGCTCCTGTTCACGGCCTACATCGCGAGCGGCCTGCTCGCGGGCGTCGCCGGGATCTTCGCCACCGCGAGCGTCATGACGGTCGACGTCTCCCGCACCGGCTACCAGCTGGAGCTCGACGCGATCCTCGCCGTCGTCATCGGCGGCACCTCGCTCGCCGGCGGCAAGTTCCACCTGCTGGGTGCGTCCGTCGGCGCGCTCCTCATCGCGACCCTCGACAAGACGGTCGTGTTCCTCGGCATCTCCTCCTCGGCCACGCCCGCCTTCAAGGCGATCGTGATCGTGGCGCTCTGCCTCCTGCAATCGCAGCGCGTCCGTGCGCTGTTCACGAGGCGCCGCCCCGCGGCGCCCGCCCCCGTGCCGACCGAGAAGGAGGCCGTGCCCGCATGAGCGCCACGACGATCCGCCCGCCCCTCGCCCCGACGCCCGCGCCGGGACCCGGCACCGCGCCGCGCCCGCCGCGCCGACGGCTCCGCATCCGCCTCGACTCGCTGCCCACCGTCGCCGCCCTGGTGATCCTGCTGGCGATGCTGGCCTACGGGGAGATCGCGTACGGCCGCATCCTGCAGGCCGCCACGCTCTCCAACCTGCTCATCAACAACGCGCACGTCATCGTGCTCGCCGTGGGGCTCACCTTCGTGATCCTCACGGGCGGCATCGACCTGTCCGTCGGCGCGATCGTCGCCGTCAGCAGCGTCGCCGGCGTGCTGCTCGCCAACGCCGGCTGGAACCCCTGGGTGGTGATGGTGCTGATGATCCTCATCGGCACCGCCTCGGGCGTCGTCTCCGGGGTGCTGATCCAGTACTTCGACGTGCAGCCGTTCATCGCGACCCTCGCGATGATGTTCCTCGGCCGCGGCCTCGCCTCCATCCTCAGCACCGTGCCGGAGCGCCTCGACGACGAGTCGCCGTTGCGCTCCCTCGCGACGAACATGAAGGTCGTCGACGGCCCGAAGGTGAACGACGTGGTGACCACGCCCGGCGTGCTCATCGCGCTGGTCGTGGTGGGCATCGCGTTCTTCGTGCTGCACCGCACCCGCCTCGGCCGCACCGTCTACGCGACGGGCGGATCCGAGCAGTCGGCCGCGCTCATGGGCCTGCCCGTGCGGCGCACCAAGCTCGCCGTCTACGTCATCAGCGGCTCCCTCGCCGGCCTCGCGTCGGTCATCTACACGGCCCGCCTCGGCAGCGCGCAGAACATCACCGGCATCGGCTGGGAGCTCGACGCGATCGCGGCGACCGTCATCGGCGGCACCCTCCTCACGGGCGGCGTCGGCTTCGTGCTCGGCTCGGTCGTCGGCGCGCTGGTGCTCGGCCTCATGAACGTCCTCATCACGCGGGACGGCGGCATCCCGCCGGAGGCGACCACCATCATCACGGGCGGGATCCTGCTGGTGTTCGTGCTCCTGCAGCGTGCGGTGATGGCACGGCGGCGGCGGACCTAGGACTCCCGGCGGCGGCGCGCGGGATCATGGGGGCACCGCGCCCGCCCGCCACGTCAGGACCGACCATGACCGACCCGCTCCCCCTCGACGTCAGCGACGCCGACCTCGACGACCTCCGCGACCGGATCCGCCGCACGCGCTGGGCGCCGGAGTGGCCGGTCGAGGGGTGGGAGGCCGGCACCGACCAGGCCCTCCTGCGCCGCCTCGCCGGGGTCTGGGCGGACGGGTTCGACTGGCGGGCGCGCGAGCGGGAGATCCGGGCGCTGCCGTGGGCGGTCGCCGACCTCGACGGCACCCCGGTCTCCTACCTCCGCTTCGACGCCGAGCGTCCCGGGCGCCTCCCGGTGATCCTCACCAACGGCTGGCCGAGCACCGCGCTCGAGCTGGTGGGGCTCGCGGAGCGGCTGTCGGAGCCGTCGCGCTCCGGCGGCGACCCGGACGACGCGGTCACCGTCGTCGTCCCCGCGCTCCCCGGCTTCCCGTTCTCGCCGGCGCGACCGCGGATCGACGAGCAGACGCACGAGCTCTGGCACCGGCTGATGGCCGACGAGCTGGGCTTCGCGCGGTACGCGGCGCACGGCGGCGACCTCGGTGCGGGGATCACGTCGCGGCTGGCGGAGGCGCACCCGGAGGCGGTGGCGGGGATCCACCTGATGGCGGTCGCCGCGCCGGCCGACCTCGACGAGTCGACGCTCACCGATGCGGAGCACGCGCACCGGGACGAGATGCGCACGTGGCACGCGGACGAGGGCGCGTACGAGCACCAGCAGCGGACGCGTCCGCTGACGCTCGCGCCCGCGCTCCAGGACTCGCCCGTGGGGCTGCTGTCGTGGATCCTCGAGAAGCACCGCGCCTGGAGCGACTGCGGCGGCGACGTGTCCACGCGCTTCAGCGACGACCACCTGCTGACCCTCGCCTCGCTCTACTGGTTCACGGGATCCATCGGGACCTCGCTCCGCCCCTACTACGAGCACGCGTCCGGCCGCACGGCCTCGGTCGGCCGCGTGCGGGTGCCGACCGCCGTCGCGGTGTTCCCGCACGACCTCGTGCACCCGCCGCGGAGCTGGGCGGAGCGCACCTACGACGTCGTCCGGTACACGACCATGCCGCGCGGCGGTCACTTCGCGCCGCACGAGGAGCCGGACCTGCTGGCCGACGACATCCGCGCGTTCCTGCGGACGCTGGCCTAGGCGCGCGCGTGGTGGACGGCCGGACGCCGAACGGGTCGCTCCCCCGGGGCGACGACGCGCGCCCCGCGGCGCTCGACGGGATCCTCCGCCGCATCGGCGCCGCGCCCGGCGAGGCGCGGAAGCTCCCCGGCGGGTCCGTGAACCGCACGTACCGGGTCGCGCGGACCGGCGGCGACGTCGTGGTGCGGTTCCCGGCCGATGCGCGGCGCGCGGACGAGTTCCCCTTCCAGGAGTGGGCGGCGAGCGCCGCCGCCCGTGCGGGCATCGCGGTCCCCGCGGTCCTCGAGCGCGGGATCCGGGACGGCGTCCCCTACCTCGTGCAGGCCTTCGTCCCGTCGCACTCGGAGCCCGTCGCCGACCCGTGGACGGAGCTCGGCCGCCTCACCCGCGCGGTCGGCCGCGTCGACCCCGCCGACGCCCCCGACACGCTCTTCACGCGCTTCGGGCGCGACCTGCCCGCGGCCTGGGAGGCGCACGTCGCCTACGGCCGCGCGTCGCTCGACGGCGACGACCCGCTCCTCCGCGACGGCGCCTACCCGGCGGACGCCCTCCCCTGGCTGCGGGAGCGGTTCGCCGCCCTCGCCCGGGCGCCGTTCGACCACGGCCTCGCGCACGGCGACCTCGCGCCGCGGAACCTGCTGTCCCGCGGTCCGGGCGCCGCCCCGGTCCTCATCGACTGGGGCGCCGCGGAGACCGGACCGACTCCCTGGACCGACGCGCGCCGGGTGACGGCGTGGACGCACCTCGACGGATCCGTCACCGCCGCGGAGCACGACGCGTTCATGGCCGCGGCCGGCCTCGACGACGCCGAGGCGCAGCGCGCGCTCGTCGCGATGACGGCGCTGCACCTCGTGGACGTGACGCGGTGGGCGCGCGAGCGGCGTCCGGATCTCTACGCGGAGCACTCCGCGCGGTGCCGCGCGGGGCTCGCGCGGCTCGCCGGGCTGGCATGAGCGATCCCGCGCGGTCGTCGCGGACCCCGCGTCGGCGGCTCAGCCCTGCGGCGGCGTCGCGTCCGGGCCGTGCGCGGCGAACGACGGGTCCATGTGGCCGATCTCGAGGATGTTCCCGTCGGGATCCGTGAGCTGGCGCTGGTACATGAAGCCGTAGTCGGCGGCCGGTCGCGCCTCGGTGCCGCCCGCGGCGAGCCCGGCGGCGACGGCCGTGTCGACCTCCTCGCGGCTGTCGAGGTTCACCGACGTGAGCGCGGACACGGCCGTCGACGGGTCGCCGAGCGGCTGGTCGGTGAACGACTGGAAGAAGGGACGCGTCAGGATCATGAGGCAGCTGTGGTCCTCCTCGACCACGATGCAGGCGGCGTTCTCATCGGTGAAGGCGGGGTTCACGGTGAAGCCGACGGCCGTGTAGAACGCCTTCGCGCGCTCCAGGTCGGTGACGGGCAGGTTCACGAAGATCATGGGCATGGGTCTCTCCTTCGAGCCGCGGGTGGAGCGGATGCGCCCATGCTGGCCACGGGTGCCGGGACCGTCAAGGGCGACGACCACCGGTTCCCGCGCGGAGGGTGCGCGCGCCCTCCTGCCGTGGACGGATCTCGGCGTGCCTGACGTTCCTGACGATAGAATGCTCCCGTCAGGATCGGAGTCCCATGCCCCAGGCCCAGCCCCGCGAACCACGGAGCACCTCCGCCCTGTCCGCTCTCACCACCGATCAGCGCAGGACGCTCCAGGCCTTCAGCCGCGCCGTGACCCGAGACTCGGGGACGGACTTCGAGCGGTTCATCGCCCGGCAGACCGCGATCTTCACGGAGACCGCCGTGCTGTCCGATGTCCTCGCGCGGCAGGCCGAGCCCCTGCCCACGGGAGTGGTCAGCAGCCTCAACGACACGGAGCTCTTCTGGCGGCGCATCGAGGCGGAGCACGGCTTCCTCACGAGCGTCGAGGTCTCGGAGGCGCTCGGAGCCCGGCCGACGCGCGCCTACGCGAGCGATCTGCGGAAGGCGGGCAGGGTCCTGGGCCTCCGGCGCACGAACAGGTACGTGTACCCGGCCTTCCAGTTCCAGGCGGGGAGCGTCCGGCCCGTCGTCCCCCGGCTCATCGCGCTCGGCGCCGAGCACGACCTCGACTCCCGGGACGTGGTCGCGTGGCTCTACCGCCCCACCACCTACCTCCGCGACCCGGCGCATCGACCCGTGGACCACCTCGACGACCCCGAGACGGTGCTCGACGCCGCGGCGCGCGCCTGGGCCGTCGCCTGGTGAGCGTGCCCGCGCCACCGTCGCCGTTCACCGCGATCCCGGAGGTCGTCGCGGCCGGTTCGCGCCTCCATCGCATCCACTCTGCGCGGTTCGCGCCCGACGCCTTCAACCCGGGAGCGGGAGCACCGACGCGCTTCGCCTTCTTCGGCGACCCGATCGTCCCGGTCCTCTACGCCGGGGACACGGAGGACGTGGCGGTCTGCGAGACGGTCCTCCATGACGTGCCTCTCGCCGGCGGTGTCGTCGGGGGACGGGAGGTCACCGGGCGGCGGTGCTCGCGCCTCGTCGTCCGGCGTGACCTCCGGCTCGCGTCGCTGGTGGGTGGCGGCCCCCGTGCCCTGTGCGTCGCCGTGGAGGAGGTGTGCGCCACGGACGCGGCCGACTACCCGGACACCGTCGCATGGGCGGCGGCCGCTCATGGTGCGGGCTTCGAGGGGCTCGCGTACCCGTCGCGGAAGGCCGCCGGGCGGCGTGCCGTGGTGCTCTTCGGCGATCGGATCGGCGCGGGCGACCTCGTGCCGGACCCCGACTACCGATGGTGGTTCGACGACGTGGACGGCTTCGCCAAGCTCTACGACATCTGCCGCCCGCTCGGGGTGGCGGTCCTGCGTCTCGACTGACGGCGCGGGAACGCGGACGGCGGCGCGCCCCTCGCCGAGGGACGCACCGCCGCCGCGGCGGGCGGATCAGCGCCGGCGCAGCGCCCCCGTCGACCAGAGCGCGACCGCGACGAGCACCGGCTGGAAGAAGAGCCGGCCGAGGCGCTTGCCGTCGGTGTCGAGGCCGAAGGCGTCGCGGCGGTGCACGTACTGCGCGATGTTGCCGGGGAAGATCGCCGTGAAGAACGCGGCGGCGGCCCAGCCCGCGAGACCGCGGCGCGAGCGTGCGAAGAGCAGCGCCGAGCCGAGCGTGATCTCGGCCACGCCGGATCCGACGACGGTCACGTCCTCGGGCACCGGCAGCGACTTCGGGACCTGCGCGCGGAACTCCTCGCGCGCGACCGTGAGGTGCGTGATGCCCGCGAACGCG
Organism: Clavibacter michiganensis; assembly: GCA_002150995.1. Lineage (GTDB taxonomy): Bacteria > Actinomycetota > Actinomycetes > Actinomycetales > Microbacteriaceae > Clavibacter > Clavibacter michiganensis_K. The sequence continues at coordinate 375,916 of MDHJ01000001.1, read as the reverse complement.
AGGAACGAGCCGAGCACGACGCGGGCGGCCGTGCGGGGAAGGACGTGCGGGTGGAGCCGGTCATCAGTCGTCCGAGACCGTGACGACGACCTCGATGTTGCCGCGGGTCGCGTTCGAGTACGGGCAGACCTGGTGCGCCTGGTCGGCGAGCTCCTGCGCGAGGTCGTGCTCGACCCCGGGGATGACGACCTCGAGGTGCACGGCCAGCTGGTAGCCGCCCTGCCCATCGGACCCGATGCTCACGCGGCTGCCCACGCTCGAGTCCGCGATGGAGACCTTGCGGCCGCGCGCGACGCCCTGCAGGGCGGAGTGGAAGCAGGCGGCGTAGCCGGCGGCGAAGAGCTGCTCGGGGTTCGCGCCCTCGCCGGATCCGCCCATGGCCTTCGGGATGGAGAGGTCGAGCGCGAGGTCGCTGTCGCTGACGGCGACGCGGCCGTTGCGGCCGGCTCCCGTGGCGAGGGCCTCCGCGGTGTACAGGGCGTCCATGTGGTTCCTTCCGATCGTGGCCGCGGGGCGGCCGGGGCCGCGCGGGTGACGCGGCCGGTGGTGGTGGTGGTGGGGATCAGGGGGCGGGCGCCGCGGTCGACGCCTCGGCGGGCCGGACGGCCGGGTGCGCGAGCGCGTCCGCCGTGGTCTCCTGCATGCCCGCGGTGAGCAGGTGCAGGGTGGCGAGGAGCTGCCGCGCGCGGTCGAGGTCGAGCCCCATCCCGCGGATGACCGCCGCGGGCACGTGCCCGAGCTCGGCCCGCACCGTGCGCCCGCGCTCGGCGAGCGACACCGTGACGACCCGCTGGTCGGCGGAGACGCGGCGGCGGGCGATGAAGCCGGCCTCCTCCATCCGCGCCAGCAGCGGCGACAGCGTGCCGGAGTCGAGGTCGAGCTGCTGCCCGAGCTCGGTGACCGTGCGGTGGTCGCCCGACCAGAGGAGGACGAGCACCAGGTACTGCGGGTACGTCAGGCCCCACGGCGCGAGGAGCGCGCGGTACGCCTGGGTGGTCGACCGCGAGGCCGTGTAGAGCGAGAAGCACACCAGCTCGTCGGTGATGCGCGCGGGCGTCGCCGTCGCGTCGTCGAGGGGGATCGCATCGGGCATGGTCCGAGCCTGCCACGGAACAAGGTTGTGCGCAATCCATCTCGACCGATGCCCAGGGGCGGGGCGTCGCCGCGTACCCTGGAGCGACATGATCACGAGACGAGAGGCCGCGCTGCGGCTGGGCATCCCGCTGGAGATGGCCACGCGCCACGGCATCCCGGGCCGCGTCCCGGAGTCCGAGATCGCCGCGATGGACCAGGATCCGCCGCCCTGGCTCGCGCAGTCCCGCGCCAACGCCACCGGCAAGCGGCCCGTCTGGGTGCAGCTCACCTGCGAGGTCTGCGGCTTCACGGAGGCCGTCCGCCCCAAGAAGTGGTGGCCGGAGTTCTCCTACCTCTCGTGCGAGCGGCACTCCCCCGACGAGCTGCCCGAGCCCGCCCTCGGCCTCGCCCGCCGCGAGGTCGACGGCATCGGCAGCCGGTTCGTCGGCGTGGTGGACGAGCGCCCCTAGGGCGGATCCCCCCCAACTCCCGCCCGCGCGGGAGCGCCCGCATCCGGCCGGCGAACCCGGCATTTCGCCTTGCTGGGCGTCGGCATCGAAGTCACACGCATCGAACGCGCACCCGTAGTTTGTGGACTAACGACCCGTGTGCGGGTCGGGGTCGCGGCCGGCGATCCCGGCACGAGCGCCCGCCGGGGTCGGGCACCACCCGGACCGCACGCCCGCGTGCATCCTCCTCGTCCCGTCGCCCCGCGCGACCCGCACCCCGAAGGACTCCGATGCGCGACACCGCCCCCTCGACCACCCGCCGGCGACGCCGCCCGATCCGCCTGGCGCTCGGCGCCGCGGTGGCCGCCGCGACCGTCGCCCTCACCGGCTGCGGCGCCGGCGCCGACGTGGGAGGCGCGGGCGTCGCCTGCGACATCCCGCAGCCGGACGCGAAGACGACCGTCAACGTCCTCTCCTACAACAGCCCCTCCACGAACCCGTTCACCGACGCGATCGCCACCGGGTGCACGGGCGGGAACCTCACGGTCAACGCGCCGACCACCGACTTCGGCGGCCAGAACCAGCGCGCCGTGCAGTCCATGTCGGGCGCGAACCCCAGCTACGACCTCGTCGAGGTCTACGGCACCGTCTACCCGCTCTACGCGGAGCGCGGCTGGATCGAGCCGCTCGACGACCGCATCGCGGACGCGGGCGACGAGCTCGCCATCGACGACATCGACCCGACGCTCCTGGAGTCGCTGCAGTACGACGGGAAGCAGGTCGGCATCCCCACGTTCTGGGGCACGATCATCTTCATCTACCGAGAGGACATCCTCTCCGACCTCGGCATCGAGGTGCCGACCACCTTCGAGGAGATGTACGCCGCCGCCGACACCATCCGCACGGAGACCGGCATGGCGAACCCGCTGGCCCTCCCCTTCAACGCAGCCGGCGACAACTCGAGCGCCTACAACCAGTACCTCGGCTCGCTCGGCGGCACCTGGTTCGAGGACGGATCCGCGACCCCGACGCTCGACACCCCCGAGTCGATCGCCGCGCTCGACACCCTCCGCGCCACGTACCAGCAGATGAGCTCGCAGTCGACCTCGTGGTCGTCGCCCGAGGTCATCACGCAGCTGCAGACCGGCCAGGCCGCCATGTCGATGCTGTTCGCCGGCCGCGTCTCCGCGCTGCTCGACGAGGGCCAGACGGAGAACTTCGACGACTTCGCGTTCGCCGTGCCGCCGTCCGTGCAGGAGGGCGGCACCCCCGCCACCAGCCTCTCGGTCGACGGGCTCTCGATCGCCGCCAACTCGGAGGTCGACAAGGACCTCCTCTTCGACCTGCTCGGCGTCGCGACCGGCGCGGACGCCGCGACCGAGGCCGCCAAGGCCACGATCCCGGCCCGCACCACGCAGGCGCAGGCCGCCGACCTCCCGTTCGAGGAGGCCGCGCGCGACGTGCTCGAGAGCGAGAAGCCGAACGGCCTGCCGCTCGTGCCGTACATGTCCGACGTGTTCGCCGCGATGGCGCCGATCCTCGCGCAGGTCGTCGACGGCACGCTGTCCTCCACGGACGGCGCCGCGCAGCTGCAGGCGGCGGCCGTGCAGGCCATCGCCACGGCGGGCTTCGCGCCCTGATGCGCGGATCCACCCGCAGCGGCACCCGTCCGGGCTCCGCGCCCGGCAGCCGGGCATGAGGCTCAAGACCTTCGCCGCGTTCACGGCCCCCGCCATCATCCTGATGGCGGGGCTCCTGATCGTGCCGCTGATCACGACCCTCGTCTGGAGCTTCCAGAACGTGCCCGTCGGCCAGCCGGGCGTCTTCAACGGCGTGGCCAACTACGTCGAGATCTTCACCGACCGCCGCTTCGGCCGGGACGCCGCGTTCACCATCACGTACGCGATCGTCATGACGGTCGCGAAGCTCATCGTCGGCTACGGCATCGCGCTGCTGCTGAACCGCATCGAGCGGGGCCGCATGGTGATCCTCGGGCTGCTCATGGCGAGCTACGTGGTGCCCACGGTCATCGGCGCGCTCAACTTCTCCTGGCTCTTCAACGACATCTTCGGCGGCGTCGTGAACCAGGGCCTCGCGGTGTTCGGGATCCACGTGGACTGGCTGACGGAGACCGGGCCCGCCCGCGTGCTCATCGGCCTGCACGCGCTCTGGCACGAGACGCCGTTCGTGATCCTCGTGCTCCTCGCGGGCCTGCAGACGCTCCCCGAGGAGCCGCTCGAGGCCGCGCAGCTCGACGGCGCCGGGTGGTGGCAGCGCCAGCGCTACATGATCGTGCCGCTGCTCGCGCCGCTGTTCTCGTTCGTGACGCTCATCAGCCTGATGGACAGCCTCAAGGTGTTCGACTCGATCCGGATCATCACCCCGGCGGCCGGCAGCGTCGGCACCGAGTCCCTCATGGTGTTCGTCTACCAGGTGGCCCTCGGGGAGTCGTACCGGCTGGGGGTGGCGAGCGCGGTGAACGTGGTGACCATCGTCATCACGCTCGTGCTGCTGATCCCGTTCCTCCGACAGACCTGGAAGGGGGCGCGGGCCGCATGACCGCATCCACCCCGCTCGTGCCCACCGGCCGGACCCGCGTGCCCCGCGGCGACGGCCCCACCGAATCCGGCCGCACGCTCACCGCGCGGGAGCGCCGGCGCCGCGAGCGCATCGGCTCGCTGTGGGCCGGCGCCGCGCTCGTCGTCATCGTCATCGTCGCGCTCAGCCCGTTCCTGTGGGCGCTGCTCACGGCCGTCAAGCCGTTCCAGGACGCCTTCACCAACCCGCCGACGTGGATCTTCGAGCCGCGCCTCGACGCCTTCGTCGACCTGTGGCGCGGCACCCTGTTCGCCGAGGTGCTCGTCAACACGTTCATCGTGGCCGGGCTCACGGTGGTGGTCGCCCTCGTCGTCGGCGCCCCCGCCGCGTACGCGTTCGCCCGGTACGCGGGGGTCGTCGGGCCGATCCTGCTGGTGCTCGCCGTGGTGCTGCGGACGATCCCGCGGTTCGCCGTGGTGCTGCCGTTCTACGAGATGAGCCAGGCGCTCGGGATCTACGACACCAAGATCGCCCTGGTCGCCGCGCTCGTGGCGGTGAACATGCCGTTCACGCTGCTGCTGCTCGTCGGGTTCTTCCGCGACATCCCGACCGAGCTCGACGAGGCCGCGATGATCGACGGCTGCAGCCGCTTCGGCGCGTTCCGCCGCGTCATCGTGCCGCTCATGGGCCCCGGCCTCGTGACGGCGGGCGTGTTCACCCTCCTCGTCGCGTTCCAGGAGTACCTCGTGGCGCTCACGCTCACGCAGAACCAGGCCGTCACGATCCCCGTCTTCATCGCCGCCCAGAAGGGGGCGGACGACATCTCCACCTACCAGACGCTCGCGGCGGCGAGCATCGCGCTCGTGATCCCCGTGGTGCTCATCGCGGTCTTCGCGCGCAAGTACCTCGTGGCCGGCCTCGGCGGCGGCGCCGTCAAGGGATGACCTCCGAGCGCGCCGCGGAGGCCGACTGGTGGCGCTCGGCCGTCGTCTACCAGGTGCTCCTCCGCAGCTTCGCCGACGGCGACGGGGACGGCGTGGGCGACCTCGCGGGCCTCCGCGACCGGCTGCCGTACCTGGCCGCGCTCGGCGTCGACGCCATCTGGGTGAACCCCTGGTACCCGTCGCCGATGGTCGACGCGGGGTACGACGTGGCGGACTACCGCGACGTGGATCCCGCCTACGGCACGCTCGCCGACGCGGAGGCCCTGATCGGCGAGGCGCACGGCCTCGGGATGCGGGTGCTGCTCGACATCGTCCCCAACCACACCTCCGACGCGCACCCCTGGTTCCGCGCGGCGCTGGCCGGCGACCCGGCGGCGCGGGCGCGCTACCACTTCCGGGAGGGGCAGGGACCGGACGGCGATCTGCCGCCCAACGACTGGGAGAGCTGCTTCCGCGGCCCCGCGTGGACCCGCACCACGGATCCCGACGGGCGCCCGGGCGCCTGGTACCTGCACCTGTTCGCCGCTGAGCAGCCGGACCTCGACTGGACGAGCGCCGAGGTGCGCGCGGAGTTCGTCGACGTGCTGCGCTTCTGGTTCGACCGCGGCGTCGACGGCTTCCGCGTCGACGTGGCGCACGGGCTGGCGAAGGCGGCCGGGCTCCCCGACGGCCGGGGCGCCGACCGCCGCACCGAGGCGCACCCCGGCTGGGACCAGGACGAGGTGCACGACGTGTACCGGGAGTGGCGCGGGGTCGCCGACTCCTACGACCCGCCGCGGATCTTCGTCGCCGAGGCCTGGGTGGCGCGGCCCGAGCGCCTGCCGCTCTACCTCCGGCCCGACGAGCTGCACACCGCGTTCGAGTTCGAGCCGCTGCACACGGCGTTCCGGGCGGGACCCTGGCGACGGGTCATCGACCAGGGGCTGGCGAAGGCCGCCGACACGGGCGCGCCGAGCGCCTGGGCCCTGACGAACCACGACGTGGTGCGGCAGGCCACCCGCTACGGCCGGGAGCAGCCGGAGGTGCGGGCCTCGAACGAGCAGCAGCGCGCCCGGTTCGGGGTGGACCCGGTGGACCGCGAGCTCGGCCGCCGCCGCGCCCGCGCGGCCGTCACGCTCACGATGGCCCTGCCCGGCGTCGCCTACCTCTACTTCGGCGAGGAGCTCGGCCTGCACGAGGTGGAGGACATCCCCGACGCGCGCCGCCACGACCCCATCCACCTCCGCTCGGGCGGCACCGACCCGGGGCGGGACGGCTCCCGGGTGCCGATCCCCTGGTCGGGGTCCGCGACGCCGTTCGGGTTCTCGACCGGCGTCCCCGACGGCGGCCCGGGACCGTGGCTGCCGCAGCCGGACGAGTGGGCGGGGCTCACGGTCGAGCGCCAGGAGGCGGATCCCGCGTCGACGCTCGCGCACTACCGGCGGCTGCTGGCGGCGCGCCGGGAGCTCGTCATGGCGACGGAGCCGCTGGTGTGGCTGCCCAGCCCGGCCGACGCGCTCGCCTTCCGACGCGGACCGCTCGAGTGCTGGATCGCGTTCGGGACGGATCCGGTGCCGCTGCCGCCCGGACGCCGGGTCGTGCTGAGCTCGACGGGCCCCGTCGGCGACGTGCTCCCGCCGGACACGGCGGTCTGGCTGGTGCCCGCGCCCTGACGCGCTACGGGGCCTGCCGTGCGGGGAGGCCGCTCGCGGGGGGGCTACGGCGCCTCCGTCAGGCGGCGACGTGCTCCGCGCGCGTGCCCGCATCCGCCGCAGCTCCGTCGCGGAGCGCCGGGCAGTGCTCCGGCGTGGGGTGCCGGCAGATCTCGATGACCCGGGACAGCTCCTCGCGGGCGCGCTCGAGCTCGGCGATGCCCGCGGAGATGCGGTCGCGCTCGGCGCGGAGGAGCTCCATGGTCCCGGGGGCGGCGACGCCGGTGTCGACGCTCGGCAGCAGCGCGAGGATCGTGCGGCTCGGGAGCCCCGCCGCGTACAGGCGCTGGATGAGCCGCACCCGCTCGACGGCGGCCTCCGCGTAGATCCGCTGGCCGCTCGGGGTGCGCTCCGCCGGCAGCAGGCCCTGCTCCTCGTAGTACCGGAGCGCCCGCGTGCTCACGCCCGCGCGCCCCGCCACGTCGCCGATCCGCAGCATGCCGCCTCTTCCCGTCGTGGCGCCGATCGGCGGGCGGACTTGCCCTTCACGTCGACGTCAACTCCTAGCGTAGGCCACGCCGCCTCGCCGCCCAGCGCGAGCGGCGGGAGGAAGAGCACGCATGGACATCCAGGATCAGGTCGCCCTCGTCACCGGCGCCAACCGCGGCATCGGCCGCACCTTCGTCGAGGAGCTCCTCGCGCGGGGCGCGCGGAAGGTCTACGCGACCGCCCGTCGGCCCGAGGCGGTCGACGTGCCCGGCGTCGAGGTGCTGCGCCTCGACCTCGCCGACCCCGCCTCGGTCGCGGCCGCCGCCCGCACCGCGACCGACGTGACGCTCGTGGTCAACAACGCCGGCATCTCCACGGGCGCCGCCCTCGTCACGGGCGACATGGCCGACATCCGCCGCGAGATGGACACCCACTTCTACGGGACGCTCGGCGTCATCCGCGCGTTCGCGCCCGTGCTCGCCGCGAACGGCGGAGGCGCGATCGTGAACGTCCTGTCGGCGCTGTCCTGGTTCTCCACGTCCGGCGCCGGCGGCTACGCGGCGGCGAAGGCGGCCGAGTGGAACATGACGAACGCGGTGCGGCTGGAGCTCGCCGAGCAGGGCACCCTCGTGCAGGGAGTGCACCTCGGGGCAGCGGACACCGACATCATGGCCGGCTACGACGGCCCGATGATCAGCCCGCGCGACGTGCCGCGCGCGTCCCTCGACGGCCTGGCCGCCGGCTCCATCGAGGTCGTCGTCGACGACTGGAGCCGCATGGTGAAGGACTCCCTGAGCGGCGACCCGCGCGAGTTCTACGCCCGCATGCGGTCGCTGCTCGGCTGAGCGGCGCCGGCGCCCGCGCCGGACGCCCCGCGAAGGCCGGTCAGCGCGCGGACGCCGGCGTCGGGAGGCGGGCGAGGTCGTCGGCCCGGACGTGGACCGAGTCGCCCCGCAGGTCGAACAGGAGGGCGGTGCCCACCGGGTAGACCTCGCGCAGCTCCTCGGGCGCACCGAAGTTCACCACGAGTCGGGCGGACGCGCCGAAGCGGCCCGCGCTGCAGCCGCCGCCCTCGGTCGTCCCCATCGCCGCGCGCGCCGGCTGGATCGACAGGCACGTCCGGCCCCGGTCGGGGAAGGCCGACATGTCGTTCGCGAGCCGCACGACGGTGAGGCCGTGGAAGGGCGCGGATCCCGTCTCGGCGCCGCCGAACCAGTCGCGCATGTGCTCGGGGAGCGGGAGGTCCGGGTCGAGCCGGACCACCGCGACCTCCCGCCCGGGCGGCGCCACGAGCATGGATCCGAGGACGGCGGTGCCGGCGACGGCCGCCGCGAGGGAGGCGGCCCAGAGCACCCCGATGCGGCGACGGCGACGCGCGGACGTCCGGGGACCGGACGTCGGCTCGCCGTCGGGGCGGTCGCCGGGTGCGGCGAGGGCGGGAGCGGCCCCGGGATCGGGACCGGCCCGGGCATCGGTCCCGGCCACGGGCTCCGCCTCCGATTCGGCCGCAGGACCCGCGTCGGCCGCCGTCGACGCGGCGACGGCGCGCTCCTCCAGCGTCCGGAGCCGATCGAGGTCGCCCGCAGCGACGTCGTGCCCCGGCCCGTACGCGCGACGGCGGAGCTCGACGAGCTCGGCGTGGTCGACGGCGTCCATCCCCGATCCTGTCACCGGCGCCCGGCGCGACCCGCCCCCGTCCGGGCCGTCCGCCTAGCCCGCCGTGACGCGGACCGACGAGCCGTCGAGCACGAACTCGAGCGCGGTGCCCTCGGTGAACGCCTCGAGGAGGTCGGCGGGCATGTCGTCGTCGACCGTGAGCACGGCCCGAGCCGGGAACGAGCCGGCCTCGCAGCCGCCGACCGGCGATCCGGTGCGGGCGGGTCGCGGGGCGACCACGGCCACGCAGCGGGAGTCGTCCTCGGGGTTGACGAGGCCGATGACGGTGAGGCCCCGGAAGTCGCCCACGCCGGTCGCCGCGTCCTGGTACCAGTCGTCCCAGCGGGAGGGCACCGCTCGGTCGGGGTCGAGGGCGACGACCCCGACCTCGCGCCCGCCCATCTCGAGACCCGAGGAGAGCCCGACGGTCGCGCCGACCGCGACCACGACGGACGCGGCCCACAGCACCGCCGTGCGGCGGCGGATCCGGGGTCGGGCGCCGGGAGGGGCGTCGCGGGCGTCGTCGTCGCGGGCGTCGTCGTCGCGGGCGTCGTCGTCGCGGGCGTCGTCGTCGCGCTCGGAGGAGCCGTGGTCCGCGTCGTGCGCCACGGCGGCGTGCCGCCCCGAGGAGACCCGCGGTGCGACGTCACGCCGGGCCGCGTCCACCGGATCCGACACGGCCGTCGCCGCCGCCGTCGCGCCCTGCCCCGCCTCGAGCTCCCGCAGGCGGTCGAGCTCCGCGTCGTCGAGGTCGGGCGCCGGCCCGTAGGCGCGGCGGCGCAGCTCGCGGAGCTCGCCGTCCCGCGCCTCGTCCATGCCGTCGATCCTGTCACCCTCGTGCGCCGGCGACCGCGCCCCCGTCGCGATCCGACGCTGGCCGGCTGCCCCGCCCCGGCCTACGCTCGGCGCATGCTCACCGAGACGGACCTGCGGCTGCCGGACGGCCGCACGCTGCACTGCTACGACACCGGACCCGGCGACGATGCCCGCCCCGACCTGGTCGTCGCGTACCACCACGGCACGCCGAACGTCGGCCCGCCGCCCCAGCCGCTCATCGACGCACCCGAGGCCCGCGGCACCCGGTGGATCTCCCACGACCGGCCCGGGTACGGCGGGTCCACCCGGCACCCCGGCCGCACGGTCGCGACCACGGCGGCCGACGACCTGGCCGTCGCGGACGCGCTCGGGATCGACCGGTTCGCGGTGCTCGGCCACTCGAGCGGCGCCGTGCTCGCCCTCGCCGCCGCGGCCTCGCTCGGCGAGCGCGTGCTCGGCGCGGTCTGCGGGGCGGCGCTCGCCCCCGTCGAGGCCGAAGGGCTCGACTGGTTCGCCGGCATGCACGCGGGCGGCGAGCGGGAGCTCCGCGCCGCGGTCGCGGGCCGGGAGGAGCTGGAGGCCGCGCTCGCCGACTCCGAGTTCGACCCGGCCATGTTCACCGACGGCGACCTGCGCGCGCTCGAGACGGAGTGGGCGTGGTTGAACGGCGTCGCGGCCCGCGGCTTCGATGCGGGACCCGGCGGCATGGTCGATGACGACCTGGCGCTCGTCGCCGACTGGGGCGTCGACCTCGCGGACGTCCGCGCTCCGGTGATCCTGCTGCACGGCGACGCCGACCGGATCGCGCCGGTCGCCCACGCCCGCTGGCTCGCGGACCGGGTGCCCGGCGCGGAGCTCGTCGTGCGGCCGAGCGACGGCCACATCTCGGTCCTGCACGGCGCCGCCGACGCGCTCGCGCGGCTGCGGGAGCGGATCGGCGCCGCGGGCTAGGCGCCCCCGGAGGCCGGCTTCATCCAGAACGGCGAGTAGTGGTACCCGTCGGGGTCGTCGAACTGGCGCTGGTACATGAAGTCGTAGTCGTCCGTGTCGCCGATCCGGCCGCCCGCGGCCCGGGCCCGCTCGACGAGCTCGTCGACCGCCTCGCGGCTGTCCAGGTCGAAGGAGACGGTGACCTCGGAGGGGGTGTCGGGGCCGCCGATCAGCTCCTCGGTGCCGCCGACGCGCGCGTACATCTCGCGGCTGCCGAGCATGACGGACTGCCCGGGGGCGAACGTGAAGCACGACACGTCGGGTCCCGACATGGCGGGCTCGAGGGTCCAGCCGAGGGCGGCGTAGAAGGCCGTCGCGCGCTCGACGCTCGCGACCGGGCAGGTGAGGAAGGTGGTCATGCGGATGCGGCTCCTCCCTCCACCGCCCGGTGTCGAGACCCGGTCGGGGATGCGCTCGGGTCAGTGCCCGCGCGACACCCGCCGCGGCAGGGCGAAGACGAGCGCGAATGCCACGACGGCGAAGATCGCGCTGACGCCCATGGCCGACGCGGACGCGTCGGTGAAGGCCTGCGGCACCATCTGCGGTCCGCGGATCCCGGCGCCGGCGACGCCCGCGAACAGCACGCTGCCGATGACGGCGATGCCGACGGCGGATCCGACGCGTTGCACGGTGCCGATGACGCCGGAGGCCGCACCCGCCTCGGCGGGGTCGACGGTCGCGACGATGAACTGCGCGTTGGGGGCGATGAAGAGGCCGTTGCCGACGCCCGCGAGCAGCAGCGGGACGAGGAGCATCCAGCTGGTGAGGTCGGCGGCGGCCGTGTTCAGGAGCACGAGCCACAGCCAGATGAGGCCGACGCTCACGAGCGCCGTCCCGATCACGAGCACGTTCCGCCCGAGGCGGTTCGTGAGGCGGTTGCTCTGCGAGGAGCCGACGATGCTGCCGATCGCGAACGGGATGGACACGAGGCCCGAGGCGAGCGCGGTGTTGCCGAGACCCGACTGCCAGAGGATCGAGATGGTGAAGAAGATGCTCGTGAAGGCCGCGAAGTAGACCATCGCGAGGATCACGCCGCCCGTGAAGGCGGGGTGCGTGAACAGGTGCGGCGGCACGAGGACGCTCTTCGAGCGCTTCGTCTGCGCGACCTCCCAGGCGCCGAAGAGGGCGAGGAGCACGACGCCGCCCGCGAGGGAGAGGTAGGTCCAGAGCGGCCAGCCCTGGTCCTGGCCGTCGATCAGGGGCACGAGCAGGGCCACGAGGCCGGCGCTCACGAGCAGGATGCCGACGATGTCGACGCCCGAGGCCGCCGGCTGCGCGGGGGCCGGGGCGCCGGCCGCCTGCGCGCCGGACCGCTGGCCGGACTGCGCGCGCACGTCGCCCGCGACCTCCTCCGCCACGCGGCGGCTGGGGAGCAGGAAGACCGCGGCGACGACGGTGGCGAGGCCGACGGGCAGGTTCACGAAGAAGACCAGGCGCCAGCCCGACTCCTCCCCCGCCGCCTGGATGATGAGGCCGCCCACGATCGGGCCGAGCGCCGACGAGACGCCGATGACGGCGCCCATGATGGCGAACGCCTTGCCGCGCACCTGCGGCGGGAACAGCAGCTGGATGAAGGCGGTCACCGCCGGCACGAACAGGCCGCCCGCGAGTCCCTGCACCACGCGGGAGATCACGAGCTGGAGGTCGTCCTGCGCCACGCCGCACGCGAGGCTCGCGAGCGTGAACAGCGCGATGCCGGTCACGAACACCCACTTGTGCCCGAAGCGGTCGCCGAGGCGTCCCGCGGGGATGAGCGCCAGGCCGAACGCGAGCGCGTAGCCGGAGATGATCCAGCTCAGGGTCGACTCGGAGGCGTCGAGGCTCGTGCGGATCGTGGGCAGCGCCACGTTCACGATGGTGGTGTCGAGCAGCGCGATGAACATGCCGGCGAGCAGCACGATGAGCGCCTGCCAGGCGCGACGCGAGACGACGGGGGCGGCGGGCCGGCCGGAGCCGGGCGCGGCGGACGCGTCGGCGCCGCCCGACGCCGGGCGGGCGGATGCGGTGGTGTCGGACATGGGGTCCTCTCATGCCGACGCGGGCGTCGGCGGTGGTGCGAGCGGATCCGGCCGGCGGGCGCAGGAGCGGGCGACGAGGGCGCGGGACGGGGTCGGGCGCCTCGCGGCGGGCGGACGGCACGCGGAGGAGGGATCCGCGACGGTGCGGGGGAGACGGTCGGGCGGATGCGCCCGAGCCGCCAGTCTGCCACCGGTTGACCTATGCGGCCTATCCTCGTGTCCGGCCACAGCCTCCCGTCACCGGCGGCAGGTGCACCCCACTTCACCGCCGGCCATGGCGCCCGGCGCGGATCCGGCCTATGGTTCGATCAGTCCCGAGTCATTACCCGATGCTGGGGACGTCGTCCCACGCCGCCGGAGCGCATCAGCCGGAGCCGTGGTCGCGAACACAGCAGCCGTCGTACCCGAGCCGACGGATGTGAGCTGGGCCCGGTAGGCGTTCGCGAGCACGCCGGGCTCGGACTCGGTGGCCCGTCCCGCAACGCCCTCACGTGAACGTGCCTGATCACTGCCGCACGACGATCGAGAAGACGTCCATGCCCGACGCACCGCATCCTCCGAGACCGCGCTTCCTCCGCCGGGAGGACATCGAGCTCCTCATCGCCGTCGCCTGGAACGAGGAGGGCGGCCGTCGCGGCCTGCGCCCCTTGGCATGGCGGCTCGGCGACGCCGACTTCGTCCACTTCATCGGCTCGGCCGACGCGTACACGCGCGACAGCCGGCAGGAGATCATCGAGGACTGGATCGCCGAGCTCGGCCTGGCCGACTCCATCGACCCCCTCGGTCCGCCCCTCGACCGGCGCGGAGCCGACATGGTGTGGACGGGGAGCATCGGCGCCATCGGGATGCAGTTCCGCTACCCCGCACCCGATCCCGCGGCGGGCTGACGCGCTGCCGCCGCACCCGTTCCGTCATCCGACGGATGCGGCGTGCCCGACCGCGTCGATACCGTGGGCGGATGAGCGCCGCATCCGCCCCCGACAGCGTCGACCGCTTCTGGGTGCGCCCGCGCCCCGACCGCGCCGGCCTCCGCTTCGACCTGATGCTCGCCCTCGTGATGCTCGTGTGCACCACGGGGAGCTGCATGCTCTACTACGCGATCGGCATGTACCCGTCGCGCCCGCCGCTGTGGGTCATCGGCGCGTGGATCCTGCTCATGACCGGCACGCTCGCCTTCCGCCGCCTGCAGCCGGAGGCCGTGACCCTGGTGGTCGGCGCGACCTTCATCGTCGGGGCCTACCAGTTCGTGCCCGAGGTGCTCTTCTCCAACATCGCGATGTTCATCGCCATGTACTCGCTCGGCGCGTGGGGGCGGAACCGGCTGCGCGCCAACGTCGTGCGCGGGATCGTCGTGGTCGGCATGTTCGCCTGGCTCTTCGCGGCGCTGCTGCAGACGTCCGGGTACTTCTCGCTCTCGGGCTCCAGCTTCGCGTCCGCACCGGACGACGCGTGGGTGCCCGCGCCGGTCGCGGCCGGGCTCGTCTCGATCATCACGAACCTCCTCTACTTCGGCGGCGCCTGGTACTTCGGCGACCGCGCGTGGGCCTCCGCGCGCGACCGGTGCGCGCTCGAGACGCGCACCGAGGAGCTGGCCCGCGAGCGGGAGCGCGTCGCCGAGCAGGCGGTCACGCTCGAGCGCGTGCGCATCGCCCGTGAGCTGCACGACGTCGTCGCGCACCACGTCTCCGTCATGGGGGTGCATGCGGGCGCGGCCCGGCGCGTCCTCGCGCGGGACGCCGACACGGCCGCCGCATCGCTCGGCATCGTCGAGGACAACGCGCGCAGCGCCATCGAGGAGCTGCACCGGATGCTCGTCGCGCTCCGCCAGGAGGAGGACGGAACCGGGTCGGGCGACGGCGGCGTGGACGGCGACCAGACGCGGACCGCGTCGACCCGCGGCGTGGACCAGCTGCACGACCTCGTCGCGGACGCGTGCGGCGCCGGCCTGCGCGTCGCGTACGACACCATCGGCACGCCCCGGGCGCTGGCCCCGACCGTGGACCTCATCGTCTACCGGGTCGCGCAGGAGTCGCTCACGAACGTGCGGAAGCACGCGGGCACGGGGGCGCGCGTGGACCTGCGCCTGCGGTACCTCGCCGACCGCGTCGAGGTGGAGGTGAGCGATGCGGGGCCCGCGGGCGCCGCGACGTCGAGCGCCGCCGCGCCCGCACGGAAGGGTCCGGGCGGACTCGGGCAGCGCGGCATGCGGGAGCGCGTGGCCGCGGTCGGCGGATCCATCGAGATCGGCCCGAAGGCCCGCGGCGGCTACCTGGTGCGCGCGAGCCTGCCGACGCGGCCCGCATCCGCGGCGGCGAGCCCGCGCCCGTGCCCGCACCCGCACCCGCACCCGACCCCGTCCCCGTCCCCGTCCCCGTACCCGAGGAGAGCCGCGCATGACCGCCGAGACCGTCGCCCCCGTCCGCGTCCTGCTGGTCGACGACCAGGCGCTCGTGCGCGCGGGCTTCCGCGTGATCCTCGAGAGCGAGGACGGCATCGAGGTGGTCGGCGAGGCGGCCGACGGCGAGGAGGGCGTGCGCCTCGCCGGGGAGCTCCGTCCGGACGTCATCTGCATGGACGTGCAGATGCCCCGCGTCGACGGGCTCGAGGCCACGCGCCGCATCGTGCAGGACCCCGCGATCACCGCCGGGGTCCTCATGCTCACCACCTTCGACCGCGAGGACTACCTCTTCACCGCGCTCGACGCGGGCGCGAGCGGGTTCGTGCTGAAGAGCGCGTCGCCGGAGTCGCTCGTGGAGGCCGTGCACGTGATCGCGCGCGGCGACGCGCTGCTCTCCCCCGACGTCACGCGCCGGGTGATCGAGCGGTTCGGCCGCGGATCCGGCGCCGACGCCCCCGGAGACGCCGCGCCGTCGGCCGCGCCGGTGATCCCCACGGACCCGCGCGTGGCGACCCTCACCGACCGCGAGCTGGAGGTGCTCCGCCTCCTCGCCGAGGGCCTCGCCAACGCGGAGATCGCCGAGCGGCTCTACCTCGGGGAGGCCACCGTGAAGACGCACGTCTCGCGCCTCCTGCTCAAGCTCGGCGTGCGCGACCGCGTGCAGGCCGTCGTGTTCGCCTACGAGCGCGGCATCGTGGTGCCGGGCGCGAGCTGATGGACGCCTCCGCCGTCATCATCGTCGCGGTCATCGTCGTGATCCTCGGCCTCGGCGTGCTGCCCCTCCGCGGGCGCGGCGCGCGATCCGGCTCCGGCTCCGGCTCCGGCTCCACCCGGTCGACCGGCCGATCCCGTCATCCGGCTGCCGCCGACGGTGGCGGAGCCGCGGCCGTCTCGACCTCCGACGGGTCCCCCTCCGGAGACCGCGACGGACGCCACGCCGATCCTGCGACGGACCACGGGCCGATGGACGGCGGGCCGACGGACGGCGGATCCGGCGGCGGCGGGTCGGACGGCGGATCCGGCGGCGGCGGGTCCGACGGGGGCGGTGGATCCGACGGAGGCGGTGGCGGCGGGGGCGACTGACACGCCGGCCCGCCCGACGAGCGGGCGGGCGGGCCGGCGGACGACCGGGCGTCAGCGGCCTCAGCGGGCCGCGATGTCCCCGCGCTCCTCGCGGCGGCGGCGCAGCGCCGACTCGTCCTTGCCGACGATCGCCAGCAGGACGATGGCGAGGGCCACGCACACGAGGATCAGGACGAAGGTGACGTCCCAGCCGAACGCGTGCACGGACGCGCCGATGCCCGTGGAGGCGAGCGTCGCGCCGAGCACGTAGCCGAACAGGCCCGTGAACCCGGCCGCGGTGCCGGCGACCCTGCGGGGGCTGAGGTCCAGCGCCTGCAGGCCGATGAGCATGACCGGGCCGTAGATGAGGCCGCCGATGAGCACGAGGGCCGCGAGCGAGACCCAGAGCGGGCCGTCGGCGGGCGAGAGCCAGTAGATGGCGACGGCCACGCCGACCGCGGCCATGAAGAGGATCCCCGTGGGCGAGCGCCGCCCCCGGAACACCTTGTCGCTGATGTATCCGCAGAGCAGCGTGCCGGGGATGCCCGCGAGCTCGAACAGCGAGAACCCGGCGATGCCCTCGCCGAGGCTGGCGCCGCGCACGTCGGCCAGGTAGATCGGCGCCCAGACGAGCACGCCGTAGCGGAGCGTGTAGACGAAGACGTTGGCGAGCGCGAGGTTCACCATGGTGCGGTTGCCGATGACGTAGCGGCGGATGGTCGACCAGGTCGACGCGCCCTCGTCGGCCGCGTCGGTCTCGACGGGCGCGGGGTCGTGGCGGTGCTCCTCGATGGGCGGCAGGCCCTCGGACTCGGGGTGTCGCGGAGGAGCACGAAGGCGATCAGCGCGATGACGATGCAGACGAGCGCCGGGAACCAGAACGCGCTCTGCCAGGTGCCGAAGGTCGCGATCGCGAGTCCCGCGAGGCCGCCCGCGCCGGCGCCGCCGACGTTGTGGGCGACGTTCCAGATGGCGGTCTTCCCGCCGCGCTCCGAGGTGGAGAACCAGTGCACCAGGGTGCGGCCGGACGGCGGCCAGCCCATCCCCTGGAAGAAGCCGTTCACGATCATGACGACGGCGAAGAGCGCCACCGACGCCCCGACGGCGGGCACGAACGCGACCACCAGGTTCGCGAGCGCGGACAGCAGCAGGCCGATGGGCAGGAACCAGCGGGCGCTGCTGCGGTCGCTGACGATGGCGCTCAGGAACTTGCTGAAGCCGTACGCGAGCAGCACGCCGTTGGTGAGGATCCCGAGGCCGAGGGCGCTGAAGCCGTTCTCGTCGCGGAGGATCGTCGCCACCAGGGGCACGTTGTTGCGGATGAGGTAGTAGGCCGCGTAGCCGATGAAGATGCCCATGAACACCTGCAGGCGGAGCCGCGGGTAGCGCCGCGCGACGGTGGCGTCATCCAGCCTCGGTGCGGGCGGCGGGGCCGCCATGAAGGAGAGGAGACCGCGCCGCATGGCGTCCCCGTCGGTGCGCGTGCGCTCGCTCGTGCTCATGCTGTGCCTCCTGTGGGTCACCTCGGCGTGACGGAGGACCACTCAACTCCCTTCCCAGACGATCGACTAGGGGGAGGGCGGATCCGGCGTGCCGGTGCCGCTCAGAAGCCGCCGCGCTGCGACATCGGGGAGAGCACCAGCTCGTCGATCCGCACGTGCGGCGGCGACGCGAGCACGAACATCGCCGCGCGGGCCACGTCGTCGGGCGCGAGCATCGCGGCGCGCTCGGCGGCGTCCGGCACCGTGGGGCGGAGCGCCAGGAAGTCGCTGTCGATGGTGCCCGGGCAGAGGTGCGTGGCCCGGATCCCCGCGCCCGCCTCCTGCCCGTTGAGGTCGCGCACGAGGGTCGAGAGCGCCGTCTTCGAGGCGCTGTAGGCGACCCCGGCGCCCGGGGAGTGCGTCCACGCTGCGTACGAGGAGACGAGCACGACCGTGCCGCCGGACGCGCGCAGGAGCGGCAGCGCGGCGGCGACCTGGTGCGCGGGTCCGGTGAGGTTGGTCGCGACGATGCGGTCGAAGTCGACGAGGTCCTGGTCGGCCCACGACCGGCGCGGGGCGTTGAGGCCGGCCGCCACGACGACGCCGTCGAGCCGGTCGAGGCCCGCGACCACGGCAGCGAGCGCGGCGTCGTCGGTGACGTCGAGCGGGGCGACGACCGCGGTGGACCCGAGGTCGTCGACGAGCGCCCGCGTCTCCTCGAGCGCTTCGAGGCGGCGGCCCGAGAGCACCAGGTGCCAGCCGTCGCGGGCCGCGGCGACGGCGGTGGCGCGGCCGACGCCGGATCCCGCGCCGCTCACCCACAGGGTCCGCGGGCCGCCCGCCCCCTCCCCCGATGCATCGACGTCGCGGTGGTCGTGCTGGTCGTTCATCCGTGCTCCGGACATGGCGGTCTCCCCTACGTTGAGGGAAACGCTATTAGGACTGTGGGGAACACGCATGCTCATCGACCTCCACGACAGGGTCGTCGTCGTCTCCGGTGCCGCGCAGGGCATCGGCCGCGCGCTCGCGGAGCGCTTCCTGGCCGAGGGGTGCCGGGTCTTCGGCCTCGACCTCCGCTTCGGGGGCGAGCTCCCCGACGGGCTCACGGGGATCGTCGCCGACGTCACCGACCCGGCATCCGTGCAGGCGGCGGTCGCCGAGGTGCTCGAGGCCGCGGGCCGCATCGACGTGCTCGTCAACAACGCGGGCATCAACGTCGAGGGGCGGGTCGAGACGCTGGAGCCGGCGCGCTGGCAGGCCGCGTTCGACGTGAACGTGGGCGGGGTGTTCCTGCTCTCGCAGGCCGTCATCCCGGCCATGAAGGCGGCGGGAGGCGGGCGCATCATCAACGCGGCGTCGTTCGCGGCCGTCGTCCCGAGCGTCGGCGCGGCCGCGTACGGCGCGTCGAAGGCCGCGGTCGTGCAGTTCACGCGCGTGCTCGCGAGCGAGCTGGGGCCGTGGGGCATCACCGTCAACGCGTACGCGCCCGGCATGATCCCGACGGCCATGAACGGCTTCGCCGAGATGCCGGAGCCCGCGCAGGACCGCCTGCTCGACACCCTCAGCATCCGCCGGTGGGAGCGGCCCGACGACGTGGCCGACCTGCTGGTGTTCCTCGCGAGCGACCGGGCCGGCTACATCACGGGCACCCTCGTGGACGTGAGCGGCGGCAAGCTCGCCACGCAGATGCCGCAGCGCGCCTACGAGGGCGAGGGGGCACCCGTGCGCGGGCCGCGCGAGGGCGTCGCGACCGGCACGCCCGGCCCGGCCGCGGGCGGCACCCGATGACCGTCACCGTCTGGGAGGCGCAGCCGCTCGATGCCGTCCGCTCCGAGCATGCGGAGGCGCCGCTCTGGGATCCGGCGCGCGGGACGCTGCTGTGGGCGGACCAGTACCTCGGGATCCTGCGCGAGGCCGCGCTCGATCCGGTCTCCCTCACGGTGGGTCCGGTCACGGAGACGCAGGTCGGCGGCCCCCTGGGAGCGGTCGTCCGGCACGCGGACGGCGGCCACGTGCTCGCAGCTCGCGACGGCTTCGTCCGCCTCGCGGCGGACGGCGAGCTGATCCCGATGGCGGACGTCCTCCCGGCCGATGGCATCCGCCGCCGCATGAACGACGGCGAGGTGGATCCGCGCGGCCGCCTCTGGGCCGGGTCCATGGCCTTCGACAAGACGCCCGGCGCGGGCGCGCTGTACCTCCTCGACCGGGGCGTCGCGACGACCGTGCTCGAGGGCGTCACCATCTCGAACGGCACGGCCTTCTCGGCCGACGGGTCGCAGATGCTCTACATCGACACCACCACGCAGCAGGTGCGCCGCTTCCGCGTGACCGACGAGGGCGGCCTCGCGGATCCCGAGGTGGTGGTCGAGATCGACCCCGCCGACGGCCACCCGGACGGCATGTGCGTCGACGACGAGGGCTTCCTGTGGGTCGCACTCTGGGGCGGCGGCGAGGTGCGCCGCTACTCCCCGACCGGCGAGCACGTCGGATCGGTGCGCGTGGACGCACCCCAGGTCTCCAGCTGCGCCTTCGTCGGTCCCGACCGCGACGTGCTCGTGATCACGACCTCCCAGGAGGGCTACTCGGCGGAGGACTCGGAGCGCCACCCGCGCGCGGGGATGCTGTTCGCGGTGCGGCCGGGCGTCACGGGCCCGGGCGCCGCCGCCTACTCGTAGGCGGGCGCCGAGGCCGAGTCGACGAACGCGGCGCCGCATGCCCCGCCCACCCAGCCCCGATCGCCCGCACCACGGGCCCCGTCACAGGAGGGGTCGTGTCGGATCCCTCGCTAGGAGGCGATGCGGCGGCCTCCGCCGCCCGCCTCCGCGGCGAGCTGCTGGGCGCGCTGGTACGAGATGGAGAAGGCGGCGGCAGCGGCTCCCAGCGTGTACCCCTGCTCGCGCAGCCGGTGCGGCACGGGGGCGGAGCGACCGGCCGGCGGCATCCCGGGAGGATCGCCCGCGCGTAGGCGGTCGCCTAGGCGGAGCCGACCTCCGCGTCTCAATCGTCGAGTCGCCCGTCCGACTCCCTCGTCCGGGCGGAGCGCACCGCGGCGATGATCCGCTCCTCCGCGGGCAGCGCGTCCCGCTCGTCCTCGGGCAACGATCCGTAGGTGTAGGTCGACACCGCCATCGGAGATCCTGCCGACCGGAGCGCATAGCGGACGGCCTGCTCTCCGCGGCCCGCGCAGATGAGGATGCCCACCGTCGGCCGGTGTCCGGACCTTCGGAGCCGGTCGTCGACCACGGCGACGTAGAAGCCGAGCTGTCCGGTGAACGCCGGTTCGAACGCTCCGACCTTCAGCTCGACCACCACGTACCGCAGCTGCTCGACGTGGAAGAACAGCAGGTCGACGATCGCGTCCGCGTCGTCGACCGTGAAGCGCACCTGGCGGCCGACGAAGGCGAAACCCGAGCCGAGCTCACGCAGGGTGTCCGCGAGGCGGTCGATCAGAGCCTGCTCCATGGCACGCTCGCTGAGCGTCCCACCGACCTCCAGGAAGTCGAAGACATAGGGGTCGCGTCCGAGCTCACGTGCGAGATCGGAGTCCTCGGGCGCCAGGTGCGCGTCGAAGTTGCATGGAGGTGCTCCCGTGCGCTCGAGGGACCGGCTCATGATCCGGTTCACGAGCACGTTCCGAGACCACCCCTGTGCCACGGCGACGGCCGCGTACCGGTCGCGTGCCTCCCCGTCCGGGAGCTTGCCGAGCAGGACCGTGATGTGACCCCACGGCAGAAGGTCAACAGCGCGTTGACCTTCTGGCCCCGCCTCACCGTGCGGCCAGGCGCGAGCGAAAGCGCGCATGTACTTGAGGTTCGTGCGCGAGAGCCCCGTCATGCTCGGGAACTCCGCCCGGAGGTTCTGCGCGACGCGGTCGAGGACACCCGATCCCCAGGCGTCCGTCCGCTGCCGCGCGAGCAGGGTGCGGCCGATCGCGTGGTAGAGCTGGACGAGCTCCACGTTGGCCCGGAGCTGCGTCCGGCCTCGCGCCCTCCGCACATGCGCCGACAGCTCCGCGAGCACCTCTCCGTAGTCGTCGGGGAGGGGCCTGGTCGTCGTCATGCCCGGAGGATGCCCCGTTCGACCGCCGGATCCGTGTCGCCGCGAGCCCACCGCGCGCGGCTGCGTCGCCGTCGTCCTGGGGAGGACGGCCCCGAGGAGCCGCCCGGCGCGTCCCCCACGGGGTTCCCCCGGACGGCGGACTCGCCCGGCGCCCCTCCCCTCCTAGCGTGAGCAGCACGGATCACCCACGCCCACCGAGGAGGCCCTCCGTGCTCGAAGTCCACAACGTCACACGATCGTTCGGGGACCGCCGCGTCCTCGACGACGTGTCCTTCACCGTGAAGCCGGGGAGGCTGACCGGGTTCGTCGGCGGCAACGGCGCCGGCAAGACCACCACCATGCGCATCATGCTCGGCGTGCTCACCGCCGACTCCGGCACCGTGTCGCTGGACGGCCGCGACCTCGGCACCACGAGCCGCCGCACCTTCGGCTACATGCCGGAGGAGCGCGGGCTGTACCCGAAGATGAAGCTGCAGGAGCAGATCGTGTACCTCGGCCGCCTGCACGGCATGAGCGCCGCCGACGCGACCGCCAGCACCGATCGCCTGCTCGACCGGCTCAGCCTCGGCGAGCGCCGGAACGACGCGATCGAGTCGCTCTCCCTCGGCAACCAGCAGCGCGCGCAGATCGCCGCGAGCCTGGTGCACGACCCCGAGGTGCTGGTGCTCGACGAGCCGTTCTCCGGACTCGACCCGATCGCCGTCGAGACGGTGCTCGGCGTCCTCACCGAGCGGGCCGCGCAGGGCGTGCCCGTGCTCTTCAGCTCGCACCAGCTCGACATCGTGGAGCGCCTCTGCGACGACGTGGTCGTCATCGCCGAGGGCCGGATCCGCGCGTCGGGCGACCGCGAGGAGCTGCGCGACCAGCACAGCCGCCCCCTCACGGAGCTCGTCATCGACGGCGACGGCGGCTGGGTGCGCGACGTGCCCGGCGTCGAGGTCGTCGAGTTCGACGGCGGCTACGTGCTCTTCGAGGCCGACGACGACGCCCGCCAGCGGGTGCTCGCCGAGGCCGTGTCCCGCGGATCCGTCACGGGCTTCTCCCGCCGGCGTCCGACCCTCAGCGAGATCTTCCAGGAGGTGGTGCAGTGAGCACCGCACGCACGACCGGCCGGAGCGCCGTCCCGTCCTTCAGCCAGTCCACGATGCTCGTGACGGGCCGCGAGGTGCGGATGCGCCTGCGCAGCAAGTCGTTCCTCATCAGCACGGCGATCCTGCTCCTCGGGATCCTCGTCTCCATCGTCGTCAGCGGCTTCCTCGTCGCCAACGCCGGCGGGGACGAGGACCGGACGCGCGTCGCGGTGGTCGGCACCGCCCAGCAGGCCGTGTCCGCCGCCCCGTCGCTCGAGGGCGTGCCCGCCGACAGCGTCGAGGACGCGCGGGGCATGGTGCGCGACGGCGACGTGGAGGCCGCGGTCGTCCCCGACGACCAGGCGGCCGACGACGCGGGCGTGCTCGTGATCGGGGACGAGTCCGCCCCCGACGGCGTCGTCAGCGCCCTCACCGAGACCCCGCGGGTCGAGCTCCTCGACGAGCCGACCACCAACCCCGCCATCGCGTACCTGGTGGCCATCGCGTTCGGGCTCGTGTTCTTCATCTCGGCGCTCACGTTCGGGCAGATCATCGCCCAGAGCGTCGTGGAGGAGAAGCAGACCCGCGTGGTGGAGCTGCTCATGTCGACCATCCCCGTGCGGGCGCTGCTGGCGGGCAAGGTGCTCGGCAACAGCATCCTCGCGTTCACGCAGATCGCGCTCATCGCCCTGATGACGGGCGTCGGCCTCCTCGTGACCGACCAGACGGCGCTCCTCGCGCTCGTCGGCCCCGCCGTGCTGTGGTTCGTCGTGTTCTTCCTGTTCGGGTTCGTGCTGCTCGCGTCGCTGTTCGCGGCCGCCGCATCGCTCGTGTCCCGCCAGGAGGACGTGGGCGCCGTCACGGCCCCCGTCACCTACCTCGTGATGATCCCGTACTTCGCGGTCATCTTCTTCAACGACAACCCCGTGGTGATGACGGTCATGTCGTACGTGCCGTTCTCGGCGCCGGTGGGCATGCCGATGCGCCTGTTCCTCGGCGAGGCGCAGTGGTGGGAGCCGATCCTGTCGCTCGTCGTCCTCATCGCCACGACCCTGGTGGTGGTCGCCCTCGGGTCCCGCATCTACAGCAACTCGCTCCTCCGCACCGGATCGCGCGTGAAGCTGAAGGAGGCGCTGAAGGGATGATCGAGGCGCTGCAGGACTTCACGGCCGGCCTCCCCGAGGTGCTCCGGTGGTTCGGGTCATGGTGACCGCGATGATCCCGTTCCTCGAGGTCGAGCTCGCGGCGGTGCTGGGCGTGCTCAGCGGCCAGCACGTCGTGGTCGCGGTGCTCGCGGCCGTGGTCGGGAACGCCGCCGTGGTCGCGCTCATCGTGCTCGTCGCCTCGCGGACCCGCACCCGCCTCACGCGCGACAGCACGAAGGAGGAGACGCCCCGCCGCGCGAAGGTGCGGCGCACCTTCGACCGCTACGGCGTGCCGGGCGTCAGCCTCCTCGGGCCGATCCTGCTGCCGACGCACTTCACGTCGGCCGCCATGGTCTCCTTCGGCGCCCGCCCCCGCGCGGTGCTCCTGTGGGAGACGATCGCGATCGTCGTGTGGGGCGTCGCGTTCGGCGCCCTCGCGGCGCTGGGGCTCGCGGCGGTCTGAGCCGCGCGGCTCCCGCGCACCCCGCTCCCGCGCACCCTCCTCCGACGCTCCGCATCGACCGGCCGCATCCGCTCCCCGCGGATGCGGCCGGTCCGCGTCCCTCGACCGTTTGGGCCCGGACCCGGATTCCTCCCATACTGGAAACGCTGTCGCGCGTTCCCCGACAGGACCGCGGCGACCACGAGAGGCAGGACGATGGCCGTTCGACCGTCGACGACCCGCCTCCGGCGGGGCACGGCCGACCCCGTCCCCCTCATCGCCGGGTACGCGCTCCTCGTCGTCAGCCTCGCCCTCGCCGTCGGTGCAGCTCTCCTCGCGAGCGTGCCGGTGACGTTCGGCCCGGTCGCCCTGCCGATCGTGCAGGAGGGCGCCTGGTGGATCCCGCTGCTGGGCTACGTCGCGACCCCGCTCCTGCTCGTCGTCGCCTACGGCCTCGACGTCGTCGGCCAGCGACGCCGGCTGCGCGACGACCGCAACTTCGCGCCCCGGCCCGACTACACGACGCAGCTGCGCCTCCTCATCGCGGTCGGCCTCGTGCTCGGCATCTGGCACACCGTCAACCTGAGCGTGACGCTCTCCGCGTGGTGGGGGCTGTCGTGATCCGCCGCCTCGCCGCGGGCGCCCTCGCGGCGGCGCTCGCGCTGGGCGGCCTCGCCGCCGGCGCCGCCGCCTCCGCCACGGAGACGGCCGGGGCGATGGCCCGGGGGACCGCCGCCGCCACGGCTGCGGTGCAGGCCACCGCCGGCGGGAGCGCCACCGGGCTCTCCGACACCGGGCGCGGCGCCATCGACGACCTCCGCACGTGCCTCGCCTCCTCGGACGTCCTGAACGTCTACTACCTGGTCGACAACTCGGGCTCGCTCAGCTCCGGCGGCGCGACCGGGCGGGGCTCCGACCCGGACGTCGCCCGCGCCGACATCCTCGGCGGGAGCCTGGCCGAGCTGGGGGCGCTCGGCGACGACCTCACGGTCAACTGGGGCGCCGCGTTCTTCAGCTCCGCCTTCCAGCCGGCCGTCGGCTGGACCGCGTACGACGACGGCAGCCCCGACCGGCTCCGCCAGACCATCCGCGACAAGCGCCCCACGGGCGACACCGACTGGCTCGCGGCGCTGCAGGGCGTGCAGGCGCAGCTGCAGGACCAGCCGAGCGCGGGATCCGCGTGCCAGCTGGTGCTGTGGATGACGGACGGCCGGATCGACCTCGGGAACGCGTCCGCCACCGCCGACGCCGTGAACGCGCTCTGCGGACGGCCCATCTCCTCGGGCGCCGCACCCCAGGGCTACGGCCTCCTCGCCGCGCTCCGCCAGTCGGGCGTCGTCGTGATCGGCACCCTCCTCGCCGACGGGGCCGCGCGGGACCAGGCGGCGGTGATGTACCCGCTCGTGGAGGGATCCGGCCCGTACCAGGGGTCGACCGTGGCGTGCGGCCCGCCCGAGGCGCCCGAGGGGCCGTGCGCGGCGCCGTCGTCGACGCCTCCGACCCGGACGCCCTCGCCGCCGTGTTCCTCCAGCTCGGAAGCCGGATCGCGGGCGGCTACCCGCAGCCGCTCGCCGCGGACGGCTCCTTCTGGATCGACGCGGGCGTCTCCCGCGTGCAGATCGTCGTGGCCGACGACGGCTGGTCCCTCGAGGCCCCGGCCGGCTCCGGCCTCGGCACCGTCACCGAGGCGGACCTCCCCGCCGGGGTGAGCGTGCGGCAGTCGTCGGGCGCCCGCCTGGTGGAGGTGGACGCCGCCGATCCCGCCCTCGCCGGCCAGTGGCGGCTGACCGCCGACGGCGTCGAGGACGTGTACTTCTTCAGCGACCTGCGCATCGTCTTCGACGACGCCAACGAGGTGACCCGGAGCGCCGACGGCTCGCTCGAGGCGACCCTCTCCGCGCGCGTGGAGCGCGCCGACGGCCGCCCGGCGGACCTGCGTGCCTTCGAGACGGCCGCGTTCTCGGGGAGCTACACGGTCGACGGCGTGACCGCGCCCCTCGACGGCGCCGCGGTCGACGCGGCGTCCGGGGCCGTCACGCTGCCGCTGCCCGACGACGTGGGCGCGTCGGAGCTCCTCGTCACCGCGTCGCTGGATCCGCTCGTCACCTCGCCGCACGCGGTCCAGCTCGCCCCGGTCACCACCCAGCAGCGCATCCGCACCGTCCTGCCCGGGCAGTTCCCGAGCGCGGCCGGTTCCCTGCGGCTCACCGACCTCGAGGGCGCCGACGGCCTCGCGACGGGCGAGCTGACGATCACGGGACCGACCGAGGGCGGCGACGGCACCGTGTGCCTCACGGGCGAACCCGCCATCACGAGCGACAACGCCGACCGCGCCGGCACCTTCGCGTGGACGGTCACCGCCGCCGACGGCACCGCGCTCTCCGCCGACGACTGCGTGACGGTGCCGCAGGGCGGCAGCACCGTGCTGTCCGTCACCGCCGCGAACCCCACCCCCGCCGACGCGGACGTCTCCGCGACCCTCCCGCTGTCCGTGGCCTCGGGCGCGGGCGACGCCGTGCCGCAGGACGTGCCGGTCGGGTTCCGCTCGACCTTCCCCGTGAACGTGGGCGCGGTGGTGGGCCTGACGCTCGCCCTCATCCTGCTGGGGGTGCTGATCCCGCTCGTCGCGCTGTGGGTGCTCAACCTCGTCACGACGCGCATCGCCATGCGGGGCTCGTTCCAGCGCGCGGTCGTGCCGGTGCGCATCTCCGAGTCGGGCGTGACCGTGGAGGAGGCGCCCGACCGCGTCGCCGAGCGGTTCCGGAACATCCGGGAGGCGGAGGCGCGCAGCCTCGAGGACGCCGAGCTCGGCGGCCTGAAGGCGGTCGTGCCGCTCTGGCCGCTGCGGGCGCCGACGTTCCGGGTGGGCCCGCCGCCCGGCCGCGTCGTCCTCGCGGGACGCACCGGATCCGGGTCCGCGCGCACCGGCGACCGTCGCGACGACGGCTCCCTCCGCTTCGCGTCCCTCCCCCTCGACGCCTTCTGGGCCATCACGGCCACGGAGTCGGCGATCGACGCGTCCCGACCCGGCGAGCCCGTCGCCGGCACCGCCGTGATCTACCACCGCTACGTGACGACCGAGGACGCCGGGCAGTACGCGACCCGCATCGCCGACCTCGAGCGGGACGCCGCCCCGACCGCGCACGAGACCGTCACCGCCCTCCGCGCGCGACGGGCCGAGCGCCGCGCGGCCGCCGCCCGGACCCCGCGCGGCGGGGACGGCGCGGGGACGACGGCCGGCGCCCGCGGATCCGCCTCGCGGGACGGCGCGCGGCCGACGCCGCCGCCCGCTCCCGGTACCGCGCCCGCTCCGGGAGCGACCGGGTCCGGCCCGTCCGCCCCGCCCCCGCCGCCCCGCCGCGGCCCCGCATCCGGACCCTCCGCACCGCCTCCTGGACGCACCCCGCCGCCGCCCGGCGGAGGCGCCCCGCCGCCGCCCGCCCGGGGCCCCGGCAACCGGCCGCCCGGCACCCCGCCGCCGCCCCCGCCGCGCTCGCGCTGACCCGACCGGCCTCCCGCACCCCCGCCGCGCACCCCCGCACCGCACCACCGACGAAAGCGACACCTCATGCTCAAGCCGTTCCTCCTCATCGGCGTCGGCGGCTCCGGCGGCAAGACGCTCCGCGGCATCAAGTACCAGCTGGAGCTGAAGCTGCAGCAGCTCGGCTGGAAGGACGGGATCCCGGCCGCCTGGCAGTTCCTGCACTTCGACACCCCCACGGTGCAGGACGGCACCGAGTTCCCCGCGCCGTTCCTCCCGCGCCAGGACTACCGCGGGCTCGTCAGCACGGCCGCGACGTACGAGATCATCCACGGCACCATCACGAACGCGCACTCCACGAACCGGGAGCTCGCCGCCGACATCGGCCGCCAGCTCCCCGACCCGCGGTTCGTGCGGGTGGACGTGACCAAGGGCGCCGGCCAGTACCGCGCGGTCGGCCGGGCGGTCGCGCTCGCCGCGACGAAGGACATCGCGGCCGCGGCGCGGAACGCCATCAACCGCCTCAACGACGCGACCGCCCTCGCCGAGCTGCAGACCCTCGGGGCGCACCTCGGCGCGCGCGACGACGGCGGCGACACCAGCCCCACGGTCATCGCCATCTCGTCCATCGCGGGCGGATCCGGCGCCGGCCAGTTCCTCGACGTCATCGAGGTCGTGAAGTCCACCGTGAAGCAGTACCAGTGGGCGAACGAGTTCTTCAGCATCCTCTACGCGCCCGACGTGTTCGACCAGCTCGGCGTCACGGCCGGCATGCCCGGCAACGCGCTCGCGGCCATCGCGGAGACGATGAACGGCTACTGGACCGACACCCCCTCGCCCGCCACCATCGAGCTCCTGCGCACCCAGGGCGTCGCCCCCTCCTACGGGTCGGCGATGGACCGGGTCGGCGCCGCGTACCCCTTCATCGTGGGACGCAGCAACAGCAAGGTGACGTTCGAGGACCAGACCGCCGTCTACAACGCGGTCGCGACGAGCCTCACCGCGTGGATCACCGACGAGCGCGTGCAGGCCGACATGGTGCAGTACTCCTCCGGCAACTGGCAGGCCCGCTCCGCCGCGAACGTGCTGCCCGACACCACGGGCCTCCGCTCCCCCTCGGGCCGGAACTCCCCGCCGTTCTCCTCCATCGGCTTCGGCCGCGTCACGCTCGGTCGCGAGCGGTTCCTCGAGTACGCCGCCGAGCGCCTCGCCCGCTCCGCCGTCGACCGCATGCTCACGGCGCACATCGAGGACGACCCGATGCTCGAGCGCATGACCGAGCGCGAGCACGTGGAGCGCACGGCCGACAGCGAGTACCAGCGGTTCCTGCGCGACCTCCGCCTCAACGAGGAGACGGAGGCGCACAACGACGTCACCGACGCCCTCCGCGACCGCGCCGAGCTCGACGCGCTGCTGGGCGAGCTGTACCGCCGCGCCGACGAGCAGCTCAACGACCCCGCCTCCCTCGACCGCGCGGGCGGCGCCGACCTCAGCACCTGGACCGACCGCCTGATGAGCGCGTACGGCACGCTCAGCCCGCGCCTGCTCCAGCGCGACAGCGACGCCCGCCAGCACCGGCTCGACGAGTGGATCCGCACCATGCCGGCCCACATCCTCACCACCGTGAGCGAGCACGTCGCGGGCCAGGGCCTCCCGGTCGCCGTGGCGATGCTGGGCCGCCTCGAGCGTGCGCTGCAGAGCACCATCGGCGGGCTCGAGGCCGAGTCGCGGCAGAACCGCGAGTGGACCGAGGGCCTCCGCAGCTACGTCGCCGACGACCTGCGGACCTCCATCAACCAGCAGTCGATCCGTCCCGACAGCGACGCGTTCCGCCAGGCGCTGTCCCGGCTGCAGCAGGGCCTGGAGTGGGAGTCGGAGGCGCGGCTGCGCCACTCGGCCGCCGGTCTCCTCACCGAGCTCCGCGACACGCTGCTCGTGCCGCTCGCCGCGCACCTGCAGGGCTCCCTCATCGCGCTCCGGCAGCGGGTCAGCGCCCGGAAGACCGCGGACGACCGGGAGAACGACTACGAGTTCTGGCCCACGCGCGTCGACGCGACCGTGCCCCGGAAGTACTACCCGGCGCCCAACGAGCGCCTGCTGCTCGACGCCGGCGACTACCCGGAGGAGTTCGAGCGGCTCGTCCTCGCCTCCGTGGACGGCCGGGCGAAGTACCAGGACGCGGTGCTCGAGGTGATCCGCACCATGCTCGTCGGCACGCGCCTCGGCGAGGAGGACCGGGGCGACGCCCTGCCGTGGTCCCTCATCGAGAACCCCCGCGCCTGGAAGCCGAAGGTGACGGCCGAGGCCGACCTGTCGCGCGCCGCCCAGACCCCGCGCTTCGAGGTCGCCAGCGAGCCCGAGCACTACGCCGCCCGCGCGCGCGAGTGGATGAAGCGCGACGGCACCCCGTTCAACGCCTACATCGGCGAGGACCTCCGCAGCTTCTTCGACGAGGACGCCCTCGCCCCCGACGTGTTCGCGCCCCGCCGCGAGCGCTTCCGGGAGCAGCTGCAGTCGGCGCTCGGCGCCGCCGAGCCGCTCGTGAAGCTGAACCCCGCCCTCCTCCGCACGGTCCACGACAAGGCCGTCAACGAGAGCACGAGCCTCGTCTTCAGCTCCATCCCCTTCCGCGAGGGCACGAAGATGCACGCCGTCACGAAGGGCGTCCTCGCGCAGATGGGCGTCTGGGACGACGCGACGAGCGACTCCTGGTTCAAGGACCAGCGCGTCGACTCGATCGAGGTGTTCGCGATGTCCGGGTTCCCGTACGAGCCCGTGGTCATGGACTCCGTCATGGAGCCCATCACGCGCGGCTGGCTCGAGCAGTCCAACCTCACGTCGAGCCGCGACGCGTTCTGGCAGTTCAAGCGGTCGCGCCTGCTCGGCGAGTCCATCCCGGCCGACCCGTCGGTCATCTCCGCGATGATCCGCGGCTGGTACGTCGCCAAGACCCTCGGCCGGCTGTCGGTGCACGACGACCGCGGCGAGAAGGGCCCCAAGCTCGGGGTGTGGGATCCGCGCAGCCGCACGGTCGCGCACTTCCCGTACCCGCTGCTCAGCGGCGAGGAGGAGGTGCCGCCGCTCGACTACCCGGGCGTGGTGCTGGAGTCGCTGTCGCTCGCGATGGCGCTCAGCAACAACGCCGGCACGCTCGAGCCCCTGCTCCCGTACCAGGTGCTCGCGGCCCTCGGCGGGTCGGGCGGCACGTCGCGCGCCCTCGGAGACTGGATCCGCCACGGCGCGCTCGACGCGGGCGCCGACCAGCCGGCCGCCGCCCGGGCCGGCGACGCCGCCGGGACCCTCGAGTCGCGCCGGGACGCCGTGCAGCGCTACCTGAGCGCCGAGCTCGACGGCTTCGAGCGCAAGGTCGTCCACCAGGCCGACCTCGTCTCCGTGTACTCGTACCCCGTCACGTGGGAGATGCGGGACCGGTTCGTCGAGGAGCTGCGCTCGCTCATCTCCTCCACGTCCTCCACCGTCCCCGAGGACAGCGGGGTCTGACGTGTCGGACCCCTTCTGGCGCGACGCCAAGGCCAGCGTCGTCCTGCTCCCGAGCGGCACGCAGGGCGAGGACATCCTCGCCCTCGCGGAGCGCTGGACGGGGATGGGCCTGCTGTCCCCCGCGCTGTACGTGATGCCCGAGAACGTGGGCGACTCCACGCAGGGGCCGCCCCGGATCGACGCCATCGTGCTCGGCACCGGGGAGGACCTAGCGCCCCTCGCCGTGAGCGTCGACCTCTTCGAGGCCCTCGCGGAGGAGCAGCTGGCCGTCCTCCGGCTCGTGAAGCTGCGCGCGGCCACGCTGTCGCGCGAGGTGGACGAGGCGCAGGACGCGATCGCGGACCTCGTCCGCTCGTACGTGCGCCTGTCCATGCCGCTGCCGAGCCCGGCCGCGAACATCCGGGAGCAGACCACCACGCTCAGCAACGTCACCCTCGTGTGCGCGCCCAGCGGGTTCCAGCTGCGCCAGCGCGTCGACTGGGCGAGCAGCGAGACGGGGATCGTGGTCGTCGCCTCGCCCGAGGACCGGTCGAGCCCCTGGTCGGGCGACGCCTTCGTGCGCGACGACGAGCGCTTCGTCGGCTTCACGCTCATGCACCTCGCGAGCGTCGCCGGCCTGTGGGCGGGCGTCCCCGACGGCAGCTTCGAGCTGATGGAGCGGCAGACCTCCGGCAGCGACGGCGTCTACGTGTCCCGCGTGTTCCTCAACGCGGTCCTCACCGAGTCGCTCGGGCAGCGGATCGCGGCGGGCGTCCTCCAGGGCGCCGCGGATCCGCGCTCCCTGCTCATCGACCCGTCCGTCAGCCCGCCGCCGCGCGGGACCGCGTACATCGACCCGTCGCAGATCACCGCGTACGTCGACCGCATGGTCGACGGGGCCATGGCGCTGGACGACGGGCTGCTCGCCTTCGACGCCCCCGCCGAGGCCCAGGATCCGCCCCGGCGCCGCTTCGGGTTCTGGATGACGCTATGGCGCTTCCTCATCTTCTCCGGCGCCAAGCTCGGCCAGATGCCGTGGTGGACCTGGCGGTGGATCAGCTCCCGCGCCCATCGGACGCTCACGCGGACGCTGCACACGGAGGACGGATCCGCGGTGTCGGGCCCGTCGTACGCGGAGGTCCTCGACATCCGCGACCGGCAGGTCATCGAGCAGTCCCGGCACCTCCTCGAGGCCGAGCGGACGGCGCGCGCCGAGGCGTCGACCCCCGCGGGCCTCGCGAGCGTGCGGACCACCCCGCGGCTCTGGGCGGGCCTCCGCGAGCTGGTGTTCGGATCCCTCGACGGCAGCGCGGATCTGAGCTCCGCGGGCTTCGCCCCGGTGGAGGGCCAGGTGCCCGTGTTCGGGCGCGTGTCGGACGTGCTCGCCCTGCCCGGCGAGCCGTGGCTGTCCGACGACCGCGACGTGCCGCCGGACTTCCCCGCGTCGATCGACTGGTACGCCGTGGCGCTGGAGGACCCGCGCGCCCGCCTCGGCGCGTGGGTCGCCGCCGCCGACTCCCTGCCGCCCGAGCTGGTGCCGGAGACGGATCCGGCATCCGATCCCGCCGGGGACGGCCCGCCCGCCGGCGACGACGCGACCGCCGCGGACGGCGCGACCGCCGACGACAGCGCGACCGCCGCGGCCCGGGGCGTCGACGGGGACCCGGCCGCCGTGGCCGCTCCGCCCGTCGCGACGCCCGAGCGCGGATCCCCCGCCCGGCTGGCGGCGATCGCGGCCGCCGAGGAGGCGCGCCGCCGCGCGGCCCGCGAGTCCCGCACGGCTGCCCTCGACTCGTACGACGAGTGGGCCGCCGCGCAGAGCCACTCGTTCGTGTGGCGCCTCCTCGGGCGCCTCGCCGACGAGCGCCGCAGCGCCGACCTGCTCGTCGCCCGGCTCGTCCGCGAGATCGGCGCCGTCGCGCCCTTCGAGCCGGGGACGCTCCTCCGCCTCCGACGCACGTTCCACCGCACGGTGCTCATCACGGTGATCGTCGCCGCGGTGCTCGGCGCCCTGGGACTCGGGATCCTCCGCGGGCTCGCGGACGCGGCCGAGCGGGATCCGGACGCGCAGTACGGCACCTGGCAGCGCATCGTGCTGTGGGCGCTCGCCGCGCTCCTCGCCGTCGTCGTCGCGGTCGTGCTCGGGGCGCTCGTGCGCTACCACGCGGGCTGGTCGGCGTTCGAGCGGCGCATCGACGTCGAGCGCGCGAAGCTGCGGCAGCTCGGCGCCCGCGCCCGGCGCGCCCGCGAGGAGGGGGCCCGGCTGCGCTCCCTGCACAAGCAGGCGGTCGAGTGGGTGACGCTCCTGTCCACGGCCATCCACCGGCCCTGGCACGTGCCCGCCGCCTGGAGCGAGCGCGACCACTTCGACGTGGTCCGGGGCGCCATGCCGTTCGCCACCCAGATCGCCACCATCGACGACAGCGAGAGCGCCTCCACGCTCCGCATGCGCAGCTCCATGGCCGGGCACCTGCTGCGGAAGGGCTGGCGGCATGACGCGTTCGAGGCGCTCGTGCAGGAGATGGCGGCCGACAACGGGGCGCGCCAGGGCTTCAGCCTCCGCGCCCTCGACGAGGACCTGCCGCACGCGTCGAACCACACCCGGCAGATGCTCCTGCGCGCGCTCGACGACGAGGCCCTCCTCACCCGCGTCGCGACCCCGCGGCTGGTGGACCTCGTGCGGGCGTCGCAGCGAGAGGAGCAGGAGACCGGGCGGCCGAAGGTGCGGCCCGTCGGGTCCAACCCGCTCGACGTCCTCCGCCGGTCCGGCGACCACGGCCGCGCCACCGCCGAGGACGTGCCGTGGGACGACTTCCTGCTCACGTCGCTGTCGCGCGCATCCGACCCGATGACGCCGCTCAGCGTGTCGTCGCTGACGGACCTGCGGCTCCCGGAGCGCCACCACGAGCGGGTGACCTCGTTCCTGGTGATCCCGGAGCGCCTGCGCGACCGCGTCTCCGGATCCCGCGACGCCGACTTGCACGTCGTCCCCGTCACGGCCGCCACCGGCGCGGCCGTGGACCTGGCCTGGCGCGTCGACGTCGTCGGGCCGGTGCCGAAGGCCGCCATCCGCCTGTGGGAGGCGGACGGCCGACGCCGGTCCGCGCCGACCGCGCCGCTGTCGACGGACGCCCCGGACACGGGCGTCTGAGCGCGTGAGCGCGCCGCCTCCCCCGCCTCCGCGCCCCCGACGGGTCCCGATCCCGCCGCCCGGGCCGCCGCCGCGCGCGGGCGGCGCGTCGGGTGCGCCGAGACCGGCACCGCGTCCGCCGGGCACGCCGGGTGCGCCGGGCACGCCGGGTGCGCCGGGCACGCCGGGTGCGCCGGGCACGCCGGGTGCGAGGTCCCGCGCCCGGCGCCGGGTCGCGATCGCGGCGGCCGCGGTGGTCGTCGCGGCGTCCGTCGTCGCGGTGGTCGTGTCCGCGGTCGTCGGCGGCGCGGCCGGCCCCGACGACGCGTCCTCGCCCGCGCTCCCCGTCGCGGAGCCGTCGACGCGCACGACCATCCCGTCCGCACCCGCGACGGCACCCGCGCGCACGACGGCGCCGCCCCCGCCGTCGGCCACGCCCGATCCCGCCCCCGGCTCGGCGGCGCGCGGGGTCCTGTCGGCCCTCCGCGAGGACGACGACCGGGCCGCCGTCCGCTACGACCGCGACCTCTTCGGCGAGCCCTGGTTCGACGTCGACCGGGACGGCTGCGACACGCGCAACGACATCCTCGGGCGCGACCTCGCCGATCCGGTGCTCCGGCCGGGCACGGGCGGCTGCAAGGTCACGGGCGGGCAGCTGCTGGACCCGTACGACGGCACCCTCGTCGGGTTCGTCTCGGGCCCGGAGTCCTCGCGCCTCGTGCAGATCGACCACGTCGTCGCGCTGGCCTGGGCCTGGCGGCACGGCGCGGAGTCGTGGTCGGACGACCAGCGACTCCGGTTCGCCAACGACCCGCTCAACCTCCTGGCCGCCACCGAGGCGACGAACCAGGCGAAGAGCGACTCCGGCCCCGCGGAGTGGCTGCCCGCCGACCCCGCCCGGGCGTGCGCGCACGTGGAGCGCTTCGTCGCCGTCCTCGCGGCGTACGACCTCGGCATCGACGCCGCCGAGCGCGACGCGGCGGACCGGGCCCTCCGCGCCTGCCCCGCCTAGCGCCGGCGCCTCACCCCGGCCTGGACCCGGCGGCTCAGCCCGCCCGTGTCCGCGCCAGCAGCTCCCCCATCAGGTCGAGTTGGGCCGGGTCCTCGAGGGCCGAGCCGACAGCGGCGACGCGGACGCCCGCGTCGAGGTACTCGGGGAGGTTCCGCGCGTCGAGCCCGCCGGTGGCGACGAAGCGGACCCCGGGGAAGGGGCCGCGCATGTGGCGGAACCAGGCGGATCCGAGCCAGGTGGCGGGGAACGCCTTCATCCAGGTGAGCCCCAGCGCGACGCCGAGCTGCACCTCGGAGGGCGTCGCGACGCCCGGCAGGAACGGCAGGCCCTCGTCGGCGGCGGCGGCCACGACGCGCGGATCCAGACCGGGCGACACGAGGTAGCCCGCACCGGCGGTCCGGGCGCGCGCGACCTGGTCGACGCGCAGGATCGTGCCCGCCCCGACGGTCTTGCCGCGGGCGGCGCCGAGGCGGGCGACCTCGCGGAGCGCGACCTCGTCCTCCGGCGTCTGCAGCGGCACCTCGACGGAGTCGATGCCGAGGTCCCAGGCGGTCGTGGCGAGGGCGATCGAGCGCTCCACGCCCATCCCGCGGAGGATGGCCATGAGCGGCGCCGCCGCGAACACGGCGTCGAACGGCGACGCGGCCTCCGCGTCGGGAGCGGTGCGGGTGGGTGATCCGGTCATGGTGCCGGTGTCCTCTCGTCGACGGAGTCGCCCGCGTGGGCGAGGGTGAGCGCGGCGCGGTCGTGCCCGCGCCGCAGGCGGACGGCGAGGTCGGCGCCCTGCATGCGGGCCACCAGGTAGCCGCCCGCGAAGGCGTCGCCGGCGCCCACGGCGTCCCGCACGACCACCTCGTGCGACGCCTCGAAGGCCGTGCGGGTGCCCGCGAACGCGGTGCAGCCGATCTCGGCGTCCTTGACGACGAGCTCGGCGACGTCGGGGAACGCGGCCCGCACGTCCTCCGCGGTGCGCGTTCCCCACAGCCCCTCGGCCTCGTCGCGGCCGACGAGCACCACGTCCGCGAGGCGCGCGACGTCGGCGAGCACGGGGGCGGCCTCGCCCGCGCTCCAGAGCGCCGGCCGGTGGTTGACGTCGAGGCTCACGGGGATCCCCCGCTCGCGCGCCCGGGCGACGGACCGGCGCAGGAAGCGGGCGGCCTCCGGGGAGAGCGCGGCGGTGATCCCGGTCAGGTGCAGGTGCGCCACCCCGTCGAAGGGCGCCGCGTCGGCGTCGGCCTCGTCGAGGCGGGAGGCCGCGGAGCCCCGGCGGTGGTAGACGACGCCGCGCCCTGGGTCCTTCACGTAGAGCCCGGTCGGGTGCCGCGGGTCGACGACCACGCTCGACACGTCGATCCCCCGCGCGGCGAGCTGGCGGAGGACTCGCGCGCCGAGCGCGTCGTCCCCCAGCCGGCTGTGCCAGCGCGCCGGCACCCCGAGGGCCGCCGCGTGCGCGAGCACGTTCGACTCGGCGCCGCCCGCGTCCACGTGGAACGCGGCGGCGTCCGTCACGGTGCCCGCAGCCGGGTACAGCACGGCCATCGTCTCGCCCATGGCGAGGAGCGCCCCCGCCGCGGTCATGCCAGGTCGGCGACCGGGGCCGGGTCCATGTCGTCGAAGGCCTGGTTCTCGCCGGCCATCGCCCACACGAACGAGTACGCGGCGGTGCCGACGCCGGAGTGCAGCGACCAGCTCGGCGAGATGACCGCCTGACGGTCGCCGACGACCAGGTGCCGCGTCTCCTGGCGCTCGCCGAGGAGGTGGATCACGCGCGCGTCCTCCGGCAGGTCGAAGTAGAGGTAGCACTCGGTGCGTCGGTCGTGCGTGTGCGCTGGCATGGTGTTCCACATCGAGCCCTCGTGCAGGGTGGTGACGCCCATGACGATCTGGCAGCTGCGCACCCCGTCCTCGTGGATGTACTGGTTGAGGGTCCGCCGGTTGCTGGTGGCCTGCTCGCCCAGCTCGCGGACGGTGCCCTCGCCGGGCGAGACGAGCACCGTGGGGTACGCGGTGTGCGCGGGCGCGGAGAAGAGGTAGAACCGGGCGCCCTCGGCGTCCGCGTCGCCGTCCGCGGCCGCGTCCGCGAACGCGATGTCCTCGACGCCCCGGCCGAGGTAGAGGCAGGCGCCCGCGACGAGCGTGTGCGTCTCGCCGTCCGCGGTCACCGTGCCGGTGCCGCCCACGTTGACGATCCCGAGCTCGCGGTGCTCGAGGAAGGTCGCGCTCCGGATCTCCGGGTAGCCCGTCAGCTCGAGGCGGCCGCCCGCGGGCACGGCGCCGCCGAGGACGATGCGGTCGTGGTGCGTGTACACGAGGCGGATCTCGCCCTCGACGAAGACGTCGGGGACGAGGAAGGCCTCCCGGAGGTCGGCCGTGGTCATGCCGGGGACCTGCGTGGGGTCCTTGGCGTAGCGCTGTTCCATGTCGGTGCTCCTGTCGGGCGTTCGGGGTCGGGGTCGGTGGTCGGGCAGGGTCGGGCTCGGGGTCGGGCTCAGCGGACGAGCCAGCCGCCGTCGACGGGGAGGACGGTCCCCGTGACGTAGGCCGACGCGTCGGAGGCGAGGAAGACGAAGGCGCCCTGGAGGTCCGCGGACTCGCCCCAGCGGCCGGCGGGGATGCGGGCGACGATGGACGCCTCCCGCTCGACGTCGGCGCGCAGGGCGGCCGTGTTGTCCGTCGCGAGGTAGCCGGGCGCGATCGCGTTCACCGTCACGCCGGACGACGCCCACTCGTTGGCGAACGCCTTGGTGAGCCCGGCGACGGCGTGCTTGGAGGCCGTGTAGCCGGGCACGGTGATGCCGCCCTGGAACGACAGCATCGAGGCGACGGTGATGATGCGGCCGGATCCCTGGGCGAGCATGATCCGCCCGGCCGCCTGCGTGAGGTGGAAGACGCTGTCGAGGTTCACCCGCAGCACCTCGTCCCAGTCGGCCGCGGTGTGCTCGGCCGCGGGGGCGCGGCGGATGGTCCCGGCGTTGTTCACCAGCACGTCGATCCGCCCGAGCTCCGTGACGACCTCGTCGACGGCCGAGCGGAGCTCCTCCGGCGTGGCCGTGGCCAGGTCACGGCGGATGGGGTGGGCCCGGCGGCCGAGGGACCGCACGAGCTCGGCGGTCTCGGTGGCGTCGCCGCGGTCGATGAGGGCGATGTCCGCGCCCGCCTCGGCGAGGGCGAGCGCGGCACCGCGGCCGATGCCGCGGCTGGTGCCGGTGACGGCGGCCACGCGGCCGTCGAGTCGGAAGCGGTCGAGGATCATCGGGGGTCCTTCCGGAAGGCGGTGGTCAGGGATCCGATGCCCTCGACGCGCACGGTGACGGCGTCCCCGTCGGCGAGGGGGCGGTGGGCGGCGAGCGCGTCGGGCAGCTTCTGGGGGCTGCCGGTGGAGATCACGTCGCCGGGCTCGAGGGTCATGCCCTGGCTGAGGTGGTGCACGAGCGCGGACATGGGGAAGACGAGGTCGGCCGTGCCCTGCGAGACGGTCACGCGGCCGTCGCGCACGACCTCGAGGCGGAGGTCGTGCGGGTCGGGCACGTCGTCGGGCGTGACGAGCCACGGTCCGAGCGGCGCGAAGCCGTCGGCGCACTTGCCGAGGGTCCACTGGCTCGACCGGCCCTGCCAGGTGCGCTCGGACACGTCGTCCATGAGCGTGTACCCGCCGATGTGGGCGGCGGCGTCCGCGAGCGGGATGTCGCGGCCGCCGCGGCCGATGACGAGGGCGATCTCCCCCTCGTAGTCCACGTCGTCCGCACCCGCGGGGATCGTGACCGGGTCACCGGGAGCGGCCAGCGTGTTCGGGGTCTTGACGAAGACGTCCGGGACCTCGGGGATGGGCCGCTCCGGATCCCCCGGCGGCACGTGGCCGCGGTAGTTGTAGCCGATGCAGAGGATCTTGCCGGGCGTCACCGGGGGCAGCAGGCGGAGGTCCGCGACCCGGGGCAGCGCCGCGGCGTCCTGGCCGGAGCCGTCCTCCGCCGCGGCGAGGCGGCGTCGGGCGTCCGCGAGGAGCGCGTCGTCGGCGAGGACCCGGGCGACGGGGACGGCGCCGAGGTCGAGCGCGCGGTCGCCGTCGGGCCGGGGGACGACGACCGCGGTGCGGTCGCCGTCGGGCGAGGAGTGCCGGAGGAGCCTCACCAGTAGGGCCGCCATCCCGGACGGGAGGCGCGGGCGAGCGCCTCGAGGAAGAAGTAGTCGCCCCAGAGGGTGCCCTCGTCGACGCCGACGCCCTTCGGCAGGTCGTAGACGCCGTGGAGGAGCACGGTGTCCGCCGCGTCCGGCGTCGCCGGGGTGCACCGCGCGATGAGCGCGTCCAGCAGTGCGAGCGCCCTGTCCCGCCAGTGCGCGGCCCGCTCCTCGTCGGTCTCGACGGCCGCGAGCTCGAGCAGCCCGCAGACCGCGATCGCCCCCGCGGAGCTGTCGCGGGGTGCGTCGGCGCCGTCCGTGTAGACGAGGTCCCAGTACGGCACGAGGTCGTCGGGCAGGTGCGACAGGAAGTACCCGGCGCAGGCGCGCGCCGCCTCCAGCTGGGCGGGATCGGCGGACACGCGGTAGCTCAGGGAGAAGCCGTAGACGCCCCACGCCTGGCCCCGCGCCCAGCACGAGTCGTCGAAGGCGCCCTGCTCGGTGGCGCCCCGGAGCGGCGTGCCGGTCTCGGCGTCCCAGTAGAAGGTGTGGAACGTCGACGCGTCCGGACGCACGATGTGCCGGCGCAGCTGCTCCACGTGGCGGGCGACGGCGGCGGCCTTCCGCTCGTCGCCGGTCTGCTCGGCCGCCCAGGTCAGCAGGGGCATGTTCATCAGCGAGTCGATGATGGTGCGGCCGCGCTGCCGGGGATCCCGCAGGTCGCCCCACGCCTGGAGGATGCCGGCCGTGTCGAGGAACCGCGTCATCAGGACGTCCGCGGCCCGCAGCGCGGTGGTGCGCGCCCGCTCGTCGCCGAGGAGGCGGGCGGGGGCGACCGCCGAGAGCGTGTAGAGGAACCCGAGGTCGTGCGTGTCGAGGTCGTCGCCCTCGTCCAGGCGCCGGGCGAAGTCGTCGAGGTGGCCGAGGGCGGCCGCGCGGAAGGCGTCGTCGCCCGTGAGCTCCCACGCGATCCACTGCATGCCCGGCCAGAAGCTCGTGGTCCAGCCCCGGTTCGCCCCCTCGGCGAAGCCGGGCACCGCGGGACGGAGCGGGTAGCGGCCGTCGACCGTGGTGTCGTCCGGGTAGGCGGCGCCGAAGGCGCGGATGCCGCGGCGGACGACCTCGACGGCGTCGCCGAGGGCGCGGTCGACGCTCGTCGTCGTGCCGGAGGGCGGGCGGGTGGATGTCATGACGGGGAGCCCTTCGTCGGGGTTCATGCGGCGACCGGCTGGTCGGCGGGGAGTGCGGGCAGGAGGGTGTAGCGGGCGTTCGACCAGACGAGGTACAGCGCCGGGGCGGCGGAGACCCCCAGGGCGAGCGCCGGGGACAGCGTGAAGAGGCCGGCCTGGACGACGAGCACGACGAGGGACGCCAGGGTCAGGTGCCACCGCCCCACCGCGAGGTACGCGGCCGTGCGGCACGCCGCCGCCAGGCGGGTCCCGGGCGCGTCGACGAGCGCGACGAGCACCACCGGCAGCGTGCCGGCGACCAGGAGCACGACGACGGCCAGCAGCGGGATCACGACGACCCCGATCTGCGTCGGCGCGAGGAAGCGCAGGTCGGCGAGCGCCACGGCCACGACGGCGGTCGCGACCGCCGCGGCGGCCGTGGTGCGGCCCCAGCCGGAGCGCCAGGCGCGCCAGAAGGTGCGGAGGATCGCGGATCCGCCGCGGCGCTGCTCGGCGAAGACCGCGAAGGCCCCGCGCACCGCCGGCGCGCACAGCGGGACCGCGACGGCGATCAGCGGCCACGAGCCGACGGGGTCGGTCGTGATGAGGATCGCCACGAGCGGGAGGCAGCCGACGACCAGCAGCACGTTCGTCGTGAGGATGAGGTGGACGACGCCGAACAGCGAGGCGTAGAGGCCGTGCGGGATCCGGCGCATCTCAGCCCTTCAGTCCGCTGGTGGCGATGCCCTCGACGAAGTACTTCTGCCCGAGCAGGAACACGACGGCGATGGGCACGACGGAGATGACGAGCCCCGCGAACAGGAGCGCGTAGTTCGCGTCGTAGAGGCTGGTGACGAAGCTCTGGAGGCCCAGCTGGATGGTCCAGAGGCTGGGGTCGCGGAGGTAGATCAGCGGCCCGAGGTAGTCGTTCCACGTGCCGACGAACGTGAGCAGCGTGAGGCTCGCGATGGCGGGGATCGACAGCGGCACCATGATGCGCGCCCAGATCCCGTACTCGCTCAGCCCGT
The DNA here is from genome assembly GCA_002150995.1 of Clavibacter michiganensis. Taxonomy (GTDB): domain Bacteria; phylum Actinomycetota; class Actinomycetes; order Actinomycetales; family Microbacteriaceae; genus Clavibacter; species Clavibacter michiganensis_K. The sequence goes on along the minus strand of MDHJ01000001.1, from coordinate 334,238 downwards.
CGAGACGGGCCGCCTCCGACAGCTCCTCGGGGATGGTCTCGTAGAACTGCTTCATCAGGAACACGCCGAAGGCACCGAACGCCTGGATGAGGATGATCGCCCAGAGGGTGTTCGACACCTTCGCGTTCGACAGCAGGATGAACTGCGGGATCATGTACGACTGCCACGGCACCGCGATGGTCCCGATGTAGACGAGGAACAGCACGTCCCGGCCGGGGAACCGGATGCGGGAGAAGCCGTAGGCGGCGAAGGAGCCGGTCAGCACCTGGAGGAACGTGACGACGACCGCCAGCAGCATGGTGTTGCGGATCCACGTCATCATCCCCGACTGCGCCCAGATGTCGACGTAGTTCGACCAGACCCAGGTCTCCGGGAACCACTTCACGGGCACGGAGAAGACCTCGTTCGGCGTCTTCAGCGAGCTCATGATCATCCAGAAGAAGGGCAGCAGCAGGGCGGCCGCGGCGATGCCCATGACGACGTAGCCGAGGGCGCGGCCGACGGCGCGGGGGCGGGAGCGCCCGGCGGGCGTCCGTCGCGGGGGCAGGGGCTCGTCGACGCGCACGAGCGCGGGCGCCGGCGCGCCCTCGGGGGCCAGGATTCCGGTCATCGGGATTCGCTCCTCTTGTTCAGGAAGAACTGCGCGAGCGTCACGGAGATGCAGAGCAGGAACAGCACGACCGAGACGGCCGAGGCGTACCCGAACTGGTTCTCCTGGAAGCCCTTCTGGTAGATGAACTGGGACAGCACGAGGGTCGCCTGCCCGGGCCCGCCCTGGGTCATCACGAGGATCAGGTCGAAGATCTTGAACGAGTTGATCGTGAGCATCACGGTGACGAAGAAGGTCGTCGGCCGCAGGCACGGGATGGTGACGTTGACGAAGCGCTGCCAGACGCTCGCGCCGTCGACGCGGGCGGCCTCGTGGAGCTCCCGCGGCACCGTCTGCAGGCCCGCGAGGAACAGGATCATGTAGTACCCCATGTCCCGCCAGGTGCTGATGATGACGACGGACGGCATCGCCCACTCGGACGAGGTGAGCCAGCCGGGCGGGTCGGAGATGCCGATCGCGCCGAGCATCTGGTTGATGGGGCCGTACTCGGGGCTGAAGAGCAGGTTCCAGACCACGGCGATGGCCACGATCGAGGTGATGTACGGGAAGAAGGCGGCCGTGCGGAAGAAGGCGACGCCGCGCAGCTTGTTGTTGAGCAGGAGCGCGAGCCCGAGCGACACCACCAGCGTGAGCGGGATGTGGAGCGCCGCGTAGTAGAGCGTGTTCAGCAGCGCGATGCGGAAGCTGCCGTCGCCGAGGAGCCGCTCGAAGTTGGCGAGGCCGATCCACTTCGCCTGGCCGAACACGTTCCAGTTCGTCAACGACATGTAGAAGAGGGTGATCACCGGCACGAGCGTGAGCGCCGCGAAGCCGAGGAAGTTGGGCAGGATGAAGGTCCAGCCGATGAGCGTGTTCCTCATCCTGTACGCGGAGCGGCGCCGTCTCGGCGGTCGTGTCGTCGTGCCGGCGTCGGCGGCGGCGAGGGTCGTCATGGGACCTCCAGGGTCATGGGCGGTGGCCGGCCCGAGGGCCGGCCACCGCGCGGGATCAGTTGGTGCCGACCTCGTTCTCCACGCGGCCCTCGGCCGTGGAGATCGCGTCGTCGATGCTCGTGGAGCCGGACATGACGGCCGTGTGCAGGTCGAGCAGGATGTTCTGCACGGCGGCGGTCTCGGCGGAGGTGGGGTTCTCCGCCTTCGTGTCGTGCTCCGACCAGGCGGTCTTCGACAGCTCGTCGGCGGGCGCGCCCTCGACGCCGAAGTACGCGTCCGTCACGGCGCTGCTCGTGAGGGCGGGCGTCACGCCGATGCCGGCCATGACCTGCGCGCCCTCCTCGCTGGCGGCGAAGGCGAGGAAGCCCTTCGCGGCCTCCTGCTTGGAGGAGTCGATGGCGGCGTTGACGCCGAAGCCGGTCGGGTCGCCGAACGTCACCGGGGTGTCGCCGGATCCGGTCGTGGAGGAGTCGTCCTGCGGGATGGGCGCGATGCCCCACTCGAAGTCGTCCGAGTCGCCGGAGGCCTGCTGCGCGATGAGCGAGGCGACGAACCAGGTGCCCATGGGCATCATCGCGGCGTTCTGCTTGCCGAACTCCGCCTGGTAGGTCAGCTTGTTCGCGACGACCGTGTTGTAGTCGACCTGCGCGCCCTCGTCCTGGAGCTCCAGGGCCCGCTCGTAGTAGGGCTCGAGGTAGGAGTAGTCGCCCGACAGCACGTCCGCCTTCGGGGCCTGCGCGTTCGCGAAGCCCTGCACGGTGGACTGCCAGCTGTGCTCGTAGGTGCCCGCGGCGGAGCTGCCGGCCGCGGTCAGGCCGTCCTTGAGGGCCTTCGCCTGCTCGGCGTAGTCGTCCCAGGTCCACGAGCCGTCGGGGTAGCCGACGCCCGCCTGGTCGAAGAGCGCCTTGTTGTAGAAGAGGACCCACGCGTCCTGGCGGTACGGCACCGCCCACTGCGTGCCGTCGACCTCGTAGGCGTCCTTCCCGCCGATGCCGTCCGGCAGCTCGACGTCGGAGACGTCGAGGAGCTGGCCGCCCGCCTGGTACGTCACCACGTTCTTCACGTTCTTCTGCGTGATGAGGTCGGGCCCGCTGCCGGCCGCGAGGTCGGCGGTCATCAGGGTGTCGTAGTTGGTCGCGTCGTACTCCTTGACCTCGACCGTGACGTCGGGGTCCTTCTCGTGGTAGGCGTCGGCGAGGGCCTGGAACTCGGGCGTGGTGCTGAGGCTCCAGCCGGAGAGGGTGAGGGTGACGGGCCCGTCGGCGGGCGTCGCCTCCTCGCTGCCGGATCCCGAGCAGGCCGAGAGGGACAGTGCGGCGACGAGGACGATCCCCGCTGCGGTGGATCTCTTCTTCATGCGTGGTGCTCCTTTGCATCTGCGCCCCGGTGCTCACCGGGGTTCCGCGGGTACCGGGCCGGCCGTGCGGCGCGTCCGGAGTCTGTGAGGCGGTGGTCGGTGACGAGGCCGTCGGGCCAGGTCACGGTCACGCGCAGGTCGTCGCCCTCGCGGGCGGTCACGACGGCGCAGGAGCCCGCGGGCTCGCCTGCGGCCCGGGCGCCGCCGGCCGCGCCGCCCCGCACGTCGCCGGTGAGCGTCGCGTACGCGACGACGGGCTCGCCGACGACGACGGGGAGGGTCAGCACGGGGACGCCGACGCGGGGGCCGAGGGGCGAGGCCCCGTCACGGGCGACCACCTCGGCATGCGCCGCGCCGTCCGAGAGGAGCTCGAGGCCGCTCGTCCTCCCGGCGGCGGAGGCTGACGCGGCGCGGGCCCGCAGGCGGGTGCGCACGTCGTCGCCCGCGACCGGCCATCCGCCGATGCGGAGGCGCACGGCGTCCGGGAGGACCCCGTCGGCCAGGGACTCGACGACCGCGACGCGGACCTCCCCCGCCCCGCGGACGAGCGAGTGGACGACGAGCCGGCCGGCCGCGCGGGCCGCGCCCGCGAGCCCCTCGCCGTGGCGGTGGGCGGTGGGCGCCGCCTCGATCCAGTGCGCGTCCCAGCGGGATCCGGCGACGCCCACCCGGCCGTCGGCCTCGATCCCGGCACCCGCGGGGTCCATGCCCGTGCGCGAGGTGGCCGCGCCGTCGGCGTCGACGAGGGCGACGCCCTGCTCGAGCGGCTCCGCCCAGCCGCGCGCGTCGAGGAGCGGGGAGGTGGCGGTGGAGTAGCCGATGCGCGCGTAGAGCGGCGAGTCGACGGCGACCGCGCCGGCCTCGGCCTTGTCGGTGCCGTGGTTCACGACGCGGACGATGCCGTCGTCGTGCGTGGCCGACACGATCCACCCGGGGGCCGCGATCGCCCGGAGCTGGTCGCCGCGCTCGACGGGCAGCGGCTCCGACGGCGCCGCCCACACCGGATGGTCGGCCGGGAGGGCGATGCCGAGGAGGCCCTTGACCGCCCAGTACGGCGACCCGGGTCCCGAGTACGACTGCGCGAGCGCGCCCCACGGGTGGTGCCAGCCGGTCGAGAGCAGGCCGTCGTCGCCGGGGGCGCCGCGGTCGGCGAAGTGGGCGACCACGGCGTTCGCGGCGTGCCGCAGGAGGCCGGGTGCGTGCGACGGGACCTCGGCGATGACGCCGGCCCAGAACGGCGCCGCCGCCGCGAAGCGGTAGATGAGGCTGCGGCCCTGGAGGAGCGGGGAGCCGTCGGCGCCCACGAGCGCCAGCGCGTCCGCGAGGTAGCGGTCGAGGCGGGCGACGTCGGCGGCCGTGCGTCCTCCCGCGAGCTCGTCGGCGCCCTGCATGCGCGACCAGAGGACGGGGAACAGGTGCAGCGCCCAGCCCACGTAGTGGTCGTACGCGCGCCCGGGCCCGTCGGCGAGCCAGCCGTCCTCGCGGACGAGGGAGTCGTGGAGGGCGAGGTCCGCGGCGACGTCGTCGGCCGACCACCGGCCGCCGACCGACCGGAGGAACGTCTCGACGACGATGCGGAACCAGACCCAGTTCGTCCGCGGGTAGGTGTCGTCGCCGACGGCAGGCTCGAGGTACGCGATGAGGCGGGCGCGGGTGAGGGAGTCGAGCCGGTCCCAGATCCAGGGGCGCGTCATGTCGAGGACGAGGGCGAGGGACGCGGCCTCGACCTTGGCCTGCGCGTGCTCCTCCATCCGCACCCACCGGTCGGGGGCGTCCGGGTCGACGCCGGTCGCGATGCCGCGCGAGTACGCGTCGATGAGGTGGTCGACGCCGACGCCCCGGGCGCCGGCGATGCGGAACCCCGCGAGGAGGAAGGTGCGGGCGAAGCCCTCGAGCCCGTCGACCGCGCGGCCGTAGCCGCCCTCCGCGCCGGGGAGGAGGATCCGGCCGCCGCCGACGCTCGCGTGCACGAGGGCCTGCTCGAGGAGGCCGTCGGCGAACCCGACCCACTGGTCGCGGCTCCACTCGGCGTGCGCGGTCACCTCGGGCACCTCGTTCTCCTTCGAATCGACTGCCCGACGCGACTCCGCGATCGAACAATTCAGGAGAGTACACAGCCCAAACGATCTGAGCAAGCCATTCTTGGCGCTCCATGATCGGTTACGATCGCTTTCATGGTGACGACAGCGGATCATGCGCCCGATGGGATCGACGGGTTCCGGGGTCCGCTCGCCGACGCCTTCTCCCCCTCCGGCCCCCTCTCGGTGCGCGGGCTCCTCGCCCCCGCCGACTGCGCGCTCCCCGTCCCCCCGGCCGCCGACCGCGACGCCTGGTCGCGCGTCGACGGCCCGACGCTCGCCGCCGTCACGCGTCGTGCCGCGGCCGATCGCGGGACGCCGTGGCCGCAGCCGCTCGCGAGCCAGGCCGCCCGGGTGCATGGCGACGGCGACCGCGACACGTGGGAGCAGGCCGCGTACGCGCGGCAGCGGCGGCTGAGCCGCGCCGTGCTCCTCGCCGCGACCACGCTCGACGACGCCTGGCTCGACGAGGTCGTCGACGGCGTCTGGATGCTCTGCGAGCAGAGCTCCTGGTGCTGGCCCGCCCACGAGGACGACCGGAGCCGCGACGGGTCCGTGCTCGCCGACGCCCGCGACCCCTTCGTCGACCTGGGCGCCGGCGAGGTCGTCGCCCAGCTCGCCTGGATCGACCACGTGCTCGGTGGACCGCTCGACGACCGCTACCCCGGCGTGCGCGCCCGCATCCGACGCGAGGCGCGCCACCGCGTGCTCGATCCCTTCGCGCGCCGCGACGACTGGCACTGGATCGGGCTCGACGGCGACGTGCACAACTGGAACCCCTGGATCGCCGGCAACGTGCTGGTCGCGGCGCTCCGCCTCCTCGACGACGCGGGCGGGGAGGACCACCGGGCCGACGTCGTGACGCGCGCCGTCGCGTGCCTCGACCGGTACGCGCGGGCGCTGCCCGAGGACGGCGCCGTGGACGAGGGCTACGCGTACTGGTGGAACGGCGCCTGCCGTGCGCTGGAGGCGCTCGACGTGCTCGCGCATGCCACGGACGGCGCCTGGGATGCGGCGTCCGTCGCCGCGCTGCGCGCCACCGTGGCGTTCCCGCATCGCTCCCACCTCGGCGGCGACTGGTACGTCGACCACGCCGACAGCAGCGCACGGCAGGACGCGGAGCAGCCCTGGCACGCCGTGCACCGGGCGGCGCGGCGCGTGGGCGACGACGCGGCGGCCGCGCACGCCGCCGCGCACCGCGGGCCCGGCGTCCCCGCCGCGACGGAGCGCGAGGGCCTCGGCCGGCTGCTGCGCGGCGCCACCGACGCCGCCTGGATCGGTGCCGCGCCGACGGATCCGCCGCTCCCCCGGCAGGTGTGGCTCCCGTCGGTGCAGGTCATGCTCGCCCGCGTCGCCGCGGGCAGCGCCGCCGGGCTCGCCGTCGTCGTCAAGGGCGGCCACAACGGCGAGCACCACAACCACGACGACGTCGGGTCGTTCATGGTCGCCTGCGACGGGATCCCCCTCGTCGTCGACGCGGGGCGCCCCACCTACACGGCGGCGACGTTCGGCCCCGACCGCTCGCGCATATGGACCATGCAGAGCGACTGGCACAACGTCCCGTCGGTGCGCGGCACGCCGCAGGCCACCGGCCGTCGCGCGGCCGCGACGGACGTGTCGGTCGTGCTGGCGGACGCGTCGAGCACCTTCGAGGCAGAGCTCGCGGCCGCCTACCCGGGCGCGGGCCTCGTCTCGTGGCGCCGCCGCGTCGCGCTGGAGCGCTCCCCCGGGCGGGTCGTCGTGGAGGACCGCTGGGTCCTCGATCCGTGGGAGGGCCCCCGGGAGGAGCCGCCGACGACCCTCCGCCTGCTGCTCGCGGGCGAGGTCGGCGCCCGCCCCGGGGAGGCGCTCGTCCGGCACCCGGGATCGGCGCGAGGCATCCGCATCGCATGGGACCCGCGGTGCGCGCACGCGCTCACGGACCAGCCGCTCAGCGACCCCATGCTGACGTCCGTCTGGGGAGATCGGCTGCTGCGGCTCGACATCGACGCGGCGGGGGTGCGGTCGCTGCGTGTGACGGTAGACATGGACACATCGATCGGAGACCGCACATGAGCGATCAGAACGCACCCCGCCCGCTGGCTGCGGAGCGGCGCGCGCACATCCTGTCCGCGCTGGGCGCGGAGGGCGCGGTCCGGATCTCCCAGCTGCGGGAGTCCCTCGGGGCGGCCATGGTCACCCTGCGCCGCGACCTGGCCGACATGGAGCGGGAGGGCCTGCTCACGCGCGTGCACGGGGGCGCCGTCGCGGTCGCGACCACGGGCGCGCCGCGGGCCGCGCACGCGGCGGGCGAGACGCTCGGCTCCATCGCGGTCCTCGTCCCCTCCCTGGCCTACTACTGGCCGGGCGTCCTCCGGGCCATGGAGGCCACGGGCCGCGACCTCGGGTACGAGGTGATCCTGCGCGGCGCCTCCTACGAGCTGCAGGACGAGCGTCCCGTCCTCGAGCGCCTGCTGCGGGACGAGCGGGTGAAGGGCCTCATCGTGGCGCCGAACACCGACACCGAGCACGGGCCCGCGGTGATCCGCTGGCTCGCCGACTGCGGCGTCCCGTCGGTGCTCGTCGAGCGGGACGCGGTCCTCGAGCCGGAGGGCGTGCCCGTCGAGTCCGTCACCACCGACCACGCCCTCGGCGCCGTGCTGGCAGCGCGGCACCTCGCCCGGCTCGGTCACCGGAAGGTGGGGCTCATCCTGTCCCGTTCGTCCCCGACGTCCCGCAAGATCACGGCCGGATGGCTGCGCGCCTGCGAGGAGCTCGGCCTCACCCCCGCGGAGCACTTCGAGCAGCAGCTCCCGGACCGCGCGAGCCCGGACTTCTCGGCGGTGGTCAACGCGACTCTCGAGACGGCGCTCGAGAACGGCGTCACCGCGATCCTCGTGCACTCCGATCCCGAGGCGATGGCCTTCGTCGACCTGGCGCTCGACCGCGGCATCTCGGTGCCCGGGGACCTGTCCGTCGTCGCGTACGACGACGAGGTCGCGCGGCTGTTCACCCCGGCGCTCACCGCGGTCAGCCCGCCACGGGCGGGCGTCGGCGAGGCCGCCGTGCAGCTGCTCGTCCAGCGGATCGAGAACCCGGGGCGGCCGTCGCACCGCGTGCAGCTCGACCCGCAGCTGATCGTGCGCGACTCCTCTGCCGCACCCGCCCCCGCCGTCGCGAGCCCGTGCCGGTCGGCGCCGCGGACCTCGGCCCCGGCGGCATGGGAGCCTGACCCGCCCCCGGGGGGAGACGTGGTGGCCTCATGCACCTGGGGACGGAGCGGGCACGGAACCCGCTTATCGAGAATCATTCTCATTCCATCGTCATCCGAGTGAGAAGGATCCCCATGCTCCACCTCCCGTCCCCCTCCCGCGTCTTCTTCCGCCGACCGGCCGGCGACAGCCCGCGACGGCGCCTCGCCCTCGTCGCCGCGGCGGCGCTCACGGCCGTCACGTGCGTGACCGCCGCGGCGGGCCCGGCCGCAGCGGCCGTCCCGCGTCACGACGCGCCCGTCGTCGTCTCGGCCCCGGTCGCGCCGACCGCGGAGACGTCCTCGTCGCGGGCCCCGTCGGCGGACGTCGGTCCCGGTTCGGGCTCGGCCGCCCTGTCGGTGGGCGCCGCCGTGCGCGCGGGCGCCGGTCGCCCCGCGGCCGCCGTCGCGATGCGCGAGGGCATCATGGGATGGAACAGCCACGGACCCTGGCTCGACATCTCCTACGCGCTGCAGAAGGTCATCATCGCCGTGACCTCGGCGACCGCCACGATGCAGATCTGCCGCATCGGCGGGGAGGAGGGAGCGGCGATGTGCGCCCTCGGCGCGATCTTCTTCACCGGCGTCTTCGAGCTGCTGAAGTCCCACCGCATCTGCCCCGCGGGGGAGTCGTTCCGGCTGTACTACGTCTCGCACCACCCGTCGTACTGCCACCGCTGACCTCCGAGCACGACCGACGCCCGCGTCCGCCATCGGCGGGCGCGGGCGTCGTCGCGCCCGCCCGTCGCGCCCGACCGGCGCATCCGCCCGACCGGCGCATCCGCCCGGTCGGCGACGCGGCATCGGTACGGTGGGTGGATGACCGACGCGACGCCGCCCGCAGCCCGTCCGCCCCTGGAGCTCCCGCACTACGGCGCCCCGTGGTCCGAGGCGATGCGGCGCTTCTTCCTCAAGTACGCGACGTTCCGCGGGCGTGCGAGCCGCAGCGAGTTCTGGTGGTGGATCCTCACGGGCTTCGTCGTCACGACCGCCCTGGACACGCTGAGCACCCTCAACACGGGCGGGCGCGATCCGATGGACATCGCCGGCCGCTTCGACATCGTCGATCCGTGGAGCGCCGTGAACTCGATCCTGCAGCTGGCCGTGTTCATCCCGTCGCTCGCCGTGTCGTGGCGGCGGCTGCACGACATCGACCGCAGCGGAGCCTGGTCGTTCTTCTTCCTCGTGCCGCTCGCCGGACCCATCGTCTACGTGATCATGACCGCGTCCGACCCGCGTCCGACCGGCGCGCGCTTCGACTGACGCGCGGGCCTCGGACGGACGGCCGCCCGACGCCCGCGCCGCGGATCGCTAGGAGCGGTCGGCGGGCGTGGAGCCCTCGTCGTCCCGGTGCGCGTCGTCGTCCCGGTGCGCGGCGTCGGCCCGGTGGGCGTCCTCCCCGTCGACCTCCACGCGGTCGCCCTGCACCTCGACGGTGGCGGGGCCGTCGACCTCGATGCGGGTGGATCCGTCGCCGTGCCCGTCGACGATGACGGTGACCTCGGGGGCGGGGTGCTCGCCGTCGTGGCCGTAGGTGTCGAAGTCGGCGGCCTCGGCGGCGGCGCGCTCGTCGAGGCCGGCGCGCTCGTCGGCCGCGGCGTCGCGGTCCTCGGCGGCGTCGCGGGTGGCCTGCGCGTCGGCCCGCGCGGAGTCGGCGAGCACGGCGCCGGCGGCCTTCGCGCGGTCGGCCACCTCGGAGCCGATGCCCTTCGCGGTGTCGGCGGCGCGGGATCCGGCGCCCTGCGCCCGATCCGCGGCGTCGGCGGACGCGTCCCGGATCCGCTCGGACGCCTCGGTGCCCGCCGCGCGCGCGCGGTCAGCCGCGTCGGACCCGGCCGCCTTCGCACGGTCGAGCGCGTCGGACCCGGCCTCCTTGGCGCGGTCGACCGCGTCGGCACCGGCGTCCCTCGCCTTCTCGAGCGCGGCGCCCGCCGGCGACTGCTCGTCGTCGAACGGCCCGTGCACGTCCGTGACGCGGATGTTCACGCGCACGGCGCCGGGCGCGATCTGGCGGGCGGCGTGCGCCACCTGCTCGCGCGCCTCGTCGACCACGTCCTGCACGGGGTGCGGGTACTCGACCACGAGGTCGAGGTCGATCACTGTGCCGCCGTCCTCCTCGGAGACCGTGACGCCGGGGCCGGTGCTGGTGCCGCGGATCGCCCGCGACGCGGCGTCGAGGGCCCGCGCGGCGGTGCCGCCCAGGTGGTGGACGCCGGTGACGCCCGCGGCGGTCTCGGCGGCGGCGACGCCGATGCGGTGCGCGGCGGTCTCCCCCTCCGGGTGCGCGGCGTCGATGCCGGACAGGTCGATGGGACGGATGGCGGGTGCGGCGTCGTTCACGGCGGTGCTCCTTCGGTGGTGCGGTGCGGGTTCGGTGCAGGTGCGGGTTCGGTGCAGGTGCGGGTTCGGTGCAGGTGCGGGGCGGGCGGGGGCGGGAGTGGTGTGGGGCGGCGAGTGCGGGTGGGGTCACGGTCGACGGTGCCGGCCGGACGGGCGCACCCGGCGCCCCGTTACCCGGCGCGGGTCAGGCGGGCACGGCGGCGGCGCGGGTCAGCGCGCGGTGGGCGAGCCCGGCGATCAGCGCGCCGACGACCGGCGCCAGGAGGAACGCCCACAGCTGCCCGAGGGCGGTCGGCCCGCCGTAGACGGCCGCCGCGACGGAGCGGGCCGGGTTCACGGACGTGTTGCTCACCGGGATGCTGATGAGGTGGATCAGGGTGAGCGTCAGCCCGATGACGATGGGCGCGACGGACGCGTACGCCTTCTGCCCCGTGACCGCGAGGATCACGGTGACGAACACCGCGGTGAGGACGACCTCCACGAGGAGCACGGCGCCGAGGCCGAAGCCGCCGGGCGACGCCTCCCCGTAGCCGTTGGACGCGAAGCCGGAGTCCTGCGCGGCCCGGAGGTAGCCGGCCGGACCGTCGGCCGCGATGAGCGCGAGCACGCTGGAGGCGAGCACGCCGCCGACGAGCTGGGCGATCACGTAGCCCGGCACCTCGCGCCAGCCGATGCGGCCGGCGGTCGCGAGGCCCACGGTCACGGCGGGGTTGAAGTGGCCGCCGGAGATGCCGCCGACCGCGGCGACGCCCGCCATGACGGTCAGGCCGAATGCGAGCGCGACGCCGAGGAAGCCGACGCCCGTGGCGTTGCCGTCGTCGGGGAAGGCGGAGGCGTAGAGCGCGGTTCCCACGCCGCCGAGGACGAGGAGGAACGTGCCGAAGGCCTCGGCGCCCCAGCGGGCGGCGGCGGACGGACGGTCGGGGGCGGATGCCGCCTTCTGGCTGCGTCCCTGGGCGGGGGTGTCGCGGGGGGCCCTCGTGGCGGAGGTGGACTTGCTCATCGGGTCTCGGTCCTCTGGTGCTGCGGGTTCGGTGCGGATGCTGCGCATCCTGCGGGAGGTGCGGAGGGGCGGGATCGGCGATCCGCATCCCCTGCACGCGGCGACGGGACCGGGGCGTCCCCGGTCCCGTCCGCGGGCGGTGCTACTGGACGCGGCTCGTGCTGCCCTCGTCCTCGTCCTTGTCGTCCGACGGGATGTGCACGTCGGAGACGGTGACGTTGACCTCGGTCACGTCCATGCCGACGACCTGCGAGATGGCGTCGGTGACGGACTCTCGGATCCGGTCCGCGAGGTCCTGCAGGGCGACGGGGTACTCGGCGACGACGATGATGTCGGCCGCGACCTGCTTCTCGCCGACCTCGACGGAGATGCCCTGGCCGCGGTCCTGCTGGCCGATGACGTTGCGGATCGCGCCGACGGCACGGGCCGCGCCGTTGCCGAGGTCGTGCACGCCGGGGACCTGGCGGGCCGCGATGCCGGCGACCTTCTCCACCACGCCGTCGGCGATCGTGTTCTTGCCCGAGGCGGAGCCGGCGGGGGTGTGCTTGGCGGCGGCGCGGCTGGAGGCGGTGGCGGGGGTGACGTCGGTCATGTGGTGCTCCTGGTGGTGGGTGGGGCGCGTCCCGGAGGGGATCGCGGTGCCGGCTGGATGACCGGCACGTCAAGGAGACGGGCGGCGCCCCCGGCTCGTCCCGGACGTCCAGCGTTCCTCCAGGCGGGAGCGGCCGCCCTTCGCTCCGCGGCCACCGGACGGCGTGCGGCGTGCGCTTTCCGGCCAGCGCGGGGATCGGCCCCGCGACCGTCGGGCATGCTCGTCCCGGGGCACGGCCGGGAACGCGGACGTGGACGTGGACGACGACACCGGCTGGAGGCGATCATCGGCACCGACGAGGACCCGCTCCTCCACGCCGCCGACGCCACCCTCGCGTCCCGCGCGGCCGACGGCGATGTGCAGGCGTTCGCGCAGCTCGCCGACGGCACGGACCGCTCCTGCGCGTGTACGCGGCGCGCATCCTCGGCTCCGACGTGGAGTCCGACGACGTCGTGCAGGAGGCCTTCCTCACCGGGTGGCGCCGCCTCGGCGAGCTCGACAGCCCCGCGGGCATCCGCTCGTGGCTGATCCGGATCGTCACGCACAAGGCCATCGACCGGATCCGCGTGCGCCGCCACCACGACGACATCGACGACTGGGATCCGCCGGCACCGGCCGCGACCGGTCCCGAGCGCATCGTCGAGATCCGGCTGCAGCTCGACGCGGTGTGGGACGCTGTCGGGAGGCTGCCGGACGACCAGCGGAGGTGCTGGCTCCTCCGCGAGACGGCGGGCCTCAGCTACCAGGAGATCGCGGACGAGCTCGACCTCCCCCTCTCCACCGTCCGCGGCCTGCTGGCCCGGGCCCGGCGGTTCCTGCTCCGCGAACTGGAGGCATGGCGATGACGGACGACGCGCGCGAGCGCCCCGAGCCGCCCGACGACCTGATCGACGGGCGCACCATCGACGAGCTCGCGGACTACCTCGACCGCGGCCGCACGCCCGCCGATCCCGGCATCGAGGGGTCGGCCGCCTGCCGCCTCGCCCTCGCCAACCTGACCCGTCTCTCCGAGCTCTCCGCCTCCGGCCTCCGCCGCGAGGCCGACCGCGATCCCGACCGCGACGCCGCGTGGATCTCGGGCCTCCTCGACACCATCGGCGCCGAGGTGCGCTCCGGCCGCGACATCCCCATCAGCCACCCGGACGCGGCGCTCCGCCTCACCCTCACGGAGGCGGCCGTCCGCGGCATCGTGCGCCGCGCGGGCGACAGCATGGGCGGCGTCATCATGGGCCGCTGCGTGCTCGACGGCGACGTGGGGACGCCCGGTGCGGTGATCCGCGTCGAGGTGACCTGCGCCATGGAGTTCCCGATGCCGGTCGCCGGCACCGCCGACCGGCTGCGCGAGCGCATCCGCCAGGCGCTCGCCCGCCACACGGAGCTCACCGTGGGCGAGGTCGACGTGACCGTGGACGACATCCGGATGCCCGGCGACCCCGACGCCGCGGCCGACGCCGACCCGACCGAGGAGCCCCGCCGATGACCGACGACGCCGACCTGTCCCGCCGCCTGACCGCGGCCGTGCGCGCCGTCGACGGCGTGACGGGCGTCTACGCCGCGCAGCCGGTCCTCGAGGCCGCCGCCGTCGCGATCGTCGAGCGCCTGCGACTCGAGGCCCCCGGCATGCTGGTCGACGTCGACCGGGCCGACGGCGCCGTGCGGGTCGCCGTGCACGTGGCGACGGCGGCCGACCGCCCGGCCGCCGACGTGATCCGCGCGGTCGGCGAGCGCGTCCGCGACCTGGTCGCGGCGGAGCCCGACGGGGACGGCACGGTCCTCGTCCACGTCACGGGCCGGCTCGTCGAGGACGCCGTGGCCGCCGGCCCCTCCTGACGAGCGCGCCCGCGGGCCCCGTCCCGCCGCTCCGACCGGTATGTCGGACCCCCGCCCTAGGGTGAGGCCATGACCGATGCCTCCGGCACGACCCCGCACCACGACGTCCTCGTCATCGGCGGGGGGAACGCGGGGCTGTCCGTCGCGGGGCGACTGCGTCGCCTCGGCGTCTCCGACGTGGCGGTCGTCGAGCCGCGCGGCACCCACTACTACCAGCCGATGTTCTCCCACGTCGCGGGCGGCACGGCGCGGGCCTCGCAGGCCACGCGGCCGCAGGGCTCCGTCACCCCGCGGGGCGTGACGTGGATCCAGGACCGCGTCGCCGACGTCGACCCGCACGCGAAGGCCGTGACCCTGGCGTCGGGCCGCCGCGTCTCGTACGGGCAGCTCGTCGTCTGCCCCGGCATCCAGAAGGACTGGGACCGGGTGCCCGGCCTCGTGGCGGCCATGGCGTCGCCCGTCGGAATCTCCAACTACGAGCACGCGTACGCGGCGAAGGCCTCCGCGGTGCTCCGCGACGTGCGCTCCGGCACGGTCGTCTTCACGCAGCCGGCCGGCCCCGGCACCTGCTCGGGGGCGTCGCAGAAGCCCATGTACCTCGCGTGCGACCACTGGCGCGCCCTCGGCGTGCTGGACGACATCCGCGTGGTGCTCGTCGTGCCGACGCCCACCATGTTCGGCATGCCGCTCATCGACGCGGAGCTCGAGCGCAAGGTCGCCGAGTACGGCATCGAGGTGCGCTACGGCCGGGAGCTCGTGGAGGTCGATCCCGTCGCGCGCACCGTCGTCATCGCCGGGGACGACCGCGCCCGCGCGCTCATGGGCGCCGACCGGCCGGCGCGCGCCGACGACGCCGAGTCCGACGTGCACCGCGAGACCCTCGCGTACGACGTGCTGCACGCCGTGCCGCCGCAGTCCGCACCCGACTGGCTGGCCGGCACCGGCCTCGCAGCTCCCGGCGATCCCGGCGGCTTCGTCGAGGTGGATCCGCTGACCCTCCGGCACCCGCGCTTCCCGGACGTGTGGGCCCTCGGCGACGCGGCGGCCACCACCAACTCGAAGTCCGGCGGCGCCCTCCGCAACCAGACCACGGCGGTCGCGAAGAACCTCGTCGCGGCGCGCGAGGGCAAGCCGCTGCCGCAGACCTACGACGGCTACTCCGTCTGCCCGTTCGTGGTCTCCCGCTCCACCGTCGTGTTCGCGGAGTTCGACGACCGGTACCGGCCGAAGCCCACGATCCCGGGCTGGAAGGGCCTCGCGAAGGAGCGCCGCATCACCTACCTCGCCGACCGGTACGTGCTCCCCTGGGTGTACTGGAACCTCATCCTGCAGGGCCGCGCCTGATCCGCCGCATCGCGTCGGCCGCCGGGTCGTCCGCCGCGGGGCCGACGGATGCGACCTCCGGCGGACGCGGCGCCCCCGCTCCGTCCCCGACGATGGGAGCATGACGCGCCCCGGAGAGACCGTGCCCGACTCGCGGGGCCGCACCGGCCTCCACCTCCTCGGGACGGACCTCGACCGCAATCCCGACGTGGTCGTCCGGGGCGTCGAGGTGACCTCCGACGGCTGGCACGTGCTCCGCCGCACCACCCTCGACCTGCGGCTCCGGAACGGGACGTGGCAGGCCCAGCAGCGCGAGACGTACGACCGCGGCGACGGTGCGACCGTCCTGCTCTACGCCGCCGACACGCACCGGCTCCTCCTCACCCGCCAGTTCCGCTACCCCGCCTACGTGAACGGCCACCCCGACGGGATGCTCCTCGAGGCGGCGGCGGGCCTCCTCGACGAGGACTCCCCCGAGGACGCGATCCGGCGCGAGGCCCGCGAGGAGCTCGGCGTGGAGATCGTCGCGCTCACGCACCTCTTCGACCTGTTCATGAGCCCCGGATCCGTCACGGAGCGCGTCCACCACTACCTCGCGGCCTACGCGCCCGCCGACGTCGTCGGGGCGGGCGGCGGGGTCGCGGAGGAGGGCGAGGACATCGAGCGCGTCGAGGTCACGCTCGAGGAGGCGCTGGCGATGATCGCGGACGGACGCATCGCCGACGGCAAGACGGTGATCCTGGTGCAGCACGTGGCGCTGCACGGCTTCCCGGCCTAGGCGCGCGCGTCCGCCAGCCCCGCCTCGAGCCCGGCGAGCCGCTCCCGCATCGGATCGGCGTCGACCGGCTCCGGATCCGTCCGCTCGTACGACGCCGCGAGCGCCCGCACCTCGTGGTGCAGCGTGCGGCGCACCTCGTCGTCGGCGACCGCGGCCAGCCGCTCGGCGAGGCGCAGCATCGCGCGCATCACGAGCACGTGCCCGACCCCGTATGCCCGCACCGCCAGGAACGCCTCCGACACGAGCGTGGAGGGCCGCGGCCAGCGGATCTCGACGCGCGGGACCCCGTCGTCGTCCCGGAGCACGTCCACCTCGGGCGTCGGCCGGAGGCACAGGGTGCGCAACGCGCCGGAGAGGGCGTCGAGCGCGCCGACCGCCGTGTACGGGTCGTTCGTGCCGGAGGCGAGTCCGCGCACGCCGATCTCCACCATCTGCTGCACCGCGTAGCCGATGTCCTGGTGCGGCGTGCGGGCGGGCTGCAGGTCGACGGCGAGGCGGGCGGCGGTGTCGGCGGCGTCGGCAGGATCCGCATCACCGCCAGCACCGCCGCCGCCGACGACGACCTCGAGCAGCGGGTCCCCGTCCACCACGTGCGTCCCCGGCAGCGCGACGACCCGGTACCGCACGTCGGCGCGGGCGGCGGCCGCGACGAGCGCCGCCAGGTCGACGCCCGCGACGTACCCGGTGCCCGTGGCGCGCACGACGCGCACCGCGCCCGAGGGCACCGCACCCGTCGGCCCCGCACCTGTAGGCCCCGCGTCCGCGCCCACCGCATCCGCAGGCGCCACGTCTGTGGCCGCGCGCCCCGCCGCGTCGGCCCGCTCCGGCCGCGTCACGTCGATCACGCGCTCCAGGTCCTGGAGCACGCGCGTCTGCAGCGTCGTGACCTGCACGGACACGGCGATGTGGTGGATGAAGTACACGAGCACGGCGACGTCCGCGACGGCGAGCAGCACCGCGGCGCTCACGGCGAGCACCGGCACGAAGCCGACGACGCCGTCGTCCTCCGTGTGGATGGACCGCAGGACGATGAGCGCGTACAGGAACGTCGAGGTGAGCACGGCGAGCACGACCTGGTTGCCGCGGTCGGCCATGAAGTTCCGCACGAGCCGCGGCCCGTACGCGGACGACGTGGTGGCGAGCACGGAGATGGTGATGGAGAAGGAGGTCGCGGCGACGCCCAGCATCGTGCCGCCGATGGCGGAGAGGATCGCGCGCCCGCCGGTCGCCGACAGGTCCTCGATCAGCGGGATGTCGTCGATCCCGGCCGCGACGAGCAGCCGGTCGACCTCGACGAGCCCCAGGGCGAGGACCACCGCCCCGACGCCCAGCAGCGCGGGCAGGAGCCAGAAGGACTCGCGGGCGTGGAGCAGCCGGGATCGCATGGTCGAAGGCTAGGCGCCACTCTGGGCGGGCGTCGGGTGACGGCTCCGGACGGACATCCCCCGGACGACCGCGCGGCGCCGTCGTCCCGCGGCCTTGACACGGGTCACGAGTTAGTGTTCGATCAGTCACATGACGACGCCCGGCACCGCCACCCGCTCCACCGCCGAGGCGCAGCGGGCGCGGATCACGACCGCCGCCGTCACCGCCTTCGCGCGCACGGGGTACCACGCCACGCCCGTCACCGACGTGGCGCAGGCGGTCGGCGTCTCCCCCGCCTACGTGTTCCGCCTCTTCCCCGGCAAGCTCGGCCTCTTCGTCGCCGCCGTCGACCGGTGCTACGAGCTCGTCGCCGCCGCGCTGGCGGAGGCGGGCGAGCGGGCGCCCTCCACCGATCCCGCCGACCGCCTCGACGCGATGACGCTCGCCTACATCGCCCTCATCGAGGACCGGGACCTCATCCGCCTCCAGGTGCACGCCCAGAGCGCGTGCGAGGTGCCCGAGATCCGGGAGGCGGTGCGGCGCGGCCTGGCCGCCGTGGTGCGGGCCGTGACCCTCGGATCCGGCGCCGACCACGCCGCCGTCCAGCGCTTCATCGCCTACGGCCAGCTCTGCCACCTCGTCGTGCAGGCCGACCTCGCCGCCGTGCCGTCCGAGTGGGCCGGCATCATCTCCGCCGGGATCCGCCACACGGGCTGACCCGCGACCGGCGCCCCCTGCGCGTGCGACGCATCCCCTCGCACCTCCGCACCTCTGCACCTCCGCCCCCCCATCTCACCTCACCCCCCTCCATCCGCACTCGTCCACCCGCAGTTGTGACTGTCCGATCACTCACCTAGGAGCCCTCATGTCCCCGTCCTCTTCCCCCGCGCCCCTCCGCACCACGCGGGTCGTCCTCCCCGGCATCGTCGACCCGTCCGGCCTCCGCGTCGAGGAGGCCGCGGTCGACCACCCGGGTCGCGGCCGGGTCCTCGTCCGCGTGGAGGCGACCGGCGTCTCCTACGCCGAGCAGTCGATGCGCCTCGGGCGCTACCCCGGCCAGCCGCCGTTCCCCTTCACGCCCGGCTACGACCTGGTGGGCCGCGTCGTCGAGGTCGGCCCCGGCGGCGACGCCTCCCTCGTGGGCCGGCGCGTGGCGGTCATGACGAAGACGGGTGCGTGGTCCGGGTACGCGGTCGTGCGGGAGCGCGACGCGATCCCCGTGCCCGAGGGCGTCTCGCCCGAGCAGGCGGAAGCCGTCACCGTCAACGGGGTCACCGCGTGGCAGATGCTGCACCGGACGGCACGGGTCGAGCGCGGCGGCACCGTGCTCCTCTTCGGCGCGAGCGGCGGGGTCGGCGGCATCCTCATCCAGCTGGCGCACCACGCCGGCATCCGCGTCATCGGCGCCGCGTCCCCGCGCCACCACGACGCCCTGCGCGCGGCCGGCGTCGTCCCCGTCGACTACGCCGATCCGGATCTCGCCCGTGTCGTCCGCGAGCTCGCGCCCGGCGGCGTGGACGCCGTGTTCGACAACATCGGCGGCGCGACCACGCGGCTCGCCTGGAGCCTGCTCGCCCCGGCGGTGCGCTCGTCGTCTACTCGATCATCAGCGTCCTCCGGGGCTCCGGCAGCATCTGGCCGCCCTTCCTCCGCGCCCTCGCCCAGGTGCTCGCGTGGGATGCCCTCCCCACCGGCCGCCGCGCCGCGTTCTACGACCTGTGGGCCGGCCACTCCACCCGGCCGCGACGGTTCCGTGCGCATCTCGAGCACGACCTCGGGCGCGTGCTCGCCCTCGTGGCCGAGGGGACGGTCACGGCGAGCATCGCCGCCCGCTTCCCGCTCGCGGATGCCGGGGCGGCCCTCGCCCTCGCGGAGTCACGCACGGTCGCGGGCAAGGTGATCCTGACGCCGTGAGCCGGGACCCCGTGATCCCGAGGCCGCAGGCGGTGCGGAAGGATGGACAGGTGACCGACGCGCCCACCTCCCCCGCCTCCGCCTCCCCCCTCCACCTCCACGACACGGCCGCCCGCGGCTTCGCCTCCGACAACTACTCCGGGATCCATCCCGAGGTGCTCGAGGCCATCGCCGCGGCGAACGGCGGGCACCAGGTCGCGTACGGCGGCGACGCGTACACGGCGCGTCTGCAGGAGGCCGTGGGTGAGCACTTCGGGCGCGGCGCCGAGGCGTTCCCCGTCTTCAACGGCACGGGCGCCAACGTCACGGGCCTCCTCTCGATGCTGCCGCGCTGGGGCGCGGTCGTCTGCGCGACCACCGCGCACATCAACACCGACGAGGGCGGCGCGCCCGAGCGCGTCGCGGGCATCAAGCTGCTGCAGGTGCCCACCGAGGACGGCAAGCTCACGCCCGAGCTCATCGACCGCGAGGCGTGGGGCTGGGGCGACGAGCACCGGGCGCAGCCGCTCGCCGTGAGCATCACGCAGACCACCGAGCTCGGCACCGTCTACACGCCGGCCGAGGTGCGGGCCATCGCCGACCACGCGCACGAGCGCGGCATGCGGCTGCACATGGACGGCGCCCGGCTGTCGAACGCCGCAGCCACCCTGGATGCCCCCTTCCGCGCCTTCACGTCCGACGCGGGCGTCGACGTGGTGAGCTTCGGCGGCACCAAGAACGGCCTCCTCTACGGCGAGGCGATCGTGGTGCTCGACCCCGAGGCGTCCGAGGGCCTCGTCTACCTCCGCAAGCTCAACATGCAGCTCGCGTCGAAGATGCGGTTCGTGAGCGCGCAGCTGCTGGCGCTCCTCGGATCCGAGGTCGACGGCGTGCCGCTCTACCTCCGCTCCGCCCGCCACGCGAACGGCATGGCCGCGCGCCTTCGGACGGCTCTCGACGGCGTGGACGGCGTGGAGTTCACGCAGGAGACGCAGGCGAACGGGCTGTTCGCGATCCTCCCCGAGGGCGTCGCCGACCGCCTCCGCGGCGAGTTCCGCTTCTACGACTGGGACCCGGCCCGCCGCGAGGTGCGCTGGATGTGCTCCTTCGACACCACCGAGGACGACATCGACCGGTTCGCGGCGGCGATCCGCCGGGAGGTCGGCGCGGCGTAGCGCCGCCCCCGACAGCCTCCGGGCCGGAGGCCGTCGCGGCGCCTACTGCCTCATCCGTCGCGCTTCCTCGTCGCGTGTCCGCCCAGAGAGGTGGACCCCGAGGGTGACCTGGCCCACGACCATGAGCACCACGCCTCCAGCCCGGAGCGCTTCGTGCCCCGTCACGAGGAACGTGATGCAGCATCCGATGGCCAGGACGCTGACCGACACGTCGATGATGGCGCAGCGCGTGCAGCGGATGACGCGGTCGTGGCGCGGTGACGACGTGGAGCCACCATCTCACTCGCAGTACGCGCTCGGGCTGTCCGATGGGGGATCCCCATCCGGACGCCGGAGCCGAGTATCCGCATGGGCACCAATCGTTTGCGTCCAACGCTTCCGATTGCCTATGCTCACACCGCTCATGGGACACCTCATCTACGCCACGAACAGCCGCACTGAACTTGACGACCGAACTCTCGCGCACCTCCAGATCGTGATCACGAACAAGCTCCGCCGGAGGGAGTCGTTCGCGTTCTCGTGGAAGAACCCCGCCGTCAACGGCGACGGGCGCCGCACCATCTGGATAGCTGCCGAGATCTCGCTCGAGTTCGTCTACGACAGCGACCGCGCACCGGTGATCAACATGGCGTGGGTCGAAGCCCTCATGCTGGCCGCCAACGCGTCCCGCGGCCTGCACCTCGTCCCGGAGCCGGTCCAGCCGAGCTAGACCTGGTGCGCGCGCCGTTGTGCAGAGATGGCACTTCTGGGGTCACTCGGGGTTCTGGACCTTGTCCGCGGGCAGCCCGGCCATCGACGCCGGTGCTTCCGGAACATCGGTGAACTGCGGCAGATCCAGGTGCTTTTCGACGGCGATCCAGACCGCGGTCGGCTGACGCGCGATCGCCAACCGGAGCTCCCTCAACACGTCGCGTCGATCAAGACATCGGGCACCAGGATCTGTCTCATCAATGCGGCTATCTCCCTCGGAGGGGGCAACGGCGTAGCTCAGGGCGATGTCGTTACAGGTCCGGTAGGGGAATGTCGATGACCGGCGGGTGCGCTTCCCATTCCGCCACGTCCTCTGCCGTGTGCTCTTGGGTCTCGAACCGCACCCCCACATGAGGCGTCACCAGCACGGACACGCGGCCATGCCCGACCGTCTCGAAGTGCACGAAAGCCGCTCTCGTGGCCGCAGCTTCGGCGATCTGGTCCTGGAGCGCCGCCACGTCCTGTGCGGCATCGAGGTAGAAGAACTGGCCGTCGATCCGGAGTCTGGTGATCTGCATGCAAGGGTCTTCCCGATAGGTCGTACGTGGTGGAATCCACGTCGACGTCCCGGGCACGGACGCAAAAATGAATGCCAGATGGCACGTCCGAACCTAGAACGAGTCGCGAGAACCGACTGCCCCCTTGCGAACCTCAGCACTTAGTGCAGTGCCTCTTGAGGGGAAGGTCGGCGTTCTCATCGGCCCCCTCGCCTCCACAGTGATCGGCGAGCCATCCTCGCCATCCGCGATCGCTCGCACGCTCGCACGCTCGCGACGGGCATCGCACGCTCCGTCACGCCCCAGTCCGGTAGGGGATCCCTACCCGGACGCGCCGCACGGCTAGTCCTCGAGTGCGTCCGGCTGCGGCAACCCGGCGAAGGGCGCCGCGCGGCGTTCGAACTCCGCGCGGTCTCCCGCAGGCAGGAGCCCGCTGGCTCCGGAGCTGATGTTGATCGAGTTCTGCTCCCACCCGTAGTCGGCGGCGCCCTCGTTCCGCTTCGCGAACGTGCCGTCCGCGTCGTCCAGGGACATGTCCTGGAGCGAGAAGAACATCCATTGACTACCGGGCCCCTCGGCTCCCCCAGCCACCAGCACCTGGTCCTCCGGTCGCGACCCTCCGTACATCTCGACGAGGTCTTCGGGATCTTCCGGCCACCGTTCCTGATCCAGGTACGGCTCGGACCAGCCGTGGGCGACCAGCACCTCGCTCATGATCCGCATCGCCTCTCGCTTGCCGGTCCATGTGTGCGGCACCGCATCCGACTGCCACGTCGGCAGGTTCACCCCTCGCAGCATGGACGGCCCGCCCCACCTGTTCTCGGTCTCGAACATGATCGACTCCGCCTGAGCAGGATCCGGGCCCGACGACCACGACATCCCGAACCTCGAAGCCAGCCGGTCCGTCATCTCCCGCACCATCGACTCCTGCGTAGCGATCGCCTCATCGAGCGGAGGAGCAGCCAGCGCTTCGGCGGCGCTCCACTCCGCATGCCCGGGGTGTTCACGCCACTGGATGCGCTCCTCGGTCCCGTCCGCGCGCACCACGGTGGTCACCACGGCCGGCGGCGACGTCGCCCAGACCGCAAGCCCCGCGAGGGCTGGTACCCCGATGACCAGGGAGGCAGTCAGCCAGGTCCCGAGGCGTGTCGCTCGGCTCATCGGCGCTCTGCGTGCAGCAGTCGCCAAGCGATTGTGGCCGAGCTCGTGAGGTTCCATCGGTTCAGCTTCTCGGTGAGGGGCTCGTGCCCGCGTCCCTCCATGGAGTGACTGATCCCGCGCCAGGGGCGCATGACCTGCACCGCAAGCTGGACTCATGAGGACAACCCGTCGCAATGAGCTATCCCTGACCGGACGACTCTGCGAGGGCCGGCCGCAGGACTCCCTTAGCCTGACCGAATGGATCAAGGCGACCTCCTCGACCACATCTCGCGCCGCGCGCGGGACACGGGGCACCCGCTCGTCATCGGCATCTCGGGCTACTGCGGGTCCGGCAAGTCGACAGTCGCACGCGAGCTCGTCGCAGAGCTTCCCGAAGCCATGCGGATCCGCGGCGATGACTTCCTCGACCCCGTCCGCTCACACGGCCGGTCGACGGATTGGGACGGCGTGGACCGGCAACGGCTCGCGACCACGGTGCTCGTGCCGTTCAGAGATGAACAGACCAGCGAGTTCCGACGGTACGACTGGTCCGCACGAGCCCTCGGGGCAGCTGAGCCGCTCCCCACGCAACCATCCTCGTCGTCGATCTGATCGGGCTCTTCCACCCCGACACGCTTCCCTTCATGGACGTGGCGATCTGGTGCGACATCGACCTCCACACGGCCGCGACACGCGGCATGGCCCGCGACGCCGAGCTCGGCCGCGACCACGAGGCGCTGTGGCGCGACGTCTGGCTTCCCAACGAGATCGACTTCGCCGCACGCTTCACCCCACGAGCGAGCGCGTCAGTCATCTACAAAGCGTCCCGCTAGGGATCCCTACCCGGACACGTATGCGCGCCACGACTCATCACGTGTCGGCGAGGACGCCCGCGTCCGACGATTCCACCGCTCCTCCCGCCGCACTACCGGACGGCGTCACAGGCCGATCCATGGCCGCGGCCCCACACGACGCCCGTCCGTGCTGGCACGATGATGCCGTGACCGCCCTGACCCGCCTCGGCTTCGCCACCGTCGACGACCCAGATCGGGAGGGTGCCGTCCTCCGTGACGTGACGCTCGACGGGGTCGGCATCGAGGAGGCCGTCCTCGGCCCGTGGGACGACCTCACGCCGACCGGGATCCAGAGCCCGCCCTCATGGGACCGGCCGGCGTACCTACGCTCGCTCGTCGGCGAGGGCCCGTCCCTCGTCGAGGACATGGCCCCCGGCCGCGTCGCAATCCTCTGCTGTAGCGCCTGCGGGGATCCCTGGTGCGGCTACGTCGGCGCCCGTATTGAGATGACGGATGAGCACGTGCTCTGGACGGACGTCAGATTTGAGTTCCCGCCCGGCATGCCGGAGGCTGTGCCCTCTGGTATCGGGAGCAGACTCCGCCGTCTCCTCGGGCGGGCCCGGCCCGAGGACCTCGAGCCCTGGCGCCCCGACGCCGCAATGCCGAACGTGGAGATCGCCTTCGAACGCGGCGCGTACGAGGACGCGGTACGCCGCGAGCTGGCCGCGGCCGAGCGCGCGGCCACCGACGGCGGCTGACGCCACCCGTCAGCCGCGCCGCGCCGCCCGGAGCATCGCCGGTCCCAGAGCCTGCGACGTAATGAGCTTGAGGCCGGAGAACACCGATCAGACCGGACGGGTGGGCCAGCACCTGGCCGTACTGTGCAACCGCCACCGTCGGGGCTCGACGCCAGATGAGGCGTCCGGTAGGGGATTCCTCTCCGGACGCGGATCCGGCCCGCGTGCGCTACTCCAGCTCGATGCGCATCTCGACGTCGTCGGGGAGGTCCTGGAAGGCGTCGAGGTCGGAGGTGATCTCGCCCATCTTCGTCAGCGTCGGGACGGAGCTGGTGGGCTCGTAGATGATCGTGATGCTGTCCATCGGGTTGTAGTAGACGAGGTCGCCGGCCTCGACGTCCGTGTAGAACGGGCCGGTCTCGGTCATCGGCTCGGGGAGCTCGGTGATGTATTCGATGCCGGCGTTCCGGTACCAGTCCAGGGTCACGGGCAGCGTTGCGATGAAGTCCTGGGACACCTGGCTGTCGTTCAGCGTGGCGGTGAAGGTCTGGCCGTCTGCGGTGATGGTGATCGGCGTGCCCGCGGCCGTGTCCGTCGGCGCCTCCGCGGTAGCGGTCACACTGGGCGTCGCGCTCGAGGTCGGTGCAGTGTCGTCGGCGCCGGAGGGGCCGGTGCTGCAGGCGGTCAGGGCGAGGAGCGCGGTCAGGGTGGTCGCCGCGGCGAGGGTGCGTCTCATGGTCGTGCCTTCCATCTGATGAAGCGGTGCGGTGGGGCTGCCGGACCGGGTGCCCGGCCCGGCAGCGTGAGGGGGTGGGTCAGGCGGCGTCGTGGTCGAGGTTCGAGGACAGGTCGCGGTGCGCGTCGGCCTGGGCGAGGAGGTCGCGGGCCTTCTGCTCGACACCGGCGACCGCGTCCGCGCCCGCGATGAAGCGCAGCGGCGGCTCGTCGAGGGCGACGATCTCCACCAGGGCGCGGCCGAGCTTCGCGGGGTCGCCGCCCTGCTGGCCGTTCATGCTCTTCCACGCGGCGATGGTCTGCTCGGTGCGCTCGGCGTAGTCCTCGATCGACAGCTCCGGCCACAGCGACGAGCCCTCGGTGAGCAGCTCGGTGCGGAAGAAGCCGGGCTCGACGATGGTGGTGGTGATCCCGTACGGGGCGACGTCGAAGCGCAGCGACTCCATCCAGCCCTCGATGGCGAACTTCGATGCCGCGTAAGCAGCGCAGAACTCCTGGCCGATGATGCCCGCGGCGGAGGAGAAGGAGACGACCTTGCCGCTGCGCTGCTGGCGCATGACGGGCAGGATCGCGCGGGTGACGTTCAGGGGGCCGAAGAAGTTGGTCTCCATCTGCTGGCGCATCTGGGCGTCGCTGATCTCCTCGAAGTAGCCGGCGTAGAAGTTGCCGGCGTTGTTGACGAGGACGTCGATGCGGCCGAACCGCTCGACGGCGGCATCGACCGCGGCCTGGATGGTGTCGGGGCGGGTGACGTCGAGGGACACAGCGAGGAGGTTCTCCTGCTCGCCGAGCGCCTCGGTGACCTTCGCCGCGTCGCGGGCGGTGCCGACGACCTGGTGACCGGCGTCGAGGGCGGCCTTGGCGAGGTCGATGCCCATGCCGCGGCCGGCTCCCGTGATGAACCAGACGTTCGTGCTCATGGTGGTGCTGCCTTCCGTTGAGGGTGCCGGCGGTGTGGCCGGCGCATGCTCCCAGTGAAATCGGCGGCCCCAGATCGTGCGAGGCCCTGCCTATGGGGTCACCACCAGGGCCCCGCACCGATCGGGCGGGCGACGTAGGTTCGGGGTCATGGACACCCCCCAGGACGACATCCGCGAGTTCCTCACGTCGCGTCGTGCCCGGATCACCCCGGAGCAGGCGGGCCTGCCGGACTACGGCGGCCGCCGCCGCGTGACCGGGCTCCGCCGTGAGGAGGTTGCCCTCCTCGCCGGGATGAGCTCGGAGTACTACCGGCGCCTCGAGCGCGGCGACGCCGCCGGCGTGTCCGAGAGCGTCCTCGACGGCATCGCCCGCGCCCTCCAGCTCGACGACGCCGAACACGCCCACCTCCTGGACCTCGTCCGCGCCGCGAACGTCGGCGCCCATCCCCGCCGCCGCGCACCCGCTGCCCGGAAGGGCGCGGTGCGGGCGAGCGTCCAGCAGATGATCGACGCGATGACGACCGTCCCGGTCTACGTCCAGAACGGCCGGCTCGACGCGGTCGCGACCAACGCGCTCGGCCGGGCCCTGTTCGCGCCCATGTTCGACGGCCCCGACCCGCAGGTGAACGCCGCCCGGTTCGTGTTCCTGGACCCCCGCGCCCAGGACTTCTACCGGGACTGGACCGGGAACACCCGCCAGATGGTCGCGCTCCTGCGCCGCGAAGCCGGCCGCTCCCCCTATGACAAGGAGCTCAGCAACCTCGTCGGCGAGCTCTCCACACGAAGCGACCTGTTCCGCAAGCTCTGGGCCTCCCACGACGTCCGCGAGCACCGCACCGGCACCAAGAACATCCACCACCCCCTCGTCGGCGACCTCGACCTCTCCTTCGAGTCGATGGACCTCGCCAGCGAGCATGGACTCCAGATGCTCGTCTTCACCGCCGAACCCGCAAGCCCCACCCACGACGGCCTCCAACTGCTCGCCAGCTGGACCCACCCCGCCCCCACGCACACGCCGACCAGACCGGCGACCCAGAACGACCGACCCGCCTGACCCGCGCGCACGCGCATCCGGCGACTCCCGAAAGGAGCACCACCATGCCCGCATGGACCCCAGAGATCCTCGACTCGATCCAGCAGGAGCCGGACCTCTGCGTCTCCCCCTTCCGCGAGGACGGCACAACCTACGGAACCCCCACCCAGACCTGGGCGCTCGTCGTCGACGGGAACGTCTACGTCCGCGCCGCCAACGGGACCGCATCCCGCTGGTATCAGGCCGCCATCACCCAGAACGCCGGCCGCATCCGCGTCGCCGGCACCTTCCACGACGCGCACTTCCAGGACGCCCCCGACGCGCCAGCCGACCTGATCGACGCCGCGTACGCAGCCAAGTACGCCGGCAGCTCCGCGGTCCGGATCATGCAGGGCCCCGCCCCGACATCCGCCACCGTCCTCATCACCCCGCGCTGACCACGACCACCGCCACCAGGAGAACCATGAAGAACGCACACCTCGGACAGCTCACCGTCTCCCGCATCGGCCTCGGCGCGATGACCATGGCCGGCACATACACCGCCGAAGGCGCCACCGACGACACCGAGTCCATCGCCACCATCCACCGCGCCCTCGAGCTCGGCGTCACCCACATCGACACCGCCGAGGTCTACGGACCGTTCCACAGCGAGGAGGTCGTCGGACGCGCCATCGCCGGACGCCGCGACGACGTCATCATCGCCACCAAGTTCGGCCTCGTCTCCCACGCCGCCGGCGGCAACCGCAGCATCGACAGCAGCCCCGCCAACATCCGCACCGCCGTCGAAGGATCCCTCACCCGCCTCGGCACCGACCACATCGATCTCTACTACCAGCACCGCGTCGACCCGAACACGCCCATCGAGGACACCGCGGGCGCCATCGCGGAGCTCGTCGCCGAGGGCAAGGTGCTGCACTTCGGGCTCTCCGAGGCCAGCGCCGCCACGATCCGCCGCGCCCACGCCGTGCACCCCGTCGCCGCCCTCCAGACCGAGTACTCCCTCTGGACCCGCGACATCGAAGACGAGATCCTCCCGCTGCTGCGCGAGCTCGGCATCGGCTTCGTCCCCTACTCGCCCCTCGGCCACGGCCTCCTCACCGGGCAGATCCGCACCGTCGACGACTTCCCCGACAACGACTGGCGCAAGACCAACCCCCGCTTCACGGGTGAGAACTTCGCCAAGAACCTCCAGATCGTCGACGAGGTCCACGCCATCGGCGCCGAGAACGGCGCCACGCCCGCTCAGACCGCGCTCGCCTGGATCCTCGCCCAGGGCGACGACATCGCCCCCATCCCCGGAACCCGCCGCGTCACCCGTGTCGAGGAGAACACCGCCGCCGACACCATCGAGCTCACCCCCGCACAGCTCGACCGCCTCGACCGACTCACCCCCGCCGCCGGCGCCCGCCACGACGACGGCAACATGCAGTCCATCGACCAATAGCCCGCCGAGGGCGTCCGGTAGGGGATCCCTCACCGGACTGTCCCCGTCGACTTAGTGATCGTGGCGATGGTGGCTGTCGGGGTAGTGCTCGTGCGTGTGGGTGATCGCCTCGTGCGTGTGGACGTGCCGGTGACGTGTGCCGGCCGGTACGGGCTCGTCGTGGGCGTGCTGGTGGTGTTCGTCGTGGGTGTGCCAGTGGTCGTGGGTGATCGCGTCGTGCGTGTGTTCGTGCTCGTGCCGTTCGGTGAGGTGCAGCCAGACACCGATGGCCATGAGGATCCCCGCGAGGATGAGTGGCCAGGTGACGGGCTCGCCGAGGACCAGGGCGACGATCGCGCCGAAGAACGGGGCGACCGAGTAGTAGGCGCCAGCTCGGGCGGTGCCGACATGGCGCAGCGCGACGATGAACAGCACCAGGCTGACCCCGTAGGCGAGGAACCCGACGGCCATCGCCGCCGCGATGTTCCCGACCGCGGGGAGCTGGGCACC
The DNA here is from genome assembly GCA_002150995.1 of Clavibacter michiganensis. Lineage (GTDB taxonomy): Bacteria > Actinomycetota > Actinomycetes > Actinomycetales > Microbacteriaceae > Clavibacter > Clavibacter michiganensis_K. The sequence goes on along the minus strand of MDHJ01000001.1, from coordinate 305,194 downwards.
GAGGAGGAACGCGAGGGCGAGGTTCACAGGTCCCGCGACGCCGCCCTTGATCGCGGCAAGCCACGTGGCATCGAGCAGTGCGACCTTGCGGGTGAGGTTGTTGTCGATGCCCCAGGACAGGCATGCGCCGAGGATCGCGAGGGCCGGCCACGCGCTACCGAGCTCCACACCCTGCGGGATGGTGAGGATCACGGCTCCGGCGACGATGGCGACCATGCCGAGCGCGATGCGGCGGTCGAAGTTCTCTCGGAACACGAACCACGCCAGCAGCGCCGTCGCGACCCCTTCCGCGTTCAACAGCAGCGACGCCCCGGATGCGGGCATGTTCACCAGGCCGACGAGGAGCAGGAGCGGGCCGAGGACGCCCCCGAAGAAGATCGCCCCGGCCAGTGGCAGGCGCTCGGCTCGGGCGAGGTGCACGCGAGGTGCGCGCCGGAGCAGACGGATGAGGCCCAAGCCGATACCGGACCCCGTGTAGAGGAGCCCGGCGAGCAGCCACGGGCTCACCGAATCCAGGAGCAGCTTCGCAGCCGGGGTGCCGGCACCGAACAGGACCGCCGACAGCAGAGCGGCCTGGACGCCGCGGCTACGCAGGGCGGTCAGCACGGGCAGCATCCTCGTGGTGGTGGGCGGGGTTCCCGCCGAGCTGATGCTCGGCCTGGAAGATCGCATCCGCGACCAGCTGCCGGGCATGCTCGTTCGTCAGCCGGTAGAACACCCGCGTGCCCTCCTGCCGCGTGGCGACCACGCGCGCCAGGCGCAGCTTCGCGAGGTGCTGTGAGACCGCAGCCGAGGTCTTCCCCACCCGCTCCGCGAGTTCATTGACCGCCAACTCCCCCTCGGACAAAGCCAGCACGATCCGCACCCGAGTCGCGTCCGCAAGCATCGAGAACACCTCAACCGCCAGCTCCACATAGGGACTCTCGACGTGCCGACCACACGCGATATCTGCATCCATACGCAGATTCTTTCATAGATGACTAGCCGCAATGGTCCGTGAGGCAGATCCCGCGCCCACCCCTCGCGGACCGTCCGGCAGGGGACCGCTCACCGGACGGCCCCGATGGCGGAGGTCCGGCCCTTGCCCCGCCGGGGCCGCGAGTCTCAATTGACCCGTCCGGTGAAGTGTCCGGTGAAGGGGGGCTTACGTGAGACACCTTCCGTGGCCTGTCAGCCGCTGATCGCGGCCTCCGCTCCCGCTCTCCGCATTCGCGGGAGTCAGCGGTACGGAATCGCCGTCGAGATGGTCACGTCGCGGGCCACCCGGGCGGCCCGCTCGCCGTCATGGATGGACCGCGCACGGTCCTCGACCCGGCCATCGGTGAAGGCCTGGTGCGCGCCGCTCCAGGTCCTCGCCCGCCGCTCGACGCGTCGACACGGAGCCCGTGTTCCGCTCCCGAGCGAGCCAGAGCCGCCCTCGCGTCGGATGTCGGTGAGCAGCAGCGCAGGGCCCTGACATCGTGAGACGTCTCGCGGCCAGGTGACGCGAGAGAGGATGGACAGTCAGCCGCACGCCACCGCCATCCCCTCCGGCGTCGTCCTCGGAGAAGACCGCGGAGACGGCTCCCGGAGCGCCACCCGGTGCCCGCGCGGGTCAACCCGTGTTCTGCAGGCCCGCCGCGATGCCGTTGACCGTCAGCAGGAGGAGCCGGTGGTCCGGATCCGTCGGGTCGGCCTGCCCGGGCGCGCCGCCGGCGGGAGCGTCGGCCGCCGTCCGCAGCGCGCGCAGGGCCCTCAGCTGGAGGAGCGACAGCGCGTCGACGTACGGGCTCCGGAGGCGCACCGCGCGGCGGAGGACCGGTCGGCCCTCGAGGATCTCGCCGCGGCCCGTGGCCTTCCGCACCCACTCGCGCGTCAGCTCCATCTCGCCGCTCACGAGCGCGGCGAGGTCGGGTCGGTCGCCGAGAGCGAGGTAGCGCTCGGCGAGGCGGCCATCGGTCTTGGCGAGCGACATCTCGACGTTGTCGATCATCGACGTGAACAGCGGCCACTCGTCGTACGCCTTCCGGAGCACGGCCTCGTCGCCGACGGCGGCCAGCGCCGAGCCGAGCCCGAACCAGCCGGTGAGGTTGATCCGCGCCTGCGTCCACGCGAACACCCACGGGATCGCCCGCAGGTCCTCGAGCGACTCGACGGAGAGGCCGCGGCGGGCGGGACGCGACCCGAGCGCGAGCAGCCCGATCTCCTCCATGGGCGTGACCTGCGCGAACCACGGCGCGAAGCCGGGCGCCTTCACGAGCTCGAAGAACCGGGCGCGGGACGCCTCGTCCATGACCCGGACCATCTCGGCGGATCCCTCGGCCGCGGCCGCGTTGCGCTCCTCGTTGGAGGGCGCGGAGGCGAGCAGGGTCGCCGCCGCCATCTGCTCGATGTGGCGGGCCGCGATGCGCTTGTCGCCGTAGTGGGCGAAGATCACCTCGCCCTGCTCGGTGAGCTTGAAGCGGCCGTCGACGGATCCCGGCGGCTGCGCCCGCACGGCCCGGTCGGCCGGTCCGCCGCCACGGCCGAGGGCGCCGCCGCGGCCGTGGAAGAGGGTCAGCTCGATGTCGTTCTCCCGCGCCCACGCGGCGATGCGCGCCTGCGCGTCGAACAGCGCGAAGGTCGCGGAGACGGGTCCGACGTCCTTCGAGGAGTCGGAGTAGCCGAGCATCACCTCGAGCTTCCGGCCGGTGGCGGCGAGGCGCGCCTCGACCTGCGGCAGGCGGATCATCCCGTCGAGGATCTCGGTGCTCGCGTCGAGGTCGGCGAACGTCTCGAACAGCGGGATCACGTCGAGGACGGGCGCCTCCTCCGCCGAGCCGAGCGCCAGCGCCGCCAGCTCGTGCACGGTGCGGATGTCGTCCGCGGACTGCGTGAACGAGACGATGAAGCGGGAGAACGGCGCGACGCCGTGCCGCTCCTGGAGGCGGGCGAGCGTGCGGAACACGTCCAGCACCTCGACCGTCATGTCCGCGAGCTCGGGCGCGTCCGCTCCGGACGCGGCGGCGTCGGCCGCCGCCCGCGCCTCGCGGAGCGCCTCGCGGTGCACCTGCGAGTGCTGGCGCACCTCCATCTCGGCCAGGTGGAAGCCGAAGGTCTCCGCCTGCCAGATGAGGCCCTGCAGCTCGCCGCCGGCGATGCGGTGCGCACCGGCGCTCCGCAGCGAGCCCTGCAGCACCCGCAGGTCGGCGAGCAGCTCCGCGGCCGACGGGTAGGCGATCGGGTCGTCGTGGCGCTCGCGCGTCGCGGCGAGTCGTCCCGCGATGACGAGCAGCACGCGGCGGTGCAGCTCGGCGGGCGCGCGCGTGCCGATGCGGGCCGTGAGGTGCGGTGCGAGCGCGTCCTGCGCGGCGGCCAGCTCCCGCAGCTCCGGGCTCGGCGGGGTGTCGGCGTCGCCCAGGGTCAGCGAGCGGCCGACGCGGAGCGCGACCCGCTCGAGGCCGAGGAGGATGTGCTCGCTCGCGATCCCGGCGGCCTCCTCGGTGACGGCGGCGGTGACGTACGGGTTCCCGTCGCGGTCGGCGGCGATCCAGTTGCCGAGCCGGAAGAACGCGGGCGCCACGGCCTCGCGGACGCCGGCCTCGTCGCCCAGGAGCCAGTCGTCGAGCAGCCGGTAGACGCGCGGCACGACCTCGAACAGCGTCTGGTCGAAGACGCCCATGGCGGTGCGGACCTCGTCGAGCGGGGTCGGCCGGGTGGTGCGCAACGGCGAGGTGCGCCACAGGCCGTCGATCTCCTCGAGCAGGCGGCGGTCGACGTCCTGGCCCGTGAGGGTGCCGGCGGCGGCGCCGTCGCGCTCGGTGAGCAGGTCGCCGATGCGGCGGATCCCGGTCGCCACCGCACGGCGGCGCGCCTCGGTTGGGTGCGCGGTGAGCACGGGGTGGAAGCGCATCTCGCCGAGGCGGCGCATGGCCTCCTCGCGGCCGAGCTCCTCGGTGAGCCGGCCGACCGCGTCGGGGATGGAGTCGGGCACGAAGCCCGCGGCCGCCTCGCGCTCGCGGAGCACCCGCACGCGGTGGTGCTCCTCGGCGAGGTTCGCGAGGTGGAAGTAGCAGGTGAAGGCGCGGGCGACCTGCTCCGCGCGCTCGGGCGTGAAGGTCGCGACGAGGCGCTCGGCGTCGTCGATGGACGCGTCGCGGGCGCTCTCGTACGCGTCGATCACCAGCTCGCGGAGCCGCTCCACGTCCCGGAGGAGGTCGTCGCCCCCGGACTCGCGGAGCACCTGGCCGAGCAGGCCGCCCAGGTGGCTGACGTCGGATCGGAGGGCGGGCTCCACGGCGTCGCGGGTGCCGTCGCGGGTGGAGTCGTGCTCTAGGGGAAGCGGCTTCGGGGGAGTCGTCACGGTCACGAGGATACGGAACCCGGGAGGCGGATCCTGCGCATGACGCCCGAGGACGGCCTCCGGGACGACCGATCCCGCCGTCCGGGACCTCGGCGGGAACGGGATCAGGCGGCGGGCACGGCGGCGACCCGCTCGTCCCGCGGCATGCGGAGGGCCGCGTAGCCGGAGGCCGCGAGGAGCAGCACGGCGCCCGTGGCGAAGGCCACGGGGAACGACACGGCGTCGGCGAGGTACCCGGCGACGAGCGGGCCGACGATCGCGCCGAGGTCCGCCACCATCGAGAACACCGCGACGGGGCGCCCGCTGCGGCCGCCCGCGGCGTCGCCGACCGCGGCGGCCGGCGCCGTGCCCATGAACGACGCCGCCGCGCCGAACAGGCACAGCAGCACGGTGAGCACGATCACGTTCGGGGCGAACGGGATCGCGATCATGAGGACCCCCGCGACGCCGAACGCGCCGACGATGGCGGGGCGCCGCCCGACCGTGTCGACGAAGCGCGCGGCGGGCGCGAGCACGAGCGCCTGCACGACGGCGGCGCACGCGAACGCGATGCCGGTGGAGGCGGCCGGCTCCCGGATCACCTCGACCACGAGGAGCGGGATGAGCGAGCTGCGGACGCCCATGGACGCCCACCCGTTGCCGAGGTTCGCGAGGAGCGCCCCGCGGTACCGGGTGTCGCGCAGCACCTCGCCGAACGCGCGCGGCGCCTCGACGGGGGCCGCCGGGTCGATCCTGCCGGTGCGCTTCGAGAGGAGCAGCAGGCCGATGACGCCGGCGACCGCGAGGGTGGCGGCGTAGAAGAAGAAGGGAGCGGTGAGCGAGATGGTCGCGAGCACGGCGCCGAGCGCGGGCCCCGCCATGCCGCCGATGAGGAAGCCGCCCTGGTAGAAGCCGATCGCGCGGGCGCGGCGGGCCGGATCCGTGGAGCCGAGCAGCAGGGTCATGGCGGCGACCGAGAACATGGCCGACCCGATGCCGCCCGCGCCACGGAGGAGCAGGAGCTGCACGTAGTCCTGCGCGAGCCCCGCGAGCCCCGAGGAGACCGCGACGACGCCGAGGCCGACGGCGAGCACGGTGCGCTCGCCGGTCCAGTCCATGAGGCGGGCGACGAACGGGCTCATCACGAGCCGCATCAGCGCGAACGCGGAGATGACGGCGCCGATCTCGAAGCTGCCGACCCCGAAGCTGCGCGCGTACACGGGGAGCACGGGCACGACCACGCCGAAGCCGACCATGACGAAGAACGCGATGATGCCGAGGACGAGCACGTCCCGCGGGAGCTTCGCCCGGGGAGCGCGCACGGCGCCGCGGGTGTCGGGCATCGACCCGTCGCCGGGGGCGTCCCCCGGTCCGGGCTGGGGGGTGCGCGCGGACCCCGCACGCCGGAAGGACCGCATGCTGCAAGCGTACGTCCGGCCGGTGGCGCGCGATGCCGCGGGCGGCGGTCGCGGACCCGGTCGCGGGAGCGGGCGCGCGTGCGGGCACGCGGGCGGGCCGCCCACTGCGCGCGTGAGCGTCAGCCGCGCCGCCTCCGCCACCAGCGGAGCGGACGCTCCGGGCGCGCGAGCGGCGCGTATCCGGGGAGCGGGGTCGCGCCGGCGTCGAACGCATCCACCCGGTCACCGCGGGCGTCCACCGGCGCCCGGCCGCTCTCCGTCATGTCCCGGCGTGCGCGCGCCTCCGCGACGGCGACCGCGAGCCATCCTCCCGTGCCCAGCATCCGGCTTCCCCTGTCGTGGTCGTCGGGGCGATCCTCCCGCCCCCGGCGCGGGCGCACCAGGGCGCCCGCGGGATGTCACCCCATGTCGGAGCCGAGCTCGACCGTCGTGAAGATCGAGCCGATGAGCACGCCCGCGGGAGGCGACGTGTCCTCACCCAGCTCCGGGAAGCGGTGCGCGAAGACCTCGGCGTCGTCCTCCGGGTGGTACCCCATCGCCTCGCCGGCCGCGAGCGAGACCCAGCGGCGCGTGTTGCGGGAGACGCCCCAGACGATGCGGTGGCCGGGCTCGTCGAGCCGGAGCGCCGCCTCCACCAGCCGGGCCGCGTCGCCCGGGGAGAGCCAGGTGGAGACGCTGCGGGCCCGCGACGGCTCGGGCTCGGCGGTCATGATCCGCACGCTCACGACCACGTGCCCGTTGCGGTCGGCGTAGAGGCTGCCGAGCCCCTCGAGCAGCACCTTGCTCAGGCCGTAGAAGGTGTCGGGCCGCGGGGCGGGGACGTCCTCGCGCGCCGCGTCGACCGCGGGCAGGAAGCCGACCGCGTGCACGGAGCTCGCCGCGAGGATCCGCGGGACGCCCGCCCGCACCACGGCCTCGTGCACGGCGTGGGCGCCGTCGTTGTTGACCGCCTGGATCGCCTCCCACGGGCGCTCGGCCGCGTGCGCCGCGAGGTGCACCACCAGGTCGGATCCGCGGAAGGCCTCCGTGCACGCGTCGACGTCGGTCATGTCGACGATGGCGGAGGTCTCCCCGGCCTCGAGCGGCGTGGGCGGCTCCACCACGTCGAGCAGCCGCAGCTCGTGCCCGGCGGCGCGGAGGAGCGGCCGGATGCTCGTCGCGATCCGGCCGGATCCTCCCGTGATCGTGATCGTGCCCATGTCGGATCCCCTCGTCGTCGAAAGCGCCGCGCGCGCGGCCGTCCTCCCATCCTCAGGGAGGGACGGCCGCGCGAGAAGGGCCGATCGCGTCACTCGAACAGCCGGTTGACCCGCTCGTTCACCTGGTCGAGGGAGTCGACCGGCTCGCTGCCGATGTAGATGCTGTCCATCACGGGCTTCATGATCGAGAGGATCTCCGCCGCGTTGTTCGTGACGGGGAACAGGATCGTGTCACCCGCGTCGACGAGGTCGGTGAACGGCTTCACGTCGAACCCCTTGTCGGCGAACGCCTCGATGGCGGCCTCCGTGCCGGCGGGACGCGCCGGGAAGATGACCCCCTCCTCGCCGACGATGGTCTGGCAGGCGTCCGAGCCGAGGAAGGCGACCCAGCGGGCCGACTCCTCCGGGGCGTCCGTCTGCGCGCTGATGGAGTCACCGAGCCCGTTGTACATGGAGACGGGGTGCCCGATCGGCCCGACGGGCACGCTCGCGATGCCGAGGTCGACGCCCTGGAGGCGCGCGTAGCTCGAGATGGTCCACGAGCCGTCCGCGACGAGGGCCGCCTGGCCGGACCCGAGCTGCTGCACGAGGTTCGGCGCCGTGCCGACGCGCTCGTACGACGGCAGGTAGCCCTTGTCGACGAGGCCGAAGAGCCACGCGATGGAGTCCTTGAAGCGCGGGTCGTCGTAGTTGTACCGATCACCCCAGACGGGCGCGTTGGTGAACTCCCACCCGGTGGCGCCCGCCAGCCACGACCACTGGGTCTGGCCGTTGGTGTCGCCCGCGCCGTTGGACCCGAGCCCGTAGGTGACGACGTCGTCGGGGTCGAAGCCCTCCTCGTCGCCGCGGACGCCGTTCGCGTCGATCGTCAGGTGCGCGATGACCTGCTCGAACGTGCCGCCGTCCTCGGGGTTCCAGGTGAGGCCCTGGAGGTCGGCGGGCGTCATGCCGGCCTCGGCCAGCACCGCCTCGTCGTAGAACAGGGCGATGGTGTCGAAGTCCTTCGGCGACCCGTACTGCTTGCCGTCCTGGCCCACCCACAGCTCGGCGAGGCCCTCCTGGTAGTCGGCCGGGTCGAGGTCGGCGGTGGCGTCGAAGTCGTCGAGCGGCAGGATCACGCCGCGGCTGACGAACTCGGGGTACTTGGTGAGGTGGTCCGTGAACACGTCGGGACCCGCGCCCGCGACGAGCCCGGCGGTGAGCTTCTGCCAGTAGTCGCCCCACCCGTACTGCGTGATGCGGATGTCGATGTCGGGGTTCTCCGCCTCGAAGGCGGTGGCGCACTTCTCGTAGCCCGGCAGCTGCAGGGACTCCCACAGCCAGTAGTCGACGGCCGTGGTGCCGGCCGCCGCGCCGGGGGCCGCGGCGCAGCCGGTGAGGGCCGCGAAGGAGGCGGCCGCGACGGCGGCGGCGGCGAGCCTCCGCAGCCGGCGGCGCGCTCGGGTCGGACGGGGGGCGCGTGATGTCGTCGTCGACATGGTCGTGGTCCTCACTTGATGCCGTTGAAGCCGATGTTGTTGACGATGCGCTTGGCGAAGACCCCGAACAGCACGATCATCGGCAGCGCCGCCACGAGGGTCGCGGCCATGAGCCCCGACCAGTCGGGCCCGCCCTGCGGGCTCTGCGACTTGAAGGCGCCGAGGGCGACCGTCAGCACGCGCGAGTCGTCGGTGTAGCTGACCATGAGCGGCCAGAAGTAGTCGTTCCAGCTGGTCATGTAGGTGAGGATGCTCACCGTCGCGATGGGCGCCGCCGACATGGGGATGATCACCTTGAAGAAGATCGCGAGCTTGCTCGCGCCGTCGACCAGAGCCGCCTCCTCGACCTCCTTGGGCACGTTGAGGAAGAACTGCCGCAGGAAGAAGATCGCGAACGGCGTCATGAACAGCGACGGCAGCATGATGCCGAGCAGGCTGTCGATGAGGCCCAGCTGCTTCACGAGCAGGAAGTTCGGCAGCAGCGTGAAGATCACCGGGACCATGAGGGACAGCAGGAAGAACCCGAACACGAAGTCCCGGCCCCGCCAGACGAGGCGCGAGAACGCGTAGGCGGCCATGGCGGAGAAGAACACCTGGCACACCGTGACGGTCGTGGAGACGACCACCGAGTTGCCGAGGTAGCGCCAGAAGTCGAGCTTCGCGCCCGACCCGCCGTCGGCGATCGCGTCGTCGACCGACTGCAGGCCGAACACGCGGAGGAAGCCGTTCCAGGTGAAGTCGACGGGCAGGAGCGAGGTGGCGTTGCCGTAGAGGGCGCCGTTGCTCGAGAGCGCCGTGCGGAGGATCCAGTAGAAGGGGAACACCGTCGCGAGGATGAGGAGGCCCATCACCACCCACGCGGCGATGCGGCCCCAGGGGACGGGACGGCGGGGACGGGCCGGGCGGGGCGCCCGGGGCGGGGCGTCGGCGCCGTCGGGACGGGGACGCGCCGTGGGCGGGCTCTGCAGCTGGGTCATGACGTCTCCTAGTTCAGGTCGGACTGGCCGGCGCGCGTGAGGCGGTACTGGAAGTAGGTGACGATGACCAGGATGATCAGCATCGCGACGCTCAGGGTCGAGGCGTAGCCGAAGTCGAACTGCGCGAACGCCTTGTCGTAGATGTAGACCTGCAGCAGCCGGGACGAGTCGACCGGCCCGCCGTTGGTCGTGACCGAGACGGTGTCGAACACCTGGAACGAGCCGATCACCGAGATGATCAGCACGAGGCCGAGCACCGGGCGGAGCAGCGGCATCGTGATGCCGCGGAACATGCGGAACTCGCTCGCGCCGTCGACCCGGGCGGCCTCGTAGTAGTTGGCGGGGATGGCCTGCAGGCCGGCGAAGATCAGGAGCGCCGTGTAGCCCATGTGCCGCCAGACGTTCACGCCGGCGATGGTGGGGATGACCCACGCCTCGGTCGTGAAGAAGCCGATGCGGTCGAGGCCGACCCACTCGAGCAGCTGGTTGCCGATGCCGAGCTGGAAGTCGAGGATCCAGAGGAACACCAGGGCCGCGACCACGTTCGAGACGAGGTAGGGCGCGAGGATGACGCCGCGCAGCAGCGTCGACTGCGTCAGCCGCTGCATGAGCACGGCGATGCCGAGGGCGATCACGGTCTGGAACCCGATGTTGAGCACGACGTAGTAGATCGTGACGCGGGCCGCGTTCCAGAAGATCGGGTCGGCGAGCATCCGCTGGTAGTTCTCGATGCCGATGAAGCGGGCCGGGGACAGCAGGTCCCACGACGTGAAGCTCAGCCAGATGCCGCGCAGCAGGGGCCAGAAGTAGAAGACCACGAGCCCCAGGGAGGCCGGGATGAGGAACAGCGCGGCGAGGCGGGTGTCGTCCCGCCGTCGCCCGCGGCGGGGCGGCGCGCCCCGGGAGGGCGGCCGCAGGCCGGTGGTGAGGGGGACCGCCGCCGGCGCGGGATCCGCGCTCCGGGCGTTCACGGAGAGTGCCATCGAGACTCCTTCGTCCATCCCGCTCCATCGCGGGCGGCGCGGCCGGTGGGGGCCCTCGCCGCCCTCAGTGTGACCACCGGCGCCGGGAGGCACAACGCGCTCCGGTCACAGAACGGTAACGAATGGAAACGCTTCCATTCGGTGCCCGAGCCGGGCTAGGGTCGCTCGTGACACCTGCCCGACGAAGCGCAACGGAGCCCTCGTGACCGTCATCGACACCGCCCGCACCACCCGGATCGAGTGGGAGGGCGGCGGCCTCGCCCTCGCCTTCGAGCACGACGAGGACGGGCCGGTGCGCCTCGTCGCGGTGGACGGGCCCGACGGCGGCACCGCCGCCCGTCCCGGCACCGACGCCGGGCGCGACGACCGGTCGACGCCCCGCCAGCCGCTCGTCGAGGTGCTCTCCCCGCCTGGGGCCGCCTGAACAACAGCTACCGCTACGACGGCACCGCGCTCGGCGCGGGCCTCCGACTCGTCGACTCCACCGCCATCTCCCGCGACGGCGTCGACCGGCTCGAGATCGTGCAACGTCACGCGGCGTCCGGCCTCGTCGCCACCACCGTGCTCGAGGCGCACGCGGGCGTGCCCGCCGTCCGCACCACCACCACGCTCGCGGTCGAGCCGGGCCACGCGCCGCTGCCCGTGTGGTCCGTCACGAGCCTCGCCACGGGCGCGGTCGTGTCCGACTCCCCGAACGACGTCGACCTGTGGTGGGCCGACAGCGGCTGGTGCTCCGAGAACCGGTGGACCTCCCGCCCGCTGCGCTCGCCCGGCCTCGTCGCGATCGACCGCACCGCGCGCGGCGAGACCAGCCGGAACCGGCTCGCCGTGTCGAGCCTCAGCACCTGGTCCTCCGGCGTCGCCAACCCCGCGGGAGCCGCGCAGGACCGCCGGACCGGCCGCACGCTCGCCTGGCAGGTCGAGCACAACGGCGCCTGGGCGTTCGAGCTCGGCGAGGATCCCGACTGGGGCCACGGCGGCGTCCCCCTCGAGGACCGCCTGTTCAGCGAGACGCCCTTCGGCCCGCCGCGCGCCGACCGCTCCCGCGACGGCGCGTACGTCGCGGTGCTCGGGCCCACGGACGCGCTGCACCAGTGGTCGGTCGTGCTCGACGGGTCGACCTCGTTCACCACCGTCCCGGTCTCCTTCACCGCGGCCGGATCCCTCGACGACGCGCTCGGCGCCCTCGCCGCGCACCGCCGGGCGACCCGACGCCCCCACGCGGCCGGCGACGCCCTGCCGGTGGTCTTCAACGACTACATGAACACGCTCGAGGGCGACCCCACCGAGGGCAAGCTCCTGCCGCTCATCGACGCCGCCGCGCGCGTGGGCGCCGAGGTCTTCTGCATCGACGCGGGCTGGTACGACGACACCGCGGGGTGGTGGGCGAGCGTCGGCGACTGGCAGCCGTCGACCGCCCGCTTCCCCTCCGGCCTGCCGTCGGTGCTCGACCGGATCCGCGCGCACGGCATGGTCGCCGGGCTGTGGCTCGAGCCCGAGGTGGTCGGGCTCGAGAGCCGGGCCGCCCGCACCCTCCCGGACTCCGCGTTCCTGCAGCGCGGCGGCGTCCGCGTCGTCGAGAACGCCCGGTACCTGCTCGACCTCCGCTCGCCGGAGGCCCGCGCGCACCTCGACGAGGCCGTCGACCGGCTGGTGGGCGAGCTCGGGGTCGGCTTCTTCAAGCTGGACTACAACGTGACGCCCGGCGCCGGGACCGACCTCGACGCGCCCTCCGTGGGCGCCGGGCTCCTCGAGCACAACCGCGCCCTGCTGGCCTGGCTCTCCGACGTGCTCGACCGGCACCCCGACCTCATCCTCGAGAACTGCGGATCCGGTGCCATGCGGTCGGACGCCGCCATGCTGCGGGTGCTCCAGATGCAGTCCACCTCGGACCAGCAGGACCCGCTGCTCTACCCGATGATCGCGGTGGGCGCCCTCGCGCACATCCTCCCCGAGCAGGCCGGCAACTGGGCCTACCCCCAGCCCGACATGGACGACGAGATGGTCGTCTTCACGGAGTGCACGGGGCTCGCCGGGCGCCTCTACCAGGCGGGCGTGCTCAGCGGGATGGACGACCACGGGCTCGACCTCGTCGCCGACGCGGTGCGGGTGCACAAGGAGACGCGGCACGACCTCGCCGCCTCCACGCCGCGCTTCCCCACCGGCCTCCCCTCGTGGGACGACGCGTGGACGACCGTGGCGTTCGACGTCGCCGACTCCCCCGACACCTACGTGATCGCCTGGCGGCAGGCGCACGCCGACCGCACCGTGGACCTCGCCCTGCCGCACCTGGGCGACGCGACCGTGGACGTCGCGCAGCTCTACCCGCCGCAGGGGATCGGCGCGGAGTGGTCGGCGAGCCGCACCGCGGAGGGCCTCCGCCTCGACTCGGGCGACGCCGCCCCGGGCGTCGCCTCCGCGCGCATGTACCGCGTGCGGCGCGCATGATGCCGCGCCGCCCCCGACGGGCTCCGTCAGCGGGGCGGCGCGGTGCTCTCGCGCACGATGAGCCGCGCGGGCAGGTCGACCTCGAGCGGGGCGGGCGTCCCCTCGATCCGCGCCACGAGCTGCTCGAGGACCGCGCGGCCGAGACCGCGGAAGTCCATCCGCACGCTCGTGAGGGCGGGCGAGAGGACCTGCGCGTAGGTCGCGTCGTCGAAGCCGACGACGCTCACGTCCTCCGGGACTCGGACCCCGCGCTCGGCGAGGGCCCGCAGCGACCCCAGCGCGATGTCGTCGTTGAAGCAGAACAGCGCCGTCACCCCGTCGTCGAGCGCCCGCTGGGTCGCGTCGTGCGCCTGCAGCGGGTGCCACCCCGTCATGGCCACCTCGGGAGCGCGGGCCCCCGCCCGGGCGAGCGTCTCCAGGTACGCGCGGGTGCGCCCGCGCCCGGACTCCGACGGGTGGTCGACGCTCAGGTGGTGCACGGTCGCGTGGCCGAGGTCGAGCAGGTGCTGGGTCGCGAGCCGCGCCCCGACCTCGTCGTCGATGTGCGCGTGGGGCACGCCCGACAGGTGCGTGCCCATGAGCGTGGCCGATGCGACGGGCAGGTCGGCGGGCAGGAGCTCCAGCGCGCGGCTGACGGGGCTGTCGAACTCGATCCCCACCACGCCCGCGAGCGGCAGCCGCAGCAGCAGGTCGACGGCCTCGCGCGCGTCGTCCGCGTGCCCGGTGCGCACCACGGCGACGGTCACGAGGAGGCCGTGCGCGATGGCGGCCTCCTGGATCCCCTGGATCGTGGAGGCGAAGCCGTAGCGCGTCGTGTCCTCCGCGAGGACGCCGACGAGCCGGTTCCGGCCGCTGACCAGCGCCCGCGCGGCCTCGTTCGGCCGGTAGCCGAGCTCGTCGACCGCGCGCATGACCGCGGCGCGCCGCCGCGCGCTCACCTGCGGGCTGCCGTTCAGCGCCCGCGACGCGGTGGCGTTCGAGACCCCGGCGAGCCGGGCGACGTCGGCGAGGCCGGGCTGCTTGGCGCGTCGCGGCTCGCTCATGCTCCGACAGTAGCGGGAGCGCTCTCCCGCCGACCGGCCCGCGGGGGCTCCCCGCGTCCCGCGGCCCCTGCATCCCGCATTCCCCGCATCCCGACCACCCGCACGACGGAAGGACACCGATGACCGCCCTCACGCCCCCCATGGGATGGAACAGCTGGGACAGCTACGGCACGACCGTGACCGAGGAGGAGGTCCTCGCCAACGCGCGCTTCATGGCGGAGCACCTCCTCCCCTCCGGCTGGGACACCGTGGTCGTCGACATCCAGTGGTACGAGCCGACCGCCCGCGCGGGCGGCTACAACGAGGACCCGCCCGTCGAGCTCGACGGCTTCGGGCGGCAGATGCCCGCCGTCAACCGCTTCCCGTCGGCCGCGGGCGGGGCGGGCTTCGGGCCGCTCGCCCGGGCCGTCCACGACCTGGGCCTGCGGTTCGGCATCCACATCATGCGGGGGATCCCGCGCCGGGCCGTGCAGCTGGACCTCCCCGTGGAGGGGACCGGCAGCACCGCCTCCCGGATCGCGGACACCTCCTCCGTCTGCGCCTGGAACCCCGACAACTACGGCCTCGACCACGACCACCCCGACGCGCAGGCGTACTACGACGGGCAGCTGGCGCAGTTCGCGGCATGGGGCGTCGACCTCGTGAAGGCCGACGACATGCTCAGCCCGTACCACCACCGCGAGATCGCCGCGTACCACCGGGCCATCGAGCGGAGCGGGCGCGACATCGTGCTGAGCCTCTCCCCCGGCACCCACCTGTCCACCGCGCACCTCGACCACCTGCGCGTCTCGGCCGAGATGTGGCGCGTGTCCGACGACCTGTGGGACCGGTGGAGCGACGTGCACGACCAGTTCGCGCGCATGGCCCGCTGGGCGCCGTTCCAGCGCGCGGGCGGGTGGGCGGACGCCGACATGCTGCCGCTCGGGCGCATCGGGATCCGGGCCGAGCGCGGCGAGGACCGCGACAGCCGGCTGACGCTCGAGGAGCAGCGCACCCTGATGAGCCTGTGGATCATGTCGAGGTCGCCCCTCATGTACGGCGGCGACCTCCCGCGGAGCCGCCCGGAGACGATCGCGCTGCTGACCGTGCCGGACACGATCCGGATCCTGCAGCGCTCCGAGGGCAACCGGGAGGTCGTCCGCGAGGGCGACCTGGTCGTGTGGACGGCCGTGGCGACGGACGCGGACGCCCGGTACGCGGCCGTGTTCCACCTGGGCGACGCACCGGCGGAGCACCGCGTGCCCGTGACCTCCGTCGGCGTGCGACCCGGGGAGGCGGGCTCCTGGACCGACGCGTGGACGGGATCGCGCGTGGCGGTGGACGGCGACGCGCTCGTGCTCGACGTGCCGGCCCATGGATCCCGCGTGCTGCGCTTCGATGCCGCCTGATCCCGTTCTACTCGAATAGCGCCATCCGCCGACTGCATGGCACCTCGCCGACAAATCGGCGGGCATTCGGGGTTTACACGAGTAGACCAGGACCGTCACACTGGGGAGGCGCCGCATCCGGGGACGATGCCGGCCGGCGCCTCCCGCACCCACCGAGCGATGACGCTCACCACCGAAAGGCCGTCCATGCTCTCCCTCGGGATCGTCGGCGCCGGGCAGTTCGCCGGGCAGTTCGCCAAGCTCTTCAGGATCCACCCCGACGTCGACCGGGTCCTCATCACGGACCTCCTGCCCGAGCGCGCGGAGGAGCTCGTCGCCCGCGAGGGGCTCGACGGCGCCGTCGCGTCGTTCGACGCGCTGCTCGAGTCCGACGTCGACGCGGTCGCCCTGTTCACGCAGCGCTGGACGCACGGTCCGCTCGTCGTGCGCGCCCTCCGCGCCGGCAAGCACGTGTACTCCGCGGTGCCCATGGCCGTCTCCGAGGAGGAGATCGCGGAGATCATCGAGGCCGTCCGCGAGACCGGGCTCACCTACATGATGGGCGAGACGAGCTACTACAACCCCGCCACCGTGTTCGCCCGCAAGAAGGTCGCCGAGGGCGCGTTCGGCCGGATCTTCTACGCGGAGGGCGACTACGTCCACGACATGGACCTCGGCTTCTACGCCGCGTACCAGTACAGCGGCGGCGACGACTGGAAGCGCACGGCCAGCTACCCGCCCATGCACTACCCGACGCACTCCATCGGCGGCGTGCTCGGCGCCATCCCCGGCCACGCGGTCAGCGTCAGCTGCATCGGCGTGCGCGACGACCGCGGCGACGGGGTCTTCGACCGCGAGGTGAGCCAGTTCGGCAACGACTTCTCCAACGCGACCGCGCTGTTCGAGCTGGACGACGGGGGCATCATGCGGATCAACGAGATGCGCCGCGTGGGCTACCCGTCGCAGATCCGGGAGTCGCGCTTCCGCTACTTCGGCACCGAGGCGAGCCTCGAGCAGATCGCGACCGTGAGCGTCTGGCAGGACAAGCAGGACGTGACCGACATCTCGGAGGAGCTCACCACCCGGCCGAGCATGCCGCTCGACGACCCCTCGCTCGCCCACATCGCGCCCGAGCTGCGGGAGGCCTTCGTCTCCGGCTACGCGCCCGTGCACGACGAGGACCGCCTGCCGGCGGTGTACCACGGCGTCCCGAGCGGGCACGAGGGCAGCCACCACTTCCTGGTGGACGACTTCGTGCGCGCGGTCGTCGATGGCACGCTCCCGCCCGTGAACGCGTGGGTCGCGGCGCGCTACACGATGCCCGGCATCGTCGCGCACCGCTCCGCCCTCCAGGGCGGCGAGCGCCTCGACGTGCGGGACTTCGGCGACGCCCCGGCGAGCACCGCCGCGACCACCTCGGCGACCGCCCCCGCGGGCACCGCGGAATAGGATCCCCTGAGGATCCCGCCGACCGGCCGGGCGGGAGGAGCGAGGCGCATGCCGTCCCCCTCCCCCCGCGGCCAGGTCACGCGGTCCGACGTCGCCCGGTACGCGGGCGTCTCCACGGCGGTCGTCAGCTACGTCGTCAACGGCGGCCCCCGGCCCGTCGCGGCGGCGACCGCGGCGCGGGTCAGCGAGGCGATCCGCGTCCTCGGCTACCGGCCGAACGCGAGCGCCCGGGCCCTCCGCACCGGCAGCACGCAGATGCTCGGCCTCGTCGTGCCGGAGATCGGCAACCCCCTCTTCGCGGAGCTGGCGGTCGCCGTGGAGCGCGCCGCGGCCCGGCGCGGCCACGCGGTGCTGCTCGTGGACAGCGGCAGCGACCCGCGGCGGGAGCGGACCCTGATGCGCTCGCTCACCGCGCGGCAGGTGGACGGGATCATCGTCAGCACGGCCCAGCGCAGCAGCCTCGCCGACGACCTCGCCGCCCTCGGCGCCCCGGTCGTCCTCCTCAACACCTTCGACGCGTTCGAGGGCGTCGAGACCGTGGGCGTGGACGCCCGCGAGGGCGCCCGGGTCGGCGTCGCGCACCTCGTGGAGCACGGCCACGCGCGGATCGCGCTGATCGTCGGCGGCCCCGAGGGCGAGGTCCGCGAGCACGGCTGGCAGGACGCCACGCGCGCCGCGGGCCTGCCGGACGGCCCCCTCGCCCGCGAGCCCTTCACGCGCGCCGGCGGCTACCGCGGCGCCCTGCGGCTCTTCGGCGGCGCCGACCGCCCGACCGCCCTGTTCGCGAGCTCCGACATGCAGGCCGTCGGCGCCCTGCGGGCGCTCGGGGAGCTCGGCCTCCGCGTGCCCGAGGACGTCGCCGTCGTGTCCTTCGACGGCACCGACGAGGCCGAGTACGCGACGCCGCGGCTGACGGTCGTGCGGCAGCCGGTCGACGAGATGGCGGAGGAGGCCGTGGCGCGGATCGTCGCGCCGGATCCCGACCGCGCCCCGCACCACGCGTCGTTCACCCCGACGCTGGTCGTCGGCCGGTCGTGCGGGTGCGCGGGGCCCATGGAGGCCGGGACCGCACCGGCCGGCCCGGCGCCCGCCGCCCCGGCGCCGACCTCCTAGCCCGCGCCGCCGCGCGGCACGGTCGACCCGCGGACGATCAGCTCGAAGCCCATCGTCTCGCTGCGGAAGGGGCCCGCCTCGGCGCCGTGCTCGATGCGCTCGGCGAGCATGGCGACCGCGCGGCGGGCGATGGCGCGGCGACCGGGCGACACCGTGGTGAGCGGCGGCTGGGCGAAGCGGGAGTCGGCCGTGTCGTCGAGTCCCGCGACCGCCACGTCCTCGGGCACGCGGAGGCCGCGCTCCTGCAGCATCCACTGGGCGCCGAGCGCGATCGAGTCGTTGAAGCCGAAGACGGCGTCGAACGCGACCCCCTCGTCGAGGAGCCGCGCCGTCGCGGCGGCGCCGCCCTCGCGGCGCCAGGGGCCGGGATCCGCCCGGAGGCGCGGGTCGGGGACGATGCCGGCGGCGGTCAGCGCCTCCTCCGCGCCGCGGAGCCGCAGCGCGGAGCCGGCGGGCTCCCCGGCGTCGCGCGCGCCGATGAGGGCGACGCGGCGCCGCCCGGTCGCGACGAGGTGCGCGACGGCGGCGTGCGCGGCGTCCCGGTCGGCGATGAGCACCTGGTCCGCGAGCCCCTCGAGGAAGCGCTGCCCGATCATCACGAGCGGCATGCCCGGGTCGATGGATCCCACGTCCTCCTGGTGCAGGGCCAGCGGCTCGTAGATCACGCCGTCGAGCACCTGCCGGTGCAGGCCCGAGAGCGCGCCGATCTCGCGGTCGCGCCGGCCGGCGGTGGTCTCCACCAGCACCGACAGGCCGAGCTCGTCGGCGGCGTCGATGACGTCCTGCGCGAGGGGCGCGAGGTAGGCGCTGTCGAGCTCGGGGATGACGAGCGCGATCATGCGCGAGCGGCCCGAGCGGAGGCTCCGGGCCGACGCGTTCATGCGGTAGCCGAGCTCGGCGACCGCCGCCTCGATCCGCGCGCGGGTGCCGTCGCGCATGTACGGGTAGCCGTTGAAGAAGTTGCTGACGGTCTTGACGGAGACGCCCGCGGCCCGCGCGACGTCGCTCATCGTGGCCGCCATCCGCTCCCCCTCGCATCCCGGCGCCGCCCGTCCGACCGTGCGGGCGTCGGGTGCGCCGCCCCAGCCTCGCACGCGGGGGCGGCGCGGCCCGCCTACTTGACCGCGCCGCTGATGAGGCCGGCCACGTAGTAGCGCTGGAGCAGCAGGTACAGCACGACGCACGGGATCACCGTGACCGCGACGCCCGTCTGCATCAGGCCCCAGTCGACCGTGTTGTTCTGCCCCGCGGAGAGGATGTTGAGGCTCACCGGCAGCGTGTACAGGCTCTGGTCGGTGATGAGGATGAGCGTCGCGAAGAAGTCGTTCCACGCCGAGAAGAACGTGAGGAGGGCGGTGGACACGACGCCGGGGATCGCGATGGGCAGCATCACCCGGCGCATCGCCTGGAGCGGCGTGTTGCCGTCGATGAGGGCCGCCTCCTCGAGGCTCGCGGGCACCGCTGCGAAGGAGTTCCGCATGAGGAAGATCCCGAACGGCAGGTTGAAGGTGGCGAGCACCAGCGAGAGGCCCACGAGGCTGTTGTCGAGGTCGAGCTCGATGAGCGTCAGGAACAGCGGCGTGATGATCGCCTGGAACGGGATCATGAACGTGATCAGCACCAGGAAGAACACCACGTCGCTCCCGCGGAACGGCAGCCGCGCGAACGCGTAGCCGGCGAGCGTCGACACCACGACCGTGAGCGCGGTGACCAGCAGCGACACGAACACGCTGTTGCGGAGGCTCGTCACGAGGTCGAGCCCGCCGGTGGGCGTGAGCAGCCGCTGCAGGTTGCCGAGGCCGACCGTGCCGTCCGGCGCCGTGAGCGCGGTGCCGAGCATGATCCCGAGCGGGTAGAGGAACAGCAGCGCCACGCAGGCGCACGCGGCGTACCAGGCGACGCGCGGCATGGAGGCGCGGACGGCGCCGAGGCCGCGGGCGTCCCGGCCCCGCACGGTGGGCGCCGGTCCGCGCGGGGCGTCGGCGGGCGAGGCGGGACGGGCGGGGGCCTGGGTGCTCATGCGTGGTCCGAGTTCCTGAGGAGCAGCATCTGCGCTGCGCTGACGAGGCCGAGGACGACCATGAGGATGATGGAGAGCGCGGCCCCGTAGCCGAGGTCGAGCCGGATGAAGGACGAGCGGTAGATCTCGTACACGGCCGTGATCGTGCCGTTGTCCGGCCCGCCCGCGGTCATGATGTAGAACTGGTCGAACGCCAGCAGCGACCCGGCGACGCTGAACACCAGCACGAGCGCCAGGGTCGGCCGCAGCAGCGGGAGCGTGATGTAGACGAAGCGCTGCCAGCGGGTGGAGCCGTCCACCTCGGCGGCCTCGTTCACCTCCTGCGGGATCGACTGGAAGCCCGAGAGCAGGAGCAGCATCTGCAGCCCCGCCGACTTCCACGCGACCATGCTCACCACCACGAGGAACGCGGTCACGGGGCCGCCGAACATGTTGGTCGAGACGTCGACGATCCCGAGGCCCGCGAGGGCCGTCATGGTCGGCCCGATCACCGGCTGCCACATGAAGAGGAAGAGGTAGCTCGCGGAGGCGAGGCCCACCACGACCGGCAGGAAGAAGACCGACTGGAACACGCGGGCCGCGCGCGTGCGGCGCTGGATGAGGAGCACCAGCGCGAAGCCGATGACGAGCAGCACCGGGGTCACGACCGCCGTGTAGACGAGCGTGAAGCCGACCGCGCGGAGGAACGCCTGGTCCTGGAACGCCTCGACGTAGTTGGCGAGGCCGGTGAAGGCGCGGTTGCCGAGGAGCGGCCACGTGTACGTCGACATGGCGACCGTCCGCATCAGCGGCCAGATGAAGAACGTGACGAGCATCGCGACGGCGGGCAGCACGAGGAGCATGCCGGTGCGGCGCCGCCGCCTGGCCATGCCGCCGCGGTCGCGCACGGCGGTGCGGGCGGGGGACGCGACGGCGCCCTCCAGCCGGGTGATCACGGGTGCGGTCACTTCTCGTCCTCCTCGACGTAGACGACGGAGTCGAGGATGCGCTGCGCGTCGGCCTGGGCCTCGCGCTGCGCCTCCGGGATGTCCCCGCCGAACACGGACTGCGAGATCAGGTTGACCCAGACCCCGTTGTTGTCGTTGAACAGCTCGTTCTCGACCGGGCTGAAGGGCACGTGGCCCACGCGGAGCGCGTCGGCGAACACCTGGTAGCGCGGGTCCTGGGGCACGTAGACGTCGTCGAGCAGGTCGGTGCGGATCGGCACGACGGACTGCTCGGCGAGGATCGTCTGCGCCTCCTCGCCCGTCGCCCACTCCACGAACTCCCACGCGGCGTCGACGTTCCGCGAGCCCTCGAGGATGGCGAGGGTGTCGCCGCCGCCGAAGGACGCGGATCCGCCGTCCTTCCCGGGCAGCGGGGTGACGCCGAAGTCGACCTTCCCGCCGGCGACGAGCGCGCCCATGGTGGCGGTGCCGTCGGCGATCATGCCGACGGTGCCCTGCTGGAACGCCGTCGCGGTGTTCGGGCCGGCGTCGGTGCGGGCGAGGGACGGCATGCTGCCGTCGGTCCACATGCCGCGCATGAGCTCGAGCGCGTCGGCCACCTCGGGGCTGTCGAGGGTGGCGGTGCGGCCGTCCTCGGAGAGCACGTCGCCGCCGCTGCCCCAGATGAGCGGGGTGAAGCCGAAGATGAGGCAGCCGCCGCAGGCGCCGGGGATGGAGTAGCCGTAGGTGCTGCCGCCGAGCTCCGTGATGGCCTTCGCGGCGGCGCGGATCTCCTCGTGCGTGGTGGGCGGGTCCTCCGGGTCGAGCCCGGCCTCGGCGAACAGCCCCTTGTTGTAGAAGAGCACGGAGACGTCGCCGGTGAACGGGACGGCGTAGGTGCGGTCCTCGAAGGAGGAGACCGACGCGTGCGCGGGGCTGAAGTCGTCGGCGTAGCCGAGCGCGTCGACCCGGTCGGTGATGTCGACGAGCGCGCCGGCCTGCGCGAAGTAGGGCGTGAAGACCAGGTCGAGCGCGGCGACGTCCGGCGGGTCGCCGCCGGCGATGGAGGTCGCGAGCTTCTGCACGTAGCTCGGCGACGGAACGAGGGTGATCTCCACCTGCGTCTCGTGGGTGGCGTTGTAGGCCTCGGCGAGCGGCTCGACGAGCGCCTTCTCGTAGTCGCGGATCCAGAGCGTGACGGTGCCGTCGTCCGCGGATCCCGATCCGGACGAGCACCCGGTGAGCGCGAGGCCCGTGATCGCCAGGGTCGCCGCGGCGACCAGCCTCCTCGTGGTCCGCTTCATCGCGCTCCTCGTGTCCGTGACGTGTCGGCCCCGCGGGGCTCGGCCGGTCGGCCGCGCGCGCCACCATGGCGCCTTCTACATCGTTGTACTAGATTATGTGCATCGATGTACTGCCCGTCAAGGCCGCCACCTGGCCGCAGCGGGACCGCCCGGACCGCGTCCGGCATCGCGTCCCCGGCACCGCCGCCCGGGACCCGCCCCGTGGACCGACGGCCCGCGGCAGACCGACCCGAGGACCCCGATGACCGTCGCCCCCTCCGCCCCGCGCCTCGACCCGGCCGCCGTCCGCGGCTTCCCCCTCTCCGCCGTGCGGCTCGGCGACGGCCCGTTGCGGCACGCCCAGCTGACCGACGTCGAGTACGTGCTGCGCCTCGACCCCGACCGGCTGCTCGCGCCCTACCTGCGGGAGGCGGGCCTCGACTCCCCCGTCCCGTCCTACGGCAGCTGGGAGGCGATCGGCCTCGACGGTCACATCGGCGGGCACGTGCTCTCCGCGCTCGCGCAGCTGCACGCGGCGACCGGCGACCCGCGCCTCCTGCCCCGGCTCGAGCACATGCTCGACGTGCTCGAGCGGTGCCAGGAGGCGGCGGGCGACGGCTTCCTCGGCGGCGTCCCCGACGGGCGCGCGTTCGGCCGCGCCATCGCCGCGGGCCGCATCGACGCCGACACCTTCGACCTCGAGGGCCGGTGGGTGCCGCTCTACAACCTGCACAAGACGCTCGCGGGCCTCCTCGAGGCGTTCGTGCACACCGGATCCGCGCGGGCGCTGCGCCTGGCCGAGGGCATGGCCGACTGGTGGCTCGGGGTCTCCGCGCACCTCTCCGACGACGCGTTCGAGGGGATGCTCGCGACCGAGCACGGCGGCATGTGCGACGCCTTCGCGACGCTCGCCGACATCACGGGACGCGACGACCTGCTGCGGGAGGCGGGGCGGTTCGTGCACCGGGCCCTCGTGGATCCGCTCGCCGCCGGCAGCGACCCGCTCGACGGCCTGCACGCCAACACGCAGATCCCCAAGATCGTCGGCGTCGAGCGCCTCGGCTCGATGACCGGCGACGCCCGGCTGCTCGCCGCCTCCGACGCCTTCTGGGACTCGGTGGTGCACCGGCGGAGCGTGGTGATCGGCGGGAACAGCGTGCGCGAGCACTTCCACCCGGCGCGCGACTTCGCGCCCATGGTGCTCGACGAGCAGGGACCCGAGACCTGCAACAGCCGCAACATGCTCGAGCTCGCGCGGCTCCGGTACGCGCGCACGGGCGACGCGGCGATCCTCGACCAGGTGGAGCGCACCACGCTCGACCACGTGCTCTCCACCCAGCACCCCGAGCACGGCGGGCTCGTCTACTTCACGTCGCTGCGCCCCGCGCACCACCGCGTGTACTCGGTCGCCGAGGAGTCGATGTGGTGCTGCGCCGGCACCGGGATGGAGAACCACGCCCGCGCCGGCGAGCAGGTCTTCGCGCACGCCGACGACGCCCTGCTGGTGGGCCTGTACGTGCCGGCCGAGCTGGACTGGGCCGAGCGCGGGATCCGGGCGAGGATCGACGGCGACGTCGCGCGCACCGGCGCGGCCACGATCACGCTCACCGCAGAGGCTCCCGTCGACCTGGAGCTCCGGCTGCGCCGGCCGGGCTGGGCGACCTCCATGGTGGTCGAGGTGGCGGGCTCGGCCCCGGTCGTCGCCGCGCCCGACGCCGCGGAGGCCGTGGTGCGCCGGACCTGGTCGGGCACCACGCTCGTGACCGTGCGGCTCGGCATGGAGGTGCGGGCGGAGCCGCTGCCCGACGGATCGGCGTGGACGTCGTTCCGCTACGGCCCGGTCGCGCTCGCGTCGCGCGACGGCCGCGACGGCATCGCCACCTCCCTCGCCGCCGACACGCGCATGGGCCACGTGACGCCCGCGCCGAGGGTGCCGCTGGAGCGGACGCCCGTGGTGACCGCCGCCGATCCTGCATCGGCCGTGACGCTGGTGGACCGCGACGCGCTCTCCTTCCGGCTCGACGCGTGGCGGGACGGCGGCCGGGTGGCGGTCGCCCTCGAGCCGTTCGCGGGGATCCACGACGAGCGCACGACGCTCGTCTGGCCGACCGGCGCGGATCCTGCGGCGCGCGTCGAGGAGCTGCGGGCGATGGACGCCGCCGGGACCGACGCGGACGTCCTCGACCGGGTCGCGGCGGGCGAGCAGCAGCCCGAGGTCGACCACGGGTTCCGCGGGGAGGGCACGCGGGCCGGCGGCGCGGACGGCCTGCACTGGCGGAGCGCGACGGGCTGGTTCTCGTACCGGCTGCGCGCACCCGAGCGCGCCGCCGTCGTGCGCCTGCGCTTCCGGGCCGTCGACGGCACGGCCGGCCCGACGGACCAGGTCGTGCGCGTGGGCGGCGTCGACGTGACCGGCCCGGCGGCGGGCGACGACGTCCTCGACGTCCCCCTCGCCGACGCGATGCGCGGGGGCGGAGTGGACGGCACCGTGGAGATCGCCCTGCACGCGGCGGCGGGCGGCCGCACGCGCGACCTGGTCGAGGTGCAGGTGCGGCGCGCGCCCGGCGCCTGACGCCGGGACGCGCGGAGCGCCCGGCACCCGAGGTGATCGGGTGCCGGGCGCTGGTCGTCCAGAGGTGTCGCGGCGGTCGCGGCGGTCGCGGCGGCGTCCGGCCGCGCGGTCAGGCCCGCGCGGTCAGGCCCGCGCGGCCTCCGCGCCCACCGCGTCGTCCGCGGATCCGCCCGGGTGCGCGGCGGCCGCCACGAGCCCGTTGGCGTGCCGCAGCACGAGCGGCGACAGGGCGGCGTCGGCGTCGATCGGCCCGTCTCCCGTGAGCGTGAGCACGCACGTCTCGCCGGGCAGCAGGCTGACGAGCCCCCGGTCGACCGCCGCGGACGGGTGCGCGCGGTCCGCGAGCACCGTGAGGTCGCGCACGTAGGAGGTCGCGGTGACGGTGATCCGGCAGCCGGTCGCGGTCTCCTCGACCGCGGCGACGAGCGGGTCGGCGTCGAGCGCCTGGTCGACGACCTCGGCGAGGTCGAGGATCGCCCGGTCGAGGCCGGACGCGGCGGTCGCCACCAGGAGCTCGCGCGCGGCGTCGCGCGCCGCGGCGAGGTCGGCCGGCACCGGGAAGGACGCCGATCCGCGCGCCGGCACCTCGACGCGCACGGTGGCGCTCGCCCGCACGTCGCCGTCGAGGTCGACGCGCGCGAACTCCACGTCGGTCGCGAGCGCCTCGGCCGTGTCGTTGAGCACGACGAGCGCGAGGCCGCCGTCGCGCGGCTGGAACGTGGCGAGCCGCGGCCGGTACGCGTCCCGCAGGGCGTGCCAGAGGGGCTTCCGGCGCTCCGCGAAGTCGACGGCCGCCCAGGAGACCACGGGCCAGTCGTCGTTCAGCTGCCAGACGACCGTGCCCGTGTTGTACGGCGCGAGCGAGCGGAAGTGCTCGATGCCGAACCGGATCGCGTGGGCCTGGTTGAGCTGCGTGGCGAAGTGCCAGTCGTCGATGCCGCCAGGCGCGGGCAGGTGGCCCTGCATGCCGCGCTCGAGCTTGAGGTTGCCCTCGTGGGCCTTCTGGTGCACCAGCATCTCGTGGCCGTAGGGGTCCAGCGGCTCGTCGTGCACGGTGCTCATGAGCGTCGTCCAGGCGGCGGGCCCCTGGAAGCCGAACTCCGCGACGAAGCGCGGGTTCCACTCGCGGTAGGCGGTGTAGTCCTTCTGGTTCCAGACGTCCCAGATGTGGACGGTGCCGTCGGTGTCGACGTTGGGGTGGAGGTAGTCGTCGAACGAGTAGGGGCTGCCGGGCGTGTAGACGCGGCTCGGGTCGAGCTCCGCGAGGATCGCCGGGAACAGCTCCCGGTAGTAGCCGTTCCCCCACGTGCGGCCCGCGAGCCGCGGGCGCCAGCCCCACTCGGCGAACGCGACGATGTTCTCGTTGTTGCCGTTCCAGACCACGAGCGACGCGTGCGGCGACAGCCGCGTGACGGCCTCGCGCACCTCCGCGCGGACCTCCGCGGCCAACCACTCCTCCTCCGCGTACGCGGCGCAGGCGAACAGGAGGTCCTGCCACACCAGCACGCCGCGCTCGTCGCACAGCTGGTAGAAGTCCTCGGACTCGTAGATCCCGCCGCCCCAGACGCGCAGCAGGTTCATGTTCGCGTCGAGCGCGTCGTCGATGCGGCGGCCGTAGCGCTCGCGCGTCATCTCGGTGAGGAAGGCGTGGTCGGGGATCCAGTTGGCGCCGCGGATCATCACGAGCTCGCCGTTCACGCGCAGCTCGAACCGGTTGCCGTGCTCGTCGGGCGTGGTGTCGAGGGAGACCGTGCGGAAGCCGACGCGGGTGCGGCGGACGTCGCCCGCGACCTCCACCTCGACGTCGTGCAGCGGCTGGGCGCCGTGCCCGACGGGCCACCAGAGCGCGGCGTCGGGGACGGCCACGACGACGCTGCCGGAGGCGAGCACGTCCGAGGTGGCGGCCGCGAGCTCGCGGCCGTCGCGGGAGACGCGCACGGTGACGGGCACCGAGGCGCGCGCGCCCGACTGCTCGATCTCGACCGCGGTCGTGAGGATCCCGGTGCCGCCGGACACGTCGACGAGCGGGCGCACCGCGGCGATGCGGGCACCCGACCAGGAGTGGATCCCGATGGGGCGCCAGATGCCGCTCGTCGCGACGTCGATGCCCCAGTCCCAGCCGAAGTTCGACGCGTTCTTGCGCAGCGCGTTGTAGGGGTGGTGGTTCACGTGCGGCAGCGCGCCGCCGTGCTCCGCGGAGAGGCGCTCGGCGGCCTCCACGGGCGCGTCGAACACGACCTCGATGCGGTTCTCGCCGGCGACCAGGAGGTGCCCGACGCTGAAGCGGTAGGACCGGTGCTGGTTGCGGGTCTGCGCGACCACGGTGCCGTTGAGCACGACGGTCGCGAGCGTGTCGAGCCCGTCGGCGACGAGGTCGTGCCGCTCGGAGCCGTCGTCCTGCCAGTCGAACGTGCGCGCGTAGCGCCAGACGGTGCTGCCGATCCACTGCTGCGCGGCCTCGGCGTCCCCGTCGAACGGATCGGTGATGAGGTCGGCGGCCAGCAGGTCGGTGTGCGCGCATCCGGGCACGGTGGCGGGGACGTCGCGGCCGAGGATCCCCTCGGGCGCGGCTCCGGAGACGGCGGTGAGGGTCCAGGGGCCGTCGAGGCTCAGGTGGGGCATGGGGTCCTTCCAGGGTCAGCGCGGCACTGCGCTCCGCCTGCCGGACGACCCGGTCCCAGGCGACCGACCCAGTTTCGTTCCCGACTTAAGTAATGTCAACCGACACGTCGGCGCGCGCCCCGGGACGGGCTCCCGCGTCAGTCCCGCGCGGGCGTCACGAGGCCGAGCGTGCGCGGCGAGAGCTCCTGCTGCAGCACGAGCGCGGCGCCGCCGACGGCCGCGGCATCGGCCACGTGCGCCGACAGCTGCACGCGCACGCGGTGCCGCGACCGGGCGAAGAACCCCGCGTCGAGCCGCCGCTCGACCACCTGCAGGTACAGGCTGCCCGCGGTCTCGAACGACGGGCCGGCGAGCGACAGCGAGTCGAGGTCGAGCAGGTTCGCGAGCGCGATCGCGGCGTCCGCCAGGTGCTCCGCCGACTCCGTGACGAGCTCCACGGCGAGCGCGTCGCCCTTCACCGCGGCGGCTGAGACGGCGGCGAAGTCGGCGAAGGGATCCGCGTCGGCGCTCAGCGCGAAGCCGGCCTCCCGGCCCTGGTCGACGGCCTGCCGCGCGCGCGCCGCCACCGCGGCCGGTCCCGCCAGCTCCTCCGTCGACGGCCCGCGCGGCGCCTGCCCGCGGTGCATGCGCATCTGGCCGAGCTCGCCCGCGTTCGAGCTGGACCCGCGGAAGACCGTGCCCCGAGCACGATGCCCGCGCCGACGCCCGCGCCCATGTAGATCGTGGAGTGCGCCACCGCGTCGGCGACGTCGCCGCCCCAGAAGTCGCCGATCGCCGCGGCGGTCGCGTCGTTGTCGAGGAGCACCGGCAGCCCGGTCGCGTCGGCGAGGGCGCCGCGCACCGGGTAGCCGCTCCAGCCGGGGAGGGTGGGGGCGTCGAGCACGCTGCCGGCGGCGAGGTCGAGGGGGCCGGGCGCGACCAGGCCGATGCCCGCGACGCGAGTCGGATCCAGGCCCAGCGCCGGCAGGAGCACGTCGATGCGGCGCCCGATGGCGGCGGTCACGTCGTCCGGCGGCGCGTCCCGGGCGCCGCGCGTGCGGGTCCGGCCGACGATCGACCCGTTCACGTCGGTGACGACGTAGGTGATCGAGTCGGCGCCGAGCTGCACCCCCACGGCGAAGCGCGCGGTGGGGTTGATCTGCAGCATGACGCGCGGCTTGCCGCCCGTGTACTCGCGCTCGCCGGTCTCCGCGACGATGCCGTCGGCGAGGAGCGCGCGGACGATCTTGGAGATGGTGGCCTGCGTCAGCCCGGTCAGCTCGGCGATCTGCACGCGGCTGATCGGCCCGCGGCTGCG
Organism: Clavibacter michiganensis; assembly: GCA_002150995.1. Taxonomy (GTDB): domain Bacteria; phylum Actinomycetota; class Actinomycetes; order Actinomycetales; family Microbacteriaceae; genus Clavibacter; species Clavibacter michiganensis_K. The sequence goes on along the minus strand of MDHJ01000001.1, from coordinate 276,699 downwards.
GACCAGGTCGAGGACGAGGCCCCTGCTGGTCGCCGTGGTCAGCGTCACCCGTGGATTGACCACCCGACCCCGCTCTCGTCCCTGCGATCCTAGGGCTCCCCGGCTGTCCGTCCGCGTGCGCGCCGCCGGGGCCTCCCGCCCGATGGGCGATACTGCAACCATGCCCGCCCCCGCGCACCCCGCCGCGCTCGCGGCGCCGACCGTCCCGGAGCCCGTCGGGGCGGGAGCGCTCGAGGCCCCCGCCCCGCCCGGACCCGATGCGCCCGGCGCCGAGCGCCCGTCCGTCGGCCTCGTGGTCGTCCAGCCGCCGCACTCGCACGCGCTCGACCCGTTCTGGGGCGAGCTCGTCCGCGGCATGGAGGAGGCGCTCGACGCCGAGGACCGCACGGTCCTCATGCAGATCGCCCGCGACGACGCCGAGGAGCGCGACATCCACCGGCGGTGGGCCGCGGACCCGGCCATCGCGGGGGTCCTCGTGGTGGACCTCGTCGACCCGGATCCGCGCGGCGCGCTCCTGGTCGAGCTGGGGCTCCCGGCCGTCATGCTCGGCGACGCCGTGGACGCGCACCACACGACCGTGGTCGTCGACGACTCGGCGCCCATGCGCACGGCGATCGGCCACCTGGCCGCCCTCGGGCACCGCCGGATCGGGCGCGTCGGCGGGCGCCCGGAGCTCCGGCACACGCGGTCCCGCGACCGCGCCTTCGACGCCGCCGTCCGGGAGGCGGGCCTCACCGGCCGCACGGTGCACGGCGACTACGCGGCGGCGTCGGGCGCGGAGCTCACGCGGATCCTGCTCGGCGAGGACCGCCGCCCCACCGCGCTCGTCTACGACAATGACGTGATGGCGGTGGCCGGGCTCGCCGCCGCCCAGGCCGCCGGCCTCGACGTGCCGGGCGACGTGTCCCTCCTCGCCTGGGACGACTCGGCGCTCTGCCGCCTCGCGCACCCGCCGATGACGGCGATGCGGCGGGAGATCCAGGACCTCGGGCGCACCGCGGCGGGCGCGCTCCTCGACGTGGTGGCGGGGCGCGGCCGGACCGTCCTGCACGTGGACGCGGCGACGCTCGTCACCCGCGGCACGACCGCGCCCCGCGCGCGGGCTGACGCCGGCCGGACCGCCGGCCGCCGGCCGCCGCGCGGCGGATCCGCGTCAGGCGGAGGCGGCTGCGGCGTCGGACGCCGACGCCGACCGCGCGGCGGCGCCCACGAGGGCCGCCGCCCCGGCGGATCCCGCCCGTGCCCCGCCCGCGCGGGCTGCGCGAGCTCCCGCCGCAGCAGCAGCATCGCGCCGCCGATGGCCGCCGAGTCGCGCGGGCGTTCGGCGAGCACCGCCCGGGTGGGCCGCACGCGCCGCGTGAACACCGAGCGCTCGAGCTCCCCCTGCACGGCCTCCCGGTACACCTCGCCCGCGATCTCGAAGCTCGGGCCGGCGAGCACGACGCGGTCGAGGTCGAACAGGTTCGCGAGCGTCACGGCCGCGCGGCCGAGCCAGCCCGCCGCGGTCCGGACGATGCCGAGCGCCTCGGCGTCGCCGTCGACCGCGGCGCGGGCGACGCGGTCGAACTCCACCTGGGTGGCGTCGAGGGCGCCGGTCAGCCCGAGGCCCGTCCGGAGCCGGGCGACCGCCATGGCGCCGCGGACCACGGCCATGGGCCCGGCGACGCCGTCCACGCACCCGCGGTTGCCGCAGCCGCACGGCGTCCCCGCGGGGTCGAGCGACACGTGGCCGATCTCGAGCCCGTTGCCGGACGCCCCGCGGTAGACCTCGGCGTCGACGACGACCCCGCCGCCGATGCCGCCGGCCATGAAGATCACGCCGTGCGTGCGCCGGCTGCCGCCGTGGTCCGACCCGCTCTCCCCCACGGCCGCCGCGTCGGCGTCGTTCGCGAGCAGCACCGGCAGCCCCACGAGCGACTCGAGCACGTCGACGGTCGGGAAGCCGCGCCAGAGCGGCGTGGGATCGTCGGTCATGAGCGCGCCGGCGTCGCGGTCCTGGGGACCGTGGGTGGCGAGCCCCACGCCGAGCACGCGGGAGCGGGGCAGCGCCGCCTCGGCGAGCACGCGGTCGACGCCCGCGGCGATGCCGGCCAGCACGTCGGCGGGCGCGCGCGTGGAGGCGCCGGGCAGGTCGGCCCGCGCGATCACGGCGCCCGCGAGGTCGACCACGACGACCGCGCAGGTCGAGCGGTCCAGCTGCACGCCCACCATGGCCCGGGCCGACGCGTCGATCCGCAGCAGCCGGCGGGGCGTGCCGCCGCGGGACTCCCCGCGCCCGACCTCCACCACGAGGCCGTCGGCGATGAGGTCGCGCACCACGTTCGTGATGGTCGCGCCGGTGAGGCCGGAGGCGGCCGTGAGCTCCACCCGGCTCACGGTGCCGCCCGAGCGGATGCAGTCGAGCACGGCGGTGCGCGACGTGAGCCGCGCCGCCCTGTCGGACGGATGGGACATGGGCGACCTCCTGCATCGTCACCCCATCGTGATGCTGAGGTGGTCCGACAATACTTGACACACTTAATTTATCGAGTGAGGATTACCGGCACCGGCCCCTCGGGGCCGCTCTGAGCACTCCCCGGTCACTGCCGACTGTCCGCCTCGAGGCGGGAAAGGAACGACGATGTCCCTCTTCACTCCCCCCGGATCCGCCCGTCGACGGAGGAGGGCCGCCGCCGGCGTCGCCCTCGCCGCCGCCGCCGCGATCGCCCTCACCGGCTGCGGGGCGGGCTCCGGCTCGTCCGCCGCCGACACGCTCGTCGTCTACACCGGCCAGGCCGGCGACTACCAGCTGAACCTCAACCCCTACTCGCCGTCGTCCATCGGCGGCATCGGCTCGATCTACGAGTCGCTGTTCTTCATCACCAACGTCAACACGAAGGACCCGGTGCCGCTCCTCGGCACCGACTACGCCTGGAACGAGGACGGCACGCAGCTCGACGTCACCCTCCGCGAGGGCGTCAAGTGGTCCGACGGCGAGGACTTCACCGCCGACGACGTGGTGTTCACCCTGCAGATGATCGCCGACACCCCGTCGATCAACTCGACCGGCTTCGACGGCCAGGTCAGCGCCACCGACGACACCCACGTGTCCATCACGTGGGACCACCCAGCGTACGTCAGCCTCCCCAACGTCCTCGGCCGCATGCCGATCGTCCCCGAGCACCAGTGGAAGGACGTCGACCCCGCGACGGACGTGATGAAGGAGCCCGTGGGCACCGGCGCGTTCACGCTCGGCAACTTCAAGGCGCAGGCGTTCACCCTCGCCGCCAACCCCGACTACTGGGACGGCGAGCCCGCGGTGAAGCAGATCCGCTACCTCTCCCTCTCCGGCAACACCGCCGGCGCCGACGCCCTCGCGGCCGGCACCATCGACTGGCAGACGGGCCCCGTGCCCGACATCGCGAACGTCGAGGAGAACTACCCCGGCTACAAGGCCGTCACCATCGGGCAGAACCAGATGGCGCTCATCACGTGCTCCAACGCCGACCTCGGCTGCGCCGGGCCGCAGACCGACCCGGCCGTGCGCCACGCGCTCTACCAGGCGATGGACCGCGACCAGATGAACGCCCTCGCGTTCCAGGGCACCTCGAGCGAGGTCTCCCCGACCTTCGCGCTGCTGCCCACGCAGGAGGACACCATCTCCGCCGACGTCGAGGAGAAGGTCGCGCCCATGAAGGCCGACCCCGAGGGCGCCGCGGCGACCCTCGAGGCCGCCGGCTGGGCCAAGGGCTCCGACGGCATCTACGCGAAGGACGGCGAGCGCCTGGCCCTCACGGTCGAGGTCGTCACCGGCTGGACCGACTACATCACCGCCATCGACACCATGTCGCAGCAGATGAAGGCGGCCGGCATCGAGCTCGACGCCGCGCAGTCCTCCTGGAACGAGTGGACCGACAAGCGGACGAAGGGCAACTACGAGCTGGTCATCGACTCGCTCGGCCAGGGCCCCTCGAGCGACCCGTACTACCTGTACAACAACTTCCTCAGCTCGGCGAACACCACCGAGGTCGGCACCCCGGCGTCCACGAACCTCTCCCGGTTCGCCGACCCCGAGGTCGACGCGGCGCTCGAGGTCCTCGCGGCCACGTCCACGGACGACACCGCGGCCCGCCAGGCGCAGTTCGACATCATCCAGCGCAAGCTCGTCGACGTCATGCCCTACGTGCCGATCATGACCGGCGGCACGACGAGCGAGTACAACGACGCCGGCTTCACGGGCTGGCCGACCGACGACGACCTGTACGCCTTCCCCGCCATCTGGGCCTCGCCGGACAACGCGCAGGTCTTCAAGGCGCTGAAGCCGGCCGGGGAGTAGCCGCATGACCGAGGAGGAGCGCGTGGCCCGGACGGGCGCCGGAGAGGAGGACGGGCGGTGATGTACTTCGTCCGCAAGGCGGGGTTCTACGCGGTGGCCCTCTGGGCCGCCCTGACCCTGAACTTCCTGATCCCCCGGCTCCTGCCGGGGAACCCGGTCGACATCCTGCTGGCGAAGCTGCAGCAGCGCGGGGGCACCATCACCCCCGAGACCCGCCGGGCCTACGAGCTCCTCCTCGGGGGCGACACCTCGCAGCCGCTCATCGCGCAGTACGGGAGCTACCTCGTCAACGTGTTCCGCGGCGACCTCGGGGTGTCGGTCAGCTACTTCCCCGCCCCCGTGTCGGAGGTCATCGGCGGCTCGCTGCCGTGGACCATCGTGCTGGTGGGGCTGTCGACGATCGTCGCGGCGGTCATCGGCGTCACGCTCGGCGCCTTCGTCGGCTGGAAGCCGGGCACCTGGCTCGACTCCCTCGTGCCGGCGACCACGATGCTCGCCGCGGTGCCGTACTTCTGGCTCGCGCTGATCCTCGTGTACGTCTTCGCGACGACGCTGAAGCTGTTCCCCTCGCAGGGCGGCTACGACGTGGTGCTCGACCCGGGCTGGAACGCGGAGTTCATCTCCTCCGCCGTGCAGTACGGGATCCTGCCCGCCGCGACCATCGTCATCGCGTCCCTCGGCGGCTGGCTGCTCGGCATGCGCAACATGATGGTGTCCACGCTCAGCGAGGACTACGTGCTCACCGCGCAGGCCAAGGGGCTCACGCAGGGCCGGATCCTCCGCAGCTACGCGGCGCGCAACGCCGTGCTGCCGTCGGTGGCCGGCTTCGCCATCTCGCTCGGGTTCGTGGTCTCGGGGTCCATCGTCACGGAGCAGGTCTTCTCGTACCCGGGCATCGGATCGAAGCTCCTCAACGCGGTCACCAACAACGACTACGCGCTCATGCAGGGCATCTTCCTGTTCATCACCCTCGCCGTGCTCGGCGCGAACCTCGTGGTCGACCTCCTCTACGGGATCGTCGACCCGCGCACCCGGGCCCGGGCCTAGGGCGGGAAGGAACGGACATGACCAACATCCAGTCCTCCACGGAGCCGGACGTCGCCCAGGCGACCGAGGGCCTCGCCGCCGCGGCGGCCGAGCGCGGGAAGCCGCCGCGCTCCGCCTGGCGCCTCATGCTGCCGACGATGACCCCGTGGCTCGCCGCGGGCCTCGCGCTCGTCGGCCTCATCGCCCTGTTCGGCCTCATCGGGCCCCTGCTGCTGCAGGACCCGACGACGATCCGCGACTCCGGGCTCCAGCCGCCGAGCTGGGAGCACCTGCTCGGCACCACCCAGACCGGGCAGGACGTGCTCGCGCAGCTGGCCTACGCCACGCGCGGATCGCTGCAGATCGGCCTCCTGGTCGGGGTGCTCGCCACCGTCCTCTCGGCGTTCTTCGGCATCTTCGGCACCTACGTCGGCGGCTTCGCCGACGAGGCGTTCTCGCTGCTGTCCAACGTCTTCCTCGTGATCCCCGGCCTCCCGCTCGTGATCGTCATCTCCGGCTTCGTGCCGCGCGAGTCCCGGGGGCTCTGGACCATCGCGGTGGTCCTCGCGGTCACCGGCTGGGCGGCCTCCGCCCGGGTCCTCCGCGCCCAGACGCTCTCCATCCGCACCCGCGACTACGTGGCCGCCAGCCGCGTCGCCGGGGAGCGGGCGTGGCGCGTCATCGCGGTGGAGATCCTGCCGAACCTGCTGCCGGTGCTCGCGAGCCAGTTCGTGTTCGCGGTCATCGCGGCGATCCTCGGCGAGGCGGGCCTGTCCTTCCTCGGCCTCGGGGCGTCGAACTCCTCGACCCTCGGGACGATGCTGTTCTACGCGCAGAACGGGTTCGCCCTGTCGCTCGGCGCCTGGTGGTGGTTCGGGCCTCCCGGGCTCCTCATCGCCCTGTTCGGCACCGGCCTCTCGCTCATCAACTTCTCGATCGACGAGATCATCAACCCCAAGCTGAAGAACGTGCGCCTGCACCGCAAGCGCGCACGCCTCGCCAGCCGCCTCGAGCGCAGGAAGGCCGCCTCATGACCGCCACCGTCCCCACCGCCCGCACGGGCGGCGCCCCCGGCGGCGGGAGGTCGAGCGTCCTGACGGTCGAGGACCTCACGGTCGTCTACGAGACCGAGAACCCGGTCACCGCCGTCAAGCACGCGTCGTTCACGCTCGCACCCGGGGAGATCCTCGGCCTCGCCGGGGAGTCCGGCTGCGGCAAGACCACGCTCGCCTACGCCATCAACCGCCTGCACCGGCCGCCGGCCCGCATCGCGTCGGGCTCGGTGACCTTCCACGACCGCGGCGGCGAGGACGTCGACCTGCTGGCCCTCGGCGACGAGGAGCTGCGGGCCTTCCGCTGGTCGAAGCTCTCGATGGTGTTCCAGGGCGCGATGAACGCCCTCAACCCCGTCACGAGCGTCCGCGCCCAGCTCGACGACACGCTCCGGGCCCACCGACCCGGCATGTCGAAAGCCGAGCGTCGCGCCCGCTGCGCCGAGGTGCTCGAGCGCGTGAGCGTCGACCCGGCCCGCCTCGCGTCGTTCCCGCACGAGCTCTCGGGCGGCATGCGGCAGCGCGTGATGATCGCGATGGCGATGCTCCTCGAGCCGCAGATCATGATCATGGACGAGCCGACGACCGCGCTCGACGTGGTCGTGCAGCGCGACATCCTGCGCGAGATCGTGCGGCTGCGCGACGAGCTGGACTTCGCCGTCGTGTTCATCACCCACGACCTCCCGCTGCTGCTGGAGATCAGCGACCGGATCGCCGTCATGCTGCGCGGCGAGATCGTCGAGCTGTCGAGCGCGGAGGAGATCTACCGCGCGCCCCGGCACGAGTACACGAGGAAGCTGCTGCGCTCGTTCCCGAGCCTCAGCGGCGAGCGCGGCGCGTTCATCCGCAGCGGCGAGGACATGGAGGAGGCGCGATGACCCGCGTGTCGGTGACCGACCTGACGAAGGACTTCTCGATCCGCAAGGGCGTGGGCCGGCAGGCGTTCCGCGCCGTCGACCGCGTCTCGTTCGACCTCCTGCCCGGCCGCACGGTCGCGCTCGTGGGCGAGTCGGGATCCGGCAAGTCCACCATCGCGCGCATGCTCGCGAAGCTGGAGAAGCCCACCTCGGGGCGCATCGACGTGGAGCTCGACGACGGCACGCCCGTGGTCGGGTCGCTGTACCGGCGGCACGTGCAGATGGTGTTCCAGGACCCGTTCGCGTCGCTCAACCCGTTCCACTCGGTCGAGCACCACATCGCCCGGCCTCTCCTGCTGCACCAGCGCACGCGCGGCCAGGCGCAGACGCACCAGCGGGTGCTCGAGATGCTCGAGCGCGTGAACCTGACCCCGGCGGAGGACATGGCCGCGCGTCGGCCGCACGAGCTGTCCGGCGGGCAGCGGCAGCGCGTGGCGATCGCCCGGGCGCTGGCGCCGGGCGCGCAGGTGGTCATCGCGGACGAGCCCGTGTCGATGCTCGACGTGAGCATCCGGCTGGGCGTCCTCAACCTGATGGGGCGGCTGCAGCGCGAGGACAACCTCGCCGTGCTCTACATCACCCACGACCTGGCGACGGCCCGGCACTTCTCGGACGAGATCCTCGTGCTCTACAAGGGCCGCGTGGTGGAGCGGGGGCCGAGCGACCAGGTGATCCTCGACCCCCACCACGACTACACGAAGCTGCTCGCGCTGGCGGCGCCGGATCCGGAGCGCCTCGGCAAGGTCGTGTCCGACGAGGCCGTGCCCGACCGCGCGGGCCTCGACGGGAGCGTCTGCTACAACCACCACTCGGGCGAATGGGAGGGCGTGGGCGACCCCGTGGGACGCGCGGTGCGCGCCGGCTGACCGGCGCCGCGCACGGAGGAGGGCCCCGACGATCCCGTCGGGGCCCTCCGTCGTGCCCGCGGCCTAGGCGGAGACGGCCGCGGTGTTCCGGGCGATGTGCGCGTGGAACGCCTGCAGCCACGACAGGAGGAACTCCTCCGTGCCGGCGTCGGAGATGGCGCCCTCGGGCGAGATGAGGCCCTCGGTGCTCTGGATGTACGCCTCGGGCTGCGAGAGCTCGGGCGACGCGAGGAACGACAGGATGCTGCGCAGGTGCTGCTGCGCGACGGCCGTGCCGACCGCGCCGATGGACGTGCCGATGACGGCGCTCGGCTTGCCCTGGAACGCGTTCTCGCCGTAGGGGCGGCTCGCGAAGTCGAGGGCGTTCTTGAGGACGCCCGGCACGGAGCGGTTGTACTCGGGCGTGACGAGCATGATCGCGTCGGCGTCCTGGATGGCCTGCTTGAAGGCGTTCGCGGTCTCGGGGAAGCCGCCGTCCATGTCGGCGCTGTAGAACGGCAGCGGCGCGATGGGGATCTCGGTGAGCTCGAGACCCGCCTGCGCGCCGAGGCGCTCGAGGGCCGCGGCGAGGGCGCGGTTGATGGAGGTGGATGAGAGGCTGCCGACGAGGTAGCCGACGCGGTAGGTGGTGCTCATGGTGTGCTCCTTCTCGCACGGATCATTTCCATGCGCGCGCATCGACCCTAGCGCCGACGGATGCGCACCTCCTCCACGCCCACGGCGTCCTCGGTTCCTGCACAGCGCGCGCCGAGGATCGGCGGACGAGGAGTCGCGGATGCTACGTTGAAGGAGTCAGCGCCCCCCCAAGGCTAGAGCCCACGGCTTCCTGAAATGAGGGGGGCCTTTCCATGCCGGGAGCAGGTGATCCATGGACAAGCCGCACCTCAGCCTGGCCGCCCAACGCGAGCTGCTGCGTTCACGCGGGCTCGAGCTCGCCTCCGACGAGGAGACCGACCGCGCGCTCTACGATCGCGGCTACTACCGCATCAGCGGATACGCGAGGCAGTTCCAGGTCGACCCACGGGATGCGCGGAACGACTTCGTCCCCGGCACCTCCCTCCATCACATCCTCGAGCTGATGGACCTGGACGAGGAGCTGCGCAAGCTCCTCTTCTCCGGCCTGACCGAGGTGGAGCTCAGCGTCCGGTCGCGATTCGCCCATGAGGCCGCAGGCGTCCTCGGGTCGGACGCCTTCTACCTGCGACCGGAGAGCTGCCTCCGCATGACCCCCGACCTGGATTCCCACGTGACGAGCATCGAGCGGGAGCTGCGCCGCCCGTCAGTCACCGTCAACCGCTACCGCACTGGAGACGATCTCTCGGCGGTCCCCGTCTGGGTCGCCATCGAGATGGTCGGCTTCGGGGTCCTGGCGCGCATGGTGCAGTACCTCGGCGACTCCACTCCCGCTCGGCTCACCGCGCAGTCGCTGTCGCTCCCGTGGACGGGCTTCCAACCCACGATCCATGCGCTCGCGGTGCTCCGCGACGCCTGCGCGCATCACGCGCAGCTCTGGCACCGACGCTCGAACATCGTGGCGGCACCCGAGAGGAAGGACCTGCGGAACGAGCGGGCGTACGCCCGGAACGATGGATCCATCTACGCCACGATCATCGCGCTCAAGCGCTACACGCGAGCACTCGACCGGCAGAGCCCCTTCGGCGACCGCGTGGACGAGCTCCTCGACAGGAATGCATCGTTCGCGGACGGGATCTGCTTCCCCTCCGCTCGGTGACCTCCGCCGTCGCGTGGCGCCCGGAGGCGCGTCCTACCCGAGAAGCACCTCCCACGTGCGCAGGGACGGCCAGAGCGCGTGGCGCGGGAGGACGTCGGGGCCGCAGGCGCGCGAGCCGAGGCCGTGCTGGGCGTCGTCGAGGATCAGGTGCAGGCCGTCGGGCGCGGGCAGCTCGTGCGGGTGGCCGACGTCCGTCATCCGCTGCGGGGTCCAGCGGCTGAGCTGGAAGCCCGCGCGGTGGCCGGACGCGTCCGGGAGGGTGGTCACGGTGAGCGGGGTCATGGACCCGTCGCCGACGAGGAGCGAGCGCAGCTCCGGCCGGTGGCCGGTCTCCTGCGGGCGCGCGTACTCCACGGACAGGCCGTCGACGCTCGACGAGAACCGGCCGACGCGGACCGCGGAGCGGCTGTCCGGGTAAGACTCGCCGGGACCCGTGCCGTGCCAGGAGACCGGATGGTCCGCGAGCTCCAGCGGCAGGTCGATGCGCACGCCGACCCGCGGCCACGTGCAGTCCCATACGCCGAACGGCACGACCTCGGTCGCGAGCAGCAGGCCGCGGTCGGTCGCGCGCCAGCGGAACGCGACGTCCGCACCCGCACCGCTGTGCGCCGCCTGCACCCGCACCCGCCGCTCGAGGCCGTCGGCCGTGCGGGCCACCCCGAGCAGCCGGTGGGTGAGGCGGTGGAGGCCGCGCTCGCGCCAGCGGTCCGCCGACGGCGGCGTCTCCTCGGCGCCGCGGCCGCGGGTGAGCTCCGGCTCCGCCAGCTCGTAGGAGCCCTGGCCGGCGCCCCGGTCGTTCTCGGTGGGCGCGCGCCACAGCTCGAGGCGCGGGCCGCGGACGGGCACGCCGTGCCAGCGCACCAGGTCGCCGCGCGCATCGAACCGCCCGACGCCGAGCGCGTCGCCGCGCCAGCCCCCGGTGGTTCGCGAGCGGACCGCGGGCCGGTCGCGCACGAGGGCCTGGTGCCGCGCGACCACGTGGCCCGCCTCCGCCCAGGGCGCGTCGCGACGCGTGACGACCTGCACGGTGAGGTGCGCCTCCTCCGCGTGCCCCGCGGCGCGCGCCTCCTCGGGGAGCCGGAGCGTCACGGCGTCCCCGGCGTCGAGCGCGGCGTGCTCGAGGACCCCGCGGGCAGCCTGCCGGCCGTCGTGGTCGAGGATCCAGACCAGGTCGACGTCCTCGGTCGTCGCGCTGTGCCGCCGGTTCTCGACCCGCACCGTGGTGCCGTCGGCGGCGACGCGCACGCGCACGGGGGCGATCACCGCGGACAGCTCCGCGAGGCCCGGTGTGGGGGTGCCGTCGGAGAGCAGCAGGCCGTCCATCACGAACGGGCCGTCGTGCACGGGCTCGCCGAAGTCGCCGCCGTAGGCGTGGAACGGGCGGCCGTCGGACGTGCGCGCCCGCAGCCCGTGGTCGCGCCACTCCCAGACGAAGCCGCCGTGGAGGCGCGGCCAGCGGTCGATCGCGTCCTCGTAGTCGGCGAGGGATCCGGGTCCGTTGCCCATCGCGTGCCCGTACTCGCAGAGGATGAAGGGCTTCGCCCGCTGGGAGGCGCCCGTCGCGCCGGTCGTCTCGTGGATGCTCGCGACCGGGGTGCCGCAGACGGAGTCGATCTCCTCGAGCGTCGGGTACATGCGCGAGTACACGTCGGTGTGCTCGCCCGTGAGGTCGCCCTCGTAGTGCACGGGCCGCGTCGGGTCGGAGCGGCGCACCCAGGCCGACATGGCCGCGATGTTCCGGCCGGTGCCCGACTCGTTGCCGAGCGACCACATGACGATCGACGGGTGGTTCCGGTCGCGGCCCACCGTGCGGGCGATGCGGTCGAGGTAGGCGTCCCGCCAGCGCGGGTCGTCGGACGGGTTGCCGTGCCACTCGACGTCCCAGAAGCCGTGCGTCTCCAGGTCGCACTCGAGCACGACCCAGAGGCCGAGCTCGTCGGCCAGGTCCAGGAGCCGCGGGTGCGGCGGGTAGTGGGAGGTGCGGATGGCGTTCACGCCGCTCCGCTTCATCAGCTCGAGGTCCGCCCGCGCCTCCGCCTCGTCGAACACGCGGCCGCGCTCCGGGTGGGACTCGTGCCGGTTGACGCCGCGGAAGGTGAGGCGGCGGCCGTCGACGAGGAGGGCGTCGCCGTCGATGCGCACGGTGCGGAAGCCGATGCGCAGGGTCGCGGTCTCCCCCGGCGACGCGACGGTCGCGTCGTAGAGGCGGGGCAGCTCGGCGCTCCACGCGTCGACCGCGGGGACCGCGAGGGGCGCGACGTCGGCGGCGGTCGCCCACGTCGCGCGGACGCCGAGCCCGGGCACGCGCACCTCCACCGGGAAGGCGCCGTCCACCTGCACCTCGAGGAGGCCGGAGCCGTCGACCGGGTCGCGGTCGGCGCGCACGCGCACGTCGTCGAGGGCGTCGGCGGGGCGGGCGAGCAGCTCGACCGAGCGGAAGATCCCGGGGAGCCACCACTGGTCCTGGTCCTCGAGGTAGGAGGCGGCCGACCACTGGTGCACCCGGATCCCGAGGTGGTTGACCCCGGGCACGAGGAGGGCCGTCACGTCGAGCTCCGTCGTGAGGCGGCTGCCGGTGGTCCAGCCCGCCTCGACGCCGTTGACCCAGAACGTGGCGAGCCCCTCGATCCCGTCCGTGCGCAGCAGCACGCGCGCGGCGTCGGCGAACGACGCGGGCAGCTCGAAGGCGCGCCGGTGCTCGCCCGTGGGGTTCGCGTCGGGCACGTGCGGCGGGTCGATCGGGAACGGGTACTGCAGGTTCGTGTACGCGGGGGCGCCGTGCCCGTGCAGCACCCAGTGGGAGGGCACGGGCAGCGTCGTCCAGCCGGCCGCGTCGAGGGCGGCGTCGTCGAGGGCGGGATCCGCCACCTCGGGCGGCCCGTCCGCCGGGTCGACGGGCGCCTCGGGCAGCAGCCGGAATCGCCAGTCGCCGTCGAGGGCGTGCACGGGCGCGTCGGTCGCGAACCGGGCGCGCGGCGGCAGCCGGTCCGCGGATCCGGGGGCGACGTCGTCGAGGTGGGACATGCGGGTCCTTCCGGGCGGGGCGGGCGGGCGGATGCCGGGCGGGGCGGGTGCCGGGCGGTTCCGGCGGGTGACTTGCGGGTCCGGCGGACGCGCTCAGGCGAGCGCGGCCAGCCCCGCCAGCGCGGCACGGTCGGCGACGATCGTCACGTCGGGGTGCCGCTGCAGGATCGACGCGGGCACCTCCTCGGTGACCGGCCCCGCGAGCGCGCGCGCGAGGGCGTCGGCCTTCGCGGCGCCCGAAGCGACGAGCAGGATGCGCCGGGCCGACATGATCGTGGCGATGCCCTGCGTGATGGCGTGCGACGGCACCCGCGCGGGGTCCCCGTCGAAGTACCGCGCGTTGTCGCGCCGGGTCGCGGCCGCGAGCTCCACCACGCGGGTCGTGCCGGTGGACGGCGAGCCCGGCTCGTTGAAGCCGAGGTGCCCGTTGGCGCCGATGCCCACGATCTGGAGGCCCGCGCCGCCGAGCGCGCGGATGCGCCGCTCGTGCTCCGCCGCGGCGGCGTCCGGGTCGGCGGCGGTCCCGTCGGGCACGACGACGCGCGCGTCGGGCACGCCCAGCGGCCCGGCGATGCGCGCCCGCACGAAGGAGAGGTACGACTCCGGGTGCCCGGCCGGCAGCCCCACGTACTCGTCGAGCGCCACGAGCGCGATGCCCGCGACCGCGAGCGCGCCGTCCGCGTGCCGCCGGGCGAGCTCCGCGTACAGCGGCTCGGGGCTCGACCCGGTGGCGACGCCGAGCACGCCCGCGGGCTCACCGGCGAGGAAGGCCTGCACCACGTCGGCCGCCGCGGACCCCAGGGCGGCCCGGTCGTCCACGGCCCGGACGCGGGGCGCGCGCGTCGACGCGGCCGTCACTTCAGGGCGCCCTTCGCGATGTCGCCGATGAACTGCTTGGCGCCGATGAGGAACACGATGATGAGCGGGATCACCGCGAGCAGGGCGCCCGCCATGACCATGCCGTAGTCCTTACCGTGGGCGCTGTTCAGCTGGCTCATCGCCACCTGCAGCGTCAGCGTGCCCGGGTCGTTGAGCACGATGAGCGGCCAGAGGTAGTCGTTCCACGCGGCGATGAAGGTGAAGATCCCGAGGAAGCCGAGGCCCGGCCGGATGAGCGGCAGGCACACCGTGAGGTACTGCCGGAAGAACCCGGCCCCGTCGATGCGGGCCGCGTCGATGAGCTCGTCGGGCACGCTCGAGACGATGAACTGCCGCAGCCAGAAGATGCCGAAGGCGTTCGCGGCGGCGGGCACGATGAGCGCCTGCAGCTGGCCGACCCAGCCGAGGTTGATCATGGTCACGAACTGCGGGATCACCGACAGCTGCGCGGGCAGCATGAAGGTCACGAGCAGCAGCGCGAAGAGCGGGCGGCGGCCGGGGAACTCGTACTTCGCGAACGTGAACGCGGCGATCGAGTCGAAGAACAGCACCAGCACCGTGATGGAGACGGCCACGATGACCGTGTTCATGAGCGACCCGCCGAAGTCGATCGTGCGGAACACCGCCTGGATGTTCTCCCACAGGTAGGGCCCCGGCACGAGCACCGGCGGCGACTTGTAGATGTCGCTCGTGGTGTTGCTCGCCATGACGACGAGCCAGTAGAGCGGGAACAGGCTGACGATGGACCCGGCGAACAGGACCCCGTGCAGGATCACCCGACCGGGCGGCAGCTGGCGGCGCCCGGCGGGACGGCCGGTGCGCTCGTCGCGCGGGCGCCCGGAGGCCTGGTCGGCGATGCGGGCCGCGGCGGAGCCCGCCGCGTGGACGGTCGTGCTCATGCGCGGTGTCCCTTCCTCGTGCCGGGCGCCTTCGCGACCTTCTCCTTCTTCTCCGACCCGAGCCGGAAGCTGATGATGGAGAAGATCACCACGAGCAGGAAGACGCCCCACGCGATGGCGGCGCCGTAGCCGAAGCGGTTGTAGTTGAAGGCCTGCTGGTAGAAGTACAGGACGGTCGTGAGGCCGGCCTGGCCCGCGCCGCCCGAGTTCGGGTTGGTGGTGCTGGAGGAGGCCGTGAGGACCTGCGCCTCCGTGAAGCTCTGCAGGCCCGTGATGGTCGAGACCACCAGCACGAAGAGGATCGTGGGGCGCAGCAGCGGCAGCGTCACCGACCAGAAGGTGCGGATGGCGCCGGCGCCGTCGAGCTTGGCGGCCTCGTAGACCTCCGTGCCGATGGCCTGCATGCCGGCGAGGAAGATGATGGCGTTGTAGCCCGTCCACTGGTACGTGATGAGGACGGCGATGGTCACCTGGATCGCCCACGGCGTGGAGAGCCACGGCACGCCGTCGAGGCCGATCGCACGGAGGCCCGCGTTCACGAGCCCGAAGCTGTCGCCGAAGATCGAGCCGAAGAGCACGGCCATGGCGACCACCGAGGTCACGTTCGGCACGAAGTAGCTGATCTTGTAGAAGGTGCTGAGGCGCTTCGCCGAGTTGAGCATGGCGGCGACGACGACCGCGATGGCCATCATCGGGAACGTCGACAGCGCGAAGATGATCAGCGTGTTGCGGATCGACAACCAGAAGGTGGCGTCGGCCGCGAGGGCCTGGAAGTTGGCGAGCCCCACCCACTCCGCGGTGCCGAGCCCGTTCCAGTCCTGGAACGAGAGCACGAGCGAGTAGAGCGCCGGGAACAGGCCGAAGACGAGGAACAGCAGGAAGAACGGCGCGATGGCGACGTAGTACGGCCACGTGCGGCGGATGCCGCGGGTGCCGGCGGCCCCGCGGGAGCGCGCGGGGCCCGGGGCACCCGCGCCCGCCCGGGAGGACGCGCGCAGGCGCCCGCCCGGGCGGACGACGGTGGGGATCACTGCTTCGCGGTCTTCAGCGCGGCCTCGCCCGCGGCGACGGCGTCGGTCCACGCCTGCGCCGGGTCCTTGCCGAGCGACGTGACGTTCTGCAGCTCGGTGACGAACGCGGCCTGGACCTGGTTGTCGTAGGGGCTGACGTAGGCGGTGGGCATCTCGGCGGCGGCGTCGGCGAAGACCCCGACGGTGGACTGGCCGCCGAAGAACTCGTCGCCCTGCTGCAGCTCAGGGGAGTCGTAGGCGGCGGTGGCCGAGGGGAAGATGCCCTTGTCGGCGTACGCGGTCACCTGGTTGTCCTCGCTCAGCACGTCCTTGATGACCGCGAACGCGGCCTCCGGGTCCTTCGTGCCGGCGGGGATGGAGAGGAACGAGCCGCCGATGTTGGCGGGTCCCCCGGGCATGGGCGCCACGCGCCAGTCGCCGGACGTGTCCGCCGTCGCGCTCTTGAGGTCCGCCTGGTACCAGGAGGCGCCGAGGAGGGCGGGGAGGGATCCGTTGGTGATGGCGGATGCCCAGTCGGGGCTGCCGTCGGTCACGTTGGCCGTGAGGCCGTCCTGGTAGGCGAGGACCGCGCGGTCCCACGCCTCCTTGATCTCGGGGGCGTCGCCCGTGAAGTCGCCGGACTCGTCGACGAAGCGGGTGGTGCCCTGGCCGATGGACTTGGTGAACACGTCCGACGCGTCGACGAAGATCGCGCCGCCGGTCGCGTCCTTCAGCTTCTTGCCGAAGGCGAAGTAGTCGTCCCAGGTGGCGGTGGCCGCGGCCACCTCCTCGGGCTCGCTGGGGAGGCCGGCCGCGGCGAACACGTCGGCACGGTAGTAGAGCGCGGTCGGGCCGATGTCGATGGGGAGGCCGATGAGGTCGCCGTCCTCCGTCGTCGCCTCCTTGAGCTTCCACGCCGGGTACTGGTCGACGATGTCCTGCGCGCCCAGGTCGTCCAGGTTCTCGAAGAGGCCGTCCTCGCTGAGGAAGTACGGCATGTCCTCGCCCTTGACGCCCGTGACGGAGGGCAGGCCCGAGCGGCCCGTGAAGGTCGTCACGAGCTTCTGCTTGAAGTCGCCGCCGATGGTCGAGACGTTGAGCGTGGTGCCGGGCACCGCGTCCGGGACCGTGTCGAGCACCGTCTGGCTGAGGCCGTCCGGCCAGATCCACAGGTCGAGCTCGCCGCCGGCCGAGGATCCCGACGACGACGAGCAGGAGGCGAGGACCGGCGCGACGAGCGCGAGGGTCGCGACGCCGACGACGAGGCGCCGGGCACGGGTGCGGCGGGCGGGGTGGTGGGACATGGTGGTTCTCGAT
This sequence comes from Clavibacter michiganensis, assembly GCA_002150995.1. Lineage (GTDB taxonomy): Bacteria > Actinomycetota > Actinomycetes > Actinomycetales > Microbacteriaceae > Clavibacter > Clavibacter michiganensis_K. The sequence continues at coordinate 259,662 of MDHJ01000001.1, read as the reverse complement.
TCAATGGGGGGGCGGAGGGGCGGGCGGGGGATCCGGGTACGGGGGCGTCAGGCGAGGAGCCGGGCGCCGTCGGGGTGGTCGAGGGCGTCGGCGAGGTAGTCGTAGCGGCCGGGCGCGGCGGCGTCGGGGTGGGCGCGCAGCCAGGGAACGAGCTCCGCGAGCCGCGGGGCGCCGGACGCGCCGCCGGGGCGGGTGACCGTGATCCCGGCCACCAGGCACGCGAAGTCGACGCGCTGGGTCAGCGTCCAGGGCGCGGCGGCGGAGGCGGCGAGCGCCGCCCCGAACACGTCGCCCGCGCCGGTCGCGTCGATGGCGCGGACGGCGAGCGGCGGGCGCACGACCTCCTCGCCGCGGGCCGCGTCGACGGCGACGACGCCGCGCGACCCGGAGGTGACGACGCTGAGCGGCACGCGGGCGGCGAGCGCGCGCGCGGCGCCCACGGCGGAGTCGGCGCCCGTGTAGGCGGCGGCCTCGAGCTCGTTCGGCAGGAAGGCGTGGCACTCGTCGAGCTGGTCGAGGATGGCGGGGTCCCAGCGCTCGGACGGGTCCCAGCCGACGTCGGCGTAGACGTCGGTGCCGGCGGCGGCGGCTCGGCCGACCCAGGAGCTGCGGTGCGGGTCGAGGTGCACGAGGGCCGCGGCGGCCGCGGGCACGTCGCCCGGGATCAGCTCGTCGGAGCCGAGCGGGCACGGCACGCCGCCCGTGACGAGGGCGCGGTCGTCGTCGTAGCCGAGGGAGGCGGTGACCGGCAGCGCCCAGTCGTCGAGCGTCACGAGGTGGTCGAGCGCGATGCCCTCGGCGGCGAGGGCGCCGCGGACCAGGTGGGAGAAGGGATCCCGGCCGACGGCGGCGGCGATGGCGGTCGGCACGCCGAGGCGCGCGCCAGCGAGGGCGAAGTTGGCGATGCCGCCGGGGCCGTGGCCGAAGGACGACGTCCAGATCTCGTGGCCGGGCCGCGGGCCGCCCGGCAGCTCGCCGAACACGACGTCCGCGAACAGCTGGCCCACGACCAGCAGGCCGGCGGACCGCTCGGGGCGGGGTGCTGCGGACACTCGGGACCTCTGCTTCGTCGGGTGGCGCCGTGCGGGACGGCGAGCGGTGGGGGTCCGCCGACGGCGACGCTGCCGGCGGGACCGGGTCGGCGGGAGCCGTCGACCGGTAGTGACGTTTCTAGCCCATGTGAGCACATGGATGGAAGACTTTGATTATTACAAGATTGTTTCTGCTCGATCCTGCGCGCTAATGTTCACTCCATGAGAGACGCCCGAGAGTTCGTGATCCTCGACCGACTGCGCGCCACCCGCAGCGCGACGGTCGCCGAGCTGGCCGAGGCCGCCGGCACGAGCGACGCGACCATCCGCCGCGACCTGGCGCGCCTCGACGAGCAGGGGGCGCTCCGCCGCACCCACGGCGGCGCCGTGCTCGTGGAGGCCGACGCGCCCTTCGCCGAGGTCGAGCAGGTGAACCGCGAGGCCAAGCAGCGCATCGCCCGCGCCGCCGCGGCGCAGGTGCAGGACGGCCAGTCGGTCGTGCTCGACATCGGGACGACGACGCTGCACCTCGCCGAGCAGCTCCGGGGACGCCCGCTCACGGTGATCACGGCGAGCATCGCCGCGTTCGACGTGCTGCGCGACGACCGGGCGGTGCGGCTCATCCTGCTGCCGGGCGACTGGGACCCGGTCTACCGCTCGGTGTCCGGCCCGCTCACGGCCGAGAGCCTGCGGATGCTGCACGCCGACCACGCGTTCGTGGGCGTGAGCGGCATCGCCGACAACGGCGACCTGCGCGACACGACGATGGCCCAGGTGCCCATCAAGCGCGCGATGGCGGAGGTGAGCGACCGGGTGACGGTGCTCGCCGACTCCTCCAAGTTCCCGGGCACCGGCGCCGGCCGTGTCGCCCCCACCGCGTCTCTGACGCAGCTGATCACCGAGGCCGCCCCGCACGCGCGGGTGTCGCAGGGCCTCGCGGACAAGGGAGTATCGGTGACCGTCGCATGAGGCTGACCATCCTGGGCGGGGGCGGCTTCCGCGTCCCGCTCGTCTACTCGGCGCTGCTGCGCGACCACCAGGCCGGCCGCGTCTCGCACGTGGCCCTCTACGACACCGACGAGGTGCGCCTCACGGCCGTCGCGCGCGTGCTCGCCGAGCAGGCCGCGGCGTACGCCGACGCGCCCGTCATCACGCTGCACACCGACCTCGACGAGGCGCTCGCGGGCGCCGCGTTCGTGTTCTCGGCCATCCGCGTGGGCGGCATGGCCGGGCGCTCGTGCGACGAGCGGCTCGGCATGGCGCACGGCGTCATCGGGCAGGAGACCGTCGGGTACGGCGGCATCTCGTACGCGCTCCGGACGCTGCCGGTGGTCATGGACCTCGCGGAGCGGATCCGCGTGCAGGCCCCCGACGCGTGGGTCATCAACTTCACGAACCCGGCGGGCGTCGTCACCGAGGCCATGTCGCGCGTGCTCGGCGACCGCGTCATCGGCATCTGCGACTCCCCCATCGGCCTGGCCCGCCGCGTGCTCGGCGCGCTCGGCGTGTCGGGCGACGACGTGGTCATCGACTACGCGGGCCTCAACCACCTCGGCTGGCTGCGCGGGCTCCGCGTCGACGGCCGCGACGTGCTCCCGGACCTCATGGCGCGGCCCGACCTCATCGGCACCTTCGAGGAGGGCCGCCTGTTCGGCGCCGAGTGGGTCACCGAGCTCGGCGCGGTGCCGAACGAGTACCTGCACTACTACTACTTCCGGCGCGAGGTGCGGCACGCCGACCAGCTCGCCGCGCAGACCCGCGGCGCCTTCCTCGTGGAGCAGCAGGGCCGGTTCTACGAGCAGCTGGAGCACCGGCACGACGTGTCCGCGCTGGCGCTCTGGGAGCGCACGCGCCTGGACCGCGAGACCACCTACATGGCCACCAACCGCCAGTCGGCCGGCATGGGCGACCGCGACGAGGACGACCTCGTCTCGGGCGGGTACGAGGACGTCGCGATCGCGCTCATGCGCGGCATCGCGTACGACCAGAGCGCGCGGCTCATCCTCAACGTGCGGAACCGCGGCACCCTCGCGGCCCTCGACGCGGACGCCGTCGTCGAGGTGCCGTGCGTGGTCGACGCCTCGGGCGCGCACCCGGTGGCCGGCACGGAGCTGCCCGACTTCGGCGTGGGGCTCGTGACGAACGCCAAGTACGTCGAGCGGCAGACGATCGAGGCCGGGCTCGGCGGATCCCGCGCCGCGGCCGTCCGCGCCCTCGCCCACCACCCGCTCGTCGACTCCGTGACGGTCGCGCGCTCGCTCCTCGAGGACGCGATGCACGCCTTCCCGGCGCTCTCCTACCTCCGCTGACGCGCCGGCCGCACCTGCCGCGGCCACCCGCCCGCCTGCCTCCCGACCTCCCGAAGGACCCCCATGCACCAGAACCAGAAGCTCGTCCAGGAGCGGATCCTCCGCGCGCTCGACGAGCGGATCACCCCCGCCGTGTACTCCGCGAAGACGCCCGTGACCCTCCGCGCGTGGATGGCGCCCGACGAGCCCGTCCCCGTCGCGGAGGCCATGCGGCAGGAGTACGCGCCGTTCGAGCTCGGCCAGCCGTGGGGCCGTGCGTGGTCCACGTGGTGGTTCGAGGTGTCGGGCGAGGTGCCCGCCGAGTGGGCCGGCCGCACGGTCGAGCTGCTCATCGACCCCGGCTTCATCGGCGACTGGCCGGGCAACCAGGCCGAGTGCCTCGTGCACACCATGGACGGCGTGCCGGTCAAGGGCATCCACCCGCGCAACACCTACGTGCGCCTCGCCGACGAGGCCGCGGGCGGCGAGCGGGTGCGGTTCCTGGTGGAGGCCGCGGGCAACCCGGACATCCTGGTGGACGAGTTCGTGCCCACGCCGTACGGCGACAAGGCGACGGCCCCGGTCGAGCCCATCTACCGCTTCCGCCAGGCGGAGCTCGCGGTGTTCGAGCCCGAGGTGTGGGCGCTCCGGTTCGACGTGGAGGTGCTCTACCAGCTGCTGATGGAGCTGCCCGAGACCGAGCCCCGCCGCCACGAGGTGCTGCGCGCGATCGAGCGCGCGCTCGACGTGCTCGCGATGGACGACATCGTCGGCACCGCGGCCGCCGCGCGCGCCGAGCTCGCCGAGGTGCTGTCGCGCCCCGCGGTGCCGAGCGCCCACACGCTGAGCGGCGTCGGCCACGCCCACATCGACAGCGCGTGGCTCTGGCCCATCCGCGAGACCAAGCGGAAGACCGCGCGCACCTTCTCGAACGTGCTGAAGCTCGCCGAGCAGTACCCCGACTTCCGCTTCGCGTGCTCGCAGGCGCAGCAGTACGTGTGGGTGGAGGAGAACTACCCGACGGTCTTCGCGGGCATCAAGCAGGCCATCGCGGACGGCACCTGGTACCCGGTCGGGTCCATGTGGATCGAGCCCGACGGCAACCTGCCGGGCGGCGAGGCGATGATCCGCCAGCTCACCCACGGGATGCGCTACTTCCAGGAGGAGCTCGGCGTCGAGACGCACGGCGTGTGGCTGCCCGACTCGTTCGGCTACACGGCGTCGTTCCCGCAGATCGCGAAGCTCGCGGGCCTCGACTGGTTCCTCACGCAGAAGCTCTCGTGGAACCAGACGAACACGTTCCCGCACCACACCTTCTACTGGGAGGGCATCGACGGCTCGCGGATCTTCACGCACTTCCCGCCCATCGACACCTACAACTCCACCCTCGAGGCCGAGGAGACGCACCACGCGGTGCGGCAGTTCCGCGAGAAGGGCCGCGCCACGATGTCGCTCGCTCCCTTCGGCTACGGCGACGGCGGCGGCGGCCCCACCCGCGAGATGATGGAGCGCCAGCGCCGCACGGCCGACCTCGAGGGCTCGCCGAAGGTGGTCGTCGAGCACCCGGACGACTTCTTCCGCAAGGCCGAGGCCGAGTACCCGGACGCGCCCGTCTGGGTCGGCGAGCTGTACCTCGAGCTCCACCGCGGCACCTCCACCAGCCACGCCCGCGAGAAGCGCGGCAACCGGCAGGCCGAGCACCGCCTCCGCGAGGCCGAGCTGTGGTGGACCGTCGCGGCGGTGCGCACGGGCGCCGACTACCCGTACGCGGAGCTCGACCGGCTGTGGAAGCAGACGCTGCTGCAGCAGTTCCACGACATCCTCCCCGGCTCCTCCATCGCGTGGGTGCACCGCGAGAACGAGGAGGACTACGTCCGCAGCCTCGCCGAGCTCGACGCGCTCGTCGCCGACGCCATCGCGCGCGTCACCGCCCGGGCCGTCGCGGACGGCGAGGGCGACGGCTCGGGCGCGTTCGCGGTGAACTCCACCGGACATGCGCGCACGGCGCTCGTCGAGGCCCCCGACGGATCCGCGCTCGCGCTCGTCGCGGTGCCCGGCAGCGGCATCGCGCCGCTCGTCGCCGTGGAGCCCGCCTCCCCCGTCACGACGACCCGCGACGCCGCGGGCACGGTGCTCGACAACGGCCTGCTCCGCGTCACGCTCGACGCCCGCGGCCTCATCACGTCGATCCTCGACCTGCGTCACGCCGACCGGGAGCTCGTGCCCGCCGGCCGCACCGCGAACCTGCTGCAGCTGCACGAGGACATCCCCACCGCGTGGGACGCGTGGGACGTCGACGCGCACTACCGCGCGAGCCGCACCGACCTCGTCGAGGCCGCGTCGGTCGAGCTCGTCGAGGACTCGCCGCTCCGCGCGGTCGTGGAGGTCGTCCGGCAGTTCGGGCGCTCGCGCGTCGTCCAGCGAGTCGCGCTGCACGCCGACGACGCGCGCATCCACGCCACGGCCGACCTCGACTGGCTCGAGGACGAGAAGCTCCTGAAGGTCACGTTCCCGCTGACGATCCACGCGCAGCACCACAGCGCCGAGATCCAGTTCGGGCACGTGCGCCGCCCCACGCACACGAACACCTCGTGGGACGAGGCGCGCTTCGAGGTGATGGCGCACCGGTACCTGCACGTGGAGGAGCCGGGCTACGGCGTCGCGCTCACCAACGCCGGCAGCTACGGGCACGACGTGACGCGCACGGTCGGCGCCTCGGGCGAGGTCGAGACCGAGATGCGGATCAGCCTGGTCCGCGCGGCGCGCTCCCCCGACCCGACGCAGGACATCGGGCACCACCGCTTCGAGTACGCGCTCGTGCCGGGCGTGGGCATCGAGGGCGCCGCGGACGCAGGGCTCGAGCAGAACCTGCCCGTACGCGTGGTGCACCCGGGCGACGCCACCGCCGCGCCCGCCGGCGTCGCGCCCGCGGCGGACGTCGCCCCCGCGTCCGCGTCCGCCGACGTCGTGCCGTCCTCGCTGCCGACCGCCTCGGGGCTCGTCTCCGTGCACGGCGGCACGGTGCGGATCGAGGCGCTGAAGCTCGCCGACGACGGGTCCGGCGACGTGATCGTCCGCCTCTACGAGTCCACCGGCGCGCGGGCCGTCACGCGCCTCGAGGCGCACCTCGACGCCGACCGCCTCACGGAGGTCGACGTGCTGGAGCGCCCGCTCGGCGAGGGCTTCCCGCGCTCGATCGCGTTCGAGCCGGACGCGGACTCCGCCCGGGTGCGCATCGCGCTGCGGCCGTTCCAGGTGGTCACCGTGCGGATCCACCGGGCCTGACCCGCGGCGCCCGGACCGCGGGCGGCGACACGAGGGCGCGACCCGGCTCCGGCCGGGTCGCGCCCTCGTCGGTCGTGCGACGCGCTAGTCGCGCTGCGCCCTCGTCGCGCGGGGCACCGGCGCGGCCGCCGCTAGTTGAGCGCCCGGCCGCCGGTCGTCAGCGGCTCGACGGAGCTGGGGGTCGCCGCGAGCGCCAGGCCCGACAGGCCGATCCCGAAGAAGAGGAAGTCGTCGACGATAGTGAACCCGGTGGGCGTGAGGCCGCCGAGCTCGTTGTCGACGATGCTGAGCACGCCCATCAGCGTGAAGAGGCCGCCGAACGCCGCCAGCGTCGCGCGGATCGGGAGGGGGCCGAGCTGCCGAGTGCCCGCGAACAGCAGCACGCCCGCGCTCAGCAGGTAGAGGACGTCGACGAAGAGGTCGACGTTGAGGATCCCGAGGAGGTGCGACCCCTCGATGAACAGCCCAACGAACCCGTGGCCGCCGAGCACCGCCGCGACCATCACCATCCACGCCTTGCCCATGGCACGCATCCCCTCGACCGCTCACGGGCCCGCCGCTCGACGGGCTCCACGTCCCACCGAACCGGGGACGGCGAGGAGCGCCAAGGTGCGGTCGCGGGACTCCCAGCTGACGTTGAGGTGACTCCTCCGGGTTCCCGGCCGGACGCCTCCTGGGCATCCGGCATCGGCCCACACACTGCTCGTTCCCGGGCGTAGCGTCCGACGCACAGGACATCCGGCCGACCCGCGGGCCGGCCCATCGACGACGACTAGGAGAACGACGATGTCAGAACGCAACACGGTGATCCGCAGCATGCACGACCTCGGCCTCGCGGCCTGGTTCGGAGGTTCCCTCATGGGCGCGGTCGGCCTGAACGGCGCCGCGGCCGCGGCGAAGCAGCCGCAGGAGCGGCTCCGCCTCTCCTCGATCGGCTGGGCGAAGTGGGCGCCGGTGCAGCTCGGCGCGCTCGCCACGCACGCCATCGGCGGCCTCGGCCTCATCTACGCCAACAAGGGCCGCCTCGCGGGCCAGGGCGAGGCGCGCAGCAACACGAACGTGAAGGCCGTGCTCACCATCGCGGCCGCCGGCACGACGCTCTACTCGGCGCTCGTCGGCGCGAAGATGGCGAAGCACTCGGACGAGGCCCCCGCGGGCACCACCGAGCCCGGAGCCGGCGTCTCGAAGGAGCTCGAGGCGGCGCAGCGGAAGCAGAAGGCGCTGCAGTGGATCATCCCCGCGGCGACCGCCGTGCTCGTCGTGCTCGCCGCCCAGCAGGGCGAGCAGCAGCGTCCGGTCGCCGGCTGGATCGACCGCTTCAAGGGCTGACGACCGCCGCGGACGCCGGTCCGCGGCTCGACGACGACGGCGGGGTGCTCTGAGCGCCCCGCCGTCGTCGTCGTCCCGGAGCGGACCGGGCAGCTCGGAGCGGCCCGGCGCCGGCTCAGCTCCGGCCGGTACCGCCCGCGTCGCCCGGCGTCGGGGCGACCTCGGTAGGCGAGGAGGCGTCGGCCGCATCCGCGTCGCCCGCGAGCGCGGCGTCCGCGGCCCTCGGGCGTCGACGCAGGGCATCCCACGGGCGGGCGAGGCCCCGGGGCCGCCGCTCGGCCGGGGCGTCCACCTCCAGCCCGTAGTAGGCGCCCACGCGCTCGAGCAGCACGTCGCGCTCCGCCTTGTCGTAGGCGCGGCGCTCCCGGGTGAAGGCGATGACGGTCGACCAGCAGGTCAGCAGGAGCACCACGCTGAACGGGAGGGCCGTCGTGATCGCGGCGGTCTTCAGGGCGTCGAGGCCGCCGGTGAGCAGGAGCGCGACGGCGAGGAGGGCCGCCAGGATCGCGAAGAACACCCGCAGCCAGTTCCTCGGCTCGATGTCGCCGCCGGACGCGATCATCGCCATGACCAGCGAGCCGGAGTCGGACGACGTGACGAAGAACACGCCGATGAGGAGGATCGCGCCGAACGTGAGGACGGTGCCCGCGGGGAGGCCGCCGAGGAGCGTGAACAGCGACCCCTCGATGTCGACGCTGCCGTCGGCGCCGATGAGCCCGCCGGAGCCGTCGGTCTGCTGGTGGATGGCGGCGCCGCCGAGCACGGCGAACCACAGGAAGGTGAGCGCCGTCGGGACCAGCAGCACGCCGGAGACGAACTGGCGCACCGTGCGGCCCTTGGAGATGCGGGCGATGAAGATGCCGACGAAGGGGGCCCACGACATCCACCAGCCCCAGTAGAACGTGGTCCAGGAGCCCTGCCAGGCCTCGCCCGCCGCGCCCTGCTGCGCCGTGACGTTGAAGGACAGCCCGACGACGTTCTGCAGGTACGCGCCGATGGACTGCACGAAGTCGCGGAGGAGGAACTGCGTCGGGCCGACGATGAGCACGAACAGGAGCAGCGCCGCCGCGAGCACGAGGTTGAAGTTCGACAGGATCTTCATGCCCTTCGTCACGCCGGTGACCAGCGAGACGATGGTGACCGCGGTGATGACGCCGATGATGGCGATCTGGCTGACGGTGCTGCTCTCGGCGAGCCCGGCGCTCTCGAGCCCCGCGCCGATCTGGATCACGCCCAGCCCGAGGGAGGTGGCGACGCCGAAGAGCGTGCCCACGAGGGCGAGGACGTCGATGAGGTTCCCCCACCCGCCGCGGACGCGGTCGCCGAGGAGCGGCTCGAGGGCCCAGCGGATCGACACGGGCCGCCCACGCCGGTGGATGGCGTAGGCGAGCGCGAGCCCGAGCACGACGTAGATCGCCCACGCGTGCAGGCCCCAGTGCAGGAACGTCTGCGTCATGGCCTGCTGCGCGAGCTGGCTCTCGGTGCCGCTGACGCCCGGGCGGGGCGAGGCGAAGTGGCTGAGGGGCTCCGAGACGCCGTAGAACACGAGACCGATGCCCATCCCCGCCGCGAAGAGCAGCGAGAACCACGATCCCGTGGAGAACTCGGGCTCGTCGGTGTCCTTGCCGAGCTTGATGCGGCCGAAGCGGCTGAAGCCGACGAAGATCGAGAAGCCGATGAAGAAGGCGGCGGCCAGCACGTAGTACCAGCTGAAGTTGTTGACGATGCCGCTCTGGAGGGTCGAGAACATCGACTCGGCGGCGCTCGGCGCGATGAGGGTGAACGCCACGAACGTCAGCACGATCCCCGCCGCGGGCCAGAAGACCCACCTCTTGACGCGGGGCGCGGCGCTCGCCTCGCCGGGGGTCGCGCGGTCGGTGGACGGGGTGGGATCGGGGCCGGTCATGCTCCCATGGTGCCTGTCGGCCCGTCCCGGCCGCGAATCGGCCCGCGCATGCCGGGGCCCGGCGCGGGCGGCGCGCTCCCGCCGTCACCGCGCTGCGCCGTGCGCGAGCGCCGCCCCGACCGACGCCCGGCGCGACGACGGCGGGACACCCGAGGGCGCCCCGCCGTGGTCGTGCCGCGCCCGGCTCCTAGTCGGCGTCGACCACGATGACCGTCACGACCGGCGTGCGGCGGTGGCGGCGCTGGAGCCAGCGGAGCAGGCCCTCGGAGATGGCGCGCTCGGCGGCGGGGCCGTCGAGCTTGCGCTTCGCGGTGGCGTTGCGGAGCGCCGCGGCGATGGCGGCCTCGGCCTCGGGGATCCAGCCGGCGTGCTCCACGAAGCCGCGCGTGATGAGCTCGGCCGGGTGGATGAGCTTCTGCTCGTCCTCGTCGAAGATGCCGAGCACCGTGATGTGGCCCTCGGCCGCCAGCGTCCGGCGCTCCTCGAGGGCCTCCTCGGTGGCGACGCCGATGGTCATGCCGTCGACGAACACGTACGGCGCGGGCACGCGGCCGGAGATGGCGGCGCGGCCGTTGACGAGGTCGACGCTCACGCCGTCCTCGATGATGTGCACGTTGTCCTTCTTCACGCCGGTGCTCTCCGCCAGGGCGCCGTTGGCGACGAGGTGGCGCCACTCGCCGTGCACGGGCAGGACGTTGCGGGGCTTGACGATGTTGTAGCAGTACACGAGCTCGCCGGCGCTGGCGTGGCCGGAGACGTGCACCTTCGCGTTGCCCTTATGGACGACGTCCGCGCCCCAGCGGATGAGCCCGTTGATGACGCCGTAGATGGCGTTCTCGTTGCCGGGGATGAGGGAGCTGGCGAGGAGGATCGTGTCGCCCTCGCCGACCTCGATGATGTGCTCGCGCCGGGCCATGCGCGACAGCGCGGCCATGGGCTCGCCCTGCGAGCCCGTGCAGATGAGCGTGACCTTGTCGTCCGGCAGCTTGTTCAGCGCCTTGAGGTCGATGACGAGGCCCTTGGGGATGCGGAGGTACCCGAGGTCGGACGCGATCTTCATGTTCCGCACCATGGAGCGGCCGACGAACGACACCTTGCGCCCGTGCTCCTGCGCGGAGTCGAGCACCTGCTGGATGCGGTGGACGTGGCTCGCGAAGCTGGAGACGACGATGCGCTTCGGCGCGGTGCGGAACACCTGCTCGATGGCCGGCGCGATGTCCTTCTCGGCGGTCGTGAAGCCGGGGACCTCCGCGTTGGTGGAGTCGGTGAGGAAGAGGTCCACGCCCTCCTCGCCGAGGCGGGCGAACGCGCCGAGGTCGGTGAGGCGGCGGTCCATCGGGAACTGGTCCATCTTGAAGTCGCCCGTGTGCAGCACCATGCCGGCGCCGGTGCGGATCGCGACCGCGAGGCCGTCCGGGATGGAGTGGTTGACGGCCACGAACTCGAGGTCGAACTTGCCCATGGTGATGCGGTCGCCCTCGCGCACCTGGCGCGTGACGGGCGTGATCTTGTGCTCCTCGAGCTTCGCGCTGATGAACGCGAGCGTGAGGCGGGCCCCGATGAGCGGGATGTCGGGACGCTCCTGCAGGAGGTAGGGGACGCCGCCGATGTGGTCCTCGTGGCCGTGGGTGAGGACGATGCCGGTGATCTTGTCCAGGCGGCCGCGCAGGGTGCTGAAGTCGGGGAGGATCACGTTGATGCCGGGCTGGCTCTCCTCGGGGAAGAGGACGCCGCAGTCGACGATGAGCAGCTCGCCGTCGAACTCGAAGAGCGTCATGTTGCGGCCGACGTCGCCGAGGCCGCCGAGGGGCGTCACGCGCAGGCCGCCGCGGGGCAGGCGGCCGGGCTTGGCGAAGTCGAGGGCGTGGTTGGTGGGAGGCATGGTGCCTTTCTCGTGCGTCATGTGGTCGTGCGGGTGATGTCGTGGGCGCGGGCTGGATCCGCGCGGGTGCGCCGTCGGGTGACGGCATGGTCCGGGTCGCGGCGCTCGCCCGCGATGAGGCCGCGTGCCGCCGAGCGCAGGAGCGCGTCCGGGGAGCAGGGCGGCATCGGCGTGAGCGCGTCAGCGACCGGAGCTGCGGGTACCAGTGTCCCAGGCCCGGGACCCGCGCGCGTACCGACACGGGAGACGGGGCGTCCCGCGCCCCTAGAACGCGTACCGGATGCGGCAGTACGGCATGATCCGCCGCACCAGCGCCGTGAACTCGGCGACCGCGTCGCCCTTGAGCCCGCGGCGGTACCGCACGTTGACGGCGCCGTTCTCCGACACCTTCCGCTCCTGCATGCCCGGCTGCCAGATGAGCTCCTCGGCCTTCGGGTGCCAGCCCATGTTCACCTCGTGGAGCTGCTCGTTGTGGGTGAGCATGATGACCTCCGCCGCCAGCTGGGCCTTGGTGGCGGGCGCCAGCGTGTCGTCGAGCGTGCGGAGCAGCTGCTCCCACTCGGCGCGCCAGCCCGGCGTGAGGATGACGGGCGAGAGGTTGAGGTGCACCTCGTAGCCCGCCGCCACGAAGTCGTCGATCGCGGCGATGCGCTCCGCGATGGACGACGTGCGGATGTCGGTGATGCGGGCGATGGACTCGGGCATGAGGGAGAAGCGCACGCGCGTGCGGCCCATCGGGTCCCAGTCGAGCAGGTCGCGGTTGACGTGCTTGGTGGCGAACGACGCCTTCGCGGTGGGCGACATGCGGAAGAGCTCGACGAGGTCGCGGACGTTGGGGCTCACCCGCGCGTCGGCCGAGCAGTCGCTGTTCTCGCCGATGTCGTAGACCCACGCCTCCGGGTCGCACTGGTTCGCCTCGGCCTTCGGGCCCTGCTTCGCGATGTGCCGCGCCACGTGCCGGCGGATCTGCTCGATGTTCGCGAACACCGTGATGGGGTTGCTGTAGCCCTTCCGCCGGGGCACGTAGCAGTAGGCGCACGCCATGGCGCAGCCGTTCGCCGTGGACGGCGCGATGAAGTCGGCGCTCCGGCCGTTGGGCCGGGTGACGAGCGACTTCTTGACGCCCACGACGAGCGCCTCCGTCTTGATGCGCACCCAGCGGGCCACGTTCGCCTCGTCCCCGTGGACCTCGGGGATGGCCCAGTGGGACGCGACCTCCACGATGGTCGCGTCGGGCCACGCCGCGACGATCTCCTGCCCGCGCGGCAGCTCGAGGGCCGCGGGCTCCGCGTAGATGCGCGTGATGTCGAGCAGCGGCCGCCGCGGTCGGGCGTCGGCGGGCGCGGGCCCGTGCCCGTGCCCGGGTGCGGACGCGGGCGCGGGCGCGGACGGAGGCGTGGACACGCTCCCTTCCTACTGGGGACCACCGACACCGCCCACCCCCGGTCGAGGGGCCTGGCCCCGGAACCCGGTATCCCGCAGGCGAATCCCAGCGTCCTCCGGCCCCGGATCCGTTGTGCACGCACGGATGACAGCGGATCGTGAGGCGAACGGATGCCCATGGACGAGCCATGCGCACCGACGACCTCCTCGGAGCGTGCACATGTTCGACAGGAAGTTCATCACCCAGGCCATCGACAAGAGCGCGCAGTCGCCGCTCGACCGTCGTCGCTTCTTCAGCGCTGCGGGCGTCGCCGGGCTCGGCGTCGGCGCCGCGGCCCTCATCCCCGCCACCGGAGCCCAGGCCGCCGACGCGCAGGCCGAGGCCGACGCGGGCGCCGTCACGGACGCCGCCGTCCTCAACTTCGCCCTGAACCTCGAGTACCTCGAGGCGGAGTTCTACCTCCGCGCCGTCACCGGCAACGGCCTGGTCCCGAACGACATCTCCGGCGTCGGCACCCCCGGCGGCGTCACCGGCGGCCGCGCGGTCCAGTTCAAGGACTACGCGATCCGCCAGTACGCCTACGAGATCGCCCAGGACGAGAAGGCGCACGTGAAGTTCCTGCGCGCCGCCCTCGGCTCGGCGAAGGTCGCGCGGCCCGCGATCGACCTCGACGCCGCGTTCTCCGCCGCCGCCGCCGCGGCCGGGCTCATCAAGCCCGGCGAGAAGTTCGACGCGTTCGCCAACCAGGAGAACTTCCTGCTGGCGTCGTTCATCTTCGAGGACGTCGGAGTGACCGCCTACAAGGGCGCCGCCCCGCTCATCACGAACAAGACGTACCTCGAGGCGGCCGCCGGCATCCTCGCGGTCGAGGCGTACCACGCGGGCATCATCCGCACGCAGCTGTTCGCCCGCGGTCTCGCGGAGCCCGCGAACGCGATCTCGAACGCCCGCGACTCGCTCGACGGCCCCACGGACCTCGACCAGGGCGTCACGGTCTCCGGTGGCGCGAACCTCGTGCCGACGGACGCCAACGGCATCGCGTTCAGCCGCTCGCCCGGCCAGGTGCTCAACATCGTGTACCTGAACAACAAGGCCGTCACCAAGGGCGGGTTCTACCCGAACGGCGTCAACGGCTCGGTCAACACGAGCGCCGCGAACTAGCGGCGACACCGGGCCGGGGCACCGCGAGGCGCCCCGGCCCGTCCTCCGTCCGGACAGGGCGGCCCGACGTCTCGGAGCGGATCGGGGGCGGTCGCGTGACGAACCACCCTCTCGGAACGTCAACTCCATGACACGCGACCGGTCCCCGGTCGCGCAGGACGGAGGATCCATGAGCACCGCACCCGCGCCCGACGGGCGCCGACGGGCGGCGTCCCCCCTGCACGCGCTGCCCGCGCTGCCCGCGCCGGCCGACGAGCACCTCGCCGCCGCCGCAGCGCCCGCTGCCCCCGCGACGCCGGCCCGCACCCACGCCGGCGACGCCACGGTCGACTCCATCACGCCCCCCGCGGACGCCGCCGGGGCGGACGGCCGGATCCACGACGGCCGCCCGGAGGACGCCGACGGCTGGGCCGCCGGCTCGGCCGCGCCCGCGCTCCGTCGCGGGCACATGTCCGGCACCGACATCGACGAGGCCGTCGCGCGCTACGCCGCCCTGTACCCGGGCACCGACTTCCGCGCCGAGAAGGGGCCGGGCGACTTCGCCTACCGGTACTCCTTCGTCGGCGACGAGAACGTGACGCTCCGCTCCTCGGCGTTCCCCGCCGAGCACTGGGGCCGGCTCCCGGCGCTGCCGGACTACGTCGTCGCCTGGTGGCGCGAGGGATCCGGCGCCGTCGACATCGGCTCGCACGAGGTGCGGTCGAGCGGATCGCGCCCGTTCCTCTTCCCCTCCGGCCGCTCGTTCACCTTCCGCTGCGAGCCCGGGGTGCAGAACCTCGTGCACGTCGACGCGGCCTTCCTCGAGGAGACCGCCGCGGAGCTGCACGAGGGCCGGTCCCGCCCGCTGGTGTTCGACCACACGCGCGCGCCGAGCCCCGAGCAGTCGGCCGCCTGGCGCCAGGCCGTCGGCGAGGCGAGCCCGGTGCTGCAGGACGCGGCCTCGAGCCCGCTGCTGCGGATGCAGGCCGGCCTCCGGGTCGCCCGCGCCACCCTGCAGCTGTTCCCGTGGCACGACGTCCCGTTCAGCGCGGAGATGCGCGCGCCGCGCATGAGCGCCGTGCGCACCGCCATCGAGTACCTGCACCACCACGCCGACCGGCCCATCACGCCGGCGGACGCGGCCCGCGCCGCGGGGATCAGCACGCGCGTGCTGCAGCTCGCCGTGCGCCGCTACGAGGACACGACCCCGAGCGCCCTGCTCCGCGGGATCCGGCTCGACCGCGTGCGCGCCGAGCTCCGCGACGCCTCCCCCACCACGACCACCGTGCGGGCCGTCGCCGAGCAGTGGGGCTTCGGCCACCTCGGCCGGTTCGCGGCCTCCTACGCGGAGCGGTTCGGCGAGCTGCCGAGCGCGACGCTGCGCGGCTGAGGACCGTCACGCGCTATCCGCTCATGGCCCGATCCGTGTCCGTGAGACGAAGCGCGGAGCGGCATCCCTGGGAGTCGCCTGAACCGCGTGCCGAACGGCCCGGTCCATGCGTCTGAATGACGAGGCGGGATCGCGAGGCACCCTCGGATCCGCCCCACGCAGCAGCACCACCACGATCCATCCACCACGAGAGAGAGACACCATGTCGAGCATCACCCCCACCTCCTCCGGCCTCACCGGCACCGGCACCACCGGCGGCAAGAACACGATCGCCGACGGCGTCGTGGAGAAGGTCGCCGGCATCGCGGCCCGCCAGGTCCCCGGCGTGCACGACCTCGGCAACGGCGCCGCCCGTGCCGTCGGCGCGATCCGCAACGTCATCGGCCAGCAGGACCGCGGCCAGGGCGTGTCCGTCGAGGTCGGCGAGACCCAGGTCGCCGTCGACATCACCCTCATCGCCGAGTACCCCGTCGACCTGCAGCAGGTCGCGGACGACGTGCGCAAGTCCGTCACCGACGCCATCGACCAGGTCGTCGGCATGGAGGTCACCGAGGTCAACGTCACCATCACCGACGTGAACCTCCCGTCCGACAAGTCGTCCGACGACGACGCGGCCGAGAAGCGCGTCCAGTGACCCCCACGACCACGGGCCTCCTCGTCGGGGCGGTCCTCGCGCTCTCCGGTCTCGCCTTCGGCTTCGGCGGCTTCCTCCTGGTCCTGATCTTCATGGCCGCGGGCTTCGGCGTCGGCCGCGTGCTCGAGGGCAAGCTGGACATCCGCGGCCTCGCTGACGCCCTCCGCGGGCGTCGGTCGTCGTGACCACCGCGGTGTCGGCCCCCCGGAAGCCCGGGACACCGTCCGGGGCTCCCCGGGGCCGCACCACCATCACGTCGCGCGCCGTGCGCCGCGTCGTCTCCGCCGTGACCGCCGACGCCCTCGAGGTGCCGGCGGGCGACGTGTCCGTCACCCTGACGGACGCCGGCGGCAAGCTCACCGTGGAGGCGCGCACCTCCATCCGCGTCCCCGCCCTCTCGGACCGCCCGGTCCGCGAGGGGACGCTGGTGGAGCGCCTCACCACGGCGCAGACGCAGATCCGCGAGCGCGTGCTCGGCCTGACCGGATCCACGGTCGGCCGGGTCGACCTCCGCATCACGGGCGCCCGCATCCAGGAACGCAGGAGGGTCTCATGAGCACCGACAGCACCTACCGCCGCCTCGTGCGGCGGGAGACGCACTCGTCGCGCGCCGGCATCGCCATCACGATCGCCGTGCTGCTGATCCTCGTGCTCGCCTGGCTCGGCACCGAGTCGGTCCTCGCGGCCGTCGGCAGCGCACCGCTGCTCCTCGCCCCCGCCGACGCGGCCTCCGCCACGCTCGACGCCGCATCGGCACCCGCCGGCGCGCTCGTCGCCGTCGGCGTGGTGGTGGCGGTCATCGGCCTCGTGCTCGTGATCGTGGGCATCACGCCCGGCAGCCGCGGCCGTCGCGGCGGCAGCATCGGACGCACCGCGGCCGTCGTCGACGACCGTGTCATCGCCCGCTCGATCGCCCTCACCGCCAGCTACGCGGGCGAGGTGTCGCCCGACCAGGTCGACGTCACCGTCTCGAAGCGGCAGGCCCTCGTCCGCCTCACGCCCTCCACCGGGTACACGGCCGACAAGCGCACCATCGAGGAGGCCGTCCGCGCCGAGCTGGCCGAGTACGACTACACGCCGAAGCTCACCGCCAAGGTGACGCTCGCGAAGGACGGGAAGGTGGGGTCATGACCAGCACGAACCGGGCGCTCAACCGCCTCCTCGTGATCGTGATCGGGCTCGTCCTGATCGCCGTCGGCGTCGCGCTGGGTGCGGGCAGCCTGCTGCCCGACGTCCAGTCGACGGTCTCCGGCGCCGCGTCCGACGCGAAGCAGCCCGTGGGCGACGCGCTCTCGGGCGGCCAGCCGTGGATCCTCTGGGTCGTCGCGCTCGCGGCGCTCGTGCTGATCGTCGTCCTCGCGTGGTTCGCGCTGCGCCAGGGCCACGGACGCACCGGCACCCTGGTGCGCATCGAGGGCGGCCGCGGCGGCGCGACGCCCACGGGCGGCGCGCTCGTCATCGACGCCAAGGTCGCCGAGCAGCTGCTCGAGGACTCCCTGGGCGACGACAGCGGCATCGTCTCCGTCGACGTCACGGCGTTCGAGGTCGGTCACGTCACGACGCTCCGCGTCACCGCGGTCACGCGCCGCGGCGTCTCCCCCGTCGCGGTCCGCCGCACGGTCGACGAGGCCGTCGCGCGGCTCGACGCGGTGCTCGGCACCGAGGTGCCGGTCGTCATCCAGATCACCGGGGGCCTCCGCTCGAGCATGTCGAGCGAGACCCGCCTGGCCTGATCCCCGCGGCCGCCCGGTCCGGATCCCCGCGATCCGGACCGGGCGGCCGTCCCGCTCCCCCGCACGCACCCCGCTCCGGACCACCGTGCCGGACCACCGAGGAGATCCCCACATGACCGACGACGACACCTCCTCCACCTCCCGCGGCGGCTGGCTGGGCGGCTCCTTCGCCCAGAAGGCCGTGGACCCCCTGCTGCGCGCCGTGCGCGCCGAGATCGACTCCGCGAAGCGGGAGATCGGCGAGCGCGCCCGGTCCGCGCGGTCCGGCGCGATCATGCTCGGCGCCGGAGTCGCGCTCGCGCTCGTCTCCCTGGGGCTCCTCGCCGCCGCGATCGTGGCGCTCCTGCTGCTCGCCCTGCCGCTCTGGGCCGCGACGCTCATCACGCTGGCGGTCTTCGGCATCGCGACGGCGGTCGTCGTGCGCGTCGGCCTGTCGCGGCTCTCGCGCGGCGTCCCGCCGGTGCCCACCGACAGCCTGCACCACGCCCGCGACCGCATGCGGCCGGGCGACCGGGGCGCGGACCGGGACGGCGTGGACGGACCGTCGGCCTCCCCGACCTCCGCGGGCTGAGCCGCCCGGCGCATCCCGCGCGCCGCCCGCTCGCTCGCCGGCCCGCCAGGCCGCCGGCCCGCACGATCCCGCCGCCCGCCGTCCCCTGTGGACAGCGGGCGGCGTCGTGCGCGGCGCCTGCGTAGGTTGTCTCCTTCACGCCCGCTCGGCCCGGTGGCAGCACGCGCCGCCGTCCCGCCGTCGGACAACCGCAGACCGCCGTCCTCCGGACCGTCGCCCGTCCCGCGGGCCGTCTGCCGGCGGCCGGCATGGGAGGCACACCGATGACCCTGTCCCGACGCTCCATCCTGGGCGGCGCCCTCGCCGCCGTCCCCGTGGCCCTCCTCGCCGCGGGTCCCGCCCACGCCGACGAGGCCGCGCCCGCCGGCGCCGACGCACCCGGCACCCCCCTGGCCTCGAACGGCCGCCCGGTCGTCCGCGACATCCAGCGGCAGCTCGCCGCCCGCTACGGGGCCCGCGCCGGCTTCCCCGCCGTCACCACCGACGGCGTCTGGACCGGGGCCGCGCACTCCGCCCTCATCCACGCCCTGCAGCTCGAGATGGGCATCCCGGAGGGCACGGCCAACGGCGTCCTCGGGCCGCTCACCCGCCGCACGCTGCAGCAGCAGCCCGACCTCGCCGTGGGATCCGCCGACACCACGGGCTGGCTGGTGCACCTCCTGCAGGCGTCGCTCGTCGTCATGAGCACGTGGGACGGGCCCGTCGACGGCGTCTTCTCCGACGAGCAGGGCGTGCGCCTCTCCCGGTTCCAGCGCACGGTGGCCCTGCCCGAGACGGGCCGGGGCGACTACCGCACCTGGGCCGCGCTCCTCGCGAGCAACGGGGATCCCACGCGGCCGGGCACCGCGGCCGACGGCATCACGGTCATCACGCCGGAGCGCGCGAGGACCCTCCGCGACGCCGGGTACACCGTCATCGCCCGCTACCTCACCGACTCCGAGGTGCCCGACGCGCTGGCGAAGCGCATCCAGGACGGCGAGATCGACGCGATCCTCGCGGGCGGGCTCCGGATCGTCCCGATCTTCCAGGAGGGCGGCACCGACGCCACGTACTTCTCCCACGACCTCGGGGTCCGCGCGGCCGGCCGGGCCGACGACGCGGCCCGCCGCCTCGGCTTCCTGCCCGGCACGCCCATCTACTACGCCGTCGACTTCGACGCGACGCGCGAGGAGGTCGAGGAGAGCATCCAGCCCTACTTCCGCGGCATCCACGCGGAGCTCGACCGCCGCGGCAGCGACTACCGCGTGGGCGTGTACGGCGGCCGGCGCGTCTGCCGCACCCTCGGCGCCGCGCACCTCACCGAGCTCAGCTACGTGGCCGACATGTCCACGGGCTGGGGCGCGAACCTGGGCGTGCGCATCCCGGAGGACTGGGCGTTCGACCAGATCCTCGAGCACCCCGTCGGCGCGGGTGACCGGGCGTTCGACATCGACACGGTCGTCGCATCCGGTCGCGACGCCGGCCAGGACCGGGTCGCGCCGCGGAGCTGAGCCGCCGCCCTCCCGGCACGCGGGGCCCTCCCGGCACGCGAGGCCCTCCGGCACCCGCCGCCCTCTCGGCATGCGGGGCCCTCCGGACGATTCCCCCTCCTGGGGGACGTGCGGAGGGCCCCGCTCCGGTCGACTGGGGCATGGCCCCGTCACCGCTGCGTCCGCCCCGCCCATCCCGGCCCGCCCGTGCCGCGCTCGCCCTCGCCCTCGCCGCCGTCACGGCCCTCGCGGCCGGCTGCGCGGCGGCGCCCGCGGGTCCCGCCACCCCCGCGCCCGTCGCCGAGCCGGTCGTGCTGCCGGACACCCCCGTCGGCGCGCAGGCGCAGTGGCTGGTCGACACGGTCGGATCCGACGACGCCGTCCCCGTGCAGGAGACCGGCGAGCGCCTCGCGCAGGTGATGCTCGACGCGGCGCCCGCGGAGGAGCTGGCCGGCGTGCTCGAGCAGGTGCGCGCGGGACGCCCGTGGACCGTCACCGCCCACGAGGAGCAGGGCCCGCAGTCGGTCACCACCATCGCCAGCGCGGACGCCGGCACCTTCGACATGCAGGTGGCCGTCGACGACGCCGGCCTCATCACGGGCCTGTTCTTCGGCGAGCCGGAGCCCGAGCGCGAGCCCGCGACCAGCTGGGACGAGCTGGAGGAGCAGGCGGCGGCGCTCGGCGGCGACGTGTCGCTGACCGTCACGCGCGTCGAGGACGGCGCCCTCGGCGAGCGGGTCCTCGAGGTGCTCCCGAGGGCGTCGCCGCGAGCGACGCACGGCCCATCGGGTCGATCGTGAAGCTCTACGTGCTGGGCGCGGTCGTCCAGGCGGTCGAGGAGGGGCGCCTCGGCTGGGACGACCCGCTCACCGTCACCGACGACGTGCGCAGCCTCCCCTCCGGCGAGCTGCAGGACGCACCGACCGGCACGGTCGTGAGCGTCCGCGAGACCGCCGCGAAGATGATCGCGATCAGCGACAACACGGCCACCGACATGCTGATCGCGGCCGTCGGACGGGAGGCCGTCGAGGCGCAGCTCGCCGAGCTCGGCCACTCCGACCCGCCGCGGAACGTGCCGCTGATGACGACGCGCGACCTCTTCCGCGTCGGCTGGCAGGACGACGGGGCCCTCCGCGCCAGGTGGGCCGACGGCGACGCGACCGAGCGCCGCGCGCTCCTCGACGGGCTGCCCGGCGGGGTCCTCGACATCCCCGTCTCCGCCGTGTCGGACGTCGCGTGGACCGACGGCGCCGACTGGTTCGCGACGCCCGACGACATCGCCCGCGCGCAGCTCGGCCTCGCCGCGCTCGCCGCGACGCCCGCCGGGGAGCCCGTGCGCGGGATCCTCGCGGCGAACCCCGGCCTGCCCGAGCCGGAGCGCTTCGACCACGTGGCGTTCAAGGGCGGCAGCTCGGTCGGGACCCTGGCGCTCGCGTACCTCCTCGGGGACGGCGACGCAGCCTGGACCGTCGTGGTGCAGGCCGCCGCGGGCGACGCGGCGGACCTCGAGCGGCAGTCGGCCTACGCGGGCCTCGCCGCCGACGCGGCGGCCCTGATCGCCGACGGCTCCCGTGGTTGACTCCGTGTGCGGCGGGGGCCGCGCGAGGGGAGCACGACGATGAGTGCAGGCGCATCCGCCATCGGGGACGGGCACGCGGACGGGGACGCACCCGTGGCCGCCGAGATCCTCGAGGCCGTCCTGGAGGCCGGTCCCCGGCGGCCGATCCGGCGCGCGGTCCGCACCATCGGCGCCCTGGCGCTGGCGGTCGTCCGCGCCGCTGACGTCGACGACCTGGGCCGCGAGTCCGACCTGGTCGTCCGGCGCATCGACACCGGCCGCGAGGTCCTGCGGACGAACGCCGGGAGCCCCGTCGAGGCCGACGCGCTGCTGCAGCGCGTCCGGCTCGACCTCGAGACGCGGACCGTCCGGGACTTCGTCGCCGACTGGCGGCTGATCGACCCGGGACCGGGCACGGGATCCGGCGCGGGCACGGGAGCGCACGATGGCTGAGCACGGGATGCGGGAGCAGGACCCGGGGAGCACCCCGATGCGCGGAATCCGGAGGCGCCCGTCCGCTGCACCCCACCGCGTCGTCGCCCGCGTGCGCGTCGCGCTCGTCGCCGCGCTGCTGGCCCTCGTCGCCGTCCCCCTCGGGCTCGCCGCCCCGGCCGAGGCCAGCGTGGACAGCTTCGTGTTCCGCTCCTTCGACGCCGTCTACCGCCTCTCGGCCGACGCCGACGGCCGGTCCGTCCTCCGCACCACCGAGACGCTCGTGGCCCAGTTCCCCGACCGCGATCAGAACCGCGGGATCCGCCGCGAGCTGGTGCGGTCGTACGACGGCCACCCGACGGGTCTCCGCGTGCTGTCGGTCACCGACGACGACGGCACGCCGCGCGCGTACGAGACCGAGACCGAGGACGGAGCCCTCGTGCTCACGATCGCCGACGCCGGCTACGTGCGCGGCGAGCAGACCTACGTCATCGAGTACGAGCAGCGCGACGTGACCCGCGCCTACGCCGACACGGGGGCCGACGAGTTCTACTGGGACGTGAACGGCACGGGCTGGGCGCAGCCGATCGGCCGCGTCACGGCGACCGTCGAGATCCCGCCGGAGCTCCAGGAGCGCCTCACGGGCGGGGCGGACGCGGCGTCGGGGCCCGAGGGCGCCGACGGCCCCGCCGAGATCACGCGCACCGACGAGGGCTTCGTGGCGACCGCGACCGACCTCGGGGCGTACGAGAACCTCAGCCTCTCGATCGGCTTCGAGCCCGGCACGTTCACGCCGCGCGACTCCTCGTTCCTCGCGGCGCCATGGCCCACGCTGTCGCTCGCCGGGGCGCTCGTCGCCGTGGCCGCCGCGGTGGGCGCCCTGGTGCTGCGCCGTCGCCGCCTCGCGGACGCGCCCGGCCGCGGCACCGTCGTCGCGGAGTACGACCCGCCGGAGGGCGTGGGCGTGCTGGTCTCGTCCGTCGTGTCCGGCAACACGGGTCGCGCGACGACCGCGCTCCTGCTCGACCTCGCCGTGCGCGGGGCGCTGCGGATCCTGGAGCGGGACGGCGGCCGGAAGCCCTCCTTCGCGCTGGAGCTCGTGGACCCCGCGCGCGTGACCGACCCCGACGAGCGCCGCTTCGTCGCCGCGGTCTTCGGCGAGGGCGCGGGAGCCGGCAGCGTGAAGGACCTGAAGCGCGCGGACGCGAAGGTGGCCGCGCGGATCCAGAAGCTCATGGCCGCCGTCACGAAGCGGACGGTGACGGACGGCCTGCGGAAGCCGCTGCCGGTCGGTCCGATCGTGGGGCTGCTCGTGGCCGCGTCGCTCGGCATGTCCGCCGCGATCGCCTTCGCCGTGATCTCTTTCGTGCAGGCGTTCGGCGGTCTCGTCGTCGTGGCGTTCATCGTCGCCGCGGTGCTCGCGTTGATCGTGACGATCGGCGCGCTCGTGAAGCACCCGCTCACCGAGCGCGGCGTCGCGCTCCGCGACCACCTCGCGGGCCTGCGGGAGTTCATCCGGCTGGCCGAGGCCGATCGGATCCGCGTGCTGCAGTCGCCCGCGGGCGCCGAGCGGCGCGACCTGCCGCACGACGACCGGGACGTGCTGCGCCTCACCGAGGAGCTGCTGCCCTACGCCGCCATGTTCGGCCAGGAGGAGGAGTGGGGCGACGAGCTCGGCCGTCGCTACGAGCACCAGCGGAGCCGGCCGGGCTGGTACGACGGGACGGGGCCGTTCGTGCCCGCGTCGTTCGCCGCCAGCCTCGGCTCGGTGTCGTCGAGCATGCACGGCGTCTCGTCCACGTCGAGCTCGAGCGGCGGATCCTCCGGGGGCACGACCTCCGGAGGCGGCGGCGGTGGAGGAGGCGGCGGCGGGGTCTGAGCCGGATGCGCGTCGGCGGCTCCTCGCGGCAACGGGCCGGGTCCGTGCCGCAGCGGATCAGCGGCTCGTCGGCCCGGTCCAGTACTCGTAACGCGAGGCCGTCGCGAAGCCGAGCGCCGCGTAGAGCGCACGGGCCCCGGCGTTCTCCTCGACCACCTGCAGCCAGAGCGCGGTGACGCCGCGCTCCCGCCCGGCGGCCACCGCGGCCGCGGTCACCGCCCGCGACAGGCCGCGGCGACGCGCCTCGGGCCGGGTGGCGACCGAGTACAGACCGCCCCAGCCGCCCACGAGCGCGAGCCGGGCCGTCGCGAGGACGCGGGCGGGCGTCCCGTCGGCGGCGCGCTGCCGCACGTCCGCGTAGACCGCGGGGCCGCCGGTGAGGATCCCCCGCGCGACGTCCAGCTCCGCGGATCCGCCGCGCCCGTCGACGCTCCACCACGCGTCGAGCCAGGCGTCGTCGGGCTCGTCCGCGACCCGCACCGCGAGCGCGGGATCCGCGGGTCGGCCGTCCGCGGCGGCGCCGGCGGCGACCGCGACCGCGTCCACCACCGCGTCCGCATCCGCGACCGCATCGGCCACCGCATCGGCCACCGTCCCCGCGTCCGCGACCTGCACGAGCGTCCGCGCCTCGGCCGCGTAGCCGCGCGCCGCCAGCCGGGCCGCGAGGTCCGCGGGCTCCGACGCGGGCGACACCTGCACGCAGGGCGCGATCCCGTGGCGCCGCGCGAAGGCCTCAGCCGCGTCGAGCGCCGCCTCGACGTCGTCGACGGGGCCGACGGGGAGCACCGAGTTCGCCCGCCGGGTCACCCCGCCGGCCGCGCGCAGGATCCAGCCCCCGTGCCGCTCCCGCAGATCGGCGGGCCAGCCGCGGTCCGCGAGGCCGTCGAGGAGGGCCGCCGCGTCGCGCGGCGCCATGGCCCGCACGGCCGCGGCCGACGCGGGCGCGGGCGCGGGCGCGGGCGCGACGGAGTCCGACGCCTGCGCGGAGGGCCCGGGCCCGCTGCCGCCGCCCGTCACGCCAGCGTCCCCGCGTCCGCCTCCCCGCGCGACACCTCGTCGTCGGCGTCCGCGGCCCGCAGCACGCGCAGCGCGTTGCCGCCCGCGAGCGCGCGGAGGTCGCCATCGGACCAGCCGCGCTCCGCGAGCGCGGCGATGAGCGCCGGGTAGCGCGAGACGTCCTCGAGGCCGTCGGGCGTGCGGTCGACGCCGTCGTAGTCCCCGCCGAGGCCCACGTGCCGGGGGCCGGCGACCTCGCGGATCCGCTCCACGTGCCGCACGACGTCGGCGAGCGTCGCGCGCGGCCGCTCCCCGGGACGCCGGGCGGCGACCGCCTGCACGCCCTCGTGGTCGCGCGGGTCGACGCCCTCGGCCACCGCGAGCGCCAGCGTCTCCTCGTGCCACGCGGCGACCGCGGGCGAGACGAACTGCGGCACGAACGTCGCCATGCACACGCCGTCGTTTGCGGGGAGGGCCTGCAGCACGTCGTCGGGCACGTTGCGCGGCACGTCGCACTCGGCGCGCGCTCCGGAGTGGCTGAAGAGCACCGGCCGGCGGGCGATCCGCAGCACCTGCCGCATCACGTCGGCCGAGACGTGCGAGAGGTCGACGACCATGCCGATCCGCTCCATCTCCGCGACCACGCGCTCGCCCGCGGCGCTCAGGCCGTGGTGCACGGGCGCATCGGTCGCGGAGTCGGCCCAGGCGACGGCCGAGTTGTGGGTGAGCGTCATGTACCGGACCCCGAGCGCGCGCATCGTCCGGAGCGCACCGAGCGAGCCGCCGATGGAGTGCCCGCCCTCCATTCCCAGCAGCGATGCGATCCGGCCGGACGCGACCACGCGGTCCACGTCGTCGGCCGTCTCGGCGAGCGCGAGCCGGTCCGGGTGCGCGGCCACGATCCGCCGCACGACGTCGATCTGCTCGATGGTCGAGCGCACCGGGTCGACGCCCGGCAGGTCCGGCACCCACACCGACCAGAACTGCGCCGCCACCCGTCCGCGCGCGAGGCGCGGCAGGTCGGTGTGCAGCCCCGGCACGGCGTCCTCGACGGCGAGCCGCGCGATGACGCCGTCGGCCACGGACGCGCTCGGCCCGCCCTCCCGCACCGCCCGCTCGCGCAGCGCCCACGCGAGGTCGTCGTGCCCGTCGACGACGCCCTGGCCGTCCAGGATCCGGTCGACCCGCTCGGCGGTCGTCGGATGCGCGGGCGCCAGGGCGTCGTCGCTCGTCACGGACGGATCAGCGCCCGGTGCCGTCGACCGCGAGCGGCTCGATGGCCGCCAGCTCGTCGTCGGTGAGGGCCGGGGCGCCGGCCGCGGCCACGTTCTGCTCCAGCTGCTCGACGCTCGAGGCGCCGATGAGCGCGCTCGTGATGCCCGGGTGACGCAGCACCCACGACAGCGCGAGCTGCGCGAGCGTCTGCCCGCGCCCCTCGGCGACGGCCTGCAGGCCGCGCGCGCGCTCGAGGTACGTGTCGGACACGGCGGACTCGTCGAGGAACCCGCTGGTGGCGGCGCGCGAGTCGGAGGGGATGGATCCCGACAGGTAGCGGTCGGTGAGCAGCCCCTGGGAGAGCGGCGAGAAGACGATGCAGCCGGATCCCGCCTCCTCGAGCACGGGCAGCAGCCCGCCCTCGACGTGGCGGTTGAACATCGAGTAGCTCGGCTGGTGGATGGTCAGCGGCACCTTGTGCTCGGCGAGCGCGGCGACGGCGCGCTCGGTCTGCTCGGGCGAGTAGTTGCTGATGCCGGCGTAGAGCGCCTTGCCCTGGTGCACCGCGGTCGCGAGCGCGCCCATGGTCTCCTCGATGGGCGTCTCGGGGTCGGGGCGGTGGGAGTAGAAGACGTCGACGTACTCGAGGTCCATGCGGCCGAGGCTCTGGTCGAGCGAGGCGAGCATCGACTTGCGGGATCCCCACTCCCCGTAGGGGCCCTCCCACATGTGGTAGCCGGCCTTGGAGGAGATGACGATCTCGTCGCGGTACGGGCGGAGGTCCTCGCGGAGGATCCGGCCGAACGCCGTCTCGGCGCTCCCGGGGGGCGGTCCGTAGTTGTTCGCGAGGTCGAAGTGCGTGATCCCGAGGTCGAAGGCGCGGCGCACGATGGCGCGCTGCGTGTCGATGGGGCGGGAGGTGCCGAAGTTGTGCCAGAGGCCGAGGGACAGCTCGGGGAGCTTGAGGCCGGAGCGGCCGGACCGGCGGTAGGGCATGGACGAGTAGCGATCGGGATGAGCGACGTAGGTCATCCGCCGAGCGTACCGAGGCCGGGGGCCGCGACCGCGACGCTCCGGCGCCGCGCGGACCCTCCACCCGCGCGCCTCGGGCGGCAAGCCCCTGGTCGACGGGCGCGGGATGGCGTTCAGTGGGAGGGTGCACACCATCCACTACGCCGACGGCCGCTACCTCACCGGCGACGACATCGCCCGGGCCGTCGTCGACTGCGCGCAGGCGCTCGCCCGCGAGGGCCGGGCGGCCGACGCCGTCCGGGTGCCCGTCCGGCTGCCTGACGGCGGCGCGGGCGAGGTCGAGATCCTCATCGGCCCGGCCAGCCAGATCGTGGTGGAGCCCGCCGACGCCGCGGACTCCGTGGGCGAGGAGCTGCGCGATCCCGACGCGGTCGCCCGCATCCGCGCGCTCACCATCAGCGCCCGGCAGTCGCAGCCGGGCACCCGCGTCACCGCCGACCACCAGGACGGCACGGCCGTGCCCGGCCTCGAGGACCTGGACTAGGCGACCGCCTCGGCGTGGAGGCGTGCGGCGACCGGCCACGCCGCGGCAGGATGGGGGCATCCCACCCGCATCGACGCAGGAGCACCATGCCCGACACCGCCGTCCCGTCCGCCCTCCTCCACCTCCGGGCATCCGGCGTCTCCCTCGTGCTCGACCTCACGGACGGCCGCCTGCCCGCCGTCGTGCACTGGGGCGCCGACCTCGGCGCGACCACGGCCGCGGACCTCGAGACGATGGCCCGCGCGGCGGTCGAGCCGATCGTGCCGAACGTCGCGGACGACCCCATCCGCCTGGCGATCCTCCCCGAGGCGCACACGTCCTGGACGGGGAAGCCCGGCATCGCCGGGCACCGCTCCGGCGCCGACTGGTCGCCGTCGTTCCGCGTGACCGCCGCGACGGTGGACGGGTCCCCGCTGCCGGCGGGCACCGACGGGCGTCCCGGATCCGCGACCCACGGCCCCGCGCTCGTGCACGTGGACGCGGTCGACGACGTGGCCGGCCTCGGCCTCGCGGTCGACGTGGAGCTGCTGCCCTCCGGACTCGTGCGCACCCGCGCGGAGCTCACGAACGCCGGCGAGGGCGTCTACGACGTCGAGGGGATCACGCTGGCGCTGCCGATCCCGCCCGAGGCGCGCGAGGTCCTCGACTTCGCCGGCCGCTGGGGCAAGGAGCGCACCCCGCAGCGCAGCACGCTGAACGTCGGCATCCACGAGCGCGAGGGCCGTCGCGGCCGCACGGGATCCGACGCCGCGACCGTGCTCTCGGTCGGCGTGCCCGGCTTCGGCTTCCGCCACGGCGACGTGTGGGGCGCGCACGTCGCCTTCAGCGGCGACCACCGCCACTACGCGGAGCGCCTCTCCAGCGGCCGCCAGGTGATCGGCGGCGGCGAGCTCCTCCTGCCCGGCGAGGTGCGCCTCGCCGAGGGCGAGGCCTACGCGAGCCCCTGGGTCTACGCGGCGTACGGACACGGCCTCGACGACCAGGCGGCCCGCTTCCACCGCTTCCTCCGCGCCCGCGACGCCCACCCGCGCCGCGACCGGCCCGTCACCCTGAACGTGTGGGAGGCGGTCTACTTCGACCACGACCTCGCGCGCCTCACCGACCTCGCCGAGCGCGCGGCCGCCCTCGGCGTCGAGCGCTACGTGCTCGACGACGGCTGGTTCCGCCACCGCCGCGCCGACGACGCGGGCCTCGGCGACTGGTACGTCGACGAGGGCGTCTGGCCCGACGGCCTCACCCCGATCATCGACCGCGTGCGCGCCCTCGGCATGGAGTTCGGACTGTGGTTCGAGCCCGAGATGATCAACGAGGACTCCGACCTCGCGCGCGAGCACCCCGAGTGGATCATGGCCACCGGCGGCCGCCGCCCGGGCACCCACCGCAAGCAGCAGGTCCTCGACCTCGCGATCCCCGAGGCGTACGCCCACATCCTGGAGCGGGTCAGCGCGATCCTCGCCGAGTACGACATCGCCTACGTCAAGTGGGACCACAACCGGGACCTCGTCGACGCCGGCATCGCCCCGCGCGGCCAGGCGGGCGTGCACCTCCAGACGCTCGCCGCGTACCGGCTCATGGACGAGCTCCGCGAGCGCTTCCCGGACCTCGAGATCGAGTCGTGCTCCTCGGGCGGATCCCGCGTGGACCTGGGCGTGCTCGAGCGCACCGACCGCGTGTGGGTGTCCGACTGCATCGACCCGCTCGAGCGCCAGCAGATGAACCGCTGGACCATGCAGCTGCTGCCGCCGGAGCTCATGGGCTCCCACATCGCGTCGGGCGTCAACCACACCACGGGCCGCGCGCACACCCTCGCCTTCCGCGCGGGCACGTCGCTGTTCGCGCACTTCGGCATCGAGTGGGACCTGACGCAGGCCACCCCGGACGAGGAGCGCGACCTCGCCGAGTGGATCGCCCTCTACAAGCGGGAGCGCGCCCTCATGCACACGGGCACGGTGGTGCGCGCGGACGGCTCCGACCCGAGCCTCTGGGTGTACGGCTCGGTGGCCGAGGACGCCTCCGCCGCGCTGTTCTTCCTCGCGACGGTGGGCCGCTCCGACGTCTCGCCGCGCGGCCGCTTCCTCCTGCCGGGCCTCGACCCGGAGCGCCGCTACCGCGTGGAGCCCGTCCGCGTCGGCGTGCCCGACCACGGCTTCACCGCGCCCGCCTGGTTCGACGGCGTCGAGCTGACGGGCCGCGCGCTCGCGGTCTCGGGGCTGCACACGCCGGCGATGTGGCCCGAGACGATCGCGCTCCTGCGGGTGACCGCGGTCTGACCCGAAGCGCGGGCCGCTGACGCGAGCAGCGGCCCGCTGCCGCACGATCCAGGCCTGTGGAGGAACGGCAGGCGCCCGCCGCCCTCCCGCCTACCCTCGGTCTCGCCGCCGCTCCTGACGCCCCGGTGACGGACCCGAGGCCCCCTCGCCACCGACTCGCCCCATGATCCGCGCACGCGAAGACGCTGCCGATGACCTCGTGGCCGCCATGAACCGCCTCGTGCACCACATCGTAGGAACGGATCCCATGCGCCTCACCACGAAGACCCTCTCGACCGCCGCACTCCTCAGCCTCCTCGTCGGGTCGGGCGGCGCCGCCTACGCCGGGACCGCGAGCGAGGACTTCACTGCCATCACCCCGCGATTTCAGCAAGCCTGGAATTCTGACCCTCAGACCAAGCAGTCCACCGGGGGGCAGGCGTTCGTCAGGTTCCGTTCCATCGGTGGGGACCATCGCATGAACGTGCGCATCTGCGATGGCGGGACCGGTCGATGCGCCATGGAGCTCAAGGAGATCGGACAACGACAGGGCGCCTTCCCCTCCTCTCCCTACTCAGCAGGGACCAGCGTCCGTCTGCAACTCCATGCCACGCCGTACAACCTCGTCCGAGTGCAGGCCATCGGCTCTTGGGCCAGCAACTGATCGCCTGCAGAGCTCGCCTCCGCACGCGTTGCAGCTGCGCGCGTGCCGCCGCGCGGGAGGTGGTGTGACATGTTCGCCCTGGCTCTCCGGCGCACCATGCGACCCGCACAGGTCGCCAGCGTCCCGCTGATAGCCGCCCTGGCAGCTCTCACCGTCATCCACGGCATGCAGAATGCTCAAGTCCGCGACCACGTGGGCGTGCTCGCGGCGGGGATGCTCTCGCCTTCGCTGATCCTGATGCCACTGGCCATCACGCTGCTCACCTGCGTGGGCTTCTCGTCGGACCTGGCCCATCGCTTCATCAGCGTGCAGCGGACCCGCTGCGACGTCCCGATCCTGCTCTGCGCGCGCTTCGGGTCAGCGATCGTGGTCGGCTTCTCCCTCGCGTTCCTCTACTCCTTCGTGGCCTACGTGATGTCCTTCCACGTGTGGCCCCTGCTGGGCGACCCGGGGATCGACCCGGCGGGCTACCTGCTCACGCCGGAGCAGGCCGGGGATCGCGCGCAGCACGACGAGGCGTTCGGCTCCATCCTCGCCTTCGGCGACCTCCCCTTCGGCATCGTCTACTCGAGCTGGTTCGGCTTCTGCGGGGCGGTGTACGCCGCCATGGGGATCGCCGCCTGCCTGGTCGTCCGGAACCGGTACCTGGCGCTCTCCCTCCCCATGCTCACGGTCTTCGGCGAGACACTCCTCGTCGAGATCCTGGGGCATCCCCACCTCGCCCTCTACTTCTCGACGGTGCCGTTCGGCCTCGAGTTCCACACCGATGCGCAGGTCGTGCTCCCCCACCTCGTCCTCGCGGCCGTCGTCGCGGTGGTCGCGGTGGTGACCGTCCGCCGCCTCCCCTCCAGCGGCCTCCTCTCGTGAGCCCCGCCGACCGGATCACGAGCGTCCCGGCGCTGGTCCTGGCCGGCTTCGCCGTCGCGTCCGGCGCATACACCCGCGCGTTCGACGAGGCCTCACCGACCGGCGTGCGCCTCACCCAGACGAAGCTGATCCTCGACGACGTGACGGACACGCGGTTCCTCGCGAACGTCGTCCTGCTCGCGTGGCTCGTCGCGCTCGTGGTCCGGTCGCCTGCCGACGCCCGGCCCGACCGTCTCATCCGCCACGGCACCTACGTCCGGGCTCTCCTCGCCGCGTGCCGCGACGGCATGACCTGGGCGCTCACGATCCTGCCGCTCCTCCTCGTGGCCATGTACGTCACCGCGCTCGGGCTCCCCGTCGCCGACGACGGCACCCACGGCATCGAGGGCTACAGCGCCGCCCAGCAGCGGCCGGGCTGGCCGTGGCTGGCGCTGATCGTCGGCACCGTCATGCTCGCGCTCGCCCTCCTGATGGCGACCCAGATCTCCGCGCTCGCCCTCCACCTCATCGGCCCCGGCCGAGGGCTCGACGTCGTCTTCGCCGTGTCCGTCGGCATGCTCGCGCTGCTCTCCGCGGCCGGGCTGATCGACGCCGGCTCGCCCCTGAACCTCAGCCACCTCACGACCGCGCAGACCGTCGCGGCCGATCCCGGCGCCGCGGCCGTCAGCTGGGCGGCCGTCACCGCCGCGTGCGCGGCGCTGCTCCTCGCCGTCCGGGCGAAGGACCGCGCGCATCGCTCGCGTCCCGCCCTCCTCGGACGGCACAGCGGGTGAGGGCGTGGATCGTGCTCGTCGCCGTGGTGGGCGCATGCCTCGCCGGGCTCCTGGCGATGCCCGCGGATCCGCTCCTCGGCGACGGGGCTCCGCCGACCGCCGTCGACCGTCTCGCCTCCGCGCTCTGCGGCGACGGGACGGTCCTCCACCTGCTCAGCGGACTCGCCGTGTACGGCGGCTTCGCGTTCGTGCTGCAGCTGCGGGAGTCCCACGAGGCCCG
The DNA here is from genome assembly GCA_002150995.1 of Clavibacter michiganensis. Taxonomy (GTDB): domain Bacteria; phylum Actinomycetota; class Actinomycetes; order Actinomycetales; family Microbacteriaceae; genus Clavibacter; species Clavibacter michiganensis_K. Next base: position 227,251 of record MDHJ01000001.1, on the reverse strand, counting down.
CGGCATGCTCCTGCAGCGGCTCCTACGGCACGGCTCGGCCACGCGGTGGGCGGCGGCGCGCACGGCGCGCCACGCGGTCGCGGCCGTCCTGTACCTCGCCGTCGTCGCCGCGCTCGGGCTCGGGATCGCCGTCCTCACCGCATCCGGGCCCGTGCTCCCCGCCCCCGGACGACTCGGTCTCCTCGCCGGACAGTACCTCGTCGGCGGCCTGCTCCAGCTCGGGTCTACTCGGCCCTCGTCCTCATCGTCACCTGGCTCGCGCGAGGGTCCGCCGCCGGGCTCCTCACCGTCGGCGTGATCGTCGGCGGCGGCGCCCTCCAGCTCGAGACGCGGACGTGGCTGCCCCTCCAGCTCGCCGACCTCGCCGTGACATGCGGCGGATGGTCGGAGGTCGGCGACGCCACGGCCACGCTCGGCCTCTGGGTCGCCATCCTCGGCCTCGCCCTCTCCGCGCTCGTGCAGCGCACCCGCCCCGCCTGATCCCGAACGACAAGGAGCACCATGCCGATCATCACCCTCACCGGCGTCACGAAGGGCTTCCGCGGGAACGCCCTGTTCCAGGGCGTCGACCTCGCCCTGGAGCGCGGCCGCACCTACGGACTCGTCGGGCCCAACGGCTGCGGCAAGTCCGTGCTGTTCAAGATCATCCTCGGCTTCCTGCGTCCCGACGCGGGCGTCGTCGACATCGACCCGGCGCTCCTCTCCCCCGGGCGCACGTTCCCCGACCGGTTCGGCGCGATCATCGACGGGCCGGCCTACCTGGCGCACCGCACGGGCCTGCAGAACCTGACCGAGCTCGCGGCCATCCGGAAGCGGATCACCGTGGACGAGGTGCGGGAGTCGATGCGCAGGATGGGGCTGGATCCGGATTCCCGCACGCGGGTCCGCAGCTACTCGCTCGGGATGAAGCAGAAGCTGTCGCTCTGCCAGGCGCTCATGGAACGACCGGAGGTGCTGCTGCTCGACGAGCCGTTCAACGCCCTCGACGCGGAGAGCGTCGCGCGCCTCACGGCCGAGCTGCGCCGGCAGCAGGGGATCGGCACGACGATCCTGTTCACCAGCCACGAGCGCGAGCACATCGACGCGCTGAGCGACGAGGTGCTGGAGATCTCGGGCGGACGGGTCCGGCCCGCCGCGCGACACTGATGAGGGTCGCGCGACGGGCCGGATCACCCGGTCAGAGGGCGGGAGCGTCCTCCGGCTCGTCGTCCCACGCGCGGCTGACCGTGAGCCCCTCGCCGTCGGGGGCGAGGTCGACCCGCACGGCGTCGCCGTCGCGGATGTCGCCCGCCAGCAGCTCGCGCGCGAGGCGGTCGTCGATCTCGCGCTGCATGAGCCGGCGCAGGGGACGAGCGCCGTACAGCGGGTCGTGGCCGCGCTCCGCGAGCCAGCGCCGGGCGTCCGGGGTGACCCCGAGCGTGAGGCGGCGGTCCGCGAGCCGGTCGCCGAGGCGGTCGATGTAGAGCTCCACGATCTGCGCCAGGTCGTCCATCGACAGGGTCTGGAACACGACGATGTCGTCGAGCCGGTTCACGAACTCCGGCTTGAACGTCTGGCGCACGAGCTGCTGCACCGCCTGCTCGCGGCTCTCCAGCGGCAGGGACGCGTCGCTGACGAACTGCGACCCGAGGTTGCTGGTGAGCACGAGGATCACGTTGCGGAAGTCGACCGTGCGGCCCTGGCCGTCGGTGAGGCGGCCGTCGTCGAGCACCTGCAGGAGCACGTCGAACACCTCCGGGTGCGCCTTCTCGACCTCGTCGAGCAGCACCACCGAGTAGGGGCGGCGCCGCACGGCCTCGGTGAGCTGGCCGCCCTGCTCGTAGCCGACGTAGCCGGGAGGGGCGCCGACGAGACGGGACACGGAGAACTTCTCCCCGTACTCGCTCATGTCGATGCGGATCATCGCCTTCTCGTCGTCGAACAGGAACTCCGCCAGCGCCTTCGCGAGCTCCGTCTTCCCGACGCCCGTGGGGCCGAGGAAGAGGAACGAGCCGGTGGGCCGGTCGGGATCCGAGATGCCGGCGCGCGTGCGGCGCACCGCGTCGGAGACGCTCGCCACCGCCTGCCGCTGGCCGATGAGGCGCTTGCCGAGCTCCTTCTCGAGGTGCAGCAGCTTCTCCGTCTCCCCCTGCAGCAGCCGGCCGACGGGGATCCCCGTCCAGGCCGCGACGACCGCGGCGATGTCCTCGCCCGTGACCTGCTCGTTGACGAGCCGCTCCTCCGCCGACGGCACCGACTCGGCGGCCTCCGCCTGCGCGACCTCGCGCTCGATGACGGGGATCTCGCCGTAGAGGAGGCGCGACGCCTTCTCCAGGTCGCCCTCGCGCTGGGCCCGCTCGGCGCGGATCCGCAGCTCGTTCAGCTCGTCCTTCAGCTTGCCGACGCGGTTGACGCTCGCGCGCTCCGCCTCCCAGCGCCGCTGGAGCCCGCCGAGGGTCTCCTCGCGCTGGGCGATGTCCTCGCGCAGCCGCGCGAGCCGCTCCTTCGAGGCCTCGTCCTTCTCGCGCTTGAGGGCGAGCTCCTCGAGCCGCATCCGGTCGACCGCGCGCCGCAGCTCGTCGATCTCGACGGGCGAGGAGTCGATCTCCATCCGCAGCCGCGAGGCGGCCTCGTCGATCAGGTCGATGGCCTTGTCCGGCAGCTGCCGGGCGGGGATGTAGCGGTTCGAGAGCGACGCGGCCGCGACGAGCGCCGCATCCGTGATGGGCACCTGGTGGTGGGCCTCGTAGCGGCCCTTGAGCCCGCGGAGGATCGCGACGGTGTCCTCCACGCTCGGCTCGCCGACGTACACCTGCTGGAAGCGGCGCTCGAGCGCGGCGTCCTTCTCGATGTACTGGCGGTACTCGTCGAGCGTGGTCGCGCCGATGAGCCGCAGCTCGCCGCGCGCGAGCATGGGCTTCAGCATGTTGGACGCCGCGACGGACCCCTCGCCGCCGCCCGCGCCCATGAGCGTGTGCAGCTCGTCGACGAAGGTGATGACCTCGCCGTCGGCGTCGTCGATCTCCTTCAGCACCGCCTTCAGCCGCTCCTCGAACTCGCCGCGGTACTTCGCGCCCGCGACGAGCGCGGCGAGGTCGAGCGAGACGAGCTGCTTGCCCTTCAGGGAGTCGGCCACGTCGCCCGCGACGATGCGCTGGGCGAGGCCCTCGACGACGGCGGTCTTGCCGACGCCGGGCTCCCCGATGAGGACCGGGTTGTTCTTGGTGCGCCGCGTGAGCACCTGGCTGATGCGCCGGATCTCCGCGTCGCGTCCGATGACCGGGTCGAGCTTGCCGCTCTTCGCGATCTCGGTCAGGTTCACCCCGTACTGCTCGAGCGCGGTCCTCGCGTCCTCGGCGCTGGCGGGTGCGCCCTGCATGTTGGCCAATGCGTTCCTTCCTCCACGTACTTGAGTCCTAAGGGCTCAAGTTTACGCCGGGACGGCGCCGACCGCTACCGGCCGGCGGGCGCGGCCGCCGCCGCGACGGCGATCGCGACGTCCTCCGTGACCATGTCCGCGTTCGCCATCGCACCCGCCATGGTTCCTGCGGCCATGGCGACGGGCACGTTGGCGGATCCGCTCGACGCGTTGCCCGCGATGAGGAGGCCGGGCACGCTCGTCCGGCCCATCGGATCCGCCGTGACGAACGGACCCCAGGGGGTCTCCTCGGTCGCGGCGCCGAGGGCGCGGGCGAAGCCGTCCCGCGGGGCCGCCCCGGGCATGGCGAAGAGCGAGTCGAGCGCGAGGACCCGGCCGTCGGCGAGCTCCACGCCCTCGAGCGCGCCCCGCTCCCCGAGCACGCGGGTGACGGCCTCCTCCTCGATGCGGATCCCGCGGGCGTCGAGCCCCGCACGCGTCGCCGCGTCGATCCCGAGCGGCTCGCCGGACGCCGTGCCGCCCGCGACGAGGAACGTGATGTCGGCCGACCACTGGCGGAGCATCTGCACGTGGTGGAGGCTCCCGGGCCCCGTGGCGAGCACGCCGATGCGGCGGTCGCGCACCTCGTAGCCGTCGCAGTACGGGCAGACGACGACGCCCGCGCCCCAGTGCGCGGCGAGGCCGGGGACCTCCGGGAGCACGTCGGCGAGGCCGGTCGCGAGGACCACGCGGCGGGCCCGCACCTCGGCGCCGCCGTCGAGCGTCACGCGGAAGCGCGGCCCGGCCGGATCCTCGAGGGCGTCGACGCCCTGCACCCGCCCGTCGACCACGACGCCGCCGTAGCCCTCGATCTCCCGGCGCCCGTCGGCGACGAGCTCGCGCGGCGGCTTGCCGTCGTGACCGAGCACGCCGTGCATGTGCGCGGCGACGGCGTTGCGCGGCTGACCCGCGTCGACGACGAGCACGCTCCGGCGGGCCCGGGCGAGCATGAGCGCGGCGCTCGAACCCGCGACGCCCCCGCCGACGACGACCGCGTCCCACTCGATGCCGACGATGTCCTGCTGCGCGATGTGCTGCTGCGCGATGTCCTGCTGTGCGATGTGCTGCTGCGCGATGTCCTGCTGTCCGATGTCCATGCACCGAGCCTGCGGGAGGGAAGCGCGTGGCGCACGGCTCCTTGCGGGATCGGCAAGGATACGCACCTGCTCGCCGGGCGGGGACGACGACCGACGCACGGAGGGCGCGGAGCGATCCGCCCCGCGCCCTCCCTCGTCGGCGGATCAGCCCGCGGCGATCGCCATCTCGTTCGGCGTGACCTCGAGCGCAGCGCTCGACAGCACGGCGCCGGTGGCGAGGTCGACCGCGTGGATCTCCTGCGTGGCCGGCTCGGTGACGTAGCCGACGCCGCCCGCCACGACGATCGCGGGGTGCGGGTCCTGCCACTCGACCGGGCTCTCCCACGCGTCGATCACGGGGAACGAGCCGGTCAGCTCGCCGGTCTCGGGGTCGAGCACGTGGATCGCGCCGTCGGAGCCGATGATGTACGCCAGGTCGTCCGGTCCGCGCGCGACGTCGCGGAACGTGTAGCCGACGCCCTCGGGCAGGTCGACCACGCGGAGGGTCCTCGCCTCGGTGTCGATCAGCGTGACGGCGGAGAGCAGGTAGCCCTCGAGATCCGGGTCGTCCTTGTAGTCGCCGACGACGACGGGGCTGGTCTCGCTGACGTACGCGTTGCCCATGCGGCCGTACGGCTGGTCGGGCGCCGCGAGCTTCGTGAAGGCGCCGTCCGCGTAGAGGATCGCGCCGTCCTCGCAGCCGAAGACGACGGCCTCGCCGGCCGCGGTCCCCTCGCCGTGCACGCCGGGGCACTGGTCCGTCTGCGCGAGGACCGCGCCCGACGCGTCCCGCGCCTCGACGCCGTCCCGGCCGTCCGCGTTGCCGACGGTCGTGAGGAAGGTGCCGTCCTCGAGCACGATCGAGACGCCGTGGTGCGCCTCGACGCCCTCGATGGTCTCCGTCTCCGGCAGGCCGTCGGAGGAGGCGAGCGCGGCCGTGTCGAAGACCGTCGTGTCGCTCGTGCCGTCGGCGTAGAGGATCGTCCTGCCCGCGTGGCGGACGACGTGGCCGGGGGTGTCGGCCTCGAAGACGGTGTCGGTCAGCTCGGCCTCGTCGGCGCTGCCGGCCGCGGTGTCGAGCACCTGGAAGCCCTCGCTCATCGTGACCATGACGTGCCGGCCGTCGCCCGCGGGGTTGAGGCGGGTGAACTCCTCGGAGTCGAGGTCGGCGACGGTCTCGAGGGTCGTGCCGTCGAGGACGAGGATGCCGCCCTCGTACGAGACGGCGACGCGGGATCCGGCTGCCTCGCCGGATCCGGCCGGCGTCTCGGAGGACGCGGAGCCCTCCGGTGCCGGGGTGGAGCAGGCCGCGAGCGTCGCGGCGAGGCCCAGGGCGACGGCGGCGATGCCGGTCCGTCGGAGTCGGGGGGTGCGCATGGTGGTTCCTCCTGTGTGGGGTGGGCGCGGGCGCTCAGGGGGAGAGCCCGGTGGCGATGCGCTGCGTGTTGACGCGCATCATGGCGAGGTAGTCGGGAGCGCCGCCCTCGGGGCCCGTGAGGGACTCCGTGAACAGCTCGACCACCTCCACGCGGATGTCGGCCTCGCTCGCCAGCGCCTGGACGAGGCGGTCGGGCTGCGAGGACTCCGCGAAGATCGTGGGGACGCCGGTCTCCTCGACGGCCGACACGAGGTCGGCGAGGTCGCTGGCGGAGGGCGCGGCGAGGGTGGTGCCGCCGGGGATGACGGCGCCGACGACGTCGAAGCCGAACCGGTCGGCGAGGTATCCGAAGACGTGGTGGTTGGTGACGAGCGCGCGGCGCTCGGCGGGGATGGCGGCGAACGCCGCGGTCATCTCCGCGTCGAGAGCCTCGAGCTCCGCGCGGTACGCGGCGGTCCGGGCGGCGACGGCAGCCGGATCGACCCCGTCGATGCGCGCGAGCACGGGCTCCAGCGCGTCGACGACGTCGACCATGCGGGCGGGGTCGGTCCAGAAGTGGGAGTCGGGCATCCCCTCCGCGTCGCCCTCGGCATAGGCGAGGACCTCGATGGCGTCGCCGGCGACGAAGGCCGGCACGTCGGCGTCCGCCGCCGCGTCGAGGTGCTGCTGCAGCCCCTCCTCGAGGCCGAGGCCGTTGGAGACGACGAGGTCGGCGGCGCGGAGGCGCGCGGCCTCCTGCGCGGAGATCTCGAACGAGTGCGGATCCGCGTCCGGCTCCATCAGCGTCACGACCTCCGCCTCGTCGCCCACGAGCTCCTCGACGACGTCGCCGAGGATGTTGGTCGAGACGTGCACGGTCGGCCGCTCGTCGCCCGCGACCGCGCAGCCCGTGAGGGCGAGGGCCAGCGCGAGGGTCAGCGCGCGGGCGCCGGCGGTCGTGGCGGTGCCCGCGAGCGCCGCGGGCAGGCGGCGCCGCCGGGGACGGCCCGCGCTCATCGGCCCGTCTCCGCGGTGAAGGCCGGCTCGGCCGCGGTGTCGAAGGTGCGCGAGACGCGCGCGTCGTCCGCGAAGTCGATCTCGTGCAGCCGGCGCTCGACGGGGCCCGACAGGTACGCGCGCTGCTGGTCGGCCACGAGGGTCGGCGTCCGCCCGGCCGCGAGCGAGTCGGCCACGAGGGGGCCCGTGTCCGCGACGACCGCGCCGTCCGCGCCGGAGAGGACGAGCACGCGACCGTCCCGGGTGAGGGCGAGGAGGCGGTCGTCCGCGTCGTCGACGGCGGTGACGTGCACGAGCGGAGCGGGTGCGGGCAGGAGCGCCCACGAGCGCGCGCGGGTGTCGAGCACCCAGATGCCCTGGTCCCCGGCGAGGCCCGCGACCGTCGGACGGCCCTCGCGGTTGTCGAAGGAGGTGGCGGCGGGGGCCGTCGCGCCCTCGGGGTACGGGATCCGCTCGACGGCCAGCTCCTCGCCGTCGACGCTCGCGAGCAGCGCGCCGTCGCCGCAGCCGATGACGGCGCCGACGCGCGTGGTGACGGTGCCGGCGGGATCCGGGCACGGCTCGACGAGCCCCGTGCGCGCGCCGTCCCGGGTGCGGCCGACCACCGTCGCGTCCGCGCCCCGGCCCTCGGTGACGAGCGCCAGGGACCCGACCGGCACGACCATCCCGGGGCCGGGCTCGCCGGCGAGGCGGAACGACTCCTCGATCCGCCCCTCGGAGAGCGCCGCGGTGTCGAGCAGGACGGCCTCGCCCGAGCCGGCGAAGTGGAGGCCCGTGCCGCCCGTGGTGGACAGGTTGGTCGTGGCGATGACGGCGGTGCCCTCGCCCTCGACGGTGCCGAGGAGGCGGGGGTCCGCGCGGTAGTAGTGGAAGTGGTCGACGTGGTCCCAGGTCCACACGCCGCTGTCGACGATCTCGACGCCGGCGTCCGTCTGCGCGAGGAGGTACCGGCCGTCGGTGTCCATCGCGCTGGGGGCGCCGATCCGGCCGAGCTCGGCGACGGATCCGTCGAGGAGGTCGAGGTGCGTGACGGCGCCGGTCGGGCCGATGCTGGTGAGGCCGAGGCGCGGCTCGGCCAGCTCCGCGGCGCCCGCGACGGCGCCGTGCCCCTCGGGAGTCGCCTCCGCGGCCGGCTCGTCGGCGGGTCCGGCCGGGGTCCCGGCGGAGCACGCCGTCAGGGCGAGCGCCAGGCCGGCCAGCAGGGGGATGGTGGGGATGCGGGAGCGCACGCGGTCCTCTCGGGGAGTGGTGGGGCGGGTGGGTCGGGTCGTCCGGGGGCGGGTCGCGACGGCGGGCCGTCGCGACGGTCAGAGGGCGGGCACGCCGCGGACGACGCGGGGATCGCGCCGCGGCCGGCCGGACCGCGCCGCCGTCAGGCCCGCGCGCGCGAGCCCGGAGAGCAGGGCGACGGCGATCGCGGTGGCCGCGACGGAGGCGCCCGCGGCCGTGGCGGCGTGCCACGACACGAGCAGTCCCACGAGGACGGATGCGACGCCGAGGGCCGCGGCCAGCGCCATGCGCGTCGGGATCCGCGCGGTCCAGTGCCCGGCGGCCACGGCGGGGGCGAGGAGCAGGCCGACGACCAGCAGGGATCCGACGGCCTGGTACGACGCGACGACCGCCAGCGTCACGAGGCCCACCAGCGCGGCCTGCGCCGAGCGCGGGCCGAGGCCGAGCACCGCGGCGACCCGGGGATCCAGGGCCAGCGCGACGAGCGGCCGGTGGAACGCCCAGGCGACCCCGAGGCCGACGACGACGGCGCCCGCGAGCAGCGCGATGTCGACGGGCGCGATGGCGAGGATGTCGCCGAACAGGATGGCGGTGGCGTCGGTGGCGAAGCTGCCGGAGTGCGAAATCACGACGACGCCGAGGGCGAGCATCGCGACGAAGAGCAGGCCGATGCTCGTGTCGTAGGAGAGGCGGCCGCGACGCTGCAGGGCGGCGATCCCCAGGCTCATCGCCACGGCGCTGAGGGCCCCGCCGACGAGGACGGGGGCGCCGATCACGGTCGCGAGCGCGACGCCGGGCAGCATGCCGTGCGCGAGGGCCTCGCCGAGGAAGGCCATGCCGCGGATGACGACCCACGTGCCGACGACGCCGCAGAGGATCGCGACGAGCGCCCCGCCGAGGAGGGCGCGTTGGAGGAAGTCGAGCGCGAACGGCTCGAGGATTCCGCGGGTGAGGAATGTCACGATCGCCGACCCTAGTCGAGAATGAGAACGCTTATCAAATGGATAGTATCGGACGCGTGCCCCCGCCCTCGCCCGCCGCTGCCGCCGCCCTCCTCGGGATCCACGTCGAGATCGACGGGCACCGTGCCCTCGGCGGCGTCGACCTCGAGCTCCGCTCCGGTGCGCTCACGGTCATCGCGGGGCCGAACGGCGCCGGCAAGTCGACGCTCCTCGAGGTGATCGCCGGGACCCGGATCCCCACGTCGGGGACGCGCGCCCTCGCCGCCGCCCTCGCCTTCGTGCCGCAGCGCGCCGCCGTCTCCGACCGGTTGCCCGTCACCGTCCGCGACGTCGCGACGGTCGGCGCCTGGGGCCGGGCGGGGCGCTGGCGGCGCCTCGACGCGACCGCCCGCCGCGCCGTCGACGACGCCCTCGACCGCCTCGACCTGATCCCCCTCGCCGCACGGGGATTCGCGGCCCTCTCGGGCGGGCAGCGGCAGCGGGCGCTCCTCGCACAGGGCCTCGCCCGCGGCGCCGGGCTCCTGCTCCTCGACGAGCCGACGACGGGCCTCGACGCCGCGAGCGCGGAGCGGATCCGCGCGATCATGCGCTCCGAGGCCGGCCGCGGGGTCGCCGTCGTGTGCGCGTCGCACGACCCGGCGGTGCTCGCCGACGCGGACCGCGTGGTCCGCCTGGAGGACGGGCTCGTCGCGCACGACTCGGCGGCGTGAGGCCGGCCGGGCCGCGCCGCGCTGCGCGGACGCCCCGCCCGCCACCGCTCAGTGCCGGTGCTCGGTGTCCCACGCGGGGAACGGGTCCGCGTAGCCGTGCCACGCACCCGGCCCCGCGACGAGCTCGTCGGGCGCCAGGAGGCACGCGCCGAGGATCCCGTCGAGCAGCGCGGCGTCGAGGTGCTCGCCCACGAAGGCGACCTCCTGGCCCGCGGGCGACTCGGCGTCCCAGCTGCGCATGCCGGTGGGATCGAGGCTCAGCACGTCGCCCGCCGTCGCCCACGCGCCCACGGTCGCCGGTCGCGTCGCGAGGCGCACGAGGCCGCGGGAGCGCACGATCCGCCCGACGGGCCCCGGCACGAGGTCGTGCACGACGGCCGCGTGCAGGCGGCCGGGGTGGAACGGCCGCGGGTCCCGGAAGACGTGCACGCCCATCCCGCCGGTGGACGGCGGGACGGCGACGCCGGCCAGCGCCGCCTGCCAGCCCATGCCGGCGGCCAGCCGCCGCGCGCGCTGCCGCCCGATCCGCAGCGGCGCGGCGACGAGCGAGGCCCGGTCGGCGACGTCGACCACGCGCGCGTCCGGGGCGAGGCACGCGAGGAGGGCGAGGGCCCGGCGGGCGTCCGGCGAGGGCCGCGCCGGATCCAGGTCCTCGAGCACGACGACGCTCGCGCACTCGAGGCGCCCGGCCAGCCGCTCGGCGGCGTCGAACGGGGTGGCGTCGGCGGCCCGGGGGTCGAGGAGCAGGTCGCGGACCTCGGTGACGGAGGAGACGGCGACGAGGTCGAGGATCCCGATGGGCGTCGACCCCGGGTGCCGCGCCTCGACCACGTGCTCCAGCACCAGCGCCACCTCGAGCGGATCCGCGGCGGGCTCGATGGCCACCACCGCGAGCCCGGTGCGCCCGTCGTCGGCGTCGCGGATGAGGCCCTCGGCGAGGTCGGCGCCCAGGTCGCCGCTGTCGCCGCCGGGCGCCTCCACCGGGGCGGGCTCCTCGGACGCGGGCGCCCCGACGGCGGCCGCGGCGACCCGGGACGCCGCCCGGAGGTCGCTCGAGGAGACGAGGATCACGGCGAGGCCGCCGCGGGCGACGATCGGGCGGGCGTTCGCGGGGGGTTCCATGACCCCAGCCTAGGAGAGAACGGTTCTCATCTGCGGCGCGGACGGCGCGTGACGGCATCCTAGGCTTCCGGAGGGGGCACGAGGCACGAGGAGACGGCATGACCGAGCACGCAGATCCGCGCGACGACGGGCACGGACGCGGCGCGGAGCACGACGGCGAGGGCCGGCACGCGACCGCCGGCCCCACCGAGCCGGTGCGCTTCGGCCTCGACGGCATCGTCCACGAGGCGGACCTCGACGCCGCCGACGCGCGCGCCCTCCGCGCGCTGCTCGCGCCCTACGTCGCCGCGGGGAGGCGCACGACCGTCACGATCACGCCGATCCCCGAGGAGCGCCCCGCCCCGGCGGGCGCCGCCGCGACCGGCGCCGCCCCCCCGGCGAGCGCGCCGCCGCCCGCGCATGGCTCGAGGCGAACGGCCACCGGCTCGGCCCCGGCGGCCGCATCTCGGCCACGCTGATGACCCTCTATCGCAGCCGCGACGGGCGCTGACGCCGGCCGCCCGCGCCGCGTCCCGCCCCTCGGTGCACCCATGACCACCCCGCCCCGCCTCTTCCCCGCCGTGCCGCTCCTCGTGGGCGAGCGCGTGGTCCTGCGGCCCTTCTCCCCCGCCGACATCGACGCGATGGGACCGGTGCTCGCCGATCCCGACGTCCTCCGCCTCACCGCATCGGCCCACTCGACCGCGGAGGTCGCCGAGCTGTCCGCGCGGCCGACGCTCGACGCGCGCACGCGCACCTGGTACGCGACGCGCGCCGACCAGCCCGACCGCCTCGACCTCGCGCTCGTCGACCGCGCCTCGGACGCCTGCGTGGGCGAGGCCGTGATCAACGAGTGGAGCCCGGAGGACCGGAGCGCCAACCTCCGCATCCTCATCGGACCCGCCGGGCGCGACCGCGGGCTCGGCACCGAGGCCGTCCGGCTGCTCGTGGACCACGCGTTCGCGGCCACGGACCTGCAGCGCATCTCCCTCGAGGTCCTGGCGTCCAACCCGCGGGCGCGTCGCGTCTACGAGCGCGTCGGGTTCGTCGCGGAGGGCCGCCTCCGCGCCGCCTCCCGCTTCGACGGCGAGCCCGTCGACGTGATCGTCATGGCGCTCCTCCGCACGGATCCGCGCCCCTGACCCTCCGGGCGGGCGCAGCCGGCCCGCCGCACGGCAGCCGGCGCCCTCCTCGAGGCAGGACGGCTCGGGTAGCGTGCTGCGATGGGCACGCCCCCGAACGGCTTCGAGCACACCTCGCGCGGCGACGAGGTGGTCATCCAGCATCACGGACGGGTAGCCGCCACGCTGCGGGGATCCACCGCGCGCAGGTTCCTCGCGCAGGTCGAGTCGGGCGACGCGCAGCAGATCATGGCGCGCGTGACGGGCGACTACCGGCGCGGCAACGAACGCACCGCGCGCGGACGGTCCCGACGGGACTGACCGGGTCCGACCCGGTCGCGCACGCAGGTGATGCGGGCGAGCGGCGGCGCCGCCCCCACAGCGCGCCGGCCGTCAGCGCAGCGCGCCGGCCGTCAGCGCAGCGCGCCGGCCGTCAGCGCAGCGCGTCGGCCGTGGTCAGCGCGCGGACGGGCGGCAGCGCGGCGCGCATGCCGGGCCGCAGCTCGTCGACGATCACCGCGATGCCCGCGAGCGTGGCCCCGCAGTCCGCGACGAGTGCGGCCGCGGCGGCGGCTTGGCTGCCCGTCTCGATCCAGTCGTCCACGAGCACGGCGCGCTGGCCGGGCAGCAGGAGGTCGCGCCGCGCGGAGTAGCCGCGTCGGACGCCCCGGTAGTCCGCGTCCGCGATCTGCCGCACGACGTCGCCGGGCAGGAGCGCGCCGTCCTTCCGGATCGGCGCGAACCCGACCCCGAGCGCCACGGCGACGGCCGGGCCGAGGACGAACCCGCGCGCCTCGATGCCGAGGACGACGTCCGGCCGGTCGTCGCGCGCCAGCTCCGCGAGCGCGGCGACCACGGCCGCGAGCGAGTCCGCGTCGCGCAGCATCGACCACGTGTCGGCGTGCCCGTCGATCCAGCGGAACCGCTCGTGCACGTGCCGCCGGCCCCGCTCGATGATCGCCTCGTCGCCCACGCGCCCACCGTATCGCCGCGCCCGTGACGCTCGGCGCCCCGCGCGCTCGGCCGCGGCGCCGTGACCCGATGCACTCGGGACGACGCACGACGCCCGCCGGCCGCGGGTGCGGCGCGACGGGCGCGTGGTGGAGCGGTGCGGATCAGCCGAGCGACACGGCCGTCCACGAAACGGGCGGCAGCGTGATGGTGAGGGTGCCGTCCGCGAGGGTGGCCGACGCGTTCTCCGTGAGGCCCACGCGCTCGCGGTCCTCGAAGGTGTTCTTCGCGTAGACGTCCTCGTCGTGGATCCCGACCGCCTCGAGCACCTCGGAGACGGCGAGCCCGGCGACGTCGACCTCGATCGTGAGGGCGTCGGACAGGCTGCGGTTCACGAGGAAGACCGCGGCGCGGCCGGTGGACTCGTCGAAGGTCGCGACGGAGTCGACGAGCGGCGCGGTGCCGTGCACCTCGGTCTCGTACGTGCCCACGTCGATGCGGGGGCGCAGCACCTCGCCCTGCGCGAGGCGGCTCGTCACCGAGAACGGGAAGAAGGTGGTCTGGCGCCAGGCGCCGCCGCCCTTCTCCGTCATGATCGGCGCGATCACGTTCACGAGCTGCGCGAGGCTGGCCGACGTGACCCGGTCGCTGTGCTTCAGCAGCGTGATCATGAGGTTGCCGAGCACGACCGCGTCCGCCACCGAGTAGACGTCCTCGAGCAGGTGCGGCGCGTAGGGCCACCCCTCGGTGATGACGCCCGACTCCTGGTGCTCGTCGAGGTACCAGACGTTCCACTCGTCGAACGAGATGTTGATGGTCTTGTCGCTCTTGCGGCGGTACTTGACCTGGTCGGCCGACGCGACGACCGTGCGGATGAAGTACTCCATGTCGAGCGACGAGGCGAGGAAGCTGCCGAGGTCGCCCTTGCGCTCCTGGTAGTAGGCGTGCGCGGAGATGAAGTCGACGTTGTCGTACGCGTGCTCGAGCACGGTGCGCTCCCACTCGCCGAAGGTCGGCATGCCGGATCCGCTGCTGCCGCACGCGACGAGCTCGAGCGTGGGATCCACCATCTTCATGGCGCCTGCGGTGCGGTTCGCGAGCTTGCCGTAGTCGTCGGCGGTCATGTGGCCGACCTGCCAGGGGCCGTCCATCTCGTTGCCCAGGCACCACATCTTGACGCCGTGGGGCTCCGGGGAGCCGTTGGCGATGCGCTGGTCGGAGAGGGCGGTGCCGCCCGGGTGGTTGGAGTACTCGAGGATGTCGAGCGCCTCGAGCACACCTCGCGTGCCGAGGTTCACGGCCATCATCAGCTCGCTGCCGGTCAGCTCGCACCAGCGGGCGAACTCGTCGAGGCCCACCTCGTTGGTCTCCAGCGAGTGCCAGGCGAGGTCGAGGCGCTTCGGGCGCTCGGCGCGCGGGCCGACGCCGTCCTCCCACCGGTAGCCGGAGACGAAGTTGCCGCCGGGGTAGCGGATGGCGCTCGAGCCGAGCTCCTTGACGAGGTCGACCACGTCGAGGCGGAAGCCGTCCTCGTTCGCGGTGGGGTGGCCGGGCTCGTAGATGCCGTCGTACACGCACCGGCCGAGGTGCTCGACGAACGAGCCGAACGTGCGGCGGTTGACGGGGGCGACGACCGCGGTGCGGTCGATGGCGATGCGGGCGTCCGCGGCGGTGCGGGCGTCGGTCGACGTGGAGGCGTCGGTCATGGAGTGTCCTTCACTTCATCGGGAACGGGGCTGGTCGACGCCTGGCGAACGCAGGCGATCCGGGCCATTACAACGTTGTAAGAGCAACGTCCCCCCATTCTCGCGGGGGTGTCGGGGCAGTGTCAACGCGGGTCCGCGGCGGGGCGGGTCCGACCTCCCATGCGGCGCGCGTACGGTTCCCCCGATGCCGCCCGCCGAGGCGGCCCGACCATCGGATGGAGCACCATGTCCGCCCTGCACCCCGACCTCGCCCTCGCCCGGCTGATCCCCCGCTTCACCTTCCCGGCACCGCTCGTGGCGCTGGCCGCGCGACGCGAGCCCCGCCGGTCGGAGGCGCCCGAGGACCTCCTCGTGCACGACGTGCGGGTGCCCGTGGACGGTGGCGCGTCGGCGATCGACATGCGCGTCTACCGCCCGCGGACGGCGCAGGGGCGGGTGCCCGCGCTGCTCTGGATCCACGGCGGCGGCATGGTGCTCGGCGACCACCTGCAGGACGAGGCGTCGAACATCCGCTTCGCGCGGACGCTCGGGATCGTCGTCGCGTCGGTGCGCTACCGCCTCGCCCCCGGGCACCGGGCCCCCACCGCCGTCGAGGACGCGCTGGCCGCCCTGCTCTGGCTGCACGCGCACGCGGAGGAGCACGGCATCGACCCGTCCCGGGTGGCGGTCGGGGGCGCGAGCGCGGGTGGCGGGATCGCCGCCGCCGTGGCGCTCATGGCGCACGACCGCGACGCCCCGGCGCCCGCGTTCCAGCTCCTCGTCTACCCGATGCTCGACGACCGCACGGTCACGCGCACCGACATGGACACCTCGGAGGTGCGCGTCTGGACGCCGGGCAGCAACCGCGCCGGCTGGACCGCCTACCTCGGCGGCCCTCCCGGCGCACCGGACGCCTCCCCCTACGCCGCGCCCGCCCGCCGCGAGGACCTGTCGGGCCTCGCCGCCGCGTGGATCGGCGTCGGCTCGCTCGACCTGTTCCGCGACGAGGACGTGCGCTACGCCGAACGGCTCCGCGAGGCGGGCGTCCCCGTCGAGCTGACGGTCGTCGACGGCGCCTTCCACGGCTTCGACGCGATCCTGCCCCGCGCGGGCGTCTCCCGGGAGTTCTGGCGGGCGCAGGCCGCCGCGCTCCGCGGTGCGCTGCAGCCGGCGGGCTGACCCGGCACGGCGTCGCCGCACCGGCCGCCGCACCGGCCGGCGCCTCCCCGCGCCGCGACCTCTGCACCCCGGCCCGGCGCCATGCCACGCTCGGACCATGACGATCCCGGCGCCCACGCAGGCCCTGTTCCTCGGCGGGCGCTCCGGCGTCGGCAAGTCGACGGTGGCGGCGGAGGCGTCCCGGCTGCTCGCCCTCGCCCACGTGCGGCACGCCCTCGTCGAGGGCGACGCGCTCGACCAGGCGCACCCGGAGCCGTGGCGGCAGGGCATCCCGCTGGCGGAGCGGAACCTGGCGGCGATCTGGCGGAACTACCGCGCGGCGGGCTGGACGCGCGTGATCTACGCGAACACCGTGAGCGTGCTCGAGATGCCCGCCCTCACGGCCGCCCTCGGCGGCGAGGTCGAGGCCGTCGGCGTGCTGCTCACGGCCGACGACACCACGGCGGACGGGCGCCTCGCCGGGCGGGAGATCGGATCCGGGCTCGCGGAGGCCATGGAGCGCAGCGCGGCCGCGGCGCCGCGGCTCGAGGAGGGCGCATCGCCCTCCGTGCATCGCGTGGCGACCGACGGCCGCTCGGTCGCGGACATCGCGGCGGAGGTGGTGGCGCTCAGCGGGTGGGTCACGACCGGCGACGGCGCTGCTCCTGGGCCCGCTCGATGACATTATCAAGCCGATCAGCGGTTGATGATGTCATCAACGCGCTACGGCGGCTCGAGGCCATGGTCACGCCGGCACCACGTGCCGACCCGGCACCGGGCTCGAGTAGACGACGTGGGTCGTGATGCCGCCGAGCACCGCGAGCCTGCCCGTGATGCGCTCGAGGTCGCGCATCGAGCGCGCGTGGACCTTGATGATGAAGCAGTCGGCGCCTGTGACGTGATGCGCCTCGACGATCTCCGGCATCTCCGCCACGAGCGCGTGGAAGGGGCGGTAGTCGCCGGAGGGGTAGGCCAGCCGCACGAAGGCCGTGACCGCCCAGCCGAGCGCCTCCGGGTCGACCGTGATCGAGTAGCCCGTGATGATCCCGCCCTCCGTGAGGCGGCGCACGCGTTCGGCCGTCGCGCTGGCCGAGAGCGAGACCGCGCGGCCGAGCTGCGCGACGCTCACGCGGCCGTCGGCCTGGAGCTCGGCGATGATCGCGTGATCGGTGGGATCGAGGACGAGCGGTGGATTCGTCGGCATGCGGCCGAACCTACCGGGCGATCCGCGGCGCGACGGCCCGGATGCCGGTCGACCTCCCTTCCGCGCCGGGGAGCCCGACCGCTTCGATGGAGGCATGCAGACGAGCCTCTCCGCCATCGACTTCCTCGCCGCCAAGCTGGCCTACGAGACCGACCCCGCCGACCTCGCCGCCGACCGCGCGAGCGGGGAGGCGCCCCTCGTGGTCGACGTGCGATCCGACGCCGCGTGGGCGCAGGGGCGCATCCCCGGCGCGGTCCACATCCCCGGCGCGGAGCTGGCGGCGCGCGCCGCCGCCGAGCTCCCCGACCGGGACGCCCGCGTGGTCGTCTACTGCTGGGGTCCCGGCTGCAACGGCAGCACGCGCGCGGCCCTCGCGCTCGCGACGCTCGGCTACGCGCGCGTGCAGGAGCTGATCGGCGGCTTCGAGTACTGGTCCCGGGAGGGGTTCGCGGTGACGACCGACGCCGGGCGGACGCGGCAGGCGCCGGATCCGCTGACGGCGCCGGTGCCCTGAGCCGCGTACATCAGCCGACGACGTCGACGAGCGCGCCCACCGCGAGCTCGGCGAGCAGGTGGTCCCGCTCCTCCTCGTGCGCGGTGATGGTGACGACCGCGTCCCGGGATCCGTCGACCAGCACGTACTGGCCGTAGCGGCCGTCCAGGCGCCACGCGTCTCCCGGGCCGTCCCAGGTCGCGAGGCCGTAGCGGGCGAAGGGGGCCCGCGGGTCGGGGGCGCCCGTGGGGATCCAGTCGGCGTGCATCCGGTCGACCCACGCCGCGCTGACGAGCTGTCGGCCCTCCCACGCGCCGCGGTCGCGCAGCAGACGGCCGATGCGCGCCAGCTCGCCGGTGCGGAGACGGAGCCCGCTGCCGCCCACGACGAAGCCGAGCGGGCACCGGTCCCACTGCGGGTTCCCGATGCCGAGCGGGTCGAACAGGCGCGGCAGCAGCCAGTCGCGCACGTCGCCGACCTCGGCGGCGAGCATCCGCATGGCCGCGTACGGGCTGGCGTCGCTGTACTGGAAGACGCGGCCGCGGCTCGGGCGGCCGAGCATCGCCTGCGCGAGGTCGGGCCCGGGCACGGGCTCGTCGCCGGACCAGGCGAGGTCGATCCCGCTGGTCATGGTGAGGAGGTGCTCGACGGTGACCCCGTCGACGCCCGCGCCGAGCTCGAGGTCGGGCAGCAGCTCGGGGACCCGGGTGTCGAGCGCGAGGATCCCCGCGTCCACCGCCATGCCGACGGCGAGCGCGCACACGCCCTTCGACACGGAGTAGAGGTCCTCCCGGTCGTCGCTGCGCCAGCGGCGCTCCGCCTCGTCGTCGCCGATCCGCACCACGACGCCGTACGCCCCGAGCCGCTCGCGGTCGATGCCCTCGACGAGGCGGGCGAGGACGTCGTCGGCGGCGGTGCTCATGCCCCCAGTGTGGCGTCCGGTCGCGCTCCTCAGCCGTTCATCGCGGCGACCGTCGCGTCGTACCGGCCCTCGACCTCGGCGAAGCGGAGGGGCTTGACCGCCTCCACCAGGATCTCGTGGGCGTCCGGCTGGGACGCGAGGAGCGCCATCACCTCGTCGGCGAAGGCGTCGAGGGGCATGAACCGGTCGTCGTCGGATCCGCCGGGGAGCAGCTCCGTCCGCACGCCCGGCGGGACGATCTCGATGACCTGCACCGAGGTGCCGGCGAGCTGCAGGCGGATGGACTCGGTGAACCGGTGGATGAACGCCTTCGAGCCGTTGTAGGTGGGGGTGGACGCCAGCGGCGTGTGCGCGAGGCCCGAGGAGACCGTGATGAGGGCCGCGGACGGTCGGGTCCGCAGGTGCTCCACGAAGGCCGCGACCAGGTGCAGCGGCCCCCGGATGTTGGTGTCGATGACGCGCTCGGCGTGGTCGAGGAAGTCCGCGCTCCGGATGTCCTCCACGCCCATGATCCCGGCCATCGCGACGACGACGTCCAGGTCGGGGTGCTCCGCCAGCACCTGGTCGCGGGCGGCGCGCACGGAGTCGGGATCGGTGACGTCGATGACGACGGTGCCCAGGCCGTGCTCGTCGGCCAGTCGCTGCAGGAGCTCGGTCCGGCGCCCGCCGATGACGACGGTGCTGCCGGCCGCCTGCAGTCGCAGGGCCAGTGCCAGGCCGATGCCGGAGGTGGCGCCGGGGATGAATGCGGTCGTGCCGGTGATGTCCATGGGCCGAGTGTGCGGCGGCGCGGGCGGATCCGGGAGGGGAGCGGTCATCGGAGGACCGGCGCTCCCTCCCACCCGCGCCGCCGCGAGCGCGAGGATGGCGGCATGGACCGATCCGCTCTCGCCGCCTTCCTGCGCACCCGCCGCGAGGGGCTGCGGCCCGCCGACGTGGCGCTCCCCGACTCGCCCCGCCGCCGCGTGCCGGGCCTGCGGCGCGACGAGGTCGCGCAGCTGACGGGGATGTCCACGGACTACTACGCCCGGCTGGAGCAGGGGCGGGGACCGCAGCCGTCCGCGCAGATGCTCCAGGCGCTCGCCCGTGCGCTGCGGCTGACGGACGACGCCCGCGACCACCTCCACCGGCTGGCCGGGCAGAACGTCCCCGCGCGGACGCCGCTCGACTCGCACGTGGCCCCGCAGCTGCGCCGGGTGCTCGACCGCCTGGACGACACCCCGGCCCTCATCATCTCCCGCCTCGGGGAGACGCTCGCGCAGAACCGGCTGGCCGCGATCCTGCTCGGCGACCACGTGCAGGAGCGCGGGATGGCGCGCACCGCCGTCTACCGCTGGTTCACCCGGCCGGGCGAACGTGACGTGTACCCGGAGTCCGACCACGAGCGCCAGGGCCTCTCCCTCGTCGCGGGTCTCCGCATGGCGCTCGGCGCCGCCGGCCCGTCCTCGCCGGCCGCCGAGCTCGCGCACCGGCTCAGCGCGACGAGCGACGAGTTCCGGGCGCTCTGGGACCGGCACGAGGTGGGCACCCGGTTCCACGACCGGAAGACGCTGATCCACCGGGAGCTGGGAGCCATCGACGTCGACTGCCAGGCGCTGTTCACCGAGGACCAGGGGCAGGCGCTCCTCGTGCTCACCGCCGCCCCCGGTCCGATGCGGCGGGGAAGCTCGAACTGCTCGCCGTGCTCGGACACCACCGGTTCGGCGAGGACGCGCCGGTCACGGCCGGCGCGTGACGGCGTGAGCCGCGCGACGAGGGGCTGACGTCAGGCGCGGGCGACCAGCGTCGCGAGCCGGTCGAGGTCCGCGGCGACGAGGGCGGCGTCGGCGGCGAGGGCCTCGTCGCTCACGCCCGGGCGCTGGAAGAGGGTGAACACCACCTCGCTGCCGTCGGCGTTCGGGAGCACCCGGAGCGGGTTCCGCACGACCGTGCCGTCGGGGAGCGTCACGTCGTGGTCGAGGATCCCGAGCTCGCGCGGACCGGTGAACGCGATCTCGATCGCGCCCATCGGCGAGTCCGACAGCCAGCGGCCGCCGTCGAGCCGGATCCCCGAGCTGACGCCCGCCGCCCACTCGGGCAGCCGCGCGGGATCCCCCGCGACGGCGACGACGGACGCCACGTCGGCGTCGACGGGACGGGAGACGTGCAGCGCTGGCCAGGTCACGGTTCGACGGTACCGGGCAGCGGCACGGCGGTCCACGCCCCTCAGTACTCGATCCGCCCGTGCCGGCTGAGGAACCCGCCCGTCGGCCCGTCCGGTCCCACGAGCGCCATCGCGACGGTCGCGTCGGTGCCCTCGGTGACCGTCTGGTGGCCGCCGTGGCCGTTGAAGTCGGTGGCCGTGTAGCCGGGGTCGGTGGCGTTGATCCGGAAGCCCGGCAGGTTCTTCGCGTACTGCAGGGTCAGGGTGATGACGGCCGCCTTCGAGGCCGCGTACGGCACCGCGAGCACGTGGCTCTCGTCGGTGCCGTCGCCGGCGAGGGCGCGCGGCCAGCCGACGCCCGAGGCGACGTTGACGATGACCGGCGCGGCGGACGCCCGCAGCAGGGGCAGCGCGGCCTGCGTCACCCGCACGATCCCCACGACGTTCGTCTGCAGCACGGAGAGCATCGCCTCCGGGGTGAGGTCGTCGACCCCGAAGGAGGTGCCGAGGACTCCGGCGTTGTTGACGAGGACGTCGAGCTCCGGAAGCGAGGCGACGGCGCGCTCCACGCTGGCCTGGTCGTCGACGTCGAGCTGGACGGGGTGGGCGCCCAGGGCACGGACGGCATCGCCGTCGGCGGTGTCGCGCATGCCGGCGTAGACGGTGTGCCCCGCCTCGAGGAGGCGGCGCGCGGTCTCGAGGCCGAGGCTGCGGTTGGATCCGGTGATGAGTGTGGTGGTCATGCGTCGAGCCTGCGCCCGAGCCGCCGCCGCGCCCAGGCACCCGTCGACGGGAGGACCGGCGGTACCAGGCTGATCCGCCCGCGAGCGCGGAGGATGGGTGCATGACCGAGTTCGCGAGCGTCCTCCGCGCCTGGCGCGAACGCGTCCAGCCGGCGGACGTGGGCCTGCCCGCGGGAGCGCACCGCCGCACCGCCGGCCTCCGCCGCGAGGAGCTCGCCGCGCTCGCGGGCGTGAGCGTCGACTACGTCGTCCGGCTCGAGCAGGGCAGGTCGGTGAACCCGTCGCCGCAGATGCTCGGCGCGCTCGCCCGCGCGCTCCGGCTCTCGGTGGACGAGCGCGACCACCTGCACCGGGCCGCGGGGATCGCGCCGCCCGGACGCGGCGAGGTGCCGCGGCACATCACGCCGGGGGTGCACCGCATCGTCGACCGGCTGGGCGACGTGCCGCTCGCGGTCTTCACCGCCACGCACGACCTGCTCCTGTGGAACCCGCTGTGGGCGGCGCTCAACGGCGATCCGTCGACGCGCAGCGGCTGGGACCGGAACCTCGTGTGGACGTACTTCACCGAGGGCCATGCGGGCACCGACTTCGACGCCGTGCACGAGGAGGAGTTCGCCCGCGACCTCACGGCGGACCTGCGCACGGCGGTCGGGCGCTACCCGGCGGACCGCGCGCTCGCGCGACTCGTGGCCCGGCTGCGCGCCGAGGTGCCGGAGTTCGCGCGCCGCTGGAGCGAGGCCCGCGTCGCCGAGCACCGGTCGAGCCGGAAGACCGTGACGAGCACGCCCGTCGGTCCCATCACGATCGACTGCGACACCCTCTCCGTGCCGGGCAGCGACCTGCGCATCGTCGTCTACACGGCCGAACCCGGCAGCGCGGACGAGGCGCGGCTCGACCTGCTGCGCGTCACGGGGCTGCAGGCGCTGACGACCGCACCGGTGGAGGCCGCGGGGGCCTGAGGGCGGTCCGCCGGGCGCTCGCGTCGGGGTGCTCGCGTCGGGTGGCGGTGATTCAGCGGGCCGCTGCGATCCGGTCGAGCCACTCCGCGAGGAGCGTCCGCTCGCCCGCGCTGAGCCGGTCGGCGTCGGCCAGGTGGGCGCGCAGCGCGACGGCGCGCTCGACGAGGCCGGGCTCGTGGCGGGCGCGGCCTCCCGGCCGGGGCGTGAGGATCCGCTCGAGCACGGCCTCCCGCATCACGTCGACCAGGACCCGGTCGCGGTCGGCGGCCGGCCGGCGGATCGTGGACAGCAGCGCACCCGTCGCGGCCGCGTGGAGGAGGTCGACCGCGACGGGCTCGGCGACGCGCAGGCGTCCCGCGAGCGCGACCCGGTGCACGCGCTCCTCGAGGAGGGCCACGCCCGCGCGCACGGCCGGGGAGCCGGGTCCCCGGGCGGGGTCGCTCATGAGGGCGTAGAGGTCGGGGTTGGCGAGACCGAACGCGATCGTCGCGTCCCAGCCCGTGCGGAGGTCGTCGACGGCGTCGACCGCGCCTGCGGCGGCGGCGCGGACGGCGTCGGCCTTGACGGCGCTGAACCGGGTCATCTCCCGCTCCGCGACGGCGTCGAGGAGCCCCTCCTTGTCGCCGAACAGGCGGTAGATGGTGGGGGCCTGCACGCCCGCCGCCTCGGAGATGGCGCGGGTGGTGACGGCCGCCCGGCCGGATGCTCGGAGGAGGTCGGCGGCCACGTCGACGATGCGGTCGCGCGTGCCCGAACGCGGGTCGGCGGAGGCCTCGTCGGTTCTGGAGGCGTCGGCGGTCATGGAACGACGATAACGCACGGGTGTTAGCGAGCTGATTCCCGTGCTACCTTTCGAGCATTAGCACTGATAACACGAGAAACACGAGAGGCACCCACATGATCGTCATCACCGGAGCCACCGGCGCCCTCAACGGCGCCACCGCCGAGCACCTGCTGCGGACCGTCCCCGCGGAGGGCATCGCCGTCGTCGCGCGCGACCCCGCGAGCGCGCGGTCGTTCGCCGACCGCGGCGTGGAGGTGCGCCGGGGCGACTACGCCGACGCGGCCTCGCTCCCCGGGGCCTTCGCGGGCGCCGATCGGCTGCTCCTCGTCTCCGCCAGCGATCCGGGCGCCGACGCCGTCGCGCTGCACCGCGCCGCCGTCGAGGCCGCGGCGGAGGCGGGCGTGGGCCGGATCCTGTACACGAGCCACCAGGGCGCCGCCGCCGACTCGCCCTTCGCCCCGGCCCGCGACCACGCCGCCACCGAGGGGATCCTCGCGGCCTCCGGCCTCCCGTGGACGGCGCTGCGCAACGGCTTCTACCTGCACAGCATCGACCTGCTGCTGGGTGCCTGGCGCAAGACCGGCGTGATCCGCGTCCCCGCCGACGGGCCCGTCTCCTGGACGTCGCGCGCCGACGCCGCGGAGGGCGCCGCGCGGATCCTGCTCCAGGACGCGCCGGCCGACGGGCCGGTCACCCTCACCGCGCGCACGGCGCCGACCATGGCCGAGGTCGCGGAGCTGGCGTCCGAGGTCGCGGGCCGCCCGGTGCGCCTCGAGGTCGTGGACCCCGAGGACTGGATCGCCGGGCTGGTCGCCGTCGGCACGCCCGCCCACGTCGCGCGCTTCCTCCTGGGGCTCCCGCTCGCTGCGGCCGGCGGGTTCTTCGCGGGCACCGACCCGCTCCTGGCCGAGCTCCTCGGCCGCGAGCCCGAGGGCGTCCGCGACCACCTCGCACGCGGCTGAACGGGCGATCTGGGCCCGGGCGATCCGGCTCCGGGCGTCGAGCCGGCCGCACGACGGAGCCCCGGCCGCCGCGTCGCGAGGACACGGCGCCGGGGCTCCGTCGTGCGGGCCGGGACCGGCCGGATCAGCTCGGCTCGAGCACCCGCTCCGGGACGGCCGGCGCGCCGGCGGAGGCGCCGACCGGCTCCACCGACGTGCGCACGTACCGCTCGTCCTGGATCGTGACGTGGTGCACGGGCCCGGTGATCGCGATCGCCGCCTCCGTCTCCTTCACGGCGCTCGACGGCCCCACCCACAGCTCCACCGCGCCCGGCTCGACGATGCGGCGGTACCGCGGGTCGGTGAAGGCGAGGCGGGTGGTGGGCACCTCGAACTGGACGCGCGCGGACTCGCCGGCGGCGAGGTCGAGCCGCAGGTAGCCGAGCAGCTGCGCGACGGGCCGCGTCACGCTGCCCTGCACGTCGCGGGCGTACAGCTGCACCACGTCGGTGCCGTCGCGGTCGCCCGTGTTGCGCACCTCGACGGTCGCCGTGAACGACTCCCCGCCCGCACCTCGCTCGCCGCGACCGCGAGGCCGGCGCGCGCGAACGACGTGTACGAGAGGCCGTGCCCGAACGGGAGCACGGGCGTCGGATCGGCGCTCGTCACCTCCGACGGGCCGCCCAGGATCGGGTGCAGGTACGAGAACGGCTGCGCGCCCGCGGAGCGCGGGAGCGACACCGGCAGGCGGCCCGACGGCGACACCCGGCCGGAGAGCACGCCCGCGATCGCGGATCCGCCCTCCTCGCCCGGGAAGAACGCCTGCAGCACGGCCGCGGGGGCGGACTCGCCCTCGATCGCCCACGCCACCGCGTACGGCCGGCCGGTGAGCAGCACCATGACCACGGGGGTCCCGGTCGCCTGGATCGCCTCCACCAGCTCGCGCTGCACGCCCGGCAGGTCGAGGCTCTCGACGTCGTTGCCCTCGCCGACCGTGCCGCGGCCGAACAGGCCAGCCCGGTCGCCGACGACCACGACCGCGAGGTCGGCGCGGCAGGCCGCGTCGACGGCGGCCTCGAAGCCGGAGCGGTCGTCGCCCTCCACCTCGGCGCCGGCCACGAGCAGCAGCTCGCTGTCGGGCAGCTCGCTGCGCAGCGCCTCGGCCACGGTCGGGATCGCGAACCCGAGCGGCGTGCCCGGGTGGTGCGCGAGCACGTGGTTGGCGAACGAGTAGCAGCCCATGAGCGCCTCGGCGCTGTCGGCGTTGGGGCCGATCAGCGCGATGCGGCGCGGCGCGGGCCGGTCGGCCGACGCGAGCGGCAGCGTGCCGTCGTTCGCGAGCAGCACCACGGACTCCTCCGCGAGGCGGCGCGCGACGTCCCGGTGGGCCGGGGTGTCGAGGTCGATGCTCGTGGGCGGCGCGTCGAAGGTCGCGTCGAGCAGGCCCAGCTCCTCCTTCTCGTCGAGCACGCGGAGCACCGCGCGGTCGACGAGCGACTCGTCGGCGAGCCCGGCGCGGATCCGCTCGGCCAGCGGCGCGACGTACGCGTCGCCGGTGGGCAGCTCCACGTCGATGCCGGCCGCGAGCGCGAGCTCCGCCGCCTCGCCGCGGTCGCCCGCGACGGCGTGCATCACCTGGAGGAACGCGACGGAGAAGTAGTCGGAGACGACGACCCCGTCGAAGCCCCAGCGGCCGCGGAGCACGTCGGTGAGGTACTCGGGGGTGGCTCCGACGGGCGCGCCGTCGATCTCCGCGTACGAGTTCATGACCGAGCGCACGCCGCCGTCGAGCACCGCCATCTCGAAGGGCGGCAGCAGCACGTCCTCCACGAAGCGCGGGCCCACGTGCACCGGCGCGTGGTTGCGCCCGGACTGCGACGCCGAGTAGCCGACGAAGTGCTTGAGCGTGGCGTGGATCCCCGCGCCCTGCAGCCCCTTCACGTACGCGGTGCCGACGGTGCCGACCACGTACGGGTCCTCGGCGATGCACTCGTCGACGCGACCCCAGCGGGCGTCGCGGATCACGTCGAGCACGGGCGCGAGGCCCTGGTGCACGCCGAGCTCCCGCATCGACCCGCCGATGAGGCCCGCCATCTCCTCGACCAGGCCGGGGTCGAAGGACGCGCCCCACGCGAGCGGCGTGGGGAACGTGGCGGCCTGCCACGCGGCGAGCCCCGTGAGGCACTCCTCGTGCACGAGCGCCGGGATGCCGAGCCGCGTCTCCGTCTGGAGCCGCCTCTGCTCGGCCCACAGCCACGACGCGCGCTCCACCGGATCCACCGGCCGCGTGCCGTACACGCGGGTGAGGTGTCCGAGGCCGTGCTCGGTGGCCTCTTCGTAGCGGCCGGTCGTGGCCATCTCGCCCTGCATGGGCGCGACGACCTCGCCGCCCTGGTCGACCCAGTAGCCGACGATCTGCGCGAGCTTCTCCTCGAGGGTCATGCGCGCGTGCAGCTCGCGCACGCGCTCCGACACCTCGGGCAGCTCCACGGCGCCGGGCGCCGGCGCCTCCGCGCCGGTCATCCCTTCACCGCGCCGGTGAGGCCGCCGACGATGCGGCGCTCGAAGACGGAGAAGAACACGAGCGCGGGGATCATCGACAGCGACGTGAACGCGAGCACCTTGGCCGTGTCGACCGAGTACTGCGACGAGAACGACTGGACGCCGAGCGGCAGCGTGTAGATCGACGCGTCGCTGAGGAGGAACAGGGGCAGCAGGTAGCTGTTCCAGCTGCCGATGAACGCGAGGATCCCGACCGTGATGACGCCGGGCATCGACAGCCGCACGACCATGCGGAAGAAGAACCCGAGGCGGCTGCACCCGTCGATGAACGCGGCCTCCTGGATCTCGTCCGGGATCGCCCGCAGGAACGGCACCAGGATGATGATCGTCGTCGGGAGCGCGAACGCGATCTGCGGGAGGATGATCCCCGGCAGCGAGTTCGTGAGGCCGAGCGAGCGGATCACGATGTACAGCGGCGTGATCGCCACGGTGATGGGGAACATGAGCCCCGACGCGAAGAGCGCGTAGAGCGCCCCCCGGCCGAAGAACGTGTACCGGGCCAGCACGTAGCTCGCCATGAGGCCGAGCACGACCGCGCCGACCGTGGTGCCGATCGCGGCGATGAGCGAGTTGCCCACCTGGCGCCAGAACATGGAGCCCGTGAGGACGTCGACGTAGTTCTGGATCTGCCACGGCGACGGGAAGCCCGCCGGGTCGGTCGTGATCTGCGCGTTCGTGCGGAACCCGCCGAGGATGATGTACGCCACCGGCGTCAGCATCAGGGCGATGAGCACGACCGCGACGAGGTACGGGATCGGGTTGCTCCCCTGCCCCGGCGTCTTCGCCCGCTTGGGCTTCGGCGCCTTGGCCGAGTAGGCGGGATCCAGGTCCGCGTTGCGCGGAGCGGCGGTGACGACGGTCACTTCTTCTTCCTTCCCGTGCCCGTGAGGGCGCCGGCGGTGTCGCGGTTGAGCACGAACCGCTGGTAGACGAGCGCGACGACCAGGGAGACGAGGAACAGCACCACGGCCACGGCGTTGCCGTACCCGTAGTTGCCGGATCCGCGCCCGTTGGCCACGAGGTACGTGGCCATGGTCGAGGTGCCCGCGGTGGCCGAGATGTACTGGCCCCAGATGATGTAGACGAGGTCGAACAGCTGCAGCGAGCCGATGATCGACAGGAACGCCCAGATGCGCAGCGTCGGCGCGAGCAGCGGCAGCGTGATGCGCCGCTGGATCTGCCAGTACGACGCGCCGTCGATGGCGGCCGCCTCGGAGAGCTCCTCGGGATGCCCTGGAGGCCGGCGAGGAAGAGGATCACCGCGAAGCCGATGTACTTCCACGTGATGATCGTCATGAGCGACCAGATGGCGATGTCGGGGTTGGCGAGCCAGTCCTGCTGGAGGTCCGCCAGCCCGATGTTCGCGAGGAAGCCGTTGAGGGCGCCGGAGCCCTGGAGCATGAGGCTCCAGCCGGTGCCGACGACGACCTCGGAGATGACGTACGGCACGAAGATCAGCACGCGGATGATCGACTGGCCGCGGAGCTTCCGGTTCAGCAGCAGCGCCACGAGGATCGCGACCGGGCCCTGCAGCACGAGCGACAGCACCACGATCACGGCGTTGTGCATCAGCGCCTCGTGGAACGTGGGGTCCTGGAGGATCGTGATGTAGTTCCGGAATCCCACGAACACCGTGGGCGGGCCGAAGCCCTGCCAGCTGAAGAAGCCGTAGTAGGCCGCCATCACCACGGGGTAGATGACGAAGCCCAGGAAGAAGAGGAGGGCCGGGCCCACGAGGATCAGGACCTCGAGGCGACCGGTCCAGCCGAGGCCGCGGCGTCGCGCACGCACCGCCGAGGGCGGCGTCGTCGCGACGCCGCCCTCGGGGTGTGCAGGATCAGCCGCGGGACGCTGCTCGTCGAGCGAGCTCTCGCGGATCGTCATGTCGGGTCGCCTAGGCCTTCTTGGCGGCGTCGCCGACGGTCTGGATGAGCTTCTCCGGGCTGCCGTCGCCCGCCATGAGGTCGACGACGCCGACGTTCATCGCGTTGCCGACGTTCAGGCCGTAGACCGTGTCGAGCCACTGGGAGACGTAGGGCGCGTCGTTGTACGCGGCCAGGATCTCCTGGAGGTACGGCTCGGTGACCGCGGTCTGCGCCTCGGTGTTCACGGGCGGGGCGTTGAAGGCCGCGTAGTACTCCTTCTGCACGTCGGCGGTGCCGATGTAGTTGAGGAAGTCGACGCACTCCTTCGGCGCCTGCGCGGAGCAGGAGTAGCCGTCGATGCCGCCCATGATCGAGCCCGCCTCGCCCTCGCCGCCCGAGATCTCGGGGAAGGGGAACCAGGACAGGTCGGCCAGCGGCTTCTGGTCGGGGGTGAGGCCCGCGATGACTCCCGGGTCCCAGGCGCCCATGAGCTCCATGGCGGCCTGCTTGTTGGCGATGAGGCCGGCAGAGCTGCCGGCGCCCTGCTGCGCCGCCGTGGTGAGGAAGCCGTCGTTGAACGGCTCGGTGTCGACGAGGGCCTGCACGTCCTCGCCCGCCGCGATCCAGCAGTCGTCGCTGAAGTCCTTGTCCGTCGCCGCCTTCTCGAGCGTCTCCGAGGAGCACTCGCGGAGCGCGAAGTTGAAGTACCAGTGCGCGGCGGGCCACGCGTCCTTGGCGCCGAGGGCGATGGGCGCGACGCCCGAGCCCTTCAGCTTCTCGACGGCGGCGTCGAGCTCGTCCATGGTGGTCGGCGTCTCCGTGATGCCGGCGGCCGCGAAGAGGTCCTGGCTGTAGAAGATGCCGCTGGGGAGCACGGCGACGGGCATGGCGTACGCCTTGCCGTCGATGGAGTTCGCGTCGAACGCGCCCTGCGAGATCTCGGCCTTCACGTCGGCGGAGATGCCGTCGGTGATGTCCATGACCTGGCCCGCCGCGACCGTGGCGGCGAGCTTGCCGCCACCGCGCTGCAGGAAGATGTCGGGCGCGTCGCCCGAGTTGAGGGCGGTCTGCAGCTTGCCGTCGAGGTCCTCGTTCTGGATCGACGTGGCCGTGACCGTGACGCCCGGGTTCGCGGCGTTGAAGTCCGCCGTGGTCTTCTCCCAGAACGCCTTGCCCGGGCCGGTGGTGGAGTTCTGCCACAGCGTCATCTCGACGGGACCGCCGTCGTCGCTGCCGGAGCCGCCGCCGCTGCAGCCGGTGAGGGCGAGCGCCCCCACGAGCAGGGCCGCGGATCCCGTGAGGATCTTCCGTGCCTTCATCTTGTCCAACCTGTCCTCTTCATTGAGCGCACCCTGGCGGGTGTCGGGGGGGTGTCGTGCTCGTGCGCGGCCGGATGCTGTGGGGCCACGGCACGTCCCGGATCCGCGCCGGAGACGGTCGCGACGCCGCGTCCATGCGGTGCCGCGACCTCCTGACGGGGGCCGGTCGTGACAGTGTCGGCCGCGCTCCGCGCAATCGTCAAACGTTTTCGAAATCCTTTTCCTGCAGGCGTAGGGTCCACTGCATGACCCGCCGCCCCACGATCCACGACGTCGCCGCTGCCGCCGGCGTCTCGGTGTCGACCGTCTCCAAGGCCGTCAACGGCCGCTACGGGATCTCGGCCGAGACCTCCCGCCGCGTCATGGAGGTCGTCGAGCGCCTCGGCTACGAGTCGAGCCTCGTCGCGAGCAGCATGCGCTCCCACCGCACCGGCGTGATCGGCGTCCTGGTGGCCGACTTCGAGCCGTTCAGCGCCGAGATCCTCAAGGGCGTGAGCGCCGCGCTCCGCCGCTCGCGCTACGACCTGCTGGCGTACAGCGGCTCGCGCCAGGCCGACGGAGCCGGGTGGGAGCGCCGGTCGCTGAGCCGCCTGAGCGGCACGCTCATCGACGGCGCGATCATGGTCACGCCGACGGTGGTGACCGCCAGCACCGAGATCCCCGTGGTCTCGATCGACCCGCACACGGGGCCCGCCGACCTGCCGAGCGTCGAGTCGGACAGCCTGGGCGGCGCGCTCCAGGCCACCCGGCACCTCCTGGAGCTCGGGCACCGGCGGATCGCCTTCCTCGCTGGCCGCCCCGACCTCCGCTCGGCGAGCCTCCGCGAGGCCGGGTACCGGCGCGCCCTGCAGGACGCGGGCATCGCCTTCGACCCGGCGCTCGTGCGCTCGGGCCTGTTCCTCACGGCACCGGCGCGGGAGCCCGCGCGGGCCCTCCTGTCGATGCCGGACCGCCCGACCGCGATCTTCGCCGCCAACGACCTCTCGGGCATCGCGATCCTCCAGGTGGCGGCGGAGCTGGGCATCCGCGTGCCCGAGGACCTCTCCGTCATCGGCTTCGACGACATCCCCGAGGCGTCGCAGATGACGCCGCCGCTCACCACGATCCGCCAGCCGATGCAGCGACTCGGCACCACCGCTGTGGACCTGCTCATGTCGCTCATGGGCGGCACCGAGCCCGACGCCATGCGGGTGCAGCTGCCCACCCGGCTCGTCCGACGGGCGACGACCGCGCCGGCGCCGGCCCCGCGGCGCTGATCCGGCCCAGCAGACCTGTCAGGCTCGCGGGATGGACGACGATGACGACCGGGCCGAGTCGCCGGTCTCGCACTGGCTGCGCCGGTCGACGCCGGAGGAGGACCGGGAGCGCGAGGACGTGCGCACCAGCACGTTCATCTTCCAGTTCTACGCGGTCATCCCGCTGATGGTGGTCGCGGCCTTCCTCCCGCAGGGTCCGGTGCGGAGCACGTGGGTGGTGCTGGTCGTGGGCGGCTCCTGCGTGTGGATCGTCCTCCGCGCCACACGGGCGTCGCGCCGTCGTCGTGCGGCCGAGCGCGCGGACGCGGACCCCGACGACGCGGCGCCGGCGCCCTCCGCGGCGCCCCCTGCCGCGCCCGGGGACTGACTCCCGGCCTGACAGGCTGGGTCCATGGACCACGACGACTGGGACGCCCGGGTCGCCGCCTTCTGGGCGGCCGCCGACGACGAGCGCGCGGACGAGACCGTCGCCGCGATGCGGGAGCTGGTCGCGGAGCGCCCGGCCGGGGATCCGCGGGCGCTCTTCGAGCTGGCGTGCGCGCACGACCTCGTGGGCCGCGAGGCGGAGGCCGTGCCGCTGTACCGGGCGGCGATCGCGGGCGGCCTGGATGCCGGGCACCGTCCGCTCGCGGTGATCCAGCTCGCGAGCTCGCTGCGGAACGTCGGCGAGGCCGCGGAGGCGGTCGACCTCCTGGAGGCGCTGCCCGACGACGAGCACGCGCCGGGACGCGACGCGTTCCTCGCGCTCGCGCTGCACGACGCGGGACGCCCGACGGAGGCGCTGGCCGTCGCGCTCCGACGGCTCGCGCCCACGCTGCCGGCGTACGGCCGGGCGGTCGCGGCCTACGCGGACGAGCTCGCGGAGCGCGCCAGCGGCGGAGGCAGCGACAGCGACGACGGCAGCGACGCACGATCCGACCTGCCAGGCTGAACGCGTGGACGCCCGACTCCCCTACCTCCTCGCCCTGCCCGTGCTGCTGCTCGGCGGGCTCGCCCTGCTGCGCACCGGGCACATCGTGCTGGGCG
This sequence comes from Clavibacter michiganensis, assembly GCA_002150995.1. Classification (GTDB taxonomy): domain Bacteria; phylum Actinomycetota; class Actinomycetes; order Actinomycetales; family Microbacteriaceae; genus Clavibacter; species Clavibacter michiganensis_K. Next base: position 195,269 of record MDHJ01000001.1, on the reverse strand, counting down.
TGGTGGCGCTCGTGCTCCTGGCCGTGGTGATCGTCCTCGCGCGCCGCACCCAGAGGGCGGACATGGCGCGGGACGCGGCCGCGCACGCGGACGACGCGGAGGCCGCCGGCCCGGACGCCCCGCCCCGCGACCCCGCGGCCGGCTAGGAGCCGGGCGTCGCGCGCGCCGGGTCGACCGGGGTCGCGCCGGACGCCGCGGGGGCGCCGTCGGGATCGGCGTCCGCCGCGTCCGCCTCGGCCTTCTTCGCGCGGGCCAGCCGGATCGCCGCGCGGCCCGACGGCAGCGAGATGGCCACCGAGATGACGACGACCGTGATGATCCCCGCCGCGACCAGCAGAGCCTGCACGCTGAACACGTCGGCGAGGGGGCCGAACGCGACCGCGCCGATCGGGGTCGCGAGCGCCATGACGATGCCGACGTAGCTGAACACCCGGCCGTGCATCTCGGGCGCGACCGTCTCCTGCACGAGCGTCATGAAGGGAGCCGAGAACAGCGGCACGAACAGGCCGATGGCGAACATGAAGCCGTAGAACACCCAGAGGTTGGGGCTGAGGCCGAGGCCCGCCGTGAAGACCGCGAAGCCGAAGCAGCTCACGAGGATCAGCGTCATGCGGTCGGACTTCGCGAACAGGGTCGACACGAGCGCGCCGCCGCCCAGCATCCCGACGCTGAAGGCGATCTCGAGCACCGTCACCATCCACACCTCGGTGCCGTAGGTGCGGGCCACGAGCAGCGGCGTGATGAACGACGGCGCCACCGTGAGCAGGAAGATGATCGCGAATACCACCAGCAGCCACCGGACGACCGGGTTGCCGCCGATGTAGCGGATCCCCTCCACGAGGTCCTCGCGGTACGTCGAGGTCTTGTCGGCGATCGAGGCGAGCGTCGGCACGGCCACCGACAGCAGGAACGCGATGCCGATGGCGGCCGTGATCGCGTCGACGAAGAACAGCGGCACGAGTCCGTACGCGGCGAAGATCGCGCCCGCCGCCGCGGGCGCGAGCAGGGCCATGGCCGACTGGATGGTGCCGAAGATCCCGTTGACGCGCAGCAGCTGCTCGGGCGGCACGATCTGCGGGATCATCGCCTGCACCGCGGGCGTCTGGAACCCGGCGCCGACCGAGCGGACGGCCACGGCGAGCAGGATGATCCAGAGGTCGGTGACCCCGTTCATCATCAGCAGGGCGAGCGCGAGCGTGACCACGGCGATGGTGCTGTCGGACGCGATGACCAGCACCCGCCGGTTCATGCGGTCGGCGAGCGTGCCGCCGAAGATGGAGACGATCCCCTGCGGCAGGAACGCGCAGACGGCGTAGAGCGCGATCGCGAGGCCCGAGCGGGTCTCGAACGTGACGTACCACATGACCGCGTACTGGACGAGCATCGAGCCGAACAGCGACACCGTCTGACCGCTGAGGAACAGGGTGGCGTTGCGCTTCCACCGGGCGGCGACGACGGCCGCGTCGGCGGCGGCGGCCGCGTCGGCGGCGCTCACTGCGCTCGTGCTCGTGCTCGTGCTGGGCAGGTCGGCCTGCCCTGCCGGGTCGTCCATCGGATCCTCGCCTGCTCTGTTTCCTCGGGTGCGGAGGCCACCAGGCTAGGGCGCGCCGAGGTCGACGCGCCAGGGGCGACCGAGGGGAGCGCGCGCTCAGCGATCCCGACGCGGCGCGGGCGGGTGCTCGACGTCCGAGACGGTGGGCTGCGCGAGGCCCGAGATGCTGCCCACGTCGCGCTGCGACAGGCCGCTGGCCCGCCGCGCCGCCTGGATCACCTGTCCGATGGACGTGGCACCGCCTCCTCCCGCGATGGCGCGCACGCCATCACGATGCGGCGGCGCGCGGACTAGAGGTCGCGGCTCGCCAGCACCACGTCGGAGTCGGAGGGCGTGATCTCGACCGACCGGATGCGGTCGATGGGGATGCTCGACGTGGCTGCCAGCTGCTTCGCCTCCGCCTCGCCCGCACCCCACGACGCCACGACGGTCCGGGTGCCGTCCTGCGCGATCGCGACCAGGTCGTAGGCGCCGAGCCCCGCACCGCCGCCCGCGTACTCGCAGCTCCAGTCGAAGCGCGTGCCGTAGGGCTTCTCGGTGACGGCGAGCTGCGCGGTCACCGCGTCGTCGAGCTCGGAGCGCATGCTCACGGCGTCGGCGGGCAGGCCGTCGGAGGGGTCGACGGTCGCGGTGGCGGCAGGGGTCGGATCCGCGACCGGCACGCTCACGCCGGCCCGGAGCGCGGAACCGAGGGCGGCGCCGCCCGCGAGGAGCGCGACGGCCGCGGCGGCGAGGATCCAGCCGCCCATGCGGCGCGTGAGCGGCACGCCGACCGGACGGGTCCGCGGGCGGCGGCGGCGCGGCGGCACGCGGTGCGACGTCGGTACGGGCGCGGGCGCGGGCAGCGCCGCCTCGCCCTGCGGCTCGGGTGCGTGCGGGGTCGCGGCAGGCGCGTCGGGCTCGTCCATGAGCGCGAGCGCGTCCTCCACGGGCAGCATCCGCAGCACCCCGGGCAGCCCGGAGAGCTCCGCGAGGGAGCGCATGCACGCGTCGCAGCCCTCGAGGTGGGCCTCGAAGAGCGCGCGGTCGGTGGCGCTCAGGCTGCCGAGCACGTAGGCGGCATCCCACTCGTGGATGTCGGCGGCACGGTCGTTCATCGGGTGACTCCTCGTTCCTGCAGGGCGAGCCGGAGCGCCTTGAGCGCGTAGTGGAGGCGGGACTTGATCGTGCCCGGAGGGACGCCCTCGCGTTCGGCGGTCTCCGCGACGCTGCGCCCCAGGTGGTAGCAGCTGACGACCGCGCGGCGGTGCTCGGGCGAGAGCGACGCGAGGGCCTCGGCCACGAGCAGGCGGTCGATGATGGCGTCGGACGCGTCGGCGACGGGATCCTCCGGCAGGGTGTCCGTCGGCGTCTCGCGGCCGCGCCAGGCGCTGCGCCGGTCGTCGATCACGAGGTTCCGCACCACGGTGAAGAGCCAGCGGCGGGCCGACTCGTCGTCCTCCGCGAGGATCGCGGGCGACCGCCAGGCCCGCAGCAGCGCCTCCTGCACGACGTCCTCGGCGAGCGCCGGATCCCCCGTGAGCCGCAGCGCGTACCGCTGGAGCGCCGGCGCGTGCGCGTCGTGCAGCGCCCGCATCCGGGCCGTGCTCTCCGTGGTCATCCGTGCCTCCTCCCTCCACGACGAGATGGACGGCCGGAAGGTTCACCGCTCGCGGGAATCATCCCAGGTGGACATCGCGGATCCCCTGTCCCGCCATCGCGCCGTCGCGACCTGCCGGAGCCGGCTCAGCCCGGGAACGCCTGGTCGTACAGCGCCGAGAGCTCGGGTCCGTCGACCCCGGTGAGGCCGCAGGAGGCGACGCGCCCGTCCGACGCGGCGACGAGGTAGGTCGTTCCGTCGGCGAAGACCGGCGCGGCGCCGTCCACCACGTCGTCCGGGTCGCCCTGCGACACGGCGACCGTCTCGGACGGCTCCCCCGCGTACACGCGCTCGACGCGGATCGTCGCGGTGCCGCCCTCCACGCTCTCGACCGTCCCGCGGAAGGCGAGGGTCGCCGCGGCGGCGAGGCCCTCGGGCGTGATGACGGCGCAGCTGTCGGCGAGCCCGCCCGACGCGTCGACCGTCAGGCGGGTGCCGTCCCCGTCGCCCCGCGGCAGGACCACGGTCACGACGACGAGGGCGACCGCGGCGAGGACGGCGCCGAGGACCAGCGGCCGACGCGTCGGCCGCGGGCGCCGGCGGTCCGATCCGCCGCCGGATGGTGCTCCGCGGCGTGCGGGCGTGCGGGTGGTCTCGTCCATGGCGTGCTCCTCCAGCTCGGCACGCTGCCCGGGTGACAGCGGCGCGAGGTACGGGGCGGGGTCGGCGGCACGCAGCAGGCGGTCGATCCCCGCGTCGGGCTCCCCCGACGCGTCGGATGCGTCGTGTCGTGTCGTCATCGGCCCGTCCCTCCCCTCTCCTCGTCATGTCCGCCTCGTGCCTCGATCTTCCGGATCCCGTCCGCGAGCCTCCGGCGCGCCCGGTGCAGCCGGATCGAGACCGCGTTGGGCGTGATGCCGAGCACGCGGGCGATGTCGGTCACGGCCAGCGCGTCCCACGCGTGCAGGCGCAGGACCTCGGCGTCGGCCTCGCGCAGGAGCCCGAGCGCCTCCCGCACCAGGTCGACGCGGGGATCCGGTCCGTCGTCGTCGGCGGGCGGCACCTCCGACGGCGGGTCGACCGTGACGATCCGCGCGACGAGCCGCTCCTGGCGGCGCAGCGAGCGCAGGGCGTTCCGCAGCTGCAGCCGCGCGACGCCGATCGCGTAGGGGATCTCCTCGCCGTCCGGCACGTCCGGGAGCCGGCGCCACAGCACGACGAGCGTCTCGCTCAGCACGTCCTCCGCGGTGGGCGCGTCCACGCGCCGGGCGAGGTAGCGGCGCACCGGCTCCAGCACCTCGCGTACGACGGCCTCGAAGCGGGCGCGGGATCCGGGGTCGGGCATGTCCACTCCTCCGCATGTCCGGCACCGGCCCGGGTCTTTCCGATCCGCCGGCAGGTCGAGGGTCCCAGGGCCGCCTCCGCACCGACAGGTCACGGCGCGGAGCGGACACGCGCCGCCAGGCTGCGGAGCGGGCGGACCGGCCGAACCTGGCAGGAACCTGAACGCGTGAACGTTCTCCGCGGCTGGTCCGTCGTCCCTGATGTCGGCGCAGTCCCTCGCGGCGACCAGATGAGCACCATCCGGATCAGGAGACCCCCATGCAGAAGAAGACCAAGATCATCCTCGGCACGAGCGCGGCCGTGGTCGTCGTGCTCGGCGTCACCGCCGCCGTGGCCGGACCGGTGTTCTACCGGGACGTCATCGTCGGCGCCCCCGCCGCCGCCCCGTCCGTGTCGGCCGCCCCCGCCGACTCCACGCTCGACACGAGCGACCTGTCGGGCGACTGGGCCATCGGCACGGGCAGCACCGCCGGCTACCGGGTCGACGAGGTGCTGAACGGCACCGACGTGACCGTCGTCGGCACCACCGAGGACGTGACCGGCACCATCACGGTCGACGGATCCACCCTCTCGGCCGCGACCGTGACGGTCGACGTCGCGAGCATCGCCACCGACCAGCCGCCGCGCGACTCGTACTTCCGCGACGAGGCCATGCAGGTCTCGCAGTTCCCGGACGCGACCTTCACGCTGACGCAGCCGATCGACGCGGCCGTCCCCGCGAGCGGCGAGGTCGCCACCGTCGACGCGACCGGCGAGCTGACCATGCACGGCGTCACCCAGACGGTCACCGTCCCGCTGCAGGCCGCGCTCTCGGGCGACGGCGTGCAGGTGAGCGGATCCATCCCGGTCACCTTCTCCGACTACGGCGTCGAGGCGCCGGACCTCGGCTTCGTGAGCGTCGAGGACCAGGGCACCGTCGAGTTCCTGGTGAAGGCCACGCCGGCGAACTAGCCCGGTCCGCACGACAGGGAGGGGAGGAGCGCTGCGGCGCTCCTCCCCTCCGTCGTCCCGGATCGGACTGCTACTCGTCGTCCATGGTGGTCGCGAAGCGACGGAACTCGCCGCGCTCCACGTGCATCGCCCACAGCGCGTCCGCGAGCACCTGCGGGTCCTTCCTCGGGTGGCCCGGCCGGATCGAGCCGGGGATGATCAGCTGGCCCACGTGGATCCCGTCCCCCGCGAGCGCCTCGTGGATCATCTGCCCGTAGGCGGTCTCGCCCGCGAACCCGATGGAGGTGCCGGCGAACTTCGGCAGCGGCTGGACCGCCGTGCCGCCGTTGACGAAGAGGACCGTGCCCCGGCCGAGGACGCGCATGCCCTGCAGCACCTGGTGCACGGCGGCGACGGGAGCCTGGATGGAGAACTCGAACGCGCCGACCAGGTCGCCGGGCGTGGTCTCCAGCACGGGACGCAGGAACTCCTTCTGCGGGAGCGGGCTGTACTGCAGCACCTCGACGGGTCCGAGGTCCTGCGCGGCACGGTCGAGCGCGGCGGCGAGCGCCACGTGGTCGCGCACGTTGGCGGCGTAGCCGCGCGCGGTGATCCCCTCCTCGGACAGCGTGCGCGCGAGGTCGTCGACGCGCTCCTGGCTGCGCGAGACGAGCGCGACGGCGAAGCCCTCGGCTCCGAAGCGGCGGGCGACGGCGGCTCCGAGGCCGGTGCCGGCCCCCACGATGGCGATGGTGGTCATGGTTCTCCTCCTGATGGTGGATCGGGACCTCCGCGACGGGTGCGCCCGGGGTGCGTCCTCTCGACGCTAGGCCGTCCGGGCGCCGGCGACGGCGTCGATCCGCCCTGCGGCTAGCGTGGCGGGATGCAGCTGACGCCCGTGCTCGCCGCGCAGCTGGCGCGCGTCCCACGGACGCACGGGGCCTCGTCGCACCGTGCCGCGTGACCCTCCGGTCGGGCCGCGTCCGGGACCGCGTCCTCGTCGGCGAGCGCGCCGCACTCATACCGGCTCCCCTACGAGGGCTAGGCCGCCGCGGGCAGGCTGTCGGCGTCAGCCGGCCAGCGCCGCCGCGAGCACGGCGCGCGCCGCATCGCGGGCCGCCTCGAAGGGGCGCCCGAAGGTGCCCATGCCGAGCGTGACGAGGGCGCCCTCGTAGAGCAGCATCAGCGTCCGCGCCGTGCCGACGGGATCCGGGGCGCCGGCCTCCCGGCACAGGTCGCGGATCAGCTCGAGGAGCCACGCCTTCTGGCGCATCGTCTCGGGGAGCACGTCGTGGCCGTCGTCCTCGTCGCCCAGGTCGCCCGCGCCGAGCTCCGCGCGGGCGTTGATCGCGCTGCAGCCCTTGGGCGTGTTGGCGTCGGCCCAGGTGATCGCGGCGTCGAACACCGCGAGCACGCGGTCCGCCCCCGGCTCGGGCGTGCGCGCGAGGCGCACCGCCAGGTGCTCGCGCCAGCGCGCGTCCCGGTGCTGGAGGTACGCGACGACGAGGTGCTCCTTGGATCCGAAGCGGTCGTAGATCGTCTTCTTCGTGACGCCGGCCGCCGCCGCGATCGCGTCGACCCCGACCACGTGGATCCCCCGCGCGTAGAAGAGCTCGGACGCGGCGTCGAGCACGCGACGGGCGCCGGGGGTCAGCGGGGCGAGGTCGGGGACGGGCGTGATCACCCGATCAATATACCAGTCTGTATAGTCGACGGCATGATGAGTAGACAGATCGGTTTACCAGATCGCGTGGTTACGGTGACCGCGGCCGCGGGCTTCATCCTCGCCTGGAGCTCCGGCTTCCTCATCGCGGCCGTCGGCACGGTGGAGGTGCCCGCCACGACGCTGCTGCTCTGGCGGTTCGCGCCGCTCGCCGTCGCCCTCGTCGCGCTCGTCGCGGTGACGGGCGCGGCGCGCGGGGTGCCGCTGAGGATGCTCGGACGGCAGGCGCTCATCGGCTCCTTCGCCCAGCTCGGGTACTGCGCGTTCGTCTACGCCGCGATCGGCGCGGGCATCGCCACCGGCACGACCGCGCTCATCGACGCGGTGCAGCCGCTCGTGGTCGCGACGCTCGTCGGCCCGCTGCTCGGGTTGCGCGTCCGCGCCGCGCAGTGGGGCGGGCTCGCGCTCGGCGCCATGGGCGTGGTGCTCGTGGTGCGGTCGCAGGCGGGGGCGGCGGATGCGGATCCGGTCTCCTACCTGCTCCCGGCCGCGGCCATGGCGTGCCTGGTCGCGGGCACGTTCCTCGAGCGCCGCTCGTCCGGACGCCCGCCGGTGCTCGTGACCCTCACCGTGCACGTCGTGGTCACCGCGGTCGCGCTGGCGATCGCCGCCGCTGCTACCGGCACGCTGGCGCCCCCGGCGGATCCCGTGTTCTGGATCACCGCCGTCCTCGCCGCGCTCGCGCCGACGCTGGCGGCCTACGGGCTCTACTGGTGGCTGCTCGAGCGGGTCGGCATCACGGCGCTCAACGCGCTGCTGTTCCTCGTCGCGCCGACGACCGCGGCCGCGGGGGCGCTGCTGCTCGGCGAGCGGATCACGCTGGTGACGCTCGCGGGCTTCGCGCTGTGCGGGGCCGGCGTCGCGATCGTGCTCGTCATGGACGCGACCCGCGGCGCGACGCGAGGCGCTGCCCGCGGCATCGCCCGCGGCGCGACCCGCCGCGCGGCCGGGAGCCGTCAGCCCAACGGCAGCGTGCCGTCGATGCGGCCGCCGGTGGCGGCCCGGGCCGGGACGACGAGGTCGACGCGGTAGGAGAGGAGCGGCGAACCGGCGGGCAGCTCCGGGAAGTCCGCCGTGAACGAGAAGTCGCCGTCGGCGCCCACGGATCCCGTGCCGTGGGCCACCCGACGGACGGCCGCGCCGGTCGCCGGGTCCGGCGCCGAGTAGTGCACGACCACGAGGCCGCCCGGCGTCCCGGTGCCGGAGAAGCGCGCGCCGTCGGCCGATCCGGCGGTCGGGCCGGGCGTCACCCGGACCGTGAACGGGCGCCGCTCCGGGACGGCGCCGAGGGGGACCGCACGCGTCGCGGAGGCGCTCGCGGAGGTCCGCGCCGCGGCATGCGCGTGGTCGGTGCGCCGGCTGCTGGCCTCGGCGGGGAGGGCGGCTCCCACGGTCAGTGCCGTCGCGATGACGACCGCGAGGGCCGCCCGTGTCGATTTGTCCACGGTGCTCCTGTCGGGGTGCTCCATCGGGAGCGGAGGGGACGCGCGTCGGGCGCGCGCAGGTCGACGCTAGGCGGGCGACCCCTCCTCGGGTGCGCGTCCTCCCCAGGCGGAACGCGCTGGTGACGCTCGCGGGCGTCGCGCCGTGGGGGCGGGTGCCGCCGTGGCCCAGGTGACGGAGGGCGCACGGGTGGCCGGCGGCGCACGTCCCGGCGGCGCGGCCCGGTCGCCGTCGACCCGCCCCGATCCCCCCAGTCCGGGAGCGGATCGCGCCGAGACCGCCGGGAGCGCGCCGCGACGCCCTAGGGTCCGGGCATGAGGGCATCACGGATCATCGACCACCGCGCGGCCCCGGCCGGCGCCGTCGCGGTCGCGCTCGCGCTCGGGCTCGCGCTGGGCGGATGCGCCGCGCTCGGCGGAGCCGGCGGCGCGCTCGGCGGCCTCGACCCGGAGGAGCCGCCCATCGTCCTGCCGTCGCCCACGCCGACGCCCACGCCGTCCGCCGCGGATGCGGCCGAGGAGGGCGGCTTCACCACCTGCGTCGATGCCTCACCCGCGGCGCTCGCGGCCGTCAACGCGAGCATCGCCGCGGATCCCGGCCCCTACCCGGGCCTGCAGCTCGACGGCCTCGAGACGATGTGGGACGCCGAGCAGGAGGTCTGGACGCTCGCCGGGATGATCGGCCCCGTCGGCGCGGAGCCGGGCGCCGAGACCGGGAACCGGGTCGCCCTGTGGGCGACCGACCAGGACCCGACCCGGGACGACTTCGCGGGCACTGTCTGGTCGGCCGTGAACGGCAGCGACATGGTGTCCGCGGCACCGCAGCTGGAGTCGTTCCCGCAGCTGACCATGGACGGCCCGGATCCCGCCGGGCTGTGGTGCGCCGACCTCTACCCGGAAGCCGCGGGCGGCTGAGCCGCGGGCGACTGACCCGCGGCGGCGGGGCCGAGCACGGCTGCGCGCGCAGCCACAGGTCCACCTCGCGGCTCGAGCGCAGCCGCACGATCCGCAGGTGCGGGTGCGCGATCGCCGCGCGCACGATCCGCTGCCGCAGCTTCGACCGGCCCTCCCATCCCCACCGGATGATGTGCGCCGGGTCCGTGAGGATCGTGCGGAGCGGTGGCTCCACGTTCCCGTGCCAGAGCGGCACGCGGTACCAGCGGCGGTGCAGCGTGCGGCGGATCAGGCGCCCCATGTGCACGGTCACGGGCAGGTCGAGCCACACGAGCGTGTCCGCGCGCGACGGCAGCAGGTCCCCGAGCTGGGTCGTGTACTGCCACTCGGTGATCCACGCGTCCCGGGCGGCGAAGGCGGCCACGTCGTCGCGGAAGCCGGGCAGCTCGGTCCAGCCGGGACCGTGGAAGAGCGCGTCGAGCTCCTCGTACGGCACGCCGGTGCGCACGCGGAGCCGACGCGCGAGCGTGGTCTTGCCGGTGCCGGCCGGCGCGCCGATGAGGATCCGCCGGGCGGGGGGATCCAGGCGGTCGAGGGCTCCGAGCATCCGCCGATCCTAGGCGGGTCGGCCGTCGAGTCGCGGGGAGCCGGTGCCCCGCCCACCGGAGTTGACTGGCCTCGTGCAGACGTTCCTCCCCTACCCGGACCTCGCGGCGAGCATGGCCGTGCTCGACGACAAGCGGCTCGGGAAGCAGCGCGTGGAGACGCTCCAGGTGATGAAGGCGCTGATCGTGCCCGGCTACGGCTGGCAGAGCCACCCCGTCACGCGCATGTGGCGCGGCTACCGTCCGGCGCTCATGGAGTACCAGGAGGCGACGTGCGCCGAGTGGACCCGGCGCGGCTTCGCCGACACCTGCTTCGAGAAGACCCTCGCGATCCTCGCCGAGGTGCCCGAGGACCTGGCCGCGTACACCGAGGGGCGGTTCCCGCAGCCGCCGTGGTGGGGCCGCGAGGACATGCACCTGTCCCACCGCTCGAAGCTGCTGGCGAAGGCGCCGGAGCTGTACCGGCCGGCCTTCCCCGCGGATCCGGACGACCTCGACTACGTCTGGCCGGGCGCGAGCGCCTGACCCGCGGCGGGACCCGCGCTCCGGATCGCGTTTCCCCGGTCGGGGGTACTCTGTCCGCGTGAGTCACACGAGCAGCGCGACGCCCTCGGGGCGTGGGGAGGTCGTCGGCGGCGTGCCCGCCGGCACCAGGTAGTCGCGGACCCGCCGCCGTCCCCGCCCGGACGGCACGATCCGGCGTCAGCCGATCCCGAGGATCCGACCGCCGACCCGAGCTCCCTCCCTCCCCTCCGCCGCGGCGCAGCCGTCGCGGCCCCTCACGAACGGCACACCATGCTCCCCTCACCGAGTCCGACATCCGCGCATCGCTCGTCAACGCGTCCCAGCGCGAGGCGCGCGACCTCCACCTCCCCGACGGCTTCGCCGACCTCCGCTGGGATCGCCTCGACTACCTCGGCTGGCGCGACCCGAAGGCCCCGCAGCGCGGCTACGTCGTCGTCCCGGTGGGTGATCGGCTCGTCGGCGTGCTCCTGCAGCAGGCTGCGACGGCGCCCCGATCCCGCGCCCAGTGCACCTGGTGCCAGGACGTGCGGCTGCCCGTCCCGGTCTCCTTCTACAGCGCCCGCCGCGCCGGGGCCGCGGGTCGCAACGGCAACACCATCGGCACGCTCGTCTGCACGGACTTCGAGTGCAGCGCGAACGTGCGGCGGCCCCGGCCCATCCCGTACCTGGGCTTCGACCCGGATGCGGCGACGACGCAGCTCATCGACGACCTGGGGTCCCGGGTCGCGTCCTTCGCGGCCGACGTCGCGACGACGGCCTGACGCCGGGCAGGATCCGGCGCCCGACGAGCCGCCGGTCGGGCGGCTGAGGCCCGGCCGACCGACGGTGGCGAGGCCCGGCCGGCCCGCCATGCGCATCCGGCCGTTCGGCGTGCCCCGTGTCCACAGGCGGAGAGGGCGGCTCGGGCATGTGGACAGCCGGGTCCGCGGCGAGCGCTCGGCGACCTAGCCTCGGCATCCCGGACGAGCTCGGCACGAGCCCGGCACCGTCCGCGGCTCGACCCGATCACGAGCCCGTCCCCATGGCCGACGGCTGCCCCACGCCGTCGCATCGCCGTGCCGCCCCGGCACCCACCCGAACAGAAGAAACCCCTTGAAGCTCCTCTCCCGCCGCGGATTCACGACGGTCGCCGCCGTCGCCGTCGTCGCCGCGCTCGGCCTCCAGGCTCCGGCACAGGCCGCGACGTCCGGCCACCCCCGCAACCCCGATCCCACGCTCGCCAGCATCTCCTCGATGACGGGTCCCGAGAAGGCGCACAAGACGCGCGTCCTCCCCACGGACGTCACCGGGTTCGGCGGCGGCACGATCTTCTACCCCACCAACACGCAGGGGAAGACCGTGGGCGCGGTGGTCCTGGCGCCGGGATTCACCGGCCTCAAGGACAGCGTCGGCTGGTACGGCCCGGCGCTCGCCTCGCAGGGCTTCATCGTGCTCAACATGGACACGCTCGACCCGTCGGACTTCCCGAACGCCCGTGCCGACCAGATCGGCGCCGCCGTCGACTACCTCAAGGAGGCACCCGTGCTGAAGGGCCGCCTCGACCCGTCGCGCATCGCCGTCGCCGGCTACTCCATGGGCGGCGGAGGCGCCCTGAAGCTCGCGACCACGCATCCGGAGCTGAAGGCCGTGCTCGCGTTCACGCCCTACTACGGGAACGACGACCTGAGCAGCACCGACCTGCCCGCCGCGGGCTCCATCACGACGCCGACGCTCATCATCACGGGGCAGGCGGACGACCTCGCGGTCCCCGCGACCTTCGGCCGGAGCTACTACGACCACCTCCCGAAGACGACGCCGCGCCAGTACATCGAACTGGCCGGCGCCACGCACGAGGCGCCCCAGCACAAGAACGTGGACATCCTGAGCGCGTCGATCGCGTTCCTCAAGACGTTCGTCGACCAGGACCAGCGCTACGCGCACTTCGCGTTCCCCGCCCCGCAGCGCGCCAGCCTCAGCGTCTCCGAGAGCGTCCGCTGACCCGACCGCACCCGCACGACCATGACGAGACGGCGACCGGCACCCGGTCGCCGTCTCGGCGTCTCGGCGTCTCGGCGTCTCGGCGTCTCGGCGTCTCGGCGTCTCGGCGTCTCGGCGTCTCGGCGTCTCGGCGTCTCGGCGTCTCGCGCCGCCCCCGCGGAATCGCGTTCCTGCCCTGCGCCGCCTCGGCCCGCCAGGTCCGGGCACGCCCTGCCACGCCGGCGTCAGACCGGGCAGCGCACCTGCGTCCGGGGCCCGAGCGGTCGATGTCGTGGTCGGGCATCGGCTTCCCGCACATGGGGCAGAGCCGGGACTGCGGCTCGGGCACCGGGTCGTCGGTGTAGGGCCCGAGGGGCGGCGCTCCGAGGTACGGTCGCAGCCGCTCGTTGAACCGCTCGACCGCCGCGCCGAAGCCGCGTGCCCGGCCGTCGCCCTCACCTTTACCGCGTGTCATAGTATTCAGTGTACGCGGTATTCCGGCGCTCGTCGCCGGAGGCTGCCGGGACAGGAAGCGGGACGCGCATGAGCACCGACCCCCTCGCGCTCGAGAGCCAGGTCTGCTTCGCCGCCGTCCTCGCCGCGCGCACCGTCGTGTCGATCTACCGCCCGATCCTCGAGCCGCTCGGGCTCACCCATCCGCAGTACCTCGTCATGCTCGCCCTGTGGGAGCGCGACGGCCGGTCGATCTCCGACCTCGGATCCGCCCTGCAGCTGGAGCCCGCGACCCTCACGCCGCTGCTCAAGCGCCTCCAGGGCGCCGGGCTGGTGCGGCGCGCGCGGAGCGAGGAGGACGAGCGGGTGGTGCTCGTCACGCTCACCGACGACGGGCGGGCGCTGCGCGCGGAGGCCGAGCACGTGCCCGGACGGGTCGCCACGAGGACCGGCATGTCGGTCGCCGAGCTGACCGGACTCCGCGACACCCTGCACCGCTTCGTCGACCGCCTGGGCGCCGCCTCCGCCTGACGCTCGCTCGACCGCATCCGGATCCGCGCACCTCCGCGGCAGCAGCAGCAGCCGCCGCGCCCGGAGGAGCGGCGGCTCAGGAGCCGGGTCGTCGCGGGGTGCTCCGGGTGGCCCGCCGGATGCAGAGCGCCGCGGCGGACGCGCACACCACGGCGGCGAGCACCGCCCCGGGCCAGCCGAGGCTCGGCTCCGCCCAGCACTCGCCGGGGATGCCCGCGTAGTCGCGGCAGCCGCCCGACCAGACGCCGACCGCGAGCACCCCGAGCGCGAGCAGCACGACGGCGGCGGCGCCCCAGAGCGCGCGCGGGCGGATCCTCATGCGGTGGTGCGCTCGGGGTCGGCGACGGCGGCGCGCATCACGCCCGAGGGATCCACCAGCACGCGCGCGAAGGCCAGCTCGGCCGCGCCGATCATGAGCCGGTCGGGGCCGAGGGCCGCGCGGCGGATGCGGAGTGCCTCGCGGGCGCCGGGGAGCGCCTGGGCGGTCGCGCGGGCGAGGATCCGGTCGGGATCGGCCGCGTGCAGCGACCCGAGGAAGCCGCCGAGCACCACGAGCGACGGGTTGAAGATGTTGACCACGTTGCGGAGCGCCACGGCGAGGTTGTCGATCTGACGCTCGACCTCCGCGGTGACCGCCGGGTCGCCGGCCGCGAGCGCCGCCGCGAGCACGTCGCCCAGCTCGTCGGCGCGCGAGCGCGGGAGCCCGGTGACCTCGAGCAGGGCGTCCTGGCCGACGGTCGTCTCCAGGCAGCCGACCGCGCCGCAGTGGCACAGCTCGCCGGCCGAGTCCACGAGCGTGTGGCCGAGCTCGCCGCCGTAGCCCTCCGCGCCGCCGAACGGACGGCGGCCGATGAGCACTCCCCCGCCGACGCCGCTCGCGCCGCCGTTGAGGTAGACGAGGTCGTCGACGTCGCGGCCGGATCCGAACCGCCCCTCCGCGACGGCCGCGAGGCTCGCGTCGTTGGCGGCGAGCGCCGGCAGCCCGGTCGCGTCCGCGAGGAGCGCCGCGAACGGCTCGTCGACCCAGCCGAGGTGCGGCGCGAGGCGCACCAGCCCGCCGTCGAAGCGCACGAGCCCGGGGACGGCGACGCCGACGCCGAGGACGCGCGCGCCGGGCCGGGACGCGCGGAGGTCGGCCCGCAGCTCCGCGATGATGCCGGCCGCGAGGCGGGCGGCCTCGGCGGCGGTGGGGATCCCGTCGGTGTCGCGGCGGAGGCGCCGCTGCACCGTGCCGTCGAGCCCGACGAGGCCCACGGTGACGGCGTCGATCTCGGGGTTCACGGCGAAGACGACCACGCCCGGCTCGGCGGAGACGATGGGGCTCGGCCGGCCGACGCGGTTGGTGCCGGGCGGCTCGGACTCGACGACGAGGCCGAGGTCCTGCAGCTCGCCGACGAGCGCCGCGATGGTGGAGCGGTTGAGGCCCGTCTCGCGGGTCAGCTCCGAACGGGAGGCGGGTCCGGTCTCGTGGACGATCTGGAGCACGGTCGCGAGGTTGGAGCGGCGCACGTGGTCCGGGGTGGTGCCGCGCGAGCGGGCGTCGCCGCCGGGCGGGAGCTCGCGGGAGCGCGGGTCGGGGGCGAGCGGGACGGCCCGGGCGGGGTCCGGGACCGGTGCGCCCGTCGCGGACGCGCCCACGGCGTCGTCCGGCTCGAGCCCGGTCACTGGATCCCCACCCGACGAGGCTACCCGGCGGCGGCCGGGCGGGCGACGGCCGCGGCGCCCACGAGGGCCTCCGACGCCGGCGGCCCCTGGAGCGCCTCCCGCACTCCCCGCTCACGCCACTCCTCGAGCTGCGCGCGCACGTCGTCGCGCCGCTCGTCGGCGAGCGCGGTGGCGTACGCGCGGTCGAGCACGTCGTCGATGTCGAGGCGCGCACCCGTGTCCTTCGACTCGATCGCGGCCTCCACCATGGCGAGGCTCATGACGTTGCCGTGCACCTCGCCGTGCGGCCGCTCGCCCGTGCGGAGCGCGCGGACGAAGGCGCGCAGCGACCCGGCGATCTCCACGCCCACCGGGTCGGCGGCCTCCGGCTCCGCGGGCGGACCGTCGGGCGCCTCCGTGATCTCGCTCGTGGGCTCGTGGTCGCCGTCCCAGAGGGCGGTGCCGTGGGCGCCGCTCAGCCGCCAGGACCCGTTCCACGACGTCTCCGCGCCGGGGCTGCACCAGCTGCCGGTGTAGACGTACCGGACCCCGCCCTCGAAGGTGAAGACGGCGGTGGCCCCGGCATCTCCCGCGTACCAGCTCCAGGCGGGGTTGTACGACTCGCAGTAGACGCTCACCGGATCCGCGTCGAGCAGGTACCGGACGGCGTCGAACTGGTGCACCGCCATGTCGAGGAGGAGCACGTCGTCCATCTCCTCGCGGAAGCCGCCGAAGCGCGGCGCCTTGAAGAACTCCGTGGTGACGATGCCGACGCCGCCGAGGTCCGCGGCCCGGCGCTTGAGGGCGACGAGGTGGTCGTTGTACCGACGCGACTGGCTCACCATGAACAGCTCGCCGGTTACCTCCGCGGCCGCCGCGAGCGACAGCCCCTCCGCGACCGTCAGCGCCACGGGCTTCTCGCCGAGCACCGGCAGGCCCGCGAAGAGCGCCTGAGTGGTGACGGGGTGGTGGGCGCGGGGGATGGTGACGTCGATCACCGCGTCCGGGCGCACCCGCTCGATGAGCTCGCCGAGGTCGGTGGACGCCTCCGCGGACGCGCCGTGGGCCGATGCGCCCGCGCGGGCGGCCGCCTGATCGAGGTCGACGACGCCGACGAGCTCGACGTCGGGATCCTCCGCGATGGTGCGCAGCCACGCCTGCCCCATGCCGCCGGCGCCGACCTGCACGACGCGCAGGCGGGCGCCGTCCGAGGGCGCGACGACCCGGTGGGCGGGCGCGTCCGCGGACGTGCGCCGGGCGGTGTCCGTCATCGCTCCAGCGCCCCGGCGTAGTCGGCGCCCTGGAAGAACTCGCCCTGCTCGTAGCGCAGCAGCGTGGGCGTCTCGCGCTCGCGGTCGGGGCGCGCCCACTCGCAGGCGTTCGCGATCACCCGGCGGACGTCGGTGTGGTGGTACACGGGGAAGTCCTGGTCGCCGGGCGAGAAGAAGAAGATCCGGCCGAAGCCGCGGCGGTACGTCATGCCGCTGCGGAACACCTCGCCGCCGGTGAAGCCCGAGATGAACACGAGCTCGTCGGGCGTGGGCACGTCGAAGTACTCGCCGTACATCTCCTGCTCGTCGATGACGATCGGGTTCGGGACGCCGCGGGTGATGGGGTGCTGCGGGTTCACGGTCCACACCAGCTCGCGGTCGTGCTCGCTGCGCCAGCGGAGGGTGCACGTGGTGCCCATGAGCTTCGTGAAGATCTTCGACCAGTGCCCGGAGTGCAGCACGATGAGGCCCATGCCCGCGAGCACGTGGCGGTGCACGCGCTCGACGATCTCGTCCTCCACCTCCGCGTGGGCGGCATGGCCCCACCAGGTGAGGACGTCCGTGCGGGCGAGCAGCTCCTCGGTGAGGCCGTGCTCGGGCTGGTCCATGGTCGCGACCTCCACGACGGCCTCGGGCAGGTTCTCCTGCACGCCCTCGGCGACGGCGCCGTGCATGCCCGTGGGGTAGCGCTCCTGCACGTGCTGCTCGATCCGCTCGTGGCGGTTCTCGCCCCAGACGGTGACGCGGAGGGGGGTGGGGGTGTCGGTCATGGTGTCTCTCTCTCGGAGGTGTCGTGCGGAGGGTCGGGAGGGGCGCGCGCCGTCGGGGGCGCGCTGCCGCGGGAGGCCGGTCACTTGACGGCGCCGCCGGTCGCGCCGGCCGCGATGAAGCGCTGCGCCGCGAGGAGCAGCACGATCGCGGGGAGCGAGGCGAGCACGGCCGTCGCCATCACCGTGCTCCAGTCGGCGGTGTACGTGCCGATGTACTGGTAGATCCCGAGGGTGATGGGGCGCACGTCGTCGGTGGTGGTGAGCGTCAGCGCGAACAGGAAGTCGCTCCACGTGAACAGGAACGTGAAGAGCCCGGCCGTGATCACCGCGTTCAGGCTCACCGGCAGCACGATGGAGCGGAACGCCCGGAAGTTCCCGGCGCCGTCCACCTTGGCCGCCTCGATGATCGACGGCGGGATGTTCGCCATGAACGCCCGCATGATGAGGATCGCGAACGGGATGCCCGCGGTGGAGTCCGCGAGGATCAGGCCCGGGATCGAGTTGAGCAGCCCCACGTCGTTGTACGCGGCGTACAGCGCGTTGGCGACGACGATGCCGGGGATCATCTGCGAGATGAGGATCCCGAACAGCACGGCGTTGATCCAGCGGAACCGGAACTGGGCCAGCGCGTACGCCGCCGGGGTGGCGATGGCGAGGCTGAGCACCACGCTGCCGAGGGCGATCACGAGGCTCGTGCCGAGCGCCTGCCCCTGCTCGCGGAGCGCCGTCGCGTAGCCCTCGAACTGCGCCTCGAACGGGAACCAGGCGGCCTCGATGGCGGGGCCGGCCGGCTGCAGGGAGATGTTGATCATCCAGTAGACGGGGAACAGCATCAGGGCGAGGATCGCGATGCCGACGACCGTGGAGATCCAGCTGCGGTCGGCGCGCGGCCGCCGGGATCCGACGGGCTGCGGCAGCGGCCCGCGGGTCCGCCCGCGGGGGCGGACGGGGACGACGGTGTCACTCATCGACGGCCTTCCTGTTCGCGCGGAGGTAGACCACCGCGAACACCGCCGAGATGGCGATGAGGATGTTGCTGAGGGCGGCGCCCGACCCGAAGTCGAACTGCTGGAACGAGAGCGTGTACGACTGCGTCGCGATGGTCTGCGTCGCGTTCGCGGGCCCGCCGTTCGTGAGCCCGAGGATGATGTCGAGCACCTTGATCGTGTAGACGACGCCGAGCACGAGCACCACGCCGACCACGGGCCGCAGCAGCGGCCAGGTGATGTACCGGAAGCCGCGCCAGCCGGTCGCCCCGTCGAGGGAGCCCGCCTCGTACAGCTCCGGCGGGATGTCCTGCAGGCCGCCGTAGAGGATCGTCGTGTTGAACGGGATCCCGATCCACACGTTCACGGCGATCACCGTGATGAGCGCGAACGCGGGGCTCGTGAGCCACGGCACCGGGTCCTGCACGACGCCCGCGCCGAGCAGGAACTGGTTGAGCACGCCGGAGTCCTGGTCGAGGATCCACTTCCACACCGCGCTGGACACGATGAGCGGCAGGAGCCACGGCAGGAGCAGGAGCGCCCGGAGCAGCCCGTTGAGCGGGAACGACCGACGGAAGAACAGCGCGAGCACGAGCCCGATGACGAACTGGCCGAGGATCGAGCCCGCGGTGAAGAGGAACGTGTTGAGGAGCGCGGTCGAGAAGATCCCCGAGGAGATCACGGACGCGTAGTTCGCGAACCCGACCCACGGCGCCTCGCCCGTGTAGAACGTGGTCGTCGTGTACTCCTGGAAGCTCATGACGACGTTCTTCACGACGGGGAAGCCGAAGAAGAGCACGAGGTAGACGACCGCCGGCACCAGGAACATCGCCTGGAAGAAGCGCTCCCACCTGAAGCGGGGTCGGCGGCGCACGGGCCGCGGCGCGTCGGCCGCGGCACCGGCGCCCCGGTCCCGCCCGGCCGCCGTGGCGGCGGGACGGGCCGGGACGGCGGTCGTCGCCATCAGCCCTGCTCGGCGTTCTTCAGCGCGTCCTCCGGCGAGGACTGGCCGGTCAGCGCCGACTGCACGGCCGTGTAGATCTTGGTGGCGGCCTTCGGCCACTCCTCGCCCAGCTCGCCGGTGCGGGCGCGGGCGTCGGCGACGAGGTCGACGAACACCTGCTCCTCGGGCACCTGCTCGCCGAACCGCGTGGCGACCGCGGTCTTGGACGGGATGGTGAACCGCTTGGTGGCCATGTCGAGCTGGTTCTCGTCGCTGTTGAGGCACTCGACGACCTTCGCGGCGATCGCCTGCTTGGCCGCGTCGCCCGTCTGCGGGACGGTCCACACCTCGCCGCCGAGCGGGGCGACGGACGTGCCGCCCGCCTCGGGCGCGGGGATGGTGGCGATGCCGTAGTCGACGCCCGACTCGGTGAGGGCCGGGATCTGCCACGGTCCGTTGACCATCATCGCCGTCTTGCCGGCCATGAACTGGTCGTTGACGTCGGCCTGGGTCCAGTTGACGACGCTCTGCGAGGCCGAGCCGTCCTTCACCAGGTCGGTCCAGAGCTGCAGGGCCTCCGCGGTCTCGGGCGTCGCGATGTCCTTCTCGTCGCCGCCGTTGGACCACATGAAGGGCAGGAACTGCCAGGTGCCCTCGTAGGTGGCGTTGGCGTCCATGGCGATGCCGTAGCGGTCGCCCTCGGTGAGCGCGGCGGACGCGGTCTTCAGCTCGTCCCACGTGGTGGGCGGCTGGATGCCGGCGTCGGCCAGCATCTGCGTGTTGTAGAAGAGCGCGATGGTGTTGACGGTGGGCGCGAGGCCGTAGGTCTTCCCCTCGTAGGTGCCGGCGTCCACCACGCCCTGCGCGTAGCCGTCGGTGGAGATCCCGAAGTCCTCGAGCGGGGCGAGCGCGCCGGTCGCGGCGATCTGCTGCAGGTCGGGGTTGTCGAGCATGAGCACGTCGGGGAGCGTCTTGGAGGACGCCTGCTGCAGCACCTTCTGGATGAGGCTCGAGCCCGGGATGGAGGTGCGCTTGATGGTGACGTCGAGCGACTCGCCGCACTTCGTGAGCGTCTCGCCGATCACCTCGTTGTCGTTGCCCTCGTTGTAGTAGTCGGTGACGGTGATCTCCGAGGGGCTGCCGCCCGAGGAGGATCCGCCACCGCCGCCGCCGGAGCAGCCGGCGAGGACGAGGGGGAAGGCGGCCGCGAGGGCGGCGGCGCCGACGAGGCGGCGGCGGGCGGTGGATCGAGGGGACATCGCGTGGTCTCTTCCTTGAGGTGGCGGGGGTCCGGGCGTCGACGACACCCTGATCCGCCAGCTCCGCGCGCATCCGGGAGGCGTCGTCGCGCACCCGATGGCGGCGACGCTAACACCGGTTGCGGGGTCGTGTAAAGCGGTTAACCGGAAACCGTCCCGCGGCGACGGCCTCGACGTGCGGCGGGTGAGGCCGGATGATGTGGAGCACCCCGAAGCTCGAGGAGGAGCCCGTGCGCAAGCTCACCGCAGGTCTGTTCATGTCCGTCGACGGCGTCGTGGAGTCGCCGGACCGGTTCCAGTTCGACAGCTTCGACGCCGAGCTCGGCGCCGGCATGGGACGGCTGATGAGCACCGTGACCACGGCCGTGCTCGGCCGGCACGGCTACGAGGAGTGGTCGTCGTACTGGCCGTCGGCACCCGCGGACGACGCGTTCGGCGCGTTCATCAACCCCATCGAGAAGCTCGTCGCCTCACGGACCCTCACGGGCGATCTCGGCTGGAACGCGACGCTCATCGAGGGCGACGTCGTCGAGGCCCTGACCGCCCTCAAGCGCACGGACGGCGGCGACATGTCCCTGTTCGCCACGATCTCGCTCACCCGGCAGCTGCTGTTCGCGGGGGTGCTCGACGAGCTGACGCTCATGACGCACCCGGTCGTCGCGGGATCCGGCCGCCGCCTGTTCGCGCCCGACGACCCGACCACGCGCCTGACGCTCCTCCGCTCCGAGATCACGAGCGCGGGGAACGCGCTGCTCACCTACGCCCTGCGCGCCTGACGCGTCGACGGCGGCCGGCCGTCTGCCGGGGCTCAGCCGCCGCGGACCGCCCCGACCGGCGGCAGGAGGCCCTGCTCCGCGGCCGCCGCGCGCGCGATCAGCAGGGTCGGGTCCTCCACGCCGCCCGCGGCGATGAGCGCGTCCAGCTCCGCCACGGGCATGCGCACGAGGCGCACCTGCTCGGACGGGTCGGAGCGGTCGGCCGCGCCCGCGGTGGTGGGAGCCGTGCACGCGAACACGTGCACGAGCCACGACGCCCGGCCCGGGTTCACGGCGTAGGTGCGCAGGTGCCGGAGGTCGGGCGCGACGAGGCCCAGCTCCTCCTCGAGCTCGCGACGGGCGGCGTCCTCGGGCCGCTCGCCGGCGTCGCCCGCGCCGCCGGGGAGGTCGAGGATCCACCGCCCGAGCGGGTGCCGGTACTGCCGCGAGAGCACGACCTCGTCCCCGTCGACCACGAGGGTCGCCACCGCGAACGGCACGCTCTCGTCCACCTCGTAGCGCGACGCGCTGCCGTCCGGCAGCAGCACGTCCTGCTCGACGAGGACGACGCGCCCGCGGTGCAGGTCGCGCCGTCCGGTCGTGGTCCAGAGGGGCTCGGCCGCGGCCGACGGCGCGATCACAGCGCCGCGCCCACCACGAGGCCGAGGCCCGCGGCGGCGATCGAGGCGAGGAGCATCCCGAGGCCGTTCGCGAGGGCCGCGACCGGACGGCCCGCCTGCGCGAGGCGCACCGTCTCGACGCTCGCGGTGCTGAAGGTCGTGTATCCGCCCATCAGCCCGCCGCCGAGGATGAGCAGGAGGTCGTGCGGGAGGCCGGCCTGCGCGGCCGCGCCGGTGAGGAGGCCGAGCCCGAGCGATCCCGTGACGTTGACGACCGTGGTCCCCACCGGGTACGCCGTCCGCACTCGACCGCGGACGAGGCCGTCGAGGAGCAGGCGCAGGGCGGATCCGACGCCGCCGGCGACGCAGATCAGCGCGAACACGAGCGGGCCGGTCACGACGCGGCCTCCGCGTCGCGGCCGGTAGCGTCGCGGCCGCCGGCCTCGCGGCCGGCAGCGTCGCGCCCGGCAGCGGTGCGCCGGTGCAGGGCCGCACCCACCGCGATCCCGGCGACGGACGCCGTCGCGCCCGCGACGAGGGTGAGCCCCGCGTACGCGAGCGCCGTGCCGAGCGCGGGCCCCGCGAGCACGGCGGCGTCCGTGGCGAGCGAGCCGTAGGTGGTGAAGCCGCCGAGGACGCCCGTCCCCACGAGGAGGCGGACCGCCCGGCGGCGTCCCTCGTCGGGCCCCCGCCGCGCGAGCCGCTCCAGCAGGGCGCCGAGCGCGAAGGCGCCGACGACGTTGATCAGGAGGATCGTCACGGGGATGCCGCCGGCGGGTGCCGGCCAGGTGAGGGCGAGCGCCTCGCGGATGCCCGTGCCCACGGCGCCGCCGAGCGCGACGAGCCCGAGCGAGGACCAGCGCAGGTGCACCGGACGCCCCGGATCCGCCGTGTCGGCGTGCCCGCCGCCGGGGCGGGGGGATGGACGAGAGGCGGTCATGGGTCTCCCCTCTCGGAGGGCATCGCGGCACCGTGGGACAGGGACCGTCGTCGACGGGGATGTCGAGGTCCGGGGACGGCGAGCCCCACCGCCGCGCCTCCCGCGGGAGGCCCCTCCCGGAGGAGGACGCCCCATTGAACCACGGCCGTGCCGGGAGCCGGAGGGCCCTCGACGCCCCTGCCACGAGCGCAGGCCCGGAGTCAAGGGGTCACCGGGAACATGGCGTCGGATCGCGCCGCCTCCGTACCCTGGGCGTGCGGAGCCCCGAGCGGGCCGCCGCGGAGCCGGACCCGGACACGCCGCACCCCGGTGCGGCCGTGCCACGCGACCGGTGCCGCACGCACCCCGGCGAGCACGCGAGCGCGACCCGGGACGGCGCAGGATCCGCGCCGTCCCGGGCTCCCGGTCGGCGCGGCGATCAGCCGAAGCGGTACAGGTCCACGTCCGCGTCCCCGACGGACGCGTCGTCGTCGAACGCCGCGAGCTCCTGCTCGACGCGCTCGCGCACCTCGAAGCGGACCACGGAGCGGGGCGTCACGAGGACGGACACCGACCCCTGCGACGCGGTGGAGAAGTCGACGAACCGCGACCCGTCGGTGACGGCGGCGACGATGCGCGACTTGAGCTCGGCGACGTCCTCGCCGTCGGCGAGCTGGAACGGATGTCCGTCGATGCGGATGCTGGTGACGCTGTCCATGTGACCCCCGGGTTCCGGCGCCGGGGAAGGCCCGACGTACCTGACGAGCGGCCCACGGGGTCCGGGCGGGCGTGCACGCTGTGACTCCGACCCTAAGCCCGACGGACCGACGGCGCCGCCCCCTTGACAGCGGCGGGAGGGAGCGTGGCGCGCGACGCCGCCGCCCGTGGCCGCGGGAGCGCGAGCCGGTACCGTCGCATCATGAACGCGCACGGCATCGTCGCCCCGCCCCCGCCCGCCGACGGGCAGGGGGCCCGCGGGCCCGCCTCCTACTTCCCGAGCATCGAGCGGACGTACGGGCAGCCCGTCCAGCACTGGATCGACCTCGCCGACGGCCGTCTCGACCAGGAGCCGCACATGCAGGTCGTGGCGTGGCTGAAGGCGGAGCACGGCCTCGGCCACGGGCACGCCAACGCGGTCGTCGCCTTCGTGAAGGCCGCGCGCTCCTCCGGCTGACGGACCCGGTGCCGGTCGATGCCGGTCACGCCCCTCCCCGCCGGCGTCCGCCCCGTAGCCTGGGCGCATGCCGACCCGCCGGATCGTCGTCGCCGTGCATGCCGCGCTCCTCGCCGCCCTCGCGGCGCTGCTCCTCGCGAGCGAGGGGATCCACCGGCTCGCGAGCACGCGCGGGCTCGGCCGCCCGCGCCGCGAGGTGGGCCGCGAGGCGGTGGTGGTGCTGGGCTTCGGCGATGCCGGGCCGCGGGCGAACCGCGTCAACCGGTACCGCGTGCGCGCGGCGCTGCGCTCCATGGACCCGCGGGCCGCGTCGACGGTGCTCGTCCTGTGCGGCGGATCCGTCCGGGGCGACGAGCCCGAGGCCCGGATCCTCGCCCGGTACGCCCGCGAGGGGCTGGGCTACGCCGGCCCCGTCGCGCTCGACGAGACGAGCCGGAGCACCCGCGAGAACGTGGCGAACGCGATCCCGCTCGTCGAGCACGCCGACACCATCCGCATCGTCTCGGATCCCGTGCACGCCGAGGAGGCGCGCCGCATCCTGCGCGGGCTGCGCCCGGACCTCGCGGACCGGCTCGCCCGCGCCCAGGACTACCGGTTCGGCGAGGTGGCGTGGATGAAGCCGCTCGCCATCG
This sequence comes from Clavibacter michiganensis, assembly GCA_002150995.1. Lineage (GTDB taxonomy): Bacteria > Actinomycetota > Actinomycetes > Actinomycetales > Microbacteriaceae > Clavibacter > Clavibacter michiganensis_K. The sequence goes on along the minus strand of MDHJ01000001.1, from coordinate 170,762 downwards.
TCGTCGCCGTCCTGCGGCGGGCGCGGGACCGCGCCGAGCCCGGCGACGAGCCCCGCGCCTGACCGGCGGGCGCGATACCGCATCCGCCCTCCGCGCGCGCGATCCCTCCCGAGCCCGCGGCTGCATCCCCAGGCCGGATCCGCGCGCCGACCCGGACGGATAGCGTCACGCGGTGAGCACCCTCCACCCCCTCCTCGTGATGGACTACGCCTTCTCCTACCTCGGCGGCGCGCAGACGGCCGTCGTCCAGCAGGCGCTCGCGCTCGCGCGCGCCGGGCACGCGGTCACGGTCGCAGCCCCCGACGCGAGCTCGGTCCTCGCGCTGCGCGGCACCGGCGTGACGCTCCACGACGTCGCGCCCTCCGTGCCGGTGCCGCTGCTGGGGCTGCCGCTCATCCGCGCCGACGCCGTCACGCGGCGCGACCTCGCCGCGCTGATGGACGAGGCCGGGACCGACCTCGTCCTCACGCACTCCGAGCACGGCCTCGCCGCGACCGCGCTGCGCCTCGGACGGGAGCGCGGCATCCCGACGCTGCACACCGTGCACACGTTCTTCCTGCGCGGACCGGCGTGGGGCGGCTTCCTGGCACCGGCCGTGACGGCGGTCCATCACGCGATGACCGGGCTGCCGGACCCGCGCGTGCGCCTCTCCCCGCGCCGCCTCGACAGCGCCCTCCGGGGCATGACGCTCGCCGCGTGCCGCGAGGCCGACGTCGTCCTCTCCCCGTCCGCGCACCAGGCCGCCGCGCTCCGCCGCGCGGGCCTCGGCGCCGTCGAGGTGCTGTCGAACACCAGCTGCACGGCGCGCGGGCGTCCGCCGCGCTCCCCGCCTCCCGTGCGCTGCGGCTGGTGTGGGCGGCCCGGTTCGCGCCGGAGAAGCGGCTCGACGTGATGCTGCGGGCCGTGGCCCTGGTCGGCGAGCGCCGGGGGCCGGACGCCGTCCACCTCGACGTCGCGGGCGGGCACCCGCGGACCGCCGTCCCGCCCGGCGTCACGGTGCACGGTCGCCTGTCGACCGCCGAGGTCGCCGCGCTCCTCCGCGCGGCGCACGCCGCCGTGGTCACCTCCCACGGCTTCGACAACCAGCCCATGATCGCGATGGAGGCCTTCGCGGAGCACCGGCCGGTGATCGTCAGCGACCCGGTCCTCGCGGCCGAGTTCGGGGACGCCGCGCTGCCGGCGGACGGCCCGGACGCGGAGGGGCTCGCCGCGACGATCCTGCGTCTCGCCGCGGACCGGGGCCAGCTCGACGCCCCCGCGCGCGCCGCGGCCCGCCTCGCGGCCGCGGTCGCGCCGGATGCGCACGCCCGGAGCGTCGAGGAGGCCTGCCGGCGGGCACGGGACGCCCGCCGCGCGACCGGACCGGGCCGCGCCTGACAGGGGCCGCCGCCTGCGCGAGCCACCGCGCGCGGGAGCCGGTGCGGGCGGGAGCCCCCGCACCGCGACGCGGGCACCCGAGCACGCGGGCACCCGTCCCCGTGGACAGTGGGACGCACGGGTGGACGGGCGCATGGGAACGTCGTCTCCCGTGCGCATCCTCCTCCTCGCCCTCGTCCGCCTCGCGACCGCGGTCGCCGCCCTCGTGGGCGTCGTGGCCCAGTACCTCGTCAACCTCGCCTACTGGCAGGGGCTCGGCGTCACCGGCATCGCCGGCAAGTCGCTCGACTTCCTCCTGTTCTTCACCATCGAGTCGAACCTCCTCGGCATGGTCGTCCTGGTCGTCGGCGGCGTGCGCCTCCTGCGCGGCCGGGTCGCCGATCCCAGCACCGCATGGGTCACGCTGCGGCTCGCGACCACCGTGTACCTCCTCATCACGGGCATCGTGTGGAACGTGCTCCTCCGGGGCCAGCCCGGCCCGCCCGAGCTCGAGCTCGACTGGGCCAACCAGATCGTGCACGTGGCCGTCCCCGCCATCGTGCTGCTCGACTGGCTCGTGGCGCCGGACCGCCGACCGCTCCGCGCCGGTGCGCTCGGGCGCGTGGTCCTGTTCCCGCTCGCGTGGGTGCTCGTCACGCTCCTCCGGGGGCCCGTCACGGGCGACCAGGTCCACGGGTCGGCCACCTACTACCCGTACGGGTTCCTCGACCCGGCGTCGTCGCCCAGCGGGTACGGCATGGTCGCCGCGTACGTGCTCGGACTGACGGCGGTGGTGTGCGCGATCACGCTCGTGCTGATCCGCACCTCCCGCCGACGTGAGGCCGTCGTCCCGCTCCCCGTGGCCGTCCCCGCTATACGCTGAGGTCGCGCCCGCCGGGCGCCGCCCGACCGCGAGGAGCCGCCATCCCGACCATGCGCGAGGTCGCCGCACGCGCGGGGGTCTCGATCGCCACGGTCTCCTTCGTCGTCAACGGCACCAAGGCCGTGTCCGAGCCCACCCGCCGGGCCGTCACCGCGGCGATGCAGGAGCTCGGCTACCGCAACAACGTCGTGGCCCGCGCGCTCGCCAGCAAGCGCACCCGCATCATCGCGCTGCTCTTCCCCGCCGACGTGCAGCGGCTCAGCCGCATCGCCCTCGAGATCTTCATGAACGCGGCCACGCGCGCCTCCGAGCTCGGCTACCACCTGGTGCTCTGGCCCACCGGCACGTCGCCCGACGACGTGTCCGACCTGGTCAGCGGGCGGCTCGTCGACGGCGTCATCGTGATGGAGGTGCGCATGGACGACGCCCGCATCCGGGAGCTCGCCGCGCTCGACGTGCCGTTCGTCTCCATCGGGCGCACCGCCGACATCCGCGAGCTGCCCTTCGTCGACATGGACTTCGAGCGCACCGTCGCCGAGGGGCTCGACCACCTGCAGTCGCTCGGGCACCGCCGGTTCGGCCTCATGGTCGAGGACCTGGAGAGCGGGCCGCTCCGCGGCTACGGGCCCACCACGCGCACCGAGGCGGCCTTCCGCGCGGAGACCTCCGCGCGCGGGCTCGATGCCGCGGTGGTGCGCTGCGCCCCCACGCCGGTGGGCGGACGCCGGGCGGCGGGCGAGCTGATGGCCGCGGATCCGGGGATCACGGCGGTCATGATCCTCAACGACCAGGCCGCGCGCGGCCTCATCTCCGGGCTCGACGACGCCGGGCGCCGCGTGCCGGAGGACGTGTCGATCCTGTCGATGGCCACGTCCACCGAGGTGGGCGCGCTGGTGGAGCCCGCCCTCAGCACGATGGACGCGCCCGGCCCCGAGCTCGGGCGGCTCGCGGTCGAGCTGCTCCTCGCCCGCCTGGACGGCACGGCCACGGAGCTGCCGCACGCCCTCCTGCCCTGCCGGCTGCACGTGGCGGCGTCGACGGGGCCGGCGCCGGCCGTCCGCTGACGCGCGGACGACCGGGACCGGCCGCGATCAGGCCGCGGGCGCGGGGTCGGACCCCCGGTGCGCCCGTGCCGCGGTGATGAGCGCGTCGAGCAGCACGAAGCCGACCAGCGGGATCCCGACGAGCGGCAGGAAGAGCCCCACGCCGACGCCGACCGCGACGACGGCCGCGAGCCCCCACCACGGTGCGCGCACGAGCGCGCCCGCCGGCGCGGGACGGCCGGGACGCGCGGCGCCGGGCCGGCGCCTCCACCACATGAGGTACCCGAAGACGACCATGGCGGCGATGCCGAGCGCGGTCACCGCGAGGAGCAGCTGGTTGGCCAGCCCGAACATGGTCCCCTGGTGCGTGTCGATCCCCCAGCGCGCGAGCTTCGCGGGGAGCGGGTAGTCCGCGAAGTCGGTGCGGCCCACCACCTGGAGCGTGCTGCCGTCGACGGCGACCTGGTCGACCTCGGTCGGGAAGCTGCGCTGGATCTCGCTCACCGTCCACGCCGTCCCGGCCTCCGCGGGGGGCTTGATCTCGACCAGGCCCGTGTCCACGTTCACGCCCTGGGCGACGCGGAGGACCGCGTCGAAGGTCGCGGGGTCCGCCGCGGTGGGTGCGGACGGCACGGGGGTCGCGTGATGGCCGGCGTGCGGATCCGCGGACGCCGCGCCGCCACCCGCGGTCCCGGTCGCGGTCGTGAGGGCGGGCGTCTGCCAGCTCAGCGCCGCCCGGAGGTCCGTCACGTTCTGCCCGCCGAGCTGCGACCACGTGATGCCCGTGGCGGACAGGAACAGCGCCCCCGCCACGAGCCACACGCCGGTGGACGCGTGCCACGAGAGGATCCGCCGGTAGCCGGTGGCGTGCCGGTCCGGTCGCACGAGGTCGAGGCGGCGCGGCGCCCGGCGCCAGCGCGCCACCCACAGGCCGAGGCCCGCGAGCGTCACGATGCCGAGCCAGCTCGCGGCGAGCTCGCTGTACAGGCGGCCGGGGTCGCCGAGCCCGAGGGTGCGGTGGAAGTGGCTGATCGCGGTGCGCAGCGGCAGGGATCCGCTCGTGCCGTAGACGGGCAGGTCGCCGCGGATCGACGCGTCGGCAGGGTCGACGAAGACTGCGCGCGTCTGGCTCGGGATGAGGCCGTCGCCCGTGAACATGACGCGCGTCGTGTCGCCGGGCGCGGGGCGGGCCGCACGGCGACCAGCGCGCCGGATCCGCCGACCACGGCCTCCGCCGCCTCGATCTGCGTCGCGAGCGGCACGGTGCTGCCCGTCGCGGGGGCGTGCAGCTCGTCCGCGTAGACCACCTGCTCGACGGACGGCGCGAGCGCGTAGGCCGCGCCGCTCAGCGCCGCGACGAGGATGAAGGGCCCCACCAGGATGCCCGCCAGGAAGTGCAGGCGCAGCAGCAGCGGGAGGAACCAGCCGCGCTGCGGGCGGGTGAGCACGGGAGCGGGCGCCTCGGGAGCGGGATCCGCGACGCCCGCGCGATCGTCGACGGCGGTCATCGGCGGCCGCCCTGCTGGGGGCGGCGCATGCCGAGCGTGAGGAGCATCACGGCGACGACCCCCACGACGAGGCTGCCGAGGCCGAGGAGGCGTGCGACCGGGTCGACCGGGGCGGCTGCGGGGGTGGTCGTCGCCGCGGTGCCGTCGGCGGAGGGGGCGCCATCGGCGGCTTCGGCGGTCGCGTCGGCGAGCGTGATCGCGGGCGCCGGGTGGTCCGGCTCGGTGCCCGCGGTGGAGGCCTCGGACCAGTCGGTGGATCCCACCTCGCACGTCTGCAGGGTGGGGAACTCGACGACGTCGCCCGCCGCGCCGTCCCCCGGCAGGAGCGCCTCGACCTGGACGGTCGCGCGCAGCGCGTCGGGCAGCGGGGCGTCGGGCGTGTAGGTCACGGTCGTGCCCTCGGCGGCCTCCTGCTCGACGACCGACCAGCCGGGCGCGAGGGTCGGCTTCACGGCCTGCACGTCGGCGGGGAAGCGGATGGCGAGCGCGGTCGTGGCGGATCCCTCGCAACCGTGCCCGACCGCGAAGGTCAGGACGCTGAGGGTGGCGGGTGCGGTCGACGACGCGTCGAGCTCGACGTGCGCGGAGGCGGCGAGCGGCGCCGACACGGCGAGGGCGAGGCCGACGGCGCCGCCCGCGAGGAGGCGGCCGGCGGCGGCGCGGCCGGGGGACGGCAGCGGGAGAGGGAGCGGGCGGTACGGGGGCGGGCGGGACGGGGATCGGTTCGTGCGGGCATGGCTGTCCTTCGGGGCGGCACGGCGAGGCCGTGCGGTGTCCGGGCGTGCGGGAGGCGCGCGGCGGCACGACGGCCCCCGGCCGGAGCGCGCGGGAGGCGCGGCGGCAGGGCGGTCGTGCGCGGCGGCGCGGGACCGCGCCCGGGCTCCGGGGAGCCGCGGCGGGCGCGGGATCAGGCGGCGAGCGCGAGCCGCGGGGGTCCGCGACGGTCGGGGATGCGCGCTGCGCGCAGCGAGGCGAGGCGCGCCGGCCGGGGGTCCGTGACGAGCCGGCGGGGTCGGGGCGCGGCGGCCGGTGCGGCGAGGGCGGCGGCCAGCGCGACCGCGGCCCCCACGAGCGCGCCGACGGCACCGGACACGACGGCGCCCACCCGAGGGCGAGGGCGCGCACGACCCTCCGCACCGCGTCGGCGCCGGCGCGGAGCGAGCAGACGCTGACGATCCCGGCGATCACGTGCGCGAGCAGCATGGCGCCCTGGTGCCCCGCGGGCATCGCGGCCATCGCCCCGGGGTCGGCGAGCGCGCGGGCCGCGTCGGCCGCCGCGGCGTGGGCGTGGCCGCCGGCCGCGGCGCCCGAGGTCATGCCGGCGGAGGCGGACGCGGACGCGGACGCGCCGTGGGCCGTCCCGCCGAAGGTGAAGGCCGCGTGCAGCACGCCCTGCGTCGCCCCGATCGCGAGGACGAGGTGGATCAGCGTCACGCGGCGTCCGCCCAGCGCGGAGCAGAGGGCCACACCGAGCACGAGCGCGAGGGCCAGGACGAGCGGATGCGGGATCCCGCCGCCGGCCGCCGCGTGCGCGGTCGCCGTGACGAGCGTGCAGACCAGCGCGGACAGCACGGCGCGCAGCGTCCGCTCCTGCCGTGCCTGCACCCGTCCGCCTCCCGGTCGTCCGGTCCAGGCTAGAGCAGGGGATCGACGGTCAGGCGCCGGCGGGGTCGACCGTCGTCCACGCGCTGCCGTCGGCCGAGCTGCGCTCCACGGCGTCGAGGACGCGCTGCACCCGGAGCCCGTCGGCGAACGACGGCTGCGGCTCGCGGCCCTCGGCGATGTCGTGCACGAGGTCGCGCACCTGGTGGCTGAACGCGTGCTCGTAGCCGAGGCCGTGGCCGGTGGGCCACCACGCGGCCGTGTAGGGGTGCTCGGGCTCGGTGACGAGGATCCGGCGGAAGCCCAGCCGGTCGGCGGGCGCGGTCGCGTCGTACAGCTCGATCTCGTTGAGGCGCTCCAGGTCGAAGGAGATCGCGCCGTCGGATCCGCTGAACTCCAGGCGCAGCGCGTTCTTGCGGCCCGTCGCCATGCGGGTCGCCTCGAAGCTCGCGAGGGCGCCGGAGGAGAGCCTCCCCGTGAAGTAGGCCGCGTCGTCGACGGTCACCCTGCCGCGCTCGCTCGAGGCGACGCCGCCGAGGCCGCGCGTCTCCGCGAGCAGCGGGCGCTCCTCGACGAACGTGCGGAGCAGTCCGCTGACCGCGTCGAGCCGGTCGCCGGTGATGAACTGCACCGCGTCGACGATGTGGGCGCCGATGTCGCCGAGGGCGCCCGATCCGGCCGCCTCCTTGTCGAGGCGCCAGGTCATCGGGCCCTCGGCGTCGGTCAGCCAGTCCTGCAGGTAGAGCGCGCGCACCTGGCGGAGCTCCCCGATGGCACCCTGGGCGACGAGATCGCGGGCGAACGTGATCGCGGGGACGCGGCGGTAGCTGAAGCCCACCATCGCGCGGATCCCCTTCGCGGCGGCCCTCTCGGCCGCCGACGCCATGATCTCCGCCTCCTCCACCGTGTTGGCGAGCGGCTTCTCGCACAGCACGTGCTTGCCGGCCTCGAGGGCGGCGACCGCGACCTCCACGTGCGTGCTGCCGGGCGAGCAGATGTCGACGACGTCGATGTCGTCGCGCTCGATGGCGGCGCGCCAGTCGGTCTCGGCGCGGTCCCAGCCCCAGCGGTCCGCGGACTCCTGCGTGCGGGCCCGGTCGCGGCCGACGACGGACACCATGCGCGGCGCGAGCGGCAGGTCGAAGAACGCGGGGCGACGCGCCAGGCCTGCGAGTGGGCGGCGCCCATGAAGCCGTGCCCGATCATCGCGACGCCGAGGGCGCCTCCGGTCTCGGGGGCGGACGCTGCGGGCTGCGTGTCGGACATGGGACTCCTTCGTCTCCGGCGTGCGGGTGGCGTGCTGGTGCTCTGGCTCGTGGTCGTGCTCTCGCTCTGCGGATCCGCGTCGGGTGATTCGTTGCGGCCCGCCCCAAACCTACGGGCACGCCGCTGGGCCTGACAAGGCGCACCACCGGCCTCCCTCCCCCTCGGCCCGACGCCGCCATAGGGTGGAGGGACCGGCCGGAGGGGGACGACGTGATCTCGCTGGAGTTCCCGCGCGACGTCGCGTTCATGGCCGCCGTGTTCGGCATGGCGACGTTCGTCTGGGCCGGCTGGGCGCAGGAGCGGCCCCCGAGCACCGCCTGGCGCATCGTGCTCGGCGCGCTCGCGCTGGCCGGCGTCGCCGTGGTGGGCCTCACGCTGCCCGCCGCGATCCGCGACTGGGAGACCCCGACCGCGCTCGTGGTCGACTCGGCCCCGTTCGCCGTCTACGTCGCGATGGTCGCCGTGGAGCTCGTCGCCGGGGGGATCGCCGCCGCCCTGCTCGTCCGACGGGGCCTGCCCGAGCTCGTCGCCCCCGTCATCATGATCGTCGTCGGCATCCACTGGATCCCCATGATCTGGGTGTTCCAGCAGCCCGTCCTCGCGCTCATCGCCGCCTGGTGCATCCTCGTCGGCATCGCCGCCTTCCGCCTGCCGCGCGTGAAGCAGGCGCCGAGCTCCTGGTGCGGGATGCTCGCCGCGCCGGCCCTGCTCGCCGTGGGCGCGGCCTGCGCCGTGCAGTACGCGACGCTGCCCTAGGCGGGGCCGAGGGGACCAGGTGCGTTCGACGGCCTCCGGTCCCGCGATGGGAGGCAGGCGGGCGGCGCTCCCCGGCCCACCGCGTCAGGCGTTGCGCTTCGGCGGGATGCCCCCGTACACGGTCCACCGGTCCCCGCGACGGGTGTCGATGTACCCGTGCGACCCCGCCATGCCGAACCCCAGCCTGCACCCCGGCACGCTGAAGCTGACCACCTCGTAGACGTCCTGGTAGAGGCGCCGGTCGGTGCGCCGCCATCCGTACTCCGGCGGCGTCGGGTCGGGCAGGTCGACGCAGTTCGCGCCCGTCGCGCGGCCCACGGTGCCGATCCGGATCGACCGCACCGCACGGCCCGTCGAGAGGATGCGCGACTGGATGGTGACCGACGTCTCACGCGGCTGCGTCGACGCGGACGCGGACGCGGGGTCGATTCCCGCGCTGAGGCAGCAGAGCCCCGCGAGCATGAGCGCGATGGTCGTGCGGAGGGTGCGGGCGGGCGCGCGGAGGCGCACGGGATCAGGCATGTTCGTCCTCGAGTGGATCGACGTCGGGTGGGTGGGCGGCGACCGGGCGCGCCGCGACCGGATGATCCTGCCCGCCCGGCGCGGATCGTAACGCCGTCCGTGCACAGGCGCCGAGCCGTCCTCGTCCGCCGCGCCCCCGCCCAGCCGCACGACCGACGGCCGGACCCCGTGGGGATCCGGCCGTCGGTCGTGCGGGTGGTGCGGTGCCGCTACTCCGCGGAGCGCAGGCGACGACGGGCGACGAGCGTGCCCGCGCCGGCGAGCGCGAGCAGCGCGCCGAGGCCGCCGAGGCCGAGGGCCGCGGCGCCGTCGGTGCCCGTGACGGGCAGCGTGTCGCCGTGGTGCGCGGCGGGCTTGTGGATCGGCTTCGCCGGCATGCCCGCGGGCTCGACCGACGGCGCGGTGGGCGCCGGGGTCGGCGTGGGCACGCCCGGCAGGACCGGTCCGCCCGCGTCCGCGCCGGTCAGCTCGACGGTGCCGCCCTGCGTGAGGCCCGACTCCAGGCCGGCGACGGACACGGTGTAGACGCCCGGCTGGACGTCGCCGAACAGGATGATCGGCTGCGCGAAGGTGCCGTCGACGTCGGCGCGCACGAGGTCCTCGAGCGACCGCGTGCCCACGCCGACACCGGCGTTCGCGTCGCTGATCTCGATGACGCGGCCGTCGGGCGCGGTGACCGTGACCTCGACGGCCTCGTAGCGCAGGTAGCCCGTCGCGGAGACCTCGAGGCCCCGAGGAGGCTGGTCGCCTCGGTGACGGTGATCGGGGAGATGGTCGAGAACGACGCCTCGGCGCGCACGAACGGGCCGACGGGCGCCTCGGTGAAGCGCACCAGGCCGCGGATCTCGCCCTTGACGGTGAGGTCGAGGCCGACCTGCGTGAGCGTGACGCTGGCGGTCCGGGAGCCCTCGAGCAGCTCGGTGAAGCTCGCGGGGAACGCGTACGAGCCGTCCGCCCCGACGATGCCGATGCCCGCGATGGACTCGACGCCCACCGCGTTGAAGTAGCTGGCCGTCACGATGCTGCCCGCGGTGCCGGTGCCGGCGAACGGCACGGCCTCGGTGATGGGGAGGGCGACGCCGCGGTCGGGCGCGGTCCAGGTGAAGGGCAGCTCGACGACGGGAACGGTGGGCTCGAGGGTCGGGGTGCCGGGCGCGGGCGTGCCGGTCGTGGGGGTCGGGGCCGGCGTCGACTCGACGGGCGCGTCGACGACGGGCGCGGGCGCGCCCTCCTCGGGGACCTCGGTGGGGGCGGGCGTCGGCGCCGCCTCGTCGACGGGCGCGGGCGCCTCCGCCTCGGGGGTCGGGGTCGCGACGGGCGCCTCGACGGGCGCCTCCACGGCGACGGGCGCGGAGTCCACCGGGACGGTCTCGGCGTGGGCGGCGGGCGCCATGGCGAGGGGCAGGATCACGAGCGACGCCGAGAGGCAGGCGCCGGCGGCGGCGCGGCGGAACGACCTGCCGCGGGATGCGGCGGGGGTGGGACGGGTCATGACATCTCCAGTGGTGCCGACCGCCGTCCGCGCCATGGCTGTGCCGCGTCCGTGCGGTAGTGGGGACGCGCTCCGGGGTCCGGGGAACGCGGCGGGGAGGATCTGCTCCCTACCGCCGACTGTAGGGATTCCCGCTACGCGCCTGGGGAAATCTCCGGCGCAGTGTGACGCGTGTGACTCGTGATCCCCGGAGTTGCGGGGGTGACACGCGGGATCCACCCCCGGACTGGGGTGGCCGACCGGGACGGTCGCTGGCCGATCGACGTCAGACGACCGGCGCGAGCACCAGCTCGTCGCCCGCGACGGCCACCAGGACCGCCTGGTCGCGCCCGGCGCGTCGGCCCGTGACCGACGGCAGGTCGAGGAGCGCGCGCGGCGCGACGAGGTCGAAGCCCGCGTCCGTCAGCCGGTGCACGAGCGCCCGACGCGAGAGCCGCCGGGACGGCTCCTCGGCGAGCGCGCGCACGACGACGAGGTCCATCGGATCCAGGTCCAGCGGCACGCCCGCCAGCCACGCCTCGCCGGAGGCCGGGTCGAGCACGAGGTCGCCCGCGGTGACCATCGCCGCGGCGAGCCCGCGCCGGCGGAAGAGCACGCGCAGCGTCTCGACGACCTCCTCGAGGCCGAAGGGCTTCGTCACGTAGTCGTCGGCGCCGGCGCCGAAGGCCGCGAGCCGGTCCTCGAGGGAGTCGCGGCCGGTGAGGAAGAGCACGGGCGTGGCGATGCCCGCGCGCCGGAGCTCGCCCACGACCTCCACGCCGGAGACGTCGGGCAGCGTCATGTCGAGCAGGATCGCGTCGGGCGCGTCGTCCACCGCGGCGGCGATCGCGCCGCGACCGGTCGCGAAGACGCGCACGTCCCAGCCCTCCATCCGCAGCGCGAGCGAGAGCAGCTGCGTGATGGGCGCCTCCTCGTCGACCACGAAGACGCGGAGGGCGCGCGGGGCGGTGCCGGGCAGGGCCTCCTCGTCGTCGCGGGCGGCCGGGCTCAGGGTGCTGTCCATGCGGATCCTCATCTGTCGCGCGGGCTCCGCCGCCGACCCGAGGGGGGTCGGGCCGGCGACGGGACGCTCCGGACGGAGCGGTTCGCGGACGGGGGACGCCGCGTCTCCATCCTCGCCACGCGCGCGTCCCGGGTCGTCATCCCCGGGGAGGGTCACGGGTAGTCCCTACGACCCGCACTGCCGGGGCACCGGAGACCGCGAGCGCACGCACGGCGCGTCCGCAGGGAGGACATGCCGGGGCGCAGGGCCGTCCGCCGGCGAAGCCGCGCGTCCGGGAGCGCGCGCCGGCCGCCGGATCCGCGAGACTGATCCGCACGCCGACCTCACGGACCACCCCGCCCCGGCGTCTACCCGGTGTGGAGATGATGCAGCCGTTCGACAGGGTCGTGACCGAGCACGGCGCCGTGGTGCTCCGCGTCTGCCGGGCGGTGCTCGGCGGGCACGCGGACGCCGAGGACGCCTGGTCGGAGACGTTCCTGTCGGCGCTCGTCGCGTACCCGGGGCTGGGGCCGCGCGCCGACGTGCGCGCCTGGCTCGTGACCATCGCGCACCGGAAGGCACTCGACGCGATCCGCGCCCGCGGCCGTCGCGCCCTGCCCGTGGAGGACGTGCCCGAGGGCATCTCCGACCTCGGCGTCCCGGGATCCGGCGACCCCGACCTGTGGTCCGCGGTCGCGGGCCTGCCCGAGCGGCAGCGCCTGACGGTCGCGTACCGCTACCTCGGCGGCCTTCCGTACGCGGAGGTCGCGGCGATCGTGGGCGGGACCCCGGAGGCGGCGCGACGCGCGGCCTCCGACGGGGTGGCGAGCCTGCGGCGGACGATGGGGACGGATCCGCCGGGCGAGCGGGCGGGCCCCGCATCCGCATCCACCGCACCCGCACCCGCCGCACCCGCACCCGCACCGGCACCCGCAACCACACCGACCCGAGGAAGCCGACCGTGACCGACCCCGACGACGACGCGCCCGCCCCCGGCGCCCCCTTCCTCGACGCCCCCTTCCTCGACGCGGATTCGCTCGAGCAGGCCGCCCCCACCGCTCCCGCCCTGGCGGCGCTCCGCCTGCGCCTCGCCGACGCGGCCGACGACGCGGACGCCCTCGACGTCGGCTTCACCACGATCGACTCCCCCGTCGGCCCGCTCCTGCTCGCCGCCACGGAGCGCGGCCTGATCCGCGTCGCCTACTCCCGCGAGGACCACGACACCGTGCTCGGCGACCTCGCCCGGCGGCTCGGCCCGCGGATCCTCCGTGCCCCGAGGCGCCTCGACCGGGCCGCCCGTGAGCTCGACGAGTACTTCGCCGGCCGCCGCCGCACGTTCGACCTGCCGCTCGACCGCCGCCTGTCGTCGGGCTTCCGCGACCGGGTGCAGCGGCTGCTGCCGGCGATCCCGTACGGGTCGACGCGCACCTACCGCGAGGTCGCGGAGACCGCGGGCAGCCCGGCGGCGACCCGCGCGGTCGGCACGGCATGCTCCACCAACCCGCTGCCGGTCGTGATCCCGTGCCACCGGGTCCTCCGCTCCGACGGGACGCTCGGCGGCTACATCGGCGGGCTCGCCGCCAAGACGACGCTGCTGGAGCTGGAGGGGCGCGCGTGATGGGGGCGCCGCGTCACCGCGAGCCCTCCCCCCATCGGCGGACGCGGCCGACCCCGCACCCTGCCTAGCGTGGAGGGCATGGACGGGACACAGGAACCGAAGGACGCAGACCCCACCGCCGGCACCCCGGACGTGCCCGACGCGCCGACCCGGCCCGCCCCGGCGGATGACGACGAGTCGTCGGACAACGACGTCGCCCTCGCGATCGCCTTCGCGGTGCCCGGCGTCGTGCTGATGCTCCTCCTCGAGGACGCCCGCGTGGTCGGGCTGCCGTTCCTGGTGCTCGGCCTCTTCTACTTCGCGAAGGTCATCCGCTCGTCGATGGCCACCGGGAAGGCCGCGCCCGCGGCCGACGGTCCCGCCGAGGACGGTCCGACGGACGCGGCCGGCCGCGGAGGCACGACCCCGCGCGCCTAGCCCGCGTCGTACGCGGTCGACCGGCTGGCGTCGGCCCAGTCGTCGATGTCCCGCCGCAGGTCGTCGAGCGCGCCGGTGACGATCTCGATCGCGTCGCCGCCGAGCAGCAGGTAGTAGGGCGCGCCGGCCTCGACCGCGTCCACGAGCACCTTCGCGCCGAGCGCGGGGTCGTTGGGCTGCGTGCCGTCGGTGGTGTCGACCTCCTTGCGGCGCTTGCCGGCGGTCTCGGCGTAGTCGTCGATCACGGTGGAGGACTGCGTGAGCGAGCGGCCGGAGAAGTCGGTGCGGAACGAGCCCGGGGCCACCACCGTCGCGACGATGCCGAGCGGCGCGAGCTCGGTGCGCAGCGCCATGGTCATCTGCTCGATCGCGGCCTTGACCGCGCCGTAGTACCCGGATCCGGCGCCCGTGCGGGCCGCGCCGATGGACGAGAGGTTCACGATGGTGCCGCTCCGACGCTGCCGCATGCCGGGCAGCACGGCCTTGATCATGCGGACGCTGCCGTGGAACTGGGTGTCGAAGAGGCGCGCGACGTCGGCGTCGTCGCCCTCCTCGACGGCCGCGCGGTAGCCGTAGCCGGCGTTGTTGACGAGCACGTCGACGCCGCCGAACCGGGCGGTCGCCTCGTCCACCGCGAGCGACACCTGCGCCGGGTCGGTCACATCGAGGTCGATCGCGAGCGCGTGCTCCGGGAAGCGGTCGGCGAGGTCCTGCACGCTCGCGGCGTCGCGCGCCGTGACGACGACGTCGTTCCCGCGCGCGAGCGCCTCCTCGGCGAACGCGCGCCCGAGCCCCGTGGAGCATCCCGTGATCAGCCAGGTCGTCATGCGCGTTCCTCTTCCTCGTGGATGCGTGGGGGCGGCCGTCGCGGCGCCCTCCGTCGAGGCTAGGCGCATCCCGCGACGGCGGCAGGACGCGAGCGGACCGGGCTACTGTCGGGATGGATGAGCGACGACGCCCGACACCCGGATCCGGGACCCGATCCCGATCCGCGGACGTCGTGGACCGCGCGCCGCGGACCGCTCCTGACGGTCGCCCTCATCGTCGGCATCTCGCCGTTCGCGACCGACCTCTACATCGCGGGCCTGCCGGCCATCGCCGCCGACCTCGACGCCTCCACGGCCTCGGTGCAGCTCACGCTGACCGCGTTCCTCGTGGCGTTCGCCGTCGGCCAGCTGGTCGTCGGGCCCATCAGCGACGGCGTGGGCCGGAGGCGGATCCTCCTCGCCGGCACCGCCCTCTTCACCCTCGCCAGCGTCGTCTGCGCCCTCGCGCCCGACGTGACGACCCTGGTGCTCGCCCGCGTCGTGCAGGGCCTGGGCGGTGCCGCCGCCGCGGTCTCGGCCCGCGCCATGGTGGGCGACGCGGCCACGGGCACCCTCCGCAGCCGCCTGTTCGCGACCCTCGCCGTCGTCAACTCCGTCGGCCCGGTCGTCGCCCCGCTCGTGGGCGGGCTCGTGCTCACGTCCTGGTCCTGGCGCGCGGCGTTCACCGTGCTGGCCGCTCTCGGCCTGGTGCTCACCGTCGCCGCGGCCCGGCTGCTGCCGGAGACGCTCGTCCGCACCGGCACCGGCGGCACCTCGCCCCGGGCCGTCCTCGGCCGCATGGCGGAGCTGCTGCGCATCCCCCGCTTCCGCTGGTACCTCGTCACCGGCTGCGCCGCGACCATCGGCTTCTTCTCCTACATCGCCGCCTCCTCCTTCGTGTTCCAGGAGCAGTACGGGTTCGGCGAGGGCCTCTACACGGTGGTGTTCGCCTCGAACGCGTCCTGCATGATCGCCTCGACCCTCGTGTTCCGACGCCTCATCGGGCGCTTCGACGAGGACCGCCTCTTCACGATCGGCCTCGTCACCTGCGCGACCGGCTCGATCCTCGTGCTGGCCGGAGCGGTCACGGGTACGGGCCCCGCGCTGGTCTGGCCGGCGCTCGCCCTCGTCACGGCGGGCTGGGGGTGGGTGATCCCGGGCTCGATCACCCTCACGCAGGCGCTCGGCCACCGGCACCCCGGCACGGCCTCGGCGCTCGTCGGCGGGCTGCAGTTCGGCCTCGGGGGCCTGGCGACGCCGCTGACGGGCGCGCTCGGCGGCACCGCGACCGCGATGGGGGCGCTGATGTCCGGCTTCATCGTGGTCGGGCTCGCCGCGCAGCTCTGGGCATCGCGCGCCCGGACGGGCGGATGACCGCGGAGCGCCCGCCCACCTGACCGCCGCCTGCACGCGCACGCCGCACGCCGCCGGAGGTGGCACGATGAGGCGACGATGCAGCCGGGCCCGACCGTCGCATCCGCGAGACGGGGTCCCGGCGCCGCCTCAGGAGGATCCCCGTGCACTGCCCGGATCACGGTCGGATGACGTCCCCGCTCCGCTGCGCCGCCCCGTTGGCCCTCGCGTGAGCGCCCCCGAGCTGCTGCGCGCGCCCGAGCAGCGTCGCGCACGCGACGGGATCACCGCCTGGCTCCTCGACGGCCTGCCCGGCGCGTCCGGCGCGCACCCCGGCCCGCATGCGGAGACGGTCGGGAAGACGCACTCGTGGTGGCGCGTCATGTGCCTCACCGGCGTCGACTACTTCTCCACCCTCGGCTACCAGCCGGCCATCGCGGCCGTCGCGGCCGGGCTCCTGTCGCCGCTCGCGACGCTCGTCCTCATCCTCCTGACGCTGCTCGGCGCGCTCCCCGTGTACCGGCGCGTCGCCCGCGAGAGCCCGCGCGGCGAGGGATCCATCGCCATGCTCGAGCGCCTCCTCCCCTGGTGGGGCGGCAAGCTCTTCGTGCTCGTGCTGCTGGGCTTCGCGGCGACCGACTTCCTCATCACCATCACGCTGTCGGCGGCCGACGCGACCGCCCACGCCGTCGAGAACCCGTTCGCGCCGTCGTGGTTCACGGGCAACGAGGTGCTCCTGACGCTCGTGCTCCTCGCCGCGCTCGCGTTCGTGTTCCTCCGCGGGTTCCGCGAGGCGATCTCGATCGCCGTCGTGCTGGTGGCCGTGTTCCTCACGCTCAACGCGATCGTCATCGTCGTCTCGATCTTCCACGTCGCCGGGAACCTGGTCGTCATCGACGACTGGTGGGCGGCCCTCACCGCCCAGCACGGCAACCCGCTCGTCATGGTGGGCATCGCGCTCATCGTCTTCCCGAAGCTCGCGCTCGGCCTCTCCGGCTTCGAGACGGGCGTCGCCGTCATGCCGCAGGTGCGCGGCGAGGACGACGCCGACGGGGTGCCGCGGCAGCGCATCCACGGCACGAAGCGGCTGCTCGCGACGGCGGCGCTCATCATGAGCGCCTTCCTCATCACGTCGAGCTTCGTGACGACCCTGCTGATCCCGCAGGCCGAGTTCCAGGACGGCGGGAAGGCCAGCGGCCGGGCGCTCGCGTACCTCGCCCACCGGTTCCTCGGCGACGGGTTCGGCACGCTCTACGACATCAGCACCATCTGCATCCTCTGGTTCGCGGGCGCCTCCGCGATGGCGGGCCTCCTCAACATCGTGCCGCGCTACCTCCCCCGCTACGGCATGGCGCCGCACTGGGCGGCGGCGGTGCGCCCGCTGGTGCTCGTGTTCACGGCCATCGCCGTGATCGTGACCCTCGTGTTCCAGGCCGACGTCGACGCGCAGGCCGGCGCCTACGCGACCGGCGTGCTGGTGCTCATCACCTCCGCGTCGGTCGCGGTGACGCTGTCCGCGCGGAAGGCCGGGCAGCGGAAGCGCACGGTCGGGTTCGCCGCGATCGCCACGGTGTTCGCGTACACGACGGTCGTCAACGTGATCGAGAGGCCGGACGGCGTGCGGATCGCCGCGCTGTTCATCCTCGGGATCCTCGCGGTGTCCATCGTCAGCCGCGTGCAGCGCTCCTTCCAGCTGCGCGCCACGTCCCTCACCATGGACGAGCGGGCGCGCGCCTTCGTCATGGAGGACGCCGAGGACTACGGCGCGGTGAGCATCATCGCCCACGAGCCGGACGAGCCCGACGAGCGCCTGACCGAGGACGAGCGCATCGCCGAGTACCGGCGGAAGGCCAGTGATGAGCGGCGCGACAGCGGGATCCCGGCGCGTGCGCCCGTGATCTTCCTCGAGGTCACGCCCGGCGACTCCTCCGAGTTCGAGGAGGACCTCGTGGTGCGCGGCATCGTGCGCTGCGGCTTCCGCGTGCTCCAGGTCACGAGCGGCAACGTCCCCAACACGATCGCCGCGGTGCTCCTCGCCGTCCGCGACCTCACGGGCGTGAAGCCCGGCGTCTACTTCGAGTGGACCGAGGGCTCGCCCGTCGGCAACCTCCTCCGCTTCCTGGTCACGGGCACGGGCGAGGTCGCGCCCGTCACGCGCGAGGTGCTCCGCCGGGCCGAGCCCGTGCGATCGCGCCGGCCGGACGTGCACGTGAGCTGAGGGCGCGCGATCCGCATCCGGGCCGCCGCACGCCGCCCGGGTCAGCGCGCCGGTCAAGGGCCGCCTCCCGGGGTGCAGCCGGCGCCGGCCTCCGGGCATGATGATCGAGGCGACGCAGCCCACGGGGGCTCGCGGGACGCCGATCGCCCATCGCACCGCCCCGGAGGATCCATGCTCATCGAACCCGTCGACGCCGCCCGCGCCCACGTCAGCAGCCACGTCGATCCCGAGGACTTCGACGCGTTCTGGGCCGACACGCTCGCGGAGGCGGCGCAGCACGACCTCGACGTGCGGCGGACGCCGGTCGAGACCGACCTCGCCCTCGTCGACGTGCAGGACGTGACCTTCGCCGGATCCGGCGGCACCGACGTGCGGGCCTGGCTCCGCACCCCCGCCGGCGCGACCGGCCCGCTGCCCACCGTGGTCTCCTACGTCGGCTACGGCGGCGGGCGCGGACGCGCCGAGGAGTCGCTGATGTACGTGGCCGCCGGCTACGCGCACCTGCAGATGGACACCCGCGGCCAGGGCTCCGTGTGGAGCACCGGCGACACGGCCGACGACCACGCCTCCGGACCGCAGATCCCCGGCTTCATGACCCGCGGGATCGGCTCGCGCGAGACCTACTACTACCGCCGCCTCTTCACCGACGCCGTGCGCGCCGTGGACGTGGCGCGCTCGCTCGACGTCGTGGATCCCGCCCGCATCGCGGTGCAGGGCGGCAGCCAGGGCGGCGGGCTGGCGCTCGCGGTCGCCGGCCTCCGCGACGACCTCGCCGCCGTCTCCGCCTACGTGCCGTTCCTCTGCGACATCGAACGCGCCGCGCGCATGACCGACGCCTACCCCTACCGCGAGATCGCAGACTACCTGAAGACGTACCGGGGCCGCGCCGACGACGTGCACGCGGTGCTCCGCTACTTCGACGGCGTCGCGTTCTCCCGTCGGGCCACCGCGCCCGCGCGCTTCTCGGTGGCGTTCATGGACGCGATCTGCCCGGCCTCCACCGTCTACGGCGCGTTCGAGGCGTACGCGGGCGAGAAGGAGATCGCCGAGTGGGAGTACAGCGGCCACGAGGGCGGCGGCATCGACGACGAGCTCGGCACGCTCGCGTTCCTCCGGCAGCGCTTGGCCTGACGCGCGACCCGCCCCCGCGTCGGAGGATCCGCGTACCCTGGGAGCACCTCGCCGGTGGAGCGGGCGGAGCGGGAGGACGTCATGCCCCGGCCCCGCATCCGCCCGGTGAAGCCCTCCAAGCCCGGCGCCCCGCCGCCCTCCGTCGCCGCCCGCGTCGCCGCGGATCCGGCGCAGAAGGAGGTGCTGATCGAGGAGTCCCTGCTGCTCGTCGGCGTCGCGCTCCGGCTCCAGATGGAGAACCTGATCATCCTGCGCACGCTGCGGGAGCGCCGCGCCTTCGACGAGGAGTCGCTCATCGAGGCGCTGCGCGGCGAGCTGGCCGAGCTGACGGGCGAGAAGCGCGGCGAGGCGGAGCGGCTGCGCATGGCCCGCGACCGCGCGGCGCTGCGCGAGGGCAAGGGGAAGCGGCCCGACGACTACCGCGAGGGCGACGTGCCGGGGCTCACCCTCCGCGCGGAGATCGCGGAGGAGATCGTCGAGCGGCTCGGCGCGCTCAGCCGCGACCCCGACGCGCTCCGCGAGGTGCTCGTCATCGCGCGCGACTCGGCGCTCGAGCAGATCGTGCGCGCGCGGCTCGCACCGCAGCTCCTGCCCGGCGCCGTGCCCGAGGAGGGGCGCGACGACCGCGTCGCCGAGCTGCGCGACGAGCTGAGCCGGCTCGCGGCGGAACGGCAGCGCGCCTCCGCCCGCAGCGGATTGGACGGCGCCGGTCCGTCGCCGGACCGCCCGGAGCGCGACCGCCCGCGCGCCGGCGGCCGGGGACGCACGAAGGTCTGAGGGTCGGCGCGTCCGCACCACCCGGATCACCTCGGGTCAGGAGCGGAGGCGGAGGCGGGCCGCCCGGCTCAGGGCGCGAGCGCGAACCGCGGCTCGACGCGCTCGCCGGTCGCGGCGTCGGCCGCGAGGCTGCCGATGAGCGGCGCGAACTTGGCGCCGTGCCCGGAGCAGGGCGACACGATGGTGATCCCCTCGACCCGGTCGATCACGAAGTCCTCGCTCGGCGTGCTCGTGAACAGGCACGTCGCCTCGGCGTAGGGCACGGGCTCCACGCCCGGGAGGTTCCGCCGCACCCAGTCGACGACGCGGGCGCGGTTCGCGGGATCCACGCGGCCGTCCTGGTGCGCGGCCGACGGGATCACGCGCCCGCCGTCGAACTCGGCGACCTTGTGGCCGCGGCCCTCCACGTCCCGGCCGCCGGGCAGCGCGTAGACCTGCATCAGCTCGTCCATGTGGATGGAGGTCGGCACCGGGCGCGGGCCGTCCATGTAGGCGAAGTGGAACACCTGCTCCTGGCGCACGCGCAGCGGCGGCACGCGGTCGAGGGCGGCCCGGGGCAGCGGCAGCGCACCGAGGAGGTCGGGCAGCCAGCCGCCGGCGCCCACCACCACGCTGTCGCCCGTGACGCGCCGGCCGTCGTCGGACACCACGGCGAGGCCCGCGCCGACCCGTTCGACCGACGCCGCGGTCCAGCCCTCGTGCACGACGGCGCCGTGGCCGACGGCGAGGTCGAGCATCGTGCGCACGGCGGCCTCGGCGTCCACGACGCCGGCGGCCGGGTGCCAGAGCACGTCGGAGTCGAACGCCATCTCCGGCCAGCGGTCCTCGGCCGCGCGCGCGGTGAGGAGCTCGTGGTCGATGCCGACGCGCTCGAGCACGCGCGCGAGCTCCGCGGGTCGGCGCACGAGGCCCGAGTCGACGGATCCGGTCGGCGTCACGAGCCGCGCGCCCGTGGTGCGCTCGAGGCGGTCCCACAGCACGCGGGCGTCGCGCACGAGGCGCACGTAGAAGGGGTCCTCGTAGGCGTAGCGGAGGATGCGGGCGGATCCGTGCGAGCTGCCGAGCATGCTGGCCGGCCGGTCGCGCTCGAGCACGGTGACCTCGTGGCCGCGGCTCGCGAGCTGCCATGCGGTGGCCGCCCCCGCGAGCCCGGCGCCGATGACGACATGGTGCGATGCGGTCGCCCGGGCGCCGCCCGCCCTCGTCTGCCGTGCCGTCATCGATCCAGGCTACGTGGACGGGGAGCCGGCGCACCGGTCGCTCGGGCAGCCGTGAGGGGTCCCGACCCGTGGCGGAGGCGCGCCACGGCCGTGGAGACGGAGAGAGGCCGGGATCCATGCGGATCCCGGCCTCTTCAGGCTCGGCAGGCGTCGACCGCCCGCCGTACGCCCAGCGGCTACTTCGCGAGGAAGTCGAGCAGGAGCTGGTTGATCTCGGAGCCGTGCGTCCAGAGCATGCCGTGCGGGGCGCCCTCGAGCTCGACGTACTCGGCCGACGGCAGCGCCTTGGCGAACTGCCGGCCCGTCGCGTCGATCGGGAGCACGTTGTCCGCCGTGCCGTGCACGATCAGCGTCGGCACGTCGATGCGGGGGATGTCGGCGCGGAAGTCGGTGAGCCAGGTCGGCTGCGCCCAGACGGAGGCGTGCGGCGACGCGGCGTAGGCGAGGGCGGTGTTGGCGGTCAGCGCCTCCTGGCTGAGGCGGGAGCCGAGGTTCTCGTCGGTGTTGAAGAAGCTCTGGAAGAAGGCCGTGTAGAACGAGTAGCGGTCGTCCTGCACCGCGGCGAGGAAGCCGTCGAAGACCTCCTGCGGCACGCCGGTGGGGTTGTCGTCGGTCTTCAGGAGGTAGGGCTCGAGCGATCCGAGGAACACGGCCTTGCCGATGCGCTCGGACCCGTAGGCGCCGAGGTAGCGGCCGACCTCGCCGGTGCCCATCGAGAAGCCGACGAGCACGGCGTCCTGCAGGTCGAGGGTGTCGACCAGGGTCTTCAGGTCGGCGGCGAAGGTGTCGTAGTCGTAGCCGACGGTGGGGCGGCTGGAGCGCCCGAAGCCGCGGCGGTCGTAGGTGATGACGCGGTAGCCGGCGTCGAGGAGCGCCGCCGTCTGCTTCTCCCAGGAGGACCCGTCGAGGGGGTAGCCGTGGATGAGCACGACCGGCCGGCCCGTGCCGTGGTCCTCGTAGTACAGGTCGATGTCGGTGCTGTTCTCGGTGCCGACGGTCACGAATGCCATGAGCGGTGTCCTCTCGATGAGACGAAGGCGGAGAACGAACGTTCTCCGGTGTGCCCACCATAGAGGAACGGTCGTTCTCCGCGCAAGGTAGGATCGGTGCATGGCAGATGGACGATCGGCGGGCGGCGCGGTAACGACGGTGGACGCGCCGAGCGCACCGGCGCCCGCTCCCGCCCCGACGACGAGCCCCGCGCCCGACGTGCGGCAGCGCATCGTCGCCGAGGCCGACCGGCTCTACTACGGCCGCGGGATCACCGCCGTGGGCATGGACGACCTCCGGGCTGCGTCCGGCGTCTCGCTCAAGCGGATCTACGCGGAGTTCCCGTCGAAGGAGGCCGTCGTCGTGGCCGTGCTCGAGCACCGGCACGCGATGTGGACCGACGGCGTCGCCGGCCGCGTCGCCCGGGCCGCCGCTCCCCGCGAGCGCCTGCTGGCGGTCTACGACTACCTCGCCGACTGGTTCGACGAGGACGACTTCCGCGGCTGCGGCTTCATCAACGCGTTCGGCGAGCTCGGCGCGGTCTCCCCCGCGGTCGCCGACCTCGCGCGTCGCCACAAGGCGTCGTTCCAGGCCTACGTCGCGGGCCTGGTGCGCGACGCCGGCGCCCCGGCGGACCTCGCCGACCAGCTGGCGATCCTCGCCGAGGGCGCGCAGACCACGGCCGCCATCTCCGGATCCGCGGAGCCCGCCCGCCACGCCCGCCGCGCCGCCGAGGTGCTCATCGACGCCGCGGTGCGCGCCGCCTGACCCGGTCCACGTTCCCGGGACGCCGACGCGCGTCCGGGAGGATGGACCCATGACCGCACCCGTCACGCTCACCGCCCGCGCGCTCCTCCTCGACATGGACGGGACGCTGGTGGACTCGACCGCGCTCGTGGAGGAGATCTGGACGGGGCTCGCCGTGCGCTTCGGGCACGATCCCGCGGAGCTGATGCGGCGGATCCACGGGGTGCGCGCCGCCGACAGCATCGCCCGCTTCGCGCCCGCCGGTAGCGACGTGCCGGCCCTCCTCGCCGAGCTCGACCGTCTCGAGCTCGACGGCAGCCCCGCCACCGTCGAGATCCCGGGCGCGCGCGACCTCGTGGCCGCCCTGCCCGCCGGCGCCCACGCCCTCGTCACGAGCGCCGGCCCCGACCTCGCGCGGGCCCGCCTCGCGGGCGCCGGGATCCGCGTGCCGGACGTCGTGGTGTCGGCGGACGACGTGACGGCCGGCAAGCCCGACCCGTCCGGCTACCTGCTCGCCGCGTCGCGCCTGGGCGTGGATCCCGCCGACGCGATCGTCTACGAGGACGCCGAGGCGGGCATCCGCGCGGGCCTCGCCGCGGGCATGCGCGTGGTCGTCGTCGGCGACCACGAGAGCGACGCCACCGTCGGCCTCCCCCGCGTCCGCGACCACCGCGGGACGACCGTCGAGGTGCGCGTCGGGGTCCTCACGGTGACCCTGCCGGGCGCCTGACGCCCCGCCGCCGCGGCACGGCGCCGCCCGGTGGCACGATGAGCGCATGGCATGGACGGACGCGGGCGACCCGCAGCGATACGGGGCGGGCATCCTCCAGGGCGAGCGGATCCGCCTGCGGGCGCTCGAGGACGGCGATCTGCCGGACCTCGTGCGGTGGTGGCGCGAGCCCGAGTGGGCGATCCTGCAGCAGCTCACCGCGCGCCCGCGGCCCGAGGCGGACGTCGCGGAGCAGTTCCGGAAGTGGAGCTCCAACGAGGGCGGTGCCGGCGACGTGGGCTTCTGCGTGATGGATCGGACCTCCGGGCGGCTCGTCGGCCACGTCACCCTGCACGGCGCGATGCTCCTGACCCGCTCGGCGACGCTCACCATCATGATCGGATCCGAGCACGTCGGCGCGGGGTACGGCACCGACGCCGTCCGCACGCTGCTCGACTACGGCTTCCGGGAGATGGGCTTGAACCGCATCCAGCTGCACGCGTTCGCCTTCAACGCCCGTGCGATCGCGACGTACCGGAAGGCGGGATTCGTCGAGGAGGGCGTGCTCCGCGAGACGGTGTTCCACGACGGCGCGTTCCACGACGAGGTCGTCATGTCGGTCCTGGCGCACGACTGGTTCGCCCCCGGCCCCTGACCGCGCGGCGCCCGCGGCCACGCCCCTACTGCGGGTGCGGCGTCTCGCCGCGCTCGAGCATCGCGACGAGCTTCGCCAGGCGGTTCGCCCGCACGGTGGCGCTCGGCGCGGTGGTCACGCGGTGGATCACGGCGTAGCGGTTGACCTTGGACAGGGTCGCGAACGTGGCCGCGGCGTCGGGCGACGCGGCGAGCGCGGCCAGCAGGTCCTCCGGCTCGGACGCCGACGCCTGGCCCGCGTAGGCGCGCTCCCAGCGGCCGTCGGCCTGCGCGCGTTCCACCTCGCGGATCCCCGCCGGACGCATCCGCCCCTCCGCGGTCAGCGTGGCGACCAGGCCGATGTTGCGCTCCGACCAGAGCGACGCCTTCCGCCGCGGGGTGAAGCGGCGGCGGAACACCCGCTCGTCGATGCTCGCGGTCTGCCCGTCGATCCACCCGCTGCAGAGCGCCTCGTCGAGGGCCTCCGCGTAGGTGAGGGAGGTCGGGTCGGTCGTGCCCTTCTTCGCGAGCACGAGCCACACGCCGTCGGACGCGTCCTCCTCGGCGTCGAGCCAGGCGCGCCAGGCCGCGCGGTCGGGGACGGTCAGGAGCTCGTGCGCGGCGGCGGGCATGCCCCGATCGTACGGACGCGACGGCGGACGCCGCCAGGCTCAGGCGCGGTCGACCGGGTGACCGGCGGAGATCCACGCGCTCGTGCCGCCCTCGACGTCGACCGCGTCGACCCCGCGGGCGACGAGCGCCTCGGTCGCCCGCGCGCTGCGCCCGCCGGACTGGCAGATCACGTGCACGGGCGCGTCCGTCGGGACCTCGTCGACGCGCGCGTCGAGCTGCGACATGGGCAGGTTGACGGCGCCGGGCGCGTGCCCCGCGGCGTACTCGTCGGGCTCGCGCACGTCGATGAGTACGGTCGCGTCCAGGGCGGCGAGCTGGTCGACGGTGATGCGGCTCATGCGGGTGCTCCTCGGGTGTCGGTGCCCCCACGCTAGCCGCGCGGGTCACGCGCGGTCGTCCAGCGAGACGACGAGCTTCCGCGCGGAGACGCCTGCGCGCAGGCGGCCCATCGCGGGCTGGATCGCCGCGAGCCCCGTGCCGACCACCTCGGCCTCGGGCGCGGCGACGTACCGGCCCTCGGCGAGGGCCGCCGGGAGGAACCGCTCCCAGAGCATCGGGCCGACCCCGTCGTGCATGAGGGCGCTGCCCCAGATGAAGGTCGCGCGGATCCCGTGGACGCGCGCCCGCAGCATCAGGGCCGGGGTGGCGGTGCCCATGCGGATCCCGAGGCGCACGAGCGGCAGGCCGATGCGCCCGCCGCGCGGCAGGGTGTCGAACGCGACGGGCGGGCTCGCCATGCTGACCCGCCTGGCGCCCGTGGCGATGGCGATCTCGACCGCGGGCCCGCCGGATCCGGTGCCGATCGCGAGCACGCCGGCGACCCGGCGGCCGCTCTCCGCGAGGTGCGTCACGATGTCCCGCACCGCCGTCGGGCTCCGGTAGTCGAACGCCCGACCCGCGCCCAGGCCGAGCACCAGCTCGTGGTTGCGCGGCGACGCCGTCGTCACCACGTCGTAGCCGGCGGCGACGGCGAGCTGGATCGCGTTGACGC
Organism: Clavibacter michiganensis; assembly: GCA_002150995.1. Taxonomy (GTDB): domain Bacteria; phylum Actinomycetota; class Actinomycetes; order Actinomycetales; family Microbacteriaceae; genus Clavibacter; species Clavibacter michiganensis_K. The sequence continues at coordinate 145,109 of MDHJ01000001.1, read as the reverse complement.
CGACGCTCGTGGATCCGCCCCACACCACCACGGTCTCCCCCGTCGGCGGCGTGGACGCGTCGGGCATGCGGAGCGCCAGCTGACCGGCACCGAACAGGCCGGAGGCGGCGGTCGAGATGCCGAGCGGGAGGACGGCGGCGTCCTCGAAGCGCATGGCGTCCGGGATCAGGGCGGCGAGGTCCGTGCGGACGATCGTGCGCGACTGGAACCCGCCCTCCGGCGCGTGCCGCCGCCCCTTCTCCATGCCCACCGCGTACGCGACGACGCGGTCGCCGACGGCGAAGCGCGTGACGCCGGGGCCGACCTCCTCGACGACGCCCGCGACGTCCTCGCCGAGCACGGCGGGGTGCGGGAGCCAGCGGTACATGAGGTCGCCCATGTGCTGCTTCATGATGTCGAGCGGGTTGACCGCGACGGCGCGGACGCGGATCGCGACCTCGCCCGCCCGCGGTGCGGTGCGCGGTGCCGGGCCGACGGTGAGGTCGGCGGCGGACGAGGCGAGCCAGGCGGCGGATTCGGTGGGCACGGCGGGTCTCCGATCGGTCGGCGCGCTGCCCGATGACATCGCGTGTCATCACCATAGCGAGTGATGGCACGATATGTCATCACTAGGATCGACGCATGAGCAGATGGCAGCCCGATGCGCGCGAGCGGCTCGCTGCCGCCGCCCTCGAGCTCTTCGGCGAGCAGGGCTTCGCCGAGACGACGGTGCCCGAGATCACCGCGCGCGCCGGCCTCACCACGCGCACGTTCTTCCGCCACTTCGCCGACAAGCGCGAGGTGCTGTTCGTCGGGGAGGACGACCTCCCGGCCCTCGTGACCCGCATGATCCGCAGCGCTCAGGCCGACCGCACCCCGCTCCAGGTGGTCGAGGACGGCTTCGAGGACGTCATCGCGTCGCAGTTCGCCGAGGGGCGCGACGCGATGCTCGCCCGCAAGCGCATCATCGGCGGCGACGCCGGGCTGCAGGAGCGCGAGCTGCGCAAGGTCCACGCGATGCAGGAGGCCGTGCGCGCGGGCTTCGTGGAGCGCGGGTCGGATCCGCTCACCGCCCTGCTCGTCGCCCACGCGACCGCCACGGTCTTCGGCGTCTCCATCGGCCGTTGGCTCACCGAGAGCGGCCCCGAGACCGACCTCGCCGCCGTGCTGCACGACACGCTCGACGCGTTCCGTCGACTGATGGCGACGGGGGCGTGATGCGCCTCACCTACGACCCGTCCGCGGACGCCGCCTACCTGCACCTGGCGGGCCCGATCGGCGACGGCGAGTCCGTGACGCAGATCCACTCGATCGTGACGCCCGGCGACCGCGGCGAGGTCGCGCTCGACTTCGACGCGGACGGCCGTCTCCTCGGCATCGAGGTGCTGCACGCGAGCGCGGTGCTGCCGACGCGCGTGCTCGCGGACGCCGAGCGGCTGGGCTAGCTGCGCAGCACCTTCACCATCGGCCGACCGCGGGCGATCTCGTCGACCAGCTTGTCGAGGATCCGGATCTCCTTCATCAGCGGGTCCTCGATCTCCTCGATGCGGACGCCGCAGATCACGCCGCGCACCTCGTCGGCGGACGGATTCCGGCGTGCGGCGGCGAAGAAGTCCTGGAACGTGGTCTCCGCATCGAGGTGATGCTGCAGCGCCCCGGCGTCGAAGCCGGTGAGCCACGTGATCGCCTCGTCGACCTCGGCGCGCGTCCGGCCCTTCCGCTCGGCCTTCGCCACGTAGTGCGGGTAGACCGCGGCGAACGGCGTGCGGAAGATGCGGTGCTCCATGTCGGGAGCGTAGGCCGGGAGGGGCGCGGGGTCCAGGCCGAGGAGCGCGGGATCCCGGTGATGGGAGGCGGGAATGGGCCGGGCCCCGCGCGAGTTCCACTTCCATGCAGACGCATCCATCCAGGCGGCGTCGCCCCCAGCACCGAGGAGCGGGCATGAGCACCAAGATCGGCTTCCTGTCGTTCAACCACTGGCAGGACGTGCGCGGATCCCGCGTGCGCACCGCTCAGGACTCGCTCCTGCAGTCCATCGACCTCGCGGTCGCCGCCGAGGAGATCGGCATCGACGGCGCGTACTTCCGCGTGCACCACTTCGCGCCGCAGCAGGCCTCGCCGTTCCCGCTGCTGGCGGCCATCGCGAGCCGCACGAGCCGCATCGAGATCGGCACCGGCGTCGTCGACATGCGCTACGAGAACCCCCTCTACATGGCGGAGGAGGCGGCCATGACCGACCTCATCTCCAACCGCCGGGTGCAGCTCGGCGTCAGCCGCGGATCGCCCGAGCAGGTCGAAGCGGGCTACGAGTCGTTCGGCTACGTGCCGCGCGACGGAGAGACCGACGCCGACATGGCCCGCCGCCACACGGGCCTGTTCCTCCGCGCGCTCGAGGGCGAGGAGCTCGCCGACGCCGCCCCGCAGCGCGGCATGCCGACGGGACGCGTCGCGATCACGCCGCAGTCACCCGGCCTCCGCGAGCGGATCTGGTGGGGCGCCGGCACGCGCGCCACCGGCCAGTGGGCGGCCGAGCAGGGCATGAACCTCATGTCGTCGACTCTCCTCTCCGAGGACACCGGCGTGCCGCTCGACGTGCTCCAGGCCGAGCAGATCCAGCTGTTCCGCGACGGCTGGGCCGCCGCCGGGCACGCCTGGGAGCCGCGCGTGAGCGTGAGCCGCAGCATCATCCCCATCGTCGACGACGAGTCGGAGGCGTACTTCGGGATCCGCGCGCAGATCGAGGGCCGGGACCAGGTCGGCCAGGTCGGCGGCGAGAAGTGGCGCTTCGGCCGCTCCTACATCGGCACCCCGGAGCGCCTCATCGAGGAGCTCGGCGCCGACCAGGCGATCGCCGCAGCCGACACCCTCCTCGTCACGATCCCCAACCAGCTCGGCGTGGACTTCAACCTGCGCTCGCTCGCGGCGATCAAGCAGATCGGCGAGGCGCTGGGGTGGGACCGGGCCGAGGCGGCCGTCGGCGCCGGCGCCTGACCCGCGCGGCGGTCGGCGAGCGGGGCAAGCCGCGGACGCCGACCGCCGGTCGCCGGCTCAGCCGTCAGTCGCCGATCGGGCGCCGGCGATGCTGCTTGGTCGCCGAGCGCTGCGTCTTGGCGGCCTGACGCCGTCTCTCGGATCCGCGGGTCGGCCGCGTCGGGCGCCGCTGCGCCGCGGGCGGGGCCAGCGCGTCGGCCACGAGCTCGCGGAGCGCGTCGAGCGCGGCCACGCGGTTCCGCAGCTGCGACCGCTCCTCGGAGACCGTCACGGTGATGGTGCCCGCGACCAGGCGCCGGCCGAGCCGCTCGAGGATCCGCTCGCGCTGGGCGTTCCCCAGCACGAGCGACCCCGCGATGTCCCACGTGAGCTGCACGCGGCTGTCCGACGTGTTCACGTGCTGCCCGCCGGGCCCCGACGACCGGGAGAACCGCCATCGCAGCTCTGCCGCGGGGATGGTGAGCGCGCGCGTCACCGGGAGGTCCATGCGGCAAGCGTCCCACGCAGCGACCGCGTGCCGTCGGGCTAGCGGTTCCGGCGGAGGTTCATGCGGCGGATGACGACCCGGCCGATCAGCACGAGCACCAGCATCACGACCACCATGAGGACGATCCGCATGACGAAGTCGAGCTCGACGAACGCGAGGGCAGAGGCAGACAGGAACGCGGCAATCGCGATCAGCACGAGCACCTGACGGGCGGACGGCTCACCGGTCAGCCGCTCCCGTGCCGCGGAGTCACCCTCGAACCTGCGTCTGTCGTCCATGTCCCCACCGTCCCACATGCCGCTCGGGTCACCGGACGGCGCCCGCTTCCACCGGCTCAGGCCTCCGCGCCGTCAGGTACAGCCGGTGCGCCGTGATCACCAGCGCCAGCCACGCGCCGCTGAGGAAGAAGGCGGCGAGCACGTCGGTGAACCAGTGGTGGCCGAGGTACACGCGGGAGATGCCGATGGTCACGGCGAAGACCACGGCGATCGTGATGGAGAGCACGCGCGTCACCCGGCGGTGCTGGCGGAGGAGGAGCAGGTAGGCGAGGATCCCGGCGATCGCCACGGCGTTCAGCGTGTGGCCGCTCGGGAACGACGGCGACGTCTCGTACGGCGGCACGGCGTCGGCGAGGTCGGGGCGGGCGCGGCCGATGATGCGCTTGCCTGCGATGGTGAGGAGGAGGGATCCGCCGCCGGCCGCGACGACGAGGATGACCGGCGTCCACGAGCGGCGCCGGATCGCCAGGAACAGCATCGTCACCACCGCGATGGCGGGCATGATCACGACGCCCGCGATGTCGGTGTACGCGGTCGCCGCCGTGTCGAGCCACGGCGAGCGCAGGCCGATCATGAAGGCGAGGAGCGGCTTGTCGAGGCCGGCGACCCCGTCGGCGTCGGTCACGTTGTCGTAGACCTGCGCGGCGATCGCCGAGAGCCCCACGGCGAGCGCGAGGCCCACGGCGAGCGTCACCACGAGCGCCGCGTAGGGGCCGAGCGCGCGGGTGATCCGCTCGACGAGCCGCGCGAGCAGCCGCCCGAGCGGGGTGACCCACCGGGTGAGGTCGCGGTCGCCGAGGAAGCGGTCCTGCCGGATCTCGCCCTCGGGCCCCTGCTCGCTCGGACGGGGTCCGGTCGTGCGCACGGGCTCGCGCCCGGGAGTGTCGCTCATGCGGGATCCCTCACCATCGTCGATCGCCCCCGTCGTCGCCAGGCTACCGATCGCGCGGCGGCACGACCGGCGCGACCGTGGACGCGCACCCCACCCTCCGGGGAGACTCGAGCATGGACATCCTCAGCGCCGAGATCATCGTCACCAGCCCCGACCGCAACTTCGTCACCCTGAAGCTCACCACCGAGGACGGCATCACCGGCCTCGGCGACGCGACCCTGAACGGGCGCGAGCTGGCCGTGGTCGCGTACCTGCAGGAGCACGTGGCGCCGCTGCTCATCGGGCGCGACGCGTCCCGGATCGAGGACACGTGGCAGTTCCTCTACCGCAGCGCCTACTGGCGGCGCGGCCCGGTGACGATGGCCGCCATCGCCGCCGTCGACGTCGCGCTCTGGGACATCAAGGCCAAGGCCGCCGGCATGCCGCTCTACCAGCTGCTCGGCGGCGCCTCCCGCACCGGGCTCCTCGCGTACGGCCACGCATCCGGCAAGTCGAACGAGGAGCTGTTCGACAGCGTGCGCGCGCACCAGGAGCAGGGCTACAAGGCGATCCGCGTGCAGACGGGCGTGCCGGGCCTCAAATCGATCTACGGCATCGCCTCCAACGCGACCTTCGACGGCAACGCGGGCAAGCGCTACGACCACGAGCCCGCCCAGCGCGGCGCCCTGCCCGCCGAGGAGGACTGGGACACCCGCAGCTACCTGCGCCACATCCCCGGCGTCTTCGAGGCGGTGCGGAACGAGTTCGGGCCCGAGCTGCCGCTGCTGCACGACGGGCACCACCGGATGACGCCGATCCAGGCCGCGCAGCTCGGCAAGAGCCTCGAGCCCTACGACCTGTTCTGGCTGGAGGACGTGACGCCCGCCGAGAACCCGGAGGCCCTCCGGCTCGTGCGGCAGCACACGACCACGCCGCTCGCGATCGGCGAGATCTTCAACACGGTGTGGGACTACCAGCAGATCATCCGCGAGCAGCTCATCGACTACGTGCGCTCCGCCGTGACGCACACCGGGGGGATCACGCACCTGCGGAAGGTGCTCGACTACGCGGCGCAGTACCAGATCAAGTCCGGCATGCACGGACCGACCGACATCTCCCCCGTCGGCATGGCCGCCGCGATGCACCTCGGGCTCGCGATCCACAACTTCGGCATCCAGGAGTACATGCAGCACGGCGAGGCCACCGACCGCGTCTTCCAGCAGTCCTTCACCTGGTCGGACGGGTTCCTGCACCCGGGCGACCAGCCCGGCATCGGCGTCGAGCTCGACATCGACGAAGCCGGCAAGTACCCCTACGAGAAGGCCTACCTGCCGTTCAACCGACTCGCCGACGGGACCGTGCACGACTGGTGAGGGGCCGAGCGGCGGCAGCCGCTTCCCGGCAGGAGGACGGACGCCCCCAGGGCCGATGTCGCGCCGTGCGTCATGCGGGGTCCGTCGGGCGTGAGGTGGACGCCCGTCCCTCGACGCGGATCGGCTGGGGGAACACTCCCGCCGCGGCCGTCCCGTCGATGGCGTCGACGAGGTGCTGCGCGGCGGTCCGGCCGAGCTGCTCGAGCTCCATGTCGATGCTGGTGAGCGGAGGCCGCGACTCGGTCACGAGCAGATCCCAGTTGTCGAAGCCCATCACCGCCACGTCCTCCGGGACGCGGAGCCCCTCGTCCCGCAGCGTGTCGAGGACCCCTCGCGCGATGTGGTCGCTGCCGGCGATGATCGCGTCCACCGGGTCGGATCCGCGGACGAGCAGGCGCGCGCAGTCCCGTCCCCACGCCTCGCCCCACTGCCCGTACAGGGCGTCGCCGCCGACGAGCTCGAGCCCCGCCTCCCGCACGGTGGTGGCGACGCCCTCGGCGCGGTCGCGCGCGGCGGCGTAGGAGGACTCCCCGTTGACGAGCGCGAGGTGGCGGCGACCCTGCGCGAGGAGGTGCCGAGCCGCCTCCGCTCCGGCCTGCACGTTGTCGGGCGTGAAGGAGACGTCGCCCTCCCCGGTGGACGGCGCGTAGACGTAGACGACGGGCACGTCGCCGGGGACGGCGGCCGGCGGCCGGGGGTTGGTGGTCCGGCCCACGATGAGCAGGCCGTCCACCCGACGGGTGAGCAGGGAGTCGATCTGCAGCTGCTCGCGGAGGGCGTCGTCGCGGGCGTCCGCGAGGAGCACCGACAGCGACCCGGAGCCGAACGCGTCCTCGGCGCCGAGCAGTATCGGCAGCACGAAGCGGTTGTCGAGGTCGCTGGTGACCATGCCGATGGTGCCGGTGCGGGCGGAGTTCAGGGCACGCGCGAAGAAGTTCGGCGTGAAGGACAGGGCGGACGCCGCCTCCTGCACGCGTCGCCGGGTGCTCTCGGCCACCTGCGCGCGACCGTTCAGCGCCTTCGAGGCGGTGGCGATGGAGACCCCCGCCATCTTGGCCACGTCCGCCAGGGTCGCCACGGACACCCCACTCCGATTGCCGCTGTACGTCACCGTCCGAAAATAGTTCATCTCGGTGTTGACAAGCAAGGGACGGCGACATAGCTTTCAACCCGAAAGCACTTTCGGTCCGAGCCGACAAGCGCCCACCATCCTTTCTCGACGGCGAGAAGCGCGACCACGCGTGCCTCTCTGCGAGACCTGCACCACCTGAGAGGAACCCCGTGCACTCGTCCTTCCGCCGCAAGGCAGCACTCGTCACCGTCATCGGACTCGCCGCGACCGCGGCGCTCACCGGTTGCGCCGGCGGATCCGGCGACTCGCCGGACGCCGCGTCCGGCACCTACACCTTCTGGGACCCGTACCCCCAGTTCGACGAGTCGTCCGACTGGGTGAAGCTCGTCCAGCAGTGCGGCACGGACGCCGGCGTGACCGTCGAGCGCACCGGCTACGACACGTCGGACCTCACCAGCAAGGCCCTGCTCGCCGGCCAGCAGGGCAACAGCCCCGACCTGCTGCTCGTCGACAACCCCGTGGTGTCGACCCTCGCCGAGGGCGGCCTGCTGACCGACACCGAGCAGACCGGCGCCGACACCAGCAGCATCGAGGAGAACATCCTCGCCGCCGGCCAGCTGGACGGGAAGACGTACGGCGTCCCCATCGGCGCCAACACCCTCGCCCTCTACTACAACGCGGCGGTCCTCGACGCGGCCGGCGTCGACCCCGCGTCCATCACCGACTGGGACAGCCTCACCGCGGCGCTCGAGAAGGTGACCGCGTCCGGCAAGAAGGGCATCACGTTCTCCGGCATCGGCACCGAGGAGGGCAGCTTCCAGTTCCTGCCCTGGTACTGGGGCTCCGGCGCCGACCTCACCGAGCTCGACTCCGACGACGCCGTCTCCGCGCTGACGCTCTGGACCGACTGGGTCGAGAAGGGCTACGCCCCGAACTCGGTCATCGGCAACACGCAGACGACGAGCTGGCAGGAGTTCCTCACCGGGGACTTCGCGTTCGGTGAGAACGGCACCTGGCAGCTCGCCGGCGTCAAGGAGTCCGGCATCGACTACGGCATCATCTCGATCCCCGCGAAGGACGGCGGCGCGGCTCCCGCGCCGACCGGCGGCGAGTTCCTGACGGTCCCCGTCCAGAGCGACGACGCCCGCTACGAGGTCAGCGAGAAGATCCAGGCCTGCCTCACGAGCACGGAGAACCTCGTCGCCACCGACACGACGCTGTCGTACGTCGCCCCCACCACGGACGCGCAGGCCGAGCAGGTCGCCGCGGATCCCGACCTCGAGCCGTGGGTGACCGCGGTCTCCGACGCGAAGGGCCGCACGAGCGACGACCTCGGCACGGACTACCCGAAGATCTCCGAGCAGATGTGGAAGGCCGTGCAGAACAGCCTCAGCGGCGGAGCCGACCCGGAGTCCGCGCTGCAGGAGGCCCAGAAGGCCGCCGCCGCCCTCACGCAGTAGCACGACCCGAGGGGGCCGCCGCAGCTCACGCGGCCCCCTCCCCTCCTTGCGATGCAGGGCCACGCACCACCACGAACAGGAGAACCATGAGCACGCACACGATGGAGCGACCGGAGGCCGGCTCGTCGGACCTCCCGGGCGCCCCGTCCCGCTCCCCCGAGACCGCACCCCGACGACGCACGCGCCTGGACGCCGGCCAGGCCGTGGCGTGGGCGTTCCTCGCCCCCGTCGTCGCCTACCTCGGCGTCTTCTACGTGTGGCCGCTGGTCCGCAACGTCGACCTCTCGACGCACGACTACACGATCCGCTCCTTCGTCGACGGCAGCGCCCCGTTCATCGGCCTCGACAACTTCACCGCCGTGTTCGCCAGCCCCACCTTCGGTCCGGCGCTGGTCAACACGCTCCTGTTCACCGGGGTCTCCATCGCGTTCCAGTTCACGATCGGCATGGCGCTGGCGGTCTTCTTCTTCCAGAGGTTCCCGCTCTCGGCGACCCTGCGGGCGCTGTTCCTCGTGCCGTGGCTGCTGCCGCTCATCGTCAGCGCCTCGACCTGGTCGTGGATGATGAACAGCGACAGCGGCGTGATCAACTCCGTCATCGGCACCGCCGGCGGATCGCCGGTCAACTGGCTCACCTCGCCCCAGTGGGCGCTGACCAGCGTGATCATCGCGAACATCTGGATCGGCATCCCGTTCAACCTCGTGATCCTCTACAGCGGGCTGCAGAACATCTCCGGCGACGTCTACGAGGCCGCCAGCCTCGACGGCGCGAACGCCTGGCAGGTGTTCTGGCGCATCACGTTCCCGCTGCTGCGCCCGGTGTCCGCGATCACGATCCTGCTGGGCCTCGTCTACACGCTGAAGGTGTTCGACATCATCTGGATCATGACCCGCGGCGGGCCAGGAGACGCCTCCACGACCTTCGCCATCTGGTCGTACCAGCTCGGCTTCGGCTCCACCCTCCCCTCCTTCGGACCGGCTGCGGCCGTCGGCAACCTGCTGATCGTCATGGCCCTGGTCTGCGGCTTCGTCTACCTGCGCGTGCAGAGGAAGCAGGACGCGTCATGAGCACCCTGACCCGCCCCCGACCGGCCGGAGCACGCAGCGCCGGCACCGGGCCCGCGGCCCGTCGCCACGGGGCGACCCGGCGGCCGAAGCGGCACCTGGGCACCACCGCCATCGGCGTCGTGCTCACCGCGATCATGCTGTTCCCCATCTACTGGATGGTGAACGTCTCCCTCACCCCCACCGCGCAGATGCGCCAGAGCCCGCCCTCCTGGTTCCCCTCGGCACCGACGCTCGACGGCTACCAGGCGGTCGTCGCCGATCAGCTCCCCTACCTCGGCACGAGCCTGCTCGTGGGCATCGGCACCGTCGTCGTCACGATCGCCCTCGCGGCCCCGGCGGCGTACTCCCTCGCGAAGCTGCGACCCAAGGGCGGAGGTGCGCTGAGCTTCGTGATGATCGTCGCCCAGATGATCCCGCAGGTCATCATGGCGATGGGCTTCTACGCCATCTACCTGAACCTCGGCATCCTCAACGAGTGGTGGGGCCTCGTCATCGCGGACTCCACGCTCGCGGTCCCCTTCGGCGTGCTCATCTTCACCGCGTTCATGCGCGGCATCCCCGACGAGCTCATGAGCGCCGCGAAGCTCGACGGCGCGGGCTCCTGGCGCACCTTCACGTCCATCGTGCTGCCGGTCAGCCGCAACTCCGCCGTCACGGTGGGCCTGTTCGCGTTCCTCTGGGCGTGGTCCGACTTCGTCTTCTCCTCCACCCTCAACAGCGGCGGCACGGCGCAGACCATCACCCTCGGCATCTACCGCTACATCGGCAACAACAACCAGGAGTGGAACTCGATCATGGCCACCGCCGTCGTCGCCTCCATCCCCGCGACCGTCCTCCTCGTGGTGGCCCAGCGCTACGTCGCCGCCGGCGTCACCGCCGGCGCCGTGAAGGACTGACGCACCATGACCACCACCCACCCAGGAGGATCCCTGTGACGACCGTCCACACCCGCACCCCGACCCTCGGCGGCCCCGTCGCCCCCCGCCACGCGAAGCTCACCCCGCTCGACGCCACCGAGATCCGCCTCACCGGCGGCTACTGGGGCGAGAAGCAGCAGCTCAACGCCGACGTCATCCTCCAGCACTGCGAAGACTGGATGGAGCGGATCGGCTGGACCGGCAACTTCGACCGCGCCGCGTCCGACACCGCCGAGTGGGAGCACTCCGGGATCGAGTTCGTCGACTCCGAGGTCTACAAGCTCCTCGAGGCCATGGCCTGGGAGCTCGGCCGCACCCACGACGAGCACCTCGCCGAGCGCTACGCACGGCTCGTGGCCCGCGTCGCCGCCGCGCAGGACGACGACGGGTACATCCACACCGCCTTCGGCCGCCCCTGGCAGCGCCCCCGCTACAGCGACCTCGAATGGGGGCACGAGCTGTACTGCGCGGGGCACCTCATCCAGGCCGCCGTCGCCGCCGCCCGTACCGGAGCCGGAGACGCCCTCGTCGACGTGGCCGGCCGGCTCGCCGAGCACCTGTGGGAGGCCTTCGGCCCCGACGGCCGCGTCGCCGTGTGCGGGCACCCCGAGGTCGAGGTCGCCCTGGCCGAGCTCGGTCGCGCCCTCGACGAACCGCGCTGGATCGAGCTCGCCCGCCTCTTCGTCGAACGCCGCGGCCACGGCCTGCTGGCGCCCATCGAGTACGGGCAGGAGTACTTCCAGGACGACGTGCCCGTGCGCGACGCCCACGTCCTCCGGGGCCACGCCGTCCGTGCGCTCTACCTGGCCGCCGGCGCCCTCGACGTCGCCGTGGACACGGGCGACGACGAGCTCGTCGACGCCGTGCGCACCCAGTGGGAGAACACCGTCGCCCGCCGCACGTACATCACCGGCGGCATGGGCTCCCACCACCAGGACGAGGCCTACGGCGCCGACTTCGAGCTGCCGCCGGACCGCGCCTACTCGGAGACCTGCGCCGGCATCGCCTCGAACATGCTGTCCTGGCGACTGCTCCTGCAGGACGGCGACCCCCGCTACGCGGACCTCATCGAGCGCACCCTGCTCAACAACGTCATGGCGTCGCCCCGCGAGGACGGCCGGGCCTTCTACTACACGAACACGCTCCACCAGCGGACCGACGGGGTCGCCCCCGACGAGGACGAGCTGAACGCGCGCGCCCTGGCCAGCCTCCGCGCGCCCTGGTTCGAGGTCTCCTGCTGCCCCACGAACGTGGCGCGCACGCTCGCGAGCGTCGAGCTGTCCTTCGCCACCCGCACGGCCGCCGGGGTCCAGCTCCATCAGTACGGGGACTACGACATCGACACCACGCTCGACGACGGCACCCCCATCGCCCTGTCGGTCCGCAGCGGGTACCCGTTGGCCGGCGATGTCACGATCACCTGGCGCGCGGACACCGGCCGTCCCGTCGACCTCACGATGCGCATCCCCGCGTGGGCGGGCTCCGCGCGGATCGCCCTCCCCGGCGAGACCGGCGGCACCCGGCACGAAGGACGCATGACGAAGGTCCGCGGCCGGTTCCGTCCCGGGGACGAGATGTCGATGGAGTTCCCGATCGAGGCGCGCTGGGTGGCTCCGGATCCCCGGATCGACGCCGTCCGCGGCCAGGTCGCCGTCGAACGCGGCCCCCTGGTGCTCGTGCTCGAGTCGACGGACCTCCCCGCAGGGAGCGTCAACGACGTCGCCGTCGACACGACCCGACCCCCGCGCACCACGGCCACCGGAGCCGCCGTCCACGCCGAGCGGATCCGACCGGACGCGGACGGGTGGCCCTACGGATCCCGGGACCGGGTGCAGGAGCCGCTCGACGAGGTCGCCCTGGTGCCCTACGCGAGCTGGGCCAACCGCGGCCCGTCGACCATGCGGGTGTGGCTGCCGACCGCGGGCTGAGCCGAGGAGGACCACGGGCCGCTACTGGCGGGAGCGGCCGCCCGCGGAGCACGAGGCGATGGCGGCAGCCGTTCCCGGCAGCGCTGCAGGCCCTGCATCATCGCTCCGGTGGAATGTCCGGATCGATGATCCCATCCATTTCCCGACATCAATGCGAATAGACCTCGAATAGCCCACCGGCGACGCCCGGAGGGCTATTCGGCGTGAATCACCATCGCATTCTCGACCATTTCCGGACAATATGCAGAAACCGCTTTCGGAATGCATTTCCGCGCCCTATGTTGTGAATGCGGCCGGTGGCGGCTCATCAGGAGATGAGGCCATGGACGGCCGGATCCGAGTGCAAGGGAGCACCGATGAAGAAGCGATACGCATTGCTGGGGGTGGCGACAGCGGCAGCGCTGGCGGGCGGGGTGATCACCGGCCCGGTCTCGCCCGCGTTCGCGGCGGACGACCAGCTGGTCGTCGACGCCGCGACACCCATCCGTCCGGTGACGCACGTCGGAGCAGGCGGCCTCTACGCCGTCGCGACCGACACCGATCCGGCGCCCGGGCTGCTCACGCCGCTCCGCCTCAAGCAGCACACGCAGCCGGCTCCGGGTGTGCAGCAGCTCGGCAACGGCGCCACGGTCCCCACCGGGGACATCTTGAAGACCGCGCCCGCCTTCACCCGCGACGGCGCCCAGTCCTACGCCCGGATGCCGGACGTGTACCCGAACTTCCCCTACCGCTGGATCAGCTGGGCGGACTGGACGCAGAAGATCGACACGATGGTGAAGGCCCGCGTCGATGCCCGCGGCACCACCAACATCAACGGCTGGGAGCTGTGGAACGAGCCCGACGGCACCTGGGACACCGCCAAGGCGGGGCCGTTCCTCGACGGCTGGACCCGCACCTACCGCCAGGTGAAGCTGCAGGACACGACGACCCCGATCGTCGGACCGAGCTACAGCCGCTACTACCCCGACCTCATGCGCGACTTCATGGCCCGCGCGAAGGCCGACGGCACCCTGCCCGACGTCGTCGTCTGGCACGAGCTGGAGGACGAGACGTACAACTCGGTCGACGAGCACGTCGCGGACTACCGGGCCATCGAGCGCTCGCTGGGCATCAGCCCGCGCCCCATCTCGATCAACGAGTACGGCTCGCCGTCGCAGGTCGACACCCCCAGCGTCGCCGCGCACTACATCGCCCAGTTCGAGCGCACGGGCATCAACGACGCCGAGCGCGCGTACTGGTACGAGTCCGGCACCGTGGGCGGCCTGGTCTGGAACGACCGTCCCACCGGGTCGTACTGGCTCTACAAGTGGTACGGCGAGATGGCGGGCAACATGCTCGCCGTCACCCCGTCCGGCGACCTCGACGGCTTCGCCTCCTACGACTCCACGCGCAAGATCGTCAACGTCGCCCTCGGCGGCACCTTCGGCGACAACAGCGTGCAGGTGAAGGGACTCGCGGGCTTCGGGGCGAATGCGACCGTCACGGTCAACTACACGCCGCGGTCCGGCCGCATGACGAACGTCGACGCTCCCACGCGGCTGTCCTCCACGACCGTGCCGATCGTGAACGGGGCGGTGACCGTGCCGATCCGCAACCAGGACTACCTCGGCGCCTACCAGGTCGTCGTCACGCCCTCGACGGGACCGACCACCTCCTACCAGCAGGTCTACGAGGCCGAGAACGCCACGGTCGTCAACGCGCAGCGCCTCAGCTCGGGCGGCGCCTCCAACGGCGGCTACGTCGGACGCATCGACGGCCTGGGAGACGGGCGGTCGAACAGCTTCGTCGACTTCATCGTCGAGGTGCCCACGGCCGGGACCTACTCCCTGACACGCCGCTACGCGAACGGCGGCAGCGCCGCATCGACGCAGGGCCTCGCCGTCAACGGCAGCGCCTTCGCGAACGTGTCGTACGCACCGACGGGCGGTTGGGGGCGGTTCCAGGACTCGGCTGCGTCGTCGGTCACGCTGCGCGCCGGATACAACGTGATCCGCCTGGCGAAGGGCTCGCCGAACTACGCCGGCGGCACGGGATTCGCGGAGCTCGACTCCATCACCGTCAGGCGATGATCCGCCGCCGGACATCGGCTCGCCGATGACCGCGTGATCCTCCGGAGGGCCCGTGCACAGCACGGGCCCTCGTGGCGCGAGGAGGCCTGCCTGCCGTTGGACCGGCTCGCCGACGGGACCGCGCACGACGGATGACGGTCGGGAGTCCGCCTGGCGCACGGACCGCGTCGGGCGCGGTGCCGGGTGCTTCGCTGGAGGGGACGCCCCGCGGATCCGCCGGGCAGCGCCCGACGACGGAGGAGCCCCCATGCCCGCATTCGAGAAGGTCACCGTGCTCGGAGCCGGGGTGCTGGGGGCGCAGATCGCGTTCCAGGCCGCGAACCACGGCAAGGCCGTGCGCTGCTACGACGTGGACGACGCCGCGCTCGAGGCGGCGCGCGGCCGGCTGGACGCGATCGTCGCGCAGTTCGTCGCGGACGCGGGCGAGGATCACCGCGCCGCGGCCACGGAGGCCGCCGCGGGGATCGCGCTCACCAGCGACCTGGCGGCGGCCGTCGCCGATGCCGACCTCGTCATCGAGGCCGTCCCGGAGAGCCTCGAGCTCAAGCAGGACGTGTACCGCCGCATCGCGGACGCCGCACCCGCGCGCACGGTCTTCGCGACGAACTCCTCGACGCTCCTGCCGAGCGCGATCGCCGACTCCACCGGCCGGCCCGACCGCTTCCTCGCGCTGCACTTCGCGAACCACGTGTGGGTCCAGAACACCGCCGAGATCATGGGGACCGAGCGCACGTCGCCCGAGGTCTTCGACCGGGTCGTCGCGTTCGCGGAGGGGATCGGGATGGTGCCGATCCCGCTGAAGAAGGAGCAGCCGGGCTACGTGCTCAACTCGCTCCTCGTGCCGCTGCTCGAGGCCGCCGCGGCCCTCGTGCTGAAGGGGGTGGCGGATCCCGCCACGGTCGACACCACCTGGCGCATCGCCACGGGCGCACCCCTCGGGCCGTTCCAGATCTACGACGTCGTCGGCCTCCGCACCGCGTACGCGATCTCCGCCGCGAGCGACGACCCGGGCGCGCAGGCGTGGGCCGCGCACCTCAAGAGCGAGTACCTCGACCAGGGCAAGCTCGGCGTGGAATCGGGCGAGGGGTTCTACGCGTACCGGTGAGCGCGGGAGGGATCGCCCTCAGCCGGCGGCGGGCCCTCCGGCCCCCAGCACGAACCGCACCAGCCGGCTCACGCTGTCCGCGTGGTCGCCCTCGCGGCCGAGGCCGCGGAGCACGATGAGGCCGAGGATTGCGAGGCCCAGCTCGCGGACGGGGGCGTCAGCCGGCAGCTGGCCCGCGCGGATGCCTGCGGCCAGGCGCTCCGACAGGCCGCGGTCCACGCCGAGGCTGGCGCTCAGGCGGTCGCCGACGGCCGCGTCCTCCGCGGCGGCCGCGATCAGCGAGCGGAGGAGCGGTCCGCCCGTGGGCGCGTCGAGCACGGCGAGCACGCCGGTGAGCCAGCGCTCGATGTCGGCGTGCAGGTCGCCCGTGTCGGGCACGTCGAAGTCGACCGGGATCAGCCGCCCCTCGGTCAGGCACTCCGCGATGAGCGCGCCGCGGGACGGCCACCACCGGTAGATGGTCTGCTTGCCGACGCCGGCCTCGCGGGCGACGCCCTCCATCGTGAGGTGGTCGTAGCCGCGCGCGTGGATGAGGCGCACGGTGGCGCCCAGGATCGCCTCGCGGGCCGCCTCGCTGCGGACCCGTCCGGTTCGGTGCTCGTTCACCTGCACAGGGTAGCTCCAGAATCTAGACGAGACGTAGCGTATCGTCGAGACGTCTGAAGGAGATCCCATGGCATCACTGCTGTTCCGGCTCGGCTCGCTGGCTGCGCGTCGCGCGTGGCTCGTCATCGTCTCCTGGGTGGTGATCCTCGGCATCGGCGTCGGCTCGTTCCTCGCCTTCGCGGGCACCCTCGGCAACAGCTTCGACATCCCGGGCACCGCGTCCGGCGCGGTCACCGACGAGCTCGCCGAGACGCTGCCCGACACCGCGGGCGGCACCGGCACGGTCGTCTACCGCACCGAGGACGGCCAGGCGTTCACGCCCGAGCAGCAGCAGGACATCTCCGCCCTCGCGACGAGCGCCGGCGACCTCCCGGGCGTCGCCTCGGTGGTGGATCCCTTCGCCGTCACCCAGCAGCGCGCCGACCAGGCCGCGCAGCTCGCGTCGGGCGACGACCAGATCACCGCGGGACGCGCCCAGCTCGACGCCGCGCAGCAGCAGCTCGACGCCGGGCGGGCGCAGCTCGAGGCCGGTCAGCAGCAGCTCACGGCGGCCCGCCAGCAGGCCGAGGCCGCGGGGCGCCCGCGGCGCAGCTCGCCCCGCTCGACGCGCAGCAGACCCAGCTCGACCAGCAGACCGCGGCGCTCCAGGAGCAGCAGGCCACGGTCGACGCGTCGAGGGCGCAGCTCGACTCCGGCGCCGAGCAGGCCGAGCTCGGCCGCACGCTGCTCGGCCTCACGGACGGCATCGGCGTGGTCTCGGAGGACGGCTCCACCGCGATCGTCAACATCTCCTTCACGGATCCGCGCCTCGAGCTCTCCGAGGAGACCAAGGAGGAGGCCATCGCGCACTTCCAGGACGCGCCCGTGGCCGGCACCAGCGTCGACTTCGCGACCGACCTCGCGCAGGGTGTCCCCGAGATCTTCGGCATCGGCGAGGTGGTCGGCCTCCTCTTCGCGGCCGTCGTCCTCATCGTCATGCTGGGCACGGTCATCGCCGCCTCCCTCCCCATCGTCACCGCGGTGGTCGGCGTGGGCGTCGGCGTCACCGCGTCCCTCGCGTTCTCCGGCGTCGTCGACATGGCATCGGTGACCCCGGTGCTCGGCGTGATGCTCGGCCTCGCGGTCGGCATCGACTACTCCCTCTTCATCGTCAACCGGCACCGCAAGCAGATGCTCCAGGGCACCGGCGTGCGCGAGTCGATCGGCCTCGCGACCGGCACCTCGGGCACCGCGGTCGTCTTCGCGGGATCCACCGTGATCGTCGCGCTCCTCGCCCTCAACGTCACGGGCGTCCCGTTCCTCGGGCTCATGGGCACGGTCGGGGCCGTCTGCGTCGCCGTCGCGGTGCTCGTCGCCATCACGCTCACGCCCGCGGTCCTCGGCCTCGCCGGCACCCGGGTGCTGCGGAAGCGCGACCGCGCCGCCGTCGGCCACGAGCGCCACCCGCACCAGGCGGCGAAGGCCCTGGCGCCCATGTCGAACCTCCGCGCGGGGCTCACCGTCGTCGGCACGGTCGTCGCCCTGCTCGTCATCGCGATCCCCAGCCTCTCGCTGCGGCTCGGCCTGCCGGACGGCTCGAGCGAGCCCTCCGGATCCACCAGCGAGCGCGCGTTCTCCACCGTCGCCGAGGAGTTCGGCGAGGGCGCGAACGGCCCGCTGCTCGTGGTCGCCGACGTGCCCGCCGGCCTCGCCGACGACGACCTCCTCGCCACGCAGGTCGACGTCGCGCAGACCCTGCACGACCTCGACGACGTGGTCGCCGTCGCCCCGGTCGCGAACACGGACGACAACACGGTGCTCGCGTTCCAGGTGCTGCCCGAGGAGGGCCCGAACAGCGCGTCCACCGAGCAGCTGGTGCAGGACATCCGCGCGCTGCCCGAGCTCGACGGGGGCATCTCGCTGGGCGTCGCCGGCCAGGCCGCCACCAACATCGACATCTCCGAGGCGCTGGCCGCGGTGCTGCCGCTCTACCTGCTGGTGGTCGTCGGCCTGTCGCTGCTGATCCTGATCGTGGTGTTCCGCTCGATCCTCCTGCCGCTGATCGCGACGGGCGGGTTCGTGCTGTCGCTCTTCGCGACCTACGGCCTCATCGTCGCGGTGTTCCAGTTCGGCTGGGGCGCGAGCCTCATCGGGCTGGAGAGCCCGGGGCCGATCCTGAGCTTCCTGCCGGTGATCCTCGTCGGGATCCTGTTCGGCCTCGCGATGGACTACCAGCTCTTCCTGGCCTCGGGCATGCGGGAGGCGTACGTGCACGGCGCGTCCGCCCGCCTCGCGGTGGTGCAGGGCTTCCGGGCCGGCCGCGCGGTCGTGACCGCGGCGGCGCTCATCATGGTGTCGGTGTTCGGCGGGTTCATCTTCTCGGAGTCGACCATCATCCGGTCCATCGGCTTCGGGCTCGCGTTCGGCGTGCTGCTCGACGCGTTCGTGGTGCGCATGCTGCTGATGCCCGCGCTCATGCACCTGCTCGGCCGGTCGGCCTGGTGGCTGCCGCGCTGGCTCGACCGGATCCTGCCGGACGTGGACATCGAGGGCGCGGCGCTGGAGCGCACGCACCCGGGCGCCGCGGACCCGGCGACGGCGGATGCGCTCCCCGACGGCCTCCCGGCCGACGGCGGGCACGGCGCCCACGCGGCACCCCCCACGTCGACGACGATCCAGGCCGAGACGGCGGCGGCGCGCGACTGAGGCTCACGCACGGGCGGCCGCCCTCGGTTCCCGGGTGGCCGTCCGGCGCCGGAGCGCGTCAGCCCTGCCCGGACGCCACAGCCCCGTGTCAACCCCGCGGACGCCATGTCGAGAGCCCCGTAACGTCTTGTGCATGAACCATCAGCGCGGCACCGAAGCGACCTCCCTCCCGTCCGGTGCGGTCGACCGGACGATCCGCGCGACCGGCGCCTAGGCGGGACCGACTACGGGCCGCCTGGTCTACGGCGCCTCGACCCGCGTCGACGTCGACGACCGTGCGCTCGCCCACCTGCAGCTCGTCATCGTCGCCAAGCTGCGCCGACGGGAGGGCTTCGCGTTCTCCTGGCGGAACCCGGGCTCCGAGGGCGGCGGGCGCCGGACCGTCTGGATCCACCCGGGCGTCCCGGTGGAGTTCCACTTCGCCGAGGACGCACCCGTCATCGACCGCGCGTGGGCCGAGGCGCTCATGCGCACGGCCGACACGGCCGCGGGCCTGCACCTCGTCCTGGAGCCCGGGGCGGGAGCGCTTGGGGCAGGGGCAGGGGCACCCAATGACTAGCCGTCGCCCTCAGCCCGTCTCGTTGACGCCATATGTCGGCATGTCCTAACATCGACGCAGCGATCCCCCGGATCCACGTGGCAGGGCAGCCGCCGGCCGGGGCGCGGAGAGGGGCATCGCCATGGGACGTCCACGGTGGATCGCGGCCCTCGCCGCCCGCGGGGACCAGGCCCCTACGACGCCGCGCGAGAACGGCGTGACGCAGGCCCTCCCGCACGATCCGCGATCGCGGTAGCCGCTCCGGCGTCTCCATCGGGCACGACCGGGCCGGCCGACGGCTGACCCGGCGCCGCCCTCCCCGTGCGGCGTCCGCCGCGCGTCGACGGTGAAGGGATGACCACCATGACCGACCTCCGACAGCACCCGGCTCCCTCGCCCGCCGACCACGACGGGCGCCTGCCCGTCGTGGTGGTAGGCGCCGGCGCCATGGGCGGCGCGTGGATCCGCATGCTCGCCGACAGCCCGCACGCGGCGCCCGCCGGCGTCGTCGACCTCGACGTGCCGCTCGCGGAGGCCGCCGTGCGCGAGGCCGGGCTCGAGGGGGTCGCCGTCGGCGCGTCCGTGGCGGAGGTCGCGGAGCGCTCCGGCGCGCGGGCGGTGGTGAACGTGACCGTGCCGCAGGCGCACCGTGTCGTCAACGAGCAGGCGCTCCGTGCGGGCCTGCCAGTGCTCTGCGAGAAGCCGCTCGCGCCGACCGTCGCCGAGGCGCTCCGCCAGGTCGCCCTCGCCGACATCACCGGCGGGCTCCTGATGGTGAGCCAGTCGCGCCGGTACTTCAACCACCTCGTCGCGTTCCGCGAGGCGGTCGCGCAGGTGGGGCCGCTCGCGGTCGTGCACGCGCAGTTCCTGCACGAGGACCACGAACCCGGCTTCCGCGAGCAGATGGCGCATCCGCTCCTCATCGACATGTCCATCCACCACTTCGACCAGCTGCGGTACGCGACGGGCGAGGAGCCCGTCGCCGTGCGCTGCAGCTCGTGGAACCCCCCGTGGAGCTGGTACGCGGGCGACGCGGCCGCCACCGCCGACTTCGAGCTCGCGTCCGGCGCCCGCTTCGCGTACGTCGGGAGCCGCTGCACCCCGGGCATGCCGACGTCGTGGAACGCCGACTGGCGGGCCTACGGCGAGCACGGCGCCGCGCACTGGGACGGCGACGACGTCGTCGGGCTCGACGTGCCGGGCTCGCGGTTCGACGTGCTCGACGCGCCCGAGGGGATCGCGGCCTCGCTCGAGGAGTTCGTCGGGTCCCTCCGCACCGGCACCACCCCGCAGAGCGAGGTGCGCCTCAACGTGATGAGCCTCGCCATGGTGGAGGGCGCGATCCGCAGCAGCGAGCGGGGCGGCGAGCGCGTCGTCATCGCCGACCTGCTCGAGGACGCGCTCGCCCAGGCGATCGCCGATGAGCGGAGAGCCGACGTCGCCGACCTGCTGCGCTCGTGGACGAGCGCAGCCGACGGCATCCGCACCCCGGCCTGGGGATCCGCCCCGGCCACGACCCCGACCGCGTCAGGAGGCGCCCGATGACCGACACCGCCACGAGCGCCCCCGCCCCCATCCGCGTCGTCGTCTGGGGTGAGTTCCGGCACGAGAAGGTGAAGCCGGTCGTCGCGGAGATCTACCCCGACGGCATGCACACGACCATCGCGGACGGCATCCGCGCCCTCCTCGGGGCCGACGCCGACGTCTCCACGCGCGTCCTCGACGACCCCGAGCACGGCATGACGGAGGAGCTGCTCGCCCGCACCGACGTGCTCCTCTGGTGGGGCCACACCGCCCACGAGGAGGTGTCGGACGAGGTCGTCGACCGGATCCAGCGGCACGTGCTCGAGGGGATGGGCATCATCGTGCTGCACTCCGGGCACCACTCCAGGATCTTCCGCCGGCTCATGGGCACCACGTGCAGCCTGCGCTGGCGGAACGACGGCGACAGCGAGCTGGTGTGGACGGTGGCGCCGCGGCACCCCATCACCGAGGGCGTGTCGCAGCCCATCCAGATCCCCGGCCAGGAGATGTACGGCGAGTTCTTCGACATCCCCGAGCCCGACGAGCTGGTCTTCATCAGCAGCTTCTCCGGCGGCGAGGTGTTCCGCAGCGGCATCACCTACCGGCGCGGCTACGGGCGCGTCTTCTACTTCAGCCCCGGCGACGAGGTCTACCCCGTCTACCACCACCCGGACGTGCAGCGCGTGATCGCCAACGGCGTGCGCTGGGCGCGACCGGAGCGCGCCCGCGAGTCCTACCTCGTGACGCCGATGTACCTCACGGGCCGCTTCGACCGGCCCGTGCTCGGGTCCCCTGGGGCGCTCGTCGACTACCACACGGGAGAGCCGGTCGACCTCGGGGAGGGCTGAACCCCGCCTCCGGGGCGCCCGATCACCCGCCGACGTACGCCGCGAGGTGCTCCCCCGTGATCGTCGAGCGTGCCGCGACGAGCTCGGCCGGCGTGCCCTCGAACACGATCCGGCCGCCGTCGTGACCGGCACCCGGCCCGACGTCGATGATCCAGTCGGCGTGCGCCATCACCGCCTGGTGGTGCTCGATGACGATCACCGTCTTCCCCGACTCGACGAGGCGGTCCAGGAGGCCCAGCAGCTGCGCGACGTCGGCGAGGTGCAGGCCGGTCGTCGGCTCGTCGAGCACGTACACGCCGCCCTGCTTCTCGGCCATCTGCACCGCGAGCTTCAGCCGCTGCCGCTCGCCGCCCGACAGCGTCGTGAGCGGCTGGCCGAGTGTGACGTACCCGAGCCCCACGTCCTCGAGGCGCGACAGGATCGCCACCGCCGCCGGCGTCCTGGCCTCGCCGTCCGCGAAGTACGCGCGCGCCTCGGCGATGGGCAGCGCCAGCACCTCGCTGATGTCCTTCCCGCCCAGCGTGTACTCGAGCACGGAGGCCATGAAGCGCTTGCCGCCGCAGTCCTCGCAGGTCGTCGACACGGTCGACATGGGTCCGAGGTCGGTGAAGATCACGCCCGCGCCGTTGCACGTGGGGCACGCGCCGGCGGAGTTCGCGCTGAACAGCGCGGGCTTCACCCCGTTGGCCTTCGCGAACGCCTTGCGGACGGGCTCGAGCAGCCCCGTGTAGGTGGCGGGGTTGGATCGCCGGGAGCCGCGGATCGCCGTCTGGTCGATGGACACGACACCGTCGCGCCCGGCCACCGAGCCGTGGATGAGCGACGACTTCCCGGAGCCGGCGACGCCCGTCACCACCGTGAGCACCCCGAGCGGCACATCGACGTCGACGTCCTTGAGGTTGTGGGTGGACGCGCCGCGCACCTCGAGCACGCCCGTCCGCTCGCGCACCGCGTCCTTCAGCGCCGCCCGGTCGTCGAGGTGCCGGCCCGTGAGGGTGCCGCTGGCGCGCAGCTCCTCGACCGTGCCCTCGAACCGGATCTCCCCGCCCTGCGAGCCCGCGCCAGGCCCCAGGTCGACGACGTGGTCGGCGATCGCGATCGTCTCCGGCTTGTGCTCGACCACCAGCACCGTGTTGCCCTTGTCGCGCAGCTGCAGCAGCAGGTCGTTCATGCGCTGGATGTCGTGCGGGTGCAGGCCGATCGTCGGCTCGTCGAAGACGTACGTGACGTCGGTGAGCGCCGAGCCGAGATGCCGGATGAGCTTGGTGCGCTGGGCCTCGCCCCCGCTGAGCGAGCCCGAGGACCGGTCGAGCGACAGGTACCCGAGGCCGATCGACACGAACGAGTCGAGCGTCTGCGCGAGCGACTGCACGAGGGGCACGACCGTCGGCTCGTCGATGCCGCGCACCCAGGCGGCGAGGTCGGAGATCTGCACGCTGCAGGCCTCCGCGATCGACATCCCCGCGACCTTCGAGGACCGCGCCGGCGCCGCGAGCCGCGTGCCGTCGCAGTCGGGGCACGTCTGGAACGTCACCGCGCGGTCGACGAACGCGCGGATGTGCGGCTGCATCGACTCCCGGTCCTTCGACAGGATCGACTTCTGGATCCGCGGCACGAGACCCTCGTAGGTCATGTTCATCGTGTCGACCTTGACCTTGGTCGGCTCCTTGTAGAGGAAGTCGCGCCGCTGCTGGTCGGTGAGGTCGCGGATGGGCACGTCGCCGGGCACGAACCCGGAGGCGGCGAAGATCTTCACCATCCAGCCGTCGGCCGTGTAGCCGGGGACGGTGATCGCGCCCTCGAGCAGCGACCTCGAGTCGTCGAGGATCTGCGTCAGGTCGATGTCGTTGACGCGGCCGAGTCCCTCGCAGCGCGGGCACATGCCGCCGAGCATCGTGTGGTCCTGCTCGACCGGGTGCGTCGCGGCGCCCCTCTCGACCGTCATCGACCCCTGCACGCGCACGCTGGGCACGTTGAAGGAGAACGCATTGGCGGAGCCGATGTGCGGGTCGCCGAGGCGCGAGAAGAGGATGCGCAGCATGGCGTTCACGTCGGTCGCGGTGCCGACGGTCGAGCGGGGGTTCGCGCCCAGGCGCTCCTGGTCGACGATGATCGCCGTCGTGAGGCCCTCGAGGCGGTCCACCTCGGGCCGCGCGAGGGAGGGCATGAAGCCCTGCACGAACGCGGGGTACGTCTCGTCGATCATGCGCTTGGACTCCGCCGCGATCGTGCCGAACACGAGCGACGACTTGCCGGATCCCGAGACGCCCGTGAACACCGTGAGGCGGCGCTTCGGGATGTCGAGCGAGACGTCCTTGAGGTTGTTCTCGCGGGCACCCCGCACGCGGATGAGGTCGTGCCGGTCGGCGGGGTGCGGTGCGGCGCTCATGGTGCTCCTCGGGTCGACGCCGCGCACTCCAGCGTGCGGGACGCGCCGCTCAGCCTAGGACCCCAGCTCCTCGCGGACGAGGGCCGCTCCCGCGCTCAGCGCGCTCAGCTTGCCCAGCGCGACGGGCCGGGCCAACGGGGCCATCCCGCAGTTGGTGCTCGGGATGAGCAGCTCCGCGTCGACGTGCCGCAGGGCCCGGCGCAGCGTGTCGGCGACCTCCTCCGGCGTCTCGATCTCGACGCTCGCCACGTCGATGGCGCCGAGCATGACCTTCTTCCGCGGACGAGCTCGAGCAGCTCCAGCGGCACGTGCGAGTTCCGGCACTCCAGCGAGACGATGTCGAGCGTGGACCGGGCGAGGAGCGGGAACGACTCCTCGTACTGCCGCCACTCCGATCCGAGGGTCGCCTTCCAGTCGGTGTTCGCCGTGATCCCGTAGCCGTAGCAGATGTGCACCGCGGTCTCCACGCGCAGCCCCTCGGCCGCCCGCTCCAGGGCGGCGACGCCCCAGTCCCGCACGTCGTCGAAGAACACGTTGAAGGCGGGCTCGTCGAACTGGACCACGTCGACCCCCGCCGCCTCGAGGGCCCTCGCCTCCTCGTTGAGGATGGCCGCGAACTCCCACGCCAGCTCCTCCCGGCTCCCGTAGTGACGGTCGGCGAGGGTGTCGATCATGGTCATCGGCCCCGGTAGCGCCCACTTGATCGGCTGGTCGGTCTGCTCGCGCAGGAACCGGGCGTCGGCGGCGAACACCGGCTCCTCGAGGCCGACGGCGCCGACGACGGTCGGCACGCTCGCGTCGTACCGGTCGCGGATCCGCACGGTCTCCCGCCGCTCGAAGTCGACGCCGGAGAGGCCCTCGATGAACGTCGTGACGAAGTGCTGGCGGGTCTGCTCGCCGTCGCTGACGACGTCGATGCCCCGCTGGTGCTGCTCGTGGACGGCGGCGCGCAGGGCGTCCTGCTTCCCCTCGACCAGGGCATCGCCCTCCAGCCGCCACGGGGACCACAGGGTCTCCGGCTGCGCCAGCCACGACGGCTTGGGCAGGCTGCCGACGGGCGAGGTGGGCAGGAGCCGGGGCGTCCCCCGGGATGCGCGGGCGGTCATCGGGCTGCCCCGACGCGCGCGGCGGCCCATCGCCGCAGCCTATCCCCGTGCGGCGCCATGAGGTGCTCCTCCGCGTACCTGCCCTGCTCGACCGCGAGCCGCGCCCGCTCCTCGCGGTCGTAGGCGATGGGGGGACGCACGTGGTCCTCGGCCGTCAGGTCCGGGCGGTAGACGTCGGCGGCGGCCGTCCGCGCGCCGTAGATCTCGGGCCGGTAGATCCGCTGGAACGTCTCCATCGTGCTGATGGTGCCGATGAGCTGCAGGTCCGTGTGGTCGCCCAGCAGATCGCCGCAGGTGTAGAAGGCGAGGGGCGCCGCGCTGCCGGCCGGCATGAAGAAGCGGGCCCGCAGGCCCATCCTCGCGAAGTAGCGGTCGGTCAGCGAGAGCTCGTCCTGCGCGTACTCGACGCCGAGGACCGGGTGGTGCAGCCCCGTCCGGCGGTACGTCCTGCTCGTCGACACGCTGATGCAGACGACGGGCGGCGTCGCCGAGTGCTCCGCGTAGGCGGCGGACTCGCGGAAGTGCCGGAAGAGGGCCCCGTGCAGGGCGCCGAAGTCGTCGGGGAGGGCGGATCCGGCCGGCGAGCCGCCGAGGGCGGGCAGCACCACGCTGAAGTCGTGGTCGCGGATGTAGGACGAGAGGTTGTTGCCCAGGATCCCCGGGTGACATCGACCGGTCCGGCGGTCGAGGATGCGAGTCTTCAGCATCTCCAGCAGCGGGAAGTCCTCGTCGCCCCCGTCGGCGAAGCGCAGCCCCACGGAGACGATGTCGAGGCCGACGGTGTACCGGTCCCGGTCCCCGGCGTCGGCGTCGGCGCCGGCGGCGGCAT
The DNA here is from genome assembly GCA_002150995.1 of Clavibacter michiganensis. Classification (GTDB taxonomy): domain Bacteria; phylum Actinomycetota; class Actinomycetes; order Actinomycetales; family Microbacteriaceae; genus Clavibacter; species Clavibacter michiganensis_K. The sequence continues at coordinate 118,987 of MDHJ01000001.1, read as the reverse complement.
GCGCGAGCCCGTTGAACCGGGCGTCGATCATCGCCAGGGCGTCGCGGAGGTTCTCCCGGCGACGCTCCCCCCGGGCCAGGTTCGCGAAGTTCGTGGTGACCCGCGAGCTCTCGGCTGGCGTGTAGTCCTCGTCGAAGGGGGTGGTGGTGATGCTGAACGCGAACTCGTCCGTCATGAGCGGCCATTCCGTGGGAGGGACGGGACGGAGCGGGCGCGCGGCGGCGGCGGTCGTGGGTGCGGTGATCGTCACGTGGTGCTCCTGTCCGGGTGCTCGGGAGCCTGTCATCTCGGGAGGGGTGCACGTCGGGACGTGACGGAGTGTGACCGCGGCGGCCACCGCGCATGACGAGAGCCCGCCCCCGGGATCCGGATCGGATCCGCGGGGGCGGGCTCTCGTCGTGGGCGCGGTCTCACCTGCGCCCGGCGCGCATCACCTGCCGGCGAGCGAGCCGCCGATCCCGCCGACGCTGAAGTACTTGTTCAGGAAGGCGAAGATCAGCACGGGCGGCAGCATCATGATGACCGCGACCGCCATCACCGAGCCCCAGTCGGCCGCGTTCTGCTGGAAGAACGTGTTGAGGCCGATGGGGAGGGTGTACTTCGTGAAGTCCTGCAGGAACAGGAGCGCGATCAGGTAGTCGTTCCAGGCCAGCAGGAACGAGAAGATCGCGGTCGACAGGATGCCGGGCAGCGAGTTCCGCAGCACCACGTGGACGAAGCCGCTGAACACGCTCGCGCCGTCCATCCAGGCCGCCTCCTCCAGGGTGATCGGGATGGAGTCGATGTACGCCGCCATCATCCAGATCGCGACCGACATGGTCGACCCGATGTAGATGATCGCCACGCCCTGCAGCGTGTTGATGAGGCCCATGGCCGAGAAGGTGATGAACAGCGGGATCGCCGCCGTCACCACCGGCAGGGCCTGCACCACGAACAGCACGAGCGAGTACCCGGACACGAGCTTGGACCGCGAGCGGCTCAGCACGTACCCGGCGGGAGCGGCGATGACGACCGAGACCACGACGGTCACGAGCGCGACGAGCAGGCTGTTGCCGAGCCAGATCATCACGTCGGTGCCGCCGAGCACGCGCTCGAAGTTCTCCAGCGTGAAGCCGGTCGCCGTCGAGTTCTGGCCCGGCTGGGTGGAGAGGAACAGGACCGCGAGGATGGGCGTGATCACGATCAGGGTGATGATCGCGATGAACAGGAAGCGCCACCACTGGCCCTTCTGCTCCCGCTCCTTCGCGGACGTCCGCTTGGTGTCGCCGCGCTTGATGTCGCCGACGGTCGCCGAGGTGGCTCCGCCGACCGCGAGTGCCTGGCTCATTCGATGTCCGCCTTCTTGATCTGCCGGTACAGGAGCGTCGAGACGATGACGAGCACGGCGGTCATCATGAACGCCACCGCCGTCGCCGGCCCGGTCTGCAGGTTCTGGAACGCCTGCTGGTACGCCAGCACGATGAGCGACGTCGTCGCGTTCACGGGACCGCCCTGCGTGAGCAGGAAGATCGTCGGGAAGTCGTTGACGCAGAAGATCGTCATCAGCACCCAGCTGATGTAGGTGGTCCGCGAGATGATCGGCAGCGTGACGCCGCGGAACGCCTGCCAGGCGTTCGCGCCGTCCATCTTCGCCGCCTCGTAGACGTTGGTGTCCACCGACGCGAGGGCCGAGGACATCATCATCAGCATGAACGGGAAGCTGATCCAGACCTTGAAGACGCAGACCACGACCTGTGCCAGGACGGGATCGCCGAGGAAGTTCGCGTCGGGGATCCCGAGCGTCTCCAGCATGATCGGCACCGGGCTCTGCGGCGTCGCCACCAGCCAGTTCCAGGAGGTCGACGAGACGACCACCGGGACGATCCACGGCAGGAGCAGCAGCACCTTGAAGAGCCCGTTGGCCGGGATCCGGGTGCGGAGCAGCAGCGCGAGGGCGAGCCCCACGAGCCAGGACCCGAACACGCCCGTGACCGTGAAGACGATCGTGAACGTGGTCGCGTTGCGGAACGACTCGGAGGTCAGGACGTTCGTGTAGTTCTGCAGGCCGACGAACGGCGTCTCCCACGGGAGCGTCGACGGCGTGCCCTGCTGCAGGGACTGCAGGAACGAGTAGACGACCGGGTAGACGTTGAGCAGCACCAGCAGGATCAGCGACGGCAGCGCGAACAGCGCCAGCGTCTTGCCGGCCCGCCCGAGCGGCGTCTTGCCGCGCCCCTTCCGGGGCGCGCCGGGCGGCCGGCCGGAGCCGGCCACGCCGACGCCGCGGCGCGCCTGCCCGATCTTGTCGACGACCCTCGTGTCGAGCGCCATCAGGTCACCCCGTCCATGTCAGGGACTCCGGACGCGCGCGCATCAGGCGCCCGCCTCCAGCTCCTTCTGCAGCGTCTCGAGGGCGCCCTTCGCGGTGACGGTGCCGCCGAGGACGGCCTGCGCGAAGGAGATGGTCGGCTGGGTGCCGTCGACCTTGGTCACGTTCTGGAAGACCGTGTTGGAGCCCGGAGCGCCCCACGTCTTCGAGATCGGCTGCCAGTCGTTGAGGATCTTCGTGGTGTTCGCGTCGTCCGCGTACGCCTCCTCGGCGATGGACTTCAGCGGCGGCAGGCCGATGCCGGTCTGCTTGGTCCACAGCGTCTTCATGTTCTCGTAGTAGTAGGTGAGGAACGCCTCGCTGTTCTCCTGGCTGGGCGTGGACTTGTACATCATGATGTTGTTCGGGAAGTAGAGCGCGCCCTTCTCGCCGCCGGGGCCCACGAGCGGGTCGCCGACCACCATGTTGGCCGCGGTCTCCGGGCTGACGTTCGCCGTGGCGCCCGCGCCGTCCCAGAGCATGCCGAATGTGCCGGCGTCCATCTGCTGGTACGCGTTGTCGGACGTGTACGTGGCGCTGCGGGGGTCGACGTAGCCGTTCTTGACCATGCCGAGCACCCACTCGACGGCCTCGATGTTCTTGTCCGTCACCACGTCCGGGTTCTGGTCGCCGTCGAAGAGGCCGCCGCCGTTGTTGATCATGTGGGCGACGATCTGGTGGAAGCCGGTGAAGGCGCCGGCCCCCGAGCGGGTGCCGTAGCCGTAGACGCCGATCTTCTTCAGCCCCGCGCACGCGGCCTCGTAGGAGTCCCAGTCGGTGGGCGCCTCGACGCCGGCCTTCTCGAGGAGGTCCTTGCGGTACCAGTACATGCGCATGTCGAGGTTGTACGGGACGGCGGCGTAGCCGTTGTCCGTCTTCAGGGTGTCGACGAGGCCCGGGAGGAAGTCGTCGTACAACCCGCTCTTCTTCCACGACTCGATGAGGTCGTCGGCGTACGCGATCTTGCCCTGCGACTCGAAGAGGAACGCCGTCGTCCCGCCTCCGGAGCTCACGGCGGGGCCGTTGTTGGCCGCGACGGCCGTGGAGAACGTCTGGGTGAAGTTCGCCCACTGGACCTGCTGGTAGCTGACGGCGCCCATGCCGCTCGCCGGCTTGTACGCCGCGGAGATCGCCTTGTCCTCCGTGAGGAAGGCGGGCGCGCCCCAGGGCATGTTCCAGAACTTCAGGGGCGCGGCGGCGCCGCTCGCGCCGCCTCCGCCGCCGCTGCAGGCGGCGAGGAGGCCGACGGCCGCGGCGCCGACGCCCGCGCTCAGGAGGGATCGACGGGTGAGTCCGTTGCCGAAGGCGCTGGATGACTGCTGTGGCATTTCGTGCTCCGTTGCATGTTGTGGTGCCTGATGTGTGGTGGAGGGGTTGGGTTCGTGGATCAGCTCGGGCGCTCGCCGGCCAGCGCGGGGGCTGCGGCGAGGAGCGAGCGGAGGTCGGCCACGTCGTCGGGGACGCAGCGGCCGTGGGCGGCGTCGCGGGCGAGGCGCATCGCGGTGCGGTGGCAGGACTCGAAGACGACGGGGAGGTCCTCGCGGCCGGCGGCGTCGGTGACGCTCGACCGGCCCGGGGCGGCGGTGCCCGGCGCCGGCAGGGCCACGTGCGCGGCCCGGTCGCCGACGATGAGGCGGAAGGTGGCGCACGCGTGGGCGTGCGCCGTGACGAGGGCGCTCACGATGACGTGCACGCCCGTCTCCGTCGTGCCCGTGAGCATGAGGTGGTCGGGCGTCTCGGCGAGGGGCGCGAGCTCCGCGAGCGGCGAGCCGACGAGCGTCTGCGCGGTGAGCGCGAGCGCCCGGGCTGCGCCGGGGAGGTCGCCCGGATCCGCGACGGTCGCGCGCGCCTCGAGCAGGGCGCCGGGCGCGGCGAGGCGGTGGATTCGCGGCGCCACCCGGCGGACCGCCTCGTCGTGCCGCCACGGCACGTCGAGGACGACGGGGACGCCCGCCGCGGCGAGCTCGGCCAGCTCGGAGTCGGCGGCGGGGACGGGGTCGAGCACGAGGAGGGCGCGGGCCCCGCGCGAGCGGCCGATGTCGCACGGGCGGCCCAGCCGTCGCCGCCGGCGACCACGACCACGTCGCCCGCGTCGTCGGTGCGCCGGAAGGACTCGGGCAGGGAGGCGAGGGTCGCGACGGCGGCGTGCGCGTGCGTCGCCGACGCCGCGGGGTCGATGCGGAGGGTGAGGGCGCTCATGCGGCGACCTCCGTCCGGGACGCGTGGCGCGCGGATCCGGCGTCCGCCGAGGCGGGCCCCCCGCCGGCGCGGATGATGGCGGCGCTCTGCTCCGCGATGTCGGTCGCGAGGTCGAGGTCGGCGAGCTGCACGTCCATGGGGACGGGATCGGCCGCGCCCGTGATCACGTCGTGCACGTGCTCCCACTCGCCCACGTAGCCGTTGTCCGGGAACGGGCCCCAGGCGGTGGTGCTGCGGGCGTCGGTGAGGGCGGCGGTGCTGGATCCGGCGTGCACGTAGGAGAGGGAGAAGTCGACGTGGAGCGAGCGGTCGCGGGCGACGGCGTCGAGCGTCCACTCGGGATCCCACGACGCCCCGCCGATGCCGTGCACCTCGAGCACGCTCTCGCCCACCATGGCGACGATCTCGTAGCCCCACGGCTTCAGGGCGCGGGCGCTGACCACGCGCGGCGCCGCGGCAGGCAGCAGCCGGCGCGCGAGGGGCAGGTCGTGGATGGCGAGGCCGAGCACGCCGCCGCTGACCGCGAGGGCCTGCGCCTCCCGGTCGGGCTCGCCCGCGGCGCGGGGCGCGGGCCGGCCGACGATCTCCGTGGCGGAGTCCTCCGAGTCGGGGTTCGGCGGGATGACGGCCGAGATCCGCACGGTGTGCGGTGCCTCCCCGAGGCGTCCCAGGCGTCGACCGCGGCGATCCACGCGGGGTCGAACGCGTGCATCGTCCCCACGATGACGGGCACCCCGTGCTCGGCGGACGCGGCGGCGATGGCCCGGCCCTCCTCCGCGGACACGGCGAGCGGCTTCTCGCAGAGCACGGCGCGCTTGCCCGCGCGGCACGCGGCGATGACCTGCTCGGCGTGGAAGCGGTTCGGGCTGCCGATGACCACCACGGCGACGGCCGGGTCGGCGATCAGCGCGTCCGCGTCGGTCGTGTGCCGGGCCCCCGCCCGTGCCGCGACCCGCTCGGCCACCTCCGCGTCGACGTCCATCACGTGGACGACCCGGAACCGGTCGGCCATGCGCGCCAACGTCGGCAGGTGGATGGCCTGCCCTACCGGTCCGGCCCCGACAAGGCCCACACCGAACACCTCTTCGCCCACGACGCCCTCGTCCCTAGCAATGATCCGCACGACGAAAACTGACTCGTCGTTTACGGTTGCGTCACTGTACGTCCGGGTCCACGGAGGCACAAGGGGGAGGATCTACATCGTGACCAAGTCGACGAGCGCCGCCCCGCAACGCCGGGGATCCGACGGCGCGACGGAAAACTTTCCGCATGCTGATGCGGATGAGAGCGCGGCCACGGATCCGGCCGCTGCGGCCGGGATGGCATCCCGCGGGCTCTACTCGACGGGCGTCCGACGCCGTGCGGAGATCGTCGCCGCGGCCGTCCGCGTGTTCGGCGTCCGCGGCTACGGCGCGGCCACGATCAAGGAGATCGCCGACGAGGTCGGCGTCTCCCCGCGGCCGTGCTCCGCTACTTCCGCAAGGAGGAGCTGCTGACCGAGGTGCTGCGGCAGTGGGACCGGCAGCAGCCGTTCGTGTCGGAGGCGGCGCCGGGCCTCCCCGCCCTCCGCGCCTTCGTCGACCTCATGCGGTACCACGTGGAGCACCGCGGCTTCCTCGAGCTGTACCTGACCTTCGCCACCGAGACGAGCGACGCGACCCATCCCGCGCACGTGTACATGCGCTCCCGGTACGCGCGGACCATCGCGCAGATCCGAGGCCGCATCGCCGAGGCCGTCGCCCTGGAGCAGGTGCCGCCGATGGACGACGCGACCCTCGACTACGAGGCCGCCTGCTTCCTCGCGATCCTCGACGGGCTCGAGATCCAGTGGATCCACAACCCGGGCCTCGACCTTCCGGCGCTCGTGGGCGAGTACGTGGAGCAGTCGATCGCGCGCTGGCGCGGCGGCACGAAGGCGGCGGTGCCGCCGGGCTCGGCGTCCTGGGACTGAGGGCATCGCCGCGCCGGGCGGATGCGCCGGGCCGGACGCGCTAGTGCGCGGCGATGCCCTCGGGCAGCGGCTCCGCCGGGCGGCGCACGAAGAACGAGGCGACGATCGCGGCGAGCGAGATGAAGCCGCCGATCATGAAGGCCGCCTGCACGCCGGCGGCGGTGGCGGAGACCTCGGACAGGCCGTCGGCGACGCCGCCGACCGTGGTGGTCGTGAGCACCGTGACGAACAGGGCTGTGCCCGCGGCGCCGGCGAGCTGCTGCATCGTCGAGACGGTGGCGCTGCCGTGCGAGTAGAGGCGCGGCGGCAGGGATCCGAGGGCCGAGGTGAGCAGCGGCGTGAACATGAAGGCGAGGCCGGCGTTCAGCACCAGGTGCACCGCGATGACCCAGCCGACCGAGGTGCCCTCGTGCAGCATCGTGGTCATGCCCCACAGCGCGATGGAGACGACGATGGCGCCGGGGATCACGAGCGGGCGCGGGCCGACGCGGTCGAAGAGGCGGCCGACGATGGGCGACAGCACCGCCATGAGCGCACCGCCGGGGAGCAGGAGGAGGCCCGTCTCGAGCGTGCCGAGCTCCAGCACGTTCTGCAGGTAGAGCGGCAGGACGATGAGGCTGCCGAACAGCGCCATCATGCTGACGCTCACCATGATCACGGCCACCACGAACGAGCGGCTGCGGAAGGTGCGGAGGTCCATGAGGGCGCGGTCCTCGCGCTGCAGGCCGATCTGGCGCCCGATGAACGCGGCGAGCGCGAGCACGCCGACCGTGATCGGGATCCATAGCGGCAGGGGCGCCTCGCCCTCCGCCGACTCGCCGAGGCTGCTGAGGCCGTAGATGAGGCCGCCGAACGCGAGCGTGGAGAGCACCACGGAGAGGACGTCGAAGGGGAGCTTCCGCGGCGTGGTCAGGTTCGTGATCTTCCACAGGCCGAGCGCCAGGGCGATGAGCGCGATCGGCAGCACGATGAGGAACATCCAGCGCCAGGAGAGCGCGCTGAGGATGAGGCCGGAGACCGTCGGGCCGATGGCCGGGGCCACCGCGATGACGATGGAGATGACGCCCATGAGGCGGCCGCGGCGCGCGGCGGGCACCAGGTTGAGGACGGTCGTGAACAGCAGCGGCATCATGATCGCCGTGCCGCTGGCCTGCACCACGCGGCCGATGAGCAGCACGCCGAACCCGGGCGCGATCGCCGCGACCAGCGTGCCGAGCGAGAACAGGGTCATGGCGGCGCCGAACACCTGGCGGGTGGAGAAGCGCTGCAGGATGAAGCCGGTGGCCGGGATGACGACGGCCATGGTGAGCATGAAGCCGGTGGTGAGCCACTGCGCGGTGGCCGTGGTGATGTCGAGGTCGACCATGAGGCTCGGCAGCGCCACGCTCATGATCGTCTCGTTGAGGATCACGACGAAGGCGGCGACGACCAGCAGGCCGATGACGAGCGGGGCGCCGGCGGGCAGGCGCTCGTCGTCGCCGGGCGCGGGGCGGGCGGTGCCGCCGGCGGTCGCGGCGCCCGCGGTCGCGGCGCGGTCGGCCTCCGCTGGCCCCGCGGGGGCAGGGTCTCGTCGCGTGCGGTGTCGGCGGTGGGCGGCGTGCTCATGGGATGCGTTCTCCGGGAGTGGATGGCGGGGCGCGCGCGACGGTGCGAGGCCGGGGAGGTCCGGATGTCAGACTGGGACCGAGTGGCAGTCTATGACACAATCGGCATCGACGACAGATGCGGCCGGACGCCGCACGCGAGCGGACGGCGGTGACGGGATGAGCGCGGTGGGCACGAGCACGGACCCCGGCGAGGCCCTGGCGCCGGTGGGTGCGGGCGCGGGCGCCGGCCTCCGCGAGCGGCGGCGCATGGCGACCACCACCGAGATCAGCGAGGCCGCGCTCGCGCTCTTCGAGGAGCGCGGCATGGCCGCCACGACCATCCACGACATCGCCCAGGCCGCCGGCGTCTCCGACCGCACCTGCTTCCGCTACTTCCCGAGCAAGGAGGAGTCGGTCCTCACGCTCCACCCCGCGTTCGACCCGCCCATCGACGCCTGGCTCGCCGACGTCGACCGCGGATCCGCGCCGCTCCCCCAGCTCGAGCGCGTCTACGAGCGCGTCCTGGCCTCCCTCGACGGCGAGCTGGCCGCCCTCGCGCAGCAGCAGCTGCGCGTGCGGCGCCTCATGGCCGACGAGCCGCAGTTGCGCTCCGCCGCGGTCTCCCTCGACGCGACGCGCTCGTGGGAGCTGGCCGAGCGCATGACGACCGCGTTCGACGGGCGCATCACGGCCCAGGAGGCGCGCCTGGTCACCGAGCTCGCGGGCGTCGCGGTGCGCACGGCCTTCGACGAGTGGGCGGATGCGCGGGCCGCCGGCCTCGACGCGACCCTCGTCGCCTCCTACGCGGCGGTGCGCCGCCGACTGCGCGACATCGCGGGCACCGGCGCGGCCTGATCCGGGCGGGACGATGTCCGCCTCAGGGATCAGCCGAACAGGTTCGCCCGCAGCCCGCCCGCGGCCAGCTCGTCGCGGAGGATCCCGCGGCGGCGGAGCACCGGCACGAGCTCGTCGAGCATCCGGTGCAGAGTCACGGGATGCAGGTCGCCGGAGAGCAGCAGGCCGTCGTTGTCGGCGTCGTCGCCCAGCTGCTCGACGAAGTCCGCGAACCGCTCCGCCGTGCCGACGAACCCGGACCGCTCCGCGACGAGGCCCTTGCGCGCCTTCCGGGTGAGCAGCTCCCGGAGCGGCGCGTCCTCGGTGCCGCCGTAGAGCCCGGCGATGGTGCCGTGCGAGACGTGCTCGCCGAAGACGCCGCGGTCGACGGGCCGGTCGAGGTCGAGGCCCGTGAGGTCGGTCTCGAGGTCGCTCGACCAGCCGAGCGCGATGGCCCGGAGCACGTCGTCGGAGGGGTGGCGCGACGCGTCGACGACCCGGCGCGCCTCTTCCTCGCTCGACACGATCTCGGGCTTCACGACGAAGAGGATCCGGATGCCGTCCGGACCGCGCCCCTGCCGCGCCGCCGCGTCCAGCACCTTCGCCCGGTAGGCGAGGAGCGCGGCCGGCTCGAGCGGCGCCAGGCCGAGCTGCACGTCGGACTGCGTGCCCGCGAAGGACAGGCCGCGGGGGGACCCGCCGGGCGAGACGATCACCGGATCGCCGTACGCGGACGGCACGGCGTTGAGCGGGCCGTCGACGGAGAAGTGCTCGCCGCGGTGCTGGAACGCGTCGAGCAGGGCACCGTCGGCGAAGCGACCGGAGGCCGGATCCTCGACGAGGGCGCCGCCGTCCCAGCTATGCCAGAGGCGGCGGACCACCTCCATCCACTCGTCGGCGCGGTCGTAGGCGCCGTCGTGCGAGAGCGGATCGAGGCCCACATGGCGGGCGCTGCCGACGTCGGTGACCAGGTTGATCCCGAACCGGCCGGCGCTCAGGTGCTGCAGCGTCTGCGCCTGCCGGGCGGCGAGGTACGGCGGCGTGATCCCGGCGTTGACCGTCGGCACCAGGCCGATCCGCGAGGTGGCGGCGAACAGCCACGGCGCGAGGAGCAGCGGGTCGTGCTTGGGGCCGCCGTACGCGCCGCGCACGCGGAGGTCGAGGGTCTCGGGCGAGCCGAGGGAGACGGCGTCCTCCATGACGATGAGCTCGAAGCCCGCCTGCTCGAGCTCGCGGGCGGACTGCTGGTAGAGGTCGGGGCGGGTCCAGTCGTGGTTCCACTCCCGGTACGGGTGGCCCCAGCCCTGCGGGCCGAAGCCGCGGGAGAGGAACCAGCCGAGGTGCTGGCGGCGGGCCACCGTCAGGATCCGGTCGCCGGCAGGGCGCGCACGGCGTCGAGGCCGCGCTCGAGGTCGCGGAGGATGTCGGCGATGTCCTCGATCCCGATGGAGACGCGGAGCAGCCCCGGCCAGATCCCCGCGGCGTCCCGCTCCTCGGGGTGCGGCCCGCGTGCGTGGTCGACGCCGGGTGCAGCACGAGCGAGCGCACGTCGCCGAGATGGGTCATGCGGCTGAACAGGCGCACCGCGTCGGTGAACGCCTCGGCCGCCGGCTCGCCGCCCGCGAGCGTGAACGAGAACACGGATCCCTGCCCGTCGGGCAGGTACCGCAGCGCCAGCTCGTGGGACGGGCTCGACGGGAGCCCCGCGTAGTCGACCGACGACACCTCCGGCCGCCCCTCCAGGAAGCGCGCCACCGCGAGCGCGTTCGCCGAGTGCCGCTCGACGCGCAGCGACAGGGTCTCGATGCCCTGCCTCAGGAGGAACGAGCTGAACGGCGCGGGCGTCGGGCCGAACCGGGACGCGACGATCTCGCGGGCGTACGCGACGAAGGCACCGCGGCCGTGGCGGTCGGCCCAGCTGGCGCCGCCGAAGGAGCGCTCGGGCTGGGTCAGGTGCGGGAAGAGCTCCGGCCGCGCGGCCCAGTCGAAGGTGCCGCCGTCGACGACCACGCCGCCGAGCACCGATCCGTGTCCCGCGAGGAACTTGCTCGTGGAGTGCACCACCACGTCGGCGCCGTGCTCGATCGGGCGGAGCAGGTACGGGGTCGCGAGCGTGTCGTCGACCACGAACGGCAGGCCGTGCCGGTGCGCGACGTCCGCGATGCCCGCGAGGTCGAGCAGGTCGTTCTTCGGGTTCGGGATGGGCTCGCCGAACAGCACGCGCGTCGAGGGCGTGATCCGGCGGGCCCACTCGTCGAGGTCGCGGTGGTCGTCCACGAAGTCGACCCCGATGCCGAGCCGGCCGAGGTTCTGGCGGAAGAGGCCGCGGTTGCCCTCGTAGATGCTGCTCGAGGAGAGGATCCGGTCGCCGGCCTGCAGGATCGCGAGAAGCGCGGTGGTGGTCGCCGCCTGCCCGCTCGCGAGGAGGATCGCCTCGGTGCCGCCCTCGAGCTCGGCGAGCCGCTTCTCGACCTCGTCGGTGGTGGGGTTGCCGTTGCGCGTGTACAGGTAGCCCTCGTCGGCCCCGGCGAAGCGGTCGCGGGCTTCCGCGAAGCTGTCGAAGACGAAGCCGGCGGTGAGGTGCACGGGCGAGACGCGGGCGCCGTGGTCGGCGTCGACGGTGGCGCCGGCGTGGATCTGCCGCGTGGCGAAGCCGGCGGCGACGGGCGCGACCGACGCGACGGCCACGACGGGCGCATCGGGAGCATCGGCCCGGCGGATCCCCTCGACGACGCTCATGCGCCGAACACCCGACGCGAGGCGATGGCCGCGCCCTCGACGAGCGCGCCGAGCTTCGCCCACGCGACGTCGGTCGCGACGAACTCGTAGCTCGCGAACGTGGAGAGGCCGCAGTCGGTGCCGGCGATGACCCGGGCGGGGTCGCCGACCGCGTCGACGACATCGAGGATCCGGTTCGCGATCACCTGCGGGTGCTCCAGGTAGTTGGTGGTCACGTCCACGACCCCCGGGATGAGGACGGCGCCCTCGGGCAGCGGGTGGTCACGGAAGGCGGGCGCCTCGTGCTGGTGCGCGGGATTGCCGAGCGGGATGCTGAACGCGCCGACGCGGGCCCGGTACAGGTGCGGGAGCAGCACGTCGACGGGCACGTCGTCCTGGTGCGGGCCCTGCCAGTTGCCCCAGCACACGTGCAGGCGCACCCGCTCGCGCGGGATGTCGCGGATCGCGTGGTTGAGGGCGTCGACGTGCAGGTCGACGGCCGCGAGGAACTCCTCGAGGGTGGCGTCGCCGAACTGGATCACGCGCTCCATCGCGAGGTCGGGTGCGTCGAGCTGCAGGGTGTGCCCGCGCGCGACGATGGCGTCGTACTCGGTCTTGAGCTGGTCGGCGAGGGCGAACACGTAGGCGCGGTCGTCGCCGTAGTGGGGGTTGGCGGCGTCGAGCAGGAGGGTCGTCGAGACGATGCCCGGGGTCGCGGCCGAGAAGAAGGTGCCGGCGGGGGCGAGGCCGCGGTCCGCCTGCACGGCGAGCTCGCGGTCGAACCCGTCGAGGTCCTCCGTGATCCCGGCGAGCGCCGGGTCGTACTCGAGGAGACCCTGCGCGACCGGCGGATCCCAGACGCGCGCCACGTCGGCGCCCTCCACGATCTGCCGCGCCTGGAAGGCGGCGTACTCCGGGAACCGGAGCGAGTCGAGCGTGGGCTTGCGGTGCCCGGCGCCGCCGAACCCGTCGATGCGCTCGAGCACGTAGGTCGAGAAGCCGACGCGCGGCACCTCGCCGTCGTTCACGATGTCGAGGCCGGTCTCCAGCTGCCGCCGCACGGTGTCGGCGACGGCGGATGCGGTGACCTCGGCCAGCTCGTCCGCGTCGAACGCGCGCCGCTGATCGCGGGCGACGAGCAGCCGGGTCAGCTCGGGCGTGCGCGGGAGGCTGCCGGCGTGCGTGGTCAGGATGCGGTCGGTCATGCGGGGACTCCTCGGTGGATGGCGGTGCGGGCGCGGAGGGCGGGGGCGGCGCCGTGGTCGGGCACGGCGCGGTGGTCGGGCACGGCGGCGGTGCGGGCGGAGGCGCGGAGGTCGGCGCCGGCGGTGGCGGGGCGGGGGCGGACGGAGCGACGGCAGGCGCGGATCCGGATCGGGATCCGGGCGCGGGCGCCGGTCCGGACGCGGCGAGCGCCGCGATCCGCCGCACGGCCTCGCGCAGCACGTCCGGGTCGCAGGCGAGGTTGAGGCGGGCATGCCCGGCGCCACCGGTGCCGTAGAGGTGGCCGGCGTTGAGGGCGACGCGCGCGCGGTCGAGGATCACGGCCGTCGGGTCGGCGCCGAGGCCGAGCGGGCGGAGGTCGAGCCAGGCGAGGTAGCCGGCGGCGGGGCGGTGGTGCACCACGCCGGGCAGGTGCTCGGCGAGGAGGGAGGCGAGGAGCCGGTCGTTCGCGGCGATCCGGGCGATGGCGTCGTCGAGCCAGTCGGTACAGGAGAACGCGACGACGTTGGCGTGCAGCCCGAGGATGCTCGTTCGACAGGCCACCTCCTCGACGAGGCCGCCGAGGAGGTCGTGCGTGCGCGGATCCCCCGCGATGACGAGCGAGCACTTGGCGCCCGCGAGGTTCCAGCCCTTGCTCGCCGACGTGACGCAGACGGAGCTCGCGCCGAGCGCCTCGGCCAGCGGCGCGAACGGCGTGAAGGCCGCGCCCGGCAGCGTCAGCGGGGCGTGCACCTCGTCGCTGACCACGAGCACGTCGTGGCGGGCGGCCAGCCGGGCCACGGCGGCGAGGGTCCGCTCGTCGTGCACGAGCCCCATCGGGTTGTGCGGGTTGCAGAGGAGGAACGCGTCGACCCCGGAGGCGAACGCCCGCTCGAGGCCCGCCAGGTCGAGGGACGCGCGGCCGTCGGACACGAGGAGCGGCACCTCCTCGACGCGTGCGCCCGCCTCCTCCACCAGCTCGAAGAAGGGCGGGTACACGGGCGGCGTCACGACCACGCGGCCGCCGCGCGGGACCGCGAGCCGCAGGGTCTCGACGATGCCGACGCTCACGTCGGTGGCGATGCGCACGCGGCTCTCGTCGACGATCCAGCCCCAGCGCTCGCGGGCGAACCGGGCGAAGGCGGGCGCGAGCGGGCCGGGGCCGTCGAGGTAGCCGACGTCGGAGGCGCGGATCCGCCGCACCAGCTCGTCGACGACGGGCTCGGCGATCGCGTAGTCCATCTCGGCCACGAACAGGGGCAGCACGTCCGCGGGGAACCGCGTCCACTTGATGCTCGTGCGCTGGCCGCGGATCTCGTCGATCGGCGCCGTCGTGACCTTCACCATGACGCCACGATGCCGGGCTTCCCCCCGCCGTGGCGAGCGCCCGCGTCACACGAGGACACGGGCGGGCGGGGCGCGACCCCGCTCCCTCAGGCGATGCGGATCAGCTTCCGGTTGGCGAACTCGTCGACCGCGTGCCGGCCGAGCTCACGGCCGGAGCCGGAGCGCTTCACGCCGCCGAAGGGCAGCTCGGCCGCGTCGCCCAGCACCAGGTTGACCCAGACCATGCCCGCGTCGATGCCGTCGGCGACCCGCAGGGCCTCCTCCGGATCTGTCGTGTAGACGTACGAGCCGAGGCCGAACGGGGTGTCGTTGGCGAGCTCCACCGCCTCCTCCGCGGAGGAGACGCGGTACAGCGCGGCGACCGGCCCGAAGAACTCCTCGCGGTAGGCGTCCATCGCGGGCGTCACGTCGGCGAGCACCGCGGGCGGGAACATGTTGCCCACGGGCTCCCCGCTCGCGAGCACGGTCGCGCCCTGGTCGACCGCGCGGGCCAGCTGCTCGGTGAGCCGCTCGGTCGCGGCGCGCGAGGAGAGCGGGCCGAGCAGGGTGCCGTCGGCCATCGGATCCGCGGGCTGGGCCTCCGTGAGCGCGGCCGTGAAGCGGGCGGCGAAGTCGTCGTAGAGGTGGTCGATCACGAGGAAGCGCTTGGCGCCGTTGCAGGACTGGCCGTTGTTGTCGAGGCGCGCGGCCACCGCGTCGGCGACGACCGCGTCGAGGTCGTCGGTCGACAGCAGGATGAAGGGGTCGGATCCGCCGAGCTCCAGCACGACCTTCTTCAGGTGCCGGCCCGCGATCTCGGCCACGGCGGCGCCCGCGCGCTCGGACCCGGTGACGGAGACGCCCTGCACGCGCGGGTCGGCGATGACGCCCTCGATCTGCTCGTTCGCGGCGAGCACGCTGACGTAGACGCCCGGGTCGGCGCCGACGTCCGCCGCCGCGTCGCGGAGGATGCGCTGGATGGCGTCGGCCGACTCCGGGCACTGCGGCGCGTGCTTCAGCAGGATCGCGTTGCCGGTGACGATCGCGGGGCCCGCGAACCGGGCCACCTGGTAGTACGGGAAGTTCCACGGCATGATCCCGAGGAGGACGCCGAGGCCCGAGCGGCGCACGAACGCGGATCCGGTGCCGTCGGCCAGCGCGATGGGCTCGTCGGCGAGGAACTCCTCCGCGTTCGTCGCGTAGTAGCCGTAGATGTCGGCCGCGAAGTCGACCTCGCCGAGCGCCTGGTCGAGGGGCTTCCCCATCTCGCGCACGATGATGCGGGCCAGCTCGTCGCGGCGCTCCACGTGCAGCTCGGCGACGCGGGCGACGAGGGCGGCGCGCTCGGCGACCGTGGTGCGGCGCGACCAGCCGCGGTGGGCGGCCTCGGCCCGCGCGATCGCGTCCTGCAGCTCCGCGTCGGTGATCCCGGGATGCTCGGCGACGGTCTCGCCGGTGGTCGGA
Organism: Clavibacter michiganensis; assembly: GCA_002150995.1. GTDB lineage: Bacteria > Actinomycetota > Actinomycetes > Actinomycetales > Microbacteriaceae > Clavibacter > Clavibacter michiganensis_K. Next base: position 103,359 of record MDHJ01000001.1, on the reverse strand, counting down.
TCGGTGACGGCGTAGCTGCTCATGATGCTCCTCCTCGAACGCCGCGCGGGTGGCGCGGTCGAGCCCACGATATCGAGCGGGCACGGCCGGCAGCAGGGCGCGTCGGCGCGACCCGGTCGGGCTCCGCGGTCAGCCGAGCCGGGCCGCGAGGAACGCGTCGACGACGGCCCGGCTGCCGCCGGCGTGGGTCGCGAGGTGCACGGTGGAGACGGCCCGGGATCCGGTGAGGGGGAGCACCCGGACGGTGGCGGGCGCCCCCACAGCGGCGCTCCGCGGTGCGATCGTGACCCCGAGGCCGGCGCCCACGAGGTGCTCGATCATCGTCCACGTCGAGCCCTCCTGCACCACGCGGACCACCCGCCCGCGCTCGGTCAGGGGCGCGAGGTTCCGGCGGTAGGCGTCCTCGCTGGCGCGCCGCGGCGGGAAGACGAACGGCTCGTCGGCGAGGAGCGCCGCGTCCACCTCGTCGGCGTCCGCGAGCGGATGCGCGGCCGGCACGATCGCGACGAACGGCTCCGTCACGAGCTCCCGCAGGTCGACCCCCGGGGTCGGATCCGGGTCGCGCACCACCGCGACGTCGAGCTCGCCGCGGCGGAGGGCGTCCATCAGGTCGACGGTGAAGCCCTCGCGCACGCGCACCTCGACGTCCGGGTGCCGGGCGCGGAAGCGGCGGATGCTCTCCACCGGCCCGAGGTCCTCCGCGCCGATCGCGACGGTCGAGTGCACCATGCCGATCTCGAGCCGGCCCACCTCGCCGCGGGCGATGCGCGCGACCTCGTCGATCCCCGCGTCGGCCTGGCGGAGGAGCGCGCGGCCGCGGTCGCGCAGGGCGGCGCCCGCCGGCGTCAGCGCGACGCTCCGCGAGGTGCGGGTCAGCAGCGCGACCCCGAGCCGCCGCTCGAGGCGCTGCACCTGCTGGGACAGCACGGGCTGCGCGATGCCGAGCTCCTCCGCCGCCCGCCCGAAGTGCAGCTCGTCGGCGACGGCGAGGAAGGCGCGCACGAGGCGGAGGTCGAGATCCATGCGCACACGCTATCGATCACGTGCTTTCCACATTGGACGGTGCCGGTGCGCAGCGACGAGGCTGGGGGCATGAGCACGAGCCCCGACATCCGCACCCCGCCCGCCGGGGAGCCCGCCCCCGGGATCCCCGCCGCCCCCGCCCTCGACATCGGCCCGATGCGCGACGCGGCCGACGCCGCGGCCTTCCGCGCGCTCAACGAGGCGTGGATCACCACGCACTTCGTGATCGAGCCGAGGACGAGCGCGTGCTCGCCGACCCGCGGGGTCAGATCGTCGACCACGGCGGCGAGGTGCTCCTGGCCCGCGCGGGCGACCGGATCCTCGGCTGCGTCGCGCTGATCCCCGAGGGCGACGGCGTGTGGGAGCTCGCGAAGATGGCGGTCGACGAGACCGTGCGCGGCCGCGGCACCGGGCGGCGCCTCCTCCACGCGGCCGTCGCCGAGGCCCGTCGCCGCGGCGCCGCCGCCCTCGTGCTCGCGAGCAGCGTCGACCTGCCGGCCGCCGTGCACCTCTACGAGGCCGTCGGCTTCCGCCACGTCGCCCCGGAGGAGGCCGGCCACGTGCCGTACGCGCGCGCGAGCGTCTTCATGCGGATGGAGCTGGATCCCGCGACCCGCTGACGGCGGTCAGGCGCGCCCGCTCCCGACCCGGACCGGGGCGCCGCCCCGCCGCCGCGCGAGGAGGGAGTCGACGCTCCACACGGCACCCGACGACGACAGGCACAGACCCAGGGACGCGACGACGTAGCCGACGGAGGGCCCGAGGTCGGTTTGCCCGTCGCGGAACCACGGCAGGTGCATGCCCTCCGCTCCGGTCCAGATGCCGAGGCTCAGCACCGCGCTGGCGAGGAGCGCCGTGCGGGACAGGAGCCCGAGGACCAGGAGCACCGCGACCGCGGTCTCGACGATCGCGATGACGTGCGCGAAGAGCGACGGGTCCGACAGGCCCACGCGGTTCCAGAGCAGCAGCCAGTCGTGGACCACGGGCGTGCCCACCTCCGCGGCCCTGCCGAGCTCGTCGGGCAGCGTCTGCCCCTCGACGAATCCCGGCATCCACTTGAGGGCCGCATCGACGCCCCAGACGAGGCCGAAGGCGATGCGGAGCGCGGCGGCGGCCCGGAGCCGGGTGAGGGTCCGCGGATCCGGGCCCGCGCGCTCCGGGATGCGGGCGGGCAGGGGCGCGGTGGAGGGTATCGAGGTCATCGGGCCATCGTGCAGGTGAGGGTGCCCTTACCTCGTGACCCCTCCACAGCGGGCGGCGGAGCGGGCGGGCATCCGGCGGGGATCGGCCGGGGTGCGCCCGGTCGGCCGCCCCCTCCTCCCCCGTGGCCCTGCGGTCCGGGGCCAGGATGGGGTCACGCGGCGGACGCGACGCGAGGACGGCGAGGAGGCCGGAGATGACGAAGTACCTGATCTCGTTCCCGAGCGGCGAGATGGTCGTGCCCGAGGGCGAGTGGCAGACCGTGGTGGACGAGTCGCATGCCGTGGTGCGGGAGGCGAAGGCGGCGGGCGTCTGGGTCTTCGGCGGCGGCATCGACGAGGGGATCCCACCCGTGCGGGTCGCGGCCGACGGGACCGTGACGCCGGGCGCCTACCCGCAGACGAGCCGGCTGGAGGGCGGCTACGCGATCCTCGACCTCCCGACCCGCCAGACCGCGCTCGAGTGGGCGGCGCGCATCGCGGCCGCGTGCCGCTGCCCGCAGGAGCTGCGCGCCTTCGGGGACGACCCGGAGAGCTGACGCGTCCGCCGCGGACGCGCTGCGAGGCTCCATGCGCCCGCTCCTGCCGTCCGCACCATCCTGGCGCCCCCACCGGCGCCGCACGAGGTTCCGCGTCGCTAGCGTCGGAGGATGGACGACGAGCGGGACGCCGGGCTCCGGGCGGCGGTCGGCGACCTCCTGGGTCGTCCCGTCGCCGCGCTCGACGATGTGCGGCGGGACCCGCTCGAGTACGACGCGTTCCTCGCGCACCGTGCGGTGACGCGGATCCACGGGGTGGCGCACCCGGTGGACGGCACCGGGCCCGTGCCGTGGGCGCTCGTCGAGAAGCGCACGGAGGGCCCCGCCCTCGCCGTGCCGTACCTCCTGCGGAACGCCGCGCGGGAGCTCGCCGCCCACCGATCGGGCCTGCTCGACGGGCTGCCCGCCGGGATCCGGGCGCCGCGCGCGCACGGCACCCTGCACGACGCGGGCGGCGGCACGACCCTCTGGATCGAGGAGGTGCGGCACGCGGGGCGGCGGCCCCTCGACCCCGCCGACCTGCTCGCCGCCGCGGAGTCCCTGGGCGCCCTCGCCGGGACGTGGCTCGGACGGCCACCGGAGGAACCGTGGCTCCTCGCGGGTTGGATCGACCGACATGCGCAGCCCGAGGCGGCGGACGCGGGCGCGCGGACCCTCGCCGGCGCCGGGCCGCGCGCCGTCGCGCTCCTCGGCACGCGCATCCCCGCGGCGGCGCGGCTCCTCGCAGCGCAGGACCTCGTGCGCGCGACCCTGGAGAACCTGCCGTCGACCCTCTGCCATCACGACGCGACGGGCGCGAACGTGTTCCGCGACGCGGGCGGGATCGTGCTCATCGACTGGGAGTCCGTCGGCCCGGGGCCGGTGGGCGCGGACCTCGCGTCGCTGCTGTGCTCGTCGGTCCGGCGGGGCGACGCGACCGCGGCCGACGTGGCGACGGTGCTCGACGAGGCCGTCGAGCGGCACGCGGCGGGGATCCGCTCGGCCGGCGGGCACGTGCCGACGGAGGTGGTGCGGCGCGGGCTCGACGCCGCCCTCGCCCTCCGCTGGAAGCTCGCGGCCGACTTCGTCGCGTCCCTCGACGCCGGATCCGCGCCGCGACGCGGCAGCCTCCCCGACGAGCCGCCGGAGGACGCCGTCGCCGACCTCGTCGCCCTGCTCGACCTGGTGCTCGGCGCTGCCGAGCGCGTGCTCCGCTGAAGGCCGGTGGGTCGGCGGCCGTCGGATCGGCGTCTCCGGCGGCGGTCGACCCGCACGGCGGCGGTCGAACCCTCCCGCGGGGCCGCGCTTCCCCGGGCTCTCCCCGACCGCTCCGGGGTCCTCCACAGGCCCACCCGCGAGGATGGTTCTCATGTCGAACCTCAGCCGCCTGCTCGGCGCCGCCGCACGAGCGCTCCGCGACTCCTCCTCCTCGTCCTCCTCCGGCCCCGACCGGAGCCAGGGCTCCGGCTCCGGCACCGGGAACGGCGCGGGATCCGGCTCCGGCACCGACTGGCGCAGCGTCGTCCGCTCGGCCGCCGGGAAGCTCACGGGCGACGAGCCGGACCGCCGCGACCAGGGCACCGGGACCGCGCACGGCCGGGGCCCGTCGTACGGCGCACGTCCGACGTCGCAGCCCGGGGACGGCCGGATCGAGTACGGCCAGCCCGACTACGGGCAGTCCGACCACGGGCGGTCCGGCTACGGGCAGCCGCGGGACGACGCGTCCGCTGCCGGCCGCCGTGGACAGGGCGCGGCGCAGCCCGCCTCCGAGGCCGACCGCGTCGCCCTCGGCAAGTACGACTACCTCCTGCGCACCGCCTCCCCGGAGCAGCTCGAGCAGGTGCACCGTGAGGCGTTCGCGCGCCTCACTCCGGCGCAGCGCGAGCTCGTCCAGGCGCGCCTCACCGAGGAGCTGCCGGCGCACGAGCGCCCGCGCAGCGGCAGCGTCGACGACCTCGCCCTCGCGGCCACCCGCGGCCAGACCAGCCGCCCCGGCCTCATGCAGAGGGTGCTCGGCGGTCACGGGTCGTCGGGTCGCGGTGGCCGCGCCGGCACCTTCGTGGCCGGTGCCGCCGCGGGTGCCGGCGTCGCCGCGCTCGGCGGCGTCGCGCTGGCCGTCGCCTCCGGTGCCGTGATCAGCTCCGTGGCCGGGCCGCTCCTGTCCGGCGCGATGGCCGACGGCATCGACTTCGCGGGGCTCACCGAGGGCTTCGGCCTCGAGGGGTTCGAGGGCGTCGGCGACCTCGGCGGGCTGACCGAGGGCGTCGACGGCATCGCGCAGAGCGGCGGCGACTACCTCACGGGCCTCGGCGACCAGGTGTCCAACTTCGGCGAGGGCTTCCAGATCCCGGGCCTCAGCGACTTCTTCGAGCGCTGATCCCCGCTCGGCCCTAGCGCGACCGGCGCAGGCCGACGACGCAGAGCACCGCGACGGCCGCGGAGATCCCCGCGGAGATCATCAGGGCGCCGCCCATCCCGGCGAGCTCGGCACGGCCCTCGGCCACCTCCACCGCGAGGACCCCCACCACCGCCTGGACGATCGCGAGCACCGCGGACGCTCCGGCGAGCACGCGCAGGATCGTCCGCGAGCGGGTCCGCGAGCCCGTCACGACGTGGCCCGTCCCGCGAGCAGCGCGCCCACCCGCCGGTAGGTCGCGACCTGGTCCGCCGTCCGTGCCTCCCGCACCGCGGGATCCGGGTGGAACAGCGAGGACCGGCTCGGGTGGATGGTCGAGAGCACCGCGTACCGGACCCCGTCGGCGAGGTCGGGGTCGAGCTCGACCGCGTACCGCCAGATGCGCTCCGCGTCCCGACCCTGCAGGAGCACGACCTCGAGGTCGGGCAGCAGCGCCACCAGCTCCACGAGCACGCGCGCGCCCAGCCGCCCCTCGACGGCGCCGGGTGCCCGGTCGATGAACCAGGGGTACGCGTTCCACGGCAGCACGTCGCGGTCGCGGATCCCGTGCTCGGAGAACAGCGCGGCCTGGCGCTCGGCGGTCGGGTCGTCGTTCTCGATGCTGAGGAAGCCGGATCCGACGTCCTCCTGCGTCTTGGGGCCCGGGTCGCGGAGCACGCTGAGTACCCGCGCGTCCGTGCCGCCGTGGTGCGGGGCGACGCGCGGCACGAAGCCGGCATGGTCCGGTTCCCGGATCGCGGCGACGAAGGCGTTCACGGGCGCCATGTGCGGAGCGGTCTCCGCCGCGTCCTCCTGGGATCGGCGGAAGGCGGAGTCGGACATGCGGCGGGTCATGCCCTCACGGTATCCGGCCGTCAGCCGCCGGCAGCCGCCCTCAGCTGCCGTCGCGGAGGTCGGCGAGCGTGCGCTCCTCGTAGGCGATCCCGTCGAACACGGCGACGCAGCCGTCGCCCATCGGGGCCTGCGCCAGGAACCCGACCGACAGGGGCGCGGGTGAGACGGGCAGGCGGAAGGTCCGCACGAAGTCCCAGCGGATGCCGTCGGGCGACGAGTGGAAGGCGATCGCCGGGCCGACGCGGGCGATGCGGAGGTGGATCGCCGACGCCCGGAGGAGGGGGCCGTTCGCGTCGTCGGACCATCCGTCCGTCACGACGCTCACCACCATGGCGTCGCCCTGCGGCGACTGCTCGTCGCAGAGCTTCGCCCAGTGGTCCTCGTCGCACCAGAGCGCGAGGGCGCCGGCGTCGAACGTGGTCCGCTCGCCCGCGACGCGCACGCGGGCCGAGAGCGCGAAGTCGCCGTCGGGCGCGGCGAACGCGAGCGCGGTGGCGGCGTGCTGCTGCGGTCCGCCGGCCGCGTCGTTCGTCCAGTCGACGCCGGCCGCGGCCTCGAGCGTCAGGGTGCCGCCGTCGACGCGGGCGACGCCCTCGGATCCGGTCCAGTGCAGGGGCGGGATCCCGGGGAGCGCGTGGGTCATGCCCCGACCGTACCGGGCTCCCCACCGCCGGTCGCGGACCGGCCCGGTCCAGACCGGCCCGACGCCCCTAGCGGGTCCGCGCCGCCCGCCCGCGCCACAGCAGCCACACGAAGTACGGCGTGCCGACGAGGGCGGTCACGAGGCCCGCGCCCAGCTGGCCGGGGGCGATGAGGGTGCGGCCGAGCATGTCGGCGAGCGTCACGAGGGCGGCGCCCAGCAGGATCGCGACGGGCAGCACGCGCGCGTGACGCGAGCCGACGAGCGCGCGGGCCGCATGCGGGGCGACGAGGCCGACGAAGCCGATCACGCCCACCGCCGCCACGGCAGTGGCCGTCAGCACGACCGCGACCGAGAGGGCCAGGAGGCGCGAGCGGCCGAGCCCGACGCCGAGGAGGCGCGGGGTGTCGTCGTCGAGGGCGACCAGGTCGAGCATCCGGTGCCGCGGGGCCGCGACCAGCACCGCGAGCACCAGCGCGATGAGCACCGGCAGGGCGTCGTCGAGGCCGCGGCCGTAGGTGGACCCGCTGAGCCAGGTGAGCGCCTTCGCGCCGTTGAAGGGGTCGGTGAGCACGATGATCATGCTGATCGCCGCGGCCGTGCCCGCCGAGACGCCGACGCCGATGAGCACGAGGCGGTTCTGCGGGAACCCGCCGCGCGCCGCCAGCCCGAACACGACGACCGCCGCCGCGAGCGCGCCGAGGCCCGCCGCGCCCGCGATGCCCCAGCCGGACGCGAGCGGCGCGGTCGTGACGAACAGCACCGCGCCGAGGCCCGCGCCGCCGGAGACGCCGAGGATCGCGGGATCCGCCAGCGGGTTCCGGGTCACGGCCTGCACGAGCACGCCGGCCAGGGCGAGCGCGGCGCCGGCCAGCACGGCCGCGACCACGCGCGGCACGCGGGTCTCGAGCACGTAGCCGACGACCGGGCCGGTGGTGCCGCGGATCCCGTTCACGAGGTCGCCCAGGAGGAGCTTCGCGTCGCCGAGGAGCACCGACGCGATCAGGAGGCCGACGAGCGTCACCGCGAGCGCGGCGACGACGAGGGCGGCGCGCCGGCGGGTGATCACGCCGTGGCGCTCGGTGGGCGCGGGCGTCGCGCTGTCGCGGGCGCGCACGGCGAGCACGACGAGCACGCCCGCGCCGAGGAGCGAGGTGACGAGTCCCGTCGGCACCGCGACGGACGCCTCGGCGCCGAGCACCGCGCGCACGAGCACGTCCGCGAGGAGCACGACGGCCGCGCCCATGAGGCCCGCGAGGGGCACGAAGACCCACGCGCGGCGGACCCCGGGCACCAGCCGGCGGAGCGGACGCACGAACGCGGGCGCGCACAGGCCGACGAAGCCGATGGGGCCGGCGACCGTCACGGCCGCGGCGGCGAGGAGGACCGAGGCGAGCACGGCGATGACGCGGGTGGTGCGCACGTCGACGCCGAGGCTGCGGGCGGCGTCGTCGCCGAGCCCGAGCGCGTCGAGGCGGCGGCTGAGGAGGAGCAGGATCCCGAGCGCGACCAGCACCACGGGCGCCATCTGCGCGACCGCGTCGAACCCGTTCTGGCCGACGCCGCCCTGGCCCCAGCGGTACAGGCCGGAGGTCTCCTGCGGGAAGAGGAGGAGGAGCGCCGAGGTGACGGATCCGAGGCCGAGCGCGAGCGCGCTGCCCGCGAGGACGAGGCGGACGGTGCCGGACCCGAGGCCCGAGACGGCGAGCACGACCGCGGCCGCGAGGAGCCCGCCGAGGAACGCGACGCCCGCGCCCGCGAGGACCGGGAGCGTCAGCCCGGTGACGGCCGCCACCGCGAGGGCCGCGTAGGCGCCCGCGTTCACGGCGAGGGTGTCGGGCGACGCGAGCACGTTGCGGCTCACCGTCTGGAGCGCGGCGCCGGCCGCTCCGAGGGCGAGGCCCACGAGGATCCCGGCCGCCATGCGCGGCAGCCGCGAGGCGACCACGACCGAGGCGTCGCCCGGCGTCGCGCGCCCGAGCACGGCGTCCCACACCTCGCGCGGGCCGACCGCGGCGGTGCCCTGGGTGATGTCGATCACCGCGAGCACCGCCACGACGAGGGCGAGGAGGGCGACGACCGCGACCGCCCGCACCGGGAACCGGCCGGCCCCGTCGGCGCGCGCAGCGGCGGGCGCGGCGGCGGGCGACGGGACGGGCCCGGTGATCGTCGCCGGTCCGGCGGCCGACGCGGGAGGCGCGTCGGCCGCCGGGGGCGCGGTGCGGGCGGGAGCGGTCATGGGAGGGGCCGGGCGGCGCGGATCAGCCGACCAGCAGGTCGGTGACGGCCTCGGCGTACGCCGTCATGGACGCGGGGCCGCCGAAGGCCCAGATGCCGTCGGGCATGCGGTGCACGTCGCCGGCCTGCACGAAGGCGAGGGACTGCCAGACGGCGTTGCCCGCGAGCGTCTGCGCGAAGGGGTCGTCGCCCTGCGTGGCGTTGGAGTTGTAGAGGAACTGGACGTCGCCGACCGTGGTGAGGCCCTCGACGTCGGTGGTGCCGAGGCCGTAGGCGGGGTCGACCTCGCCCGTCCAGGCGTTCTCGAGGCCGAGCTCGGCGGTCACGTCGCCGATGAGCGATCCGGGGCCGAACGGGCGGATGGAGACCGCGCCGGCGTCGACGTAGGCGTCCGCGAACAGGAACCGCGACCCGGCGAGGCCGGCCGCGTCGAGCTGCGCCTTGGCGTCCGAGACGGCGGCGTCGTACGCGTCGATCACCTTCGTCGCCTCGTCCTCCGTGCCCGTCGCCTGCGCGATGAGCTCGAGGTTGTCCTCGCTCTGCTGGATCTGCTGCGTGCCGTCCGCGGAGACGACCTGCAGCACGGGCGCGATGGCCTTCAGCTGCTCGATGGCGTCCGCCGGGAGGTCGGTCGTCGCGACGATGAGGTCGGGCGCGAGCGACGCGATGGTCTCGACGCTCGGCTCGCCGCGCGTGCCGATGTCGGCCGGCTCGTTCACGAGCGGGACGGCGGAGGACCAGGCGCTGTATCCCTCGACGTCCGCGACCCCCACCGGGTCGACGCCCAGCGAGACGAGGTTCTCGACGACGTTCCACTCGGTGCCGACGACCTTCGTGGCGGGCCCGTCGAGCGTGACCTCCGCGCCGGTGCCGTCGGTGAGGGTGATGGACTCGCCGCCCGGGGTGGATCCGGCGCCCGTCGAGGCCTCCTCGGTGGTGCCGCACGCGGTCAGCGTGAGCGCTGTCGCGGCGGCGAGGGCGGTCATCGCCAGGGTGCGTCGTCTCGTGGTCACGGGTGGAGCCTCTCGTTCCTGTGGTGGTGGCGGGCGACCGCGCGGGTGCGCAGGCTGCCCGTCGTCGGGTCCGCGTGGACCTCGACGGGGATGCCGTAGACCTCCGTGAGGAGGTCGGGGGTGAGCACCTCGGCGGGGGTGCCGGTCCTCACGATCCGGCCGTCGTGCAGCAGCGCGACGGTGTCCGCGAGCGCCGCGGCCTGATCGAGGTCGTGCAGCACCACGCCGACGGCGATGCGTCCGTCGTCGGCGAGGTCGCGCACGAGGTCCAGGAGCTCGACCTGGTAGCGCAGGTCGAGGTAGGTGGTGGGCTCGTCGAGCAGGAGCACGCCGGTCTCCTGGGCGAGGCAGCTCGCGAGCCAGACCCGCTGGAGCTGGCCGCCGGAGAGCTGGTCGACGCCGCGGTCGGCGAGGGCGACGAGGCCCGTGAGGTCGAGGGCGCGGTCGACGGCGGCGCGGCCGTGCGGATCCGCCCCGCCGAAGCGCCCCCGGTGCGGGTACCGGCCGAACTCGACGACGTCGCGGACGCTGAGACCGCCGGGCGTCGGACGGCCCTGGGTGAGGAGCGCGACGCGGCGCGCGAAGCGGCGGAGGGAGAGGTCGAGCGCATCGGCGCCGTCCGCGGGTGCCGTGCCGTGGGCGGCTCCGCTGCCGTCCGCGTCGCCGCCGCGCAGGGTGAGGGAGCCGGATCGCGCGGACTGCAGCCGCGCCATCGTCCGCAGCAGCGTCGACTTCCCGCTGCCGTTCGGACCGACGAGCACGGTGACGCGGCCCGGCAGGAGCTCGAGGTCGGCGCCGTGCACCACCTCGGTGTCCCCGTACGCGACCGTGATGCCGCGGGCGTCGAGGGCGGACGCGGCGGCCTGCCCGTGCGCTGGATCCGCCGGGCGCGGGTCCTCCGCCGCGGATGCCGCCGGCGTCGAGTCCCGATCGCCGGCGCGCGGGATCGGCGAGGTCGGAGCGGGGGAGGTCACGATAGGTGAGGTTAGCCTAACCTCACCGGATCGGCCAAGTCGGGCGTCGGGAAGGATCCGCGAGCCCCGCCGATCAGCCGGCGAGGTCAGCCGACGAGGTCGGCCGGCCCCAGCCGGTGCGCGCCGCGGAGCCAGGCGACCAGCTCCTCCGCGGTCGCCTCCGCTCCGGACGGCAGCGGATCCGCGCTCGCCAGCGCATGGCGGATGCCGCCGGGCGCGCTCCCCAGCACCGCGCCGAGCAGGGCCTCCCCGCGGAGCCCGACCTCGCCGAGCAGCGCCACCTCGCGCGCGGAGAGCCCCACCGGCAGGTCGCCGTTGCCGAGGTCGGTGCCGTACGCGATCCGCCCGCCGGCCCTCGCGTAGCGGCGCGCGTTGTCGAGGGCCGTCGCGAGGTCCGGCCCCTCGTGGATGGCGAGGGTGGAGATCCAGAGCACGTCGCGTGCGACGGACTCCGCCAGGGTCGCGTCGTCCAGGCGCTCCGTCCACGGCACGTGCACGAGCGCGTCGGCGCCCGCGCGGATCGCCCGGCCCGCCTGCCCCGCGCCCTCCGCGTGCACGGCCGCGGTCAGCCCGGCGGCGTGCGCGGCGTCCACGAGGGCCGCGAGCACGTCGTCGGCGAGGAGCGGGCCCCCGTCGTGCAGGACGACCTTGATCACGTCGGAGCCGCCCGCGCGCGCCTCCGCGACCGCGGCCGCCGCGTCGCCCGCCCGCGCCACCTCCCGCACGCTGCCGCGGGGCGCCCACGCCCGGTCGGAGGGGTAACCGCCCAGGGCGGTGTGGAACGGGCCCGCGTAGCGGACGCTCACGCCGTCGGGAGGACGGGCGGCGATGCGGGCCGTCTCGGCCGGATCCCCGCCGAGGTCGACCACGGCCGTCACGGGCGACCCGGCCAGCGCCGCGTACGGCACGAGCCCCAGGTGCACGTGCCGGTCGACGACGCCGTCGGAGATGCTGAGGTCCAGCCGCCCCTGGACCTGATCCGCGGGGTCGGCGAGCGCGACGCCGGCGGCGTCGATCCGCACCGCGACGTCCCGGTGCACGCGGTCGAGGCGGACCTCCCGCACGCGCCAGACGTCGCCGCGCGGGCTAGCGCCTGCCGCAGGACGAGGCACGCGATCCGGGCGGGGCGCGCGATCCGTGTCGGACGCTCGATGCGTGCCGGTCGGCGGAACCGGGCGGGACGCGCGGGAGTCGGGCATGCGTCCGAGCGTAGGAGGCGCGGCGCCCGCACCGTCGACCACCGCCCGCGGCCTCGCTCCGCCGACGACTATCCGCTCACCGTCGCCGCGTCGCATCCGTCCCCCACCCGCCGCCGCGCGCACGCACCCCTCCAAAGGGCCCGGATCCGCACCAGACAGGGCCGATCACCCTCCCCTCACCCCCGGATCACCCGCGCTTCGTGCACGACATGTCCCCCATATGGAGGACCGGGCCCCTAGAGTCTTCCTAGCGCGACGGGTTCCCCCCGATGCCGTCGCGCGAATGGATACCCGAGCAGCGCCCCGCCGCATCCCCCGCACCGCGGGGCCGCTCTCAGATCCCTCCGCGATCCGACCCGAACGGACGTGGGAGCAGCAGGAGCCCGGCACGCCACGTACCCGCGAGCGAGCCGGGCTCTTGTCCGCACGGGGCCGCCGGGCGGCGACCCCGGAGCCCGAGGCCTCAGCACCACACCGCGTGCGCCCGCCGACCGTCCCCCGCCGGCCGCCGCGACGCGGGAGGATGGGATCACGGCACGAGGGAGATCCATGCGCACGACCGTATACACGAGCACCGCCACGCGGCACCTGACCGACGACGACCTCGCCGAGCTGCTCGGCCAGTGCGTGCGGAACAACGAGCGCGCGGGCCTCACCGGCCTCCTGCTGCACCGCGACGGCCGGTTCATGCAGGTGCTCGAGGGCCCGGACGACGCCGTCGAGGCGGTGTTCGCGACCATCGCGGCCGATCCGCGCCACACCGACGTGCGGCAGCTGCTCGACGAGCGGATCACGGCACGGCGGTTCCCCGCCTGGTCGATGGGGTTCCGCACGGTCGACGACTCGACGGTCCGGCGGCTCGACGGGTACGACGACTTCCTCGACCGCCCCGCCTCCGCCGCCGCCCGGCCGGACGCGCCCTCCCGCGCCCGCTGGCTCCTGGAGTGGTTCCGCAGCCACCCGGCGTGAGCGGTCCCCGGAGCCGACCCGCCCTCGACAGGCACCCGGAGCGCGTGCAACCATATCGACATTCGTTGCAACGATGATCGATAGGACGCGACCATGAGCACCTCCTCCCCCACCAGCACGGGCGCCGGTACGGGCGCCGCCGTGCGCACCACCCGCGGCATCCTCCGGGCGGCCCTCGTCATCGCCGTCCTCGTGCTCCTCGCCGTGGCGGCCTCCGCCGTCGCGAGCGCGGTGCAGACCGTGCGGACCGGCGTCGTGCACACGTCGCTGGAGATGCGCGGGTCGCTCCCGGCGGAGGCCGACGCCGGCCCCGCCGACCTCCGCTCGGGCGCCTACCGGACGGCCGACGTCGCCGTCGGCGGCCTGTCGGACGGGATCGTCGTCATGCACGTGGTGCGCATCGCCCTCGACGCATCCGTCGGCATCGCGCTGGCGGCCACGGTCGCGATCCTCGCCCGCCGGCTGCTGCGGCCGGATCCGCTCGCGCGCCGCCTCAGCCTCGTCGTCACGCTCGCGGGCGGCACCGTCATGATCGCCGCCCTGTGCTCGCTCGGGATGCGCACCGGCGTGGCCTGGCTGGTCGGCGGCGAGCTGAACGACCCGGCCGCGGGGCTCGAGGGCTTCTGGCCCGTGGTCGCCGAGGTCGACCTGTCGACCATCGCGCTCGGGTTCGCCCTGATGATCGTCGGCCTCGTCGTCGAGCACGGCGAGCGCCTGCAGCGCGACACCCGCGGCCTGGTCTGATGGCCGCGGACGACGACGGGCCCACCGGCGTCCACTGCCGCCTCGACGAGCTGCTGGCGGCCCGCGGCATGACGCTGACCCGCCTCAGCGCGATCGTGGGCGTCAGCCAGGTGAACCTCTCGGTCCTCAAGAACGACCGGGCGCGGGCGGTCCGCTACTCCACCCTCGTGGCGGTGTGCCGAGCGCTCGAGTGCGAGATCGGCGACCTGCTGGTGCTCGATCCGCCGCTCGCCTGAGCGGCGTCGCCCTCGGGCATCCGGGGTCGGGCGACGGCGGACGCGCCGCCCCGGGCTCGGCTCCGGCGGATCAGCCCCGCAGCACCGCGAGCGCCTTCTCGACGCGGCGCGCGCGGGTCTCGTCCGTCCTCGCCTCGCCGATCGGGTCCACGAGGGCCCGCTGACGGCTGGAGGAGAGGGCGCCGAACGCCTCCGCGAGGGCGGGCTCCGCGGCGAACGCGGCTGTCACCTCCTCGGGGAGGACGGCCTCGCGCGGCGCCGCGTCGAGCTCGATCGTCACCTCGACCTCGTCGTGGGCGGCGATCCCCGAGGCGGCGCGGTGCGCGGCGCTGAGCGGCAGGAGCTGCTGGCCGCCCATGGTGCCGACCGTCGTGCGATACGAGTACCCCGCGACCGTGACCACGACGGCGGGACGCTTCCCGGCGCCCAGCTCCTCCAGCGCCTCCGGGGGCACGGGCAGCCCGGTGGCGTTGACGCGGGCCTGCAGGACGCGGGTGCGGAAGGTGGGCATGACGGCTCCTCGATGCGCGGCCGCCGGGCGCGGGTCGCCGGCGGTCGATCCCGAGGCTAGGCCCGGGGATCCGGCTTCGTCGAGACGGCGACCGTGAACTTCGCGTTCCGCCCGGCCTCGCGGGTGGGCCCGACGATCCGGCCGAGCTGCGGCCGGTAGCCGAGCGGGCTGTTGTAGACGGTCCACAGCTGGCCGCCGGGACGGAGCATGCGGGCGGCCGCGGCGAAGAGGCGCGGCGCGAGGCCCACGTGCACGGTGGCGCCCGTGTGGAACGGCGGGTTGAGGAGCACGAGGTCCGCGGATCCGTCCGGCACGGTCGCACCCGCGTCGTCGCGCACCACGGTGACCCGCCCCGCGAGCCCGTTGGCGGCGACGGTGGCGCGCGCGGAGTCGACGGCGGCCCACGACTGGTCGGTCGCGACGACACGCAGCTCCGGCCGGGCGAGCGCCACGGCCGAGGCGATGACGCCCGTGCCGCAACCGAGGTCGACGGCGGACCGGGCGTCCTCGGGCAGCTCGGGGAGGAAGGTCAGGAGGAAGCGCGTGCCGATGTCGATGCGGGTGCCCGCGAACGCGGCGCCGTGCGCGCGGACCTCGAGGCCGAGGTCGGGATGCGACGCGCCGTGCGGGTAGGGGGCGCCGTCGTCGTCGCGCACGGGGCCGCGCGCGACGAGGACCCGCGACTTCTGCCGCGCGAGCGTCGCGTGCACGTCGGCGAACCGGCCGCGCAGCACGTCGGTCATGGCGGGCGTGAGGTGCTTGACCCGCCCTCCGGCGAGCACCGTGACGTCGTCGGCGGCGGCCCGCGCGACGAGGCCCGCCCACTCGTCGAGGGCGTCGAGGCTCCGGGGCAGGCGCGCGAGGACCACGCGGGCGCCCGCGGCGAGGGCGACGTCGAGGCCGTGGTGGACGATCGCGGCCGTCTCGCCGACGAGCTCCGCGTTGAGGTCGAGCGCGGTCTCGGAGCCGAGGGCGTCCTGGTGGACGCGGAGGCGCAGCGGATCCGTCGCACCGGATCGCCGCAGCGCCGCGGCCGCGCCGAGCGCGAGCGCGCCGTACTGGTCGCCGATCACGACGAGCTCGTCCGGCCGGACGGGACGCCCGGCGTCCGCCGCCGCCGCGAGGAGCGCCAGCAGCTCGTCGAGGAGCAGGCGGTCGGCGGCGTCGACCGCGAAGAGGTTGTCGGCCTCCACGTCGGGCCGGCGGCGGAGCGCGCCGAGGTCGAGGAGGTCGTCGGCGGACGCGGCGGCGAGCAGGGAGGAGGGACCGGGAGCAGGATCTGCGGCGGCGTCGCTCACCGCGCGTCGCGCCCGCCGGGTCCGCGCTCGGCGGGTCCGCGCCCAGCGGATGCACGTTCGGCGGATGCGCTCTCGGCGGGTCCGCGCTCAGCGTCCGGCATGGTGAGCGCCGCGCGGTAGAGCACGACCTCGGTCTGCCGGGACGGGCGCACGCCCGCGCGGAGCGACACGACGTCGCCGTCCCCGCGGGCCGCGAACACCCGGCGGCCGGGTCGGGAGAGCAGCTCGTCGGCGAGCGCCGACTCGAGCTGCCGCACGCGGCCACGGAGCTCGGTCACCTGGTTCTCGAGCTCCAGGATCCGCGCGATCCCCTCGAGGCTGACGCCCTCCGCGCCCAGCCGGGCGACCTCCCGCAGCTGCACGATGTCGCGCATCGAGTAGCGGCGGGAGCGCCCGGCCGTGCGGGTGGGCGACACGAGCCCGAGCCGGTCGTACTGCCGGAGCGTCTGCGGGTGCATGCCCGACAGCTCGGCCGCCACGGAGATCACGAAGACGGGCGCGTCCTCGTCCATGGCGTCGCGGGGGTCCACGTCAGCCCCGGGCCCGCTCGATGAGCTCGGAGCGCGGGTCCTCGGCGGGTCCCGAGCCCGCGAACGCGTCGAGCGCGATCCGCTGGGCGTCGGTGAGGCGCGACGGCACCGCGACCTCGATGCGCGCGAGCAGGTCGCCCGTGCCCTTCGGGGTGGTGACGCCGCGTCCCTTGACGCGCAGCACCTTGCCGCTGGACGTGCCGGGCGCGACCTTCAGCCGCACCGGGTCGCCGCCGAGCGTGGGCACCTCGATGGTCGCGCCGAGCGCGGCCTCGGGGAACGTGACGGGCACGTTCACCCGGAGGTTCAGCCCGTCCCGCTCGAACACGGGGTGGGGCCGCACGTGCACGGTGAGGATGATGTCGCCGGTCGCGCCGCCGTCACCGGAGGGCTCGCCCTTGCCGGCCAGGCGGATCTTCTGCCCGTCGGTGACCCCGGCCGGCACGCGCACCGTGATGGGGCGGCCGTCGGAGTCCTGCAGGCGCACGACGTCGCCCTGCACCGCGGTGAGGAAGTCGATCGTGGTCGACGCCGTGACGTCGCGGCCCTTCGTGGGCGCGCCGTAGCCCCGGTAGCCGCCGCTCGACTGGCCGAAGCCGCCGTTGCCGAACATGCCGCCGAGGATGTCCTCGAACCCGCCCTGCCCGTACTGCGGCTGGCCGGATCCGAACCCGGCGCGCCGCCCGCGGCCGCCGGCCTGCTGGCCGAACATGCCGCCGAACACGTCCTCGAAGCCGCCCGCCTGCCCGCCGCCGGCACCGGGTGCCGTGAAGCGCGCGCCCGAGCCCATCGCGCGGACCTGGTCGTACTCCTTGCGCTGCTCCTTGTCGGACAGCACGGCGTTCGCCTCGCTGATCTCCTTGAAGCGCGCCTCGGCCGACGGATCCGGGTTGCTGTCCGGGTGGTACTGCCGGGCGAGCTTGCGGTAGGCCTTCTTCAGGTCGGCCTCCGAGACGTCCTTGGACACTCCGAGGACCTTGTAGAAGTCCTTGTCGAACCAGTCCTGGCTGGCCATCAGACGCCTCCCTTCTTATTCGTCTCGTGGTGGGGGCCGCACGACCCGGTCCGGGCGCCCGCGTGCGCGGGGCCCGGACCGGGGAGGGTGCAGCCTCGTGGATGCTGCGGATGATGGTGCTACTCCGGCTTGTCGACGACGACCTTCGCGGCCCGCAGCAGCGTCTCGCCGATGTAGTAGCCACTCTCGACGACGTCCGCCACGGTGTCCACCTGGACCTCGGGGTTCGGCTTCTGGAAGATCGCCTCGTGCACCTGCGGGTCGAAGGCGTCGCCGACGGCGCCGACCTTGACCAGCCCGATGCGCTCCACGTTCGTCCGCAGCTTGGCGACGATCGCGGTGAGCGGTCCGCCCTCCGCGAGGTCGCCGTGCTTCTCGGCCCGGTCGAGGTCGTCGAGCACCGGCAGGATGCCCTTGACCACGTCGCCGACCGCGCGCTGGCGCTCGATCTCGCGGTTCGCCTCGGTGCGCTTGCGGTAGTTGGCGTACTCCGCGGTGACGCGCTTCAGGTCCGCGAGGTGCTCGGAGTCGCCCTCGACGGGCTCGTTCCGGGTCTGCTCGATGAGGTCCTGGAGCTCCTCGTCCATGGCGTCGGTCGTCTCGACGTCGGGGCCCTCGGCCTCGACGAACGCGCCGTCCTCGCCGGGGACGGAGGCCGCGTCGGCCGCCGCGTCCGCCGCCTGGTCGGGCCCGGCCGGGGAGGCCGGGGCCGAGTGCTCGGCCCCGTCGTCCTCGGGCGTGCGCCCCTCGCCGTTCGCGGTGTCCTCGGTCATCGGTCGGTCTTCTTGTCCTCGTCGTCCTCGTCCACGACCTCGGCGTCGACGATGTCCTCGTCGTCCTTCTTCGCCTCGGGCGCGCCCTCGGACGCCTCACCGGCGGCCTGCTCCTGCTGGCCCTGCGCGTAGATGGCCTCGCCGAGCTTGGTCTGGCTCGCGGAGAGCTTGTCGAACGCGGTCTTCACCGCAGCCTCGTCGTCGCCCGCGAGGGCGCTCTTCAGGCCGTCGACGTCGCCCTGGACCTCGGACTTGACGTCCTCGGGGAGCTTGTCGTCGTTCTCCTTGATGAGCTTGTCGATCGAGTAGGCGAGCTGCTCGGCGTTGTTGCGCACCTCGGCCTGCTCGCGGCGCGTCTTGTCCTCCGCCGCGTGCTCCTCGGCCTCGCGCACCATGCGCTCGATGTCCTCCTTCGCGAGCGAGGATCCGCCCGTGATGGTCATCGACTGCTCCTTGCCGGTGCCCTTGTCCTTCGCGGACACGTGCACGATGCCGTTGGCGTCGATGTCGAAGGTGACCTCCACCTGCGGGATGCCGCGGGGCGCCGGGGCGATGCCCGTGAGCTCGAAGGTGCCGAGGTTCTTGTTGTCGCGGGTGAACTCGCGCTCGCCCTGGAAGACCTGGATCGCGACGGACGGCTGGTTGTCGTCGGCCGTGGTGAAGGTCTCGCTGCGCTTGGTCGGGATGGCCGTGTTGCGCTCGATGAGCTTGGTCATGATGCCGCCCTTGGTCTCGATGCCGAGGCTCAGGGGGGTGACGTCGATGAGCAGGACGTCCTTGCGCTCGCCCTTCAGCACGCCGGCCTGGAGCGCGGCGCCGACGGCGACGACCTCGTCCGGGTTGACGCCCTTGTTGGGCTCCTTGCCGCCCGTGAGCTTCTTGACGAGCTCGACGACGGCGGGCATGCGGGTGGATCCGCCGACGAGGACCACGTGGGCCACGTCGCCGACCGAGACGCCGGCCTCGCGGATGACGTCCTCGAAGGGCTTGCGGGTGCGCTCGAGCAGGTCGTTCGTGAGCTCCTCGAACTTGGCGCGGGTCAGCGTCTCGTCGAGGTTGGCCGGGCCGTTCTCCGTGAGGGAGAGGTAGGGCAGCTGGATGCTCGTGCTCGTGGAGGAGCTGAGCTCCTTCTTCGCCTGCTCCGCGGCCTCCTTGAGGCGCTGCTTGGCGATCTTGTCGTTGGAGACGTCGACGCCCGTGGACTCCTTGAAGCGCTTGACGAGGTGGTCGACGATGCGCTGGTCCCAGTCGTCGCCGCCGAGGCGATTGTCGCCCGCGGTGGAGCGGACCTGGATGGTGCTGAAGTCGTCGTCCTTGCCCACCTCGAGGAGGGAGACGTCGAACGTGCCGCCGCCGAGGTCGAAGACGAGGATGAGCTCGTCCTCCTTGCCTCGGTCGAGGCCGTAGGCGAGCGCGGCCGCGGTGGGCTCGTTGATGATGCGCAGGACGTTGAGGCCCGCGATCTCGCCGGCCTCCTTCGTGGCCTGGCGCTCGGCGTCGTTGAAGTACGCGGGACGGTGATGACCGCGTCGGTCACCGAGTCGCCCAGGTACTGCTCGGCGTCGCGCTTGAGCTTGCCGAGGATGCGGGCCGACAGCTCCTGCGACGTGTACTTCTTGTCGTCGATGCCGACGGTCCAGTCGGTGCCCATGTGGCGCTTGACGGACGAGATGGTGCGGTCGACGTTGGTGACGTTCTGGCGCTTGGCGGTCTCGCCGACCAGCACCTCGCCGTCCTTGGTGAACGCGACGACGGACGGCGTGGTGCGCGCGCCCTCGGCGTTGGCGATGACGGTGGGCTCCCCGCCCTCCAGGACCGAGACCACCGAGTTGGTGGTACCCAGGTCGATTCCTACTGCACGAGCCATGGGGTGTTCTCCTTCTATTGCCGCGACGCCCGGGTCACGGGGTCGCTTCGTGGGTGACGCGGGTGTGCCGCGGAGTCTGTCTCGCGGTGCCGCTTCGTCAGCGGCGTGCTACTTGAGCCGCGATGACTCAACTCTACTCGCGCTCCCCCGAGCGTCAAGTCGTGAGGCGAGGACTTGAGCGATATCGGCTCAACTCACAGGATCCGGGTGCCGACGCCGCGGCGTGTGACCCGGGTGGGGGCCCGGGGATGCGGGACGGGGGCTACTGGTACACCTAGATCGCTACTGGGACCCTGTACCTGCTCTGATCAGCAGATTAGCGTCAAAAGGCAGGCCGGGGGGCCTGATGCGCCCCGCCCGGGGCGCGCCGGAGCACGGGGGTGGTCGAGATGGCGCGAGCGCGTGCTGTCCATGCTGCCCGACCGGAGACGGACGGGCCGCGCCGCCCTCTCGTCCGGCGGATCGCCGCGACCGTCGTCGCCGCCCTCGCCGCCACGCTCCTCGTGACCCTGCCCGCGCAGCCCGCGACCGCGGCGACGCAGCTCATCGCCGAGTCCTTCGGGAACGCGAACGTGCCGGATCCCGCCTGGAAGCCGCTCGGCAGCGCCTGCCTGACCCGCGCGACGACGGCTCCGCCGAGCGGCAGCAGCACGCTCGGCATCTGCTCGAGCCGCACCCTCGCCCCCGCGGCCGCGACCACGCCGGGATCCCTGCAGCTGACCGACAACCGCGGCAACGCCACCGGCGGCGTCGTCTACGACACCGCGATCCCCGCGAACGGCGGCCTCGACATCCGCTTCGACCAGTACCAGTACGGAACGGCCACCAGCGGCGCCGACGGGATCGGCTTCTTCCTCGCCGACGGCGGCGTCTCCCTCACCGGGGCCGGTGCGGCGGGGAGCGCGCTCGGCTACTCGCAGGCCGGGACGATCCCGGGCGTCAACGGCGGCTACCTCGGGGTGGGACTCGACGCCTACGGCGGCTTCTCGACCGCAGCCGGTGGTGGGGCGAACGGCGCCTGCACGACCCTCCCGTTCTCGACCCTGCGCCCCAACGCGATCGCCCTGCGGGGTCCCGGCCAAGGCACGGCGGGGTACTGCTACCTGACGGGTGCGACGCTCCCGACCGGCAAGACCCTGCGCGGCGTGGCCACCAACGGCACGAACGGGACAGCCAACACGGCGGCCGCGCCCGGCGCGGACCTCGGCCGCAGCATCCGCATCACCGTCTCGTCGGCGCGCCTCCCCGTCGTCACCGTCTACCACGGTCAGACCGCGGGGCTCGCGGACTCCGGCCTCACGCAGGTCCTGCAGTACACGATGACCACGCCCGCGCCCTCCTCCTTCAAGCTCGGGTACGTCGGGTCGACGGGCGGCCAGACCGACGCGCACCTGATCCGCAACGTCCGCGTGTCCTCCATCGACGACCTCCGCGCCCTCAACCTCGTCAAGCAGATCGACCGCACCGTCGCGCAGCCCGCCGCGTACGTCGAGGGCTCGGTGATCCCCTACCAGTTCGTCCTCACGAACACCGCGGGCGTGCTGCTGCTCAATCCCACCGTGACCGACCCGAACGCGACCGGCATCTCCTGCCCGGTGGCGGTGGGGATCATCGTCGGCGGGTCGATGACCTGCACGGGCCAGCACCGCGTGACGGCCGCCGAGGCCCTCGCGGGACCGTTCGTGAACACCGCGACCGCGAGCGCGCTCAACGTCCTCATCCCCGTGACGAGCAACCAGAGCACCGTGACCGCGCCCATCGCGACGCCCGCTCCCGCCCTGTCGCTGGAGAAGGTCGGCGTGCTCACCGACTCGAACGGCAACGGCCGGGCGGACGTCGGCGAGCGCATCGCCTACACGTTCACCGCGCGGAACACCGGGAACGTGTCGCTCGAGCAGGTGGCCGTGACGGATCCCCGCGTCTCGGGCATCACCCCCGCGACCGCGACCCTCACCCCGACCACGGCGTCCGCCGCCGGGATCGGGACCTCCACCGCGACCTTCACCGCCGCCCCGTACACGGTCACCCAGGCCGACGTGAACGCCGGCACGACCCTCGTGAACACCGCCACCGCGAACGGCCGCACGCTCGCGGGGCCGCCGCCCCCACCGCCACGTCCACCTCCACCATCCAGGTCAACCACGGCCCGGCCGTCACGGTGACGAAGGACGCGGTCCTCACGGGCGGCGCCGCGGTGGGCGCCACCATCGACTACTCCTTCCGGATCACGAACAGCGGCAACGTGCCGCTCACGGGCGTGGCCCTCACCGACCCGCTCGCGGGACTCTCCGCGATCACGTACGGCACCTGGCCGGGCACCGCGGGCTCCCTGCCCATCGGGGGATCGGTCACGGCGACCGCCCGCTACACGGTCAAGCAGACCGACCTCGACGCGGGATCCGTAGCGAACACGGCGACCGCGCGCGGCACGAGCCCCGCGGGCATCGTGGCGTCCGGACAGGCCACGCGGAACGTCTCCCTGGCGCGCACCGCCACGATCGCCCTCACCAAGACCGCGTCCGTCGCGAACGTGCCCGCCGCGGGCAGCCCGATCACGTACTCGTTCCGCGCCACCAACACGGGCACGACGACCCTCACGGGCGTCAGCGTCTCGGATCCCCGCCCGGGCGTCTCGGCGCCCGTCCACACCTGGCCCGGGACCGCCGGCACGCTCGCACCCGGCCAGGTCGTGACGGCCACCTCCACCTACGCGGCGACCGCGGCGGACGTGCAGGCCGGCTCCATCGTCAACACCGCGACCGTGCGGGCCACGACATCGGCGGGTGCCACGATCACGCAGACCGCGACCGCGACCGTCACCGCCGTGCCGGACCCGCTGCCCGACGCCGCCACCACCGCCCAGGGCGTGCCCGTCGTGATCGACGTGCTGGCCAACGACGGACGCGCGACGACCGGCGCGACCCTCAGCCGCGCCCAGCAGTCCGCGACGCCGACCCTCGTCGGCGGCGCCTCCGGACCCGTCCCGGCCAGCCCCGTCTCGGGCAGCGTCACCTGCGTCGCGACCGGCACCGAGCGCGGGCGCTGCACATACCGCTCGGCGGACTTCTTCACCGGCACCGACGTCTTCGACTACTCGCTGTCGAGCTCCGTCGGCACCTGGAACGTGCGCGTGACCGTCACGGTGACGCCGCTGAACCGGGCCGCCGTAGCGCGCCCGGACCGCATCGTGGCGACGACCGGCGGGCCCGCCGTGTCCGTGGATCCGACCCTCAACGACTCCGACCCCGCCGGCGACGCGCTGGCCGTGACGGGGGCGACCCCGCCCTCGGGCCTGCGCGGCACCTTCTCGTGCGCGGCGACGGCATGCACCTACACGCCGGCCGCGGACGGATGGACGGGCACCATCGTGATCCCCTACTCGGCGACCGACCGGCCGTCGGCCCCGGGCACCGGCATCGTCGTCTCCTCCACGATCACCGTCTTCGTCGACCCTGCCCCCCTCGCCCCGCGCGGGTTCCACCACCGCGACACGGCGACGCAGGCGGCGGGCACCGGCAGCTGGACCAGCACCACGACGATCGGCACCGCCACGCCGAGCTGCGTCGCCGGCCGGCCGAGCACCGCGCTCGCATGGGCCGCGACGCCGGGAGCGACCGCGTTCCTGGTGGAGCGCCGCGTCGCCGGCGCCACGCCGGGCGCGTGGATGGAGGTCGCCCGCCTCGGCGCCGAGGCCATCGGCTTCGTCGACGACCGCGTGGGCGAGTCCCGCTCCTACCAGTGGCGGGTCCGACCCGACCTGCACCGGTGGACGGGCGTCGCCAGCGCCGCCACAGCCGCCGTCACCCAGCCCGCAGCCGTCGACGCGAGGGGCTGCTGATGACCGCGACCCCCCGCCCGCGCGCGGCCGACCCGCCGCCGCGCCGGCCCCCGCAGACCCCCGCATCCGGTCACCCGGATGCGCGTCCCGCCCCTCCGGGCGACGACGCCGCACGACCCCGCACCACCACGCACCTGCACCACCTCATCAGCACCACCATCGAAGGGAACAGCACCATGAGCACCACCGCACCGGAGAAGCGCCCCGCACCCTGGCGCAAGATCATCGCCACGGGCGCGATCCTGACCGTCGGCGCCCTCGCCACGGCCGGCGCGTTCGCCGTCTTCACGGACTCGGACACCGCGTCGCTCGCCGTCGACGCGGGCCAGCTCGACATCGTCGCCACCGGCGACTACACGGTGTCGGACATCGCTCCCGGCGACACCGTCGAGCGCCCCATCGTCCTCGAGCTCCCGGACACCACCAACGACGGCGACCTCGTCTCCGCGGTGACGTTCGGCGTGGCGGTGACGGACGACGTGCCCGGCACCGACGACACGACGCTGCCGGGCGGCGGCGAGTCGCTCGTCGCCGGCGCCGAGGGCCTCACCTACGAGCTCGTCACCTGCTCGGGCGGGACGTGGACCACCGCGGCCGCCGCGGACCGCGGGCCGTACACGTGCGACGGCGCCGAGGTCGTCACGAGCACCGGGAAGCTCTCCGCCCTCACCGGCGCCGCCGGTGCCGTGACGCTGGCTCCCGCGGCGTTCGGCGTGGTCCCCACGGCGGACGGGACCTTCCCGTCCGACTCGGAGGACGTCGCCCTCAGCACGCTGATGCGCCTCGTGCTCCCGACGGCCGCGGACAACGACTACGAGAACGCGTCCGCGACGATCACGTACACGGCGTCCGCCATCCAGCGCGACGGCCTGCTGCGCTGATCCGACGGTCGGGTCCGGCACGCGCCGGCACCCGACCGTCCCCGAGCGGGGCGCCGATCGCGTCGGCGCCCCGCTCGACCGCACGACCCGCGCGCGGAGCTCCCCCTCTCCCCCGCGCAGACGACCCGGAAGCCCCCTCATGCACGCACGCACCGGCACGGCCGCCCTTGCCGCGCTCTGCCTGACGCTGCTCGCCGCCGCCCCCGCGACCGCCGCCGCACCCTCCGCTCCCCCCTCCTCGGCGCTCGTGGACGGGGCCTCCGCCGACGAGCGCGCCCTCGTGGTCCGCGAGGTCCCCGGCCCCGCGTCCCGCCTCCGCGACCTCGCGCCCGGCGACTCCGTGGTGTGGGCCGCCGAGGTCACCAACGCCTCCGCCTCCGGCTCGCCGGTGCTCGTCGACCTCGACGCCGGCGGGGACGGCGCCCTCGTGGGCGATCCGCGCGACGGCCTCCAGCTCGACGTGGTGCGGTGCGACGCCGGATACGAGGCCGTCGCCGACCAGCCGCTCAGCTGCCGCGGTCCCGCCGTGAGGCTCGGCACCGGTCCCGCGGCGACGCTCGGCCGCCTGGGCACGAGCATCCCGCTGGCCGCGGGCGACCGCACGAGCGTCGGCGTGACCATGTCGTTCCCCGCATCAGCTGGGAACGGCGCCGAGGGCACGGCCGCATCGCTCCGCGTCACGTTCTCCCTGCTCGACTCGGCAGGGCCGGGACCTGACCCCGTCGATCCCGGTCCCGTCGATCCCGGTCCCGTCGATCCGGACCCCGACGACCCCGGCACGCAGCCAGGCGGCGGCGAGGTCCCGGGAGGCGCGACCGACGCGCCGACGACGGCGCCCTGCCGGCCGGAGCGGACGACGACCCCCGCCGCGGCCCGCTGCCCGTCACCGGACGCGACATCGCCTCCGCACTCTCCGGCGGCCTCCTCACGCTCGCCGCCGGCGCGATCCTCCTGATCGCGTCCCGGCGTCGTCGACGGGACGCGGATGCCGCGTCCGCGATCCCGTCCGAGGCCGCCTCGTGAGCCGGCACCCGCACGTCGTGGACGCCCATGTCCCGGCCGACGTCCCGGACCCGGAGACGAGCCCCACGGCACCGCGTGCGCGCCGGCGTCGCGGTCCCCTCGCCCGCGCGCTCACCGCGCTCGGGGGCGTCGTCAGCGTCGTCCTCGCCCTCGTCGTCGTCGCGGTCCTGCTGCTGACGCTCACCGGCACCGCGCGCTTCGTGCCCGTGCTCTCGAACTCGATGGCCCCGGGCATGCCCGTGGGATCGCTCGCGGTCACCCAGCCCGTGGCGCGCGAGGACGTCGCCGTGGGCGACGTCGTCGTGTTCACGGCGCCCGTCGGTCCCGCCATCCGCGTCATCCACCGTGCGATCACCGTGTACGGGCCCGAGTCCGCCGACCGCATCGACGGCTGGACCCCCGACCTGCTGGTGATGGAGACGCAGGGCGACAACAACCCGGCGCCGGATCCGTGGATCGTCACGGTCAGCGACGACGAGGTCCAGCGCCGCACCGCGGTCGTCCCGTACCTCGGCTGGCCCGGGGTGTGGCTCAGTCATCCGGACGCGCGCAGCCTCGCATTCGGCGCCGCCGGTGCCCTCGTCACCGCGTGGGCGCTCGTGGCCGTCTGGCGCCGTCCGCCGCGCACCGCGGAGGGCCGGTCGTGAGCGGCCGCCACGCCGTCGCCGGCTCTCGCGGTCCCGCACGCCGTCGACTGGGACTCGCGGCGGGGGCCGCCCTGCTCGCCGCGCTCCTCGGCGGCGGCGCCGCCTACGCCGTCCTGGTCGACCGCGACGAGGCCGCGACCCGGATCTCCGCGGGCGCCGTCACGCTCGACTGGGGCGCCGCCGGCACCGACCAGACGACGGTGGCGATCACGGGCCTCCGCCCGGGAGGCCAGGCCGTGCGGATCGTGGACCTCACGAACACCGGGTCCGTGGCCGCCTCGGAGCTGGGCCTGGAGATCGGCGGATCCGCGCTCGGCAGCACCTCCGACGGCCTGCAGCTCGCGCTCGACCGGTGCTCCGTCCCATGGACCGGCGCTCCGGGCACGGCCGTCTGCTCGGGCACGGTCACGGCCGTGGTGGCCGACCGTCCCGCGCAGGGGCGCGTGCTCCTGACCGGGTCGCCCGCCCGCACCCGGGCGTCCGCGACCACCTCCGCCTCACGCTGCGCCTGCCCGAGTCCGCACCCCCGACCGCGCAGGGGCTGTCGGGGTCCGTGACCCTCCAGGTCCTCGGGAACCAGCGCCCGGGCGAGCAGCGCTGACGGGCGGGGAGATGCCCTCAGGTCACGGAAACATCACGGGACCCAACCTTCCGGGGAGGGGCGCCGAAGGACCTTGCGACTCCACCCGGCGACCACGTCGGTCGCCCAGACAGCAAAGGATCCATCATGCGCAACCTCACCAAGTCGGTCTTCGGCCTCGCCACCGCGGGCTTCCTCGTCGTCGGCCTCGCGGCCTGCTCGACCCCCGCCGAGACCCCCTCGTCCTCCAGCTCCGCCGCGCCGTCCGCGTCCGCGTCCGCGACGACCGAGGCCGACCCCACGCCGCTCGCGTCGATCCCGACCCTGACCGGCGTCGACACCCAGGTCACCCTCGACTCCGGCTTCACCGGCGCCCTCACGACCCTGGGCCTGACCCCCGGCGTCATCGGCACCGCCACCCTCGACGGCGCCACCGGCGTCCTCGCGTTCCCCATCACCGGCGGCAACGTGGACTACTACGACCCCGAGATGGACTACCGCCCCTACGTCCAGGGCGAGATCGACCACGACGGCTCCGGCATCAGCCTCACCGCCGGCGACACCGTCGTGAAGCTCACCGACTTCGTCATCGACCCCGGCACCAGCCGCCTCACCGGCTCGGTCCAGGTCGGCGACGGCGAGGTCATGAACGACGTCTACATCTTCAACCTCGACGGCACGACCCTGAACCCGCTCCAGATGGAGGGCGACAACGCCGTCCTCGAGGGCACCACCGTCAAGGTCAGCCCCGACGCCGCCGCCCTGCTGAACAGCACCTTCGGCACCGACGCCGTCACCGACGAGCTCGTCGTCGGCATCGCGAAGATCACCGTCAACACCAAGTAGCACCCCACCCGGCACACACCGGGACAGCACCACGCGAACCGCCCGGCCCTCGACGCCGGGCGGTTCGTCGTGCGCCCGGCGTCCGGCGAGCCGCGAGCTGCGCGCTGCGCGCTGCGAGCCGTGCGCTGCGAGCCGGGGCAGCGCGGCGCGGCCTCCGGACCGACGACGACCGACGCCGGCCGCCACGGGACGCCGCGGGCACAGGGAAGCCCCCTCGCATGCGCGGCGAGGGGGCCCCTGCCGGGTGACTCGGACCCGGTGCATGGCCTTCGGAACGGAGGCCGCGATGGGCGGGCGGCGCGGCGGATCCCATCGGCGGCAGATCGGTCCGAGGTGGCGGCCATACCAGGAACCGCTGATGAGCGTGCGATCCATCCACATCGGACCTTCCCAGCCGCACGCCCCACGGTGGGTGCATGAGAGTTCAACGAAACCCCGCCCCCCTGATCGCGCGCGGTGCCGCCGCCCTGGCCGGGGTCGTCGTGCTCGCCGGCTGCTCGGCCGCGGGATCGACCTCCGCCACCCCCGGCTCCACCCCCGACGCGACCTCCGCCGTCGCCACCACCACGCCCGGGACGGCGGGGGACGGCGGCACCACGGCCGACCGCGGCGACTCCGCCGCGGAGGCGCGCGACGCGGACGTGATCGCCACGCTGTTCGCGACCGCGTTCCCGGATCCGGGCTCCGCGGAGGCGCAGGCGGCGGCCCGCGCCGCCGTCTCCCCCGACGCCGTCGCGCACGGGGCGGGCGCGGAGGCGGGGCCGGACGGGCTCCTCGCCGAGTTCGCCGCCGCGCACCAGCGCGTCCCCGGCGCCCAGGCCGTCGTCAAGCGCACCGCCGCCGACGGCGACCTCGTGGCCGTCCACTGGCAGGTCGCCTCCGATCCCGCCGACGAGCGGACGGGCGAGGCCGCGATCGACCTCTTCCGCCTCGCGGACGGGAAGGTCGTCGAGCGCTGGTCGTTCGACCAGGCGATCCCGCAGGGGACGCCCGCGAGCGGCAACGTGAACACGATGTTCAGCGACCTCTACGCGGGCGCGCCGGACGCGCCCCGCCCGACCGAGGAGCAGGAGGAGGCGCACCGCCTCCTCGCCGTCGGCGCCTACGACGCGCTCTTCCGGGATCGGGACGTGAGCGTCCTCGCCCGCTCCTTCGATCCCGCGTACCTGCAGCACAACCCCGTCGCGCCGAACGGCACGGCGGCGCTCGAGCAGCTGTTCAGCGGCGGCGTGCAGTTCCCTGCGCAGCAGTCCGTCATCTCGCTCGCGGACGGCGACCTGGTCTGGACCTTCTCGCAGGCCGTCGGCGCGCAGGCGGGCGACCCGTTCCCGGCCGCCGACGTCTTCCGCGTGGACGACGGCCTCATCCGCGAGCACTGGGACGTGGTGCCCGCGAGCTGATCGGCGCGCACCACCGCGACTCACCGCCGAGCCGCGACGGGAGCCGCGACGGGAGCCGTGACGGGGGCTGCGACGGGCGGTGCGACGGCGCGATGCCGGGGCACCGCCCCGCCGCCCGGTCAGCGACCGGCGACGTAGTGGGCCTGGACCTGCGCGGGGGTGAGGGCGGTCTTGTAGACGGCGGCGAAGCGCATGCTGCCGACGAAGTAGTTGCTGCCCGCGTTCGGCCAGCCCGACGTGTTGTCGTAGCCGATCCGCCAGTAGCCGGCGTTGGCCTCCGGCGCGGTGAAGGCCGTGTTGCCGGCCACCCGGACGCCGTCGACGTAGAGCGTCATGCCCCCGGTCGGCGACATGGTGGAGACCATGTGGTGCCAGGCGCCGTCGGCGACCACGGCCGGGCTCGTCAGCGTCTGGTAGTTGCCGTTGTTGTAGGTGCCGAAGACGAGCTGGCCCGTGGTCGACACGTAGGTGTGGCGGTCGTAGGCCGAGGACGACCCGGTCGCCGAGTTGCCGAAGCCGATGAGCTTCCCGCCGCGGACCGTGGTCTTGAACCACACCTCGGTGCTGAACGTCGCGGGGGCGGTGGCCTGCAGCGAGTTCGTGACGAAGTCGTTCCCGTCGAGGACGTAGGCGCCGCCGGCGTCGCGCGGGCAGGCCCGTCCGGCGGCGGTGGAGGTGTCGCTGACCATGGTGGTCGGCTGGGTGGTCAGCAGGGGCAGGGGCCGGTACGTGCCCGGGTAGGCGCCGGATGCGGTGTCGGCGGCCTGACGGGATCCGCTCGCCTCGTTGAGCGGGTAGGCGAACAGCGCGTTGGCCCTGTCCGCCGCGAAGGCGCTCGAGCAGGTGAAGTACGCGGCGGACGACGCGGCGCTGTTGTTGTCGTTGCGGATCGACGCGGTGTACGCGCCGTTCGTGCCGGGGGCGAGCAGCAGCACGGCCCCGAGGACTGCGGCGGCGGCAGAGGCGGCGACCACGGCGGCCCGCGGGCGGCGGCGTCCGGCGGGGCGGACCGCGGCGATGCGGCGGCGGACGCGGTCGGCGAGTCCCATGCGATCCCCCTCGCTCATCGCCCGGTGGCCGCGGAGGACGCGGTCTCGAGGCGGTCGTGCTCCCCCGAGACGTCCGTGGGGACAGTCTGCCCGGTCGCGGCGGCGAGGGCCAGCGCCTCGAGGGCGGCGGCGTCGTCCGCGGCGTCCGCAGCGGCGGCGTCCTCCGCGACGGCCTCGGGGTCGACGACCGCGACGGCGAGCACCCGCTCCTCGCGCTCGGCGGGAGGCCGACGATGAGCGTGTAGAGGAGGGGGACGGCGCAGAGGGCGTAGAAGAGGATCCAGCCCCAGAGCGGCAGGTCGAGGGTGGTGGCGATGTCGTGGAACTGGCCGGTCTCGCCGACGGGGGCGGTGACCTCGCCGACCTGGCCGGCGACGAGGGTGGTGCTCGTGCCCCCCTCGACGGCGACGCGGATGGGGAGGAGTCCGGTGTTGACGATGCTGGCCTGCACGTCGTCGCCGCGGGTGACGGCGTCGAGGACGACGAGGGCGACGAAGGGGCGGAGCACGAAGACCACGAGCGTCGCGACGAGGGAGGTGCCGAGCATGCGCATCGAGGCGCGGTGCGTGGGGGAGGAGATGAGGCGGGTGAGGATCATGACGATCACGAGGCCGGCGAGGAACAGGGGCAGGCCCTTCGCGAGCCAGCCGAGGCCGGGGAGGATCGTGGTGGCCTCGCCGATGAGGTGGGTCTGGTCGGTCTTCCACGGGTCGACCGCGCCGTTGATGTCGCCCTGGGTGGTGAGGCCGTCGGCGGCGACCGCGATGACGCGGTGCGTGTAGGTCTCGTCCGGGGTGGTGGAGGGGTGGAAGGACACGACGTCGCCGACCTGGACGTCCTCGAGGAGGACGGGGGTGGTGAGCAGCAGCGTGCCGACGGGGGCCGTGGTGCCCATCGACGGGGTCTGCACGACGAACCAGCGGCCGCCGGACGCCTGGAACAGGAGCGTCGCGGCGACGAGGGCGGTGAGGAGGACGGTGGCCGCCCACATCGCGATCGTGCGGCGGCGGAAGGAGCGGGAGGTGCGCGCGGCGCGTCGGGTCGCGCCGCGCGCGGGAGGACGGAGGCGGTCGGGTCGAGGTGCGCGTCCTCCGTGACGATGTCCAGCCCGAGGTCGAGCTCGAGGTCGCGGAGCGCTGTGGTGCTCGCGCGGTCCTGGATGTCGGTCATGGTGCACCTCCCGTGTCAGGGGCTGACGGATGGATGGAGCGGGGCCGCCGGTGGCGGCCCCGCGGGGTCGTGCGGGGTCGTGCGGTGACTAGCTGGCGAAGGTCCAGGTGAGGGGCAGCGAGGCGCCGAGGCCCTGGTACGTGTTGCCGGCGGAGGCGTCGAGCGTGACGGCGAAGGTGAAGTCGCTGCTGGCGCCGGCGGCGAGGGCGGTCAGGGTCTTGGCGGGCGAGCCGGCGAGGGTCGCCGCGGTGCCGGAGAAGACGTTGGTGCCGCCCGAGGTGATGACGACGTTCAGCTTGGAGCAGAAGTCGCTGGCGGAGCCGTTGACGGCGCCGTTCTTCGTCTGCAGGCACGCAGCGGCCGGGGTGAGCGTGAAGGTCGCGGCGTTCGAGGTGCCGACGTTCTTGATGTTCACGACGCTGGTGACCGTCTGGCCGGGGATCATCGTGGTCGAGCCGCCGAACTTGTTGATGGTGGAGCAGGTCGCGGCGTTGGAGTCGACGCCGCCCGTGGCGCTCGTGCTGAGGCAGGTGACGGTGGGGGTGCCGTTGGCGCCGGTCTGCGACTCCTGCATGACGAGCGTGCCGGAGGCGGCGGTGTTGTTGCTGTTGGTGATCGAGGCGACGAAGCCCGAGAGCGTGCCGGACATCGACACGGAGAGGAGGACGGCGGCGGCGACGCCCGTCGCGATGGCGAGGGGGGCGAAGCGGACGCGGCGGGTCTTGGCGGCGGGGGCGATGTGGTGCGACATGTTCTGGCTCCTGGATCGGGATGGAAGGGGGCTGT
This sequence comes from Clavibacter michiganensis, assembly GCA_002150995.1. GTDB lineage: Bacteria > Actinomycetota > Actinomycetes > Actinomycetales > Microbacteriaceae > Clavibacter > Clavibacter michiganensis_K. The sequence goes on along the minus strand of MDHJ01000001.1, from coordinate 71,142 downwards.
GAGAGCCCCCGAGGAGAAGATCGGTGACTCGCTTTGCAAGTAACTCGAATGTACAGCTACTCGGGAATAGTGCAATCCCCCCACTGCGGGGGCCATCGCGCGACGAGGGGGGTCAGGGGGCCCCGAGCCCGCGTTACAGTCGCTGGACCGCCTCGGGATCCCGCCGGATCCCCCGACACAGGGACGCCCGACGATGACCCCGGAGAGAACCGCCTCCCGCCCCGACGAGTCCACGGCCGTGGACCCGACGGCCGTGGAGTCCCTGGCGAACGCGCTGCACATGGTCGAGACCGCGCAGCGCCACCTGCGCACCCGCATCGCCCAGGACATCGGCGTGAACGTGACCGACCTGACCGTGATCAGCGTCGTCGGCGACCTCGGCCGCATGACCCCGAAGCTCCTGGCCTCCGAGATCTCCATGGGCACGGGCGCCGTGACCGCCGTGATCGACCGGCTGGTCGGCGCCGGGCACCTCGACCGCGTGCCGAACCCGCGGGACCGCCGCAGCGTCTTCCTCGAGCTGACCGACGCCGGCCGCGCGACGCTGGAGCGGATGACCGACGACTACCGCGCCGCCGCCGCCGCCGCGCTGCACGCCTCGCCGGCGCTCGGCACGGAGGAGACGGCGGAGGACATCGCGCGCGCCGCGATCGCGATGACCGCGCACACGCTCGACGGGCCGGACGCGGCCGGATCCGCGCGCGCGTGAGCACGGCGGGCGAGGCCGCGGCTCCCGATGCCGCCCTGCCCGAAGGGTGCCAGGTGGTGCTCGTCGACGCGGCCGGGCGGATCCTCCTGCAGCTGCGGGACGACATCCCCGCCATCCCCTTCCCCGGCATGTGGGCGCTGCCCGGCGGGATGCTCGAGGCGCCCGAGACGCCGCTCGCGTGCATCGTGCGGGAGGTCGAGGAGGAGCTCGGGGCGCGCATCCCGGCCGCGGACGTCGTGCACCTGATGAGCCGGACGCGCTCCTACGGCGTGGAGCACACGTTCACCGCGCGGCTCGACGTGGCGGCGGAGGACATCCGGCTCACCGAGGGACAGCGGGTCGCGTGGTTCCCGGTGGACGAGGCGATCGCGATGGACCTCGCCTACGAGGACCGCGACGTGCTGCGGGAGGTCGCGGGACGGCTGCCGCGCGGCTGAAGGTGACAGCGCGGCGGGCGGCGCGGCCCGGCGGGGGCGGGCTAGCGCGCCCGCTCGGGCTCGGCGTCGAGGATCCCGCGGAGGAACGCGGCGTCCGCCGAGTAGTACGCGGCGTCGTCGCGCAGGTGCGGCTTCCCGAGCTCGTCGGCCTTGGCGATCGAGATCGCGGCGAGGTCGTGGAGGCGCAGGATCGCGATGCGAAGGACGTCGGCGAAGGACGCGTCGGACCCGTACGCGCCGAGCAGCAGGGCCACGCGGCGGCGCGCGTCGTCCATGCCCGGGGCGCCGTCCTGCGCCGACTCCGACAGCGGCACGGCCCGCGTGGCCAGGTACGCGAGGTCCCAGAGGCGCGGCCCGGGCGAGCACATGTCGACGTCGATCACGCCCGTCAGGCGGCCGTCGGCGAACACCAGGTTGTGCGGCGCGAAGTCGTTGTGGCAGATGACCTCCGCGGGGACCTTCGTCGGCGACTGCCAGACGGCGCCGTCGAGCGCGAACCCGACGCTCGCGTCGTGCAGCTCGCGGAGGCGGCGGCCGGCCTGCTCGAGCACGTCGTCGGTCCAGACCCAGGCGGGCAGCGGGTACACGGGCACGTCGCCCTCGAGGAAGGTCAGCCGCTCGCGGCCGTCCTCCACGCCGAGGGGCTCGGGGATCCCGACGACGCCCGCGAGCGCCAGGTGCCGCAGGTAGCGGTGCACCGTGGCGGTCCAGGGGCCGGCGTCGCGGAGGACGGTGCCGCCCTCGCGCTCCACCCTGTTCATGTTGCCGCCGGCGAGGGGTCCGTCCATCCGGCCAGGCTAGGCCGCCCGCCCCGGCCGCGACACGTCCACCGACTAGGTTGCGAGCATGAGCACCACCGCGCCCGCGGGCGAGCACGCGCCCGACGAGACCGTCCCACCCCGCCGACGGGTCGCCGCCTGGGCGCTGTGGGACTGGGGATCCGCCGCCTTCAACGCGGTCGTCACCACCTTCGTCTTCAGCACCTACCTCGCCAGCAGCCTGTTCGTGGATCCCGCGATCGTCGCGGCCGCGGGCGACGACGACCGGAACCCCGCGCTCGTCGCCGCGAAGGCCGACACCTCCGGCGTCATCTCGCTCGCGCTCACCATCGCGGGCCTCCTCATCGCGCTGCTCGCGCCCGTGCTCGGGCAGCGGTCCGACGGATCCGGTCGGCGCCGCCTCTGGCTCGGCGTCAACACGGGCATCGTGGTGCTCGCCATGCTCGGCATGGTGCTCGTGGAGCCCGTGCCCTCGTACCTGTGGCTCGGCGCCGCGCTGCTCGCCACCGGCAACGTCTTCTTCGAGTTCGCGAGCGTGAACTACAACGCGATGCTCGTGCAGGTGAGCACCCGCGCACGGTCGGCCGGGTGTCCGGCCTCGGCTGGGGCATGGGCTACGTGGGCGGCATCGTGCTGCTGGCGCTGCTGCTCGGCCTGTTCCTCTTCGACTTCGGGACGCCCGGCGCGTCCGGGCTCCTCGGCCTGCCGTCGGGGGCCGAGGGCGGCGCGCTCGACGTGCGCATCGCGATCCTCGTGGCCGCGATCTGGTGCGCCGTGTTCTCGATCCCGGTGCTGGTGGGCGTGCCCGAGATCCCGTCGGCGCCCGGCGCGCGCGGCAGGGGGTCGTCGAGTCGTACCGCGTGCTGTTCCGGCGCATCGCCCAGCTGTACCGGGAGTCGCCGCGCGTGCTCGTCTTCCTCCTCGCGAGCGCCGTGTTCCGCGACGGCCTGGCCGCCGTGTTCACGTTCGGGGCGATCATCGCCGCCCAGGTCTTCGGGTTCACCACCACCGAGGTGCTGCTGTTCGGCGTGGCCGCCAACGTCGTCGCCGGCATCGGCACGTTCGCGGCGGGATGGTTCGACGACCGCTTCGGCGCGAAGCCGGTGATCCTGGTCTCGCTCGCGTGCCTGGTGGTCGGCGGATCCGCGGTGCTCGCCGTCGGCGACGTGAAGGCCGGCTTCTGGGCCACGGGCCTGTTCCTCTGCCTGTTCGTGGGACCGGTGCAGTCGTCGAGCCGCACGTTCCTCGCCCGCATCTCCCCGCGGGCCGCGAGGGAGAGATGTTCGGCCTCTACACGACCACCGGACGCGCGGTCTCGTTCCTCGCGCCCGGCCTCTTCGGCATCGCGGTCGCCATCACCGGCGACACGCGCTTCGGGATCGTCGGCATCGTGATCGTGCTCCTCGCGGGCCTCGTGCTCATGACGCGGGTGCGCGGGCGGACGCGCGCGCGGCCTGACGCGGGGCGCGCTCCCGGCCCGAGCCGCCCCGCGACGCGCCGCGGCCGTCACGGTGTTGCGCCGGAGGCCCGCTGCGGGTGGAGTGGTCGGATGCACACCGCACCGCACGACGTCCCCGCGGCCGGACCGGCGCGACCCGCCGGGCTCACCGACGACGAGATCGCCGCCCTCCGCCGCGACTTCCCCCTGCTCGACACCGAGGTGAACGGGCACCCGCTCGTGTACCTCGACTCCGCCGCGACCTCGCAGAAGCCGCGCTCCGTGCTGGACGCGGAACGCGCCTACCTGGAGCACCGCAACGCCGCCGTCCACCGCGGCGCTCACACCCTCGCGGCGCTCGCGACGGAGGAGTTCGAGGAGGCGCGCGAGAAGGTGGCGCGGTTCGTCGGCGTCGACGCGGGCGAGATCGTCTGGACGTCCAACGCGACGGAGGGCATCAACCTCGTCGCGCACGGGCTGGGCGAGGCGAGCGCGCCCGACGGCATCCGGGTGCGGGCCGGGGACGAGATCGTGGTCACCGAGTCGGAGCACCACTCCAACCTCATCCCCTGGCAGCAGCTCGCGCGCCGCACGGGCGCCCGGCTCCGGTTCATCCCGGTCGACGACGACGGCGCCCTCCGCCTCGACGCGCTCGACGACGTGATCACCGACCGGACGCGCGTCGTGGCCCTCGCCCACGTGTCCAACGTGCTCGGGGCCGTCGCGCCGCTCGCCGCCGTCGTGGCGCGGGCGCACGCCGTCGGGGCCCTCGTCGTGCTCGACGCCTGCCAGTCGGTGCCGCACCTGCCGGTGGACCTGCGGGCGCTCGACGTCGACCTCGCGGTCTTCAGCGGCCACAAGATGCTCGCGCCGACGGGCATCGGCGTGCTCTATGGGCGCCGCGCGGTGCTCGAGGCGCTGCCGCCGTTCCTCACGGGCGGGTCGATGATCACGACCGTCACCATGGAGTCCGCGGAGTTCCTGCCGCCGCCGCAGCGCTTCGAGGCGGGCACGCAGCGCATATCCCAGGTGGTGGCGCTCGGCGCCGCCGTCGACTACCTCCGGGCGGTCGGCATGGACCGGGTCGGGGAGCACGGCCGCCGCCTCGGCGAGCGCCTCGTGCAGGGCCTCTCCGGGATCCGCGGCGTGCGGGTCATCGGCCCGGGCGTCGGCCGGGACCGGGTGGGCCTCGCCGCGTTCGACCTCGACGGGGTCCACGCCCACGACGTGGGGCAGATCCTCGACGACCGCGGCATCGCCGTCCGCGTCGGGCACCACTGCGCGCAGCCGCTCCACCGGCGGCTCGGGCTCACCGCATCCACCCGGGCGAGCGGGTCCCTGTACACGACCGACGCCGAGATCGACCTGTTCCTGCAGGGCGTCGAGGACGCGGCCGCCTTCTTCGGAGCCGCACGATGACCGCGGCCGCAGGCTCCGGCGGGCTCTACCAGGAGCTGATCCTCGACCACTCGCGCACGCCGGAGGGCCGCGGCGCCACCGACGGCTGGGCGCTGCGGGCGCACCAGGTGAACCCGACGTGCGGCGACGAGGTGACCCTGGGGATCCGCGTCGAGGACGACCGGATCACCGAGGTGCGCTGGGAGGGGCGGGGCTGCGCCATCTCGCAGGCGTCGGCCTCCATGCTCGTGGGCGTCGTCGACGGCGCGCCCGTGCCCGAGGTCGTCGAGCGCATCGCCGAGTTCCGCGCCGTGATGCGGGGACGGGGCACCCTGGAGCTCGACCCGGAGGCCTTCGGCGACGCCGTGGCGCTCGACGGGGTCGCCAGGTACGTGGGACGGGTGAAGTGCGCCGTCCTCCCCTGGACCGCCCTCGAGGAGGCGCTGGCCGGACGCTGACGCACGCCGACCGGCGGAGCGCTGTGCGGCCCGTTCCCCGGGCCGCGGCTCAGTCGAGCGAGCCGCCGCCCGCCTTCACGTCCGTCGCGTTGCGGAGCGTCGCCTGCACCACGGCGGTGAGGCCTGCCGCGATCTCCTCCATGCGCAGGTAGGGGCGGTCGGTGCCGATCGCCTCCTCCGTCGAGTACGGGATGTGCACGAAGCCGCCGCGCACCGCCGGCCGCTCGCGCAGCTCGTGCATGAGCAGGTAGAAGACGTGGTTGCAGGTGTACGTGCCGGCGGTCTGCGAGACGACCGCGGGGATGCCCTTCGTGCGCACCGCGGCGACGGCCGCCTTGATCGGCAGGGTGCTGAAGTAGGCGGCGGGGCCGCCCGCGACCACGGGCTCGTCGATGGGCTGGGATCCGGTGTTGTCGGGGATGCGGGCGTCGTCGACGTTGATCGCGATGCGCTCCACCTCGAGCGTCTCGATGCCGCCCGCGAGGCCCACGGCGACCACGACGTCGGGCTGCACCTCGGCGAGCGCCGTGCGCAGCGCGTCGTCGACCCGCGCGAAGTCCACGGGCAGCTGCCGCACGTGGATGTCCGCGTCGCCGTCCCATCGGTCCCGCACCTCCTGCACGGCCGTCCACGACGGGTTGCTGGTGTCGCCGTCGAAGGGCTCGAAGCCGGTGAGGAGGACGGTGGTCATGCGGGGGCTCCTGTCGTGCGGGGAGGGGGACGGACGGGCGCGGGGTCGGCCGGCGCGGGATCCACGCTACGCCCCTCTCGGGGAGGACCCCTACGGGGGGATGCACTGCTGACCGGGCACGGAGGACGATCTACCGGGGGCCGACGATGCCCCGGGATGGAAGGACCGCATGATCCGCACCGCAGGGGGACGACGTCTCCCGCTCACCGCCCTGGCCGTCGTGATCGCGGCCGGCACCGCGCTCGCGGGCGCCGTGCCCGCGCAGGCCGCCACCGCGCCCGCACCCGTCGCGGGGACCACCGGCTCGACGACCGCGGCGGCGATCCGCGTCCCCGCCCCGGTCGTGCAGCCCTACGGCTTCGACTACAGCGCGGGATCCAAGTTCCACGGCCTCGCCACGGTCGACCTGACCGGCATCGACGACCCCTCGGGCCTCACGTACGAGTACCAGCTGGACCGCACGGGCACCTGGACCCCGCTGTCCTTCTCGGGCTACGTGAGCGGCGACGACGAGATCTACGTCCCGGCCTCCGCGGGCACGCACCTGCTCAGCATGCGCGTCGTGGGCACGGTCGACGGCGTGCCCGTCGTCGGCGCGGCATCGGCGCCGATCGAGGTGCGGGCGGTCGGCGGGACCCTGGAGTACACGCCGGAGGTCGTCGTGGACGGGCCGTCCGTCACGTTCCGCTGGGACGTGCTCGAGGCCCTGAACGGCTTCACCGCGGAGGAGAGCGACGTCTTCACGCAGGTCGACGACGGGCCGCTCGTCCCCGTGGACGTCACCGGATCGCTCACCGTCTCGCCCGGCTACGGGAAGCGCGTCGGCTTCGACCTGGTCTTCGGCCCCACCCCGACCGCGTGGCGCTACGTCCACGTCGACGGCATCACCGCCGACGCCCCGGGCGCGCGGCCGTTCACGTCGACCCCGCTCCCGTCGATCGTCGGCACGGTCGAGTACGGGTCCACCCTCTCCGTGCGCACGGGCACCTGGAAGCCGGCCGCCACGGCGTACGAGTACCAGTGGTTCCGCGACGGCGAGCGGATCCCCGGGGCGACGCACGCGACCCGGAAGGTCGACGGCTACGACATCGGGCACCGCCTCACCGTCTCCGTGCGCGGATCCCGCGACGGGTACGTCGCCGCCGTGCGCACCTCGGGTCCGACGAAGGTCGTGGCGCAGCCCGTCATCACCGCGGGCACCCCGCGCATCACCGGCAACCCGGTCGTCGGCCGCACGCTCACCGCGCAGCCCGGCATCTGGAAGCCCGCGTCGCTGGAGCTCGGCTACCAGTGGAAGCGCGACGGGAAGGCGATCCCCGGGGCGACCGCGCGGACGTACACGCTGACGGAGGCGGACCGCGGCCACACGGTCACCGCCATCGTGAGCGCCGTCATCTACACGTACGACAACCAGGCGCGCGCGAGCGCGGGCGTGAAGGTGCGCTGACCCGCGTCCGACCCGCGACGGGCCCGGCTCCCCCATGGGATCCGGGCCCGTCCGCGTCCCGGCGCCCGGCCCGCCGACCGGCACCCCGAACGGGGGGATGCGGGCCACGGGGGCAGGGACGAGGATTCGCCTCATCGGGCGACGGAGCCCGGGAACGGACGGTCCGACGATGATCCGCACGGCACGGAGAGCAGGCCGTCCGACGGCCGCGGTGAGCCTGGTCCTCGCGGCGGGGCTCGCGTTCTCGGGAGCGTCCCCCGCAGCGGCGCGCACGCTCGGCACGCCGACCACGACGCCGACCACGGGATCCGAGGCAGCCGCGGCGGCCGTCGCGATCCCGGCGCCCGACTTCGAGCCCTCGGGCTACGGCACCGAGGTGGAGCCCACCATCGACGGCTTCCTCCTCCCCGACCTCACGGGCATCCAGGACGCCTCCGGCCTCCGCTACGAGTACCGGCTCGACGAGACGGGGCCCTGGCGCACCGAGGGCACCGTCCCCGTCACCCGGTTCGGCGGTCCGCTGGTCGCGCCCGCGTCGGCCGGGCCGCACCTCCTCAGCGTGCGGATCGTCGGGACGGTGGGCGGGGCGCCCGTCGTGGGCGCCGCCAGCGCTCCCGAGCCCGTGCGCTCGTCCGGGTCCTCGCGCCCGTACACGCCGGAGGTCGTCGTGGCCGGCACCACGGTCACCTTCCGGTGGGACGTGCGCGAGGCCCTCAACGGGAACCTGCCGGAGGACAGCCAGATCTTCTACGAGCTCGACGGCGGCGGGGAGTTCGTCTTCACCGACGCCGTGGGATCCGTGACCGTGGATCGCGGCTACGACTCCTCCGTCGGCTTCGCGCTCACCTACGGCATCGTGCCGGACCTGTGGGCGACCGCCGAGGCCGTCGGCACCACCGGCAGCGCCCCCGGATCGCGGCCCCTCACCTCCACCCCGCCGCCGGCGATCCTCGGCCAGGCCGTCTACGGCGCGACCCTGTCGGTGCGCACAGGCCTGTGGCAGCCCGCCCCCGTGCGCCTCTCGTACCAGTGGTACGCGGACGGGAAGGCGCTGCTCGGCGCCACCGGGCCCACGTTCCTGGTCGACGCGAACCGGATCGGGGCCCGCATCACGGTCGCCGTGCGTGGCGCGCGCGACGGGTACGCCTCCGTGGAGCGGATCTCCGCGCCGACCCCGCGAGTGCCGCAGCCGGTGGTCGTGGCCGGCACGCCGGTCATCACGGGCATCGCGGCCGTCGGCCGGACGGTGACCGCGCGTCCCGGATCGTGGCGGCCCGCGTCGGTGCAGCTGTCCTACGCCTGGCTGCGCGACGGACGCCCCATCCCCGGTGCGACCACGAGCGCGTACGCCATCACCGGCGCCGACCGCGGGCACGTCCTGTCGGTCCGCGTGACGGGCACCCTGCCGTCGTATCCCGCGGCGCAGACGCGCACGAGCGCCGGGCGCACTGTCGGCTGAGCCGCCGCCTGCGGGGCCGCCGCCTGCGGGGCCTCGGCCACCCGCGGCGGCCGAGACGCGGTCGGCCGAGACGGGCCCGGTCCCTCCCCCGAGGCCGGGTCCGTCGCCGCACCACGACGGAGGACCCGGCCGCCCACGTCGCCCCGAGGACGTATACCGTCGTCGGCATGATCTCCTCCCCCGGCGCCAGCATCGGCATCGCCCTGTACGTCCTCGTGATCCTGGCCCTCGTGGCCCTCGGCGCCTTCGCGCTCGTGGTGCTCATCCGCCTCGCGATCACCGCGCGGCGGGCGCTCGTCGTCACGACGGAGCTGCAGGAGGCGCGGCGGGAGCTCGTCCGCGAGCAGACGGCGCGGCTGCAGGCCGACGACGGGGACGGTCCGGCCGGGCCCTACTCGCCCGGCGGCGGTCCCATGGGGCCGGGCGCTCCCACCGGGCCCGCGGTCTGAGCGGGCGCCCCGAGATGGACGGCACGACCGACAGCGTCCTCATGCCGAGCGCCGACGACCTCGTCTGGTCGATCCCCCTGCTCCTCGGCGTCGCGCTCGTGGCCCTCGCCGCGGTCGCGCTCGTGGCGCTGGTGCGGGTCGCCCTCGCCGGCACCCGGGCGCTGGCCGCCACGGCCGCGCTCGACGAGGCGCGGGTCGAGCTCGTGCGCGAGCGCACCGCCCGGTTGCGCGCGGGCCTCGCGGACCCGGCGGGCGGCCCCGCGGAGCCCGTGGCCTGAGCCGGCCGCGGATCAGCCCACGGGCTCCGCGAACACGACGCGGTTGTCCTCGTAGTGGCCCACGCTGCGGTCGAAGATCCCGCCGCAGGTGATGAGCCGCAGCTGGTCCGTGGGCTGCGCGCCGAAGACCCGAGCGGTCGGGAAGTCGGCCTTGGCGAAGTCGGCGACCTCCGTGACGGCGTAGCGCGTGGTGCCGCCGTCGACGTCCGCCACCTGCACCTCGTCGCCCACCTCGAGCTCCGCCAGCCGGGCGAAGGCGGCCGGGCCGACGCGCGAGTCGACGTGCGCGGCGATCACCGTGGGTCCGCGGCCGCCCGGGCGCCCGCCTCCCGTGAACCAGCCGACGTCGTCGAAGTCGACGGGCACCTCCATGCGGCCGTCGGCGGCGATCCCCAGGTCGATGAGCGGCTGGTCGAGGTCGATGTCGGGGATCTCGACGCGGGATGGCACGACGCCCGTGCCCTGCACCATTTGCGGCGCCGTCGTGGGCGGCACCGGATCCGGCGAGGGGGCCGGCGACGCGGACGCGCGAGCCGGCGGGGTGCCCGGGGCGGCGGCTCCGTCCCCCGGGTCCGCGGCCGCGCATCCCGCGAGGAGCAGCGGGATCAGCGTGCCCGCGAGCACGCGCGGGAGACGGGCGCGCCGCACGTGCGGCGCGCCCGTCGGGGTGCGGTCTCCGGCGATCAGGACTCCTGGACCCGGCGGCGGCGCATCAGCACGACGCCCGCGGCGGCGAGCGCCACGGCGCCGGCACCCGCGCCGACGAGCGGCAGGGCGTCGGTCGAGGAGGTCGCGGATCCGCCCGCGCCCGTGTCGACGCCGCCGACCGGCACCTGGGTGAGCTGGCCGCGCACGGCGCCGGCCGTGAACGACGCGGTGTGCGTGTCGGCCGCGAACGCGGACGGGTCGGCCTCGATCTGCGCGACCGTGAAGCCCTCGCCGGTGTCCGCGCCCTGGGGGCTCATGATCCCGGTGGTGAACGGCCCCTGCATGCAGCCGGAGCTCGTGCGCGTGCCGTTCCCGGCGTCGGTCGGGTTCGGGAAGGCGATGCGGGGCGGGCCCGCCTTGCCGACCGCGGCCTGGTGGATGTGCGTCGCCGTCTTCGCGGGGCTCTGGTACTCGCCCGTCACGCCCGTGAGCGTGATGTCGTAGCAGATGGTGTTCGACGCGGAGTCGAGGCGGAGGTCGAAGCGGCCCGTCGCGCCGGACTCGCCGGGCGTCGCGACGCCGTCGGCATTGAGCACCTGGTCGGGCGTCGCCATCACGGTGAACGCGCTCGTGAAGCGGTCCGGCGTCGGCACGGTCGTCTCGGCGGACGCCGGCGTGGCGACGAGCAGGGTGAGGGCGGCCGCGGAGGCGCCTCCGATGGTCATGGTGCGGATCAGGTTCGTGTGCGTCATCGCGTGCGCCCTTCGTGGACCGCGGCACCCCGGACGGACGCCGCTCCTGACAGGGCATACGCACGATCGGCGGCCGGCGTTCATCGGCGGCGCGGGACTTTCCTGCGGATGCGACTGCGGCCGCGGATGCGGGCGCCGGTGCCGACGCCGATGCCGATGCCCATGCAGCCTTGCCCGCTCCGGCCCGGTCCCGCTCCGGGCCGCGACGATGCCGTCGTTCCTCTCCCGCCGGTGAACGCCCGGCCCTCCCCGCGCGTATCCCCTCTCGAGGGCGCGCATCCGGCGCGCCTAGGCTGAGGGGGATCACGATGGCGCTCGTCCTGACGCCCCCGGCACCTTCCCCCGAGCGGAGCACGATGAGCGCAGGCACGCCCGGGCTCGACGTGCGCCAGGCGTTCGCGGAGCACGGCGGCGCGCTCCTCGGCTTCGCGGTGAACGCGCTGCAGGACCGCCAGCTCGCCGAGGACTGCGTGCAGGAGACGTTCCTCCGCGCGTGGCGGGCCCGCGACTCCTTCGACGGCTCGCGCGGCAGCGCCCGCACCTGGCTCTTCGCGATCGAGCGGCGGGTCATCCTCGACGTGCACCGCGCCCGGGCCCGCACCCCCAGGATCGTGGCCGAGGAGGAGGCGCCCGAGGCGGCGACGCAGGAGGCGGATCCGCTCGACCGGCTCGGCATCGTCGAGGGCCTCGCCCGGCTCAGCGAGGCGCACCGGGAGGCCGTCGTCGCCGTGCACCTCACCGGCCTCAGCTACCAGGAGCTCTCCACGGCCACGGGCGTGCCCGTCGCCACCCTGCGGACCCGCGTCTTCCACGCGCTCCGCGCCCTCCGCACGCATCTCGACGAAGTGGACCCCCGCCCATGACCGACGACCGCTTCCCCGGCCCGGACGCCGACGCGACCGACCACCGCTTCCCCGACCCGGACGCCGACGCGACCGACGACCGCCGCGCCGAGCTCATCGCCGCGGCCCTCGCCGACGACCTCTCGCCCGCCGAGACCGCCGAGCTCGACGCGCGGCGCGCGGCCGACCCGACGATCGACGCGGAGATCGCGCTGCTGGGCGGTCTGCCGTCGTCGATCCGCGGGCTCGGCTCATGGCGGGACGCCCGACCGAGCGCTGAGCTCGCCCGGCGGGTGGAGCGCATCGCCGCGGGCGACGGCGAGCAGGGGACCCCGGTCGCCGTACCCGGTGACGGCCTCGGCGGCGACGACCTCGCCGCGCACCGCACCGCCCGCTCCCGGCGCCGCCCGCTGCTCCTGGTCGCCGGCGCCGCCGCGTGCCTCGTGGTCGGCGCCGTGGGCGGCGCGTCCCTCTCGACGCCGCGTGCCGACGTCGCCACGGGACCGGCGGGGACGCTGGGCGCCGTCGAGGACGTGACGTTCGCGGGCGCGCCAGCGGGGGTGGACGTCGAGGGCGACGTCGTCGCGCACACGTGGGGCACCGAGACCGTCCTGTCCATCGACGGGCTGCCCGCGGGCGACGCCTTCACGGTCGTGGTCGTCGACGCCCGCGGGGGCGAGCACGCGTCCGGGTCCATGCTCGGATCCGCCGTGCGCATCGACTGCCGACTGAACGCCGACGTGCTCCGCGCGGACGCCGCCTCGGTCGAGATCCGCGACGCCGCCGGCGACCGGGTCGCGGTCGCCGAGCTCCCGCCCGTGGACGCCTGACCCCTGCCGGACACGCTCGGCATCGGATCCCGCCGCCGCGGGGACCCGGTCGGCGGCCGACCGGTGCGCCCTCAGCGGATGCGCGCCAGCAGCTCCAGGGACCGCTCGAGCACGAGCGCGGTGGCCACGGGATCCGACGACGGCAGGGATGCATCCGTGAACAGGTGGGCGTCCCCGTCGTAGACGAAGACCTCCGCGAGCTCGGGGCCGACGAGGTCGACCAGCTCGCGGGCGCCGTCGAGGTCGCCCTCGCCGGCGAAGAACGGATCCCGCTCCATGCCGTGCACCTGCACCGGCACCCCCGCGGGCCACGGCCCGAACGCCCACTCGGCGGTGAGCGACACGAACGACTCGTAGAGGAGCGCGCCGCGGGCGCCGGGGCGGGTCTGCGCGAGGCGCTGGGCGATGGATCCGCCCCAGGACACGCCCGCGTAGACGAGCTCCGCGGGCAGCCCGTCGAGGGCGCGCGCGGTGCGCTCGGCCATGACGTCGTCGGGCAGCCCCGCCATGAGCGCGAGGCCCGCCTCGATGCTCTCCGGCAGTGCGCCGGCGAAGAGGTCGGGCACGTGCACGGTGTGCCCGCCGTCCCGGAGCGCGTCCGCGAGCGCGTGGACGCCGGGCGTCGCTCCCTGCACGTGGTGGAACAGCACGATCTCGGCCACGGGTGCGCCTCCGTCCGCCGCGCGGACGCGGGTCCTCGCGGCCCTGCGCCGCGCGGGGCCGTCGCTGCCCACGATAGGGAGCGCGGTCAGCCGGCGGAAGGGCCGTCGGCGGATGCATCGGCGGCGGCGCCACCCGCGGCGTCCGTGCCCGCAGGACCTGTCCCCGAAGGACCCGTGCCCGCCGTACCCGAGCCCGCCGCCGCGTCGCCCACCGGCTGCCCGCCCGCCGGACGCCGCATCAGGTGTGCGCCGAACGACGAGCGCCTCGCGTCGTCGACCGCGTCGTCGAAGCGCAGCTCCGGGTCGCGGAGCATGGCGAGGGTCGCGAGCGCGTGGATCCGCACCCGCGCGTCCGCCGCCTGCCGCGACCGCTCGACGACGGGCTGCGACGCCCGGCCGACCGCGACGAACGCGCGCGTCAGGCTGTGCTGCATCTCGGTGGATCCGCGGCCGAGCTGCGACGCCAGCTCGCGGAGCAGCAGGCGCGCACCCGCCGGGTCGCGGTCGGCGTCGAGCAGCCCGGACGCCGTGCGCCAGGCCGTGCGCGCCACGTGCTCGTCCGCGTCGCGCAGCAGTGCGGGGGTGATCGCCGGCAGCGCCCGCCGGTCCCCGATCTTGGAGAGCGTGTGCAGCGCCTGGCTGCGCGCCTGCGGGATGGGCGAGGCGAGCTCGGCGACCAGCTGCGGGATCGTGGCCTCCCGGTCGTGCCGGATCAGCGCCCACGTGAGCATCTCGCGCACGTTGAGGTCGGGCTCCACGCGGCAGCGGTGCACGAGGCCCTCGACGAGCGCCGGATCCGGCCGGGTGCCCGCGGTGAGCGCCGCCTGCAGGCGCGCGGACGGGTCGGGCGCGCGCAGCGCGGCGGCCAGCCGGGCGGCGATCTCCGCGTCGGCCGGGCGGGTGGGCCGCCGAGATCCCGCGGTCGACTCGGCGGGCTCGCGCCGTGCGGGCCGCTCCGGCCGCGCGGGCCCTGCGGCGGGCTCGGGCCGCTCGGGCCGCTCGAGCCGCTCGGCGGGTTCGGGCCGCTCGGCCGGGTCGGGTCCGTCGGTCACAGCACGTCCTCGATCGCGGCGAGCACCCGTTCCGGGTCCTCGAGCTGCATGTCGTGGTGGATCCCGGGGAGCCGGCGCACGTCCCACCCCGCGGCGGCCAGCTCGGCCGCGTACGCGTCGGGCAGCACGGCGGGGGCGTCGTCGGAGAGCACGATCGTCGACGGCACGGCCGGCGCGCTGACGGCGACCGGGTGGAAGGCGACGTCGCGGAACACGCCCACGGCCATCCGCCGGTCGAAGCGCCCCTGCGCGGCGTCGAGGGAGGCGCGGACCGCGGCCGGGTACGCGGCGCGCACGCGGGCGGCCGCCCGGGCGCGCGGGATCTGCGCGGCGGCGAGGCCCACGAGCGGCGCGGCCCAGAACAGCCGGCCGCGGATGCCGGCGGTCGGCAGCGCGAGGCGGAACCCGGGATCGAGGTACACGGCGTGCGCGGGCTCGAGGCGGGCGACGGCGCGCACCAGCACGGATCCGCCCAGCGAGTGCCCGACGACCGCGTCGAGCCCCCGGGGCAGGGACTCCGCGAGGTCGTCGGCCATCTCCTCGACGCCGTAGGAGCCGGCGCGGTCGCTCCGGCCGTGCCCGCGGAGGTCGATCGCGGTGACGGTGAACCGGCCGGTCGCCACGAGCCGGTCGACGACGGGCGCCCAGGTGGCGCCGTCCGCGCCGAGGCCGTGCACCAGGCCGACGTGGCGGGGACCGGACCCGGTGGTGACGCGGTGCAGCTGCATGGGTCCAGTGTCCTCCCGGTGCGGGGCCCGCGCGGCCGGATGACGACGGCCCCGCATCCACGGGAGGATGCGGGGCCGTCGGGTCGAGCGGGTGGTGCGGGTCGAGCGGGTCCGGCGCTACAGCGTCGCGGCCGCCGGGTCCCAGTCCTCGGCGAGCGGCGTCGGCTTCTCCACCGTGGACGCGACCTGCACGACCTCGCGGCTGTCGGCCGCGTCGCGGATCGCGAGCAGCACGTCGAGCACGTGCGCCGCGACCTCGCCGGACGCGCGCACGGGGTCGCCGCCGCGGATGCTGCGCGCCAGGTCCAGCACGCCGGAGCCCCGGCCGTACGTGGATCCCGTCGCGGCCAGCGTCTCGGGCTCCTCCTGGCCGAAGCGCCACAGCTGGCTCTCGCCGTCGAACATGTTCGGGTCGGGGAGCACGATGGTGCCCTCGCTGCCCGAGATCTCGACGAAGCCGGCCCGCGGCAGCGCGTTCTGGAAGCTGAACGTGGACTGCGCCGACTGGCCCCCGCGAACGAGATGAGCGCCGCGTGGTGCGTGGGCACCTCCACCGGGAAGTCGGTGCCCGCGCGCGGGCCGCTGCCGATGGTGCGGGTGGTGCGCGACGTCGAGGACACCGCGCTGACCTTCTCGGCCGCGCCGAACGCGTGCACCAGCGTCGTCACGTAGTACGGGCCCATGTCGAAGAGGGGCCCGGCGCCGTGCGCGAACAGGAACTCGGGGTTCGGGTGCCAGGCGTCGGGGCCGGGCACGTGGAAGATCGTCGTCGCCGTGAGCGGCTCGCCGATGTCGCCGCGGGCGATGGACCGCATGGCGCTCTGGATCCCCGCGCCGAGCACGGTGTCCGGGGCGCACGCGACCTGCACGCCGGCCGCGCGGGCCGCCTCCAGCAGATCCGCGCCCGAGGCGTGGTCGAGGGCCAGCGGCTTCTCGCTCCACACGTTCTTGCCGGCGGCGACGATGCGCCGGCCGACCTCGGCGTGGGTGGCGGGCAGCGTGAGGTTGACGACGATCTCGATCTCGTCGATCGCGAGGAGCTCCTCGACGGTGCCGTGGCCCGGCACGCCGTGCTCCTCGGCGCGCGAGCGCGCCCGGTCGAGGTCGATGTCGGCGACGAACAGGACCTCGAGGTCCGGGAACGCCGTCATGTTCTCCAGGTAGGTGCCGGAGATGACGCCCGCGCCGATGACGCCGACGCCGACGCGTCCGGTGCCGCGGCTCACTTGTCGTTCTCCTGCAGCCAGGCGTACGACGCCGCGATGCCGTCGAACACGTCGTGCTCGTAGTCGTCGAACTCCACGACGCGCAGGGCGTGCGGGGCGGCGGCCAGCACGGCGGCGACGTCGACGTCGCCCTGGCCGGCGGGGAGCTGCAGCTTGAACGCCTGCGCGAGCTCCGCCGGGACCTCGAGCGCGGACTCGGCGCTCGGGAGCACCTTCGCGATCGCCTCGGAGATCCTGCCGTCCTTCACGTGCAGGAACTGCACGCGGTCGCCGAGGGAGCGGAGGAGCGCGGGCGTGTCCATGCCGCCGACGGTCGACCAGAACGTGTCGAGCTCGAGGACGACCTCGGCGTTCAGGCGCTCGACGAACAGCTCGTAGACGGGGCGTCCGTCGACCTTGTTCGCGAACTCCCACTGGTGGTTGTGGTACCCGAAGGCGAGCCCGCGCGCGGCGGCCTGCGCCTGCAGGTCGTTGACCCGGTCGGCGATGCGGTGCGCGTCGTCGGCGGTCTGCCAGCGCTCCGAGGGGATGAACGGGTCGATGACGGTGCGGATCCCGAGCTTCGCGGCGGCGTCGAAGGTGCGGGCGGCCTGGTCGTCGTCGCCGTCGATGACGGGCGCGTGGCCGGAGGGCGCGGTGACGCCGGACGCGGCGAAGGCCGCGGCGAACTCGTCGGCGCGCTCGACGAACGCGTACGGCTCGACCTGCGTGTAGCCGATCTCGGCCACGCGGGCGACGGCGCCCTGGAGGTCCGCGGAGACTGCGTCGCGGACCGTATAGAGCTGGACGGAGGGGGCGGTCATGGTCGCTCCTTTCAGGAGGGGACTGGTGGCCCGACGGCCGTCGTCCGCTCCCGCCGTCCGTGGACGACCTGAGCGACGATGCCCGCAGGGTGGTCGGCGCGTGAGGCGCCGTCGTCAAACCTACCGCCGGTCGGGCGTCGGATCCCAGTGCCGCGGTGATGCATCCGGTGCGGGATCCGCGCGGACGCCCCCGACGCGGCGGACGCCGCCCCCGTCCCGCCCCGGCGTGGCGGACCCTCGGGGGTGCCGCGGTATCCTCCCCCTCACAGCACGGAGCACGTCAGCGGGCGGCCAGGTGCGCGGCCGTCGTCGGGGGCGGCCCCCGACGTCGAACGGAGGTCCCGTGACCGATCTGGTGCGCCACCGCGTCCGGACCCGCCGGGCGGACGAGGCCGAGCGGACCCTCCGCGAGCTGTACGGCCACGTCGAGCTGGCGGGGGACGACTTCGGCTACGCGGAGGACATGGTGGCCGAGCCCCGGTTCGCGCTCGGCTCCGTGGTGTTCGACGGCACGTTCCAGTGCGTGGCGGAGAGCCGCGCCATCACCATCACGTGCGCCCCCGCGGCCGGCTACGCCTGGGAGTCCGGGCGGGAGTCCGGCGAGCTCTCCCGCGCCCCCGCGCTCTTCCAGCCGGGCACGCGCCTGACCGCCCGCGTCGACCACGTGCGCGCCCGCACCCTGGTCCTCGATCCCGTCGAGCTCGAGCGCCTCGCCCGGGTCACGTACGCGGACGACCGGCTGCGTCTGCGCTTCGACGACCCGCACCCGGTCAGCGACGAGACGGCGCGCCTGTGGCTGCGCACGTACGACGCCGCCGCGTCCCTCTCGGCGTCGTTCGACAGCGCATCCCTGCGCGCCGAGGCGCTCCGGCTCCTCTCCGTCGCCACGCTCGAGGCGTTCCGACTCACGGGCGACCGCGTCCGGCGGCACGAGACCGTGGCGGCCCTGCGCACCGCGTACCACCGCGCGACGGGGTTCCTCGACGACCACGCCTCCCTGCCGGTGACCCCGGCGGACGCGGCCGAGGCCGCCGGCGTGAGCGTGCGGGACCTCGAGCGCGCCTTCGCCGCTCACGGGGTCGAGGGCGTCACCCCCGGCCGTTACCTCCGCCGGACGCGGCTGGCCGCGGCGCACATGGACCTCGTCGACGCGGACCCCACGCGGGGGCCGGGCGTCGCGGACATCGCGCTGCGGTGGGGCTTCCCCCAGGTCGGCCGCTTCGCCCGGCACTACCGGGACGCGTACGGCGTCGATCCCGCGGTCACGCTGCACCGCTAGCCGGCGGCTCCCGGTGGGCGCGCCGCGCGACCGCCCGTCCCGGACCGCCCGTACCGGAACGCCCTTCCCCGACCGCCGACCGGGTGCCAGGCTGGCAGAACCGCTCGACGACGAGGAGGAGCAGCCGTGAGGATCCACCGCACGATCACCGTGTTCGACGCCCCCGACCTGGCCGCGGAGAGCGCCTTCTGGGCCGGCCTCCTCGGCGGGGAGGTCGACGCGGAGGACGACTGGCACAGCGTCCGCGTCGACGGCGAGTGGCGCCTCGGGTTCCAGCTCGCGCCTGACTTCGTCCCACCGGTCTGGCCGGGCGAGGGCCCGCGCCAGCAGATGCAGATGCACCTCGACCTCTACGTGGACGACCTCGACGCGGGCCGCGAGCGCGTGCTCGCCCTGGGCGGACGCCTGCTGCAGCCCGCCGAGGACCCGACGGCCGCCGATCGCTTCGACGTGTACGCGGATCCCGCGGGCCACCCGTTCTGCCTCTGCGTCTCGGGTGGGGACGCCGCCGCCTGAGCGGACGCGCACGTGGCCGGCTCGCCTGTCCGCCCGGCCCCCGCCCGGCGACTCCCGAGGCGCGGTGCCCTAGCGTGGACGCCTCGCGGATCCGCGCGCCGTCCACCCCGAGGAGCCCGCATGGCCCACCGCCCGCACCCCGCCCGACCGGCGGGCCGCCGGTCCGCTCCCCGCCCGCGCGACCGCTCCGACACGCGCGTCACCGTCACGCGCGTCGTCCGCGACGGCCTCGCGGTGCGGATCAGCACCATCGGCACCGACGGCGACCGCCCCTTCGTGCTCGTCCCCGGCATCGGCGTCTCGTCGGACTACTTCGAGCGCCTCGCCCCGTGCTCAACGACCACGGCCCGGTGCACGCCCTCGACCTGCCGGGCTTCGCGGGCGTCGCGCACCCGGGGCGCGCCCTCGAGATCCGCGAGTACGCCGACCTGGTGGGCGCCGCGATCGACGAGCTCGGCCTCGACGACCCGGTCCTCGTCGGACACTCGATGGGCACGCAGGTGGTGGCGGACCTCGCCTCCCGGCGGCCCGCGCTCAGCACGCTGGTGCTCATCGGCCCGGTCGTGTACCCGCGGGAGCGCACCATCCCGCGGGCCGCGGTGCGGTTCCTGCAGTCGACGCTGCACGAGCCGTCGCGCATCAAGGTGCTCGCGATCCGCGCGTACCTGGTCTGCGGGCTGCGCTGGTTCCTCCGGGTGCTGCCGAAGATGATGCGGTACCGGATCGAGGACCGCCTCCCCCGCATCCGGGCCAGCACGCTCGTCATCCGCGGCGAGCACGACGCCGTCGCCCCGCGCGCCTGGGTGGAGGAGATGGGGCGGCTGCTGCCGCGGGCCCGGCTGTGGGAGATCCCCGGGGCGGCGCACTCGGTCATGCACGCGCACGCCGACGAGGTCGCCCGCCTCTGCGTCGAGCACGCCGCACGGCGGGCCGAGGACGCGGGATCGGCCGAGCTGCGGCGCCTCCCCGAGGATCTGGCCGGCGACGGCGACGAGCACGAGGACTTCGCGCCCACGCCCGCCGACTCGCTGCGGGCGTTCACGGCGCAGGTGGCGGAGGGCGTCGCCATCCTCCGGGACGACGACGAGGCCCTCGGCGCCGCGAAGACCGCGCATGCCGAGGCGATGGCCGACGCGGCCGAGCGCGCCCGCGAGCGCCGCGAGCGCGACGGGTAGGCGGAGCCCGCACGCGCGGGGGTCGCCGGAGGTCAGGGGCCGCCAGAGGTCAGGGGCCGCCGGAGGTCAGGAGCGACCGGCGTCAGCGGCTGTCGGCGTCAGGGAGCCGGCGGGTCGGACGCGGCCCGCGCGGCGGCGTGGCGGCGGAGGGCCGCCGCGACGACGCGCGCCGCCTCGAGCTCCTCGGCATCGAGGGCGTCGATGAACACCTCGCGCACGAGGCGCAGGTGCGAGGAGGAGGAGCTGCGGAACACGGTGGCGCCCTCGGCGGTCAGGGTGATCCACGCCCCGCGGCTGTCGGAGGCGTCCCGGTCGCGGCGGATGAGGCCCCGCTCCTCCATGCGGCGCAGGTGGTGCGACAGCCTGCTGCGCTCCCAGCCGACGACGTCGGCGAGGTCGGACGAGCGGAGCCGGTGCTCCGGCGCCTCGCTGAGCGCCAGCATCACGCCGTAGTCGCCCGTGGAGATGCCGGAGGTCGACTGGAAGTCCGACGCCAGGGTGCGGCGCACGGCCTCGGCCGTCTCGAGGTACTCGCGCCACACGTGCAGCTCCGCCGGGGTCGGCGAGCGCCGGCGGCGCGGGGCTGCGGGCGTCTCGTGCACGGTCGTCCTCCTCGGTGGATCCAGGGTACCGGGGCGTCGTCGCCCGCGGCCGGGCTCAGGCGTGCACGGGTCCGCCGTCCGCGGTGATGCGCGCCGGCGGGCGC
Source organism: Clavibacter michiganensis (assembly GCA_002150995.1). Lineage (GTDB taxonomy): Bacteria > Actinomycetota > Actinomycetes > Actinomycetales > Microbacteriaceae > Clavibacter > Clavibacter michiganensis_K. The sequence continues at coordinate 50,380 of MDHJ01000001.1, read as the reverse complement.
CCCGCGAGCCGAGCGCCCCCGGGGTCGGCGGCGAGCAGCTCGCGCACGCGCGGCGCGACCTCCTCGCCGAGCAGGCGGATGCTGCGCTCGCGCGCCTGGCGCGGCATGTGCAGGAGGTCGTACTTGAGGTCGAACCGGGAGAGGTGGTTCTCGCGCGCGATCCACGCGATGCGGCGGGCGACGGTGTCGGGCGAGCCGACGAAGAGGGATCCGGTGACCGTCTCCTCCGTGTACCGCTCGCGGGTGGGCGCGTAGAAGCCGCGCTCCTCGCTCATCCGCGTGACGACCGGTTCCCAGTAGCGCCAGTACAGCTCGCGGGCCTCCTCGTCGGTGTCGGCGACGAGGCCGAGCGAGTGCTGGCCGATGGGCAGCTCGGCGTGGCCGGCCTGCGCGAGGGCGCGGAGGTACAGCGCCGCGTGGCCGGCGAAGCGCTCGGGACGCCCGCCGATGATCGCCATCATGAGCGGCAGGCCGTACCGGCCCGCGCGCACCACGGAGTCGGGGCTGCCGCCGATGCCGATCCAGGCGGGGATGCCGCCGGCGGGCATGCGCGGCTGCAGGCGCACGTCGTCCAGCGGCGGGCGGTGCCGGCCGGACCAGGTGACGCGCTCCTCGCGCATGAGCCGCACGAAGAGCTCCAGCTTCTCCTCGAACAGCTCCTCGTACTGCGCGATGTCGTAGCCGAACAGCGGGAAGGACTCGGTGGCGGATGCGCGGCCGAGCACGAGCTGGGTGCGTCCGCCGGAGATCGCGTCGACCGTCGCGAACTCCTGGTAGAGCCGCACGGGGTCCTGCGTCGACAGCACCGTGACGGACGTGCCGAGCCGGATGGTCGAGGTGGCCTGCGCGGCCGCGGCGAGGAGGACCGGGGTGGCGGAGTCGACGTTGCCCTGCCGGTAGTGCTCGCCGACGCTGAAGACGTCGAGCCCCACGGCCTCCGCGAGCTGCGCCTCCTCCACGAGCAGGCGCACGGTCTCGGCGTCGCCGAGGACCCGGTCGCCGTCGGTCGCGAGCTCGCCGAACGAGTCCAGGCCGATCTCGAAGCGCGTCGGGTCGACGATCGCGGGTCGCCCGGGAGCGGCCCCGGTGGTGGCCTCGGTGGCGTGCATGGCGGATCCTCCCGGACGGTCGCGCGCCGGGAGCCCGACGCGGTGGTTGACGTGTCCACCATCGCGCAGAGTGGTTGACGTGTCAACCCTCGGGCGGCACCGCCCCGAACGCATGCAGGCCGAGCGCGTCCGCGAGGCCCTGCGCGAGCCGTGCGCCGCGCACGCTGGTGCCCCGGTCGTCGAGGGGCGGGCTGAAGACCGCGGCCCCCAGCCGGCCGGGCGCCGCGAGCACGAGGGCGCCGGACACGCTCGACTTGGCGGGCACGCCCACCCGGCGCATCCACCGCCCCGAGCCGTCGTAGACGCCGCACGTCGCCATCACCGAGACCACGTCGCGCGCGACGCGCTCCGACACCACGCGCGATCCCGTCAGCGGGTTCCGGCCGCCGCATGCGAGCGTCGCGCCCATCGCCGCCAGCGCCTCGGCCGACACGAGCACGGCGCATGCGCGGGCGTACGCGGCGACGCCCTCGTCGGCCGTCACGTGCAGCGTGCCCTCCGAGCGCATCAGGTGCGCGAGGGCGTGGTTGCGGTCGCCGAGGAGGCGCTCGGACTCGGCGACCTCCTCGTCGACCTCGAGACGCCGCCCCGCGAACGCGCCGAGACCCGCGAGGATCCGCTCCGAGCGCTCCGCCGGGGACGACCCGCGGACGAGGCTCGCCGTGAGGATCGCGCCCGCGTTGACCATCGGGTTCGGCGGACGCCCGGTGCCGCTCTCCAGCTTGATCGCGTCGAACGCCTCGCCCGTCGGCTCGATGCCGACGGCGTCGAGGGCGTCCCCGCCGGTGTCGGCGAGCGCCAGGGCGAACAGGAACGGCTTCACCGCCGACTGGATGGAGAACGGGTGCGCGCTGTCCCCGACGCGGTGGGTGCGGCCGTCGGGCGTGACGAGCGCGACGGCCGAGAGCCCGGGATCCGCATCGGCCAGCTGCGGGATGCTGTCGTCGACCGCGCCGCCGTCCTCGCCCGCGACGCCCGCGAGCATCCGCTCGAGGTCGAGCGCGTGGGCGCGGTCGTGGGCGGGGTCGTGGGCGGCATCGTGCGGGGCGGATCCGGGTGCGGGCATGCCCCCACCCTCGCAGGGTGCGCCCCGGGCGCGGCGCACGCCCGGCCCCGGCGCTCCGGCATGCCCGCTGGGGACATCTCGACGCGCGTACCGCCCCGTCGGCGCAGACTCCTGGGCTGCACGATCCCGCGATCGGCTCGTGCATCCCCCCGCCCCACCCCGACAGGAGAAGCCATGCCGAGAATCCCTCTACGACGGACCAGCGGCGGAGCCGTCGTCGCCACGCTCCTGATCAGCGGAGCCCTCCTCGCCACCGGCACCGCCCCGCCCACGCCGCCATCGGCGCACGGTACCTCGACATCCAGACCCGCCAGACCGGGGCGGCCAACGATGTCCGCTCCGTCCTGATCACGGACGGCGGCAGCAGGAGTACGTGCATGTCCATGGTCGTCGGCGACGGTGCGGAGGAGCTCCTGGACGGCTACGTGTCGAAGAGGCTCCTGGTGTACGGGGACCAGGCGTACGACGCCTTCAGCTATTCCGACGACCACTGCACGGACGGGTACTACCTCATCGGCTCGAAGGGCAGCATCCACCCCTGGGCCTCCATCCGGTGGTCCGTGTACAGCGGGCGGCCGCCGCGCATCGCCTACTGACCTCGTCCGCGAGGACCTCGCGGTCCCGCATCCGACAGGGACACCGCGGCACGATGCGGCCGGCACCTCCACGGTGCCGGCCGCATCGTCGTCCGCCCGGCTGCGACCGCACGGCCGCGTGCGGGCTCCCACGTCCGCGCCCCTGGATCCCGGCCCCGGCTCACGGCTCCCGGCTCAGCCGACGGCGTCGCGCGGCTCCCCGACGGCCGACGGGACGAGACGCGGCATCACCCGGACGAGGACCACCATGCCGACGAGCTCCACGAGGGTCTGCGTGACCACGACCAGGGGCGCCAGCGCCAGGGACGCGGGCAGCGCCAGCGCGAGCGGCAGCACGACGAGGGAGTTGCGCGTCGCCGCGCTGAAGGCGAGTGCCCGGGTCGCCGGCACGTCGAGCCGGAACAGGGTCCCCAGGCCGATGCCGACGACGGTCGCGAGCAGGAGGAACGCCGCGTAGACCGGGACCAGCACCACCAGGCGCCCGGCCGCCGCCCCGACGGCGGCCGCCTGCGAGGCGACGACCGTGAGGAGCGTCGCCATCAGCAGCGGCACCATGGCGGCCTGCATCGAGCGCTCGACGGCGCGCCCGGCCGGGTGGCGGCGGGCGACGGCCTGGACCACCCCCGCCGCCGTCAGCGGCAGCACGATGAGGACCAGGAACGCCCGGACGAACGGCCCGACGTCGACGACCGCTACGCCCTCGGGGCCGATCATCAGGAGCAGGTACACCGGCAGCAGCAGGATCTGCGCGAGCATCAGCAGCGGCGCCGCGGCGAGGAGCCGGTCGGCGGCTGCGCCGGCAAGGCCCGCGAAGACGATGACGTAGTCCACGCACGGGGTCAGCAGCACCAGCAGCACCCCGAACAGCAGCGCCGGGTCGTCGGCGACGAAGCGGGACAGCCCGTACGCGATGAGGGGCACGACGACGAAGTCCGCCACCGCGACCGCGGCGAGGAAGCGGACGTCCCGGAGCGCGCGTCCCAGGGCGGCGAAGGGGACGCCGAGGAACGTCGCGAACAGCAGCAGCGCGAGCACCGGCTCGATGGCGGCCTCGAGATGACGGGCCCCGGGGACCGCGAGCCCGATGCCGGCGCCCGCGGCGATCGCGGCGAGGGGGAGGGCGACCTGGTGGCGCTCGAGCCACGGTACGACGCCGGTCACGGCGCCGGTCGCAGCGCGCGCGCCGCTCGCACAGCCGCTGCCACCAGGTCCCCGTCGGTCAGGTCGTGCGCCGCCTCCCCGCCACCGGGCCCGACGCGGGTCGCGGCCACGCGCCGCCGGGCGGAGAGGTGCACGGCGTCGACGCCCGCGGCCACGAGCGCGGGGATGGCGTCGGCCGTGACCCCTCCGCCGGCCTGGATCTCGATCCGCCCGTCCGCCCGCGCCACGAGCTCCGCGAGCGCCGGCAGCCCGTCGCCCGCCCGCGCGGCCCCGCCGGACGTGAGCACGCGACCGACCCCGGCCGCGAGGAGCGCGTCCAGCGCCGAGAGCCGGTCGTCGACGGCGTCGATCGCGCGGTGGAAGGTGACGGCGGCGCCGCCCGCGGCGTCGACGAGCCGCGCGACCAGGTCAGCGTCGACGCGCCCGTCGTCCGTCAGGCCGCCGGAGACGATCCCGGCCGCGCCCGCGGCGAGCGCCGCCCGCACGTCGCGCAGCATGACCGCGCGCTCGTCGGCGTCGTGCACGAACCCGCCCGGGCGGGGTCGCACGAGGACGTGGACGGGCAGCCCGGCGCCCACCGCCGCCTCCACGAGCCCGATGCTCGGGGTCACGCCGCCCGTCGTCGCGAGCGCCGAGCACAGCTCGACCCGGTCGGCGCCGGCGGCCGCCGCGATGCGCGCGGACGCCGCGTCCTGCACGGCGACCTCCACGGCCACGCGTCGACGGGGGGACGGGTCGGCGGGTCGCGGCATGCGCCCATGGAAGCACGGGCACCCGGGTCCGGCCGGACGGGAGATGAAGAACATGTTTATGCAGGCGCGATTTAACACGCCGCACGCCTGCGCGGCCCTCCGCGCTCGGAGCATGGGTGCCACCCGCCACCGCACACGTGCAGACCAGGAGAACCGCCATGGCCGACATCACCCGCCGCACCGCCATCGGGCTGGGAGGGGCCTTCGGCCTCACCGCGCTCCTCGCCGCCTGCGCCTCCGGATCCAGCGGCTCGGGCGGCCCCGCCACCGCCGACCTGCGCGTCTGGATGATGACCGACTCGGTCTCCCAGGAGGCGCGCGACTGGCTGAAGAGGACGTTCGAGGAGCAGCACCCGGGATCCACCCTCACCATCGAGCTGCAGGTGTGGGACGGGATCGTGTCCAAGCTCCAGACCTCGCTCGCGAGCGCCGACTCGACCCCGGACATCATCGAGCTGGGCAACACGCAGGCGCCGACATTCTGCGCGGTCGGCGCGCTGATGAGCCTCGAGGACATGAAGGAGGAGCTCGGCGGCGACAGCCTCACGCAGTCGCTCGTGGAGCTCGGCTCCTTCGACGGCGAGATGTACGCGGCCCCGTTCTACGCGGGCAGCCGCCTGTTCTTCTACCGGAAGAGCATGTTCGCCGAGGCGGGGGTCGCCATCCCCACGAGCATGGACGAGCTGACCGCCGCGGCCGCGACCCTCCAGGCCGCGCATGCGGACGACCCGTCGTTCTCCGGCATCTACCTGCCGGGCATCTCCTGGCAGTCGGCGCTGGCGTGGCAGTTCACCACGGGCGGCCGGCTCGCCGAGCAGGACGGCGACACCTGGAAGGGGTCGCTCTCGAGCCCGGAGAGCCAGGAGGCGCTGGCGGCGCTGCAGGGGATCTGGAGCACCGGATCCACCGCAGGCGGCGTCACCGACAGCGAGGTCGCCGAGAAGCCGTGGGTGCCGTTCAACGCGGGCGAGACCGCGATGTTCTTCGGCTTCAACTGGCACCTGGCGAACATCGACCAGGCCCTCGTCGATGCCGGGGACGTGGGGTACTTCGGCTTCCCCGCGGCCGCGGGAGGCGATGCCGGGCACCCGTTCGCGGGCGGCTCGAACGTCGCCATCTCGGGGCGCTCGAAGAACCAGGACCTCGCCAAGGAGGCGATGCGGCTCATCTTCTCGCAGCCCTTCCAGGAGTACTTCGCGACCGTGGGCGGCTGGGTGCCCGGCAACCTCGACTACGCCGCCGCCCTCGGCAGCGACGAGCTCGCCACCCTCACCACCGAGGCGGTGCGGAACTCCGTGGGCACGCCGGCCGCCGAGAACTGGGCCCTCGTCGAGGGCGCGCGGGTCATCGACGACTTCTACGTCGCGGTCGCCGCCGGCGGCGACCCGGTCGCGCTCGCCTCCGCCGCCGACGCCAAGCTCACGAGCCTCCTCGGCCCGTCGTGACCCGCCCGTGAGCGCCGTCCTCAGCACGTCCACCTCGACGCCGGCGCCCGCGCGGGCGCTCGAGGCGCCCCGGAGCCCGCGCGCCGAGCGCCGCCTCGCGCTGGTGCTCGTCCTGCCCGCGGTCGCGATCGTCGCGGTCGGCCTCGGCTACCCGCTGGCGCGGCAGGTGATCATGTCGTTCCAGCGCTTCGGCCTCGCCCAGCAGTTCGGGCAGGCGCCGGAGCTCGTGGGCCTCGACAACTACGCGCAGGTCCTCGGGGATCCCGCGTTCTGGGCCTCGCTCGGCCGGTCGGTGGGCTTCTGCCTCGCGTGCGCCGCCGCCACCGTGGTCATCGGCACCGCGGGCGCGATGCTGCTGACGCAGGTGCGCCGGTCGATCGCGGTGGGCGTGCAGATCGTCATGCTGGTCGCCTGGGCGATGCCCGTGCTCAGCTCGCTGCAGGTGTTCCAGCTGCTGTTCGACCCGCGAAGCGGCGTCGTCGGCTGGGTCCTCGGCCGGCTGGGGGCTCCGGGGATGGTCGGCTACAACTGGCTGTCGGATCCGCTCACGTTCTTCGTGGTGGCGGGCCTCCTCATCACGTGGATGAGCGTGCCGCTCGTCGTGTTCATGGTCTACGCGTCGGTGACGCAGCTCGACGAGTCGATGATGGAGGCCGCCCAGCTCGACGGGGCCGACGCCCGCCAGCGCTTCGTGCACATCGTGGCGCCGTCGGTCGCGCCCGTGCTCCTGCTGGTCAGCCTCCTGCAGGTGATCTGGGACCTGCGGGTCTTCACGCAGGTCCACATCCTGCAGCAGAGCAGCGGCATCACCGACCAGACCAACGTGCTCGGCACGTTCGTGTACCAGATCGGGCTCTCCGGCGGGAACTACGGCGTCGCCTCGGCGGCCGCCATGGTCATGCTCGCGGTCAGCCTGGTGCTCACGTGGCGCTACATCCGGGCGCTCCTGACCGAGGGGGACAGCTGATGACCGCCACCATCGACCGCAGCGCGACCGCGACCGGGGGCTCGTCGGCCGCGAGCCCGTCGACCGGGGGCTCTCCCGACGCGACGCCCCCCGCGCCCCGCCCACCCCGGGCGCCCCGCGCCCGTCGTCGCCGCTCCCCCGGCCGCATCGCGCTCGACGTCGTGGCGGTGGCGTTCGGCCTCCTCTGGCTCTTCCCCGTCTACTGGATGGTGGACGCGGCGTTCCTCACGCCCGCGCAGCTGTCGTCGCGCACCCCCACCTGGATCCCGATCGGCGGGACGGTCGAGCACTTCGCCCGCGTCCTGGGCGACGCCCGCTTCTGGTCGGCGCTGCGGATGAGCACGCTCATCGCGCTCGTCGTGGTGGCGGGATCGCTCGCCTTCGGCGTGGTGGCGGCGTTCGCGCTCAGCCGGTTCCGCTTCCGCGGGCGCACGTCGATGATCGTGGCGGTGCTCGTGATCCAGATGATCCCCGCAGAGGCGCTGTTCATCTCCCAGTACCGGATGCTCGACGGCTGGGGCCTCCTCAACTCGGTCCTCGGCCTGAGCGTGCTCTACCTGGCCGCCAACGTGCCGTTCACCATCTGGGTCCTCAAGGGCTTCGTCGACGGGATCCCCGTCGAGCTCGAGGAGGCCGCCATGCTCGACGGCTGCAGCCGGGTCGGCGCGTTCCGCCGGGTGACGCTGCCGCTGCTCGGATCCGGGCTCGTCGCCTCCAGCATCTTCAGCTTCCTGGCCGCGTGGAACGAGTACACGCTCGCGCTGGTGACGCTCTCCGCCGACGACAGCCGCACGCTGCCGCTCTGGCTGCAGGGCTTCCGCGGCCAGATGCAGGAGACCGACTGGGGCGGGATCATGGCAGGATCCACTCTCATGGCGCTCCCCGTGGTGGTCCTCTTCCTCATCGTGCAGAAGCGCATGGCGACGGGCCTCACCGCGGGCGCGGTCAAGTGACGGACCTCCCGCGGCTCGAGCTGCGGGTCCCCCGGCCGGTCGCCGCGTTCGACATCGGCGGCACCGACATCAAGATCGCCCTGGTGGACGCCGGCGGCCGGGTCCTCGAGGCCCGTTCCATCCCCACCCCCACGCACGACGCCGAGGCCCTGGTCGCCGCGCTCGCCACCGTCGTGGCGGATGCCGCCCGCGACCACCCGGAGGCGGCCCCGCAGGCGATCGGGGTGCACGTCGCCGGCGTCGTCGACGACGACCGGGGCGTGGTCGTGCTGGCGGAGCACGTGGGACTCCGCGACGTGCCCATGCGCGACCTGCTCGCCGCCGCCACCGGGCTGCCGGTCGCGTTCGGCAACGACGCGCGCGGCGCCGGGGTGGCCGAGTTCGAGATGGGCGCGGCCCGCGGCGCACGCGACGCGGTCGTGATCACGATCGGCACGGGCATCGGCGCGGCCGTCTTCGTGGACGGCCGGCTGTACACCGCCGGCGGGCGCGGCGCCGAGCTCGGGCACCTGCGCACGACGCCGGTGGGATCCGAGGCGGGCGTCCGCTGCGCGTGCGGCGGATCCGGCTGCCTCGAGACCGTCGCCTCCGCCCAGGGCGTCGCGGAGGCGTACGCCCGCGCGACCGGCAGCGCGACGACCGACGGAGGGTCCGCCCGCGTCTTCCGGGCCGCCGCCGCGGGCGATGCGGTCGCCCAGCGGGTGGTCGACGCGTGCATCGACGCGCTGGCGCTCGCCCTCGCCCAGCTCACGGCGATCCTCTCCCCCGAGGTCGTCGTGGTCGCCGGGGGGCTGTCCCGCGCGGGCGAGCAGCTGCTCGGCCCGCTGCGCGAACGGCTCGACTCGCTCCTCACCTTCCAGCGGCGCCCGCGCGTGGTCGCCGCCCGCTTCGGCGGGCAGGCCGGCGTCATCGCGTCGGCGCTCATCGCGGGACGGCTGCCGGTGGAGGCCGGGGCCGTCGTCGTCGAGGTCGTGAGCGCGTGAGCCTGCTCCCGCCGCCCGGCCCCGGCGGGCGCGCGCCCGACCGCCTCCTCGGCGTCCCCCGCCTGGTGCCGCCGCCCCGCGGATCCGGCGCCAGGTCCCCGACAGCGAGATCGCGGGCGAGACCGCGTCGGCGCTGCTGTACATGATCGCGACGGGCTCGGCCACGAACCGCGCCGACCTCGCCCGCACGCTCGGCCTGCCGCCGTCGACCATCACGGGGAAGATCGCGCAGCTGCTCCGCGCGGGCCTGGTGGAGGAGCGCGGATCGGGCGACCCGACGGGCGGACGCCGCCCGCGCGTCCTGCACCTGCGCGACGACGCGGGCGTGATGCTCGCCGCCGACCTCGGCCGGAGCCACGCGCGCCTCGCCCTCCTCAGCATGTCGGGCACCATCGTCGACGCGCGCACCATCCCCATCGACATCGGCGCGGGCCCGCACGGCGTCCTCGCGCTCGTGGCCGCGGCGCTGCGCGTCCTGGTCGCCGGGTCGGGGCACCCCGTCGTGCGCGGCGTCGGCATGTGCCTGCCCGGGCCCGTCGACACCGCCCGCGGCATGGTGGAGTCGCCCGCGTCGATGCCGGGCTGGCACCGCTTCGACGTCGTCGGCTGGCTCGCGGACGAGTTCGACGCGGTCGCCGTGGTCGACAACGACGCCAACATGATGGGCCTCGGCGAGCACGCGACCCTCGACCGCCGGGCCGCCGCCTCCCGCGTGCGCGTGGGCAGCATGCTGTTCCTCAAGGCCGGCGCGTCCGTCGGCTGCGGCATCGTGATCAACGGCCACGTGTACCGCGGGGCGACCGCGCTGGCGGGCGACATCGCGCACGTGCGGGTCGCGGCGGCCGCCGGGAACCCGTGCAACTGCGGCAACAGCGGCTGCCTGGAGACGGTCGTCGGCGCCGCCGGCATCGTCGCCGGGCTGCGGGCCGCGGGCGCGCCCGTGCGGGACCTCCCGGACGCCGTGCGGCTCGCCCACGACGGGGATCCGCGCGCCACCACGCAGCTGCGCCAGGCGGGCCGCACGGTCGGCGACACGCTCGCGGCCGTCGTCAACTTCTTCAACCCCGAGGTGGTGGTCATCGGCGGGATGCTGTCCACCGTCGAGCCGTTCGTCGCCGCCATCCGCTCGCAGCTGTACGAGAGCTGCCACCCGCTCGCGACGACCGCGCTCCGCATCCAGCAGACCGAGGCCGGCCTCGACGCGGGCGTGCTCGGCATCGGCCAGCTCTGCCTGCGGCGGGCGCTCGCGCAGCTGTACTGAGCGGCGCCCGCCCCGGTCAGGTCGCGCGCGTCATCATCCGCGCCGACAGGTCCGGCGTCCCCGTCACCTCGTCGAACGGCACCATCGGCCGGATGATGCGGTGGTGCGGCAGCCGCGCGAGGTCCTGGTCGACCCCGCCGGGCGTCAGCGCCATCATCCAGTCCGCCGCCATGGCGTGCAGCTCCGGCTCCAGGTAGCCGATCTTCACCACCACCACGTCCGCCTGCCGCGGGTCGATGCCGTTCCGCGTGAAGTCCGACTCGAGGTGGTACGGCTTCCGCCGGGCCGTGAGGATCACCCGGAGCCCGCCCACGCGCACCACCGCCTCCACGTCCGCCGCCGGGTCGCCCTCGGCGAGGTGCTCGACCGTTCCGCGGAGCTCCGCCGGCGGGGCCACCGTGTCGTCCACGAGCGCGCCCGCGCGGACGTCGACCTCGCCGCCGACGCCGGCCGCCACGCACGCCGCGACGGCGCCGGGGTCCGGGATCGACGCGTACACGGCCTGCACGGCGCCCGAGCGGATCTCCGGCCGGTCGAGCAGCGCGCGCAGGGTGCCCGTCGCGTCCCCGGCGCCGCCCGCGGTCGGGTTGTCGCCGGAGTCGCTGACGAGGAAGGGCCGGGCGTCGCTCGCCGCGGCCCGGTCGAGGCACTCCTCGAGCGTGCCGACGGGCGCGACGAACCGGAAGTCGTCGCGCACCCGCCAGAGCTCGGCGGCGAGCTCCTCGGCGGAGGCCGCGACCACCCGGGCGTCGTCGCCGGTCACCACGACGGCCGCGTGGTTGCGCGGCTCGTCGGCCCAGGCGTACCCGATCCAGAGGCCCGCGTCGATCACGCCCTCGCGCGCCGTGATGCCGGGGATCCTCCCGTAGAGGCTCCGTGCCGGCTCGTCGCGCGTGCTCGTCTTCTCACCGGGCAGCAGGATCGGCACGGGCACCCAGGCGGTCGCGACCGGCTCCCCGCGGCGCGGCCCCGTGAGCCGGTCGACGAGGTTCCGCACGGCCCGCTCGACCGTCTCGAGCGCGTCCTCGTGCGGCGCGAGGCGATAGCAGGTCATGAGGTCGACCGTGCCGGCGAGCAGCGGCGTGACGTTTCCGTGCAGGTCCATCGTCGCGGAGATCACGGCGTCGGGGCCCACCAGCGCGCGGATCCGGGCCGCGAGCACGCCCTCCGGGTCGTCCGTGCCGATGACGCTCATGGCGCCGTGCACGTCGTAGAGCACGCCGTCGACGGGGCCGTCCTCCGCGAGGGTGCGGGCGAGCGCGCCGAGGAGGTCGTCGACGATGACGCGGTGGTCGGCGGCGGGCACCGGGCCGCCGGGGATGGCGCGGAAGTGCGGCAGCGCCGTCCAGCGCGTGCGCTCCCGCAGCGGCGCGCCGGGCGCGAGGAACGGGTAGCGCGCGAGGTAGGCGTCGCCCTCGGTGCGCACGAACTGGTCGACGCGCGTCCGGGCGGGCGAGTACACGCTCGCCTCGAGCGACATCCCGAGCGAGACGATCCGGGGGCGGTGCGGCATGGGTCCCTCCAGCGGGGTCGGCGGCGCGGGCGGGCCGCGTCCTCCTCACGATATGGATCCGCGCGCCCCGGCCCGCCGGGAGGTGGTTACGTCTCCGTTAAACCGGTCGCGTCCGAACCGTCCGCGCACGACGCCCGCCTACCGTGGGTCACGTCGGCCGCTCGGCCGCGGGATCCGGAAGGCCGCACATGCGCATCGGCGTCAGCTCCTACACGTTCGCCCCGGCCCTGGAGGCCGGCACCATGACCGTCCCCGACGTGGTCGACCTCGTCGCCGACTCCGACGCCAGCCACCTGGAGATCTCCATCGCGGGCCTCGGCAGCGAGCTCGTCGACGACCCGGTCCTCGTCGCCGCCATCCGGGACCGCGCCGACGCCCGCGGGGTGGAGCTCGCGAACTACGCGGTCGGCGCCGACCTGCTCGACCCCGACCTCGACGCCCAGGTCGCGCGCCTGCACGCCCACCTCCGCGTCGCGCACGAGCTGGGGATCCCGCTGCTGCGCCACGACGTGTTCGCCTGGCCGTGGCGGGAGGCCGACGATGACGCCTTCGAGCGCGCGTTCGCGACGATCGTCCCCGTCTGCCGGGCGCTGTCCGACCACGCCGCCACGCTGGGCATCGCCACGACCGTGGAGAACCACGGCATGAGCATGAACGCGAGCGACCGGATCCTCCGCCTCGTGGAGGCCGTCGACCGGCCGGGCTTCCGCGTCACGCTCGACGTCGGCAACTCCCTGTGCGTCGACGAGGATCCCGAGACGGCCGTCCCGCTCCTCCTCCCCCACGCCGCCGTCGTGCACCTCAAGGACTTCGACGTGCGCGACACGGCTCCGGACGACACGTGGATGACCACGCTCGGCGGGCGGGGCATCCGCGGCGCGGTCGTCGGCTCCGGCGACCTGCCCATCGGCCGCCTCCTCGGGCTCGTCGCCGCGTCCGGCTTCGACGGTCCGGTGTCGATCGAGTACGAGGGCCTCGAGGATCCGCTCACCGGCTTCACCGCGGGCCTCGCCGCCGCGCAGCGCCTCGCCGCGGAGGCCGTCCGATGAGCGGTCCCGTGCGCATCGGCGTCATCGGCGCCGGCACCATCGCGGGCCTCCACCTCGCCGCCTACGCCCAGAACCCGGACGTCGTCGTCGCGGGCATCTGCGACGTCGACGCCGACCGGGCGGCCCGGCGCGCGGCCGAGACCGGCGCGACCCTCGTCACGACCGACCACCGGGAGCTCCTCGCCTCCCCGGAAATCGACGCCGTGAGCGTGTGCACGCGCAACGACACGCACGCGGAGATCGCCGTCGCCGCGCTCGAGGCCGGCAAGAGCGTGCTCCTCGAGAAGCCCATGGCCCTGACCGTCGCGCAGGCGGAGGCGATCGTCCGCGCGGAGGCGGCGAGCGCCGGATCCGTGCAGGTCGGCTACGTGCGCCGCCACTCCTCCAACGCGGTCACCCTCAAGCGCTTCGTCGACGCCGGCGACCTCGGGCCGATCTACTACGCGAAGGCGGTCTTCCTCCGGCAGGCGGGCGACCCGGGCGGCTGGTTCTCCGACCGGTCGATCTCCGGGGGCGGCCCGCTCGTCGACCTCGGCGTGCACCTGATCGACATGGCCCTGTACCTCATGGACTTCCCCGAGCCCGTCGCGGTGACCGGGTACACGTTCCGGAAGCTCGGGGGCCGGACGAACATCCGCGGCCTCACCCGCTACCTCAGCGCCGACCAGGTGCCGTCGACCGAGCCCGTCGAGGATCTCGCGGGCGCGCTCGTGCGTTTCGCCGACGGCGCGGTGCTCTCGATCGAGACCTCGTACTCCGTGCACGGCCGCGACGACCTGTCGTTCGAGGTGTTCGGCGAGCGCGGCGGGGCGACGCTCGAGCCGGAGCTCCGGATCACCACGGAGCTGCACGACACGGTGGTGGAGCTGCGGCCCAACATCGACTCCCTGTCGTTCGACCTCGAGGAGGGCTTCCAGGCGGAGATCGACGCGTTCGTGCGCATGGTGCGCGGGAGGGCGCGTCGATGGCGCCGGCGACGCACGGCCTGCACCTCACGCGCATCCTCGAGGCCGTCTACGAGTCGGCCGCGACCGGCCGCGAGGTGCGGCTCGACCACGACGCGGCCGAGCGGGCCGCCGCGGGGGCGGACGCGGCCGTCGGCGCAGCCGCGCGCTCCCGGGTCACGCCGGCTGCAGGAGACCCCCGTCCCGCACGAGCCTGAGCGACAGCACGCGGTAGCCCTCCCTCTCGAAGAACACGGTGATCCGGTCGTCCTCGGTGCTCATCACTGTGCCGGGGCCCCACTCGGCGTGGGTCACGGCCGACTGCGCGGGGAACGGGTCGTCGGACGGCCCGTCCGCGCCGGGGACCGCGCCGGCGGCACCGGGGTCGGCACCCTCGGCCGCCTCCATCGCCGCGTCGTGCGCGTCGTCGTCCGCGAGCCGGTCGCACGCGTCGCAGTTGCCGCAGCGCTCCGGGGACTCCTCGCCGAAGTAGCCGAGCAGGTACTGGCGGCGGCACTGCTGCGTCTCCGCGTAGCCGCGCATCATCTCCAGGCGGGAGACCTCGATGCGCTCGCGCTCCTCGGCGACCTCCTTCGCGCGCGCGGCGGCCTCGCGGGGGTCGAGCTCCTCCGTCACGACGGCGCCCTCGCGGTCGGATCCGAGGACCCCCGCGTCCACGAGCAGATTGAGCACGCCGCCGACCGTGCGCGGTGACATGCCGGCGCGGTCCGCGACGGCCGCCGGTCGCACCGGGCCGTCGGCGCCCGCCACCGCGACCGCCGCGTAGACGTCGCGGAGGCTCGCTGGCCGGGGCGTGCGCGCCGCGAAGAAGCGACGGAGGCCCAGGTCCTCGGGGCGGTAGTGGAGGATCCCCACGGCCGGCTCCCCGTCGCGCCCCGCGCGCCCGACCTCCTGGTAGTAGGCGTCCACCGACTCGGGCGGCGCCGCGTGCACCACGTACCGGACGGTCGGCTTGTCGATGCCCATGCCGAACGCGCTCGTGGCCACCACGACGTCGACGTCGTCCTCGTGGAAGGCGGTCTGCACCCGCTCGCGCTCGGCCGCCGGCAGGCCCGCGTGATACGCGTCGGTGCGCAGGCCGCTCGCCCGGATCTCCTCCGCGTACTGCTCCGCGTCCTTCCGCGTGGCGACGTAGACGAGGCCCGGCTGGGTCTGCTCCCGCACGTGCTCGACGATCGCGCGGCGCTTCTCGGGCTCCTCCGTGTGCCGCCGCACCTCGAGCCGGATGTTCGGGCGGTCGAAGCCCGACGACAGCACGAACGGGTCCCGGAGGCCCAGGCGCTCCTCGATCTCGGTGCGCACGGGCGTCGACCCGGTCGCGGTCATGGCGATGGTCGGCGGGTGCCCGAGCGCGTCGATCACGCCGCCGAGCCCCAGGTAGTCGGGGCGGAAGTCGTGGCCCCAGGACGCCACGCAGTGCGCCTCGTCGATGACCACGAGGGACACGCCGCGCCGCACCAGCCGCTCGACGACCTCGTCGCGCGCCAGCTGCTCGGGGTGAGGAACACGATCCGCGCGCCGGGCTCCTCCACGGTCGCCCACGCCTCGTCGAGCGCCGTCCCGCGGACGGTGCTGTTGATCACGCGCGCGGGCGGGGCGGCGGGCGCCTCCTCGAGGTTCTGCACCTGGTCGGCCTGCAGTGCGATGAGCGGCGAGACGACGACCGTGAGGCCGTCCAGGAGCACGGTGGCGACCTGGTAGATGGCGGACTTGCCGTAGCCCGTGGGCATCACGACGAGTGCGTCGCGGCCGCGCACGAGCGGCCCGATGGTGCGCACCTGGCCGTCGTGCAGCTCGTCCCAGCCGAACGCCTCGCGGGCGACGCGGAGCGCTTCCTCGGGGTCGGGACCGGGCTCCGGCGGCGGGACGATGGCGGCGTCCTCGGCGGCCGCGGCGCCCTCGTCCGGGGCCTCGGCGGTGGTCGTGGCGGTCGTGCGGGTGCTGCCCTCTGCGGTGCGGTTCTGCTTCACCTCCCCACTGAACGCCGGGCGCCGAGCAGTGCACAGGGCCTTGACGCCCCTCTCGGCGGACCGTCACCCTCCCCGGCGTCCGGGCGCGCCGCTTTCAGTCCGCGTCCACCCGGGGGAACGGATCCGCGTACCCGGACCACTCCGCCGGCCCCGCCGCCAGCTCCTCCCCCGTGAGCACCGCCCGCCCGATCGCCCGCCGCAGCACGTCGGGTCGGAGCCCCACCCCGAAGAACGCGATCCCGGTGCCGCGCGGCGCGTGCTCCTGCCACGGGTCGATCCCGGTCGGCTGGAGCGTCAGCATCGACCCCACGCTCGACCAGCCGCCCACCTCGCCCGGCCGCGACGCCAGCGCCACGAACCCCTTCGAGCGGAGCACCAGCCCCGCGCGGTCGGGCCGCAGCTCCTCCTCCACCGCCCGGGCGAGCCGCCCGGGGTGCAGCGGCCGCGGATCGCCGACGACGACCGATCCGACGGGCCCGTCCCGCCGATCGACGTCGGCGGGACGGAGGGCCCGGTCCGCAGCCGTGAGCTCGCGCATCCACCCGGCCGACGCCGCGAGCCCCGCGACGTCGCCCCACCGCGGCAGCCGACCGAGCGCGAGGGGCCGACGCGCATCCAGCACGGTGGCACGGGGGGCGAGCCGGCGCACGAGCGCGAGCAGGGTCCCGCGGGCCTCGACGGGCACCCGCGCCATGCCGGTCAGCACCACGACGGTGGCGTACTCCACGAGGTCCACGAGCGTCTCCGCCTCCTCGAAGGCGTCATCGACGCGCCCGGACGCCGTCGCGTGCAGCCGGTCGGCGGGCACGACCGAGACCACGTGGCGGAGCCCGAATCCGGATCCCGGCGCACCGAGGGCGCGTCGCAGCCCGTGCTCGCGGCGCAGCAGGACGTCGAGGCCCATGCCGGTCGCGCGCGCGTCGGCGGTCGCCGGGATCCCGACCACGGCCTCGGCGCCCGGCCCGCGCCCGGCGAGGTCGTCGAGGAAGCGCGCGATCGGCTCGACCGGGTCCGCCTCCTCGGGCGGCAGCACGAGCAGCGACGCCGAGACCTCGTCGACCGCGTCCCGCAGCACGGAGCGGAGGCCGGATCCGTCCCCCACGACGAGCACGACGCCCGACGGCGGCTGGGCGTGCACGGGCAGGGGTCGGCGAGGAGCGGGCATGGCGCTAGTCTATTGAGAACTGTTCTCACGAAAGGACCACCATGAAGGTGCGCAACTCGCTCAAGGCCCTCAAGAAGCTCCCCGGCGCGCAGGTCGTGCGCCGCCGCGGCCGCGTCTTCGTCATCAACAAGCTCACCCCGCGGAACAAGGCCCGGCAGGGCTGACCGCGTCGGGCGGCGGGCGCGCATGGTCCGCCGCCCGCTGCCGCTCCCACCGCCCGACACCGCGACCGCGGGCGTCAGAGCGGGAAGCGCAGCCGCAGCAGGTGCGATCCGTCGGGGCGCAGCTCGGCCGTGAGCCCCCCGCCGAGCAGCTGCGCGCGCTCGCGCAGCCCGGTGAGGCCGTGGCGTCCGCTCGGCAGGTCGAGCAGCGGCATCGTCGCGCGCCCTGCGTCCACCTCCACCACCACGGACCCGGCCTCCATCCGCCCCGTGACCCGCACCGCCGCACCGGTCGCGTGCTTGCGCGCGTTCGTCAGGCCCTCCTGCACTGTCCGGTAGACCGCGCGTTGTCCGGCGGCGGGCAGGTCGGCCGGCAGGTCGAGGTCGAGGTCCACCCGCATGCCGCTCGCCGCCACCAGCGCCGGCACGTCGTCGAGCGTCGGCTGCGGCGCGAGCCCGCGCCGGTCGCCGCCCGCGGCCCGGAGCAGCTCCACCATGCCGCGCAGCTCCTCCAGCGTGACGGCGCTGAGGGCGCGGATGGTGCGCGCGACCTCGCGGGAGCGCTCATCGGCGGCGCCCACCTGCAGCGCACCGGCCTGCACGGCGATGAGGCTCACCTGGTGCGACACGACGTCGTGCATCTCGCGCGCCAGCACCGCCCGCTCCCGGGCGAGCGCGACCTGGGCGGCCTGCCGCTGGCCGAGCGTGTGGGCCTCCCGCAGCTCCGCGAGCTGCGCCGCCGCATCACGCCGCTGCCGCAGGAACGCGCCGAGGAGCAGCGGTCCGATCGTGTAGATGGTCGCGTCGACCAACGGCTCGACCACCGCCTGCAGGTCCGCCGGCGTCCCGAAGGGCAGCAGGTCCGCGCCCACGACGAGCGCGGTCAGGGCGATGACGCACCACCGCGGGGTCCGTGCGAGGCCCAGGCCGAAGAGGCCGACCAGCACGGGCACGTAGGCGATGCCGATGTACACGGCCGGGACCGCGAGCAGCACGCTCAGCCACGGCCATCGGCGGCGCAGGAGCAGGCCGAGGCAGGCGACCGCGCCGGCGACGGCGTCCCACGGCGTGTCCGGCTCGGCGAGGAAGGTCAGCGAGGCGCCCGCCGCGACACCCGCGAGCAGCAGGTCGACGAGGAAGGCCCGCACGCGCTCTGACGGCGCGGCCCGACCGCCGGCGGCCTCATCGTCGGCGGACGCGTCGTCGGCGGACGCGTCATCCCCGACCGCGGTGCGTGCGGCGTCTCTTCTCGCCACGCCGGCCCCGACGTGCGGTCCCGCGGCGCCGCCCGCCCCCGGGCGTCCCGCGCCCCTCACGCGCATGCCGCGCTCACCGCCTGGGCACGAGCCCGGCGCGATCGGCGACCACGGCCGCCTCGACGCGCGATCCGACGCCGAGCGCCTGCACGATCGAGCTGATGGTCTCCTTCACCGTGCCGAGCGTCAGCCCGCACTCGGCGCCGATCTCGGCGTTGGACAGGCCGCGGGCGAGCGCGCGCAGCACGGTCACCTCGCGTTCGCCCAGCCGCGCGACCCGCTCCCGTTCGGCGTCGTCCTCGACCGAGCGGAAGAGGCGTCCGGGCCGGAGGCCGGGCGCGAGCACGATGCCGCCGGCCGCGAGCGTGAGCACGTGCCGGGCGAGCTGCTCCGGATCCGTGTCCTTCAGCAGGAAGCCGGACGCCCCGCGGTGCAGCGCCTCCAGCACCTGGTCGTCGGTGTCGAACGTGGTGAGCATGGCGACGGCCGGCGGACGCGGCTCGGCCATGAGCTCCGCGAGGATCGTGAGGCCGTCGGGGGCGGGCATCCGGATGTCGAGGAGGACGACGTCGGGCGCGTGCTCCCGCACGGTCGCGACCGCGGTGCCGCTCGAGACGGCCGCGAGCACCTCGATGCGGGGGGACGCCCCCAGGACCATCGCGATGCCGGAGCGGACGAGCGACTCGTCGTCGACCACGACGACGCTCACGGCGGATGCCGCCGCGGCCGCGGGTCCGCGCCCCTCTCCCGGTGCCGTGCTCACGCGTCCCGCCTCTCGCCGGCGGATCCGGCGGCGACGCCGGTCGCGACGCCGCGGTCCCCCGCGTGGCCGAGGCTAGCGCGCCGGGCCGCGCGGGCCGCCGAGCGCGTCGCCCGGCGGCCGGCGCGGACCTCGGCCGACGCGACCCGGAGCGCGCCCACGAGGTGGCGGATCCGCAGGGTCGGGACGTACGCGGCCGTGAGCGCGCGGCCGATCGGCGCGAGGTCCGCCGCCGTAGGGCAGGCGAGCCAGAGCGTCTCGTAGCGCGGGTCGAACTTGGCCTTGAACCGCAGCAGCGAGGTGAAGCCGTACGAGGGCTCGAGGACCCGGCCCGTCGCCGTCAGCAGGCGCGCGACGAGGCGGTCGGCGGCGCCGCGTCCGGAGGTGGTGCCCCCGCCGCGAGCGGAGTGCCCGACAGGCTCAGCGTCGCGAGCCCCTCCTCCTGGAAGGCGCGCGCGGCGGTCGCGATGAGGAACTCCATCACGCCCGGCATCGGGTCGGCACCGCGGCGCATCACGTCGAGGGTGCGGCCGACGAGCGCCCCGTCCCGGTGCTCGGGCAGCCAGCTGGTGACGCCGTGCACGCGCCCGGACGCGTCGACCGCGAGCAGGACCCGGACCTCCGGGTCGTCGAGCTCGCGGAGCCCGCCGAGCGTGAAGCCCATCTCCGGCAGCGCCTTCGCGTCCGCCCAGTGGCCGCTCAGTGCGTCGACCGCGCGGCGGAGGGCCTCGGGGAGGGTCCGGTAGGTGCCCCAGACGGCCTCGACGCCGTCCCGAGCTGCCCGGTTCGCGGCCGTGCGCAGGTCCTGCCGCCGCTTGCCGGACGTCGAGAAGCCCGCGAGGTCGATCACCGCCTCCTCGGCCACCGGAGTGACGCTCCAGCCGAGCTCGGCGAAGACGGGCAGGTGGCCCGAGTGGATGCTGTAGAAGGCGGGGACGAGCCCGCGCGCGGAGCAGTGGCGGGCGAAGGCGCGGATGGTGGCGGGCGCATCCGCCGCCGTGGCCAGGGGGTCGGACACCGTGATCGCCACGCCGTGGGCCGCGCGGTAGGCGACGGCGCCCCGGGCGTCGGACCCGGGCTCGTCCGCCGCGAACCAGTGGCTGCTGCCGGACCAGGTGCCCATGAACCCGAGGGATCCGGCATCCGAGGCCACCAGCTGGGCGAGCACCCGCTCGCGGTCGGCGGCCCGGTCGGCGACGTCGGCGCGCGCGCGGAACGACCGGCGCCGGGCGACGAGCACGAGCAGCGCGGCCGCGGGGGCGAGCCAGGTGGTCAGGACCACGAGGGGGAGCTCCAGATCGGACCAGGAGTCCGCCGGGAGGTCGAACCAGCCCTCGGCGATCGGGATGACCGTGTAGTACCAGGCGAGGAGGCCCGTGATGAGGAGCAGCGCCGCGATCCCGAGCACCAGCCCCAGGCGCCTGCCGCGGAGGAGCAGCGCGACGGCGACGATGAGGACGGTGAGCACCGCGACGGTGCTGCCGGGGTCGAGCAGCGCGCCCATGGGGGACAGCACGCCGATCCCGTCGCCCGCGACCGCGGCGATCCACCAGCTGAGGGTGACCGTGCCGAGCACGGTCGCGGCCACCACGCGGGCGCTCGACGCGGCGGGGTCGTGCCAGGCGGGCCGGTCCGAGAGGGGCACCAGGATCCGGCCGAGCCCGAGGCCGATGAGCAGCGCGACGCCGCGCGTGAGGTCGACGCCGTGGCCGCCCGCGAGGAGACCCGCGAGCACGGCCGCGAGGACCGCGGCGCGGAGGCCCTCCCGATGGGCGGGTGCGAGACCGCGGCTGGCGGTGGCGACGACCGCGACGAGCACCACGGACGGCGCCCACAGCCGGTCGGCCGCGTCCAGCTGGGAGTACCAGTCGCCGAGCGCGACGCCGGCGGCGAGGAGGAGGGACGCCACGGCGACGGGCGCGAGCGATCCGAGGCCCGCCGCGAGCGCGGTGCGCAGGATGCCGATGCGGCTCTCCGACCAGGCGAGGACCATCACGGTGACGGCCACCGCCACGGCCGTCGCCACGGGGTGCGCCAGCTCGCCGAGGCCGGTCATGACGCCCATCCACAGGCTGCCGGCGGGCACCGCGAGCACCGTGAGCGGATGGCGGGCGAGGGCCCGCCCGACGACGCGCATCGCGCTCGGCGCGGCTGCCGCGGAATCGACGACGGCTGGCGTCGACGCGGGTGCGGGCGGAGCAGGCGGTCGCGTCGCGGGGTCGGCGGCGGTCGGGCGGAGGGCAGGGGGGAGCGTCGGGTGCGGCACCGATCCAGTGTGCGGAGCGGCGCCCATCCCGGTCATCGGCCGCCGGACCGAACCCGGCAGCCCTTCGGCGGGGCGCGACCGCCGATCGGCTGCGTGCTCCCCTCGCGCGTCCCCGGCAGGCGCTCCGGGGCGACCGCCCGCGGTCGCGGATCCCGCGGGGCGCGGTCAGGCCGTCGCGGCGGCCGCCCCGCCGGTGCCCACGGCCGCGCCGCCGCCCGCGCCCGAGAAGCGCGTCGACGCGTCCTCCCCGCGGCGCAGCAGCGGCAGGTGCTCGACCCGGTGCGCGGCCCGCCGGAGGGCGTCGCCGGCCGTGCCGAGGGCCGGCCGCCAGGCGACCGGGCCGCGGTGCCGCAGGAGGTCGACGGCGTCGCGCGCCCGGTCGATCACCGAGAGCGGCACCGCGGCGAGCGCATTGCCCGGGGACGCCGCGACACGACGGGATGCGCGCGCGTCGGCGCGGTCCGGCGCACCGCCTCCCACGCGATGCCGAGCAGGCGGAGGTCCCGCACCCGCACCCGCTCCTGCAGGCGCGGGAACAGCTCGTCCTCCTCGTCGCGCACGTCCTCCCGCAGCACCTCGACGAGCCGGTCGAGCAGCGGTGCGCGTCCGGGATCGCCGGACGGCAGGGTCTCCAGCGTCGTGACGAGCTCGTTCACCTCCTGGTGCTCGCGCTCCACCTCGAGGGTGAGCTCCTGGCCGTCGTCGAGGACCCGGCGCATGAGCGGCCACAGCACCGACTCCTCGGCGAAGGCGTGCGGGAACACGAGGCGGTGGATGCGCATCAGCACCAGAGCCTCGTGGTCGCCCTCGGCGCCGCGCAGCTCGCGGAGGAGCGCGTCCAGCTTCACGTGGTCGCTCCTCTGGCGGGCGAGGACGCTGAGGGCGCCCCCCCCAGCTCGCGGGTGGTCTGGTCGGCGACGGACCTCATGCTCGGCTCCTCCGTGTCGGGATGCGGGCGGCGCGCCGCGCGGAGCGCGCGGACAGGGTGCGCGCCGCGGCGCCCGCGACCGCGAGGGCGGCGACGCCCAGGGCGATCACGCGCCGGTGCTCCTGCACCGGCAGGTAGTAGGAGCGGCGCCGCACCCAGCCCTCGTGCGGGCCGCGCTCGCCCGGTCGCGGGGCCGGCTGGTGCAGGCCGCTGTCGCCGGGTGGGCGGGAGGGCCGGCTGGATCGCTGCGACCACAGCATGTACCGCTCCATCACGAGGTCCGTGAGCCGCGGGGCCACGGCTCCCGCGGCGGCCCCGAGCCGGGCCTGCAGGCCGATGTAGAGGTCGCGCGCGGGGTGCTCGGCCGCCCACAGAGCGGCCTCGGCGACGGCCTCGGGCGGGTAGATCATGCCGCGGTGCGCGGGCTGGCGCTCGGCGTGGCTCTGCGCGTCCTCGTTGTAGGGGGTGTCGATGCGTCCCGGGTGCAGGAGCGTCACGGAGATGGGGAGGCCCTGCGCCTCCAGGTCCATGCGGAGCCCGTCGGTCCAGCCGTGCACGGCGTGCTTCGCGCTGGAGTACGTGGCCTGGAGCGGGGTGGCCCGGTCGCCGAACACGCTCCCCACGTTGACGATCGCGCCGCCGTAGCCCCTGCGCGAGCGCAGGTGCGCGACGGCCGCCAGCGAGCCGTGGACGACGCCCCAGTAGTCGGTGTCCATCTGCCGGCGCATGTCCTCGAGCGGCACGCGGTCGGCGAGCCCGAACACGGAGACGCCGGCGTCGTTGATCCACGTGTCGAAGCGGTGGTGCTCGGCGAGCGCCGTCGCGGCGATGCGCTCGACGTCCGCGGGGTCGCCCACGTCCGCGACGACCGCTGTCGCGCGGCCGCCGTCGGCGACGATGCCCGCCACCGCCTCGTCCAGCGCCGCGCCGTCCCGCGCCGCCAGCACGACCGCGGCTCCGCGGGCGGCCGCCATGCGCGCCGTCACGAGACCGATCCCGCTCGAGGCGCCCGTGACCACCACCACCTGGTCCTCGAGCGGCAGGAGCGGCGGGCGCCTGCCCCGCGTCCAGAGCGACGCGAGCGGCGCGCCCACGGGCGACGTCGACCCGCGGTCGGCGCTCGTCCCGCGGTCGGCTGTCGTCCCGGTCTCCTGGCTCTCCGTCATGGCGCCATCCAACGCGCGGACTCCCGCGCGTCCCGGGGCTTGCACTCCGGCCACGATCCGTGGCAGCGGATCCACGCGGCGCTGTCAACCCCCCAGGCGATGCCGCGGTCCCCGGGTCGGATGGGATGCGAAGGCACCGAGACCAGAGGAGCAGGAATGACACAGCCCGAGCAGCAGCAGGACGTCCCCGGCACCGAGGGCGACCTCACCCCGCAGGCCGACCACGGCGAGGGGACCTACCGCGGTTCCGGCCGCCTGGCGGGGAAGGCCGCCGTCATCACCGGAGCCGACAGCGGCATCGGCAAGGCCGTCGCGCTGGCGTACGCCCGCGAGGGCGCCGACGTCCTCATCCACCACCTCTCCGAGGAGGAGGACGAGGACGCGGCCGACACCCGCCGCCTCGTCGAGGAGGCGGGCCGCACAGCGGTCGTCGTGCGCGGCGACCTGCAGGACCCGGCCCACTGCCGCGCCGTCATCGCGCAGGCGGTGGAGGCGTTCGGCCGCGTGGACGTCCTCGTCAGCAACGCCGCGTTCCAGATGTCGCGCGACTCGATCGTCGACACCCCCGACGAGGAGTGGGACCGCACGGTCGCGACGAACCTCAGCGCCTTCTTCCACCTGACGAAGGCCGCCGTACCCCACATGCGGCCCGGTTCCTCCATCATCGGCACCACGTCCGTGAACGCCGACTCCCCGCCGCCGTCGCTCCTCGCGTACAGCGCGACCAAGGCCGGCATCGCGAACATGGTGGGCGCCCTGTCGCAGATGCTCGCGGGTCAGGGGATCCGCGCGAACAGCGTCGCGCCCGGCCCCATCTGGACGCCGCTGATCCCCTCCACCATGCCGGCGGAGGACGTCGCGTCCTTCGGCCGGCAGGTGCCGATCGGGCGCCCCGGTCAGCCGGCCGAGGTCGCGCCCGTGTTCGTGATGCTGGCGAGCGACGAGGCGAGCTACGTCTCGGGAGCCCGCGTGCCCGTGACCGGAGGCGTGCCGATCCTCTGACCGGAGCGCTCCGGACATGCGAGAAGGCCCCCGGGGAACCGGGGGCCTTCTGCTCTGCTGGTGCGCGAGGGGGGACTTGAACCCCCACGTCCTCACGGACACACGGACCTGAACCGTGCGCGTCTACCAATTCCGCCACTCGCGCCAACCGGACGACATTATCACGCCCGGCGCCCGTCCTCGTGCCGCCCGCCGGGCGGGATGGACGTCGCACGGCCCGGCGGGCCGCGGCCGGAGCGGGCGATCCGCACCCGTCCTCGGGCCGGTGTCCAGGGCCCGGTCGCCCGAGTTGGCTACGATCTGTCTAAATCATCCGCGGAAGGACCGCGCGAGGACGGATCACACGTGGGAATCCTGGACAACTTCGAGAAGGGCCTCGAGCGCGCCGTCAACGGCGCCTTCGTGAAGACCTTCAAGTCCGGCCTGCAGCCCGTGGAGATCGTCGCGCAGCTGCGGCGCGAGCTCGACACGCACGCCGCCATCGTCGACCGCGACCTCATCCTCGTCCCGAACTCGTTCACCCTCCGCGTCTCCCGCGCCGACCACGAGCGCATGGAGTCCATCGGCTCGACGCTCACCGACGAGCTGCGCCAGGCCGTCGAACGCCACGCCTCCAGCCAGGGCTACCAGTTCGCGGGCGTCGTGCAGGTCGCCTTCCGCCGGGACGACCAGCTGTCGGAGGGCGTGCTCGAGATCGACACCCGCACCGTCGAGGGCAGCGTCACGTGGATGCCCGTTGTCGACGTCGCCGGCGTCCGCCACCCCCTCGCGGTCGGGCGCACGGTGATCGGCCGCGGCAGCGACGCGGACATCACGGTCGACGACCCGGGCACCTCGCGCCGCCACGTCGAGATCGCGTGGGACGGGACCCGCGCCCAGGTGCGCGACCTCGGCTCCACGAACGGCTCCGAGCTCAACGGCGCGCCGGTCACGAAGGCGCCGCTCCCGCCGGAGTCCGTCATCCGCATCGGCCGCACGGCCATCACCTTCCGCGTCGTGCCGCAGGCCGCCGAGGACCGCGGGCGCGACGCCGGCCGTCCCCGCCGGGACGACGGCTTCTGGGGAGCGTCATGACCGAGCTGACCCTCCTCGTCCTCCGCCTCGCGTTCCTCGCGGTGCTGTGGCTCTTCGTCTTCGGCATCGTGTACGCCCTCCGCTCCGACCTGTTCGGCCAGCGCGTGCGGAAGCTCCGCGAGGAGTCGGGCCCGGCGGGCGGATCCCCGTTCCCGCAGTCCCCGTACGCGGCATCGGCGGCGTCCGCGCCGCCCCGCGCGGCGCAACCCGCGCAGCAGCCGCCGCCCATCTCGACGATGCCGTCCGGCGCCAACTCGGGTGCGTTCCCGTCGCGCGCGAAGGCCACCACGTCCACGGCGCGCCACCTGGTCATCACCTCGGGCGCGAAGGCGGGCACGGAGATCCCGCTCGGCACGGAGCCGCTCACCATCGGGCGCTCGAGCGAGTCGGGGCTCATGATCCGGGACGACTACACGTCCACCCACCACGCGCGCCTGCTGCTCTGGAACGACGAGTGGATGATCCAGGACCTGGACTCGACCAACGGCACCTTCCTCGACGGCAAGCGCGTGAGCGTGCCGACGCAGGTGCCGCTCGACACGCCGATCCGCATCGGCGCGACCAGCTTCGAGCTCAGGCGGTAGCGGCGTGGCGACAGTGACGCAGGCCGCTGCCGTCTCCCACGTGGGCAAGGTCCGGTCGAACAACCAGGACTCCGGCTACGCGGGGCGGAACCTCTTCGTCGTCGCCGACGGCATGGGCGGGCACGCGGGCGGCGACGT
The DNA here is from genome assembly GCA_002150995.1 of Clavibacter michiganensis. GTDB lineage: Bacteria > Actinomycetota > Actinomycetes > Actinomycetales > Microbacteriaceae > Clavibacter > Clavibacter michiganensis_K. The sequence continues at coordinate 24,090 of MDHJ01000001.1, read as the reverse complement.
CGCCTCCGCGGTGGCCCTCACCCGCATCGTCGAGGCCGACAAGGCCTACGCCTCCGCGCACGACGCCGAGTTCGCGCTCCAGGCGGGCCTCGTCGCCGCCAACCAGCTCCTCGCCGAGACCGTGTTCGAGCACTCCGAGCTCACGGGCATGGGCACCACCGTCAGCGCGCTCGCCCGCGTCGACCGCCATGTCGCGATCGCCCACATCGGCGACTCGCGCATCTACCTCTTCCGCCGCGGCGAGCTCAGCCAGATCTCCGCCGACCACACCTTCGTGCAGCGCCTCGTCGACAGCGGGCGCATCACCCCCGAGGAGGCGCTGGTCCACCCGCGCCGCTCGGTGCTCATGCGGGTGCTCGGCGACGTCGACGCCGCACCGGAGGTCGACACCCAGGTCCTCGACACGCACACGGGCGACCGCTGGCTCCTCTGCTCGGACGGCCTCAGCAGCTACGTCACCGAGGAGAGGATCACCGAGATCCTCGCGGCCGCGGGCACGCCCGAGACCGTCGCCGACGCGCTGGTGAGGGAGTCGCTCGACCACGGCGCCCCCGACAACGTCACCGTCGTGGTGGTCGACGTCCTCGACGAGGACGACGACGCGGTCGCGTCCCGCCCCGATCCGGTGCCCGTGCTCGTCGGATCCGCGTCGCAGCCCCTGGCCTTCGGCGACGAGCCGTCCAAGCGCGCCGTGCGCCTCCCCTCGCTCCTCCTGCACCCGCTGCGCGCCACCACGGCCGCCCGCGACGCGCAGTTCGAGCCCGAGTCGGACCAGTACCTCGAGGCCCTCATCGCCGAGGACCGGCGCCGGGCGCTCCGGCGCCGGGTCACGTGGCTCGTCGGCGTCGCGCTGATCCTCGCGGGCCTCGTGCTCGCCTGCGTCCTCGGCTACCGCTGGACCCAGTCGCGCTACTACGTGGGCGAGGCCGACGGCACGGTGGCGGTCTACAACGGCGTGCAGCAGACCATCGGCCCGATCGAGCTCTCCCACGTCTACGCCCGCACCGAGGTGCGGGTCGACGACCTCCAGCCGTTCTACCGCCAGCAGGTCGAGCAGACCATCAACGCCGACTCGCTCGCGGGCGCGCAGGAGATCGTGAACCGGCTGCAGGAGGCCGCGGGTGGCTAGGGCCGGCGTGGCGGACGCCCCCGCGCGGGGCCGCGAGCGCGCGCCCAAGGTCCCGCGGATCCGGGTGCCGCGCCGCCTCCGCAACCTCGAGCTGGCGCTGGTCGTGCTGGCGTCGGTCATCAACGGCGGCGCCCTCTACCTCGTGCAGCTCGGGGCGCTCGGCGCCTTCGACCGGAGCTTCTTCCTGCCCGCCACCGGCCTCGCCGTGCTCGTCCTCGGCATGCACGTGGCCCTGCGCTGGCTCGCGCCGGACGCGGATCCGTTCATCCTCCCCATCGCGACGGTGCTCAACGGCCTCGGCCTCGCGGCCATCTACCGCCTCGACCTCGCGGGCGGCTACTCCGGCTGGGACAGCGTGGCCGTGCGCCAGATCGTCTGGTCGGGCCTCGCCATCGTGTGCGCGCTCGCGGTCATCGTTCTGCTGAAGAACCACCGCGTCCTGCAGCGGTACCGCTACATCGCCATGTTCACGGGCCTCGTGCTGCTGCTCCTGCCGATGCTCCCGGTCATCGGGCAGAACATCAACGGCGCCCGCGTGTGGATCCACATCGGCGGGTTCTCGTTCCAGCCCGGCGAGATCGCGAAGATCTGCCTCGCCGTGTTCTTCGCCGGCTACCTCGTCACGGCGCGCGACAGCCTCTCGATGGTGGGCGTCAAGGTGCTCGGGATGCGGTTCCCCCGCGTCCGCGACCTCGGCCCCATCCTCCTGGTGTGGGCGGTCTCGATGAGCGTCCTCGTCTTCCAGCGCGACCTCGGCACGTCGCTGCTCTACTTCGGCCTCTTCATCGTCATGACGTACGTCAGCACCGGACGCATCGGCTGGGTCGTGCTCGGCGCCGTGCTCTTCCTCGGCGGCGCGTACGGCGCGAGCACGCTCGGCTACGTCGGAGGCCGCGTCGACGCTTGGCTGAACCCGTTCGACCCGGCCGTCTACGACGCGCAGGGCGGCAGCTACCAGTTGGTCACGGGCCTGTTCGGCATGGCCGACGGCGGCCTGTTCGGGCAGGGGCTCGGCAGCGGCAGCCCCCAGCTCACGCCGCTCGCCAACAGCGACTTCATCCTCGCGAGCCTCGGCGAGGAGCTGGGCCTCACGGGCGTCTTCGCGATCCTCGCCCTCTACCTCCTGCTCGTCTCGCGCGGCTTCCGCATCGGCTTCGCCGGCCAGGACGACTTCGGCAAGCTGCTCGGCATCGGCCTGTCGTTCGTCATCGCGCTGCAGGTCTTCATCGTCATCGGCGGCGTCACCCGGGTCATCCCGCTCACGGGCCTCACCACGCCGTTCATGGCCGCGGGCGGGTCCTCCCTGCTGGCCAACTGGATCATCGCGGCCCTGCTGCTGCGCCTGTCCGACACCGTCCGCAACCAGCCGCGATTGGTGGTCGAGTCGTGAACCGCGAGCTGAAGCGCGTCTCCGTGTTCGTCCTGGCCATGTTCGTGGCCCTGTTCGTCGCTGCGTCGATCATCCAGGTGGTCTCGGCGCCCACCCTGCAGGCCGATCCCCGCAACTCCCGCACCATCCTCGCCAGCTACTCCGCGGAGCGCGGCGCCATCCTCGTCGACGGCACCCCCATCGCCTCCTCGGTGCCCGTCGACGACCAGTACGAGTTCCTCCGCACCTACGCGCAGCCCGACCTGTACAGCGCGGTCACCGGGTACTACACGCTCGGCCAGGGCTCCACGGGCATCGAGTCGTCCATGAACGACGTCCTCAGCGGCACGAGCGGCACGCAGTTCTTCGACAGCCTCACCCGCACGTTCACGGGCCAGTCCCCGAAGGGCGCGTCGGTCGAGCTGACCCTCGACCCCGCGGTGCAGCAGGCGGCCTACGACGCGCTCGGCGGCCTGCAGGGATCCGTCGTCGCCATCGAGCCCTCCACCGGCCGCATCCTCGCGATGGTCTCCACGCCCGGGTACGACCCGAACGCGCTCGCCTCGCACGACCGGGACGCCGTGAAGCAGAGCTACGCGTCGCTGCTGGCCGACCCCGCGGATCCCCTCATCGACCGGGCGGTCGACAGCCTCAACCCGCCCGGGTCCACGTTCAAGCTGGTCGTCACGGCGGCCGCCATCGAGTCCGGCGAGTACACGCCCGACTCCCTGCTCCCCAACCCGGCCACGTTCACGCTGCCGGGCACCAGCACGGTCATCACCAACGCGGGCGAGGGCGCGTGCGGCAGCGAGCCCGAGGTGAGCCTCGCCACCGCGCTGCGCCTCAGCTGCAACATCCCGTTCGCGCAGCTCGGCATCGCGCTCGGATCGGAGCGGATCGCCGACATGGCCGACGCGTTCGGCTACGGGCGGTCGATCGAGGTCCCCATGGCCAGCGCGAAGAGCGTCTTCTCCCCCGACCTCGACGACGCGCAGACCGCGCAGTCGGCCTTCGGCCAGCTCGACGTCCGCGCGACGCCCCTCCAGACCGCCATGGTCACCGCGGGCATCGCGAACGGCGGCGACGTCATGCAGCCGAGCGTCGTCGACAGCGTCCTCAACCCCGACCTCAGCGAGCTCTCCGGCTTCACGCCCCGCCGCTTCGCCGATCCGATCTCGAAGGAGACCGCCGACACGATGACCCGGATGATGATCGACAACGTCGAGAGCGGCGTCGCCACGAATGCGAGAATCGGGGGCGTCGACGTGGCCGGCAAGACGGGCACCGCCCAGAACGGCGCGGACGACCCCTACACGCTGTGGTTCACCGGCTTCGCGCCGGCGGAGTCGCCGCAGGTGGCGGTCGCGGTCCTGGTGGAGGACGGCGGCGGACGAGGACGATCGGGCTCGGGGAACACCCTCGCCGCCCCGGTGGCCAAGCGAGTGATTGAGGCGGTGCTGGACAGATGAGACCCACGAGCGGACTGACCTTCGGAGGGCGTTACCAGCTGGGCGATCGCATCGCCATCGGCGGCATGGGCGAGGTGTGGGAGGCCACCGACCTCGTCATCGGGCGCAAGGTCGCCATCAAGATCCTCAAGGACGAGTACCTCGGCGACCCCGGCTTCCTCGAGCGCTTCCGCGCCGAGGCCCGGCACGCCGCGCTCGTGAACCACGAGGGCATCGCGAACGTCTTCGACTACGGCGAGGAGGACGGCAGCGCCTTCCTCGTGATGGAGCTGGTGCCCGGAGAGGCCCTGTCCACCATCCTCGAGCGGGAGCGCGTGCTCTCCACCGACAAGGTGCTCGACATCATCGCCCAGACCGCGCTGGCGCTCCACGCGGCCCACCAGGCCGGTCTCGTGCACCGCGACATCAAGCCGGGCAACCTGCTCATCACGCCCGACGGCCGCGTCAAGATCACCGACTTCGGCATCGCGCGCATCGCCGACCAGGTCCCGCTCACCGCCACGGGCCAGGTCATGGGCACCGTGCAGTACCTCTCCCCGAGCAGGCGAGCGGCCACCCCGCCTCGCCCTCGACGGACGTCTACTCCATGGGCATCGTCGCGTACGAGTGCCTGGCCGGGCGCCGCCCCTTCACGGGCGAGTCCCAGGTCGCCATCGCGATGGCGCAGATCAACGAGCAGCCGCCCGAGCTCCCGGTCACCGTGGCCGAGCCCGTCCGCAACCTCGTCATGTCCTGCATCGCGAAGAAGCCGGCCGACCGACCGCAGAGCGCCGCGCACCTCGCGCGCGCCGCGCAGGCGCTCCGCCGCGGCGACGTGGCCACCGCCACCATCGCGGTCGCGGCAGTCGCCGGTGCCGCCGCGCTGGCCGACCCGGGGACGCCCACGCAGGCCACCCAGCTGATGCCGTCGGGCCGTCGCGCCGCGGACACCGGCGCGACCACGATCCTGTCCTCCGCGCCGGCGGGCGCCGCGTCCCCCCTCGTCTTCGACGACGAGGACGACGAGGAGGCCGAGCAGCCGCGCGCCCGGAAGCGCGCCATCTGGATCTTCGTCGTCGTCGCCCTCCTCGTCCTCGGTGCCATCGCCGCCGGCGTCGCGGCCTACGTCGCCGGCCAGAACCGCGACGATGCGGCTCCCGCACCCGCCGAGACCAGCGCGAGCCCGAGTCCCACCCCGTCCGAGACGCCGACCCCCACCCCGTCGCCCACCGCGAGCACCGTCCAGGTGAATCGCGACGACTACCTCGGACGCGACCAGGCGGAGGTCTCGGCCGACCTCACCGACCTCGGCCTCAAGGTGACGGTCGTCACCGGGGGCGCCGCGCCGTCCGGCGAGGAGGAGGGCCGCGTCACCGCCATCACCCCACCGGCAGCGTGGCGAAGGGCGCCACCATCCAGATCACCGCGTACGGCGCACCCACCCTGCCCACGGCCGCACCCGGGACCCCCACCGTGGAGCCCACGACGGTCCGCGCCGGGCAGGCGGTCGACGTCTCGTGGCCGGCCTACTCGTGCCCCGCGGGCCAGACCCTCAACGGGTACCAGGTGCAGACCGACTCCGTCTCGAACGGCGCCACGGGCACGTGGGGCGGCAGCACCAACCCGACCAACGCGCAGACCACCTCGGGTGAGATCACGGCGGGCTCGACCCCGGGCACGTTCACCGTCAAGTACCTCGCCATCTGCGGCACGAACGAGTCGCCGTACAGCAGCACGGTCACCGTCACGGTCGAGGACGCCCCGGGCGGATCCGGCGGCACCGGCGGCGGCACCGGCGGCGGCACGGGTGGCGGCGACGGCGGCACGACCGGCTCGGCACCGAGCCCGGCCCCCGGCCGCTCCGACGAGCGCTCGCTCGTCTCGAGCTCGCACCCGCGCCCCTGACACGCGACGCACCCGGGCTGTCCGCCGCACGCCGGCAGCCCGGGCGAGCGCGGGACCGCCGTGATCCCCAGCGGACGCCGGGTAAGCTCATCCCCGTCCTGAACCCGATCCCGACGAGAGGCAGTCCGTGACCGACGCGCGTGTTCTGGGCGGCCGTTACGAGATCGGGGCGCTGCTGGGCCGCGGGGGCATGGCGGACGTCTTCGAGGGCGTCGACTCCCGCCTCGGTCGCCGCGTGGCCGTCAAGGTCCTCCGACGCGGTCTCTCCGAGGACCCCGCCTTCCGCAGCCGCTTCCGCCAGGAGGCCCAGGCGGCGGCGCGCATGTCGCACCCCACCATCGTCCGCGTCTTCGACGCCGGCGAGGACGTCGTGACCGACCAGGACGGCGCCAGCCACACCGTGCCGTTCATCGTCATGGAGCGGGTCGAGGGCCGTCTCCTGAAGGACCTCATCACCGACGGTCCGCTCGAACCGGACGAGGCCGTCCGCATCATGCGCCAGGTGCTCACCGCGCTCGAGTACTCGCACCGCGCGGGCGTGGTGCACCGCGACATCAAGCCGGGCAACATCATGATCACGCCGGCCGGCCAGGCCAAGGTCATGGACTTCGGCATCGCGCGGGCCGTCTCCGACACCTCCGCGACCATCGCGCAGACCACCGCCATCCTCGGCACCGCCCGCTACTTCTCCCCGAGCAGGCCAAGGGCGAGTCGGTCGACGCGCGCACGGACCTGTACTCGGCGGGCGTCGTCCTGTTCGAGATGCTCACCGGCCAGGCGCCCTTCCGCGCGGACACGGCGGTGGCTGTGGCCTACCAGCACGTCAGCGAGACGCCCGTCGCCCCCAGCGCGGTGCAGGAGCACGTGTCCCCGCAGCTCGACCAGGTCGTCCTGCAGGCCATGGCGAAGGACCGGTACGCCCGCTTCCAGACCGCCGGCGAGTTCCGCGCCGACCTCGACCGCGCCGCCGAGGGCACGCTCGCACCGCGCGAGGCGCCGACCAACGACGTGGGCGCCACGCTCTTCGGGTCCCCCGCCGGTCCGTCGTCCTCGCAGCAGGCACTCCGCCAGCTCGGCGTCGACGACGACCGCACGGTCCGCACGCAGAGCCGTCCGCCGGTGCCGTGGATCTGGGCCGGCGTGACCGTGGTCGTCGTGATCCTCATCGCCGTGGTCATCTGGGTCACCAACCTCAGCACCATCGGGCCCCCCGACATCAGCCCCACCGTGCCGGACGTCGCCGGATCCACCTATGCCAGCGCCGCTGCGGCCCTCGAGGAGGCCGACCTCGTCCCCCTCGAGCGCGACGAGGCGAGCACCACGGTCGAGGAGGGCCTCGTGCTGCGCACGAACCCGGACCCGGGCGAGAACGTCGCCTCGAAGACCGAGATCGACGTCTTCGTGTCGTCCGGTCCGCCGGAGGTGCAGGTGCCCAACCTCGCGAACATGGACGAGGGCACGGCGACGGGGAACCTCGAGGCCGCGGGCCTCACGGTGGGCGAGGTCGTGCGCGAGTCGTCGCCGACGGTCCCGGACGGCGTCGTGCTCCGGACGGAGCCGGCCGCCACGGAGCAGGCCGACCAGGGCTCCGCGGTCAAGCTGGTCCTGTCGAACGGCCGGGTCGCCCTCCCGGACGTGATCGGGCAGCCGCTGGCCGACGCGCAGAAGCTGCTCGAGTCGTCGGAGCTCGTGGTCACCACGCGCCGCGACCCGTCCTGCGGGCGGGCCGACGGCTCCCCGGTGAACCAGCAGTCGGTGCCTCCGGGCGACGTCGCGCAGCGGTCCACCGTCTCGCTCACCTACTGCACCGGCGCCCCGCGGAGCACCCCGGCTCCCACTCCGACCCCCACCCCGACGCCCACGACCGCCCGGGGCTGATCCGGAGCACCGCTCCCGGTCGGAGACTGGTCGTGCAGGACAGCTCCCGGTCCTGCGCGGACGGCCCCTCGGTCGCGCGGCGCCGATCCTGCGCCCAGGACCGCCGGCCGGCAGGCGCGTCCGATCAGGCGATGCGGACGAGCGGCGACAGCCGGGACGACGTGTCCCGGGCGCCCACGAGCCCGGCGCCCTCGAGCCAGTTGCCGAGCATGCGGTAGCCGCCCTCCGTGAGGACGGACTCCGGGTGGAACTGCACGCCGACGATGGGCGCCGCCTCGTGGCGGAGGCCCATGATGACGCCGCCGTCGGTCCGCGAGGTGACCACGAGGTCCGACGGGACGGTGCCGTCGACGACGGCCAGCGAGTGGTAGCGCGTGGCCGTGAACGGCTGCGGGACGCCGAGGTAGAAGTCGCCGTCGTCGTGCGTGACCAGCGACGTCTTGCCGTGCATCAGCTCCTCGGCGTTCGTCACCGTCGCCCCGAAGGCCTCCGCGATGGCCTGGTGGCCTAGGCAGACCCCGAGCAGCGGGGTGCCGGACGCGAGCGCCGCCGTGACCGTGGGGATCGAGACGCCGGCCTCGGACGGCTTGCCCGGCCCGGGCGACACGAGCACCGCGTCGTACTCCGAGATCACGCCCGCCATGTCGGCGTCGGCGTGGTCGTCGTTGCGCATGACGACGGTCTCGGCGCCGAGCTGCTGCAGGTACCCGGTGAGGGTGTAGACGAAGCTGTCGTAGTTGTCGATGACGAGGACGCGTGTCACTGATGCACCGTGACTTCCTGGGTGTTGACGATGGAGTCGACCCAGGGGAAGACCCAGGTGACGAGCGAGAAGAGCACGGCCGCGAGCAGCACGAGCAGGATCAGGAGGCGGACCCACACCGGCCCGGGCAGGATGCGCCAGAACGCCGCGTACACGGTCAGCCCGCCTGCGCGAACGACGTGCCGGAGAGGGCGGGGACGGGGGACGCGTCGGACCGCGGCTGCCACGACTCGAAGACGCTGTACGCCACCACGCGCTCGGCGGCGGAGAACAGCGGGTTGCAGCTCGTCATGGTCAGGATGCGGTCGCCCGGCTGGCTGTCGGGTGCCTGGGGCACCTCCGCGAGCACGTCGACTCCGGTGGGCTTCACGTACTCGAGTGTACGGAAGCGGTAGGTGTACCAGCCGTCCTGCGTCTCGACCACGATGGCGTCGCCCACCCGCAGGTCGGTGATCTGGTTGAAGGGCTTGCCGTAGGTGGTGCGGTGCGCGGCGACGGCGAAGTTGCCGACCTCACCGGGCATCTGCGTGTCGCGGTAGTGCCCGACCTTGCCGAGGTTCAGCACGTTGCCGAGGCCGACGCCGGTCGCGACCGGCACGACGTAGTCGGCGCCGAAGCGCGGGATGTAGATGTTGCCGAAGTCGGTCGCGTCCGACGTGGGAGCCGTGGTGATGACCGGATCCCCCGGGCTCGTCGGGGAGGCCGCCGGATCCGGGGAGGCCGCGGCGTCGGGCGTGGCCGATGCCCAGCTCCGGCTGTTCTGCAGCGCCTGGTCGCGCTGGCCGCTGCTCACGACGATGTCGTTGAACCAGAGCTGCCAGCCGAGGAACAGCATGATGAGCACGCCCGCCGTGAGGAGCAGCTCCCCGACCACGCCGACCGTGCCGAGCAGCGCATCGCCCCGCCGGCCGCGGCGCCGCGTGGAGCGGCGGGTGGGCGCGGGATCCTGAGCACTCATGTGCCGATTGTAGGTGGCGCGCATGCACGCGACGGCGCCCGGGCGAGCCCGCGGACGCGGGCATCCTCCCGGCTCCGGGGAGGAGGGTACGGCTAGAATCACCGCATGGCCCGCGACAAGACGACGAGACCCTCCCGCCAGGAACGCGTGCGCGACGAGGACGCCCCGAACCCCGTGTGGTTCAAGCCCATCATGTTCGGCTTCATGCTCGTGGGCCTCGCCTGGCTCATCGTCTACTACGTGAGCCTCAACGCGTTCCCCATCCCCGACCTCGGCGTCGGCAACATCCTCATCGGCTTCGGCCTCATCCTGGTCGGCTTCCTCATGACCACCAGGTGGCGCTGACCCGAGCGCATCCCCGAGAGCCCGTCACCGCACCTGGTGACGGGCTCTCGTGCGTCCAGGGCGATGACGGCTGCGGGTGCATCCGCGATCGCGTTCTCCACAGACTCGCTGTGCACAACGCTCCACACCTGTGGAGAACCGCGCATCTGGAGCTCCGTACCGGAAGCCGGTCCGGCGGGTTACCGGCAGAAGGCCGCCATGCCGCCCATCCGGCTCCCCCTCGGTCGTCGCGGACCGCGTTCCGAGCCCGCCCCGCGCGGCGGTAATGACACCGGTGTAACTATCCCCACTGTGGACGGGCCTGTGGATAACCCCGCTCCGCCCCCGATCCACGGTCATCCACGGCCTGCGCCGTCCCGAGGGCGCGCGGGAGGAGCCGCCCACCGGGAGCGGCTGTGGACGTCCGCGACGTCAGAGGGCGACGGGGAAGGCGGCGGCCGCCACCACGATCGCCACGGCGAGACCCGCGAGCGAGGCCGCCTGGACGCCGCGCTGACGGTCCGCGCGGGTGCGCAGGAGGACGAGCGCCACCAGGGCACCCGTCACGAGGCCGCCCACGTGCGCCTGCCAGCTGACCCCCTGGACCACGAAGCCCAGGAGGAGGTTCAGCACGATGACCCCCAGCAGCGGCCCGACGTTGCCGCCGAGCTTGCGGGCCAGGACGAAGTAGCCGCCCATGAGTCCGAAGATGGCACCGGAGGCGCCGACGACCGCGGTGAGCGAGTCGCCCATCGCGGCGCCGATGACCTCGACCCCGAGGGAGCCGCCGAGCGCCGAGATCACGAAAAGGGCGAGGAATCGGGCACGTCCGAGCATGGGCTCGAGGACGCGGCCGAAGACGAAGACCGACAGCATGTTCAGGAGGATGTGGAAGATGCTGTCCGGGGAGTGCGTGAAGGCGCTCGTGAGCATCCGCCACGGCTCGTAGTCCCCGGAGGCGAGGCTGCCGTAGACGGGCGCGAACCACAGCGACGTGGTGACGTAGCCGCCGACGGCGGGCAGCACCTGGAGGATCCAGACCACGGCGCAGACGGCCATGATGCCGTACGTCACGACGGGCGCCGAGCTCCGCGTCATCCGCGTGACGAACGAGGCCCGGGACCTCGGAGCGGTGCGGCGCTGCTCCTTCATGTCCTCCGGGCAGATCACCCCGACGGCGGCCGGCGTCTGGCACTCGGGCAGATGGTCCGCCCGCATCGCTGGCACAGCACGAAGCTCTGCCGGTCGGGGTGCCGGTAGCAGCGGTCGGCCGCCGTACGGGGTGAATCGGTCATCAGACCTTCTCGACGGTGACGCTCTCGATCACGACGTCCTCGCGGGGACGGTCGCGGCCATCGGTGGCGACGGCGTTGAGCGCGTCGACGACCTTCTTGGACGCGTCGTCGGCGACCTCGCCGAAGATCGTGTGCTTGCCCTGGAGCCAGGTGGTGGGCGCCGTGGTGATGAAGAACTGCGAGCCGTTCGTGCCGCGGCCGCCCTGGGTGCCGGCGTTCGCCATGGCGAGGATGTAGGGCTTCGAGAAGTCGAGGTCGCGGCTGATCTCGTCGTCGAACTGGTAGCCGGGGCCGCCGGTGCCCTGGCCGAGCGGGTCGCCGCCCTGGAGCATGAAGTCCTTGATGATGCGGTGGAAGACGACGCCGTCGTAGAGCGGGTCGGTCGACTTCCTGCCCGTCTGGGGGTGGGTCCACTCCTTCTCGCCCGTGGCGAGGCCGACGAAGTTCTCGACGGTCTGGGGCGCGTGCGACCCGAAGAGGTTGAGGACGATGGTGCCGTGGTTGGTCGTCATGGTGGCGACGTGAGTGTGCGCAGACATGGAGCAATGGTCTCACGGCGGAGCTGGGACTCGGCGGACGCACAGCGTCCACCGTGTTTGACCCCGGAGGCACCCGTGCCAGACTGGGATTCCTGGCGAAATCACACCGATGGAGGTCCCCTTGGGTCTGTCACGCAAGAACAAGAAGGAGTTGGCGAAGCTCCGCACCCACGCGGCCGCCGTCCTCAAGGAGCAGCGCGAGGTCCTCGACCGGGCCAACGTCGTCGTGGCCGAGGCCGCGCACACGGCCCGCAAGCTCTCCGACCAGCACGTCGTCCCCGCCGTCAAGCGCGGCGTCGACGACCACATCCGTCCCGGCTACGAGGCCGGCGCCGAGCGCGTCCGCACCGCGGCCGACTCGGCCTACAAGGGATTCACGCACACGGTGCTCCCGCGGTCGCCGGTGCCGCCGGATCCGCGGTCGCGGCCACCGAGGGCATCCGCAACAGCAAGCAGGTCAAGGACGCGGTCAAGAAGGCCGGCAAGGTCTCCTCGAAGGCCCAGGAGTTCGGCAAGCACTACGTCGACAACGGCCGCTCGTACGTCGGTCGCTACGTCCCCCAGGTCGCGCCCGCGAAGAAGGGCCTCGGCTTCGGCGGAGTCGCCCTCATCGCCCTCGGCGTGGTCGTGGTCGGCGGCGTCGGCTACGCCCTGTACCAGACGTTCCGCGCGGACGACGACCTGTGGATCGCCGACGACGAGCCCGAGGCCGTCGACGCGAAGGACCAGCCCGCGAGCTGACGCACGCTCCCCGATCGCCCCGCGATCCGACGAAGGCCCGGACACCGAGAGGTGGCCGGGCCTTCGTCGCGTGCACGTCGTGGCGTCGGACGCCGTCGCTGACACCGAGATCGACGCATCACAGGGAGACGGCGCAGGCGACGACCGGCGAGAGGGAGGACGACCCGGAGACGGGCCGGATGTGGAGTCACGGGGAATCGAACCCCGGACCTCCTGCTTGCAAAGCAGGCGCTCTACCAATTGAGCTATGACCCCGATCGGCGAGCCGCGGATCGCCGCGCGATCCGCCGACTCGATTCCCGCCATGCCCCCGGATCATGTGGATCCGGGGGTGTTGGTGGGGATACCAGGATTTGAACCTGGGACCTCTTCATTATCAGTGAAGCGCTCTAACCAACTGAGCTATATCCCCATCGGGCAGGTACACGTTACCGTACGCCTGCCCGTTTCTCCCAATCGGCTACGCGTTGGTGAAGCCGACGAGGACGCCGCCCGTGATGCGCACGCTCAGGTTGTAGAGCAGCGCGGCCACGGCGCCGAGCACGGTGCCGACCACGATGTTGAGGACGGCCACCACGATCGCGAATCCGAGCACCTGGCCGAGGCCGAAGACGTCCTGCAGCGAGAAGTCCGCTGAGCCCGACACCTCCTGGAACAGCTGGTCGACCGTGCCGAACACGTTCGTGGTCTGCAGGACGACGTAGATGAGGAACGTCGCCACCACGGTGATGATGCCGAGCACCACGGAGAAGAGGAACGCGAGCTTCAGCGCCGACCAGAAGTCGACGTACACGAGCTTCAGACGCACCTGCTTGGTGGTGGTGGCTCGCGACGACTTCTTCGCGAGCTTCTCGGCGACACTACTCATCGGGTGTTCCCTTTCCAGCAGCGGTACCGTCGGACGCGTCGGGCGCAGCTTCGGAGACCACCAGGTTGCGTTCGGAGTTCTTGGCCAGTGAGATGATCCTGTCGTCGTCCGCGAACCGGGCGAACACGACACCCATGGTGTCTCTGCCCTTCGCCGGGACCTCGGCCACGACAGACCGTACCACCTTGCCGCTGGCGAGCACGACGAGGATCTCGTCCTCCTCACCCACGATCAGGGCACCCGCCAGGTCGCCTCGCGCGTCCTGCAGCTTGGCCACCTTGATGCCCATGCCGCCGCGGTTCTGCACGCGGTACTGGTCGGCCGCGGTGCGCTTGGCGAAGCCGCCCTCGGTGACGACGAAGACGTATCCCTGGTGTCCGACGACCGACGCGCTGAGCAGGGTGTCGTCCCCGCGGAACGTCATGCCCTTCACTCCGGACGTCGAGCGGCCCATCGGACGGAGCGCCGAGTTGTCGGCGGAGAACCGCAGCGACATGCCCTTGCGCGACACGAGCAGCAGGTCGTCGTCCTCGTCGACGAGGAGCGCCGACACGAGCGCGTCGCCGTCGCGGAGGTTGATCGCGATGATGCCGCCGGTGCGGTTCGTGTCGTACTCCGTCAGGGCCGTCTTCTTCATGAGGCCGTCGCGGGTGGCGAGCACGAGGTACTGCGCCACCTGGTAGTCGCGGATGTCGAGGACCTGCTGGATCTCCTCGTCCGGCTGCATGGCGAGCAGGTTCGCCACGTGCTGGCCCTTCGCGTCGCGGCCGGCCTCCTGCAGCTCGTACGCCTTCGCGCGGTAGACGCGTCCCTTGTCCGTGAGGAACAGGAGCCAGTGGTGCGTGGTGGTGACGAAGAAGTGCTCCACCACGTCGTCGGCCCGGAGCTGCGCCCCGCGCACGCCCTTGCCGCCGCGGTGCTGGCTGCGGTAGTTGTCGATGCGCGTGCGCTTGATGTAGCCGCCGCGCGTGACCGTGACCACCATCTCCTCCTCGGGGATGAGGTCCTCCATGCTCATGTCGCCGTCGAAGCCGAGCATGATCTCCGTGCGCCGGTCGTCGCCGTACTTGTCGGTGATCTCCTGCAGCTCCGTGCTGATGATCTCCCGCTGGACGCTGGGCGTGGCCAGGATGTGCTGGTACTCGGCGATGCGCTCCTCGAGCTCGGCCGCCTGGTCCTGGATCTTCCGGCGCTCGAGCGCGGCGAGCCGGCGGAGCTGCATCTCGAGGATCGCGTTGGCCTGCAGCTCGTCGATGTCGAGCAGGCCCATCAGGCCGCTGCGCGCGACCTCCACCGTCTCGGACCGTCGGATGAGGGCGATGACCTCGTCGAGCGCGTCCAGCGCCTTGAGGTACCCGCGCAGGATGTGGGCACGCGCCTCGGCCTCGGCGAGCCGGTACTGCGTGCGGCGGACGATGACGTCGATCTGGTGGTCCACCCACGCCGAGATGAAGCCGTCGAGCGCCAGCGTGCGCGGGATGCCGTCGACGATCGCGAGCATGTTCGCGCCGAAGTTCTCCTGCAGCTGGGTGTGCTTGTAGAGGTTGTTCAGCACGACCTTCGCCACGGCGTCGCGCTTCAGCACGATCACGAGACGCTGGCCGGTGCGGCCCGACGTCTCGTCGCGGATGTCGGCGACGCCGCCGAGCTTGCCGTCCTTGACCAGCTCGGCGATCTTGATGGCGAGGTTGTCGGGATTGACCTGGTACGGGAGCTCGGTGACCACGAGGCACACGCGGCCCTGGATCTCCTCCACCGCGACGACCGCGCGCATGGTGATGGAGCCGCGCCCGGTGCGGTAGGCGTCGATGATGCCCTTGGTCCCGAGCACCTGCGCACCGGTCGGGAAGTCGGGGCCCTTGATCCGCTCGAGCAGGGCCTCGAGGAGCTCCTCCCGGTCCGCGTCGGGGTGGGCGAGCAGCCACTGGGCACCCGCGGCGACCTCGCGCAGGTTGTGCGGAGGGATGTTGGTCGCCATGCCGACCGCGATGCCGACGGACCCGTTGACCAGCAGGTTCGGGAAGCGCGACGGCAGGATCTTGGGCTCGAGCGTCCGGCCGTCGTAGTTGTCCTGGAAGTCGACCGTGTCCTCGGTGATGTCGCGGACCATCTCCATGGCCAGCGGCGCCATCTTGGTCTCGGTGTACCGCGGGGCGGCGGCGCCGTCGTTGCCGGCGGAGCCGAAGTTGCCCTGGCCGAGCGCCAGCGGGTACCGCAGGCTCCACGGCTGAACGAGGCGCACGAGCGCGTCGTAGATGGAGGAGTCGCCGTGCGGGTGGAACTGGCCCATGACCTCGCCGACCACGCGGGCCGACTTGAAGAAGGAACGGTCGGGACGGTAGCCGCCGTCGTACATCGCGTAGATCACCCGGCGGTGGACGGGCTTCAGCCCGTCGCGCACCTCGGGGAGCGCCCGCTGCACGATGACGCTCATCGCGTAGTCGAGGAAGGAGCGCTGCATCTCGAGCTGGAGGTCCACCTGCTCGATGCGGTCGTGCGTGACGATGACGGTCGCATCCGGGTCGACGATGGCGCCGGGCAGCGAGTCGGACGCGGCGGCGGCCGATGACGCCGGCGTCACGCCCTCCTGGGGCAGCGCGGCGTCGGTCGACGAGACCTGCTCGTCGTCCGGGGTCGCACCCGTGCCCTGCTCGTCGTCCGGGGTGATGTCGTCGGCCATGGAGGTCCTGTTCAGCTCGTGATGGATCGTGGAGTCGGTGCCGGGCGGCGGGCGGCATCGTGCCGGACCGCCGCCCGTTCGATCAGATGTCGAGGAACCTGACGTCCTTGGCGTTGCGCTGGATGAAGCTGCGACGGGACTCGACGTCCTCGCCCATCAGCGTCGAGAACACCTCGTCGGCGCCGGCCGCGTCGTCGAGCGTGACCTGCATGAGCGTGCGCGTCGCGGGATCCATGGTGGTCTCCCACAGCTCCTTGTAGTCCATCTCGCCCAGGCCCTTGTAGCGCTGGATGCCGTTGTCCTTGGGGATGCGCTTGCCGTTCGCCTGCCCGTGCGCGAGCAGCGCGTCGCGCTCCGCGTCGGTGTAGACGTACTGGTGCTCGGCGTTCGACCACTTCAGGCGGTAGAGCGGCGGCTGCGCCAGGTACACGTAGCCGAGCTCGATGAGCGGCCGCATGTAGCGGAACAGCAGGGTGAGCAGCAGCGTGGTGATGTGCTGGCCGTCGACGTCGGCGTCGGCCATGAGCACGATCTTGTGGTACCTGACCTTCTCGGCGTTGAAGTCCTCGCCGATGCCCGCGCCGAACGCGGTGATCATCGACTGCACCTCGTTGTTCTGCAGCGCCCGGTCGAGGCGGGCCTTCTCCACGTTGAGGATCTTCCCCCGCAGCGGCAGGATCGCCTGCGTCGTGGGGTTGCGGCCCTGCACCGCGGAGCCGCCGGCCGAGTCGCCCTCGACGAGGAACACCTCGCTGAGCGCGGGGTCCTTGCTCTGGCAGTCCTTGAGCTTGCCCGGCATGCCGCCCGACTCGAGCAGGCCCTTGCGCCGGGTCTGCTCGCGCGCCTTGCGGGCCGCGAGACGCGCCTGCGACGCCTGCATGCCCTTCCGGATGACGTCCTTCGCCTGCGCGGGGTTCTTCTCGAACCAGTCGCCGAGCTGCTGGCCGACGATGCGCTGGACGTAGGCCTTCGCCTCCGTGTTGCCGAGCTTCGTCTTCGTCTGGCCCTCGAACTGCGGCTCCCCGAGCTTGACGGAGATGACGGCGGTGAGGCCCTCGCGCACGTCGTCGCCCGTGAGGTTCTCGTCCTTCTCCCGCAGGAGCTTGTTCTCGCGCGCGTAGCGGTTCACGAGCGTCGTGAGCGCCGCGCGGAACCCCTCCTCGTGCGTGCCGCCCTCGTGCGTGTTGATGGTGTTGGCGTAGGTGTGGACGCTCTCCGTGTAGGAGGTGGTCCACTGCATGGCGACCTCGAGGCTGATCTTCTTGACCGTGTCCTCGGACTCGAAGGCGATGACGTCGGCATTGACGACCTCGGTCTTCTTCGCCTTCACCAGGTGCTCGACGTAGTCGACGAGCCCGCGCTCGTAGAGGAACTTCTCCGTGCGGTGCTCGGCGGGATCCGCCGCGCGCTCGTCGTGGAGGGTGAGCGCGAGGCCCTTGTTGAGGAATGCCATCTGCTGGAACCGGGCGCGCAGCGTGTCGTAGTCGAACTCGACGGTCTCGAAGATCTCCCGGCTCGGCCAGAAGGTGATCGTGGTGCCCGTCTCGGTGGACCCCTCCCCCTTGGCGAGCGGTGCGTCGGGGACGCCGATGGTGAAGCTCTGGCGCCAGACGGCGCCCTGTCGGCGGACCTCGACGTCGAGGCGCTCCGACAGCGCGTTCACGACGGAGCTGCCGACACCGTGCAGGCCGCCGGAGACCGCGTACCCGCCGCCGCCGAACTTGCCGCCCGCGTGCAGCTTGGTCAGGACGAGCTCGACCGTGGAGATGCCCTCGACCGGGTGGATGTCCACGGGGATGCCGCGGCCGTCGTCGACGACGCGGATGCCGCCGTCCTTCCGCATGGTGACCTGGATGTCGCTCGCGAAGCCGGCCAGGGCCTCGTCGACCGAGTTGTCGACGATCTCGCTGACCAGGTGGTGCAGGCCGCGCGGTCCGGTCGAGCCGATGTACATGCCGGGCCGCTTGCGGACGGCCTCGAGGCCCTCGAGCACCTGGATCTCGTTGGCGCCGTAGTCGTTGCTCACCTGCTGGCGGGTGATGTGGTCGGAGTCGTTGTGCGTCTCCTCGACCTCCACCTCGTCCGGGGTGGAGTCGTCGGGGAGGTCCTGTGAGGAATCCGATGTCATGAAGTGGTGGCTCCTGCCGCGTCGACGCGCCCCTGCCCGACGGCGGACGCGCGCGGATCACGAGGTGATCCGGGGACCGTCGTCCTGGACTGCGGGCGACCCCTCATTCTATCGCAGGTGTACGCTCCGCACCGCCTATCCGCCCGTCTGACGCGTTTTCTCGGAAGGGGTGACCTGATTCGCCTCCCTACCCGTAGGTATCGCGCGGACCCCGCCCTGGGATCGACCTGGGACCCCGTTTCCAGGACGGGGCGTTGGGCCCCTGGAAGCGGATCGACCGGATGCCCGCGTCGGGGAAGCGCTCGGCGATGCGCGTCGTGATCTCCACGCGCATCAACCGGAGCTGGGTCGCCCATGCCGTGGACTCGCACTCGACCGTGAGCAGCCCGTCCTCGATGCCGACCGGTGAGGAGTGCACGGCCGTCTCCTCGCCCGCGATGGTCGTCCACGCCGCCATCAGCTCGGCCTGCGACAGCGAGGAGGTCCAGCCCATGCGCGATGTCAGGGAGTCCATCACGTTCCCGAGGGCGTGGGGGTCCCGGCCCGGCTGGAACGGCGAGCTGCCGGCCTTCTGCTCCCGGCGCTTCCGCGCGGAAGGGGACCTGACGGATGCGTCGCCGAACACGCGGCGGAACCGGCGGTAGACGGCGACGGCCTCGGATTCCGGCATCGGTCCGCCGTCGGGGGCGCGGGGGATCACTCCGCTCCCCCGGCCTCGGGGTCGGTCGCGCCGGCCACGTGATCCGCGGGATCCTCGACGATCTCGCCCGCCCGGATGTGGACCGCGTTCGCCGCGAGGTGCTCGGGCACGTCCTCGAGCACGGCGGCCGTGATCAGGACCTGCTCGAATCCCGTGACGGCCTCGGCCAGGCGGCCGCGTCGGGCCTGGTCGAGCTCCGCGAACACGTCGTCGAGGATGAGCACGGGGTCCCCCGTCTGCGAGTCCCGCCGCAGGAGCTCGGCGGAGGCGAGCTTGACCGCCAGGGCGAAGGACCAGGACTCCCCGTGGCTGGCATAGCCCTTCGCCGGTAACCCGTTGAGCCGGAACAGCACGTCGTCGCGGTGCGGGCCGACGAGGGTGAGACCACGCTCGAGCTCCCGGGGACGCATGCGGGCGATGGCCGCCGTGAAGACGGGGACGACGTCCTCTGTGCGGGTGAAGCGGCCCCCGTCCCGCGAACCGGACTCGTCCGCGGCATCGTCCTCCCCCGGGTCGTCGGCCAGGATGCTCAGCTCCGGCCGGGCCGAAGGACCGTGGTCGGAGCCCGCCACCGCGAGGTAGGCGCGCGCGAGCTCGGGCTGGAGGTCCTGGACGAGCGCACCGCGGGCCGCGATGATCTGCGAGCCGATGGCGACCAGCCGCTCGTCCCAGATGTCGAGGGTGCCGAGCTGGTCCGCCTTCATGCCGCGCGCGCGGGCCGACTTGAGCAGGGTGTTCCGCTGCTTGAGCGCACGGTCGTAGTCCGACAGGACGCCCGCCAGCCGCGGGGTCCGCAGGACGAGGAGCTGGTCGAGCAGCCGACGACGGCCGGAGGGATCGCCGCGCACGAGCGCCAGGTCCTCGGGCGCGAACAGGACGCTCGAGAAGTACCGGGGCAGCTCGCGGGGCTTCGTGGGCGTGCTGTTCACCTGCGCGCGGTTGGCCGCAGCCCGGTTGATCTGCACCTCCACGCGGAGCTCGCGACCCGCGTGCTGCAGCAGGGCCCGGATCACGGCGGACTCGGCTCCCTGCCGGATGAGGGCCTGATCGGTGGAGACGCGGTGGGACCCGAGCGTGCTCAGGAACCCCAGCGCCTCCACCAGGTTCGTCTTTCCCTGCCCGTTGCTGCCCACGAAGAGGGTGGCACCGGGCAGGAGCTCGACGTCCGCGCGGGTGTAGTTGCGGAAGTCACCCAGGGAGAGGTGACGGACGATCATCCGGTGGTCAGGACTTCTTCTGCACCGAGTGGCCGCCGAACTGGTTGCGCAGCGCCGCGACGGCCTTCATGGCCGGGGAGTCCTCCTGGCGGGAGGAGAAGCGCGCGAAGATCGACGCGCTGATGGCCGGCATGGGCACCGCGTTGTCGAGCGCCTCCTCGATGGTCCAGCGTCCCTCACCGGAGTCCTGCACGAAGCCCTCGATGTCCTCGAAGCCCGGGTCCTCCTTGAGGGCCTTGACCAGCAGCTCGAGGAGCCAGGAGCGGACGACGGTGCCGCGCTGCCAGGCCTCGAACGTGCCGGTGACGTCCTTGATGATGTCGTTCCGTGCTGCGAGCAGCTCGTAGCCCTCTGCGAACGACTGCATCATCGCGTACTCGATGCCGTTGTGGACCATCTTCGCGTAGTGCCCGGCGCCGGAGTCGCCCACGTGGACGAAGCCCTCCTCGCGAGGGCCCTCGGGACGCAGCGCGTCGAAGACGGGTATGGCGCGCTCGACCTGCTCCTTGGGGCCGCCGACCATGAGGCCGTAGCCGTTCTCGAGGCCCCAGACACCGCCGGAGACGCCGGCGTCGACGAAGTCGATGCCCTTCTCGGCCAGCAGGCCGGCGTGGGCGAAGTCGTCGGTGAACTTGGAGTTGCCGCCGTCGATGACGAGGTCCCCGGGCTGCAGGATCCGGGCCAGGTCTCCCACGACGTTCTGCGTGACCTTGCCGGCCGGCACCATGACCCACACCAGGCGGGGGGCGGGGAGCGCCGCGGCCAGGTCGTCGAGCGTCGCGACGTCGGAGACGTCGGGGTTGGTGTCGTATCCGGTCACCTCGATGCCGTTCGCCTCGAGGCGCGCGCGCATGCGGGCGCCCATCTTGCCGAGTCCGACGAGTCCGATGTGCATGTTCTCTCCTTGGTCGCGGTCTAGCGCAGCAGCAGGTTGGGCTGCAGCAGGTACCGGTAGTTGTCTGCTCCAGCCTGGTCCTTCGACGACTGACTGGTGATCAGCACCGGACCGGGCTTGTTCGGGTTGTCCGTCTTCGTGAACGACAGGCGGACGAACTCGGAGTGGACGGCGCCGAGGCCGTCCAGCAGGAACTGCGGCTTGAGCGAGACCACGGTGTCCACGCCGGTGAGGAGGGCGTCGATGCTCTCCGATGCCTGCGCGTGCTCGGAGCCGATGGCCTCCAGGGTGAGGCCGTCGATGGTGAAGGTGAAGCGAAGTGCGGCCTCGCGCTCGAGGACGAGCTGGACCCGGCGGGTGGCCTCGATGAGGTCGGCCGTGTTGATGACCGCGTAGTTGTCGACCGTGTCGGGGAAGAGGCGCTTGACCGGCGGGAAGTTGCCGCGGATGAGCAGCGACGTCACGGTCTTCCGGTCCGCGCTGAAGGCGATGAGCTGGCGGTCGTCGGTGTCGGTGATGGCGACGGAGATGGTTCCGCTGTGCCCGAACGTCTTGCCGATCTCCTGCAGCGTGCGCGCCGGCACGAGCGCGGTGCGGCTGGTGCCGTCCGTCGTGGAGTCGCCGCCGTCCCAGTCGATCTCCCGGACCGCCACGCGGTAGCGGTCGGTGGCGATGAGGCCGAGGCTGGTCTCCCCCACCTCGAGCTGGACGCCGGTGATGACGGGGGTCACGTCGTCGCGGGACGCGGCGACGGCGACCTGCGCGACAGCGGCGGCGAACTGCTCCGCCGGCAGCAGGCCCGACTGCTCGGAGATCTGCGGCAGGGTCGGGTACTCCTCCACGGGCATGCTGAGCAGCGTGAAGTGCGCGGATCCGCACGAGACCGTGATCTTCGAGTCCTCGGTGGTGAACCGCACCGGGGCGTTCGGGAGCCGGTTCGCGATGTCGGCCAGCAGGCGTCCGGAGACGAGGACGCGGCCGGCCTCCTCGATGTCGGCCTGGATCTGCGTGCGCGCCGAGACCTCGTAGTCGAACGACGACAGCGTCAGTCCGTCCTCGGTCGCCTCGATGAGCACCCCGCTGAGGATCGGGAGGGTCGTCCGCTGCGGCAGGAGCTTGACGGCGAACGAGACCGCCTCGCTGAAGACGTCCCTGTTGACTTGGAACTTCACGTTGTGGACCCCTCGATGAGCGGAAGATTTGTCGGTCAATGCTAGCCGTGCCGTGAGGGGCGGCCGGGACCGCGGATCCGTCCACACCCCTGAGGTTCTTGGGCGACATCCAATGAAGGGTTTTAAGGACAACAGTCTTAACCGCTGTGGAATCTGTGGACAACTCCCGGATCCCCGGCGATCGAGCGGGAACTACACGTCTGGAACTTGTGGGACGGGTGTGGAACGGGCTGGGGACTCGGCGGAACGACGTCGACGCGGGCGAGCCGGTTCCACAGGCGGCCTCCGCGAACCCACAACGGCTCCGGCGGTTCTCCACAGTTATCCACACTCTGTGCACACTGTGGGGAACGCCGCAGCCTCGGTCATGTGGCGCGTTCCCCGGCTCTCGAGCAGACGCTGGCGCACGCTCTCGCGGCTCATCGGTGCGGTGCCGATCAGCCCGACGCAGCCGCAGAAGCCTGGTCCGGTCGCTCGGGACACATGCGGTGGACCCCGGAGACATGGAGCCCGGGGACGTGGACGCTCGGCGGCGGTCCTGACGCGCATCCGCAGCTGCCGGGGACGACGAAGGGGCCGGACCCGACGGTCCGACCCCTGGTGCGTGCTCGGCCGCGCTCACCGGGCGGTGATGCGCGACGCGGGCGTCACATCTTGCCGTAGCGGTGGTTCTGCTTGATCCGGCTCGTGAGCTCCGTCACCTGGTTGTAGATGGAGCGGCGCTCCTTCATGAGCTCGGTGATCTTCTTGTTCGCGTACATGACGGTCGTGTGGTCGCGGTTGCCGAACAGCTGCCCGATCTTCGGCAGCGACAGGTTCGTCAGCTCCCGGCACAGGTACATCGCGATCTGACGGGCGGTGGCAACGGCCTGCGACCGCGAGGACCCGTAGAGGTCGTCCACGGTGAGCTTGAAGTAGCTCGCGGTGTGGTTGATGATGTCGACCGGTGCGATGACGTTGTCCTCGTCGAGCGTGATGAGGTCCTTCAGGACCGTCTGCACGAGCGCGAGGTCGACCGGGGTCTTGTTCAGGCTCGCGAACGCGGTGACCCGGATGAGGGTGCCCTCGAGCTCGCGGATGTTCGACGTGACCTTCGTGGCCATGTACTCGAGGATGTCGTCCGGCACCTGCAGCTTCTCGCTCTGCGCCTTCTTGCGGAGGATCGCGATGCGGGTCTCGAGGTCCGGCGCCTGCACGTCGGTGATGAGGCCCCACTCGAAGCGCGACCGCATGCGGTCCTCGAAGCCCGTGAGGTGCTTCGGGGGCAGGTCGCTCGTGATGACCACCTGCTTGTTGTGGTCGTGCAGGGTGTTGAAGGTGTGGAAGAAGGCCTCCTGCGTGGAGTCCTTGCCCTGGAGGAACTGGATGTCGTCGATCAGGAGGATGTCGTTGTCGCGGTAGCGCGACTGGAACAGCGACGACCGGTTGTTGGCGATCGAGTTGATGAAGTCGTTGGTGAACTCCTCCGAGCTCACGTACCGCACGCGGATGCCGGGGTAGAGGCTGATCGCGTAGTGCCCGATCGCGTGCAGGAGGTGGGTCTTGCCGAGGCCGGAGTCCCCGTAGATGAAGAGGGGGTTGTACGCCTTCGCCGGCGCCTCGGCGACCGCGACGGCCGCGGCGTGGGCGAAGCGGTTGGATCCGCCGATGACGAAGGTGTCGAAGCCGTACTTCGGGTTGAGGCGGGAGTCGCCGCGGGACGGCGACGCCGGGAGCCCGGGGTTGTCCGTCGGCGCGGTGATGGTCGGGGTCTCGATGTACGGCTGCTCGGCCGCCGGCTCGGGGTGCTGGGCGAAGGCGTCCTGCGCGATCTCGGGGTTGACCACGATGGCGAAGTTGCTGACGCCGGCCGCCTCGTCGAGGGAGCCGATGGCGTTGAGGAGGGGGACGCGGATGCGCTGCTCGAGCATGCCGCGGGTGAGGTCGTTGGGGACCTCGAGGTAGAGGGTGCCGGTCATGACGCCCTTGGGTTCCACGAGGCTGATGAACCCGTGCAGCTGCGGGGTGATCCGGTCGTCCGCGGTGAGGGCGGCGAGCACCTTCTGCCAGATCGCGTGCGTCGGGTCGGAGCGGTCGGACAT